>JACJWR010000006.1 GCA_020637055.1 Actinomycetota bacterium | reverse complement strand
CCCTCGCCGTCGGTGATCTTCTGGATCACCTGGCTGAACTCGATCTGCAGCCGGCGCGGCAGCACCAGGCCGTGGTCGGCCTTCATGATGTAGGCCACCCCGCCCTTGCCGGACTGCGAGTTGACCCGGATCACGGCCTCGTAGGTGCGTCCGACGTCCTTGGGGTCGATCGGCAGGTACGGCACCTGCCACAGGATGTCGTCCACATCGGAGTCGGCCTCGTCGGCGGCGATCTTCATCGCGTCCAGGCCCTTGTTGATGGCGTCCTGGTGGCTACCGGAGAACGCGGTGTAGACCAGGTCGCCGCCGTAGGGGTGCCGCTCGTGCACCGGCAGTTGGTTGCAGTACTCCACGGTGCGACGGATCTCGTCGATGTTGGAGAAGTCGATCTGCGGGTCGACGCCACGAGAGAACAGGTTCAGGCCCAGCGTCACCAGGCAGACGTTTCCGGTGCGCTCGCCGTTGCCGAACAGGCAGCCCTCGATCCGGTCCGCACCGGCCTGATAGCCCAATTCGGCTGCGGCGACTGCGGTTCCGCGGTCGTTGTGCGGATGCAGGCTCAGGATGATCGAGTCCCGGCGGGCCAGGTGGCGGCTCATCCACTCGATCGAGTCGGCGTAGACGTTGGGGGTCGCCATCTCGACGGTGGCGGGCAGGTTGACGATCAGCGGCCAGTCCGGGGTCGGTGCGATGACCTCGGAGACCGCATCGCAGACCTCCTTGGCGTACTCCAACTCGGTGCCGGTGTAGGACTCCGGGGAGTACTCGTAGCGCCACCGGGTGCCGGGATGCTTGGCCGCCTCCTCCAGGCACTTGCGGGCGCCGTCGGTGGCGATCTTCTTGATCTCGTCGCGGTCGGCGCGGAACACCACCCGGCGCTGCAGGATCGAGGTCGAGTTGTAGAAGTGCACGATCACGTTGGGTGCGCCGTCGCAGGCCTGGAAGGTGCGCTCGATCAGTTCGGGACGGCACTGGGTCAGCACCTGGATGGTGACGTCCTCGGGCACCGCGCCCTGCTCGATGATCTCGCGGACGAAGTCGTAGTCGGTCTGGCTGGCCGACGGGAAACCGACCTCGATCTCCTTGTAGCCCATCTTGACCAGCAGTTCGAACATCCGCCGCTTGCGGGCCGGGCTCATCGGGTCGATCAGGGCCTGGTTGCCGTCGCGCAGGTCGACGGCGCACCACGCCGGCGCCCGGTCGATGACCTTGTCGGGCCAGGTGCGGTCGGCCAGGGTGACGGTTTCGACTTCCTGCGCGAACGGCCGGTACCGGGACACCGGCATCGCGGTGTTGCGCTGGGTGTTGTACGCCGGCTGGCCGTCCTGGCGCGGACCGGCGGGGGTCTTGATGGTGCGCGCGGACACGTAGGCATCCAGCGAATCGAACGAAGGGGAATGGGTGTTCACGATCGGGCTCCGGGTGTCTTGAGTTTGGACTTCAGACCGGCGCATCGCGAACTCCCGCGACGGGAGGCCAGTCTGGATCAGACCCCGTCGCGGCGTCCGAGGAGGAGCACCCGCTGCACAAGGACGTACTGTACTC
>JACJWR010000005.1 GCA_020637055.1 Actinomycetota bacterium | reverse complement strand
GCGCACGGGTTCGTCGCGCTAGGGGAACGATGCGACCTCCCTAGCGCGACGAACCCGTCCGCTCGGCGGGGGAGCCGTCCGCTCGACGGAGGAGCCGGCAGGTGGCGGCGGGGGAGCCAGCAGCCGGCGGGGAGGGGCCGGCGTCATTCGGTGATTGACACCACGACCTTTCCCCGAGGGTGGCCGTGGCGCACCCGTTCCAACGCATCGGCGGCTTGTGTCAGCGACACTTCGGAGTCGATGACCGGCCGGACGGCACCGGAGTCGAGGAGCCCACTCAATTCCTCCAGATCGGCTGCGGATTCCTTGGCCACCAACGCCGTGAGCCGCTGCTTCACCACGAGGTTGACCACCGCGGCTCGGGTCATGGCGCCGAGCGGGCCGAACCAACGGCCACCGTCGCCCATGGACTGCACCAGCACACCCCGCGGCTGGAGCCGTCGGCGCAGTTGCCGCACCGGGTAGCGGCCGCCGAGTTGAAGGATGAGGTCGTAGCGTGCCGGACCTTCAGTGGGATCCTCCACGGTGTAGTCGATCAGGTGGGCGGCGCCGAGGCGTCGCACATGGTCGAGTGCGCCGGTACTGCATACCCCCGTCACCTCCGCCCCCGCGTGCCTGGCGATTTGCACCGCGAAACTCCCCACACCGCCGGAAGCGCCCAGGATCATCACCTGTTGGCCAGCGGTGACCGCGCCGGATCGCAGACCCTGTAGCGCTGCGATGCCGGCCAGGGGGACTGCTCCGGCTTGGGCGAACGTGGTCGAATTCGGCATGTGTGCCGTTCGTGCGGCCGGAGCCGCAACGTACTCGGCGAAGGCGCCGGGTGCGTTGCCGTACACCCTGTCGCCGGGAGTGAACCCGGTGACCTGGGCTCCGACCTGCTCCACCACCCCGGCGAAGTCAGAGCCGGCCACCCGGCGAGGGCCACGCAACCCGCCCAACGCCGGGCGCAGGGCCAGCGGTTCGCCGCACACCAGACGCCAGTCGGCGGCGTTGGCCGAGCTGGCGTGGTTGCGTACCAGCAACTCGTCGTCCGCCACGGGGGGAATCGGGTGGTCGTTCGGATGGAGGACGTCGCGCGGGTCGCCGTAGCCCCGCTGTTCGATGACCAACATGTCGCGCCTCCGATGTCGTACGGTGTACGTGTATGCCCACCACGATAGGCGTACACTGTACGAGCCGTCAACTGGAGGTGATCGGTATGGCTTCGAAGCAGTCCGCACAGCGGCAGCCGTTGAGTCGTGATCGGGTGTTGCGTGCTGGCGTGGCGCTGGCCGATCGGGAGGGCATCGCGGCGCTCAGCATGCGTCGGCTCGCCGGCGAGGTGGGATACGAGGTGATGTCGCTATACCACTACGTCGCGAACAAGGACGACCTGCTCGATGGCATGGTCGAACTGGTCGCCGAAGAGATCGAACTCCCCGCTGAAGGCATTGGGTGGCGGGAGGCGCTGTGGCAGACGGCGACCGGGATGCGAACCGCCCTGGTGCGCCACCCGTGGGCGGTGGGCTTGTGGTTCAGTCGCATCGCCGGACCCAATCGGATCCGCCTGATGGAGGCCCAACTCGCGGCCTTGGCCGATTCGGGGGTCGATCCCGAGCTCGCCCACCTGGCCTACCACGCGTTGCTCAACCACGTGCTCGGCTACGCGTTGCAGGAGCAGTCGTTCGTGGTCGAGGGAGATCCCGATGAGATGGTGGAACAATTCCGCGCCGGACTGTCCCCGGCGCAATTCCCACACCTGCGCGACCACCTCCAGTCGCACCTGACGCACGAGCCTCCCATCGATGACTTCCAGTTCGTGGTCGATCTCATCCTGGACCGTCTGGCCGCCAGCCGAGAGTAGGGTGGAAAGTGGAGGTGGCCCATGTCGACAGATGTGGCGCCGAACCAGGCACCGGCAGTTCGCGAGCCCGCAGGGGTCTCCCGGCGTTCGAGCACGGCCATGCTCGTCGTCATCGCGGTGTTCTACGCGATCGTGCTCGCGCTGTTGATCTACACCATCGCCACCCGTGACGCGGGTCTGCAAATGCGCCTGGCGGGTTTCGGCGCCGGCGCGCTCTACGCCATCTGCGTCTGGCACAGCGCTGCGGTGCGCGGCGCGCTCCGAACCGTCACGTTCTTCGGCCTTGCCGCATCGCTCGCTTTCGTGGCGGAGGCGTTGGGCGACAACTACGGGCTGATCTTCGGTGAGTACCACTACACAGGTGCGCTCGGCCCACGCTTGCTGGGCGTCCCGATCCTCATCATCTTCACCTGGGGCACCATCGTGTACTGCGGATATTCGCTGGTCATCTGGTTGACCGACGATGTTGCGTCCGGACCCGCGACAGGCATCCGACGCGTCGCACGGGCGTTGCTCGTGGGTCTGGCGACCGGCTTCATCGCGGCCGGATTCGACCTCATGGTCGATCCGCTGGCGGTGTCCGGCGTGTGGCGGGAGGTGCTCGGTGCCGATGCCTGGTGGTGGTGGATCGAGGGCGGGCCGTATCTGCCGAGTCTGGAGTCCTGGCAGGGTGGCGACGGCATCCCAGTGATGAACTTCGTCGGGTGGACCATGGTTCCGTTGGTGATCGTTGCGGTGTACGCCGTGATCTTCCCCGGTGGGGACCGCCCGGGAGACCGGCGCACCCGAGCGGTGCCGCTGCTGGTCTACGGCTACCTGTACCTGACGATTCTCGGCGGCTTGATCGCGATGTCCTGGTTCGACCCCGGACTCACCGGCGTCATCGTGATCGGCACCTTGGCGATGGGGCCGGTGTTCGTGCTCGGCGTGCTCAAGTTGCTGGGTCCCGAAGGCGGGCGGCGGACGACCTCGACGAGTGGGTCGCCAGGAAGACAAGGCCCATCACGAGTGGCACCGCCATCGTCGCCAGCCGCCAGATGACCAGTCCCGCCACGATGGCCGATCCCCACTGTGCGCCGGCGTCGCGTACCAGGATTGTGTAGATGGCCAGATCCATGATGCCCAGGCCCATCATCGGCAGCATCGTGAGCGGATAGGTCAGCAGCAGGGCACCGGCCACGAGGAAAACGCTGAGGACGTCGGTCGGGACGCCGGCGAACGCAATGGCGGCTGCCAGGAGCGCCGATTCGGCAGCCATCATCGCCACCAGGTAGCCGGTTGCGGGAAGCCAGCCGGAGGACAGTTGCCGGTTGAGCACGATCCGGAAGCGCCGTGCGGCGGCTTCCCACGATTCGGCCGTGACGCTGCCCGGGCGAACCCGGGAGGCAACCCGACCGGCGCCGCGGCCCACCCAGGTGGCGCCGCGTTCGGATCTGCCCACAAGCGCGATGGCGCCCACGAGCAGGGCGGCAGCCAGCACGCTGATCGCCGCCACCGCGGCGGTGGAGGCATCGGTTCGAGTGGTGGCGAGGAGGAGTAGCAGCCCGATGCCGGGCGCGGCGAGTCGAACCACGTAGAACAGCAGCGTGGTGAGGGAGACGCCCGAGGTGGCCTGCACCAGGTCGGTGCCCCACGAGCGGAACATCGCCAGCCGGATCGCGATATCCGACGGCGGTGGCGCGACCGTCGCCACGACTGCGGCGGCGGTGTCGTTGCGCAGGGCCCGCCAGCGGCTGAGCCCCGGAATGAAGACCGAAAGGGGGGCGGCGGCGAGGAATTGGCGTAGGACGGTCAAGGCGACAAGGACGGCGGCCGCCGACCAGGTCAGTTTGGCCAGGGCCGATCCCACCGACGACCAGTCGACGTCGCGGAAGATCAGCCACAACACCACCACCGAGGCGAGCAGTAGCGCCCAGCGGGCCAGCCGCACCGCGAGGCGCCGCCGGGAGGCGGTCGCGGAAGGGGCGGCATCTTCGCGGGGTCCGGCGGCGGCATCCTCGGCAGGCTCAGCCGGGTCGGCAGGCTCGGCAGGCTCGGCCGGGTCGGGGGGTCGGGACATGGCTCCACGCTAGGGGACCTCACCCGGGCCGCGACGGAGGTGCGCCCCAAGGTGGGAGTGCTGGTTGCGGTGGTGGGTGCGGGTGCGCAGCGCCTCGGGTGGCCGCACACTGGGAGCATGACCACAGCGACGAGCCTGTATGACCTCTCCTTCACCGACAATCGAGGCGAGGAGGTGCCGCTCGCCGAGTACGCCGGTCGGCCGGTGCTGATCGTCAACACCGCCAGCAAGTGCGGATTCACCCCGCAGTACCAGGGGTTGCAGGAACTGTACGAGAAGTATGCGGATCGGGGTCTGGTGGTACTGGGCTTCCCCTGTGACCAGTTCGCCCACCAGGAGCCGGGTTCGGACGAGGACATCGCACAGTTCTGCTCGTTGAACTATGGGGTGACCTTCCCGCTCTCCACCAAGATCGATGTCAACGGTGCGGACACCGATCCGGTGTTCGTCTTCTGCAAGTCTCGTGCCGGCGGCATGCTCGGCTCGGCGATCAAGTGGAACTTCACCAAGTTCTTGGTGGCCCCCGATGGGGAGACTGTGAAGCGCTACGCACCCAAGACCGACCCTGCGGATTTGGCCGAGGACATCGAGGCACTGCTGCCGGCGAGTGGCTAGCTCTCGTGGAGCGGAATCTCCACGGCGCCACGGTCGGTCAGGTGTAGCAGCCACACTTCGCGCACGGTCAGACCGGTGGACTGCTCCAGCAGGGATCGGTAGCCGGCCAGTTGTGCGCGGTAGTGGTCCATCGCCCTGGTGAGGTCCGCGTCGGTCTTGTAGTCCACCAGCACCAGATGTCCGGGTTCGCCGTCGGTCTCCGGGGTGAGGAAGACGAGGTCGGCGTAGCCCTCGACCATGGTGATGGCCTCGCCGGGGTTGAGGGTGATGGCGTTTCTCGGGTCCAATGCGTCGGGAGCCACCGGGGCGGCGACGTACAGTTCGGTCCAGCGTCTGGCCGACTTCAGAGCCCGATCCACCAAATGCGAGGCGAGCGCGTGGCGCGCCAGGGTTGCGACTTCCGCCGACCGGGCCGGGATGCCTTCCTCGGCGGCGAGTCGCGCCGCGGACTCGTCGACCGCTTCGACGCTGATCGCTTCGTCGGCGCGGCCGGAACTGGGTCCGAACGGGTCGAGCAGCACATCGAGGGTGCCGTGCACGGCCCGGCCGAGGGGGCGGCCGTCCCGGGTGGCACGGGAACTTCGGCCGGACTGTTCCGGAATCGCCGACAACTCCGGAGTGTGACCGGAGCCCTGTGCGGGGAGTTCGGAGCCCTGGGCGGGGAGTTCGGAGCCCTGGGCGGGGAGGTCGGAGTACTGGGTGGCGGGCGAGTCGGCCCGTTGTGACGTCGTGACGCTGCTGGAACTGGGGGAGGCCACCGACGGCAGCGCCGAACGCAAGCGGACTGCGGCCACGCGCGCGGCCCAGTCATGCGGCAGCGGTGGCGGCGCCTGGCCGGGCAGCGCATCCAATCGGCCGTCGGGCACTCCGGCGGCCGGCATCGTCGGCTCTGAGACCACGGTCGCGTCCGGGGAGTGGGCCAAGGCGGCGTCGCGCAAGGCTCGCGCTCGGGTGTCTCGTGTGCCCGCCGGGTCACCCACGAGCGAGACGACGAGGTGGTCGCGCGCGCGGGTACACGCGACGTAGAGCAACCGGAGCAACTCGGCGTCCTGGCGCGGTTGGTAGTCGTCGGCTTTCCACGCCGTGTAGCCGGCGCTTTCGGACGGGCCAAGCCCAACCGGGGCGGCCAAGCCCTTTGCGCGGAACTGAAGATGACGGTCACTGTCGATGCCGACGTCGGGCACCGTGCTCATGCGCTGGGATGTCATTCCGGACAGCACGACGATCGGGAATTCGAGGCCCTTGGCGGCGTGGATGGTCATGATCTGCACCGCATCGTCGCCGCGATCGTCGGGTTCGGGAAGACGGACCCGCGAGGAGTCTCCCTGCACCGCATCGACCCACGCCAGATATGCCTCCAACCCGGCGCCCCCGTTGGATTCCCATTCCGCGGCGTGGTCGATGACCATTCGCACGCAGTCGGCGTCGAAGTCACCGCGCGGAGAGATGGTGAGGGTCTCGAAGACTCGACACTGCTCCGCCAGCGCACCCAGCACATCCGAGGGCGCGGGGCTCGGTCGTGCGTCGCGGATGGTGGCGAGCAGGCGCAGCGCTGCGGCCACCCGATCCGTCGGCGTGGCATCTGCGCGACTCCCCAGCCGCCAGCGTCCGCCGGAGTTCCGGTGGGCGAGCAAGTCGTCGTCGGAGCACCCGAACAGCGGGCTCTTCAGCGCCTGCCAGATGTCGAGTTCTGCTCCGGAGTCGGCGATGGCGCCGACCGCGGCGATCATCCCGGCCACCATCGGCCGCTCGTACACCAGCGACGCATCCCCCGACCGGTAGGGCACCCCGGCATCGTCGAGGCCGGTGAGCAGCGTGTCCAGGCTGGTGCGGGTGGGCAACAGGATCGCCACGTCTCGGAAAGAGGCGTTGCCCGTGTAGGCGCGGCTGCGATCAGCGGCGGGTTCGGTGATCCGCCAGCCGTCTGCGACGGCCCGCCGGATCGTGTCGGCCACCAAGGTCGACTCCCGCTCCGCATCTGAGATTCCTGCCGGTAGCCGAGTGTCAGGCGGCTGCAGCGTCGGCTCCGCCGAAACGGCCGCCGACTGCGGTCCGGGCTCCGCCGCCGAGTCAGCGGGTGCGGCGGGACTGGTGAGCACCACAACGGCTGGCCCGGTGGACGCGTCTGTCGGGGGTGCATGGTGGGGAATCAGCGAAACGTAGGGGGCCTGGAACGGGCTGCGCGGGTCGTCTGGATCCGTGGACATCGCGTCGGTGAATACGGCGTTGATCCAGTCGATCACCGGTCGCACCGTGCGGAAGTTGACCGACAGCTCCACTCTTTCGCCCACCTCGGTGGGGCCTTCGGCAGAGTTGGTCGGTGTCGTCGACCCGAACCTTGCAGTCGTGCCTTCGACCGAGCCGTCGAACCTGGTGCGGGCTTCGAGATAGGTGGTGATGTCGGCCCCGCGGAACGAGTAGATGGCCTGCTTCGGGTCGCCCACCACAACGAGGCGTCCCGGCAGCGGCTCTCCGTTCGGGTCGGCGGGGTCGCTGGTGATCAGGCGGACGATCTCCCACTGCACCGGGTCGGTGTCCTGGAACTCGTCGACGAGCACGACCCGGTAGCGCTCGTGCAGCGAACGCCGCACATCGGCGTCGCGCAGGATCAGGTCGCGAACCTCCACCAGCAGGTCGTCGTATTCGAGCAGGCCGGAGCGGCGCCGTGCGGCGGCCTGGTGCTGCAGCTCACCGTCGGCGATCCGCAGGGCCTCCCGGATCGCGTTCTCCACCGGGGTGCGCAGCGCGGTGACGATGCGCGGTTGGAAATCCTTGAGTGCGTCCCGGACCGGCTTGGGGCCGGTCGGCTCCCAAGCCTTGCCGGCGCCCACATTGCCAGGCTTGAACACCTTCTCCCAGACGGACGGGTCTTGCGCACCACGCGCTGCCGTCCAGTGGCGCAGCATCCCGAGGGCGGCGGTGGCTCCGGACTCCTCGGGCATGGCCGCCACGTCGGAGAGGCGCCGGGCGAGGCGCCTGGCGTTGTCGCGCAGATGGATGGCGAGTTTGTCGTCCGGATTCGTGCAGGCGGCCAGCCTTCCCGCGATCCACGCAGCGAAGTCCCCGGCCACCGTGGCCAGCAGCTCGCGGACGTCGACGCGAAACTCCCAGTCCACCTGTACGGCCGCGAGTTGGCTGCGGCGGGTGTCGAGCGTCTCGACCAGCTTGCGCAGATCGATCAGCCGGATCCCGGCCTCGGCCAAGGTTCCCCGGGCTGCGGGGGAGAGGTCGCGCTCGCACGCGTCGTGCACCGCCCGCCAACGGGTCCGCTTCCCTTCGGCGCTTTCCGCCTCGTCTGCGACGGTGAAGCCGATCGGCAGCCCGGCCGCCAGGCAATGCTCGCGCAGAATCGACAGGCAGAAGGAGTGGATGGTGCCGATCTCGGCGGTATCCACCGCACGCAGTTCAGGCGTGAGCCGCTCGGTCAGTTCCGGATCTTTCGAATTGACCACTTTCGTCAGTTCGCTGTGAATTCGGGAACGCAGTTCGCCACCGGCCTTCTCGGTGAAGGTGATGGCGGCGATGTTGCGGATCGGGACCGGCGGCGTGCCGGGTCGGCCGCGCAGCATGGCGACGATGCGATCCACCAATGAACTGGTCTTGCCGGTGCCAGCACCCGCCTCGACGAACATCGAGTTCGTCAGATCGTCCTTGATCCGGTCGCGCTGGGGCTGGTCGGCGGGCATCCGCGGGTTCATCGATCGGCCCCCGTCCGGTGGCCTGGGCGGTCGCCTTCGATGCTCTCCACGGCAGCGCGCGATTCGCGGTCGCGCGCTGCCCGCATGGCGCGTCGCCCGAGGCGGATGCACACGGGGCAGAAGTCCCTGCTGCCACGAGGGAATGGCGGGAAGTCTCCGGTGAGGCCCGCTCTTTCCATTCGATCCAGGATCTCGGCCAGTACCGCAGTGCGATCGTCGAGGGCGGGCGCGTGCACCGCCTCCGGGGATCCGTCGTTGGGTAGGAAGGCGAATCGCACCACCACCTGGGTGGCATCGGGGTGCAACTGGCGAGCCGCGACGTCGTAGACCAAGTCCTGGACCTTTTCCCGTTCGTCCTCGCGCAAGGCCTTGGCGAGTCGGTTGCTGCTTCCGGTCTTGTAGTCAAGAACACCGAGGGTCAGGCCGTCAGCGGACTCGTCGAGCCGGTCGATCGCCCCGCTGAGGAGGACAGTTGTGCCTGACGTGAGGGTGAGTCCGACGTCGGATCCGCCGTCACGACCGAAGCTGAGTTCCGCAGCCACTGGGCGAAGCCCCGGATCAGCGCGCAATTCAGCTGTGTCGAAGTCCAAGAAGTCGGGCAGCGTGCCGGCGATCAGCTCGGCCGATGCCCGCCAGGACGGCTCCCACCCTGTGCGGCCGGTGGCTCGGACGGCGTCGGCTTCTGCTGCGAACAGCGCGCCCAGTCGTTCGGCCGCCTGGGCCGGCCACGGTTCGCCGGCTCCGGGCAGCCATCCCTCCTCCTTGGCGGCGGTGAACAACCGCTCCAAGGCCGTATGGATCACCGTCCCGAGGTGCCGCGGTTCGATCACGTCGACGTCGTCGGACGGCTCCTCAGTGTCGAATTTGAGCACCCGGTGTACGAAGAACTTGTGTGGGCAGTGCAGGAACTCTTCGATCGCCGTCGCCGAGAGTGGCCTATCGGTGATGTCCCACGTGGGCGACGCGCCGTCGGAGGAGAGGTTGCCGTGATGGTTGTCGAAGGAAGCGTAGAGCGCCGAGCGCTCGCAGGCCGCGAGCCGGGCAAGTTCCTCGTCGGCCTCCTCAGGGTTGCGCAGCAGACCCGCCACGGCGAGATCGCTGTCGCTTGCCGGTAGGGGCCAGTGCGCCGGGGTGGCCGATGTTCCGCTCTGGGGCAGACCGCGGGTGTCGCCGAAGGTTGCCCGGCGCGACATCACGCGGATATTGGATGAGGCCCCAGATTCGGTGGGCAGGAAGCGGCTCGGTGTCCGGGTCGCCCCGGTCGGCAGCGCTCCTCGCGGTCGGGTCACAAGCGAACTGTGAGCCGCTCCGACGAGGCTTCGATACGCGACGGCGGTGCGGTCGATCACGTCGGTGGACACGGCCAGATCGTCCGGAATCCGCCGCAGTCGCCGCCGGGCGGAATCCGGGAGCAGCGCATCTTCATGCGCGGCAGGTGGCAGCAGCCCCTCGGCGGCACCGACCACGATGACGTGGGTGAAGTGCAGTCCGATGGTCTCCGCGATGGGACCTGCGTAGACACCCGTTCCCATGTGTCCCCGCCAGGTGCGCTGTTTACCCAAGTCGTCGTCTACGAGTCGGGCGAGCACAGCCGGTGTCGGCGGGGCAGGATTCAGGTCATCGAGTGCCGTGATCCGCTCGGTGAGTAGGGAACGCAGATGATCCACCGCTAGCCGCTCGGAGTCGTCCGCGGCCCAACTGCGACCCCTCAGGTGGAAGGATTCGAGTGCTTCCCAGGTGGCGCGGGCGAGGTCGCCATAGGTAGGCCCGGCGGCGATGCCGCGCACACTCTCCTCCAGCGCGGACAGGACTCCCAGCAACTGCCGAGCCGACTCTGCCGCGCGGGTTGGGGTGCCGTCATCCTTGAGTTCCGCGGCCCTACGGTGCAGTACGTCAGGCCAGGTCGCAGCGGAGCCGTGGAGGGATTCGGAGCGGACGAATCGCCGAAGCTCCTTGGTGCGAACCTGACCCCCACCCAGCCGAATGCTGCCGGTGCCGAGCCACTGCATCAGCAGTGGGCGGGTGATGGGGTAGTCGGCGTCGGCAGCTCGCTGCGCCATGTCCAGCAGCACTTTCACCGCCCGTGCCGGAGTGGTTGCGGACAGCGAAACGTGAGCCGACCCGTGCCAGGCGATGCCTGCAGACTCCAGTTCGGCGGCGACCAGGCGGGCGTACGGGCCGTTGGTTGGGTAGGCGATGGCGACTTGCTCGGGTGGCACGCCGGCATCGATGGCCCGAGCCGCGTCGCGTATGGCGAGGGTCGCCTCGGTGCCCGGATCCGGGCAGTCCAGCACGCCGTCTGGAACGGGGTCCCGGCGCGGATCCAGGCTGAATTCCACCGACCGAGCATCCACGGGCAGGATCGCCAAGAGTTCGCGTACCGGGTTGGGCACCTGTTGGGCTGTGATGACGAGCGGGCCGAGCCAGGCGGCGGCCGCCGCCCGCAGGTGCGGGTACGCGTTCAGGGCGGTACGCACGGAGTCGACGACGTCCCAGACTGGACTGTGGTCCGGGATCGACCGGAGCTTGACTCTGCAGCGTTCCAGGAATCCCACGACCGCCGCGGCGGTGGCACCGGAGACGTCGCGGACCTCGGTGATGGCTGTGTCGTCGACGGCGCACCACCTCGTCTGCGACAGCAGCGTCGACAGTCGAAGCGTTGTGGACTCGTGATCCTTGACTGCTGCGAATTCCCCCGGGTCACTGTTGAGTACCGACTGCACGACTGCGGTTGGCACCAGAGAGCCCGTCACGTCAGGACCCGGCACCCCGCACCGTTGGGCCAGTTGCGACACGAACTCCAACGGGGTGAGTAGTTGCAGATCGGTGATGCCGGGTCCGCAGCGGCCTGAGGCGATCAGTTGGCGGCGAAGCAGGCCGCCGATCGACGAGTTGTCGACTAGCAGGGTGACCCGTGCCAACGGGTCGCTGGCGCGGATGTCCGCGATCCTGGCGCCGACTGCGTCCTGCAAGGCGGCCGCGTTCGGGATTTCGACCACTTCCCAGCTGCCCGTGGCACGTTCCTCCACGAATGCCCCTCCCTCGATTGGCCTCACTCGAGATAGTCGGTGTCTGAGTCTGTCACCTCGCCGACCTCTCCGCCTTGGGTCCGGGTGCGATAGCCCCGGGACTTCTGGGTCCGGTCGGCCGCGAGACGGTGGCTCAGATAGTCACTGTCCGACGTTGGCGGTGCACCGGCGAGCGGGCTCCCCGCGAGATCCACTTCATCGTCCATGAAGCCGATGGTCCGGTCGATCCACCGAGCCTCGGTGGCCAGAGCCTCGCTGGCTCCGAGGCCGGCATCGGACAGACTCGATCGTGCGTCGCTGAGCGCCCGGCGGGCGGCGTCGCGATCGCCGCGGCGCAAGGCCTGCTCCGCCTCCCGCTTGCTGCGCTGCGCGGCCAGCAACAGTTTCTCTTGCGTCACCTCCGGGGCGGCGATTCGGCCCGCTGCGACGTCGCCAGGTACCACGTTGACTGCGATCGGGACCGTCACCGTGTGCTCCGCCAGATCGGGCAGCGCGACGAAAGTAAGAGTGACCTCGGCCACCTGCGCCAGACCCAGCGCAGCCATGGCCGGGACCCCCAGGTTGAACACAACTCGGCGCTGCTCGCCGCCGTAGAAGTCACCGAGTTCGATGATCACACCGTCGGCGGTGGCCGTGGCCGGAAGGTCGTTGAGCACGCCGATGGTCGACACCTCTGCGGTCGGCGCGATGAGAAGGCTCGCCGCCTGAACGGTCTTGCCCAACAGCCCGTCCACTTCGGCGGCGACTGCTGCGGCAGCCTCGTCGGGCCCTCGCGCGAACGAGTGGTTGCCCGACCCGCCGGTGGCGACCTCGGCGAGGATGGCCTCGTCATAGCCGGTCCCGATGCCGATCGTTGAAGTGGTGATCCGCTGGTCGGCGTGGTTCCGTGCGAGCGCGCGCAGGCGCGCAGGGTCGGTCTCCCCGGAGTTCGCATGGCCGTCGGAGAGCAGCACGATCGTGGCGCCGGTCGGCCCGGCCACTCGCTTTGCCTCCTGCAGACCGCGCAGATAGCCCGAAGAGAGGTCCGTGCTGCCGCCGACGTCGATGGCCGCGATCCGTCGGCGCAGCTGCTCACGGCCATGCGTGCCTACCGTGTCGGCGGGGACGGCGACCGCTGCCTGGCTGTCGAAAACGACCACTCCGAACTGGTCGCGGTCGTCGAGGCGGGCAACGAGTTCGATCAGGCCCCGTTTGGCGGCCTCGAGACGATCACCATGCATGGATCCCGAACGATCGAGCACCACCACCGTGGTGTGGGCCGGCCGCTCGGAATCCTTGGCGGCACCGGAAGGAGCTTCCAGATCGATCATCACGGTGATTTCGTCGTCGGTTTCCAGCGCGACGAGATCAAAATCGAGGTGGGTGTTGAGATGCATGGTTCCCTCCCGCATGTGTGGCCGCGCCCCCCGGAATGGAAAAGCGGCGTGTGGGGATCAGTGTGCAACCCGGGTCCGACACGTAGGGGATTCCGACGTCACGAGGTGGCCCAAGGGAGCCCCACAAACGAACCGAGCGGACCTCCCGCAAAGTCCTTGCCCCGTCTCTGTCCCCCCTACCGGGCAGAATGGCACCACGCCGGGTTCGAAGCGCTCGGCGACCGAAGCGCAAGGGGAGGACATCGGCGATGCGCATCCTGCACACCTCGGACATCCACTTGGGTCGCATCCTCTATAGCAGGCGCCGCTACGAGGAGTTCGAGGCGTTCCTCGATTGGCTTGCGGGGGTGGTCGAGGATCGAGGCGTGGAGGCCCTGCTCATCGCGGGCGACATCTTCGACACCTCCACCCCGAGCAACCGGGCGCTGCAGATGTACTTCAAGTTCCTCAGCAGAGTGGCGGCGTCTGACTGCCGGCATGTGGTGATCATCGCCGGCAACCACGACTCGCCGTCGTTCCTGCGGGCACCGCGGGAGTTGTTGCGGGCGTTGGATGTGCACGTCGTCAGCCAGGCGGCCACGGAATCGCCGGCGGACGAGGTGATCACGTTGCGCGGCACCGACGGGCGCATCGAACTCATCGTCGGTGCCGTGCCCTACCTGCGTGATCGCGACATTCGCACCGTCGAGTCGGGGGAGAACCCGGACGACAAGGAGCGCAAACTCAAGGAGGGCATCGCGCTGCACTACTCAGCGGTCATCGAAGCCGCGCTGGCGGCCCGCGATGCGGAACCAGACGGCAACGTGCCGGTGGTGATGATGGGTCACCTGTTCACCGCCGGGGGTGCCGAGGGGGAAGGGGTGCGCGACCTGTACGTCGGATCGCTAGCCCACGTGCACGCAAGCATCTTCGGCGACGAGGTCGACTACGTGGCACTCGGCCATCTGCACGTGCCGCAGCAGGTGGCGGGCAAGGAGTGGATCCGCTACAGCGGTTCGCCGTTGCCGATGGGGTTCGGGGAAGCGACCCAAACCAAGAGCGTGTGCCTGGTGGACTTTCCCGCAGGCGGTTCCGGCGGTGGCACCCGCCGACCTGATCTGGAGTTGGTGACGGTGCCGGTGTTCCAGCGACTGGTTCGACTACAGGGCGACTGGTCGAGCATCGAGTCACAACTGGCCGAACTCGCTGCTGAGCACGAATCGGTGTGGTTGGAAGTGATCTACGACGGCAAGGAGGTGGTCGGTGGTCTCCGGGGTCGCATCGAGGCGGCTGTCGAGGACACGCAGTTGGAGGTGCTGCGAGTCAAGGACGCCAGTTCGTTCGAACGCGTGTTGACCGCCGAGGACGCCGACGAGGTGCTGGACGAACTGAATCCCACGGAGGTCTTCCGCCGATTGCTGGCCGCCAAGGAGGTCTCCGAAGAGCAGCACGCCGACCTGTGGCGCACCTACGAGGAGGCGTTGGCCTCCCTGGTCGCTGCCGATCCGCGAGCAGAGTAGGGGGAGTCGATGCGAATCACCAGAGTGCGGTTCAAGAACCTCAACTCGCTGGTCGGGGAGTGGGACATCGATCTGACCGCCGCCGATTTCACCGCCGACGGGATCTTCGCGATCGTCGGGCCGACCGGTGCGGGCAAGACGACCATCCTCGACGCCATCTGCCTGGCCCTGTACGGCCGCACGCCGCGGCTGGAGCGGGTGAACAAGAGCGGCAACGAGATCATGTCCCGGCAGTCCGGGGCCTGCTTCGCGGAGGTCGAATTCACCACCGTCCAAGGTCGCTTCAGCAGCCAGTGGAGTCAGCATCGGGCTCGCAACCAGCCCGCCGGGGAGTTGCAGCAGGCCAAGCATGAAGTGGTGGACCTGGACACCGGCAAGCCATTGGGCGAGAGGTTGCGCGACTCCGCCGACGAGGTGGAGCGCGTGACGGGCATGGATTTCGGCCGATTCACGAGGTCGATGATGCTGGCCCAGGGTGAATTCGCGGCCTTCCTCAACGCGTCACCCGACGAGCGCGCCCCGATTCTGGAGGAGATCACCGGAACTCAGATCTACTCCGAAATCTCCAAGCACGTGCACGAGCTCAGGGGGCAGAAGTCCGCGGAACTCGATACAGCGCAACTCGAACTTCAGGGCATCGCGGTGCTCAGCGACGAAGACGAGAAGCAACTGCGCGACGACCTTGCCGCAGCGTCAGAAGCCGCCAGCAAGCACGACGCGACGATCGCGAACCTCGACACCGCCATCACATGGCTGCGCCGCCTGGAGAGTTTGACCGGACAACTGGACGACATTGCCGCGCAGGACCTGGCCCTGGCGGCCGACGAGGCGAACTTCGCACCCTCGAAGGTGCGGTTGCGGCGGGCCAAGGCGGCGCTGGAACTCGACGCCGACCACACCGCACTACGAGGGCTTCGAACCACCCAGCGCTCCGACGAGGAGCACCTGGCGACCAGCCAAGCGCAGGTGGAGCAGAGGCAGAAAGCCGTCGAGGATGCCCAGGCCGCGGTCGGCCAGGCGAACGAGTCGATGCGGCGGGCCAAGCAAGCCAAAGACGAGGCCACACCGATCATCCTCGCCGCCCGGGAACTCGACACGGCCTTGATCGAAAAGCAGAAGCCCATCGCGGGAACCGAAGCGAAACTAGCCGAGCAGCGCGCGGAGCTGGGGGCGCTTCAGCGCGAAGACTCGTTGGCGCAGCAGGAGTTGGCAACTCAGCAAGAGGCGCTCACCACGGTGACAGAGGAGTTGGCGCGCACGAGCGGCGATGAGGCGCTGGTTGAGTCTTTCGCCGGCCTCGAAGTCCGACTCGGTGGGTTGGGGAACGTGCGGGTGAATCTGCAGCGCACCCGCGGTGAATTTACCGATTCCCGCCAGTCGGCAGCGGCAGCGTCGACCGCGAACACCCAGGCGCAGGCCGTGGTGACGACGATGCAGTCGGCGTCCGATGAGGCCACAGAGGTGCTCTACGCAGCCCGGGCCGAGAGTGCCGAGGCCCTCGCGGGGCGCACGTTGTCCGAACTGCGGGAGCAACGGGAGCAGTTGGTCCAGCGTCGTGAGGGCGTCGACGCGGCGGTGGTGGCCGCCAGCGCCGCGAGGGCGGCGCACGAGGAGCTGGCCACCATGGCGAAGCGTGCGGTCGATTTGGCTGCGAAACGCAAGCAAGGTGAGGAGGAGCAGAAGGCTCTGGCCGATCGGGAGAAGACCTGCTCCGACGAGGTGGTGAGACTGGAGGAGCGGGTTCGCCTGCTCGCCCAGATCGGATCGCTGGAGGAGGCTCGAAAGGACTTGCGGGACGGGCACGAATGCCCCCTGTGCGGATCACTCGACCACCCCTACGCACTCGGGAACGTGCCGGAGCCGAGCGAGGCCGAAGACGAGCTTCGGACGGCGAAAAGGGCCCTTGACGGGGTGCGTGGCGAGGTGCAGCGCGTCGCCGTCGAATTGGCCGGTCTCGTGCGCGAGGCGGCCGAAATCGCGGAGAGGCAGGCGGCTGCCGAGTCCGCCCGGGTCGAATCGTTGGAGAACCTGAAGGATTCCTGCCGCCAACTCGAACTCGACGTCCCGGACGATGCCCAGGCCGCCGATGCGCTGTTGGACACCTTGGCCGGTATGCGTGATGAGGTGGTCGAACGCCTCGCCACCACGTCAGCGACGATCACATCGGTGGAGGAGATCGACGAGAAGATCAACGATGCCCGCGACGCCTTCGACCGGGCCGCGACTGCGTTGAGCGAGGCGAAACAAACTGCCACCGCGGCAGCATTTGAAGCCAACCGGGCAACGGCCGAGGTGAGCCGGCTGGAAGGTGAACTTTGGCTCCGGGAGACCGAATACGCCGAGCAGTTTGTCCAACTCGCCGGGTCGCTCGCCGACTACGGTGTCCAACTCGGCGAGGCCGACGATCCGCTCGACTTCGATGAAGTGGCGGACGCGCTGCGCACCCGTCGCGACACCTGGCAGCAGCGGGAGGGTCAAGCGCGGGAGTTGACCAATGCCGTCAGCGACCTGACGGCCGCGGCCACCCACCGGGCCACCGCGATTGCCGACAAGCAATCCGATATCTCGGAATCCGAGCAGCACCTGTCGGCGCTGCAGAACGACCTCGAAACGACGCGCGCCCGTCGCCGGGAGTTGTTCGGCGAGAAGGATCCCAACGAGGAGGAAACCCTCCTCGCCGCGGCCGTCGATTCCGCACAGGACGAGCTGAAGAATGCCGAAGCCGCCGCCGCGGAGACGCGCAACGCGTTGGTGCACCTCGAACAACGGATCTCGGAACTGACGTCCGCCATCGCCCAGCGTGCGGAACTGCTGATCGCCCAAGAGGAGGCCTTCGCGCAGCGCCTGGCCGACAGTGAGTTCGACGACGAGGCCGACTACCTCGCGGCGTCGATGCCCGGTGACGAGCGGACGGCCCTCGAAGCGCTGGAGCGCGAACTCTCCGAGCGGCGCACCAGGCTCGCCACGTTGCGTAATCAGACGGCACAGGAACTGGAGTCCGAACAGGCCAAAGCCATCACCACGGCGACTCTGGACGACCTCCAACCTCAACTCGACGCGGCCAAGGGCGCCAAATCCGAAGCGGACCAGGAGGTGGGCCGACTGCGTCAGAAACTCGCCGACAACGAGCAGGCGAAGGACGCCACCGTGGGTGCCCGGGAACGTGTCGCCGTCCGGGCTCGGGAGTATCGGCGATGGGAAACCCTGCACAAGCTCATCGGCTCCGGTGACGGCAAGAAGTACCGCAACTTCGCGCAGGGCCTCACTTTCGAGATCATGATCAGTCACGCCAACCGGCAGTTGCAGCGGATGACCGACCGTTACCTACTCCGGCACGACGACGCCAACCCGCTGCACCTCAGCGTGGTCGACGACTACCAGGCCGGCGAGGTCCGATCCACCAAGAACCTCTCCGGCGGTGAGGGCTTCATCGTCAGTCTGGCTTTGGCGCTGGGCCTGTCGCAGATGGCGAGCCGCAATGTGCGGGTGGATTCGCTGTTCCTCGACGAGGGTTTCGGCACCCTGGACGAGGATGCGCTCGAGAACGCGTTGACGACGTTGGGGAACTTGCAGCAGGACGGCAAGATGATCGGGATCATCTCGCACGTCGAAGCCCTCAAGGAGCGCATCAGCGCGCAGATCGTGGTGACTCCCGACGGCGGCGGTCGCAGTGTGCTCAGCGGGCCGGGGTGCCGGAGTGGGGCCGGTCCGGCGTGACCGGCGTGTGCTCGACGTCTGACTCGTCGACGAAAACCCACCAGCGGAGCGTGGACTAGACTCGTCGTCGAGGGTCCGGGCGGCAATTCGTGCGGCCCGCAACCAATGAGGCCGACCAGGGGAGTGCGCATGGCTCGGGGCCGATCGAAGGTTCCGCTGCTGATCGCGGCAGTGGTCGGGGTGGCGCTCATCGTGGGTGCTCGACTCCTCTTCTCCGGCGGCGGGGACGGCGGCACCACGGCCGGGGGCGGCGATGGCGGTTCGGGGAATGCGCGCGGGGACTGCACCGAGTTGGTGGTCGCGGCATCCAGCGAGAAGGCCGGCCTGCTCACCGAGTTGGCGGAGCAATGGAACGACACCGGGCCCGAGGTCGACGGGCAGTGTGTCTACGCGACCGTGGTCTCGAAAGCGAGCGGGGGTGCGGCGCAGGCGTTGGCGGAGCCGGTCTGGGATGAGGAAGTGGAAGGCCCACGGCCGGACGTGTGGAGTCCGGCGTCCTCGAGTTGGGCCGGGCTGACCACGCAGTGGCGCACCGAGAACGACCTGCCCGAGATCCTGCCCGCCGACGCGGCCTCGGTGGCGCAGACTCCGCTGGTGATCGCCATGCCCCGACCGATGGCGGAGGCGCTCGGGTGGCCCGATCAGCAGATCGGCTGGTCGGACCTTGCCGCACTCGCCAAGGACCCCGCCGGCTGGGGTGCCAAAGGGCACCCGGAGTGGGGGGCGTTCAAACTCGGTAAGACGAATCCGAACTTCTCCACCAGCGGACTCAACGCCACGATTGGTGCCTACTTCGCGGCCACGGGGGTGTCGAGCGACCTCACCAGCGCACAGGTGGACGATCCGGCGACCCAAGCCTTCGTCGGTGCACTGGAGGACTCGGTGGTGCACTACGGCGACACCACACTGACCTTTCTGACGAACATGGTGAACGCCGCCGCCGAAGGTCGCGGCCTCACCTACGTCTCCGCGGTGACCGTGGAGGAGAAGTCGGTGTTGGACTACAACCAGGGCAACCCGACCGGCAATCCGGCAACACTCGGCCAGCAACCCGAGCCGAAGATCCCGCTGGTCGCCGTCTACCCCAAGGAAGGCACGCTGCTGTCGGACAACCCGTGGTACGTGCTCAATGCCGACTGGGTGGATGCCACCAAAGCCGCGGCCGGCGCGCAACTGCTCGCCTTCCTGCAATCGGACGAGGCGCAGGCACGGTTCCAAGACGCTGGCTTCCGCAGTTTCGCCGGGGAGCCCGGCGCGGTTCTCACGCAGGAGAACGGGTTCCTGCCTGCTGGCCCGACCTCAATCCTCTCCCCGCCGTCGCCGCCGGTGCTGCAATCGGTGCTGACGTCCTGGGATGAGGTGCGCAAGCGCGCCCGGGTGCTGATGGTGTTGGACGTGTCCGGATCGATGGGCGAACCGGTCGCGGCCGGCCAGACGAAACTGGAATTGGCCGCCGATGCGACGTCGCGGGCGGTGGATGGATTCGCCGACAACGACGACGTCGGTCTGTGGGCGTTCTCCACCAACCTCGGCCCCGGCGGTCAGCCGTGGATCGAACTGATCGGAATCGGTCCGGCGGCGCAAACCCGTTCGGAGATCCAGCAAACGGTGGCTCGGCTCCAACCGGACGGCGGTACGGCGCTGTATGCCACCACACGGGCAGCGCAGGAGCAGATGCTGGCGTCGCTGGACACCTCCCGGATCAATGCCATCGTGCTGCTGTCGGATGGCCGCAACGAATATCCGCCTGACGACAACCTCAACTCGCTGCTGCGCCAGTTGCAGGGGGAGAGTGCAGACACGACGATCCGGGTGTTCACCATCGGGTACGGCGACGGCGCCGACCCGGAGGTGCTGCAGGCAATCGCGGAGGCCTCAGCCGGTGCCTACTACGACGCCACCGATCCGGCGACGATCGACCAGGTGTTGGTCAACGTCATCAGCAACTTCTGACCGGCAGACTGGCACCATGCGCGACGAGATTCTCGAGCCCTGGGGATGGTTGCTGGCCTTGGTGGTCGGTGGTCTGGCGTGGGCGCTGGGCGTGCCGGTGCTGGCTGCGCTCGGGATCGCCGTTTTGGTGTTCGGCACGAAGGTGGCGATCGCCTCTGCGGTCGGGCGCCGAACTCCGGCGCTGACGTCGGGCGCTCCCGACGCCCTTCCCGCGCCGCCGCGCAACTCCCCGGCCGCAGTGCTGGTGGCCCGGGCGGAGGCGGCGCTCGGGAGGATGAGCGGACTCGCCAGCGTCCCGTCGGATCCGTGGTTGCGCAGCGAGGTGGGACGCATGGACGACGGCGCCGGCGACGTCGTTGCCGCGATGCGCGACCTGGCCGGTCGCGTGACGTTGGCCGAGCAACTGCTGGCGTCGGCGAACCCCAACCAGTTGCTGGCCGAACGCGCCACGCTGGTGGCCCAGCTCGAGCAGACCACCGACCCGCTGCTGGAGCAGGAGCGGCGCCGGGTGCTGGCCGCGGTCGATGATCAGCTGACCGGGCTGAACCGACTCGGCGGATTGCGCGATCAACTCCTGGCGAGGATGCAGACGGCGGCCATCGGCATGGAGACCATCGCCACCCGGATGGGTGAGATCGTCACACTCGGATCGGTGGCGCTGGAACACGACCGTGCGACCGAGGTGATCGGTGGTGCGAGCAACGAGTTGGAGGCGCTACGCACCGGCCTCGCCGAGGCTCAGCAGTTGGCGCGCGAGGTGGGGCCGGCCTAGGGGCCCGACTCGGCGGTAGCGTGGCAGCGTGAGCGGATCCACTGAGCGGCCCCAAGGTGGCAACGGCGACCCAACCAGCGTGCAGCGCCGACACGTCTGGGTCGAGGGGTACGTGCAGGGGGTCGGCTTCCGCTACTCCTGTGCGATGGCAGCAGGGGAGCGCGGGGTGGCTGGATGGGTCCGCAATCTGCCGGACGGTCGGGTGGAAGCCGTGTTCGAAGGCCCCGCCACCGAGGTGGAGGCGATGGTGCGGTGGTGTCGGAGTGGTCCGCGCTTGGCTGAGGTCTCGCGCGTTGAGGTGGTGGCGGAGCCAGCCGAGGGCCACGCCGGTTTCTCGGTGAGGGGATAGCAGCCCGAGGCGGCGCCAGCGCCTTGACGGCGAAACCTACACATGTGACTGTAGGTGCATGTCTGTCCTCGAACGGCGTCTGCAGATCCTCCTTGACCCGGCGCAATACGAGCGGCTGGAGGCTGAGGCTCGTCGGCGATCCTTGAGCGTCGGCGCGACGGTGCGTGCGGCGATCGAGATGTTCCTCGACGATGATGTGCAACGCCGAGATGCCGCCAAGCGGGCGCTGTTGGCTATGGAATCCCAGGGTGCTTCAGGGCAGGACTTCGACAAGGACTCGGTACTCCTCGATGCCTTCCCGGGATAGGGGCCCTTCGGGAACTTCACCCCGCGGCCAACGGTTGCCGGTTCTCGTCGATGCAGCCGTGTTTCTCTATGCCATCGGTGGCGAGCACGAACTGAGGGAGCCGTGCCGTGCAGTGCTTGCCGAGCCAGGCTTGGAACTTCATGCCAGCGTTGAAATGGTCCAGGAGGTGGTGTTCCATCGGATGCGGCGGGCAGACCGGGTGGACGCTGTGGCGGTCGCTCGGCTAGTTGCTGATTCCTGTCAGTTGCACGATTTCGACGCCGCTGTACTCAGACGCGCTCTGTCGTTGATCTCGGAGGGTGGGGTGGGTGGCCGGGACTCGGTCCACGCGGCTACGGCGTTGGAGGCAGGGATCGGTGTCATCGTCAGTCCGGACGCCGATTTCGACGGCATCCCCGGACTCACCCGCATCGACCCCACGAGGCTGCCCGAGGCGTTGGAGGTATGGGAGCATCCCGGCCTGTCGGAGTGAGCCCCGGACCACTTCGGGTGTCGGCTCCCTCGCGAGCGTACGGCTTCGTCGCACTAGGGACGTCAAATCGGTCCGAGAGTGCGACGAACCCGTCCGGTCGGCGAGCCGGACGCTGGGGTGGGGTCCGAGAGTGCGACGAACCCGCCCGCTCGGCGTGCGGAAGCCGGAGGCGGGCTCAGTTGTAGTAGCCGGCGATGTCGACGACGTACTCCGTCGCTTGGCCGCGGGCGAAGGTGGTCATCTGGTCGCCAGTCACTCCTACCACCGAGCCGTTGGCCAGCCGCATCCCTGTGCTGAACCAGTTCAGAGTCGAGACGGTCGGCAGCGGTGCTCCGCCCGGCGCGACCCGCAGATGCCCGCGATCGATGGTGTCGGCTTCGGTGAGGTTGAATGCCACGGCACCGACTCCGGCCGGCACGGTACCGCTGGTCGGGAGCACGCCCGTGGTGCGGGATTGCCCACCGGTGATGGGCCCGTCCCCATCGCGGGAGTCGTAGGCCCGCGCAGGGTCGATCGCGGTGAATCGCAACCCACCGGTCGCGTTCGGTGCGTAGTAGCCCACCACGTCCACTACGAACTGCGTCGGGCCGCCACCGGCAAACACATCCAAAGCCAGGTTCGCGTCTAACGCACCCGTGGCCGTATTCGCGATGCTCTGCCCAGTGGCGAACCAGTTGATCACCGACGTCGCTGGCTTCGCCTGCCCCGGTAGCCCCACGGCGAGGTGCCCGGCATCCGTGGTCTGCGTCACCGTCAGGGTGTACACAACGCCCGTGGCGCCGACGGGCACCATGGTCGAGACGTCCACCGTGCGCGACTCGTCGGCGGCGATCGGATCGTCGCCGACGCGCGAGTCATACACCCGCGCCGGATCCACCGGCACGAACACTGACCCCTTCACCCCGTTCGCCGCCGACACAGCCTGCTCGCTGGCTGGCACCACCGCGGTGTTTTCGAGGAAGAACCCGGTCACGTCGATCACCACCTGGGTCGCTCCGCCGCGTGCGAGCACCTGGATCTGTCCACCATCGCCGAGGGCCGATACGTAGGCGTTCGCCCAGCGCTGCCCGGAGCCGAACCAGTTCACGGTGGAGGTGCCCGACAGATCCGCACCCGCCGGCCCCACCGACAGGTGCCCCGCGTCCACCGTGTCGACGAGGGTCACGTTGTAGGCCACCGCCACGGCATCGACCGGCGCCCGCACATCCACACTCACCGGTACACCAGGCGTCAATGCGCCGCCACCACCGTGCGACGGGCGAGAGTCGAACACCCGGATCGGGGGATCCAACGCGGCGAACAGCGCGCCTTGCGGCGTCACAACCACCGACTCCGACGCCGCCCCGGTCCCGGCGACGTTCACCGCCCGGAGTTTCACCTGGTTTTCGATGCCGTTGGCTAGTCCGGTGACCGGCACCGGACTTGTGGTCACGGGCGGATCGAACGGCATCCAGGTCGCGCCGTCATCGGTCGTGTATTCGTAGTTCGTGATCGGTGCCCCGCCGTCCGCACCCGCCGTGAATGCGATCAGGGCCTGCCGATATCCAGGCGTGGCCTGCAATCCGGTGGGCGCCTCCGGAGCGTTCACCGGAACGAAGCGTGCCAGATACTTCGCCGGAGCGTCGAAACTGCCGCCGGCCACGATCTTCCCGTCATCCTGCACCGCCACCGTGCGAATCGCGGCGAACGGGCCGCTGATCGACGTGCCGACGGATGCGTTGAAGGCGTCGTCCGGAGTGCCGTCGGAGTTGAACCGTGCCAGGTAATTGGCGGGCGAGGTGAAGCCGCCGCCGACCACGATCTTCCCGTCATCCTGCACGGCCACTGATCGCACTCGGTTGTTGATGGTGGTTCCCACGTTGGTGTTGAAGGAGGAATCTGCAGTGCCGCTGGAACTGAACTTGGCGAACTTGCGGGCTGGGGTCGAGAACTCGCCACCGACGAGCAGGGCACCGTCGGCCAGTAGCGCCACCGCACGCACCTGCCCGTCAATGGTGGTGCCGATCGCGGCGTTGAAGGCATCGTCGGTGGCGCCGTCCGAGGTGAATCGGGCCAGGTTGGAGGAGGGGGCCAGGAAGCCGCCGCCCACCACGATTCGGCCGTCGGACTGCACGGCCAACGCGTCGACCAGGCCGTCGAGGGTGGTGCCGATGGCCGTGTTAAAGGCGGTGTCCGGGGTGCCGTCGGGGTTGAACCGGGCCAGCGAATTGGCCGGGGAGGTGAACGCACCGCCAACCAGAATCTTTCCGTCGGCCTGCACGGCCACCGCGTAGACAGGGGAGTTGAGCGAGGTGCCGACGTTGGCGTTGAAGGCGGTGTCCGGGGTGCCGTCGGGGTTGAAGCGGGCCAGCGAATTGGCTGGGGAGGTGAACGCGCCGCCGACCACGATCGAGCCGTCGGCCTGCACGGCCACCGCGTCGACCAGACCGTCGAGCGTGGTGCCGACGTTGGCGTTGAAGGCGGTGTCCGGGGTGCCGTCGGCGTTGATCCTAGCCAATCCATTCGCCGGGGTAGTGAACATACCGACGATCAGGATCTTGCCGTCTGGTTGCAGTGCGCTCGCGTGGACCGGATCGTCGAGGCCGTTGCCGACGTTGGTGTTGAACGGCACGTCCGGGATGACTGCGGAGGCGTGGGCTGGGGAGGCGGTGAACGGCAGGAAGGCTGCAGTGAGCACTAGCGCAACGAACGCCGTCAGGATCAGTTGAAGATTGCGGCGGGCCGCAGTTCGAAGTGGTGGCGCGGTCGCGTGCATCGGATCCCCCTGGTAGGTCGATGTTTGGTCTCGCCTCTCCTTCCACACTCGTAGCGAATCCGTTGGCGGTCAAGGAGTCTGGGCCGTGGGTGATGCGATCGGGTTGCCGCATCCGGCCTCCGCTCGCGAGCGGACGGGTTCGTCGCACTAGGGACGCCAAATCGGTCCGAGAGTGCGACGAACCCGTCCTGTCTGCCGGGCGGACGCTGGGGTGGGGCCTGAGAGTGCGACGAACCCGTCCGGTCGGCTCAGGCGGGCCGCGGGTTTACCGTGGAAGGGTGGACACTCGCACCGCGCCCGCCAACGGCATCGACATCGCCTATGAGTCGTTCGGCGATCCGGCCGACCCGGCGGTGCTGCTGGTGATGGGTCTGGGGACCCAGATGATCGCCTGGCCCGACCAGATGTGTGCCGCGCTCGCCGACGCCGGGCACTTCGTGGTGCGATTCGACAACCGCGACGTGGGCCTGTCGACGCACCTCGACGGGGTGCGGGCACCGAGTCTGGCGGCGCTGGCCACCAAGCGGGCGGATCCGCCGTACACGATCGGCGACATGGCCGACGATGCGTTCGGGCTGCTCGATGCGTTGGGGTTGGAGTCGGCGCACGTGGTGGGTGCGTCGATGGGTGGATTCATCGCACAGACAATGGCGATCCGACGGCCGGCGAGGGTGCGCAGCCTCAGCCTCATCATGACGTCGACCGGCGGTCGCCGGGTGGGGCTGCCCAAGCCGAGCATGCTGCGGCAACTCCTGCGTCGGCGTGGTGGGGCCGCGAGTCGGGAGGAGTTGGTGGAGGGCGCGTTGACGGTGCTGAGCCGGCTCGCAGGTCCGGGGTATCCCATCGATACCGACTACGTACGGGAACTCACCGAGAGATCGCTGGACAGGTCGTACGACCCGGGCGGGTACCTGCGGCAGTTCAGCGCGGTGGCGGCCCAGCCTGATCGGACGACGGCACTGCGTGCAGTGGCGGCGCCGACGGTGGTGATGCACGGCCTCGACGATCCGCTGGTCGGCTACACCGGCGGGGTGGCGGTGGCTCGGGCGATTCCGGATGCGGAGTTCATCGGCTACCCGGGAATGGGTCACGATCTGCCGCGGCCGCTGTGGCCGCGGATCACGCAGGCGATCCTGGACGTCGCAGGGCGGGCGGCGTAGGCGCCAAGACACCATGAACGCCGGGGGCGCTCACTTCATGGAGGCGAGCACGGCATGCGTTCCTCGGCGGGTGTCTTCGCCGGAGTCGCCGCCCACGGAGCATGACTACTGCGGTCGGTAGACATCGGCCCGGTGCTGAAGCGCGGTGATGGTCACGGTTTCGGCTGCCACTTCGATGGTGTGGAGGACACGGTAGTCACCGCGCCGAGCACCATAGATGCCCTCAAGTTCGAACCGCAACGGCTTGCCTTCGCGGTAGGGGTCCTCGGTGAGCTGGGCGTAGATGAATTCGACACAGGCGACCGCCACTTTCTCGGGCAGTTGTTCAAGTGCCCGCTGCGAAGCCGACGTCCAGCAGATCTGGCAGGTCAACGCCGAATCCTGGCGAGCATCTCGTCCTTGGTCAGCGGCTGTCCGCCCTCCCGTCGCAATTCCTCGCGAGACGCGCGGATCTGAGCCATCACGTCCGGGTCGCTGAGCAAGGCCAAGGTCTCCTCCAGCGAAGTCAAGTCGTCAGTGCTGATCAACGTCGCCGCCGGTCGACCGTGCTTGGTGATCGTCACCCGAGCGTGGTGGGACTCGACCTGGTCCGCCACCTCGGACAGGCGATTCTTGACCTCTGCGAGCGGCATGTGTTCCGAGACGCTCATAGCCAGGAGCGTAGCTACAAATCCGCTACCTCCGTAGACAGCTGTGGATGGTGCGGCCCCGTTGGAGGTCTCGGATTTCGGCCCGATTCGAAGGCCCCTCCGCATGCGAACGCCCCTCCGCATGCAAACGCCCCTCCGCATGCGAACGGGTATGTAGCGCTAGGCGCCACGGATTGGCCCGAGAGTGCGACGAACCCGCACGCTCGGCGACGAACCCGCACGCTCGGCGACGAACCCGCACGCTCGGCCACGAACCCGCACGCTCGGCGGCGCAAGTCGGCCCTGAAGCCCCGGAATGCGGCGGCGCAAGCCGGTCTTGCCCGCCGGCGCGGCAACAGCGTGCGGCGTCAGCCAAGCTTGGCCGGTGGCTGACTCTCACGACAGCAACGTCCACGAGCCGAACTTCGGCCTGTACGAGGACATCCTGACCCCACGGCTGCTGGCTCGGATCGAGCACGCTGCGCTGTCGCCCGAGCAACTGCGGATCGACGACCTGGACCACGCGGAGGCCGCCGACCGCCTGGCCCTGCACGTCTCCAGACTCATCGAGCAAAGTATCGACTCGCTCCCACCGGACAAGCGCATACAGGCCGGGAGCGAGTTGCTGCGGGAGATCGGCTCGCGGCTGATGTCGATGGCCCCGCGCGTGGCGGTCGACGAGGAGTTGCCGGAGGGCGACGCACGGGTCCTGCGCTCGCTGCTTCCGGTCGGCATAGATGGCACACCGACGCCGATCCGGCAGCCCGAGATCCCGCTGCTCGACACCACACTGCTCACCAATGCGCCCACGGAACCCTCGCTGTCTCGGGCGATCATCAGCGAGATCGAGTCCGCCGACAGTATCGACGCGATCATCGCGTTCATCCGATTCAGCGGAATCCGCCCACTTCTCGACGTGATGCGTGCCCACACCTCCGCAGGCAAACCGTTGCGGATCTTGACGACGACCTTCACCAACAGCACCGAGCCGGAGGCGCTCGAGGCGCTGGCCGACATTGGGGCGCAAATCCGCGTCTCCTACGACACCGGCTCGAGCCGATTGCACGCCAAGTCATGGCTGTTCGGGCGCAATTCGGGGGCTACCACTGGCTACGTCGGATCGTCGAATCTGAGCCGCGCCGGGCAGGTGGTGGGTCAGGAGTGGAACGTTCGTCTCAGCGCGCGCCGAAACCCGGCAGCCATTCGGAAACTGATCGCGGCCTTCGAAAGCGCCTGGGAAAACGGCGACTTCGTGGTCTTCGATGCAGAGGAGTTCCGAAACGTCGGGGCGCGGGCGACCGACGAGCGCGACCCCGTGCTGGTGCTGCCGCTGCACGAGCTTCGGCTTGAACCGTTCCAAGAGCGACTCCTGGAGCAGATCGAATCGGCTCGGTTGCGGGGCCGTCACCGCAATCTGCTGGTGGCCGCCACTGGCACCGGCAAGACCGTCATGGCAGCCGTGGACTACGCCCGGCTGCGGCAGCGGCTGGATCGTGCGCGACTGTTGTTCGTAGCGCATCGAGAGGAGATTCTCGACCAGGCCCTTGCGACCTTCCGATTTGCGCTGCGTGAAACCTCGTTCGGCGAGAAGTGGGTGGGCGGTGCTCGTCCGCGCGCCTATGAGCACGTGTTCGCCTCGACCCAAAGCCTGTCCGCCGCAGGGGTGGAGAACATCGATCCGCAGCACTTCGACGTCGTCATCATCGACGAGTTTCACCACGCCGCGGCCAGTTCCTACACCGCGCTGCTGGACCGGCTGCGCCCAGCGGAATTGCTCGGCTTGACGGCCACGCCTGAGCGAGCCGACGGATTGCCGATCCTGGGATGGTTCGGCGAGCGGATTTCGGCGGAACTGCGGCTGTGGGATGCCATCGATCAGCAGCGACTCGTGCCCTTTCACTACTACGGAATCAGCGACGGGACGGATCTCAGCACCGTGCCTTGGCGGCGGGGATTCGGCTACGACTCAGAGGCGCTCGCGGGTGTGTACACCGCCAACGACGCGTGGGCACGGACGGTGATCGCGCAAGTGCAGGCGTACGTGGGCAACGTGCATCGGATGCGCGCGCTGGGGTTCTGCGTCAACGTCGCGCATGCGCGATTCATGGCGCAACAGTTCACCGCCGCGGGTATCGCGGCGGTGGCGGTCACGGGCGAAACACCCGATGGGGAGCGTGCGGAGGCGCTCGCTCGCCTGCGCGACGGCACCGTCAGTGTGGTCTTCAGTGTGGACCTGTTCAACGAGGGCGTGGATGTGCCGGCGGTCGACACTGTGCTGATGCTGCGGCCCACCGAGAGCGCCACGGTGTTCTTGCAGCAGTTGGGGCGCGGACTTCGCCGCGCTCGGGAGAAGTCGGTCTGCACAGTGTTGGATTTCGTCGGCCGGCATCGCCAGGAGTTCAGATTCGACGTTCGCTACCGGGCGTTGCTACGGGTCTCGCGCAGTGATCTGGTCAAGGGGATCAAAGAGGGCTTCGCCTATCTGCCGTCAGGATGTTCGTTCCAGCTCGATCCGGTGGCACAGCAGGTGGTGCTGGACAACGTGCGCAGCGCGATCCCCTCCACTCGACCGCAACGCGTGGCCGAACTGAGGCGGCTGGCCGGTGACGGCTACGAAGTGTCCCTGGCGAGCTACCTCCGCGAAGCCGGCCTCGACGTCGAAGACGTGTACGCGAACAACGGTTGTTGGTCGGATCTGCTGGACGCTGCCGGGGTAGCGACGCTTGAGCCGGGTCCGCACGAGAAGGCGTTGCGGCGGGCGCTTGGACGGATGCTCCACCTTGACGATGACGAACGGTTGGAGTCCTATCGGGAGTTCGTGGTTTCCGATCTGCCGCCGGAGGCCAGTACGGAACGGCAGCGACGTCTGCTGCGGATGCTGGTGGTGAGTCTGGCGGGCCAGGTGTTGGGCGATCGCGACCTTGCGGCTGGTGTCGACCTGGTGTGGGCCCATCCCCAGGTGCTGCGTGAGTTGTCCGAGTTGCTGCCGCTGCTGGCCGACCGCGTCGACCATGTGCACGGCGTTTTGCCAGATCGTCCGGAGTGCCCGCTGCAGATCCATGCTCGCTACACCCGGGACGAGGTGTTGGCGGCAATGGGGCAGGGGGAGTCCGCCAAGGTGCCGGAGTGGCGTGAGGGGGTGCGGTGGGCCTCGGAGGAGAAGGCGGATCTGTTCCTCGTCACGTTGAACAAGGCATCCGGTGGCTTCTCGCCCAGCACCCAATACCGCGACTATGCGATCAGCCCGACGCTGTTCCACTGGGAGAGCCAGTCGACCACGGCTGCCGATTCGCCGACCGGGTTGAGGTATCGGACGCACGAAGCGGAAGGGTCGGATGTGTTCCTGTTCGCACGAATGACGAACGCCGCGTCGGATCGGGCGTTCTGGTTCCTGGGGCCAGCGCGGTACGTGCGCCACGAGGGGGAGCGGCCGATGGCGATTACCTGGCGACTGGAAGTGGCGCTGCCGGGGGATTTGTATGCGGAGTTCTCGGCGGCGGCCGTGGCGTGAGGGGGAAGGCCCTATGGGGCGCCACTACGTCGGATACTTCATCCAGTTGATGTCGAAGGCTCCCAAAGTCACTTTGCGTTGGGTGGGTTTGCTGTTGGTGACATCGAAGGCGAGGGTCTCCGAACCCATCGTGAGTTCCATGGCCGACGAAGCCCAGGCCCTAGTGAGTGGCTCGTCAGATGGCGTGTTCGACGCTTCGGCCAACCGCTCCAGTTGATCGCGATTCTGGTGGAGGTGCTGGAGCCACCGTCGGGCAAGGCGGGGAGCGATAGCCAAGTCTGACTTGGTGTTGTTGCCCGGGCATCGGTCAGTACCAAGTTCTGCACCGACTCGTTATGGCTACGCGACCAGGGCACAACGTGGTCTGCGACCTCGACCTGTTCCGTTGTGTTGCACCAGAAGCAGCGACCTGACTGCAGGTGTCCCAAACCATTGCGAAGTTTAAGGGATGGGCCGACGCGAGTGCGGGAACAGAAACGTCTCAAGTCTCGAGTCGGGATCGTTCTTCTCGATGTCCCGCGTCAAGTACATCGACGTATTTCACAATGAGTTGCGCCGCCACACCAGCCTCGGCATGCGAACGGGCCTGGTGCAGTCGATGG
>JACJWR010000004.1 GCA_020637055.1 Actinomycetota bacterium | reverse complement strand
CCGCGGGGCGGGGGCGGCGGTGGCGCTCGCGAGGTGGGCGGCGGTGGCGCTCGCGAGGCGGGGTGCGCTCGGGCTACCGTGGACGCATGTCAACGCATCTCGCGATACTCGGCACTGGAATGGTGGGTCAGGCGCTCGCGGAGGGGTTCACCCGAGCCGACTACGACGTCACCATCGGCACCCGCGACGTCGACGCCGCGCTGGCGCGCACCGCATCAACCCCCCGAGGTGCACCCGGATTCGGCGACTGGCACTCCGCCCACCCGGGAATCGGGGTGACCACCATCGCTGAGGCGGCTGACGCGGCAGACATCATCGTGCTCGCCGTGGCCGGAGCCAACGCCCCGGAAGCCCTCTCGCTCGCCGACCCGGAGTCGCTGACCGGCACCACCGTCATCGACGTCACCAATCCGCTGGTCTTCGCCCCCGATGCCCTCCCGAGCCTGTCGGTGGTGAACACCGACTCCATCGGGGAGTTGCTGCAGCGGACCTTCCCGGAAGCCAACGTGGTGAAGACGCTCAACACCGTCACCGCACCGATCATGATCGATCCGAAGAGCCTGGACGACGGCAACCACACCATGTTCGTGGCGGGCAACGATGCGGGTGCCAAAGACGAGGTGCGTGCTCTACTGATCGCACTCGGCTGGCACGATCTGCTGGACCTCGGCGACATCACCGCCGCCCGCGGGATGGAGATGTATCTGCCGCTCTGGCTGCGGATGCGGATGGCGTTCGACAGCCCGATGTTCTCGATCAAGGTCGTGCGCTGACCTCTCCGGTTCCCACCACCCGACCCACGCCGACCGATCCGCACCTCCCGATCAGCATCTACCGGCTCCTGCCCACGGGCAGACCGCGGCGCGGATCCGCTACAGGTCGACCTCCTCGGCGAGCGCCCGGAGGGGCCTACCCGATAGGCGGTTCGTCAGCCACTCCTCCAACTCATCGGCGCGCAGACTGCGGTAGAAGGCGCGTGCGTGCTCATTCGAATCCTGCACCGCCCACTCCAGCCGGGGATACCCGTGCTCCTCGCACAAAGCGGCCAGCGTCATCACCAGGGCTTTACCCACCCCCTTTCCCCGGGCCTCGGAACGCACGTACAAGTCCTCGAGGTGGATCCCATAGCGACCCTCCCAGGTGGACACCGTGAGGTACCACAACGCCATACCCCACAACCCGTCGCCCGATTCGGCGTCGACCACCAGGCAATAGGCGGCCGGCAAACCGGTAGGCGTGTTGGCCCGCGACCCTGCAGCCTCCGGAAAAAGCAGTTGCAGCAACTGCTCCTCGGTGGTCCGCACATTGCCCAGGTAGCCCTCGTTCCGGGCGAGTTCGTAGATCATGTCGAGGATCTCGGGAATGTCTTCGGCGGTCGCCTCGCGCACGGGCACGTCGGCGGCCTCGGCGATGATGGTCATGCCACGACGGTAGCGCGCACCTGTGACCCGGCGCGACGAGGCGGCCGCGGGCATCCCACGCCGCTAGCCTTGACGAACGCGCGCCGCAGCGCCCATCCAGACCAGAAGCGAGGACCCGTGCCCGACACCCGAACCGACGTCCTCGTGGTCGGGGCCGGACCGATCGGACTGGAAACCGCAGCCGTGCTCGCCGACGAAGGCCACCGGGTGCAGGTGGTGGATGCCGGATCGATCGGCGACACGATCGCACGTCAGTTCCCCCCTGCCACCCGGTTCTTCACCTCGCCGGAGCGACTTGCTCTGCGGGGTCTGCCGGTGCCCTCGGCCACCCAGGAGAAGACAACCGGCGAGGAGTATCTCGCCTACCTGCGCGCCTTCGCCGCCGCTCACCGCCTGCAGGTGTCCACCTTCACCGAGGTGGTGGCGATCCGGGGCCGGGCCGGCGCCTTCCGGGTGACGGTGCGGGACAACTGGGGCCGGCAGTCCGAAATCGACACCGCGGTCATCGTCCTGGCCACCGGCGGCACCGCCCACCCGCGCCGGCTGGGAGTGCCCGGCGAGGATCTCGACGGCGTGCGACGCGCGTTGGGCGATCCGCACCGGTACTACGGCCGTCGGGTGCTGGTGATCGGAGGGCGGAACAGCGCCGCCGAATCGGCTCTGCGACTCTACCGGGTGGGCGCTCGGGTTTCGCTGGCCCACCGCGGTGAGGCCCTGAACCCCAGGGTCAAACATTGGATCCGACCCGAGGTGGAGTCGCTGCTCGACGAGGGCGAGATCACCCGGTTGATGCCGCGCGAGGTCGTGCGCATCGAGCCTGGGAGAGTGATTCTCCGCGAACCCGGCGGCACGGCGACCGAGACGACCGAGTCGATCGAGGTGGACGACGTGCTGCTGCAGCTCGGCTACACCGCCGATCGTCGCATCTTCGAACTCGCGGGCATCCCGCTCACCGGCGCCCGGCAGGCACCCGAACATGATCCGGCAACCATGGCCACCGGCGTGCCCGGTATCTACGTCGTGGGCACGGCGAGCGCCGGAACCCAGGACAAGTTCGACGTGTTCATCGAGAACAGCCACCAGCACGCCGACCGGGTTGCCGCCGCACTGGCCGGCCGACCCGCCCCGGCACCGACACCGCCTCGCCCGCTGCCCGAGAGTTGAAACCCGGCCGCAATCGGCCGCCAGGGCAACCCGGGCGCGTCAGTTGTAGTAGCCGCCGATGTCGACCAGGTACTGCGTCGAACCGCCTTGGGTGGCACGGGCATAGGTGGTCATCTGATCGTCCGTCACGCCCACCACGCTGCCGTTGGCAAGTCGCATCCCGTCGGTGTACCAGTTGATCGTCGACACCGCGGGAATCGGCGAACCGCCGGGGGCGACTCTGAGGTGGCCGCGGCCGAGGGTGTCGGTCTCAGTCAGGTTGAACGCCACCGCACCCACTCCCGCAGGCACCTGGGAACTGGCCGGAATCACGGTCGTGGTGCGGGATTGCCCGCCGGCAATAGGCCCGTCGGATGCCCGCGAATCGTAGGCCCGCGACGGTGCGATCGCGGTGAATCGAAGCCCCGACTGCCCATTGCTCGCGCTCACCTGACCCGCGGGCGCCGCGACCGGCGTGAAGTAGCCCAAGATGTCGATGATGAATTCGGTCGGCCCGCCGCCGGCGAACACCGAGATCTCGCGAGCCTCGTTGACCGCAGCGGTCGCCGAGTTCGCCACATTCTGGCCGTTGGCGAACCAGTTGATGACCGACGTGCCAGGGTTGCCCTCACCAGGCACACCCACCGCGAGGTGCCCCGCACCCACCGTCTCGGTCACCGTCACCGTGTAGGCCACACCCGTCGCACCGGCCGGCACCCACAGATCAAGGTCGATGGTGCGCTCCTGACCGGAGAAGATCGGCCCGTCGATACCCCTGGAGTCGTAGGCCCGCTTGGGCGCTGTCGGCACGAACAGCGAATCAGCCGTCGCAGTGGGCATCACGGCCGTCGCGCCACCTGCAGCCGGCTTCTCCTGCCCGGCACCTGCCGGCACCGTCTGACCGTCCGCGAGGTAGAACCCGGTGACGTCCACAATGGCGTCAGTCTGGCCGCCACGGGCGACGACCTGGATCGATCCGCCCTGACCCAGTGAACTGACGTAGGCATTGGCCCAGCGTTGGCCTGAAGCAAACCAGTTCGCGGTCGATGTCCCCGAGAGGTCGGCCCCGGCCGGACCCACCGCCACGTGGCCTGATCCGACGGTGCCCACGAGGGTGAGGTTGTAGGACACGGCCACCGCGCCGGCCGGGGCCTGCACGTCAACCGTCACCGGAACGCCGGGGGTGAGCGGCCCCGGACCACCCTGGGATACCCGGGAGTCGAACACCCGGAACGACGACTCCAGTCCGGAGAACACCGCTCCGAGAGGTGTCACCGATACCGAGGCCGAGGCACCTGGCCCGACCGCGTTGACCGCCCGGACCTTCACCTCGGTCGGCACCCCGTTGGGCAGATCGGACACGTTCACCTGCGGCGCCGTGGAGCCGGTCGGCACCCACGATCCACCGCCATCGATCGAATACTCCACCCCGGTCACGGGCAATCCACCGTCGGGGCCGAATTGGAAGTCCACCACCGCGGTGGTGTAGCCGGGTGTCGCCACGAGGTCGTGCGGCGCCGACGGCACCGATGCCGCCACCGCGATCGCGTGCGAGTTCGTCATCGACACCTGGCCGATCCCACCGAGCAGACCCGCGCCGTTGGGTCCGGCAACAGGCATCGGCAGCAACGCGTTCTCCAATTGCGAGGGCAGCAGGCCGCTGCCCACCTCACCGACGGTGTTACTGCCCCAGCAGAGCACACCGCCCTGCGCGGTGTTCCCGCACGCGCCGATCTGACCCACCGAAACGCCGTCCATCCCGACCAGCGGCTCCTGCCCGGTCGGATCCAGCGACTCCACCGGCACATCGCTGCGCAGTTCGGTGCCCGGCGCCTGGTCGTTGGCCAACTGACCGAACTCGTTGTCGCCCCAGCAGAGCACCTGGGCGTTCTGGTCCCGAATCGCGCAGGTGCTGGAAGCGCCGGCGGCAACGCTCTCGATCCCGGTGAGGAAGCCCGTGCCGCCGACGCCGAGGGTGCGCACCGGCACATTGCTGGTCGGCTGCTCTTCGCTCTTGCCGTCGCCGAGTTGACCGAATTCGTTGTTGCCCCAGCAGAGCACCTCACCGTTGGCGACGGCGCAGGCTGTGGTGTCGCCGGCGGACAACGTCTGGACCCCCGCCAAGCCGCCCGTCGCCGCCGAGACTCCGTTCGTGGCCTGCTCACCGGCGACCACCTGGACCGGGGCGGCTTCGAAGTCCGGCGGAACAAACTGCCCGTTGCCCAACTGGCCGTGTTTGTTGCTGCCCCAGCAGAACACCGAGCCGTCGTCGAGCAAGGCACAGGCGGAGTAGCCGCCGGCGTCGAGCTGCGCGACGCCGCTGAGGAAGCCCGCGCCCTGCTCCCCGGCGAGTACCCGCATCGGTATCGCCGAATTGGTTGAGTCGCCGTCGCCCAGTTGACCCGAGTCGTTCTCCCCCCAGCAGTACACCTCTCCGGCATCGGTCAAGGCGCACGTGTGCCGGACCCCCAACGACACCGCGACCACGTCGGTGAGGAACTGTCCTCCCTGCTGGCCGCCGACCACCTGCACCGGGTCTGCGAAGGTTCCGCCTTCGGTGCCGGTCCCCACTTGTCCGGTGGCGTTGAGGCCCCAACAGAACACCTCGCCGGCTGCCGTCACCCCACACGAGTGGAAACCGCCGGCCGCGACCGTGACGAACGCCTGGTCAGCCGACTGGCCAGCCGCCACCGGGATCGGCGCCGCGGCGACGTTGAACGGGTAGCCGGAGTTGCCCAGGGTGCCGAAGGCGTTGCTGCCCCAGGCCCAGGAATCGGTGGAGGTCGGCGGCACTGCCGGCAGCAGCACCGCCATGGTGTGCTCGCCACCGCCGCTGATCGTCACCCCCTGCTGGAGCACGCCCTGCCCGCCGATGCCAAGCACCTTCACCGGCACGGAACTGAACAGCATCTGCGCCCCAGTCGAGCCGTTGCCCAACTGCCCCTTGCTGTTGTAGCCCCAGCAGTACACCTCACCGGTCGATTCGACGACCGCACACTCGTGGTCGAAACCGGCGGTCAACTCCATCACGTCGCCGAGATCCTCGCCCCCCTCGGTCTGCTCCCCGGCAAGCACCCAGACCGGTTCAGCACTCAGCAGCCCGGAACCGCTCTGGCCGTTGCCCAACTGACCAATCTCCCCGTCGCCCCAACACGCGACCCCATAGCCGAGGCGGGCGCAGGTGTTGTTGGATCCGGCGACCACCTCGTCGGCGCCGGACAGGAACTCCTCCGCCGGATCGTCTGACGTCTCACCGGCCACCACACGCTGGGGACGTGCGATCCAATCTCCTTGCACGCCGTCACCCAGTTGGCCCACACCGTCGGAACCCCAGCAGTACATCTCCCCCTCGGTCTCCACCCGGGCGCAGGTGTGCAGACCGCCGACGGCAACCTCGACCGCGTCGGTGAAGAAGCCGCTTTGCCCTTGCTGGCCGGCGACAACCTGCACCGGGAACCCGCTGAACTCGTCGAGTCCGCCCTGATCGTTGCCGAGTTGGCCGGTCATGTTCCAGCCCCAGCAGTACACCCCGCCCCCATCGACCACAACGCACGTGTGATTGCCGTTGCCGGCATCGACCTGGACCACGTCGGTGAGGAACTGCCCACCCTGTTCCCCGCCGACGACCCGCACCGGGGCGGGCACGACGTCCGGTGTGTCGGATCCGTTGCCCACCTGGCCGTATTCGTTCCAGCCCCAGCAGAACAACTCGCCGGATTCGGTGAGGGCGCACGCCTGTTCGCTTCCCACGGACAGTTGCTTGACCCCCTGCAGGAACTCACCGCCCTGTTGACCACCCACGACCTGAACCGGCTGGGTGACGTCCGGGCCGGGCGTTCCGATGCCCAACTGACCCGCACCGTTTGCCCCCCAGCAGAACACCTCACCCGCGGCGGTCAGACCGCAACTGAAGTTCAGCCCCGCGGATACCTCCTCGAAGGAGCCGTCACCCAAGGCACCGGGTTGAGTCGGCGCCGGAGTCGTCCACTCCTGTCCTGGGGGGACGGCTCCGATCTGCCCTTCGACGTCTGATCCCCACCCGACGGTGTGGGTCTGCGGTACCGGCTGCGGTTCGGCCGCGACCCCGGCCGACGATTGCGCCACCACCGGGTTCGAGTGGGCCGCCGGGGCTCCGAGCAACAATGCGGCAGCCAACGCCAGCACCGCGATCGGGACGGAAAGGAAGCGGTTGCTCAACACCTTGTTCATCACACTCTCCCGCGCTCTGCACGACCGGGTCGGATCTGCCGAATACCGCACCGAATCGAAACTATTGAGAGCCGCGAAACCGCCACAAGGGAGTTTGGTCCCGCCACCGACGGGACATACGTCCCGAGCCTCCTGAGGCAACCCCGTCACGCCCTGTCGCCAGCGGAGAAGCTCTTCCTCCGTCACGCCACCTCGCACCCGCCTGCTGTGCCAGGCTTCGGTTCTACGCCGGGCGCCGAGGCGCCAGCCGACGAGGGAGGATCCGCACATGGCACAGACCATGCCGCCGCCTGTGTCGGGCAGCGCGATCGATCCACCGCCGAAAGAGACCCCCAAGAAGGTCCGCCAATGGGGCAACAAGGACAACCTCGTCGGCACGATCGTCGGGGTGGGCTATCGAGCCTTCTACCGGTTCAGCCACGCCAAGGTGCCGCTGCTTGCGGCCGGCACCACCTACTACCTGTTCTTCTCAATCTTCGCCCTGCTGGCGTTCGCCTACGGTCTGGCGGCCACCATCGGCAGCGAGCAGATCTCCTCCTACGTCACCGAGGCGCTGGGCGAAGCCTTCCCCGGCCTGGTCGGAGATGGCCGGCTCGACCCGGACCAGCTACGCGCAGCCGGCCAGACCGCCTCGATCCTGGGCCTCGTCGGACTGCTCTACGGTGGACTCGGCGGGGTCAACGCCGCCTACCAATCAGTCCACTTGGTCTACGGCGCACCCAAGGACCCCCGCAACATCGTGGTGGCGAAACTGCGACTGCTCGGGTGGCTCCTGGCGCTCGCGCCGCTGATCCTGTTGTCGTTCGTCGCCTCCACGGTCACCTCCACCTTCGCCGGCCGGGTCTTCGAGGCGATCGGGCTCGAACGGGGCGGGACCACGATCCTGCTGCAGATCGGCGCCGGTGTGCTCACGCTGGCGGTCGACTTCCTGATCGTCTATCTCATCCTCAGCCACTTCGGCGGAGTCCGCCCGGATCGGCGTTCAAGGGTGGTCGGCGCCATCTTCGGTGCGATTGCGATCGAAGTACTCAAACGTGCGATGACGGTGATCCTCGCCTTCGCCATCGACAAGCCGCAATACGGCGCGCTCACCGCTCCGATCGGGATCCTGCTGGTGCTCTACCTGCAGTCGATGGCTCTCTACGTGTCGGCCGCCTTGGCCGCCGGCGCTGCGGATCGCAATGTCCCGCTGTCCGAACTCGAAGTCGAAGCGGCCTAGCCGATCGGGGCGTTGCGGTACCACTCGGCCAGCCGCACGAAGCCCTCGTCCAGACTCACCTGCGGCTCCCAGCCGAGCACCTGCTGCACGCGCTGCTGCTCGAACCAATGCGCCGTACCCAACTGGGTGGCGAGGAATCGCGTCATCGGAGGGTCGTCCCCGCGGCGGGCCAAGGCCCAGGCGGCTTCGGCCACGGCACCGCCGGTCCACGCCACCGGCCTCGGCACCGATCGCCGGGGTGGTGGCACTCCGGCCGCCGTGCAGATCCGCTCCATCAGTTCGGCCACTGTGCGCGGTTCGGCGTTGCTCACCACGAACGCCTCGCCGTGCCCGCGCGGTGTCCGATCTACGGCGGCGACCAGGGCATCCACGGCGTTGTCGACATACGTCGTGTCGATCAGGGCCCGACCCCCGCCGACCAGCGCCAGCCTGCCCTGTCTGGCCCGGCCCACGATGCGACCGACCAGTTGGGTGTCCCCCGGCCCCCACACCAGATGGGGTCGAATCGCGATGGTGGCGAACCCCTCGGCGTCGGCGGCGAGCACGTCGAGTTCGGCCTGGGCCTTGGACTTCGAGTAGTGACTGCCGGCCCTCCGGGGTGTCGCAGCACCGGCCCCGACGCCAGCCAGCGCCGCACCGGAATGGGCCACCGACGGGGAGGAGACGAATACGAATCGGCCCACTCCGCCGGCCTGGGCCGCCGCCAGCACGGTGGCCGTGCCACGCACGTTCGTGTCGTAGAACTGCGCCGAGGTGCCCACCACACCCACCCGGGCCGCGGCATGCACCACCACGTCGGATCCGGCTACGGCGCGCCCTACCGCCGCCGCGTCCGTGACGTCGCCGAGGTGTTCGGCCAGCCCCAGCCGGCTGGCCACCTCCGATGGTCGCCGCTGCAGCACCACGACCTCGTCACCGCGCCGATGCAGCCGCTCGGCCACCCCCGCCGCGATGAGGCTACTGGCGCCGGTGACCAACACCCTCACAGCGAACCCGCCCGCTCGCCGTTGAGCACCTTGGTGGCCCACTCCGACACCGCAAGCCGGTCGATCTTGGAGTTGTGCCTGATGTCCACCGGCAGCGACCGCGTCACCAGCACCGCCACGATCTGCGGCGCGCCCGGCAGGCCCTCGGCCACCGCCGCACGCACGGCATCCCGCAACTCCGGTAGGGCGAGACCACCGCGGCGCTGTGGCAACGACGACTCCTGGGCCTCCACCACAACCACAAGCTGAGCGCCGCCGGCCGGCCCCACCCCGACCGCGGCCGCTCTGGCGACACCCGATACCGATTCGGCACGCCGTTCGATCCCCACCGGAGTCACCGGGCCGGCTCCGGTGACGATCACATGCACCAGCCGACCTTCGATCCACAGCCGACCGTCGGCGTCGAAGTGGCCCACGTCACCGGTGCGATGCCAACCGGCAGGCTGACTGGCCGCCTCTTCGGTGACCCAGAGCCGGTCGTAGCGCTGTTTGGTGTGGGCGGCCTGCACACACACCTCACCGGTCACATCAGCCGCGTCCGTCAACTCCCCGCTGGGGTCACCAGCCGAGTCCAACGGCGCGATCCGCACCGTCACCTGAGGCACCGGGCGTCCCACGCAGGTGCCGTCACCGATGCCGACCGATTCCATCTCGACCAATTCGATATCGGCCACCGGCAGCACCTCGGTCATGCCGTACGGGGCGTGGGCCTCGGCCTTGGGCATCAATCCGTCGCGCACCTCACGCAGCAGTTCGGCCGGGACCGGAGCGCCGGTCGAGAGCAGCAGCCGCACCTCGGCCAATGCGGCGGCACCTTCTGCGGTCACCCCGGCGGCCGTCGCGGCGACGTTGGCCAGCGCGGCCGGCGAGGCGAAAACCATCGTCGCTCCGAGACCGGCGGCGGCCTCCCCGAGAGCTCGCGCCGTCAGCGTGCGGGGTGCGGTGAGGTCCATGTCCGGCACCGCCGAGGGGATGCCCAAGGCGGCCCCGAACAAGGCGAACACCCCGAACGCCGCCACCAGTCGATCGTCGGGTCCGATGCGGTAGAGGTTTGCCAGGGCGTCGCGCTGGGCCCGCAACTGCCGGTGCAGGTAGAGGGCACCTTTGGCGGGTCCGGTGGCGCCGGAGGTGAAGGCGATCGCCGCCGGCTCATCGTCGAAGGGCGGCGGCGGCAGTTCGGCTTCCTCGCCGCGGGCTTCGATCTCTGCCAAGGTGGTGGGTACCCGCAAGGTGCGGCGCAAGGCGTCCGGGATCTCACCGGCCGCGATCAGTTGCGCGCCGGTGGCCATCAGGCGCGCGGCGAGCAGCCCCTTTGCGACCCCGATGAGGTACTTCGGTCCGGCGCTGCGCAAGGCCACCCGCATACCCCGCAGACCCAGGCCGGCGTCCACCACCACCGCCACCGCACCCGCGCGCCAGATGCCGTAGAGGGTGGCGGTGAGATCCACCCCGGGCGGCACCAGCAACGCGATCCGTTCGCCGGGCTGCACCCCGTGGGCTCGCAGTCCGGCGGCGATGCGTGCGGTGCGGCGATCGAGTTCGGCGAACGTGATGGTGCGTGCGGGGCCGGAGCCGTCGAATTCGATCACTGCGGGCAAGTCGGCCGTCACCGGATCGGCGGCCCGGTTTTCGATCGCCGACCAGACGTGGCGGCCGAGATCGTTGGTTGGGGTGTCGACCGCGGCGGTTCGCTCCGATTCCGAGGCGTCGAGCGCGTCCGATGCCGCACGGTCCGGCGTGGCGCCGAGGCTGCGGGTGTCCACCCAGTGGGCCACGTCGGCGGCGAACGTGGGGGCGTCTTCGGGCACCAAGTGGCTCGATCCCTCATAGCGGTGCACGTCGGCGTGCGGCAGCCGGTCGATGAGGTCGCGCAGGTAGAGGTCGGAGAACACCGGATCCGAGGGACCCCATAGGAGCAGCACGGGGATGTCTCGCAGGGTGGCGAGGCCGTCCGCGATCCGGTCCAGGGCGGTCGCACTCACGTCGGTCGGGTCGAGCGGGATGTCGCGGACGAACCATTCGATCGCCGCCCGCCGCTCGGTGGTGGCATACGGCGCGTAGTAGCCCTTGCGGATCGCCGTGGAGGGCAGCGGACGGGTCATGAAGAGCGCCGAGCGGATGAACATCCGGCTGCGGGACGTGACGCCGGGCAGCATGCCCGGCATCCGGGCGGCCCGGATCACCGCCGGCGCGGGGGCTCCGGCGGGTTGGTGCACGGCGGTGTTGGCGAGCACGACGCCGTCGAGTTGGGCCACGTGCCGCTCGGCCCAACCCAGCGAGATCGGGCCACCCCAGTCGTGGGCGAGGGTGACGATTCGAGGACGCTCGCCGGCGCCCGTAAGGCCCAGCGCGTCGGTCAGGGCGTCGAGGTCGTCGACCCGCTGCGCCAAGGGCCGCACCGTGCCGGTGCGTTCGGAGTAGCCCATGTCGAGTTGGTCGACGGCCACCACCCGCCATCCGCGTGGGGGTGCGGCCACGACGCGTCGCCACAGGTACGACCAGGTGGGGTTGCCGTGCACGCACAGCACCGTCCCGCGGGTCGCCGCCCGCGCGGCGGAGTCAGCGGTCGCATGCGAGTCGAGCACATGCCAGGTGCGCTCGATCCCGGCCGAATCGACCGCGGTGACCTCCCTGGACCACTGCGGGTCAAGTCCGTGCAGACCTGGTGGTGGCAGGCTCACCAGACGAGCTCGTAGGCGGCGGCGTTGATCCCGGACCCCATGCCCATGAGCATCACGCGGTCACCGCGGGCGATGTTCTCCTGGTGCAGCGCCAAGGTGATCGGGATGGCGGCCGGCCCGATGTTGCCGCGATCCGGGAACGTCAGCGGCACCTTCGCCGGATCCAAGCCGAGCCGTTGCACCATCGCATCGCAGTGCACGGTGGACACCTGGTGGATGATGTAGTGGTCGATGTCGTCCCAGTCGAACTCGAGCCTGGCTTCCTTCATGGCGATCTCGGCCACATCCAGCCCGGCGAGCAGCAGGCCGCGACTGTCGGTGACCATACGGTTCATATCGCCTTGGCAGAGCTGGTTGTGCTCGGTGGCCGCACGACCGATACCCCCGACGAATCGGTGGCCGTCCGGGTGCCGATCGGCCGGACCCATCACCATGCCTGCCCCGCCCGAACCGAGCGTGAAGGAGGCGAAGTCCGACATCACGTCGGCGATCGTGGCCTCCGGGGCCTTGAGCCGCTGCAGAGTGCGCAACTGCAGGTCGCGGCTGCCTTCACCGTCGACGATCAGCGCATATTCGATCTGGCCGGCGTCGATCATCATGGCGGCCAACTGCATCGCGTTGACGAAGCCCAGGCAGGCGTTGGAGAGGTCGAAGTTCAGGCACGAGGTCGGCAGGCCCAACTCGTGGTGCACCGATACGGCCGACGACGGTTCGAGCCGGGCGCGGGACACCGAGGTGTCGACCAGCAGCCCGATCCGGTCCGGTGAGATCCCCGCTTCGGCCAACGCCAACCGGCCGGCTTCGGCCGCCGCGTCGGTGTAGCTGAACCCCTCCGGCCACCACTGCCGGGTCTTGATGCCTGCGACGTTCTCCAGCATGCCGGGCCGCAGACCGAGCCGATCCAACGTCTCCGCCAGTTGCTCGTCGAGGTAGGACGAGGGCACGTCCTCGGGGGCGTCCACAGCGGCGACCGAGAGGACCGCGGCGTTGTGGGATCGATAGATGCTGTTTCCGCTCACGCGAACTCCATAGATGTGATCCCCGCCGGTCGATTCATCGGCATCCGACGGTTGGCCGTACCCGGTGGATTCGACGAGGTCAGCGGGGAGGGTCGACTCGCGATGAGGGCCTCACCGGGTTCGGTCGGTGTGAGGCGCGCACACGCGAACGGGTGGCGGCCTGCATACACGTCCGAAGTCTAACAACCCCCCGGACCGCGGCAATCGATCAAGTGTGCCGCACCGCGCGGAGTCGGTGCGGCGGACTGTGCGACCGATGTGGTGGAATAGCGCCGACCGAGCAGCGGGTGCCGCATTCCATCGAGGCGCCCGTAGCGACGTCACCGCGTCCATGCACGCCAGGGGAAGTCGGTGGGATTCCGACGCTGTCCCGCAACCGTGATGCGACTCCGCCCGACGGAGTCGATGAGCCGGATCGCCTGGGGACGCCGGTCTCAACCATTGTCGAGGCAACGATGGGGAGTCGACCGGTCGGTCGAGTCCGCAACCACACGTGCCGGAACTCGTCCGAAAGGTGAACGTCATGTTCCAACGCAAACTGCTGGCCCTGATCGCGGGTCTGCTCGCGGTCCCGATGGTGCTGCTGGCTGCTGCACCTGCGCAGGCCGATCTCTACCGCTACTGGTCCTTCTGGACCCAGGATTCCGGATCTTGGGTGATGGCCGAGACCGGTCCCGCCGATGTGGTCCCCGCCGACGGCGAGGTGACCGGCTGGCGCTACGCGGTGGGAGGGGTGGAGGTGTCGTCCAACCGTCCCCCGAGGTGGTCCGGACAGGTCGATCAGGTGTGCCCGGAGGCAGCCCCGGAAGGGCAGAAGAACGTCGTCGTGGTGATCGACACCGGCACCGAGGCCGACTCGCCGGATGGCTCCACCCCGCCCTCACCGGAGGCGTTGTGCGCCACCGTGGCCGCGGACGCGAACGCTCTGCAGACCGTGCAGGCAGTGGCCAGCACCCGGGTCGAGGACGGCCTGGTGTGCGGAATCCTGGACTACCCGCAGACCGGCTGCGCCGACACCATCGCCGGCGCCTCGGCCGCACCGACGGAGAACCCGCCGGTGGACTTCGTCACCCCGACCGACGTCACCACCGCGGGGGCATCTGATTCGGACGGCGTGCCAATGACACTCATCGCGCTCGGTGGGCTGGCCGTCGTGGTGGCAGTGGCTGCCGTGTTCATCGCCCGCGCCCGCCGCAACTGAACTGTGTCCGACCCGGGTCGCCGGGGCCGATGCTGCGTCAGCCGCAGGCTCCGGTGACCCGGGAGAGCACCTCCATACCGTCGGTGCCCGGGTTGGACTGCTCGATCACAGTTGCCGCGGTGGCCATGTCAGCCGCGTAAAGCACCAGGTCGCCGTTGACCGACGACAACGTCAGCACCGAGGCCGGATCCCCGGTCACCAGTGCGGTGTAGGGCGGCACATACGGGTTGAGCATGGTTTCGGCACGCTCGGCGATGGCGAACTCCTGTCCGGCCGGTGTGTCCGTCAGGGTGCCCACCTCCACCAGGTACTCCGGGTAGATCCGGATCAGGCACATGGAATCGCCGACCCGGGAACCGTAGGCGGCGAAGGTGTAGCCGGATCCGGTGTTGTCCGCGAAGGTCCAATACGACACCCCCTCGGCGAAGCCCTGACCGGAGACCGGATCCGACGGCGTCGCACCGACGCTCGGGGCAACCTCGGACGCGGTCACAGTGGGTGCGGGGACTTCCGCCGGTGCGCTGGTCGCCGCCGGGGCCGAGGTCGCCGCCGGGGCTGAGGTCGTCGCCGAGGCGCCGGGGGGCATTGCCGGCGGTGTGGTCGCGGACGGTGTCGCTGACGGTTCGGCTGCCTCATCGGCACCGCCACAGCCGGCGAGCAGGCCGATCATCACCCCACCCACGGCGAGCGCCCATCCGCCCGATTGACCGATCTTCATGTCGACTCCCCTTCCCCGATGCCCGACGGGCATCGTCGCCTACGCCTCGAGTCGTTCCAGGATCAACTCTCGCACGCGGCCGGCGTCGGCCTTGCCTTTGGTCGCCTTCATCACCTGACCGATGAGCGCACCCGCAGCCGCGACCTTGCCGTCGCGGATCTTCTGGGCCACATCCGGATTGGCCGCGATCACGTCGTCCACCGCCGCCACCAGCACGCCCTCGTCGGACACCACTTCGAGGCCCCGCGCGGCGATGATCTCCTCCGGCGAACCCTCGCCGGCGAGCAGGCCGGCGAACACCTGCCGGGCGAGTTTGTCGTTCAGCCGGCCGGCACCCACCATCGATTCGACCGCCGCGACGTCGGCCGGGGTGACCGGCAGGTCGGCCAGCCCGACGCCCCGCTCGTTGGCCTCGCGGGCGAGCTCGCCCAGCCACCACTTGCGGGCACCCGCATGGTCGGCTCCTTCGGCGATCGTGGCAACGACGAGATCGAGCGCCCCGGCGTTGATCACCGACGCCATGTCGAACTCGCTCAGGCCCCACTCGGCCCGTAGTCGTTCCCGGCGGACCGCCGGCGATTCGGGCATGGTGGTGCGCAGCCGCTCGACGTAGTCCAGTGCGGGGGCCACCGGCACCAGGTCGGGATCCGGGAAGTACCGGTAGTCCTCGGCCGTCTCCTTGGACCGGCCCGGCGTGGTGGTGCCGTCGTCCTCGTGGAAGTGTCGGGTCTCTTGGGTGATGGTGCCGCCGGCATCGAGCACCCCCGCCTGTCGACGGATCTCGTAACGCACCGCACGCTCCACCGACCGCAGCGAGTTGACGTTCTTGGTCTCGGTACGGGTGCCCCACTCGACCGCATCGGCCGGCGCGATGGAGACGTTGGCGTCACAGCGGAGCGAACCCTGCTCCATCCGAACGTCCGAAACCCCCAAGGCGCGCATCAACTCGCGCAGTTCGGTGACGTAGGCCTTGGCCACCTCCGGGGCGAGCGCGCCGGTGCCGGTCACCGGTTTGGTGACGATCTCGATCAGCGGCACCCCGGCCCGGTTGTAGTCCACCAAGGAGTAGTCGGCCCCGTGGATGCGCCCGGTCGCTCCACCGGCATGGGTGAGTTTGCCGGTGTCCTCCTCCATGTGCACCCGCTCGATGCCCACCCGGACCACGGTGGATTCGGCGCCGTCGATTCCGGGCACCGTCACGTCCAGCCAACCGTCGACGCAGAGCGGCTCGTCGTACTGGCTGATCTGGTAGTCCTTGGGCATGTCGGGATAGAAGTAGTTCTTGCGGGCGAACCGGCCCCAGGGGGCGATATCGCAGTTGAGCGCCAGCCCCATCCGGATCGCCGATTCGACCGCATCGTGGTTGACCACCGGCAGCGATCCGGGAAGACCCAGGCAGGTGGGGCACACCTGGGTGTTGGGCTCGGCGCCGAAGGTGGTGGAGCAGCCGCAGAACATCTTCGACGCGGTGTTCAACTCCACGTGGACTTCGAGGCCGAGCACCGGCTGGTAGCGGGCGACCGCGTCGTCGTAGTCGACCAAGGCTTCGGCGGATGTGGCGCTCACAGTTGCGGAGCCTCCTCGATGGTGGTGTGTCCGTACAGTTCGACCAGGCCGGCCTCGAGAGCCGCCCCGACCTGGTAGAGCCGATCGTCGGCCATGGCGGGGGCCATGATCTGCAAGCCGACCGGCAGGCCGTCCTCGGCCGCGAGGCCCACCGGCACACTCATGCCCGGGATGCCGGCGAGGTTGGCCGGGATGGTGGCGATGTCGTTGAGGTACATGGCCACCGGATCGTCCAACTTCTCACCGAGGCGGAAGGCTGTGGTCGGCGCGGTGGGCGTGAGCACCACGTCGACCCGGGCGAACGCCTCGGCGAAATCACGGGCGATGAGCGTGCGCACCTTCTGCGCCTGGCCGTAGTAGGCGTCGTAGTAGCCCTTGCTCAAGGCGTAGGTGCCGAGCATGATCCGTCGTTTGACCTCCGGGCCGAAGCCCTCGTCGCGGGTCAGCGACATGACCTCCGAGGCCGAGCGCTGCCCGTCGTCGCCCACCCGCAGGCCGAAGCGCATGCCGTCGAATTTGGCGAGGTTCGACGAACACTCGCTGGGCAGGATCAGGTAGTAGGCAGCCAACGCGTATTCGGCATGCGGCAGGTCGACCTCGGTGACGATCGCCCCCTTGGATGCGAGCAGGTCCACCGCTTCGTCGAATCGCGCCTGCACGCCGGGCTGAAACCCCTCACCGCGCAATTGCCGGACCAGTCCGATGCGCATTCCGTCCACATCGCCGGACAGCGCCGCTTCCACCACCGGCGGAACGGCGGCGTCGATGCTGGTGGAGTCGAGCGGATCGTGCCCGGCGATGGCCTCGTGCAGCATGGCCGCATCCAGCACCGTGCGGGCGAACGGACCGGCCTGATCCAAGCTGGAGGCCAGCGCCACGAGACCGTAGCGGGAGACACCGCCGTAGGTGGGTTTGACACCGACCGTGCCGGTCAGCGCGGCCGGTTGACGAATCGAACCGCCGGTGTCGGTGCCGATCGACAGCGGCGCCGAATAGGAGGCGACGGCCGCTGCCGAGCCACCGGAGGAACCGCCGGGGATGCGTTCGAGATCCCAGGGGTTGCGGGTGGGTCCGTAGGCGGAGTGCTCGGTGGACGAACCCATCGCGAACTCGTCCATGTTCGTCTTGCCGAGGATCACCAGGCCGGCCTCGCGGATCTTGCGCACCACCGTGGCGTCGTAGGGCGGGCGCCATCCCCGCAGGATTGCGGAACCGCAGGTGGTGGGGGTGCCGCGGGTGGCGAGCACGTCCTTCACGGCCACCGGCACCCCGGCCAAGGCGGGCAGATCCTCACCGGCTGCGCGGCGGGCATCCACCGAGGCCGCGGACGCCAGCGCGCCCTCGGGATCGACGTGGAGGAAGGCGTGGACCTTGGGCTCCACGGCCTCGATGCGATCGAGGTGGGCCTGGGTGATCTCGACGCTCGACACCTCGCCGGCGGCCATCGCCGCCGCCAGGTCGAGGGCACTGAGCCGGGTGAGGTCGGCGGTCGGGCTCATTCGGCGTCCTCCAAGATGCGCGGGACGCGGAACCTGTCATCCTCCACGGCCGGGGCAGCGGCCAGGGCGTCGTCCCGGGTGAGCCCTTCGACCACGACATCTGCCCTGGTCACGTTCGCAATGTCTTGCGGATGCGACATCGGCGGAACTTCCTCGGCCGCTACCTCGGCGACTCGACTGACGGCATCGAGGATCGCATCGAGCTGGTCGGCGTAGTGGCCGAGCGAGTCGGCGGGCAGGTTGATCCGCGCGAGGTGGGCCAGATGCGCCACGTCGGCGGGGGTGAGGGGTTCATGGGGCATGCGGCCGAGTCTACGCGGGACGCCGAGCGGCCCTCACTGGCCCGACGGAGCCTGCGCCACTTCCCGGGCCGCCTCCGCACCGGATTCGAGCAACACCTGCAGGCCTGCCTCGTCGAGCACCGGCACGCCGAGCGATATGGCCTTGTCGAACTTGCTCCCCGGGTTCTCCCCCACCACCACGAAACCGGTCCGCTTGGACACCGAGCCGGTGACTTTCGCCCCCGCATCCTGCAGGGCTGCCGTGGCCTGGTCCCTGGTGAAACCCGCGAGCGTGCCGGTGACCACCACCGACAACCCCTCCAGGTGTCGTGGCGCGGATGACCTCTGGTCGGCCATCCGGACGCCCGCTGCGGCCCAGGAATCGACGATCTCGACGTGCCAATCGACCTCGAACCACTCCTGGAATGCCGCTGCGATCACGGCGCCGACTCCCTCCACCGCACTCAACTGTTCGACGTCGGCCGCCCGCAATTCGACCATGGATCCGAACACCCGCGCGAGTTCCCGGGCCGCGGTGGGCCCGACGTGGCGGATGCTGAGCGCCACCAACACCCGCCAGAGATCGCGATCCTTGGCTGCGGCCAACGACGCGAGGAACTTGCGTGCGTTCTCGGACAGTCGCACGTCGCCGGCGGTGGAGTCGGCGGCGGTGAAGAACGGCGAACGCAGCAGGTCTTCGGCGGTGAGGTCGAACAGGCCGGCTTCACTGGTCAGCAGGCCATCGTCGAGCAACGCGCCGGCGGCCTTCCACCCGAGGCCTTCGATGTCGAGCGCGGAGCGGGAACCGATGTGGAACAGGCGCTCGCGCAACTGCGCCGGGCAACTGCGCGCGTTGGGGCAGCGGATATCGACGTCGCCCTCCTTCTCCGGGCGCAGTTCAGTGCCGCAGGAGGGACAATGGGTGGGCATCACGAAGGCGCGTTCGCTGCCGTCGCGCACCTCCACCACCGGACCGAGGATCTCCGGGATGATCTCGCCGGCCTTGCGCAGGAACACCATGTCGCCGATTAGCACGCCCTTGCGCTTGACCTCGCTGGCGTTGTGCAGAGTGGCCATCTCGACGGTGGTGCCGGATACCTTCACCGGGGCCATGACCCCGTAGGGCGTCACCCGGCCGGTCCGGCCGACGTTCACGCGGATATCGAGCAGACGGGTTCGCACCACTTCGGGCGGGTATTTGTAGGCGATCGCCCAACGGGGTGCCCGCGACGTCGCACCGAGCCGTCCCTGCAGCGCCAGCGAATCCACCTTCACCACCACCCCGTCGATGTCGTGGGCGATGCCGGTGCGGGTCTCGGCGAACGATTCGATGTAGTCGCGCACCGCAACTTGGTCGTCGACGAGTCGGGTGGTGGCCGCCGTGGGCAGACCCCACGATTCGATGGCCGCGTAGGCGTCACTCAGCGTCGTGGGCGCAAATCCGTCCGCCCGGCCGAGTCCGTGGACCACGAGACGGAGTCGACGCAACAGGTCCTTGGCCCGGTCGGCCTCTGCCTGCAGCCTGGACACCCGGGTGCTGCCTGCCGCCCGAGCCGCGTCGAGTTCTGCCACCCGACGGTCGACGCGCTGCCGCAAAGTGCCGGCGGCGGCGTTTCGGGGGTTGGCGTAGGGCGTGCGTCCGAGGTCGAGCATGTGGTCGTTGATCTCGGCGAAGTCGTCCAAGTTGAAGAAGACCTCGCCCCGCACCTCGAGCACTTCGGGCAGCGGCGGGCCGTCCGGATGCGTGTGCAGGGCCACCGGCACACACGTCATCCAGGCCACGTTCGCGGTGACGTCCTCCCCGATCCGCCCATCCCCCCGGGTCGCCAGCGAAGCCAACCGGCCTTCCCGGTAGACGGCGTCCACCGCCAACCCGTCGATCTTGAGTTCACAGACCAGTTCGGGCACCGCACCCAACTCCCGGGCCAACCGGTCGAACCAGGCCTGCAACTCGTCGGTGTCGAAGACGTTGTCCAGGCTCAACATCCGCTCGAGGTGCTCAACCGGTTCGAACATCTCGGCCCGTTCGCCACCGACCGTCTGGGTCGGCGAATCACCGGTCACCAGCGTCGGGTGTTCAGCCTCCAACGCGGTGAGTTCGGCGAACAGCACGTCGTATTCGGCGTCCGAGATGGTTGGGGCGTCGTGGCCGTAGTAGGCCACGCGGGCCGCATCGATCGCATCGACGAGTTCCTGCCAGCGGGCACGGACCTCGGCGTCATCGGCCGCGGTGCTCATGCCACCTCCCGGGCGAGTACGGCGGACACCTCGGCCGCACGGATGGTGGTGGCGCGCGCGCCGACCGGACTGGCGCCGGCCAGACCGCACGGGGTGCTCACCGCCAACCGGGCGGCGCAAGAGTCCAGCGGGATGCCCAAGCGGTCGAGGAGCGCCATCACAGAGCCGACGGTAGCGGTCACGGGCGCCGTCGGCCCGTCGACTGCCCAGGCCACCACCCCGGCGACCAGCGAACCCTCCGACTCGAGCAGCTGGCCGAGTTGCTCCTCATCCTGGCCACCCCGGCCGTCGGGCGTCTGGCCGGTGAGATCCAGGGACAGGGCATCGACTCCGACGCTGCGCAGGAGCGCGAGCGGCGCCGGCACCGCACAGCAGTGCAGCACAGTCGCGGCACCGGACTCCCGGGCCGCCCGGACGGCCTCGGAGAGCGCCTTGTGGGCCTCCTCGGTCGAGACGGATCGGTAGGCATCCAACCCGCTGGGGGTGGCGATACCGGCGGCGAGCACGGCCGGCAGCGAAGGTTCGTCGATCTGCAGCGTGACCTGCGGCCAACTCCGGCGCATCCGGCCCGCCAGGCGTCGCACCACCTCCGGATAGGCATCCCGCAGATCGCGCATGGCACCTGGATCGGCCAACATCCGGTGGCCGCCGCGCAATTCGACGTTCGCTGCCAGGGTCCACGGTCCCGCGACCGCGACCTTGATCGCCGGGGCTGCGTGATACCCCTCCTCGCAGGCCTCGACGTCCTGCGCCAGCCAGGAGTCCGCCCGCCGCATCGCCCGGGTTCCCGGATCGGTCACCCGCCCGGCCAGCCGCCATCCACTGGAGGTGGTCTCGCCCGCGAACTCCGGGGCGACCTGCGCCAGCAACGACAACGCACGTCCGATCATGTCGGCGCCGGGACCCCGTCCGGGCAGTTCCGGAACGCTGGGCAGGTCCGGATTCTCGCCGGACATGATCCGTACCGGTTCCCGCGGGTCCGACCCCGGGAACGACCCTTGCGACACCGCGATCGGGCCGCCGGACCACGGTTGCTGCTGGTTGCCATCCACCCGTGCAGGTTAGTCTTTGCCCACCGACTGGCGAGCGATCGTCCCGGGGCGAAGGAGCACCATGGCTATCGACGAATCCACCCCGGCTGCGGACCACCCTGTGAACTCGCACGCAACACCGCCGCAGGACGCGGCGACGGTGGCCGAACTACGTGCCGAGGTCGCCGCATTGCGGGCGGAAGTGGCTCACCTGCGAGCGCAAATCCCGACCAGCCGGAACACCCCAGCGGCCGAAGGGCCGCAGAACACCAGCGGCGGAGCCCTGCGGTCGCGCCGGGCAGTGCTACTCGGCGGCCTCGGGGCCGGTGTCGCCGGCGTGAGCGCCTTGGCGGCGGCAGGCCCGGCCGCCGCGGCGGTGGGCACGATGCAATACGGCGCCGCCAACGACGCCGGCGGATCGCAAACCTCCCTCACCAGCTTGGCCTCGCGCACACTGGTGGTGACGTCCACCGGGGCGAACGGCACCGGGCTACGTGCCTCCGGAAGCCTGTTCGGCGTCAACGCCAGCACGGCGAACGGGATCGCCAGTTTCGGCGAGGCGGGATCCGGATTCGGGGTGTACGGGAACGCCGGAACCGGCGTCGGGGTGTATGCCGGCTCGGAATCCGGTCCGCCACTGTTCTTGGCCAGCGCCCGGTCGGCGGTACCGACATCGGGCAACTGGAACGCCGGCGCCCTACTCATGACCAGCACCGGTGAGCTGTGGATCTGCGTGCAAACCGGCACCCCGGGTCGATGGCGGCTACTCGGTGGCCCGAGTTCGGCCGGGGCCTACACACCCATCGAGCCGATCCGGGCCTACGACTCCCGGTTCAACATGGCGCCCGATGCCAGCGGCCCACTGGGGGCTGGCGCGAACCGGGAGTTCAGCATCCGCAACTCCCGCAACCCGAGCACCGGGGCCGTCATCGCCGCCAACGTGATTCCACTCAATTCCACTGCTCTCACCATCAACTTGACGGTTACCCAGACGCAGAACTCCGGCCATCTGCGGCTGGCTGCCGGCGGTACCGCCACCACGCCCAACACCAGCGCCATCAACTGGCAGTCGGCCGGCGTGACGCTGGCCAACGGGCTCACCGTCCCGGCGTCGGCCAACGGCCGGCTCAAAGTGTGGTGCCAAGGCGGCCCGACGCAGTTCATGGTGGACATCACGGGCTACTTCCGGTCGGCATGACGAAGTAGGCTCGCGCCGTGGCCTTCGACACCGTGCTGCCGTCAGTACCGGCATGGAGTGCGTACCTCGCCGTCGCGGTAGGGGGTGTCGCGGGCGCGTCACATGCGGCGCGGCGCGGTTTCGACGTCATCGGTGTGCTCGGACTGGCCGCGGCCGCCGGCCTCGGCGGCTTGCTGCTGCGCGATGTGTTGCTGCAGAAAGGCACGCCGGTTGTGCTCACGGACCCCCGGTATCTGCTGTCCGCCGCGTTCGCCGCCTTGCTCGGCTTCTTCTTCGCCAGACTGATCAGCAAACTCAGGCGACTGCTGCTCGGACTGGATGCCTTGGCGATGGGCCTGTTCGTCGCCCTCGGGGCAAGTGCGGCGATCTTCTTCGGCCTCGGAGTCGTTCCGGCGATCTTCCTGGGAATGGTCACGGCGATCGGCGGCGGTCTGCTGCGGGATCTCCTCAGCGGCGAGGCCCCGGCGGTCCTGCGACCGGGCATCTTCTCCGGTGTCGCTGCACTGATCGGGGCGATCGTCTTCGTGGGCCTGTACGAACTGGGGCTGGCCACTTTCTGGAATCAGATCGCCACGATCGCCACCGTTTTCGTCGTACGGATCCTGGCCCTGTGGCGGGGCTGGGAGTCCCCCACCCCGGTGGACATGACCGACCGGATCTCACACGTGTTCGCGCACGCCCGGGTGCCGACGTTCCGCCCCCATGTGCACCTGCCGCTGCACCGCGGCGGCGCCGATGCCGAGAAGAGCGAATCGTCGGTCAGCGGTGACGATCCGCGAACGGCGTTGGTGGAGCTCGGAGAGGATCCGCCGGCCCCGATCTGGGTGGGCGAGAACTCCCCGGCGCCGGCCGCGCTACCCGACGACGGGGAGCGCATCGAGTGACGCCGACGGTCATGGCCGCCGCTGGGTTGGCCGCCGCCGCGCCACCGCAGATCATCAGCCTGCCGCCGCTGTTCGACGCCCTCGCGATCACCGTGGGAGCGTTGGCGGGAGCGCTGTACGCCACCCGCAAAGGCTTCGACTTCTTGGGCATCGTGGCGATCGCCTTCCTCAGCGGACTGGGCGGCGGCGTCATCCGGGACGTGGTGCTGCAGTTCGGCACTCCCGCCTTCCTCGCCAACCCCTGGTTCCTGATCTACGCCGCGAGCGGTGCCCTGATCGGGTTCTTCTTCGCCAAGAAGGCCCAGACGTGGGGTTTCGCCTACAACGCGCTCGACGTTGCGACGATGGGCGTGTGGGTGCTGCTGGGGTGCCAGAAGTCGCTGCAACTGGGCCTGCCGGCGGTATCGGTGGTCTTCGTCGGGGTCCTGGCCTCGGTCGGCGGCGGGTTGCTGATGAACCTGCTCTGCGGGGAGGTTCCGACCTCCTTCCAACCAGGGCACTGGCACGCCTTCGCGGCGATGCTGGCCTCCATCACCTACGTCACCCTCGCCCGCGCCGGGGCACCGCCGCTGACTGCGGAAGCCGCCACCTTGGCCACCGCCGCCGTGCTGAAGTGGTCGGCCGTCCGATTCGACATCCGGACCCCCGCGCCGATCGACCTCAGCGAGGTGGTGCGGGAACGCCTGGCGCGACGCCGGAAACCGGTAGATCCATCGATCCCGAGTGGCTGATCGTCGCCGAGGCCACCACCTGGTCGCCGCGGTAGAGCACCACTGTCTGACCGGCTGCGACCGCGCGGGCCGGTTCGGCCAGTCGGATCAACAGCCCGGATTCGCCGGCCTCGACCTCGCTGACCCGCATTGGCTCGCCATGTGCCCGGATCTGGGCCCAGAGATCCTGCGGTTCCTCCAACGCGGCCGCACCCTGCGGATCCAACCACAGCGGCTCCGCGGTACGGATCCGATCGGCTGCGAGGCGGTGCACGCCGCCGACGAAGACCGTGTTCGACCCCGGTTCGACTCCGACGACGTAGCGCGGACGCCCGTCGGACGCCGGCCGGGTGAGCTTCAGCCCGCGGCGCTGACCGATCGTGAAGCCGTAGCTACCCTGGTGTTCACCGAGCACCTCGTCGGTGTCGGCGTCGACGATCGGGCCGTTCGTGGCGCCGAGGCGCTGCGCCAGCCAGGCCCTGGTGTCACCGTCGGGGATGAAGCAGATGTCGTGGCTGTCCGGCTTGCGCGCCACCGCAAGTCCCCGGGCTGCGGCCTCCTGGCGTACGTCGGCCTTGGTGGAGTCTCCGAGTGGCAGCAGAGTGTGGGTGAGTTGGTCGGCGTCGAGCACCGCGAGCACATAGGACTGGTCCTTGCCCGCATCGACCGCCCGACGGAGTCGAGGGATCCCGTGACGCTGGTCCAAGCGGGCGTAGTGGCCGGTGCAGACGGCGTCGAATCCGAGGTCCAGGGCCCGATCGAGGACGGCGGCGAACTTGATCCGCTCGTTGCAGCGCACACACGGGTTGGGCGTTCGACCGGCGGCGTATTCGCTCAGGAAGTCGTCGATCACGTCCTCGGCGAAGCGTTCCGCGAGGTCCCACACGTAGAACGGGATGCCGATCACGTCCGCCGCCCGCCTGGCGTCGCGGGCATCCGAAAGGGTGCAACAGCCCCGCGCACCCTCACGCCTGGCAGCCGGATCGGCCGAGAGCGCGAAATGCACGCCGGTGACGTCGTGACCGGCGGCCACCGCCCGAGCCGCCGCGACCGCGGAATCGACGCCGCCTGACATAGCCGCAACCACCCGCATCAGACTGCCGTCCCCGAGAGTCGGCGCGAGGTGCGGCGGCCGGACTGGCGGGCAGACGCCCGTCGCGCCCGTGCCACTGCTTCCGGCAGCGCGTCCACGAGCGCTTCCACATCCGCCCTGGTGCTGGTCCACCCGAGGGAGAAGCGCAGTGCGGAGCGGGCGGTGGCTGGGTCCGCGCCCATCGCCGCGAGCACGTGGCTGGGTTCCGGGATGCCCGCCGTGCAGGCACTGCCGGTGGAGCACTCGATCCCGGCGGCGTCGAGCAGCATCAACAATGCATCGGCCTCGCACCCGTCGAACACCGCGCTGACGACACCCGGCAGGCGGTCGCCCCCACCGACGATGCGAGCCTCGGGTGCGGCCGCCACCACCCCGGCCTCGAGTTCTGCGCGCAGTTGCGGCAGCGGCGTCCCGGGTTCGCCGCTGGCGAGGTTCGAGTCCAGCGCCGCCGCGAGTGCGGCCGCCATCGCCGCCGCCCCGGCGACGTTCAAGGTGCCGGAGTGGACCTTCCGTTCCTGACCTCCCCCGACGATCAGCGGCTGGCACGGGACCCCCGCCGGCAACACCAGCGCCCCGATCCCGGCGGGGGCACCGAACTTGTGGCCACTCACCGAGAACGCGACTCCTTCAGCCGGCGGCGCACCCCACCAGCCCACCGATTGCACCGCATCGATATGCAGCGGTACGCCGACGGAACGGCATACGGCGGAGATCTCGGCGATCGGCTGTGCGGTGCCCACCTCGTTGTTCGCCGACATCACCGAGACCAGACTCACGCGTCCGGCCTCCGCTGCCAGCACATCCGCCAGGTGCTCGGTGTTCACCCGGCCCTGCTCGTCGACCGGCAGTGTGTGGACCCTGGCGCCCGGCACCGCAGCGGCCGCGTCGAGCACCGCGTGATGCTCCACGGCGGAGACCACGATCGTGTCCCGCGTCGGGTCGGCAACCGTCCGCGCGGCGTGGATGCCCCGCACCGCAAGGTTGTCCGCCATGGTGCCACCGGAGGTGAAGACCACGTCCGAGGCGGTCACCGACAAACGATCGGCGACCTCCTCACGGGCCTCCTCCAACACCCGGCGGGCCCGCCGGCCGGTCGCATGCACGCTCGAGGCATTGCCGCCGGGGGCGGCGAGCCACGCGGCCGTGGCCTCCGGGCGCACCGGGGTGGTGGCGGCGTGGTCGAGGTAATGGGACGGCACGAGAGGTGATTCTACGTGTCGGTTTGGTCCTCGTTCGGCGCTGCCGTCGCCGCTGACGGTCGGTGCTCCCGATCGGCGGCCACCCGGGCCAGCGCCTCGGTGGTGAACAACTTCAGACCGCGCTGCGCGTCGTAGCCGTGGATCTCCGATACGTCGAGCCTGCGCATGAAGTCGACGATCTCCGAGGTGACCACCTGCCCGGGCACGATCACCGGGAAACCGGGCGGATACGGGATGACGAAGTTAGCCCCCACCACTTCGGGACCGTTGGCCAACCTCTCGTCGAGTTCCGGGGAGTCCAATCGGAGGTGCTCGCAGTTGTCCGGATCGTAGGCGAGGTAGAACGCCTCCCGCATATGGCCGTGGCGGGTCGGGCTGGCGGGATCGTCGCGGAAGGCGTCATGGAACCGGCTGAAGTTGGGCAGTTCCGGCACATCGTCGACCAGTTCGACCACTCGGGCCGCGAACTCGGCGCGCTCCTCCTCGCTGCAACTGCGCAGATGGTCGTCAAGCTTGCGCGAGATGTCGGCCAACACTTTGATCACCTGTGCGACGTCGCCGCGGGTGTTGTTGATGTTGATCTGGAACAGCACGCTGTTGCGCGAGGTCTTGTTGATCTGGATCTCGTAGTCGCTGGCGAGGAGGGCTTTGAACTCGGCGCCGTTCATGCCGGCGCGGCCGCACATCACGGTCACCCTAGTCAGGTCGAGGAAGAACTCGTCGGACTCGATGGCGGCCAGGGTGAGCGCCCAGGCGGGCTGGTCCTCGCGACCCGGTTCCTGGCCGGACTTGCGGTATTGGGGCGGAATCATCTCCTTGGCGCCCAGCGCCCGGAAGTACCTGGAGATGGTCGGATTCTCGTTGATCAGTTGGCGGAGCTCGACGGCGAGCTGCAGTGCCCTGGAGACCAACTCGAATCCTTCGAGTTCCATCTGTCGTCGGGCCACGTCCAGGGTCGCGATGATCTGCTGGTTGGGCGAGGTGGAGGTGTGGGTGTAGAAGGCCTCCTTGAACGGCTCCTTGACATCGCCGAAATACTGGTCGGCCACCAGGATCATCGAGGCCTGCCGCAGGGCCGACATCGACTTGTGGACCGAAGTCGTCTGGTAGACGCGAACGTGGAATTCGTCCGGATTCGGCAGCAGCTCCGCTGTGAACGCCCGCGGATCGCTGCCGTCGAGGGCGATGCCCTGCTCGGCGAACGTGTCGTATCGACTGCGGTAGGTCTCACTCGACTGCATCCGCCGCAATGCGGCCGCACCTCCCATGGCCGTGCGCCGGCGCAGGTAGGGCGAGAATGAGGCGGCGGCTGACCAGGCTTCATCCCAGAGGAAGACCAGGTCCGGTTTGATCGCCAAACACTCTGACATCGTGCGCAACGTGTGTGCCATGTGACCGTCGAAGGTGGCGTTGGTGAGGATGAGCATCCGCACCCGGTCCAGCAGCCCTTCGGACTTCAGTTCCAGCAGCGCGGCCTTGATCCGGTCGATCGGTACTCCGCCGTACATCGAATATTCGGTCAGTCTGAAGGCATCGACGTAGTACGGCTGGGCGCCGGCCAGCACACACGCGTAGTGGTGGGATTTGTGGCAGTCCCGGTCGATCAACACGATGTCGCCGGGACGGCACAACGCCTGCACGACGATCTTGTTGGAGGTCGAGGTCCCGTTGGTCGCGTAGTAGGCGTGGTCGGCGCCGAAGGCGCGTGCGGCCAACTCCTGCGCCTTCTTGATGTTGCCGGTGGGCTCCAGCAGGCTGTCGAGACCGCCCGTGGTGGCCGACGACTCCGCCAGGAAGATGTTCCGGCCGTAGAACTCGCCCATGTCGCGGATCCAGTTGGAGTTCATGATGGATTTTCCGCGGGCGATGGGCAACGCGTGGTAGGTGCCCATGGGACGCTGGGCGTAGGACTTGAGGTTGTCGAAGAAGGGCGTCTGGAAGCGCTCGCGCACGCCGTCGAGGATGCTCAGGTGCAACTCACGCAGTTCTTCGATGCCGAAGAAGATCCGTCGCGCGGCCGCCGCCTCCGAGGTGCCCGCGATGAGTTCCCAGCCACGGTCGGCCAGCAGGTAGCGATCGAGGTGCGGCAGGAAGTCCTGCACGACGTTGAGCAGCGGTAGTCCCAGGTCGCCGGTGCGCGGGACGCCCCGACCGCTGAGGAACTGCTCCAGATGCGGAAGTTCGGAAGTGCTGTGGTAGGGAAATCCATCGAGGGCCACCATGGCCTGGAACTCCTGATTGAGCGACAGCGCGACGACGGCGTCCTGGAACGATTCGACCGTCACACACTCGTAGCGGAAGTCGTCGGAGGAGTCACGCAGGCCCTGCAGCGCCCGGGCGAGGCCGTTGTGGTCGTCCGGATCGAGACCGCCCACGATGAGCACCTCGAAGTACGGCCGGGAGGAGACTTCTTCCTCTTCGTCGTCGTCATCGTCGGCCACGGTGTGCCGAGGTTCGAAGACGTCGGCGGCTGCCGGGTGACGCCGGTAGGACTTCGTGTGCAGCGCCGCACTGATGTTCCGAGCAGCCACGTCGAAGGCCTCGAGGTCTCCCTCCTCGAGCACTTCCACCAACTGCTGGAGCACCCGGGTGCCGGGAAAACCCCAGTAGGACTCCACCGGGATGAGGGTCCGAAGCCACTGCAGCAGTCGCTCGGCGGAGTCCTCCTTGGGGTGGCGGAGCGCCGTATCGGCGGCCCGTTGGATCGAGCGCCAGTAGTCCTCCCGACGTGCTCCGTACCCGAAGAGGTCGCTGAGCGTGTCCCCGGTGACCGACACGATTGGTTCCATCGCTGTTGCCTCCCGATTCGCGGCCGGTGCCGCTCGCTGCGATCGAGGCTACCTAGAGATGGCGACACAGGGACGGGCGGGCAGTCGGGTTTGGTCCGGTCAGCGCGCCGCGCAGTCAGGTTGCCGGCGCCGAACGCGCTCCCCAGCCGGGTTGCCGGCGCCGAATCGTGCCACGAAAGCCGACTGCGCCCCGCGGTTGACCGGCGTGCGGCCAACTGCGGGGCGCAGTGAGAACTGCGGCGTGGGGACTAGCCCTTGCGCTTCTTGATCTCCTCGGTCAACTGCGGCACGACGGTGAAGAGGTCACCGACGATGCCGTAGTCGGCCAGTTCGAAGATCGGAGCTTCGGCGTCCTTGTTGACCACCACGATGGTCTTGGACGTCTGCATGCCGGCCCGGTGCTGGATCGCACCGGAGATGCCGTTCGCGATGTACAGCTGCGGCGACACGGTCTTGCCGGTCTGACCCACCTGGAACTGGTGCGGGTACCAACCGGCGTCGGTTGCGGCGCGAGAGGCACCCACGGCGGCGCCGAGGGTATCGGCCAGCGCCTCGATGATCGCGAAGTTGTCGGCGCTGCCGACGCCGCGACCACCGGAGACCACGATTGCGGCTTCGGCCAGATCCGGGCGAGCGTCGCGAGCCTGCTCCACGCTGCCGGTCACCTTGGCGGCCTTGTCCGAATCGGCGAGGTCGACGGTCACGTCGACCCGCTCACCGGCGCCGGCCACCGCCTCAACCGGGGATGAGTTCGGGCGAACGGTGATCACCGGCACACCGGAGTTCACCTTGGCGGTGACGATCACGCCGCCACCGAAGATGGACTGCGTGGCCGACAGATCCGCCGCGAGCCCGACCGCATCGGTGATCACACCGCTGTCGAGACGGATCGCCAGGCGACCGGCGATCTCCTTGCCCTCAGCAGACGAGGCGATCAGCACCGCGGCGGGCGCCGAGGTGGCGACCACCTGGGCGAGCACGGCGACCTTGGGCGCCACCAGGTATTCGTCGAGTTCGGCGGAGTCGGCCACGTAGACCTTCTCGGCACCGTGTTCGGCGAGCACCGGGATGGCCTTGTCGGCTCCGGCGCCGACCACTACGGCGGCCGGTTCGCCGACGGAGCGGGCCAACGTCAGCAACTCGAGAGTGACCTTCTTGACCTCACCATCGGTGTGGTCGGCGAGAACGAGAATTTCAGCCATGGTGTTGCGCGCTCCTAGATGAACTTCTGGGTGGACAGGAATTCGGCGATCTTCACGCCGCCGTTGCCGTCGTCGGTGACGATCTGGCCGGCCGCGCGGGGCGGCGCGTCGGCGAACTCGACCACTGCGGTGCTCGCACCTGCGGTGCCGACCTCATCGGCGGCAAGGCCGAGGTCGGCCAACGCCTTGGTGTCGATCGGCTTCTTCTTCGCGGCCATGATCCCCTTGAAGTTGGGGTAGCGGGGCTCGTTGATCTTCTCCACCACGCTGACCACAGCCGGACCCGCGGCCTCGACCTCGTCGTAGCCGGCTTCGGTGATGCGCTGGATCTTCACCGTGCCGCCGTCGATCTCGACCTTGTTGGCGAAGGTGAGCTGCGGGTAGCCGAGGCGCTCGGCCACCATGGCCGGGACCACGGACATGCGGGCGTCGGTGGATTCGGATCCGAAGACCACCAGGTCCGGAGCCTCAGCCTCGATCGCCTTGGCCAACGCCTTGGATGTGCCCATGGCGCACGATCCGTGCAGTGCATCGTCGAGCACGTGCACGCCCCGTGCGGCACCCATGCTCAGCGCCTTGCGGATCGATTCGGTCGCCCGGTCCGGGCCCATCGACAACACCACGACCTCGCCGCCGTTGGCCTCCGCCAACTGAAGCGCCTCTTCGATGGCGTATTCGTCGAGCTCGTTCACCACGGCATCGACCGACGCGCGGTCAAGAGTGCTGTCTGCCGGGTTCAGTTTCTTCTCGGCCCATGTGTCGGGCACCTGCTTGACGCAGACCACGATCTTCATCTCGTGCCACTACCTCCAGGAGGAATCAGATACCGGCGGCTACCGGCGAATGCGACGCCGTCGGGGTCGACGCGTCGTTGCCCGCTATGTTACCGGCGAGTAGGAAAGGCGCCAACGCCAGGTCCCCTCACCACAACGCACGGGCGTCCACGTGGCCGAACGGCCCGTCCGAAGCACGGAACTCGTTCGCCAACTCGAGTAGCCGGGCGGGCTCATACTCGATGTCTGCCAAGGCATCTGCCAAAGCGTGGAACCTTCGGTGGTGCAGGTCGTGGCGCGAGCGTGCGTACTGCGCGGCGGTGTCCTTCGTGACCATGAAGGCCCAGTCGCTGGACAGCGCGAGCATGGCCTCCCGGGCGAGTTGGTCGGCGACCGGATCGCGACCCACGGAGGCCGGGGAAGGGCGGGTGCGCACCGACCGCCACCGTCGCACCAGCCGATCGTTGTCCCGCACCAGGTCGGCGACCGGGGTTCCGGCCCAGACCCGCCAGTCTTTGCCGGATCCCCACGAACCGGGTGCCAACTCCACCGGCTGGGGATCGACGTAGCCGTCGCGGCGAGCCCGGCTGAGGGTGGTCACCTCGATGCCGGCCTCCGGGAGCAGTTCCAGCACCCGCTCCAGCCAGGCGGGCCCCTCATGCCACCAGTGGCCGAAAAGTTCGGTGTCGTAGGCCGCGACGACCAAGCCGGGTGAACCCCGCTGGGCGCCGATTTGATCGAGTTTCGCGGCCACCACGGAGACGAAGTCGGCGGCATCACGTTGAACCACAGCCGCTGTGGCCTCCGGCCGATACGGCTCCTTCGCATGATCCGGGGTGTGCACGCTGGTCACCCGCGAGGGTCGGAAGCCGGAGCCGTGATGCACCGCGTAGAAATCGCGGTAGGCCGGATCGGATGGGTACCCCCGCTTGGGCGACCACACCCGATAGGTGACGTCGAGGTCGCGGGCGAACGCCACCACGTCGCTGTCGCCGACCGGTCGGCCTGCCCAGGGCTGTGCCCCGACGTGCAGGAACGTGGGTCCGTCCACCACGAAATGCGTCACCTGTTCGGCGGCGTAGACCTCCTCTAGACCCGGCCGGTAGCCGCACTCGGGAGCCCAGATCCCCGCCGTCCGCCGACCCCAGCGCTCGACCGCATCGTCACGGCCGACCCGCAGCAACGCGGTGACCACCTCGTCGTCGTAGAGCGGTTGGAACTCGTGTGTGGCCGGACCGCCGAGCAGTTCGATCACACCGGCATCCGCCAGTCGCCGCAGGGACGCGGAAAGCGGCCCGCGGGCGGCGTGCTGTTCGGTGGCCCATGCGGCGCAGCGGTATTCGTAGCCCGCCAACTCGCGCAGAGCCGGGTCGGCGTCGCCGGCCAATTCGGCACTGCGCTCGCGCCAGAATCCCAGCCATGTCTCGAACGCTGTCAGGCAATACGGGTCGTCGAGTTGCGCCGCGAGCACCGGGGTCACCCCCAAGGTCAGCACGTCGGTGCGCCCCCGTGCCGCCAGCCGGTCGAGCACGTCGAGCACCTGCAGGTAGCTGGTGCCCCACGCCTGGTAGAGCCACTCCTCCCCCACCGGCCAACGACCGTGATGCGCCAGCCACGGCAGGTGGCTGTGAAGCACCAGGGCAAGAGCGCCGCGGCTCACCGCCAGCCGATCCCGATCAGGTCGGCGGCACCGTCGGCGTCACCGAATTCGAAGTCGCCGGCCTGCACGCCCGCCACGAACGCCTCCAACTCCTCGGGCCAGTCGTCGCTGAGCGCCGCCTCCACCTGCGCTGCGACGATCGGGCCGAACTGGGCCTCCCACCGCTGCAGCCGCGCCCCGTGGTGCAGACCCAACACCTCCACCTGCCGGAATCCGGCGTGGTCCAGCATGCCCCACACCTGTTCGGCATCGAACTCCTCGACGTGGAACGGGTTGGTCGGCTTCTCCGAGCGGGCCAACCCCGGCGAGAACACCGGACGATTCGGTGTCGACACGATCAGCGCACCGTTCGGTGCGAGCACCCGTCGGCATTCGGCGAGAAACCCCGCGAGATCCCACAAGTGCTCGATCACCTGCAGCGATACCACCGCTGCGCAACTGTCCGAGCCCAGTGGGAACGCGGCCAGATTGGCGCGGATCGCCGCCACCGCCGGATGGGCGGCGCGCACGTGAGCGGCGGTGATTTCGTCGTAGTCCAGGCCCACTGCGAGGGCTCCGAGCGCCTGGCCCAGGAAGTCGGCACCATAACCCTCGCCGCAGCCGGCATCCACCAGCACGTCTGCCGGACCGACGGTGGCGGTCAACGTCTCGGCAGCCCAACGGTAGACCGCCTCGTGGCGCGCGAACCAGTACCCCTCCCGTGCGATGCCCGGCACCGTCCGTTCTCCGGTGAGCGGCAGTCCAGCGGCAGAGGTCACCGACCAATTACGCCACATGGTCGTACCGTGCGACGTCACCGGCAGGGCAATTGCGGCAGCGTCCTGCACCGACTCGGAGGCTGCCCTAGGCTCGCGTCCGTGCGAATCATGCATATCGCCTGGGAGTACCCGCCGCTGGTGTACGGCGGCCTGGGCAGGCATGTGCACGCCCTGACGGTGGCCCAGGCCGCTGCCGGACACGACGTCATGGTGATCACCGACCAGCACGACGACGCCGCGGACGACAGCGTGGTCGATGGCGTCCGGGTGATCCGCGAGGGCCGCAAACCGGCGCTGCCGTTCGAACCGGAATTCCTCCTGCGGATCGTCACCGCCCTCGATGAGTCGCTCGCAGCGTCAGCGGCCAGGCACCTCCGTGACTTCGCGCCCGAGGTGATCCACTGCCACGACTGGATGACGACGAGGGCAGGCATCACCGCCTCGGCGGCGGCCGGCGTGCCGCTGGTGGCGACCATCCACGCCACCGAGTGGGGACGCCACCAGGGCTATCTGCACAGTGAGATCAGCCGGAACGTGGACTCGGTGGAGCGGTTCCTGGCCCAGTCCGCGGACGGTCTGATCGCATGTTCTGCGGCCATGCGTGCTGAGATCGCCACGCAGTTCGGGGTTGCCCCGGACGTCATCACGGTGATCCCCAACGGCGTCGACACCGACATCTGGCACACCTCGATGCAGCAGAAGGAGCAGGCCCGCCGACGGTGGGCTCCGAACGGCCCGCTGCTCACCTACTCCGGTCGGCTGGAGGCGGAGAAGGGCATCTTCACGATGCTCGACGCCATGCCGCAGGTGTTGTCCGAACATCCCCGGGCCCGACTCGTGGTTGCCGGCAACGGCGGGCAGTCGCACCAGTTCGACCACGACATCGTCGAGCGTGGACTGGCCGGCTCGGTGGTGCGTTCTGGATGGCTGCCGGAGGCCGACCTGCGCGCGTTGGTGGGTTCCGCCGACGCGGCACTGGTGCCCAGCTTGTATGAACCCTTCGGCCTGGTTGCGCTGGAGGCGATGGCGTTGGGTGCACCGGTGATCTGCGCACGGACCGGCGGACTGGTCGACATCGTGGACGACGGTGTGACCGGTCTGCTGTTCGAGCCGGGCAATCCGACCGACCTGGCTGCCGCGATCGACCGGACACTGAACGACCCGGCGGCAGCCGCGGAACGGGCAGCGGCCGCGGCGGCGCCGTTGCAGGCGCGGTTCAATTGGTCGAACATCGCCGACGCCACCGTCGCCGAGTACCGAAACGTGGCGGCATCGGTGCGGGGGTCGGCGCAGGAGTCCGACGGGAGTTGATCCCCGGCGTGACTAGAGTGCAGCCGTGGGTTTCAGACGGCAACGCGATCCGCGGCAGGCGCGGTACCTGACCTGGGCATCGTTGCGCTGGGTGATCCGGAATCGTGCCTGGTCGTGGTGGTACTTGGTGCGCTATTGGCGCTTCTTCTGGTGGCGGCTGCGCAATCCCCACATCATCACCGAGGGTTTCGTCTTCCTCGGTCGCCGGGTGCAGGTGCACGCCCGCAAGGGCTACGCACGCCTGATCGTCGGCCGTTGGGTGCATGTGGGCGATGAGAACAGGATCCGGGCCCACGAGGGCACGATGCGTATCGGGGACAAGTGCGTGTTCGGCCGCGACAACACCATCAACGGCTACCTCGACATCGAGTTCGGCGAGGGCTGCATCGTGGCCGACTGGGTCTACGTCTGCGACTTCGACCATGTCTACGACGACGTCACCTACCCGATCAAGGACCAAGGGCTGGTGAAGTCCGCAGTCCGGATCGGCCCCGACTGCTGGCTGGGAACGAAGGTGACCGTGCTGCGGGGCACCACGATCGGCAATGGCTGCATCCTGGCGGCGAACTCGGTCGTGCGGGGCGAGGTACCGCCGGAGTCGATCGTCGCCGGCGTCCCCGGAAAAGTGGTGAAGAACCGGCGGGAGGTCTACGAGGCCAAGGCCGCACACCGGGCCGCCCTGGCCGACATCGAACGCAAGACCGCCGAGGCCGCCAAACTCAACGCCAGCCGGGGGTCTCAGCCACCGGCGAACGGTGGCAGCACATCGACACACGCCCCCGCCGGCAGCGGCACGGAGTCCTCCGGGGCCTGAGCGCCGTCCACCAGCACCGAGCATCGACTCAGCACCGACGAGAACCGCTCCGGGTCGGCGGCCAGTTCGGTCACCGCCGTCAACACATCGGCCAAGGTGGGTGCGGTCACGGTGAACTCGTCGGCGCCCGCGGCGTGGGCGGCCGCCGCGAAGAGGCGCACCCTCACCGGGGTGTGGGCGCCGCTCATTCGGGTTTGAAGCCGGTCACCGACACGTTGTAGAAATACTCCTTCGGCACGACGTGGCGCCACAGGCGGTTGTCGACCTCGTTCAACCGCTGCCAGGTCCGGTAGGCGAACACCGCCCAGTTCCACCCGAGCGCGCCCGGTTTCACCGCCACCTCGAAGGTGCGCACCGGCCAGCCGAACCAGGACGCGGTGAATTCCTCGCACACCGTCGCGACGTCGACCGCCCCGGCGCGCAGGCACATGCGCTCGAGTTCGGCCGGATCGAAGGTGTGCAGATCCACCACCGCCTCCAGCGCCGCCGCGCGTGAGGATTCGTCGAGGGTGGCCGGCGATTGCGCCCACTTCTCTCGTAGCGGGGGCAGTTGCGTCACCCGGGTGGTGGCCCACCAGGTGGCCCGGGACAACAATCGCGCCACCCGGTCGCCCTTGGCGGTCGGCTCCCCGGCGAAGACGAATCGGCCACCGGGTTTGAGCACCCGGACGACCTCGCGCAGGGATTGCTCGAGGTCGGGGATGTGGTGCAGCACCGCGTGACCGACCACGAGGTCGAAGGTGTCATCTGCGAAGGGCAACGTCTCGGCGTCCACCACCTCGCCGTCCACATCGAGACCCAACCCCTCGGCGTTGCGTAGAGCCACCGAGACCATGCCGGGCGAGATATCGCTGGCCGTGCCGCGGTCGGCCACACCGGCCTGCATCAGATTCAGCAGGAAGAAGCCGGTACCGCTGCCCAACTCCAACGCCCGACCGTAGGGGGTGGCCACCTCGCCGGCCACTGCCTCGAAGCGGTCTCGGGCGTAGGTGATGCAGCGTTCGTCGTAGGAGATCGACCACTTGTCGTCGTAGGTGCCCGCCTCCCAATCGTGGTAGAGGACGTTGGCCAGTTTGGGGTCATCCCACGCTGCCGCCACCTGTTCTTTGCTGGCATGCGGTTGCGGCGCGGCACCGGATTCGGGGCTGGTCACAGACATCGCGGGTTACCTTCCGGTGAATTCGGCTTTGCCCGGCCCGTGGGCCAGGAAGGACTCCATGCCGATGGTGCGATCTTCGGTGCCGAACAGGCCGGCGAACAGCGATCGTTCGATTGCCAATCCGGTGGTCAGGTCGGTCTCGACGCCGCGATCGATGGCCTCCAACGCCGCACGTTGGGCCAGGGCCGCACCCTGCGCCAGCCGTTCGGCCAGTGCCACCGCCGCGGTGTAGACGTCGTCGGGCGCCACCACCCGATCCACCAGTCCCATGGCGAGCGCCTCCTCCGCGGAGACGAATCGGCCAGTCAGGATGAGGTCCTTGGCGCGCGAGACACCGACCAGTCGTGGCAACCGCTGGGTGCCGCCCGCCCCCGGGATGATGCCCAGCAGGATCTCGGGCAGGCCGAGTTTGGCGTTGTCGCCGCAGACCCGCAGGTCAGTCGCCAGGGCCAGTTCGAGGCCGCCGCCGAGGGCGTAGCCGGTCACAGCGGCGATGGTCGGCTTGGGGATGCGTGCGATGGCGGTGAAGGAATCCTGCAACCGTTGGCTGCGCAGGATCATGGTGCGGTAGTCCCAACCGGCCATCTCCTTGACGTCCGCCCCGGCGGCGAACACCTTCTCGCCGCCGTAGACCACCACCGCGCGCACGTCGTCGCGTTCGGTCACCTCGTCCGCCGCCGCCGCCAAGCCGGCCTGCACCGCGGTGTCCAGCGCGTTCATCGGCGGGCGATCCACCCGGATGGTCGCCACTCCGCCCGCGACTTCCACTGCCACCTGGTCCACTCGTTCTCCCTCGCTCGCGCACCGCGCCTCGACCGGGCGCTGCATCACTGTCCGTCTGATGGGAAGGTTAGACGCGCGCCGGGCGGCGGTCTGCCGCCGGGTGCACTCCGGCAGGCTCGCCCCAGGCAACCGAAAGGACGACCATGGCGCACAGCGACATCCCGGCCGATCTCACCGTGGCCTGGCCGGGACGCAACGAGCCGCTGGGAGTCACCGTCGATGCCGACGGGGCGAATGTGGCGATCTGGGCGGAGAACGCGGAGGCCGTCTACCTGTGCCTGGTCGAGCCGGACGGCTCCGAACGCCAGATCCAGATCAAAGAGCAGACCTTCCACGTGTTCCACGGCTACGTCCCCGGGTTGCGGGCCGGGCAGCGGTACGGATTCCGGGTCCACGGCCCGTGGAACCCCACCAAAGGCCAACGGTTCAACGCCCACAAACTCCTGCTGGACCCATACGCCAAAGCGGTCTGCGGCCGGATGGTGCACAACTCCGCCATCTTCGGATCATCGGAGCACGACGACACGGTGATGAACACCGAAGACTCGCGACCCTACGTGCCGCTGGCAGTCGTCGCCGACCGCTCGTTCGACTGGGGTGACGACCGCAAACCGGACACCCCGTGGTTCCACACGGTCATCTACGAAACCCACGTCAAGGGGTTCACGATGCGCCACCCGGATATCCCGGAGAAGTTGCGTGGCACCTACGCCGGACTCGCCCACCCCGCCGCCATCGAGCACCTCACCGGCCTCGGGGTGACGGCGGTCGAATTGCTGCCGGTGCACCAGTTCGTGCCGGAGATCCACCTGCTCGATGCCGGGCTGACGAACTACTGGGGCTACAACTCGCTGGCCTACTTCGCTCCGCACCACGACTACTCCTCAGTCGGCGAGTGCGGTGCCCAGGTCAACGAGTTCAAGGAGATGGTCAAGGCCCTCCATTCGGCCGGCCTCGAAGTGATCCTCGACGTGGTCTACAACCACACCTGCGAAGGCAACCACCTCGGCCCGACGTTGTCGTGGCGCGGTATCGACAACCAGAGCTACTACCGCCTCGACCCGAAGGATCGACGGCTCTACACCGACTACACCGGGTGCGGCAACACCCTGAACCTCACCCAGCCGCACGTGATCAGAATGATCATGGATTCGCTTCGCTATTGGGCGACCGAGATGCGGGTGGACGGCTTCCGATTCGACCTCGCCTCGGCACTGGCCCGATCCATGCACGACGTCGACATGCTCGGACCGTTCATGACGACGATCGCCCAAGATCCAGTGCTGCGGAACGTCAAGTTGATCGCCGAACCGTGGGATGTCGGCCCGGGCGGCTACCAGGTGGGCGAATTCCCACCGCTGTGGACCGAATGGAACGGCAAATACCGCGACTGTTTGCGCGATTTCTGGCGCAACGCCTCCGGGGTCGGGGAACTCGGCTGGCGGCTGAGCGGCTCGGCGGATCTCTATACGTCCGAAGGTCGGCGCCCATACGCCTCGATCAACTTCATCACCTGCCACGACGGCTTCACCATGCGCGACCTGGTCTCCTACAACCACAAGCACAACGAAGCGAACAAGGAGGGCAACCGGGACGGGACCGACGACAACCGATCCTGGAACAGCGGCGTCGAGGGGACGACCGAGGATCGGTCGGTGCAGGCTCTGCGCCGACGGCGGACCAGGTCGATGTTGACGTCGCTGCTGCTCAGCACCGGGGTGCCGATGATTTCCGGCGGCGACGAGATCGGCCGGACCCAGCGGGGCAACAACAACGCCTACTGCCAGGACAACGACATCTCCTGGTTCGACTGGGACACCACCTCCGACGAGGACGATCTGCTCGCGTTCGCCTCGGACCTGATCCGGCTGCGGCGCACCCATCGGGCCTTCCGGCAGCGGTTCTTCTTCTCCGGCCGCAGCGACGACCCCAACGAGCCGGAGGATCTCGCCTGGTTCGCCTGGCACTCCGGCCACATGACCGCCGAGGAGTGGAACGATCCCGCCACCCGCAGCATCGGAATGTACCTATCGGGCCACCTCAAGAGCCGCACCCGCACCGGCGAGCGGGAGACCGACTGCCCCTTCCTCCTGCTGTTCAACGGGGGCACCCATACGGTGGACTTCGTGTTGCCGAGAATGCCCTACGGCACCTCCTACACGGTGCTGGTGGACACCACCAACGGCGATCCGGTGGGTGAGGGTCTCACCTACGCCGCCGGCGAGTCGATCCGGCTCGAACCCTTCGTCGTGGTGGTCACCCGAGCCAATCGCGACCCCGCGTCGGCGACCACCGGCAGCGAGCCTGCAACGAACCCCGCTGGGCAATAAAGTCAAGGCGTGTCCTCCCATCCCCCGGGCTCCGGTGCGCCGAGCGCCGCCGGCGAGTCGTATTGGTCGAACCTGCCGTCCGCCAGCGCCGAGGTGCCCGACCTGCTGTCCGGCCGTTTCCCGATCATGGACGTGTCGCCGGCGGTCGAGTCGGGCCGCCGGCCGGCCAAGGCCGCAGTCGGCGAACTGATCACCATCGAAGCCACGGTGGTCCGGGAGGGCCACGACGCCCTCGGCGTGGATGTGGTGCCGATTCGGCCCGATGGCTCCCGCGCGCTGCCGGTGCCCATGGTGTGCACCAACGCCGGTCTCGGCCGCTACTCGGCCACCATCCGGCCCGACACGGTGGGCCGCTGGGGCTTCACCATCGAAGCCTGGTCGGACCCCTACGGCACCTGGACCCACCGGGCCGAGATCAAGGTCCCGGCCGGCATCGACGTCGAACTCGAACTCGAGGAAGGCGCCCGGGTGCTGGAGAGAGCCGCCGAGGCGATGCCCGCCGCCACCAGGGAACCGCTGCTCGCCGCCATCGCGGCGCTGCGCAACCCCGACCTCCCGGAGGAGGCCCGGCTGGCGGCCGGCACGGGTCGCAAAGTCGCCGAGGCGCTGGCCCGCCACCCGCTGCGCGATCTGGTGACGCCGAGCGGCCCGTGGCCCCTCTTCGTCGATCGGCGGCGGGCCCTGTTCGGTTCCTGGTACGAGTTCTTCCCCCGGTCGGAGGGCGCGACGGCCACCACCTCCGGCACCTTCGCCGATGCGACGAAGCGGCTGGACGCGATCGCCGCAATGGGATTCGACATCGTCTACCTGCCGCCCATTCACCCGATCGGTGACACCAACCGCAAAGGCGCCAACAACACCCTCGAGCCCGGCCCGCACGATCCCGGCTCACCGTGGGCGATCGGCTCGGCCGACGGCGGCCACGACACCATCCACCCCGACCTGGGCACCCTCGACGACTTCGACGTCTTCGTCGCCCGAACCGCCGAGTTGGGCATGGAGGTGGCCCTCGACTTCGCCCTGCAGGCCACCCCGGATCATCCCTGGGCCACCTCCGGCAAGCCCTGGTTCCAGCTGCGTGCCGACGGCTCCATCGCCTACGCCGAGAATCCGCCCAAGAAGTACCAGGACATCTACCCCATCTGGTTCGACGGCGACCCGGAAGGTCTGCATCGGGAGGCGCTGCGGATCCTGCGGTTCTGGATGGATCGCGGCGTCCGGGTGTTCCGCGTGGACAATCCGCACACCAAACCGGTCCGATTCTGGGACCGACTGCTGGGCGAGATCCGCGAGACCGATCCGGATGTGCTGTTCCTCGCCGAGGCGTTCACCAAACCGCCCATGATGCGAGCGTTGGCCGAGGTCGGCTTCCACCAGAGCTACACCTACTTCACCTGGCGCAACGCGAAGTGGGAACTCGAGGAGTATCTGCACTACCTCGCCGGCGAGGCCAGCGCCTACATGCGTCCGAATTTCTTCGCCAACACCCCGGACATCCTGCACGCCTACCTGCAGTACGGCGGCCGCGGCGCCTTCGCGATCCGGGCCACCTTGGCCGCTACCTTGTCGCCCACCTACGGGATCTACTCCGGCTTCGAGTTGTTCGAGCACGTTGCAGTCAAACCCGGCAGCGAGGAGTACCTCGACACGGAGAAATTCTCCTACCGCCCGCGGGACTACGACGCCGCCGAGCAGCGGGGCGATTCGCTCGCGCCCTACCTGACCCTGCTCAACGACATCCGCCGGCGGCACCCGGCCCTGCAACAGTTGCGCGACCTGACCTTCCACCACGTCGACGACGAGAACATCATCGCGTTCTCGAAGTCCGACGGCGACGACACCGTGATCGTGGTGTGCACCCTGGATCCGCACGCCGCCCGGGAGACGACGCTGCACCTGGACATGCCGGCCCTGGGCATGGAATGGCACGAGTCGTTCCGGGTCCGCGACGAAGTCACCGACACCACGTTCCTGTGGCGGGAACACAACTTCATCCGCCTCGACCCACACGTCCAATGCGCCCACATCCTCCACCTCCGGCAGGGAGCAGCCTGATGACCGAGCACGACTCGACGAGCACCCCACCGCCAGCGAAGGCGAGTGCCGCGAAGCCGGCGGCCAAGAAGTCGGGGGCACGCAAACCGAGCAAGAAGACGACCGCCAAGCGCTCCGCGGGAGCCGTGTCACCGACCCCCATCCCGGTCGACACCGCCGGCCTCGACGCGCTGGTGGAGGGTCGGCACGCCAACCCGCACGAGATCCTCGGCCCGCACCCGCACTCCGGCGCCGTCACGGTGCGGGTGCTGCGTCCGGCCGCGACGGCGGTGGACATCGTCGTCGGCGACGATCGCTACCCGATGGAGCACGAACATCGCGGGGTCTGGCGCACCGTGCTGCCGTTCGAGGCGGTACCGGACTACCGGCTCAGCGTCTCCTACGGCGGCGACCCGCTGCCGGCGGACGACGCCTACCGGTTCCTGCCCACGCTCGGTGAGATGGACCTACACCTGATCACCGAGGGCCGCCACGAGCAGTTGTGGCAGGTGATGGGCGCCCACACCCACGTGTACGACTCCCCCAACGGGCCGATCCACGGGGTCTCGTTCGCGGTCTGGGCGCCCAACGCCCAGGGTGTGCGGGTAGTGGGCGACTTCAACTACTGGGACGGCACCAGCGCCCCGATGCGAACCCTCGGCTCCTCCGGCGTGTGGGAACTCTTCGTGCCCGAGATCGGCGCCGGCAGCCGCTACAAGTACGAGATCCTCGGCCGGGACGGCGTCCGTCGGCTGAAGGCCGATCCGTTCGCCCAGTACACCGAGGTGCCGCCGGCGACGGCGTCAGTCGTTTTCGAGAGCCACTACGAGTGGAACGACGACGAGTGGCTCGCCCGTCGCGCCGTCTCGGATCCGCACAACGGCCCGATGAGCATCTACGAGGTGCACCTCGGCTCGTGGCGGCCCGGACTCACCTACACCGAACTCGCCGAACACCTCACCAACTATGTGTTGGGCCAGGGCTTCACCCACGTCGAGTTCATGCCGGTCATGGAGCATCCGTTCGGCGGTTCCTGGGGCTACCAGGTGACCTCCTACTACGCGCCGACGTCGCGCTTCGGAAACCCGGACGAGTTCCGCCACGTCATCGACCGACTGCATTCGGCGGGGATCGGGGTGCTGGTCGACTGGGTTCCGGCGCACTTCCCGAAGGACGAATTCGCGCTCGCGCGATTCGACGGCACCCCGCTCTACGAACACCCCGACCCCCGTCGGGGCGAGCACCCCGACTGGGGCACCTACGTGTTCGACTTCGGCCGGCGGGAGGTGCGCAACTTCCTGGTGGCGAACGCGGTCTACTGGTGCGAGGAATTCCACATCGACGGCCTGCGGGTGGACGCGGTGGCCTCGATGCTCTACCTCGACTACTCCCGGCGGGACGGCGAGTGGACGCCGAACGCCTACGGCGGCAGGGAGAACCTGGAGGCGGTCGCGTTCCTGCAGGAGATGAACGCCACCGTCTACAAGCGGATCCCGGGTGTGGTGACGATCGCCGAGGAGTCGACGGCGTGGCCCGGCGTCACCCGACCGACCCACCTCGGCGGCCTCGGCTTCGGATTCAAGTGGAACATGGGCTGGATGCACGACTCGCTCGACTACATGTCGCGGGAGCCGATCTACCGCCAGTACCACCACCACGAGATGACCTTCGCCATGGTTTACGCCTGGAGCGAGCAGTACATCCTGCCGATCTCCCACGACGAGGTGGTGCACGGCAAAGGATCGCTGCTGCGCAAGATGCCGGGCGACCGCTGGCAACAACTGGCCAACCTGCGGGCCTACCTCGCCTACATGTGGGCCCACCCCGGCAAGCAGTTGATCTTCATGGGATCGGAGTTCGCGCAGGAGTCGGAGTGGAATGAAGGCCGCGGGTTGGACTGGTGGCTGCTGGATCATTCCGAGAACGCCGGCATGCTGCGACTCGTCGGCGACATCAACCGGGCCTACACCGACAACCCGGCCCTGTGGCAGCAGGACAACTCCCCCGAGGGCTTCGAGTGGATCGACGCGAACGACGCGGGCAACAACGTGTTCTCGTGGCTGCGCTGGGCTGCGGACGGCTCAGTGGTCGCGTGTCTGGCGAACTTCTCGGCGGTTCCCCACCTGGACTATCGGGTCGGGCTGCCCTTCAGCGGCGAATGGGCGGAGATCGTCAACACCGACGCCGTCGAATACGGCGGCTCCGGCGTGGGCAACCTCGGCTCGGTGATGGCCTGGGAGGATCCCTGGCACGGCCGACCCGCTTCGGCGACGGTGTCGCTGCCCCCGCTCGGCGTGGTGTGGCTCCGGCACCGCGGTTGACCCGCGGGAGGCTCGCGCACCGCTGATATCCGGTGCGGCGTGGGCCGACAAGTAGCATCGGGGGCATGCCCCCGACTCCGTTTCGAACGCGTGCGGCGGTCCTCGCAGGCCGAACCGCCAGTGCCGCCTCCCGCCTCACCGGCCGCGGCGAAGGTCTGGTGGTGGGCGGAAAGGTGATCCTGAAGGTGTCGCCGGGAGCGATGCGCGACTTGGCGGGCGATCGAGTCGCGGCGCTCGTCTCGGCCACCAACGGCAAGACCTCCACCACCCGACTGCTCGCCACCGCGGTGGGTCAGACCGGCCCGGTGGTGACCCAGGAGACCGGCGCGAACATGACCGACGGTGTGCTCTCGGCGCTGGCCTACGGCCACCCCCGCGGGCAGGCCGTGCTCGAGGTGGACGAGGCCTATCTGCCGCTGATCCTGCCGGACACCCGCCCGCGGGCGCTGCTGCTCGGCAACCTCACGCGCGACCAGCTCGACCGCATGAACGAAGTCGCCATGGTCGCCCGGAAGTGGCGCACCATGCTCGAGTCGTGCCCGGAGCGCACCACCGTGGTGGCCAACTGCGATGACCCCATCGTCACCTGGGCGGCGCGTTCGGCTCCCCGCGTGTTGTGGGTCTCCGCAGGTCAGAACTGGACTGCCGATGCCAGCGTCTGCCTGGAATGCGGCGGTCTGCTGCGGTTCGGCGGCGTCGAGGGATGGCGTTGCACGAGTTGCGGCCAGCAGCGCCCTGAGCCGGCCTGGCGATTCCAGATCGACGACGGCCGGTTCACCGCCGTCGGCCCCGACCGGAGGCGTTTCGACCTCTCCGACCTGGCCTTGCCGGGGTGGTTCAACGCCGCGAACGCCACCCTCGCGCTGGCTGCCGCGACCGACGTACTCGGTCTCGACGCGCGCACCTCGGTGCAGCGGATGGCCACGGTCACCGCGGTGTCCGGGCGCTACGAGGTCCGTACCATCGGCGCCCTGGACGTGCGCCTGCTGCTGGCCAAGAATCCGGCATCGTGGTCGGAACTGTTGACGGTCATGCCACCGGCGCCGGCGCCGGTGATCATCACGATCAACGCGAACGACGCCGACGGCCGTGATCCGTCCTGGCTATGGGATGTGCCCTTCGAGAAGCTGCGCGGCCGCACGGTGATCGCCACCGGCGACCGGCGGCGTGATCTCGCCGTCCGTCTGCTGCATGCCGGGGTCGATCACGTCGTGATCGAAGACCCGTACGCACCCGGAGTCGAACTCCCGGCGAGCGCCCGAGACCTCGAAGTGATCGACTGCGCCGCCACCTACACCGCCTTCCACGGCCTGCGAACCCGCGCCGACGCCCGCACCGACCCGCAAACCAGGCGCCGCAAGGTGCGTCGAGCCGCAACCAGGGTGGTGTCGTGATGCCTTCGGCAAACTCCGAACAGGTGACGATCGTCTCCATCTACCCGGCCCTGCTGGGGACCTATGGGGACGCCGGCAATGTGCTCGCACTGCGACATCGGGCCGCACTGCATGGACTGGAGGCCCGGATCATCGAAGTGGCCGCCGGGGAACCGATCCCGGCCCAGGGCGACCTCTATGTGCTCGGCGGCGGTGAGGATTCGGCCCAGACCGCGGCCGCCCGCGGTATCTCCGCGGATGGCAACCTCGCCTCGGCCGCCGCCGGCGGCGCCGCGGTGTTGGCCATCTGCGCGGGCTACCAATTGCTCGGCGAATATTTCCCGGATGCCACCGGCCAACCGGCGACCGGGCTCGGCATGATCGACATCCGCACGGATCGACTGCCGCGAAGGGCGGTCGGCGAACTCGCCGCCGAGTCGCTCATCCCCGGACTGCCACGACTGACCGGCTACGAGAACCACGGTGGTGCCACCCACCTCGGCGCCGAGGTGCAACCGTTGGCGCGGGTGCTGGCCGGCGTCGGCAACGGCGACGGCACCGAAGGAGCGGTGGCCGGCCACATCCTCGGCACCTACCTGCACGGCCCCGGCCTCGCCCGCAACCCCGCCCTGGCCGACCTGCTGCTCGGGTGGTGCATCGGGCGCGAGCTGGAGCCGATCGAGGAACCCGACGTCGAAGCCCTGCGCGAAGAACGCCTTCGCACGGTGCTCGGCGAGGCGTGGAACCGTCCGGCGTGAACTAGAAAAGCGCCGCCGCGAGCGCGCGCCGGGCCTTGGCCACCTCGGGATCGTCCGGCGGCGCGAGTTCGAACAGTTCCAGTAGCCGAGCCCGGGCGGCGTCGCGGTCGTCGCCGGATGCCCGCGACACCGCTGTGACCAGGCGTGCGTAGGCCGCAGCCGGATCGCCGTTGACCAACTCGACATCCGCGGCGACGACAGCTGCCTGCACGTCGGCGGGGTCGGCATCCGCCGCCGCGACCGCAGCGACCGGATCGATCCCGTCGATCCGTCGCTGCAATGCCACCAGGGTGAGGCCGGCCTGCGCGTCCGGATCCCCCGGGTTCGCCGCGAGCACCTGCTGGTAGGCGGCCGTGGCGGCGTCCCAGTCCCCAGCCACCAAGGCCTCGCCGGCGGCGTCGAACAAGGCGTCGGTGGGGTCGTCGACCGGTTCGGCCGGCTCCTCCGCCGCCGCTGCGGGCACATCCGCAACGGCCCGCCCGGTCACTCCGTTCTCGGCCGCGACCCGCAACAACTCGTCGAGGTACTGACGCACCTGCGGCGCCGGCAGGGCTCCCTGGAACAGCGGGATGGGCTGACCCTTCACGACGGCGAAAACACTCGGAATGCTCTGCACCTGGAAGGCGGCGGCGATCTGTTGCTCGGCGTCGACATCGACCTTGGCGAGCACGAAGCGCCCGTCGTATTCGGCAGCTAAGGACTCGAGCACCGGGGTGAGTTGCTTGCACGGTCCGCACCACGAGGCCCACAGGTCGAGCACCACCGGCACGGTCAGGGACTGCTGGATCACCTCGACCTCGAAGTCCGCGACCGTCACGTTCTTGACGTAGGCACCGGTCCCGGCGCCACCAGGGGCCCCACTGGCTGCTTGTTGCTGCGCCTGTCGCGCCTGTGCGAGCGCCCCGAGATCCACCGCTCCCCTGAGGGCGGCATTGGTCAGTCCTTGTGGTTGTGTCGCCATGGGCCCATTCTGGCATCACCGCGGCAGTTCGCGCCGCCGACGGTCGGCCGGGGGTCAGATCCGAGCGGGTTCGCGGTATTCGCCCCACACGTCGCGCAGCACGCCGCAGATCTCGCCCAGCGTCGCCTCGGCCCGGGCTGCATCCAGGATGGCCGGCACCAGGTTGTCGTCGGTGTAGGCGGCGGCGTGCGTCAGTCGCATCAGCGCCGACTGCACCCCCTCCTCGTTCCGCGCCAGCCGCCGGCTGGCGAGTTGCTGGACCTGCGCCCGCTCCACCTCGTGACTGATCCGCAGGATCTCCAGCGGCTCGGTGACGGTGTCGGTCTGGACGGTGACGCCCACCTGGTGCTTGCGGCCATCCTCGATCGCCTGCTGGAAAGCGAACGACGAATCGGCGATCTCACCGGTGAACCAGCCGTCTTCGATGCCGCGCAGGATTCCTGCGGTCATCGGCCCGATCGGGTGCGTGACACCTTCGGTGCCGCCACCCATCTTCAGGATCTTCGCGAAGATCTCCTCGGCTTCGGCCTCGATTCGATCCGTCAGCGCCTCGAGGTACCAGGACCCGCCCAGGGGATCCGCGACGTTCGTCACCCCGGTCTCAGCCATGATCACCTGTTGGGTCCGCAGCGCGATCTCGGCGGCTTGTTCGGTGGGTAGGGCGAGGACCTCATCGAGGGCGTTGGTGTGCAGCGAGTTGGTGCCGCCGAGCACGCCGGCGAGCGCTTCGATGGCGGTGCGGACGACGTTGTTGAACGGTTGGGCACCGGTGAGCGAAACTCCGGCGGTCTGGGTGTGGAATCGCAGCCACATGGCCCGTTCGTCGGTGGCGCCGTAGACGTCGCGCAACCAACGCGCCCAGATGCGCCGGGCGGCGCGGAACTTGGCGATCTCCTCGAAGAAGTCGACGTGGGCGTCGAAGAAGAAGGACAGTCCGGGGGCGAACGAGTCGACGTCCAATCCGCGGGACTTCCCCAATTCCACGTAGGCGAACCCATCGGCCAGGGTGAAGGCCAACTCCTGTGCGGCCGTCGCGCCGGCCTCCCGAATGTGGTAGCCGGAGACGCTCAGCGGCTTGTACCTGGGCATCTCGGCATCCACGTAGGCCATCAGGTCACCGATCAGCCGCAGATGCGCCTCCGGGCCGAACAGCCACTCCTTCTGCGCGATGTATTCCTTGTAGATATCGGTCTGCAGGGTGCCGTCGAGTTGGGCGGGCGCGAACCCTTGCCGTTCGGCGGCCACCACGTACATGCAGAAGATCGGCACCGCGGGGCCGGAGATGGTCATGGAGGTCGTCGTCTCACCGAGCGGGATTCCGTCGAACAGCACGTCCATGTCGGCGGCGGAGTCGATCGCGACGCCGCAGTGCCCGACCTCGCCGAGGGCCAGCGGATCGTCGGAATCCCGACCCATGAGGGTCGGCATGTCGAAGGCCACGGACAGCCCGTCGCCGCCGGTGGCCAAGATCATCCGGTAGCGCTCGTTGGTCTGGCGGGCGTTGCCGAATCCGGCGAACTGCCGGATCGTCCAGGTCTTGCCGCGGTAGCCGGTCGCGTGCAGACCGCGGGTGTAGGGGTACTCGCCCGGCCAACCGATGCGCTCGAAGCCGGGATACGCGGTGCCGGCCGGCGGGCCGTAGACCGGCGCCACTTCCAACCCGCTGAGGGTCGTGTAGTCGGCATCCCGGACCCGGCCACGGGTCCGCGCTTCTTCATACCGGCGGGCCCAACGTTGCCGGCCGCGATCAATCTCCTCGGCATCCATAGGCCCAGGGTAGTCCGTGACCGTCGAGGGTGCCTTGGGACCGTTCACCCCCTGGTTGCTCGCCAGTGTCGACGCAGAGGTGCCTCGCGATCGTGTGAGTTGACGTTGCACGCCCGCACACAGCGACGCTTGAAGTGCATCGCGGCTCGTTCACTTCGGCGGACGATGTACTTGGTCTTGCTCGGCATGCGCACGGAAAACAGCGTCTGGGCTGCGTCAAGGTACGGCTGCCGCATCCACGGTTTGGGCATCCCGCACTGTGCGTGCACGGCACTCGGCCACGGTACACAGACTGATGGGGTGTGCTGAGGCGCGGAGGCCGCCGCGCCCGCGCTGCGCCGGGCGCCGATCATCGTGCTGTGGCGCATCAGCCAAGGAGTCGACGTCTCCGAGGCCATGGTGTACGGGCTGAACTATCTAATCGGCATCTTCGGCACCGAAGCCCACGAGGCCATGCGCAACGTGTCCCTCGACCGCGTCCTGGCCGGCTGACACTGTGGGCTTCTCCGCCTGGCGCCGCGTCCCCGAATCCGGCGCCTGCCCGTGGTGCCTCATGCTCGCCACCCGCGGCGCCGTCTACAAGTCGAAGACCACCGCGAAGACCGCGCGCGGCAAGTCCAACTACCACCGCCACTGCAAGTGCCGCGCCGAACTGGAAACACGATTCGACCGCCGCACCGACATCCGCACCGACCCCGCCGACGCCGCACGCACCGTCAGCAACCGGGTCAAGGCCCGGGAACACCGCTACGACCTGTCCAAATACCGCAACCTCGGCATCACCGACCCGCCCCCCACTGGAATGGGTCACCCCACGGCTTATCCAAGTCGCCCGCATCCAAGACGCCGCCGCCAGGGCCAAGCGGCCGGAGGGAAGCCCCGAACCTCCCGGATACGAGGAACCAATTGCAGCGGGCCACAAGTACGTCGCTCCGAAGCGGAAGCCAGACAAGTTCTACGAGTTGGAGAAAGAGAAGTCAGCCGCCAGATTCCTTCGCCGTGTAGCAGGCGTCTTCCTGCGCTCCGTGAAGGCGGCACACGGGGAATCGCGGCGACCGGACGCTGTTTGGGATGCGCTTCGCCTCACCGTCGATCTGAAGACGCCGACGTCCGCGAATGCGGCCCGCTGGAGCGAGCTGCTCGCAGACGGCGCGGAGAAGGCAGACGTCGTCATCTTCGATAGCCGCGAGGTGCTGGACCAGACCCGCGACCAACTCTTGCTGAAACTCGAGCGTGCAATGGGTTCCCATGGTCGTGGCGACAGGGTGGACCACGTGCTACTGATCGGTCATACTGAGGGTGAGGATTGGTGCTACTGGGTGAAGGGAGGCCCGCAGTGAACAAGCCGTCGCAGTTGACTGTGCAGGCCGCCGATATCAAGGCCTTCGCCGCCGCCCATGGCATGACGCCCACGGGTGACCCGGACGAGTTCTGGTTCCAGGACGAAGCAGGTGTCTACGTCGCCATCGTTGTGTTCGAGTCGGCAGCTGCACACGACACGTGGATCGGCACCATCTACACCCACCCTGAACGCTCGCCGAGCGACATCGCCAGTGCAGTCCGCCGCCGCATCTCCCGCACCGACCCGGTGCTGGCCTAGCTGACCCCACACCTCGAAGTCCCGCAGCCGTTGTGGCTGGCGGGGTTTTGCCATGACCGCATGTCTTCACATGCTTGTCCGGTCCCCGTGATGGGGACGTCGTCTATCCCCCGTGACGGAGGGAAACTCGCATGACCATCCGATTCAGCCACCCTGCCGGCCTCCCGTGGCTGGCCTTCGCAGTCGATCCCGTCCAGTCCGCTGGCGCCAGCATCCCCGCGCAGGCGCCCGCTGCGACCTGTCCAAATACCGCAACCTCGGCGTCACTGAAGCGCCTCAACCATCCCGACCCGCAAGCGCACCTCGCGGGAACTAGCCAGCGGTAGCCGCGGGTAGGCCCGTCGCGGAAACCGGCGGCGCCAGCGGCGGGCCATCCCCACCCGTCCATTGCTGACACCGGCCGAGCCCGTCGAGCCGCCCGCCATGGCCGCAATGGACACAGCCTTCGAGCAATGGGCGCGCGACCTGACCGAAGCGCCCAGCGCACGGCGCTGAAGGAGTGGCAGAAGACCGACCGGTTCTACGAGAAGATCCAGCATTCCTACGCGGGTTGAGCGATCAGGCCCCAGACGGGCTAGACGATGTGCTTGAAGCGTTCGTGTTCGGACGGATCACACCCGGAGTCACTCTGTTCCGCGGCCTGCGCAACTGATCCACGTTGTTATCGTCCATCGAGCGTGGGAGCTCCGCCGCCTCCAGGGCCCTGTTGGTTACGACCATTGAAGCGCAAGGTCGCTGAGGCTGAGTTTGCGTCCGGCAGCCGGCCGCTGCTGATGCGCGTGCGCCTGCGCGAGACATCCCCAGCAGCCTGGGTCGCAGGGGTCGGCGATCCGCGATTGCGCTACCAAGGCGAAATCCTCATGCCAGCGGACGCAAACCTCCTCATCGCCAGGCCGGCGGACTACTCTGGTGATGTACCGGTGGTTGACGTGGAGGTGTGGTGGTGATGCCCAAACTCTCGCCAGCACTAAGAGACGACATGATCGGCGTCCCATACGACGGCACGCCACGCCCGCCTCAGGTGCTTCAGTTCCTGGTGCACCGGTTGGGTGTGCTGGACGCGGACGTCGCCACCCAGGACAAGGCCATCAGGGCCTGGCTGGCCTCCAACCAGCCGACCCCGAACTTGGCGGCCAGTTTCCGCCGGCTTGGCCGCGGCTACTTGCTCGACGAAGCTGGCATTTCCTAGCCGCAGCAGCGCCTCCCCGAAGCCCCGCAGCCGTTGTGGCTGGCGGGGTCTTGCCATGGAACTTCCCCATACCTGCGCGGGGCTGGCCTGCCCAACGCGGGTGCAGGCTCCCTTCCCAACACTGGAGATATCACCATGATGATGCGTTTCACCCATCTGGGTCGCCTCCGATGGGCCCGTCTGACCTCAGACGCCGCCGGCCGCCAGCAACCGATCGGCTGCCTGGTAGGGATCTTCCAGGCCGGCGGCCACATCGGCAGCCAAACCACCGAGCACGGCCGGATCGGCGACCAATCGCCGCCGCACGGCTTCCACCGCCAGCGCCTCGATCTCCTCCGCCGCACGCCGCTCGCGACGCACCAACCCGGCACCGGATTCAATGGCCCACAGGCGATGTTTCTCGATGGCCGCCACCAACTCGTCGATGCCCTCGCCCCGAGCGGCGACCATCTTCAGCACCGGTGGCCGCCAGGCTCCCGCGAGCCGCTCGCCGAGTCCGATCATGTGGCGCAACTCCCGAGCTGTGGCGTCCGCGCCGTCGCGGTCGGCCTTGTTGACTGCGAAAACATCGCCGATCTCCAGGATTCCGGCCTTCGCGGCCTGGATCCCGTCACCCATGCCAGGTGCCAGCAGCACCACCACCGTGTCGGCGACCCCGATCACCTCGACCTCAGACTGGCCCACTCCGACGGTTTCCACCAGGATGACGTCGCATCCGGCCCCGTCGAGGACGCGCAGCGCCTGCGGGGTCGACCATGCCAAACCCCCCAGGTGCCCGCGCGATGCCATAGATCGGATGAACACATCCGGATCCAGCGCATGCTCCTGCATCCGGATCCGGTCCCCAAGCAACGCACCCCCGGAGAACGGCGACGACGGATCGACCGCCAACACCCCGACTCGCTTGCCCGCGGCGCGATAGGCCGCCACCAAAGCGGAAGTCGTCGTCGACTTGCCCACGCCGGGGGCACCGGTCAACCCCACGATGTGCGCGCGGCCGACGTGCGGCGCGAGGGTAGCGGCGACCTCGCGCAACTGCGGCGAGGAATCCTCGACCATCGAGATGAGTCGGGCGACCGCCCGGGGTTCTCCGTTGCGCGCCCGACTCACCAGGTCCGGTACATCGGCGGACCTCGCCATGGCTACTCCGAGGCGGGAACGGTGACGATCAGGGCATCGCCCTGGCCGCCGCCACCGCACAGGGCCGCCGCACCGATGCCGCCACCGCGCCGCTTGAGTTCAAGCGCGAGGCTCAGCACGATTCGGGCGCCGGACATGCCCAGCGGGTGGCCGAGCGCGATCGCGCCGCCGTTGACGTTGACGATCTCGGCGTCGACGCCAAGCTTCTCGGTCGAGGCCAGGCCGACGGCGGCGAAGGCCTCGTTGATCTCGAGCACGTCGAGGTCCGCCGGGGTGATGCCCTGCTTCTCGCAGGCGGCCAGGATCGCCTCGGCCGGCTGCAGGTGCAGGGAAGCGTCCGGTCCCGCGACGACGCCGTGAGCGCCGATCTCGGCCAACCACTCCAAGCCGAGCTCCTCGGCCTTGGCCTTGCTCATCACCACAACAGCCGCGGCACCGTCGGAGATCTGGGAGGCGTTGCCGGCGGTGACCGTGCCCTCCTTGGCGAAGGCCGGGCGCAGCTTCCCGAGCGACTCGGCCGTCGTCTCCGGCCGGATCCCTTCGTCCACCTCGACCAGGATCGGCTCCCCGCGGCGCTGCGGAATCGCCACCGGGACGATCTCCTCGGCGAGCGCCCCGGCCTTCTGCGCCTCGGCGGCACGCTGGTGCGAGGCCGCCGCGAAGGCGTCCTGCTCGGCCCGGCCGAAGGAGTAGCGGGAGTTGTAGCGCTCGGTCGATTCACCCATGGCGCACTGATCGAAGGCGCAGGTGAGGCCGTCGAACGCCATCGAATCGATGGCCTTCCAGTCGCCGTACTTCACACCCTCCCGGGAACCCATCAGCAGGTGCGGGGCGTTGGTCATGGACTCCATGCCACCGGCCACGACGATGTCGAACTCACCGGCCCGGATGAGTTGGTCGGCCAGAGCGATGGCGTCGATGCCCGACAGGCAGACCTTGTTGATGGTCAGCGCCGGCACGTTCATCGGGATGCCCGCCTCGACGGCGGCCTGCCGGGCCGTGATCTGACCGGTTCCGGCCTGCAGCACATGACCCATGATCACGTAGTCGACCTGGTCGGGGGCCACCCCCGCCCGCTCGAGGGCGCCGGCGATCGCCACGCCGCCCAGTTGGGCCGCGGAACGCGACTTGAGTGACCCAAGGAGGCGCCCCATGGGCGTGCGTGCGCCTGCAACGATGACATTCCCGGACATGGACGACCTCCGCTGAACGGCTGGACAAGTGTGCCTGCAACGATAACGAGCAAGGGAAGGGCGCACGTCGCCGCCCCGGAGCACTCGTGATACGCGCGCAGCGAACCTGCGCCTGACACCGCTTGGAGGAGCACCGCCATGACCGTCCCCAACGAAGTTGCCCCCTACGTCACCGCCATCGACCACGTCGGGTTGGCTGTCGCCGATCTGGATGCGGCGATCGCCTTCTACCGCCGCGCCTTCGGTATGGAGATGATCCACGAGGAGGTCAACGAGGAACAGGGCGTCCGGGAGGCGATGATGGCGGTCGGCGACTCCGGCTCCTGCATCCAACTGCTGGCACCCCTGCGTGAGGACTCACCGATCGGGAAGTTCCTGGCCCGCAACGGCGAGGGCATCCAACAGATGGCGCTGCGGGTCACCGACATCGAACTGGCCGCCGAGACTCTGCGCAGCGCAGGTGTGCGTGTGTTGTACGACGCACCCAAGCGTGGAACCGCCGGCTCGCGGGTCAATTTCTGCCATCCGAAGGACTGCGGCGGAGTGCTCATGGAACTCGTCGAACCCGCCGCCGAGGCCCACTGAATCGACCGCAAACACATGAAGTACATTTCACCTATTGTCCGGGTTCGACCATGAATCGGCCCGGCAACCGCTCGGCATCTGACAACCAGCACCACCGCATCACTGCGAGGAGGCAGTAATGGACCATATCCGCGACGCGATCATGGCCGGGGATACCCCGGCCGAGGAGTTCGCCACGATCGAAATCCCCGAGACCTACCGGGGCGTCACGATCCACAAGGACGAGCAGGAGATGTTCGCCGACGTGCCCTCCCGGGACAAGGATCCGCGCAAGTCGCTGCACCTCGACGAGGTGCCGGTGCCGGAACTCGCCGCCGGTGAGGCGCTGGTCGCGGTCATGGCGAGCGCCATCAACTACAACACCGTCTGGTCGTCGATCTTCGAGCCGGTGAGCACCTTCGGTTTCCTGGAGCGCTACGGCCGCACCCACAAGGAGGCCAAGCGCCACGACCTCCCCTACCACGTGCTGGGGTCCGACCTGGCCGGCGTCGTGCTGCGCACCGGACCGGGGGTCAACGCCTGGAAACCCGGTGATGAGGTGGTGGCCCACTGTCTGTCGGTGGAGCTGGAATCACCCGCCGGTCACAACGACACCATGATGGATCCCGAGCAGCGGATCTGGGGCTTCGAGACCAACTTCGGCGGCCTGGCCGAACTGGCCATCGTCAAGAGCAACCAACTGATGCCCAAGCCCAAGCACCTGTCCTGGGAAGAAGCAGCGAGCCCCGGGCTGGTCAACTCAACGGCCTACCGGCAGCTCGTCAGCGAAAACGGCGGCAACATGAAGCAGGGCGACGTGGTGCTCATCTGGGGCGCCTCCGGCGGTTTGGGTGCGTTCGCCACCCAGTACGCCCTCAACGGCGGCGCCATCCCGGTGTGCGTGGTCTCGAGCCCGGAGAAGGCCGAGATCGTGCGCTCCATGGGAGCGGAACTGATCATCGACCGGCGCGAGAAGGACTACAAGTTCTGGACCGACGAAGGTGTCCAGGACCCGCGCGAATGGCGTCGATTCGGCAAGGACATCCGCGAACTCACCGGCGGCGAAGACATCGACATCGTGTTCGAGCACCCGGGCCGGGAGACCTTCGGCGCTTCCGTGTTCGTGACCCGCAAGGGCGGCAAGATCGTCACCTGCGCGTCGACGTCCGGATACATGCACGAGTACGACAACCGCTACCTGTGGATGAACCTCAAGCGCATCATCGGTTCGCACTTCGCCAACTACCGCGAAGCGTACGAGGCCAACCGGCTGATCGAGAAGGGCATGATCCACCCGACCCTGTCGAAGGTCTACTCACTCGCGGACACCGGCCAGGCGGCCTACGACGTGCACCGGAACCTGCACCAAGGCAAGGTCGGCGTGTTGGCGCTGGCTCCCGAAGAAGGACTCGGTGTGCGTGACGAGGAGTTGCGCGCCAAGCACATCGACGAGATCAACCGTTTCCGCGACGCCTAGCACCCGCCCGCCGGCGGCTGGCGTCGGCAAAACCAACCGCGGCGGGCGGAATCGACTGAGTTTCCCGGTCCATTCCGCCCGCCGCGATGGGTGCTCGGCTCAGTCGATCAGTTCGGACAGTTCCAGCCAACGTTCCTCCAGGTCGGCGGTCTCGCTCTCGACGGCCCGGAGCCGTTCGCCGAGTCGTCGCAACTCCTCGTAGTCGGTCTGATCGTGAACGGCCATGCGGCGATGCAGGTCCGCCACCTCGGCCGCGAACTTGTCGAGACGCCGCTCAATCGACGCGGCCTCTTTCTGGATCGCCCGTCGTTGAGATCCGGTGAGATCCGAGGGCGCGGGGTCAGCGTCAGCCGCACCCTTCCGTCCCGCATCCCCTCCCCCCGAGCCCCTACTCTCGCCGGGCCCACCCGGAACTGCGGGCGCATCCACATCCCGAGCCACCCGATCCCGCGCCGATGCCGGTCGAGACGGTTGGCCCTGCCGCAGGCTCAAGTACTCCGCCACTCCTCCCGGCAGGTGCCGGAGTCGACCGTCGATGACGGCGTACTGCTGATCGGTGACACGCTCGCAGAGGTAGCGATCGTGGGAGACCACGATCAGCGTTCCCGGCCAGGTGTCAAGCAGGTCCTCCATCGCCGCGAGCATGTCTGTGTCGACGTCGTTGGAGGGTTCGTCGAGGACGATCAGGTTCGGCTCCGACAGCAGCACCAGCAGCAACTGCAGGCGCCGCTTCTGCCCACCGGAGAGTTCCCCCACCCTCGCGCTGAGATGGGCATTCGAGAAACCCAGCCGTTCCAGCAACTGGGCCGGGGTCAGTTCCCGGCCGTCCACCACGTAGCTGGACTTGGCCCTGGCGAGCACGTCACGGACCCGTTCGTCGGCGATGTCGACGAGTTCGCGGAACTGCTGGTCGAGCACCCCCACCCGGACGGTCTTGCCGCGCTTCACCCGGCCGCTGCTCGGTTCGACGGTGCCGGCGATCAACCCCAGCAGGGTGGACTTGCCCGCACCGTTGGCACCCATGATTGCGGTGCGCTCGCCGGGCGCGATCCGCCAGTCCACCTCCCGCAGCACCTCACGCTCGCCGAAGGACACTGACACATCGAGCAGGTCGATGACCTGCTTGCCCAGCCGCGCCACGGCCAGCCGGGACAGTTGGACCTGGTCCCGAGGGGGCGGGACGTCGGCGATCAACTGGTTGGCTGCTTCGATCCTGAACTTGGGCTTGGAGGTGCGGGCCGGTGGTCCCCGCCGCAGCCAGGCGAGTTCTTTGCGCATCAGATTCGCCCGCCTCGCCGCGCTGACAGCCGCCCTGCGGTCCCGTTCCACCCGCTGCAACACGTAGGCGGCATAGCCACCCTCGAACGGTTCGACGATCCGGTCGTGCACCTCCCAGGTGCTGGTCGAGACCTCGTCGAGCAGCCAACGATCGTGGGTGATGAGCAGCAGGCCGCCGGCATTCTTCGCCCATCGCCGCTTGAGATGATCGGCGAGCCAGGCGACCCCTTCCAGGTCGAGGTGGTTCGTGGGTTCGTCCAACGCGAGGATGTCCCAATCGCCGACGAGTAGCGCGGCCAGGGCCACCCGACGGCGTTGACCCCCGGAGAGCGTCGAAATCTCGGCATCCCATGGCAGATCCGGCACCAACCCGGCGATGACGTCGCGGATCCGGGCATCGCCGGCCCACTCATGCTCGGCCCGATCACCGACCACCACTTCACCGACTGTGGCATCAGCATCGAGCGTGTCCGCCTGCTCCAGCACCCCCATGCGCACCCCGCTGCGCCTGGTCACCCGACCGGTGTCGGGTGTCACGCGGCCGGACAACATTCCCAACAGGGAGGACTTGCCGTCGCCGTTGCGCCCGACGATGCCGATGCGATCCCCCTCATCTATCCCGAGGGACACGGAGTCGAAGACGATCCGGGTCGGGAACTCCAAGTGCAGCTCCTCGGCGCCGAGCAGATGCGCCACGGGACTACCTCGGCGACCTTCGGCCGCAGCCTCCGGCCACCATCAGGGCGCCTGGACGGTCGCGGTGATGAGCGCGGTGTACACATCCAGACCGGTGGGCGTCAGGTGGACTCCGTCTTCGATGAAGTACTCCGGGTGACCCGCCGCGGCGGCGGCGAAGTCGGCGATCCGGACATTCGGATGGCCCGCAGCCACCTGCTGCATGACCTCGTTTGACTGCGGCTGCCAGGAGTGCGGCCCGGCCGAGGTCACCAGCACCACGCGTTGGCGATCCGACAGCGATGCCAGCAGGGCCGAGAGTTGATCGTTGTCGACCCGGCCGTTGGTGCCCGTCTGGATCACCACCACCGGATCGAGCAGGCCCGCCGCCTGCCGTTCGGAGATCCGGGCGAGAACCTCTTCCGGTTGCCGACTCACGGCCGCGTCGACGGTTGTGGCGGGCATCAGCGCGGTCAAACTCTCGGCGGCACCCACCGCCAGGGAATCTCCGACGACGGTCATTGGTGTGGCCGGCGTGATGGGCTCCGGTGCGACTGTCGGCGTGGGCTCCTCAACTGCCGGCGCCTCCTCCGGCGCAGCCGCCGCCGGCTCGGCGGCCGGCTTCGGTGCCAAGGGTGCTGCGTTGACTTCGGTCACGCCGCCGAGGTATTCCTTCGCGGTGGGGGCCTCAGCGTTGGCGATCACGAACGCGACTGCGGCGGTGGCGGCCGCTGTTGTTCCCACGACGGCGACGATCCGGCGGGCGGGCGCGTCGGCGAACCACTGCTTGAGCGCCGGCCAGGCGGTGCCGCGCCGGATCGGCATCTCCAGGTACCGGTAGGAGACTTCGGCGACGGCCATGGTGAGGCCCATCCGAAGCAGGAAGGTCCCGAAAGCGCCCATGGGAACGTCGATCTCGGGGCGAAGCACCACGAAGATGGGCCAGTGGTAGAGGTAGAGCCCGTACGAGCGGGTGCCGAGGTAGCGCAACGGCGCCCACGCCATGACGGGTCCGAGCAGCGCCGCCGGGTGGGCGACCACTGTGATCAACGCGGCGGTCGCGAAGGCGAATACCAGGAAACCCCCTCGGTAGAGCCAGGTTCCCTGCTCGGACACCTGGAAATACGCGAGGATGACCAGGCCGAGCGCCAGCACCCCGACGCCGGTGAGGGCCAGGCGCCGGAGCAGCGGCAATGACCGGGGCATGGCCCCCGGCCGATACACAGCCGCGAGGGCAGCACCGACGAGCAGACTCATGGCGTGCGTGTCGGTGCCGAAGTACAGCCGACTGGCATCGGACTGCCCGGGGACGTTCCACAGCACCGAGAGCAGCGCCATCAGCAACGTGGAGACGACCGCAACTCCGAAGGCCACCCGACCCACACCAAGCCGACCACGGCGTTTGTAGATGAGCAGCAGCACCAGCGGCCACAGCAGGTAGAACTGTTCCTCGATGGCCAGCGACCACAGGTGCTGCAGCACCGGAGGGCGACCGATGGCCTCGAAATACGACAGGTCGTCGTTGATGAACGCCCAGTTGGCGACGTAGAGCAGTGAAGGTAGGACCGTGCGACGGAACTGGGCCGCGGCGTCGTGGGCGAAGACCGCGATGAGCACCGCGGACATGGCCAGCATGGCCAGCAACGCGGGCAGCAGGCGGCGGGCCCGGTGCAGGTAGAAGACGCGGAAATCGATCCAACCCCGTGAACTCAACTGCTCGAGCAGGATGGTCGAGATCAAGAATCCGGACAGCACGAAGAAGACGTCCACCCCGAGGAAGCCACCGGGCAACCACGAGTCGCTGCCATGGAACACCAGCACGCCCAACACGGCCAGTGCGCGGATACCGTCGAGGCCGGGCACGTATCCCATCGGCGGGGCGGGTCGCTGCAGGTGGCGGCCGGTGCGGACCCGGACGCCGGCGCGGCCCGGGGTGGGCGAGTCGGTAGGGAGACTCGTCGGTGCCGAGGCATGCGTGTGCACCTCGGGCACCGCTGTAGACGCCATCGCCGAACCTCCATCAACTGCGGCCACTCTAGGCCTACCGAGGTCGACTTGGGGATCGCGACTCGCACCGATCCAACCGCAATTCGGCGGCAACTCCGGGCTCACCGGAGCCGCCCGGAAACACCCCCGAGAAGGGTCAATCGAGGCGGTCGGCCCAGGTTGTCAGCATCTCCGAAACCTTGTTCGGACTCTCCACGGCGGACAGGTGACCGGCCCGACTGATCTGGGTCAGCGGGGCGCCACCGAGGGCCTCTGCCATGGCCAGCGAATCCGGCAGCGGGGTGAGGGTGTCCTCCTGGCCCACGAGCACCAGCGAAGGTTGACGGAACACCTGCAATTCGGCCAGCGAGTCCGGCCGCTCGGCCATCGCCCGTTGGGCCCAGGCGACCATTCCCGGATCCGCAGTCTCGATCCAACCGCGCACTCGGTCAACGATGACGGTGCGCGATTCCCGGGTCGTCTCGCCGAGCAGGGAGTCCAGGGCGGCCTCGGGCACCCAGCCCATACCCTCGGCTTCGACTCGGTCGGCGTAGGCGTAGCGGTTCCTGGCCGCCGCGTCCGAGTCCGCCGACGCGCGGGTGTCGAGCAGCGCCAGGCCCGTCACCCGGGTCATGGCGTTGCGCAGCACCGCCATGGCCACATAGCCACCCATCGAGAGCCCGGCGATGGCGAACTGCCGATGACCCGCGTCGGACATCAGTTTCAGCACGTATCTGGCCATCGCCGCAAGATCCGGATCCGCGGGATAGTTGCGCTCGGGTGACAGCAGATCGGGCACCACCACCTCGTGGCCGGCCGCCACCAAGGCCTTGCGCTGCGCCTCGAACATCGCCGGGCCGAGGGGGAACGCGTGCAACAACGTGATGACAGCCACTACGGCATCACCGAGAGCCCGCCGTCGACCACGAGGGTCTGGCCGGTCATGAAGGAGGACTCGTCGCCAGCCAGGAACACCGCGGCCGCGGCGATCTCCTCAGGCGTTCCCCAGCGTTGCATCGGCACCCGGTCGAGCAGGCTGGACTCCACGTTCGAATCGTGACGCAGGAAGTCGGTCAGATCGGTCTCGACCCAGCCCGGCACGAGGGCATTCACCCGGACACCCGAAGCGGCGACCTCCAAGGCGGCACTGCGCGTGAGCGACAAGATTGCTGCCTTGGCCGCCCCGTAGTGGGCCATCAGCGGCGCCCCGGCGAGCCCGGCGACCGACGACACGTTGATCACGGATCCGCCTCCTGCGGCGACCATCGACGGGAGCACTCCCTGCAGCATCCAGAACGTCGAGTCGACATTCAGGGTTTGGGTCTTGGTCCAGCCGGTCGGACGCATCATCACCACTGGAGCCGAGAACGAATTGCCGCCGGCGTTGTTCACCAGCACATCGATCGGCCCTTCGGCGACGATGGCAGCCGTGGCCGCTCCGACGGCCTCCGGATCGGTGACATCACACACCACGAAACTCGCGCTACCGCCCTGGCCGTCGATGTCTGCCACCAATTCGGTCAGCAACTCGCCATTGCGCGCCAAGGCCACGACGTGAGCTCCTTCGGCTGCGAAGGCGAGTGCGATCGCACGACCGATCCCGCGCGACGCCCCAGTCACCAACGCCCGCCTGCCTGCGAGTCGATCTCCCACTGTAAACCTCCTATTTAGGTTCACCTGAAGGTGATTCAGCACCCTCAGGTCCAGCGCTAGGCGCTAGCAAATCGTTGTGCCGGACCATCGGTCCTTCCCATGTCGTCGGCAACGGTACCCCGACCTCAGGCGCCACCACAGTCACGATGCTGTCGAGTACCCACCGCACCCACCGCTCGCCGACCCACAGATGTTTGGCACCTGGACCGGGCACGAGTTCGAGTTGGGTCACCGCACGGAACTTCTCGGCGGCCTCGTCCGGGGGCAGAAAATCATCCAATTCGGGGACCAGCGCGACGACCCTTCGACCGTCGTCCGCCCAGGCCCGAAGATCCAATTCGGTCGAGTAGCGCAGCGGCGGGCTGAGCAGTATTGCCCCCGGCAGTCCGTCGATCAGCCCATGCCTGAGCACCACATCGGTGCCGAAACTCCAACCGACCAGCCACGGGACAGGCAAACCGGCGCGTTCGACCCAGTCCACTGCGGCCCGAAGGTCCAAACCCTCCCCACGGGCCTCGTCGAAGTCGCCTTCGCTGCGACCGTCGGCACTGGCCGTCCCGCGCATGTTGAATCTGAGTACGGCAACCCCGGCCAGCGCCGGAAGCCGCCACGCCGCCTTGCGGAATACATGCGAATCCATCATTCCGCCGTGGGTGGGCAGCGGATGCAGGCAGACGATCGTGGCCCGCGGCTTCCCGGAGACCGGAGCTGCGAGTTCCCCCACCAGCCGCAGTCCGTCCGCGGTCACCAGCGTCAGCGGTTCCCGTCGCGCGGGGAGCACGCTGTTGGCGGTGATCTCCGTGGGGGTGCGCACAGCCTTGAGGCTACCCCGAGTCTGCGGCAGGCTCATCGGGTGTGTGCGCTGCGCTGCCAACACGGGGTATGCCAGTGTCGCCTCGCTTCGGACGCGAGCAGGGAATCTTCCCGCCAGGCCACGATGTGCGACGCGGAGCCGCCGATCACTTGGTTGCAGCCAGGGCAGACGTACTCTTTGCCGTTCCCACGGATCTGGCGCACCGTCCATTCGCCACGTGGTCCGGACTCGGTCCACTGGTTCGCGCCGAAGCGCACCGGTGACTCCTGGGGTCGTTCCCGGCGGTTGCGTCGGGGCATGACTCGAGTGTGCCAGCGGCGCCGTGGTCAGGTCAGGTCAGCGGGCGTACGAACGGAAACCGCGACCGGTCTTGCGCCCGAGGTAGCCGGCCGTGACGATTTCCCTGAGCATCGGGGCCGGTGCGTAGCCCGGCTCCCGGAACTCTCGGTAGAGGGTCTCCTGGATGGCGAGCGAGACATCGTTGCCCACCACGTCCAAGAGTGCGAACGGGCCCATCGGCAGCGAGCAGCCCTTCGTCATCGCGGTGTCCACCGCATCGATGGTGGCGTAGTGCGCCTCCACCATCCGCACCGCATCGTTGAGGTAGGGGAACAGCAGGGCGTTGACGATGAAGCCGGCCCGGTCCCCGCACAACACCGGATGCTTGCGCACCTTCTTGGTGAGGTCGACCACGGTGGCGGTGACGTCGTCCGCGGTCGCGATCGTGGTCACCACCTCGACCAGTTTCATGATCGGTGCCGGGTTGAAGAAGTGCATGCCGATGACGTCTTCGGGACGCTCGGTGACCGCCGCCATGGCGATGACCGGCAGCGACGATGTGGTCGTCGCCAGAATCGCGCCGGGCTTGCAGATCCGGTCGAGGTCGCGGAACAGGTCGAGCTTGATCCCGAGGTCTTCGGCGATGGCCTCCACCACGATGTCCACCTCGGCCAGCGCCTCCCGCTCGGTCGCGCCGGTGATCCTGCCCAGCACCTCATCCCGGGCCTCCTCAGACATCCGACCCTTGCTGACGGCCCGGTTGAGGGACTTGGCGACGGCAGCGTTGACACCGCCGACCTTGGCATCGCTGCGGGCGATGAAGATGACCTCGTAGCCAGCCTTGGCGAACACTTCGACGATGCCGGAGGCCATGGTGCCGGTGCCCACCACCCCCACCTTCGAGATCTCTCGCAGCGAGCCGCCGGCGGCGGCGTCATCGGCCGGGGTCAGTTCGTCATCTACCACCACCGCCGAGCCAGGGTCGGCATAGGTGTAGAAACCCTGGCCGGACTTGCGTCCGAGCCGACCGGCGGTGACGAACTGCTTGAGCATCGGGGCGGGAGCGTGCAACACATCGCGCGATTCGTGGTACATGGCATCGAGCACGTCATAGGCGGTGTCGAGGCCGATCAGGTCGAGCAGCGCCAACGGGCCCATCGGGTAGCCGCAGCCGAAGCGCATGGCGGCATCGATGTCCTCCCGTGACGCGTACTTCTCCGAGTACATGGCCACCGCATGGTTGAGGTAGCCGAACAGCAAGGAGTTCGCGATGAAACCGGGCCGGTCGTTGACCTCCACCACCGAGCGGCCGATGGCGTCGAGGAATTGCCGGGCCTCCGCGAGGACAGCTTCGTCGGTTGCCACGGTGGACACCAACTCCACGAAGTCCAGCACCGGAGCGGGGTTGAAGAAGTGCATTCCGATCACCCTGCTGGGGCGTTCGGTGGCGACTGCCAACTCGGTGATCCGCAGCGCCGACGTGTTGGAGGCGAAGATGGCCTCGGGCTTCACCACGGCATCGAGTTCGGCCAATACCTCCTTCTTGAGCTCGAGATTCTCCGGCACCGCTTCGATCACCAGGTCGACCTCGGCGAGATCGGCGGCCGACGTCGTGGTCGTCACCAGCGCGAGGATCGCAGCCTTCTCATCCGCTGAGAGTTTGCCCGCGGCGACGGCGCGATCGACGGAGAATTCGAGCCGGGCGCGACCGATTGCCTCCGCCCGGGCGTTGGGGACATACGCGACGACCGGCAGTCCGGCGCGAGCCACCACCTCGGCGATGCCCGAACCCATCGTGCCAAAGCCTGCCAACCCCACCGATTCGATCGCCGACATCGTTCTATGCCTCCAACGCGGACTGTTCTGCTACACCTTGCCCGGACTTTCCGGACGCCTACCTGCAGTGTTTCATCACCAACTGATACCGGGGCCACGACCCCCCGGGCGACGGAGGCGCTAGAACAGCCTCAGCGTCGGGTCGTCCATGCCGCGCAGCGCGTCGTAATCGAGCACGACGCAGCGGATCCCCCGATCCTGCGCCAAGGTGCGCGCCTGCGGCTTGATCTCCTGGGCTGCGAATACGCCGCTGACCGGCGCCAAGAGCGGATCACGGTTGAGCAGTTCGAGGTACCTCGTCAACTGTTCGACGCCGTCGATCTCGCCGCGGCGCTTGATCTCGACCGCAACCGAGGCCCCGTGCCGATCCCGGCAGAGCAGGTCGACCGGGCCGATCGCCGTGGGGTATTCCCGCCGCACGAGTTGCCACCCCTCCCCCAGGGTGTGCACCTGCACGGCGAGCAGTTCCTGCAGGTGGGCCTCAACGCCGTCCTTGATCAGGCCGGGGTCGGGTCCGAGTTCGACCTCGACGTCGGTGTGGACCCCGGCGATGCTGATGCGCAACTCCTCGCCGGCCTTGTTCACCACCCGCCAGATCTCATCGAAAGCCGGTGCCGACGGTTCCTCGGCGGCAGGTGCTGCTTCGATCGTCAGCGTGCAGGGCGGGCTCATCCAGTTCAGCGGCTTGTAGGCGCGATCGTCGGCGTGAACCGAAACCGAACCGTCGGCCTTCAGCAGGATCAGCCGGGTAGCCATCGGCAGGTGTGCGGCCAATCGACCCGCGTAGTCGACTTGGCAGTCGGCGATCACCAGTCGCATCTACGCCCCATAAAGGCCGACGGAAACTCACGCAGTGGCATCGCCGGCTCAGACACCCAGCGGCTCGAGGTGATGGGCCCGGCGCACGCTGCCGACGACCTTGAGCATGATCGCGTTGGCGTCGTAGTCCTTGGGTGTGAACACCTCGGCCACCCCTGCGTCCCGCAAGGCAGCCGCATCCGACTCCGGGATGATGCCGCCGACCACAACCGGAACGTCGTCGAGTCCCGCTTCGGTCAAACCGGCCACGACCTGTGGCACCAGTTCCATGTGCGAACCGGACAGGATCGACAGCCCCACCACGTCGGCGTCCTCTTCCACCGCCGCGGCCACGATCTGCTCCGGGGTCAGCCGGATGCCCTGGTAGACCACCTCGAAGCCGGCGTCGCGCGCTCGCACCGCGATCTGCTCGGCGCCGTTCGAGTGCCCGTCCAAACCGGGCTTGCCCACCAGGAAACGCACCTTGCCACCGAGTTGCTCGCCGGTCTCACGCACCGCCTCCCGAACCCGCAGGAGCGACTCGTCGGGCTCGTGCACACCGGTGACACCGGCGACGCCGGTGGGCGCGCGGTACTCCCCGAATACCTCGCGCAGTGCCTGTGCCCACTCGCCGGTGGTCACGCCGGCGCGGGCGCACGCCAAGGTGGCAGCCATCAGATTCTCATCGGTCGCAGCGACCGCCTTGAGTTCGGTCAGCGCAGCCGCGACCGCGGCCTCGTCGCGGTCTGCACGCCAGCGACGCACGTCGGCCACCGCCTGCGCTTCGACCGCTGGATCCACCGTTTGGATCGCGGTGTCCAGATCGGCCAGCAGCGGATTGTCCTCGCTGGTGGTGAACTTGTTCAGTCCGACCACCAGGTCCTCGCCGGCTTCGATCCGCGCCCGACGTTCGGCGTGTGAGGCCACCAACTGCTGCTTCATGTAGCCCGACTCGACGGCGGCCACCGCGCCGCCCATCGCCGCCACCCGGTCGATCTCCTCTCGAGCCGCCGAGACGAGGTCTGCGACCTTGGCCTCCACCACCGTGGATCCGGCGAAGATGTCGTCGTACTCCAACAGATCCGACTCGTAGGCCAGCACTTGCTGGATCCGCAGCGACCACTGCTGATCCCACGGCCGAGGCAGGCCGAGAGCTTCGTTCCACGCCGGAAGCTGGATAGCGCGTGCCCGGGCGTCTTTGCTCAGCGTGACGCCCAGCATCTCCAAGACGATGCGCTGCACATTGTTCTCAGGCTGTGATTCGGTCAACCCCAATGAGTTGACCTGGACGCCGTAGCGGAAACGCCGCAGCTTCGGATCGGTCACGCCATAACGATCTGCGGTGATGCGGTCCCACATCTGGGTGAATGCCCGCATTTTGCACATTTCCTCGACGAACCGGATTCCCGCGTTGACAAAGAAGGAGATTCGCCCCACGACCTGAGGAAACATCTCATCGCTGATCGTGCCCGATTCGCGAACGGCATCGAGGACTCCAATAGCGGTCGCGAGCGCGTATGCGATCTCTTGGGTTGGGGTCGCCCCAGCCTCTTGGAGGTGATAGGAGCAGATGTTGATCGGGTTCCATTTGGGGACATTGGACACGGTGTAGGTGACCATGTCGACGATCAAACGTCGAGACGGGCCGGGGGGAAAGATGTAGGTCCCGCGGCTGAGATACTCCTTGACGATGTCGTTCTGGGTGGTCCCGGCGAGCAGCGAGATATCGGCGCCCTGTTCTTCCGCCGCTGCAATGTAGAGCGCGAGCAGCCACATCGCGGTGGCATTGATCGTCATCGAGGTGTTCATCTCTTCGATCGGGATCTGATCGAAGAGCGTTCGCATCTCGCCGAGGTGAGGGATCGGAACGCCAACCTTGCCGACCTCACCGCGGGCCAGCGCGCTGTCCGGGTCGTAGCCGGTCTGGGTGGGCAGATCGAAGGCGACGGAAAGCCCCGTCTGGCCTTTCGCGAGGTTACGGCGGTAGAGCTCGTTGGACTTCGCCGCAGACGAGTGACCCGCGTAGGTGCGCATCAACCACGGCCGGTCCTTCTTCCGATCGGTCATCGCAGATTCCTCCTCGCCCGCGCCCCGGGTGCGCGACTGGTGACTGGTGCTGGGAAACGTCAGTTGTAGGTGTAGAAGCCCTTGCCGGACTTCTGGCCGAGGTCGCCGGCCACGACCATCCGGCGCAGCAACTCCGGCGGTGCGAACTTCTCGTCCTGGGTGTCGGCGTAGATGTTCAAGCTGGCGTTGGTGAGGATGTCGACGCCGGTCAGGTCGGCGGTCTGGAGCGGGCCCATGGCGTGGCCGAAGCCCAGTCGACAGGCGATGTCGACGTCTTCGGCGCTGGCCACGCCGGCCTCAACGAGCGCGGCCGCCTCCATCGCGAGCGCTGAGATGAGTCGCGTGGTGACGAACCCGGCCACGTCGCGGTTCACCACGATCACGGTCTTGCCGACGTTCTCGGCGAACTCCCGGGCCTTGGCCAGGGTGTCGTCGGAGGTCTTGTAGCCGCGCACCAGCTCGCAGAGCTTCATCATCGGCACCGGAGAGAAGAAGTGGGTTCCGACGACCGCCTCGGGCCGCGACGTCACGGCCGCGATGGTGGTGATCGGAATGGCCGAGGTGTTGGTCGCCAGGACAGCATCGGGTTTGGCGATCGCGTCGAGTGCGACGAAGATCTCCTTCTTGACCTCCACGTTCTCGAACACGGCCTCCACGATGAGGTCGCTGGAGTCGGCGGCGTGGAGGTCGGTGGTGGTGGTGATGCGATCCAGCGCCGCGTCGCGCTCGCCTTCGGTGAGTCGGCCCTTGGCGGCGAACTTCGCCAGTGAACCGCTGATCTGGTCGACTGCCTTCGTCAGCGACGCCTCGGCGGTATCGACCAGAATCACGTCGTAGCCCGCGCTGGCGGCCACCTGGGCGATTCCAGCACCCATCAGACCGGCTCCGACAATGGTGACCGCGCTCATATCTGGCCCTTCCTCGCGGGAAATGGGTAGGCAATTGAAGATTCCCACTACCTACTGAAGAGTAACCAAGACATCGGGCGGGCAGGAGTCCAGGTGGCGCCCGGACGCACCGCAGCGGCTTCCGCACACATGCGGTACCGCCTGGCGTGCCCGTCGTCGCGGGTACACACTGTCTTCGTGCCCGCTTGGCAGTCCTATTCGTACTTCTTCGGCCCGCTCGTCGCCTTGGCCGCGATCGGGGTCTTCGTATTGATCCTGCGTTGGTCCTCGAAGCGGGGGTCCTCGGTGGTCGCGGCGGCTCCGGAACCGAGCACGGAGACGGACTACGGTCTGCTGGTGGTGGTCAGCCGGCCGGAGTCCTACATCGAGGGTGAGATCCAACGCCAGACGCTGGCGTCAGCCGGCGTGAAGGCCACCCTGGTGCAGACGCTCGACGGTCCCCGGGTGATGGTGTGGCCCGGCGACGAGCACAAGGCCCGCGCGGTGATCGGACACTAGCGGAATGCTCGCTACGCGGGCGCCAAGGCGTCGGCGTCGACGCGTTCGATCTTGCCTCCGAGTCCGGTGAGCAAGTCGGTGAATCGGGCGTAGCCGCGGTCGATGTGATGCACGTCGAGCACCGTCGTGACGCCCTCCGCCACGAGACCCGCCATCACCAGACCGGCGCCGGCTCGCACATCGGTTGCCTCCACCGGGGCACCGGAGAGTCGTTTGCGGCCCTTGATGAAGGCGTGGTGACCATCGGTGCGGACGTTCGCACCGAGACGGGAGAGTTCGTTGACGAAGCGAAAGCGCGCTTCGAACAGGTTCTCGGTGACCATGGAGACGCCGTCGGCGACCGCGTTGAGCGCGATGAACTGCGGCTGCAGGTCGGTGGGGAATCCGGGGTAGGGCAAGGTCACGATGTCGACCGCCTTCGGCCGACGTTCCATCCGCACCCGGAAGCCGCGGCCGGTTTGCTCGACCGTGGCACCGGCGGTGATCAGTTTGTCGAGTGCGATCTCGAGGTGTTCGGTGGCCGCGTAGTCGATCGCGATGTCGCCCATGGTGATCGCCGCCATCGTCGCCCAGGTTCCGGCCACGATCCGGTCGGCCACCGTCGCGTGGGTGGTGGGTTGGAGCGATTCCACCCCGTGGATCGTCAACGTCGACGATCCGACCCCTTCGATGTGGGCTCCCATCTTGCCCAGCATGTGGCACAGATCCACGATCTCGGGTTCTCTGGCCGCGTTGTCGATCACAGTGGTGCCCTTCGCCAGCACCGCCGCCATCACCAGGTTCTCGGTGGCGCCCACGCTGGGGAAGTCCAGCCAGATCTGGGCGCCGTGCAGTCCACCTTCGGCGTGCGCGATCAAGAAGCCGTGTTCGCTGCCGAATTCGGCGCCCATGCGCTGCAGGCCTTCGATGTGCATGTCCAGCCCGCGGGATCCGATGGCATCACCGCCCGGTAGGGCCACATCGGCCACACCTGCCCGCGCGATGAGCGGTCCGAGGACGGCGATGCTTGCACGCATCCGGCGGACCAAGTCGTAGTCGGCCTTGTGGCCCACCACTTCCGGCACGTCGATGACGAGTTCGCCCTCCAGCGGCCGGTAGACGACGTCGGCACCAAGACGCCGCAGCAGCTCAGCCATGATCTCGACGTCGAGGATCTCCGGCACGTGGGTGATCGTTGTCTTTCCCTGCGCCAAGAGTGCGGCGGCCATGAGTTTGAGCACGGAGTTCTTGGCACCGGGCACCTCGACGCTGCCTTCGAGCCGGTTCCCGCCGGTGACCAAGAACGCTTCCACGCGGTCATGCTACCCACATCCCACGCCCGGCAGACCCGGTTGCTCCCCGTGTCGGAAGTCCCATGGTGCCCTAGGGTGAAACCATGGTGAACTTGACGCGCATCTACACCCGAACCGGCGACGATGGCTCCACCGCGCTGGCGGACATGAGCCGGACGTCGAAGACGGATTCGAGGTTGGCGGCGTACGCCGATGTGGACGAGGCGAACGCCTCGATCGGAGTCGCGATCGCGCTCGGCGACTTGCCCGAGGACATGGTCGCGCTGCTGCATTCGATCCAGAACGACCTCTTCGACGTCGGAGCCGATCTGGCGACGCCGGTGGTGCCCAACCCGGCGTATCCCCCACTGCGCGTGACGCAGGACTACATCAACCGACTCGAAGCCGCCTGCGACACCTACAACGGCGAACTGGAGCCGTTGCGCTCGTTCATCCTCCCCGGTGGTACGCCCGGGGCGGCGTTGCTCCACGTGACTCGTACGATCGTGCGGCGGGCGGAGCGCACCACCTGGCAGGCGGTCCACGAACACGGCCCCAGCATGAATCCACTGCCGGCTCAGTACCTCAACCGGTTGTCCGATCTGCTGTTCATCCTGTGCCGGACCGCGAACAAGGACCACGGTGACGTGCTCTGGGAGCCGGGTCGTGAGCAGGGCGGCAAACCGGAGTAGCCGCAAGCGACAACCGATCGAACACCGCGGCCCCGCACCTCATCAGGTGCGGGGCCGCGATCGCTTGTACTGGATTGAGCTACCGCAGGCCGGTTGTGGTGGTGGACTTCGCCGCCACACTCAAGCGCACCTGGGCACGCTTGAGCCGCGCCTTCGACGCCTCGTCATCGTCGGCCGGAGTGCCGATCTCGGCTTCGACCCGCTTCTCGATGTCGGTGTCGATGTCGTGGGCGAGTTCCGCGGACTCCGCGAGAATGATCACGGTGTTGCCGTCGACGGTGACGAAACCTCCGTGCACGGCGGCGTAGAGATCACCGTTGTCAACCGTCCGGATCAGGACCGGGGCGTCCCGCAGGATGGCCATCATCGGTGAGTGCGCCGGCATGATGCCCATCTGGCCGTCCACGGTTTCGAACACCACCAGGGAGGCCTGCCCGGTGTAGACCTGCTTATCGGTCGCCACCAGGCGAACGGTCAATTCGGCCATGATCAGTCACTCCCGCGGGTCGTCACTTGGCGAGCTCGGCGGCCTTGCGCTCGACATCCTCGATGCCACCGCACATGAAGAACGCCTGCTCTGGGATGTGGTCGTATTCACCTTCGGTGAGCGCCTTGAACGAGCGGATCGTCTCCTCCACCGGGACGAACGAGCCGGGCTGGCCGGTGAAGGCCTCCGCCACGAACATGTTCTGCGAGAGGAAACGCTGGATCCGACGCGCGCGCCCCACGAGCACCTTGTCCTCTTCGGACAGTTCGTCGATGCCCAGAATGGCGATGATGTCCTGCAGATCCTTGTAGCGCTGCAGGATCTCCTTCACCCGCGCCGCCACCGCGTAGTGCTCGTCTCCCACGATGTGCGGGTCGAGGATGCGCGAGGTCGAGTCCAGCGGGTCCACCGCCGGGTAGATGCCGAGCTCGGAAATCGGTCGGCTCAGCACCGTGGTGGCGTCGAGGTGGGCGAAGGTGGTGTGCGGCGCCGGGTCGGTGATGTCGTCGGCGGGCACGTAGATCGCCTGCAGCGAGGTGATCGAGTGTCCACGCGTCGAGGTGATGCGCTCCTGGAGTTGACCCATCTCATCGGCCAACGTGGGCTGGTACCCCACCGCGGACGGCATGCGGCCGAGCAGCGTCGAGACCTCGGATCCGGCTTGGGTGAAGCGGAAGATGTTGTCGATGAACAGCAGCACGTCCTGCTTCTGGACATCGCGGAAGTACTCCGCCATGGTCAGCGCGCTCAGCGCCACCCGGAGTCGGGTGCCAGGCGGCTCGTCCATCTGGCCGAACACCAGCGCGGTCTTGTTGATGACGCCGGATTCGGTCATCTCGAGGAAGAGGTCGTTGCCCTCACGGGTCCGCTCCCCCACCCCGGCAAACACCGACACACCGCCGAAGTTCTCCGCGACGCGGTAGATCATCTCCTGGATCAGCACGGTCTTGCCGACGCCGGCACCACCGAAGAGGCCGATCTTCCCGCCCTTGACGTAGGGGGTCAGCAGGTCGATGACCTTGATACCGGTCTGAAAGACCTCGGTCTTGGCCTCCAACTGGTCGAAGCTGGGGGCGAGTCGGTGGATCGGCCAACGCTTCTCGATACCCAGGCTGTCGGCGTCGGCGTCCAGCGGCACGCCGAGGGTGTTCCAGACGTGACCCAGGGTCACGTCGCCGACCGGCACGGAGATCGGCGAACCGGTGTCCTGCACCGGGGCTCCGCGGACCAGACCGTCGGTGGGCTGCATCGAGATGGCGCGCACGAGGTTGTCACCGATGTGCTGCTCGACCTCGAGGGTGAGGAAGCGCTTCGCTGCTTCGCCTTCCACCGCTTCGCCGAGGTCGATCTCGACGGTGAGCGCGTTGTACAGCTCCGGCATGCCCTCGCTGGGGAATTCCACGTCCACAACCGGGCCGGTGACCCGGGCGACGCGACCGACGGCGCCGGCCGGCGCGTCAGCCGTGGTGGTGATGGTCTCGGCGGTCATTGCTTGTGTCAGCTCCCTGCGTTCGCGGAGGCAAGTGCGTCGGCGCCGCCGACGATCTCGCTGATCTCCTGGGTGATCTCGGCCTGACGGGCCTGGTTTGCTTGTCTGGTGAGGGTCTTGATGAGTTCTTCGGCGTTCTCGGTGGCCGAACTCATCGCTCGCTGCCTGGCCGCGTGTTCGGACGCGGCCGAGAGCAGAAGTCCGGTGTAGACCAGGTGGGTGCCGAAGCGCGGCAGCAGATCGTCCAGGACGGCCTCGACTCCCGGCTCGAAGTCGTACAGCGGCAGCGCGGCCTGACCGCCGTGTTCGTCACCGCCGGTGATGGGGTCTGCACTCTCGCCCACGGGCACGTTGACCACCCGTAGCGGGAGCACCCGGCGCACTCGAACGTCCTGTTTGACCCGGTTGATGAAGTGGGTGTAGACGACGTGGATCTCGTCGATACCGCCTTCGGTGTCCGGTTTCAGGAAGTCCTTGATCAGCACGTCGGCGACGTTGCGCGCATCGTCGTAGGTGGGGTCGTCGCTGAAGCCGGTCCACGCCTGCTCGATGTGACGCTCCCGGAACCGGTAGAACGACTCACCCTTGCGACCCACGATGTAGGGAACAGGTGTGATGCCTCGTTCGGTGAGATTCTCCGCCAGCCGCTCGGCCGCCTTGATCACGTTGGTCGAATACGCACCGGCCAAACCGCGGTCGGCGGTGATCAGCAGGATGCCGGCCCGCTGCTCACCCTCGACGGTGGACTCGGTGGCGAGCAGCGGGTGGTTGATGTTCGGAGTGTGCGCGGCCGCCAGACCGATCGAACGGATCAACTCGGTGGCATACGGCAGAGCCGCATCTGAAGCCTGTTGCGCCTTCACGATTCGCGAGGACGCGATCAGCTCCATCGCTTTGGTGATCTTCTTGGTCGCCTGGACGGAACGGATGCGCCGCCGGTAGACCCGAAGTTGGGCACCCATACTTCCTGCTCTCCCTAGGCCCGCACGGGGCGCTTGATCGTCGTCTTGCGGATCTCTTCTTCGGGCAACGCCTCCACCGGTTCGTCCTTGACCAGCCGGTGGCCATCCGAGGTGGTGAAGCCGGCTTTGAAGTCGGCCAGGGCCGACTTCAGGGACGTGACGGTGTCGTCGCTCAACTCGCCGGAGTCGCGGATGCTGGCGAGCACCCCGGGGTGGGCTCGATCCAGATCGTCGAGGAACTCGGTCTCGAAGCGCTTGATGTCCTCCACCGGGACCTCGTCGAGTTCACCGGTGGTGCCGGCCCAGATCGAAACGACTGCCTTCTCCATGGGGAACGGCGAGTTCTGCGGTTGCTTGAGCAACTCCACCAGCCGGGATCCGCGCTCCAACTGCGCCTTCGAGGCCTTGTCGAGGTCGGATCCGAAGGCGGCGAAGGCCTCCAACTCGCGGTACTGGGCGAGGTTGAGTCGGAGCGAACCGGCAACCTTCCGCATCGCCTTGGGTTGAGCCGACCCACCGACTCGGGACACCGAGATACCCACGTTGATGGCGGGGCGGACACCGGAGTTGAACAGGTCGGTCTCCAGGAAGCACTGACCGTCGGTGATCGAGATGACGTTGGTCGGGATGTAGGCGGAAACGTCGTTCGCCTTGGTCTCAATGATCGGCAGACCGGTCATCGACCCTCCACCCATGTCGTCGCTGAGCTTGGCACAGCGCTCGAGCAACCGGGAGTGCAGGTAGAACACGTCACCCGGGTACGCCTCTCGACCGGGCGGCCGGCGCAGCAGCAGCGACACCGCACGGTAGGCCTCGGCCTGCTTACTGAGGTCGTCGAAGATGATCAGCGCGTTCTGACCCTCGTACATCCAGTGCTGGCCGATGGCCGATCCGGTGAAGGGCGCGAGGTACTTGAAGCCCGCGTTGTCGCTCGCCGGGGCGGCCACGATCGTGGTGTACTCCAGAGCCCCGTACTCCTCCAGGGTTCCTCGCACGGCGGCGATCGTGGAACCCTTCTGGCCGACGGCCACGTAGATGCACTTGACCTGCTTCTTCGGGTCCCCGGATTCCCAGTTCGACTTCTGGTTGAGGATCGTGTCGAGGGCCAGGACGGTCTTGCCGGTCTGCCGGTCGCCGATGATCAACTGACGCTGGCCGCGGCCGATGGCGGTCATCGCGTCCACTGCTTTCCAGCCGGTGAGCAAAGCCTCCTTCACCGGTTGGCGCTGCACCACGGTCGGTGCCTGAACCTCAAGTGCACGTTCGGCTTCCGATTGAATCGGGCCCAGGCCGTCGATCGGCTCACCCAGCGGGTTCACCACCCGGCCGAGGAATCCGTCGCCCACCGGAACCGAGAGCACCCGGCCAGTCCGTCGGACCTGCTGCCCCTCCTCGATGTGCGAGGAGTCGCCGAGCAGCACGACACCGATCTCGCGCACGTCGAGGTTCAGGGCCAGGCCGAGCAGACCGCCCTCGAACTCGAGCAACTCGTTGGTCATCGCGGAGTGCAGGCCTTCGACCCGAGCAATACCGTCACCGGTCTCGAGAACCCGACCCACCTCCTCGCGGGCGTTCTCTGGGGCGAAGTCGGCGACGTTGCGCGCGATCGCCTCACGAATCTCCTCGCCGGAGATCGTCAACTCGGCCATGTGGGACCTCTCATACTCGTCGACCGCCGGAGCGGCCCGGTGGGATTATTCTCAGCTGGTGAGCCGGCGCCGAGCCTGCTCGATACGGGTTGCGAGCGTGCCGTCGATGACCTCATCGCCGACACGCACCTGAATACCGCCGATCACGTTCGGATCGACGGTGACGTTCACGAGCACCTGGCGCCCTTGGATGTTGCTCAGGGCGGTCGTCAGGCGGGACTTCTGCTCCTCGGTCAACTCGATCGCGGACGTGACCTCGGCCACCACCCGGCCACGTCTGACGGCGGCCAAGGCGGACAACTGGGTCACGGCAGCGCTCATGTGGCGGCCGTGCAGGTGCCCGGCGAGGTAGACCAGGAGCTCTTCGGTGATGGGGTCGGACTTGCCGTCGAGCAGATCCTGCACCAACGCCACCTTCGCCTCCGGCGGAGTGGCCGGATTGCTCAGGGCCATCTGCAGTTCGGGGCTAGCGTCAAGGCTGCGGTCGAACCGGAAGAGTTCCTCCTCCACCGTGTCGAGCCGGCCAGCCACTTCGGCGGCCATGAACAGCAGGGAGGCGGCACTCTCCTCCATCGCGTCCATCATGTCCGAGGCGTTCGACCACCGAGAGGTGATCACCCGACCGACAACCTCGGTGGTCAGTTCGGGGACCCGGCTGCCGAACAGCTGCGCCAGCACCCCTTCCTTCACCGAGTCGGCCGTGGCCGTGTCGGACCACAACGAGCGCAACGAACGCTCGCGATCGGCCGCGTCCACCACACTCAGCACCCCGGTGCCGGCCTCCGCAAGGGAGTCACGCCGCGCGGGATCGTCGTAGATGGCATCGAGGCTCTCGCGCAGATTCTGCTGGGAGATCCGACTGGCGCCGAGCATCAGGACTGTCCTGCCGTGCTGTCCTCAAGGGAAGAGATGAACCGATCGACGACCCGTTGCGACGTGGCATCGTCGGCGAGCTTCTCCCCGACGATCTTGCCGGCGAGGTCCACCGCCATCGCACCGACCGACGTCCGCAGATCCGCCATCGCCTTGGCACTGTCGGCCTCGATGGCAGCGGTGGCCTGATCGGTGACCTGCTTGGCCGCGGCCTGGGCTTGGACCCGAGCTTCTTCGATGATCTGAGCCTTGTCGGCCTGGGCCTGAGTACGGATCTCGGCGGCTTCTTGACGCGCCGCGTCGAGTTCAGCCTCCATCTGCTCCTTGAGTTCGGCCACCTGCGCCTGGGCTTCCTCCGCCTTCTTGATGCCGCCGGCGATGGCTTCCTCGCGCTCGTCGAGGATTTGCTTCACCTTGGGCAACGCGAACTTGCCCAGCACCAGCAGAACGATGAGGAACGCCACCAGCGCGATGATTACTTCGTACAGCGGAATGCGGAGGACGTTGAATTCCTCAGCCTCCGCCGCGAGCAATGTGGTCAATGCGCCCATGGTCTGAATACCTGCTCGATCAGGTGCCGAACACGAACGGGGCGACGAAGCCGATCAGCGCCAGCGCCTCCGCCAGGGCGAAACCGAGCAGCATGTTCTGCCGGATCACACCGTAGGCCTCCGGCTGCCGGGCGATGGCCTGCACACCGTTACCGAAGATCAGCCCGATGCCGATGCCCGGGCCGATGGCGGCAAGGCCGTAGCCGATTGATCCGACAGAGCCGGACAGGGTGGAGACCGTGGTGGTCAGGCTCTCCGCCGAGATCACTTCAAGCACAGATGGGAGCATCTCTCTTCCTTCTTATTCGGCCCCGCGGACGTCCCGCGGAGACATGCCTTTGAGGTTGTGGGTCGAACGGTCGGTCTAGTGCTCCGCGTGGAGCGAGCCGGCGATGTACACCGCCGTCAGGAGCGTGAAGATGTATGCCTGCAGGGTAATGATCAGCAATTCGAAGGCGGTGAGCACCACCGTCATCACGAACGATGTGGCCGATCCGACGATCCCGATGAACGAGAAGCTCGCCAGGTAGAACGTCGCCACGGTGAAGATGGTCAACAGCAGGTGACCGGCGAACATGTTCGCGAAGAGTCGAATCGCCAGGGTGAACGGCCGGATGATGATGTTCGACAGCAGTTCGATCGGCGCCAGCAGCACGTAGATCGGCTTGGGCAGCCCGGGCGGGAACATCATGTTCGTGAAGAACTTCACCGGGCCCTGGTGCTTCATGCCCAAGAACATGTAGATGACCCAGACCAGCAGAGCCAGCGACACCGGGAAGGCGATCCGCGAAGGCACCGGGAATTGGGCGCCCGGGATGACTTCGAAGATGTTCATGATGAACACGAAGAAGAAGAGGCTGAAGAGCAGGGGCACCCACTTGTCGCCCGCCGGACCGATCGTCTCCCGGGCGATCCCCTTGCGGATGAACTCGTAGGCCAACTCGCCGAGGCTCTGGACCTTGCCCGGGATCAGACGCGGCTTGGCGAAGGCGACCAGGAAGAAGACGATGATGATGGCCGAACCGAGCACGGCCAGCACGACCGGCTTGGAAATCTCGAAGGTGATGCCGAAGATGTCGTAAGTGAAGTAGGGATCGAGGTCGAAGATCCCCGTGGTCGGTGCCGGGAAGCCGCAGGTGCTGCCGTCGTTGAGGTGCGCCGATTCACACCCAGGCTCAACTTCGGCGGCCACGAGTTGTGCTCCGATGCCGCTGGTCAAGGCCGGCCTCCGTTCGTGAATCGACTCTTGCTGTTCGCCTCAGTCACGCGGTCAGCGTGTGAGATCCGGGTGTGGACAAGAATCGTGCTCAACACCACGCCTACGACCACTCCGATGGCAATCAGTGCCGACCTGTGACCGAGCCACAGACTCAGCAACCACCCGATCCCGCCGTAGAGGACGATGCCCGCCATCAGGTGGCTCATGATCATCCAAGCGGCATCGGCGGTCGACCGATCTTGTCCGTTCCGGTCTGCCGAGGTTGCCATCGCGTCATGAACTTATCAGCACAGTGTCAAGTCGATGCACGCAGGCTTGGGCGAGTCCCACGGTGCTTTCACTACCCGCCCGCTGCGGGTGGCCCGGACCCCGGCTCGACGTAGAGCGGGCGGCTGCGGGAGAAGCCGATCACAGCTCCGAGGATCCAGGTCAAAGCGCAGGCCAGGACGGTGAAGGCGAACACTTTGGGAGCGAAGAAGGTGGCGTTGCGGAGTAGCGCGAGCAGGGCGAAGAGCACTCCGATCTGCACCACGTACACCAGCAACGCGGCGTTCATGGCCAAGGCCGGGTTGGTGCGCAAGACGCGGCCGACGACGAGTTGGCCGCCGGCGAAGAACAGCACCACCACGATCGTGCCCAGTGCGCCTGCCAACACCCCCTTGCCACCTTCGGCGAGCCCACCGATGACGGTCGCCACGATGCCGACGATGATCGTGATGACGGTGGGGGTACGCACGAGCAGGGCAACGTCGGAGGCGCGCCGGGCCGCGGCAGCGGACTGCGGGTCATCCGGCGGTGGTGTGGGCGTTGTCATGGCACTGCGAAACTACACGGCCTGTGCCGGCGCACCGAGCGCGCCTTCTGACTCCGGCGTGTGCCGCACCAGCAACACCATGCCCAAGGTGCCCATGATGAACAGGGTCGCAGACACAGCGACGCTCATGAAGGCCAGCGATACGCCGGTGAAGGCGACCAGCGCCGTCCAGCCGTACATCAGGCTGACGGCGCGCCGCTGGGAGTGCCCCATCTCCAACAGTCGGTGATGGAGGTGCCCCTTGTCGGCGGTGAAAGGACTCTGGCCCGCGCGCGCCCGCCGGCCCACGGCGAGCACCACGTCGATCAGCGGCACCGCGACGACGGCCAGTGGCAGCACGATGGGCAGCAGCGCCGGAAACAGCGTCACGCCTTGCACCGCACTGGGGTCGAGCCGGCCCACCAGGGTGATCATCGCGGCGCCGAGCAGCAGCCCGATCAGCATGGAGCCCGTATCCCCCATGAAGATGCGGGCCGGGTGGATGTTGTGGGGCAAGAAACCGAGACACATTCCGGTGAGGAGGGCGGTGAGCAGCGTCGCCAAGGTCGCTCGCTGGAAGCCGAAGTCGACACTGAGGAGGTAGGCATAGACGAAGAAGGCCATGGCGGCGATCGCCACGATTCCGCCGGCGAGGCCGTCGAGGCCGTCGACGAAGTTCACCGCGTTGATCGTGATCATGATCACCAGGGTGGTGAGAGCCGTGCTCGTGAGCGGATCCAACACCAGGGTGCCGTTGATGGGCAGCCAAACGATCTGCACGCCCTGCCAGGCCATGAGTCCCGCGGCCATCGCCTGACCCGCCAGTTTGACGGGTGGATCGAGGCCCCACTTGTCGTCGATCATGCCCAGCACGACGATGACGAACACCCCGGTGAGGATCGCGCGCGGGGTGTCCGACGATTCGAAGACCGATCTCATCATCGGCAGTTTGCTGGCGAGCAGGAACGCGGCGAGGAACCCGAGCAGCATCCCCAGGCCGCCCCATCTCGGGATCGGCACCGAGTGCACGTCGCGGTCACGCACCTCTGCCATCGCGCCCGCCTTGAGGGCGAGCAGCCGGACCACCGGCATGGTGAGGTACGTCACGGCAGCTGCTGCGAACAGGCACAGCAGGTATTCACGCACCGGAACAGGTTAGCGCCGCAGGCGCCCGTTAGGTCCGATCGTAGGCAGGGTGGCGTGCGACCAGGGCCTGTACCTGCCCGGCGATATCGCCGGCTGACGCAGGTTCGGTGATGGCTTGGGCGATCAACGCACCGATGAGGTCCATGTCAGCAGCGGCCATGCCCTGGGTGGTGACGCTGGGCGTTCCGACCCGGATGCCCGAGGCCACCATCGGCTTCTGGGGGTCGTAGGGGATCGCGTTCTTGTTGAGGGTGATGCCGGCGGCGTCACATCGCTCCTCGGCTTCGGCCCCGGTGACGTCCAAACCGCGGACGTCGATCAGCGCCAGGTGAGTGTCGGTGCCGCCGCTGACGGCACGCATCCCCCGAGCCTCCAGCGCCGCGGCGAGTGCCTGCGCGTTCTCGATGACGGCACTTGCGTAGGCCTGGTAGCCGGCGGAGGCGGCCTCCCGCAGCGCCACCGCCTTGGCGGCGACGGCGTGCATCAGCGGTCCGCCCTGCATCATCGGGAACACGGCCTTGTCGATCTTTGCCGCGTGCTCGGCACGGCTCAAGATCATCCCCCCGCGCGGCCCCCGGAGCACCTTGTGGGTGGTGAAGCTGACCACATCGGCGTAGGGCACTGGACTCGGGATGGCCTTGCCGGCCACGAGTCCGATGAAGTGGGCGGCATCGACCATCAGAATCGCGCCGACCTCGTCGGCGATCTCGCGGAACGCGGCGAAGTCGATCAACCGTGGGTAGGCGGTCGCACCCGCGATGATCATCTTCGGCCGGTGCGTGCGGGCGAGGTCGCGCACCTCGTCGTAGTCGATCAGTTCGGTGTCGGCCCGCACCCCGTACGAAACGACGTCGAACCACTTGCCGGAGAAGTTGACCTTGGACCCGTGGGTCAGGTGGCCACCGTGCGGCAGGCTCATGGCCAGCACCGTGTCGCCAGGTGCGAGGAAGGCACCGTAGACGGCGAGGTTGGCGCTCGCACCACTGTGCGGCTGAAGGTTGGCGTGCTCTGCGCCGAACAGTTCCTTGGCCCGCTCGATGCCGATCACCTCTGCCTTGTCCACCTCCACGCAGCCGCCGTAGTAGCGCTTGCCCGGGTAGCCCTCGGCGTATTTGTTGCTCAGTGTCGAGCCCAACGCCGCCAGCACCGCCGGCGAAGTGAAGTTCTCGCTGGCGATCAGTTGCAGCCCGGATCGGGCACGATCGAGTTCGGCGAGGAGGATGTCGGCGATCTCCGGATCCTCAGCTGCCAAAGCGGAGAAATCGGGGCCCCAGAACTGCACGGTTGTCATGGCGCTCAGTCTACGCAGGGGCCAGAATGGCGGTCATGAGCCAGCGGTACGACTGCGCGGATCGGCAGGATCGGGCCACCGGAATCGCCGCAGCGACGTCCGCGATCCGGCGCGGGGCCCTGGTCGTGCTTCCGACGGATTCGGCCTATGCAGTGGCCTGCGACGCCTTCCGGACCTCCGCCACGGCGGCGTTGCGCGAGGCGAAGGGGCGGGCCGCCGATACGGCGCTGCCGGTGCTGATCGCGGCACCCAACGTCGTCGATGCGCTTACCTACGGGTTGCCGCAGATCGCGCGGGATCTCGCCGCCGCGCTGTGGCCCGGTCCGCTGACGCTGATCGCCGCCCAACAACCCTCGCTGGCCTGGGATGTGGACGGTTCGAAGTCCGTTGGGGTGCGGATGCCACTTCACCCGTTGGCCCTCGAGCTGCTGGCCGCGACCGGCCCGTTGGCCGCGACCGGCGCGAACTACGCCGCCATGCCCGTCCCGCTGACCTGCGATGATGCTCAGCGCCAACTCGGCGATGCGGTCGCTGTCTACCTGGATGCGGGTCCCCTGCACGGCGACCGGGCATCGGCCGTGGTCGACGTCACCACGACGCCGCCGCAACTGCTGCGAGCGGGATCGGTCCCGCTGGATCACCTGCGCGGGATCTGCGCCGACCTGGTCGCCGAGTAGTCCCCGCGCGCGGCGCTGCGCCGTCCCAGCGTCACCCGGGGCCGGCCGTTGAGGTCACAGACGTCGCGGATGTCGGTGAATCGACCATCGGCCGCAAGCACACCGGGCACGCCGCCGTCGGCTGCTTCTGACCCCTGGGCGTCGCCGTGCTCGATGGCCAGCAGGCCTCCCTCGCGAAGCAGTCGGGCCGCGCTGACGACCAGGCATCTCACCAGGTCGAGTCCATCCGGACCGCCGTAGAGGGCCGCCGGCGGATCGAATTCGGCGACCTCGCGATCGCGCGGAACCGCCCCGCTGGGGATGTAGGGCGGGTTGGTGGCGACGAGGTCGACAGTCCCGTCCAGTGTCGGCAGCGGAGCTGCACAGGCGTCCGCACGGACCGGAGTGACCGTCGAACCGCGCTGGTGCAGGTCGGCCGACAACGCGTCGATGTTGCGGGTCAGCCACCCGAAGGCGGAGTCCTCACGTTCAACCGCGTACACCGTCAACCCGGGGTGTTCGTCGGCCAGGGCTAGTGCGATGGCACCGCTGCCCGCACAGAGGTCCACCGCGAGCGCTTGGGGACGGCCATCCGCCGCGCCGTCGCCAGTGGCAAACACGGCGTGGCCGAGGAAGTCGAGGCACTCGTCGACCAGTTTTTCGGTCTCCGGTCGCGGGACGAACACCCCGGGTCCGACGTCGAGCGTCAAGCGACGGAAGCCTGCCCAACCCAAGATGTGCTGCAGCGGCTCCCGCCGCGTGCGCCGGTCGGTGTAGGCGGCGATGGTCGCCAACTGCGAGTCGTCCGGGTCCGCCGCGAACAGCAGTCGGCCGGGCTCCACGCCGAGGGCGTGCGCAACGATCAGTGCTGATTCGGCATCGGCGGATTCGATACCGGCTGCGGCCAACCGCTGCCGAACTTCGCGGCGCAGCAGCGCTGGCGACGATCCCATCGCCGACACCTATTCCGCGCCGGCCAGCCTGGCAGCTTGGTCGGCGTCGATACAGGACTGCACGACGGGGTCCAGTTCACCTTCGAGTACAGCGTCAAGGTTGTAGGCCTTGAAGCCGGTTCTGTGGTCGGCGATCCGGTTCTCCGGGAAGTTGTAGGTGCGGATTCGTTCCGAGCGATCGACCGTACGCACTTGGGACTTCCGCATCGCGGAGGCCTCCTCGGCCGCTTTCTCCTCGGCTGCGGCCACCAGCCGAGCCCGCAGGATCCGCATCGCCTGCTCTTTGTTCTGCAGTTGCGACTTCTGGTTCTGGCAACTCACCACGATGCCGGTCGGCAGGTGGGTGAGCCGCACCGCCGAATCGGTGGTGTTGACGCTCTGCCCGCCCGGGCCGGAGGAGCGGAAGACGTCCACCCGCACGTCGGCCGGATCGATCTCCACCTCAACGTCTTCCGTTTCCGGGAACACCAGCACTCCGGCTGCCGACGTGTGGATCCGGCCCTGGGACTCGGTGACCGGAACGCGCTGCACGCGGTGGACGCCGCCTTCGAATTTCAGCCGCGCGAACGGGGCCGTCCCCGGCTGCGGCAGTCCGGCCGATTTCACTGCGAGCGCGAGATCCTTGTACCCGCCGAGGTCGCTCTCGACCGCATCGAGAACCTCCACCCGCCAACCGCGGGTCTCGGCATAGCGCTGGTACATCCGGGCGAGGTCGGCGGCGAAGAGGGCCGACTCCTCCCCGCCCTCACCGGCCTTGATCTCAAGGATCACGTCGGAATCGTCGAGTGGGTCCCGCGGCACCAACAGGGCGGCCAACTGCTCGGCCACCTGATCCCGCTCGTCGGTCAAGGCGCGCGCCTCGGCCGCGAACGAGTCGTCGAGTTGGGCCAGTTCTTCCGCAGCGCCGAGATCCTCACCCAATTGCAGCCAGCGGCGGTAGGTCTCCACCGTCGGACGCAGCATCGCGTGGCGTTTGCCGACCCGACGGGCCTCCACCTGGTCGGCGTGCAGCGCCGGATCGGAGAGGCGATGCTCGAGTTGGTCGTACTCCGCGGCCAACTCGTCGCAGCGCTCGAACACCTACTTCGACGCCGACTTCTTGCCGAAGCGCTTCTCGAAGCGTGCCACCCGACCACCGGAGTCGAGGATCTTCTGCTTGCCGGTGTAGAAGGGGTGGCATTCACTGCACACTTCGGCGTGGATCACACCGTTCTTGGCTGTGCTGCGGGTGACGAAGGTGTTGCCGCAACTGCAGGTGACGGTGGTTTCGCCGTACTGGGGATGAATATCGGGCTTCATGGCGGGTTTTCTCCTCGAATCGTCGGCAATACGGGTCGCCCGGATGGCGTGAACCGCATGGCCGGAGGTTCAGTATCGCAGGTCGGCGATCGGTCAGCCGTCGCCGGGGACGTCGTCCGAACCCGGCGTGGTCTTGGCCACCTGCATGAGGAACTCATAATTGGTCTTGGTGTTCCGCAGTTTGCCCAGCAGCAACTCGATCGCCTGGTAGGCGTCCAGCGCGTGCAGTACCCGACGCAACTTCCAGACGATCTTCAGTTCCTCCGGAGCGAGCAGCAGCTCCTCCTTGCGGGTGCCGGAGGCATCGACGTCGACCGCGGGGAAGATCCGCTTGTCCGCAAGTCGCCGATCCAACTTGAGTTCCATGTTGCCGGTGCCCTTGAACTCCTCGAAGATCACCTCGTCCATCCGGGAACCGGTTTCGACCAGGGCCGTGGCGAGGATGGTCAACGAGCCACCGTTCTCGATGTTCCGGGCGGCACCGAAGAACTTCTTCGGCGGGTAGAGGGCCGCCGAATCCACTCCACCGGAGAGGATCCGTCCCGAAGCCGGCGCCGCCAGGTTGTAGGCCCGACCCAGCCTGGTCATGGAGTCGAGCAGGACCACCACGTCCATGCCCATCTCCACCAGTCGCTTGGCACGCTCGATGGCCAGTTCGGCGACCGTGGTGTGGTCCTCCGCGGGCCGGTCGAACGTCGAGGCGATGACCTCGCCCTTCACCGACCGTTGCATGTCGGTGACTTCTTCCGGTCGTTCGTCGACCAGCACCACCATCAGGTGGCATTCGGGGTTGTTCTCGGTGATGGCGTTGGCGATTCGCTGGAGCACCATCGTCTTGCCCGCCTTGGGCGGGGAGACGATCAGACCGCGTTGGCCCTTGCCGATGGGAGCGACCAGGTCGATCACCCTGGTCGTGAGGTTGCCGGGATCGTTCTCCAGTCGCAGCCGTTCCTGGGGGTACAGCGGGGTGAGTTTCGAGAACTCGACCCGGTTGCGCGCCTGGCTCGGCTCGAGGCCGTTGACCTGGTCGATGCGCACCAGGGGGTTGAACTTCTGACGTTGCTCGCCTTCCCGAACCTGCTTGATCGCCCCGACGATGATGTCGCCCTTGCGCAATCCCTGCCGACGCACCATGGACAACGACACATAGACATCGTTCGGACCCGGCAGGTAGCCGCTGGTCCGCACGAAGGCGTAGTTGTCGAGCACGTCGAGCACACCGGAGATCGGAACCAGGACGTCGTCCTCGCTCACCTCTGGCTCGGCGTCGAGGTCGCGGGAGCGATTGCCTCGATTGTCGTTGCGGTTGCGGTCCCGGCCGCGCCGGCGCCGGTTGCGGCTACGGCCGCCGCGCTCCTCGTCGTTGCCGCCACCGCTGTTGCGACGTTGCTGCTGATCGCCGGAATTCTGCTGATCCCGCTGGCCCTGCTGATCCCGCTGGCCCTGCTGATCACGCTGGTTCTGCTGGTCGCGCTGGTTCTGCTGGCGCCGCTGCTGGTCACCGGACTGCGGCTGTTCACTCTTGACTTCCCCGCCGGTCCCGTTTCCCGCCTCAGCTGCGGGCTTCCGGCCCGGTTCGGGGGTTTCGCCGTTGTTCGATGCCGTGTCCCGGGCTGCCTCACCGGTCGCCTCGCGCGACTCCGGCCGCTCCGCGGTCTCGGATTTCCCCCGGCGACCGCCGTTGGATCCGCCACCGGACTGCTGGGAGCTGATGGCTGAAATCAAGTCCGCCTTGCGCATTCCGCTCACCCCGCTGATGCCGAGTTGGCTCGCTAGCTTCTTCAAGTCGGGCAGCAGCATCGCCGCCAGGCCCGACGGACGCGTCGAGGTTTCTTCGACGATAGTGGTGTCAGTCACTGTTATTGCCATGTCCTTTCAGGACGTATTGAGAGGGTCGACCATCGCAAGGTGACAACACGAGAAACGAATTAGCCCGCGAGTCTTCATGAGTGAAGCGAGGCCCTGATACCCGGTCGGAAACTGACCGTTCGACCGCCTCGACAGTACCACCGCCAGGCTCGATGGGCTAACACCGGCCCGGAGGGTGCGTGTTGCCACCGATCCTCAGAACCGTTCGGCCCGCACTCCCTGCCCGGCGAAGGGCAACGCCGTGACCTCCCAGGTCGGCCCGGTGTATTCGGCGATTTCGCGCACCGCGTCTTCGACCCCGGCCGCGTCGACCAGAACCAGCACGGTGGGACCGGCCCCGGAGATGGTGGCGGCGTAGCCGTCCATCCGAAGGATCGACATCAGGGCATGGCTCCCGGGGTAGGCCTGCGCCCGCTGTTGCTGGTGGAGTCGGTCTTCGGTCGCAGTGAAGATCAAGTCCGGCCGGGTGGTGAGTGCGGCCACCAGCAGAGCCGACCGCGAGAGGTTGAAGACCGCGTCGCCGGTGGCCACCTGCGCCGGAACCAAACCCCGCGCCCGGGCGGTGGACAGCGTGGTCGGCGGGATCGCCAGCACCGGAGCCAACGCCTCCGTTGGCGTCAACCTGGCGGCGCGACCGGTTCCGGCACCATCCGCGGAGGTCCAGCTCACGGTGAATCCACCGAGCACGGCGGGGGCGACGTTGTCCGGGTGGCCCTCCAATGTGGTGGCCAGCGCCAGCACGTCGTCGTCGGCGACCTCGGCCGGGCACAACTCGCGGGCGAGGGCAAGCCCTCCGACGATGGCAGCCGAGGACGATCCCAAGCCGCGACCATGCGGAATCCGATTGCTGCAGCGCAGCTTCAGTTCCTGCAGTTGTGGCCCCGTCCAGGCTCGCAGGCCTGCGAGCAGCGCCGAGGCGACGAGGTTGTCGGCATCGACCGGCACCGAACCGTCCGCGCCTTCACCCTCGATGGTCACGTCAACCGCAGGTGTGGCCTCGGCCGATACGCCGAGGCGGACATCGACGGTGTACTCGTCCCGGAGTTCCAGCGCCAGGCCCAGGCAATCGAAACCGGGCCCGAGGTTCGCCGAGGTCGCTGGCACCTCGACCCGGATCCGGACCACCGAGTCGGATTCGGTCACCGCAGGCCCAATGCCAAGGCGGCCACGTCGACGTCGGCGTCGATTTTGGTGGGCGCCGGCGCCGAGGCCAATGCCCATTCCGGGTCTTTGAGGCCGTTGCCGGTCACGGTGCAGACGATCCGTTGACCCGGATCGAGCAGTCCGGCCTCGTGGCTCTTGAGCAGGCCTGCCACGGAGGCTGCCGACGCCGGCTCGACGAAGACGCCCTCCTTGGCCGCCAACAGGTGGTATGCCGCCAGGATGTCACGGTCGGTGACCATGTCGATCAGGCCACCCGAGGTGTCACGCGCCTCTTCGGCCTGCCGCCAGGAGGCGGGCTTGCCGATCCGAATCGCCGTGGCGATGGTCTGCGGTTTGGCCACCGGTTCGCCGCGCACGATCGGCGCCGCCCCGGCGGCCTGGAAGCCCCACATCCGCGGTCGCTGACGAGCCTCGCCATCACGGGCGTACTCCACGTAGCCCTTCCAGTACGCGGTGATGTTGCCCGCGTTCCCCACCGGCAGGCAGTGGATGTCGGGGGCATCCCCGAGTTGGTCGACGATCTCGAAACTGGCGGTCTTCTGACCTTCGATCCGTACCGGGTTCACGGAATTGACCAACGACACCGGATAGTGCTCGGAAAGGTCGCGAGCCAACACCAGGCAGTCGTCGAAATTGCCGTCGACCTGCAGCAGCACCGCCCCGTGGACCAGCGCCTGGGCCAATTTGCCCATGGCGATCTTGCCCGCTGGGACCAACACCGCGCAGACCATGCCGGCCCGCACCGCATAGGCGGCCGCACTCGCCGAGGTGTTGCCGGTGGAGGCGCAGATCACCGCCTTGGAACCGGACTCGGCCGCCTTGGAGATCGCCATGGTCATGCCACGGTCCTTGAACGATCCGGTCGGATTGACCCCCTCAACTTTGAGGTAGACCTCGCACCCGGTGAGGGCCGACACCTCCTGGGCCGCCACCAGCGGGGTCCCGCCTTCCCGCAGCGTCACCACCGGCGTTGCAGAGGTCACCGGCAACCGCTCTCGGTATTCCTCGATCACACCCCGCCAGACGTGCGCGCCGGTCATAGGTCCGGGCCTCCCTCGACTCGGATCACACCGGCGATCTCCTTGACCTCGTCGAGGGCACGCAGTCGCTCGACCACGGCCCGCAGGTCGGCCTCGTTGGCCAGGTGGGTGCGCACCACCAGGCCAGCATCGGGCACGCCCTCTTCGAGTCCGCCTTCCTGGCGCACACTCTGCAGCGAGACGCCGCCGTCGGCGAACACCTGGGCCACCGCTGCCAACGCTCCGGGACGGTCGTGCACCACGAGGCTGACGGCATACCTGGTGGTCGCGCGGCCCAGCGGAAGCACCGTCAGGCCGGCGTAGTCCGATCGGCCGGGGCCGGGACGGCCCGCCAGTCGGTTGCGGGCCACTGCCACCACATCACCCAGAATGGCGCTGGCGGTGGGTTCGCCACCGGCACCGCGACCGTAGAACATCACCTGACCCGCCGCCTCGGCCTCAACGAATACGGCGTTGTAGGCGTCACGCACACTCGCCAGCGGATGGGACCTCGGCACCATCGCCGGGTGTACCCGAACCACGATTCCCGCCTCGGGGCCTTCGCCGTCGGCGTCGCCGACAAGTTCGGCCACTGCGAGCAGTTTGACCACGAATCCGGCTTCACGGGCGGCCGCGATGTCGTCCTGGCTGAGCCGGGAAATACCTTCACAGGACACCTGGTCGAGGGAAACCGACGAGTGGAAAGCCAGACCGGCGAGAATAGCGGCTTTCGCGGCCGCATCGAGGCCCTCCACATCGGCGGTCGGATCCGCTTCGGCGTATCCCAGACGTTGCGCCTCGGCCAGTACGTCGTCGTAGGCGGCCCCCTCCTCGTCCATCTTCGTGAGGATGTAGTTGGTGGTGCCGTTGACGATGCCCAGCACCCGCCGCACGCGGTCCCCGACCAGGCTCTCACGCAACGGTCGCAGCAGCGGGATCGCGCCGGCGACCGCAGCCTCGTAGTAGAGATCCACGGAGTTGTTCTCGGCCGCGGCGTGCAGCATCGGACCCTCGGTCGCGATCAGCGCCTTGTTCGCCGACACCACACTCGACCCGTGCGACATAGCGGCGAGCAGGAGGTCTGCGGTCGGCTCCAGCCCGCCCATGACCTCGATGACGATATCCACATCGTCGCGTGCCACCAGGGCTGCCGGATCATCCGTGAGCAGCGCACCGTCGATGCCGTCCCGCGGGCGGGAGGCGTCGCGGACGGCGACTCCGACCAGTTCCAGGCGGGCACCGGCGCGGGCTGCGAGGTCGTCGGCGTTCTCAGCCATCAACCGCGCCACCTGGGAGCCGACGACGCCGCCTCCGAGCATGGCGACTTTGAGTGAATCGGTCACGGTCATCAGGTTCTCACGCCAATCCTGGGTCGGTTGCGAAGAGGTCGTCCAGAGTTTCGCGCCGCAGCACCACGGCGCTCCGGCCGTCCGCCACGCTCACGACGGCAGGTCTGGTGACGAGGTTGTAGTTGCTGGCCATGGAACGGTTGTAGGCTCCCGTCGCGGCCACCGCGAGCAGATCGCCCGGGGCGATGTCGGCCGGCAACCACGCGTTGCGAACCACGATGTCGCCGCTCTCACAATGCTTGCCGACCACCCGCGCCCGCACCGCAGCCGCATCCGACACCCGGTTGGCCAGCGTCACGGTGTAGTCGGCGTCGTACAACGCGGTGCGGATGTTGTCGCTCATTCCGCCGTCGACGCTGACGTACACCCGTGATCCGCCACCCTCCAGGCTGCGTCGTTTGACGGTTCCGACCCGATAGAGCGTCAAGGTCGACGGTCCGACGATCGCACGACCCGGTTCGAATGCCAGCCGAGGCATCGGGAACCCTCGCCGGGCGCACTCGGAAGCCACAAGCTCCACCAGGTGCGGGGCCATCTCGCCGATGTCGATCGGGGCATCGTCGGCGGTGTACCGGATTCCCAAACCCCCGCCGAGGTTGAGTTCACCGATCACCACCGAATATTCGTCGCGGATCTTCGCCAGGAACGATGCGGCGCGGCCCGCAGCCACCTCGAAGCCGGAAGCGACGAAGATCTGCGACCCGATGTGGCTGTGGATCCCCACCAGTTCGAGGTGCTCCTCGGCCAGCACCCGCTCGACGGCCTGCAGGGCCCGCCCGGAGGCGAGCGAGAATCCGAACTTCTGATCCTCGTGGGCGGTGGCGATGAACTCGTGGGTATGCGCCTCCACCCCCAGCGTGACCCGCACCAGCACCGGCGCCACCACCTGACGCTCGCGGGCGATCCGGGCGAGCATCTCTATCTCGTCGAACGAGTCCACGACGATGCGGGAGACCCCCGCGGCGAGGCTGGCGTCGAGTTCGGCGGCCGACTTGTTATTGCCGTGGAACAGCAGTTGCTCCCCGGGAACGCCGCTGCGCAACGCGAGCGCGAGTTCACCGCCGGTGCAGACGTCGAGGCGCATGCCCTCCGCAGTCACCCAACGGGCCACGGTGGAACTCAGGAACGCTTTGGAGGCGTAGTAGACGTCCACCTCGGCAGCGGAGCCGCGGAACGCTTCGACGTACTTGCGCGCTCGGGACCGCAGATCCGCCTCGTCGAGCACGAACAGCGGGGTGCCGTAGTCGTCAGACAGCTCACCCACCGGGATGCCGGCGACGGTCACCTGACCGGACTCGCCGCGGGCCACGTTCGCCGACCAGGTGAGGGGGTCGAGTTCGGCGCTGACGGCGGTGTTCGGCGGAGCCGACACCTCGCTGGTGGTGACCAGGTCGCCGTGCAGCGGCCCGGCCGGGTGCGCCCGGCTCACATCCGCTCCGGAGCGTCGACGCCCAACAAGTCGAGTCCGTTCGCCAGCGTCTGCCGGGCGGCGGCGCAGAGCCAGAGGCGCGCGATGTTGGTGTCCGTGAGTTCCTCGTCAGCCCGCGGCAGCACCCGGCAGGAGTCGTAGAACTTGTGGTAGGCGGTGGCCAGTTCCTCCAGGTAGCGGGCGACCCGGTGGGGCTCGCGCAGTTCAGCCGCCGAGGCCACCGTGCCGGGCAACTCCGCGATCACTCCCAGTAGATCGCCCTCACGCGGGTGCTGCAGCAGGCCGGCGTCGAATTCGGCATTCGACCAGTCGATGCCGAGGTCGGCCGCGTGACGGAGCACCGACGAGATGCGCGCGTGGGCGTACTGCACATAGAAGACGGGGTTGTCGTTGCTGCGCTTGAGCAGCAAGTCCAAGTCCAGCGTCAGCGGCGAGTCGGCCGGATACCGGATGAGCGAATACCGGGCCGCGTCCACACCCACCTCGTCGACGAGATCCTCCAGTGTGACGATCTCGCCGGCCCGCTTGGACAGGCGCACCTCCTCACCGCCGCGATAGATCTTCACGAGTTGACCGATGAGTACCTCGATGTTGTAGTCCGGGTCGTCGCCGGCGCAGGCCGCGAGGGCCTTGAGCCGGCCCACGTAGCCGTGGTGGTCGGCACCGAGCAGGTAGATGTTGATGTCGAAGCCGCGGGATCTCTTGTCGACGTAGTAGGCGCTGTCCGAAGAGAAGTAGGTCAATTCGCCGTCGCCCTTGATCAGCACCCGGTCCTTGTCGTCTCCGAAGTCGGTGGTGCGCAACCACAATGCGTCGTCGGCCCGGTACAGATGTCCCTGCGCCTCAAGGGTGGCCAGTCCTCGTTCGACGGCACCGCTCTCGTGAAGGTGGCGCTCCGAATACCAGACGTCGAAGTGGGTGCGGAAGACCTCCAGGACCGCCTCCTGCTGGGCCCGCTGCCGTTGGTAGCCCTCCTCCCGGAACTCCACCATCGCCTCCGGCTCCGGCAGTTCGAGCAGTTCCGGCCGATCCCGGACTATCTCCGCGGCGAGTTCAACGATGTAGCCGCCGTGGTAGCCGTCCGTCGGAGCTGGCCGCCCCTTGGCCGCCGCCAGCAGGGATTCGCCGAATCGGTCCATCTGGACACCGCGGTCGTTGATGTAGAACTCGCGGGTGACCTCGGCCCCGGCAGCGCTGAGCACCCTGGCCAACGCGTCTCCGACGGCGGCCCATCGGGTGTGCCCCAGATGCAGCGGACCGGTCGGGTTCGCCGAGATGTACTCCACATTCACCTTCACCCCGGCGAGCGAATCGGAGCGACCAAAATCCGCGCCGGCCGCGATCACCTCGGCCGCGATCTGCCCGGCCGCCGCCGCCTCGAGGGTGATGTTGATGAAACCCGGGCCGGCGACCGTCGCGCTCGCAACCCCTGGGGCGGCCTCGATCCCGGCGGCCAAGACCTCGGCCAGCGCTCGAGGCGCCATACCGGCCGGCTTCGCGAGTCGCATGGCCACGTTCGTCGCATAGTCCCCGTGGTCCGGGTTGCGCGGCCGTTCGACCACGATGTCGTCGGGCACTGCATCGGCCCCGAGCGGCAGTTGCCCGGAGGCGACCGCCGCGACCACGGCGTCGCGGATCACTGCTGCAAGGGCCTCAGGAGTCATGCGCCCAGCCTACTGAGGTCGCAGATGGCTCAGCAGGGCGGCGCGTACGCACCCTCCGGCACGCTGGGGGCACGGGTCGCAGGCGACACCGAGACCAGCAGGGCCGGGGGTTCGGTGCTCGTCGCCTGTGGCGGATCAGCCACCTGACCGCGGTTGGCCAGCCGTATCCGCGTCGCCTCAGCGGCGCTCTCGAAGCCGGCGTCGATCCTCACTCCAGGGTCGGCGACACCGCAGACCCGCTGGTAGCCCTGCGCCTCGAGGTCGAGCGCCATCTGGTCGGCGTCGGCCAGAACGTCCTGGTTGATCGAGGCCGCCGACTGCTCACTGCTCATCGGCCGGGCGTAGGCCCACAGGTAAGTGCGGGTGTCGCCCTGGCTGGCACACCATGGTCCTTGGTAGTAGTCGTAGGAGGCTCTGGCGAGGAACGGCGGGTAGCCCTCCAGTTCGATTCCCGTGCATGGTTCGAAGGAGACGCCGAAGAAGTTGCTGCCCTGTGTCGCCGGACCCGGTTCGAGGGTCCCGATCCGAGTGGTTCCGTCATCCGTCAACAGGGTTGCGCAGCCGCCGAGCGCCAGCAGCGACGCCGGGAACGCGAGCAACATGGCAGCGATCGCCCGCGTCGGACGCCGCCGGGAAAGCACTTCGGTCATGCCCCAACTCTGGCATCCATCCAAGCCCGGCCGCACCACTGCCGTTGGCGAGTCTGCTGGTAGGGTCATCCTTGCGATAAGCACCCCTGCGCCCCCGTAGCTCAGGGGATAGAGCAGTGGCCTCCGGAGCCATGTGCGCAGGTTCGAATCCTGCCGGGGGCACCACACCTGCGTCGCCGATGGCGACGATGCCCCGAGCACCTGACGCCGAATGGGTGCAGCCGGCACGGCAACCGCGTCTCCTGGGTATCGGTGAACCTTGCGTTCGGCGCCTGCACGAGTTGGGTAAGAAACCGGCCCGCGGTCGATGAATACCCCGTCTTCGTCTGGAAAGGGCTGTATGGATCGAGCGGGACAGGGCACCATGATCTGGTGAACGCGCTGCCACCGGAGTTCGAGTCCTTCTTGCGACCCGAGGATGACGACGACAGCACACGCGCCCTTCCGCAGCCCGAGGACGCCGACGCCACCGCGGTGATCGCGAATGACCCGGCCGAGTCGAAGCCGCGCCCAATCCCAGTGATCCCGGCACCAGGCAGGGCCGCGACCCCGCCCGCTCCACCTCCGAACTCCCCGCGCGCAGCAGTCCCGCCGGCAGTGCCGCCGCCAGTCACTCCGGGACGCACACCGCCTGGCCCGGCCAAGAAGCCCCCGGGTCGGAAGTCGGGGAAACGCAAGCGCCGCTGGCTTCGGTGGGTGGTGCTGGCGCTGGTCGCCTACTTCGTCTCTCTGGCCGCGCTGTTCATGCTTTCGGTCAACCGAATCGACGCCCTGCCGCCGACGAGCAGCGTGAATACCAGCGGGAAGAACGTGCTCATCGTCGGTAGCGACAGCCGCGCGGGACTGACCGCCGAGCAGCAGGAGCAGTTGACCACCGGTTCAGTCGAGGGCGACCGCACCGACGCGATCATGCTGCTGCACATCCCGACTTTCGGGACGCCGACGCTGGTCTCGATTCCGCGAGATTCCTGGGTGCCGATCCCCGGATTCGGCAACGACAAGATCAATGCCGCCTACGCGCTCGGCGGTCCGGAGTTGCTCATCGAGACGGTCGAACAGGTGACGGGGCTGCAGGTCACCGACTTCGTGGCGATCGGATTCGCCGGCATCGCCAACACCACCGACGCGCTCGGCGGGGTCACCCTGTGCCCGGTGCAGGACTTCAACGACGAATTCAGCGGACTCAACGTCGTCGCCGGGTGCCAGACCATGGACGGCCCGACCGCCCTGGCGTACGTGCGCATGCGGTACGCCGATCCGCGCGGCGATCTCGGCCGGGTGGAACGCCAACAGGAATTCGTCTCCGCGGTCGGGAAGAAGGCGCTCAGCCCGCTCACCTGGATGCTGCCGTGGCGGTCCTACCCCACTGCCTACGCGGCCGGTGAGTCGCTGACCGTCTCCCGCGGCACCAACATCTTCGACATCACCCGCATCGGAATCGCGATGGGCATGCTGTCGCTCGGTTGGGGCACCTCGACCACCGTGCCGACGGAAGAAGGCACCTTCGATGTCGATGGCCAATCCGCGCTGAAGTGGGATTCCGCCCAGGCGCGAGAGCTATTCGCCAGCCTGGAGTGACGTCCGACGCAGCAGCCTCCACCCGGCTGCTGCCAGCAGTACCCCCGTGAGGTCTGCCGCGATGTCTGCCACCGAGAAGGTGCGCTCGATCGCCAGCGTCTGCAGCAACTCCGTGCCCAAGGCGAATACCGCGGCCCACCCGAGCAGCACCCTGAGCGGCGGGTCGAACTCCCACTGCACTGCCGTCGCCCACACACCGAAGAGCACCACGTGGGCGACGAAATCGATGCCGTCGAAACCGACGTCGGGCACCGACGGACCCGGAACCATGAGCAGACCGAGGATCAACACGGTTGCCAGCACGGAGGCCCACGGCCGCCACCGGCCACGCCTCGGCGGGGAATCGGGAGCGGCACGAGCGGTCATGGGTCACTAGCCTGGCATCCGGGTCGTCCCGATCCTGCGGCCGACCGCTGCGTGGGCATGCCGGTCGGCGCCGAGCGGGCGTACCCTGGCGGGCATGACGACGGTGCCGGTGAATGGATTCGACTTCGACGTGGATATCAGCGGTCCGCAGGACGGCGAAGTTGTCGTCCTGCTGCACGGGTTCCCCCAGGACCGGACCTGCTGGCGCCCGCTGACCGAACGCCTGAATGCGGCCGGATACCGCACGGTGGCACCGGATCAGCGGGGCTACTCCCCCGGCGCGCGTCCGAAGGGGGTGGCGGAATACCGGCTAGGTCCGTTGACCTCAGACGTCACCGGCCTGCTCGATGCGCTGGACATCGACCGAGCCCACGTTGTCGGCCACGACTGGGGTGGTGCCGTGGCCTGGGCGCTCGCCTCCGACGCTCCCGCGCGAGTCCGATCCCTCACCGTGCTCTCCACCCCCCACCCGGCGGCCATGCAGCGGGCCATGATCCGCAGCACCCAGGGCCTGAAGTCCTGGTACATGGGCCTGTTCCAGGTGCCGCACCTGGCCGAAACTCTGCTCGCGCCGTCCCGGCCGATGTGGCGGGCCGTGATGCGGGGGCTGCCGGCCGATTCGGTCGCCCGCTACACGGCGAACGTCGCCGAGCCGGGTGCGCTCACCGCGATGCTGAACTGGTACCGGGCGATGCCCCGGGACGTGGTGAAGCCATCGCTGCCGATGCACCGCATCGAGGTGCCGACGCTCTACATCTGGGGCCGACGCGACCCGGCCCTCGGCGAGGCCGGCGCCCTGGCCACCGCCGACTACGTGACCGGGCCGTACGAGTTCGTGATCCTGCCCGACGCCGGACACTGGCTGCCGGAGCAAGCAGTGGACGACGTCAGCGCGGCGCTGCTCGACCACCTCGCGACGTACGGGGCGTCCGCGGCCGAGGCATGACCCGGTGACGTGACGTGGATCAGGGGGGTCATAGGGTTCTGCCATGGCCGCGTTCTCCACCTGTTGTCGTCGGATTCCTCCGACGGCTTCCGAGCGAGGGCGCGCCTGATCGCGTGCACGATGCACTCAGCCGTCGGCGTCTGATGGGTCTTCCGACCCGTCGGCGCCGATTTGTCGTTTGTCACTACTCCGAACAGGAAAGCAACCCGAAATGAGCGAAACCCCAACGGTGTCCCTGCCTCGCATCGGCGACCAGGCACCCGCCATCAACAGCGAGTCCACCCACGGCCCCCTCACCCTCGACGACTACGAGGGCAAGTGGATCGTGCTCTTCTCCCACCCGGCCGACTTCACCCCGGTGTGCACCACCGAGTTCATCGGATTCGCCGAGCGGGCCGACGACTTCGCGGAACGCAACGTGCAACTGATCGGCAACTCGGTCGACTCGATCTTCTCCCACCTCGCCTGGGTCAACGCGATCGAAGAGAAGCAGGGCGTCAAGATCCCCTTCCCGATCATCGCCGACCTCGATCTCAAGGTCTCCCACGCCTACGGCATGATCCACCCGGGTGAGGGCGGTGACACCGCGGCCGTGCGGGCCGTGTTCGTGATCGATCCGACGCGCAAGATCCGGGCCGTCATCTACTACCCGATGAACGCCGGCCGCAACATCGACGAGATCGTCCGGCTCGTGGATGCGCTGCAGACCGCAGATGCGAACACCGTCTCCTGCCCCGCGAACTGGCGCCCCGGGGACGACGTCGTGGTGGGTGCACCGCGCACCGCCGAGGCGCTCGAGGAGCGCAAGGCCGACGAGACGCTGACGAAGAAGGACTGGTACCTGGCGACGAAGTCGCTGTAGCCCCACAGCGCGTTCCGGCGCTGCCCACGACGGTCGGACCCGTGTTCCCCACGCGGTCGCGGGTCCGACCGGCGGGTTGACGACTCGCCTCAGACCGGGCGGAAGCCGAGTGGCGCAAGCAACTCCGCCCAATACGGCACTGACGAGGACGCCGGGCCGAGGACGGCGCAGTGTTCGAGTCCCGCGGTGAAGTAGGCGCCCACCGCCGACCTCACCGCCTGCTCGGCATCGAGCGATCCGACCGGAATCGCATCCAGCATCGGACGGTGCGCCGCCAAGTCGTCGGCCAATTCCACTTCCCCGGCATGGGCGGCGGCCAACCGCGGGATGTCGGCCGCAAGCCGGGCAGGCAGCACCGCCAGACCCATCACTTCGATCAGACCGATGTTCTCCTTCTTCACCGGGTGGATCTCGGCATGCGGATGGAAGATACCGTCCGGATGTTGGGCGCTGGTGCGGTTGTTCCGGAGCACCACATCGAGTTGGAAGTCCGATCCGGCTCGGCGAGCGATGGGGGTCACTGTGTTGTGAGGGGTGTCGCCGGTCCACGCCCGGACGCCGGTCGCCGGCACGTCGTGGCCGCGCCAGGCCTCCAGCACCGCGAAGCCGGTATCTGCCAGCAGCTCGGGGTCGGAGCCGGTGATCCGAAGCACGCTCAGCGGCCAGTCCACGACCTGCGCCCGCATCCGGTGCGGCGCCTCGAGCTCTGCCACCGCGGCCGCCCGTTCGATGGGGAATTCGTACCTGCCGCCCTGGAAGTGGTCGTGGGAGAGGATCGACCCCCCCACGATCGGCAGGTCCGCGTTCGAACCGATGAAGTAGGCGCCGAACTGGTCGACGAATTGCAGCAGCCGGGTGAAGGTGACGCGGGTGAGTCGCATCGGCTCATGTGCGGCCGAGAGCACGATGCAGTGTTCCGGGTAGTAGACGTAGGGCGAGTATTGGAAAAACCACGGGCTACCCGCCAGTTCCAATTCGATCAACCGGAGGTTCTGCCGACCCGGGTGGTCGAGTCGGCCGGCGTATCCCTCGTTCTCCGGGCACAGCAGGCACGTCGGATAGCCGCTGGCGGCCGCCTTGCCGGCGGCGATGATGTCGCGTGGATCCTTTTCCGGCTTGGCCAGGTTGATCGTCATATCGAGGTCGCCGTACCGACTGGGGTAGACCCAACGCGGGTTCCGCGCGACCCGGGCGGCGTGGATGTAGTTGGACATCTCGCTGAGACGGTAGAAGTAGTCCGTCGCCGCCTCGGGTGCCGCTGCGTAGCGATGCCAGAACTCCGCCGTCACCACACTCGGCGGCGCCATCAACGCGCCCATCAGAGCGGCGTCGAGCAGGTCGCGTCGGCCGGCCGTGTCCTCGATCAAACCCGTCGCCACGCCAAGGTCGAGGGCCCCGGCAAGTGCGTCGTCGGCCGTGGGCGGAGGCGGAGCGATCGTGGGCCCGTGATACGTGCCCACATCATCAAGGCGCAGCACTTCGATGATCCGGTTCACCGCCCAGCGCGCGTCGCCATCGGCCACCAGCCCGGTGGTAATGGCGTAGCCGACCAGGTCCGCGATTGCCGGACCTGGATCGAGGACGTCCCCGGTCACGCCTCGGCCTCCTCGTCGGCGAGTTCCCGCGCGCCGTCGTCGCTGCCCACCACGAAGCAAGTCGCCGCCGTGCCCATGCGGGCGAGGTAGTCGCGTTCGATGCCCTCGACCACCTCGGCCTCCGCACCCCTGCGGGCGAGCACCACCGCGCAGCCCCCGAATCCGGCACCGGTCATCCTCGCCCCGACCACCCCGGGTTGCGCCCACGCGGCCGCGGCCAACGCATCGAGGTGGGGGCCGGTGACGTCGAAGTCGTCACGCAGCGATTCGTGCGACTCACGCATGAGTGTCCCGAGACGCTCCAAGTCACCGCTGCGCAGGGCTCCGGCAGCTTCGATCACCCTCGCCTGTTCGGTGATGGTGTGACGGGCCCGGCGGAACTCCTGTTCGTTCAGGTGGCGCTTCCCGCCTTGCAGTTCGGTCAACGGCAGGTCCACGAGTCGGGTGGTCCCCAGCAGTTCGGCCGCGGATTCGACCGCTTGCCGTCGGTCGTTGTAGGCCGAGTCCGCCAGACTCCGGCGATGGTTGCTGTTGGCGATGATGAGCGTGACCCGATCGTGGGGGAAGGGTACGTAGCTCACGGTCATGTCATCGCAGTCCATCAGCATCGCGTGGCCGCGCCGCCCCCGTGCCACGGCCAATTGGTCCATGATCCCGCACGAGACGCCGATGTAGTCGTTCTCCGTCCGCTGACCCACCTCGGCGAGATCCGTCGCCGCCAACCCGAATCCGGCGAAGGTGTTGAAGGCCACCGCCGTCACGAGTTCCAACGAAGCGGAACTCGACAGCCCTGCGCCATCGGGAATGTCGCCGGCGAACAACAGGTCGAAGCCGGCGTCGAGGGCGTAGCCATCGGTGGCGAGTGTGTGCGCGACGCCGATCACGTACGAGAACCAGTCGTGCGCGGGATCGAATCGGGTATCGCCCAGGTCGGCGATCACCTCGCCAGGTCGATCCAGTGACCGTGCCCGGATGGTGGTATCACGCCGCTGCCGGGCAACCAGCAGCGTCCCGCGATCGATCGCCATGGGGAGCACCAGGCCGCCCGAGTAGTCGATGTGATCGCCGATCAGGTTGACCCGACCCGGTGCGAAGAAGAGTCGCGGCCGACGGTCCTGGTCGCCGAAGAAGCCCCGAAATGCCTCGGCCACTTCCACCACATCGCGCATCGGTCTCAATCCCCTCGTCAGTCCTCCCGGGTGACCCGAGTGAACCACCTCGACACCCCCGCAAGCAGCCGAGGCGGCAAGTCGGCGGCGGAATAGCGGATTATGCTGCAATAGCGTCTTTGGTTTGCCACGCTGAACCCCACTGATCCCGGCAGCCGCGCGGAGTTCCGCGGGCACTTCGAGAAATGGGCGCCGACATGGCACAGACGACCGCCACCGAACCGCTCGATCCCCTGGCCGAACCGACCCAACGCGTCAGTTGGGGTTTCATCGCCGTCCTCTCCCTGACCAACCTGGGCATTTGGACGGCCTTCTTCGCCCCCATCCAGTTCCTGCTGCCGCTGCAGGTCGACGCGATCGTGGGTTCGGAGACCAAGGAGGCCAGCCTCGCCCTGGTGTTGTCCATCGGCGGTTTGGTCTCGATGATCGTCAGCCCCATCGCCGGCGCCCTGAGCGACCGGACGTCCTCACGGTTCGGGCGTCGGCGACCCTGGGTGCTCTGGGCATCGGTCTTGGCGGTCGGGGTGCTCGTCTTCGTAGGCCTCTCACCGATCCTCGGCGGCCTGGTGATCGGCTGGGGCATGGCCCAGTTGACCCTCAACGCGTCTTACGCCGCGATGACCGCCATGATTCCGGATCAGGTACCGGTCGATCAGCGGGGAACGGTCTCGGCCATGGTCGGAGTCGCCCAACCCCTGGGGGTCATCGTGGGAGCGGTGATCTCGGTGGCGGTCCCCGGTGACAACAACTCCGTCTCCGGGCAGTTCGTGCGCTATCTCGTGGTCGCCGCGATCGTCGCGGCCACCGCCGCGTTGTTCTTCTTCAAGATGCGCGACCCGCAACTGAAGAAGGAACGGATCCCGACGATGCAGTGGGGCGCCTTCGCGAAGAGCTTCTGGATCAGTCCCAAACAGTATCCCGACTTCGCTTGGGTGTGGCTCACCCGGTTCCTCGTCATGCTGGGCATCGCTTTCGTGACGTCGTACCTGCTGTTCTTCACCATCGACGTTCTGGGCAAGAGCAACGACGACGCCCCCGGAGCGGTGCTGGGCATCCTGGTCTTCTACATCGTCGGACTGGTGATCTCCACCCCCGCCATCGGGCCGATCTCCGACAAGGTGGGCAAGGTCAAGCCATTCGTGATCGGAGCGTCGGTGGTAGCGGCGCTGGCCATGGTGATCCTCTCCTTCGCCAGGAGCGTGCCGATGGCCATCGTCTCGGCCTTCATCATGGGCTTGGGTTTCGGCGCCTACACCGCGGTGGACCTCGCCCTGATCTCCCGCGTGCTGCCGAACGCTGAGGCGCGGGCCCAGGACTTGGGCGTGATCAACATCGCGAACAGCGGTCCGCAGGTGCTGGCGCCCTTCCTCGCCGGCGCGATCGTGGCGATCCTGAAGGTCAACGGCTACGAATTCGCCTACAGCACCCTCTATCTCACCGCCGCCGTGCTGACCCTGCTTGGCGCGGTGCTCGTGGTCAAGGTGAAAGGAGTCCCATGAGACTGGCCGACTTCGGTGACGACTTCACCTGGGGTGTGGCGACGGCGGCGTATCAGATCGAAGGCTCGCCGGACGCCGACGGGAAGGGCCCATCGATCTGGGACACCTTCACCCACCGACGCAACTGGCGGGGAAAGACACCCATCGCCGACGGCACGACCGGGGACGAGGCCACCGATTCGTATCGTCGGTACGCCGAAGACATCGCACTGATCCGCGATCTGGGCTTCTCGGCCTACCGGTTCTCGCTCTCCTGGCCACGGATCCAGCCGACCGGGTCGTCGCGGGTGAACCGCGCCGGCCTCGACCACTACCGGCGGGTGATCGAGGAATGCCTGGCCAACGGGATCGAACCGTGGGTCACGCTCTACCACTGGGACCTGCCGCAGGGATTGCAGGACACCGGTGGTTGGACGAATCGGGAGACCGCCCACCGGTTCACCGACTACGCCCAGATCGTCGGTGAGGCGCTTGGGGACCTGGTCGAACACTGGATGTTGTTCAACGAACCGCTCAACATCGTGATCTCGGGCCACCTGGTGGGCAACTTCGCTCCGGGCAAGCGTTCGCTCCCGGCCTACTTCGCATCGCTGCATCACGTCAACCTGGCGACCGTGTGGGGATCCCATGCGTTGCGGTCGGCAACCAGCGGCGCGGACATCGGCACCACCCAGTACCTCACGCCACCGGTGGGCGGTGGACCCGGGCCGCTGGCGGACCTCGCCGCCCGGAGCGCCGACGCCGTGCTCAACCGGGCGTTCGTCGAACCGATCATCGGCCGCGGCTATCCGTGGGAGGAAGCAGGCCTGCTGCGCGGGGTGCGCGCCTACATCCGCGACGGCGACCTCGACGAGATGACCGCAGATCTGGACTTCCTCGGCGTGCAGTACTACACGCGGCTACGAGCACCCTTCCTGCCCATCCCGGGGTTGTGGACCGTGCCGCAGTTCGGCGGTGGCGGCGCCGATGACGCACCCACTACTTCGCTCGGCTGGGAGATCATGCCCGAGGGGCTCGGCATGGTGCTCGACGCCATGCATGCCTACGACCACTTCCCACGGCTGGTCGTGACCGAAGGCGGGGCGTCGTTCGACGACCGCGTGGTGGACGGCCGAGTGCACGACCCCGCGCGCATCGCCTACTACTCCTCGCATCTGGCCGAGGTCGCCGCGGCGCGCGAGCGCGGGGTGCCGGTGGACGGCTACTTCGCGTGGTCGCTGTTGGACAACTTCGAGTGGGCCCTGGGCCTGGTTCCGAGGTTCGGCCTGGTCTACACCGACTACGCCACCCAGGCGCGGATCATCAAAGACTCCGGCTACTGGTTCGCCGAGCAACTCGGCGGCTCCGCCCGACCCGGGTGAGCCGTACGCCCCCGACTCAGGACTTGTCCGGGACGACTTCCTTGACCGGCAGATCGACCACCTTGCAGGGAATGTAGGTCTTCTCCGAGAGGTGGTAGCTGGCGCAAATCCGGTGGTAGCCGTCGGCGATGGTCAACGGGAAGCCGTTGAGCACGTCGCCACGCACGATGAGCACCGGCGACAGCGGGGTTCCCAGGATCATCTTCTTGAGGTCCACCTTCACGCTGTAGTCCCCCAGCGGCAGCAACTCCAGCCCGGCCGCCCGCAGCAGATCGTTGGCGCGGAAGTGTTCGATCGGAGCGTGCTGCAGTTGATCCACCAGGTAGGCAACCGTGTCGGGATCGGCCAACAGGCTCAGGTAGTTGCCAGCCGCCGGGTAGTCGTGTTTCGCCGGCTCATCGCGCCACAGCACGGTCGTGGGGATCTCCGCGCCATCGGCCGGCGCGGCCTCGTCAGCCTTCGACTTCTTCGCCTTGCCCATCGCGACCTCCTTGTCGGGTTGGCGCCAACCTAGCCCACGCGAACCGGCTTTCGCTCGCGCTGCTCGTCGCCGCCGTCCTCGTCGACCGCCCGGATGGCAACTGCCCGACCGGCCGCGAAGATCCCGCGGTGCGCCGCCCACAGACTGAGCAGGGTCAACGCGGCGGCCGCCAACAGACCACCGCCGATGAGGGCCCAGCGTGGGCCGAACTGCATCGAAATCCAACCGAGCAACGGTGCCCCGACCGGATTGCTGCCGAAGAAGACCAGCGCGTAGAAGCCCATCACACGACCGCGCATGCCCGGGTCGGTATGCAACTGCAGGTAGCTCTGGGCACCGATCGAGAAGGTCAACGCGGTCAATCCCGCCAATGGCAGGAAAAGTACGAAGGTGAGGTAGTTGGGCATCAACCCGGCGGTTGCGGTGACCAGGCCGAAGGCGACCCCGGCGGCGAATACGTAGCGCAGATCGATCGGCGCCCGGCGCCGGGCCGCCAGCAACGATCCGGTGATCGAGCCGAGGGCCAGGCTGGTGCCGAGCAGGCCGTATTCGGCCGCACCCCGGTCGAATTCCGCGGTGGCCATCAGTGCGGTGGTCAAGGCGAAGTTGAACGCGAACACCGCCGCCAACGCGACAGCGAGGATGACGAAGACCAGATCGGACCGGGAGCGCAAGTACCGCAGCCCGGCGGTGAACGTCACCCGCTCGGCGGACCGGGCGACGAGGTGGAAGTCCGCCGAACGCAACCGGGTCAGCGTCCACACCGCCACCGCGAAGGAGGCCGCGTTCACCGCGAACACCGGCCCGGTTCCCAGTGCGGCGATCCCGAGACCGGCGAGCGCCGGCCCGACGATCCTGGCCATGTTGAAGGTGGCACCGTTCAGCGCGACGGCGTTTCGCAGCTCATCCGGACCCACCAACTCCCCCAGCAGCGCCTGCCGGGCGGGATGATCGAACGCCGATGCCACCCCCAGCACGGCGCCGGCGGCGAGGATGACCCCCAGCGTCGTCGCACCGGCCATGGTGGTCACTGCGAGGGCGGCCGCCGCCGTGCCGCCCGCGGCACCGGTCACCATCAGCACCGCGCGCCGGCTGAATCGATCGGCCACCACCCCGGTGAACGGGGTGAGCAGCAGGAAGGGCAAGAACTGCAGGGCTGTGACCAGGCCGAGCGCCACGGCATTGCCGTGGGTGACCTCGAGCACCAGCCAATCCTGGGCGATGCGCTGCATCCAGGTGCCGATGTTGGTGACCGCTTGACCGGAGATGAACCAGCGGTAGTTCCGGTGGCTGAAGGAAGCAAAAGTGCGGCTCAACTCTGCGCCACCTCCGTCAGAATCGGCGCCGCCGCACGCAATGCGGCGAGTTCACCCGGCGTGCGCCTCGCCAACTGTTCGGCGAGCCACGCACGCCGGGCGCGCCGAATCCGTTCCACCGCCGCCCGGCCGGCGTCGGTCGCTGAGACCACCACCACTCGGGCATCGTCGGGGTCTTGACTGCGGGCGACCAGCGACTTGGCCTCGAGCAGCTTCACGGTTCGTGTCATCGAGGGCGCCCGCACCCCTTCCCGAGCGGCGAGTGCCGAGATCGGCATGGGCCCTTCGCGCACGACGGACCCGAGGGTGCCCACTTGGGTGGCGGTGAGTTCCTCGGTCCACTCGGTCCGCAGTCGTCGGGCCAGCTTCATCACCGCGACATGGACGTCCGCCGCGATCGCGGCCACGTCCTCCTCGGTCGTCGTTGGGTCCACGGTTCCTCCTTGCACACCCATGACAGGCACTTACTTAGCCTAGGTAACTATATTTCCATTGTGCACCTTGGGACGCCCGAAGTCCACCCCCGGGGTACCCCTGAGTCTCGGAGCACGAAGCGCAGTCTTATCCGGCCAGTGCCCGCCAGCCGAACGACACGGCCACAATCGCCAGCGTCACCTGGATGATCCGGGTGGACTGCAGGTCCGACAGCCGGTGCAGCCATCTGGCACCCAGCGGAGCACCGAGGAATCCGCCCACGGCCATGATCACGCCGGTCAACCAGCGCACGTCACCGTGCGTCACCGCGTGCGAGACCACCGCAGAGATGCTGGCGAAGAGCACCACCGCCAAGCTGATGCGGGAGGCGAGTCGCACCGGAGTCGACAACGCCAAGGTCTGCATCGGGACCATGATCAGGCCCCCGCCGACACCGAACAGGCCCGCCAGCAGTCCCCCCGCCCCACCGGTCGCCACCGCGGGCGTTGCAGGTACCGCTGGCAGCGCCTCGCCCGCATCCGAACCGGCGACGGGCGCCGACGAGGACGCCAGACGCAGCTGCAGGAGCCCGACCGAGATCAGGTTGAAGGCCGCGAAGGCCCAGAGCAGCATCACCGTGGGAAGCCGCTCGGCCAACATCACGCCCAGCGGGGCGCACACCACCGCCGGGATCGCGAGCAATAGCACCCGCCGCCAGGGGAGATCGAACTTTCGGGTGTTGGTCACCGTGCCCGACAGTGCCGTGAGCGAGATCGCCACGTTGGAGGTGGCCGTGGAAGCCAGTGGCGGCAAGCCGAGCCACACGAGGATCGGAACCAGAAGGATCCCGCCGCCGGCCCCAGTGATTCCGGCGAACACCCCGGCCGCGAAGCCCGCGGCCAACTCGATCACCACATGCGCGAGATCCACCCGCGTCGCCGGCTAGGGGGCCATCGTGTAGGCACCGTCGTAGGACAGCACTTCGGCGACGAAGTCCTTCTCTGCCACCGGGTCGATGACCGGGGCAGCAATCATGGGCAGCGCAGCCTCGCGCTGCTCCGGCGTGGCCGAGGACCGCCCGTGCAACTGCAGAGCGTACTCGGCCAAGTCCTGCACGAAGACGGCGAACAACCGATCGATGTGGGCCTCCGACAGATCGCTGAAGTCGGAGACCGTCCCCTCCCGGGTGCCGCCGGCGTCGAGCGCCAGCGCGGCCGCCTCGCACACCAATTGGGCATAGACGATCTGGGTGAACAACTGGCCCAGCGACTGTAGGTAGTCGAGATCGCGCTGCTGATCGGCGTTCGGCGGCGCCGACGTCACCAGATTGGCGAACGCTTTCATCTGCGCGCTGAAGATGGCCACGTTGGGAAGGTGGGCGAAGCGGGCGAACGCGGGGGTTGGGTCGTGGAATCCGATCTTGCCCAGTCCGGACGCGGGGCCCTGGGCGAACAGGTATTCGTCGTCGTTGGCGTACTGCACCACTCCGATCTCGGGCAGGTCCGGTCCCTGACCGGCTGCGGCGAGCAGATACTGAGGCAAGAACTTGAGCACCAGCGCGACGTTCACCGCGACGGTCCCCTCCAACTTCGGCAGGGCCCTGATGTGCGTGGCCGCCTGCTCGAAGTAGGTGTCCTGTTCGAAGCCACGGGCGGCGATCACATCCCAGAGCAGGTCGATGACCCGTTCCCCTTCCCCGGTGACCTTCATCTTCGTCAGGGGGTTGAACAGCAGGAAGCGGCGGTCGTCCTCGGACGCGGTGCGCATGTAGTCGGTGGCGCGGGCGGCGAACAGCTTCATCGCCACCAAGCGGGCGTAGGCATCTGCCAACATCCGCCGCACGTGGGGGAAATCAGTCACCGTGGTGCCGTAGAGGACGCGGTTGTTGGCGTGGTTGACGGCTTCGTAGAACGCGTGCTCGCAGATGCCGATGCTGGCCCAGCCGAGGTTGGCCTTGCCGACGTTGACCGTCGCCAACGCGGCGTCCCACGCGGGCTTGCCGGTGTGCAGGATGTCGCTCGCCTCCACCGGGTAGTCGGTCAGCGAGAACGCGGCGACGAACATCTGCGAGGCCACGAGGTTCTTCTCCAGCGTGTACGACGGGTGGCTCGGATCCACCAGGAAGAAGGCGTACTCCCCCGGGGCGTCCGGGTCGTCGTCAGCGAACCGCCCGAACACCGACAGCCGGCCGGCGACGTTCCCGTTGCCGATGTAGTACTTCGACCCGGTGGCGCGCCAACCGTCGCCGGACTTGGTCAACACCATGTCGGTGCTGTAGATGTCGGCGCCGTGCGTCTTCTCGGACAGCCCAAAACCGAACACCGCACCATCGGCGAGGAGTTCTCCGACGAGTTCCTTCGCGGCCTCGTTCGATGAGGTCCAGACCGGGCCGAGGCCCAGTACCGTCACCTGCCAGGCGTACCAGTACGACAGGGAGTAGAACGCCAGGATCTCGTTCAATTCGTTGATCCGGGTGGTATCCCAGCGCGCGTCGGAGGCGCCGAGCAGCGCACCCACCTCTGCGGGTGTGCCGAATCGGGCGAACGTGCCGTTGCTCGCCAACGCGGTGAGGAAGTCGTCGTACCAGGCGTTCGCGTGGTGCTCTTCCTTCATCTGCGCCAAGCCCTTCGACTCGAAGAACTCGATCAGCGCGGTCAGGTCCGCTGCCGTGGCATCGTCCGATTGGTTCGGGCGGTAGTCGGCGGGGTTGAAGAGCAGCGACATGCGAAATACCTCCGTGGTCGTGTTGGATGCAGCCTACCGGCGCCCGCCGGAACCGCCACGGAGGAGTCCCTCAGGCGGCGCCGGCCGCGCCCTTGCCCGATTCGTCGACGGCGCTCTCGCCAGCTTCGGCGGCCTCGGCCTCGGCCTCATCGAGTTCGGAGGCGATCTCGTTGACGGATTCGCCCACCTTGCCGGCCGCTTCGGTGGCCGAGGCCGACGCATTCTCTGCGGCCTTCTGAGATGCCTTGGACACCTTGGCCGCAGCCTGCTCGGTCTTCGACGCCACCTTCGCGGTGCTGTCGGCCGCGCCTTGAGCACCCTTGTCCACGGCCGTAGCTGCCTTGTTGGCCACTTCCTGGGCCCGGCTGCCAGCGGTGGCGGCGGCGTCGCTGGCCTTGTCGGCGACCTTGGTGACGGAGGCGGCGGCGACGTCGGCAGCTTCGCCCACCGAGGTGGCGGCCTTGGCTGCGACGTCGGAGAAGGTGGTGGCCATGGAGTCCGCCCCCTCCCCGATCGCCTGCGCCATCCGCTGGCGCCGGTAGGCGGCGAAACCGACGGCGGAGGCGGCGACTGCGACAACTGCGAGAATTGATTTCTTCATAGGACTTTTCTACTTCACCTGCTACCCGCTACGCCACCGGTCCCGCCGTTACGTCCCTGCCTGCCAACTCGACGTGGGCAGCAACAGACCGGTCGGCGTGACTCCCGGGCAGATCAGGTTGTGATCGAGCAGCGCGCCGTCCTCGGCCACCTGCACCCACTGCACCAGCGACGGCGTCTGACCGCCGAAACCGACCCGGCCGCAGGCGTTCTCCGCCTTCTCCCGGGTTCCCTTGCCGATGGCCAACCAGATCGGCATCCCGGGATCCGCACCGCCGGTGATCGTGCGCCAGAGATTCGGAGCCGAGTACACCCCCACCGGGTGGCCGAGTTCGGTGAGCCGATTGGCGATCGCCGAGATCAGCGCGTTGTGTTGCTCGGGTGTTCCGCGCCAGTAGTTGTCGGTCTCGACATCGAGCCACACCGGCGTCTGCTCGGGTAGGTACTGCATCCGGATCCGAATGGCCACGTCGTCGGCCATCTCCCGGCCGAGCGCGGCGGGATCCCCCTCGCCGGTGAATTCGGTGTTCATGTAGACCGCGAAACCGTTGTGCTGCTGGGCCCACCACGCCTGATCGGGGAAACAGGGCTGGTCGGCGAACGGGCGGCCGCCGTGGATCCCGACGATTGCGAATCCCTCCGTCGGAGCTGGCAACAATCGGCCGCATTGAGGGAAGGACACGTCGTAGCCGGAATCCAGCAGGGGGCCGGCCGCGAAATCCACCGCCGGCGGCTGCGACACCACGATCGGCGCCTGTCGCGACGCTCCGCTGATCATGGACGGCAGGGCGTTGACGAATCCGGTGCCGATCAGCACGATCGCCGCCACTCCGAGCAGCATCGCGATCAACCACCCCGACCGCTTCGCTGCCATGCCCGCCATTGTCCTACATCCGGGCCGCCGCCTCCGACAAGGCCGGGCCCAAAACCGATCGGGGAATGCCCAGCCGATCCGCCAGCACCACCGCGGCATCGCCGTATGCGGCCAGTGCAACGAGCAGCCGGCCGTCGACCTCGGTCGGCAGGTCTTCGTCATCGATGGCGCCGAACACGCGCAGGATGAAGGCCTGCGCCTCGGCGTGCAACGGATCTTCCGGGCCCTGCGGGAAGACACCCTCGGTCGAGGCGTGTGCGCTGCGGGCCACAACTCCGCGCGTGAGGTCGGCTGCGGCCTCGTCGGTCTGGCCCAACGTCAGCACGACCAGGGATGTCACGTTCGCCAGTCCGACGACGGCGTTGAGCAACTGATCCGGCGACATGGGTTCGGCCACCAAGTCCGCCAGCGCGTCGTGCATGGGCGCCTGTCGATCGGAGTCGACGTAGGAACCGAACACGGATCCGACTTCCCGGATGGTCTCCCCGGAAAGCCTCGGACCGGGCTCGGAAAGCACTTCAAAGGCACCCATGGTGGCCAACCGTAGCGTGGGCGGTGGAACGCCGATCGTGGTGTCGCCTCTGCGCCGCGACACCCACGGTGGTGATCTGTAAGGCTGACGGCTGTGGAGCAAGCCGTGTTTGTGATGTCACTGGAACCGGAGAGCGGCAAGTCGCTGGTGAGCCTGGGGATGGCCGAGGCGCTCTCGGCCCGCGTGGAACGGGTCGGCTACTTCCGCCCAGTCGTACGGGATCTGCCCGATGGCGACCCGATGATCGGCCTGATGCGCAGCCGCTATCAGTTGGCGCAGAGCTACGAGGAGTCCTACGGGGTCACCACCGACGAGACCCGCTCCGCGGGCACGCCAGCCGAGGTCGACTCATTGGTGGCCCGGGTGATGGCCAAGTTCCACAGCCTGGCCGCGAAGTGTGACGTGATCCTGGTGGAAGGCACCGACTTCACCGGAGCCAGCGCGGCCTTCGAATTCGACCTCAATGCCCGCCTGGCGACGAACTTGGCCGCACCGGTCGTGCTCGTGCTCCGTGGGCACGGCCACCGGGCCGATCAGGTGGCGGGGGCCGCGAAGGCCGCCCTGGGTGCGCTGCAGGATCACGATGCGACCTGCGCGGCGATGGTGATCAACCGAGTGGATCCGGGCCAATCGGAGGCGATCGCCGCGCTGGTGTCCGACCTGCGGATTCCGGTGTGGCAGCTGCCCGAAGACCCGCGTATGGCCCACCCGACGGTGAGGCAGATCGCCCAGATGCTGGACGCGGAGATCCTGGTGGGCAACGACGACACCCTCGGCCAGGACGTCTCCGGGGTGAAGGTCGCCGCCATGACCATCCCCAACCTGCTCGAACACCTCTACGAGGGCATCCTGCTCATCACTGCGGGCGACCGTTCCGACGTCATCGTGTCGGCCACCCTGACCCAACACAGCGACAGTTCGGGGAGGGTGAGCGCGGTGCTGCTCACCGGCGGGGTGCGGCCGGATCAATCCGTCCTGGACCTCTTGGGAACGCTGCCCGGGCCGCCGATGCCGCTGCTCCTGACCGGCCAGGACACCTACACCACCGCGGCCGCCGTGGCCGACCTGCGGCCGGTCACCTCCGCGTCGGACGCCCGGCGCATCGCACTCTCGCTGGGTCTGTTCGAGAACCACGTGGACGGCAACGAACTCGCAACCGCGCTAGACGTGGCCGAATCCACCGCGATCACCCCGTTGATGTTCGAGCACCGGCTGCTGGCTCAGGCCAGGTCCGACAAACAGCGCATCGTGCTGCCCGAGGGCAACGACGACCGGGTGCTGCTGGCGGCCGAACGGATCCTCCAGCGGGACGTCTGCGACCTGGTCATCCTCGACCCGGACGGCGGGCTCGCCGAGCGGGCATCACGGCTCGGGGTGTCGTTGACCGGGGCAGAAATCATCAATCCCGCATCCTCGGAACTACGGCCCGGCTTCGCGGACAAGCTCTACGAAATCCGCAAGTCAAAAGGGATGAGCCGGGAGATCGCCAACGATGCGGTGACCTCGGTGTCCATGTTCGGCACCCTGTTGGTCGACCACGGCGAGGTCGACGGCATGGTCTCCGGTGCCGCCCACACCACTGCCGACACCATCCGACCCGCACTGCAGGTGATCCGCACGAGTCCGGGCGTGTCCGTGGTGTCGTCGGTGTTCTTCATGTCGCTGCACGACCGGGTCTTGGTGTACGGCGACTGCGCCGTCAACCCCGACCCCAACGCATCCCAACTGGCCGACATCGCCATCTCCTCGGCACGTACGGCGGCCGCCTTCGACATTCCACCCCGAGTGGCGATGCTCTCCTACTCCACCGGCGCCTCTGGCTCCGGCGGCGACGTGGAGAAGGTCAGGGAGGCGACCGCACTCGTGCACGAGCGCGCCCCGGAGTTGCTGGTGGAAGGGCCGATCCAATACGACGCCGCAGTGGACCTCTCGGTGGCTGCCTCCAAACTCCCCGACTCGGACGTCGCCGGTCGCGCCACCGTGTTCGTCTTCCCGGACCTCAACACCGGCAACAACACCTACAAGGCGGTCCAACGCAGTGCCGGTGCGATCGCGATCGGCCCGATCCTGCAGGGGTTGCGCAAGCCGGTGAACGACCTCTCGCGCGGCTGCTTGGTGACCGACATCGTCAACACCGTCGCCATCACTGCGATCCAGGCCCAGCAACTGGCAGACTCCCGGTGAGCCGCGTCTGCTTGAGGCAGACGCGCTTGACACAACACCCCGTGGAAGGGAAACCGAGGCCGTGTCCCGACTTGTGCAGGTGATCAACTCCGGCTCCTCGAGCATCAAGTACCAACTGTTGGACATCTCCGATCCGGATCGGCCCGTGGTGTGGGCGGCCGGGCTGGTCGAGGCGATCGGCGAACCGGGATCCAGGCTGGTGCACCGCAGTCGCATCGGCCGGGGTGCCGATTCGGATTTCGTCGAATCGGAGCTGACCGGATCCATCCCCGATCACACCGCGGGGTTCGCCGCGATCGGCGAGGCCTTCGCCGCGGCCGGACCGATCGAGGAGGTGGGCGAACTCGCCGCCTTCGGCCATCGGGTGGTGCACGGCGGCGATACCTTCTCGGCACCGGCCCTGATCGATGACGCGGTGATCGGCGCGATCGAGGACTGCATCCCGTTGGCCCCACTCCACAACCCGGCCAACCTCGCCGGAATCGTCGGTGCCCGGGCGGCGTATCCGGACGTGGCCCAAGTGGCCGTGTTCGACACCGCCTTCCATCAGACGATGCCGCCCGCCGCCTACACCTACGCGATCGATCGTCAGATCGCCGCCGACCACCGGATCCGTCGATACGGCTTCCACGGCACCTCACACGCCTACGTCGCCCGCCAGGCCGTGCGGCAGTTGCACCTGGATCCGACGACCGCCAAAGTCATCACCCTCCACCTCGGCAACGGTGCCAGTGCCTGCGCGGTCAGCGGTGGGCGCAGCATCGACACGTCGATGGGCATGACACCCCTGGCCGGGCTGGTGATGGGTACCCGCAGCGGGGACATCGATCCGGCGATCGCGCTGCATCTGCAACGGGTCGCGGGTTTGACGGCAGACGATGTCGATGCCCTGCTGAACATGAACAGCGGCATGAAGGGCCTCGCCGGCGCGAACGACCTGCGGGAGATACACACCCGGTCCCAGGCCGGTGACGCCGCGGCGACGCTGGCGCTGGAGGTCTATGCCCACCGGATTCGCGAATACCTGGGCGCCTACTTGGTGGCGCTCGGCGGCGCCGACGTAATCGTGTTCACCGCGGGGGTGGGCGAGAACGACCACGTGATCCGGGAGATGGTGTGCAAAGATCTCGCTTGGTTGGGTGTGGCGTTGGACTCCGACGCCAACGCCCGCCGCAGCGGCGACAGCCGGGTGGTCTCGCGGCGCGGTTCCCCGATCGCCGTCATGGTCGTACCCACGAACGAGGAACTGGAGATCGCCCTCCAGACACTCGAAGTCCTCGGCGGCTGAGGGGAATCGTCGCGGCTAGCGCTGGTCCGGGCGCACGATCGGGAACAGCAACGTCTCCCGGATGTTCTTGCCGGTGAGGAACATGACCAGGCGGTCGATTCCCATCCCCTGACCTCCCGTGGGGGGCATGCCGTATTCGAGGGCCCGGAGGAAGTCCTCGTCGAGTTCCATGGCCTCCACGTCGCCGGCGGCCGCCAACAGGCTCTGGTCGGTGAGCCGCTTGCGTTGTTCGATCGGGTCGGTCAGTTCGGTGTAGGCGGTACCCAGCTCAGCACCGAACGCCACCAAATCCCACCGCTCGGCCACCCTTGGGTCGGAGGGCTTCTGCCTCGTCAACGGGGACACCCCAGTCGGGAAGTCCTTGTAGAAGGTCGGCATGGTGGTGGACTCTTCGCACAGGTGCTCGTACATCTCCAGCGTGACCTGATCGGCGTCCCAGCCCGGGTCGAACGGGATGTCGTGGGTGCGGCACAGTTCCCGCAACTCCTCCAGCGGGGTGCCCGGGTCGACCTCGACGCCCAGCTTCGACGAAATCCCTTCATGGAGGGTCATGACCGCCCATTCCCCGGAGATGTCCACCTCTTCGTAGCTGCCGTCGGGCAGAGGTCGACGGATCACCGGGCGCCCCCAAGCGGCGATCGCCGCCTCGATGATCAGATCGCGGGTGAGGACCCGCATGGTGTCGTAGTCGCCGTAGGCGTCGTACATCTCCATCGAGGTGAACTCGGGGTTGTGGGTGGCATCCGCACCCTCGTTGCGGAAGTTCCGGTTCATCTCGAATACCTTGGGCGCCCCGCCCACCAATAGTTTCTTGAGGTAGAGCTCCGGGGCGATGCGCATGTAGAGCCGCATGTCGTAGGCGTTGATGTGGGTGATGAACGGTCGAGCGTTGGCGCCACCGTGGATCGGCTGCAGCATCGGGGTCTCCACCTCGACGAAACCGCGACGCCAGAGCGATTCGCGCACCGACCGCACCACCCGGGAGCGCAGTTCGAGCATCTGCCGAGCTTCGTCGTTGACGATGAGATCGACGTAGCGCTGCCGCACCCTCGCCTCGGGGTCGGTCAACCCCTTGTGCTTGTCCGGCAACGGCACCAGGCACTTCGACGTCATCACCCAGGACGAGACCAGGACCGACAATTCACCACGTCGGGAGGTGATCACTTCACCGGTCACCCCGAGCTGGTCACCGAGGTCGACCAGGTGTTTCCACTCCGCCAACGACTCGTCGCCGACCTCACCCAATGAGAGCATCACCTGGATCTCCCCGGTGAAGTCCTTCAGCTCACCGAAGACTAGCTTGCCGGAGACCCGGTTGCGCATCAGCCGGCCGCTGATCGCCACCGTGCGGCCGGTCCTGGTGTCGGGCGGCAGGTCGCCGAATTCCTCGCGGATCTTGGCGATCTCGTCGGTCGGGTGGAATTCTGCGGTGAAGGGATCCTTGCCCCGTTCTACGAGGGCAGCCAACTTCTCGCGGCGCACCCTTTCCTGCTCCGGCAAACGGGCGAGCGGCGATTCGCTGGCGGCTTTCTCCGCCTGCTCGGCCGCCCAGCGCTCCTCGTCGGCCGCGATCAGGGCCAACGGAGCCCCCTTCGCGCCAGCCAGCAGCGGCGATCCCTGGGCGCCCCGGGCGCGGAAGACCGCCTTGGGATTGAACTCGGGCACGAACCCCTCGGCGATACCGGCGGCGAGGGACACCTTGGCGAGGTCGCGAGCAGCGTCGAAGAGCAGGTATCGGGGTACCCATTCCGGGTTGTACTTCGCGTTGGCCCGGTAGAGCGACTCGAGTTGATACCAGCGGGAGGCGAACATCAGCACCGCCCGCGAGGCACGCAGCACCGGACCGGCCCCGATCTCGCTTCCCTCCTCGAAGACCTCCCGCAGCACAGCGAAGTTCAAGGAGGCGCGGTCAAGACCCAGTTTGGGCCCGGCCGCCACCAGTTCGGTCACCATGAACTCGACGACGCCGTTCTCGGCGCCGCGGGCACGACGCATCATGTCCAGCGAGATCCCCCGCTTGCCCCACGGCGAGAAGCTCAACACACCCTGAAGCACACCGTCGGCGTCGTAGGCCTCCACCAGTACGCAGTTCCCATCCGAGGGGTCGGCGAGCCGACCCAACGCCATCGAGAAGCCCCGTTCGTTGGACGTGTCCCGAGTACGGTCGCAGAACTCCACCACCTGCATCATCTCGTCGTCGGGAACATCCGCGTGTCGTCGCACCTTCGCCGTGTAGCCGCTGCGTTCCACTCGGGAGACGGCCTGCCGGACCACCCGGGACTCGCGGCCCTCAAGGTTGAAGTCGTGGAACTCGAGCACCGCCTCGTCGCCCAGGTGCAATGCGATCAGACCAGCCCGGTGGTAGGCCTCGGCACCTTCCTTGCTGGCGCCCATCACGGCTGCCGTCCAGCCGTGGTGCCGAGCTTCTTCCAGCCAGGTCTCGATGGCGGCCGGCCACGCCTCCGGATCGCCCACCGGATCGGCACTGGCCAGACTCACACCGTTGATGACCCGGTAGGTGACTGCAGCTTTGCCGGATGGCGAGAAGACCGCCGACTTGTCACGCCGGGTGGCGAAGTAGCCGAGCGAGTCGGAGTCGCCGTATTCGCGCAACAGACCCCGGATCGCCACCTCGTCCGGGGCGCTGAGCATCACCTTGCTGCGCTGCGGCCGGAAGAGGAAGTAGGCGGCCGCCAGAAGGGTGGCCGCCCCGAGGACGCCGGTGACGAAGATGATGATTCGCGGCGGTGCACCGGACACCGGTGCGATGGGTTCGAAGCCCACGGGAGCGAAGAGTTCCCGGATCGCGAATTCGATCCGCTCCTGTGATTCCAGCGTGCCTGGGAGGATCGTGGTGAGCAGGAACGTGACGCCGATCGTGATGATCGAACCCACGACCAGGGCGCCGAGGGCCCGCCAGCCGTTGCCCTTGGGCGTGATCGCGTAGAACTCCCGCCTGGCCAAGGTCAGGATGGTCACGGTGGCCACCGAGAAGGCCAACGCCAAGATGGCTTCCCACGGGAAGTCGAGGTTCTCCAGCTCGGCCACCCTGGCCAAGCCCACGGCGACGAGCAGCACCAGGAGGACGACGATCTGGAGGGTCTCCAGCGTGACGAGAGCGACCCACGCCACCCGCTTGCGCCGATACAGGCCGTTGCCGACGATCAGCAACAGCACACCCCAGGTGAGGTAGGGGATGACCGGCAAGGCGATGATCTCGGACCAGGTGCGCAGCAGATCGTCCCGACGTCGGATCCACGGCACCAGCGCCGTGATGATCGACAGTGCCGAGATCACGTAGATGACGATCGAGGCATAGCGCGGCACCTTCGACCGCCACCCGGTCCCCGGCACGTAGCGCCGCTTCTGACTCACCCGCTCGGTGTCGCGGGGATCGGTGGGAACCGCCGGCCGATCCGCTCGCTGGTCGGCGCGCGTCTCCTCCATCGCAGTGCGAACGGCGTCCACGGTCTCCGACATGGCTGCTCCTCTACCCGGCTACGGGGGTAATCCTAGGGGCGGCTGCCCCGAATCGAGGCAACCGACAGCACGACCGCGGGTATCTTCCGACTCGCGGATTTATCCCAGTTCGGGCCGATCGGCGAACTCAGCCAACGACTCGGGGTTGGCCAGCGCGTGAGTATTGCGCACAACACGACCGTTGACGACGTCGGCAACCGCAAGTTCGGCCAGTTTTCCGGACCGGGTCCGGGGAAAATCCTCAGCCGCCAGGATCACCCCGGGCACATGTCGCGGCGACGCGTGGGTGCGCAGTTGGGATGTAATCCGAGATCGGAGGTCATCGTCAAGGGTGCGGCCCGGCTCCAACCTCACGAACAACACGATCCGGCCGTCGCCGCGATCCTGAGCCACCGCCAGAGCCTCGACGATCCCCTCGACCGCCTCGATGTGCCGGTAGATCTCAGCGGTCCCGATCCGGACTCCCCCGACATTGAGCGTGGCATCCGAACGGCCCGTGATCACCACGCCGCCATGGTCGGTCCAGTGGGCGAAGTCGCCGTGGGTCCACATCCCGGGATTGACCTCGAAGTACGCCGCGCGGTAGCGCTCGCCCTGCTCATCACCGGCGAAGTACAGCGGCATGCTCGGGAACACGTTTCGGCACACCAACTCACCCCTGGCACCCGGACGGTCACGCAACGAGTCCCCCAGTTCGTCGATGACGTCCACCTCCACACCCAGCGCCGGGCCCTGAATCTCCCCGGCGTAGACGTTGCGAGTCGGATCCCCCAGCACGAAACAGCCGCAGATGTCGGTGCCGCCGGAGATGCTGGCGAGGTGCACATCGTCGGCCACCTCGCGATAGATGTAGGCGAAATCCTCCGGCGCCAACGGCGAGCCGGTGGAGGCGACGGTGCGCAACCGCCCGAGATCGTGCTCGGCACCGGGCCGCAGGCCCCGCGTCCGACAGGTATCGAAGAATTTCGCACTCGCACCGAAGAACGTGACGTCCTCCTCGGCTGCCAGCCGCCACAGGGCATCGCCACCCTCGGCGAGCGGAAAGCCGTCGTAGAGCACGATCGTGGCTCCGACGGCGAGGCTTCCGACCAACCAGTTCCACATCATCCAACCGCAGGTGGTGAAGTAGAAGACCGTGTCGCCTGGCTTGATGTCGCAGTGCAGCACGTGTTCGGTCCAGTGCTTGAGCAGGATGCCGAGACCGCTGTGCACGATGCACTTGGGCCGACCGGTGGTACCGGAGGAGTAGAGGACGAACCCTGCGTCGGCGAATCTGCGCCGGACGAAGTCCACTGTGGCGTCGGTGCCGGGGCTCTCGGCAGCGGCCGCCGGATCGTGCGAAGGCCAAAGACGCACGGTTACGGAAGCCGGGGCGGCGATGGAGCGGCAGGCGGCGGCGACGTCTGCCGGAGCCGACAACTCCGGCACCACGAAGGTCGCGCGTACGGTGGGAAGCAGTTCCAGCACCCTGGGCAACAGCGGCAGCCGCAGGTGTTCGCGGCCGTTGTAGCGGTAGCCGTCGGCGACCACGAGGACTCTCGGTGCCACCTGCGCGAACCGATCGGCAAGCGCTTCCGGGCCGAAGTCGGGGCTCGCGGAGGTGAACACTCCCCCGAGCGCCGACGTCGCCAACATGGTCACCACGGCTTCCGGCGCGTTCGGCAACCACGCACCGACAACAACTCCTGGTCCGACTCCGACGGCACGCAATTCGGCCGCGACGACGGCGACCTGCGCACGAAGTTCGGACCACGTGATGACCTCCCGGTGACCGTCCTCCCTGCGGTAGATCACCGCCTCCGGTCGGGCACCCGGAAGCTGGCCACCCGCCAGCAACTCTTCGGCGTAGCAGGTCTCGGCGTCCGGAAAGAAGGTCGCCCCGGGAGGCAACGGCGAAGCGGTCTGCCACGGACCATCGCCGCGGCTCCCATGGTGCACCGCGCGAGCGAAGACCTCTTCCCAGAACTCGCCCGGATTGCCGATGCTGGCGGTGTGCAACTCCGTTGAGTCACCCAACTCCCTGCCGAGTCGAGCCGACATCCGGTCTCGGAAGGAAGTGATTGCCGCCTCCCCGACCCGATCGGGATCGGGAGTCCACAGCGGTGATCCGGGAGCGCTAGTCAACGCTTCGGCACCTCACTTGCCGGCGCTGGGAACAGTCCCGACCCGGGATTCGTCGAGCGCGTTGTCGTTGGCCGCCAGCGCGGAATCACTCACCGGGGTGGGCGTGGGGGTCGGGGTCGGAGTCGAGTAGGGGCTGGGGGTGCTGCCGTACGGGTCGGCGGCGTACGGATCGATGGGCGCCGGAGTGGTGGCGGTCGGCACTTGTGGTGCAGCCGCCGGGGCGAATGGATCGATGGTCGCAGCCGGCAGCGCGACCGCCGGCAGGTCGGAGACATCCGACTGCGCCGGCACGGTGTCGGTGAACGGCAAAAGGGCTGCCGATCCTGCCGTCGAGACGTCGCTGCGGGCCGACTCCGGGAGAGCCGCGTTGGCCTGCTCGAGTTGGGTGGCGGCGTCGGTGAGAGCTTGTGCCTGGGCCGGGTCCACCGCGTTCGCGGCCGCCACCGCCGACCCGATTTCGGTGCCCTGTTTGACGGCGGTGTCGAAGGCTGTGACGAAACTGCGCACGGTGGCGGGTTCCTTGTCGGCCGCGATATCGGCGAGGCATGCGTCCTGGTACTGATCACGGGTCGGCGTCAACTGGGTGCCGATGCTCGCGAAGTAGGTGGCGTTGCCGGCGGCGTTCTCGTTCTTGGCCAACTCCTGCAGCCGCACCGAGATCTCGATGGGAAGGTCGTTGAGCGCCATCGCCGCGACGAGCCGTTCGCAGGCTCCGCCCTGGATGGCCTCGCCGGTGTGCTCATCGCTGGCCAAGGATGGGCTCGCAGCCGGTGCGGAGGTCGGCTGCGCGGCACCCGAGGGCCGGACCAGGAAGAAATAGAGCAACCCGAGCAGCACCAGGCCGATGACGAATGTGGCCGCGATGATGATCAGGAGCCGATTCCGATCGGTGGACGATTTCTCTTGACCACCGTGGCCTCCCGGGGATCCGGCGTAGCCGGGCTGCTGGTCGAATCCAGGCGGGGGGATCGTACCCGGTTGCGGGCCGAAACCGGGCTGGCCGAATCCAGGACCCTGCGCACCCGGCCCCGGTTGACCGCCAGGCGGTTGCATCGCACCATAGCCGGCCGCACCGGCGACCGCGTAGCCACCGGGAGGTGACTCCGGAGGTGAGGCAGGTCGCGCCCCACCGTAGCCGCCCGGCTGGCCGTAGGGACCCGGCTGCGGCTGACCCGGCGCACCGAACCCACCCTGCTGCCCGTAGGGACCCGGCTGCGGCTGATTGGGCTGACCGTACCCACCCGGCTGAGGTTGGCCCGGCGCACCATACCCACCCGGCTGGCCATAGGGACCCGGCTGCGGCTGATTGGGCTGACCGTACCCACCCGGCTGAGGTTGGCCCGGCGCACCATACCCACCCGGCTGGCCATAGGGACCCGGCTGCGGCTGATTGGGCTGGCCGTACTCACCGACCTGCGGCTGACCCGGCACGCCATCCCCACCCGGCTGCGCCTGACCCGGGGCACCAAAGCCGCTGGGCTGATCGTAGGGGCCGGGCTGTGGCTGAGCGGGCTGGCCGTACTGACCGCGCTGCGCCTGACTCGGCGCACCATACCCACCCGGCGGGCTGCCCTCGGCACCGACGACCGTCTCTTCTGGAGGCGGGAAAGCGCCCTGCTCGGGGGCTGGCTGTTGGCCGGGTTGGCCCATGTCCGGGTAGTCCGAGACAACCGATTCCGTCGGCGTTGTAGCGCCGCCAGGGCCGGGCATTCCCTGTTGGTCAGCGTAGTTTCCCGCGCCGAAGGCGCCCGTCGGGGCCGGCGGCAGGTAGGAGTCGGAAGCTGAGTACCCCGCCTCACCGACACCGGTTGACTGACCGAACCCCGTTGATTCGCCTAGACCGGTTGACTCACCACTGCCCTGGTATTCGGCCTGTTGATATCCGGGGTCGCCGTAAGTCGCAGCTGCCCCGGCACCTTCGGCGGCGGAGTGTGCTGCGTGCCCCCCGGCTTCCGGTCCGAACTCTGCCGGAGTAGCCGACGCCTGGTAGCCGCCGCTCGCACCACTGCTCTGCTCGGAGTTGACTCCGGCTACCGGAGGCAACTCGTGGGTGGACTCGGTCCACCCACCGCCGTCCCACCAGCGAAGGCGGCCGGGATCCTGGGGGTCCTCGTACCAGCCTGGTACGGGAGCCGCGCCATCGGTCATGCCGGTGTCTCCTCACGTCGTGCTGCGAGCGGACCTCAAGCGGCCACCACCACACGCTATCGCAGACCTCGAGGTGTAGGGGCCAAGATATCCCCAGGTGCGGTACTCGTCGGGTGAGCAGCCGCTACCGATCGGCCCCACCAGCGCATCACCTCGTCCACCACTGCGGCGGGGTGGGTCTGCGCCATGTCGTGTCCCACCCCGTGCAGTGTGGAGAAGGCGGCGTCGGCGGACATCAGGGTGTGGAGCCGCTGATGTGCGAGCCACACCCGGTCGGCCATCGGCAGATCCGGATCGCGCCCGGGCCACGTGTTGGCCCCACGGGAGAGGACCAGCAGCGGTAGCCGACCCAGTGATCCGGGAACCTCCACCCCGGCCATCGAGGTCAACGCATCTGCGAGGTCCACCCCCTCCGGATTCGGCAGCTCGACCGCGGCTCGTCGACCGACCGCAGCCGTGATCGCTCGATGGCTCAGCGGGTGGGGAACGTCCAGGAGGACGACACCGGCGAGCTCCGACGCGCCGATCTCCTGGGCGAAGCTCGCGGCCACCATGCCGCCGTAGGACGCGCCGACCAGCAACCGGGGAGCAGGCGTCGAGCATCGTTCCCACGCCGAGTGGAGGTCAGCGACGTGGTCGGCCAGGTTGCGGCGCGGCTGCCGGCCGATGGTCTCGGATACCCAACCGGCCGCCCGGAGCCGTGCGGCCAGGCCCGACAACGACGACGTCGGCTCCCCCAGTGCCGGCAGCAGGACTGCCGAGGAGGGGGAGCCGACGCGGCCATTCACGTCGAGTCCGAGCTAGGACCTCACTTCGATTCCTTCGAGTTTCTCCATATCCTCGAGCGCCACACCCTTCGTTTCCTTCACGTAGCGCAGCACGTAGAAGAAGGAGATGAGGGCACCGAGTGTGAACAGTCCGTAGGCGAGGCCGAGCGAGATACCCACCAGCCCCGGGAACGACTCGGACACGATGAAGTTGGCGATCCAGTTGGACATCACACCGATGGACATCGCAGCGGCACGAATCCGGTTCGAGAACATCTCGCCGAGCATGACCCACAAGATCGGGCCCCACGTTGCGGCGAAGAACGCCACGTAGGTGTTGAGCGAGATGACCGCGATCCAGCCGGTCGTATCCGTCAGCAGCGGGTTGTTGATCTCCGAGACCTGGGTGCACGCCTCGACCCCACCGGCATCGATGAGGGCTTGGGTGCACTTCTCGGCAGTGGTGAACACGATCGTGAGCAGGCCGAGGGTCAAGAACATACCCACCGAACCGATCAAGAGCAGCGGTTTGCGACCGAGTCGATCGATGAACGCGATCGCCACGAAGGTGAAGATCACATTCACCAGACTGATGATGGTCGAGGTGAAGAACGCCCGACTTTCGTCGAATCCGACCGCACCCCAGATCAGGTTCGAGTAGTAGAACACCGCGTTGATGCCGACGAACTGCTGGAGTACCGCGAGGATGATTCCGACCCAGACGATCGGCAGCAGTCCGAGTCGCGGGCCTTTGATGTCCGACATCGACATCTTGTGCTCGCCCTCGAGCGAGGCGTGGATCGACTGCACCTTGGGCGTGACGTCGTTGACGTAGATCTGCTCGAGGACCGACTTGGCCTGGTCTTCCTTGCCACGTGCCACCAGGTAGCGCGGGGACTCCGGCACCGTCAGCGAGAGCACCCAGTAGAGCACCGCCGGAACCACCATGGCCAAGAACATCCACTGCCAGGCTTCGAGTCCGAATGCAAGTTCGTTGTTGGCCTGGACCGGAGGCACCTCCGGGTTGATCACCTGCTTCTCGATCTCGGTCGGTGTCAGGTTGATGATGACCTGGTTGACCAACTGCGTGGCGAAGATGCCCACCACGATCGCCAACTGGAACAGCGACGACAACCGTCCGCGCAGATGGGCGGGGGCGACTTCGGAGATGTACATGGGCGAGACGACCGCCGCCAGGCCGATGGCGAAACCGCCGATCACCCGCCAGAACATGAAGTCGGCCAGCGCGAAGGGAATCGCCTGGCCGATACCGGCGAGGAGGAACATGATCGCGGCGACGACCATGACCTTCTTCCGCCCGTACTTGTCGGCCAACCGGCCACCGACGAACGCTCCGAGTGCGGACCCGAGCAGGGCGATCGCCACCGCGAAACCCTGCATGCCCTTGTTGGCGATCTCGAACTCGTAGAAGACCGCTTTGTTGGCCCCGTTGATGACCGAACTGTCGTAGCCGAACAGGAATCCGCCCAGCGCCGCGATCACCGAGATGGTGATGACCCGGCCGGTGTGGACCGGTTCCTTCTCCTTGGGTTCTGAATTATCGACCGAAACCGGACCCTGCATCGGATGCCTCCAGGTGTACGTAAGCGGCCGTGGGGTTACCTACGGTCATTTGGGTGCGACACGCGGACACTATCGCAGCCGAGTGGCGGATGTCGGGCAATCGAATGACAATGACCCCGCTGACGATTCAGGACGGCCGAGTACCAGGGTGGTCGGTAGGAATGGGTACCCGTCCTGCCTCCCACTCCCCGCTTCATCGGTGCTGGTGGTCCGGAACGATCGACCGACCCACCAACCGGCAACAAGGGGGATTTCAGAATGAGACGGACGAGACCACTTCCCATGGCCACCGACGGGCAAGGCGTGATCTTGGCGGTGCCGCATTCGGTGGACGCGCGGCAGCGAGCTGCCATCGACCTGCTTTCCCGCCGCGTCTCCCACCGACTCGGCTGCCCGGCCGCAGCGGGTCAGGTGCAACGCGGCACGCTGCACCTCGATGCGCCGCTGGCGGATCTGCACGCGAAAGGTGCCCGCGAGATCGTGGTGGTTCCACTGACGCTGACCCGACACGAGTTCAACTACTCCGAACCTCCATCGCGCAGCGCCTCGGGATCCCGCCGCCGCAGCATGTCGTTCCGGGTCACGGAACCGCTGGGGGGTGCCCCCGAGATCATCACCACCGTGATCGAGTCCCTCAACCACTCCGAGCGCCTACCCGATCCGAGCACCCGCATCGTGCTGGTGCTCCCCTTCGCCGAACGCGCCGCCGCACCAGAACTTGAGAAGCACCTCGATCTGATCGCTGCCGCCGGATGGCAGGACGGGCGGGTCCACTCGCTGCCCACCAACGGCACCGACTGCGAGCTGGCGGGCGTGTTGGAACCGGACCCGGGCCGAAGTTCGCTGCTGGTTCCGTTGGTGGTGGCGCCCGGTCCCTTCGCCGACCGGGTGGCCAAGTGCGCCGCCGAACACGGCGTCGACATGGCCAACGTGTCGTTCCACGCCTCCGAAGCGCTCACCGCACTGATCTATCGACGCGTCCTCCACGCCCGCCGCGCCTGACTCCGCCGCGTCCGCGGCTGCCAAGTTCAACCGATGGGGCACTATCTGGCTATGGATTTCTCGATACCCAGCGAACTGACCCAACTGCGTGCCTCCTTCGCCTCCTTCCTCGAGCGCGAGGTGCGACCGTTGGAGGAGCAGTTGCAGCCCCAGTTCTGGTCCTATTCGGCCGACCGCGAGGTGTTGGCCGAAGCGGCAGCCGAGGTCACCCGGCGGGCTGCTGCCGAGGGCTTCTACGCCGCCCACATGCCGGAGTCGGTCGGGGGCCAAGGACTGAGCACCCTCGGCATGACCTTGCTGGTGGAGGACGCGGCGCACAGCGGGATGCGACTCGCGATGCTGGCAGTGGCGCCGCCGAATCCGAGTGGTCCCAGCCCGCTGCTGCTGGCCTTGCCGGAGAGCCTGCACGACACCTACGTGCGCCCGATCGTCGCCGGCGAGTCGACGATGTGCTTCGCCCTGACCGAACCGGAGGCGGGTTCCGACGCCCAGGCGATCCGCACGTCGGCCGTGCGCGACGGCGACGGCTGGCGCATCAACGGCCACAAGCACTACATCACCAACGGGGACAAGGCCGATGTTGCGGTGGTTTTCGCCGTCACGGACGACCAGAAGCGCGCGGCTGGCGGCATCACGGCCTTCCTGGTCCCGGCCGACCAGTTCCGCCGCGGCCCGGTGCAGTACAACATCTCGGACAGCCATCCCAGTGAACTGTTCTTCGAGGACTCGTGGGTGCCGGACGATCACGTGCTGGGCGACGTGGGCGCCGGATTTTTCCTGGCCATGACATTCCTCAACGCCGGTCGCGCCTATATCGGCGCCCAGGCGCTGGGGCTGGCCGAGTTCAGCCTGGATGCGGCGGTGGCCCACGCGGGGTCGCGAACCGCGTTCGGCAAACCGCTCGCGAAGTTCCAGGGCGTGTCCTTCCCGCTGGCCGAGTCCAAAGCCGAGATCGAAGCCATGCGCTGGTTGGTCTATCACCTCGCCTGGAGTGTGGATGCCGGCGAGAACGCCATGCTCGACGCCTCGATCGTGAAGTACTACACCACGGAACGCGCCTACACCGTGGCCGACCGGTGCCTGCAGACGTTCGGCGGCATGGGCCTGCTGCGGGAAGGTCCGATCGAACGGGTGCTGCGCCACCTTCGGATGCTCCGGGTGGTCGAGGGCGCGTCGGGTATTCAACAACTGGTGATCGCCCGCACCCTCGGTCTCTAGCCAGCAGAGCGTGCTTCGTCGCGAAGGTCACACCGTTCGTCGACGATCCGCAGCGCCGTAGACCGCCAACCCAGGCGCCGCAGGTTACCCTTGAACGGCACCCGTCGCTAGATTCCGAGGGACACCTGTGACGACCGATCAGCACGGCACCGACACCACCGACAAGGCAATGGGCCCCAACGAGTGGCTCGTGGACGAGATCTACGAGCAATACAAGGCCGACCGAAATTCGGTCGACCCCGCTTGGTGGGACTTCTTCGCGGACTACCAACCGGGCGAGAATGGCATCCACAGCCCCATCGGCACGACTGCGGTGGCACCGATGCCGCAGCCGGTGGCACCCAAGCCCGCGGCGACACCGCGCAACCCGACCGCGGGCACCGAACGGACGCTGCGCGGTCCGGCCGCCCGCGTGGTGGCCAACATGGAACAGAGTCTGACCGTACCGACGGCCACCTCTGTGCGTACGGTGCCGGCCAAGTTGCTCGTCGACAACCGCATCGTGATCAACAACGCCCTCAGCCGGGGCCGGGGCGGGAAGATCAGTTTCACCCACATCATCGGCTTCGCGCTGGTCAAGGCGCTGGCGCAGATGCCTGCGATGAATGCCGCCTACATCGAAGAGAGCAACGGCAAACCCGGCGTCATCATCTACGACCAGGTGAACCTGGGCCTGGCGATCGATCTGCAGAAACCGGACGGAACCCGGCAACTACTCGTCCCCAACATCAAAGATGCCCAGTCGATGGACTTCGCCCAGTTCTGGTCGACCTATGAAGACGTGGTGCGGCGAGCACGGGCGGGCGACCTCGGGGTGGACGACTTCGCCGGCACGACGATCAGCCTGACGAATCCGGGCACCCTCGGCACCCAGCATTCGGTGCCGCGCCTCATGGCCGGTCAGGGCGCGATCATCGGTGTCGGCGCGATGGAGTATCCGCCGGAGTGGCAAGGTGCGGCCCCGGAGACGATCGCCCGGCAAGGCATCTCGAAGGTGCTGACCCTCACCTCCACCTACGATCACCGGATCATCCAAGGAGCCCAGAGCGGCGACTTCCTGCGCCGAGTGCACCAACTCCTGCTCGGCGCCGACGACTTCTACCACCAGATCTTCTCCGCTCTGCGCATCCCCTACGAGCCGATCAGGTGGGCGCAGGACATCGCGCTGAGTCACGATTCCGAGATCTCGAAGACCGCTCGCGTGCAGGAACTGATCCACGCCTACCGGGTGCGCGGGCACCTGATGGCCGACGTCGATCCGCTGGAATACAAGCAGCGCGGCCACCCCGACCTCGACGTCACCAGCCACGGACTCACCCTCTGGGACCTCGACCGCGAGTTCGCCACCGGCGGGTTCGGCGGATCCGCCTTCATGCGGTTGCGCGACATCCTCAAAGTGCTGCGCGACTCCTACTGCCGCACCCTCGGCGTGGAGTACATGCACATCCAGGACCCCGAGCAGCGGCGATGGATTCAGGACCGGGTCGAGGTGCCGCTCTCGCGCCCTAGCCGCGACGATCAACTCTCGATCCTGCGCCGACTCAACGCCGCCGAGGCCTTCGAGACCTTCCTGCAGACCAAGTACGTGGGCCAGAAGCGATTCAGCCTTGAGGGAGGCGAGTCGACGATCGCGGCTCTCGACGCCATCCTCGACGCAGCCTGCAAGGCCAACATGGTCGAGGTGTGCATCGGCATGCCGCACCGTGGCCGTCTCAACGTGCTGGCGAACATCGCCGGGAAGAGCTACGCGCAGATCTTCAAGGAGTTCGAAGGCGCAGCCCACGAAGACAGCGTGCAGGGCTCCGGCGACGTCAAGTATCACCTCGGCAGCGAAGGCGTCTACCAGGCGCCGGACGGCACGTCCACCAAGGTGTATCTCGCTGCGAACCCCTCCCACCTCGAGGCCGTGGACCCGGTTCTCGAAGGCATCGTGCGCGCCAAGCAGGACATGCTCGACCGGGGCTCGGAATATCCCGTGCTGCCGTTGCTGATGCACGGGGACGCCGCCTTCGCCGGCCAGGGGATCGTCGCGGAGACGCTGAACCTGTCCCAACTCCGCGGCTACCGCACCGGTGGCACCATCCACCTGATCGTCAACAACCAGGTGGGCTTCACAACTTCGCCTGCGCACAGCCGCTCCAGCGTCTATGCCACAGACGCCGCCAGGGTGATCCAGGCACCCATCCTGCACGTCAACGGCGACGACCCCGAGGCCTGCGTCCGGGCGGCCGAACTGGCCTTCGAGTTCCGGCAACGCTTCAACAAAGACGTCGTGATCGACCTCGTGTGCTACCGCCGTCGGGGGCACAACGAGGCCGACGATCCGTCGCTGACGAACCCGCTGATGTACAACTTGATCGACCAGAAACGTTCGGTGCGCAAGATCTACACTGAAGCGCTGATCGGTCGAGGTGACATCACGCTGGACGAGGCCGAGCAGGCGCTGCGCGATTTCCAGGGGCAACTCGAGCGGGTGTTCGCCGAGACCCGGGACGACATCAAACACCCGGTGGACGAGCCGGAGGTCGAACCGGAGGGTCCCGAATTCCCGGCCCTGGTGGACACCGCGATCTCCGAGCAGACGCTCAAACACATCGCTTCCGGCCAGGTCACCCTGCCGGAGGACCTGACCGTCCACAATCGGCTGCGGCCACAGCTCGAGCGTCGCATGCGCATGATCGAGGACGGCACGGTCGACTGGGCGATGGGCGAGACCCTTGCCTTCGGTTCGCTGCTGATGGAGGGCCGCACCGTGCGGCTCGCCGGCCAAGACTCCCGGCGTGGAACATTCGGCCAACGGCACGCGGTCATCGTCGATCGAATCACCGGGGAGGGCTACGCACCGCTGCAGAATCTCTCCCCCGACCAAGGGCGGTTCTACGTCTACGATTCGATGCTCAGCGAGTTCGCCGCCCTCGGATTCGAGTACGGCTACTCCGTGGCCCGACCGGAAGCCCTGGTCCTGTGGGAGGCCCAATTCGGCGACTTCGCCAACGGTGCCCAGACGATCATGGATGAGTTCCTCTCCAGCGGTGAGCAGAAATGGCAACAGACCTCTGGCGTGGTCATGCTGCTGCCGCACGGCTACGAGGGGCAGGGCCCGGACCACTCGTCGGCACGAATCGAGCGCTACCTGCAACTCTGCGCCCAGGACAACATGACCGTCGCGATGCCGTCGACGCCCGCGTCCTTCTTCCACCTGCTCCGGTGGCAGGCACTCTCCCCGCATCAGAAGCCGTTGGTGGTCTTCACGCCGAAGTCGATGCTGCGCAACAAGAGAGCCGTCTCGAGCGCGCAGGACTTCACCAGCGGGCACTTCCAGCCGGTCATCGACTCCGGCGGGGTGGATCCGGCGAAGGTGCGCAAGGTGGTGCTGTGCTCCGGCAAGGTCACCTGGGACTTGCTTGCCGCGCGGGAAGCCCGCGGTATCGACGACGTCGCGATCCTGAGACTCGAGCGCTACTACCCGCTGCCCGGCGAGGAGATTGCCGCCGCCTTGGCGCAGTACCCGGCGTCGGCCCAGATCATGTGGGTCCAGGAAGAGCCGATGAACCAAGGTGCCTTCCAGTTCCTCGCCATCAACCTGCCGGAATTCCTCGACGGCCGTCCGATGGTGGCGGCCAGCCGACCGGCGTCGGCGGCGCCCGCCACCGGCTCACACAAGGCCCACGACCTCGAGCAGGCCGAAGTGGTCGATCAGGCGCTGGGCTAGGAGCGAGGGTGTACCACACCGACCGCGGGCTGGAAGAACTCGAGCGACGCCGCGGCGACGAGTCGGTCACCTTGGGTTGGCTCGGCGAACAACTGCGTATCTACGTGGATCTCCACCCCGACGACGATGCGGCGGTGGAGCGGATTGCCACCTGGCTGGCACGGCTTGACGACGACGAATGAGTCTCCTCGGGTGGCTACCGGGTGAGGACCACCTTGCCGAAGATGTCACCTGAGGCCACCAACGCAAGTGCCGCTGCGGCGTCGGTCATCGGCGTCACCTGATCGACGAGCGGACGCAGTCCGGTGCGCACGCAGAGTGCGATCAAGTCCTCCAGTTCGCTTCGGGTGCCCATGGTGGAACCGATCACGGACAGTTGCTTGAAGAAGATCCGGGTGAGGTCCGCCGGCGGATTGGGACCCGACGTCGCGCCGCTGATGACGATCCGACCGCCGGGCACCAGCGACTTGATCGAGTGTTCCCAGGTGGCGGCGCCGACGGTCTCCATCACCGCCGACACCCGCTCGGGCAGTCGCTGACCGGATTCGAACACCGCGTCGGCGCCGATGGCTAGGGCCTGCTCGCGTTTCTCGGGACTGCGACTGGTGGCCCACACCCGAAGACCGAGTGCTTTGCCGAGCATGATGCACGCCGTCGACACTCCCCCGCCGACCCCCTGCACCAGGATCGTCTCACCGGACTGCAGTTGACCCCGGGTGACGAGCATGCGGTACGCAGTCAGCCAGGCCGTGGGCAGGCAGGCCGCCTCAACCTCGGTCAACTCCGCCGGGCGGGGCACCACATTTCGCTCGGGGACCACCACGTAGTCCGCGAATGTGCCCTGATGGCGCTCGCTGAGCAAGGTGCGAGCCGGGTCGAGCGTCTCGTCGGACCCGCTGCCGATCACCGAATGGACGATGACCTCAGTACCGTCGTCGGTCACGCCCGCGGCGTCGCAGCCGAGGATCATCGGGAAACGCTCCGCTGAGATTCCGACGCCGCGCAGGGTCCAAAGGTCGTGGTGGTTGATGCTGGCCGCCCCCACTTTCACCCGAACCCACCCTTCGGGTACTACGGGGTCGGGTCGTTCGCCGACCACCAGCGCGGCCAACGGATCTGCCGGCTCGGGGCGAGCGGCGTACACGGCGAACATTGCAGTCGTCCCTCCTTGGGTTTCGCCTCAGCGCGGAATCCTGGCGACGCCGGCCTCGACGGCGGCTTGGGCCACCGCCTCGGCAACGTGCACGGCCACCCGCCGATCGAAGGGTGAGGGCACGATGAAGTCGGGCGCCAGCCTGTCCCCGACCACGTCGGCGATCGCATCTGCCGCCGCGAGGTGCATGGACTCGGTGATTCGACGGGCGCGCACGTCCAACGCGCCGCGGAAGATGCCCGGAAACGCCAGGACATTGTTGATCTGGTTCGGGAAGTCGGATCGGCCGGTCGCCACCACTGCGGCGTATTTGTGGGCGACGTCCGGATGGATCTCCGGGTCGGGGTTGGCCAACGAGAAGATGATGGCGTCCGGAGCCAGATTCGCCAGGGCTTCCGGCGCCACGGTGCCACCCGAGACGCCGATGTAGACGTCTGCTCCCTCAAGGGCCAACGCCATGTCGCCGTCGAGTCCGCGTGGATTCGTCAGCGCCCGCAACTCCATCTTGGCCAGATTCAGGTCGGTGCGCTCCGGCCCGAGGATGCCGGTGGAATCGACCACGACGACGTCCGCCACCCCGGCCTCGACCAGGATGTGCGCGACCGCCGTACCCGCGGCCCCGGCACCGGAGATCACCACGGAACAGTCCGCGAGGGTGCGCCCGGTGAGTTTGACGGCGCCTTCCAGGGCCGCAAGAACCACCACCGCAGTGCCGTGCTGGTCGTCGTGGAACACCGGGATGTCGAGTCGTTCGTCGAGTTTGCGCTCGATCGCGAAGCAGCGCGGAGCGGAGATGTCCTCCAGGTTGATGCCTCCGAAAGCCGGTGCGATGCGCGCCACCGTCTCGACTACTTCGTCGACGTCGGTGCAGTCGAGGCAGATGGGAACGGCGTCGACGTGGGCGAACTCCTTGAACAGCAGCGCTTTGCCCTCCATGACCGGCAGCGCCGCCTCCGGCCCGATATTGCCGAGTCCGAGCACCGCGGTGCCGTCGGTCACCACCAGCACCGTGTTGGACTTCCAGGTGTAGTCGAACACCAATTCGCGATCGCACGCGATGGCGTTGGACACCCTCGCCACCCCCGGGGTGTAGGCCAGCGCGAGACCTTCACCGTCGCGGATCCGTACCGTGGGCCGTACCTCGATCTTGCCGCCCCGGTGCAACGGGAATGCTGGGTCGAGATTGCGGTCCTGGTCCTGCGACACGCGAGGCCCCTCTCAGGTTGATCAGACAATTCCGGCCAGTCTCCCACACGGCCCGAAGCCAGGTAATGTCGCTCCAGAGAGCCGCCCCGAGGTGTGTCGGGAAGTCGGAGGCCCACAGACCATCGACCGCGCGGACTATGCACAGAGGAGCAGCGCAGATGCCCGACCCGAACCAAGTCGTCCTCACGGTTCCGGCCGATGCCCGCCGACTGCCGTTGGCGCGGGTGGTGGCGGTCTCGTGCGCCGCGATCGCCGGATTCGGACTCGACCGCATCGATGACGTCCGACAGTGCACCCAAGAATCTTTGGCGCTGCTGCTGGAGATGTGTCCGGGCGACGAGGTGGAGGTGCGCTGCTGGGTCCACAGCGACCGGCTCGAGGTGCGGGCCTCGGTGGCCTGTGGCCTCACCGACGTGGGAGTCGACGAGTCGTCGTTCGCCTGGCTGCTGCTGACCGAACTCGCCGATGACGCCCGCGTCCAACTCGAAGACGGCCGGCTCGTGGTCCGGTTCGTCGCCGAAGCGGAGAGTCGATTCGGGTTGGCAACCGGGGATCCGCAATGAGCACGCCGCGAGCTGCGGCGAAGGACTATCACGATGCCGAGTTGCTGGCGACCGTCGCAGATCCGGACGCGACTCCGGAAGACGTCGCCGAGGCCCGGGAACAACTGGTCAAGTTGCACATGCCGCTGGTCGCCCACATCGTGCGCCGATTCACCGACCGGGGGGAGCCCACCGACGACCTCATGCAGGTCGGCTCGATCGGTCTGCTGAAAGCCATCGACCGGTTCGACGCCAGCCGCGGCGCGGGCTTCGCCACCTATGCGACACCGACGATCATCGGCGAGATCAAGCGCCACTTCCGGGATCGAGGGTGGAGCGTCAAGGTGCCGCGGCGGCTCCAGGATCTGGGGATCAAGATCCGCCGCACCCGGGAGGAGTTGACCAATACGTTGGGCCGGTCGCCGACGGTCGCGGAGGTGGCCGAGGCCCTCGGGGTCGACGAAGACGATGTGCTGGAAGCCCTGGAATCCGCCCAGGCCTACTCGTCGGCGTCGCTCGAGGCGCCCTCCGAGCACGATTCCCGCGGTATCGGAGACAGCCTGGGCACCGAAGATCTGGAGATCTCGCTGGTGGTGGATCGGGAGACGCTGCGTCCCGCCCTGGCCGCGCTGGAACCACGGCAGCGGCAGATCCTGGTGATGCGGTTCTTCGGACACAAGACCCAGAGCGAAATCGCCGAGTCGCTCGGCATCTCGCAGGTGCACGTTTCGCGGTTGTTGAGCAAGACCTTGGCCGAACTGCGCGAAACGCTGGGCGAAGACGCGTCCGAGTAGACGCCGCACGGGTGTCGAGACAGGCTCACCGGCCGGTGCGGTCGGGATCGGCGGAGGCATCGGACTCCAGCGCCTGAGCCAAGCCTGGACTGAAGCCGAGGAGGACCCCGGTCACCCCGACCACGAGGATGATCACGCCCACTGCTTTGGTCAGGCCGCCATCACCGGAGAACACGGTCCAGCCGACGATCACCACGAACGCCTGGGTCACCAGGAACGGGGTTCGGGCCAGGGAGTTGCGGCGGATCAGTCCGAAGCACAGGAATCCGATGAGGGCGGCGAACGCCAGGTACACCGCCATCTCCCAACCGGTGGCCGTGATCGACGACCCGCGCGAGTCGCGGGCCGCGATCCCGATGGCCAGTGCGTAGGCGACCAGGGCCACGCTCTCTGCCGCACTCCACGCTATGGCTGCGCGCAACGGCCAAGGAGTGGAACTGTTCACGCCGCGACCCTAACCATCGACCGTCCGGGCGGCCACCGGGCGACCCCCCTACGCCTACGAGGACTAGGCTGGCGGGATGCGCGGACTGTTGGTTGTGAACCCGAAAGCGACTGCCACCACAGACCGCACCCGAGACGTCCTCATCCATGCCTTGGCCGACCAATTCGACCTGGAGACCGTACGAACCGACCACCGGGGCCATGCCATGGAACTCGGCGCCCGAGCGGTGGTCGAGGGCCTCGACATCGTCGTCACCCTCGGTGGCGACGGGACCGTCAACGAGACCGTGAACGGCATCATGTCGGCCCGCGGCGACCGCAGCGCGGCTGAACTACCCGCCCTCGGCGCCGTTCCGGGCGGCAGCGCCAATGTCTTCACCCGGGCGTTGGGCTTCCCGATGGATCCGGTCGAGGCCACCGGCGAACTGGTGGCCGCCATCCGGGACGACCGCACCACCTTGGTCTGTCTGGCCCACGCCGAGGGGACGCGGGCCGACGGCGAGAACTTCGCCCGATGGATCACTTTCAACGCAGGGCTGGGCCTCGATGCCGAAATCATCCATTCCATGGAGGCCCAGCGGGCCAAAGGCAAAGAGGCGACACCCACCCGGTACCTGGTGACTTCGGTGCGCTCCTTCTTCACCGCGGTCGACCGCAAGGCCCCGGCCATCACGCTCGACGTGCCGGCGGATGGTGAGATCGACAACGTCCACATGGCGATCATCCAGAACGCATCGCCGTGGACCTACCTGGGCACGCTGCCGGTGAACCCGCTTCCTGACGTCACCTGGGAGAACGGATTGGGCGTGTGGGCGGTTCGGCGGATGCGCTTCGTCGACGGAATCAGGTACTCCCGCCGGATGTTGATGAAAAGCAGGGCGGGTTCGACGAAGCACCTGTACGTCGGCATCGACCTGGGGTCATTCACAGCCGCCTGCGACCCGCCGGTCGCACTTCAGATCGACGGCGAAGGCCTCGGGGAAATCACCTCGGCGAAGTTCACCTCACACCCGGAGATGCTCCGGGAGTACTGCTGAAACTCAGCCGCGGGCGACCACGCGCGAGCGACGCCGACGCAACGAGAGGCGCTCGGCTTCGCTCATCCCGCCCCAGACACCGAAGTCCTGGCCGGTCTCCAGCGCCCAGGCGAGGCACTCCTGCATCACCGGGCAGGTGCGGCAGACGACCTTGGCCTGCTCCACCTGGTCGAGGGCAGGACCGGAGTCACCGATCGGGAAGAACAATTCCGGGTCGTGCGTAAGGCATGCGGCTTCGTAGCGCCAGTCCATCTGGCGGACCTCCACTTTCATATTGCGGGAACGAGATGGGGGCGATGTCTCGGCAAGGTTGGACATGACCTATTGTTCGCCCTGTTGATCTCTAGGGTCACACACACCCGGGGCCCTGCACAAGAGCCACGCCCCATTGACCTGCGAATCCCCGGTGTCGGCTATCTCACACCCGATTCCCCTTGCGCCGTCAGGCTTTTCCGGAATTCCAGGGTCACGCTCGCACCGCCCCCGGCACGGTTGCGCCAATCGACCGTTCCGCCGTTCTCGGTGACCAGGGTGGTGACGATCTGCAGCCCTAGCCTTCCCGAGTCCAGCGGCGAGAAGCCCACCGGCAGCCCGGGACCGTTGTCGTCGACGCGCACCAGCGCGGTATCACCGGATCGGCGGGCGTCCACCAGGACGCGAGCACCCGGACCGGAGTGCTCCACCGCATTGGCGACGATCTCCGCCAGACACATGGCCATCGGCGTGGCCACCTCGGTGGGCCAGGTGCCGACCGAACCCTCGCGCCGTAGCCGTGCATCCGGCGCGAGCTCACCGGCCATGGCCAAGACTCGATCGATGACATCGTCGAAATCCACCGCTCCCTCGGCCGAAGCGGCCAACACCTCGTGCACCACCGCGATGGCTCCCACCCTGGTACCCGCGTCGGTCAGCGCGCCCCGGGCCTCTTCACTGGTGACCCTCCTCGCCTGCATCCGCAAGAGTGCGGCAACCATCTGCAAGTTGTTCTTGATGCGGTGATGCACCTCGCGCAGGCTCGCCTCCTTGGTCATCAGGGCCCGCTCGCGGTGCCGCAGTTCGGTGACGTCGCGCACCAGCACCAGGGCCCCACGTGGCACTCCCGAGGCCGTCAAAGGCAACGATTCCAGTTGCAGCGTCGCCCCGGAATGCTCGAGTTCGACCCGGCCGGCCACCGTCCCCGAGGCAACCCGGGCGACGTCCGGATCGGTGCCATCGGCGCGGTCGTGCAAACGGGGTGCCAGTCGGGCGAGCACCGTCTGATGCAGGTCCACCGCCGCCCCCAACCGGCGGAATGCCGACATGGCGTTCGGCGACGCGAACGTCACCACCCCGGAACTGTCGAGCCTGATGAGTCCCCCACCTACTCGCCAATTCGGATCGCGGTCCCGCTCCGGCAGTGGGAACTCGCCGGAGACGATCATTGCGCAGAGGTCGTCGGCCGCCTGTCGGTAGGCCTCGCCGAGGCGGCCCGCGTCGCCGGCGTCGGCCAAGGTGTAACGGCCGACGAGGGCGAACACCGCACCGCCGCTGATCAACGGGTACATCTGGTGTCGCACCCGCCCAGATCGCGAACCAGCGACCTGCGGGCGGGCGCTGGAGAGGGCGCGATCCATCACCGGCCGCCGACCGCGCGGGATGAAGGTGCCCACCACGTCGTCGAGGAAGCAGGTGCGGGCGGTGTCCGGCCGTTGATGCGCCACCGCGACGTAACCACCGCCGTTCCAGGTGGGAATCCACAGGACGAGGTCGGCGAATGCGAGGTCGGCGATCACCGACCAGTCCGCGACCAGGTCGCGCAATCGAGCGAACTGCTCGGAGGTGAGGTCGCCGTGCTCGCGCACCAGGCGGGCCATGTCAGCCACCCGTCAAGGGTACGCCGGAACCCGGCGCAGGATCGGCCGATCCGAGCCTGGCACGATTTCAACATGATCCCGACCGACGGCAAGCAGCCCGGGACCACGGGCGGATCCGAATCCGACCGCCGGAGTCGTACGGCGGACTTGATCGACCGCGACGCCTCCGTGCTCTGGCACCCCTTCACCCAGCAGTCGGTCTGGCTGGCTGACGAACCCATCGTGGTGGACCACGCCGAGGGGATGTACTTCACCGACACCGATGGCAATCGCTACCTCGACGGGGTGTCCTCGCTGTGGGTGAACGTCCATGGCCACCGCCGACCCGAGATCAACGCGGCGATCGTCGAACAACTCGGCCGCCTCGACCACACAACCTTCCTGGGCCTCACCCACGAACCGGGAATCGTGCTGGCGGAGCGGTTGCTGGCAAGCGCACCCGCCGGACTCGACCGGGTGTTCTACGCCGGAGACGGGGCGAGTGCCGTGGAAGCCGCGCTGAAGATCGCCTACCAGGCCCACGCCCAGAACGGTCAGATCCGACCGTTCTATGCACATGTGGCCGAGGGCTATCACGGCGACACCCTCGGTGCGGTCAGCGTCGGCGGGATCGACCTGTTCCACCAGACCTACCGATCGGTCATGCTGCGCACGCACCAAGTGTCCAGCCCAGGGGTACTGGCCGACCCGCGGCAGAGTCGGACCCAGCGCGCGGGCGAAGTCTTGACCGAACTCCGCGCCCTGTTCCTCGAGCACCACGAGACCATCTCCGCGCTGGTGATCGAACCCATGGTCCAGGCGGCCGGTGGCATGCTCACCCACGACGAATCGTTCGTCCGGGGCGCCCGCGCGCTCTGCGACGAGTTCGGCATCTACTTGATCGCCGACGAGGTGGCCACCGGAATCGGTCGGACCGGACGCATGTGGGCCTGCGAGCACGCCGGCATCACTCCGGATCTGCTCACCTGCGGCAAAGGCATCACGGCCGGCTACCTGCCGCTCTCGGCGGTACTCGCCACCGAGGACCTCTACCGGGCATTCCTCGGCACTCCCGCCTCCGCCCGGACGTTCTTCCATGGACACTCCTACACCGCCAACCCGCTGGCGGCGGCCGCCGCCATCGCGAACCTCGACCTGATGGCCGCCGAAGGCAGCGTGGCTCGCGCCCACGAGGTCGGCGAACTCATGGGGCGATTGCTGGAGCCACTGGCTGACTACGACGGCGTCCGCGAGGTGCGGCGGATCGGCACGATGACCGGCATCGAGGTCGAATCGGTGGGTGACCGAACCGGATTCGCGGTGTGCCAGGCCGCTCGCAGCCGGGGTGTCTGGGTGCGTCCACTGGGTGACGTCGTGGTGCTGATGCCACCGTTGGCGATCGCCGACGACGAGGTCGAACTGCTGACGGGCACGGTGTCGGACGCGATCCGCACGGTGGTGCAGTGACCGGCGGCCCGGCAAATGTCTGGGACCACCTGGCGTCGGCCGCTGCGGCCCGGTCGGCGGCCGGGCTCACCCGATCGCTGCGCCCGCGCCCCGCTGATCCGACACTGATCGACGCGGCCTCCAACGACTACCTTTCGCTCGCCCGCGATCCCCGACTGGTCGAGGCCGCCGCCGACGCCACCCGACGTTGGGGTGCCGGGTCAACCGCCTCCCGACTCGTGGTCGGCGCCTTGGAGTTGCACGGTGAACTCGAATCGGCCCTAGCCGGCTTCGTCGGCACCGAGGCAGGGCTGCTGTTCAGTTCCGGCTACCTGGCGAACCTGGCGGTGCTCACCGCGCTGGCCGACTCCGAGACCCTGATCGTCGCGGACCGGCTCAACCACGCCTCGCTGATCGACGGCTGCCGACTCAGCCGCGCATCGGTGGCGGTCTACCCGCACCTGGATGCCGATGCGGCAGCGCGCCTGCTGGCAGAACGGCGGCATCCCCGGGCGATCCTCGTCACCGACGCGGTATTCAGCGTCGACGGCGGATTGGCCCCGTTGGCCCGGCTGCACCGGATCGCCCGGGAGCACGGCGCCGCCCTCGTCGTCGACGAGGCCCACGCCCTCGGCATCGTCGGCCCGGGCGGCCGTGGCGCTGCGGCCGCCGCCGGAATCGCCGGCGAGGCCGACGTCGTAGTCAGCGCGACGCTGTCGAAATCATTGGGCGCTCAGGGCGGCGCGGTTCTCGGTCCGGTGCAAGTGATCGACGCCCTGGTCAACACCGCCCGAACGATGATCTTCGACACCGGACTGGCGCCGGCGCCGACTGCGGCCGCCCTGGCGGCGATCCGCATCCTGGAGTCCGAACCGGAGTTGCCCGCCGAGGTGCGCCGGGTGGCGGAACAACTGTGCGATGTGGCGGCGGCCGCGGGCTGGTCGCCGGCTCCGAGTCGGGGGGCTGTGGTCTCACTTCCGGTCGGCGATCCGGATGTCGCGGTGGCGGCCCAGGCGGTCTGCGCCGCGCACGGAGTTTCGGTCGGCTGTTTCCGCCCGCCGTCGGTGCCCGCCGGGGAATCCTGCCTGCGACTCACCGCCCGGGCCGGAATGACCTCGGATCAACTCGAGGTCGTCGGACTGGCGCTCGGGGCGGCCCGCGCCGACCTCGCAGCATCCGACCCTCGTCGCCCGCCGACTCGAACCATTCGTGCAGCCGACGGCCCGGCCAGTGATCGCGACGGAGCGCTCCGGGTGGTCACGGGCACCGGAACCGGAGTCGGGAAGACGATTGTGACTGCCGCCCTGGCCTCGCTGGCGGCCGCTGCGGGCCTCGACGTGGTGGTGGTCAAGCCGGTGCAGACCGGCGTCGGCCCCGACGACGAGGGCGACCTCGATGTCGTGCGCCGCCTCAACGAGGCGGACCTGCACTGTGTCGAGTTGGTCCGATACCCCGATCCGCTCTCCCCCGAAGCCGCGGCACGGGTCAGCGGTCGTCCCGCGCCCACGGTGACCGAACTCGCGTCTCGGATCGTCGAACTCCGACGGTCGGCCGACCTGGTGTTGGTCGAGGGAGCCGGCGGGGCGTTGGTCCGCTTCAATGACGCCGGCGAGACGTTCGCCGACCTGATGGGGGCGCTTGCCCGGGCCGGCGGATCGGCGCCGGAACTGGTGGTGGTGGCCGATCCGGCGCTGGGCACCCTCAACCACACCGCCCTCACCCTCGAGGCATTGCGCCGACGAGGCCTTCCCGACGCCGACGTGGTGCTGGGATCTTGGCCCGCCGAGGACGATCTCGCCTGTCAGCAGAACCTGATCGATCTGCCCGAACTCATCGGGGCGCCGATCTCCGGCGCGCTGCCGGCCGGTTGCGCGTCGCTCTCGCCGGCGGAGTTCCGCGCGGTGGCCGAGGCCGGGTTGGCCCCGCATTTCGGCGGCCGGTTCAATGGGACCATTGGCACAATGACCACAGCGGCCGAATCTGCCGCCGCACCCGAGTCAACCCGCGAACCGAGGATGGCATGACCCAGACACTCGACATTGCAGACGAGCGAACCGACGGCGACGTCCTCGACCGGGCCCGGGCCACGGTGCTGGGCGAGGGTCTCGGACTGCCCGAATCCGACATCCTCGCGGTGCTGAACCTGCCCGACGACCGCCTGCCCGAGTTGCTGGAGCTGGCCCATGAGGTGCGGATGCAGTGGTGCGGACCCGAGGTCGAGGTGGAAGGCATCGTCTCGGTAAAGACCGGCGGCTGCCCCGAGGACTGTCATTTCTGTTCGCAGTCCGGGCTGTTCGAGTCCCCGGTCCGGGCCGCGTGGCTGGACATCCCGGGACTTGTCGACGCGGCCGTGCAGACCGCGGCCACCGGCGCCACCGAATTCTGCATCGTGGCCGCTGTGCGCGGACCCGACGAGAAACTCATGACCCAGATGCGCGAAGCCGTCGCCGCGATCCGCGAGGCTGTCGACATCAACGTGGCGGCCAGCCTGGGCATTTTGACCCGCGAGCAGGCCGAGGCTCTGCGCGACATGGGCGTCCACCGCTACAACCACAACCTCGAAACGGCCCGCTCCTACTTCCCGCAGGTCGTCACCACCCACTCCTGGCAGGAACGCTGGGACACCCTGCAGATGATCGCGGAGTCCGGCCTGGAGGTCTGCTGCGGCGGCATCGTGGGCATGGGCGAGAGTCTTGAGCAGCGCGCGGAGTTCGCCGCCCAGCTCGCTGAGCTGGGCCCCTACGAGGTGCCGCTGAACTTCTTCAATCCGCGACCCGGAACCCCTTTCTCCGACATGGACGTGTTGCCGGCCGCCGACGCTCTGCGAACGATCGCGGCGTTCCGGTTGGCCCTGCCCCGCACGATCCTGCGATACGCCGGCGGACGTGAGCTGACCCTGGGCGACCCGGGCACCCGCGACGGCCTGCTCGGCGGCATCAACGCGGTGATCGTGGGCAACTACCTCACGACGCTGGGTCGCACCGCCGACTCCGACCTCGATATGTTGTCCGAACTGAACATGCCGATCAAGGCACTGTCCGACTCCCTCTGACCTCGGGCGAGCCGGTCGCCGACAACCTGGCCGCGGCGAGTGCCGTCGTGGTCGCGAGAGGACCCAACCATGATGGACAAGAACCCGATCACAGCGGTGGCGGTCGTGCTGATCATCTCGCTGTTGGTCGCGGTGTTTGTGAGCCTGATTTGACCACCGAGCGCACACCGGAACAGATGGAGTCCCCGACGCCGGGGTCGAGATGATGACAGGCCATGGCGGCGACTTCATGATCGCCGCGGCCCGCGCCTATGGAATCTCCACCCTCTTCACGCTCAGCGGTGCCCACGTGTTCCCCCTCTACGACGCGGCCGTCGGCGGCGCCTCCGGCGAAGCGGCCGGGCGCAGCAACGACGACGCGCTGAGATCAGGCCCGATCCGATTGGTGGATACCCGCCACGAGGCGACTGCGGTGTTCGCGGCCGAAGGCACGGCGAAGTTGACCCGCACGCCCGGATTCGCGGCGATCACCGCCGGCCCGGGCGTCACCAATGGAATCAGCGCCTTGACCTCGGCCTACTTCAACGGCGTTCCGATGCTGGTGGTCGGCGGCCGCGCACCGGCCTTCCGGTGGGGCACCGGGCGTTGCAGGAGATCGATCACCTGCCCTGGTGGCGCCGGTGACGAAGATGGCGGCAACCCTGGACGACCCGCCGGAGTCGGAATGGCCACTTCCGCAGCTTCGCCAAGGCTGCGGCGCACCGCCACGGGCCGGTGTTCGTGGACGTTCCGATGGATCGTTTCTACACCCCGGCAGGGCTCCACGCCGCACCGGCACAGCCAGTCGGAGAGTGGCGGACCCGAGGACATCAGCAGGATCGCCGGGTTGCTCGCCCGAGCCGAACGCCCCTTGGTGATCTTTGGATCGGATGTGGGATGTCCGGCGCCGAACACGCCGCCGGAATTCGCCGGGTCACCGGCACTCCTGTGATCACCAACGGCATGGCGCGTGGAGTCTGCCGCTGCGGTCACGAGTTGCTCGTCACCCGTGCTCGAGCGCTGCCTTCGCAGGGGCCGACCTCGTGATCGTCGTCGGCGCCGCTCGACTTCCGGCTGGGCTACGGCGTGTTCGGACCGGGGCCCGCCCCGTGGTGCAATCGCCGACGATCCCGCACAGTTGTCCGGGCATGCGCACCCGGTGGCCATGGCGGCGGGTTCGCTGCCAGCCGCCTGACGTCGTTGACCTCCGAATGGCAGTCGATCACACCGGTGAACAGCGACCGCGGGTGGGCCACCGAACTGCGGCAGACCGCCGCCGCGGCCATCGAAGCGGATGCCGAGCTGTTGCGGGCCGACACCGACCCGATCCATCCCGGTCGGATCTATGGCGAACTCCTCCCCGGCTCACCGACGACACCGTGGTGATCGGCGACGGCGGCGACTTCGTCTCCTTCGCGGGCCGGTTCATCAGAACCGGCCCAGCCTGGGCACTGGCTGGATCCCGGGCCCTACGGTTGCCTCGGCACCGGTCTGGGGTATGCAATCGCCAGCGGCATCGCCCGCCCCGGCAGCCCGACCGTTCTGCTCATGGGTGATGGAGCCGCTGGCTTCAGCCTCATGGATGTGGACACGTTGGTCCGGCAGAACCTGCCGGTGGTCATGGTCGTCGGCAACAACAGCGCGTGGGGGCTGGAGAAGCACCCCATGCGCCTGCTGCACCAGTACGACGTGGCCGCGGATCTGCAGCAGGGTCTGCGCTACGACGCAGTTGTCGCTGCGCTCGGCGGAGCGGGCGAGGTGGTCACCGATCCGGGCGGGATCGGTCCGGCGATCGACCGCGCCATGAGCGCCGGGGTCCCCTATCTCGTGAACATCCTCACCGACCCGGAAGCCGCCTACCCGCGTTCCACCACTGGGCTCTGACGCCGTCCCGCTCCGGCCTCCGATGTGCCACGATGGGTAGCGCACCGCCACGCATCGAATCGCAACCAGAGGTGAGCACACCGATGGCAAGGGTAAGGCTCCGGTGGAACCGCCCGCCGGGCTGGCCGACGCCGCCACCCGGCTGGACGCCGCCGCGTGGTTGGACGCCGCCGCCGGAATGGCCCGAGCCGCCGCCGGGTTGGCAGTTCTTCGTGCCGATGGAACCACCGGTCGAGGCCGTGAGCACCGGACACCCAGCGGGCACTACGGCGCCGCCGCCACGCCGCAACGGACGCGGCAGGGCCCTCGCGATCGCAGCCACGGCAGTTGCGACGATTGCGCTGGCCGCAGCCGTCGCCACCCGTGCGGATGTCGTCAAGGTCGATGCCGGGGTGGCCGCACCGGTCGCCATCGAACCGGTTCCCGAATCTGCCGGCGATGTCAGGTCGCTGCACCCGGCCACCGACGCCCCGCCGGAACCGGCCGACCTCGCAGCCGCCGACCCCACACCCGCGGCTGCGATGCCCCAGGCTCCACCCACCTTCCCCCCGGATGTTCCGGAACCCGCGGGCACAACTGCCGGAGACACGGACTTCCGGTGGCCGGGATTCCCACCGCCGGGTCTCGGGGAACAAGCGGTACGCGTGCTGCCGCGAGTCGAAGCCACCGCGGGCGGTGCATTCCGCTTCGTGCAGACCCAACCGAACGGCGCACCGGTGGGGTATTCCCCCTGCCGGGTGTGGCCGGTGGTGGTCAATACCGCCGGCGCACCGCCCGGCGCCTACGCCCAGGTGGTGGAGGCGGTGGCCATCGTCAGCCGTACCACCGGCGTCGCCTTTCGGGTCGAGGGAACGACCGACGAGCCCTACAGCAGCGACCGTCCGGCCTACCAACCGGATCGGTACGGCGACCGGTGGGCGCCGATCTTGGTGGTGTGGGCGCCTGACGACCGCGACTCGGTCGCCGGCCATGGCGGCTCTCGGGCGGTCACGATGTCCGACACCAGGCTCTCCCACTTCGTCACCGGTTTCGCCGCGATCGACTCGACCGATCCGCAGAATCGTGATCCCGACGGCCTGAAGTCGGTGCTGCTGCACGAGTTGGGCCACGTCGTGGGACTTGGCCACTCGGACGATCCGCGGGAACTCATGGCGCCGATCTATCGCGGTCAGCCAGGTTTCGGTCCCGGCGATCTCGCCGGCCTCGCTGCGGTCGGCACGGTGCCCTGTGCACCGCAGTTGTGACGCCCGGAGCGCTACTTCAAGCCGGAGAGGAAACGTTGCCGACCCACCACCACGCGGTCGATGGTGCCCCGAGCGATCTGGGTGCCGTCCTGGTTGCTCGCCGAGACGTGATACGTCAGACGAAGTCCGGCCGCGGCGACGAGTTCAGCTTCGCACTGCACCTGGGTGCCGACCGCGCTGGGGGCCAGGTGGGCGACGTCGACGTGGACGCCCAGCGACACCGAATGCTCCGGCATCTCCACCGTCTGCAGGGTGGTGGCCTCCAACCAGGCGACGAGCACCGGAGTCCCCAGCACCGGCACCACCCCCGAGCCGACGGCCTGTGCCGTGTCCGACTCCGCGACCACGAAGTCCATGGTCGCCCGGGTACCGATGGCATCCGCCCAACTGCTCGATTCGGCCATGCTCCCAGGGTACCTGTTCGGAGCACTTCGCCGGCTCGGACCGGACTGCCCGTTCCCAAGTCCGGCGGCCATCGGCCACCATGGAGCCATGACCACCTTCGACCCCGCCAACGGACCCTACTGCCAACGTTGCGGCGAACCGCAACGCTCGGGCGACCACACAGGTTGCCGGGCGGCGCTGCTACTCGAACCACCCCGCTTCTGCGAGGTCTGCCGCCGCCGGATGATGGTGCAGGTGATGCCGCAGGGCTGGGCGGCGCGTTGCGCCACCCATGGTTGGATCGATGCCAGCCGGGCCGAAGGGGTGCCGTCGCCCGAGCTGGCGGACTAACGTGAACGTGTGAGCCAGTTCGCCCAGGAACCGCCGCGCCCCGCTGGTGCGCCGATCCCACCCGCCGCAGCGGGAGCATCCGCTGGCCAGCCTGCGGCACCGATGGGGCGCCCCATGACGGTCTCGGCGCCGCCACCTCCACCGGCAACGGCCCCAAGCCGCAGGACTGCCACGGCGACCAGTTCCGAACCGCCCGCTCCCAACCCTCCCCCTTCCAACCCCCCGGTCCCCACCGCCGAGACGCCGCCACCGGCGACAATGCCGCTGGTGACGGTGGAGTCACCCCTACGTATCGACACCCTGCTGGCATCGTTGGTCGCGATCAAGGGTTCGGACCTGCACGTCAAGGCCGGCAGCCCGCCCCGGGTGCGGATCGACGGCACCCTGCACGCGCTCAACCACCCGGTACTCACGGCCGAAGACACCGAGGCGCTGGTGGCCGAAGTGATCCGACCGGATCAGGCGGTGGCTTTCGCCGAGACGAACGAGGCGGACTTCGCCTACCAGAACGATCTCGTGGGCCGGTTCCGGGTCAATGTGTTGCGCCAGCGCGGCGCGGCAGGCATGGTCTTCCGCCACGTGAGCGTCGGAGCGCCGGCACTGGCCGAACTCGGCGTGCCGGAGGTGCTGTACAACCTCGCCTTGGAGCCTCGCGGCATCGTCCTCGTCACCGGTCCGACCGGCTCCGGCAAGACCACCACGCTGGCCGCAATGATCGACCACATCAACCGCCACAAGAGCGTCAACATCGTCACGATCGAAGACCCGATCGAGGTGATCCACCACGACAAGATGGCCATGGTCAACCAGCGCGAGGTCGGTGTCGACACCCATGACTTCCTCAGCGCCCTGCGCGGTGCGATGCGCCAGGATCCCGACGTCATCCTGGTCGGAGAGATGCGGGACTCCGAGACGGTCAAGGCAGCGCTCGCCGCAGCCGAGACGGGACACTTCGTGATGTCCACCCTGCACACCGTCGACTCCCAGGAGACGGTGAATCGCATCATCGACTTCTTCCCGCCGCACGAACAACAGCAAGTACGGTTCGCCCTGGCCGGATCGTTGCGCGGCATCCTGTGCCAACGGCTTGTCAAACGCGCCACCGGCAAGGGCCGTGCGGTCGCGATGGAGATCGCCATCAACACCGGGCGCATCGCCGATGCGATCACCGAACCCGCCAAGACCTCGACCATCACCGAACTCGTCAAGGAAGGTAGCTACTACGGCATGCAAACCTTCGACCAGCATCTGATTGCGCTGTACCAAGCGGGCGTGATCACCCTTGCGACCGCGATCGAGAGTTCGACCAGCCCGCACGACATGCAAGTGGAAATGCGCAAGCAGGGCATCACCGGCTAGGCACTCTGATTGGATGACCACACGAGCATCGATGCGTCGGGTTCCGGAACCGTCCGGTCCGTAGGCGCGAGTCGAAGGGAGCACCCATGGCTGAAGTGAGATCCGAGATGACGGCCAACGTGTGGAAAGTTCTCGTCGCCGAAGGCGATACCGTCGCCGACGGGGACACCCTCGTCATCCTGGAATCGATGAAGATGGAGATACCCGTGGTCAGCGAGGTGGCAGGCACCGTCGCCACGCTCGCGGTCGCTGAAGGCGACACCATCGACGAGGACGAGTTGATCGCCGATATCAGCGAGGAATGACCGCCGGGCGTTCGGAGCGCCGTACCTAGGCGCGCATCCGATCGATGATCGAGGTGGTGTAGTCACCGGCCACAAAGGCCTCGTCGGCGAGCAGTTCGGCGAAGAAGGGCAAGTTGTTCTTCGGTCCCTCGAGGTGGAATTCGGCCACCGCGGCGCGGCCTCGGGCCAACATCTGCTCGCGCGTGGCACCCCAGACGACCAGCTTGGCCAGCAATGGATCGTAGAAGGGCGTCACCTTCACCCCCGCCCGGTAGCCGGCATCCACCCGCACGTACTCGCCGCTGGGCTCTTCCCAGCGGGTGATCGCTCCGGGCCGGGGCAGGAACTTGACCGGATCCTCGGCATAGACCCGCATCTCCAACGCGTGGCCGGACGGGGCCGGCGGAACACTGCCGAACGTCGGCTCGAGCCCCTGCGCGATCCGCAGTTGCTCCTCGACCAGATCGAGTCCGGTGACCATCTCGGTGACCGGGTGCTCCACCTGCAACCGGGTGTTCATCTCCAGGAACCACACCTCCCCGGTGGCGACGTCGAGCAGCAATTCGACGGTGCCGGCGTTGCGGTATCCGACGGCTTCGCCCGCCGCCACCGCGATCTCGGCCAAACGCTCGCGCAACCCCTCGCCGACCGCCGGCGATGGGCTCTCCTCGGCGACCTTCTGGTGACGCCGCTGCACACTGCAATCGCGTTCGCCCAGCGCAACCACTGTGCCGTCCGCCAGGCCCAGTATCTGGACCTCGATGTGACGGGCATTCGCGACGTATTTCTCCACCAGCAGGGCCGGGTGGGAGAAGAACCGCTCCGCACGTGTCCGCGCCGTGTCATAGGCGCCGCGGAGCTCCTCCGCGTCGTGGGCCCGGGCCATTCCGATGCCGCCACCGCCCGCGCTCGCCTTGATCATCACCGGATAGCCGATTTGCTCGGCCTCGGCGAGGGCCGCGGCCACCGAATCGACCGGATCGGCGCTGCCCGGCGCCACCGGGACCCCAGCCGCGGCCATCGTGTTGCGGGCGTCGATCTTGTCGCTCATTGCTCGCATCGCCGTCGGCGGCGGTCCCACCCACAGCAACCCCGACGCCATGACCTCTTCGGCGAAGTCGGCATTCTCCGACAGGAAGCCGTAACCGGGGTGGATGGCGTCCGCGCCGGTCTCGGCCGCAGCGGCCAGCACGGCCTCGCGATTGAGGTAGGACTCGGCCGGCGGGGGCGGCCCGATCCGCACCGCGAAGTCGGCATCGGCCACGAACGGCAGGTCGGCGTCGGCGTCCGAGTAGACCGCGACCGTCAACATCCCCAGCCGGTGGGCGGTCCGGATCACCCGGGCGGCGATTTCGCCCCGGTTGGCTACCAGGAGGGTGCGCATCAGACGGATCCTTTCCGGGCTCGATCTGTCACCGCGACCCTATCGGTCGGTCTCGGAGGCCCCCGTCGCACCTGGCGCCGGACCGCGACCCGTCCGGCCGGTCAGTCGCTGTGCCACCATTGGCCCACGGCCGCAAGGCCATGGCGAGGACGAATCAGAGAGGAGGCTCAGACGATGAGCAAACGAGGTCGGAAGAAGCGCGATCGTCGGAAGAACAAGGCGAACCACGGTCGTCGCCCCAACTCCTGACGACGACGAACCCGGCCCGAGTGCGCGCACTTCGGCCGGGTTCGTTCTCTCTAGCGGTCAGCCGCCCCCGCCGGGAGCGGTGTTCGGCCCCTGCCGGTAGACGGCGGCCCGGAAGGTGAGCGACTCGAAGGTGGCGCCGTCGACGTCGACGCGCAGCTGGGAGATCCGGGCCAGCACTCGATCCTTGAGTTCATCCGGCACGCCACTACAGGCACAGGCCTTGCGGACGATGTTCTTCAGATCGAGTTCCCGCTGATAGGCCGCCCGGCAGCGGGGACAGACCAACAGGTGCGCCTCCACACCCTCGCACTCCCGCGGCCCGAGTTCGCCATCGATGAACTCGTCCACGTGCGCCATCGTCGATGCGCAAAGGTAGGCCGGATTCATCCCGTTCACTCTCCTTCTCCAAGCGTGTCCGATCCGCGAAGGTAGCCCAGCGATCGGGCGTGCTCCTCCAGCAGTCCGCGCAGTTGCCGTCGCCCGCGGTGAAGCCGGGACATCACGGTCCCGACCGGGGTCCCCATGATCTCCGCGATCTCCTTATAGCGGAGCCCCTCCACGTCCGCCAGCAACACGGCCTGTCGATACTCGTCGGAGAGTTGGTCGAGCGCTTCGATGATCGCCTGCTCGGGAAGCGACTCGAGAACCTCGGTTTCGGCCGAGCGCAGTCCGGTGGAGGTATGTGACTCGGCCCGGTGCATCTGCCAGTCTTCGACCTGATCGGAGTCGGCCACCTTGGGCTGCCGCTGCTTCTTGCGGTAGTCGTTGATGAAGGTGTTGCTTTGGATCTTGAACAGCCACGCCTTGAGATTGGTGCCCGGCTTGTACTGGTGGAATGCCTTGAACGCACGCTCGAAGGTCGCCTGCACCAGGTCGGACGCGTCGTGCGGATTGCCGGTCAAGCGAAGGGCATTGCCGTAGAGCGGCTGCATGAACTCTTCAACGGCCGCATTGAACCGCGCCCGCCGGGCATCATCGGACTCCGATTCGACGTCAAGGCCGGGCTGGTCGAACTCAGGCGCATCGTCTGGACGACCGAAAGCGCCGGGGTCGCGCACGGCGGCATCGCCGGGATCGGGTTCCTCCACACCAACGGAGACTAGCGAGGAGGCGCCGCCGGCGTGTGCCGGCGGTGCCATGCCGATCAGTAGCACGAGATGCTCCTTCACCGATCCATGGTCGCGAATCTGCCACCGTCGCCCGACCAGCCACAGCGCCCGAGTGGCGAATGCCTGCGCAACGCTTGCCCGCTCCCCCGGTATTCCAGACCAGTCGCGGTTGGGACGGATCGTGTGAACCAGTCAGAGCGGCCGGAGCAACTCCGGACCGTTGTTGCGAACCGAATTCACCAAGGTGGCCACCGGATAGGCCTCCAACTCTTCGGCCGTGGCCGCAGGATCGAGCAACTGATGCGGATCCCCGGCAAACGACGGGTCGAGCCAGTCCGACCAGGCCTCGGGCGACACCGCGATGGGCATCCGATCGTGGATGCGACCGAGCCGATCGGTGGCCGAGGTGGTGAGCACGCAGGCTGTCCACAGCCACGCGCCGGGGGCATCCGGGTCGGCTACCTCCGGGGCGCGCCACAATTCGTAGAGGCCGGCCATGGCGAGCGTGGCGCCATCACGTCGGTGGATGAAGTAGGGCTGCTTCTTCGGTTTGCCGCGGGTGTCGGCGGCACCAGCCTCCGGCGTGTACCACTCGTAGTAGCCATCTGCGGGCAGGATCGCCCGGCGCCGGGCCCAAGCCGATCGAAACGAGGGCTTGGACGCGGCGGTCTCGACCCTGGCGTTGATCAGCCTGTTGCCGACCGCGCGATCCTTCGCCCACGACGGCACCAGCCCCCACCGGACATCGGCGAGCAGTCGCTCCTGCTCGCCTTCCAAGGTGCGATCGAGCACGGCATAGACCTGCTTGGTGGGTGCCACGTTGTAGTCCGGTGCCAGGTCCACCCGGGGCGGAACCGTGACGTCGAACTCCTCGACGAGCACAGCCGGTTCCTTGCTGGAGGCGTATCGACCGCACATGGCCGCCATGGTACGGCTGTGGAGCCGTCGGCGACCACACTACGATGGCGCAATGACGAGTGGGAGCCGGCGCCGATCTTGAGCGACGTGACACAGCCGTGGCCGGCACCGCACGCGGGCGACTCCCCCGTGTGTGGACGGGTGGAGGTGCCCGGCTCGAAGAGCCTCACCAACCGCTGGCTGGTGTTGGGCGCTCTCAGCACCGAACCGACCACCCTGCACGGCGCATTGCTGGCCCGCGACACCAGGTTGATGATCTCGGGCCTGCGAGCGATGGGATCGAGCATCTCTGCGACCGGCACCACCGTCGAGGTGGAACCCACCGGACGTTTCACCGGTTCCCCGCGCATCGACTGCGGGCTGGCGGGCACGGTAATGCGCTTCCTGCCACCCGTGGCAGCCCTGGCCGATGGGGCGGTGACCTTCGACGGCGATCCCAGGGCACGCGAACGACCCCTGGCACCGCTCGCCGACGCACTGCTGCAACTCGGCGTCGCAGTCGCGGGGACGAGTCTGCCGCTCACGGTCACCGGTGCCGGGGGCGTCGACGGCGACACCGCCACGATCGACTCCAGCGCCTCGAGCCAGTTCGTCAGCGGTTTGCTGCTCAGCGCCCCCCGGTTCGAACTCGGACTGAATCTGCGCCATCGCGGAGCCGCGCTGCCATCGTTGCCCCACATCGAGATGACAGTGGATCTACTGCGCAGCCGGGGAGTCGACGTGACCGCGGATACCAGCGACCCCACCGACTGCCGGTGGCGGGTGACGCCGGGACCTATCCGCGGTGGCGACGTGACGATCGAGCCGGATCTGTCCAACGCCGGCCCCTTCCTCGCCGCGGCCATGGTCACCGCCGGGGAGGTGACGATCCCGGGCTGGCCGCACCGGACCACCCAGGCCGGTGACCAGTTGCGGAACCTGTTCACCGCGATGGGTGCGCGACTCCGTCGAAATGCCGACGACAGTCTGACCCTCGTCGGACCACCGGACGGCCCGTCCGGACTCACGGCCGACCTCAGTGAAGTGGGCGAACTGTTGCCGACACTGTCGGCGGTGGCGGCCCTGGCCACCTCACCGTCGCGATTCACCGGGCTCGGCCACGTGCGGGGCCACGAGACAGATCGCTTGGCTGCGCTGGCCGAAGAACTCCGGCGCCTCGACGGCGACGTCGAGGAGTTGCCCGACGGTTTGGTGATTCGGCCCCGTCCGCTGACCGGCGCCGTGGTCGAGTGCTACCACGACCACCGGATGGCCACGTTCGGGGCGATCCTCGGCCTTCGGGTGCCAAACCTGGCCCTCTCCGATGTCGCGACGACAGCCAAGACGATGCCCGGATTCGAATCCTCGTGGACGGCGCTGGTGACACCGGATGCGTGATTACGACGAGGACGACGTGCGGGTGCGTCCGTCGCGACGCACCAGACCCAGGACCAAACAACGGCCCCGGCACGCACACGCGGTCACGGCGATCGTCACGGCCGTCGATCGCGGCCGCTTCCGATGTGAGCTCGAAGGCGACCTGACTGTTGTCACCGCCATGAAGGCACGCGCACTGGGCCACCTGCGTGCGGTCGTGGGGGACCGTGTCCGACTCACCGGGGACACCTCCGGTGCACCCGGATCGTTGGCACGGATCGTGGAGGTGCTGCCGCGGAGCACGCTGCTGATGCGAACCGCCGACGATGTGACCTCGGTGGAACGGCCGTTGGTCGCGAATGCGGACCAACTCGGAATCGTGGTGGCTGCTGCGGATCCGGAACCGCGGCAGGGTTTCGTCGATCGCTGCCTGGTTGCGGCCTACGACGCCGGAATCAGACCGCTGGTAATCGTGACCAAGACCGACCTCGCCGACCCATCCGCTTTCCTCACCGCCTACGCCGATCTCGACGTGCCTTGGTGCGCCGTCCGGCCGGGTGGGGCCGAGGCGGTGCTGGCCGACCGTTTGGCCGGTCTGGTCACGGTTCTGGTCGGTCACAGCGGAGTCGGGAAGTCGACACTGGTCAATGCGCTGGTTCCGGCCGCAGACCGGGCCACCGGCGGGGTCAACGACGTCACCGGCAGGGGCCGGCACACCTCGACCTCGGCGGTGCTGCTTGACCTGCCCGGCGGCGGAAGCATCATCGATACCCCCGGGGTGCGCAGTTTCGGGCTCAACCACGTCGATCCGGATACGGTGGTCAACGCCTTCGCGGACCTCGCGGGCGGACTCGAGAACTGCCCCAGAGGCTGCACCCACGACGAGCCGGACTGCGCCTTGGACGACTGGGTGGCCGACGGTCATGCGCCGCCGCAGCGGCTGGCATCGCTGCGGCGAATTCTGCGCACCCTGGCAGACGCGCCTGAGCATTGGGAATCCTGACCCACCCCGACTAGCGTGAACGCATGACGACTGAGTTCCCCCGCCACCCGGATCCATCATCGGCCGGCCCCTGGGCCGACGACCTCGCCTTCGCGCTGGAACTCGCCGATCACGCCGACGCCATCACCTTGGCCAACTACGTCTCCGCGGCACTGACCGTGGAGACCAAACCCGACCGGACGCCGGTCACCGAGGGCGATCGGGCGGTGGAACGCGACGTTCGGGCCCGCATCGCGGAAAGCCGACCTGACGACACGGTGGTGGGTGAGGAGTTCGGCGCCGAGGGTGGCCTCACCGGACGTACCTGGGTGATCGACCCGATCGACGGCACCGCCAACTATCTTCGCGGGGTACCCATCTGGGCAACGCTGATCGGACTCATCTCTGACGGGCGACCCAGAATCGGAGTTGTCAGCGCACCGGCCCTCGGACGCCGCTGGTGGGCAGCCCCCGGCATCTGCGCCACCTCCGATGTCGACGGCGGCGTGCGTGAACTGCACGTGTCCGCGGTCCGAGCGACCTCGGACGCCTCGATCTCATTCTCCGACCGCGAAGGTTGGCCGCCCGGCGCCCTCGAACGACTGCTCGAAGGAGCCTGGCGAACTCGGGCCTACGGCGATTTCCTGTCCCACATGCTGGTCGCCGAAGGTGCGGTGGACATCGCCGCCGAACCGGTGCTCGCGCCGTGGGACGTGGCTGCCCTGATGCCCATCGTCACCGAGGCCGGCGGGTCGGTCACCGGAATCGCGGGCGGCGACGTGCTCGCCGCCTCCGGCGGCTCTTGGACCGTGCCAGCCGGAATGGTGGCGTCCAACGGACTGCTGCACGCCGCTGCCATCCAGCGTCTTGCCGGCGCCTGAGCGGTACAGCGGTCAACCGCCAGCGGCCCCGGTGCCCGTGGGATCGAGCGGCGGCGGCGCACTGTCCGACCGGCTGAGTTGCCTGGGGGTGGTGCGCACCCAGAATCGCCCCACGGCGTAGAAGACCGAAACGACCGGTACCGCCACGATCGCTCCGACGATGCCGGCCAGCACGGTTCCTGCCACCACTGATAGTGCCACCGCGAGTGGATGGATGTTGACCGCCTTGGCCATGACCAACGGCTGCAGCACGTGCCCTTCGAACTGGCCAATCAGGGCGATCATCACGATCACACCCAGCGCGGTCAACGGACCCTGCGCCGCAAGTGCCACGATCGCCGCGATGAACATCGCGATAGGGGCACCGATGATCGGGATGAACGAGCCGAAGAAGACCAGCAGGGCCAGCGGGACGGAGAGGGGGACGCGGAGGATGGTCAACCCGATGGCCACCAACACCGCGTTGGTGGCGGCCACGACGACGATGCCCCTGGTGTAGCCGGCGAACGTGCCCCACGCCACCAGTCCGGCGCCATCCACCCGCGGCCGCTGGCGCCGGGGCACCAGCGACAGCAGCCAGTCCCAGATCCGCTCCCCGCCGAGCAGGAAGAACACCGCGCTGAACAGCGCCAGCGCCATACCCGTCAGGCCCTCGGCCACCGTGCCGGCACCGCCGATGGCGCGTTCGGCCAGGGATGCCTGGTTGTTGGCCACCCAGGCGCGCACCTCATCGGTGTAGGTCTCGATCCGTTCGGCGTCCCAGTGCAGCGGACCTTCGCGCAGCCAGTCTTCGATTTCGCCGATGCCATCGCGGAACTTCACGCTCAAGGTCGGAACCTGGTTGGCCACCTCGGCCCCGATGAAGGTGAAGATGCCCAGCACCACGGCGATGGAGAACAGTACTCCCAGTGCGACGGCGAGGCCGCGAGGCATGATCCTGTCGAGCAGACGAACGATGGGGCCGACCAGCGCCGTGATGATCAGGCCGGCGAACACGGCGATGGCGACGAGTTCCAACCGCGCCAAGAGCACCACACCCACGTAGAGCACAGCGCCTATTACCAACAGCCGCCAGGAGTAGGCCGCAGCCACCCGGAGTCCGCGCGGCACGTCATCGTCGTGCATCCGCCCATACTTCCACGCCGATGGGCGGATTCGGGACTCAGTCCGGTCGGGGCGTTCGGGTCGACGAGTCGATCCGCGTCGACAGCCGCATCGGCAACCCACCCTTGGGCTTGAGCATCACCATCGGATTCGCCATCACCGCGTGCCCGGGCAGCGGCGTCAGCCGGAAACTTCGGGCCAGCATCGCGATCACGATGGTTCCCTCGGCACGGGCCATGTCCCGACCGATGCACAGCCGCGGTCCGGCGCCGAACGGGATGTAGGTCCCAGCGACCGGCGAGGGCGGCCCATTCAGGAATCGGTCCGGGTCGAAGCGGAGTTCACCCGGATCGGCCGCCGGATGCCGATGCACCAGGTACGGACTGATCAACACCAGCGCACCGGCCGGGATGTGGTGTCCCATCACTTCATCGTCCTGCAGCGCGTTGCGGCTGATGAGCCATCCCGGCGGGAAAAGTCGTAGCGACTCGTCGAACACTGCAGCGGCCCGGCCGAGGGCGGGAAGGTCGTCGAAACGCGCCTGCACCCGCTCCCCGAGCACCGCGTCGGCTTCCGCGGCGACCGCCTGCGCGACCTCGGGATGGGAGCCCAGCAGGTACCACGCCCACGTCAGCGAACTGGCTACGGTTTCGTGACCGGCGACGATGAAGGTGACGATCTGATCCCGCAGTTCGGCGCTCGACATCGAGCCGTCCGCAAGCAGCACGTCCAACATGTCCCTGGGCTCGTCGGCGCTCGCAGCCGATCGCCGCACCGCCACGATCTCCGCCACCGCACGATTCAGCCTCGCCAGTGCCCGCCGTAGGCGCAGATTGCCGGGTGTGGGCACTGAGAGCGGCGGTGCCAGGGGGTTGCGCGTACGGGCCACGACCGCGCTCAGTCCGGCTTGCGTGGCCGTCACCAACTCGGCCGCGTCGTCGCGCAGATCAGCCCCGAAGAGGGCCGCCCCGACGATCTCGAGGGCGGTGCGCATCATCGCTTCTTCCACATCCACTACGGCGCCGTCACCCAACGCCCGCCAGTCATCGGCCAACCGCAACGATGCCTCGGCGGCATGGTCGGCCACCGCGACAACCGCCCTGGGATGGAACGCGGGCTGCAGGCTCTTGCGCTGACGCCGCCAGGCGTCGGTATCGGCGGCCAGCAGGCCCTCTCCGGTGACGAGGGCCAGATTGCGGTATTGGATCGTCGCCTTGCCGTAGCCCCGATGGTTCGCCTGCAGCACCCGACGCACCCCCTCGGGGTGGGTGACCAAGTAGGTGGGCGGGGTCGGGATCGGAAACTGCACGACGTCGCCGTAGGTGCGCCAGGACCATTCCAGGAAGCCGAGGGCATCGGTGCGGATCTGGTTGAACGACCGCAACATCTCCCCGCCGGTCGGCCCGGGTGCCGTAGCCGGCGTCCGGAAGTGACGTTTCGGCTTGGCTCCCATGCCCCCGACTCTATTGGCGCAGTTGGACATCGGTTCGCGACCCCGGCGAGAGGGTCAGCATCACCGGGGTGCCGCTCTTCCGGGGTGTTCCCGGCACCGGATCCATCGCCACCACGTAGTCGGGTGGCAGTTGCTGTGCGGCGACGGCGGTGTCAGGCGAGATCTGGACGGTGAACCCGGCCTCGTTCAAGGCACCGAGGGCCGAATCGAGGGGCATCCCGACGACGTTGGGCACGAGCACCGACGGCAGCGAAGGTTTGTTGCCGGGCGGGAACTGGGCGACCGGTCGACCCTCGTGAGCCGCCGCCATGGTCTGTTGCCACAGTTGGGCTGGCGCCTGCCCGCCGTACATCTCCTTGTAGAACTGACCAAACGCCACCACGTCCACCATCGGGTTGGCCACCCCGCCGCGCGGATCACCCATCCATACCGCGGTCGCCATCTGCGGCGTCGCCCCGGCGAACCAGGCCGCGGCGAAGTCGCCGGCCGTGCCCGTCTTGCCGATCACCGGGCGCCCGATCGATCCTCCCTGCGCCGTGCGCAGCGGATCGGAGCCGTCCACGTTGTTCTGCAGCACCGTGTTGATCGTCGCGGCCACGGCGGGATCCAACACCTGGGTGCAGTCGGCGGAGGCAACCGGCAACTGCTCGGATCCGTCCCGGATCAACGCGGTGACGCCGATCGGGTTGCACTTCACGCCGCCGGAGGCAAAGGTCGCGTAGACGTTGGCCACCTGCAACGGTGAGGTGTTGAAGTCCCCGAGCGTCAACGATGCATCCCGAGGACCCACGGGTTCGGGTCCACCCTCGGTGGAAATGCTGTCCATACCGAGCCGCTGCGCCATCTCGGCCGTCTTCAGCACGCCGGTCTGCTCGATCAACCAGACGTAGTAGGTGTTGACCGAACGCCAGGTCGCCTGTTCGGCGGTGAGAAGTCCGCCGGGACCGTCGTCGGCATTCGCGAAACCGCCGTCGGGGTAGTTCAGGTTTGCCGGGATGTACCGTTCCGGGGCGTTCCACACGGTCTTGGTGCTGAACCCGCCTTCCACCGCGGCGGCCAGCGTGATCGGCTTGAAGGTGGAGCCGGGCTGGAAGTTCGGCAACACCGGGTAGAGCACCTCGGTCTGCCCGGCGGCCTCGTCCGAGCCCCAGGGGCGGTTGGTGGCCAGGGCCAACACTTGGCCGGTGCCCGGCTGAATCACCGCGATCCCGGCCGCCACCCGGTTGGTGGCCTCCAACGCTGCTTCGGCGGCACTCTGGGCCGCCGCCTGCACCTGCGGGTCGAGCGGCGTCTCGATCCGCAATCCGCCGCGGTAGAGCAAATCCGCACGCGCCTCCGGGGTGGGCCCGAAGGAGGGGTCATTGGTGATCGATTCTTTCACCCACTGGCAGTACACGGGGTACGTCGACAACGCACAACCGTTCGGGGGCACCGACGGCGCCAACTCCAGCGGCAGTTCCTTGGTGGCGGTGGCGGTGGCCGCGTCGGTGAAACCTTCCTCCACCATCCGGTCGAGCACCTGGTCGCGCCGCTCCTTGGCCGCCTCCGGGTTGACCAGCGGATCGAACAGACCGGGTGAGTTGAGCACCCCTGCCAGCATCGCCGCCTGGTTCAGGGTGAGGTTCTCCGGGGTGGTCGAGTAGTAGCGGGCTGCGGCGGCACCGATCCCGTAGGCGCCCGCGCCGTAGAAGGCGGTGTTGACGTAGCGGGTGAGGATCTCGTCCTTGCTCAACTGGGCCTCGGCGGCGGCCGCCGCCCGAGCCTCGGTGATCTTGCGGTTGATGCTGACGTCGTCGGCGGCATCGCGCTCCGCCTCGGTTTCCGCGGCGGCCTGGGTCAAGTTCTTCACCCACTGCTGGGTGATGGTCGACGCCCCTTGCCTATCTCCGCCCAGCGCGTTGTTGAGCAAGGCACGGCCCGTTCCGAGCACGTCGACGCCGTTGTGCTCGTAGAAGCGGGCGTCCTCGGTGGCGAGCAGTGCGTCGACGAACAGCGGCGACAGCTGTTCGCGGGTCACCGGGATGCGGTCCTCGGCGAAGAGGGTCGCGAACACCTCACCGTTTCGATCCACCATCACCGACCGCTGCGGCAGCGGGGCATCGAACGGCACCTCGACCGGGATCGCATCCCACAGGTCTGTTCCTCGGATCGCACCGAGACCGGCTGCCATGGCCGCCGGGGCCAGGATGAGACCAGCGAGCAGACCGACCCCCACGGTGCCGACAACAAAAACGGTGCCGGCCCGGGCGGTGCGCCGTACACGTCCCCGACCGGGTGGCGGAGCGGCCGCCACGGTGGCGCGGGGGAAAACTGCGCGCAGCGAGGCAGTGCGGCGTCGGTTGCCCTTCTTACGACGCACCGCCACCTCCTTGTCGGCGAAATCGATCCCGGCGCGAGGGAACTGGTCGTCGCTCCGCCACGCCCAATAGGTAACACTGGTACCTACCCAAGCCGTGCCCCGAGGGTTCCTCGGGGCACACTCCAAGGAGGCAGCGTGACCCGACGGTGGGACGAAGTCGGCACCCCGGACGGTTCCAGCGACCGTCCGGCGGGTGCTGCAAAGTCCCGCCGTGCGCCTCATGATCCCACGTCCGGACGCAATCGTAGGGGTACAACTCGGGCGGCCATGACGGTCACCGGCGCTGTTCTGTTGATCAACGCGGTCGCCGCCGGCGGCTTGCTGGGCGCCGGCGCCCTGCCCTTCCAGTTCACTGGAACCGAAGACGACGGCGGCGACGAAGCACCGCGCTCGGTGACTGCGACGAGTTCGCCCGCGGCCGCCACCATCGCTGCCACCATGGCCACCGAAGTACCCAACTTCACGTCGACCCCGGCGGTGGAACTCGGCAGCGGCGGCGTGACCGTGTTCCCCTGCACCATCGACACCCCGACCGAGGCCGTGCTCGGCAGCTACAAGTTCTTCAACGTCGACGACCGCACGGTTTCGGCGACCCTCTCGGCCTACCCCACCGGCACTGGGCCTTGGGTGATGGAGACGGCCGCCGCCTCGCTGGCAGGTTGCGCCGAGCAACGAGGTGATGTGAACGCCCCAGTCGGTCTCGACGGTGTCGGGGTGCAGGCCGTGATCGCCGATCTGCCCAGCAGCTCCGTGGCGTTGGTGCGCCGCGGTGACGTGCTGATGCAGGTCGTGGGCCCGAACCCGGAGGTACGCGCCATCGCCGGTGCCCTCGACGGCGCTCTGGCCCAGAACCTGACCACCTGTCTGGATCCGGTCGGGGCGATGGGCGATGAGCGGCGCAACCCCTGGCTGGCGAACGTCCCCTACGAGGGGCTGCTCGCCGACTCCGAAGTGCGGGTCAATCCGCTCGGTCCACCCAAACCGCCGTCCGGCATCGCCACGGTGGCCCTTGACCAACCACCGGTCTCGCTCCCCGAAGTCAACCGGCCGAGCAAGCCGGCGGATCCGGTGTGGCCGCTGCAACTGCCGGCAACGATGGCCAAGCCGGTGGCACCGCCCAGCCCTGGACCCGAACCTGTCTCGACCGTGATCAAGGTGCCCCAGATCGACTCCCTCGGACCCGGCTGCGGCTGGCAGTTCACGTCCACGACTGCGCCGGTGGTGGACGAGGTCGAGATCGAAGAGCGCCGCGATGCGCTGCGCTCCACCGCACGCAGCAACCTGTTGGCGGCCCAGCAGGCCTGGCGACCCCAAGTCACCAGCTACTACGAACAGTGGAACGACTACCTCGCCTCGGTGACCCAGTTCCAGCAATACGCGGTATCGGTGGCGATCGTCGCCGACGCCTGGCGGAAGATCGAAACCGACCGGGCCGTGTACTACCAGGCCCTGGCCGAATGGGAGGCGGCGGTGGCCGCCCGAGACCAGTTCTACGCGGCACAAGCACAAGCCCGAACCGACTACCTGGCGGCGATCGCCTACTGCGCCCAACCGGAACCCACACCGACCCCGACGCCAACCCCCACCCCGACGCCGACCCCCACCCCGACGCCGACGCCGACCCCAACCCCGACGCCGACCCCAACCCCGACTCCGTCGCCCGCCGCGGTCACGCCCAGCCCTGCTGCCGGCGCCGCGGTGGCAGTGGGTCCGATCCTGCGCTTCGGCCGGTTCCCGCTGGTCCGCGAGGGGTGCCCCCCGGTTCGGCCGGCGATCCTGGACCAGGCTGCTCCGTACGTTCCGGTGAAGCCGTCACCGCCGGCGGATCCGCGTCCGCCGGAGTTCCGCAACTAGCCACTCGGAAGGCTACGGTGGTGCCATGGATTCTGCGGCATTGCGCCAACTCGAGGATGAGCGCGGAGCACACAACTACCATCCGCTCCCCGTGGTGGTCGCCTCCGCGGAGGGTGCTTGGGTCACCGATGTCGAGGGCCGACGCTACCTGGACTTCCTCAGCGCCTACTCGGCGCTGAACTTCGGACACCGCCACCCACGCCTGGTCGCGGCCGCGATCGATCAACTCGGCAAGGTGACCCTCACCAGCCGAGCGGTTCATTCCGACCAGTTGGGTCCATTCTGCGAGGAGTTGGCCGACCTGGTGGGGATGGATCGGGTGTTGCCCATGAACACCGGCGCCGAGGGGGTGGAAACGGCGATCAAAGTGTCGCGGGCTTGGGGCTATCGCGTGAAAGGTGTGCCGCCGGGTGAAGCCGTTGTACTGGTGGCTCGGCACAACTTTCACGGTCGAACGACGACCATCATCTCGTTCAGCGACGATCCGGTGGCCCGGGACGACTTCGGCCCCTTCACACCCGGATTCCGGGCGGTCAGCTACGGCGACATCGAATCCCTCAGGGCGGCACTGGCAGACCCCAACGTCGTGGCGTTCCTGGTCGAGCCGATCCAAGGCGAGGCCGGAGTCATCGTCCCGCCGCCGGGTTACCTCAGCGAAGCTGCCGCCGCGTGCCGCGCGGCCGATGTGCTCTTCGTCGCCGACGAGGTGCAGTCCGGCTTGGGCCGCACGGGTGCCACCCTGACGTGCGACTGGGAGGGGGTCACGCCCGACGTGCTCGTGCTCGGCAAGGCGCTCGGTGGCGGGATCGTGCCCGTCTCGGCGGTGGTCTCGCGCGATGACGTGCTAGGGGTGCTGGAACCGGGACAGCACGGCTCCACCTTCGGCGGCAATCCGCTGGCACTTGCCGTGGGGCGGGAGGTGGTTGCGATGTTGGCCACCGGGGAGTACCAGCAACGATCTCGGGAACTGGGCACCCACATGTTGGCCAGGCTGCACAACGAGGCTCCGGAGTCGGTGGAACAGGTGCGCGGTCGCGGCCTGTGGGCCGGAGTGCAGGTCAAGGCCGAGTTCGCCCCGGTGCGCCCCCGCTGCCTCCGCGCGCTGGAGGCGGGACTGATCGTCAAGGAGACCCACGACACGACCCTTCGACTCGCACCACCGCTGATGATCGACGAGGCCGACCTCGACGCCGGGATCGACATCGTGTTGGACGTCCTGGGATGAGAGCCCGATGAGCGGGGGCACACCGACCGGATCGGTTCGACGCGGATTCGCGGTCATCGCCGTGGCCGCCGCGGCGGCCGCGCTGATGACGGGTTGCGGATCCTCCACGGGAGCCGATCCGGCCGCGAACGAATCCGCGTTGCCGTTCGCGAGCCCACCGGTGGAGGGCAATCCGGCCGAGCACTCGGCAGTCACCATTCCCGAGGGGCAGATCGACCGGGCGGTCGAGTCGCTCGATGCGATAGTCGACGACGTCATGGCCAAGTCGGGGGTTCCCGGGGTATCGGTCGCGGTGGTTCACGACGGCGACACCGTGTTCCTCAAGGGCTTCGGTGTGCGCGAACTCGGCAATCCGGCACCGGTGGACGAGAACACCGTGTTCCAGCTCGCCTCCCTGTCCAAGCCGGTCGGAGCCACCGTCGTCTCGTCGGTCGTCAGCGACACCGATGTGACCTGGGACGACCCGGTGACGAAGTACCTTCCCACCTTCGCCCTGTCCGACCCGTACGTCACCGAGAACGTGACCCTGGCCGACCTGTACTCCCACCGGAGCGGACTGCCCGACCACGCCGGAGACCTGCTGGAGGATCTCGGTTTCAACCAGACCGAGATACTCACCAAACTGCGACTGCTGCCGCTCGAGGGGTTCAGGTCGCAGTTCCTCTACACCAACTTCGGCCTCACGGCCGCGGCCGAAGCCGTGGCCGCCTCGCAGGGCACGAGTTGGGCGCGGTTGTCGGCCGAGCGGCTCTACGAACCGCTGGGAATGACCGCCACCAACTCGGACTTCATCGCCTACGAGACCGCGGAGAACAAGGCAGTCACTCACCAATGGATCGACGGCTCGTACCAAGCACTCGAGGTGCGGGATCCGCAGGCGCAATCGCCCGCCGGCGGGGTGAGTTCGACCGCGGCGGACATGGCCAAGTGGTTGACGCTGCAACTCGATGAGGGTGAGTGGGAGGGGTCCGCACTGGTGGCGCCCGAGGTGCTGCAGCAGTCCCGGGAGCCGCACATCCTCAGCAGCGAGGCGGCGACTGCGGCGGCCCGGCCTGGTTTCTACGCCTTGGGGATCGGCTCCGGCACCGACGACACCGGGAGGGTGCGGTTGAGCCACAGCGGAGCGTTCAACCTCGGCGCCTCAACCACCCTGACGCTGCTCCCGGCCGAGGATCTCGGCATCGTCGTGCTGACCAACGGTGCCCCGCAGGGGGCTCCGGAGGCGATCGCCGCGTCCTTCCTGGACATCGTCGAAACCGGCGAGATCAGCCGGGATTGGCAACCGGCGATCAAGGAACTCATGGATGCCCAGTTCGGCACCAACCCGAGCAGACTGGCGAACGAGAAGGCGCCGGCGACTCCCAGCCCGAGCCCCCCGCTGGCTGCCCTGTCCGGGACGTACTCGAACGACTACTACGGCCCGATGCAGGTGGTGCAGCGCGGGGATTCGTTGGTCATGGTGCTCGGGCCGAAGAGCATGGAGTTCCCGCTAACGCACTGGTCCGGAACCACGTATTCCTACGAACCGCGCGGCGAGAACGCCGTCGGACTCTCGGCAGTGACTTTCGCGGCACCTGTGGGCGGGGAATCCGATCAGGTCACCGTGGAGTTCCTCAATGCCGACGGGTTGGGCACCTTCGTACGCGAGTGACGGCCGGGCCGCTAGGCGAACCGGTCGGCGAGGGCTTTGACCTGCTGGGACCACGGATGCTCCGGGTGGGACAGTGCGAAGAGCCCGCCGGAAGCGTTCTGCACGACCTGCTCCGACAGCGGCATCACGGCCGCGGTTTCCGCCCGGTAGGCGGCATCGAGTTGGGCCCGCAGGTCGGCTGTGTCCACGCCGGAGGGCACCTTGTTCACCACCAGCAGCAACAGCGGAACGTCGAGGCGTCGGGCGATGTCGACCGTGACCGCCGTGCCCTGGAAGTCCTGCTTGTCCGGCCGCAGGATCAACAGCAGCACATCGCTAACTGTCAGCGACAGCATGGTCTCCTCGTTCAGCCCCGGGTGGGTGTCGATGAAGAGGTAGTCCAGCGCCAACCGGCGGGCCAAGGATCGGAATCCTTCGTTGAGGGTGCCGACGTCGTAGCCATCGCGCAGCACTCGGGCGATATCCGACGCCTTCATACTGGACGGGATCAGGAACAGCGCACCCCCGGGCCGCACCGGCACGTCGGCGAGCACGACGTCGGTCACCTCGTGCGCGGCGGCCACGATGTCGATGTTGCCCCAGAGGAAGTCGTTCAGGGTGTTGTCGAAGTCGTCGTCGAACCCGAAGAGGACGTGGATGCCGGGGCTCTGGATATCGGTGTCGATCACCGCCACCCGCTTGCCGGCGGCCGCCAGCAGAGCGGCCACGTTGGCGGTGGTGTTGCTCTTGCCGGTGCCGCCGCGGAAGGAGTGGACGGAGACGACTGTGGTCACGAATCGGCGCTCCTTGCGGCTGCTGGATCCTTGCCGGACTGCGACGGCCTGCTGCCCGCGAGTGTAGCCCGTACAGCCGTATCCGACCCGAAGTCAAGGCCGTCTCGGAGTAGTGTGACTAGCGATGGGCACGTGTGACAGTAGGGAGCGGGCGATGGGCGGGAACAGCCGGAAATCGCGCGGCGCGCAGGGAAGGCGAGTGCGTCAGGACGGCCCGCGCCGGAAGGATGTCGGCGTAGGGTCCCGGCTGCGCCGGATCGGGCTGGGGCTGCTCGGCATCGGGGCGTTGCTGCTGGCTGCCGTTCCACTGACACCGGCGGCCGCCGATGACGGCCGCATCGTGGGCACACTGCAGGTGCTGGCCGACGATCCGCTCGGGCCGAGCGCTTCCATCGTCACACCCGACGGGCGGGTCACCGTCGACGGTCTGCTGGCGGAGGCGGATCGCTTGGGACTCGCCGGTGGCGACAAGGTTTCGGTGGCCGTGACGGTCGGTGCCCCGACCCCTGCGCCGGTCCCGGCGGCACCCGGCTCTTCGGAGTTGCTGTACCCGGAGGCCGCCGACACCACGGTGGTGCCCGGTTCCCTGGTGGTGCTGCAGGAGGCCCCGCTGGTGCCACTCGCAGATCCGGTCGTCCACGAACTCACGCTGGTGCGTGCGGTCTGGCCGGGACCGGAACTCTTCGAAGCCCCGGAGTTCTCCGAACTCGAGCAGGCCGCAACCGAAGCCGGCGACTACTGGCGGGCAGCCACCGACGGCAAGGTGGACTACCAGGTGGTGGCCGAATTCGATTCGATCGCGTTGTCCAAACCGCCGTGCATCGACCTCTTCGCGGCCTACGACGAAGTGCGGTTGCGCACGGACTGGCAGGAGGGCCCGCGCAAGCACCTGGTGATCGCGATCCCGCAATGCTGGCATCAGGACGAGAAGGACACCAGCGGCTGGGGTTCGGTGGGGGGCACCCAGGACACCGGCGGATTCATCATCCTCAACGGCGACCAGGCCCTGGCCGCCGGAGTGGACGGCGACACCAGCGCGACGCTGGCTCACCAACTCGGTCACAACATGTCGTTGAACCACTCCAACGAAGCGATCTGCACCGAACTCGACGCCACCTTGATCAACGCCCCTGCCTCCCAATGCCGGGGCGCCGAGTACGGCGGCGTCTATTCGGTGATGGGTTCCTGGGAACCAGGTATGCAGCCCGCGCTCGGCGGTCATCACAGCTTCCTCATGGGACTCACCACGCCGGACACGCTGGTCGACGTCTTGGCCACGGCTCCCACCCAAACCCTCACCCTGGTGCCGACCGCAGGGTCTGCAGCGGGTGTGAAATTCGCGCGCATCACCGACGCGGCCGGCAACGCCTACTACCTGGAGTACCGCACCCCGGTGGGCCTCGACGCGACTCTGCTCGACGCTGCAACCCCCAACCATCTGCTGAGTGGTGTTTTCGTCACGAAGGTGTTCGCCGAGCACCCCGGCACCAAGTTCACCAACGGCCTGGAACTCGAGCCGCGCTCGATCTACCTGCTCGACGCGGATCCGGCACTCAACCCCTACTCCGAGGCCAGCGGAGGACGCTTCGACGGCGATGCGGGCCTGCCGCTGGGCACCCCGGTGGCGCTCGGGGACGTCTCGGTGAAACTCACCGGCAGCACCGATGACGCCGCGGCCATTGAGATCAACTTCCCACCGTCCCGGCCGGCCGCCACAGTGCCGAGCAAGCCCAACCGGGTCTCGGCGCTGAAGGTGGGCACCAATTCCGTGCAGATCGCCTGGCAGGCGCCCGACGACACCGGTGGCGCCTACGTCACCTCCTACACCGTGAGCAACAACCGGAACTCCAGCACCTGCACCGCGGTCACCGAATTCTCCTGCCGGATCGACAACCTCGAACTCGGGATGTTCTACCAGTTCACGGTGACCGCGACCAACGCCGTGGGGACCTCCGCCGCGTCGTCGCCCTCGGCGCCGCTGCCGGTCGGACCGATCCCGACCACGAGCCCAACTCCGCTGCCCACCCCGACCCCCACTCCGACTCCGACCGGCACCCGTCCGGTGGTGACGCCCGCCCCGACGACGGCCACCACCGCCCCAGTGACGGCAACCACAAGGGCGGCCACCCCGGCGGCAACGAGCACCACGGTCGCGGCGAACACGTCGTCCACCATCGATCCGTTCGCCACCAGCAACACCTCCACCTCCTACGTGGATCCGTTCTCGAGCAGCTACACCGATCCGTACGCCAGCAGTTATTCGGATCCCTTCGCCACCACCAGCACCTACACCAACCCGTACTCCTCGACGCCGTACACCTCCACCGGATCCACCACAAGCACCTCGACCGGTACGACCACGCTGGCCACCACCGGCTCGAATGGCCTGCCCACGCTGCTGGCCCTCGGCGTCGGTTCGGTGGTGCTCGGCGCCGTATTGATCCTGCTCAGCCGTCCACGCGGTCGCGGATCTAGCTGATCCACACCACTCCCAGCACCACCTTTACTGATTGCTGACTGTTCTTGTTGGCGAGGGCACACCTGACCCCTGTTGAGTCCCCTCGAACGCGGGCATCACTTCTGTGTCGAAACATCCACACGGAAACCGCACAGAGACGAGACAGAGAAGATGAACTCCCGGACCATCACCACACTGACCATCACCGCCGTCGCCGGCCTCGGCCTCGCCGGTGTCGCCACCGCAAGTGCACTGCCGACCTCGGCCAGCGACGCGACCCCCGCCGAAACCGCTGTCAGCGCCCCGGCGCCGGAGGCCGCCTCGAACAGCAACGACGACGCCATCCGCGCCGCGGTCGCCGAAAAGATGCAGGCCGACGCCGCGGCCGCCGCCGCGCAGGCGGAAGCCGAAGCTGCTGCCGCCGCGCAAGCCGAAGCCGAGGCTGCCGCACAAGCCGAATACGCCGCTGCGATCGCCGCCAACATGCAAGCTGCCGCGGCAGCCGCTGCTCCTGCCCCCGCGGCGAACACCGGAGCCGCCGGCGGCGACGCCGCCGCCTGGGCCTCGAGCGCCGCTGCGATGAGCGTGAAGAGCTGCGAGTCGGGTGGCAACTACTCCACCAACACCGGCAACGGCTACTACGGCGCCTGGCAGTTCGACGAGTCGTCCTGGTTGGCCAACGGTGGCGGCGCCTACGCCCCGCTCCCCCACCTGGCTCCCTCCTGGGCCCAGGACCAGGTCGCCTACAACTACTACCAGTCGGCCGGCTGGGGCCCGTGGAGCTGCGCCTGATCCGCAGCCGGACTCAGACCCTTCGGAAGTGGGCTGGGCCACGATCGACCATCGTGGCCCAGCCCACTTCCATCTGTCGGCGTCGATCCGGTTCGCGACCCGGTCGCGGCTCCCCGCCTCCCCGGGTCGCGCTCGCGGGCCTAGGCTCGGATCCTGAGCACCCAACGTCATCCGACCCGAGGAGGAGCCGTGCCCGCCGAACGGATGTTGCCCGACGCCGAATCCGCCGAGCTGCTCGACCTGGTCCGGCAACTGGCCCGCAACGAACTGGCCGAGCGTGCCGGGCAGGCTGAGGCGGCTGGCGACTTCCCCCGCGACGTCTTCCGACTGCTCGGCGGCATCGGAATCCTGGGACTGCCCTACCCCGAGCGCGACGGTGGCGGTGGTGTCCCCTACGAGGTCTATCTGCAGGTGATCGAGGAACTCGCGGCCACCTGGGCGAGTGTGGCCGTGGGCACCTCGGTGCACATCCTCTCCTGCTTCGGGTTGGCCGCCTACGGCACTGACGAACAGCGCGAGCGCTGGTTGCCCGAGATGCTCGCCGGCGATCTGCTCGGCGCCTACTGCCTCTCCGAGGCGCACGCCGGGTCGGACCCGGCGGCCATGCGCACCCGGGCGGTTCGGGACGGTGACCACTATGTGATCAACGGGGCCAAGGCGTGGACCACCCACGGCGGCGAGGCCGACTTCTACCAGGTGATGGCTCGCACCTCGGACGAACGCAACGGGATCTCCTGCTTCCTCGTTCCGGCGGACTCGCCGGGTCTCAGCGCGGACCCGCCCGAGCGGAAGATGGGCCTCATGGGATCCACCACGGCGACCATGCGATTCGACGACGTCCGGGTCGCCGCCGACCGCAGGCTGGGTGCCGAGGGATCCGGCCTGCGAATCGCCCTGGACGGCCTCGACTCAGGTCGGTTGGGGATCGCGGCGGCCGCGGTCGGGCTGGCCCAGGGGGCTCTGGACCAGGCGGTCGCGTATGCGGCCGAGCGGGAGACCTTCGGCACGCCGATCATCGATCACCAGGGACTGGCATTCCTGCTGGCGGACATGGCGGCGGCGGTGGAATCGGCCCGTGAAGTCACCTTGGCAGCTGCCCGTCGCCGGGATCGCGGCCTCCCGTTCAGCCGGCAGGCGGCGATCGCCAAGTTGGTGGCCACCGACAATGCGATGAAGGTCACCACCGATGCCGTCCAGGTGCTCGGCGGATTCGGATACACCCGGGACTTCCCGGTCGAGCGTTACATGCGCGAGGCGAAGGTGATGCAGATCTTCGAGGGAACCAACCAGATCCAACGTCTGATCATCGGCCGCAGCCTGGCCGCTGGCGTCCGCTAGCGCTGCTGCGGGAGAGGAGTTGCGGCAATGAGGATCGGACTGATCGGCTTCGGGGTGGGTGGGTCCGCTTTCCACGCGCCGCTGATCGCGGCCACCGATGGCCTCGAGTTGGCGGCAGTGGTGACCTCGAACCCGGAACGTGCGGGCGCAGCCCGAGCGAACTATCCGAAGGCCGCCGTGGTCGCCCATCCCCGGGAGTTGTGGGACCTCGGACTGGACGCGGTTACCATCACCACGCCCAATTCGAGCCATGCACCGCTGGCTCACGACGCGCTCGACCATGGCCTCAACGTGGTGGTCGACAAGCCGTTGGCCACCAACGTGGCAGACGCCGAATCACTCGTCGACCACGCCGAGGAGGCGGGCCTGCTGCTGACGGTGTACCTCAACCGACGTTGGGACGGCGACTTCCTCACCGTGGCGGAACTCGTCGAATCCGGCACCTTGGGCAAGGTGCACCGGTTCGAGTCACGCTTCGAGCGTTGGCGGCCCCAGGTGGTGCCGTCGTGGAAGGAAACCACCTCCGACGGCGGTGGGATCTTGTTCGACCTCGGCCCGCACGTGATCGACCAGGCGGTGTGTCTGTTCGGGCCGGTCGCCGCGGCCTATGCCGAGGTCGGCCGCGTGCGCGCGGACGCGGTGAACGACGACGACGTCTTCCTCGCCCTCACCCACCGCAACGGTGTGCGTTCCCACCTCTGGCTCAGCGCCGTCGCAGCAGATCTCGGTCCGCGGTTCCGGGTGCTGGGAAATCGGGGCGGCTACCGGATATTCGGCATGGACCCACAGGAGTCCGCGCTGCGAAGCGGCCTCGTACCGTCGCCTGACGCTGCGCGTTGGGGTGCGCGCGAGGCCGCCGACGATGGAGTCCGCTGCAGCGGTGACGGCGAATTCGCCCAGCCCACCCAACGGGGGAACTACCTGCGCTTCTACCAGCTATGGGCCGCCGCCCTGCGCGGCGACGGCCCGGTTCCGGTGGATCCGGCCGACGCCGTGGCCACTCTGCGGATCATCGAAGCGGCAGGCCGACGCGAGTGGTCAGTTTTCGACGAGGAATTCCTCCCGTCGCAGCCGACCGCGGAACACCCAGAATGACCACGCCTGGTAGGTGATCACCAGCGGCAGCCCGACGAGCGCGACAACGGTGATCAAGACCAGTGAGTTCTCGCTCGCCGCAGCATCGGCCAGGGTGAGGCTGAAGCCACCAGCCGTCGTGCTCGGCAGTGCGTTGGGATATAGCCCTAGGAAGATCTGACCGACGAATCCGGCCACCGCGACGGCATCCAGCCAGAATCCCCACAGGTGCCGGCCGCGCCGGTGCGCCACTGCGGCGCCGGCGATCGCCACCACGGCCGCCACCCCCAGGGCCAGCGCTCCAGCATCGCCATCGGTGTAGGCGACGAATGTCCAGATCGAGAACAGCAGCATCGCAACCGTCGTGGCAAGGGCCAGCCACGTGGCCAGCCGCGCCTGCCGTCGTGAGAGTTCGCCGTCGGTCTTCAACGCCACGAAGGACGCCCCGTGGGCGAGCGAGAAGAGCAGCAGGGTGACACCGCCGAGCACCGAATAGCCGTTGATGAACGACAGCAGACTCTGTCCGGTGAACGCCCCGGATGCATCGATGGGAATCCCGTGCAGCATGCCCGCCCAGAACACCCCGAACAGGGTGGCGAGCAATATGGACGACACCCCGATGGCGACGTCCCAAGCCGCCCGCCACCGGTGCTCGGGTTTCTTCGACCGATACTCCACCGCCACACCGCGGACGATGAGGCAGGCGACGACCAGCATCAACGGCAGGTAGGCGGCTGGGAACACCGCGGCGTACCAGAGTGGGAAAGCAGCGAAGATCGCGATTCCCCCGGTCACCAACCAGGCCTCGTCGGCGTCCCACACCGGACCGATGGTGGCGAGCATCTCACGCCGCTCCGCATCGTCGCGTCCGGTCAGCAGGCTGAGCGCCCCAACTCCGAAGTCGAATCCCTCGAGGAAGAAGAACCCGATCCACAGCGCGGCGATGAGCACGAACCAGACGGTGACAAGATCCATCTCAGCTGCCCACCATTTCCTTGACCACCGGCACCGTCGCATCGTCGGGTGGGCCCTTGATGGCGTACTTGCGGATGAGGAAGAACTCGATCACGGCGAAACTGCCGTAGAGCAGCGCGAACACCACCAGGCTGGTGATGATCAGCCCGGGCGAAAGGCCGGACGAGGCGTCAGCCGTCTTCAGCTCCCCGTAGACGATCCACGGCTGCCGGCCGTTCTCGGTGAAGATCCAGCCGAACATGTTGCCCAACCAGGGCGTGGCCACGATCCAGATGCTGATCGCCCAGAAGGCTCTGCTGGTCGGCAAACGTCCCTTCCTCGTCGCCCACGCAGCCACCAGCATCCAGCCCACTCCGACCAAACCGAAGCCCATCATCAGCCGGAAACTGTAGAAGGCCACCCACACGTTCGGAATGTAGTTCCCGGGGCCGAATTCCTGTTCGTACTCGGCCTGCAACTCGGTCATCCCGGTCACCTCGCCGTCGAGGCTGTTGGTGGCCACGATCGACAGCAGGCACGGTATCTCGATGTCGAAGACGTTGTCCTGCGCCGCCTGATCGGGCCAGGCGACGATCGACAGTCCGGCACACGGCCCGGTGGTCTCCCACACCGCCTCGGCCGCGGCGATCTTCATCGGCTGTTTCTCGGTCATCACCACGCCGAGGGTGTCGCCCACGAGTGCCTGGCTCGCCCCGGCGATGATCCCCAGCACGATCGCGAACTTGAAGGTCCACTTCATGATCGCCACATGCTGACGTCTCTTGAGGTGGTACGCGGCGACGGCGAAGACGAATACCGACGCGGCCACCAAACCGCCGAGCACGGCGTGCAGCCACGACCACCAGACAATGTCCTGGGTGAACACGGCAACGGGGTCGGCGAGCACCGCCCGTCCGGTCTCCGGGTCGATCTCGTACCCCACCGGGTGCTGCATCCACGAGTTGGCGGTGATGATGAAGAAGGCCGATGCCCAGGTGCCCAACGCCACCAGCCAGATCGAAGCCAAGTGGAGCCCGCGGGGAAGCTTGTTGCGGCCGAACACCCACAGACCCAGGAACGTGGACTCCAGGAAGAAGGCGAGGATCCCCTCCATCGCCAACGGCCCACCGAAGATGTCGCCGACGAAGGCGCTGTAGACCGACCAGTTCATGCCGAACTGGAACTCCTGCACGATCCCGCTCACCACCCCCATGGCGAAGTTGATGATCAGCAGTGAGCCGAAGAAGGTCGCCAGCCGGACGTAGACCGGATTCCGGGTGCGGTAGTGCATCGTCTCGAAGAACGCCACGATCGGGGCGAGTCCCAAGGTCAGCGGCACGAACAGGTAGTGGAACAGCGTGGTCATGGCGAATTGCAGCCGGGACAACTCCATGAAGGTGTCGACCGATGATCCCTGCATCCGATCCACTCCCAGCGCTCGCGAGGTTGCCCCGCTCAGCATTCCACACCCGGACGGGCTGACGCCGGTGTTGAAGCAGCCAGCTGTTCCCTATCCCGACCTTGCCGGCAGGGGCCACCAGGTGCCGTACTCCCAATCCCAGGTCGGCCATTCCATCCGCTCGGTCCCGCGCGGGTCGTCGCACACCTCGCAGCCGAACCCGAAGATCATCGTGGCCCGCCGGGGAATCTCGAAGACCGGCCAATCCGGCAGTTCGGCCGTGTTGGGGTCACCACGCAGGACGAAGGCCACCAGGGCGGAATGGAACAACGCTGCGACTCGATGGCGCGCCACCGCTTCCGGATTCGCCCGTCGCATTTCCGCCGTCTGCCATGCCATCGGAAGGTCGCACGTGTGACCGCCCGCGAGCACTTCGGGGTAGTTCGGCGGCGCTGCGTCCAGCCGGTACCGATACACCGGTGCCCACCGCGCCTGCGCCTCGGCCAGTCGGAGAGTGGGCATGGCGTAGCGCTCGTCGCCCATGATCGCCACCATCGCCGCAGTGCGATCGAGGCCGCGACTGGACATGTAGGTGGCGATCAGATGCTCGAGTGCCGCGCCTGCTTCCGACTCCCCAGGGACTCCCAGAACCGCCGCCATGACCCGTTCGAACGGATCAAGGCAATGCGACTCCCCCGAAAGCTGGGCGAAGAGGACCGCCTCGTCGCCGTTGCTGCCCACCAGCGTACGAACCCCTGCGGCGCTGCCGGCCCGGATCGCCTCGATCGGCCGGGTGGGAAGGGCCGTGGGGTGCAGGGTCGGCCGCCACACCCACACCGCCCGGTCGGCCGGGCACACCTGGTGCTGCGCCTCGAGAATCGCCGACGCGGGAAGCGTTCGTAGTGCCGCAGCATCCCGGCAACCTGGCAGTCCGGCCAGGAAACTCCGCGCCACGGCGCCAGCAGCCGCCGGGCTTGCCACCGAATCGCCCCCACTCGATGAGATCGCGCCGGTGAAGCAGCCGGCCGCGGCAGGCGAACCCAGCAAGGCGGCGACGGCCTTCGCGCCGGCCGACTCTCCGTACACCGTGATCCGCGTCGGGTCGGCAGCGAAGGCCGCGGCGTTCCGGCGGACCCACCGGACGGCCGCGATCTGGTCGAGCAAACCTGCGCTACCGGCGTCGACCTCGCGGCCGTCGACGGTATCGGCGAGGTTGAGGAATCCGAAAGCGCCGAGCCGATAGGCGATCTGCACCACCACGATGCCGTGCCCCGCGAAAGCCGAACCGTCGTCGATATCGCTTGCGGCGCCGGAGGTGTTGCCACCGCCGTGGATCCACACCAGCACCGGCCAGCCTTTACGTGGAGCGGGCCGATCCGGCGCAGTGATGTTCAGGTAGAGGCAATCCTCGCTCACCGGAACGCTATGGGCTCCTTCCACGGATTGCATCGCGGCCGGTGCCGGCTGGCGACACTCCCGCACCCCGATCCAGGCCTGGACCGGTTGTGGTCGGCGCCACCGCAGCGGTCCCACCGGTGGTGCGGCGTAGGGCACGCCGGTCCAGCGCCGGAAACCACCGTCGGCATAACCTCGGATCCGGCCGCCGGAAACGGTCACCTCGTCGACCCGGCCCGCCGTCATATCGGCCGCCCGCGGCGGGTGGCCAGGGTCCGGACCGCTGTGCCGCGTGGAGGCATCGGCGCTGCCCGCTAGGTGGCGAGTTCGGTGTAGGCCCGCACCATCTGCCCGGCCCGTACCCGCCAGTCGTAGAACGTCACGGCGATCTCGCGCAACCGTGGGCGCAAACGCGGCACCGCCGGATCGCGCAACAGCGACACCAGGGAGTCGGCGATCGCCGCCACCCGGATGTCATCGGCCATGGGCAGCCGCAGTCGGTCGACATCGATATCGGCGCCCAAGAGCGGCTCGAGGTCGCGCAGACCCTCGCCCAATCCGGTGAGATCGGACGCGCACGGCAGCACGCCGCTGGCCAACGACTCCATCAGCACCAGTGGGTAGGCCTCGGGCAGAACCGACGGGAACACGGCGAGGTCCGCACACGGGAACACCTTGCTGAGCCGATCGTGATCGAGACGACCGGTGAACACCACGTGGTCCGCCATTCGTCCGCGCGCGGCATCGAAGGTCGCTCGGTGGCGCGGATCGGCGAGGTAGGCGGCGACGTCGGTCCATGGGCCGGACGTGTGGGTGATGTCGTAGTCGTTGCCGTGCGCCACCAAGTGCTCGATCAACCCGGTATCGCCGGCGTCGATCGCCCGCACAAATGCTTCGAGGACCTCGCGGTAGGCCCCGGAACCCACGATGATCAGGTGCGCTTCGGGCACCTGGCGGATCACCTCCGGCCACGCCGCCAACACACTCTGCACGCCCTTGCCCACGGTCAGGGCACCCACGAAGATCACGAACTTGCCGTCCTCCCACGGCAACGCCGCCAGCCGGCTCGCTACGTCGTCGTCGGGAAGTTCGCGTGCGTAGGCATGCTGTTGCTCGGTGATGACCTCGAGGTCGCCCGCGGCCAGTCGCGCGACCAACTCCGCCGCCAGTTCCGGCGGTTTCCCACCACCGGGTTCCGTTCGCACGAAGGCTTCGATGGATTGCCTCCGCTCGGCAAACGGAACGGGCGAGAACTGCGAGGTATCCACCCCCACCCCCACCACGGCCCAGCGCCCGCGCAGGTCCGCCGCCAGGTCGGGATACAACGCTTCGATCCTGCTGAACATCTCGACACTGCCGGTGATCAGCCCCGCGGCCTCCCGCAGCGCCTCGCCGGCCAGGTCGCGGTAGCGCTCGTCTCGGCGGATCGTGTATTCGATATCGCTCCCGTGCGGGTACACCACGAAGGGAATGCCCAGATCGCCGCAGACATCCGCCGCGATGGTGGGCTGCAGCACCGTGTGGTTGGCGTGCAGCACGTCCACCGGATAGTCGCGCAGCACCGCCTCGACTGCACTCGCCGCGAGTTCGCGCACCGCCAAGAGTTCCTCGTCGGTGAGTTCGGGGAAGGCTTTCACATTGCCCGGTCGCTGCTTGTCGGTCACATACACCGGGCGGATGTCCGCGTGGGGCAGTTGGTGCAGCGTCACCGTTCCCGGTTGGCCTGGAATGCCGAAGAGGATGGTGGGGGTGCCGTCGACGTCCCAGGCGACTGCCGCCCCGACCACGGGCGCCAGTTGCGCCGGATCGGGTTCGCGGCAGAGAACGTGCACCTCATGACCGTCCGCGGCGAGGGCCGCCGCGAGGTAGCGGGTGTACTCGTTGCTGCCGGAACCGACCAATTCGAATCCGTGGAACAGTCCGATCCGCATGTCCGCGTCGCGCTCCTCGTCTCAAAGCAGGTTGCGGAGTCGATCCAGACTCAACCCCGCCAAACCCAACCCGGCCATCGTACGAGCCGCCTCCGCCCGGTAGTCGCGACCCATCAGGATCGAGCTCACGGTCAGGACTGCGTCCATCGCAGGCGTCGGTATCCCAAGTTGACGACCCAGGTCGGTGAGGAACACCAGTCCGAAGCCGGCGTCTTCGTTGAAGTAGCGGTAGTCCAATCGCGGCTGCGCCTTGATGCCTTTGAATCCGGGGGCCTCGGAGTAGCCGATGCCGTAGTCGGCCTGAGTCTGATAGCCCTGCGAAATCCCGATCTCCGGATCGGGGATCACCGTCACACCCAGGGCCGCGCCAAGGGCGATCCGCTCGTCGTCGACGGCCTTGATCAGTCGACCCACGGCCTCCGTGACCCCCTCCTCGTAGAAGAGGAAATCGCCTCCCGTGCGCTCGATCAGGGCCGCGTTGCACAGCGTCACGGCCGGGTGGATCACCGGATTCGCATTCTGCAGCGTGGTCTGCCAGACGCTCGATGCGGCTGAAATCTCCGGGAACACCTCAGCCATCAGCGCGTGTACCCGCGGTGTCGCCGAAGCCGGGATCGCGGCAACGAAGTAGCCGCCTTTGAGTCGGTTGTACACGGTGATCTCGGCGGGTCCAGTGATCCGCACCGCGTAAGGCAAGGTCGAGGTCTCCGCGACCGTGACGGAGTCGTCGTCCAGTGCCATGCCGAGGGACTGCTTGAACACCAGGGCACCGGCGCAGGAGCCGGGGCACACCACATAGATCTGCCCGGCCACAACGTGGTCCCGGCACACCCGGCCGAACGGAGCATTGCTGTAGGCCGGACCCACCGCGAACACCACATCGGCTCCCCGCAGCGCACGTTCGGCATCGTGTCCGGCGTAGTCGAGTTCGACGAAACCGCTGAGGTCCCCCTCGGCGGTGATTCCGCCGGCGGCGGCCACCGCTGCGATCGTGTCACCGAACTCCTCGAAGTCGAACAGGGCAACCTCGTGACCGGCCTGGGCCCATTCGAATGCCATGGCCAGCCCGCCGTTGCCGGAACCGAGAACCGCAACCCGCATCTTGCCTCCCAATCGACGCGCCCTACCGAACGTCCGGCGCCCGTTCATCCTCGCCGAGCATGAGGCCCGGATGGCCTCATAGTCTCAGGGAATGAGTGCCGTTAGCGACCTGCTCGCCGAAGCCCAGTCCCGGATCGACGACGCCCTGGGGCCGGCCCCCGCAGACGTCGACCGACCTGAAGCGGTGCGGTCGGCCGACGACCTGGCGGGACGCATCGATCACACGTTGCTCAAGGCCGATGCCACGCAGGCGGCGATCGTCGAACTCTGTGCCGAGGCCCGGGAGTTCGGCTTCGCCTCGGTGTGCGTCAATACCCGCTGGGTGCCGCTCGCCGCAGAGGAGCTGGCCGACTCCCCGGTGATGGTCTGCACGGTGGTGGGTTTCCCGCTGGGCGCCATGGCGAGACGGGCCAAGGCCGCCGAGGCCGAGATCGCGGTGGCCGAGGGCGCCGACGAGGTCGACATGGTGCTCGACATCGGCGGTCTGCTCTCCGGAGACCTCGCAGCCGTCTACGAGGACATGGTGGCGGTGGCCGACGGCGCCTCCCCCGCGCCGGTGAAGGTCATCTTGGAGACCGCACTGCTGACCGATGAGCAGAAGGTGATCGCCTGCCTGCTCGCGCTGCGCTCCGGGGTGGCCTATGTGAAGACCTCGACCGGATTCGGCGGCGGCGGGGCGTCCGCAGCGGATATCGAACTCATGCGGGCGGCTGTCGGCGACCAACTCGGTGTGAAGGCCTCCGGCGGCATCCGAACCCGCGACGACGCCGAGCGGATGATCGCGGCCGGTGCCGACCGAGTGGGCGCCTCGGCGTCGGTCTCGATCGTCGCCGGCGAGGCCGACTCCGATTCCGGCCAGGGTGGCGCGGGTGAGGACGACTACTGATGACTGTCGCAGACCTGATCGCCGAAGCCGAAGCGTGGGCCGACTCCGATCCGGACCCGCACACCACGGCAGAACTGCTCGACCTCGTGGAGCGGGCTGATGCCGGTGACCAAGAGGCGCTGGCCGAACTCGCCGATGCCTTCGACGGCACGCTGAGTTTCGGCACCGCGGGGCTTCGAGGTCGACTCGGCCCCGGGAGCAACCGGATGAACCGGGTGGTCGTGGCCCGGGCCGCCGCAGGCCTCGCCGACTACCTGCGCAGCCACGGCGGATCGCGGATCGTGATCGGCTACGACGCCCGCCGCAACTCCGATCGATTCGCCCACGACACCGCAGAGATCATGGCGGCCGCCGGCGTGCAGGCGTACGTTTTCCCCCGCCATCTCCCGACCCCGGTGCTGGCCTTCGCGATCCGGCACCTGGACTGCGATGCCGGCGTCATGGTGACCGCCTCCCACAATCCCCCGGACGACAACGGCTACAAGGTCTACCTCGGCGACGGCAGCCAGATCGTGCCGCCGGCGGATGCGGAGATCGCCGCCTGTATCCAGAGCGTCGGGCCCGTGAGCGACATCGCGCGATCCAGCGACTACGAGGTGCTCGGGGAGGACGTGCTCGCCGCCTACCTCGAACGGGCGGTGTCGTTGCTCCCCGAAGGTGGTCCCCGCGAGATCCGCAGCGTCTACACCGCCATGCACGGGGTGGGCGGTGAAGTATTCCTTCGCGCCGTGACCGGGGCCGGCTTCCCGGCGCCGCTGCCGGTGGCCGCCCAGTTCGAGCCGGATCCCCGCTTCCCGACGGTGAGTTTCCCGAATCCGGAAGAGCCGGGGGCGATGGATCTGGCATTGGCGGCGGCGCAGTCGCACGACGCCGACCTCATCATCGCCAATGATCCGGATGCCGACCGCTGCTCGGTCGGTATCCGGACCGACGACGGCTGGCGGATGCTCACCGGCGACGAGGTCGGCGCCCTGCTGGGCTGGTGGATCGCGCAGCGCAGAGCAGCAGCCGGCCAGGAGCCCGTCGGCACGATGGCCGAATCGATCGTCTCCGGAACCCTGCTCGCACGCATCGCCGAGGACGCCGGCTACGACTTCGCCACGACCCTCACCGGATTCAAGTGGATCGCGCGGGCGCCGGACTTGGTGTTCGGCTACGAGGAGGCGCTGGGCTATTGCGTGGATCCGGCGGCGGTGGCCGACAAGGACGGGATCACGGCATCGCTGCTGTTCCTCGAACTCGCAGCACATCTGGCCGCGCAAGGCCGGGACGTGCAGGATGCCCTCGACGACCTCGCGCGCCGATTCGGCCTGTACCTGACGGGTCCCCTCGCCGTCCGGGTGGCCGACGTCGGATTGATCGAGAAGATGATGGATCGGCTGCGCGATGACCCACCGTCGGAGTTGGGCGGACGCCCGATTCTCCGGATCGAGGACTTGGCTCGCGGCGGCGATGGCTTGCCCCCCACCGATGGCCTGCGTTTCACCATGGCCGACGCCCGGGTGATCATTCGACCCAGCGGCACCGAACCGAAACTCAAGTGCTATCTGCAGGTGGTGGTGCCGGCAGGCGAAGACCTGTCGGCGGCGAAGGCCGCCGGCCAGGCTGAACTCGCGACGGTCCGGGCGAGCGTCGCAGCTGCGCTCGGAGTCGGCTAGAGCTCGGCGGCGTGCGTCATCTGGATGTGATCCGGGGTTCGCCGACGCCCGATGACCACCCAGGCGAAGATGGCGCCGGCCAGCGCCACGGCTCCGAGAATCACCATGGCGAAGGCGATGGCGGAGCCCTCCGCATCGATCGTGGCCTGCTGCACGGCCGCGGCGATATCCGCTGGGAGGTCAGCGAGGATCGACTCCTTGGTTGCCGTGTCGCCGGCCTGGTCGGCCGCGGCGAAATCCACCGCAAGCTGCTGGTAGGCCGGATCTGTGATGGTGGCCATCACCTTGCCGCCCGCGATGGTGCCGATGATCGATGTCACCACTGCGACGCCGAGGGCGGCGGGGATGTTGAACGTCATCTGCATCAAGCCCGAACCCATGCCCGCCCGTTGCGCGTCAACCGCGCTCATTCCGGCGGTGTTGCAGGCCGGTAGGGCGATACCCACCCCGGCACCCATGATCATCAGGGGTGCAACCATCTGCGCGAGGGTGGTGGCCGAGGTGAAGGTGCCCATCCAGAACAGAGCGCCCGCCTGCATGATCAAGGACACCGTGATGGGGATTCCCGGGCCGATCTTGTCCACCCAACGTCCGGCCGGTGGCTCGAACACCATGCAGGTGGCGGTGGTCAACAGGATCACCACGGAGGCCTTCATCGGCGAGAAGCCGAGTACCCCGATGAAGTAGAGCGAGCCGACGAAGGTCAGCATCGGGATGTAGACGAAACCCACCGCACTCTCGGCGAAGAAGCCCCCCGAGAACAACCGTTCCTTCCACAACGAGAAGTCGACCAACGGGTGCGTGATGCGGGTCTCGACGACCGCGAAAGCGATGAGCAGCAATCCGCCGACAGCCAGTGTCCCCCACGTGGGAGCAGCGTCCCAACCGTTCGGAGCGTTCTGCAGACCGTAGGTGACCAGGGTGATCCCCAGGCCGCCGAGGATCAGGCCGATCCAGTCGTAGCTGCCCGCCGCGATCACACTCTGGTAGCCCCGCGTCGCCGCGATCGTCACGAAGATCACCAGCACCGTGAGCGGGATAGCCAGCCAGAACACCCAGCGCCACGACAGGTAGGTGAGCATGAAACTGGCGAAGAACGGACCGATCATGAGGCCGAATCCATGCGCGAAACCCCACACCCCGACGGCGAACCCCCGACGGGCCACCGGGAACGAGTTCACCACGATCGACAGCGTGGCCGGGGCCGAGATGCCGATCCCGATCCCCTGCAGCCCCCTGCTCGCCACCAGCATCAGACCTCCGGTGGCGATCGCCGCGAGCAACAAGCCCACCAGGAAGACCAAGAAGCCGATGACGATCATGCGGACTTCGCCCACCAGGTCACCCATTCGACCACCGGCGACCAGCGCGGTGCCGAACGCCAGCGAATAGGCGGTGATGGTCCAGGTGGTCATCGACAGCGACAGGCCGAGATCCTCTTGGATCGTGGGCAGGGCAGGGCCGATCACGGTGGAGAACATCTGCGCGATGAGGGCGCCGAAGCCCATCGCCCACAGAATCGCCCAGGCCTTCCCGGGCACCTGCACCCGCGCGGTGTCCGCACCACCGGATGCCGCCGATACCTCAGTCATCGCCGACTCCTCTCTGGTCCAGATCGGCTGGACCGAACGCCTGCGGCAGCACGTCGGCCATCGACAGCACCCCCTCGGGTGTCATCAGCAGCATCGTCGGCCCGCCATGTTCGTACAGCAGTTGGCGACAGCGGCCACAGGGCATGAGCGGGTCGCCGTTGCCGTCCACGCAGTAGGCGGCCAGCAGCCGGCCGCCGCCGGTGGCCCAGAGTTCCGAGACCATGGAGCATTCGGCGCACAACGTCAGTCCGTAGGAGGCATTCTCGACGTTGGCACCAGTCACCAAACGCCCGTCGTCGGTGACGCCGGCCACCCCGACCGGGAAACGTGAGTAGGGACTGTAGGAGTTCGCGAGCGCGGCGACGGCGGCCACGTGCAACCACTCCCAATCGATCGCGTGTTCGGTCACGTCACTCTCCGTCGGCAGGAAGCAGCGACGACTTGAGGTAGTTGAACAGCACCACCCCGGAGTCTTCGCTGTACCGGTGGAGTTCTTCCGGACTCGCGGTCACCTGATCGCCCTCCAACCGGTTCAGCAGCGTGGTGCAGATCATCGCGAACTTCGAGAACCCCCAGTGGTTGAGGTAGCCGGCGATCATGGCACCCTCCATCTCGATGTTCCGCACCCCGGAGTCGTACAGCCACTGCAGCCACGTCATCTTGGTCTCGTGGGACTCCAGCCGCAGCGCACCGTCGAGGCGGTACTGCTCGAGGAAGAACTCGTTGCCGGCCACCGTCTTGCCCGTCTCGAGCGGGATCCCGGCATCGGCGTTGGCGTCCAGGATCGCCTGTCGGGTGGCTTCCGGGAATGCGCCGTCGAACCAATATTCGCCGGATAGACCCCGCAGGAGCCGGAAAGGCCTCAGGTCGGCCATGAGACCTTCGCTGCTCAGCACGACTGTGCCGCCGGGGAGCCCGACTCCCCCCGAGGTTCCGACCCTGGCCCAAAAGACCTCATCCAACGCGTCGAGGTCGCCATCTTTGAGGAAGAAGGCCATCCGCATGAGTTCCTGCAGCGCGATCGAGGCGCTCGGCATTCCCATTCCGTGGGAGGCGAACAGCACCCCGGCGGTGTAGCGGGTGACGAATCGGTCCTCTTTGGGGAACGCCACGATCGGAGAGTCACCGTTGGCCGCACTCCAGAAGTCGGCGAACTCTTTGATCCGGCCGCCCGAACCAGCCATGACGATGGCCTTCACCTCGCGCAGGGGGTCGAGGATCGCATCTTCGCTGGACACCCCGAAGTGGTAATAGACGTCCGGATGGTGCCCCTCAAGGACCCCGTCGAGGAACTCGTGGTTGATATTTTCAGTCTCCATGGGGCTCCTCCCGACGCTGATCCCGACGGTACGCCGATGCCCGTGGCGATGCGCGGGTTCGAGTACCTAGAAGCCGGCCAGCGTGAGTTTCCCGACGCTTCGCCCGCTCTCCAGCAGAGTGTGCGCTGCGATCAGATTCGACGCGTTCACGACGCCGCCGTCGGTGGCGCCGGTGCTACGCAGGATCCCGCCATCGACGAGGTCAGCCACCTCGTCGAGCAGGTGGTGCTGGGCGACCATGTCGTCGGTGCCGAACATCGACCTGGTGAACATGAACTCCCAGTGCAGCGACGCACTCTTGCGCTTGAGCGCGTTGATGTCGATCGCACCCGGCGCGGGATCGTCGATCAGGCCGTATTTGCCTTGCGGGGCCAGCAATTCGACGACTGTGGGGAAGTGATCGGCCGAGTGCGTCAGCGACGCGACGTAGGTCACCTGCGGCATGCCGATCTCGTCCAACTGCTCGGCCATGGACCGGGAATGGTCGATGACGTGGTCGGCGCCCATGCTCCGCACCCAATCCGCGGACTCGGGCCGGGAGGCGGTCCCGACAACCGTCAGGTCGGTCAGTTGCGCGGCCAGTTGGGTCAGGATCGATCCCACCCCACCAGCCGCGCCGATGATCAGCAGCGACCCCCCGCCGACCCCCGAACTCGACTTGGGCACACCCAGCCGGTCGAAGAGCAACTCCCAGGCCGTGATCGCGGTGAGCGGCAGAGCCGCCGCGGCGGCGAAATCCAGGGTGCGCGGTTTGCGTCCGACGATGCGCTCGTCGACGAGGTGGAGTTCGGCATTCGTGCCCGGCCGGGTGAGGTCCCCGGCGTACCAGACCTCGTCGCCCGGCGCGAACAACTCCACGTGCTCCCCCACTGCGCGTACCACGCCGGCGGCATCCCAGCCGAGGATCCGGGGTCCGCCATCCGGCGCCGGCGCGGCTCGCCGGATCTTCGTATCGACGGGATTGACCGAGATCGCGCGGATCTCCACGAGTAGATCGTGGCCGGTCGGCTCCGGGTCGTCGACCTCGAAGTCGATCAGACACTCCGGTTCGTCCACCCCCAGCGGTTCGCGGAATCCGACGGCGCGCATACGTCCTCCTCTGGAAGCTGACATCACGGGGGTTCGACAAGCGTCCGTGAGTCCCCCGTGTTTCGGCTTCGATCGCGTCCAGTTGGCCAGCACGGCCTGACCTCGGCCACACTACCGACATGTACGCAGTCACGCGGGCCGACTACGGACCCCCGGACCGACTGGTGATCGGTGAGGTTCCGACACCTTCGCCGAAGCCCGACGAACTCCTCGTCAGGGTGCGCGCGACCACGGTCAACCGGACCGACTGCGGCATCCTGCTGGGCCGTCCGGCGGCCATCCGGCTGTTCACCGGGCTGCGCTCACCCCGCTCGTCGGTGCCCGGGACCGACTTCGCCGGCGACGTGGTGGCAGTCGGGTCGGCGGTGCGCCGATTCGCCGTCGGCGACCGGGTGTGGGGATTCGACGACAACGGCCTCGCCTCGCAGGCACAGTTCCTCGCGATAGCAGAAGGCGCCGCGATTGCGGCGATCCCAACCGACGTGGGGTACGACCAAGCTGCGGCCAGCGCCGAAGGGTCCCACTATGCCCTCAACTTCATGAAGCGCGCCCACTACCGTCCGGGACAGCGCGTCTGCGTCTACGGTGCGACCGGCGCCATCGGGTCGGCCGCCGTCCAACTGCTCGCCGACCGAGGCAGCCGAGTCACGGCCTTCTCAGCCCCAGGGCACCTTGACGACGTGGCTGCGTTGGGGGCCGACGTGGTGTTGGACTACACCACCACGACACCCTCGGACCTCGACGAGCGGTTCGATCTCTTCTTCGACGCCGTGGGCAAGTCATCCTTCAGCGCCACCCGTCACCTGCTCGGGGACGATGGTCGGTACGTCTCCAGCGAACTCGGCCAACGCGCCGAAAACCTCGTGCTGCCAATGACCACGAGGCTGCGTCGAGGTCCGAAAGTGGACTTCCCGTTCCCCACCGGAGCGCGGGACACCATCGCCCGAATGACGCGACTGCTGGCCGAGGGCCGCTTCCGGCCGCTGATCGATCGGCATTTCCCGATGGCGGAGGCCGTTGCGGCCTACGAGTACGTACTCACCGGCCAGAAGATCGGCAACGTGATCCTCGACATCGATGGAACAGCCCGACGGGACACTCCTCGTCACTCTGGTCGCGGCGCTAGACCACCCGATGACCGCGGGCCCAGCGGGCCAACTCGTGGCGATTCGACAGTTGGAGTTTGCGAAGCACGGCGGACATGTGGGTCTCCACCGTCTTGACACTCACGAACAGTTCGGAAGCCGCCTCTCGGTAGGTGTAGCCCCGCGCGATCAACCGCATCACGTCCTTCTCCCGGTTGGTCAACCGATCCAACTCGGCATCCGACTCGGCCACTCCGCCATGGAAGGCATCCAACACGAAGCCGGCGAGCCGCGGGCTGAACACGGCATCCCCTTCCGCGACCCGCCGGATGCTGGCCGCGAGTTCCGGGGCGTCGATGCTCTTCGTCACGTAGCCGCGGGCCCCGAGCCGCACCACTGCGATCACATCCTCGGCCGCGTCCGAGACCGACAGGGCGAGGAAACGGGTGGTGGCCATGAGGTCGGCGCAGGCTGTCAGCACCGCGGCCGCGTTGCCGCCGGGAAGATGCACATCGAGCAACACCACGTCTGGCCGGACATCCCGGATCACCGTGATGGCCGAATCGACATCCCCGGCTTGGCCGACCATCTCGATGTCGTCCGGCAGCCCGGCCGCGACCCCGGATCTCACCATCGCGTGGTCGTCGACCACCACAAGTCGGATGCTCATCGATTGCCCACCTCGGCCTCCAGCCGTACTTCGGTGCCCTCCGGGCCGGAGGCGACCCGGGCCCGTCCGCCGACTCGTTCCAACCGGCCGATGATCGAACCCCGCACACCGAGGCGGTCCTCGGGCACGCGGTGCAGGTCGAATCCGGGACCCCGGTCTCGGACGAACACCCTGGCCTGGTCGCCGTCGACCTCGGCGAAGACGCTGACCCGGGCACGCGGACCGGCGTGTTTGCCGGCATTCACCATGGCCTCGCCGGCTGCCGCCACCAGGGCCTCCATCCGCTCATCCATCGGCGCATCCCCCACGACCACCACCTCGATCACCGCTGCGTGGTCGGACTCCACCCGAGCGGCTTGGTGGGCAAGTGCGGCGGCCAGCGATTCGGATTCATCGGCGCCGGGCTCGTAGAGCCAGGAACGCAGACGGCGTTCCTCCACTCTTGCCAACCGGGCGACCTCGTCCGGGTGTTCGGCGTTGGTCTGGATCAACGCGAGGGTCTGCAGCACGGAGTCGTGCACGTGGGCTGCGAGTTCGGCCCGAGCCTGCTCGTGGATGCGCGCCTTGCGCTCCCGTGCCGCTTCCCGGAAGGCTCCCACCAGCCACGGCAAGGCCAGCAATGCCGCGCCGCCGGCGAACAACAGCAACACCGTCAGGGCTCTGACGCCCTGGACCCAACCCACTTCGCCGACGATCAGCGCGACCACGCCGGCGACCACCAGGGCGATTCCCACCAGCGGTCGCGACCATCGCAGGATCCCATCGCGCGACCCCCACGCAGTCGCATCCCACTGCTGCCAGAGAATCGCCAACCCAACGGCCAGCACCAAGATCGGGGCCACGAATGTGCGGAACGTGCCCCAACCCCAGACATAGGCCAACGAGGCGGCCCCGACCGCAACCAAGCCGAACGCGACCAGCCGAAGGAACTCACCCTGCCGATCCCGGGGCACATCCCGGCGCGCCGGGAGCAGCACCCAGAAGGCGAGGTAGGCCAGGGCGCCGAGTCCGTTCGCCAATGCCAACACCAAGAAGGTGAGGCGGACCACGGCCACCGGCCAGCCGATATTTGCGGCGATTCCGGTGCACACTCCCGCCACCCAACTGCCCGCCGGTTCACGCCGGGCGCGCACACGGGTGGGATCGTCGGCAGCCGGCACAACCCAAGTATCCCGGTCGATCCGCTCCGGCAGGTCAGGGGTGAACCCTGAAAGATCCCCGGGAATACTCAGGGACATGTCAGGATCGATCCCCGATGTGCCCGGGCCGGATCCGCACGACGCTGGTTCCATGGACAACGAAGAAACGGCAACCTTGCCTCCTCCCCCGCCACCGACTCCCACCGACGGCACCAGGACCCGACCGCTGCGCATCACCTGGCGCCGGAGCACCGGGGACAAGATGATCTCCGGCGTCTGCGGTGGCGTCGCCCAGCGCTACGGAATCGATCCGGCGATCCTGCGGGTGGCGACAGTAGTCGCCATATTCGCCGGCGGGCTCGGATTGTTCGGATACCTGGCCCTGTGGCTGCTGCTTCCGCGCGACATCGATCCCCCCACCCCCACGCTGACCCGGTCGGTGTGGAAACTGATCCTCGGCGTGCTGCTCGGTGTGGTCGCGGTATCGAGCACGATCGCCTGGCTGGCCAACCTCGGCGGGATCACCGGCCTCGTCGTCGGCGGATTCCTGGCGGGACTGGCGGTGTGGCTCTACCTGCGGCCACGGCCCACACCCAGCACCTCGACGAGTTTCCCCGCGACCCTTCCCGAAGTTCCGCCGGCAAGCGCCGGAGGCACCGCAGCGGTCGGCTACGCGTACGGCGGTAGCGGCACCCCCAGTCCGTACGACCCCGGCGAGCACACCACCGCCGCCTACTATCCGGCAGCGGTCGCGCCGCTGCCAGCCGCTCCCAAGGAGCGTTCCTACCTGGGCGGGATCACACTCCTGATCGCCCTGGTGGCAGCCGGCGCGATGACAGCCGGTGCGGCCGCCGGGCTGCTGCCGTTCAACGCCGTCGCCTTCTTCGCGGTGCTGCTCCTCGTGATCGGCGTGGGATTGCTGGTTGCGGCCTTCGTCGGTCGAGCACGTTGGTTGATCATTCCGGCGGTACTGCTGACGCTGGCGACCGCCGCGGCCGTACCCGCCACCCGGATCGCCGAGGAACTCAACAGCGAGGTCTTCTCAGCCGGAGTGGGTAGTCCGACATGGACTCCGACGAGCAGCTCCGACTTCGAGCTCGGTGTCGGAACCCCCACCCTCGACTTGCGACCCTGGGCGGCAAGTGCCGGCCAGCCCGGTGAGACCGACGTGGTCACCGCCGACGTGCGCGCCGGCGAGCTCACGGTGCTGGTACCGGACACCTGGCAGGTGAACCTCGTCGCCGAAGCATCCGCCGGGGAGATCACCCTCAACGGCGCCCCCAGCAGTTCCGACAGCCCCCAAGTGGAACTCGACACGGTACTGCGACCGCTCGGCGAACCGACCGGGGAACTCGACCTCGAACTCGCCGTCGGAGTGGGCAGCATCGTGATCGAACAAGTCCCCGCACCTGCCCCACCGCCGGCCGAACCCTCGGCTGTCGCTCCGACCCCCGTGCCGGCACCGTCGGCGCCCTAGCCGTCCGGTGACCGCATCCACCACCCACGAGACTTCAAGGAGATCATTGTGAAACGGCACCCGCTCGACATCGTCAGCCTCGGATTCGGGATCGTCTTCGTGGCATTCGCCATCGCCTACCTGGTGGGGGTGACCCTCGACGCCGCACCCCCCGGTGCGGTCACCCTGCCGCTGGCTCTTGCCGGAGGTGGGATCACCGGGATCGTGGCGCTGGTGCGAAGGGATCGGACGGCGAACGAAGCCGCCCCGGACCAGTCCTAGACGCCGCGTGGCCGCAGATACCGCTGGGCGAGTGCCCCAGCGGTATCGAAGGCCAGCGCCACCAGGGCCACCAAGGCTGCGCCGATGAAGATGGCGGTGGGTCGGTTCAGCTTCAGTCCGGCGTTGATGGTTTCACCCAGGCCGCCCGCTCCGATGAGGAAGGCCAAGGCTGCCATACCCACATTGATCACCGCAGCGGTCCGCACCCCCGCGACGATGACCGGAACAGCCAGAGGCAGTTCGATCTTGCGGAGACGCTGCAAGGCGGTCATTCCCATGCCTTTGCCAGCCTCGATCACCGATGAATCAACCTGCTGCAGGCCCACGATGGTGTTGCGGAGTACGGGTAGCAGCGCGAAGGTGGCCAGCGCGATGACAGCAGTGGTGGCACCCTGACCGAGCCAGACGAAGAACAGCACGATCAGGCCGTAGGCCGGAACCGCCTGCCCCAGGCCAAGAACGGTGACCAGGGCATCCTTGAGTTTCGGAGCGCCTCTACGGGTCACCAGGATCCCGAGCGGAACAGCCACCGAGACCACCAAGAGCGTCGACCAGAACGACAACGTGATCTGTTGGCGCATCTGGCGGGCCAGGCTCGCCGGCTCGAGGATTCGTTCGGTGGTGCTGTCGAATTCGGTGTACTGCCACACGAATACCGCCAACACCAACAACACCAGGGCCAAGGTCGGGGTGATGATGAGGTCGAGATTCGCAGCGTTCCACTTGCGCCGGGTGCGGGTGCTCTCGTCGGTGGCGACCTCGGCGATGGCCGTACTCATGCGGATCGCCCCGTCGTCTCCAGGGAGGTCCCCCCGTTACCCATGCCCACCACGAAATGGGCCAGGCTTTCGATGGTGCAACACCCCTGGTAGCGGCCGGTACCGTCGACCACGACCGCGTGACCGCTGGACGACTGCAGCATCGCCGACAACGCATCCTGCAGGGTGTCCTCGGGCTGAAGCTGAACCGAGATCTCCCGACCCGCCTTGGCGAGTTCGGAGGAGCTGTTCAACGAGCGTTCGTTGATCCAGCAGACGGGGCGGTTGTCGCGGTCGACCAGCACTGCGTAGCCGCTGCCGGACTCCGCGAGGGCGGTCAACGCCTGTCCCCGGTGCACTGGATCGCGCAGCACCACCAACGGATCCAGATCGATATCGCGCACCCGTTTGAGTGTGAGCGACTTCAGGATCGCGCCCGATCCCAGGAAGTTCTCGACGAACTCGTCGGCCGGTTCGGCGAGGATCACCTCCGGCTTGTCCAGTTGCGCGATCTGTGACCCCTCCCGGAGGATCGCGATGCGATCGCCCATCTTCACCGCCTCGTCGATGTCGTGAGTGACGAAGACGATGGTCTTGCGCAAGGTGCTCTGCAGCCGAAGGAACTCGTTCTGCAGCCGATCACGGGTGATGGGGTCGATCGCGCCGAACGGCTCATCCATCAGCAATACGTCCGGGTCTGCGCCGAGGGCCCGGGCCACGCCCACTCGCTGGGCTTGGCCGCCGGAGAGTTCCGAGGGGTACCGGTCGCGGTAGACCTCCGGGTCCATCCCCACCAGTTCAAGCAACTCGTCGATTCGCTCGGCCACCTTCGCCTTGGGCCACTTGAGCAGTTCCGGCACGGTGGCGATGTTCTCGGCGATCGTGCGGTGCGGGAACAGGCCCACCTGCTGGATGACGTAGCCGATTCGCCGGCGCAACTTGTTCGGATCCACCGTGGTGACGTCTTCGCCTTCGTACACGATGGTGCCTTCGGAAGGTTCGATCATGCGATTGATCAGTCGCAACGTGGTGGATTTCCCGCAACCGGACGGACCCACCAGAACCAGGATCTCGCCTGGCTCCACCGACAACGAGAGGTCTTTGACCGCCGGCTCCTCAACACCCTCGTAGGTCTTGCTCACATGGCGTAGTTCGATCTGTGCAGTGGTCATACTGTCCTCGTCGGTTGTCGTGCGGTCAATCTGCCGAGGCCCCGCAGAACGATGTCGATCGTCAGCGCGAGGGCCAGGGACAGGATCACGCCGGTCCAGATTGATTCAAGGGAGTTGGGCAGCGGCAACCGAGCCAGCCCAGACTTGATGAAATCGCCGACCCCGCCGCCGGCGACCAGCGTGGCGATCGCTGAGATCCCCACCGTGAGCAGCGCCGAGACCCGGACACCCGCAAGGATGACCGGCCACGCGAGCGGCAACTGGACCTTCAGCAACACCTGGGTCGGTGTCAGCCCCATCCCGCGGGCGGACTCCAGCACACTTGGTTCGACGGCTGCCAAGCCAGTCGTGGTGTTGCGCAGGATCGGCAAGATCGCGTACAGGAAGAGCGCGATGAACGAAGGTGCGAAGCCCAGCCCCACCAGCGGGATGAAGATGGTGAACAGGGCCAACGAGGGAATCGTGAGGAACACCGACGCGATCGCCAACGACAAGTCGCGGGCGAACGGCCGGTGCCGGGTGACGACGCCCAGGGTGATCGCCACCGCACCGGCGGCAACGGTCACCGTCACCACATAGGTCAACGTCTCCAGGACGGTGGTGAGAACTTGGTCGCCTCGGTTGGAGACGAAGTCCCACCAACTGGTCAAACCATCCACTGCGGAATGCCCTTCTCGGGAAGATGTGGTCCAACGCAGCGAAGGTGAGCGCGGATGGTCAACCCATCGCGCTCACCCGCTGAACCGCTAGTTGATGATTCCCTGCTCCTGCAGGTACTCCTTGGCGACTTGGGCGGGGTCTTCGCCCTCTGCCGACACCCGCGCGTTGAGTTTGGCCATCTCCTCGTTGTTGAGGGGTTCCAGAATCGCGTTGGTGATCCCGTCGAACGCCTCCGGAGCCTGGTCGTAGGTTTCCTGCCGGAAGGTGGCCGAGACGTTGTAGAGGATGTTCACCCCGGGATCCTCCACGACGGTCAGGTCAAGTGCGGCGATGCGGCCGTCGGTGGTGAAGACCTCACCGAAGGTGCAGTTCCCGGCCGCGGTCTCGGTATAGATCACGCCGGTGTCGAGGATTCGCTGCTGATTGTCCGGCAGTTCGATCCCGGTGGCTTCTTCGGTGAGGATGAGTCCGTCGGGCCGGGTGGGGAACTCGGATTCCATGCACACGACGGCATCTGGATTGTCGCGGACGTACTCCATCATCGTCTGCAAGGTGAAAGCCCCGCCGTTCGCCTCGGTGACGTCCGGGCCGGTGGCGAAACCATAGGTGTTGTTGAACGGTGAGAGTCCCACCCACACGATCTGGTTCTCTTCTAGATCCTTCTCCCGAACGTTGGCCGTCAACTCCTCCGAGTCGAAACTGGGGTCTTCTTGGCCGAGGTGCACCGTCCAACCGGTGCCGTTGTACTCCATGTAGACGTCGATCTGGCCCGACTCCAGTGCGGCCCGGGCGATCTCCGTGCCACCGAGGTCCACCTTGTCCTCGACGTTGGCACCTGCTGCCTCGAAGGCCTGCACCATCATCTGGCCCAGGATCAACTGTTCGTCGAAGTCCTTCGAGCCGACCGCGACATCGATGCCGGAAAGGTCGTACTCCTGGGCAATCGCCTCGCCGCTGGGCGCATCCTGGGAATCACTGCCGCCGGAACAACCGGCCAGTGCAACGGCCAGGGCGCCGGCACCGGCCACGGCTGAAAAAACAGACTTGCGCATCGAATTCATCTCCTCAGATCCATCTTCGTAAAGTTCTCTTGAATCCGACACCCTACCCATGTGCGGTGGCAGACGACCAGCACCCCCCGAGTGACGCCGCAGTGGACAGCGCCGAGCGATCCACGTTGTCCTGCCGCTGGACCAACGCCGCAGACGACCATTTTCGCTGGTCAGGGGCTGTTCATCGGGAAGGTGACCCGCCGCAGCGCTGCGGTCCCAAGAGGGGGAGTGTGCGGCGCACGACTGGCCCGTGAGGAGCACCGATGCTAAACGTGGCCTCCACCCACCGGGCGCCACGGTAGGCAGCGTTGGGTCATCCACCAGGCGCAGGTCGACGATCAGCTTCGACGCCAATCGATCAAGGTGCCCGACGAAACCATCGAAGTCTCGGGGCATGCGAACCGCCAGGCGGCACTTCGGTCGAGTCGAACCTCGTCCGGGAACCTCCAACACATCCCGAACGTTGGGTCCTGCGGAGGCCTCGAATCGACCTGGCGCACAATGGCGGTGCACGCCGTCAGCAGCCGCGCGGAGAGTTACCCGAAATGATCGATAGCAGCCCGCCCTCTGCCCTACCCATGCCGTGGGCTCTGCCCGACTTCGTCCCCCTGCTTCGTCACTCCGACGCTGGTGCAGACTTCGTCGCGAATGCCGCCGCAAGTTGGTGGGAGTGGGAGGATCCGCTACCCACGGTGCTGGCCGGATTGCGCGACCTGTTCCCCGGCGCGTTCTATGACGTGGGAGCCAACACCGGCTTCTACTCAGTCCTCATCGCCCGGCTTGATGCGAACCGAGTGGTCCGAGCCTTCGAGCCACTATCCAACATCGCCGAGGCGTGCGCCAGCAACCTGGCTTTGGCCGGCGTTGCCGAGCGGGTCACGATTGAACATGTCGCACTGTCCGATACCGACGGTCAGGCCGAGATCTTCCTCCCTCCCGCTGAGGGCGATCTGATTGAGACCAAGGCGACCCTTGAAGTTGGATTCCTGTCTGCGGTGGCCGGTCGAACCACCATCGATTGCACCACCCTCGACCACGTCAACCAGCGCTGCGATGCTGAACGAATCGGTCTGATCAAGATCGACGTGGAAGGGGCCGAGGCGCGGGTCCTCCACGGTGGGCAACGAACGATAGCTCGTGACCGGCCTCTGATCAGCGTGGAACTGCTCGATCGCGGCCCAGAAGGTGCCATTTCAGACTTCTTGCGTCGGTCCTCCTACCTCGCGGTCAACCTTCGCCCTGGTATGGAGATCGAAGTTGCGGGCGATGCAGGTGTGGCCGACCCCGCCGGTTGGAACCAACTGCTTGTGCCGAGCGAAGCACTCTCGTCAGTGATGGGTAGGCTCCAGACTCTGGCTGCCGACTACCACCGCGTCACCGGGAAGACACAGACACCGAATTCGGGGGCCCAGGCGCGGGATGAACTGCTGCGACTGCCCACTCAGATGCTGGTAGACCAACTGGCCATTCGAGCCCGTTTGATCGAAATCCTGCTGTCCCAGAACCGCGCGGCCCGCTATGCGGCGCTCACCGAGCCGGAGCCAGCAAACGTCGTAAAGCGGTCGGCGCCTAAGCGCCGGGCACTACTGCGAAAGGTGCGCGTGCGGCTGGGCCTGGACTGACAACACAAACTCGGCGCGCGCCGAGACCCGCCAGAGCCGCCGGTACGGCAGGTGGGCTCATTCTGCGGCGTCGCGCTCAGCGGCCCGCAGCCAGGCGAGCACGAGCCGGACGGTCTCATCGACGGCATCGTCGTGCGACAGCCCACGAGCGATCAAACTGCCCCGGAACCCGGGGTCGACCAGAGCCGAAACAACCTGGAATGCTCGCGGATCCCGGCCGTCAGGGCCCAGAGTTGCCGCCAGTGCCGCTGCATACGCCTCCTCGTACCACTGCTCGTAGCGACGCATGACCGGGTGCTCACGGCTGCGCATCCAGGCGTGGTACTCGAGATCGGTGGCCTCGTACACGCGGAAGAGCTCGCGAGTGAGCCAACCGATCCGCTGATCCAGCGGTGCCAGCGGATCCAACGCCTCCAAGGTGGGGAACGCCATCGCGTCACGCCGCTCCGCAATCACCTCATCAGCCAACGCATCGGGGTCGGGGTAGTGATAGATGACAGTTCCCGGCGCGACATCGGCGCGGTGTGCGATCGACTGCATGCTCGCCTGCGCGACGCCGCTCTCGGCGTACTCGAGCAAGGCCGCCTCACGGATGCGGCGGCGGGTCAACTCAACAGAGGCCGCGCGCTTGCCCATGTTGTACGGCCGAGGGCTCACGAGGATCCTTTCATATTTGCTTGACTCATGCATGCAACTGAATTAACGTTAGCAGAGCCACCACCCCCGGGACGAAAAGGACCCGCCATGTGGAACTCCGTTGCCAACGAGACCACAGCAGCCGCCCGTCGCGACCACTACCGCGCGGCCGAGCAGGCGATGTGGCAGCACCATGGAGCTGGCGCTCCGGTCGAACGATGGACCGACGTCGGCGCGCTGGGAATCCGGGTGAGGACCCTAGACGTGGGCGCCGGCCGGCCGGTGCTGTTTGTGCACGGCGGCCCCAACGCGGGAGCCACCTGGGGTCCGCTCGTCGGCCACCTGGACGGCGTGCGCGCACTCGCGGTCGACCGGCCCGGCTGCGGCCTTTCCGATCCCCTCGACTACTCCACCATCTCAACCCGCCAGATGTGGGATGCCCTGGTGACCACTCTCGTGGCCGTGCTCGAAGACGCTGACACCGGGCCGGTGGACGCCGTGGGCAGTTCGTTCGGCGGGGCATGCGTGCTGTGGCTCGCCCGGCAGCGCCCCGACCTCGTACATAGCATCGTGCTGGAGGGGGTTCCGCTCGTTGAAGGGATGGTGCTCGCGCCCAACCTGCGCCCGCTGGCGATTCGACCTCTGGGCCGACTCATCGCCCGACTGCCGGCGCGGGACGCGGATGTGCGTCGCACGTTCCGTCAGTTGGGGCACGAGTGTCTGGTCACCGGCGGCTGGCCGTCCGGCCCGGACCGCGACTGGGGCCTGTCGATGATGAACGACACCGCGACGATGCGCAACGAGGTGCGACTCATCCAGAAGGGTGCGTCGTGGCGCGGCTTCCGGCCCGGGGTCGGATTCGACTCGGCGGCGCTGGGTGGAATCACTGCTCCAACCCTGTGGATCGTGGGCGACCGAGACCCCTTCGGCTCGGTGGCCCTGGTCGAGAGTTGGGCGCATGAGATGCCGGCGGCAGCACTTACGGTGATGCCCGACTCGGGGCACCTGCCATGGCTCGACGATCCGGAGGAACACGCACGACTCATCGAGGACTTCTGGTCCAGCCGACCGAATCCGTCGGCATCCGCGTCGCACCCAGCTAGCGAGGGAGAAACATGAACCCGCACGAGGAGATGAACACGATCATCCACGACGCGCTGCGTCGAGACCTGGACCGACTCGAGGTCGCACTCCGACAACCACTTCCCGAGGATCGCCGAACCGCGCTGTGCGGCCACGTCGACTGGATGCTCGATGTGCTGCACCACCACCACGCGGGTGAGGACGAGGGAGTGTGGCCACGAGTACTGGCCAAACGTCCCGACCTGCAACCGATGGTGGCCGAGATGGAGTCCGAGCACGAAGCCCTGGCCGCGGCTTCCGACGGCCTGCGCGCGGCCACTGCCGTCTACGCGCGGGATGGGTCCGAACGGAACCGATTGGACATGGCGGCAGCCGTCGAGCAGATGAAGCAGGCGACGCTACCGCACCTCGAGCACGAGGAACGCGAGGCCATGCCGCTGGTGCTCGCCACATTGGATGAGGCGGACTGGACCTACCTGGAGAAGAACCACTTCCGCAAGGGCATGTCGTTGGGCAACACGGGACTGTACGGGATGTGGATCATGGACGATCTGGACCAACGGCGACAAGCCGCCGTGCGTGCGACCATCCCCGGACCCGTGTTCTGGTTCCTCCGGCGCCGCTACGGGCCGCGCTACCGCCGCACCACCGAGCTGGTTTGGGGAACCACCTGACGGCAGACCCGAGACCCTCCGCCGACTCACGTGGCTAGCAGCGGTCAAGGAGGGAGACCTCACGTGCCGCTGACGAGGCCTCGCTCCGACGAACTGCTGAGCAGCCCGCGCAGCGCATTAGCACCCGTCCACCCACTGCGACACGCGACGGTCCGAGACTTTGGGCGTCGCGGCTGCGCTCCACTCGCTCGTTGTCGCGTCTCAGTGTTCGAGCACAACGCGGAATCGTGCCTTCCCAGAACGGAGATGGTCGATCGCATCGTTGATCTGATCGAAGCCGAACGTCTCACAGACAGGAGCGATGTCATGACGTGCGGCGAAGTCGAGCATGGTGAGTGCGGTGGTCGGGCTCCCTGAAGGTGAGCTCGACACAGAACGGTTCGCCATCATCAGTTGGGTGTTCACGATGTCGAGCGGTTGGGGGACTGCCCCGAGCACGTGTAAACGCCCCCGACGCTTGACCGTGCCGAGGTAAGCGTTCCAGTCGAGTGGGACGTTCACGGTCGACAGAAGAAGATCGAACGAGTCTGCGGCGGAGGCGATCGCCTCACCGTCGTTGGAGTCGAGGACGCGATGGGCACCCATCTCCCTCGCCAAGTCCGCCTTCGATTCGCTCGAGGTGAAGGCAGTGACCTCGCATCCCCAGGCCTTGGCCAACTTCACGGCCATGTGGCCCAAACCACCGAGCCCAATCACCCCGACACGGTCGGTCGGCGAGACCGAGTACGTCAGGAAGGGAGCGAACACGGTAACCCCGCCGCACATGAGGGGGCCAGCGGTCCGTCGATCAACGCCGTCGGGGATGGGAAGCACTGCTGCAGCATTGGCACGGACGATGTCCGCGTACCCACCTGGACGTCCGATGAAGGTGCTCTGGGCATCCGGGCAGAGGTTCTGCTCACCGGCCACACACTGGCGACAGACCCCGCAGTAGGCCGAGTTCCAGCCGAGCCCCACGGCGTCGCCGACAGCGACGTTCGTGACGCCGGGTCCAGTGGCCCGGATCCTGCCGACGATTTCATGGCCGGGGGTGATCGGGTACGGAGTGAAACCCCAGTCGTTGTCAATCATGCTGACGTCGCTGTAGCAGATCCCGCAGGAGTCCACGTCGATGTCCACCTCTCCGTACCCGAGCTCGGGCAACTCGAACTGGTAAGGCTCGAGGGAGTCGCCCGGCTCCATCGCTCGATAGGCGTTCACGGTGGTCGACATGCGCACTCCTGGGGCTGATCCAATGGGGGTCCTCCAACAGTGACGCATGTCCGCCCGCAGCAGCATGCCCAAACATCCCGCAACATTGCCTAATACTCTGCAGCGCGGCGGACGCAGTTCGGCTAGTTGCGCTGGCAACTCTGAGGCCACAAGATGAACCTGCTCGATCCTGCTAGCGAGGACCCACCATGGAGTACCCGGCACCTGATGTCTCGGCACGCCTGACGGCCCTGTCGGACCTCGCCCTGACCAACCTTGGCCCACCGTCCACCGAGTCCCAGATGATGCGCCCCCACGACGGGTTGCTCATCCTGGCGCATCGGCAGCCCTCCGATCATTTGGCGCAGGTCTACGACCCCGTTGTGTGCCTCGTTCTGCAAGGAGCCAAGGAGACGGGCACAGCTGACAGCAGTCATACCATCGAGGCCGGTCAGTTCCTGATCGTCACCCACGACATGCCGGTCGTCTCCCGGATCACCCGAGCATCAGCCGGCGAACCGTATCTCGCGCTCATCGCTGCCATCGACCACGGAGTGCTCGCCGACCTCCGCCAGCACGCACCCGCAACCGCGACCCCTGAGGACCACGACCACCACGCCCTGCGGGTCGGCGATGCCGATGACGAACTCGTCGATGCGTTCACTCGCTATCTGCGCGCACTCCGGACCCCAGCGGATGCCGAGGTGCTCGCTCCGCTGGCTGTTCGAGAGATCCACTACCGCCTTCTGGCCTCGCCACAGGGTCAAACCCTCCGCCGCCTGACTCGTGGAGACGGGCCGGCAGAACCTGTGTTCAGGGCGATCAGACTCATCCGGCAAGACCTCGCGGCGCAACTGAGCGTCAAGAGCATCGCGAGCCACGTGGGGCTCAGCACCTCGGCACTCCACCATCACTTCAAAGCGGTCACGGGGACCACTCCGATCCAGTACCAAAAGCAGCTCCGGCTGCTCGAGGCCCGCCGGCTCATCTGGTCCAACACGTTGTCCATCACAGGCGCTGCCCACGCCGTCGGCTACACGAGCCCGACACAATTCAGCCGCGAGTACCACCGCGCGTTCGGCAACCCGCCATCGAGAGACAGGCTCGCCGCCGCCGTCACCTGATCTCGGGTGCGACGCACGGGTTGGGCGTTGATTCGCAGGTGCACCTCCCCCGATGCCGAAATCGCATTCATCCGCCCAAGATTGGCTGCGCCGGCGGCGCGCCGTCGGTCGAAACCGTCCCGCTGGACTTCCTGCAGCCGGGCGGCCGTGCGGCCGTGCGGCCGTGCGGCCGTGCGGCCGTGCGGCAAACCTACTCAGTCGATCGTGGGCTGGCAGCACAGAGAGTCCCCACTCGGGGCCACCTGTCGGAACCCCCTTCAACGGGCTGACTCACGAAGCCAGACGGTGGGCCTCGTGCAGCAGTTGTTGGAGGGTGGGTTCGTCGATGCGATCCATCTGCACCAGCACCAGGCGATGGTGCCGCTCGTGGTGAGGAGTCCAGAAGTAGGTGTCGGGATCCTCGGCGGCGAGGGCGTCACGCTCATCAGTCTTGACGGTAAGGACACCGTCGTCCCAGATCCGGGCGACCTGAGTCTTGGCGAACCACGCCGGCCTGCCCCAACTCTGTCGCTCGGTGACGTTGGGCAAACCCAAGCAGATGCGGCGCACGTCCCCTTCGTCTACCACGCTGTCAGTGTGCCACGCTGGCATGGTGAGGGCGTGAGTACGCGCACTGGGCCCGGCCGTGGCAGTCCTGGCATCAACATGCATCTACTGGTACTTCCTGCGCCGACATTTGCTCACCTGGGGCGTCACCGCCAGCGGCGCTCGCGACCCGAGGCATCAGCATCGACGCCCCGGTCGAGGACGTATAGCCGTGGTTGGTTCAGATGGGGCAGGGCCGAGGCGGCCTCTACTCCTATGACTGGCTGGAGAATCCTTTGGCTGTGAGATGACCAGCGCCAGTGAGGTGGTGGCGGAGTGGCAGCACCCCTCAGCCGGGGATGACATCCGGCTGCACCCGGACGTCGCCCTGCAGGTCGCCGTCGCCACCCGCAGGCCCTCGTGGTACGAGGAGCGGTTTCGGCCACGGGTCAGTCCGCCACCGAAGGCGGGGCCCCCGACTGGTCGCCGGGGGGCGGAGTCATCTTCGCCGCGCCTAGCGCGTCCTGAGGTTCGCTACTCATTGAAGAAGGCGCCCCGCGAGCGGGACGCCTTCTTCAATGAGTAGCGGGGGCAGGATTTGAACCTGCGACCTCTGGGTTATGAGCCCAGCGAGCTACCGAACTGCTCCACCCCGCGATGAGGTGACCCAACCATAACAAGAACCCCTGCGGCCTACCTGTCAGGGGGTCCGCGAGACTCGTCGACCGACGCGTGCCAGGAACTCAGAATGGCCGCCAATCCGGCGGCGAGTGCGAAACCGATCAACACGCCGATCGAGTTGTTCACGACGTCGCCGAATTGGCAACCCCGCTGGAGTTCCGGCACCAACTGGACCGCCTCGATGGTCGGGGACACCGCCAGAGCCACACATAGGGCCGCCAGACGAGGTGCCCCAATCGGCCAGAGCACCACGGCCGCACCGGCCGGCACGGTGAGGAGCAGGTTGGAGACGACCTCTTGGCTCGCGCCCTGGGTGAGCATCGACGGCCGTGGAATCTGACCCTGCGTGCACCAGCGCAGCGACGTCGAGAGTGCGCCGGCATGGTGTGGGATGGTCCAGGTGGCCGCTGGCACGAGCAGCAACGAGCCGAGCCAAAGCGCAACCCGCCATCGAGCCAGCTGCACCTTGGGAGCCACCGCGAGTGCGATCACGACGGCCACCACCGACCCGAGGAGCAGCGCCGTCCAGAAGCCCGGCAAGCCCGGTGGGAACCACGATGGCACCAGTTCGGACAGCCAGTCCCGCACTTTCCCGAGCAGACTCCGGACCCAGTCAGCCAATTCCCCCACCGTTACCGAGGCACCCGCCCGCTAGGCGGCGGGCGCTTCAGGAGTGGCGGGCTCGGACGGGGCAGTCTGGGTGTCGGGCGCCGCAGTCGTTCCCGAGGCCAACTCCTGAGCCCGACGGATCGCATCCGCCAGGCGCTGCTGGGCTTCACCGTAGGCGGTGAAGTCGTTGTTGGCCAAGGCGCGGACACCGTCGTCGTAGGCGGTCTGCGCATCCGCCAGCGCCTGGTCGAGTTCGCTGAGCGGAACCGTCGGCGCCTCCGGATCGGTCGGGGCCTCCGGGTCCGTCGGCGTCGGGGTGGGAGGTGCGGCCCCGAACACGATCGCCAGGGACTCCTGCAGGGTGTCGGAGAACCCGACCCGGTTGCCGAAGGACACCAGCACCTTGCGCAACAGCGGATACCCACCTTCCACGGCCTGCACATACACCGGCTCCACGTACAGCATGCCGCCGCCGACGGGCAGCGAGAGCAGGTTGCCGAGGATCACATCGGATCCGCCTCGTCGCAGCAGCGAGAGTTGAGACGCCACTTCCGGATCGGATTCGAAGGTGTTCTGGACCTGTACCGGCCCCGGGATCGTGGTGTTCCTGGGTAGTTGCAGGACTCGGAACTGCCCATACCCCTCCCCAGGTGCGGAGTCCACCGCCATGAAGGCGGCCAGCGTCTGCCGCCGCTGCGGGGAGTACGCGGTGGTGAGCGAGAAGGCCGGAGCGGATTGCCCGGCATCTGCAGGGTGAGGTAGTAGGGCGGCTGGAACTGGTTGGTCTGCCGGTTGGTGGATCGTTCGGGATGATCCAGAAGTCCTGACCGTTGTAGAACGCCGCCGGGTCGCTGACGTGGTACCGGCTGTACACCAGCCGCTGAACCTTGAACAGATCCTCCGGTAGCGCACATGCGACACCAGATCGGCATCCATCTCGGAGGCCGGCTGGACGACCCCGGGAACGTCTTCATCCACGCTGCAGGATCGGGTCGGACTCATCCCAGGCGTAGAGATCCACCGTACCGTCGTAGGCGTCGATGACCGCCTTGACCGAGTTGCGCATGTAGTTGACCCGGTCCTGCGGCAAGGCGAAGACGTTCGCCGCGGTGCTGGTCACCGAGTCGGAGGTGGCCTCGTTCAGGTCCACCCGGGTGGAGTAGGGGAACTGATCGGTCTTGGTGTAGGCGTCCAGCAGCCACACGATCCGACCGTTGACCACCGCGGCGTACGGGTCGCCGTCCGGAGTCAACCAGGGCGCGACCTTGGCGAGGCGATCGCGCGGGCTGCGGTCCCACAGGATCACCGACTCGGGGTTGACGAGGTCCGACAGCAGGATGTTGGGCTCACCGAACTTCACGGCGAACGCCATCTTGTTCAGCAACGAGCCGACCGGCGCACCGCCGGTGCCGTCGTAGGTGTTGTTGCGCTGACCCGACGGGTCGGTGTCGTCGGGGAAATCCAACTCCCGCGGTGTCGCACCTTCCGGCGCCCCCACGATCGAGTAGTCCGGGGAATTCTCGCCGAAGTAGACCCGCGGCTGCTCCACGTCCAACTCCCCCACCGGCGGGATGTCGAACTCGAAGAAGTTGGGAGTTCCGTTCGCATTTGCGGTGTTGTCGTACGCGGCCACGAAACCGTAGCCGTGGGTGTAGACCACGTGGTCGTTGGCCCAGTTGCGCTCGGGCACTCCGTTGAGGTCGAGTTCGCGCACCGACACCACTGCGCCGCGTTGCTCGTCGCTCAGGTCGTACCGATCGACATCGAGGATGTCCGGGAACGAGTAGAACCCACGGATTTGCTGAAGCGCCCGGTAGGTCGGCGAGACGATGGCGGGGTCGAGCAGGCGGATGTTGTCGAGGGTGCCGGAATCGGCCGCGATCGCCTCCGCGCTCGGTTCACCGGTGGCCGCATAATCGCGGGTCTCGACATCCGCCAGATCCCATGCGGCACGCGTGGCTTCGATGTTCCGCGAGAGGTATTCCTCCTCCCGCACCAACTCGCTGGGTCGCACCTGGAACTGTTGCACCACGGCCGGATAGATCCCGCCGATCACCAGCGCCGAAACGACCATCAGACCCAGTCCGGCGATGGCGATCGGCCAGATGCTGCGGAAGATGTTGACGATGAACAACAGCGCGACGATCAAAGCGATGAAGATCAGGATCGTCTTGGCGGGAAGCATCGCGTTGACGTCTCGGAACTTGAGACCGGTGAAACCGAGTACGAAGTCGTCGTCCTGCACCGCCAGGCCGTAGCGGTCCAAGGCGTAGGCGACCGCCTTCGCGAGGAGCATCGTGGCGGCGATGATCGACAGTTGCACGCGAGCAGCTCGACTGACGCGGTCGCCCTCGGACTGCAGTTGGATGCCGCCGTACAGGTAGTTGACCACCACACTCGCCAGCAACGTGAAGAACAGAACGGTGAAGGCGAATCCGAGCACAAAGCGATAGAAGGGGTAGTCGAAGACCCAGAAACCCACATCCATGCCGAACTGCGCATCGGCCTGACCGAACTCCCCACCGTTGCGCCAGAGCATGAACAACGGCCATTGGCCTGCCGCGCTGATGCCGGCCAGCAGGCCGATCACCACGGCGATCACCAGCATGGCGGGCTTGCGGACCGGCTCCAGCGAAGCCCGGTATCGCTCGAGGCTCGCTTGTTCCTGGCTGCCGGTGGCGAAAAAGGGGCGGAATTTGTAGGCCAACCACATGGCCACCACCAAGGCGCCCCCCATCACGAGTCCGAATACCGCGAACATCACGGCGCGAACTGCGAGTTGGGTGGTGAACACCGAGGTCTTCTCGACCGACTGGAACCACAGCCAATCGGTGTAAAAGCCTGTGAAGATGACGAAGAGCACCGCAAGGATGCCGAGCACCAGCAGGGTCGGGATCAGTACCCGGCCGCGGCCTCTGGGTTCGTCGTCGGAGTCGGGTGGTGATGCCGATGGGGTGGCGAACGTCACGCCACAACCTTACGAGAGAGTGATGCAATGCACCCGCAGGAGTCTCAGTTCGCGCTGCAAACCGCCGTCGACGAACTCGCATCGGAGTTGTCCAGCATCGGCTGGGATCAGCCCACCCGGCTGTTCGGGTTGGTGAGCAGCGACCTGCTGCTCGCCACGGAACCGGAACTGGCCGCGGAGATCGGCGCCGAGCCGGGCACCCTCACCGCGATCGAACAGGACGGTTTCGACACCGAGGTTCCGGTGCCGCAGATGCTGGCGCGCATCGGCTGGCCGGACGCCGTCATGGGCGCGGCCATCGCACTCGAGCAACTCGTCCTGCCGCCCGAGGCGGAGGCGGAACTCGCGGTCGATGCCGATCCGGCGGAAGTCGCCGCCGCGGCCGGGCGCGATCCTCGGGCGACGCAACTGCGGATCATCGTGGCGGTCACCCGCAACGGCGAGGAGGACGCCGTGCTGGTGCTCGACGGCCACGATGCCCCGATCCGCGGCGGGGCCGGGGAACGACTTGTGCCACGTCTCGCCGATTCCCTGGCCGAGACTTTCCGACCGCTGCCGCCGGACAGCGGGGACGCGGACGCGGGGAACGAGCCGAACTAGACCGCTCCGCAGCCGACCACCGGCCGCCCCTCCCGGTGTGCGGCTAGAGCCGCCAACGCTTCGTCGACGGTATCGACCGCCGCCACCGTCATCCCGCTCGGCGCATTCTCCCGCACCGTCGAGCAGTTGGCCCGGGGGGCGAGGAACAGTTGCGCCCCGCCTGCCGCCGCGGCATCCATCTTCTGGCCGATTCCTCCGATGGCGCCGACGGTGCCCTGCGGGTCGATCGTTCCGGTGCCGGCGATCACGCCGCCGCCGGTCAACGACTCTGGCGTGAGTTGATCGATGATGGCCAGCGTGAACATCAGCCCCGCGCTGGGGCCGCCGACGCCCTCGAGGGTGAACTCGATGTCGAATGGCGCCTCGAACACGCGCCGGAGGGTGACGCCCAGGAAGCTCTTGCCGGGGTCGTTCGGATTGTCACCCGTGGTGACACTCACCTCGGTCTGTTCACCCTCGCGCTCCACGGTGATCGCGGTTGGGGTGCCCGGTGGCAACGCCTGCACCGCGGCGACCACATCGGCCGAGCTGGCGGTGGGTTCGCCGTTGACTCCGAGCACGATGTCACCCGGTTCCAGCGCGCCGTCGGCGGGACCGTCGGTCTGAACGGCGGCGATGATCGGTTCCTCGGTCACCGGGATGTCCAGGGTGGTCAGGGCCGCAGCGACTGCGTTCGACTGCGCCTCATCGAAGTCCGCCGCGCTGCGCTGCCTCGTCTGCTCGTCGTCGACATCGCCGCCGAAGAGGATCTCCCGGGGGATCACCGCCATGGTCTGGTTGAACAGGGCATATGTCGCTTCGCCGACCGTCAGCGGCCCGTAGGGACCACCCCTCTCACTGACGGTGGTCATGTTCAACTCACCGTCGGTCGGATAGGTGGTGACGTCGGATATCTGCACGATCTTCTCGCCCCGGAAATCGGCCAACGTGTCGAACATCGGTCCCGGCGAAACGATCACGTAAGGAACCGGCAGGGCCACCGATGCGATGATCCCGACCACGGCGAGGAACCCAGCCACCACCATCGCGCGCGCCCGAGCCGTGCGCGGCACCAGGTGGGCGAACCTCACGTCGGGCTGTCCTGCTTCGTGCTCTTGGGTTGGGGCAGCTCTGTGGCGGCCAGTCGCTTGCCCACCTTGGCCATCCGCTTGGCGCGCCACTTCTCATCCGCCCGGCGTCGTTCGCGCCGCGCGAGCACCGCCGTCCACATGATCGCCACGAGGGTTGCCGCCACGGGGATCAGCCACCAGGCCACTGCATCCACGCGTCAAGACTACGTAACGGTTGCCGCATCTTGTGCGCTCGCCGTGCCCGGTGGGAAGCAATTGACCCCCGTTGGTGGTTGGCTAGAAGGCGAAGGGCGCGGTAGATCGGCGCCGAACAACAGACATCGCAGGACCAGAACCCGAGGAGAAACTGTGAGCGGCAACCTCCCATTCGGCTTCACCCCCGGGGGTGAAGAACCCGATCCGGGCAAGGGCGGATTCGACATGAAGCAACTCGGTGAGATGCTTCAGCAACTCGGCTCCATGATGGCCCACGCCAACGATCCCGGGGCAGCGACCGCACCGGTCAACTGGGAACTCGCCAGCGACACGGCGCGCAAAGCCATCGTCGCCAAGGGTGACCCGTCGGTGACCGACGGTCAGCGCTCGGCCACCGAAACAGCGGTGGATCTGGCCGAGGTCTGGCTGGACGGGGTGACCGACTTCCCCGCCACCGGTGGGCGCCCCGCCACCTGGAGTCGATCCGAATGGTTCACCTCCACGCTGCCCGCCTGGCAGCAGATCATCAATCCGGTGGCAGAACGGGTGCAGGGAACCATGAGCGGACTGCTGCCCGGTCCGGGCGGTGCCGGTGCCGGGCTTCCGGAGGGCCTCCCCCCGGAGTTGGCCCAGATGATGGAGCCGCTGCTCGGTATGGCCAAGCAGATGGGTGCCACCATGTTCGCCGTGCAGGTGGCCCAGGGACTGGCTGGCTTGGCAGGCGAGGTGGTGTCGGCGTCCGACGTCGGAGTGCCGCTCACCGACGACGGCCGACCCGCGTTGATCCCGGGCAACATCACGGCTTTCGGCGCCGGGCTGAACGTGCCCGACCGGGAGACCATGCTCTTCCTCGCCCTGCGCGAATGCGCCCATCAGAGGCTGTTCGCCCACGTCGCCTGGCTGCGGCCACGGATGCAGGCCGCGGTCGAGGAATACGCCCGCGGAATCGATATCGACACCGACCGGATCGAATCGGCCATGTCCAACATCGATCCCACCAACCCGGCCGCCATCCAGGAGGTCTTCGCCTCCGGCGTGCTGGTGCCCGAGGACACCCCTGAGCAGCGGGCGGCGCTCGAGCGCCTCGAGACCCTGCTGGCGCTCGTCGAGGGTTGGGTCGACGTCGTGGTGGCGGCCGCGGCCGCGGACCGGCTCGAGTCCGTGGGCCAGTTACAGGAGGCGATTCGGCGCCGCCGAGCGGCCGGCGGACCGGCCGAACGGACTTTCGCCACCCTGGTGGGCCTCGAATTGCGGCCACGCAAACTCCGTGAGGCCGCCGCGCTGTGGAACGCACTCGCCGAGCGGCGGGGCCAGAGCGGGCGCGATGCAGTGTGGGCGCACCCCGACCTGCTCCCCACAGCAGCGGATCTGGAACGGCCCGACACCTTCGTCGCGGCCACCGACCCGGCCGCAATCGCCGACTTGGAGCGCGCACTTGGCGACCTCGGTGACGGTCTCCAGGCACTGGAATCGGGAGACGACGACGAAGACGGCGACTCGCAGTCCGGCAGTTCCGAGAAGTCCTGACGCATCCGCCACCCTCGTCGATCTGCGCAGGTCACGACCACCACCGACGCGGGTTGTCCACATGACACGCGGTGACCTGTGCACAGTTGAGCGGCGATTCCCACGAGTTGTCCACACGTTATCCACAGGTGGACATAACCTGCTGGCCCAGAGAGGCGCGACCATGCCCGGTCCGCGGTTTCGCCGCCGGGGTTGTCACCGCCGACCGGTGACGGATAGGTTCGCGGCAGGCGGGATCCGGTGGCCCCGGTTGAGCGCAAGGGGAAGGCGCTCAGTGTGGGACGCCGGGTCCCGCCGCTATCTTCCGGTGAAGCGGGGCGCCCGGCGCTCCCGCTGCGCGGCGAGCCCCTCGTGCAGGTCCTCGGTCGCCATGGTGACGGGTTGGGCGACAGCCTCCCAGTCGATCGCCTCCGCAAGCGTCCGGCTACCCCCGGACTGCAGTGCGATCTTCGTCAACCGGGTCGCCACCGGCGCCCCGGCGGCCATCGATTCGGCTCGCGCCACCGCGGCGCTGTGGAAGGCATCGGCCGGCGCGGCATCGTCCTCCTCGGCCGGAAGCATCTCCGTTGCGATCCCCAACCGCAACATCTCCTCGGAGCGAATGCGCCGACCGGTCAGCAACAGGTCCCGTGCCACGGCAACCCCGGCGACCTCCCGCAGCAAGTAAGTGGTTCCCATACCCGGATGGATACCCAGCCGGGTGAACGGCACCGAGAACGACGCCCGACGACTCACCACGCGAACATCACAGGCCAGGGCGAGTGCGGCTCCGGCGCCCACCGCCGGACCGTCGATTGCGGCCAGCGTGGGCACCTCGAGATCGCGGATCGACAGCCAACTCCGGTAGAAGGGCAGCATCTTCGCTCGCAGTTCCGACACAGAGGCGTCCGGGTCGCCGCCGATCCAACCGGTGTCGCCGCCGGAACAGAAGGCTCCATCGGCCCCGGTGACCATCACCGCCCGCACATTCGGATCCCCGGCGAGTTCGGCGACGGCCGCAACCCACGCTTGCGTCATGGGTGCGGACATCGCATTACGACGTTCCGGATAGTCCAACGTGAGGATCGCCACACCGGAATCGGTGTGCGACACGCGCAGGTGAGTCGGGGTGTTCGCCATGCGTGTCAGCCTAAGTCTTAGGCTGGCAACGCATCAGAGCACCATGGCACCGCCGGCAACCGGCGCGAAGACGGAGGATCGGAAGATGAGCGAAACCTACAGCGGCGAGGTCTACTGCGTGAAGTGCAAGGAGAAGCGCGAAGTGACCGACGCAGTGGTGGCGGAGAACGCCAACGGTCGTCGCATGGCCAAGGGCACCTGCCCGGTCTGCGGCACCACCGTGGTGCGAATCATGGGGAAGAAGAAGTAGCCCCACCCGTTCGACACAGGTCGGCTCAGGTGCGGTTTCGCCGGATCGCAGTGAAGATGGTCAAGTGACTGCAGACGACGCGCCTGAGCCGACGTCGGGGCCGCCCGCCGCGCGTCGGCTGGTGCCCACGACCGCCATTCGTCGCAGCGCGCGGATGGCCTCCCTTCCGGTGGGCTACGCCGGCCGGACCGCGCTCGGCCTCGGCAAGCGAATCGGCGGGAAACCAGCCGAAGCGGTGGCCCACGAGATGCAGGTCCGCACTGCTGAGCAGGTCTTCCGCGTGCTCGGCGAACTCAAGGGCGGGGCGATGAAATTCGGCCAAGCCATGAGCATCTTCGAGGCGGCGCTTCCCGAGGAGATGGCCGGTCCGTACCGGGCCACCCTCACCAAACTCCAAGATGCCGCTCCCGCACTGCCGGCCGAGACGGTTCACGCCGTCTTGGCGGGGAACCTCGGCCCGGACTGGCGCGAGCGATTCGCCGAGTTCGACGATCACCCCGCGGCGGCAGCCTCCATCGGACAGGTGCACCACGCGGTCTACCGGGACGGTCGCGAAGTTGCCGTCAAGGTGCAATACCCGGGCGCCGGCAAGGCCTTGATGTCCGACCTCAACCAACTCTCCCGGATGGCCCGGATGTTCGGCTCCTGGGTGCCCGGCCTCGATCTCAAACCCCTGCTGGCCGAGCTGAAGGAACGCGTGGCCGAGGAGTTGGACTATCTCGGTGAATCGGAGAACCAGCGCGCTTTCGCGGTGGCCTTCGAAGGGGATCCGGAATACCTCGTGCCACACGTACTGTCTGCGTCGCCGCAGGTGATCGTCACGGAGTGGATCGGCGGCACCTCGCTGGCCGAGATCATCGCCGACGGCACCCGCGAGCAGCGCGACCACTTCGGCACGCTCTACCAGAAGTTCCTGTTGAGCGCCCCAGCCCGAGCCCGACTGCTGCATGCGGATCCACACCCGGGCAACTTCCGTGCGATGCCGGACGGCCGCCTCGGCGTGCTCGACTTCGGCGCCGTGGCGAAACTGCCCGACGGTCTGCCGCGGGCGATGGGCGAGTTGATGCGACGGGCCGAGTTCAATGACTCCGTGGCCGTGCTCAACGGCCTTCGCGAGGAGGGTTTCCTGCGCGAGGGTGTGGACATGGATCCGCAGGATCTGCTCGGCTACCTCGAACCGCTGGTGGAGCCGAGCAGGCACGAGGTCTTCCACTATTCGCGGGAGTGGATGCGCGGCCAATACCGCCGCATCAACGATCCTCGCAACAAGGACTTCTCGATCGGGCTGAAGTTCAACCTGCCACCGGAATACCTACTCATCCACCGCGTCTGGCTCGGCGCCACCGGAGTGTTGTGCCAGCTCGACACCAACGTGCGCACCCGGGACATCCTCAACGAGTGGGTCCCGGGCTTCGCCCCGACCGACGACGAGGGCACGACCGGACTCGGCGCGACCGACGACCAACCTCGGTGAGTTCACCGGCGGCCGGTGAACTCGCCCAACGCGGCGACCGTCGCCCCCCGAGCGTCCCGGCGAACGTCGTGACCGGCGTCGAGGCGCACGACCTCCCATTGCGGCAGCCGGGCCAGCCGCTCGCCCTGCTCGGTGCCGAGCAGTGAACCACGCTCCAGCTGGCCGGCCACAGTGAGGACCGGACACCTCACCTGCTGAGACCACTGCCACCACCTGGCCCCGATGAACTCGACGGGCTCGGCGAACGCGTCGGCGTCCACTGCCAGCTTCGCCGCCGCCCACGGCAGGTACTCGTCTGCCGGCCACTCCGGATGTTCGGACTCGACGGTGGCGACGACCTGTTCCAGCGACGCGGTCTGCAGACCAACGAACCAGGGGTGGAGCGAGGCCGCGAGGGTCGCCGGACCGGACTCGGACTCACTGCCGTCCTCCCGTTCGAAGAACGGCGGATCCTCGAGGAACAAACCGGCGACCAGATTCGGGTGCAATGACGCGACACCGGTGGCGATCGCAGCACCCATCGAATGACCGCCGACAAGCACCGGTTCGCCCTCGTTGTCCGCAACCAGCCGGGTAACCTCCGCGACGGCTTCAGCCAACTGGTCGCGCCAGTGTGGGGTGCGCCCGGGCGCCGACTTCCGCCCGCCGTGGGCCGGTGCATCGGGAGTTACCACGGAGACCCCGCGCAGATCAGCCGCCCGCAGGAACGGCTGCCAGCACCGGCCGTCATCGCCGACGCCGTGGAAGAGGATCAGGACTGCGGACCGTGGCACGCGTGCAGAGTGTAGTCAACGATCGCCTCGCTAGGCTGCGACCATGCCAAGCGCCCTCGTCCGCCGCCCCAGTCCGCTGCTCGAACAGGGCCTGGTGAGCCACATCGAGCGGCAGCCGGTGGACTACGAATTGGCCCGCCGACAATGGAACTCCTACGTCGCGACGTTGGCTACGGCGGGATGGGATCTGGTGGAGGTACCAGCGGCGCCCGACTACCCGGACAGCGTCTTCATCGAGGACACCCTCGTGGTCGCGGGCGACACGGCGGCGGTCACCCGCCCGGGGGCGCCGGAGCGCCGCGGCGAGACCGTGGATGCAGCCGCGACGGTCGATGCGCTGGGCTACCGACTCGCCATGGTCGCCGCCCCCGCCACGCTCGACGGCGGCGACGTGCTCAAGATCGGCACCCGCATGTATGTCGGCGTGGGCGGACGCACCACCCGCTCAGCCTGCCGCCAATTGGCCGAGATCTTCGACACTGAGGTAGTCGAAGTTCCGGTGACGAAGGTGCTGCACCTCAAGAGCGCCGTGACGGCTCTTCCCGACGGTACGGTGATCGGGTATCCACCGCTGGTGGACAATCCCGGGGCGTTCGACTCGTTCCTCCCGGTGCCTGAGGAAGCCGGCTCCCACGTGGTGGTGCTGGATCCGGAGTCGGTGCTGCTCGCCGCCTCCGCACCTCGCACTGCGGCGTTGTTGCGCGACCGCGGGCTGAACGTGCAGGTCGTCGACATCAGCGAGTACGAGAAGCTCGAGGGCTGTGTCACCTGCCTCTCAGTCCGGCTGCGTGACCGGTAGACCCTCGTTGACGACTTCCAGGATCGCTTCGCCGAAGTCGTCCAATTTGCTCGGACCGATGCCGGGTATGGACGCCAGCGCCGCCAGATCGGTCGGGCGCTTCTCGGCGATCGCCTCGAGTGTCTCGTCACGGGCGACCATGAACGCCGGCTCGCGGTCCTTGCCCTTGGCCGCAGCCAGGTCTTCGGCCGCTTGCCGCCGCCAACTGCGCAGTCGCTCGAGCAAGTCCACATCCACCGTGCCGGGGCAGTCACGGCAGCGTCCAAGGGCCTGTTCGGCGCCGGTGTCCAGCGGCTTGCCGCAGTTCCGGCACCTGCGCGCCTTCGCGCCGCGCCCCCTCTTGCCGCTCGCCTTGGCCGTCTGGCGGTTCGCTGCCATCGACGCTGCCACGTCTTCGCTGATCGCGGCCAAGAACCGAGAAGGGGATCGTTCGCGCCCACCAGCGCTTCGAGCTTTCGAGTAGGTGAGCACCAGCCGCTTGGCGGCTCGGGTGATGCCGACATAGAGCAATCGGCGCTCCTCGGCGATATCCCCCGCCGTGGTCGCCGACGAATGCGGCAGCACACCTTCGGCCAGACCCACCAGGAACACCACCGGCCACTCCGCCCCTTTCGCCGAATGCAGCGACGCGAGCGTCACCCCGGCGCCATCCGGTGCATCGGCGCGCTCGGCTCGGTCGGTCAACTCAGCGGCGAAATCGCGCAGCGTCGCACCCGGGTGGGACGCCTCGAACTCCCGTGCCGCGGCGTGCAGCGCGGCCAGCGACTCCCAGCGATCCCGACTCGCGCCCGCGGTCAATGGCGGCTGCGGGGTCCAGCCCAGACCGGCCAGCAGCGCTGCCACGGTCTGGCTGAGCGAATCGGCCGCCCCCTGCGCGGTATCGGTGCCGGCCGCCGTGGCGACGCCGGCGCCCCGAATCACGGTGAGCGCCTTGCGCACTTCGGCACGCCGGAAGAAGCCGGTTCCGCCGCTCACCTGGTATCCGATGCCGCGAGCAGAGAGCGCCTCCTCGAACGGCTCGGTCAACGCGTTGAGCCGCATCAGGATCGCCACATCCGAGGCGGCCACCCCGTCGGCCAGCAGGTCGGCGATCTGGTCGGCGACCCCGCCGGCCTCGGCCGCGGCATCCGCATAGCCGCGCACCCGCACCGCCGGCCCCGACTGCTGGCGCGACGTCAACGTGAGCCCTTCACCGCCCGCGGCGAGCACCCGATTCGCGGTCGCGGTGATCTCAGGTGTGCACCGGTAGGTGCTCGGCAGCCGGACGACTGTGGCATCCGGGTAGCGATCGGCGAAAGTGGTGAGCAGGGAGGCATCCGCTCCGGCGAAACTGTAGATGGTCTGGGACGGATCGCCGACGACGCAGAGGTTGTCGTTGTCACCAAGCCAGGCATCGAGGAGCCGCTGTTGCACCGGCGAGGCGTCCTGGTATTCGTCGACGGTGATGTGGCGCAGCCCACCACGTACGTGTGCCGCCACCTCTGGCCGTGCTTCGAGCAACGCGACCATGAGCAGCAGGACGTCCTCGAAGTCGATCCTGCCGGCGGCGGTCTTGCGGCGCTCGTACTCCTCGAAGATTTCGGCCATCACCGGCCCCGGCAGTCCCGCCGGCGGCTGCCGCCGCGCCTTGTCGATAGCCTGGCAGTAGTCCCGCGGCGGGATGCTGTTCACCTTGGCCCATTCGATCTCGGAGGCGTAGTCGCGCAGTGCCGCAGCGTTGGCGGGAAGACTCAGCCCCGTCGCAGCGGCACCGAGCAACGGCGCCTTCACCGCTGTGACCTCCGGCAGGTCCCGATTGAGCACCTGCGGGTAGTAGTGGCGCAGTTGTCGCAGCGCGGCCGCGTGGAAAGTCCGCACCCGCACTTCGGGCACCGCGAGCGCGCGCAGTCGCCGGGTCATCTCGCCGGCCGCCTTGGCAGTGAATGTGACCGCGACCGAGGAGCGTGCGTCGTGTTCGCCGGTGTGGATGGCATAGGCGATGCGGTGGGTGATCACCCTGGTCTTGCCCGAGCCCGCTCCGGCGATGATCGCCACCGGGCCGTGCAAGGAGGTGGCCGCCACCCGCTGATCGGGATCGAGCCCGCTCAACAGATGCTCGGCCGAGGGCATGGACCGATTCTGACACGGGGGTGCGACCGGCAGGGCGCCGCGCGCCCGCCTTGTGGATGCAGGCCAAACCGGCCGATGTCAGACTTGTGCCGTGACCGAACCACTGGGCGACCGTGAACCCCTCGTGATGTACAGCACCACCTGGTGCGGCTATTGCCTGCGACTGAAGGCCCAGATGGAGCGCGAGAACATCCCCTTCACCATCGTCGACATCGAGCGCGACGCCAGTGCAGCGGCTTTCGTCGAGCACAACAACCACGGCAACCGGACCGTGCCGACAGTGCTCTTTCCCGACGGATCGGTGCTCACCAACCCCCCGATCGGCGCGGTCCGCGCCCGGATGCATCCCTAGCGGACAGCGTCGCGATCCGAACTCGCGAGGGCGGGACCTAGCCGACTGGGAGAGCTACCGGTATGTCTGCGGCAACCGCGCAGTGGTCGCTCACGTCCATGGCCCGGATATCCACCGACGCCCGCGCCCGGGCGACCGCGTCGTCGCTGAAACCGTCGAGCAGGATGTGATCGAACTGCACCCGCGGCCCGAACGAGGGGTAGGTGGCCCCCTTCACCACACCCGGCCAGCGGGTGATCAACTCTGGTAGTGCGCCGGGCAGGTTGAAGTCCCCCATCAACACCAGTGGCCGCGGGAACGGGCGTAGCCACGACACCAGGCGGCGCAGTTGCGCAACGTTCACGCCGGGCACGAACGACAGATGTGCGGTGGCAACCGTGACATGGGCGCCGGGACCCACCTCCACCACTGCTGCGACCACTGCGCGGGGTTCGTCCGGCACGGACAGCAGGCGCGGCCTCGGCAACGATGGGACCAGCAGCGGCAGCGACACCCGCGGCGCGCCGAAGGTCACCCGGTGCCAACTCCGCACGGGCAGCCGAGAGATCAGGGACACCCCGTAGAGCGGGCCGTGTTCCGGCCTGGGACCGTCATGCACGGCTCGGTGCAGGTCCTCATCGGCTCGATCGAAGGCGCCCCGATGACCCGGGGTACCGCTCACCGAAGGCACGAACAGTCGATCCGGGATCACGTCCGACACCGCCATCGCGTCGGCCACCAGTTTCGTCTGGTCCACTCCCCCGGATCGTTCCTGGTGGGCATCGACCTCCTGCATCCCCAGCACGTCCACGCCCAGATCCCTGGCGACGGCGGTCAAGTCGGCCGGGTCCACCGCCGGCAGCAGCGGGGTGCCCGGTTGCGCGCTGCGCACACGTTGACCGTGCAGAATGTTGAACGTCGCCACCCTCACGCGGCTCACGCTACTCGCCGACGATCACCGGCGCACCCGCGAATCGGACCGTGCGCGGCGACCCGAATCCCGTCGGTCTGCCCAGTCGTCCGGCAACGGCAGGGCGCTCCTCACTAGGGTCGCAACTGGCCGAAGCACCACCTCGATCCCGTGACTATGCACGACCCCAGGAGCGCCGTGGCCAGCACCGAATCGCGCATCATGCTGCTCGACACCGCATCGCTGTACTTCCGTGCCTACTTCGGCATGCCGGCCAATCTCACCGCCCCGGACGGAACTCCGACCAATGCCGTGCGGGGCTTGCTGGACTTCATCACCCGGCTCGTGCGCGACTACCAGCCGACCCAACTGGCCGCCTGCTGGGACGACGACTGGCGCCCGGAGTTCCGGGTCGCGGCCATCCCGAGCTACAAAGCCCACCGTGTGGCCGAAAGCCCATCTCCGAGCGGAGTGACCGAGGAGGTGCCCGACGACCTCGCTCCACAGGTGCCGATCATCGAAGACGTGCTGGCCGCGGTGGGTATCGCGCGGATCGGGGCTCCCGGGTTCGAGGCCGACGACGTCATCGCGACCCTTGCCGAACGGGCCGACGGCCCGGTGCGCATCGTCACCGGCGATCGCGACCTCTTCCAGTTGGTCGACGATGACCGGCGCATCGCCGTGCTGTACACGGCGGCGAAGGGGGTCGGACGGGCGGAACTGGTCGATGAGGCGTGGCTGACCGCCCGGTACGACATCCCGGCCCGGCTGTACGGCGACTTCGCCGCGCTGCGAGGTGACCCCTCGGACGGATTGCCGGGTGTGAAAGGCATCGGCGAGCGAACGGCCGCCAAACTCGTCCGGGAGTACGGCGACCTGGCGGCGATCCGCGCGGCGGCGGCCGACCCGGACTCGTCCATGGCGGCCGGGGTGCGCACCAAGATCAACAGTTCGACCGAGTACCTGGACCTCGTGCCCGACGTGGTGCTGGCCGTACGCACGGTGCCACTTCCCACTGATATCGACATGTCATTGCCGCGCGTCCCGCGCGACGAGTCCGCGTTGGCTGCCCTGGCGACCAGGTGGGGCCTCGACACGGTCGTCTCGCGATTGACAGCCGTGCTGGCTAAGGTCCATGGGTGACCCACCGTCTACTCGCCGATCTCGCTCTTGCCCGTGGACCGCTCCGGGACGACTGGGGATTGCGTCAACGCGAGGATTGGTGGGCGGCCGCAACCGCCGGGGGTGCGTCGGCCATCGACGTCACCGGTGAGCGCTTCGCCACCGAAGGATCGTCCCTGGCCTGGCGAGCAGTGGTCGCCGACGACCAGGCCCACGCGGTTCTGTTGGGTGCCACTGATGTGCCGCGGGTGGCAGTGCTGCGTGACGCGGAGTGGACCTCGAGGGCTGATGCAGCCGACCTCGAGTTGAGCAGCCTGCGACTCGTCGGAGCCGACTTGGACGATGCCGACGCCGCCCTGGCCACGACTGCGGTGGCGCTCGGGCAGTGGCACCGCCGCCATCGCTTCTGTCCGCGCTGCGGATCACAGACCGAGATCGTCGAAGCCGGCTGGGCACGTCGATGCACCGCCGACGGTTCCACCCACTTCCCCCGCACCGACCCGGCCATCATCGTGCTGGTGCGCGACGAGCTGGATCGGGCGCTGCTGGGCAGGCGCAGCGACTGGCACCGGACCTGGTTCTCCACCCTGGCGGGGTTCGTCGAGGCTGGTGAGTCGGCGGAGCACACACTTCGCAGGGAGGTCTACGAAGAAGCCGGAGTGGTCGTCGACCCGGACTCGTTGCACTACCGCGGAAGCCAACCGTGGCCCTTCCCGGGTTCGCTCATGCTCGGGTTCCACGCCCGCGCCAGCGGGACCGCAGATCCCACCCCGGACGGTGATGAGATCGCCGAGGCGCGCTGGTTCAGCCGAGCCGAACTCGCCCGGCTGGCGGCGCTCGGCGAGGTCCGGATCCCACCCCGGGTGTCGATCGCCCGGCACCTCATCGAGGACTGGTTCGGCGGCGAGTTGCCCGGTGACTGGTCGCGTGGTCAGCCACCCACCACCGACGAGTAGCGTTGCGCGACCTCTTCCTCCGTGGGCAGCTCGGGCGGCTCGACGCAGGATCCCGTCGGCACGTGATAGAACACCGCTCGGATCTGGTCCGGCTCCACTCCGGCCACTTTGGCCCAGGCCAGGCGGTACAACGCCAACTGCATCTCGTCGGCGGCCTCGCTGCGGCCGGTCTTCCAGTCCACCACCTCCCAGCAGACGCTGCCCGGATCCGCTTCGGCATCCCCGACGGCGAAGACCGCATCGATCCGGCCGGTCACCACGACACCGCCGATGGTGACCGTGAAGGGATACTCGATGTGGGCCGGGCGGCGATCCGCGTACGGACCCGCCTCGAAGGCCTCGATCAACTCCGCCACCTCGGACTCCGAGGCAAGGTCGATCTCCCGGTCGGCGGTGAACTCGGTCACGTCGAGCAATGCGTGCTGTTCCCATCGGCTGGCCACCCACTCGTGGAATCGGATCCCGCGGGCTGCCTGCCGAGAAGATCGCATCGGCATCGGCCGCCGAAGCGTTTCGGCGAAGGACTCGGGATCCTGAAGTAGCCGCTGCAGCGCCGAGGTGCTCAAGCCAACCGGGACCCGAACATCTATCTGCCGGACCAGCCGTTCCTCGAGTTCCCGACCGAGGGCTTCGATATCGGCATCCCATCGACGCACCAGGGCATTCTCAACCGTGTCCCCGGATTCGGCTTTGTGGGGACTGGACTCGCGAGCCGACAACTGGCCGGCGACTTGGTCCGCCAACTCCCGCAGCGGGCGAACTTCCCCAGCCCCGAATGTCGGCAAGGCGTAGTCAGTGGGTTCACCGCTCGTGTCGAAGGGGTTGCGGTCGTCACCTGGAGGCTCGTGCCAGGTGCCCACGGCCACGTCCGGATGCGATGCCAGCGCCTCGAGGTGGGATGCCGGGTGGCGAGGGCGCCGCCGTTGCGGCCTCCATCTGTGGTTCGACACGACCAACCTTCGGCGGGCCCGGGTGAGCGCCACGTACACGAGTCGTTGGGATTCCGCGAGCTCGGCGCGCTTGGCCTGCTCGCGCACCTCGTCTACCTCGCGGGTGGTCAGCGGGGCGATCACCGAGGTATGCGACGGCTGGTCGCCGCGCAGATCGGACGGAAGGGCACCCGGGGTGGAGGTCCAATGCCCGCGTAGGCGCGCAGTGTCGTAGGCCTCGGCGGCGCAGTCCGGCCAGAACACCACGTCGGCCTGGAGACCTTTCGCCTTGTGCACCGTCATCACCCGCACGCCGTCGACCGATGCGGCAACGTCGAAACCAGGATCAGCTCCCGACTCGGTGGCCAGCCGCACCAATCGGAGGAAACCCGCGGACGTCGCGCCGGGGCTGCCGGGACGGAAGGAAGCGGCCAACGCCAAAAGAGCGTCGATCGCTGCGGCGACTCGCCCGTCGGCATCGTCGAGGAGGATCTCGACCTCGGCTCCGGTGACACGCAGGATGCGGGCGAGCAGATCCGGCACCGGCTCACCCGCATGGTGGCCGAGCGCCTCCAACTCGGCCGCCAGCTGGGAGAAGCGCTGCCTGGCCGCCGCCGAGTAGTCGCCTTCACCGGGGTCGGCCAGGGCATCGGCCAGGCATGGAAGCTCCGTCGGGTCCGAGCTGGATCCGGCAGTCGAGTGCAACCGCGCCAGCAGATCGGAATCCTCAGAGGCGGTCCACGCAGGTCCGGCCAACTCGCGGGCACGCCGCCCCAGCAGGTTGAGGTCGCGAACGCCGATCCGCCAACGGGGTCCGATCAGCAGGCGGAGCAGCTCGGTGTTGGCCGTGGGATCGATGACGACCGCGAACTCGGCGAGCAGGTCGCGCACCTGCGCACACTCGAACAGTCCAGCCTCATCGGAGGACACCGCCGGAATCCCGGCAGATTCCAGGGCATCGGCCAGCGCTGTCACGGTCTCGTTGCTGCGCGCGAGCACCAGTAGTTCCGAGGCCGGTGTTCCGGCAGCCAACTCGGCGGCGACTTCGGCGACGAGGAACGCGGTCTCCGCGGCGTCGGTGGAGAACGAGTGGGCCTCCACGATGTCCTCGAGTTCCGGCCGACCGGAGCGCAGGCCAACGTTGGAGTGGCCCGCGGCCCGGGCGCTTCGCGAGGCCGCCGAGTCGTTCGCCACAGCCACGATCGCGCGCCCGGATCGGAAATTCGAACTGAGCGTGAACTCCGGCGTCGGTGCACCCGAAGGCTGTGGGAAGTGTTCCGCGAAGGCGTCGATGCTACCCGCGGCGGCACCCCGGAAGGCGTAGATCGACTGCTTGGGATCGCCCACGGCGAGCACCTGGTGTCCCGCGGCGAACAGCCGCTGCAACAACATCCGCTGCACCACCGAGGTGTCCTGGTACTCGTCGAGCAGCACGGTGCTGTAGGCCTCACGGGCGTTGCGCACGGCCTCGTCGCTGGTGGCGGCGATGTGGTGGGCCAGGCGCATCAGGTCGGCATAGTCCATGGCGCCAGCCAGCTCTTTCGCGGCTCGGTACTCATCGACCAGGTGACTCACCAGAATGCGCGACTTGGCAGCGGCGACCACCGCTCGGGTGCGTTCACTCGACTTGGCCCCGGACATCGCAACCAGTCGGGCGGACTCCTGCTCGCGCAGTCGTTGGGTGCTCACCACGTGTTCGGCCAGTTCGGAGTCGAGGCGGCGCATGGCCGACATGGCTTTCGCGATACTCAAGTCGTGTTCCGGCTCGGCGCCGAGGGACGGTGAGTCCACCACGACCTGGAATGCCACGGGCAGCAATCCGAACTCCGACTCCAATCTGAGATCGGGGTCGATGCCGCAACGGATTCCATGCTCCCGGACGAACCGCTGTGCGAAGGAATGGTAGGTGGACACGTTCGGGTCGGACTCCAGCCGCCCGATCAGGCCGGCGCGCCGGGCGATTCTGAGGTATCCGTCAACCCGATCGGCGAGTTCGGCAGCAGCCTTGCGCGTGAAGGTCAAGCCCAACACCTGCGAGGCCGGAACTCCACCGGCGGCGATCAGCACCGCCATCCGGGCCGCCATCACGGCCGTCTTGCCGGATCCGGCTCCCGCCACCACCACCGCCGGACCGTCGGGGGCGTGGCGAACCACCCGCTCCTGTTCGGCGGTGAGATCGAGTCCCAGGTCGTCGAGCAGGCTCCGGGCCCGCTGTTGATCGATCATCGTGAGGCCCCGGGATCGACTCCGCCGAACGCCGGGCACAGCCCGCGGAAGTCGCACCGGTCGCAAGCCGACGAGACCCGTGCCACGATGCGCTCGGTGGTGAGCGTTTCGGCGGCGGTCGCCAACTCGACGTCCAACCATCCACCGTCAGCCAGCGGCGCCTGATGGCGCTCCGCCGGAGCCGTTCCACCCTTCCCGGTGCCCTGGCCGAGGAACACGAGCGAACCCCCGCCCGGATCGGCGGGAACTCCTGGTACGTCCGCAGAAACAGACGAGGTGTCCTCCGACGGCTGATTCGTAGGCTCGAGGGCGCCTTCGCCCACCGCCCGCTGATAGACCCCCAGTTGCACGTTGTGAGCCATATCGGCGGCAGTCGGGACCACACCTCCGGTCTTGAAATCGACCACGCGCACCCGCCCGTCCTGGTCGGCGACCAGCAGGTCGATCGACCCGGTCAGACGAATCGTCGGGGTTGCGTCATCCGGCTGGTCTCCGTCTTGCGAATGGTCTCCCTCGGCGGCCGCGACCGAGGTGATGTCGAACGGCACCTCGGCGCCGAGGACCGGACCCGGCAGTTCCCCGTACCACTGCAGGAACCGCGCGATATCGCCCTGAGCTTGGGACCACGCCCGTTCGCGTTCCCAGTCGGCGGCGAAGGGCAGGTGGTCGAACACCGGGCGGATGGCCTCGGCGATGGCCGTGGCCTCAGCCGGCAACTCGCCGTTGGCCACCGCCGCCACGGCACCGTGCAGCAGGCTGCCGTAGGCCGCCCGCGCAGGGCGCACCCGCCCGGCCTGGACGCGCCGCGCCAGGAACCAACGCAACGGACATCGATTGACGGCTTCGACCGCCGTGGCGGACAGGCGCACCGGCTCGTCGGCTGGGGTCAGGGCGTGCTCCGATTCACTCGTGGCAGCCAGGCCCCACCATCGGTCCGGGTGGGCATCCCGGGCGATCGCCGGACCGGTCGGAGTCGGGCGTGCCACGTACGCCAACCTGGCGGCGGCCGCCGCCCTGAGTTCTTCAGGTGCCGACGGGTCGGCCAGCGTGGCGCGCAGGGAGGCGACGAGCGCCGCAGGGGTGAGCCGCATCCGGCCGCTGTGCGCGACAGGCCGGTCGGCCGCAGTCGCACCGCCGACCACCTGCGCCGCCTCGGCGAAAAGCACCGACGGCGCCTGATCGGTGGCCGCCGAATCCACCGACATGATCACCAGTCGCTCCGACGCCCGCGTGGCGGCGACGAACGCCAGCCGGCGCTCATCGGCAACTAGTTCGGTCCGGGTGCGGGCCGGGCGCACCCCACCGGCCCCGATGCGCTCCGAGGTCAGGATCGAGACCGGTCCGCGTGCATCGGGCCACTCGTCCTGCTGCAATCCCACGACCACCACCATCGGCCACTGTGCCCCCTTGGCCCGATGCACAGTCAGCAGCGAGACACTGTCCCGGCGGCGCGAGGACCCCTCCAGCCACGCCGCGGGCAATCGGTGACGGGTAAGCGTGTCGACGAATACCGAACTGCCGGCTCCGACCGGCATCCGCCGGGCAACCGAGAACAACTCGATCACCGCATCCAACACCGCGTCGGCCCGGTGGGCACCGGGTCCGCCAGCCAGGGAAGTCGTCTGGAGTTGTCGGGCCCAGCGCCCCTCGCCGTCGCCCGTCGCCCCATGAGTCCACGCCACCCACAGGCGATCCGCCACCGAGGCCCCCGCCATCCGCATCCGGTCGATCATGTCCAGAACCGCGATGAGTTCGTCGGCCAACGCCCCGGTGATGCCCGCCGGATCCCCGGCCTGCGGGTCGAAGCACGTCGCCAGCAGGCGTCCCGCCGACCGCGGCTGACGCGCTTCCGCCTCGGCCGCCTGGCGCTCTGCCACGCGCAATTGCCGGAGCAGCCGGCGGAGCGTCAGTGGCGTCATCCCGATCAGGGGTGCACACAGAAAACCTTCGAGTTCATCCAACTCCACGCCGTCGGGATCGTCGGCCAGGCGCAGCGCAGTCAACAGCGGTGCGATGGCGGGTTCGGCCGCCAACGGGCGATCCCCGGCCGGTACCTCCACCGGAACCCCGGCGGCCAGCAAGGCACGCTCCAGCCGCGGAATGTCGTTGACGCCGGAGCGCACCAACACGGCCATGTCGGACCAGGCCAGCGGTTGGCTCGCCGAAAGATGCGACCGGCGCAGGAGATCTGCGAGTTCGGCTGCCTGCTGCTCCCGGCTGGTACACGAGATCACTTCGACCTCGCCCGCCGGACCGAGGCATCGCGGGTCTCGATGACTGCGTTGCACGGCGGGCGGCAAGCCACCCAAACCCACTGGTTCGATCCATCGGTCGGCCACGGCCCTGATCGCCGGGCCGAACCGCCGGGTCCGGCGGAGCACCGCTACCGGCGCCGGCCGCTGAGCAGCATCGGCGAACTGCTGCGGGAAATCAAGAATCCCGCCCACGTCTGCACCCCGGAATCGGTAGATCGCCTGGTCCGGGTCGCCGACTGCCACCAGCGTTGTGCCGGGCACCGTCAGATCCTTGATCAAACCGACTTGCGCCGGGTCGGTGTCCTGGTACTCGTCGACGTAGATGGCCTGGAACCGTCCCGCCAACTCTGGGTGATCGGCCACGAGCAACCGAGCCCGGTGGATCACTTCGGCATAGTCCAAGGCGCCGCGCCAGTCCAGGACGTCCAGATAGTGATCGAAGAATGCGGCCGCCGCCAGCCACTCGGGCGGGACGGGGCCGCCGGGTGGCGACTCCGCCGACCTCGCGGCAAGTGCCAGGTTTTTCGGTTCCCAACCGTGCGCCCGGGCGGCGGCCATCAACCCGAGCAGCTCGTCCACCATCCCGGGACTCGACAGGGCCGCACGCCGATCCGCCGGCCAATGCCGCAACCAGGTATCCGCCGGATCGGCCAACAGTTCCCGCACCACAAGCTCGGAGTCCGGGGCCGCGAGCAGTCCCAAGGAAGGGTCATCCTCGGTCTCGGCGGCGAACTCCAGCAACAGGCGCCACGCGAACGAGTGGAAAGTCGCCACCACCGGCGAGATCCCCGCCTGCGAGCGGGCAACGATGCGACTTCGCAGTTCCGCCGCGGCCACCCGGCTGAACGTCAGGACCAGCACCCGCTCCGGGGCAAGTGCGGATTCACCGGTCAGCCGGGCTATCACCGATTCGACGATGGTCGTGGTCTTGCCGGTGCCTGGTCCGGCCAGGACCAGGAGCGGCGATCCCAGATGGTCGACCACCGCCCGCTGGTCCGGATCGAGTTCCGGTGCAACGACATCGGGGGATTCGTGCCGCAACCGAAGGCGCGGGCGAGTTCGGCCTCCCTCTCGCACGCGTCCTCCCTTCCTCGCCGGGGCGAGTTCGCCACGGGCCGTGGCCCGACAGCCCCGCTCGGTGGCTGCAACCGACGCTACCGAGGCGGCGTTGCGGCAATGCAAGCAGCACGGTCCGACGAATTCGCCTCCGACATCTGAGAACATGAACTCGTGAACGGACCCGAATCTGCTGACGAGGCCGTCGTCGACGGCCTCGTCAGCAGATCCGGCGACGATAGCGACGACACCGCTGCCCTCGACACCGAGGCCACCCGTCCCCTCTCCCCCAGCGTGGACACCACCCCCGAAGCCACCCCGGATCCGGTGCCGCTGCCCCCGATCAGGCCACCGCACCCGGGTCACCCCGCGGGTGGTTCGGGCACCGGCCGCCGCGACCCCCGCGCCAGGGCCGGATCATCGCGGCCGCAGCACTCCACCCCGGAGTCCACGGTGGTCATCGAAGGCGATATCGCACCTCGCCGCCTCCGGCGCCCGGCCGACCTGCTTCGGCTGGCCCTGGCCGTGCTGGCTGCGGCTCTGGTCCTAGGCCTGTCGTACGTGGCCTCCGGCACCACCTCGGGCCTCGAATCGGACCTCACCGAGGCCACCGGCCGGATCCCAACCCTGATTCTGGACCTCACCAGTTGGGTGGGTGTGCTCGGAGCGATCGCACTTCCGGTGGGCATCAGTGTGTCCCTGCTGGTGCGCAAGCGCGGCAGACTGCTGCTCGACGCGTTGGCAGCGCTGCTGTTGGCGCTCCTGATCGGCGCCCTGTTGATGTGGATCATCAACGACTACGGGTCGCCACAGTTGCTGCAGGCGCTCACCGGGCGCAACGTTCGTTCGGACACCATGCCGCTGAACGCCTTCGTGTCCGGGTTGGTGGCGATGAGCACCGTGGCGCGATTGGTGGAACGCCCTCGCTGGGCGGTCGCCAGCATCCTGGTGATCACCGCCATCGCGGTGCTCAACATCGTCGGCGCCACTCTCACCGTCATCGGCCTGCTGATCTCGCTGCTGCTCGGTTGGAGCGTCGGGCTGCTCATGCGCTACTCGGTAGGCACTCCCAGCACCCGACCGTCGGGGCTCGACGTGGCCCGCACGCTGGAGGCCAACGGCTACCCGTTGTCGGTGCTTCGCGCCTCCTCGGTCACCCGCGGCGGCCGCCGCTACAGCGCCACCAGCCGTGCCGGCCAGCGCCTGGACGTGCTGGTCCTCGACCGCGACCTCGAGGGCGACGGCCTGGTGCCGGTTGCCTGGCGATCGCTCCGTATCCGTCAGGACGACGGCGGCAACGCCCTGACCATGCGCGGCCGACTGGAACACAGTTCGCTGCAGGCCTATGCCTCCCAGATCGCCGGAGCGGCCACCCCCCGCTTGCTGGTGGTGTGTCAAGTGGGTCCCGACGCCGCGCTGCTCGCCTTCGAGACGATCGACGCCGAACCGTTCGCGGCCTGCGCCGACAACTTGACCGATGGCGACCTCGACCGAGCTTGGGTGGCGGTGAAGCGCCTGCAGGATCACCACGTCAGCCATCGCACGCTCTCGGCCGAGAACATCCTGCGCGATTCCCAGGGCGGGGTCTGGTTGGTTCGTGGCGAGGAGGGAAGCGTCGCCGCCGGCGACGTGTCGCTACGACTCGACCTCGCCGAGATGCTCTGCACCCTGGCCTTGCTCACGAGCGCGGAACGGGCGGTGGATTCGGGACTACGCGTGCTCGGTCGCGTGCGCCTGGGGCGTGCGTTGCCGGCGTTGCAGGCGGTCGGGTTGTCGCCGGCCACCCGCCATGCGATGCGCAAGCGCAAGAGTCTGATGAACGATCTGCGGGACAAACTGCTCAACCTCAACCCCGGCCAGGAGCCGGAGCAGATCAACATCGAGCGACTGAAACCTCGCACCCTGCTGACGATCGTCGCCGGAACTGTGGCCGGCTACGTGTTGCTGACCCAGTTGGCCCGGGTCAACATCGCCGAACTCGCTTCCCAGGCCGATTGGAAGTGGGCCGTCGTCGGCCTGCTGCTGTCAGTTTCGACCTACGTCGGCGCAGCGATGTCACTGTCCGGCTTCGTGCCGGAGAAGATTTCGCTGATCAAGACCATGCTGGCCCAGTTGGCGGCCAGTTTCGCGACCCTGGTCTCGCCGCCGACGTTGGGCGCGGTAGCGGTGAACGTGCGCTACTTGCAGAAGATCGATCTGCACCCGGCGCTCGCGGCGGCCAGCGTCGGAGTCTCCCAGGTGATGGCGTTCGTCATGCACATCGTGCTGTTGCTCGGCTTCGGTGTGCTGGCCGGAACCCAGACGAAACTGGACGTGCCGGTGCCGGCGTGGGCGTTGATCATCGGGGCGATCTTGATCGCCGCGCTCATCCTCGGGCTGGTGCTGCCGTTCTCCCGAGCGTGGCTTCGCAAGCGGGTTCAGCCGATCGTCTCGCAAGTGGGTCCACGCCTGCTGACGCTCACCCAGCGACCCGCGAAGCTCGCCGAAGGGATCGGCGGGATCCTCTTGCTCAACCTCTCCTACTGCCTCTGTCTGGCAGCCTGCGTGAAGGCGTTCGGCGGCGAGGCCGGGATCGCCGCGATAGCGGTGGTCTACCTGGCTGGCGCCACCCTCGGTCAGGCCGCGCCCACCCCGGGCGGCCTGGGTGCGGTGGAACTCGCCCTCTCAGCCGGGCTCACCGCCGCCGGGGTGGAGGGTGGCATCGCCGTGTCGTCGGTACTGCTCTTCCGTCTCCTCACGTTCTGGCTCCCCACCATCCCCGGCTGGTTCTCGTTCAACTGGATGACGAAGAACAACCTGTTGTGACCGACACGCCACCGGCCTTCCGCCTGCTCGACGTCAGCCTGTCCCGCGGCAGCGCCCGCATTCTCACGCAGGTGACCGCCGCTGTCCCGGCCGGCGGCGTCACGGCGCTCGTCGGACCCAGCGGGTCGGGGAAGTCCTCCCTGCTGAGGCTGCTCAACCGGTTCGACGATCCCGATTCCGGCCACGTGTTCGTCGCCGGCACCGACGTGCGCGACGTCGACGTCCTGGAACTTCGCCGTCGGGTAGGCCTGGTCGCCCAGCGCCCGGTACTGCTAGCACCTACCATCGCCGCCGAACTCCGGGTCGGGCATCCGGACCTGACCTCGGACGAGATCGGAGCGCTCCTCCGTCGGGTCGGCCTCGATCACCTCGATGCGGAGCGCACCACGGCTGGCCTCTCCGGGGGCGAGGCGCAACGGCTGGCCTTCGCCAGGGCCCTCGCACTGCAGCCCGAGGTGTTGTTGCTCGATGAACCGACCAGCGCGTTGGACTCAACTGCCGCCGATACCGTGCTCGAGGTGGTCTCTTCGTTCGCGGCTTCCGGACTGACCGTGCTGGTGGTCAGCCACGACCTCGCGCGCCTTGCAGACGTCGCCGCGCACGCAATCGTGTTGGAGGGGGGCCGCGTGGTGGACGAGGGTCCGACTGACACCGTGAAATACCTGGGCGGGAACTAGTGTGGCGCCGACCCCACGGGGCAGCAGGTAACGGAGGGAAGCGATGACCACGGCGGCGAACATTCCCTCCTGGCTGGGCGTGGCCGCATCCTTGACGCTGATCCTGTTGGCCGGGGTGGTGGCCTGGCGGACGCGACTCGGCATCACCCGGGAGTTGCTGATCGTCACCGTCCGGGCGTTCGCGCAACTGGCCGCCGTGGGTCTGCTGCTCGGAGTGGTGTTCGACTACGGCGGCCTGCCCGCCGCCTTCGGGTGGCTGGCCGTGATGGCTGTGATCGCGGGCCAGGTGGCGGGACGCCGTGCAGCCGGGCTACCCGGATCGCGCCGCAACGCCACCATCGCCATCGCCGTCGGCGTGGTGGTGACCATGGGCGTGTTGCTGGCGTTGCGGATCATCGACTCCACCCCCACCGTGGTGATACCGGTCGGGGGCATGGTCGTCAGCGGCGCCATGGTGGCGACGGGGGTGACTCTGCGACGGGTGCGCGACGACGCTCGCAGCAGCCGGCCTGAGATCGAGGCGAGGCTGGCTCTGGGCCTATCCGCCCGGGACGCCTTCGCGCCGACCAGGCGCGACGCGGTGCGCACCGCCCTGATCCCTTCGATGGATCAGACCAAAGTTGTCGGTCTCATCGCTTTGCCCGGCGCGATGACCGGGCTGATCCTGGCCGGGGTCGCCCCGTTGGCGGCCATTCGGTACCAGATCGCGGTGATGTACATGCTGCTGTCGGCGGCCATCGTCGCCGCCACGTTGGCGGCCCGACTCACCGAGCGGGACCTGTTCGACCAGGCCCATCGGCTGCACCCGCTCGACTGATCCGGCGAAACCGGACGAATTGCCGCAGTCGGCCGGAACGCGGATTCAGTAGGACGGTTTGTGCGGCTCGATCTGATCGACCCAGGCGACGATGCCCCCACCGACGTGGATGGCGTCGGCGAATCCGGCGTCCTTGACGATCGCGAGCACCTCCGCGGATCGCCCACCGACCTTGCAGTGCAGCACGATCTGCTTGTCGTGCGGCAACTTCTCCAGGGCTGCGCCGGAGTAGAAGTCGCCCTTCGGGATGAGCTCCGCACCATCGATGCGGACCATGTCCCATTCACCCTGCTCACGGACATCGATCAACACGAAATCCCGTTCGCCGGCCGCCCGGGCGTCGAGCATGCTGGCAAGGTCCTTGACCGAGATCGTCGAGTCCTTGGCGGCCTCGGCCGCCTCCACGCTGATGGCGCCGCAGAAGTCCTCGTAGTCGATCAACTCGGTGACGGTCGGATTCTCCCCGCATACGGCGCAGTTCGGGTCCTTGCGGACCTTGACCGTCCGGTAGTTCATCTCCAACCCGTCGTACACCATCAGCCGACCGACGAGCGGCTCGCCGATACCAAGCAACAGCTTGACCGCTTCGGTGGCCTGGATCGAGCCGATCGATGCGCAGAGCACACCGAGCACGCCACCCTCGGCGCAGGAAGGCACCATTCCGGGCGGCGGCGGCTCCGGATACAGGCATCGGTAGCAGGGTCCATGCTCAGCCCAGAACACCGAGGCCTGACCGTCGAAACGGAAAATCGATCCCCAGACGTACGGCTTTCCGAGCAGCACGCAAGCATCGTTGACCATGTAGCGGGTCGCGAAGTTGTCCGTGCCGTCGACGATGAGGTCGTAGTCGGCGAAGATCTCCATGACGTTCGAGGTGTCCAGCCGCTCGTCATGCACCACGACGTCGATGTAGGGGTTGATCCCGGCGACGGTCTCGGCGGCGCTCAGGGCCTTGGGACGGCCGATATCGGATTGGCTGTGGATGATCTGACGCTGCAGGTTCGACTCGTCCACCGTGTCGAACTCGACGATCCCGAGGGTCCCGATCCCCGCTGCGGCGAGGTACATCAGGTTGGGAGATCCCAGCCCGCCAGCGCCGACACACAGCACCCGGGCGTTCTTCAGCCGTTTCTGCCCGGCCATGCCGACATCGGGGATGATGATGTGCCGGCTGTAGCGGGGCACCTCGTCGATCTCGAGCTCCTCGGCGGGCTCCACCAACGGTGGCAGCGTCATGTGGCGCTCCTTTGCACTGATGTCCTGACTTCTCGGTGAGATAGGCAAGCCTAAGGGGGCATGAATCATTCCCGATGCGGTGGTGCCGTGCGTCACCAAAAGCCATCCGGCCGGACCTCTGGCGGCGCCGGATCGGCGCCGAGTTGGCGGCGCGCGGCGGCGCGATCGGGCAATCCCCCCGTTGGCCCACCAAGTGACGCATCCGGATGTTACTGGCGAGTAGTATTTGGCCCATGCCCGTCACGCAGGACCCGCCCCGAGGGGTGCGACTCCCCCGCCGCGAGCGTCGTGCGCAACTCCTCGACGCCGCTCGATCCGTCTTCGTGACGCAGGGTTTCCACGCGGCCGCGATGGACGAAATCGCTGTTCAGGCCGGTGTCTCCAAACCGGTGCTCTACCAACACTTCCCCAGCAAGCAGGAGCTCTACCTCGCCCTGCTCGACGAATCCATCGAGATGCTCGTGGGATCGCTGCGCGATGCGCTCGAGAGCACCGACGACAACGCCGAGCGCGTGGCGGCCGCGATCGGCGCCTACTTCGACTTCGTCGACGACCCCGACGGCGCCTACCGGCTGGTCTTCGAATCCGACCTGGTGAACGTCGATGAGGTGCGTCGCCGGGTTGAACGCGCCGACGAACACTGCGCCGCCTTGGTCGCAGTGGTGATCGTGGCCGACACCGGCCTGAGCGAAGACGAGGCCATGCTGCTCGCCACCGGCCTGACCGGGATGGCCCAGACGAGCGCCCGGCGTTGGCTGCGCAACCGACGGGCGTTGCCCAAGGCGACCGCGGCCAAACTCATCATGGACCAGGTCTGGGGCGGGATCTCGGCGTTTCCCCGCAGCCACCCGCGCAAGCCGCCGCCGGCCGCCGGCCGACGAAGCAACGACACGTCCGCCCGCCCGAGCAAGGCCGAGCGCTTCGCGAACAGCGAACGGACATAGCACGGCGGAATATCGACCCCGCGTCATAGGCTTGTGCTGCACGCGTGCCCGGGTGGGCGCCGCGACGACTTGGAGGTTCAGCATGGAGGTCCGCATCGGCGTCAGCAACGCCGTCCGGGATATCACGTTCGAGAGCAAGTCCGACCAAGAAGACGTCGCGAAGTCGGTGGCGGAGTCGATCTCCAGCGGTGACGTGCTTGCCCTCGTCGACGACAAGGGCCGCCAATACATCATCCCGGCCGACAAGATCGCGTTCGTCGAGTTGGGCGAGTCCACCACCCGTCGAGTCGGTTTCGGAGCCGGCTGACCCGATCCAGCCCGAATCAGCGTGAGGCCCGGTCGAACCCCGAATCGTGGTGCGGCTCAGGCGCGAATCGCGGTGAGGCGCTCAGGGGGCCAGGCCGAGTGTCGCCATTCGTTCGGTGTGCCTGGTGGTGAGCCGACCAAAGAGTTCGCCCACGCCCTGCAGGTCCAGTCCCTCATCCCCCGCGACCAGCAGCGATGTAAGGCTCTCGCGTTGGGCTGAAACCCGCTGTGCTTGGCTGAGTGCTTCGCCGACCAGCCTGCGGGCCCACAAGGCCAGCCTGCCCGCCAAGGCCGGCTCGGCCGCGATCGCCTGCCGCACCGACGCCACCACGAAGTCGGCCTGACCGCGATCGGCGAAGACCGACCTGATCAGACCGGCGGTGTCCGGATCCACGAAGTACGACATCTCCAGGTAGAAATCCCTTGCGATGCCATCCCCGACATAGATCTTCACCAGTCCCTCCAACCAACCGCTGGGGGCGGTGGAGGCGTGGTAAGCGTCGATCGACGCGACGAAGGGGGCCATCGCCGCCTCCGGATCCACCGACAGACCGACGAGGCGGTCACGCAACCGCTCGAACTGCCGGAACTCGGTCGCCGCCATCCGAGCCGTTTGCGCCTGGTCGCGCAGATTCGGGGCCAGGGTGGAATCGATCGCCATTCGGGTGAAGCCCTGCAGTTCTCCATAGGCCAGCAACCCGAGGAGGTCGACGACGGCAGCGGTGTATTCAGGGTCCTCGAGGGTGCGGCTCTTCACAACGTCCGAGGGTATCCCGCCGGCGCCCGCCAGCGTCGCATCGGCAACGTGGTCGACGTTCGCTAGACTGCCACAAGCGGGCGGCACCGCCTGCTCACTCGCCGCGACCAACCAGTGGAGGGAACATCCCCGCACTGCGCGGCCATCAATGAAAGTTTGGAGAACCCGCTGAACGCGACGTCGTTCGCCGACCTCGGAGTTGCCGACCCGATCCGGGCCGCCCTAGCCGAAGTTGGCATCACACATGCCTTCCAGATCCAAGAAATGACCCTGCCGCTCGCCCTCGACGGTCACGACGTGATCGGGCAAGCCAAAACCGGAACCGGTAAGACGCTCGGCTTCGGCATCCCCCTGCTCCAACGCCTCGATGTGGTCAGCGAACCGGGGACCACTCGTTCCGGCAAACCGCAGGCGCTGGTGGTGGTACCCACCCGGGAACTCTGCGTTCAGGTGGCCGCCGACTTGTCTCAGGCCGGCTCCATCTCGGGTGCACGGGTCTTGGCCATCTACGGCGGCCGCGCGTTCGAGCCCCAGGTCGACGCGCTCAAGAAGGGCGTCGATGTGGTGGTGGGAACCCCCGGGCGCCTGCTCGACCTGTCCCGACAACGCCTGCTCGACCTTTCCCATGTGCGCACCCTCGTGCTCGACGAGGCCGACGAGATGCTCGACATGGGCTTCTTGCCGGATGTCGAGTCGATTGTCGCGCAACTGCCGGCGCAACGGCAGACGATGCTGTTCTCCGCAACCATGCCGACCCAGATCGTCAGCCTGGCGAAGCGCTACATGACCCGTCCGACCCACATCCGAGCGGTCAACCCCGACGATGACAACGCCACGGTGGATTCCATCGAGCAGCACGTCTGGCGGGCCCACGCGATGGACAAGGTGGAATTGCTCGCCCGCGTGCTACAGGCCACCGACCGGGGTCGCACCATCGTGTTCATCCGCACCAAGCGGACCTGCCAGAAGGTGGCCGATGAACTGGGCCAGCGTGGCTTCGCGGTGGCCGCCGTGCACGGCGACCTCGGCCAAGGCGCCCGGGAACAGGCCCTGCGTGCCTTCCGCAGCGGCAAGGTCGACGTCCTCGTCGCGACCGATGTCGCCGCCCGCGGGATCGACATCGACGACGTCACCCACGTGGTCAACTACTCCTGCCCGGAGGACGAGAAGGTCTACCTCCACCGCGTGGGCAGGACGGGCCGGGCCGGCAAGAGCGGTGTGGCCGTCACCCTGGTCGACTGGGACGACGTCGCCCGCTGGCAGATGATCAACCGGGCGCTGGGCCTGGCCTTCTTCGAGCCGGTGGAGACGTACTCCACCTCGGAACACGTGTACACCGGACTCGGCATTCCCCACGAGGCCACCGGCTCGTTGCCCGCATCGGCCCGTACGCTGCCCGGGCTGGCAGCCGAAGAGGTCGAGGATCTGGGCGAGACCGGCAAGCGTGGTTCTCCGCCTCGGGGCAAAGGGCAAGGGGCCAAGGGCCAGGGCGCCAAGGGGAAGGGCCGAGGCGGCAAAGGCCGCCGCGGCGACTCGACGCCCAGAGATTCGGGCGACAAGCCACGTCGCAAGCGCCAACGACGGCGAACTCGGGGCGGTGCGAACGCTAGTGCCGGGGCCACGCAGGATGGCCCCTCAGGCAGCGAGGCCAAGACCGACGGAGCGAACGCCACTAGTTGACCTCTCCACGCGACAACGTGAACCATGCGCCGGTTTCTGACGGGATTGAGCCGCGACACGTGGTGGAAAGTGCTGTTGACGGGTGGACTGGCGTGGGCGGGCGGCATCGCGGCAACCGCCTACACCCGAGATGGAATCTTGCTCCCCGGGGTCTTTCTCCTCGGCAGTTTTCTGGTGCCCTTCGCCCTGCTGGTCGGCCTGATCGAATATGTGACGCGGCTGTGGCTGGCTGACGACGACGCCACGGCCCTGGTGCCGTTCCAGTTGCTCCTGGCATTTGCAGCGGGCGGAGCCTTGGGGCTATGGCCTGCCGCCCTGGTGGAGCACTTCCTCACTCGGCTGATCCCCGACGGCTACTTCCTGTCGGTGGCCTTGGCTGAGGAAACCGTGAAACTCGCCATCGTGATCCTGCTGGCCGTCGGGCTGACGAGTTACCGGCGTCGCGACGGACTGTTGCTCGGGGCGGCCGTCGGGTTGGGCTTCTCCGCGTTCGAGTCCGCGGGCTACGCATACGAGGCGGTGCGCTCGCAAAGCGCCATAGACATCCCGGCGATCGTCGAGGTTCAACTCTCCCGCGGCCTGCTGTCACCTGTCGGGCACGCGCTGTGGACGGCATTGGTCGCCGGAGCGCTCTTCGCGGCGGCATCGTCCACCGGTCGGTTGCGGCCGACCTGGAGCGTGTGTGGGTGGCTTGGGGTGGCGGTTCTGCTGCACGCGGGTTGGGACGTGTCAGCCGGACTGGCTGCGGCGTTGGTGGCGACCGGCTACCGGGAGTCGCTGACGCTGGCCGAGTTCCGGCGCGGGGTGGTGCCCGCACCCACGGCCACCGAGTCCGCGCTGCTGGGCACGGTCCGCACGTTCCTGCTGGCGATCAATGCCGCCCTGGGTCTAGTGCTGGTGCGCTGGCAGTGGCAGCGCCCCGGGGATACCGCGGGCTGAGCGCAGACCGTGCCACTCCCGGCCGAGAACAGGCCGGTTGCGGCCGACACAGGGGGCGTGAACCTCCATCACTGAGCATTGATTGTGATCGAGTAGTTGGTGCCACCTCCGGTGGTCCTGTTGACCAGGGCAAAGGCGCCGTCGGGGGTGACGAACGAGGTGCCGCACATGGGCCCTTGCCATCCGCTTCCGCCGTAGGCCCACACGTTGTCCTCGTTGTCTATGTTGAACTGCCCGATGGCTACCGGATACGCGTTCCCGTTGATGGTCAAGGTGCCGGTGAAAGCGAAGTTCATCGTCCCCAGATCACCCTGCGATCCAGGATTTCCGCACCATTCAGGGGCGTTGGTGGTAGAGGCAATCGGCGCACGCTGCTGGAACCAGGAGTAGGTGTCACCGGTCGGGTCACCTGAACGGCCCGCCTCGGCAGTGATCACGTAGACGCCAGGGTTCGAGGTGCTCCAACCCGACGTCACCCCCTTCCAGGTCTTGGCCTGGCTCTCGGTGATGGCGTATTGCTGATCCCATTCGAACGACACCGACTCCACCCCCGTGCCGGGATAGATATCGAAGTTGTTCGTGCGGGTGGTCGCGGACAGATCGGACGCCGACGCGGAAGGCTCGTCGCTTGCTGAAGCCGAGGCCGACGCGGGGGTACTGCTGGGGGGCGGGTCGACAGCTTCTTGCGACGAACAACCGGCCAGCGCGAACAATGCACTCGCAGCAACTGCTGCGGACCAACGAAAGGTACTCACTCCTCAGCAGTAGCACCGAGTAGGGCTCAGCCACCAGGGACTATGGTCCCGGGGCGAATCACGGCAATTGCCCTGGCGCGATCGCTCCCTCGATCGTGCTCGGTCCACGCTGTCACCTCAGCAACTCCGCGAAGCCGTTCGTTCACATTGATGGTCGTTTCGGGATTCCACATGACCAGATTTCCCCCTCGCTCCACGAGGTTCCAGCGGTGCATCCCCAAGTAGCGCTGGTGCTCGCCCAGTGCGCAACCTCGAACTTGGTGCCAGCCCGCCAAATCGCGACGCGATCCAGACCTCGGGTAGCGCCATCCAGACCTCGGGTAGAGCGATCGAAATACCAGGCTGCGATTGGTGCTGCGACTTTGCGAATTGTCGGTTGGCGGGCAACACGACGGACAGCGTTGAACGCACGTTCCCTCCCACCCATGCGAGCGGGTATCGGCTCAGCGCCCGAGTTTGACCTTCATCCAGCTGCGCTCGCCACAAGCCGGGCACTTGAGCCACGCCTTGTAGCCCTTCTTCGGCAGTGGCGCGTGCACTCCGGTGGCCGAGAGTTTGAGCAATTGCGGGAGTGACACCACGGTTCGACGGTGGCAATGCGTGCAGTCGACCGAGGCACTGCCCAGCGAAGGTGGCTGTTCGGCTGCCGAGAACAGTGCCTGTTTGCCCTGGGGGTCGGCCTTGGCCTTGCGCTCGGCATCGGCGGGCGGAATCCGATCGAAGGTCCCGGGCTTCGGCCGCTGCGGGCGCGGAGCCACCGGACTCATGCGTGCTCCAGGATGCGCGTGGCAACCTTCCGGTAGGCCTCGGCGCCTCGGGAACCGGAGGCCGTCGCGAGCACGCTTCGCCCAGCCGAGGGGGCCTCGGCTGGGCGCACGGATTTCGCAATCGGTGGTCTCATCACCGCCAGACCGTAGCGCTCCTCGACATCCGCGAGCGTTCGACGCGCCAGGTTCGTACGCGAGTCGTACATGGTGGGCAGCACACCGAGCACCTTGAGGTCGCGGTTGCACAGCCGACGGACGTCCTCGACCGTGTCGAGCAACTGTCGCACCCCACGGTGGGAGAGCGTCTCGCACTGCATCGGAATGAGCACCTCGTCGGCAGCGGTGAGGGCGTTGACGGTGAGCACGCCGAGCGACGGCGAACAGTCGAGCAGGATGAAGTCGTAGTCCCCGGCCAGGTCTTCCAGTACCGAGCGCAACACATACTCCCGACCGGTGCGGGTCAGCAGATGCGCCTCGGTGCCGGCCAGGTCGATGGTGGCCGGCAGCAGATCCGGACCCTCTTCGGTGTCGGTGACCACCAGGCGGGCATCGACACGGCCGAGCAGCACGTCGTGCATGGAGAATTCAAGATCCTCGGAGTCGAGTCCGAGCGAGTAGGTCAGGCAGGCCTGCGGATCGAGGTCGACCACCAGAACGCGCTGCCCGAGTTCGGACAGGGCTCCGCCGATGGACGCCACGGTGGTGGTCTTGGCCACGCCACCCTTCTGGTTGGCGACGGCAATAGTGCGTGTCACGCGGACTATTGTGCCTGTCGTGAGCGTGCCTCCTTTCCTCGCCCTGCCGCGTGGTGTTCAGCCGGCGCGACTGTCTGTGAACGGCGTCGCGATGGCGGCGCTGGAAACCGGCTCGCCCGAGTCCGACCAACGGGCTCTGCTGGTTCCCGGCTTCACCGGCAGCAAGGAGGACTTCATCGCCCTGTTGCCCCTGCTCGGCGACGCGGGAGTGCACGCGGTCTCGGTGGATCTGGTCGGCCAATACGAGAGCCGTGCGAACGCAGCGGAGGAGCGTTTCACCCTCGCGGCGCTGGCTGCCGATCTGGTCGCCACCAGCGGTGCCCGGTGGCCAGTCGGGAGACGTCCACACCTGGTCGGACACTCGTTGGGAGGACTCATCGCGCGGGAGGCGGTGCTGACGGCGCCGGGCGCCTTCGCATCGCTGGTGTTGATGTCTTCCGGCCCGGGGGCCGTCCCAGCCCATCAGCGTCCCGCTCTCGAGGCGCTGGAGGCACTGCTACCCCAGACCGATCTGGAGGTGCTGTGGGAGGCCAAGCAGTCCTTGGACGCCGCCAAAGACCTGCCGTTGCCGCCGCCGGAGATCCAGGCCTTCCTACGTGAGCGCTGGTTGTGCAACAACCCGGTGGGGTTGCGGGCGAAGGCGGGCATCTTGCTCCGCGCCCCCGATCGCACGGATGAACTGGCGGCCCTCGGCACACGTTCGATGGTCGTGCACGGCAGCGACGACGACGTCTGGTCGCCCGACCTGCAGTTTCAGATGGCGGAGCGGCTGAACGCTTCCCACCACGCGATCGAGGCGGTGGGCCATTCGCCTGCAGCCGAGGCGGCCGAAGAAACCGCGGCAGCACTGCTCGAGTTCTGGCAGGTCGAGGGATAACTGCACCACGCACGGCCGACAAAAGGCGCCGCCGGGGTATGCCACCTGGACCACCCGGGTACAGATAGGCCATGAGTTTCGCCCTCGTCACCGATCCGACGGCTGCGACGACGCCGCGCAGCGCCCGGCGGGCGTGCGCCCGGCAGTTGGCGAAGTGGAACCTCGAACACCTCACCGACGATGTCGAACTCATCGCCGCTGAACTGGTCACCAACGCCGTCCGGCACGGTGGCGGCGTGCAGGAGATCTCGATGCGTCTGCACGAGGGCTACCTGCGAATTGCCGTCACCGACTTCAGCCCAACGCTGCCCGCCGCGAAGCAGGCCCTACCCGCCGATACCAGCGGCAGGGGTATCGCGATCGTCGCGCAACTGGCGTCTCAGTGGGGCGTGGAATTGCATCGCAGCGGCAAGACGGTGTGGGCCGACATCCCGACGTCGGTCACCGGCTGAACTACTCGGCCGAATCCGGCGGTGAGTGGCTTGGCTGGGCGGCAGCCTCGGCCCCCGCTGGCGGGAGACCGAGCGTCGAACGAGCCTGGCCCAGCACCTCCGGATCGACGGTGACCTGATACCTCGCGGCCACAAGTTGGCTGCGCGAGACGAAATCCCGCTTCCCCCCTGTGAATGCGTATGACACCAGGCCGAAGATGATTCCGAACGCCGCGCCGTAGAGCAGACCGAGTACTAGCAGGGTCCAGACCCTGCCCTCGGAGTTGGCGAACAGCGACACGAACAATCCGATCAACAACCCGAACCAGGCGCCCATGGCCAGTCCGCCCAACGCGGCCCTACCCCAGGACATGCGGCCGAGCACCGACTCCACGCTGCGGAGGTCGACACCGATGATCGACACATGCTGGACCGGGAACCGCTCGTCGCTGAGTTTGTCGACGGCGGCCTGGGCCTCGAGGTAGGTGGGGAACTCGACTAGCACCACCCGCGAGTTGATCTGGTCGGGGGTCGGTGTGGGTGCGGCCACAGGAGGATGCTCCTTCGGTCTGACGACGCGCCGACGAGGACGCCTATGACTCCAACCCTACCCTCGGAGTTTGTACTCCTCCAGCAGCCGACGGGCGATGATCATCCGCTGGATGTCCGCAGTGCCCTCACCGATCATCAGCATCGGTGCCTCGCGGTACAGCCGCTCGATCTCGTACTCCTTGGAGTACCCGTACCCGCCGTGGATGCGGAAGGAGTCCTCGACCACCTCTTTGCAGTACTCGCTGGCCAGATATTTGGCCATCCCCGCCTCGAGGTCGTTGCGCGCACCGGAGTCCTTCGTCCGAGCAGCCCGCACCATCATCAGGTGCGCCGCCTCCACCTTGGTGGCCATTTCAGCCAGCCGGAACGCCACTGCTTGGTGCTCGGCGATCGGCTTGCCGAAGGTCACACGCTGCTGGGAGTAGTCCACGCCGAGCTCGAAGGCACGGGTGGCCAGGCCACACGCCCGGGCAGCGACGTTCACACGGCCGACCTCGACGCCGTCCATCATCTGGTAGAAGCCCTTGCCGGCCTCGCCGCCGAGCAGCGCATCAGCCGGAAGCCGGAAGTCGCTCATCACCAGTTCGGTGGTGTCGACGCCCTTGTAGCCCATCTTCTCGATCTTGCCGGGGATGACCAGCCCGGGCAGCACCTCGCCGAATCCGGCCGGCTTCTCGATCAGGAACGTGCTCATCTTCTTGTAGACGCTGGCGTTCTCATCGGCTTCGGCATCGGTGCGGACCAGCACGGCGCACAGGGTCGAACTGCCACCGTTGGTCAGCCACATCTTCTGCCCGTTGAGCACGTACTCGTCGCCGTCGCGCACAGCCTTGGACTGGATGGCCGCGACGTCGGACCCACACCCGGGCTCGGACATCGAGAAGGAGCCGCGCAGTTCGCCGGTGGCCATGCGCGGCAGGAAGTCCTTCTTCTGCGCATCGGTGCCGTGCTGCATCACCATGTACGCCACGATGAAGTGCGTGTTGATGATCCCGGAGACACTCATCCAGCCGCGGGCGATCTCCTCGACGCACAGCGCGTACGTGAGCAGGGACTCGCCCAGACCGCCGTACTCCTCGGGGATCATCAGGCCGAAGATTCCCATCTCCTTCATGCCTTCGACGATCTCGGTGGGGTACTCGTCGTTGTGCTCGAGGTGCTGCGCCTGCGGAATGATCTCGTTCTCTACGAACTCGTGGACCGCCGACAGGATCTCCTGCTGCACCTCGGTGAGGCCCTCGGTCTCGAGCAAACGTCCCATCGCCTGCATCCCTTCATCGGCACTGTGCGCAGCCCCGCGGCCACGTCTTGAGCCTAGGTTACTGGCCAGTAGCAAAGCTGCCAGCGGGGACCCCTGCGTTGCCGTGTGAGTAGGCCAACCACCTCATGTCGAGGTCCGATCACGCAAGCCCGGCGCCGTGCAGCGCGGCTGCGAGTTTCAGTGGGCCGCCCTGCACGAAGCCGTGATCGGCAAGGCACCACAACTCGGCGATGATCCCGCCGACAAACGTCCACGCCAGCAGCCGGGACGGATCGACGCCGGCGGTGTCGGCCAGAATCGACGCGCGGCGCCGCGCCTGCGACACCAGGTCGGACGAGTCGCGACGGCTCATCGCCAACGATCCGTGCAGATTCAGCATCAGGGCCACCGAGTCGAAAGTCGGATCGCCCCACCAGCCATGCGGATCGATCACCCGCCAGGTGTCGCGCTGATCGCCGAATCCCTGCCGCAACAGGTTCTGGTGGTGAGCATCGCCGTGCAGGACGATGTCCGAATCGGCGGGCATGCTGAGTTCGTCCAACATGTCACGCGCCCGGGCGACCAGATCGGCTGGCAGCGGATTCCGACCACCCGGCGCAGTGGTGTCGCGGGCGTCGTAGACGTCGAACGCATCGGCGACCCGACGCAGGTCCGGCAAGTCGTCCGGTCGTGGCACGCCGGCGACGGCCGCGTGCATCCGGGCGTACGAGGAGCCCGCGGTCGCGGTGGCGGCGTCATCGTCGCTGGCGGCGAGTGGCCGCAGATCATCGCCCAGCAGGATCCGTTCCAACAGCAGGGCACCTTCAGCTTCGGCAATCAGCCCGGCCGCGATCGGCGGATCGGTGTTCAGGGCGGCTGCCGACGACTGTTCGTCCCGGGCGGGACGGTCATGGGCGTGGGCATAGGCCCGCAGCGCGGCTGCCTCGCGCCGACGGGCGTCGGTTCCGCCGACTTTGACGACCACGTGCTCGCTGCCCCGGCGCCCGAACCACGTCTGCGAATACCGAGTGTGTGTGCGCTCGGTCAATTCCACCCCCCACAGCGCAGCAATGCGCTGCACCTCCGTCGGGGGGGCGACCGAATCACGGTGCATGATCAACGCGGTCCGCTGACGGGTGCACGGTGATCAACGCGGTCCGCAGTCGGACCTAGCCCTCAGGACTCCGGTGGGGTGAAGGTCTTGGTACGCGCCATGCCGGCGGCCCGGCCCTTGGCCGCGATCACCAGGGCCATCTTGCGCGAGGCCTCGTCGATCATCTCGTCGCCGAGCATGACCGCGCCGAGTGCACCGCCTTCGGCCGACGTGTAGTAGTCGTACGCGTCGAGGATGAGTTCGGCGTGGTCGTAGTCCTCCTGCCGCGGCGAGTAGACCTCGTTGGCCGCATCGACCTGACCGGGGTGCAGCACCCACTTCCCGTCGAAGCCGAGGGCGGCGGACCGCTCGGCCACCCGACGATAGGCGTCGACGTCACGAATCTGCAGGAACGGACCGTCGATGGCCTGCTTGTCGTAGGCCCGGGCGGCCATCAGGATGCGCATGAGGATGTAGTGGTAGGCATCGCCCTCGGTGTAGCCGGGGGGCTGCTCGCCGACCACCAGGCTCTTCATGTTGATGCTGGCCATGAAGTCGGCGGGGCCGAAGATGATGGTCTCCACCCGCGGCGACGCCGCAGCGATGGCATCGACGTTGATCAGGCCCATGGCGTTCTCGATCTGCGCCTCGATGCCGATGCGACCGACCTCGTAGCCCATCGTCTTCTCGATCTGGGTGAGCAGCGTGTCGAGCCAGTGGATCTGCTCGGCGGTCTGCACCTTGGGCAGCATGATCGCGTCCAAGTTGGCACCTGCGCCTTCCACCACCTCGATCACATCGCGGTAGGTCCAGTGGGTCGTGAGGTCGTTGACCCGGACCACGCGGACCTTCCCGTCGTAGCCACCCTCGTTGAGCGCGGCGACGATGTTCTTGCGTGCGTCGGGCTTGGCGATCGGCGCGACGGCGTCCTCGATGTCCATGAAGATCTGGTCGGCCGGCAATCCCCGAGCCTTGTCCAGCATCTTCGGACTGCTGCCGGGAACGGCGAGGTTGGAGCGACGGGAACGGAGTGAGCGCGACGTTGATTCGGTCATGGCTCCTCACGATAGTGCCCCGGAGGTGGCCCACTTCCCGCCAGGGTCGCTCACTTTGAGGCAGTCCATCTGGGGTGAACCGCAACTCCTGCCGAGACGATCAACTCGGGGACTCCGCCAACACCGCCGAGGGCGGCGATCCAGCACCGGCCCGCACCACCACGGCGATGCCGACCAACAGCAGTGCCAACGCCGGGAGCACCGCCAACGGCGGCCATTGACCGAGGAAGACGGCGGCCAAGACGGTGGCGATGGGCATCTCGAAGAGGATCCCCATCGAGGTGACCGTGGCCGACGTCGTGCGCAGCGTCGCATTGATCAAGGAGTGCCCGAGCAGCTGGGCCAGCAGCGTCAGCGCGAGGATCAACCACCAGTCCCGTGCCGAATAGCCCCCGAGCGCCGCCCCGGCAATCAGACAGACCGGAAGCAGGGCGACCGCGGAGGAGGAGTACACGACCAGCGTGTAGCTCGCCGTACTGACGTCGCGCCTGGCGCGCTCCCCCACCGTGACGTAGGCCGCCGCCAGGATGGCGCCGACCAGGGCCAACGCGTTGCCGAACAGCGAGCGGGAGTCCAGCGATAGATCAACGCCGGTGAGCAGCACCACGCCCAGCAGCGACACCAGGATCCCGATCCACACCTGCCCCGACATCCGAACACCCGCAGCCCTGGCCAGCAAGGCAGCCCATATCGGCTGAGTCGACACCAGCGCGGTGCTCGAGGCGACCGAGGTGTAGCGGAGGCTGGGAATCCAGGTGGCGAAATGCGCCGCCAGCAGAAGTCCGCCGGCGGCGCACAACAACCACTGTCCGCGGTGCAGCGAGAACAGCTCCCGACGGTGTCGCAGGAGGGTGTACGGAGCCGTGAACAGGGCACCCAGCGCCGTTCGCCAGAACGCGATGGCCAAGGCCGGGGCGGTGGTGGCGGCGATGATCGGGGCGGAGGTGGAGATGAAGAACACCGCCACCGCGAGCAGGCCGAGCGCGGGGCGACGGACACCTCGGGCATCGGGCTGCCCCGCGGCGGTCTCCACACCGCGCACGTTAGCCCCAGCTGCTGCAGCCAGGCGCTACCCTGCCCCACATGGCGACACACACCGCGCGCGTCTACGCCGCACGGCTCGCTGGAACCGCTGTGTTCGCCCCCAACGGCGACCAGTTGGGCATCGTCCGAGACCTCGTCTGCATCCTTCGTAACCCGCCCGACTATCCCCGTGTGATCGGCATGGTGGTGGAGGTGGGCGCACGGCGGCGGATCTTCATGCCGATGACCAAAGTCACCGAGATTGAACTCGGAGCCGTGGTCACCTCCGGTCAGGTGAACCTCCGGCAGTTCGCAACCCGCCCGAACGAGACCTTGGTGGTCGCCGAACTGGTGGACCGGCGGGGGGTGTTGCTGTCGACCGGGGAACCCGTGAAGGTTCTCGACGTGGGGATGGAGTGGCGCGGCCAGGAGTGGACGATCACCCGCCTGCACGTGCGCAAAGGTCGCTCCGGACTTCGCCGTCGGGCCGAGACCGCCGGAGTCGACTGGTCGGAGGTCTCCGGATTGGGACTGCCCGAACCCGACCAGGCGGTGGACACCTTGCTCGACCAGATCGACGAGATGCACCCCGCCGATGCGGCAACCATGCTGGGCGACCTCCCCGCGAAACGGCGGATCGAGGTGGCCCGAGGGATGGAAGATGCCCGACTCGCCGATGTGATGGAGGAGATGGGCGACGCCACCCGGATCGAGGTGCTCAACGGCCTCGACCCCGAGCGGGCGGCCGACCTGCTCGAGCTGATGGATCCCGACGATGCCGCCGACCTGCTCGCCGACCTCGCCCCGGAACGCGCCGAGGCGCTGCTGGATCTGGTCGAACCCGACGACGCCGAGGATCTGCGCCGCTTGCTTGTCTACGAGGACGCCACCGCCGGCGGCATGATGAACCCGGAGCCGATCATCTTGCCGCCCGATGCCACTGTCGCGGCCGCCTTGGCATCGATCCGCAACCCCGATCTGGCACCCAGCCTCGCAGCCCAGGTCTATGTGGTGAGGTCTCCGCTGGAGACTCCGACCGGGCGCTTCCTCGGAGTGGCCCACTTCCAAAGGCTGCTGCGGGAACCACCGTCGATGCTGGTCACCTCGGTGCTCGACAAGTCCATCACACCGATCGGGCCTCAGGCCCCGCTGAGCGAAGTCACCCGATCGTTCGCGACCTACAACCTCGTGGCCATCCCGGTCGTCGACGAGGCGCGCCACCTGCTCGGTGCGGTGACCGTCGATGACGTGATCGACCATATGCTCCCGGAAGACTGGCGAGACCGACGGGAAGAAGAATCGGATGTGAGTCGCGATGGCAACTAGACCGCAACTGCGCAAGCGCCGGCCCAGCCTGGACCAACCGCGCGAAGGGCGCCGCTCGCTGCGGCCGACCTACGATCCGGAGACTTTCGGCGCGCTCAGCGAACGGATTGCCCGATTCATCGGATCGTGGCGGTTCATCGCGTGGATGACAGCGTTCATCATCGCCTGGGTGGTCTGGAACGTCGCGGCACCGGCGCAGTGGACCGTAGATCCGTATCCGTTCATCTTCTTGACCCTGCTGCTGTCGCTGCAGGCGAGCTACGCCGCACCCCTGATCCTGCTGGCCCAGAACCGTCAGACCGATCGGGACCGGGTGCAGTACCAGGAGGACCGGGGCAGCACCGAGATGCTGATCGCGGACACCGAATACATCACCCGTGAACTCGCATCGCTGCGGCAGAGCGTGGGCGAGGTGGTCACCCGTGACTACCTGCGGGCCGAGTTGCGGGCCATTCTGGAGCAACTCGAGGAACGGGATCCGTCACCCGGCAAGTAACTCGACGGCCACCCGCCCGGGCTGGCCGCCCCCCGGTGCATCCGTACGATGTGTCTCATGCCCCAACTGACCCGTGAACCGATCGACGCCGCCCTGTCGACCGTGCAGGACCCCGAGATTCGCCGACCCATCACCGAACTCGGCATGGTCAAATCGGTGGAGATCGACGCCGATGGCGGCGTCACGGTCGGGGTCTTCCTGACCGTATCGTCCTGCCCGATGCAGGACACCATCATCGAGCGGGTGCGCACGGCCGTGGGCAATGTGCCCGGTGTCTCCGACGTTCGGGTCGATCTGGACGTGATGAGCGATGAGCAGCGCAAGGCGCTCCGCGAGAAGTTGCAGGGCCCCACCCGCGAGATCCCCTTCAACCGGCCCGGCAACACCACGCGGATCATCGGGATCTCCTCCGGAAAGGGCGGCGTGGGCAAGTCGTCCATCACCGTCAACCTGGCGGTGGCACTGGCGGCTAAAGGCCTCTCTGTCGGCATCCTCGACGCCGACATCTACGGTCACTCGGTGCCTCGCATCTTGGGCATCGACAGGTTCCCCACCCGCGTGGAAGGGATGTTGATGCCGCCGTCGGCCCACGGCGTGCAGGCCATCTCGATGTTGATGTTCAAACCCGGCGGGGTGGCCCAGGCCGTGGCCTACCGCGGGCCGATGAACCACAAGTTGCTCCAGCAGTTCCTCACCGATGTCTTCTGGGGCGACCTGGACTTCCTCTTGATCGACCTGCCCCCGGGCACCGGCGATATGGCGATGAGTCTGGGCCAACTGCTTCCGCAGTCGGAACTGCTGGTGGTCACCACCCCGCAGCCGGCGGCGGCCGATGTCGCCGTCCGGGCGGGCATGATGGCCCAGCACACCAAACAGCGGGTGGTCGGCGTCGTGGAGAACATGAGCGCCATGGCCTGCCCCCACTGCGGCGAACCGATCGATCTGTTCGGCACCGGCGGTGGCTCGCTGGTGGCCCAGGTTCTCACCAAGGAACTCGGCACCGAGGTGCCCCTGATCGCCCGGGTGCCGTTCGACGTCCGACTGCGCGAGGGCGGCGACAACGGTCAGCCGTTGGTGTTGGCCGAACCGACTGCCGCGGCCTCAGCCGCCATCGGCGACCTGGCCGACCGACTCTCCGCCCGCCCCCGTGGGTTGGCCGGAATGTCCCTCGGGCTCACGCCGGCGAGCCGCTTCTGACTCTCCTCGGGCGAAAGCCGCCACCGACCCTTCGGACGGACGGATCGTGCAAGGCCGGGTTGGTTCAGGTGGCGTCCGGATCGAACGACGGACTGGTAGGGGACTTCTTGGGTGCGTTCGCCTCGCCAGGAGTTCCGGCTTCGGCCGCCGAGGTCGATTCGGCCGCCGCTCGGGGCTTTGCACCGCTCGGATCCGCGGGTTTTGCCGCATCCTGGGTGGGGTCCTCCCAGACCGAGGCCATGAGTCGTTTGGGGTGTAGATCGGTGAGGGACTTGAGGTCTTTGCCGATCTCCTCCATCCCAGCGGAGTCGGAGAGCTCCTGCCGCGCGGAAGCGGCCATAGTGCGGATGTCGCGCAGGAACCGCCCTGCCTGGGCGGCGACCTTCGGCAATTGATCGGGGCCGAAGACGAGCAGCGCGATCGCAGCCAAGGCGATGATCTCACCCAGCCCGATGTCGAACACTGTGCCTCCTGCCCGGATGCGACGACGGGCCGCACCGACACGATTTGTCGGCGCGGCCCGTCCAGACTACGTCTAATCCGTCTTGGAACCCAACGTCACCTTCACCTCGCGGGTACCCGAGCCGGAATCCACGGTCAGGGTCACCTCATCGCCCGGGGCGTACGAGCGGATCTGGGTGATCAAGGTGACCGAGTCGTTCGCCGGGATCCCGTTGACGGCGGTGATCACATCGCCGGCGGCGATCCCGGCATCGTCGGCGGGTCCGCCCGGGACGACCGACCCGACCGTAGCGCCGCCCTGCGCGTCGGATTCCGGGGAGAGATTGACCCCGATCACCGGGGTGGCGGCCTGACCCGTGTCGATGATCTCCTCGACGATGCGCTTCATGGTGTTGCTGGGGATCGCAAATCCGAGGCCGATGGATCCCGCCTGACCGCTGAAGTCGCTACCGAGGGAAGCGATCGCCGAATTCACCCCGACCACCTCGGCGGCCGCGTTCACCAGCGGACCGCCCGAGTTGCCGGGGTTGATCGCCGCATCGGTCTGCACCGCGTTGATGTAGGAGGTTTCGCCCTGTCCTCCCGCCGTGACCGGGCGATCCGTCGCCGAGACGATTCCCGAGGTGACGGTGCCGGCCAGGCCCAGCGGCGAGCCGAGCGCCACCACGGTGTCGCCCACCTCGATGCTGTCGGAGTTGCCGATGGAGGCCACCGGCAGGCCGTCGGCCTCGACCTTGATCACCGCGAGGTCGTAGGCGGGATTGCGGCCCACGATCTCCGCGGCTTTGGTGGTGCCGTCGTCGAACTGCACCGTCAAGGTGCCGCTGTCGGCCGCTCCCTCGACCACGTGGTTGTTGGTCACGATGTAGCCGTCTTCGCGAATGATGAAGCCACTGCCGGTGCCGGTGCCGCCCGCGCCCTGCTCTTCGATCGACACCACGGTGGGGAGCATCCGGTCGGCGATGTCCGCGATCGAATCGCCGGCTCGGGGCGACAGATTTTCGGCCGGGATCGAGATCGAGGTCGAGCCTGCGGTGGTGGTGTCGTTCACCTCCACCGTGTTGGCCGCGAGCGTGTAGCCCGCGTAACCCCCCACCCCGCCGAGGAGCAACCCGGCGGCCGCCGCCACGGCGACAACTTTGCCCATCCCGCCTGAGCGGGCCGGGGTGGTCGGCGAACTCACGCCACCGGACGGGTTCGTGAGGTAGGGGCCGCCGACCACAGGCGGTGTGGGCGGCAAGCCGGGTGGCACCGAAGTCTGGCCCGAGCTGGGGGCCGCAACCGTCGCATAGGGGTTCGGGATGACTTCAGTGTGGTGGTCGTCAGCACCACCGGGGCCGCCGGACGTCGCCGCACCACGCGACTTGTCGTCGAACGAAGACTCCTCCGACATGCTCTCTCCTTGGATGTGGAAGCCGTTGTCAGTTGGCTGAACGCCCCCCGTGCGCGCGAACTTCCGGAATCGTTGTAAGGACCACGTTAGACCCGACTGTGCCCCGCCGCAGTGGAAGACCCGTAGACTTCCACCGTCTCCGCGCCGTCGGCGCGCGGACGCACGCCATCGACGCTGGAGGTAGGCGCGTGGATATCGAATCCTTCGCCAACGAGTGGTACCGGGAAGATCCGCAGATCGCGGGGGCGCGTGAGCACGCCTCGCATCTGGCTGGCAGCCAGATCAGCCCTGCGACCGGGGGCTTGTTGCGCACCCTGGCCGGCACGCTGAACGCACGTGCTGCGGTGCAGGCCGGAGGCGACGGTGGAGTGAGCAGCCTGTACCTGCTCTCCGGGATGGCCGACGACGGTGTGCTCACCGCGATCGAAGCAGATCCGGCCGCCGACAACGTCGCCCGCGAAGTGTTCCGCGAGGTCGGGACCGGGCACCGGGTGCGGCCCATCACCGGCCGTTCGTTGGACGTGATCTCGCGGTTGGCCGACCATGCCTACGACCTCGTGGTGATCGGCTCGGGCGCAAGTGAACCCGCCGAACACCTCCAGCAGGCCATGCGACTGCTGCGGCCGGGAGGAGTCGTGGTGTTCCTGGGCGTCCTCGGCGATGGCGGTGCGGTGCTGGATCCCAGCCGCCGGGACGAAAAGACCAGCGCAGCCAGGCATTTCCTCACCGATGCTGCCGACAACCCGGGGTTCACCGCCTCCTTGATCCCGATCGACGGCGGCGTACTGATCATCACGGCGGACTGAGGGTCCGGCCACCAACACGGCGGCTATTCCGACGGAGCCTGCCAGGGCCGGAAGTCGGCGGTGCGGAGCCACTGCGCCAGCAATCGCGCCCCATATCCGGTGGCCCCCACCGGGTGCTCCCCACGTTCTTTCTCGGCCCGGCCGGGACCTGCCATGTCGATGTGCGCCCAGCTGAGGTCGCCGACGAAACGCTGCAGGTAGAGCGCGGCCATCACCGCACCAGCACGAACCTCGGCATCGGTCGACGCCTGGGCGATGTCCGCGATGGGACTCTCGAGATACCGACGATACGACTGGACCAGGGGCATCGACCAGACCTGATCGCCGCTGGCCTCCCCGGCGTCGATCAGTTGATCGGCGAGCCGGGTGTCGTCGGTGAAGAGTGCGGCATAGTGCCGGGAGAGTCCCAAGGTGGCAGCCCCGGTCAGCGTGGCGATGTCCACCACGACGTCCGGAGCCAGCCGCTCCCGGGCGTACGACAGGGCATCCGCAAGTAGCAGGCGGCCTTCTGCGTCGGTGTTCGACACTTCCGTGGTGAGGCCGCCGAAATGTCGGACGACATCCCCGGGACGGTAGGCGGATCCGTCTGGCATGTTCTCAGCCATCGGCAGCAGCGCGATGACCTCCGCGTCGGCGTTTCGACCCGGATCCTGACCGTAGGCGACCATCGCTCCGGCGACGGCGGCTGCGCCGGCCATGTCCGTCTTCATCAGCGCCATCGAGTCCACCGGCTTGAGCGACAAACCGCCGGAATCGTAGGTGACGCCCTTTCCGACCAGCACCACTCTCGGGCCGCCTCGTCGCCCTCGCGATTTCACCTCCACCAGCCGCGGCGGCCTCCGACTGCCCCGGCCGACCGCAAGGATGCCCCCGAATCCCGCGGCCTCCAGATAGTCAGCGTCGCGGACGGTCACCACCAAGCCGACCTCGCGGCAGCTACGCCGAACCTCATCGGCCAGCCACTCGGGGGACTTCGTATTGGCCGGCGTGTTCGCCAGGTCCCGAGCGGTCACCGCAGCAGTGGTCAAGGAGGATGCCGCAGCCATGGTAGTGGGGTCGCCGACCACCCACAGGCTGCCGCCCGGTCTCGGCGGCGAAGTCTTCAACGTGAATCGGTAGCCGGCGAGTTCCCAGGCCTGGTAGAGCGCTGCCAACTCGACCGGACCGAGCTGGTCCACGTCGGCCACTTGACCAGTCAGCAGCAGCGTCGCATCGGCGGACACCGACCGGGCGAGTGCGGCACCGGCGGCCCGGGCCGCTTGCAGTCCGTCGTCGACGGGCAGCCACGCCACCCGGTGGAAGGCCTCATTGTCGACGTCCACGATGGTGACCGAACCGGGCGCCTCGGACGGTTCGCGGCGGGCCAGCAGGCGACTGACGTTGCATCCCAACCGATGATCCACGGCGGCCATCGCCACAGGCAGATCCGCAGGGGCTCCAGCTACCACCAGCACCTTGGCATCGGACTGCCACGCCGCCTCGGCGTCGGGGAGGAATTCAAGTTGCCGGATCACATGGCCACGCTAGCGGGTATGACTCGGCCCCGACGCCGCGAGGCGCCGAGGCCGATGGAACGAACGGTTCAGGACACGACGCCGGTGAGTTGCTCTCCCAGTTCACGGGCCTCATCCGGCGTCATCTCCACTACGAGTCGGCCGCCGCCCTCGAGGGGCACGCGCATGATGATGCCGCGACCTTCTTTGGTGACCTCGAGCGGGCCATCACCCGTCCGCGGCTTCATCGCCGCCATCATGGTCCCCTTTCATCCGTTGTCCACTGTGCTCTTCGCACGGCTGGTTTGTCTTGGTCCACACCCGAGGGCAAGGACACGTCGACCATTATCCACCATGGAGCCTCACCTCTGCCCGATATGCCGTCAGGCACTGCTCCAACGGCCGGATTCGACCAGACCGGCGAACGTGTCCAAGGACGACCGCACCCCGGCGGCAAAGGCTGGTCGCACCACCGGCCAGCCCACCCGACCAACCAGGCCGAGCGGAAGTTCCAGCCGTTCAGCCCAGACGAAAAGCGAATCGCGGCCCTCGCCGGGAATGACTTCCATGATCCCGTCCCCCCTCACCACAGCCCCGGTATGGGTCACGACCACCTTTCGGCCGTCGATCCACTCGGTGATGACCATGGTGTCGAGGAAGCCGATCCGACCGACGCCGGTCCAGGCTTCGATCCGACCGCCGACGCCGCTCGCCTCGCCGAACACCGGCCGGACATCGGTACCGAGCATCCACTCCCCTTGCGCGCGCCAATCGGTGAAGCCGCGGAACACCTCCTCGGGCGGCGCCGCGACCGGGACTTCAAGCCGGAGGTGCTTCACGTGGCGGCTCCTCGGTGAGTTGGGGGTGGCCGGAGCGTTCGGGGGGCTGGTCGACGGCCTGGTCTAGTTGGGCGCCGAGGCGATCGAGCAATGCATCGACATCTTCCATCCGGTAGCCGCGAACCACCACCGGAAACCGGACCGAGGCCAGGTCGGCACCCGTGAGCGGACCGTCTGGCACCATCGTCGGCGGCCGATCGGTGGGCGGCGCCGGCAACTGGCCGGTCTGGGGCCACTTGAGCGCGACGAGCACCGCAGAGCCGATCACCGCGACCACAAGCAGGGCGAACAGAACTGCCACAGATGTCACCTTTCGGTTTCGGATGCCAGAATCGTGCCACGCGGGTGCGCCGCCCGCGCCCCGCCGCCCCCGTTGGAGTGAAGCGTGCTCAGATTAGGCGACCGAACCTTCGGTCCCGGCCAATACGTGGTGATGGCGATCATCAACCGCACCACGGATTCGTTCTACGACAAAGGGGCCACGTGGTCCGACGACGCGGCACTCGACCGCGCCGCGCGATTGGTGGAGCAGGGCGCGGACATGCTCGACATCGGCGGGGTCAAGGCCGCGCCGGGAGCGCCGATCGACATCGGGGAAGAGATCCGACGCGTCGCCGCCTTCGTCGGCGAGGTGAGGTCCCAGCATCCCGAGGTGATCATCAGCGTCGACACCTACCGTGCCGAGGTCGCTCGGGCCGTCGCCGCCGAAGGCGCCGACGTACTCAACGATGCCTGGGGTGGCTGGGATCCCGACGTGGCAGCCGTCGCCGCCGAAGCGGGCCTCGGGCTCGTCTGCACCCACGCGGGCGGTCTGGCACCACGTACCCGACCGCACCGGGTCCGATACGACGACCTCATGGCGGACATCCTCAGCCGCACCGTCGGTGAGGCCCAGCGGGCGGCGGCGCTGGGCGTCCCAGCAGATTCGATCATGATCGATCCCGGCCACGACTTCGGCATGAACACCAGACAATCGCTGGTGGCGACCGGGCGGATCTCCGAGCTCGTGGCGAGCGGCTGGCCGGTGCTCGTCTCTCTTTCCAACAAGGACTTCGTCGGCGAGGCTCTCGACCGCCCGGTGGGCGAACGACTGATCGGCACCTTGGCGGCAACCGCAGTCTGCGCGTGGCAGGGGGCCCAAGTGTTCCGGGTCCACGAGGCTGCCCAGACCCGGGACGTGCTCGACATGGTCGCGGCCATCAAGGGTGAAGCCGCCCCCCGGCTGAACGTCCGCGGCCTGGCGTGAACCGCTAGTCGGATTCGAGTTCCACCAGTGCGGCGGGCAGGCCGTCGGGAGCCGATTCCGGCGCGGGCGCGGCCCAACCCTGGGCGATCGCGTCGAACGCTTCGGCCACCCCACCGGCCCAACTCACGTTCGACGTGGCGTCGGCGGTGATGAATCGGCGTTCGGTCAGGGAATCGAGCAACAGGTGGAGGTGACCGAAGTCATCCCACGGATCGAGCACCACGATCGGCTTGTCGTGCATGCCGAGCACTCGCCCGACCCACACCTCGAAGAACTCCTCGAGCGTTCCGATGCCACCGGGCAACACCAGGAACGCGTCGGCCCGGGAATCCATGATGCCCTTGCGCTCCCGCATGCCTGCGGTGACGATCAACTCGTCGGCGTCGGTGTCGGCGACCTCGTAGGCCAACAGCGCCTCGGGGATGACTCCGGTGGTGTGGCCGCCGGCCCGCCGCACAGCCCGGGCGAGCGACCCCATGCTCGACACGCTGCCACCGCCGGAAACCAACGAGAGTCCCCGCCGGCCGATTTCGGCGCCGACCTCTGCGGCCAGCAGCACGTAGCGCTGGTCGATCTCGGTGCTCGAGGCGCAGAAGACGCACACCGTTCGGCGCATCACGACGCCCCGGCTCCCGGACCGCCGAGTACCGGCAGCGGTCCCTCATCCGCAGCCGTGAGCCACGCCAGCATCGACGCCTCCACACTCCGCAATTGGGCCACCGCAACGTGCTCCTCCGCGGTGTGCGCCAAACTCGGGTCCCCAGGACCGAAATTGAGGGCCGGCATCCCGAGATCGGAGAACCGAGCCACGTCGGTCCAGCCGTATTTGGCGCGGACCTGCGAGCCGGTGGCGGCGACGAAATCGGCCACGGCCCGCTGGTGGAGTCCTGGTAGGGCACCACCGGCGGAATCATCGACCGCCACGTCGAACCCGCTGAACACCTCCTGGACGTGGGCCAACGCCTGCTGTTCGGTCCGCGACGGCGCGAACCGGTAGTTGACGGTGACTGTGCACTCGTCCGGGATGACGTTGCCCGCGATTCCGGCGGCAACTTTGACGGCGTTCAAACCCTCGCGATAGGTGAGGCCGTCGATCACGACCTGTTCCGGCTGGTAGTCCGCCAGCAGCCGCAGGATCTCGCCGGCCTTGTGGGCGGCATTGTCACCCATCCACGCGCGGGCGCTGTGCGCCCGTCGGCCGGTGGTGGTGATGTTCACCCGCAGGGTTCCCTGACAGCCGGCCTCGACCTCGCCGTCGGAAGGTTCCATCAAAACCGCCATTCCGGCGTCGGAGAGCAAATCGGGACGTTCGGCGACGATGCGGCCGAGTTCGTTGTCACTGGCGGCAACCTCTTCGCACGCGTAGAACACGTAGGTCACGTCGCGTGCAGGCCGGGTGACTTCCCTCGCGCAACGCAGCGCGACCGCGACGCCGCCCTTCATGTCGGTCGAACCGAGACCGTAGAGCAAGTCTTCGCCGGCGATCTGTTGGGCATCCAGGCCGGCGACCGGCACTTCGGCGCCGGCGGGCACGTAGATCGCCCGCTCGTTGCCGGCAGCGGGCACGGTGTCGAGGTGTCCCGCCACGATCACCCGCTCACTCCGACCCGTCTCGGTGCGGGCCACGATGCTGTTTCCGATCCGCGTCACCGACAGGTGCGGAAACTCCCGCAAGGCGGTCTCAACGAGGTCCGCGAGTTGCTGTTCGTGGAAGGACACGCTGGGAACATCGATCAGGGCAGAGGTCAACTCGACAACGTCGGCAGCGAGGTCGAGTGGGGCGGTGCGGGGCATCCCGTTACGGTAGCGCTGTGACCGAATTCCTCAACTCCCCCGCCTCCGGCATCGGCCTGGCCACTTACTCCGGAGACACCTTGCTGGACGTGTGGTTTCCCAGGCCCTCGCTGAGTCCGGAGCCCTCCGATGTGACCGGACTGGAACGTTGTATCGACAGCAATGCGATTCGCGGCACGCGCACCGCCACGGTTGTCACCATCATCGACGACCTGTCCGCACCCCCGGTGGACGCGGCCGACGTATACCTGCGGTTGCACCTTCTGAGCCACCGGCTGGTGCAGCCCCGGACCGTCAACACCGACGGCGTCTTCGGCTTGCTGGCGAACGTTGCCTGGACCACCGCCGGGCCGGTGGCCGTCGATGAGCTGCCGGCAGCCCAACTGCGCGCCCGGGCGCACGGCTCCCCGCTCGTGGTGCTGGGGGTGGACAAGTTCCCACGCATGGTCGACTACGTGGTGCCCACCGGGGTGCGGATAGCCGATGCCGACCGGGTCCGGCTCGGCGCTCATCTGGCACCCGGCACCACGGTCATGCACGAAGGGTTCTGCAACTTCAACGCCGGAACTCTCGGGGCGTCGATGGTGGAAGGTCGGATCTCGGCCGGAGTGGTCGTGGGCGACGGCTCCGACATCGGCGGCGGCGCGAGCATCATGGGAACGCTCTCCGGCGGCGGCTCCGAGGTGATCAGCGTGGGCGAGGGGTGCCTGATCGGTGCCAACGCCGGCATCGGAATCAGCCTGGGCGATCGATCTGTGGTGGAGGCCGGCTGCTACGTCACCGCCGGCTCGAAAGTGACGCTGCCAGACGGTGCTGTGGTCAAGGGTAGGGACCTCTCCGGCCAGCCGGACCTGCTGTTCCGGCGGAACTCGGTGACCGGGGCGCTGGAGGCGGTGGCGCGCACCGGACACTGGGGCGGCCTCAACGCCGGGCTGCACGACAACGACTGAACTGCGGCGCCACGCGCGACCGATCCTGGCCCCGCCGGCAGATACCGACCGGAGCCCGATCCGGCGAACCGACGGCGGATCGTGAGCTCGGCCGCTAGGTTGGCAGCATGCCGACGGAATGGTCCGGCAGCGCAGGAGGTCGCCGATGAACTACACCCACGTCATGGAAGTCATCGCGACCGTATTCGAGTTGCTCGGGGTCGCCATCCTGGTGGTGGGGGCGATCTGGGCAGGCTACCGGGCATTCCGCGACTACTCGGCCAAAGCCAACGTCTACAGCGGGATCCGACGCAATTTCGGCCGGGCCCTGCTGCTCGGCCTCGAGGTTCTGGTGGCCGCGGACATCGTCAAGACAGTGAGCATCGCCACCACCTTGGAGAACGTGTTGATCCTCGGACTGTTGGTGCTCGTGCGCACGCTGCTCAGCTTCTCGCTCGACGTCGAGATCGACGGGATTCTGCCGTGGCGCCGACGGCAGTTCGAGTCGGCACGAAACGGCACCTGAAGGAGACAGCGAGCATGAGACGCATCATCGCCGCAGGGGTGGGCGTTGCCACCGTCGCCGCCGCCCTCGCCGCCGGCAAAGGCCTACGGTCACGATCCGCAGCGATCCAGCAGGTCGATCCGGACCTGCGCAGCCCGGCTTTGTGGTTCCGGATCGCGGTCACGGGACCCCGATCGCTCGCCCTGGCCCGGCGGATGTATGCCGCGAGCATCCCCACGGATTCGGCGGTCACACCCGAACTGCACCGAATCCCAGGCCAGCACCCGGGTCAGTGGATCGAGCTGCTGCTGGTGGAGCCGCCCGACCAACCAGTCAGAGCGGGATGCGTGCTGTGGCTGCACGGCGGCGGTTTCGTGATGGGCAGCCCCGAGAGCGATGTGGCCGCGGCCGGAAGACTTGCCGCCGACCTGGGAGTGCTGGTTGCGCTACCCCACTACCGCCTTGCCCCCGAGCACCCCTTCCCCGCCGGTCTCGACGACTGCTATGCGGCGTTGGAGTGGCTGCACGCGTCCGCCGACGAGTTGGGGTTCCCACCGGATCGGATCGCACTCTGGGGCAAGAGCGCAGGTGGCGGTCTGGCCGCGGCGCTCGCGCAACGCGCGCGGGATGTCGGAGGTCCCCCGATCGCCGCCCAGATCCTGGAGTACCCGATGCTCGACGATCGAACGGCCACCAGCGACGATCACCACGGCCGGGGGCGGTTCGTCTGGACTGCGGGTTCCAATCGCTATTCCTGGCAGTGCTACCTGGACGCTGCTCCCGGTTCCGAACCGACCCCCGCGTGGGCAGTGCCAGCCCGGTGCGACGATCTGACCGACCTGCCACCGACCTGGATCGGGGTCGGCGAGCTGGATCTGTTCTATCCGGAGGACGTCGCCTACGCCGAAGGGTTGCGGGCGGCAGGCGTACCCGTGGAACTGCTCACGGTGCCCGGTATGTACCACGCAGCCGACAAGGTGGTGCCCGCCGAATCCGCACCGATCGTGCGCTTTCAACGATCCGCCGTATCGATGCTGGGCCGTTCCCTCGGCCTGGCGGCCCGGACTGCAGAGCCGGCTGCCACGGTCTAGGGCCCTCGATTCACCACCGACTCAACCCCCTCAGCCGGGCGCTAGCCGCCGTCTGAGTTCCTCCTGGAGATGGTCGCCATCGCCGCCCCGAACGCAGTCGGCACGATCACCCAGATCGGCCAGAAGTAGCCCATGCCGGAGAACGCCCAGATGGCGATCATGAAAAGCGAGAGCGCGAGCCATCCCAACCACATTCCCTGGAGGGTCTTCCTGCTCGCGCCCTGTGACCATGCCGCGGCGGGCGCGACCGACGGCATCGACTGCGGCGCCGCCGGCGCAGGTGGCGCCGCCGGGGCGGCTTTGGCCCCGGCCGACGGCAGGTCGGCGGTCAACGCCGCGAGGTCGGCCAGCGTCACCGCCTGATAGCACTTGGCCAGGCGCTCATCGTGTTCCTCAGAGGAGAGCCGACCCTCCGCGTAGGCCTGCTGCAGGGCCTCCGCCGTGGCATCGCGATCACGCGTTCCAGCCCTCATCGCCCCGCTGTCCCCGGACGCATCCGCAGTGCTCATCTCGCTCCCTCGCTCCTGTGACGTATCACCAGCATGCCGCAGTCGTGCAGTTGTGTCACGGTTGACGGCCGCGCCGCAATCCCTTCACGCCGAGGTGAGTCCATGCTGATCGAATCCCGCCCGCGTACCGAGCATCACCAACCGGTCCCGCGCGCGGGTCACACCCACGTTGAGAAGATCGAAGTAGGGCCCTCTCGTCGACTCGGTCACATCGGTGATGATCACTGCCGATGCCTCGAGTCCCTTGAAGGAATGGATCGTCGAATACCTGATCCGACCTTTGCGCACCGCCCCGCCGCGGCGCACGTCCAGCAGGGTCTGGCGCAGCCAAGGGTCGGTCGTCGTCGCCGCCGCGGAAGCGTCTCGGTAGCGACTCAGGACCACGATCTCGTGCAGATCGAAGCCGTCGTCACGCAGCGACTGGACAGCTTCGAGCAGCAGTTGCTGCTGATGCTCTCCATCGCGATAGACACTGACCCTGGGTATCGCGCCGTCGTCGCTGCGGCGGTAGCGAGCGTAGGCCTCCTGTGAGTCGGCCAAGCTCTCCGCCACCCGTGCGATACCCGGGGTGTTGCGGCAATTGACCTTCTGGCGGAACACCGTCAACGGTCCGGCGACCTCGTCGAGCAGGGCCTTCTCCGATCCGTCGTAGAGGACTTGGTCGTCGAAGTCCCCGAAGAACAAGCAGCGACCGTTGCCCAAGCCCGAGGCGAGCAGCAGATCGAGCACGTCGAGGTAGTTGCGCCGGCAGAGGTCCTGTACCTCGTCGACGATGAGGTAGTCGTAGCGCGGCTGGTCGGCCGTCGCCAAGGCCTCCCAGGCCAGTTGTGGCAACCTCTCCTCCCAGAAGGAGCGATCGTCCAGGGCAACCGGCGCCACCCCGGCAGCGGTCAGCATCAAGTCATGCAGGGTGGTGACGGACAGTCCGTCGATTCCGGCGACTTCGCCCTTGAGGTACTCGCCGATGGCGTGGTTGTAGCACACCAGCAAACCGCGCCGCCCGAGGGCGGACTCCAGCCTGGCGGCCTCCAGGGCGAGGAAGGTCTTGCCACAGCCTGCGGGCCCGGTGACGAGCAGCCGATCGTTGCCGGCCAGCGAATCCAGCACCAGTAGTTGGTCTTCCAGCAGTCGGGCGAGTTCCTCCTTCCTGGCCCGCCGGAGGTCGGCCGGGCGCACTTCGGCCTGCATGGCAGGCTTCAGTTCGCTGACGATCCGATGCGCGGTCGCCTGGTCCGGTCCCACGATCTCCGGCCAGGTGTGCCCGGCGGCAGCCCGATGCCGCCGACCTGCGGCGAGGATGTGAACGATCCGATCGGCAACGTCGACGAGGTCGGCCATGTCGAGCAACTGCCACGGCTGCCACTCGATGGAGTCCACGAATTCCCGCCGCGCCGGTGCGTGTGTGAACCACACGCAGGACTCGACGTGGACCGTGGTGATACCCATCCGCTTGCTCAGGTAGGAGACGATCGCGAACTTCTCGGCGTCGGCCTGGGCGAACGGGCTGCGGGTGGTCGGCGAACTTCTTCCCAGCAACCACCGGCCGCTGGCATCACGGCCCACGGATTTGTGCGACTTCACCTCGATCACCAAAACTCCGTGCCCTGGTGCCACGACGACGAAGTCGGCCTCGCCGCGCTCCTGCGTCGGATGGGCGGACAGCCTGAGACCGTGTAGCACGATCCAGTCCTCGGTGCCGGCTGCGGTCGCGAGCGCGGTGAAGAGCTCCCGCTCGCCTGGCGGAGCCGCTTCGTCGAGCACCGGCGGGATCATCTGCGCCATGGCCCTCCCCTGGATGACGTCGGTTTCCCCCGAAACCTACCCCGCCGAGCGGTGACTGACCTGCGACCGCTCCGGAATACCGGCCTTGGCGCGTCAGCGAGACACCTGGTCCGCCCAGACCGGGTGTGGCCGCCGGCCCACCGGGATGAGCAGCGTCACGCCGATCGCGATCAGAGCGCCGATCCCGGTGTCCAAACCGCGCCACAACAGCGCCTCGCCCAACGGCGCGGTGACGGGCGCATAGGCGAGCACGGCGACGACGGAGACACCGAGCACCGACAGGGCGTAGGACCGCTTGAGGTAGGCGACGGCCAACACAAGCCCGGGCACCAACACGAGCAGTCGCATCGGCCCGGGTGGCACGAGGGCGTCGATCACGGTCAAGACCACCATGGCGCCGGCGGTGCCGACCAGTCGGGCGAGCACCCGATCGATGGTCAACGGCATCGCCGGCGGCACCAGCGCGATCAACGTCATGAGCACCCACACCTCGTTGTGGTGGCCAGTCCACGAGACCGCGAAGGCGCCGACTCCCAGGGCCAGGGCGGAACGGATCGTGGTGCGCTGCAACCGACCCAACTCAGGCCCGGGGAGCAGCGTGAATCCGTGCCGGGGAGCCGGAGCCGGCTCGGGGGTTTCGATCTGCGCCCGAGGCGGCGCGTGACGATCGGGCACCAATGCCACGAGGCCCCGCATCACCAACGTCACCACGATCATCACGCCGAAGCCCACCAGCAGGTAGCCGATCGCCACCGAACTGCCGGCTCCGAAGGCGAACGGAATGAAGTAGAGGTAGAGCAGGAGGGTGCCGAGCGACGCCCATGGCGCGCCGTGCCAAGCCAGCCAGCCGGCCCCGAACGAGGCGGCGGCCAAACTCAGGCCGGCCGCCACCGGCACGTCACGCACGGCGACGGCGAGCAGAGTCAGCGGCAGGCTGATAGCGCCCAGCACCGCGGCCCGCGCGAGCCCGCTCCGAACAGAGCCTCCCAAACTTCCCAAGAACGCCAGCATGCCCCCGAACAACGCCGGGAGCACCGCGTGCGTGAGGCCCTGCGGGGGGTGGCCGATGGCCCCCAGCACCCAGCGGACGGCCAGATAGACAGCGGCCATGTCCAACACCACCGCGATCCCGGCCGCGAATCGGGCCGGAACCGGCTCTGGCCGCATCGCCTGCCGGGCGTGCCACCACCACCCCACGGACGTTGGGGCGGCACCGGGCATAACTTCAGTGTGCTACCGATGGCTGCACCGACGTTAGCGTGTCGGCAGGAAAGTCACCTTGCCGGTGGTCGCGTTCCAGGTGATCCGACCTCCCTGGAAGTCGCTGGCCCGTCCGCCCGGAATCGCGTATTCGTCTGACACCGGCAGCCCCATGGATCCGGATTCGCCGCCGAAGACGAAATACCAGAAGGCGATGGCGCCATAGACCACGTGAGTTCCAGTGGTCGGTGACGTGTACATGGCTCCACCCTTGAACTGAACCTTGCGCGCGCCGGGCACCGCCACCTGCTCCTCCGCCCCGCGCGGCAACCCCAGCACGCCGCGGACTTGACCCGGCAGGCCTCGGTAGGCGTTGCCGATGGTGCCGGTGATTTCCCTGGCCCCGGTGGCGGGTGACCACAGGATCACCCCGTTGGTGAAGGTGTTCGCCCGGGAGCCGGGCACCGGCCCGGCTGTCTCTCCGGAGGTGGGCAATCCCAGTACCCCTGCCTCGGATCCGAGGGTGCGGTAGCGCACGCCGATCGCACCGTAGACATCGTGGGCGCCGGTGGTCGGCGACCAAAGGATGACGCCGCCCTGGAAACTGTTGGTGCGAGAACCCGGCAGCAGACCATTCCGCTCGCCGGAGGTGGGAAGACCGAGCGGCGAGTTCGGCCCGGCGAGCACGCGATACCGATCACCGATCCCGCCGTACACCTCCCAGGCCCCGGTGCTCGCGGACCAGTGCATCATGCCCCGCTGAAAGCGCTGCATCCGCTCGCCCGGTCGCACTCCCGGCAGTTCCGAGGAGGTGGGGGCACCTATTGTGGCGGCAACCCCGGGTTGGCTGTACCGCGCCGCGAACACTGCCCCTACGTCATAGGGACGCATCGCCACCGGGCCGAGCCAATAGCGGAACATGCCGACTTCCCACGCGTTCCAATCAGTGTGGTCGTTGCGCAGGCCGAGCCGGTCGAAGAACAGCGGATGCGAGTTGGCGGTACCGTGACCGACGATGTTGACGCTGGGGATCCGGTATTCGAATTGCAGCCAGCGGACGAGCGCGAAGCCGGCCTGGATCTGCGCCTGCCGGCGCATGATGTTGGTGGCTGACGACCGTTCGACGAATTCGATTCCGATCGCACGGTGGTTGAAGCCGTAGGTGTGACGAACCATGAGGTCGGTAGGCATCGTCTGGTAGATGGTGCCGTCCTGCTCGATGATGAAGTGGGCGGCCGGCATCGGCTGCTCACCGCCGGAGTTGGCCCCGGAGGCGGAGACTTGATCCCACCAGTTGATCAGCCCCCGCCAGGAACCTGCATCCGTGGTGGTGAAGTGCAGCACCACGGCTTCCGGATTGAGCACGTTGGAATCGATGCCGTAGTGACGCCAGGCATAGGCCCGCATGTCCGCGAGGTACTGCGGCCTGGTGGCGTTCGCCATGAGGGCCGCGACAATGGGTGGCTTCGGCGGGGGCGTTGCCGTGGGCGCAGCCGCAGCCGTGGCCAGCTGTGCAGTGGTGGCCACCGGCGTGGTGGCCGTTGCCGCTGAAGCCGCCGATCCGACGAGGGCCACCAGCATCACGAGGCAGACCGCCCCGATCCCAGCCAGGAGTCCGCCGTGTCTGCCACCGGGTGCTCGACTCGCCATGGCACCGAGTGTGGCAGGGATCTAAGGCTGCGTGCCACTAGGTCGCCAACGTTGGTACTCGAGGACTCCGGCCACGTCGTCGGCGATACGCCGGCCGAACTCGCGCTCGAGCAGCCACAGGGCGAGGTCGATTCCGCTGGTCACTCCACCGCTGGTGATCAGATCTCCCTCGTCGACGACTCGTTCGCGGCGCACGTCCGCCCCGGTCGCAGCGAGGTCAGCCATGGCGCTGGCGTGCGTGGTGGCCGCCCGCTTGCCGATCACGCCGGCCTCGGCGAGCAGCATGGCACCCGTACAGACGCTGGCGAGGGTGTCCACCGAACGCCGCGCGATGGTCAGGAATGTCGGGATGTCGCCCAGCTTCACCTGCAGTCGGGCGCCCTGGTTGGCGCCCGGGTTGTTCCAACCGCCGCCGGGAACCACGATCACATCGGGCCAGTTCTTCCGCTTGGCGAGCTTCTTGGCCCCTTGACCCTCGTCCAGCAGGTAGGCGTCCGGTTTGAACTTGAGGCCGTGCGAACCCTTGACCCGGTTCTGCGGCCGCAGCGTCACCAGCCGGGAACGCACCTTGACCAGCTCCCCGGCCAGCCGGAATACCTCGAACGGTCCGACGACGTCGAGTTCGTCATTGCCGTCGTAGACCAGGATGTCGATCTGCATGCTTCGGATTCAACCAGCATCGGTCGAGACAGCCGTCCTGAACGCCGCGGAATCAACTCCGGTTTGCCTGCTGTACAACTCACGGCAACCGGTCCGGTTTCGCGGGTCTCCGAATGCCTGCAGAATTCCAGGGTGGAGCCAACGCCGACGAGCCGTACCGCCGGTCCGAACCAACCCGCGTCCCCGCCGTTGCGGCTTCGCACCTGGGGCATCGCCGCGGGTGGGTTCGCCGTCGTCGCCGCCTTGGGACTAGCCCTGCCCCTCGGGGAACTCGGCTGGCGGGTGCTGGCGCTGGTCGTGATCTTCCACCTCGGGGTGGTCGTCTTGGCCCGGAGTACGGGTGACACGGTGTTGTGGCGGATGTGGGTCATCCTGGCTCCGATGAGCGTCCTGATGGTGCTGCCGGACTGGTTCCTCTCCGCCGTGCTCCAGACCCTCTACTTCCCCGATACCGGCTCACCCTTCATCGGCACCGTTCCGATCTTCATGGCGGGAATGTGGACGATCGCGCTGATGCCGGTGGTCGTGGTGGGCCTGGTGACGGCCGGGCGACGAGACCGGGCCACGTCGACCGGTCAACTCATCGCCGGCGCGACGGCAGCCGGACTCGGCGGCCTGGTGATGTTCTTCGGAGCCGAACTGCTGGCCCCCGCGATTCCGCTCTGGGAGCCGACCGGCGTGGCGATGACGGCAGGAGTCGCCAGCTATGTGCTGATCCCCGAGATCGTCCTCAGTGCGGCGACCTTCGCCGTCGTTGCCACGTCTTGGCGGATCCCACACGTCGCCACCGCGTCGCTCACGGTGCTGTTGCCCTTCACCTACACCGGCTTGCTGGCGACGGCCTACCAGTTCCTCGGATAGCGGCGGCGCTCCCGCTGCGCGGAGTCAGGCCCGTTCGGCCAATGGGACGTAGTTGCGCTCGGGTTCACCGACGTAGACCTGCCGCGGCCGGCCGATCTTGGTGGTGGGGTCGAGGATCATCTCGCGCCATTGGGCGATCCAGCCCGGCAGCCGGCCGAGTGCGAACAGCACCGTGAACATGTCGTTCGGGAAGCCCATGGCCTTGTAGATCAGCCCGGTGTAGAAGTCCACATTCGGGTAGAGCTTGCGCGAGATGAAGAAGTCGTCGGCCAGCGCGGTCTCCTCGAGTTCCCGGGCGAGGTTGAGCAGTGGATCGTCGATCCGAAGGTGCTCGAGCACCTTGTCGGCGGTCTTCTTCACGATCGCGGCGCGCGGATCGTAGTTCTTGTAGACCCGGTGGCCGAAGCCCATGAGTTTGGTTCCGGAACTCTTGTCCTTCACCTTGGCCACGAAACTGGCGACGTCGTCGCCGGACGCGTGGATCCGCTGCAGCATCTCGAGCACGGCCTGGTTGGCGCCGCCGTGCAGCGGGCCGAACAGCGCGTTGATGCCGGCGCTGACGCTGGCGAAGAGGTTGGCGTGGCTCGATCCCACCAGCCGCACGGTGGAGGTGGAGCAGTTCTGCTCATGATCGGCGTGCAGCACCAGCAGCATGTCCAAGGCTCGTACCAGGACCGGATCGACTTCGTACGGCTCGGCCGGCCAGCCGAACGTCATGCGCAGGAAGTTCTCCACCAGATTCAGCGAGTTGTCGGGGTAGAGCAGCGGCTGACCCAACGAGGTGCGGTGGGCGTAGGCCGCGATGGTGGGCAACTTCGCCAGCAGCCGGATGGTGGATACCTCCACCTGTTCCGGATCGAACGGATCGAGGGAATCCTGGTAGAAGGTGCTGATCGCGCTGACCGCGCTGGAGAGCACCGGCATCGGGTGGGCGTCAGAGGGGAAACCCTGGAAGAACCGCTTGAGGTCTTCGTGCAGGATGGTGTGTTTGGAGATCCACCCCTCGAAGTCGGCGAGTTCGGTGGCGGTGGGGAGCGACCCGTGGATCAGCAAATAGGCGGTCTCCAGGTAGGTGGAGTGTTCGGCCAATTGCTCGATCGGATACCCCCGATATCGCAGGATCCCGACGTCGCCGTTGATGAAGGTGACCGCCGACGAACAGGACGCGGTGTTGACGAATCCTGGGTCGTAGGCGACGTCGCCGGTGCTTCGCAGCAGGGCGGAAACATCAAGGCCCGATTCGCCTTCGGTGGACGGTACAAGTGGTAGCTCGAGTGAGCCGCTTGGGTGGTTCAACGTGGCATCGGTCATGGCGCCACGTTAGTACGCCCACCTCGTCCTCGGGCAGGGACCTTCGTCTCATTCCGCCGAAACTGCGTCAATCCGGCAACCTCCGATAGTCGTTGCCGAGGCGTTCCGCCGCAGCCTGAATGCGCTCGTCAGTCCCCGTGAGCGCCATCCGGACGTGCGTGGCACCTGCCGGTCCGTAGAAATCTCCGGGCGCCACCAGGATGCCGATCTCGGAGAGCCTTCGGACGGTCTCACGGCTCGGCAGACCTTCGGTCAACCACAGGTAGAGACCGGCCTCGGAGTGGTCCACCGTGAACCCGGCCTCCCGGACCGCAGCGAGCAGCACCGCGCGGCGGCGGGCGTAGCGGTCGGCCTGCTGCTCGGCATGAGCGTCGTCGGCGTAGGCGGCCGCGGCGGCCGCCTGCACGGGCGCGGGCACAATCATGCCCGCATGTTTGGAGACTTGGAGCAGTTGCGCGACCAACTCAGGATCTCCGGTGACGAAACCGAACCGATACCCGGCCAGGTTGCTCCGCTTGGACAGCGAATGAACCATGAGCAGTCCGGTGTCGTCCCCGCCGGTGATGGCCGAGTCGAGCAGGGAGGGCGCGGGCGCGTCCCATTCGAATCCCGCGTAGCACTCGTCGGAGGCCACCACCGTCGGTCGATCCCGCGCCCACTCGACCACCTTGGCCAGGTGCGCCTCGGGGAGTACGGCCCCGCTCGGGTTCGCCGGGGAGTTGAGCCACAGCAGGTCTGGGCCGGTCGGTCCCCACGCCAGCGTGGAGTCGCCGCGCACCGGCCGCGCGCCTGCCAGCAACGCACCCACTTCGTAGGTCGGATACGCCAATTCCGGAAACCCCACCTCGCCGGTGGCACCCAGCATCGTCGGCAGCCAGGCCACCAGTTTCTTGGTGCCGATCACCGGCAGGATCGCATGCGGGTCGACCACCACCGACCGGCGTCGCCGAAGCCAGGATGCGATCTCTTCACGCAGCGACTCGGAACCGTGGGTGGTCGGATAGCCGGGGGCGTCGGCCGCGGCATGCAGTGCGTCGCGGAGCACGTCGGGGGTGGGATCGACCGGCGTGCCGACACTCAGATCAACGATGCCTCCGGGGTGGGCGGCGGCCCTGGCCCGGTCCCCGGCCAGGGAGTCCCAGGGGAAATCCGGCAGGGCCGGACCGGCTGGACTCACTCCTTGTTGATGTCGGCGGGAAGCGCGGCCACCACCGGGGCATCCTGCGGGATCAGACCCAGCTTGGCGGCACCCCCGGGAGATCCCAGGTCGTCGAAGAACTCCGCGTTGGCACCGGTGAAGTCGTTCCACTCCTCGGGCACGTCGTCCTCGTAGAAGATCGCCTCCACCGGGCAGACCGGCTCGCAGGCTCCGCAGTCGACGCATTCGTCCGGCTGGATGTAGAGCATCCGCTCGCCTTCGTAGATGCAGTCCACCGGACATTCCTCGATACAGGACTTGTCCTTGACGTCCACACACGGTTCGGCGATTACGTACGTCATGCGGCCTGCCTCCTTCTTGCTACCCGCATTGCTGCGACTTCCGGACGGGTCGCCCCTGTTGCGCCCGCTGGAATCCTAGTCCTACTCGGTGGCCGGACTGCGAAATCCGTGCCGATAGTAGATCAGTGGCGGGCTGGATCCGCCGTCGCTGTCGAGCAGGTCCAGGCTCCGGACCCGGCCGACGACGATGGTGTGATCTCCGCCGGGATGCACCGCTTCGGTGTCGCACTCCATCCGCCCGAGTGCATCGTCGAGCATCAGGGCTCCGCTGAGCCCGCCGCGACTGGTCGCGTAGCCGGCGAACTGCCCTCGCAGCGGGCGTCCGCGGGTCGCGAACCAGGAAGCGGCGTCGCGGGACTTGCCGCCAAGGATGCTCACCGCCCACGAACCGGCCTGCATGATGGCTTCGTGGAATCGGGCCCGGCGATCCACGCACACCAACACCAGCGGTGGTCGGAGCGACACCGACGTGAGCGAATTCGCGGTCATCGCATGATCCACCCCGTTCGCGCATGCCGACACCACGACCACGCCGGTGGCGTACCGGGCGAGGACCCGCCGAAACTCCACCGGATCGTTGACGTCGAGTTGCACGACCACGAGGCTACCCGCCGGGGACCTCCGCGCCCACTTGGGCAACCGCTCGCCGCGACCCGGACTCCCAGGTGTGGCCCGGCTTCACTCGAGTCCGGCGAACAGGTCGTCCTCGAAACCGTCGTCGTCGGCGGCGCCGAGGGATCCGGCGGCAAGCCGGTAGTGCTCGTAGCCGAGGGCGTCCGGCCCGGCGACTGCGGACATCGCGAAGAACGGACTCTCCATGTCGATCTGGGAGGCGTGCGCCCGCATCGCGGCGATCTTCCGATCCAGCATGGGGCGTCCATCGATTCGGGTGGTGACGAATTCGTCGTCGACCAGGAACGGCAGGTCGGCGAGATCGGCATCGCCGACGAATTGCGTCAACTGCTCGGCCGGGATGCGGGCGAGGGCTTGCGTCGTGACCTCACGCGGCAGCGCCGGCCAGTAGACCTTCGAGACCTGCCATGGTTCCGGTCCGATGTCCGGCCGGAACGACGGCACCGCCGCCAACGACACGGCGTATGTGGTCACCCGGTGGGCCTGGATGTGGTCCGGGTGGCCGTAGCCGCCGAAGTCGTCGTACGTGATCACCACCTGCGGTTGCACTTCCCTGATCACCCGGACCAATTCGGTCGCCGCCTCGCCGAGGTCGGCCTGCACGAAGTTGTCCGCCCGGGTGTTGGCTTCGGTGCCGACCATCCCACTGTCGCGGTAGCGTCCGACGGCACCGAGTTGGCGATGATCAGCGACCCCGAGACACGCCATCGCCGCGGTGAGTTCCTCGAGGCGGTGGGGGCCGAGGGCATCCTGGTGGGCCGCGGCGAGATGCGCCTTGTCTGCCAGCAGGACTTCACCCTCCTCCCCCAGTGTGCAGGTGACCAACACCACCTGGACACCTTCCTGGGCGTAGCGGGCCATGGTGACGCCGGTAGTGAGCGTCTCATCGTCCGGGTGGGCGTGCACCAGCAGGAGCCGTCGGCTTGGGCGGGCAAGGTGGACCATTCGCAGAACTCTAGTGCCGTCAGCCCACCGTCCCGCTTGCGAACCCGGCCGACCCCGGCGGTAGGGCAGGATGGAGCCATGAGTGCCGACGACGAGTCCGACGACCCGACCAAGACCCCGATCTTCAAGATCGCCGCCTGGATCGTGCTGATTCTGGTGGCCATCAGCCTCATCATCACGCTTGTCATGTCGTGACCGGACAGAACCGCCGGGATGACTTCCCCCTGCAATTCGCAGCCACCGGGAGGTTCACCCGGGGCGCTCCGCGAAACGCCAGGCCACGCAACAACCACGAGGTGCTGTTCCTGCGGTCGGCCGACGGGCGCAACTCCCGCGACGACCTCTGGTTGCTCGATATCGACCAGGGCAGCGAGACGCGACTGGCCGCGGTCGACAGTTTGTTGCGCGATGACGCGCTGCTTCCGGCAGCCGAGCAGGCCCGGCGGGAGCGACAGCGCGAGAGCGGTACGGGCATCACAGCCTTCGACGTCGCCGAGGACGGCGGCAGTGTGGTGTTCACCCTCGCCGGTCAGCTGTACCTGCTGCGACTCACCACCGCCGATGGGCCCGAGCCACTCGCAGACCGCGTTCAATTGAGCTTGCGACAACTCGACGTCCCGGGGTCGGCGGTCGATCCCAGGGTGGGGGTGCGCGGCATCGCCTGGCACGGCGATGGCCGGCTGTGGGTGTGCGCACCCGACGGCGGCGACCCTCGGGCCGTCACGCCGGACGACGGTGCCAACTGGGGCTTGGCCGATTTCATCGCGGCAGAGGAACTCCAACGGCAGCGCGGATTCTGGTGGTCGCCCGACGGCTCGACGCTGATCGTGGCCCGCACCGACGACTCGGCGGTGCCGCAGTGGTGGATCTCCGATCCGGCGCAACCGTCCGCGACGCCGCGCCAGCATCGCTACCCCGCGGCGGGCACCACCAACGCCACGGTCTCACTGTGGCTGATTCGGGCCTTCGAACTTGACGCGCAGCCGCAGCCGATCCTGACGGTTGGACCCGATGCCGAGTTCGAATACATCGCCCAGGTTCGCTGGTCGGCCGAGACGATGCTCGCCCAACTGCTCAGCCGCGACCAACGACGCTCGGTGATCGTCGCAATCGACCCGACCACCGGAGCAGCCGACCAAGTGGCCCATTGGTCGGACGATCACTGGGTCGACGTCGTAGCCGGCACCCCGCGTCGGCTGCCGGACGGTCGCATCCTCACCGTCCGGCGAGACCCGGCCTGCGACCATCTACGGGCCTACGCGGACACCACACCGATCTCGCCGGAAGATCTGGAGGTGCGTTCGGTGGTGGGGGTCGACGACCTCGGCCTGCTGCTACGCACCGCGGAGGCCCCGGAAACGTCCGACATCGTCCGACTCGACAGCCTCGGTGACGTGTGGACGCTGGTCGGCGGCGGCTGGTTCCAGGCCACCGTCGAGCACGGTCTGCTGATCACCACCGGCGCGGACCTGACCGACGTGCGCTGGCAGACCCGCGTCCATCGACTCGCCGACACCGGCGCTGCGCTGGTGGGCACGATCCGGACATGTGCCGAGTTGCCCCCGACGCAGCCCCGGCCGTCGCTGGGTTCGACGGGAACGGTGCGCTACGCGGTGCTGCTGCCTGATCCGCTGCCGGAGGACCCCGGACTGAAACTGCCGGTGCTGCTCCTGCCCTACGGTGGGCCGCACGCCCAGAAGGTGATCGCGGCCGGCCCCGCCTACCACGAGGCGCGTTGGTGGGCTGACCGCGGCTACGCCGTTGTGATCGCCGACGGCGTCGGAACTCCGGGAGTCTCGCCGTCGTACGAACGGGCCATCGCCGGCGACCTGGCTACCGGTGCGTTGGGCGATCAACTGGCGGCGCTCGACCAGGTCTTGGCGGACCTCGACGGGCTCCTCGACCGCAACCGGGTCGGCATCATGGGATGGTCCTTCGGCGGCTACCTGAGCGCCTTGGCCCTGCTGGCACGCCCCGATCGGATCCACGCCGCCGTCGCCGGGGCCCCGGTCACCGACTGGCGGCTCTACGACACCGGCTACACCGAACGCTACCTCGGCGATCCCGCCCGTCAACCGGACCACTATGCCGCCAGCGACCTCATCCGCCGCGCCCCCGACCTGAGCCGCCCCCTGCTGCTGGCGCATGGCCTCGCCGACGACAACGTTGTGGCAGCGCACACCTTGCGACTGTCCTCCGCGCTACTCGCCGCCGGCCGCCCGCACAGCGTGCTGCCGCTGACCGGAGTCACCCACATGACACCGCAGCCTGTGGTCGCGGCCAACCTGCTCCGCGCCCAGGCCGACTACCTCGACACCTACCTTCAGCCGCGACGCAACTCAAGCGCCGCTGCCGCGAGTTCGGTGAGGCCTTCGGACAACTCCGGCTGACTGCGCGGCCCACACACCAGCAGCACCCGCGCCAGTTGGTCGCTGTGGGCGGCGAGTTGCACACCGAGCACGGAACTGTCCACCGCCGGCGGCCGCACCGACCCGGGCGGGCACTCCTCGCAGTGCGGCGAATCCGCGCAGACCACGCGGGTCAACTCGTCGACCCGCGTCACCAGGAGTCGTGCCCCGGCCGCCACCGGGGAGTGCTCCTCGGTGAGTCGCCGCAGCGGCAGGGAGCGCAGCCATTCCGCGGTGCGCCGGAGTTGCGAAAGGGCACCTGCCGCGGACGGATCAAGACGCGAGTCGTCGGCGGACAAACGACCTCACCTGCTCCCGCGCATTCTCGGCGATCTCCGGGCCATGCGTGAACGCGGCGATCCGGTAGTCGAGTTCGCTCAGTTTGGCCGCCGACTCCTGATTCATCGCGAACGACGTGCACACGAACTTGATCGGCCACGACAGCCTCCGGTTCATGTTGAAGATCGCGTCGCCGGTGATGAGGACACCTGTGTCCTGATGGAGCAGCGAGATGTGACCAGGGGTGTGGCCGGGGGTGTGGTGCACGGTGAGGCCGCCGGCGACGTCGAGCACCTCACCGTCGGACACGGTCCGATCGACAGCCACCGGGTCGAAACCGCCGGGCACCAGGCGGTGATAGAACCGGGCGACGACACTCTCCGGATCGCTGGGGGCCGCTCGGCCTTCGGAGAGGTAGCCGCTGTCGAGTTCGTGCGCCGCCACCCCGCCGGCCGCCGAATCTGCGAGTAGGGCCGCTGCCCCACCGGCATGATCCATGTGGGCGTGGGTGAGGATGATGCGCTGGACGTCCCGGGGGTGTTTGCCGAGGTCGGCCAGCCCGGCGACGATTCGCGGCGGCGCTTTGGAGATGCCGGCGTCGATCAAAGTGACCGAGCCGTCGTCCTCCACGAAGGCGAACGAATTGATGTAGCTGCCGAGAGTGGGCAGCCGGAACACCGGCCCAGCGAGGTGCACGGCGGTCATGGTGCCTCCTGGAGGGATCGCCCGCACGAACGGCGGATCGGTTGTCGCAGCACAGGCTCACCACCTCGCCACACGAGCGACCATCGTGCAACGATCGGATCATGTCAACCTTCATCGCCTGCACCGACGGCTCCGATCTAGCCGAGCGTGGCATCGCCACCGGGGTCAAACTGCTCGCTCGTTCGGGCGACAGGATCGTATTGGCCACAGCAGTCGAAACGGTTCCCACCGGGCTTGCCGCACCGATGACCCAACTCGGCGCACAGCCCGGACTGCCACCGCCGCTGCCCCCGACGCACGAACAGACGATGATCGAGACTGTTCTGGCCCAGGGAGCCGAACTCCTCGAGGCCACTGCGGAGCGCCTAGACCTGCCGGATGCGGAGCGCCGGGTGCTGGACGGCAAGCCGGGGGTGGTGTTGTGCGCACTGGTGGACGAGTTGCACGCCGACGTCCTGATCATCGCCCAGCGCGGCCAAGGCGCCCTTCGCCGAGCACTGCTGGGCTCGGTCTCCAGCTACGTCGTACACCACGCCTCCTGCCCAGTTCTGGTGGTCCCGGACTCGACGACGACCTAGCGGACGACCACGCCCGCCGACCTGGACACAAATCGTTTCAAAAATTGTTCAGAACCCTGCATCCGAAACGGTCTTGCCACCGTATTGATAGGTGACAGACCAACTGTGGCTCCGCCACCGGACTCAAGGAGAGAACAATGCGCACCACCAAGATCCGCGTCACCTTCATCGGCCTCGCGGCCGCGGCGTCACTCACGCTGGCTGCCTGCGGCTCCGACTCCTCCAGTGAGGAGACCGCCTCGGCGTCGCCGGCGGCGACCAGCGCGGCAGCGACTGCGTCGGAGAGCCCCTCGGCGATGGCCAGCGACGAAGCGTCGACCAGCGACATCGTCGGTGTCGCTTCGGCCAACCCGACCACGACCACGCTCGTCACCGCTCTGGACGCGGCCGGTCTGGTCGAGGCGCTGCAGGCACCTGGTCCGTTCACGGTGTTCGCACCCACCGACGACGCCTTCGCCGCCCTGCCCGAAGGTGTCCTCGACAAGTTGGTGCAGCCGGCGAACAAGGACGCCTTGACCAAGATCCTCACCTACCACGTGGTCGAGGGCGCTGTGCCTTCCTCCGAGGTGACCGACGGCGATGTGCCCACCCTGGAGGGCCAGAGCATCACGCTGAGCACCGCGGGCGGCGGCGTCACGGTGAACGGGGCCACCGTCACCACGCCCGACGTCGAGGCCAGCAACGGGGTCATCCACCTCATCGACCAGGTGCTGCTGCCCCCGGACTTCGACCCGGCCACCCTGCAGTAGCACCCAGACGATGTCCGCGACGGCTCTGCGGCTGGCCTCACCCTCGACGCCGCTATGGGACACTCTTCCCATGGTCGGCGTCGAGGGTGAGATCGGGGCGGCTTTCGCCGCCGGCGACCCTGTGGCTGTGGAACAGGCCTATCAGCGTTGGGGCGGATTGGTGTACACCATCGCCCTGCGCACCGTCGGCGACCCCGACGACGCCGCGGACATCACCCAGGCAACCTTCCTCTCGGCGTGGCACGGGCGGGCGTCCTACGACCCCGCCCGTGCCCCATTCAAGTCGTGGCTGACGACCATCGCCCGACGCCGAGCGGTGGATCACCTGCGACGGCCCGTCGGGGTCCGGGAGTTCGCCACCGCCGAGCACCATGAGGGCGGGCAACCGGACATCGACCACGCCGAGGGCCTCGTCGACCGGATCGTCGTACGCGAAGAACTCGATTCGCTGGGCGAGCCGGCCAGGACGATCGTCGACCTGGCCTTCTACTCCCAACTCAGCCACAGCGAGATCGCCACCAAACTGGACATGCCGCTGGGAACGGTCAAGAGCCACCTGCGGCGCAGCCTGAACCGCCTACGCACCCGATTGGAGGGCAGCCGAGATGTCTGATGGCAACCGTCACCTCGACGCCGACGCCCTCGACGCGGCTGCCCTGGGCCAGCCGGCATCGGCCGAGACCACCCTCCATCTCGCGGAATGCTCGCTCTGCCAGGCCGAAGTGGACGACCTGGCCGGCGTCGTCTCGGTGGCCCGGGCAGCCGAACATGATCCGCCGCTGACGACTCCCCCGGACGCGGTCTGGGAGGGTATCCGGGCAGGGTTGGCGACTTCCACCCCGAGTCGACAGCCGCCCCCCGGCGGTAGTTCGGCGAGTGCCGGGGTGACGGATCTGGGCCAGGTCCGCCGCAAGGCCGAGAGTCGGCTGCGCTTCTTGCCGCTGCTCGCCGCCGCAGTGGCGGGCATCGTGGTCGGAGCGGGCGTGGTCGCCCTCGTGGGAGACCGGCAACAGTCCCCCGAGGTGCTCGCCTCGGCCTCGCTTGGACCGGTGGCCCAGGGCCCGGCCGACGGCCAATCCGGGGTCGCCGAGATCGCCGTCGTCGACGGCGTGCAGATGCTCTCGGTGACCACGGCCAACCTCGCCGATCCGGACGGCTTCTACGAGGTGTGGCTGCTCAATCTCAACACCGGCGGCATGATCGCCATGGGCACGGTGCCCGGCGGTGCCCACCAGACGCTACTCCCCGTTCCGCCAGGGGTGGACCTCGCGGAATACCGCGCCGTGGACATCTCCGATGAGCCATTCGACGGTAATCCCGGCCATTCCTCGGTGTCGGTTCTGCGCGGAGATCTCAACACCTGAACAGCGCGCCGCCCCTCGTCGGACGCAATGGGACCGCGGCCGGCGGGAATGCCCACCCGGGTGCCGTACGTTGGTCGAGTCGATCAAAGGATTGACAAACGCTCCACGCCGGTTACCGGAGGCCAGGGATGACACAGCTGCAGCAGGGAGGGGTCCGCCAAGTCGATCTTCACGTCGGTGGGATGACCTGCTCGTCCTGCGCGGCCCGGGTGGAGAAGAAGCTCAACCGGATGCCCGAGGTATCCGCGGAAGTCAACTACGCGACCGAACTTGCCCGGGTCACTCTGGGCCCGAGCGTGGCCGTCGATGACCTCATCGCCACCGTCGAAGCCACCGGGTACAGCGCCGAGCAGGTGCCGGAGCCCGGCGAGGAACCGACGGCCGACAGCGGCGACCTGGCGCCGACTGCCAGCGATCCCGCAGCCGGCGAGCAGGCCGACGAGTTGGCCGGCCTGCGGCAACGTTTGCTCATCTCCACCGCGCTCACGATCCCGGTCGTCCTGATGGCGATGGTGCCGATCTTCCAGTTCACCTACTGGCAATGGGCATCGCTGACCTTGGCCGCCCCCGTGGTGGTGTGGGGGGCATGGCCGTTCCATCGAGCTGCGTGGCTCAACGCCCGTCACGGCGCGGCGACCATGGACACGCTGATCAGCATCGGAGTGGGGGCAGCCTTCCTCTGGTCGCTCTACGCCCTGTTCTTCGGCGGTGCCGGCATGCCCGGCGAGAAGATGTCCTTCACCCTCGTCGGCGGCCACGCCGGCGCCAGTATCTACCTCGAAGTCGCGGCGGCCGTCACGGTGTTCATCCTGCTCGGCCGGTACCTCGAGACTCGGGCGAAGGATCGCTCCGGCGAAGCCCTTCGGGCGTTGCTGAATCTCGGCGCGAAGGACGTCTCCGTGCTCCGCGACGGAGTCGAATCCAGGATCCCGATCAGCGGTCTGGCAGTCGGCGATCGGTTCGTCGTCCGACCCGGCGAGAAAGTGGCCACCGACGGTGTCGTCGTCGAGGGCGAGTCGTCGGTGGACACCTCGATGCTCACCGGTGAACCGATTCCAGTCGATGTCGGCGACGGGGACTCGGTGGTCGGCGCGACGATCAACACCGGCGGCCGGCTCGTGGTGTCGGCGACCCGGGTGGGTGCGGACACTCAACTGGCCCAGATGGCACGACTCGTGATGGCCGCGCAGTCGGGCAAAGCGCCGGTGCAACGGTTGGCCGATCGGATCTCGGCGGTGTTCGTGCCGGTGGTGCTACTGCTCGCCCTCGGCACGCTGGTGGGTTGGCTGCTGCTCTCCGGCGACGTCGAGGCGGCCTTCACCGCCGCGGTCGCGGTGCTCATCATCGCCTGTCCGTGCGCCCTCGGCCTGGCAACCCCAACCGCACTGCTGGTGGGAACCGGACGAGCGGCCCAACTCGGAATCCTGATCAAGGGTCCGCAAGTGCTCGAGTCAACTCGGCGAATCGACACCGTGGTGCTGGACAAGACCGGCACGGTGACCAGCGGGGCGATGAGTGTGCACGCCGTGGTACCGACTCCGGGGACCACCCAGGTCACCCTGCTACTACTCGCAGGTGCGGTGGAACACGCCTCCGAGCACCCCATCGGTCGCGCTATCGCGGCCCGATCAGAAGCCGAGTTCGGAACTCTGCCGCCGGTGAGTGAATTCGCCAACGAGCAAGGCCGCGGCGTGCGCGGCATCGTGGACGGACACGCCGTCGTCGCCGGACGCCTCAGTTGGCTCTCCGACGCGTGGGCCGTGCAACTGCCCCCTGAGACCGCAGCCGAAGCCGAACGCGCCGAAGCCGCCGGTCGAACGGTGATCGCAGTGGCGAAGGACGGAGAAGCACTCGGAATCGTGGTGGTCTCCGACACCGTCAAACCGACAAGTCGCCAGGCGGTGGCGGAACTGCGTGCACTCGGTCTCACCCCCGTGCTCCTGACCGGCGACAACAGCCGGGCGGCCCACACGGTTGCCGCGGAGGTGGGGATCACCGAGGTCCGAGCCGATGTCCTGCCCTGGCACAAACTGGACCAGGTACGCGAACTCCAGCAGCAGGGCAAAGTGGTCGCCATGGTGGGCGACGGAGTGAACGACGCCGCCGCCCTGGCTCAGGCCGACCTGGGCATCGCGATGGGCACCGGCACCGACGTGGCGATCGAGGCCAGCGACCTCACCCTGGTCAGCGGTGACCTGCGTGCGGCAGCCGACGCCGTGGCCCTCTCCCGACGCACCCTGCGCACCATTCGGGGCAACCTGTTCTGGGCGTTCGCCTACAACGTCGCGGCGATCCCGCTGGCGATGGCGGGCCTGCTCAATCCCCTCGTCGCCGGGGCGGCGATGGCCTTCTCGTCGGTCTTCGTGGTGACCAACAGCCTGCGACTACGCCGGTTCAAGGGCAGGATGCAGACACACCCGTCACCGGCAGACCAACCGGAACTCCAACCATCCCAAGCGTGAGGAGCGACCACATGTCAACGAGCACCCTCAACTACACCGTCACCGGCATGACGTGCCAGCACTGCGTCAACGCAGTCAGCAGCGAGGTGGGCGCCGTCCCCGGCGTCACCGAGGTGGCCGTCGACTTGACCGCCGGCGAGGTGACGGTCGTCGGCACCGATCTCGACGATGCCGCGATCCGCGCGGCCATCGACGAGGCCGGCTACGAGGTGGCCTGACCCCGTCGCGACGCGGGCTGAGCGTTCGGCGCCCCGGCCGCCCGCAATCCGAGGCGGAAATCGGCCAACGACTCCAATTCACCGGCGATCGGCGCAACCACCAGCGACTCGGCGACCTCAGAAACCTCTCGGCGGAGGGCTTCCCGAGCCGAACGTGCCGCGCGGCGAGCGCCCGTGGCCGCAACCCCTCGCGCGATTGCGGCCAGCACGATGCCGCCGAGCAGTCCGACGGCCAACATCAGCGTCGGGATCGGCAGGCCGCTCACCGTGGGCGTGGGGGGTGGCTCGAACTGCAGGTAGCCGAGTGCGGCCAATGCCAACAGCCATCCGCCGCCGACGACCGCAAGCGCGAGCAGCCCCCACTGGAGCCATCCGACGAAGGCCCACCAGCGCGGCGAGCTCGGTTTCGCTATGGGTGCCCGTGCCACCGCCCGATCCAGGTGGTCTGCCAATCCGTCGGCTGCGGCCTCGGCCACACCGCGAGTCGAGGTGACCCAAGCCGCCGGCGCACCCGCGGTCGCCGTGGCAGCGAAGTCGTGCACAGCGGTCCGCGCACGCGCCAACGCCACCGGATCGTTCGAGGGCATGGAGGTGCGCACCAGCGCGGGGTCGACACCCGGCCGATCCAAACGCAGCCGAGCGATCGGATCGGCGCGCCTTCGACTCAGCCACCGCAGCGGGGGCCAACCCACGGCTGAGATCGCGGCCCGATTGCGCGACGACTCCACCGCGGAACTGATGAGATCGGCACCGGCTGCATCGGTCAGGGCATCGTTGAGCACCGCCAACTCCGGCGCGCCGCCGACTCGGATCACCCCGCCGGGATCCGGCGCGGCCGATTCCAAAGCCTCGGCGGCCGACGCGATGTCCGCCATCAGACGAGACGTCGCCGCCCGGCGGGATGCGATCGCGTCGGCGATGACCTCGGCCAATTCGGGCAGCCCCTGACCGCTGCGCGTCGACGTTGCGAGCACTGTGGCGTCGTCGAGGCCGTCGGCGGCCACCAGGCTTCTCAGATGGCGGAGGCAGGCGTCAGTATCGGCGACGCTGAGCCGGTCCACCTGGTTGAGCACCACCACGGTCACTTCGGCGTGCCGGGCGAACCTTGTGAGATAGGCCTCGTGCACCAACGCGTCGGCGTACTTCTGAGGGTCCATCACCCAGATCATCACGTCCGCGCGATCCACCAGCCGATCCACCTGGGCTCGGTGGTGGGCATGTGTCGAGTCATGGTCCGGAAGGTCGAGGAGGACCAGATCGGCCAGCTCATCGCCGCCGTCACCAACCTCGTGCCGGCGGTCAACTCCAAGCCAGTCCAGGAGCTCATCGGTGTCGGTGGACGCCTGCCAGACGGCCGCCATGGGGGCAGCTGTGGTCGGACGAAGCACCCCGACGTGCGCCACCTCGGTGCCGACGATTGAGTTGAACAAGGTCGACTTGCCGGCCCCGGTGGATCCGGCCAACGCGACCACCGTGAGGTCCTGTGACAGTTCCCGCCGCCGCCGGGCACGCTCGATCACCGCGCGAGCGCTTTCCACCACAGGCTCCGGCAGGCGGTGGGCCGCCGCGTCGGTGGCCTGGGCGAGACCGGCCAATCGCCGATCGACCTCAGCCTGGTCCACCGGCGCGCCGGAACCCGCCCGTGCGCGGGGATCCAACCGCGCCAGCAACTGGCGCAGGATCGTCATTGGCCCTCCCACCACTGTCGGATCCGACGCCGCCAACGCCGCCTCTCAGACACCGACCCACCACCGGCCTCGTCACCCCCGACGCCCTCGGGCTCCCCTCCGACTGGCTGCGTCCAACGGAACCCGTCGGGACTCGACTCCCACTCGGCACGGTAGGCGGCAGCCACCGCCTCGGCGTCGATGGTCAGTCTCTTCGGGAGCGCGTCGTCGAGTTCGAGCGCGGCCAGTCGGATCAGGAATCGGTCGCACTCGGCGGCCATCAACGACTCCACCCGTTCGGTGAGCGAGGCAGCGGCCCGGACCGCCATACGACGCACTGCGTCCTCCCCGAAGACAGCCTCGAGCACCTTCTGCGCCACGACCGCCGATCCGCCGGCGATGCCGATCTCGGCACCGGTGAGGCCACCCGTCATCGAGAAGACCGCGACCATCAGGGCTGCGGCCGTGCCGTTCACGCCGAACGCCATGATCCGAGCGGTCTGGCGCTTGTCCGCACCTTCCGTCCGGATCAGTTCGATCAAATCGTCCTGCCATCCGCGCACCGCAGTGGCGGCACGGTCGGAGATCTCGACCGAGGCTCTGCCCAGATCGTCTCCACCCAACAGCGCATAGCCGGCCGGGTCCGACCGCCACGCCCCGTCGGCCCCGCGGGCAGCGTCCTGCGCCGAGTTGATGATCAGGCTGGCGAGGCGACTTTCGATTGCCTCGGTCACCTGCTCAGGTGCGTCGGATTCACCTGTGAATGCCGCCTTCACCCGATCCCGCAGCCGACCCACCCCGGTCTCCAGGCGCTTGAGCATCTCGCCGGTTCCCACGAACTCCTGCCAGCGGGCCAACACCTCGCCCCGCATCAGGGAGCCATCCGTGGCGGCCTCAGAAATTCGCTCCACAGCGCGGGAGTAGGGCGCTCGCGCCGCCTCCGCGAGCCGATCGCGGGTCTCGAGTTGGGCCTGCCCGGCCGAGATGATCGACGGCATCAAGGTGAGCAGATGCGCCACCGCCCCCGCAACCGTGCGTCGGGCGATGGCGGCACGGGTGGCGGCATCGTCGACCAATGCGAACAGCCAATCGGCCAAGGCGTCCACCTCGGGGGCCACCAGCATCCCATCGGTCAGCGGCACTTCCGGAACGACGAACAGCGGGGCGTCGGCCAAACCTTCGGCGTCGAGCAGCGCCTGGACGTGGGCGGTGATCGGAGCAACCGCCTCCGGCGGCACCCGGTTCACCACGATCACCACTGCCGCGTCGCGCTGCTGGGCAGCCCGCAACGCCTGCCAGGGCACCGCATCGGCGTAGCGACCCGCAGTCGTGACGAAGAGCCACAGGTCGGCGGCGGCGAGCAGCAACTGGGCCAGGTCCCGATTGGCCGCCGAGACCGAATCGAGATCGGGAGCATCGAGGATGCCGAATCCGCGCGGAATCCGATCAGAGGCCACCAGCCTCACCCCGTACCGCTCATCAGCCCCCACAGGTTCGATCACCTCGCCGGTGATCCTCGGCAACCGCGGCAGAATCCGGTCGTCGTCGAACCAACGCCCGTCGGCACCGTGGTGCACGAGCACCGGGTATCGGGTGGTGGGTCGAAGCACCCCCGCCGTGGTGATCGACTGCCCGACCAAGGCGTTGACCAGGGTGGATTTGCCGCTTCCGGTGGACCCGCCGACGACGGCGACGAGTGGCGCATCGAGGTCGCGCAGGCGCGGCAGCACGTAATCGTCGAGTTGGTTGACGACTGCCACCACGTCGGCGCTGGCGGTGTCCACCTGAGCGACCGGCAGCGGCAGGCGAACATCGCCGAGATCGCGACGCAGGCCACTCAGCGCGGCGGTCAGATCGGCTTCAATCACAAGGGCAATCCTGCCGTACTCCGGCGATCGACGGCCCGGATCGGCTGGAGCTCAGCGACGACGCCGACCCTGCGCTCGCCGGGAGGAGTTGCGTGGCTTGGTGGTCTTCCTCGGCGCGCGGGATGCCGGAGCTTCCATTCCGAGTGCCTGTCGGAGGCTGCGGACGGCCGCTGCGTCCTCGTCTGTCACGAGCGAGACCACCGTCCCGGGGGCGCCTGCCCGCCCGGTGCGCCCCGAGCGGTGGACATAGTCCTTGTGGTCCCCGGCAATGTCGAAGTGCACCACACACTGCACATCGTCGATGTGGATGCCGCGCGCAGCGACATCGGTCGCGACCAGTGCCTGCGCGGTGCCGCGGGCGAAGCTCGCCAGGGCACGGTCTCGTTGACCCTGGCTGCGACCACCGTGGATGGCCACTGCCGCGACACCGGCATTGCCCAACTGACGGGCGACGCGGTCGGCCCCCCGTTTGGTGCGGCAGAACACCACCGCACTGCCGTGCTTGGCAACCAAGTCGGCCGCGGTGGCCACCCGGGCATCGCGGCGCACCGGCAGGAAGGTGTGGGTCGTGCGATCCACGACCTTTGGATCCGGGGCCACCTCGGCCCGCAGCGGATCCCGCTGATAGTCCCGCACCAGGACGTTGATGGCACCGTCGAGGGTGGCCGAGAACAGCAGGGTTTGGCGATCCGGGCGCACTTGGTTGAGCAGGCGACGCACCTCGGGCAGGAAGCCCATGTCCGCCATGCGATCGGCCTCGTCCAGCACCACGATGTCGACGTCGCTCAACGACGCGTCACCACGGCGGATGAGGTCGGCGAGCCGACCGGGGCACGCCACGGCGATATCCACACCGCGACGCAGCGCCGCGAGTTGCGGGCCGAATCCCACCCCACCGTAGAAGGTGGCCACCGAAGTGCGGTGGTTGCCGATCAGCAGTTGCAGTTCACCTGCGATCTGCGCAGCCAACTCCCGGGTCGGGGTGAGGATCAGAGCGCGCGGATGTTTGGGTCGAGCCCGCTGGACACGTTCCACCACGGGAATGCCGAATGCCAGCGTCTTGCCGGAGCCGGTGGGCGCCTTGCCGCACACGTCTCGACCCGCGAGTGCGGCCGGGATCGTGCGGGCTTGGATGTCGAAGGCGGTCGTGATTCCCCGGGCGGCCAGGGATTCGGTGAGTTCAGCGCGAAGGCCCAGTTCGGCGATTGCAGCTGTGGGGATGTTCGGATCAGTTCGGACAGGGGTCATGGTCGTGCTCCTCGATGATGCAAGTCGGCGGGTGCGAATCCCGGTCGCGGCCTTTGCTGGCACACCAAGATTCGCTGCGACCGGCGGTCGCCCAGCAACACAGCCGAGGCGATCCGTTGCGTTGGGGTGGCCGCGATCAGTAGCTCCTGAATACCGCAGAGGCCTTGGCTGCGCCGAATGAGTCACACGCCGGGCGCTAGTACACGAGCGCGCCCGGGTCCAACGGCTGCAGAGCCATCTCGCTCAACATGGGTCGAGCGGTAGCCCAACCATAACAGCCGATCGGGTCCACCTCGGCCGGCGCCGCGGACGAGTGAGGCAGCGCAGGTCGCCGGATGTCACTTGATCGGCGCTTTCCGCTACAGCACCGGTCGACTACCGGGCCGTCCCGCAACTAGCCTCGTTGCCATGTGGCGAAGGCACCGGCGGTTGACATCCTTGCTCGCGACCACCGCGGTGGTACTCGCGACCGGCGTCGGCGCGGCCGGTAGCGCCGCCGCGGCCGAACCGGACGACCAACGTAACTGGGTGGTGGGCCTCGGCGATTCCTTCATGTCCGGCGAGGGTGCTTCGTGGATGGGCAAGAACTACCGCAGCGGCTCACTGGGCGACTGGACCGCGATCGCCTACGGATCAAGCCTGGAACAGACTTTCCCGGGCGACTTCTCCGGCGCTCCGGGAGGCATGTGTCACCGCTCGGCATCCGCCGCCATGTTCGCCGGTGGATCCCAGACCACGGGCAAGAACCTCGCCTGTTCCGGGGCGCGGACGTATTCGACGGTGAACTCCGACGGCGTCTACAAGCCGGGAATCGACTTCGCCAACGGCACGGGTCAGGCCGCCCAGCTGCAACAGTTCGCCACCGAAGTGACCGCCAACGGCGATCAGTTGCCGGTGATCATGGTGTCCACCGGGGGTAACGACGCCGGTTTCGCCGATGTCGTCGCCTATTGCGCCGCGCAGTTCGTGACCCCGCTCGCATCGGCCTGCTGGAAATCTGCCGGCGACCCCAAGTCGCCCGTCGGTGCCGCGCTGGCAAGCCTGCCTACCGTGCGCGACAACGTCACCACCGCCTTCACCAACATCAAGACCGCCATGGATGCGGCCGGCCGACCGGCCGACTCCTACACCATCTCCTACCAACTCCCGCCCATGATCGTCCCGAGTCCGCAGGACATGTGGCCTCCGCTGGGCGGCGATCACGGTTGGGGACGTCAGGATTACGGCGGCTGCCCCTTCACCGACGGCGACCTCACCTTTTTCCAGAACACGCTGTTCCCGCGTCTGGCCGATGCCATGCTCACCGGGCTTGCGCAAGCGAAGCAGGGTGCGCTGGCGGACGTGAACGTGAAGGTGATCGCCCCCGCCTTCACCTCTCACGAACTGTGCAGCAAGTTCAACCCGCCGAAGGACAACGGACCGCAATTGAACACCGTCCAGCCGGTGTTCGATGCCTATGCCGGTCAGGGCGGCACCTGGGTGGCGCCCATCATCATCAACTGCATCGCGCGCAATCCGGACGCCTCCTGCGCCACCAAGCGCTACCCGACGATCATGGAATCGGTCTCGGGTCGGGTGGCAGACGCCGCCACCCTCGCGGTGCACCCCAACTACTGGGGTCAGCGCGCCCTCGCCGCCTGCCACGAACTCATCGACCAAGATCCGCAGTACAACGGACAGGTGGTTCGATGCGGACCTGCGGCCACCGGCTACCAGCCCCTCGGTTTGGACTCTCTTGGTCGGCCGCAGATGGTGGTGACCGGCACTTCACCGCTGTGACCCGGGGCGCCGCGGCCTAGTGCTGATCCGCCTCGGCGGTGGGCTCCCCGGCATCATCGTCCTTCGTGGTCGGTTCGGCCGGATGTCGCCTGGCGTGTTCGAGTTCGACGTCGTTGAGCACGAACGTCCGCTCGGTGCGCGCCCGTCCCACGAACGACACTGCCCAGTGGCCCAGGGTCGTCACACGCTGGTGGAACCCCACCAGGAAGCTGATGTGGATGAACAGCCACAGCAGCCAGGCCAGGAATCCGCGCACCTTCAGCGGACCGATGTTCGCCACCGCGCGGAACCGGGAGATCGTCGCCATCGATCCCTTGTCGAAGTAGTGGAACTGCTCCTCCGGATCGATCGGCTTGCCGGCCGCCGTGCGCTTGATCCGCTTCGCGGCGAAGGCACCGCCCTGCATTGCGACCTGCGCCACGCCGGGATAGTTGTTCAGCGTCACCATGTCGCCGACGACGAAGACCTCGGGATGGCCGGGCAGCGTGAGGTCACCGTTGGCCGGGATACGCCCCGACGAATCCACCTCGAGGCCGACCTGCGCCGCGAGTTGGGCGGCCAGCGGGGACGCCGAGACGCCGGCAGCCCAGACCTTGCAGCGGGAACCGATCCGTTCGGTGGTGCCGTCGCGGTGGGTGACGGTCACGCCTTGCGCATCAACCTCGCTGACCATCGCTTCGAGTTTGACCTCGATCCCGAGTTTCTCCAGGGACTTCTCGGTGTGCCGGCCCTGGGATTCGCCGAACGGTGTCAGCACCTGGTCGGCACCGTCGACCAGAACCACCCGAGCCGTAGCCGGATCGATGCGCCGAAAGTTGCGCTTGAGTGCCCGCTGCGCGAGTTCCCGGATCTGCCCGGCCATCTCCACCCCGGTCGGACCCGCACCCACGACGACGAATGTGAGCCACTCGGTCACGTCCTGATCCGCGGCAAGCAGTTCCGCCGCCTCGAAGGCGCCGAAGATCCGCGCCCGCAACTCCTTGGCGTCGTCGAGTGTCTTCAAGCCGGGGGCGAAGAGTTCGTACTCATCGTGGCCGAAGTAGGACGAACCGGCGCCGGCAGCAACGATCAGGTGGTCGTATTCGGTGACGGTGTGCACCTCACCCAGTCTGGACACCACCCTTCGACCGGCGAGGTCGATCTCGGTGACGGTCCCGAGCAGCACCTCGGTGTTGCGGGAATGCTCCAGGATCTCTCTGGTGGGCGGGGCGATCAAACCCTCGGACAGGATGCCGGTCGCCACCTGGTAGAGCAGCGGCTGGAAGACGTGGTTGGGGGTCTCCGAGATCAGCGTCACGTCGACCTTCGCACGTCGCAGATGCTTCGCGGCGAAGAGGCCGCCGAAGCCGGAGCCGACGATCACCACCCGGGGCCGACCCCGCGGCAGTGTCGGGTCGTCCGAGGCCGTCGTCTGGGCTGCCGTCATGGCCGCCATTGTGCCAACAACGACCCCCCCGCCACTCATCCTCGACGACTACTTGCCGTCGGACTCGTCCTGACCGCTGAGTTCGTGGGCGAGTTCCTTCTCATCCTCGGTGGAAAGCGAAGTCTTGAGCAGCTTCCCGCCGTAGGGCTTCATGGCGTCGGCGAACTTGTCCTCGGTGATCTGAGAAGCCATGATCACCACGGCCGCACTGCCCGGCGTCATCATGTCGTTGACCTGCTTGCGGAACTGATCGTTGATGCCCGACTTGCCTATCTTGCCCATCAGCGCACCCATCACGCCGCCGAGGGCGAGTCCGAACACCGGAACGAAGAACAACACCCCGATCAACAACCCCCACAGGGCGCCGAACGCGGCACTGGATCCGACGAGTTTCGACGGCGTCTCGACGTGGTTCTTGCCGTGCTCGTCGGTGGTCACCATGGCGAGCCCCTCCAGCTGCACGACCATGTCCTGGTTCAGCGTGAGGACCGTGTCGTAGGCCTTTCGTCCGGTGGCTTCGTCGTCGTAGCCGATGACGATGAGATCTGACATGTCGCCTCCTGGTGATGTTCTGGATCCCTGTCTCCAGTGGATTCCATCATCGCTCAACCGGCGCCGCGTGTCAGCCGGGCCGCACCTGGCTTACCCGTCCTGAACGTGTCCCGAACCGGATTGCGGCAACCTCGGCAGTCGGACCTCGAATTGAGCGCCGTGCCCCTCTTGGGAGCTGACGCTCACTTCACCTCCGTGCGCGGTGACGAGGGACTTCACCACGGCCAATCCGATGCCGAGCCCGTCCGCGTCGGAGTCTGCCGTGCCGCGCCAGAGCCGGTCGAACACGAGGTCGAGGTCGGCTGGAGCGATACCGGGGCCGGTGTCGGCGACCGAGAGCAGAGCATCGGCACCCCGACATGTCACCGAGACCGTCACCCGGTCGCCCTGCCGGCAGTAGCGCGCGGCGTTGCTCAACAGGTTCGACAGCGCCTGATGCAGTCGGCCCTCGTCGCCGGAGACCCAGCAGCCCTCGCCCGCCTCGACGTCGGCCGAGACGCCGACCGCCTCCAGCATCGGCTGTGCAGCCGCAACGGCATCTCTGGCCAGAGCGGCGAGGTCAACCGGCTGGCAGGAAAGGGTCAGGGCGGCGGCCTCGGCGTTGGTGAGCTCGGAGAGATCCGACACGATTCGCCCGAGCCGCACAGACTGCGCGTGCAGACCCCGCAACAGCGTCTCGTCGGGCTCCACCAGTCCGTCACTCACTTCTTCCAGGCCGGCTTGCAGGGCGGCCAACGGCGTGCGGAGTTCGTGGGCGACGTCGGCTGCCATCCGCCGCCGGGTCGCCTCCGACAGTTCGATCGAATCAGCCGAGGCATTGAACGACCGCGCCAATTCGCCGAGTTCACCGGGCGCGGCGACGGACGCCGCTCCGGCCCGGCGGTCGCGATCCCCGGCGGCGAAACTCCGCACCGCCGCCATCAACCCGGTGAGGGGGCCGGTGATACGACGCGAAACGAACCATGCGGCGACGGTCGCCACCAGCATCGCCACCAGGGCCGCGGCGACCGTCCACGTCCAGGCGATCTGCTGCCCGGAACCTGCCTGTTCGGGGCCGAACCCCAACCGAACGGAGCCCACCTCCGCGCCGTCCACCACCACCGGGCGGACCACCGCATTGGGGCCGGAAATCGCCGTCGACGCCCCGCCGGCGCTACCTTCCGGACCGGCCTCGGCGTTGGCCGGAGTGCCGGCGACCTTGTCCTCACCGTCGGTATGCCCGGGGGTGGCGACCACCTCACCCTGGGCGTCCCGTACCACGAGCCGAGCCCCCGCGGCGGTGGCTATTGCACTCGCGCGCCGCAGATCCGCGTCCTGCCAGCCCTGAGCCTCGGCGTACGCGGTGCCGGCGGCGTCTGCTGTGGCCTGCGCTGCCGTGGCCCGTTGCTCCGACTTGGTGGCGGTGATGCCGTGCGACGTACCTATCAGCGACGCCACCGTGACCAGCGCGACGGACACCAGTGCCACCAGCAGGAACGCGGCTAACAGGCGTCTCCCCAGCGGCCCCAGCCGGAGCGCCCGCTCAGCGATCACGTTCCAACCCCAGCCGATAGCCCACGCCCAGCACGGTCTCCACGATGGCGGCGCCCTCCGGCCCGAGTTTGCGCCGCAGGTTCTTCACGTGGGAATCCACGGTGCGCTCGAATCCCGAGTATTCGTAGCCGCGGGCCCGGTTGACCAGTTCCGCACGCGAGTAGACCCGACCGGGGGTTGCCGCGAGGGCCACCAGAATCCCCCACTCCGACGGTGTGAGCTCGAGGTCGCGTGAGGAAAGGCTGGCCCGGTGGCGCACCGAGTCGATGCGCAACCGACCGCCGCCGAACGAGAGCACGCCGTCGTCGGCCACCCCGGCGCCCCGACCCAAGACGGCGGCCACCCGCAGCACGACCTCTTGCGGGCTGAAGGGTTTCACCACGTAGTCGTCCGCCCCCCGCGACAACCCGTCGATGCGCTCCTCGACAGAACTGCGGGCGGTCAGCGCGATCACCGAGATGCCGGCGGCCTTGGCGGCGGCGAGTACCTCGATGCCGTCGATGTCCGGCAGGCCGAGGTCGAGGAGAACCAGATCGGGCGGCTGATCGACCAGGGCGAGCAGAGCCTGGGCGCCGGTCGAGGTGGTCATCACCGAATGCCCGTCGCGCTCGAGGTAGCGCCGGAGCAGCTCGCGGATGTCCCGCTCATCTTCCACCACCAACACATCGGCCACCCCCACATCTTGCCCGCTGCCACCCGACGGACCCGCAGGCACACGCGACTTGACTCGACCGCGCCCGGCCTGCTCCCCGAAAACCTCCACACGATCTCCACATCGTTGCCACACCGCCTTCAGCCGCGCGGTCGACAGTTGAGTTACGTCATCAACCGGACCGGCTAGCCCGGACCGGACCGAAACCGAGGAGGACATCATGAAGATCTCGACCAAGGTCGCAAGCACCCTCACCGCTGCGGTTCTCATCACCGGAGCCGTGGCTGTCCCCGCGATGGCCGGAAACGGCGGCGGTAACGGCGGCGGCAACGGTGCCCGGCAGACTCAGACGAATTCCGCCCAGGCCAATTCCACCCAGGCGGTGACCCCGGCAGCGCTCACCCCCGACCAGACCGCAGACCTGGTGTATTGGGTCGAGGAGGAGAAGGTCGCCCGCGACCTCTACCTGGAGTTGGCGCGGCAGTACCCGGACCTGTCGCAGTTCGCGAACATCGCCAAGTCCGAGCAGAAGCACATGGATGCGGTGCGCAACCTGCTGGCCACCTACGGGATCGCCGACCCGACGGCCGGCGAGGCGGAAGGTGTGTTCTCGGATCCGGCGCTTGCCGCGATGTACACCGACCTGCTGAACTCCGCCACCACTCCCGAGGCGGCCCTCGCCGCCGGTGCCACGGTTGAACGTCAGGACCTTGAAGACCTGGCCTACGCCAAGACCCTGTTCACCAACCAAGACGTCCTGCGGGTCGTCGACTCCCAGCTCCGCGCGTCGCAGGGCCACCTCAACGCGTTCACCCGCTGATCGACGAGGCACTTTCGATGAGCGTCAGTACCGACCTCCCCCGCAACGCCCCCCACGTCGCGGGGGAGGTCTCGTCTCGCACCCGCACCGCGTTGTTCCGTCGCCGCTCCCCGAGCCACGGTTCGCCTCCGCCGCATTCCCGCCGTCGGGCCGGTGATCTCGCTGCACTGATCGCCGGCCTCGGTGCCGGCGCTGTGGTGGGATCGGCCTGGATCTTGACCAGTGCGGGCCTTGACGCCGCCGGCGGCCCGGCGACCATGGCCGGCACCCTGACCGCGATGTTGGGCACCTACCTCTCACTGGTCCTCATCTTCGTCGTCGCCCGGATCCCCTGGCTCGAACGCGAGATCGGCCAGGACCGGCTGATCGCGTTCCACCGCCGGCTGGCACCGTTCGTGGTGGTGCTGATCACCGGCCACGTGTTCTTCACCACCTTGGGCTACGCACAATCGATGTCCACGGGCTGGTGGCCGCAATTCACCTCGCTGGTGTTCGACTACCCGTGGATGGTCCCGGCGACCGTGGCCTTCGCCCTGATGGTGGTGCTCTCCGTTGCGAGTATCCGGCGAGCCCGGTCCAAGGTCCGCTACGAGACCTGGTGGGTGGGGCACCTCTACCTCTACCTCGCGGTGGCACTCGGATTCGGCCACCAGTTGGCCCTGGGTTCGTTGTTCGCCGACGCTCCGTGGCTCCGCCTGAGTTGGATCGCGCTCTACCTCGCGCTCGCCGTCACAGTGGTGCTGAACCGGGTACTGCTGCCGCTGCTACGCCACCGTCGCTACCGGCTGCGTGTGGCCGCTGTCGTTCCGGACAGTGATGGCGTGGTGAACGTGTACTTCACCGGCAACGGAATCGAACGGATCCCGGTGGTGGGCGGGCAGTTCTTCGAGTGGCGCTTCGGCACCAGGCACTGGTGGTGGCAAGCGCACCCCTACTCACTCTCCGCGACTCCGGACGGTCGGTCTCTGCGGATCACCGTCAAGAACCTGGGCGACCAGAGCGGAGACTTGGCCACCGAACTCAAAGTCGGTACTCCAGTACTCGCGGAGGGCCCCTACGGTGCCTTCACCGCGGATCGGGTGCGGCCAGGTGCGCCGGTGGTGGCGTTGGCTGCGGGGGTGGGAATGGCGCCCGTGTTGGCGTTGCTGCAGAGCCTGCCGTCCGGCCACGAGGTGACGCTGATCTACCGGGTGGTCGATTTCGCCGAGGGCAGCATCCCGTTGCGGGCCGAGGTGGAGGCTGAGGCCGCCCGGTGCGGGTGGACCCTGCACTACCTCACCGGCGAGATCAGCACCTGTCGGATTGACGACCGGGCCTTGCTGGCCATGGCCCCTCACCTCGCCGAGGCCGAGATCTTCGCCTGCGGGCCGGCAGGTTTCCTCGATCGGATCGAGGCGGCTGCACTGCAGGCGGGTGCTGCCAAAGAGCGATTCCACCACGAGCTGTTCGTGTTCTAGAGCCACGGAAAGGAAATGACAGTGAAACGTGCACTGCTGATCACGGCGGGCACCGCCGTCGGCCTGGGAGCGGCACTGACCTACACCCCGCAGAGCGATGTCCAGGCCTCGGTTGTCCCGGAACCGGTGGAGCCGGTCGCCTCGTCCAGCGGCGCGGCGCCCGCGGTCGCCCCGACTCCCCCGGGCGATACCGCTACCGCGACCGGGCCAGTCGTCGCCACCCGATACGGCGACGTGCAGGTTCAAGTGACCGTAGCTGAAGGCGTTGTCACCGAGGTGACGGCATTGGCCTTCCCCGCCGACGATCCGAAGTCCCAGGCGATCTCGGAGCGTGCGGTGGCGGTGCTCTCCGAAGAAGCCTTGGCAGCGCAGTCGGCGGACGTGGCAACCGTCAGCGGCGCCACCTTCACGTCGGAGGCGTGGCAGCAGTCGGCCGCCGCAGCCTTCGCCGAGGCCGGAGTGCCGGCTACTGTGGCAGCTGAACAGCCATGACCGATCACGTTGGACCACAACGCCCGTGGCGTCGCCGCCGACGGGCCTGGTCGGTGTGGAGCACCGTGGTCGACGTCGAGGTGCGCGCCGAGGAGCTTGACGACACCCGAGCCGACGAAGCGTTCGCGGCTGCCGTGGATTTCACCCACGAGGTGGACCGACTCTTCTCACCGTTCCGACCCGATTCCTGGGTCTCCCGACTGCGCAGCGGAGAGGCGACCGAACCGGAACTGCCGGAGTCGGTTCGCGACGTGCTGGCCCGCTGCCGATCGGCGCAGGAGATCAGCGGCGGCGCCTTCGATCCTTGGTCGGCGGGCGGGCGCTTCGACCCGTGCGGATATGTCAAAGGCTGGGCCGCGGATCGGCTGGTGGACCTGGTCGTCGAGGCGGGATTCCCGAACGTGTGCGTCAACGCCGGCGGCGACGTTGCCTGCCGGGGCCATGCCGGGCGCGGGCACCCCTGGCGCGTCGGGCTGCGGCACCCCTACCAGCGATCCAGGGTGATGCGGGTGGTGCGTAGCGCGGAGTGCGCGGTCGCGACATCCGGAACCTACGAGCGCGGACACCACATCCATGGCGCGGCGACGCACAGGAAGCCCTCCGGGGTGGTCTCCGCGACCGTGGTCGGCCCCGACGCCGGACTCGCCGACGCGCTGGCGACAGGCCTGGTGGCTGCGGGGGCCTACGGCATGCGATCGGTGCAACGCCTCACTGGATGGTCGGCCTATCTCGTCACAGCCGACCGGGCGCAGTTCACCGGCCCAGCCTTCGAGTGAAGCCGTCAGTCGACCGGCGACTTTGAATCCGGACTGCCCGAGCGGGCGGCGGCCTGCGGTCGGCGGCCGACGACCCGACCCCCTACGCTGGGCGAGTGGTGTCGCACCGGCGGCACGCGGAAGAAGAGGACGTGTGGCGTGACCGCAGAAGACGCCGGATTCGACTCGCTCGGGCTGCATCCGGACCTCGTGTCGAGCCTGGCCGGCCTCGGCTACGAAGCTCCGACCCCGATCCAGACCGCCGCGATCCCGCAGATGATCTCCGGTCGTGACCTGCTCTGTCAGGCGGCGACCGGCACGGGAAAGACTGCCGCCTTCGCCCTACCCATCGTCAGCGGTATCGGCGAACACCGCAGCGGCCTCCCCACCGCTCTGGTGCTCGCACCCACCCGGGAACTGTGCGTCCAGGTGGCCGAAGCTGTGCATCGCTATGGCCGACCGTTCGGAGTCCGCACGCTGCCGGTCTACGGCGGCCAACCCATAGGACGGCAGATCACAGCCCTCAAACGTGGCGTCGACATCGTGGTCGCCACCCCCGGCCGTGCGTTGGACCTGCTCAACCGCAAGTCCTTGAAGTTGAACGACGTCGCCACCGTGGTGCTCGACGAGGCCGACGAGATGCTCGACATGGGATTCGCCGAGGACATCGAGGAGATCCTTTCGCAGGCGCCCGCGGACCGGCAGACGGTGATGTTCTCCGCGACCATGCCCAAACGCATCTTGCGGATCGCCAAACACCACCTCGACGATCCGCTCCGGATCGAGATCGAGCGTGAAGTGCCCACCGGTGACGCCGGTCCCAAGATCCGCCAGGTCGCCTACGTGGTCGCGCGCCCCTACAAGGCTGCTGCACTTGGCCGGATCCTCGACGTCGAGACGCCCGCGGCCACGCTCGTCTTCTGCCGCACCCGTGCTGAGGTCGACCAACTCGCCGAGACCCTGAACGGCCGCGGATACCGAGCCGAAGCTCTGCACGGAGGCATGGATCAGTCGATGCGCGATCGCGTCATGGGACGGCTGCGCAGCGGCGGCGCGGATCTGCTCGTCGCCACCGACGTGGCGGCTCGCGGCCTGGATGTCGACCACCTCACACACGTGGTGAACTTCGATGTGCCGGCAGCACCGGAATCCTACGTGCACCGGATCGGCCGGGTCGGACGCGGCGACCGCACGGGTACGGCGATCACCATCGCCGAGCCCCGGGAACGTCGCCAACTCGCAGCCATCGAGCGCAGCACCGGCGGGAACATCGAGATCGGCACCCTCCCGACCTCGGCCCAGTTGCGTGAACGCCGGCTCGAGCTGACTCGCGCAAGTCTGGCCGTCTCCTGCTTGGACGACGACCTCGAACGGTACCGCCCGCTGCTCGAGGCTCTCACCGAAGACGCCGGCATCGAGCAAGTGGCGCTGGCCGCAATCAAGACCGCACACCTCGCCACAGTCGGCGAGCAGGGCGAAGCCGAGATCCCGGAAGCGCCCGAACCACGGACAGCCCGGGCCGACAAGGGTCGACGCAGCGGCTGGAACAAGCGTGACGACGAAACCGACCGGCGACGCGACAAAGGTGGTCCCGGGCAGTCCGGCAAATCCCGACGGGGCGGACCGCCCGCTCCGGGCAAGAAGCGGATCTTCATCAACGCCGGCAACGACGCCGGAATCCGGCCCGCCGACATCGTGGGGGCGATCGCCAACGAGACCGGTTTGCCTGGCTCCCAGATCGGGCCGATCGACATCCGAGCCCGGCACACCACGGTCGACGTCCCCGACACCGAGGCGGCCGCAGTGATCAAGGCGCTCGGACGGACCCGGGTCAAGGGACAGCGGGTCAAGGCCCGCAAAGACCGCGACCGCTAGGTCCGAGACGGTCAGGATTCCACGCCGACCCCTTCGGCGATGGCTCCCAAGGTGCGGGCACCGACCCGGGCCAACTCGGCGCCGGCCCGTGAGTCGGAAACCATCACCAGTCCCAACAGCACAGCCCACCCGCCGGCCCGGAGCCAGGTGTCGTCATCCACAGTGGCCGACTCACGCAGCGCAGACCGACCAGAACCCTCGAACGCCATCCATCCGATTGCGAAGTCCACCGCCGGATCCCCCGCGCACAGGTCGCCGAAGTCGATCACCCCGGCGAGCCGGCCTCGGTGTACGACGAGATTGCCGGGGTGCAGGTCACCGTGAACCCACACCGGCGGCCCGGAGTAGGCCGGGGCGGCCATCGCCTCGCACCACCTAGTCTCAAGTGCAACGGTGTCCACCCGTGGATCGGGGTAGTCGGTGAATTCGCCGAGCAGCCGCTCGACGTCCGCTTGTCGATCCACCAGCGGCACAGCTCGAAAAGGATTGTCCGGAGCGTCCGCGGGCGCCGGACGATGCAAAGCCTGGAGGAACTCGGCGAGCGCGAACGCTGCGGCATCCGGTGCATCCCAGGGCGCCTGGAGCACGGACTCCCCTGGCACCCAGCGGCACACGGACCACCGCCAGGGATACCCGAACGCTGGGCTACCGAAGCGCAGCGGCACGGGCACCGGCAGTGGCAGGTGAGGGGCCAACCGCGGCAGCCAGGCGACCTCGTCGGCTGTAGTCCGGGCGCCGATCGGCCGATGGGGCAGCCGAATCGCCAACTCCGAACCCAGCCGCGCCGTGGTGTTGTCCCATCCCCGAAACAGTTCACCGATGGGCAACTCCGCAAGGTCCGGGAACTGCTGATCCAGCAGGCGCCGCAGCAGTTCAGGTGTGATCGTCACGTCAGCCGTCTCCATACGAG
>JACJWR010000003.1 GCA_020637055.1 Actinomycetota bacterium | reverse complement strand
GGTATCGGCCGATCGATCCACGCCGGCCAGGTGTCGGTGGCCGATGGCACCCCGCTGGCCGCCCAGACACTGGAGCGGGTGTTGACGAACGACCCCGGCATGGGGGTGATCCGGCATGTCGACGCCGGCTACCCGGAAGCGCTCGAGGTGGCTGAACGCGATGGTGTGCGGATCCCGATGCGGGAAGGTTGATCGGAATGGCCCCGCCCTCCACCGTGGACGAACCCAACGGCACGACCTTGCTGACCAACATCGGCGAACTGATCACCAACGATCCCTCGCAGGCAGCGGGTCACGCGCCGGCCGCCGATCGACTGTTGGGCATCCGTCGCGACGCCGCCATCGTCTTGGCCGACTCGACGGTGGCCTGGATCGGCGATGCCACCGCGCCGCCGGCTGCGGATCTGGCGATCGACTGCCACGGTGCGACCGTGCTGCCCGGATTCGTGGACAGCCACAGCCACGTGATTTTCGACGGCGACCGGGCCGACGAGTTCGCCGCGCGGATGGCCGGTCAGCCGTACGCCGCAGGCGGGATTCGCACCACCGTCGCAGCCACCAGAGCGGCCGGCGAAGACCGACTGCGGGCCAACGCCGGCAAACTCGTCGGCGAATTCACCCGGTCGGGCATCACCACCTTCGAGATCAAGTCCGGCTACGGCTTGACGACCCCCACGGAATGCACCTCACTGCAGGTGGCCGGTGAGTTCACGTCGGAAACCACCTACCTCGGCGCGCATGTGGTGCCCGAGGAATACGCCGACGATCGTTCCGGTTACCTCGATCTGGTCACCGGCGACATGCTCGCCGCTTGTGCACCCCACGCACGTTGGATCGACGTGTTCTGCGACCGCGGCGCCTTCGACGAGGCGGAATCGATGCAGGTGCTGCTGGCAGGTCGCGGCGCGGGATTGACTGCGCGGGTGCACGCGAACCAACTCCAGCACGGTCCCGGGGTGCGACTGGCCGTGGAGCTCGGCGCCGCATCCGCCGACCACTGCACCCATCTGAGCGAGTCGGACATCACCGCCTTGGCCGATTCGGCAACAGCCCCCGAACCCACCGTGGCCACCTTGCTGCCAGGTGCCGAATTCGCCACCCGCAGTGCGTATCCGGACGCCCGGCGGCTCTTCGCGGCCGGAGCCCTGGTGGCTCTGGCCACGGACTGCAACCCGGGCACGAGTTTCACCACCTCGATGCCCTTCTGCATCGCCGTGGCGGTGCGGGACATGCACTTCACCGTCGCCCAGGCCGTGGCCGCGGCGACCGTCGGCGGCGCTCGGGCCTTGCGCCGGGACGACGTCGGCCGCCTGACCGTCGGCGGTCCGGCCGATCTCATCGCCCTCGACGCCCCGAGCTACCTTCACCTGGCCTATCGACCGGGAGTCGACCTGATCGGCGGAGTCTGGCGAGCCGGCAGGAGAGTTCGATGACCGAGTCGGCGCTGCCGCACGATCCGCTGTGGCCCCGAGCCGGCAGCTGGCCGACACCGGGCAGAGCGAGGGCCCACGTGGGCATCCTCGGCGTGCCGACCCACCTCACGTCGCTGTCCCCCACCGGCGCGCACACCACTCCCGCAGCGGTCCGCGGGGCGCTCAACCGATACTCGACCTGGTCCTACGCCGTTGATCGCGATCTGACCGGACTGCGCGCAGTCGATCTCGGAGACGTTCGACAACCCGATGGCCCGGCCGGGGAGGTGCGCACGCAGGAAGCCGTGGGTTCATGGACCGGTGACCTGCTGATCGCCATCGGCGGGGACAACTCGCTGACGTACCCGGTGGCGGTCGGGATGGGTGCGACCGGGGTTGTGACATTGGACGCCCACCACGACCTGCGGGACGGTTCATCGAACGGATCACCGATTCGCCGACTGCTCGACGCGGGACTGCCGGGCCGGCGTGTCGTTCAGGTCGGGCTGGCGGACTTCGCCAACTCGGCCGCGTACGTCGAGCGGGCTCGGGCCGCCGGGATCACGATCATCACCAGGGACGAGGTGGCCGAGTCGGGGATTCGGGCGGCGATGCACCGCGCGCTGACGATCGCGGGGGTCGGACCCAACCCCCGGATCCACGTCGACCTCGACGTCGATGTCTGCGACCGGTCAGTGGCGCCGGCGTGTCCGGCCTCCGTTCCCGGTGGTCTGAGCGCCTACGAACTCCGGTTGGCGGCGAGGGCTGCCGGAGCCGATCCGCGTGTGGTGTCGCTCGACATCGCCGAGGTCGATGCAACGGCAGACAGTCCCGACGAGCGCACCGTGCGGTTGGCCGCGTTGTGCGTCTTGGAGGCCGCCGCCGGGGTCGCCGTCCGCAGCACCGCATCGCCGGATCTTCCACAGCTTCCGGCCAACCACACCGAACGGGAACCCGGATCACTAGGGTGAAGTCAGCCCTGGCCTGAGGGAGTCCCCGCATGCGTGCACCACGTCGACCGTCCGTCGTCGCGTCGATCGCCGCTGCCGTGACGCTCTCCGCCGTGGCGACGGCGCCGGCACTCGCTGATCCGATCGACGACGCCAAGGCGCGAATCGCCGACCTGGAGCAGCGCAGTGCTGTCGCGGCAAGCCAATCGGCTCGCTCGGGACAGGCGCTGGCAACCTCCCGCGAACGCCTCGAGTTGTTCAACCGACACGTGCAGCGCACCCGGGACGAACTCGACCAAGAACAGCGCGAGTTGGCGCAACTGGCACGAGAGCTCTACGTCAACGGTGGTGTCAGCGACGTGGTGGCGAACTTCACGCTGTATGATCCCGACGAGTTCATCGCCCAACTCGATCTCCTCGCGGCCGCCGGCACCCACCAGAACACAATCGTGCAAAGGGCCCGGGAGCGTGCCCTGTCGATGAAGGCGGCGCAACTCGCCGCCGAACGTGAACACGCACGATTGGCCCAGGCCGCGGCCGTTTTCGCCGACGATCAGCGCGCCGCCGACGAAGCCCTCGAATCGGTGCGGCGGGAGTTGGCCGCGATGGAAGCCGAACAGGCCCGACTCCAGGCCGCAGAAGAGGCGCGGGCGGCAATCGCCTCAGCCATCGTCGAGGCCCAGGCCATTGCCGAACAATGGCGCCAGATCGCCGCGAACGCGGCCGACACCAGCACCCGAGTCACCCAGTCACTGGCAACCGCCCCCAGCTTCCCTTCCGCGGTGGGAGGCACCCCTGCAGCAGCCGCCACCGAGGACCTCAGCCGCTACGGCGACTCGGCCGCGTGGGCCGCCTCCGCCAAGCCACAGTCCGTGATCATGTGCGAGTCGGGTGGCGACTATCAGATCAACACAGGAAACGGGTACTACGGCGCCTGGCAGTTCGACTACCCGTCCTGGCACGACAACGGTGGCGGGGTATTCGCCGAATATCCCCATCAGGCAACCAAAGCGCAACAGGACTACGTTGCGTGGACGTACTGGCTGAAGGCGGGCTGGCGACCATGGGAGTGTGGTTGACATGAGACTGAACCCATTGGCGGGCGCGGGGGTTGCCGCCTTGCTCGTCCTCGCGGCATGCGGCGGTGCGGCCGAGGAGCCCGCCGCCTCGGAAACAGCGGTGGCGCTCGGGCCCGACCGCTGGATCGAGGACGTCTACGCCGCCGACCCGAGTGTCACCCTGGGCGAGATGATCCTGCCGGGCACCCACGACTCCGGGTCCTACGGCATCGACGTGGAACAGCCGTGCGATCTTGCGAGCGCAGCCGGTACGGCCGAGGTGATCACCAAACTGGCAGACGCGAACCCGTGTGCGGCCGCCGCGATGTACCGAGCCCAAGACGAGAACCTCACCGAGCAACTCGAGGCGGGCGTCCGCTACCTCGACCTCCGGGTCTCGGTGCCGGCCGAGTCGAAACCGCCGGTGACAGCTGCCGACTTCGTGCTGGAACACGAATTCGTCTCGACTCCGCTCACCGACGCCTTGGACCAGATTCTGCAGTTCGCCGCCAGTCGGCCCAAGGAGCAGGTGATCCTGGACTTCCAACACATCGACCTTGCCGACGACGCCGACAAGCCCACCTACTACGACGCCTTGCGGGGAATGCTCCTCGACTACGCCCCAACCGGCGCCGAACCGGTGTGCCAGCGAGCGTGGAGCACGGATGCGGTGGACGCGACGCCGGAAACCCTGGCCACCGGCGTCACGCTGTCCGACGCCTGGGCGGCCGGGCGAAACCTGGTGGTCCTGGTGCCCGACTCGACCTTGCCCGCAGACCCCTGCTACTACCCGCGCAGCAACGCGATCCTCAGCCAGTGGCCCAACACCGAAGATCCGGCAGCGTCGCTGGCGAACAACTCCGCCCAACTCGCCGAGCGTTCCCAACGCCTGGCTGCGCAACCACAACAGTGCTCGAACGGCGGGACAAACCCGAGCCAGGGCGACAACTGGTGCGGCTTCTTCGTCAATCAGATGCAACTGACCTTCCAGCCGGTCACCTTCGCCGGTTGCATCGCCGACACGACCGAACAATGCTCCCTGTTCGCCTACAGCCAGAAGGTGAACAACACGGTCGGCCCCCAGGTCGAGCAGTGGGCCATCGGCGAGGGCCTGCCGGTCAACATCGTGATCGTGGACTACTACAACGAGTCAAACCCCTCGTACACGGAATCGCTGATCGACGTGAACAGACAGCTCGCCGGTCAGCCCCCGCGCAACTAACTAGGCGAGCGCGAGGAAAAGTCGCTCGAGTTCCTTCTGGTCCGGCCCCGAGTCGGGGTTGGCCACGCACTGCCGCAACCCGGAGGCCACGATGGCGAACCCCGCTCGATCGAGCGCGCTCGACACTGCAGCGAGCTGAGTGACCAGATCGTTGCACTCGCGACCTTCTTCCAGCATTCGGATGACCCCACCGAGCTGGCCGTGGGCCCGGCGCAGCCGCCGCACCGCAGCCGCCGTCGCTTCCGGTTCCAGTTGCATCGTGACCTCCTGCACTCCGGCGGGGCCGACGCGGGTGGCGTCCACTCCGCTGCCGTAATCCGCACGCACTGTTGTTCCTGGAGAGCAAGGATACCCCACAGGGTATTCCCAGGCGAGGATCAGACAGCGTCGGTGGGCTGCCATCCGCCCGTGACGGGCGTGTCTCCCTGCGGCCGTTGCCGCGAACCCGACCATAATCGACCCGGTGACGACAACCTTCTCGCGCTTCTTGCTCCCCGAGGTTCAGCGCCGCACCCCCGACGAACTCACCGACGACCTCGACCTCACGGCTGGTGACAGCACCTCAAAACGGTCGGCCTTCTGGGCAATGCTGGTGTTCTCGGCCGTCATCGCAGCGGCCGGCCTGCTATCGGATTCCACCGCAACCGTGATCGGCGCAATGATCATCGCGCCCCTCTCCACACCCATCATGGGTATCGCGCTCGGTATCGCGAAACTGGAGCCGGGCGGAGTCCGCAAGGGCGGCCGCTTCGTGTTCTTCGGTGCGCTGGCGGTGGTCTTCGTCGGGGTCGTGTTCGCGATCGCCCTACCGAGCGGCTACGACCTGCTGGGCAACGGCCAGATCGCCTCCCGCACGTCACCCGGACTGTTGAGTCTGGTGGCGGCCGTCGCCACCGGATTCGCCGGTGCGGTCGCAATGGCCCGCCGAGATGTGGCAGCCGTCCTGCCCGGCGTCGCAATCGCCATCTCGCTGGTGCCGCCGCTGGCGGTCACCGGCATCTGTCTGGGTCAGCGGTCGTACGCGCTGGCGGCCGGCGCGCTGGTGCTTTTCCTGTCCAACCTGTTGGCCATGGTGCTGGCCGGGACGATCGTGTTCTCGGTGCTGGTGCTCCAGAACATGGAAGACACCCTGGAAGGTTCGCGGCGCAAGGCTGTCGCCACCATCCTGCTGCTGCTCGTCGTGATCACCGTCCCGTTGGCGACGAACACGATCGCGAGCTACCTGGTGACCATCTGGGATCAACGAATCGAGGCGGCGGCCGACAAGTGGGTGGAATCGGTGCCGGGCGCCACGGTCGAGGACGTCAGTTTCGCCTCCAACAAGATCCTCATCCGGGTGCAGACGCCCGGCGATCTGCCGCCGGTGGCCGACCTCACCAAGAGCCTCGAAGGTCAAGTCCCCAACGGCATCCCCGTGTTGATCACCACCACGGTGGGTCAGGACATCGAGGCCGGCGTCACCGGGGGCTAGCCGTAGTCGGCGATCACACTTCCTTGCCGGGTCGCTGCGGCTGGTAGCCAGCCCCCCGGAGCATCCGGCGTAGGTCCTCGATCATGCCCTTGTCGATGTCCTTGCCGCGCGGCCTGGTGAGCACTTCGGTTTCGGCGCCGACCGTGACCTTGAACTTGCCGTCGTGGCGTTCCTCCACAACTCCAACCGCACCGAGCAACGACACCACGTCGGCCCATCGGATGTTGCCACTCGCCGGATGGTCGAAGATCGCCGTGAGGGTGTCCGTGTGGTGGTTGTTCAAGTCGTGCGCGACGTTGTCGTCCTCCCCCGGCCTGGCTTCTCCCCAACGGCCGTCGCCGTAGTCGCGCACCGGCTGATCCGTTCCGAAGTAAAGTTCGCCCAGCCGCTTCAACTGCGCATCGGTGATGTCGTCGATATCCACCCTGAGGTCGGCCACGACCTTGGCCGCGATGTCTGAGTAGTGGCGCTCGAGGTAGTGGTAGAAGATGTGGCTCGCATTGGACTTGCCTTTTCCGTGGCCCAGCAGTAGCACCTCCTCGGCGGGCGCCAACTCGTGGGCGACGGTGGCGAAGAAGGCATCGGTGTCTATGCGGTCGATGTCATAGGTGCCGTCGACGTTGCCCTCCCGGTGGTACAGGTTGTGATTCAGGTGCCACGGGTCCGCCGCCTCAACCGACTCCGGGACCCTGCCATCCGGAGTGCTGGTGGCGTACACACGGGCCCGACGGAAATCGATCGCGACGATCGCCCGCTTGCCCACCAGGTCCACCCGATCCGAAACGCCATGTTCGCCCATGCCAGTGGTGCCTCTCTGCTCGGTTGCCGACGATTTCACTATTCCACACCCGAGTTGCCCACCACCTGTCGATCGCGCTCCCCTCGCCCAGTCGATGGGCTGTACGCAGACGACATAGGGTGGGTCCATGGGCGAGAACACGCCGAAGCCAGCTGCCCGCACCGGAAGACCCGCGGCTCCCGCCGGTTCCGGGGTCGGGTCTCGGTGACACGGTGTTGATGCTGCTGCCGCCTTCGGAATCCAAGGCAGCCCCGGAGGCCGGACCGACATTGAGCCTGGCCGACCGGCCCGACGAACTGCGGGCGACCACAGAGTTGGTGCTCGACGCGTTGATCGATGTGTGCGACTCCGATCCGGCCCGGGCCAGGCGCCTGCTGAAGCTGAGTCCGGGGCAAGCGGATTTGGTGACGCTGAATGCCCGACTTCGACAGGCGCCGACCGCACCCGCCTGGAAGATCTACAACGGTGTCCTCTACGACGCCCTGGACTTCGGAAGCTTGACGACTCGCGGTAGGCGTCGTGGCAGGTCCGACGTCTTGGTGGCTTCCGGTTTGTTCGGTCTGGTCGGTCTTTCCGAACGGATTCCCGCCTACCGGCTCTCGGCGTCCGCGGGACCCCTGCCCGGGATGGCGCCGCTGCGGGAACTGTGGTCGGCGCCGCTGACCTCATACATTTCCCGGCTGGCCCCGTCGATCATCCTGGACCTGCGCTCGAGTGCGTACGTCTCGCTCTGGCCGATCCCCGAGTCACTGACCAAACGCACCGTCACGGTCAAGATCTGGCAAGGCGTCCCCGGCGGCGAGCGTACAGCCGTCAGCCACCACAACAAGGCCTACAAGGGTCGACTGCTGCGTTCCCTGCTCGAGGCCGATCGGCTGCCCCGTTCACCCACCGGTCTGGTAGCGGAACTGGACCGCGCCGGGTGGACGGTCGCGCTGGAGGGCTCGCGACTCGACGTCATCGTCGAGCCTTGACTTGCGCGACGCCGCGCGGGCCACGATCAGCCGAGGCGCTCTCGTCGGCCGTCGAAATGGGTCACCACCGCGGCGGCCTGCCGGCGGTGCAGCAAACCGCGCACCGCGGCCGGCGGCCCCAGCAGAGTCGCTTTGGTGAGCACCTCTGCCACCCAGGCATGCCTGGCGACCACCGAGACTGCCGCATACCGTGCCCGCACCGGCAGGCCGGTGCGTGGGTCGAGCAGGTGATTCCCCTCGGTACCGTCGGAGTAGCGCCAACTCCGCCGCAAGGCCGACGACGTCGCCACGCCGCCAGCGCGAAGCCGGATCGACCAGTCCGACGCAGTGCCGGGCCGCCACGCATCATCCAGGGCGATGCGCCAGCCGTCCGCGGGTGTCCGTCCGGCGCAGCGCACATCGCCGCCCAAGTTGACGAGCACACTGCGCACTCCCCGACGTAGCGCCGCCGCGGCCGCGAAGTCAGCCGCCAAACCTTTGCCGATACCTCCTGAGTCAAGTTCGAATCCGGGAGTGATCCGCAACCTCTCATGCCTGGCATCGACTTGTACCGGCACCCGATCGGGCGCGCGCCGCCACCTTCCCGGCGGCGGTTCCGGCGCGTCGATCTCGGCGAAGTCCCGGTCGTAGCCGATGTCGGCCATTCGACCTGCCACAAACGGGTCAAACGCTCCGGAACTGAATCGCCACCCTGCCAGAGCATGGCCGGCAAGTCGGCGGGTATCCGGAGAGACGTCACACCAGTGGCCGGCGGACTCGTTCGCACGACAAAGTTCGGAATCAGGGTTGAAGCGGGTCCACACCCGCTCCAATCGCGCGACGTGCGCCTGCACCTGCTCCGCCGCGCGCGGTCCGCCGCCGTGGGTGATCACGTGGCACCAGGTCCCCATCGCGGAGAAGCTGATCTCCACCGGCGGCGGAGCAACCACGTTCGGCGCCAGGCCGAAGCTGTACTCCACTCAGCTGGAACCCGAATTCGACTGGTTGCCGCATTGGTTCACGGCGGACTGGTCGGGTCCCATGCACACCTCGAAATAGGTCGGCCCGGACGTGCTGCCCCCGGCCTGCACGTTCACATAGGACCCCTCTTTGTTGCCCTCGGCTCCGGCATCGGCCCCACCGTATTTGCCGTAGCCGCCACCGCCACCACCCGAACTTGTCATCGAGTAGCCCTCGTTCTGCCACTGCTGTGAGTAGTAGTCGACCACCTGCTGCGGCTGCTGGGAGGAGTTCGAGTAGCGCGCGTACTCCACCCCATTGGAATTCGAGGTCTGCAGGGTCGTGGATCCCGAGGGGGGCGCCGGGAAGGACACCGAGTCGGCCGTCGCCGAAGCCGCCACCGAGGCGCTCGGAGCGGCGGCGGCGCTCGTCGCCGGAGCGGCAGCCGTGGTTTCCGCCGCCGAGGGGGTGGCGGTGACCGTGACCGTGGTCGACTCGGAGGATCCGGACGAACATCCGGCGAGCGCGAGGGCTGCAGCCCCCATCGACGCAACAGCAACAACGTGGGTTCGTGCCATGGCCAACTCCAGACTCAGGGGGCGAAAGTCGTCGAAGTGTTCCACGGCCGGTGGCCTCGAAGCCACTCCAGCGCCAGCCGGTCGGGCCCGGGTGCGGCTCAGTCGCGGAAGAAAAGTCGATCGAACGCCTTGCGGGAGCGACGAGTCGTCCGGAAATAGTCCTCGAGCATGTCCGAACTCTGCCCCGGTTCATAGCCCAACACCCGGGACACCGCGGAGATCTCCCGCACGTCGCTGGGGATGGTGTCGCTTGGCTTGCCGAGCACGAGGGTGTTGGCATTGCGCATGCTGGAGGCGAACCGCCAAGCCGCCATGAGCCGATCGGCATCCTTCGGCGGGATCAGATCTTCTGCCACCGCCACGGCCATGGCCTCCGGCGTCGAGGTGGTGCGCAGCCCCCAGATCCGGCTGGCGTGCTGCTGCTGGATCAACTGCACCACCCACTCCACGTCGCTGAGGCCGCCCGGACCGAGTTTCGTGTGACGGCGCGGATCGACTCCGCGCGGCAACCGCTCGGATTCCATGCGCGCCTTCAACCGCCTCATCTGCAGCAGGTCGGACGCGGTCAAGCCGCCCGCGGGGTAGCGGACCGGATCGACGATCAGCATGAACTGCTCGGCGAGTTCGTTGTCGCCGGCCAGCGGACGCGCCTTCAGCAGCGCCTGTGCCTCCCACGGAGCCGAGAAGCGTTGGTAGTAGGCCGCATAGCTGTCGAGGGTGCGCACCAGGGCGCCCTGGCGACCCTCCGGTCGGAGATCGGCGTCCAATTCGAGCGGCGGGTCCGGACTTGGTACGGATAGACCGGCCCGCACCCGGTTGAAAACATCCCGGGCGACATCGGCGGCAGCCACAGGATCGGTCCCCGGCAGCGGATCATGTACGAACATCACGTCGGCGTCGGACGCGTAGGACAGATCCCGCCCACCGAGCCGGCCCATGGCGACGATCAGCAATCGGGTGGGCAACGACTCCCCCCGGACGGACTCGACCTCGGCGACGGCCGCCGCCAGGGCGGCGTCGATGGTGGCGTCAGTGATCACTGCCAGGCCTTCGGCCACCGATTCGACGCCGAGATCGTGCAGCAGATCCGACGAAGCTGTTCGAAACAACTCCCGGCGCCGAATCCCGCGCACCGCAGCCATGGCCGAGTCGGCTCGCCGGTGCCGTCGGGCGACGGCCCTCATCTCGGCGACCAAGGCACCCCGGTCGGTTGGCGGGGCAGCGGTTGAATCGGCCAGGATCTGCACCGCCTCGGGAGCCCGGACGAGAAGTTCGGAGGCGTATCGGGAGGTTGACAGGATCAGCGCCAGTCGCTCGGCCACCGCCGATTCGTCCCGCAGCAGGCGCAGATACCAGGGCGTGGCTCCCAACTCGTCGCTCACATGCCGGAAACCCAGCAGACCGGCATCCGGATCGGGCCCCTGGGCGAACCAATCCAGCATGACCGGCAGCAAGGTGCGTTGGATGGCCGCCCGACGGCTCACTCCAGCAGACAGCGCCTGCAAGTGCCGCAGCGCCCCGGCCGGATCCCGGTAGCCCAGCATGGTGAGCCGGTCGGCCGCGGCCTCGGGCGTCAACCGCGCTTGGCCGGGTTCGAGTTTGGCCACCGCGTTGAGCAACGGCCGGTAGAACAGCTTCTCGTGCAAACGTCGGACGTCCAGCGAGACTGCCCGCCACCGCTTCAGCAGTTCCTCTCCCGGATCCGGCTTCAGTCCGAGGGAGCGGCCAAGCCAGCGCAGATCCTCCGGGGCCTCGGGCAGCATATGGGTCCGCCGCAGACTCCGCAGTTGGAGCCGGTGCTCCAACGTGCGCTGGAACGCGTACGCCTCAGAGAGCGCGCGGGCATCCTCACGTCCGACATAGCCCCAGGTGGCCAGTTGCTCCAACGCGGCCAAGGTGGCCGGTGCCCGCACCGTGATGTCGGAACTGCCGTGCACCATCTGCAGCATCTGCACCGAAAACTCGATGTCGCGCAGCCCGCCGGGTCCGAGCTTGAGTTCCCGGCCGGCGTGTTTGTTGGGGATGTTCTGTTCGACCCGTCGGCGCATCTGCTGCACCTCGCCGACGAAATCCGGACGCCTCGACGCACTCCACACCAACGGCCTGGTCTCGGCCACGAAGGCCCGAGCCAGTTCCACGTCGCCGGCCGCCGCCCGGGCCTTCAACAGCGCCTGGAACTCCCAGGTCTTCGCCCACCGCTGGTAGTAGTCCAGGTGAGAGCGCAACGTCCGCACCAGGGCGCCGGACTTCCCCTCCGGCCGGAGTCCGGCGTCGACCTGCCAGATCGAACCCTCCACCGTGCTGGCCACGGTGACGTTCATCAAACGTTGGGCGATCTGGGTTGCCACCCGTAGTGCGACGGCCTCGTCGACGTCGTCCCGGGCTGGCTCGGCGACGAAGATCACGTCGACGTCGGACAGGTAGTTGAGTTCCCCCGCCCCGCACTTGCCCATCGCGATGATGCCGAGTCGGGCGCAGTCGTGCTCGGGAACCTCGGCCCGCGCGATCGCCAGAGAAGCGTCCAGCACCGCGTCGGCCACCTCCGACAGCGCGGCCGTGATGTCGGAGACCTCGGCGCCGGAGTTGAGATCGGCGTTGGCGATCCGCACCATCTGACGGCCGTAGGCTCGGCGCAGTTCGACGTACGTCTCGGGGCCACCCGCAGCCGCGGTCGGGAACTCGGCGTCGGGATTCGCCCCCACCCCCACCAGGAACTCTGCGCGCACCTGGGCTGCCGACGGCCAGGAGGGCTCGTCGCAGGCCACCTCATACCACTCGGGGTGTCGGAGGAGGATCTCGCCGAGACCGGCGCTCAGGCCGAGCATCCGGAACAGGCGGCGGCGGCGCTGCGGATCGGCCATCAGCGCCCCGCAGAGTTCGGCCGGGCAATCGTCGGAGCCGAGCAACCGGGACAACAGCAGCAGTGCGAGGTCAGGGTCGGCGGCCACGCCGAAGTCGGCGACGACTTCGCGATCCGCGATCTCAACTAGTGCCGGCTCCGCCCACAGTCGGCGGGCCTTTTCCAGGTCGGTGAAGCCCGCTCCGGCCAGGGCTGCCCTGGAGGTGGGGTCGGAGGATCTCGAAGCCTTGGTCATCGCGATCGCCGCTGCCTACAGCAGGCGCAGGTAGCGGTCGAGTTCGAACTGGGTGACCTGCCGACGGTAGTCCTCCCACTCCGCCCGCTTGTTGGACAGGAAGAAGTCGAAGACGTGCTCCCCCAACGTCTCCGCCACGAGTTCGGAGTCCTCCATCGCCTCGATCGCTTGATGCAGGCTGCCCGGGAGCGGGCGCAGACCCATGGCCCAGCGCTCCCGATCGGTCAGATTCCACACGTTGTCCTCGGCAGCCGGTGGCAGTTCGTAGCCCTCCCGGACGCCCTTCATCCCGGCGGCCAGCATCACCGCGAAGGCGAGGTACGGGTTGCATGCCGGATCGAGACTGCGCAACTCGATCCTGGTGCTGTTGCTCTTGTGCGGTTTGTACATCGGCACCCGGACCAAGGCCGAACGGTTGTCGTGGCCCCAGCAGACGTAGGTGGGTGCTTCGCCGCCCGCCGCCAACCTCTTGTAGGAGTTCACCCACTGGTTGGTGATCGCGGACATCTCCGGTGCGTGGTGCAGCAGGCCGGCGATGAAGGAACGCCCGACGGTCGACAGTCCCATCGGCGCGGACGGATCGGCGAAGGCGTTGTGGTCGCCCTCGAAGAGGCTCAGATGGGTGTGCATACCCGAACCGGGGTGGTCGCGGAACGGTTTGGGCATGAACGTCGCCCATACCCCGCGCTCGACGGCCACTTCCTTGACCACGGTGCGGAAGGTCATGATGTTGTCGGCCGTGGAAAGGGCGTCGGCGTAGCGCAGATCGATCTCCTGTTGACCGGGTCCCCCCTCGTGGTGGCTGAACTCGACCGAGATTCCCATGTCCTCGAGCATGGTGATCGCCTTGCGACGGAAGTCATGCGCCGGGCCGAGCGTCGCGTGGTCGAAGTAGCCCGCGTCGTCCACCGGGACCGGTCGGCCCCCTTCGGCCGGTCGCTCCCGCAGCAGGTAGAACTCGATCTCGGGGTGGGTGTAGTAGGTGAAGCCGTCCGCCGCCGCACTTTCGAGCGCCCGCTTGAGGACGAATCGCGGATCCGCGTGCGACGGAGATCCGTCGGGCAACGCAATATCGCAGAACATCCGGGCCACGGCGTCCTTCTCACCACGCCAAGGAAGGATCTGGAAGGTCGAGGGATCCGGCCGGGCGAGCATGTCCGCCTCGGTGACCCGGGTGAAACCCTGGATTGCCGAACCATCGAACCCGATCCCCTCGTCGAAGGCCCCCTCGAGTTCGGCAGGCGCGATGGCAACCGACTTCAACTGTCCCAACACATCGGTGAACCACAACCGGACGAATCGGATGTCGCGCTCTTCGATCGCCCGCAACACGAACTCGGTCTGCTTGTCCATGGCCCTAGCCTGCCACCGCGACTCCTTCCGTGTGCCGCCGCTGCCACACTTGCGCTATGTCATCTGGTGGTGGAACTTCTCCGGAATCCGCAACCGTAGGGTTCCGCCTGGCGCTGGCACAGGTGAATCCGACGGTCGGCGACCTCGCGGGCAACGCGGACTTGATCCGGCGCTACGCCGCCACCGCGGCACGGGCGGGTGCCGACCTGGTGGCGTTCCCGGAGATGGTGCTGACCGGATACCCGATCGAAGACCTCGCGCTGCGGGAGTCGTTCCAACGCGCCAGCGTTGCAGCCCTCGAGCGACTGGCCCGCGACCTCGACGCCGACGGTGTCGGTGAGATTCCCGCGGTAGTGGGCTTCCTCGACACCGAGGGGCATCGCACGCGGGAACTGGGTAGGCCGCACGGCGCCCCACGGAACGCAGCCGCGGTCCTGCACCGTGGAAGGGTGGCGGGCGTCTACGCCAAACACCACCTGCCGAACTACGGCGTGTTCGACGAGTACCGCTACTTCGTGCCGGGCCAAGAATCCCTGGTCATGCGGGTGCGAGGGGTTGATGTTGCACTCGCCATCTGCGAGGACCTGTGGCAGCCCGGCGGCCCGGTCGCACGCGTGCGGGATGCCGACGCCGGCCTGCTCCTCGTGATCAACGGCTCGCCGTACGAACGCTCCAAGGACGATGCCCGCCTCGAGTTGTGCCAACGTCGAGCCGCCGAAGCCGAGTGTGTCCTCGCCTACGTGAACATGGTCGGCGGTCAGGATGAATTGGTTTTCGACGGTGATTCGATGGTCGTCACGCCGGCGGGCCACGTCCTCGCCCGGGCACACGAGTTCGTCGAGGAAACCTTGGTGGTCGATCTGGAACTGCCCGTCGCCAACGAGGCCCGGACTCCCACCCTGGTCATTCCGGCGCCTCCGACTGCCACAGCCAAGCCCCCGCTCGCCCCGGCCAGCATCGCGCCCGAACTCCCGGACCCGGCCGAGGTCTACGAGGCGCTGGTGACCGGACTCGGCGACTACGTGCGCAAGAACGGGTTCAGCACCGTTGCGCTGGGTCTGTCCGGTGGGATCGATTCGGCCCTGGTGGCCGCGATCGCCTGTGATGCGGTCGGACCCGAGAACGTGATCGGCGTATCGATGCCGAGCACATACTCGTCTCAGCATTCACGGGACGATGCCGCGGAGTTGGCACGACGGACCGGGCTGAAATTCCGCACTGTGCCGATCGCCCCGATGGTCGATGCGTTCCAGGACTCGCTGCACTTCACGGGTTTGGCGGAGGAGAACTTGCAGGCCCGCATCCGCGGTGTGACACTCATGGGGATCTCCAACGGGGAGGGGCCTCTGGTGTTGGCCACGGGAAACAAGAGCGAGATCGCGGTGGGGTACTCGACCATTTACGGCGATGCGGTGGGCGGATTCGCGCCAATCAAGGACGTCCCGAAGTCGCTGGTCTGGGAACTCTCCCGATGGCGCAACAGCTCGGCCGCCGAAGCCGGCCGACTGCCACCGATCCCGGTGAACTCGATCGAGAAGGAGCCCTCGGCCGAGTTGCGGCCAGATCAGCGCGACAGCGATTCCCTCCCCGACTACGCCCTGCTCGACGCCTTGCTCGATGCGTATGTGGAGCAGGATCTCGGCGCTGGCGAGCTGGTGGACCGCGGATTCGATGCCGAACTCGTGCATCGTGTGGTCCGCATGATCGACGCCGCCGAATACAAACGTCGGCAGTACCCGCCCGGCACCAAGATCACCTACAAGGCGTTCGGTCGGGACCGCCGCCTTCCGGTGACCAACCGTTGGCGGGAGAAGGTCACCGGGCCTCCGGGATGAGTTTCGTCGACGTCCAGACCATCGCGCTGGCGGCGAGTCTGTCGGCGCTGGTCTTCGCATTGGTGCCGCTGATGCTGATGACCATCTTGGACCCCGCCGAGCGGGTGAGCCTGCGGTACTGGGCGGCGGGTGCGGTGGCCATCGGAGCCGCGTCCCTGGTGACGGCTCTTCGCGGCCCTGACGGAAACACGTACATGGTGGTCATTGCGAATGCCATCGCGGTGCTCGGATTCGGATGGGTCTACATCGCCAGTAGACGGCTGCTCGGCCTCCCCAAGGGACGCCGCTACGTCTACCTCGTCGCCGGCGTCGTGTTCCTGGCCGGGGTGCTACTCGAGGGCATCCTGCGACAAGGCACCAGCGAGATCCTGCTGACCAGCGCGGCCCTCACGGTATTTCCGGCTGCCAGTGCGTGGATCTTCTCGGCGAACCGGGCAGAACTCCCGCCCCTGGTGGCCCGGGTCACCGCCGGGCTCTTCTGGGCCGTCGCCGTCGTGTATGCAACCCGAGCCATCACGGCGCTGATCTGGCTACTGCTCTCCGCTGGCTCGCCGATGCTCAACTCCTCCGCCATCCCCTACTACTTGGACCTGATCCTCAACACCTGGCTCGGTGCCATGCTCGCGCTGGTGGTCAGCGCGCGCATCCAGGACCGTCTACGCACCGAACGCGATCGCGTCACCCGCGCCAACGAACGCCTGCGGATCCTCTCGACGACCGACGCCCTCACCGGCCTCGGGAACCGCCTTCAGATCGATTCGATACTCGCCGAATACGCCGATCCCAACCGGCCGCAGCACCTTCCGCTCTCGATTCTGATGGTCGATGTGGACCACTTCAAGAGCATCAACGACGACTTCGGCCACCCCGCCGGCGACGCCGTTCTCCGCACGGTGGCCTCGACACTTCGCACCGACGCCGGGACCGACGGCGCGGTCGGGCGTTGGGGCGGTGAAGAATTTGTCGTGATCCTCCCCGACACCGATCATGGGGCGGCCCGCGACTACGCCGAGGCCCTGCGCGAACGTGTCGCCCGACACGACTTCGAGATCGATCGAGCGGTCACCGTCAGTGTGGGTGTGGCCACGACCAGCGTTCCGCCGGCCGACACCACCGAGCTGCTGCGCCGGGCTGATTCGGCGCTCTACACCGCCAAACACTCTGGACGTAATCGGGTGGCGGTCGGCTAACGCCGCCCACCCGAACCTTGCCCGGACGCCGGGCGCATGCGATCATTCAGGGGTCCGGGGACTCCATCTGGAGCCTCGAGATTGGAGAATGGCGATGACTACTCGCTTGTACGGGTCCCCTGCCGGCCCCACCCGCCGAGTCACCGTGCGGGACCTCGCCGCCGCAAAAGACGTCGGCGACAAATGGCCCATGATCACTTCCTACGACGCCATAACCGCCGGACTCTTCGATGAGGCCGGCATTCCCGTGATGCTGGTCGGAGACTCCGCCGCCATGGTCGTCTATGGCTACGACTCCACAATTCCGATCACCGTCGATGATCTGATTCCGCTGACCCGGGCCGTGGTCCGCGGAAGTTCCCGGGCGATGGTCGTGGCAGACCTACCGTTCGGCTCCTACCAGGAGGGGCCGGCGCAAGCCCTCGCCACCGCCACCCGTTTCATGAAGGAGGCAGGCGCCCACGCAGTGAAGCTCGAAGGTGGCGAACGGGTCCTGCCGCAGGTCGAGGCGCTGGTGGCGGCAGGCATACCGGTCATGGGACACCTCGGCCTCACACCGCAGTCGGTGCATGGGCTCGGCGGCTATCGGGTGCAAGGTCGCGGCGAAGCCGGCCAGATCCTGCTCCGCGATGCGAAGAACCTCGAGGTCGCCGGAGCCTTTGCGGTGGTCCTCGAGGTAGTGCCGCACGACCTCGCCGAATCGGTCACTCGATCCCTGGCGATCCCGACGGTCGGAATCGGTGCCGGTCGTCACACCGACGCGCAGGTGCTGGTGTGGCAGGATCTCGCCGGGCTCACCCCGGGTCGGCCGGCCAAATTCGTCAAGCAGTACGCCGACCTGCGCGCGACGCTGGGTGACGCGGTCAAGCAGTGGGCAGGCGAGGTCGTCGACGGCAGTTACCCGGACGCCGACCACCAGTACGACTGACCGCCGAGGGAAACCGGCGGGTCGACCAGGGTTCACCCCCGGTTGGCCCTGTTCGGGATGCATCGAACCGACTCCACCTGCCACGCTCTCCTCACAGCCGACAAGTAGAGGAGTCACAATGCGGGTGGTAGTAGCCCTTGGCGGCAACGCGCTGCAGAAGCGCGGCGAGCCAATGACGGTGGAGAACCAGCGCGACAACGTGCGCACGGCCTGCCGGGCGCTGAGCCCGGTGGCCATGGAACACGAGTTGGTGATCTCCCACGGCAACGGCCCCCAGGTGGGCTTGCTCTCCCTACAGGCTTCGTCCTATGACGAGGCGTCGACCTATCCGTTCGACGTGCTGGGGGCACAGACCGAGGGCATGATCGGCTACTTCATCGAGCAGGAACTCGGCAACTACCTCCCCTTCGAGAAGCCCATCGCCACCATCCTCACCATGACCGAGGTGGACGCCGACGATCCGGCAATGGCCGACCCCACCAAGTTCGTCGGCCCGGTCTACTCGGAAGAGGACGCCAAACGACTGGCCGTCGACAAGGGCTGGACGGTCAAGCAGGACGGCGACGCGTGGCGGCGCGTGGTGCCCTCACCGGTGCCGAAGCGCATCTTCGAGATCCGCCCGATCAAGGCACTGCTGGAACTCGGGGCGGTTGTGGTGTGCACCGGAGGCGGCGGCATCCCGACGATGTACCTGCCGAGTGAAACCGAACTCGAAGGTCCCTGGGACTTCAACCCGAAGCACCTCGTCGGGGTCGAGGCGGTGATCGACAAAGATCGCTCATCGGCCGTTTTGGCGCAGGATCTCGAGGCCGATCTGCTGGTGATCGCCACCGACGCCGACGCCGTCTACCTCGACTGGGGCACGCCTGATCAGCGGGCGATTGCCGAGGCTTCGCCAGAGGCGATCTCGGAGTACGACTTCCCTGCTGGATCGATGGGGCCGAAGGTAGAGGCCGCCGCCGAATTCGCCCGCCGGAACCCCGGCAAGGCGGCGGTCATCGGGGCGCTGGACGACCTGCCGGAAATCATGGCTGGACGCAAGGGAACGAGAATCACCACCGACGCGGCCGAGGTCACGTTCCGCTAGTCGTTCGTCGCGGTCACCGGGGTGCCGGCACGCCGGTGACCGCGACCGACGAGTGGGCCCGGTAGCGGCGGTTGATCGCGATCAGGTTGGCGGTGAGACCCTCCACCTGACCGGCGTTGCGCAACCTGCCGGCGTACACCCCGCGCATACTCGGGATCAGGGCTGCGAGCGCCTGCACCGTGTCGGTCGCGGCCCGATCGTCCCCCAACACCAGCACGTCCGAGGGGACCTCGGCGATCGAAAGATCCGCCAGTACCTTCGCGGAGACGTGGTGGAAGGCCGCGACCACGGTGGTGTCGGGCAGCAGCCCAGCGGCCTGTTCGGCAGCCGAGCCCTCCGGCACCGCCAGCGCGAAGGCCCCTTGCTTGTCGAATCCCAGCGGGTTGACACAGTCGATCAAGATCTTGCCGCGGAGTTGGCCCTCGAGCGCCGCCAGCGTCTCGGCATGGCTCGACCACGGCACCGCCACCAGGACCACGTCGGCGCTGGCTGCGCACTCCTCGTTGGACATCCCCACCACGGATGTTCCGCGGGGTGAAGCCGCGGTTCGGAGTTCGGACGCGGCGGTCTGGGCCCGAGCGCTCTGCCGTGACCCGATGATCACCCGCTGTCCGGCGACCGCCCAGCGCAGTGCCAGGCCGCGGCCTTGTTCGCCGGTGCCGCCGAGCACCCCGATGGTGAGTTCGGAGACGTCGGGCAAGTCCCACGGGTCACGCGGCGTACCACCGCCGGCTGCGCCTGCTACTTCTTGCCGTTCCACTCGTCGTCCTGCTCTTCCCACTCGTCATTGCGCTGGCGGGCGATCTCCAGAGCGTGTTCGGCCTCTTCTTTGGTGTCGTAGGGACCCATCCGATCCGGACCGGGATCCGATGTGACCGTACCTTTGAGGAGCAGGTAGTACCACTTCGGTCGGGGGTCGAGCAGTTCCTCTTCCATACTCCGTGAGTCGGACACGGCCATCCCTCCTGTCTGTTGGACGTCTAGAGCCACCCTAGCGCCGCACCGCCCATAGACTGCGTGCCATGGCCCTCTCACCCGGTGTGGTTTCGCCTCGGTTGCCCGTACCCGCCACCATCGCCCGCCCGAGCTATGTGGATCAACCCGCTCCCACCCGCACCGGCGACCCCGACGTCAAGGACGCCGAGACCATCGAGAAGATGCGCATCGCCGGGCACATCGCCGCCGATGCACTCGCCCTCGCGGGAAGCCACGTCGCGCCCGGGGTGACGACCGACGAACTGGACCGGATCGGCCACGAATTCCTGCTCGACCACGGCGCCTATCCCTCGACGCTGGGATACCGGGGATACCCGAAGTCCATGTGCACGTCGCTGAACGAGGTCATCTGCCACGGCATTCCCGACAGCACGGTCATCGCCGACGGCGACATCGTCAACATCGACATCACCGCGTACATCGGCGGTGTCCACGGCGACACCAACGCCACCTTCCTGTCCGGGGATGTGGATGAGGAGTCGCGGCTGCTGGTCGAACGCACCGCCGAGTCGCTGCGGCGGGCCATCAAGGCGGTCGCCCCCGGGCGAAAGCTCAACGTGGTCGGTCGGGTGATCGAGTCGTATGCCAAACGTTTCGGCTACGGGGTGGTCCGGGATTTCACCGGCCACGGCATCGGCCGGGACTTCCATTCCGGGTTGGTCGTGCCCCACTACGACGATCCGGACCTGCCCATCGTGCTGGAATCCGGCATGACTTTCACGATTGAGCCTATGCTCACGCTAGGCACCATCGACTACGAGATCTGGGATGACAACTGGACCGTGGTGACCGCCGACCGGCGGCGCTCGGCCCAGTTCGAACACACGATCCTCGTGACCGACGGCGGGGCGGAGATCCTCACTCTGCCGACGCCGGCCTGACCCAGCAAGCGCCGGCGGATGTGCCACCGACGGCCGACGAACAGGAGACGACAGTGGCCAAGCCCGCATCCGACACCCAGACCACCTGGCCGGTCGACGTCAAGACCCTCAGCATCGACGTCGGCGGCAGCGGCCTCAAGGCGTCGGTCCTCGACGTCAACGGCACCATGACCACCGACCGGGTGCGAATCCCAACGCCGTACCCGTGCCCACCGCAGTTGCTGGTCGAGAAGTTGCTCGAACTCGCGAAGGACCTGCCCGAGTACCACCGCGTCACGGTGGGTTTCCCTGGACTGGTGCGCAACGGCCGGGTGATCCATGTGCCGGCGTTCTCCCGCGAGGTCTACGGCGGACCGGAGGTGCCGGAGATGGCATCCCAGTGGGAGGGCTTCGACCTCGCGAGCGCCCTGGCGCAGGCATTCAAGGTGCCGGTCAAGGTCGCCAACGATGCCGACGTGCAGGGCTGCGCGGTGGCCCAGGGCCACGGATTCGAGTTCGTCATGACTCTCGGCACCGGATGCGGTACCGCGGTCTTCAGCAACGGCCGCCTGCTGCCGCACATGGAGTTGTCCCACGCCCCGTTCCGGCAAGGTGAGTCCTTCGACACCCAACTCGGCAACGAAGCACGCAAGCGGATCGGCAACAAGCGCTGGCGCAAGCGGGTCACCAAGGCAATCGCGGCCTTCGACGAGTTCCTGTTCTTCGACCACATCTACGTCGGCGGCGGCAACGCCAAGCACTACCCCGCCACCCTGCTCGGCCCGAAAGCGACGATCGTTCCGAACACGGCCGGCATCCTCGGCGGGATCAAGATCTGGGACATGGACTACGAGTCGTAACGGTGACGCAATGGCTGACCCCCGCCGAACAGCAGCAATGGCGCGCCTGGTTGGCGATGAACCAACTCCTGCCGGAGGCCCTAGATCGCGATCTGCGGGCTGCGTTCGGAATCGGACTGGGCGAATACGAGATCCTGGTGCACCTTTCCGAGTCCGGCGAGGGACGGGTCCGGATGGCGGATCTCGCTCATGCCACCTTGGCCTCGCGCAGCAAGTTGACCCACCAGGTCTCCCGGATGGAGCGGGCCGGGTGGGTGACCCGCGAGCGATGTGCGGAAGACGCTCGCGGACAGTGGGCGTTGCTGACCGACGCCGGCTGGGACTTGATCCGGGCAGCCGCACCGGTTCACGTGACCAGTGTGCGGAGGCGCCTGGTCGATCTCCTCGGTCCGACCGACTTCGCCGAGTTGGGCCGGTTGGCGGAGAAGGTCGCCGGACCGCTCCGCGACCTGCCCAGCATCAGTCCGCCGATTGGAACCGACTAGGCCATGCGCACGCCGCTGTCGGAGGGACATCCCCCGCTCACCCTGGCCTCGGCGCTCACGCCGGTGCGCGCCATCGGGCGATTCGTCCTGGATGTCCGCCCCTGGATTCTGGGTCTGCTCGCCGTGCTCCTGGCCGTGGTGCGCAACGGAATCCACTTCGACATCGGTTCGGTGGATTTCGCCGCCGGCGCGCGGCAGTTGCCCGAGCCGGAGAACTGGTTCTCCTCGTCGTGGGGTCCGCTGCTGGTGGGCAGGGTGCTCGGCTTGGACGCCGACGTCGACACGTGGAACACCGGTTTCCTGATCTTCACGCTGGCAGCCCTGGTGGCGGCCGCCGTCGTGATCCTGGCGCGCCCGACGCCGCGCCACCGGGTGGCCCTGATCGTGCTCGCGTGCAGCCCGCTGCCGACTGTGCTGCTGTACGGGATCGGCCGATATGACCTGTTCCTGATCACCGGCTCCGCGCTGGTGGCCCTCGGCCGTCGATGGTGGGTGGTGGTGATCGGCGCGCTGATCGCGACCAGCGCGAATCCGGAACAGTCCATCGTCGCGGCGGTCTGCCTGCTGCTGGTGGCGAGCGCCCCGCGATTCCGGGCGAAACGCCGCGATGCGGTGATCTTCGGAGGCATCGCGGTGGTCAACTGGATCGGCGTGACCCTGTGGTTCGCCCACTATGAGGTGGACGGTTCCAGGGCCCTGTTGTTCCCGGTGTGGATCGCGAAGAGCCTGCAGGGTTTCGTTGAGGCGTTTCCACTGAGCCTCTATTCCTGGTTCGGCGCGCTGTGGCTGGTCGTGTTGTTCGTGGTCGGATCCCTCACCGGCCGATCCCGCTGGTTCGTGATCGCAGGGCTCTTCGCCCTGCCGGGCCTGTTCACCATCACCACGCTGGACGGCACCCGCGTTTTCGTCTGCGTGGTCACCGCAGCTGCCCTGTTCGTCGTGCACGAGCAACTCCACACCATCAAGCACGGCGAAGTCGCCAGCCTCCTCCCGTCGCCGGTGCGCTCCGGACCCGATCCAGGCAATCTGGGAGCCTTTGCCGGGGCGATCACGATCGCCATGATCATGATGCCGGCGATCTACTACTACGGCTTCAACGGCTTCATCGGGGTGCCCTGGGATATCGTCCGGGTCCCGCTGGATGAGGCGACCAGGTCGTGGGAGGAGTGGGTCCAACCCATCGTCGACCGCTTCAACGAAGCCCGGCGTTGATCCGGAGGGGTGACAAGTCAGCCTGTAAGCCGGATTCTGTCCCGCATCAGCGGGGGCGACCATCCATCTCAGGCGCCGCCGTTGCCGACGGCCTCATGCGACCTACCCGCAGACTTGGGGCGGGCCACCCGTCTGCGCAGGCGATCCGCGAAGCGGAAGGCCCTCTTGGTCTTGCACCAGGTGGGGTTTGCCTAGCCACCGCAGTCACCTGCGGTGCTGGTGGTCTCTTACACCACCGTTTCACCCTTACCTCAGCCGAGGCGGTTTGTTTTCTGTGGCACTTTCCCGCGGGTCACCCCGGGTGGGCGTTACCCACCACCCTGCCCTGTGGTGTCCGGACTTTCCTCGACCATCTCCGAAAAGATGGCCGCGGCCGCCCGGCTGACTTGTCGGGAGACGAGACTACTCGCCTCCCGAGAGCGGAGGGAGTGGTCCCCCTCCGCTCTCGGCAACGGAGGGGAACCACTCGGTCGGCGCTGGCGGGCGGCACCCCTGCCGCGCCCTCAGGAGCCAGCGCCTAGATCTCCAGTCTTGAGCCGAACCGGCGGCCCCGCAACTCGACCGTCTGCACACCGGTCACGCGGGCGGTGTCCGGCCGGGAGCCCAGAACGCATCCAAGGTGGAACCGCCGTCCGGCCAGAACCGCAGCACCGCTGCGCCCGCCGGCAGCACCGTCAACCGGGTGGACTCGGCCACCGGCAAGCCGATCGCCCCCGCCACCAAGACTCGCACCGTCGAGGCATGGCCAACGGCTGCGATGGTCTCCCCGGCACAGTCGCTCTGTCGCGCGGCCAACCACCTCCGCACGTCCGCATTCACCTCGGCCAGGCTGCGGGTGCCACCGGGAGCCCTCATGTCCGGGTCGTCCCACCAACGCCGGTAGCGTTCATCGGTCACCAACTCCGCAGGAGCTCGTCCTTCCCATTCCCCGAAGTCCACCTCAGTCAGCCGGTCATCGGACTGCGCCTGGGTCCAGCCGAGCGCCGCGGCCGTCTGCGCCGCCCGCCGGGCCGGTGAACACCACACCCCGACCGGGGATTCCCCGGCCAAGTGCTTTGCCAACAGCCTCACCTGACGACGACCACGCTCGTCAAGCGGAGGATCAGCCGCCCCCGGACCGGCCCCGTTGAGGAACGCCTGGGTCAATTCGGTCGCGCCATGTCGGATCGCGATCACCCGCAGCGCCTTCATCCCGGTCATGGACTCCGGTTGATGACCAAGGCGTCGTCGCCGGTGTCCAAGACCTCGTTGACCAGTGCATCAGCTCGTCGGTTGCGCTCCCGCGGCACCCATTCGTAGGTGACCTGCTGGGGCTTGAGCGCAGCTCGGGCGCGCAGGGCGAGTTCCTTCATGTCTGGGTGCTTGATCTTCCAACGGCCGGACATCTGCTCGACCACCAACTTGCTGTCCATCCGCACATGGACGACCGCAGCCTCCCCATCCGGTTGGGTGGCGATCCACTCGAGGGCGGCTACCACGCTGCGGTATTCGGCAACGTTGTTGGTGGCGTGCCCGAGCGCCCCAGCAAGCTGTCGGATCACCTGCCCGTCGCGAAGCACCACCGCACCGTAGGCCGCTGCGCCCGGATTGCCACGTGACCCGCCGTCCGCCTCGACCTCATAGCGGGCGTTCACAGACCGGACTCCTCGGACCGCACCATGATCGCCTGGCATTCCGGACACCGCAGCACCTCGTCGACGGCGGCCGCGCGGGCGGCCGCAATGTCCACCCTGGACAGTTCCATCTGGCACGACTCACACCTGCCGTAGCGCAACAGCCCCACGGCAATCGCGTTCCCGTGATCGCGGATGCGTTGGTAGGCCGAGAGCAAGTCCGCCGGAATGCCTTCGGTGCTTCCGGCTCGTTCCTCGGTGAGGCGCTGCTGCTCGGCCCCGAGGTCCGCCAGCGCCTCCTGCTCGGCAGCCTCGGCACGCGCCAAGTCGGCCGCTGCGGCACTGTCCGCCTCCTCGGCCAGGGCCAACTCCGACTCGGCCTGCTCCACCGCCTCCATGACCTCGAGCTCGGCGTCCTCGAGGTCCGACTGCCTGCGCCCCAACGACGCGACTTCGTGTTCCAAGTCGGCCAACTGTTTGGGTGAGGTGACGTTCCCCGAGGCCAGCAGTGCACGATCCCGGTCGGCCCGGGCGCGGACCGAGGCCACCCCGTCTTCGGCCTTGCGCAGAGCGCGCCGCAGGTCGGTCAACTCGGTGGTGGCTCGTACCACCCGGTTGTGTGCCTCAACTGCCACCTTGCGCAGCCTCGCCACCTCGGCACGTTCCGGCAGATTCGCCTGCGTGTGGCGATTGCGGTCCAACGCGGTGTCTATGCCCTGCAGCCGGAGTAGGGCGAGTTGCGCGAACGGGTCAGCCTTCACACGGGACTCCTCAGGTGTTCGGTCCAGGGATCGGTGGGCAAGCGGGAAACTCGCACCTCCACGCTATCCGCTGCTGGCCCCAGCGCCGCCACCAGAGCCGGGGGCAGCAGCCTCGCCACCTGGGCACACCAGGGCCACTCGCTCGCCCAGTGAGGCACATCGATCAGCGCGCAGCCCCCTTCGGCAAGGTGATCCAGAGCACGGTGGTGCCGCAGATCCGCCGTGACGAATACGTCGACGCCGGCCGCGTCGGCATCGGACAGCAGGGAATCGCCGGCTCCCCCACAAACCGCCACTCTTCGGATCAGTCGGTGCGGGGCGCCGGCGAAGCGCACCCCGGCCGCAGTTGCCGGCAAGCGCTCGGCGACACGCTCGGCGAACCCGGCCAGGGTCATGGGTTCGGCCAGATGTCCCACACGACCGATGCCGGTCTGCCGCGGCGCCTCGATGACCGGGAGCACCTCGAAGGCCGGTTCTTCGTACGGGTGGGCGGATCGAAGCGCCGCCAGCACCGCGGCCAACCGGGCCGCGGGAAGTGTCATCTCGATTCGGATTTCGTCGGCCCCGGCACGCTGCCCGGGCTCGCCGAGGAACGGAGCCCCGTCGACGGGAACCTCGTAGGTACCACGCCCATCCGAGGTGAAAGCACAGCGCCGGTAGTCACCGACGACGCCTGCGCCTGCCGCCGATACCGCGTCGATCACCGGGTCGACGTAGTCGTGTGGCAGGTAGGTGACGAGCAGGTGGGTTCCAGCGGCCTCCGGCTCTCGCTGCAGCACCGTGAGATCCACCAACCCGAGAAGTTCGGCCAGCGCATCGGACACTCCGGGAGTTGCGGCGTCGGCGTTGGTGTGAGCCGTCAGCAGCGCACACGAACCCTCGATCAGCCGGTGCACCACCCGTCCGGCCGCCGTCGTCGCCGGCACTCCGTGCACACCTGTCAGCAGCCTCGGGTGGTGGCAGATCAACAGATCCGCCCCCCAGTCCAACGCTTCCCGGACGACCTCCTCGGTGGGGTCGATGGCCACCAGCACCCTGGTCACCGACTGCTGGGGGGCGCCACAGACCAAACCCACGGCGTCCCACGACTCGGCCAACCACGGCGGGTACAAGTCCGCCATGACGGCGACCACTGCGGAAAGATCCACCGGCGGGGCAACTCCGGGCTCGGCTGGCATGGGTCCACGGTAGAGCCTCCCGTAACGGGAGGACGCGTCGCGCTCGCCCGAGATGCGCCCACCGTCGACCGGGCTCATGATTGAGCCGGGCCCGACCCCCGACGGCCCGAGACCCGGGGGTCGGGCCCATTCCATCGCGCCCCTGCTCTACGCTCATGCGCGGGCCCGTAGCGCAGCTGGTAGCGCACCCCGTTTACACCGGGTAGGTCGTCGGTTCGAGTCCGGCCGGGCCCACTCGCACCGTCGGCCTCCGGTGACGTCGTCAGCCCAGTTGTGCCAACGCTGCCCGGTACTCGTCGGTCGAACGCGCCTCACCGGGGCCGTTGACGACGCTCCAGCGCACGATCCCTTCGGTGTCGATGATGAACGTGCCGCGGGTGGCGAAACCGGTGTCCGGCAGGAACACGCCGTAGGCCTTGGCGGTCTCCCCGTGCGGCCAGAAATCCGACAACAGCGAGTAGCCGAGGTCGTTCGACTCGGCGAACACCTTCAGCGAAGGCACCGGGTCGCAGGATATCGCCAGGGTCTCGACTCCGTCGGCGACGAAGTCGGACACCTCATCGCGGATGACACAGAGCTCGCCGGTGCATACCCCCGTGAAGGCGAAGGGATAGAACACGACGACGACATTCTTCTTACCGCGGAAATCGGAGAGTCGAACCTTCTGACCGTGCTGGTTTGGAAGTTCGAAATCCGGTGCCGGGGTGCCCAGCTGAACAGACATGATCTCCTCGCAATCCGATGATGTGTAAGCATGTGGCGTGAGCGAGATACCTCCGCCGTTGTTGCAGCCATCGCCCGGCGAGCAGGGTCTTGCCACCACTGATCCCCTCGCGCTGGTTGCGACAACGCTAGCCGCTTGGGATCTGTTCATCGAATTCACCTCTGGGGTCGATCCGGCAATGCCGGTGCGCAAGCGCTCAGCCGGCGAGGCGGTGGCCGAGATGGGCACCTGGCCAGGAAGCCGGACGCTGGACGACATGCTCACCGACGCCAGGGCGGGTCGGGTCGGCGAACCCACTCCCGGCAGTGCGCCGGAAATCCCGGCCCGACCCACCTCCGCTGAACTCACTGCGGCGCTGCGCCGATCCCGGGATTCGCTGGCGCGTTGGCTGGAGTCCGATCCGGACTGGTCGGCCGAATCGCTGCTGCCGACGCCCACGGCGCTCGGCCCGCTGCCACTGCTCACCGCCATCCACGGGGCCGCCTACCCGATGGCGCTGATCTCACTTGATCTCGCGGCGGTGGTCGGGGAGGCCCCGGCGGACCTGCTCGATGCCGGTCTCAATGCCCTCGTCGACACCACCGGCGCCTTCGCGGCGCGGGCCGGGGTGGCGGCTTCCATCACAGCTCGCGTGCCGGGACGGCAGATCGGCACCGGTGCAGCTGACGGGAGTTGGTGCACCCGCGACGTCAGCGAGGCCGACCCGCAGGCGGCCGGCCCGGCGGTCATCGCGGACGTGGCGACGGTGCTCACGGTGACGGCCGGGCGCGCCGACGTGGCGGGGCTGTACCGATCAGGGTCACTGCGGTTGCACGATGTCTCCGGCCTGCTCAACTGGGTGCCGGTGGTGGAGACCGTTCCCGGCCTGCCGGGTGGCGCTGCCCTGGCACGTGCGGGACGCTACCTGGGCACGGTGACCACGCTGCTGTCGAAACTGCCGTTCGGCCGCTGAGCCGTGGGGCCGCTTCGGGCCCCAGTTACGGGCAATATGGGCACAGATGTTGCATGAGCCACCCGTCGTCGGGTGGACTAACTCGCGGGCTGCGGTTTCGCAGTCCGCTCAGGCGAGGGAGGAACGTTGACGGCGACCACGGGTCCGGCCAATGCGCTTGGCGTCAAGGCCGGCGAAGCGGTGATGGAGATCGGGTGGGACTCCGACTGCGACGAATCGCTCCGCGCAGTGGTGGCCGAGGCGGCCGCCGGCGACCTCCTCGATGAGGACTCCGACGAGGTCGTCGATGTCGTGCTGCTCTGGTGGCGCGACGAGGACGGCGATCTGGTCGATGCCCTGATGGACGCCATCACACCGCTCGCGGACCACGGAACGGTGTGGTTGCTCACCCCGAAGTCCGGCCGCGAGGGACACATCGAAGCCGCCGACATCGCCGAGGCCGCTCCCGTTGCCGGCCTGCAACAGACCAGCACCATCAGCGCATCCAAAGACTGGCAGGGCACCCGCCTTGTGAGCCCACGAGCAAAGCGATAGGACCCGATATGCCCCGTGAACTGATGTCGACGCGTCGCCGGATGACCATCGCCACCTGGAAACCACCGCATGAGGGTTTGATCCAGGGAGTCATCACCCTGGACGCGACCGCCGTGCTCGACTACATCGAACGAGCCCGGGAGGTGACCGGCGAGAAGGTCACCATCACGTCCTTCATCGGCGCGGCGCTTGGGCGGGCTCTGGCCCTGGAGCCGACGCTGAACGGCTACATCGCGTTCGGCAAGTACTACGCCTATGACGACGTCAACATCTCGTTCCTGGTGCAGGTCGACGGTGGCAAGCAGCTGGCCCAGGTGCTGGTCAAGAACATCGACACCCTCACCCCGGCGGAGGTGGCCAAACGCCTGCAGTCGGGTGCGAGCCACGTGCGCAGCGGTCAAGACGAGAACTTCAAGAAGAGTGCCGATATCGCCTCCAAGATGCCCACCTGGGCATTGCGGCGGGTCTTCAGCCTGGCTGGCTTCATGACGACTTCCATGGGACGCACGTTCGGCGGACAACCCGCCTACCCATTCGGTGCCGGCATCATCACCAGTGTCGGCATGCTCGGGGTGGACGAGGCCTTCGTGCCGCCGACGCCCTTCGCCCGGGTGCCGCTCTACATCGCAGTGGGCGCGATCCGGGACATGGTGTTCCCCATCGACGGCAAACCCGAGGTGCGCAAGGGGCTCACGATCACCGCCACGCTGGATCACCGGTTCGTCGACGGATTCCAGGCAGCCACCGTGGCGCGATCGTTCAAGAAGTCCTTCTCCGCGCCGGACAACCTCGGCCCGCTGACCGCGCCCGCCGCCCACAGCGACTAGCTCCGCCCACTCACCTATCCACGGACGTCCAGGAGACTCTTGTGACCGAACCACGGATCGTCAAGTCACCGCTCCCGCTACCCCACCAGTACGTCGACCCCGATCCGGGCGAAAGCCAGGAGTGGTTGGACTCACTGGACGCCTTGGCGCGGGAGGAGGGCGCCGACCGGGCGCGATTCCTGCTGCGCGAACTGCAGCGCCGCGCCTCGGAGCTCGATCTGGGCGTGCCGGATGTCCGGCAGACGGACTACATCAACACCATCCACCCCGAGGATGAACCGGTGTACCCCGGCGATATCGCCACCGAGAAGCGGTTCGCCAAGATGGTGCGCTGGAACGCCGCCATGATGGTGCACCGGGCGCAGCGTCCCGGTATCGGAGTCGGCGGCCACATCTCCACCTTCGCCTCTTCGGCGACGCTCTACGAGGTTGCCTTCAACCACTACTTCCGCGGTCCCGACCACCCTGGCGGTGGCGACCAGGTGTTCTTCCAAGGCCACGCCTCCCCCGGAATCTACGCCCGCTCCTTCCTGCTCGGCCGCTTCGGCGCCGACCTGATGGATGGATTCCGACAAGAACTGTCGCATGCCGGGGGCGGTCTGCCCTCCTATCCGCATCCGCGGCTGATGCCCGGCTACTGGCAGTTCCCGACCGTTTCGATGGGTCTGGGTCCGCTGCACGCGATCTACCAGGCACGGTTCAACCGGTACCTCACCGGCCGAGGCATCAAAGACACCTCAGAGCAGCATGTGTGGGCCTTCGTCGGCGACGGTGAGACGGACGAACCGGAGACGCTGGGCAAGATCAACCTCGCCGCGCGTGAAGAACTGGACAACCTGACCTTCGTCATCAACTGCAACCTGCAGCGCCTCGACGGTCCGGTCAACGGCAACGGCAAGATCATCCAGGAGTTGGAGGCGCTCTACCGCGGAGCCGGCTGGAACGTCATCAAGGTGATCTGGGGAACCCCGTGGGATCAACTGCTGGCGCAGGACACCGACGGTGCGCTGGTGAACCTCATGAACAACACCCTTGACGGCGACTATCAGACGATGAAGGCCGAAGACGGCGGCTTCATCCGCGAGTACTTCTTCAACCGGGACCCGCGCACGGCCGCCATGGTGGCCGACTGGAGCGACGACCAGATCTGGGCGCTCTACCGCGGAGGGCACGACTACACGAAACTGAATGCCGCCTACTCGGCGGCGTTGGCCCACAAGGGCCGCCCCACGGTCATCCTCGCCAAGACTGTCAAGGGCTACACGCTCGGATCCCACTTCGAGGGCCGCAACTCCACCCACCAGATGAAGAAGCTCACCCTCGACGACATCAAAGGCCTGCGGGACCGCCTCGAGATCCCGATCCCGGACTCGGAACTCGACCCGTACCTGCCGCCGTACTACAACCCGGGCATCGACGACCCGGTGGTGCAATACGCGCTCGACCACCGTCGGGATCTCGGCGGCTTCGTCCCGAGTCGGCACGACGAATCACGGCCGTTGGTGCTGCCGGGCGACAAGGTCTACGAAGTCATGACGAAAGGCTCCGGCAAGCAGGAGGTGGCCACCACGATGGCCTTCGTCCGGCTGCTCAAGGACCTCGTCAAGGATCCGGAGATCGGCCATCGGATCGTGCCCATCATTCCGGATGAGGCGCGGACCTTCGGTATGGACGCCATGTTCCCGACCCAGAAGATCTTCAACCAGCACGGCCAGCTCTACACCGCAGTGGACCGCGAACTGCTGCTGTCCTACAAAGAGAGTACCGCCGGGCAGATCCTGCACGAAGGGATCAACGAGGCGGGGTCGATGGCGACCTTCGCCGCGGCGGGCACGTCCTACTCCACCCACGACGAGCCGATGATCCCGGTCTACATCTTCTATTCGATGTTCGGCTACCAGCGCACCGGCGACCAGTTCTGGCTGGCGATGGATCAACGGGTCCGCGGATTCGTCATCGGCGCCACCGCGGGCCGGACCACGCTCAACGGTGAAGGGCTGCAGCACGAGGACGGCCATTCGCCGTTGATGGCGGCGACCAATCCGGTGGTCGTCTACTACGACCCGGCCTACGCCTATGAGATCGTGCACATCGTCAAGGACGGTCTGCGGCGCATGTACGGCGAGAACTCCGAAGACATCTTCTACTACCTCACCGTCTACAACGAGCCGATCCCGCAACCCGCCCAACCGGCCGATGTGGACGTCGACGGCATCCTCAAGGGGATGCACCTGGTCTCCCCCGCCGCGTCGTCGGAGGGGCCGCAGGCGCAGATCCTCGCCGCCGGCATCGCCCTGCCATGGGCGATGAAGGCGCAACGGCTCCTGGCCGACGAATGGGGCGTTCAGGCCGCCGTGTGGTCGGTGACGTCCTGGACGGAACTCCGCCGCGACGGCCTTGCGGTGGACCGGCACAACTTGACCCGACCCACCGAACCCCCGCAGACCGCGTTCGTCACCCAGAAGCTGACCGGCCGGCCAGGTCCGGTGGTGGCGGTGTCGGACTACATGACGGCTGTTCAGGATCTCATCCGGCCCTGGGTGCCGAGCGACTACTACACCCTGGGCACCGACGGCTGGGGCATGTCGGACACCCGAGGAGCCCTGCGCCGCCATTTCCTGGTCGATGCGGAATCGATCGCGGTGCAGACGCTGTCGGCGCTCTCCCGACGCGGCGAGATCCCAGCTGCGACGGTGGCCGAGGCGATCAACCGCTACCGGTTGTGGGACCCCGCCGCCGCCGACGCGGGCAGCACCGAAGGTGGCGGCTGAGGCGCCGGCCGGGTCAACCGACCTGGTTGAGCCACCGCACCGGGGCGCCGTCGCCGGCGTGCCGGAAGGGTTCGAGTTCGTCGTCCCACGGGCGGCCCATGAGCAACTCGAGTTCGTCTTCCATGTTGAACTCTTCGCCGAGGATCGAGGCGGCCATGGACCGGCCGAGCATCTCGCGCAGTTGCTCCTCGCCGACGAGCACATCGCCGTTGGTGGCGATCGTGGCGCGGAAAATCCCCAACTCCGGGGTGCATGAATAACGTTCGCCGTCGGCGCCGGGCGTCGGATCCTCCGTCACCTCAAACCGAAGGCCGGGAAAGGCCCTCAACTCGGTGGCGATTCGGGATCCCGTTCCGGGGGTGCCGTGCCAGGCGTATTCGCACCGCAGCGCCCCTTCTAGGGCCGGTTGCGGTGTGAACTCCAAGTTCACCTCGGAGTCCAGCACTCGTTCGAGCGCCCACGACACGTGAGCACTCATCGCTTTTGTGCAGGTGTGGACGAACACGACGCCACGCGCTTGGTTTGCGCCGCCAGCCACGCCAGTGTGTGATGTCACGACCGTCCTCCTCGTTTGAGAGTCGCCTTCCCCTGCGCCCTCGTGAAGTTCGGTTTGACAGGCGCAACTATAGCAACGCACATCGAAATGGCAACACCCGTCTCCTGAACCCCATCAGTCACAGGCGTCACACCCATCGAGGCGCTCAGACGGTGCGCTCGGAGGCTGCAAGCCAACTCATGACGACATTACGGTAGCGAAGCGACGACCGATACTTGTGCAATTCGTCGGATATGCCGTGCATGGACTTTGCCAGCGCCCCGCGTTCCGGTCGCGTGAGGTCGGTCAGCGGGGTGACGAAGGTCCGGATGGTGAACACCAGACCCAGATCTCCGGGGAGGGCCCGAAGGGTTTGCCGCTCCGTCCGCAACCACAGCCCGTCCACATCCGACCTTGGTTCGGCGTCGCCGAACCGCTCGGCGCGGGGTGTGTACAGCCGGGGGGTGTCCACCAGGACCCAGTTGAATCGCTCCACGATCTCCGTGGTCCCGGCGAGGCGATCCAACACCTTGGTGCTGGCCGTGGCCAACCGCTGCCGATAGCCGGGCACCGGGCCATGTATGGCGTCGAGGCCGGCCCCGATCTTCTCGGTCAGGCGCCAGTGGCTCGGGAAACAGACGCAGGCCGCCCACAGTCGCCATTGCCCCGATCGGCGCTGCAGCAGACAGAGGTCCTCCTGAACCCGCAGGGCGACCGACGCCAGGGCCTGTTCGGGGGCGGAACCTGCCATTCGGTGACCTGAGCCGTCGTCCGATCCGGCAGGAACGGTCGAATCGACCAGGTCGGCGAGCAGTTCTACGCCGTGTTCGGCTCCCGGCAACACTGCCACGGCCGCGCCGGCGTGTTTCCGCAGGACCTCCACCTTGGCAGCCAACTGCGGCGGGCCGTCGACCCCGGGCAACAACCACTTCGATGTCGGACGCGTTCCCACCACCATCCGATACGGCCTCGGCGTGAGCGGCACCGCATAACTGCGAAGCGGGTCGCCGGGTCGGATGTGCACGGACTTCAGGATAGGCAATCCCCCGCCGATCGGAAGTGCCACATGGATCGCATGACCGCTTCTGTCGGACTACGCTGGCGTGCGATGTCCGCCATCGGAAGGCCACGCCGTGACCACTGAGTTCGTGCCCCCCGCCATCACTCCCACCCAACTCGCAGAAGAATTCATGCGGAATCTGCGGACGACACAGGGCGTCGATCTCACCCGCGCCACCGAGAACGACCTGTACCAGGCGCTCGGCCTCACCGTGCGCGGGTTGCTGATGCAGGACTGGATGGACCGCCTCGCGAAGCAACTCGTCACCGGGCCCAAGGTGGTGGCCTATCTCAGCGCCGAATACCTGCTCGGTCCCCAACTGCTCAACACCCTCCTCTCCTACGACCTCGAGGAGTTGATGCGGGCGGCGTTGTCGGAGTTGGGCCTCGACCTCGATGCCCTGGTGGCGATCGAACCGGAACCCGGCCTGGGCAACGGCGGCCTGGGCCGCCTCGCTGCCTGCTACATCGATTCCTTGGCAACGCTCGGGATTCCGGCCGTCGGCTACGGAATCCGCTACGAATACGGCATCTTCCGGCAGGTGTTCGAAGACGGCAAGCAGGTGGAACTGCCCGACAAGTGGTTGGGGGGCGGCAATCCCTGGGAGTTCCCGCACACTCACATGTCGCAGACCATCGGGTTCGGCGGGCACACCGAGAGCCACGTGGACGCCCTCGGCCAGCTGCGCACCACCTGGGTTCCGGAGTACACCGTGAATGCGGTGCCCTACAACTACCTCGTGCCCGGCTATCGCAACGGCGTGGTAAACACGCTGCGACTCTGGGCCGCCGAATCCCCCGACGAATTCAACCTCTCGATCTTCAACCGCGGAGACTACGTCGACGCCGTGGAGGACCAGGTGAAGGCGTCGAACCTCTCGAAGGTGCTCTACCCGGAGGACTCCACCCCGCAGGGCAAGGAGCTGCGCCTCTCCCAGCAGTATTTCTTCACCGCGGCCTCGATTCGCGACTTCCTCGACCAGACCCTGCCGGCTGGTTTCGACCTGGCGAAACTGCCCGACCGGGTGGTGTTCCAACTCAACGACACGCACCCGGTGATCGGCATTCCCGAACTCATGCGAATCCTGGTCGACGAGCAGGGCATGCTCTGGGACGACGCCTGGGAGATCACCACCCACACCTTCAACTACACCTGCCACACCTTGATGCCCGAAGCGCTCGAAGTCTGGTCGGTCGACCTCATCCAGCGCCTGCTCCCACGGCACATGGAGATCATCTACGAAATCAACGCCCGGTTCCTCGCCGACGTCGCCACCCGCTACCCCGGCGAATACGACCTTCTTTCCCGGATGTCGATCATCCAGGAGGAACCGTGGCGGGGCGTCCGGATGGCGCACCTCGCCGTCGTCGGCTCCAACCGGGTCAACGGTGTGGCCGAACTGCACTCGCAACTGCTGCGCGACCGGGTCCTGCACGACTTCTCGATGATGTCGCCCGAGAAGTTCACCAACGTCACCAACGGCATCACGCCCCGCAGGTTCCTACGGGTCGCCAACCCCGGCCTGTCCAAACTGATCACGGACACCATCGGACCCGGCTGGGAGTCAGATCTCGATCGCCTCGAACAACTGGTCCCCTACGCCGACGACGCGTCGTTCCGGGAGGAATTCGCCGCCGTCAAGCGCGCCAACAAGGCACGGTTCGCCAGCCTCCTGCACGAACGCGACGGCATCGAGGTCGACCCGGCGACCATGTACGACGTGATGGTGAAGCGACTGCACGAGTACAAGCGGCAGATCCTGAAGTTGCTCCACATCGTCACCCTCTACCAGCGGATCAAGGCCGACCCGACCAGCAACATCGTGCCGCGAACGTTCGTGTTCGGCGCCAAAGCAGCGCCGGGTTATCTGATGGCCAAACAGACCATCGAGGTGATCCTGGCGGTCGCCAAGGCGATCGATTCCGATCCGGCCGTCCGCGGACGTCTGCGGATCGCGTTCCCGGCCAACTACAACGTGGTCCTCAACCAGGTGATCGTGCCGGCCGCCGAACTCAGTGAACAGATCTCGATGGCCGGCAAGGAGGCTTCCGGCACCGGCAACATGAAATTCGCCCTCAACGGAGCCCTGACCGTGGGAACGCTCGACGGCGCCAACGTGGAGATCGAGCAACTGGTCGGCCAGGACAACTTCTTCCTGTTCGGGCTCACCGTGGATGAGGTCACCGCACTGCAGGAGTCGGGGTACCAGCCCCGCGACTACTACTACAGCGACCCGGAACTTCGGCGTGCCATCGATGCCCTCGCCGGCGGTGTGCTGCTGGGTTCAGCCCGGGAGGCGGGCAACGCCGTCGTCGGGCACTTGCTGAACAACGACCCGTTCCTGGTGTTCGCCGACTACCGCTCGTACATCGACATCCAGGATCGTGTGTCCGCCACATACCAGGATCAGGATCTGTGGAATCGGATGGCGATCCTCAACGTCGCACGGACCGGCTACTTCTCCTCCGACCGGGCGATCAACGACTACCTCGACCGCATCTGGCACGCCAGCGCCGGCTAGCCGAACCGAGTCGACTCGTCCCGACTGGGACCGTCAGGCGCAGGCCCAGGGCTGCCATCCACGCGCCTGCCAGGTGCGGTAGGCGATGTAGTTCTGCTGGGCCGGGGTGGCCAGGTGGGCATAGGGGGCGAACTGGCCGCCACCGTTGCCAAGCCAGGTGCCGTAGTCGAACTGCCAGGCGCCGTAGTAGCCGTTTCCGGTGTTGATCGAGTAGTTGCCGCCGGACTCACAGCGGATCACGCTCTGCGCGAAGGCGGAACTGGCCCAGGCCTCAGACGCGGCGAATGGGTTGGCGGCGGCAGCACGGGCGCGCATGTTGGCCTGGATCGCCGCGATGAAGGCGGCCTCGGCGCGCATCTTCTGCGCAACCGCGGCGCGGACGGCGGCCTCATAGCGCCACTTCGCGGCTACGGCCTCGCGGATGGCGGCCTCATAGCGCCACTTCGCGGCCACCGCCGCACGGATCGCTGCAGCACGGTCGGCTGCTTCCTGGCGCCACTTGGCGGCCACAGCTTCCCGCACGGCCTGGTTGTAGGCGGCGAGGGCTGCGGCATCGGCTGCCGCAGCGTCGGCGTCCGCGACAGCTGGGTCGGCGGCGGGTTCGGCAGCGGCGACCACTGCGGCGGCCGGCTGCGCCGGCACGTCGGCGACGACCGGGGCCTCGGCAACCACCGGCACCTCCACGACCGCGGGGGCCTCTGCGACCACGGGCACTTCGGCAACCACCGGCGCCTCGGCAACCACGGGGGTCTCTACGACGATGGCCGGAGTCTCAACGACCGACTCGGGCGCAGGAACCGGCTCCGGAGTCGCGCTGGGCACTGCATCAACGTCAATGGGGTCGGTCTGAGTCGGAGCCGACGAGACCGGCACCGCCTGCGAGGAATCCGCGGCGGGACCCTCCTCGGCCATCGCCGGACCCGCGCTGAACAGCGAGGCTCCGGCAGCGAGCGCGGCAACCGGAATGGCGTACGACATTGACTTTCGCATGACTCTCCCTGCGGACTGCCTCCCGCGGCGTCAGCACCAGAAGCGCGACACCGATTGAGTTCCGAGTGGTTTGCACTCGGAACCGGTACCTCGAGCCGGAACACTCATCGGGAGATGTGCGGCGTCGATGACTCGGCAGATCACGGGCGGCCGGGGCCGTCGGTTCGTGATGTCCGAAACGCTACCCAGGCAACGGTCGGGCGATTCGGCCACTCGGGTGATGTGAGTCACAGTTACGGCCATTCTTGAGTAAAGTTCTTTACCCCCTTTGCTGATGTTTGCTCCGCGAGTCTGCGCTGCGGAGCGCAATCGGGCCGCTACGGTGCAGAACTTATGCGGAACCAGCCAGACAGACGTCATCGGCACCTTCCCAAGTTCGGCGCGGCCCTCTGCCTGACGGCGGTGGCAGTAGGGGTGTCGGGCACCTCCCCGGCCGTCGCGGACAGCCAGCAGATCGAAGCGGTGCAAGCCCGGGTCGAGGCGCTCGAAGCGCAGAGCCTGGAGGCGTCGGACCGGGCTGTGGCTGCGCGCCAGGAACTCGCCGCCGTGCAAGCGCGACTGGACGAACTCACCGCCCAACTCTCCGAGGCCAACCGCGCGCTCGACTCGCAGCGGCAGGCGATGTCCGGAATCGCCAGGCAGGTCTACGTCAACGGTGGCATGGACAACGCCACGGCCGGCTTCGCGCTCGAAGATCCGGACGCTTTCCTCGACAGCCTGGAACGCGTGGCAGCCGCCGGCGCGAACCAAAGCACCGTGGTGGATCGGGCCGCTGCAGCCGCCCAAGCAGTCGCCGACGCCGAGGCTGCCGTGGCTGCGGAGCGCAACGAACGCGCCCGCGTCGCAGCGGAACTGGAGGCGGCCAGGGATGCGTCCCGGGCGGCACTCGACGAAGCCTCCGCGGAGTTGGCACGACTGAAGGAGGAGGAGCGCAAGCGCATCGCCGAGGCGATCGCGGCAGCCCGGGAGGCAGCCCGGATTGCCGCCGAGCAAGAAGCAGCCAGGGCCCGCGCCGAGGCAGAAGCGCGGGCTGCGGCCGAGGCCGCCAGACGTCAGGCTGAAGCAGAGGCCGCGGCCGCGGAGCAGGCCCGGCAAGCTGGCATCGCCGCCGCGGTGGTGCAGCAATGGCAATGGCAGGCGGCACAGTCCGAGGCAGCTGCCCAGGCTGCGGCTGCCCAGGCTGCGGCAGCCGCGGCGGCCCCGCAATGGACCCCAGCGCCGCAGCAGGCCCCGGCAGCTGCACCGCAGTCCGGCGGTGCGCCGAGCGATGTCTCGGCCTGGGCGGACAGCGCCTACTCGCAGGCCATCAAGATGTGCGAATCCAGCGGGAACTACTCGATCAACACCGGCAACGGCTACTACGGCGCCTGGCAATTCGACTACCCGTCCTGGCACGACAACGGCGGCGGCCAGTTCGCCGAATACCCCCACCAGGCGACCAAGGCGCAGCAGGACTACGTGGCGTGGACGTATTGGCAACGGGCCGGCTGGCGGCCGTGGGAGTGTGCGCTCAAGATCGGCTAGGCAAGCCGCCGCTTACTCCCCGACGATGCTCGGGGCCACCAACGGGACGAGGTAGAGGGCGAAGATCGGGGAGATATGGATCCCGTCGGTGTAGATCGGCAGGTCCCCCAGCAGAGCGGGGCAGGTACCGTCCACGCAGAACCACTGCTCGACCCCCTGGTGGCGCACGTTCCCCGGCGGTGCGGCCTGGTTGACCCTGGCAACCGCCTCAGAGTTGAGCCGGGACACGGTCACGGCCAACTCCGGCACCGCCCGCTGGCAATCGGTCGGGACTGACCCGGCGGTCTTGCACTTCTTGATCGACTCCGAACCTGGCGGACTGTCCAGCACCACCAGATTCGAGGTGTGCGGACTCAGCGCCTCCAGCGTGCGGACCGTACCGTCGCGCCACTCGTTTTCGGCCTCCGGGCCGGTAATCCCACTCATCGCGAGTTCGGCCTGCCGCCAGAAGCTTGTGACGATGGTCAGATCCGGGGCCAGGTCTGCCACCCGGCCAACCACGTCGGCACGGAAGTCCTCACAGTTCTGGTTGCGCGGTGCACCTACCTGGTGTTCGTGGATGGGCACATCGGCCGCCGTGCAGCCGACCAGGTAGTAGACCTCCACGTAGTACCCCTGCCGCTCGAACGTCGGTCTGAGCGCGGAGAACCACGCGGCGGCATTCGAATCACCGAACAGCACGGCCCTCTTCTCGGCACCGGGATCGCCGAAGGTGCAGAAGCGCGCTTCTCCGAAGCCGCTGCTGCACGCACCGGAATTCACGTTCAGCGACCAGTCGTCCCAATCGTCGCCGATCTGCAGTTCCGGCCACTCCGTCGCCGCCAGCGAGGCGCGCAGGTGGGCTTGGTGAATCCCCTGTTCGTCCGGGAACTCAACGGTGAACCCGCCTCCGGCAGCGGCTTCGCCCGGAGGTTTGCGCAGGTCGGCCACCGCCGCTGCGGACTCCTCCGGCACCGCGGCGGCAGTCGTGCGCAGCCGGGCGTTCGCGTTGTGCCAGGTGAGGGTCACCAGGGTCGCACAGAGCATGAGTACGGCGCCGAGCGTCGCCGCCCGACGCAGATGTGCCCGCCACGTCGTCTGGGTGCGTGGAGTGATCCGTTTAGACAGCCAAGTCGACCGTCGCACGGGCTGTTCGACGAATCGGTAGGACAATGCGGACAGTCCGAAGGTAAGCGCGATCACCGCTGCCGACAGCGCAGGCGAAGGCGGTGCGAGCACCAGCGCGAAGACGATGATCGGAAAATGCCAGAGGTAGAGCGAATACGAGATCTTGCCGATGTACCCGGCGACAGGATTCGTGAGCAGGCCCACGTCGGGACCGGACGTCGGGATCCCCGCTACAACCACCAGTGTTGCGCCCAGCACGGGAAGCAGCGCCCACGGTCCGGGGAAGGCCGACGTCTCGGTGAGAAGTAGCGCGGCAGCCGCGATGAGGACCAGACCGAGCCGGGCCGCGATCCATTGAACTCCCGGCGTCAGCCGGACGAATGCAGGTGCGACGAAGGCCAGCAGGGCACCGACTCCGAGTTCCCACATCCGGGTGGCGGACGAGAAGTAGGCGACGGTCGGATCCTGGCCGGTCTGCCACAACGCCCAGCCGAAGGATGCCAGCGTGGCGGCAGCCAACACCGCCACCGGCAGCCGACGGCTCATCCGGAGCGGGCGCCAACTCGCCGGCAACCGGCGCGCCAGCCACCACAGCCCGACCAGCAGCGCCGGCCACACCAGGTAGAACTGCTCCTCCACTGAGAGCGACCAGTACTGCTGCACGGCCGAGACCCCATCGGCGGCGTGGAAGTAGTCCGTGCCGACGCTGATCAGGTGCCAGTTCTCGAGGAACACGAAAGCCCACAGCGCATCCCAGAGGGTCTGTTGGGCTTCGGAGGCGAAGAGCAGCGCGTAGCCGAGTCCCACGGTCACCGCGAGGACGAGGGTCGCCATGGGGAAGATGCGACGCATCCGCCGGGCGTAGAACTCCCGGAAGGAGATCCGCCCGGTGTTCCGACGCTCCCGGATGAGCAGGCCGGTGATGAGGTAGCCGGAGATAACGAAGAAGACGTCCACCCCGATGTAGCCGCCGCGCGGCCAACCCCACAGGTGGTTGGCGAATACCAGCAGTACGGCGAGGGCACGCAAGCCTTGGATGTCGGCCCGCAGAGTGCGCCGGACTGGGCGCGGTTGCTCGGGCCGGGCGAACTCAGGGCGAATAATGGTGTGACTCAATGGCCCCCGACTCCTCCTCACTGCGCAGACCAAGCCCAACGGTACGCCGAGGGTGACGCGGCCCGTCAGCCGCACACAACCTGCGGTGACCTATCCGACACATACAAGAGGTGCTCGCCGTGAATTCCGATCCCGCCCAGCCGTCCCCTGGTGACCGCCAGGAGCCATCGACGCTGCCTGCGAGTTGGGACTTGACCGGGCACGTCGCCCTGGTAACCGGGGCCGGCTCACCGACCGGCATCGGCTTCGCAACCGCTGCCCTGCTCGCGGACCTCGGGGCGTCGGTCGCCGTCGCCGCCACCACCGACCGCATCCACGCCCGGGCCGCCTCGTTGCCGACTACCGCCGGTGCCCAGCACAGCGGTCACATCGCGGACCTGCGCGACGAAAGTCAGGTGCGACGCGTCGTGGATGACGTCGTCTCCGCGCATGGCGCTCTCACGCTGCTGGTCAACAACGCCGGGATGGTCAGCGTCGGGGGCGATTTCGAAGCAGGTGCGTTATCGGGCATGGACTACGCCACCTGGCGCTCGGGGCTGGCGCGCAACCTCGATACCGCATTCCTCACCACCAAGGCGGCGTGGCCTCACCTGCGCAACGCCCGTGCCGGTACCGCCCGGGTGGTGAATGTCGCCAGCGTCACCGGCCCGGTGATGGCGATGCGGGACGAACCCGTCTACGCCGCGGCCAAAGCCGGCCTGGTCGGGCTCACCCGGGCCCTTGCCATCGACGGCGCCGCCGACCGGATCACGGTGAACGCTGTGGCGCCGGGATGGATCGCCACCGGCTCGCAAACCGCCGCTGAGGAGGTCGCCGGGCGTGCGACTCCGCTGGGACGCAGCGGCACGCCGCTTGAGGTGGCCTCCGCGATCGCCTGGTTGTGCACTCCCGCCGCCTCCTACGTCACCGGCCAGTGCCTGGTGGTCGACGGCGGCAACAGCATCGCCGAGGAACGGTTCGGCTCCTAACGGCAGGTCGCTAGCCGACCCGGGTCGACACCCGGTTCCGCCCCGCGCGCTTGGCCCGATCCAACTCGGCGCCGGCGGCGGCGGACAATGCCGAGGCTGAGATCGGCCCTGCGGAACTCACAGCACCCACACTCACCGTCACGACGTCCGCCGCCCGGGCGTTGCTGTTGCGCAGATCCAGCCGCCGCACGGCCCCACAGATCCGGCCGGCGACCTCGGCGGCGGCGCGTGCATCGGCCTCGGGCAGCATGACCGCGAATCTGTCTCCCGCGACGCGCGCGATGACGTCGCCGGGGTTGTGTGCGAGTTCCGCCAACGTCCGATGCACGGCGACCAAGACGTCGTCGCCCGCCACGCTGCCGTACGTCTCGTTGTATCGGGCGAAGTCGTCGACATCGACCATGACCAGGCTGATCGGACGCTGCTTCCATGCAGCGCGGCGGCACTCCGCGTCCAACAGTTCGTCGAACACGCCCCGGCTCAGGGCGTTGGTGAGCGCGTCCCGGATGGCGAGGTCGGCGAGCTGGTCGGCCTGCTGCTTGAGCAACAGATGGGTGCGCACCCGGGCCTTGAGCACCCGCGGGTTCACGGGCTTGGCGATGTAGTCCGCGCCGCCGGCCTCCAGGCAGTGAGACTCGATCTCCGGGATCACTTCGCCCGTGATGAAGATCACCGGAATGTGCCTCACCGCAGGGTCGAGTTTCAATTCGCTGATGGTGTCGAAGCCGTCATTGCCCGGCATCGCGACGTCGAGGAGGATGAGGTCGGGGGCCCCCGACTTGGCCAACGCCAGACCTTCGGCGCCGGTATGGGCCACGGAAACCTCGCCCACATCGGCCAGGATGCCACTGAAAAGCCTGGTCAACACCGGGTCGTCGTCAATGATCAAGATGCGCGACGTGGAGGTGGCTGGGGCATCTGGGAGGTTCACCAGCCCATCGTAGGAGCACGCACCGAACCATGGCCCCCCGAACGGTGCAACCTTCGACCGACGAGGACCTGCCGGAAGTCCCGCGCCATCTTGACCCCCGAGTGCCTAATGTAGAGAGCATGAGTCAGGCCGCGCACAGACCCGAGGCACGCACCTCCGGGCGGATCGTCGACAGGGTGCGGGAGGCGGCGGTCACGCCCGCGTTCCTCGTGGGCAAGATGCTGCTCAAAGATCGTCCCGAGCCCAGCCGTGACGTCTGGACCGAATCCTCCCGACTGTGGATGCCGGCGAACCGGGAGATCGAGATCAGCGTCGTGATGCCGGCCTACAACCCGGGCGACGCGCTCCGCCCGGCTGTCGATCGCTGCGTCGACGTGATGCGCGCCGAAGGTATCGGATTCGAACTCATCGTCGTCTCCGACGGTTCGACCGACGGCTCCATGGCCACCCTGGAGGGTGCTGGGCCCGAGGTCAGGATCATCGAGTTGCCGGCGAACCGGGGCAAGGGGGGTGCGCTGCACGCCGGCTTCTCGCGAGCCCGGGGTTCGTGGGTGGGTTTCGTGGACTCGGACGGGGACATCGACCCGGCGCACCTGGTCGACTACCTCAAGGTGGGCCGGGAGACCGGGGCGGACATGGTGTATGCGAACAAGAAGCACCGCGACTCGATCTCTGCCTCGTCGCCGTTCCGGAAGGTGATCTCGCTGGGCTTCTCAAGCCTGGTGGACGCCCTGTTCTCGTTGGGCGTCAACGACACCCAGACCGGCTGCAAGTTGCTGCGCCGGGAGGTTCTGGCCGACGTTCTCCCCCGCCTGCGTGAGACCCGGTTCGCGTTCGACCTGGAGTTGTTCGTGGCGGCCTCGACGGCGGGCTACACCACTGCGGTCGCCGCACCGGTGGAGTTGAAGGAGCGGATGGCGGGTTCGACGGTCAGCAGTTCAACGATCACGAGGACATTGAAAGACGCCTTGGTCGTGCTGGCACGTCGCCGCGGCACCAGCACCTACCGGGAGTCCTCCCGCCCGCAGGCCCAGGTCTACACCCGAGGTGTCGGCTCGGCCGGGAGGCCGACGCCCTAGCCCACGATCACTTGCCGCTGCGCCCGCAGCGACATGACCAGCGCGATGATCCAACCCACGATGGTCCAACCCAGCAGCAAGTTGACCCAGAACACCGACCAGTGCGGCACGTCGCGCACGGCCGCGATCGCCCAGGGGAGCATGTAGCCGGCGGTGAGGATGGCGACGATGACGGCCACGACCTTGGTGGTCGTCCAGGAACGATCTGCGGATTCGACGCGTACTTGAGACATGACACAAGTGTAGGCCGCGCCACGCTCGGTGGAAAGCAGGCTCTGGCGCCGAGGGTAGAATCACGCCGGTGACCTCCCGACACCGCACCGAACCGCGTCGTCGGATCGGGGCGATCGCCGCGGTTTGCGCGGTGGCTGCGCTCGCCCTCACCTCCTGCGGATCCGCCACCGGCGCAACGACCACGGGCACCGAGGGCGCCACCACCCAGCCTCCTGCCGCAGAGACCTCCCCTACCCCGAGCCAGCCCGACCCGGACACCCCCACCGCCTGGGGTCCGACCCTGGGCGAACTCGACGACGCCAGGTCACTGGTGGCCTCCTGGACGCCGGAGCAACTCGCCGGGCAAGTGATCGTCGGCCGCTGGCAAGGAACGGACCCGGCCGAGGCTGCCTCGATGGTCTCCGATCTCAATCTGGCAGGTGTGCAGCTCACCGGGGCGAACATCGTCGACGAGGGTCAAGTCCGAGCTGTGAACGAGGCGGTGATCGCCGCATTCGCCACATCCGGACGGGACTTCCCGCCGGTGATCGGAGTGGACCAGGAAGGCGGCGCGGTTTCCCATTTGAGCGGGGTCACCACCGAACTCCCCGCGTTCGCCGAGGCAGGTCGCGCCGTGAGCACCGGTGGCGCAGGCGCCCAGGCGGTGCAGGCGGCGATGACCGCGGCCGCCCTCGAGCTGCGCGATCTGGGCTTCACCTGGGTCTTCGCCCCGGTGGCCGATGTCACCATCGGCAGCGCGGATCCGACGATCGGCAGCCGCTCCCCCTCCACCGACCCCGGCATTGCTGGCCTCACCGCGGTGGCCGCGATCCGGGGGTATCGCGATGCCGGCATCGTCTCCACTGTCAAGCACTTCCCCGGCCACGGCGCAGCCACCGAGGACAGCCACCAGACACTTCCCACGTTGACCGAGAGTCTGGGCGAACTGCAGGCCACGGATCTTCGCCCCTTCGACGTCGCCATCGACGCCGGAGCCCCCGCCGTGATGGTGGGTCACCTCGACGTCACCGCACTGGCACCGGGCGTGCCGAGCAGCCTGGCGCCGCAGACCTACGACTTGCTCCGCGGCGACTACGGCTTCGAAGGCGTGGCCATCACCGACTCGTTGGGGATGGGTGCTGTGATGGCCGACCCGAGTCCGTCGGTCACTGCGCTGAACGCCGGCGCCGATCTGCTGTTGATGCCCGCTGACACCAGGGTGGCGCACGAACAGGTCGCGAACGCCATCGCCAGCGGCGAGCTCCCCCGCACACGCGCCGAGGAGGCCGCGGCGCGTGTCATCGCGCTGCAACGCTGGCAACAGCGGGTGGGTGTGGCGACACCTGTGCCGCCCGATGCCGCTGAGCAGACGGCGATCCGAGTGCAGGAGATGCTCGCAGTCGGATGGTGAGTCCGAGGTTCAGTGCAACTCGGTCGCGACGGCAGCCCATGCCCGGTCAGTCACGTCACCCAGGACACTGACTCGAATGACACCATCGGGTTGCACCACGCCCACCCACGTCTGATCCGAATCGGACAGGCCGAGTGCCCGCTGCACCCGACCTACATCGGTGTAGGCCGTCCACGTTCGGCCGAGGATCGAAGGTGTCCGGATGCTGGCGGCCATGCCGCCGTCGATGAACCTCCGGACCGTCCCCCAACGACGCGAGATGCAGGGCACCTCGATCGTCGCCCGCGACGGCCGCGCCGCACCGCTGGTGGCCTCAGCCAGATCCGCAACCCAACCGGCCTGCTCCGCCCGGGCGATCCATCCATCCACCTGGCGCTGCTGCCACTGTCGAAACGGTAGGAGCACCAGGGTCCGCTCCGCCGGTAGATCAGCGGGTAGCTCCTTCTCCTCGCCCTGCAGCGTGCGGGCGGCGAACTCCGGAAATCTCATGGCGCCTCCTCCGAGAGTCTGGCACGCCTGCTGCATCATGGGTCGCACAGCCCATCGCTACTGGAGAGGCCACACATGGAGCCGGTCGAATCAACCCGAGTGACGTTTCCGACCGGAGCGGTGCACGGCACCTCACGCATCACTCGGATCGTCGAATTGCCCGCGGGCGTCGGCATCATCACCGCAGAGTCGCCGTTCCACCCGGTGGACCACACCTGGCCCGATCAACCCGGCGATACCGGCACCCTCACCGTCGGGGATCGGGTGCTGGCAGTGGTCGACTGCGTCACCGGCGCCCAACGAATCGGCACGGCCGAGACGCTGATCGGATCCGACATTCCGGTGCGGCGCGGCGATCCGGGGTGGCTCTGGTTTGTGGTTCATGTCGCCGAGGTCCCGTATCCGGAGGCTGTCGCCTGGGTGGGGGCAACGGCCAAAACCCAGGTGGACGCCGAACGCAGGTCAAGGCTGAGCGCGGCTCACACCGCCTGCCACCTCATGGCGTTCGCGCTCAACGACGCACTGGCGCAGCGTTGGCGCAAACCCGTTCCCGTCGACTCCTTGGGCCACCCCGATTTCGACGCGCTCGCCATCACGTCGTCTGTCATCACGCCGGAGTCGAGCATCGATACGTACCGCATCGGCAAGTCACTGCGCAAGAAGGGCTTCATCGCTGCACCCGGCGCCGAGTTGCCAGGCCTCGCCGAGGCCACCGAGAGCCTCGCCGCTCGCGTCTCGACGCAACTCAACGACTGGTTGTCCACCGATGCGGCCGTCCGGATCGAAGCCGAAGACACCGGTTTGACTTCCCCGCGGCGGTGGGTGTGCGACCTGCCCGCCGGATCAGCCACGGTGGCCTGTGGGGGTACCCACGTCGAGCACCTCTCCCAACTTGGCCGAGTGTCCGTCACCGCAAGCCTCGACGAGACCCAGACGGAGCTGACGGTCACCACGCGAATGTACTGACCACCCCGTGGCGCCCTTCGTGGCTCCCGCGCCGGGATTCGAACCTGGAACCGTCCGATTAACAGTCGGATGCTCTGCCGTTGAGCTACGCGGGAATGCGTGGACAAGGGTAGCAGCACCACCGGCCTGGAACCGGCACGCCTACCGGCGCACGGAGTCCGGTGGCGTCGCCTCGAGTGCTGCTCCGGACGAGGATCGCTCCTTGTAGGGTGGTGCCATCCACGGGGCGGTAGCTCAGCTGGTTAGAGCGGCGGACTCATAATCCGGCAGGCCGTGGGTTCGAGTCCCACCCGCCCTACTGTTAGCGCAGGTCAGGGGGCGATTCACCACCGGTCGACAACCACCCGCGAGGCCGTTACAGGGGAAGTTACAGGGAATCGGCTTCATACAGGGAACCGAGCCGGTCCGTAGCCTGCGACTTGAACTCGTCCAGCGCCGCCGCGTACGTCTCCAATGTCACCCTCGTGGAGTTGTGACCCAGGATCGCCGCGACCGTGTTCGCGGACTCCCCGGTCCCCACAAGCAACGTCGCGAACGAATGCCGCAGCCGATGGAAAGACGATTCGATCGACTCCCCATCCCTGTCGGACTTGAGTGCATCCTTGTAGGCGCGCGACGCGTTGCGAAGGTCGAGCACGTTGCCGAAGTCGCCGGTGAAGATGTACCCGCTGAACTCGTACTTGGAGTGGGCACGTTCGGCGTCCGCTGTCTGCATCTGCGCCTGGCGGCGCAAGGCCTCAACCGCGTACGAGTTCAGCGGCACCGTCCTCTTGGAACCCTTCGTCTTCGTCGCAGCCTTGTAGACGCCCTCCCCGGTGATCCGCACCAACGTGCCGGAGATCCGGACCGTGGAAGCGTCGAAGTCCACGTCCGGCCATTGCAGGGCCAGTGCCTCACCAACCCGCATGCCCGTGTGGGCGAGGAACACCACCAGGTTGCCCACGCGGGTACCCGACGTGCGGGTCAGGATTTCGCGAACCTCGGCAGCGGTGTGCGCCTTCGGCTGGATCGGATCGGACTTGGGACGGTTCACCCCCTGCGTCGGGTCGAACCCGAGCCGGCCGTCGCGCATCTCCCGCCGAATGATGGCCTTGGAGATTGTGAGGAACCGCCTACGCACCGATGCGGACAACCCGCGCGACCTCATCTCTCCCAGTGCATCCTCGAAGTCGGAACCGCGCAACTTCGACAGCGGGATCTCGCCGATCGCAAGGCCACCATCGGCGAGGTAGCGTCGCACGTCCCCGGAATACAACTCGCGGGTCGTAGCCGAATACTGGGCGACGTCGGCCAAAGAGGATGCCCAGGACGTTGCCGCATCGGCGAAGGTGCAGGTGGAGTCCCGCTGCGCCTTGTGGTCCTTCACCCGCTGCGCGCGGCCTTCCAGCCGGGCCACAACCTCTTTGCGGGTGCGGGCCGTGGCCGACACCTTGACGATGCCGCCCGTGCGTGGGTCGCGGACGCGCTCCTCGCCGCCCCAACGCCCATCCTTGCGCTTCCACAGGCTACGGCTCACCGCGAGACCTCCCACAGTTCGGGCAGGCGTTTGCGTGACGCTGCGACCCAGTTCTGCGCCCGCGACTGGGTGATCCCGAAGTGCTTACGGACGGCCGTCAGTCGCGCGCGATCCTCGGCACTGGCGTAGACCGAGTGGACTTCGCGCAAGAGTTCATCCGAGAGTCGCGGTCGCTCCTTGCGTTGGAATCCGGATGCGATCGCAGCTGGTAGTCCTGCACGCCCGAGGCTGCGGGTCAAGCCTTCAGGAATCTTGATCTCGCCCCCGTTGATCTGGGTCTCCACCAACAACTTCCGCGCGGCACCTTCAGTGAGGGATCGCAGGAAGTCCGCACAGAGGATGTCGGGGTTCGATTCGGGGAATCGGACGCTGTACTCACTGATGACCAGCCGCCCATCGGCCTCGTCCACAATCACCGCGCCTTCGGCGATGCGGGTGCCCGCCCGCAGGACCGTGAAGGTCACGTTGTCTGCGATCGTCGCGAAGATCCGGTCATGCTCGCCGATTCTGCGGCGGATCAGTGCCATCTTGCCGGTGAATCCGATTGACCAGTGAACTTCCGGAATCGCTCCGTTTTCAGTGCCCATGAAAGGGACTGTATCACTGCGGATCTCTACGGGCCAGAGTGAATCATGAGTTTCACTGATTTGGCATCACTGACATGCCGATCACTCATACATCAGTGAAAGTGAAGTCACTCAACGAAAGGAGTGACCATGCGCGAAGCGCTCACCGTGACCGAAGCGGTCAGCAAGACGACGCTCTCCCGAGCAACGCTCTACCGACTCATGCGTGAGGGTCGAATCGAGTTCACCCAGATAGGGCGGCGGCGGATCATCTTCGCCGATTCCATCGAAGCCTTGTTCGCCGATTCCGCCGGGGGCTGCCGATGAGCCGGGAAGGGAGAGGCCGCCCACACCGGGGAGCACGGGCGGCCGAGGATCTCCAAGACGAGAAGATCAAGACAAGGGTACCCCAACTCGCGGATGCTGCCCTCGTCTACGTCAAAGCCGGATGGCCCGTCTTCCCCTGCGAGCCGGGCGGGAAAGCACCGATCGGAAGGTTGGCCCCGCACGGATTCAAAGACGCCACGACCGACGTAGCCACCATCCGAAGGTGGTGGACTTCGGAGCCGGAAGCGAACATCGGAACACCCACCGGGGTCTTCTTCGACGTGCTCGACGTGGACGTCCGGCTCGACGGAGACGGGTTCGCCGCGCTTCGCCGACTGGGCCGCGCCGGTCTACTCGCGGGCGCTTTCGCCGAGGCCGAAACCCGCAACGGTGGCAAGCACCTGTTCTTCCCCACGTCCGGCTCCGGATGCCGATCATTTCCCCGCCACCGGATCGACATCAAGGCCGCAGGCGGATACGTCCTCCTCGCCCCGTCCACTGTCGCCGCAGATGAAGGCGTCGACGGACCAGGCCGGTACAAGTGGTTGAACTTCGACCACGTTCGCGACCCAAAACCGCTCGACGTGGAGGCGATCTCCAACCGGCTAGACCCCCCGCGACTGCAACGCCCGCAGCCGAAGAGGACGCCGGGCCGTCGCGGCAACGACGGCGACCAGTTGGTGAAGTGGCTGGAGCGGCAAGGCGAGGGCAACCGGAACGCGGGACTGTTCTGGGCGTCCAAGCGGGCCGCCGTCCTCGGACTGCTCGATGACGACCTTCACCGCAGCCTCACCGATACGGCGGTCCGGTTGGGCCTCACCGAGCGTGAAGCGACGGCCACGATCAAGTCTGGGATGCGGCACGGCACCAACGGAGGTGCCGCATGATGACCTTCACCGCACCGCAAGACCCGGATGACTCGGATGTCACGGATGTCACGGATACCCCGGAAGGCGCGCGGGTCACGGATGACTCGGATGTCACGGATGTCACGGATACCCCGGAAGGCGCGCGGCTACTCGGAGACGTGGAGACATTCATCAGGCGCTTCACCGTCCTACCCGACGAACACGCCTACACCGCAACGACCCTGTGGGTTGCCCACGCCCACGCAGTCGAAGCCTTCGACACCACACCCCGGCTAGCGGCACTCTCACCCGAACCCGGTTCGGGAAAGACTCGACTCCTCGAAGTCTTGGAGTTGCTTTCACCCAACCCGATGCTGACCTTCAACGTCTCCGTGGCAGTGCTCTACAGGTCCATGACCCCAGACGAAGACGGATTCGTAGTAGACCGGCCAACGATCATGCTCGATGAGGCGGACACAGTGTTCGGACCTCGCGCATCGAAGGATCACGAAGACCTGCGCGGGTTCGTGAACGCGGGATACCGGTCTTCCGGATACGCGCAGCGGGTGGCGATGACGGGAAAGACGTTCACCATCGAAACCTTCCCCTGCTTCGCCCCCGTGGCACTAGCCGGACTGAACGACCTTCCGGACACGATCATGACCCGCTCGATCGTCATCCGGATGCGCAGACGCGCCCCAGGGGAACGGGTGGAACCGTATCGCCGCCGGCGTCAAGAACCCGAAGGTCACGCTCTGCGAGACGACCTCGCCGACTGGCTCAACCCACACCTTCCAGCGTTGGCCGACACCTGGCCCGACCTGCCCGATGTCATCACAGACAGGGACGCGGACTGCTGGGAGCCGCTGATCGCCATCGCCGACCTGGCAGGTGGTGAGTGGCCGACCCTTGCCCGAGACGCAGCAGTGGCGATGGTGAAGGCGGCAGAGGAGAACTCCACCACCAGTTTGAACGTGCGACTGCTGGGGTCGCTTCGGACAGTGTTCAACTCGAAGGGCAACCCGGCACACCTGCCCACCGAGGTCATCATCAAAGCTCTGCACGAGATGGAGGAGGAGCCTTGGTCTGACCTGAGGGGTAAGGCTTTGGACGCGCGCGACCTGTCGCGTCGCCTTCGCCAGTACGGAGTGAAGCCGAAGCAGGATCGGGACGGCCCCGATAGGCATCGCGGCTATCGGCGCGCGGACCTGGAAGACCCTTGGTCCCGCTACTTGCCTTCGGAAACACCCGTGACACCCGTGACACCCGAGTCACCCGCGCCTTCGGAAACACCCGTGACACCCGTGACACCCGAGTCATCCGACCGGCCGAGGTGCGACACCTGCGGTAACCCGATCCTCCTGGTAGTCCCAGGTCGGAACCGCTGCGAACGCTGCGAGCGTGCCTCGTGATCGTCACCGCAACCAAGATGGCCCTCGGCAACGAGTGGCAGATCCGCTCGCCCTACGAGGCGCGCAACATCATCAAGGGCACGGTGCCCGCGTATGCCCGCCGATGGTCCAAGTTGGATCGCTGCTGGTACGTCGAATCCGGCCATTGGCCTTCACTCAAGGCGGCGTTCACCGCGGTCGGGATCACCGTCGTCACGCCGGACACGGGGAGCAAAGCAAAACCCACGACTTCAAGTGCGTCGTGGGTACGCGAGGCGTTCCAAGAGTGCTCGCCGGAACTGCGACCCAAACTCCGAGCCGCACTCATGCGCGTGTTCCATCCCGACGTTGGCGGATCGCCGGATCGTGCGAAGGAGATCAACTCGGTGGCCGACGAACTCGCGAAAGAACCTGCCCGATGACAACCAAGAAGACCGTCCTCACAACCAACGAAAGGAAACACCGATGACCGACTACATCGACCCGAGCGGCAAGAGCCGCCCGCCCCAACTCACGAGGGACGACCTGCGTGGACTCGACCATGAGCAGATCGAACGCGCCCGCACTCTCGGGCAACTCGACGACCTGCTCGCCGGGCGCACGAAACCGGAACGCGACGCCGAGGGGCGGATCACGAGGGCCGGGCTGCGCGGACTCGCGCCCGAAGAGATCGTGCGCCTGCACGAATCCGGCCAACTACGACACCTGCTCGACCCCAACCGGAGGTACTCAGAATGACAAGCACCCGATACGCCGCCCCAGACCTGTCTGGACTCGACCTGCCGACCCCAGTCACGGACGCCTACGCCGCGTTGCAGGACGCGGTCGCTGCGCTGAAGGCTGCGAACGTGAAGGTGGCCGAGGCGCGACGCGCACACGCTGCCGCGCCGGACGCATACGCCGAGGCGCTGCGCGCCGCTGCCGAGGCCGGGGAGGATCTCGCCAGCGTGCGCAACGACACCTGGCGGCTGGAGGAAGCACTCGCGACAGCCGAGCGGTTCCAGGCTGTGCAGGCCGACCTCGTGACCCGGCGCTGGTGGGCGCTGCACGCCGCGCTGGGCGAGGCTGCCGACGCTGTGCTGGGCCAGGCCGAGGTCGCTGCCGTGGCCGCCGTGAAGGCGTGGGAGCGCAAGCAGGCCGCTGCCGACAAGGCCGCTGCCGACGCCCAGGCTGTGCTGGCACAGCGTCTGGATCTCGTGCGTGTGGTCGCCACACCACCGCACGCGCAGACATCGACGCGGGCGAAGTTGCCCGACCTCCCGATCCCAGTCGCGTCCGAGTACGTCTCGGCACGTCAGCGACTCGTCACGGAAGTCCAGCAACTCGTGGACAGCGGGAAGGATCGACAGATCGTGTCTCGACTTGCTCAGACCGTTGCGAGCGAGTGGAGCACGCTCGCAGGTGACTGGCGAGCGCTGCAACGCAACGGCGTGAAGGCCACGGAGACGTTGCAGCGTGCGCTGAGGAAGTCCCTCACGCACAGGGGCGACGGGCCGCGTGGGTCGTTCGACTGACCGGGCGCGGAAGGGTGGCGGCTCCGAGTCTCGGGGCCGTCACCCTCACCCCCGAGGGGGGATGCCCCTCCCGTGGCAGCCACTAGGGGCGGCGCGGGATGAGCCTGATCGTCGCGGCGTATCCAGAAGTCTCAACCCGAGGTTGAGGGTTGGGACAGTGAGCCTCGGCAGGCTGGGCGTCGCGGCGGATCCAGACCCCGACGCTGGGCACGGACGCGAAGCGGCCCCTCCGTGGTCGAGTCGGAGGGGCCGCGTTACATCGCTGCGAGATGCGCCCCCAGCATACGCCCAACGGGCCGCAGACGCGACGAACGGGCGAGGGGTCACACACCTACCAACATGGGCGCAGAGGCCGTCCTAGGCCGCTCCCGCGCACACTGAGAGGCATTCCAGCATGAAGTCACCCGTAGCCCGTTGCAGCGTCCGAGCCTGCCCGTTCATCGGGAGGTGGGCGAACGGATATTGCCCGTTTCACCAGGGTGAGGCTCCACCAACCGAGGCCAGCACGACCCGGTTGGTGGAGCCTCTCGCGGGAGCGATGGCGACCTCGCTCGACCGCGCTGGAGATGGAGAGGATCTCCGGTGACAACGATACCCGCCACCTCCGGCGAAACCCCCCGTCGCCGCAGGACGCCCGTAGAAGCGTCGAAGGCGGCGACCCTACCGGATACACCTGTCGGGCGTCTGCGTGCGTTGTAGCCGTGCCCACGGGCGTTGTGGCGGCTATTGTGGGCGGGTGGAGCCTGGGAACTGGCAAGACGACGCGTCGTGTGTGGGTTCGGACCTCGACCTGTGGTTCGCGGGTCGGCCGCCTGAACAGTTGGCGGCGAAGGCGATCTGCGCCGGGTGCGGAGTTCGCGCCGAGTGCCTGGCGGATGCGCTTCGACTCGAGGATGGCCTTCCGTCGTCGCTGCGGTTCGGGATCCGCGCCGGCCTGCTGCCGGCCGAGCGTGTCGCAGCCGCGTCGCGGCGGCGGACGTCGTGGCGGTTGTACGGCAAGCGGCCGCCGCAGCGGGTGATGTAGCCCAGGTCGAAGGGTCAGCGGGCGATGCTCGCCGCGTTGAGGCCAGAGTCCACGCGTGTACTTAGTACACACACGGGCATCACCAACGGCTACATCGGTCACGCCCGGCAGGTGATCCAGTGGTGCGAACGGTGACCGGCGGAATCTATCGAAGGGGCAGCGGGCGATCGGCGCCGCCCTCGGCGTCGAATCAGCAGGCCGCTGGGCGTGCGTTGATGCTGATCGCTCAGGGGAAACGCGAGAGCGGCAGGTGGGCGCGCGGGTCGATACTTGCGGATCCGCAACTATCGAATGACTTGAGGTTTGACCTGGCGCGTTGCGGTTTGGTCGCTGACTGGACCGACCTGCTGCCCCAGGTGCTCGCCGGGACCGTGGCGCTCGACAAGGCGTACCGCCGCGAACGGTGGGGGTTCACTGATCGGCGCGCCCGGCAGATGATCGAGGCGGCCGACGCCGTGGGGCAAATCGGAACAATTGTTCCGGTCACAAACGAGGGTCAGGCGTTGGCCCGGATTCGTGACGGGCGCCTGTATCGGCTGGAGGGGTACGCCACGTTCGAGGGGTACTGCCGCGAACGGTGGGGATTCCAGCGCAACTACGCCAACAAGATGATTGCCGCGTCGGAGGCTGTCACAGCGGTGGAGTCGGTGGGTACAAATGTACCCACCATCGCGAATGAGGGTCAGGCGCGTGAGGTTGCGGCGATCATCAAAACCGACGGCCCCGAACGCGCCGCCGAAATCCTCACCCAGGTGGCCGAGTCTGGACCCGTCACAGCCAAAGCCATCCGCGACGCAGCAACCAACACACCAAGGTAGGAGTTAGTAATACTAACTCCACTCGTGATCGGAACCGGCGTGATGTGCGCCATGGCGCACACCGCCTCCGCGCCTTCCATCAACTGGTAGGCGGTCCTGCGGGCCAAGTTCCACCGTTCGCGGCAGTACGACTCGAACGTGGGGATTTGATGATCGCCGCGCTCGGGAGTTCATCACTGCTGCCAGCGCTGCTACCGCGATCGGTGACATGTCACCGGTTCCCATCTCGAACGCTCGTCAGGCGCGTGAGGTTGCGGCGATCATCAAATCGGACGGCCCCGAACGTGCCGCCGAAATCCTCACCCAGGTGGTGGATATCACCCCGGCAGCCAAGAACGGCACCAACCAACACAGCAAGGCAGGGGTTGGTAATACCAACCCCACTTCAAGGCCGCTGCGGCAACGGTGCGTCGGATGCTCGCCGAGGACATCGCCCCGGCAGCCGAACACGGCGGGGACCGGACAGGGCAAGTTGGTATTACCAACTTGAGGCGTGAGCACGATGCGGGCTACATCATCGCCCGACTGAAACGCGATGACCCAAAACTGGCGCAGCAAGTCATCGACGGCACCATCAGCGCCAACGCCAAGCGCACCGCCAAGGCCCGGCAACGCTACGACCGTGAGCAAGATGACCTGCGCCGGGTGGTGCTGTCCGCTGTGCGCCGGGGGGCGCTGTCGGAGGTCGAGGCGGCCCGGCTGGCGGGAATCTCGCGCACCACGCTGCGGAAGTGGCGCGAGGACGAACGGCGGTGATGTCGGAATGCCACCTGCGGTCGGATTACAGGGAGTCCTACAGGACTCCTGCATTCCGCGCCGACTTCACGTCCTGAGACGCGCAGACTCACTCGGACACTGTTTGCCCTGGTCAGCGGTTGGATCGCAACCCACTGCGGATACATCAGGATACGTCTAGAAACACTGCGCCTTGACCCGGCAGGTCGTGGGTTCGAGTCCCACCCGCCCTACTGTTAGCGCAGCTCAGGGGCGGTTTCAAAGGTCCGAATCTTGACAGCAGATGGTCTTACACCCAGGTCTTACACCCAAGAAGGCGTATGACTCGACCTACAGCACCGCGCTCATCGTCGCGTTCGCTCTGACCTCCGGCATCGACCCCAAGACCACCTCTTTGGCTCCAGGCATGTCCAATCCCTGCGGCTAGTCCTTTGGATACTGAAGTGAACTGCCGCCAGCCACTGCTTGGGCGGCCACCGCCGCCACCTGCACATGTGGGCGCGGCCTCACCATGATCGGGGTGCACCTGACAGCCCGGTTGGGCTAGCCACAGGCAGTACGGATCGTGACCCTCTACGAGGGTCCGTTGGGGATGAAATCGGTTTCGTCTTTATCGAACACCTTGCCCCCCGCGACGCCGGCACCGGCACCCAGGACGGTGAGTCGAGGCGTTGACCACTGGTTCTTCTCCGGCTCGTGCGGGTATTTGATAATCATGCTTTGAGGCTATGGAGTACCGCACCCCTCCTACCACCCCGATCGATCCCATCTGCGCCGACGGTGGACAGAAGTCCACCCCTCCGGCCTAATGTGACCTAATCGGACGGTTCCAGGTTCGAATCCCGGCGCGGGAGCTGGGAGGATCGCGGCGAAGGGCCGGCGGCCCCGCGGGCGGACAAGGCGGCGTTGAGTTCGTTCACCTTCACCCAGATCTTCTGCCTGACCTCTGGCGAGTGCATCTCGTTGAGGTGGTTGACCCGGCCCAGGATGATGTCGTCGAGGGCAAGGTCCGGGTACATCTGCAGGTGCCGAAGGTGTTCCTCCTCCGTTGCGATGAGCGTGTTCGACACCCCTGGAACGTCGATGTGGGCGTCCACATAGGGCCGGATGAAGAGCTCATGGGTGCTGTAGATGTTGTGCACCCGATCGGCCACCTCCGGCAGATCCGCGTGCAGCGAGGTGAGGAACCTCGACCCGGCCGACATGTCCCGCAGCGCCGGAGTCAGTCGGCCGCCGAAGAGACGGCTCACCCGTCCGGCGCTCACGGCGCCGTTCCAGGGGGATCCGATGCTGAACACTGCCGCCACCTGATCGGGATGGTCGGCGGTGTAGCGCAGGACTGCCAAACCACCTTGGGAGTGTCCGACCAACACGATCGGGGTTCCCGGTGGCTTGCCCTGCTCCGCCAACGACCTGGCGATGTCTGCGCCGAGGTGTTCCTGTGATCGGTGCAGCGGCAGGGTGACGCCGTAGTTGGCAAGGGTGATGAGGAAGGCGTCGGGGTGACGCTCGAGCACTGGCCGCATCATGACGTTTGCGGCCACTCCCCGAATCGCAGTGCCTGCCACGATTCCTACGGCCACATGCACGTCAACGACCTCCACGTCCCTGAAATGACACCGACGTCAAGTCTTTCGACCATACCCGACGCTGCCGCCGGAGGCGCGCTACACGCCGTAGGCCTCGCGCAGCACCGCCAGCGACTCCGCGATCCGGGCTGCGACCACCGGGTCGGAGGCGTCTACCCCCGCGTCGAGCACCGTCTGCCAAGTCACCAGATCCGTCTCCGGATCCCGCCGGGCGAGGAATCTGACCCCCTTCTTCCCGGACAGCGCCACGTGGCGCTGCACCACCAGGGACTGCATGATTCGTTCGCGGATGACTTGTGGCAGGACTCCGGCCTGCGGGATGGTGAGGGCGGAGGTGTCCACCCCTTGCGGCGTCCAGATCTTGAGTTCCAGCACGGGCGGATCCCACGAGGCTCCGAGGACCGACACCCATCGGTAGTCCAACGTCGGACCCGAGCCGCAGAGCCGGGTCCCGGTCGCGACCAGCCATCCACCATCTGAGGTCTCGGCCCAGGCCAAGGCCCGCTCACCGCGCTCGAGCAGACTCGACACTTCGACGGGCGGTCGGTTGAACAACTTCACGGCGCCTCCCCTATGGCCAGTTCGCCCAGTTCCCGCCGGTAGTTCTCCAGGTCCATCAATTGGGCCATCAAGTCGGCGAACTGCTCGGACTCCTTGACCACGTCGAGCCTTGCCAGCCGACCTTTCAGCGGTGCGATCCGGCGGGTGACGTCGAGTTCGTGCAGTCTCGCCATCACACCTTGGGCGTACGCAGCCGGGTCGACCCCGTTCGAGATCGGGAGGGTGAGGACGGACCAGCGCCGGATCTCCAACCGCACCCGGTCATCATCGGCGGCCGCGAGGACACGGTCGAGCCACCCCCTCAGTGCGGCCTCGTCGTCCCCCTCCGGCTCCCCGGCTTCCCTGACCGCTCGGAACACGGCCGCGCAGGCGGAGTCGACGAAGGCGGAGTCCTCGGTGGCGGCCACCCACTCCCACACCAGGTCGGGTCGTTGCAGCATCACCTGGACAGCCTGACGCTCCACCCGCGGGTCGGCCGGCGCATCGGTGTCGGCTGGCGGTCGTCGGGGTTCCGATACCTCCGACGGCGGCGGACGGTGCTGCCGATTCGCCTTGGCACCGGCTTGGCGGACGGCCGACGCCACCCTGGATTGCTCCATGCCCAGCCAACCCGCGAGTCGGGCGGCGTATTCGTCACGCAGGGCAACGTCGCGCATGCTCTGCACCATCGGTGCGGTGGCCCGAAGGGCGGCGACCCGACCTTCGGCCTGATCCAGGTTGTGGTCCTCCAAGGCAGCTCGGATGGCGAACTCGAACATCGGCACCCGGCCTGCGACCAGAGCCCGAACAGCTTCGTCACCGCCGGCGAGTCGGGCATCGCACGGATCGAGCCCATCCGGCTGCACGGCCACGTACGTCTGCGCGACGAACGACTGATCGGTACCGAAGGCGCGAAGCGCCGCCTTGCGCCCCGCGGCGTCGCCGTCGAAAGTGAAGATGACTTCACCCCGCATGGCGTCGTCATCCATGAGCAGCCGTCGCAGCACCTTCACGTGGTCCTCGCCGAACGACGTGCCACACGTCGCCACCGCGGTGGTCACGCCCGCCAGATGGCAGGCCATGACGTCGGTGTAGCCCTCCACCAGGACCGCCTGCTGCCCCTTCGCGATCGCTTGCCGAGCCAGGTCGAGCCCATAGAGCACCCGCGACTTCTTGTAGAGCGGGGTCTCCGGCGTATTGAGGTACTTCGGGCCTTGATCGTCGTCGAAGAGTCTTCTGGCACCAAAACCCACAACGTCGGCGGAGAGGTCACGAATCGGCCAGATCACCCTCCCCCGGAACCTGTCGTAGACGCCTCGGTTGCCCTGGCTCACGACCCCCGCGGCGAGAAGCTCGTCCTCCCGGAAACCGCGGCCGCGCAGCACCTTGGTCAGGGCGTCCCAGGAGCGCGGCGCATAGCCAACCCCGAAGTGGCGCACGGCCTGCTCGTCGAACCCCCGACTCGCCAAGAATTCCCGCGCCGGACCCGCCTCGTCGCCGGCCAACTGACGCACGAAGAATTCGGCCGCCGCGGTGTTGACGGCGACCAGCCTGGTGCGCTGCCCCTGCTGCCGGCCCGGCGCAGCGGAACCCTCCTCGTAGTGCAGTTCCACCCCGAACTGCCCGGCCAGTTTCTCGACCGCCTCCGCGAAAGACAACGCCTCGACTCGCATGAGGAAATCGATCGTGTCGCCGCCCTCACCGCAGCCGAAGCAGTACCACAGGCCTTTTGAGGGACTGACGTGGAAACTGGGACTACGCTCGTCGTGGAAAGGGCACAGTCCCTTGAACGAACCTCCGCCGGCCGGTTTGAGCGCGACCGTCTGTGCCACGACCTCATCGATCCGGGCGCGCTCGCGCACCTCCCCGATGTCTTCGGCGCGAATCTTGGCCACGGCAACGATCCTACGTCGATCAGCCGACCAGGCGTCGGTGCCAACGCACAGCGGAGACATCGGTCAAGGAGGCGACTTGATCGATCACCACCCGGAACCTCGCCTCCTCACCCGGTGCCTCCCGCCAGAGTTCGGCGAACATCGGATGCAGCGCATCCGGCGCCCCTTCTCTGAGGACGGAGACAAGATCGATGAGCAACGCGCGCTGATCGTCGTACAACGGGCTCACCCCGGGTCGGTTGAAGACGAAGTGGCTGGAGACAGCCTTCAGCAGCGCGACCTCCGCCCGCTGCTCCCGCGGCACCACCAGATCAGCCTGGTACCTGGCCACCGGACCACCCGCGGCCGCCGCCAGGGTGTGATCGACCGCAGCGGCCGAGAGTCGGCCGATCATGGTGCTGGTGAACGCCTTCAGGGCGGCCAACGATGACGAGGTGTGGTCGAACGCCGTCGGCCACTGGGGCAGGGCGCGCAGACGGGCGTGCGCCTGCACCACATCTGCCACATCCACCTCGGGGCCCGACTGCTCGGCCGCCACCGCGACAACGCGCTCCATCTCCGGCCCCGGCTGCAACTGCTCCGGCGAAATGAATCCCGAATAGAGCGCATCCTCCACGTCGTGCACGGAGTAGGCCACGTCATCGGCCCAATCCATCACTTGGGCTTCCAGACTCGGGCGGCCGACCGGCGCCCCCCGACGGACCCATTCGAAGGCCTCGGCGTCGTCGGCGTAGGCGTTGAACTTCACCGAATCGGGACGCCGGAACCACGGGTACTTGAGCATGGCGTCGAGCGAGGCACGGGTGAGGTTGAGCCCCATCGACCGACCCTTCACAATGACCTTGGGCTCCAACCTCGTGAGCACCCGGAAGCTCTGCGCGTTGCCCTCGAAGCCACCGATGGCGGCCGCCACCGAATCGAGCGCGGACTCCCCGTTGTGTCCGAACGGCGGATGGCCGAGATCGTGGCAGAGGCCGGCGGTGTCGACGATATCCGGGTCGCAGCCGAGTTCATCACCCATCTCGCGGGCGACCTGGGACACTTCCAGGGTGTGAGTCAGCCTGGTGCGTGGGAAATCGGACTCCCCCGGGAGCAGCACCTGGGTCTTGTCGGCCAGGCGGCGCAACGCCCAACTGTGCAGCACCCGCGCCCGGTCCCGGCGGAAGGGATCGCGCACAGGTCGTTTCGGCCGCTCCGGCGCACGCCGCTCGGCATCCGCCGACGAATATTCAGAGGTCCGCATACCGGCGGTCGCCAGGTGGGGTTCGACTAGCCGACCGCAGTCGGGATGATCCGGTCCACCGACCATTGCCCCGCGAACACGAAGTACAGGTACCCCACGGTTTCCCGGGCGACGTACTCGGCGGTGACGTCGGCTCCATCGCCGAGTTCGGTGGCGTTCGGCTGGGCCACCATGCCGAGCCGATCGGCGATGGCCAAGGACCGGGCCATGTGGGTGGGGTCGCTCACCACCGTGATGCTCGACCAACCCCGATCGGCCATCTCCTCGGCGACGGCCGTAAGGGAGGTCAGGGTGTCCTCTCCGGCAGGAACGGCGATCACGTTCTCCGCCGGAACACCGGACTCCTCGAGGTACATCTTCCCCGCCTCGGCCTCGGTGTAGAGGTCACCGGGCTGGTTCCCGCCGACCGTGATCACGGTCGGCGCAACCCCGTCCCGATAGAGCTCGGCCGCGTGGTCCAGCCGGTTGGCGAACACCGGCGACGGGGTGCCGTTGAACTGCGCCGCCCCGAGCACCACGATGGCATCCGTGCCCGTGGCGACCTGACTCGACGACATCCGCACCACATGCGCGGCGGCGGCGAAAGGTACGACTGCGGCGACCAGGAGCAGCGCGGCGAGCAGTAGGCCCACTGCGGTCGCCCAGCCACGCCGCGGTGGCGGCGGTGCATGCTTGCGGGCACGCGCCGCGTGCGCGTGTGCAAGCTCAGCCGACATGGTCACTCCTGCATTGTGACACCGAGGCGCAAGTGCCGAACCCCGGCGCGCGCGAGACTTACATGATTCGAGAAAAGAATCCCCCTACCGGGGCGATCCTACCCCCCTGAGGAGAAGCACTCCGCGGCTGCCACCGTCTGGCGTTGGGACACGTCTGTGAATGGGCTGTCCAGCCATCCGGCGGGCAGGCTCACCGGACGGCCACCCGACGTTCGGCCCCTGGGGCGGCCGGCCATGTCGGCGGGGAATTCCTGATCCAGGTCGATCTGGGCGGTCAGGCGGTCGAACTCCGCGAGGTCGCTGACGTTGGCCAGGCCGACCCGCACATGATGGGCCACCCGGAAGCCTTTGAAGTACCAGGCGATGTGTTTGCGGAAGTCGCGCGCCCCCCGTTCCTCACCGAGCACCTCGGCAAGCAACTCCAGGTGTCGGCGCATGAGCGCGACGACCTGTCCCAAGTCGGGATCCGTCGGCGGCTGGCGACCTTCGAAGGCGGCCGAGAGTTGACTGAACAGCCACGGCCGTCCGAGACAGCCGCGTCCGACCACGACGCCGGAGCAACCGGTCTGTTCGACCATCCGCACGGCATCGGCCGCAGTCCAGATGTCACCGTTGCCCAGCACTCCGACGCCGTACGGCCGCAACTCCTCGGTCAGGGTCGCGATGGCCTCCCACCGGGCGGTGCCGCTGTAGGACTGCTGCGCCGTACGTGCATGCAGAGCCACCCAGGCCATTCCGGCCCTTGCAGCGATATGACCTGCCCGCACGTAGGTGAGGTGGTCGTCGTCGATGCCCATGCGCATCTTCACCGTCACCGGGGGTTCGGGGACGCCGACGGCTCTGGCCGTGTCTGCGGCGGCACCTACCGCGGCGTTGCAGATGGCCTCGAACAAGTCGACCTTCCAGGGCAGCGCCGCACCACCGCCTTTGCGGGTCACTTTCGGCACCGGGCACCCCATGTTGAGGTCGATGTGGTCGGCCATGCCTTCACCGACCACGATCCGTACCGCATCGGCCACGGTGTCGGGATCGACGCCGTAGAGCTGGATGCTCCGCGGTCGCTCATCGGAGTCGAACGTGCACATCCGCAAGGTTTCGGCATTGCGTTCCACCAATGCCCGGCTCGTCACCATCTCGGAGACGAACAACCCGCCCCCCTGCTCCCGGCACAACCGTCGAAAGGCCCGGTTCGTGACACCCGCCATGGGGGCGAGCACGACCGGAACGGGCAGCGTGTACCGGCCGAGTCGCAGTGGTGCGCTCGTCCGGGTTTCCGTGGTGGCGGCCGCTCCGGTCAACTGGCGGGCAACCGATCAGCCAGCCAACTCGTGACCGCGTCCAGGCTCACCCGTTCCTGGTGCATCGTGTCGCGCTCGCGGACGGTGACCGCATTGTCGTCGAGGGTGTCGAAGTCGACGGTGACACAGAACGGCGTACCGATCTCGTCCTGGCGGCGGTAGCGACGACCGATCTGCCCGGCGTCGTCGAAGTCCACGTTCCACTGAGTACGCAGTTCCGCGGCGAGGTCGCGGGCGACCGGCGAGAGGTCGGCGTGCCGGCTCACCGGCAGCACGGCTCTTCACTGCGAGTCGCGGATCGAAGCGCATCACCGTTCGGGTGCCACGCCGCCTTTGGTGCAGGCGCTGAGTCGACGTCATAGGCGTCGAGCAGGAAGGCGAGCAATATCGGGTCAGACCGGCGGGTTCGATGACGTAGGGCACCCACCGGGTCGATGTCTCCCTGATTGGGGCCAGATCGGTCCCGGAATGTTCGGAGTGCGTCTTCAGGTCGAAGTCCGTGCGATTGGCGATCCCCTCGAGCTCGGCCCACTCGGACCCGGCGAACTGGAAGCGGTATTCGATGTCGACGGTGCGCTTGGAGTAGTGGGACAGCGCTTCCTGGGGGTGTTCGAAGTAGCGCAGGTTCCCGGGGTCGATACCCAGATCCACGTACCAGTCCCAGCGGTTCTGCAGCCAGTACTCGTGCCATTCCTCGTCGGTGCCGGGCTGGACGAAGAACTCCATCTCCATCTGCTCGAACTCCCGCGTGCGGAAGATGAAGTTGCCGGGAGTGATCTCATTGCGGAAGGACTTGCCGGTCTGCCCGATCCCGAACGGCGGCTTGCGGCGGGCGGCGTTCATCACGTTGAGGTAGTTGACGAAGATTCCCTGCGCGGTCTCCGGACGCAGGAAGTGCTCGGCGCCGGCGTCCTGGACCGGGCCGACCATGGTGCGCAACATGCCGTTGAAGTCGCGCGGTTCGGTGAAGTCGCCCCGGGTGCCGCAGTTGACGCAGACCACATCCTCGAGCGTGCCCGGCCGACCCTTGCGCTCTTCGTACTCCTCCAGCAGTTGGTCGGCCCGGTACCGGCGGTGACACTTCCGGCACTCCGTCAGCGGATCGCTGAAAGCCTCGAGGTGGCCAGACGCCTTCCACACCTGCGGTGCCAGGATCACCGCGCTGTCCAGTCCGACGACGTCCTCGCGACCCCGCACCACGCGTTGCCACCACTGCTTCTTGATGTTCTCCTTCAGCTCCACCCCCAGCGGCCCGTAGTCCCAGGCCGAACGGCTTCCGCCGTAGATCTCCGAGGACTGGAACACGAAGCCCCGACGTTTGCTGAGGTTGACGACGGCGTCCACCCGGTCTGCGGCCACTGATGCTCTCCTTGCGGGCTCGTCGAGGTGCCCGTCTGCCTGACGGTCCGACCCCCTAGGCTACCGAGTGCCCTCAAGCCGGTCCGGCGGTGTCCGCGTCTGGCGCCAAGTCGGACTCGTTCACCTCGTGTCCGGCCGGAGTCCTCGCGGAGAGCACCTCGAAAGCACTCACTTCGTCGGACGCGCTGGCGAGCACCGGGACCGCAGCCATCTTGACGTCGAAATTGCTCAGCGCGCGCCGGTACGACCCCACGTCTTTCCAACTGCTGACCAGCAGATACACCGTCGCATCATCGATAGCCCGTGCCACCTGAACAGCGCGGCAGCCCGGCTGTCGTTGCAGCACCTCGCAGGCTGCTTCGGCCGCCTCGCGGAAGGCCTCCTGTTCGGCCGCCCGAACCACGTGACGAGTCACCACCAACACGTCGAACCACCCTTCCAGGCCTCGTGTGGCACCACTCCGGGTCGGCGGTTCGACCCGGATGCGCGCTGCGCTGTTCCTTGGTTCACCATTGAGTTCATGTCGAAGAAGCGCAAGAAGCCGACGAATCGTCGCCCTGCGTCGAGCCAGCGACCCCTCTCGGGCAAGCCGCAGCAGGCACCTCCGCGGCAGACCTCCGAGGCCAGGCGGGCGTTGGAGCGCAAGTCGGCCGGTCCGCTGCTGGTGCTGCATCGCATGCCCCGGTGGCTGATCCCGGTGGTGATGGGGATCCTGCTGCTGCTGGGCCTGTTCATCCAAGCGGCCTGGGCCGGCATCTTCATCATCGCGATCGCCGTCTTCCTCGGTTGGCTGCTGGTGCTGTCGTGGCCGGTGATCATGCCGAGTTCGCGTGCGTTCCGGGTGATCGTCATCGGGGTGGTGGCTGTTGTCGGCGTCATGAAACTCATGGGCTGGACCTGAGTTGACTCCCGGGCGCAGCTGCCCGAGGAATCGTCAGAGGTACGGCTCCGCCGGTGGCTGGATGGGTACGATTCGATCCACCTCGACCCACGGAACTGCGGTAGCCGATTGGGTTCCGCCGCCGGGCTGATAGCGCCCGGTCACGGCCACCCAGGTGTTCGCCGGCAGGTCGGGCACGTCGCCGACCGGCTGGACCTTGACCGGCACCGTGTCGGCCGCACAGCACGCCAGCGCCAACCGGGTCAATTGCCAACCGTCCCCCTCCGGGGAGGGCGCGACGAAGCCGATCAACTCCACGGTTCGACCCTCCAGCGTGCGCCCGTCGTCCCACACGGCTCTGGTGGCGTAGGAGTCCAACGGCACCGGAACCGGATCACCCGGCGGCAACGGCGGCATCAATTCGCCCGCCTTGGGCTGCGAGACGCTGGACGCCTCGCGGGTCGCAGTGTAGGCCCCGAGCGGGCCGGGTGCGACGAGGAAGACGGCTGCGACCGGTAGCAGCAACAACCAGGCAACGCCCATCGAACCGTGTCCATGGCCGTCGTCATGGTCGTGCCCGGCGCCGGCGCCCACCCGGGCCACGTTCGTTCGTGGGGCCCGAACCGCGTCGTACAGGGCCAAGACCCCGAGCGCGAGCAGGATCGCCGCGGACACGTAGAGGTACGGCTTCATCGAGGGTTTCACGTAGTTGATGTAGGCCCCGCTGATGACGATCCGCGCGATCGCGCCGCCGACCAGGATGAGCAACACGCCTTGGACTTCCCGTTTCACAGCAACCACCAGCCCACCAGCACGGCCGAGAGCACGGCCACCACCAACGTGGTGGGCGCGAATCGGGTCGCGAACACCCGCCCGAAGGTGCCGCTCTGCATCGCGATCAACTTCAGATCGACCATGGGACCCACCACCAGGAACACCAGTCGAGAGGTCAACGAGAACTCGGTGAGCGATGCCGCAACGAACGCATCCGCCTCCGAGCAGATGCTCAGCACCACGGCCAAACCCGCCATGGCCACCACCGCGAGCACCGGGTTGTCGGCCACCGTCTGCAAGATCCCACGCGGAACGACGACATTGAGCACGGCTGCGGTGAGCCCTCCCACCACCAAGTAGCCGCCCGCGTGTAGGAAATCGTGGGTGGCGGTGAGCCTGAAGGTGTGCCAATCGGTGTTGCCGACCAGGTGGTCCCGGCGGGGCATTCGGATCCAGGAGTCGTTGCCCAAACGCAGCCAGAGCCACCCGATCACCACCGCCGCCGCCAGCGACGCGAGGAAGCGCGCAGCGGCCATCATCGGATCGTTCGGGAAAGCCACCACGGTGGAGATGATCACGATCGGGTTGATGGCAGGCGCCGACAGCAGGAACGCCAGCGCCGCCGCCGGCGCCACACCCCGGGCGATCAGCCCACCAGCGACCGGCACCGAAGCGCATTCACAACCCGGCAGCACCGCACCCGCACACCCGGCAACCGGCACGGCCAGGCCAGGCTTCTTGGGCAGGACCCGTTGCCAGAACGTCGCGGGCACGAAGGCTGCGATCGCTCCGGAGAGGACCACGCCGACGACCAGGAACGGCAACGCCTGGACGATGATCGAGACGAAGATGGTGGCGCCGGCCTGGAGACGGGGCGAATCGAAAAGGCCCACGATCCAACGCTGACCGACCAGGACGGCCAGCATGCCCACCGTCAACACCTCGAGCGCGCCCGGGCGCCAGCGCCGCTGGGTGGAACCGGCGGCCGACTTGGCCGGATCGGTGAGCGTCACTGTTCCCGCCCCGGCAACTGATCGACCCGCGGGTGCGCCGGCGGCGGGGCCACCGGCGGCGCACCGCCGTAGCGGCGGTCCCGAGCGGCGTACAACTCCAGTGCGTGCCAGAAGTGGGTGCGGTCGAAGTCGGGCCACAGGGTGTCGAGGAAGACGAACTCGGCGTACGCCGCCTCCCACAGCAGGAAGTTGCTCGTGCGCTGCTCACCGCTGGAGCGGACGAAGAGATCGACGTCCGGCATGTCAGGCACGTAGAGGTAGCGCTCGATCGTGCGCTCGTCGATTCGCCCCGGGTTCAACTTTCCGGCCCTGACATCCGCGGCCATGGCACCCATCGCGTCGGCCAGTTCGGCCCGGCCGCCGTAGTTCACGCACATGACCAGGTTCAGTTCCGAATTGCCCGCCGTGAGTTCTTCGGTCTGGCGCAATTCCGAGACGACACTTCGCCACAGCCGCCCGGTGCGACCGGCCCAACGCACCCGGATCCCCATCTCGTGCATCTCCTGGCGCCGCCGCCGCACGACATCGCGGTTGAAGCCCATCAAGAAACGCACCTCCTCGGCGGAGCGGCGCCAGTTCTCCGTGGAGAACGCGTAGACGGACAGCCACTTGACACCGACCTCTAGGGCGCCGTTGACCACGTCGAAGAGGGCGAACTCGCCCGCCTCGTGGCCAGCCGTACGTGGGAGGCCGCGTTGATGGGCCCAGCGCCCGTTTCCGTCCATCACGATGGCCACGTGTTCGGGCAGTTCGGCAGCCGGGATGTCAGGAGGCCGGGCCCCGGAGACATGGGGCGAAGGGGGGCGGACCGGCATACCGGCGATTCTGCCACCGCAGCCCAGCAGACCCGGGTAGCGACGTGGAACTTGTGGACGCCCCCTCCCCACGGCTGCGCCGGATGCCCTCAGTCTGCCGGTGTGCGGTCCACCAGCGGCAGCGCCCGCAGCCGGTGCTCGAGATGCCACTGCACATACGCCGCCACCAGTCCGCTCGCCTCCCGACGCACCTTGGGTTCGAAGAGTTCCGCCTCTTCCCACTCACCGGTGAGCAGCGCCGCCATCAGGCTCAGCGCGGCCGGGCTGGGTGCCGCCGCACCCGGCAGCCGACAGTCGGCGCACAGGGATCCGCCGGCCCCGAAATGGAACGCCCGGTGCGGGCCCGGCCGACCACACCGGGCGCAGGCGTCGAACGTCGGCGCCCACCCGCCGACGGCCAGCGAACGCAGCAGGAAGGCGTCGAGGATCAGACCGTGGTCGTGCCGGCGCGCCACCAGCGCCCGCAATCCGCCGACCAACAGCAGGTACTGCTGCACTGCCGGATGGCCCTCCTCCGGGGTCAACTTCTCGCTCGCCTCGACCATCGCCTGACCCGCCGTCCACCGGCCGTAGTCCTGGGCGAGCGCGTTGCCGTAGGAGTGCAACGACTCGACCTGGGTGACGATCTCCAGGGATTTGCCGGTGTGGAACTGGATGTCGACGTGGCCGAGCGGTTCGAGTCGGGCACCGAATCCACTCGTCGTGCGCCTGACACCCTTGGCCACCGCCCGGACCCGGCCGCGGTCCCTGGTCAACAGGCTGATGATCCGATCCGCCTCGCCGAGTTTGTGGCACCGCAGCACCACCGCTTCATCCCGGACCAGAGGCATGGATCCAGTGTCCTACTCGGAGGATGAGTTTCGGACACGGCACTCGCGGGTGCGGCACAATCAGCCGCATGCCTGCTGACGAGCTGCCACCCGACGTCGACACATCCGGTGGCCCTGCCCTCACCCCGACGACACCCGGGGATGCGGAACCGCCGGTGCAGTTGGTGGCGTTCGAACCGAAACGCCTGCGACGATCCGTGATGATCGTGCTGGGCCTGCTCATCGTGTTCAGCATCGGCATCTGGGTCTTCGAGAGCATCGCCTCGTTCCTCTTCCTGCTCCTGCTGGCTTGGTTGTTCGGCGTGGCACTGGAACCGATCGTCGGCTGGTTGTCCCGCCGTGGCATGCGCCGCGGTCTGGCGACCGGAATCGCCATGGTTGCCTTCGTGCTGCTGGCAATCGCTTTCATCGCGGCTTTCGGTGGCCTCCTGGTGGCGCAACTGTCGCAACTGATCCAAGAGGTACCGACCATCATCGACCGGGCCGCCGATTGGGCCAGCCGGACGTTTGAGCGGGATATCGATCCCAACGCCATCGCCAAGCAGTTCAACATCTCCACCACGCAGATAGCGAGTTGGGCATCGAACGTGGCCGGGGGTGTGCTGGGCATCCTCACCACGACGGTGGGTCTGGTGTTCCAGGGTTTCACCCTGCTGCTCTTCGCCTTCTACTTCTCTGCCGACGGTCCGCGGTTGCGCCGCACGATCGCCTCCTGGCTGCCCACCGGCCGGCAGCAGGTGTTCGCCACGGTCTGGGACATCACGGTGCAGAAGACCGGAGCCTTCGTGGTCTCCCGGCTGCTGCTGGCGCTGGTGTCGGCGTTTTTCATGTCGGTGTTCCTGCTGGTGATCGGGGTGCCCTACTGGCTCCCGTTGGGTCTGTTCACCGGGATCGTCAGCCAGTTCATCCCCACCATCGGCACCTACCTCGGGATTCTGCTGCCGGCGTTGGTGGCGGTCTTCAACGACCCGTTGGATGTGGTGTGGATCGTCATCTTCGGAACCGTCTACCAGCAAGTGGAGAACTACTTCCTCTCGCCGCGGATCAGCGCCGCGACGCTCGACATCCACCCCGCTGTGGCATTCGCGTCGGTCATCGTGGGTGCCTCACTGGCCGGCGCGATGGGAGCCATCATCGCGATCCCCATCGCCGCCGCCATCACGGCCATCGTGGAGACGTATGGCCGTCGCTACGAACTGATCCCGACTTTGGTCGAGACCGCACCGAGCAAGTCCGCCAAGCGGCGAAAAGCCGCGGACAGCCTGCCGGTGGACGAGTACGAACACACCCGAGTGGCGCTGCCGCCGAAGACCGACGACTGACCCGCCGAGGGGCTAGAAACCGAGTCGCTTGAGCTGCCTGGGGTCCCGCTGCCAGTCCTTGGCCACCCGCACGTGCAGATTCAGGTACACCGGAGTGCCGAGCAGCGCCTCGATGGCCCGGCGCGACGTCTTGCCGATCTCGGCCAGCCGGGTGCCCCGCCGACCGATGATGATCGGCTTCTGGCTGTCGCGCTCGACGTGGATCGTGGCGTACACATCCAGCAGCGGCTCCTCCGGCTTCCGGTCGGAGCGCAGGGACATCTCCTCCACCGTCACCGCCAACGAATGCGGCAACTCATCGCGCACCCCCTCCAGGGCGGACTCCCGGATCAGTTCGGCGACCAACACCTCCTCCGGCTCGTCGGTCGTCACGTCGTCCGGGTACAACTGGGGGCCGACGGGCAGCTGGGACAGAAAAAGTTCGGTCACCACGTCGACGTTGGCACCGGTCCGGGCGGATACCGGGACCACCTCGGCCACCGGCAGGCCAGCCTCGACGCACGCGTCGTGGGCGGCAGCCAACGCACCGGCCCCGGTCGCCTTGTCCACCAGATCGATCTTGGTGACGATCAGCAGCACCGGAGTCCGGCGCAGACCGCGGAGCTGCTCGGCGATGAAACGATCGCCCGGCCCCGGCTTCTGATTCGCAGGCAGGCAGAACCCCACCGCGTCGACTTCGGCCCAGGTGGTGCGCACCAAGTCGTTCAGACGCTCGCCGAGCAACGTCCGAGGCCGGTGCAACCCAGGGGTGTCCACCATGATCAACTGCCCAGCCGGCTGGCTGATCACAGCTCGGATGGCGTGCCGGGTGGTCTGCGGGCGGTTCGATGTGATCGCCACTTTCGTTCCGGCCATCGCGTTGGTGAGGCTCGACTTCCCCACGTTGGGCCGCCCCACCAGGCAGGCGAATCCGGAGCGGTAGTCGGTCACACTGACTCGTTCCCGACCACCGTGCCCGACGGATCAGCCAAGAGCACGGTGATGCCGGCGCCGCCCGCCTCCCGCAGGGCTGCCAGCTCGTGCCGGGACGCCTCCGGCGACACCGAGACGATCGCCGCGCCCTCGATTCCTCGCGCGCCCGCGGCCACGGCCGCCGCCACCGCCAACTGCAGCGCTGTCAGAGACAACGACGGCAGCACCACGTCGGCGCCGGAATACGAGCGGCCGGTGTCGTCCCGCACCGCAGCACCGGCATGCGCACCGACCCGGCCGCGGGCGCCGCGGGCCAGCGTGATGAGTTTGGCGTCCTCGGCGTTCACTGCTCCACCCTCTCACTCAGTCCTCGTCGGACGGCACATCTGCCACCGCGACGGCGTTCCATTCGGCCACCAACCGGTTCTGGAGGCCGAACATCAACCGTTCCTCAGCGGGTTCGGCGTGGTCGTAGCCGAGCAGGTGCAAGATCCCGTGAGTCAACAGCACCGCCAACTCATGCCGTTCGGAGTGTCCGGCCTGTGCCGCCTGCGCCTGCGCCACAGCGGGGCAGATCACGATGTCCCCGAGCAGTCCCTCCGGGGCTTCTTCGCCATCGCGCGGCACCCGCAGGTCGTCCATCGGGAAACTCATGACATCGGTCGGCCCCGGCTCGTCCATCCAGGTGAGGTGGAGGTCGGCCATGCTGGGTTCGTCGACGAAGGCGATGGAGAGTTCCGCCGTGCGGTGGATCCGCAGCCGATCCAGCACGAACCGGGCCTGCTCGGCGATGGAGATCTCGTCGACCATCTCGCCCGACTCGTTGACAATGTCGATCACGCCGAACAGTCTCCCACGCTAGGCCCGACCGCCGGACGGAGCTTCGGCATCGAATCTGCCGTAGGCGTCGACGATCCTGCCGACCAGTTTGTGACGCACCACGTCGCGACTGGTCAACTCCTGGAAGGAGATGTCGGCCACGTCGCCGAGCACCCGCTGCACCTGGCGCAGTCCGCTGGTGGAACCGCCGGGAAGATCAATCTGGGTCACGTCGCCGGTGACCACCATCGTGGATCCGAACCCGAGCCGGGTGAGGAACATCTTCATCTGTTCGGCGGTGGTGTTCTGGGCCTCGTCGAGGATGATGAACGAGTCGTTGAGGGTCCGGCCGCGCATGTAGGCCAGCGGCGCCACCTCGATGGTGCCCGAGGTCATGAGGCGGGGGATGCGATCCGGGTCGAGCATGTCGTGCAGCGCATCGTAGAGCGGTCGGAGATACGGATCGATCTTCTCGCTGAGGGTGCCGGGCAGGAATCCGAGGCGCTCCCCCGCCTCGACGGCCGGCCTGGTGAGGATGATCCGGTTGACTTCCTTGTTCTGCAGTGCCTGCACGGCCTTGGCCACCGCGAGGTAGGTCTTTCCGGTGCCTGCCGGGCCGATGCCGAACACGATCGTGTGAGCATCGATGGCGTCCACGTAGCGCTTCTGATTGAGGGTCTTGGGTCGTATGGTGCGACCTCTGCTGGAGAGGATGTTGGCCGTGAGCACCTCGGCCGGACGGACGTCTTCGGACTCCCGCAGCATGCCGAAGGAACGCTCGACGGACTCATCGGTCAGGGCTTGACCGCTGCGGAGGATGGTGAGCATCTCGGCCAACATCTGCTCCGCGAGAACCACATCGGACTCCGGTCCGGAGATCCGCACCTCGTTGCCGCGGACGAAGAACTCGGCGGCGGGCATGAGCCGTTCCATCAACCTCAGGTACTCGTCGCCGACGCCCAGGATGGCCACCATGGGTTGCGACGAGGGAATCACCACCGTCGCCTGCACGTGATCCGTCCGCGGTTGCGTCATCGCCGTTCGATCCCTCGCTCGTCAGCCGGGGGGCCAGGTGAGGTGACGACCACCGAGGACGTGGGCGTGGACGTGGTCGACGGTCTGGCCGCCATCACCGCCGGTGTTGATGACTACTCGGTAGCCGGCGGCGAGTTGCTCGGACTCCGCCACCTGTGCGGCGGCGGCCAACAACGCGGCGAGCTGCTCGGAGTCGGCGCGAGCCAGTTCGGCCACGTTCGCGTGGTGCTCCCGGGGGATGACCAATACGTGCACCGGCGCCTGCGGATTGATGTCGCGGAAAGCCACCACCTGGTCGTCGGAGTAGACGATGTCGGCGTCGATCGAGCCGGCGGCGATGAGGCAGAAGGGACATGAACTCATGGACCCCATCATGGCGCATCCGGCCCCGGACGTGCAGACAGGCGGCCGGTGCGGGCCAGCACCAGACCCGCCGCCAAGGCACCCGCCAGCGACGTGCGCAGCACGGTGGGGCCGAGCGACACCGGCTGTGCACCGGCCTCGGCCAGCAGTGCCAACTCGTCGTCACCGATCCCGCCTTCCGGGCCGATCACGATGGTGATCTCGGCGGCCGACGCCGCGACGTCCGCCTCCACGATGGGCAGCTCGGATTGCTCGTGACAGACCAGGGCCGTCTCGCCGACCTGCAACCGTGCGGCCAACTCGGCACTGTCCACCGGGGAATCAACGGTGGGTGGGCGCATCCGCCGACTCTGCTTCGAGGCTTCCACCGCCGTACGTCGCCAGCGAGCCAAGCCGCGCGCCACCCGATCCGGCGCCCACTTGGCCACCGATCGACCGGCCTGCCACGGAACGATGCGATCCACCCCCACGGCGGTGAGGGATTCGATCGCCTCATCTGCCCGGTCAGACTTCGGAAGAGCCTGCACGACCGTCACCGCAGGCTTCGGCGCCGGCTCGAAACCGGCCGAGCGGACCGTGATCGCCACCTCGTTCGGACCCGACGCCTCGGTGATGGGCCCCGCCAACCATTGCCCGTCGCCGCTTGCCACCACGATCCACTCGCCCAACCGATGACGGCGGACCCGACCGGCGTGATGGGCCTCGTCCCCGGTGAGGGTGAAGGTGGCCCCAGGCGCCAGCCCGAAGTTTCCCGAGGGCGCGAAGTAGACCGGCCAGGCGAGGTCGCGGCGCGCGGTCACTTGCCGCCGAAAGCGTCTTTGAGCCGCCGGAACATACCGGCGTGCTGCGGTTCCGGCTCCCCGCTCGGGTTCTCCTCACCTCGGATTGCCGCCAATTCCTGCAGCAAGGCGGTTTGCCGGGGATCCAGCCGGGTGGGGGTGACGACGTCGATGTGCACCACCATGTCGCCCCGGCCGCCCCCGCGCAGATGGGTGACGCCGGCACCTCGGATGGTCTGGGACGAGCCGGGCTGGGTACCCGGTCGAACCACGATCTCGACGTTGTCGTCGAGGGTGGAGAACTGCAGCGTGGCACCGAGCGCCGCCGCTGTCATCGGCAAGCTCAGCGTGGCGTGCAGATCGTCACCACGACGGGTGAACACGGGATGGGGTCGTTCCACCACCTCCACGTACAGATCACCCGCCGGACCGGCGCCCGGACCCACCTCACCTTCACCGGACAGTCGGATGCGGGTACCGGATTCGACGCCGGCAGGAATCTTCACCGAGACCGTTCGCCGGGTGCGCACCCGGCCATCGCCGGCGCATTCGGGGCAGGGATGCGGGATGAGGGTTCCATATCCCCGGCATTGCGGGCAGGCCCGAGCTGTCATCACCTGACCGAGGAACGACCGCTGCACACTCTGGATCTGACCCCTTCCGTGGCACATGGTGCAGGTGACTTCTTCGGTGCCGACAGCCGCACCTTTGCCCTCACACGTGGGGCAGGCCACGGCGGTATCCACCGTGATGTCCTTGACCGTGCCGAAAGCAGCCTCCGCGAGATCCAACTCGACGTTGAGCAGCGCGTCCTGGCCTCTGCGCACCCTGGAACGGGGACCCTGTTGGCCTCCGCCGCCGAAGAAGGCATCCATGATGTCGCCGAAACCGAAGCCCCCTTGGCCGAAGCCGGCGGCCCCGCCGGCGGCACCGGCCCGGGGGTCGCCACCCAGGTCGTACATCTGCCGTTTCTGCGGATCGGACAACACTTCATAGGCGGCCGTGACTTCCTTGAAGCGTTCCTGGGTGGCCGGATCGGGGTTCACGTCCGGATGCAACTGCCGGGCGAGCTTGCGATACGCCCGCTTGATTTCCTCACCCGTCGCATCGCGTGACACGCCAAGGAGTTCGTAGTAGTCCACTACTTGTCCGTCCTGTTCATGTAGTTGCCTGAGAGGTGACCGGCTGCCCTCGGCCGTGCGGCGGGTGCGAGCATCAGCCCGCGTCTGTGACGATGCGTCCCAGATATCGTGCGACAGCCTGCACCGCGGTCATGGCGGCGGGGTAGTCCATCCGGGTCGGACCCACCACGCCGAGCTTGGCCAACACCAGGTCGTCGGTGCCGTAGCCGGACACCACCACCGAGGCGTTGGTCAGCCCGCTATCGACGTTCTCGTTGCCGATCAGGACCCGCACATCCCGGGTGGCCGACACCTCCCCCATCAGGCGAAGCAAGACCATCTGCTCTTCCAGCGCCTCGAACACCCGATCCAGCGAGTTGCCGAAGTCATCCCACTCCCGGGCGAGGTTTGCGGTGCCGGAATAGACCACCCGATCCTCGCGCCGTTCGGTCGCCGCCTCGGCGACGGCCGCGGCGATAGCTGTCAACGTGGCTTGCTCCACCTCGGGGTGGACATCGGCGAAACCGGTGAGGCGCTGCGCGACCTCCGACACGTCGCAGCCGACGAGGAGCCTGTTGATCCGGTCCCGCACCTCGGCCAGCGTCTCCTGATCGAGCTCGGTGTCCACATCGGCGATGCGCTGATCGACTCGCCCGGACTCCGCTATCACCACCACCAGGACCCGTCGGGCCGAGAGGCAGACGACTTCCACGTGCCGCACCGTCGATCTGCTCAACGAGGGGTACTGCACGACGGCGAGTTGTTTCGTCAACTGGGCCAACAGCCGGACCGTCCGTTCCACTGCGTCGTCGAGATCGACGGGCTCGGCGAGGAAGGTCTGGATCGCCCGGCGCTCCGAGGGACTCAGCGGTCGCAGTTCGACGAGTTGGTCGACGAACAGTCGATAGCCCTTGTCGGTGGGGATGCGTCCGGCGCTGGTGTGCGGCGCGGCGATGTAGCCCTCCTCCTCCAGGATCGCCATGTCGTTGCGGATCGTCGCCGGGCTGACGCCGAGCTGGTGGCGTTCGACCAACACCTTCGAGCCGACCGGCTCCCTCGAGCGCACGTAGTCGGCCACGATCGCCCGAAGCACCGCCCGCTTGCGTTCGTCGAGCATCGTCACCTCCAGGTCGCCGGCCAAGACTGGCACTCACACGTTGCGAGTGCCAGTTTAGTGCCTGTCGACCGAATCGCCTACCGCTGGGACGGCGCAGGTCGGCCAGGCGCAGTTGGCAATCCGTCGAGGGAATGTCCCCCTACTCGGGTGATCACGCCGCTACGATCCGTCATGCACCCCCCGGTGCCCGCAGACGTCAACGCCCTCGGAGGCACACATGTCCACCAACCCCCCGGTACCGCCTGACTCTCCCCCGCCGATCCCCCCTCCTCCAGGCGGTGGACTGCCGCCGATGCCGCCCGGGCAACCGGGGAGCACGGGACCCGAGATCGGCGACGGCATCAAGTGGGCGTTCAACAAATTCGGCCAGAACGCCGGCATCCTGATCGCCTTCGCCGCGGTCATCGTGGTGGTGCAACTCATCGGATTCGGTGCCCGGAATGCGGCCAACAGCACTGTCGACACGGTGAACGACTGCTCCGGGCTCACCGGTGAGGCACTCGCCGACTGCCTGACCGAAGGCACCGGATCCGTCGGGTTCATCGCCGGGATGGGAATCCTCTCCCTGCTGCTGACCGTGGTGTTCTGGGCGCTTACGGTGCTCGCCCAGATCGGTCTGATCAACGCGTCGCTGAAGATCACCCGGGGCGAGAAGCCCGAGTTCTCCGACCTGTGGAGCCCGCGGCACTTCTGGCAATACTTGTTCGTGTCGATCCTGCTGGGGTTGGCCGTGGGCTTCGGTCTTCTGCTGTGCCTCATCCCCGGTCTGCTGGCGATCTGGGCCTGGCAGTTCGCCCAGTACTCGGCGCTGGACACCGGCCAGGGCGTCTTCAAGTCGTTCGGTGAGTCCTGGCGAATGGTGTCGGCCAACAAGGGACCGGCCGTCATCACGCTGGTGGTGGTCGCCATCGCGTCCATCGTCACCTTGTTGACCTGCGGCATCGGTGCCCTTGTGGTGATGCCATTCCAGACGCTGTTCATCGCGAACATGTACCGCCAGTTCCGCAACGAACCGATCGCCGCCTGAGGCGTCCGGCGCGAGTAGCATCAAAAATGTGCTCTGATCCTCAACGCACCTCGGAGGCATGATGTCCACCAACCCCCCAGTCCCGCCCGGGTCAGTACCGCCACCTCCTGGTGGCGGCGGCAACTACCCGCCTCCGCCTCCAGGGGGCACTCCTCCGCCCCCACCTCCTGGTGGTGGCTACCCGCCCCCTCCACCCCCTGGTGGTGGCTACCCGCCCCCTCCGTCTGGTGGTGGCTACCCGCCGCCTCCCGGCCAACCGGGGGGCTACCCGGGCGTCCCCGGCGCCAGTGGGTTCTCCGCCACCGACGCGATCAGCTACGGCTGGAAGAAGTTCACTGAGAACTGGCAGCCGTATGTGCTTGCCCTCGTCGTCTTCGCGGTGGTCGGCGCGGTCCTCTACGGCATCTACTACGCGATCCTGGGCCTGTTCGGCTTCTTCGGCTCGAGCAGTTCCGATGCCGGATTCACGGTCGACCCGGTCACCGGCGAACTCGTCTACGACAGCGTCGGCGGGGCAACCTTCGTCTCCAGCCTGCTGCTGATCGCGTTGATGTCACTGGTCTTCGCCGTCTACGGCTGGTTCGTGCAGTCGGCGATCATCCGTGGTTCGCTGGCAACCACAGCTGGCAGGCCGGTGGAGTTCAAGTCGTTCTTCGCCACGGACAAGTTGGGCACCATCATCGGCGCCGGTGTCTTGGTCGGCATCATGACCGCCATCGGCATGTTCCTCTGCTACCTGCCGGGAATCCTGGTGGCTTTCGCGTCCCAGTTCTTCATGTTCTTCATCCTCGAACGCAACCTGGGCGTGATCGATTCGATCAAGGCGAGCTGGAGCTTCGTCTTCAAGAACTTCGGACCGCTGATCCTGCTGTTCCTGCTGTCCCTGCTGGTCTACTTCGTCGGCGCACTGCTCTGCGGCGTCGGCTTGCTCGCAGCGATCCCGGTGATCGTGCTGGCTCAGACCTACGCCTACCGGGTGCTGCAGGGCGGAACGGTCGCACCGTAGGCCCTGGTCCCGATGGGTACTCGTCCCCCAGGCCCGCGACCGGAGTTCGGCTCGCGCCGGTTCCGCATGGCGCTGGTGGGGGTAGTCGGAACCAGTCCGGGTCGACGGCGTGGTCGCCAGCGATTTGGCAGCGCCTTGGTCAGTGGCATTCCTACCGGACGGCTCGGCGTTGGTGACGCAACGCGACGAGGCCACCGTGGTGCAGGTGGATTCGGATTCGCCGACGCCCCGCAAGGTGGGTGCGGTGCCGGGTGTGGACGACACCGGCGAAGGTGGACTGATGGGAATGGCGGTGTCCCCCGCCGCACCCGATCAGGTGTACCTGTACTGGAGCACCGCCGAAGACAACCGGATCGGAGTGGCCGACTGGAATGGCGAGAGCCTCTCCGAACCGAGGGTGATCTTCAGCGGCATACCCCACGCCGCGATTCACGACGGCGGGCGGATCCTGTTCGGGCCCGACGGCATGCTCTACGTCGGCACCGGCGATGCCGGGGAGGGCTCGCTCGCGCAGGATGCCGCGAGCCTCGGGGGCAAGATCCTCCGCCTGACGCCGACCGGGACCGTGCCAGCGGACAACCCCCTGCCCAGTTCACCGGTCTACTCCCTGGGGCACCGAAACGTCCAGGGACTCGCGTTCGATCCGCAGGGACGCCTGTGGGCCAGCGAATTCGGCGCCGGGGACGTCGACGAACTCAACTTGATCAGGCCGGGCGGCAACTACGGCTGGCCGATGTTCGAAGGTCCCGCCGACGAGCCGGGCTACAGCGACCCGGCGGCGTCGTGGAGCCCCACCTCGATCGCGTCACCGAGCGGTATGGCCATCTCGGCAGGCAGTGCGTGGGTGGCCGCCCTGCGCGGTGAGTCACTCTGGCAAGTCCCGCTCAACGGCGAGGTCGCCGGCGAACCCGTGCGGCATCTGGCTGGAGACCTCGGACGACTCCGGGACGTCGTGGTGGCGCCGGACGGCTCCCTCTGGGTGGTCACGAACAACACCGACGGTCGCGGCTCGCCGGCGGCTGACGACGACCGCATCCTCCGAGTCTCACTGCCTTAGGCGTCGGCTTCGGCCAGGCGAAGCGTCGCCGTGTCTGCCAGCAGCCGACCGGTGCGCGAGAGTACGAACCGCTCGCCCACTCGCGTCATCAGCCCCTCTGCCACCAACTGTTCGAGCACCTGACGCGCACTGTCGGACCATGGACTCACACCTCGACGGAGTCTCACCGACAGCATGATCCGCTCCAGCCGACGCTCCTCGGCGCTGACCACTTCGTATTCGGCCAGCGGCAGCCGATCGGCGGCGAGTTCCTCCGCGTAGAGCTTCGGATGTTTGACGTTCACCAGTCGCAGGTCACCGACGTGGCCGTGGGCGCCGGGACCGAACCCCCACCACTGGGCATCCACATCCCAATAGCCCAGGTTGTGCCGGCACTGCTGCCCGGGCCGTGCCCAGTTGGAGATCTCGTACCACTCGAAACCGGCCCCGGTGAGAATTTCATCGGCCACCTCGTAGCGGGCCGCAGCGATGTCGGGGTCGGGTACTGGCAGCTTTCCCCGTCGTACTGCGGCAGCCATCGCGGTGCCGTCTTCCACGGTCAACGCGTAGGCCGAGACGTGGTCCACTCCGGCCTCGACCGCTGCGTTCAGGGAGTCCCGCCAATCGTCATCCGACTCCCCCGGCGTGCCGTAGATGAGGTCTACGCTGACCCGCTGGAAACCCGCTGCCCGTGCTTCGGCGACCACACGCTGCACCCGGCCGGGAGTGTGCGCGCGATCCAAGGCGGCCAGCACCGCCGTCGAAGCGCTCTGCATGCCGAGGCTGAGTCGGGTGAAGCCCCCGGATCGCAGTTCAGCCAAGTAGTCGTAGTCCACCGATTCCGGGTTGGCCTCGGTCGTGACTTCCACGTCCGAGGCCAACCCGAACACCTCATCGATCCGGTCGAGGACGCCAACCAGATCGGATGCGGGCAGCATGGTGGGCGTCCCACCCCCGAAGAACACCGTGTCCACGGGTGCTTCGGGATGCCACTGCTCACCGACCAGGTCGATCTCGGTGACCAAGTCGCCGGCGAAGGAGGCCTGCGACACACCTGGGCCCAATTCGGCCGCGGTGTAGGTGTTGAAATCGCAGTACCCACAACGGGTCCGGCAATAGGGCACGTGCACATAGACCCCGACCGGGGCCGCAGTGCGGCGCCGAGTCAGCTGTACATGGCGTCGAGGATGTCCCGGTACTTGTCCTCGACCACCTTGCGCTTGACCTTCAGACTCGGGGTGAGTTCTCCGGTGTCGATGCTCAACGGCGCCTCGAGGATCTGGAACTTCTTGATCGTCTCCCACTTGTTGAGTTCCGTGTTCAGAATCTCGATCTTGCCCGAGATCTCGGTGTGCATGGCATCGCTCTCGGCGATCGCCTTGAACTGGGCCGACTCCTCGTCGGTAGCCGGACCCACACCGGTCTGCCAGGTGGCCGTCATGCCGTTCTCCTGAGCCCAGACCAGCGTCGCGTCCGGGTCCAGGGCCACAAGTGCCGAGGCGAAGTTGCGGTTGTTCGCGTGCACCACGAGGGCCTGGGCGAGACCACTGATGGCCTTGAACTTGCCCTCGATCGCGCTGGGGGCGATGTACTTGCCACCCGAGGTCTTCACCAGATCCTTCTTGCGGTCGGTGATCTTGACCCGACCCTTCTCGTCGATCTGCCCGATGTCTCCGGTGGAGAACCAACCGTCACCGTGTTCGAAGACCTCGGCGTTGGCATCCGGAAGGTTGCGGTAGCCACGCATGACGCCCGGTCCGCGGACGAGGATCTCGCCATCGTCGGCGATGCCGATCTCGGTGCCGGCCATGGGCTCGCCGACCGTGCCGAAGACGATGTTGTCCGGACGCACGATGCAGGTGGCGGCCGAGGTCTCCGTCAGGCCGTAGCCCTCCAGGATCGTCAGGCTGGCAGCGTCGAACCACTCCGCGATCGTGCCGGAGAGGGCGGCCGACCCCGAGACGAAGTAGCGGATGTTGCCGCCCATCTTCTCGTGGATCTTCGAGAACACCAGTTTGTTGGCGAGGTTGAGCTGCCAACCGCCGTAGGGCTGTCCGGCACGGCGCTTCGCGGCTTCCCGCTTGCCGACCTCGAACGCCCAGTTGAAGATCTTGGCCTTGACGCCGCCTGCGGCTGTGCCGTTCTTGATGGCGCCCGCGTACACCTTCTCGAAGATGCGCGGCACACCGGCCATGAAGGTCGGCTGCACCACGGGGAGGTTCTCGACGATCTTCGGCACCCGGCCGTCGACCGCGGTGGCGAAGCCGATCTGCAGCTGGGCGGCTTCAAGGACCTTGCCGAAGGAGTGCGCCAGCGGCAGCCAGAGGAACTGGACATCGTCGGGGGTGAGGATGCCGACCGCGTCGATGGCGGCGCCTTCATAGGTCCAGTTGGCGTGGGTGAGTTCCACACCCTTGGGCCGGCCGGTTGTTCCGGAGGTGTAGATCAGCGTCGCGAGGTTGTCCGGCGAGATCGACGCGCTGCGCTCGTTGACGCCGTCGGGGTGCTCGGCCAGGTACTTGCGTCCCAGTTCGTGCAGTTCGGCGGTGCTGATCACCCAGTCGCCGTCGCCCTCTCCATCGATCAGGATGACCTTGCGCAGGTCGGGCAGTTGATCCCTGGTGTTGCGCACCTTGGCCACCTGGGTCTCGTCCTCTGCGAAAAGGATGACCACGTCGGCATCGGACAGGATGTAGGCGACATCGTCTTCCCCGGTCGAGGGGTACACGGTGGTGGTGGCGCCGCCCGCCAGCATGATGCCCAGGTCGCACATAACCCACTCGAGGCGGGTGTTGGAGGCGATGCCGACTCGTTCCTCGGTCTTCAGATCAAGGGCCAGCAGGCCGGCTGCCACCAGCGTCGCTTCATCGAACGACTCTTTCCAGGTGAACGACTGCCAGCCGCCTTCTGCCGTGGGCTTGCGGAACGCCTCCCGGTCCGGCGTCTTCGCCACGCGGTCGATGAGCATCTGCGCAACGGTCGTGTTCTGCTGCGGCAAGGACTCCCGGGCCTTGGTGATTTCCACTGCTGGTTCCTCCGATTCCGCCGGCCGGGGGTGTGGCCGGGTGTTGGCTTGGCGTACGGACTCCGATGATGCGGAGCCGAGTTGTCACGTGATGAATCTCACCATGATTCCCACGGATTGTAGGCGCAAAGCAGCCCGGAGTCACCTGCACGCCACGGCGCGGTCACTTCTGGGTGGTCTCGCCACTTGTGCTGAGGGCTGCGATGAAGGCTTCTTGGGGCACTTCGACCCGGCCGACCATCTTCATCCGCTTCTTGCCTTCCTTCTGGCGCTCGAGCAACTTGCGCTTGCGCGAGATGTCGCCCCCGTAGCACTTGGCCAAGACATCCTTGCGGATCGCCCTGATCGTTTCCCGGGCGATCACCCTGCTTCCGATCGCGGCCTGGATGGGGACTTCGAACTGCTGGCGCGGTATCAGTTCGCGCAGCCGGGCGGTGAGCGCCACCCCGTAGGCGTAGGCCTTGTCCTTGTGGACGATGGCGCTGAAGGCGTCGACTTTCTCCCCCTGCAGCAGGATGTCGACCTTGACCAGTTCCGAAGCCTGCTCTCCGCTGGGTTCGTAGTCCAACGAGGCGTAGCCGCGGGTCCGGGACTTGAGTTGATCGAAGAAGTCGAACACGATCTCCGCCAGCGGCAAGGTGTAGCGCAACTCCACCCGATCCTCGGAGAGGTAGTCCATCCCGAGCATCGTCCCGCGCCGTTGCTGGCATAACTCCATCACGGTGCCGACGAAGTCCGACGGTGCCAGGATCGTCGCCCGCACGATCGGCTCGAACACTTCGGCCACCTTGCCCTGTGGGAACTCGCTCGGGTTGGTGACGACGTGCTCTGCTGCGTCCTCCATGATCACCCGGTAGACCACGTTCGGCGCCGTGGAGATCAGATCGAGGTTGAACTCCCGCTCCAGGCGTTCCCGCACGATCTCCAGGTGCAGCAACCCGAGGAAGCCGCAGCGGAAGCCGAATCCCAAGGCCGCCGAGGACTCCGGTTCGTAGACCAACGCGGCATCGTTGAGTTTGAGTTTGTCCAGCGCGTCACGCAGCAGTGGGTAGTCCGATCCATCGATCGGGTAAAGCCCGGCGAACACCATCGGCCGCGGGTCGCGGTAGCCGCCGAGCGACTCGGCCGCCGGCCTGGCCGCGGAGGTGACGGTGTCGCCCACCCTGGACTGGCGCACGTCTTTGACTCCCGTGATGAGGTAGCCGACCTCGCCGGCGGCGAGTCCCGCGGACGCCTTGGGCTCCGGGCTGATCACCCCGATCTCGAGGGCTTCGTGAGTGGCTCCGGTGCTCATCATGGTGATGCGCTCCCTCGGGGAGAGCGCACCGTCGACGACCCGAACGTAGGTCACGACTCCGCGGTAGGGGTCGTAGACACTGTCGAAGATCAATGCCCGCGGGTTCGCCTCGGGATCTCCGGCCGGCGGCGGCACGAGATCCACCACGGCATCGAGCAGGTCGGCCACGCCCTCCCCCGTCTTCGCACTGACCCGGAGGACGTCGGCGGCATCGCAGCCGATGATGTGGGCGAGTTCGGCGGCGTACTTCTCGGGCTGGGCGCTCGGCAGATCGATCTTGTTGAGCACCGGGATGATGAGCAGGTCGTTCTCCAGCGCCAGGTACAGATTGGCCAACGTCTGGGCCTCGATCCCCTGCGCGGCATCCACCAGCAGCACAGCCCCCTCGCAGGCGGCCAGGGAACGCGACACTTCGTAGGTGAAGTCCACGTGACCGGGGGTGTCGATCAGATTCAGCACATAGTCCCGACCATCGCCTGCCTGGTACGGCAGCCGCACCGCCTGGGACTTGATGGTGATCCCACGCTCACGTTCGATGTCCATGCGATCGAGGTACTGCGCCCGCATCTGGCGATCAGAAACAACTCCTGTCAACTGCAGCATCCGATCGGCCAGCGTCGACTTGCCATGGTCGATGTGGGCGATGATGCAGAAGTTGCGGATCGCCTCCGCCGGCGTCGATCCCGGCGTGTTCACCGCGGATCGCGAGTGCTGCTGACCAGTCGTCACCGGCCCATCTTCCCATGACCGCTTCCGCGCGCACGGGCCGAGCGAATCTGGCCGCCGCCCTACTGCGCTACACTGGCACCCTGGCCGTGGCCGCCGTCTGCTGTGCGCAGATCGCCTTGGCCGTCCGCGACCCGACAGACATCCTCAACACCGGCAAGAGCGTGCGCGAGCATGCACGATGAATCAGATTGGTAGACCGTGGCCAACATCAAGTCCCAGATCAAGCGCAACCGCACCAACGAGAAGAACCGCCTTCGCAACAAGTCGGTCAAGAGCGAATTGCGCACCCTCGTCCGCCACGTGCGGGAAGCCGTCGACGCCGGTGACGCGGCCGCTGCCCAGGCAGCCGCCCAGCGAGCGTCGCGCGCCCTGGACAAGGCCGTGTCGAAGGGTGTTATCCACAAGAACCAGGCCGCCAACCGCAAGAGCGCGGTGGCGAAGGCAGCCGCCGGCGTCGGCGCCTAACTCAACGCGGCCCGGAGCCGGGACTGCAGGGCGGGGGGAATGGTCGAATCCGGGTCCCTTGTCGCCGCTTCGTTCTCGCCAGCCAATGCCTCGGTGGTGGCGACCAACGAGCGGTACAGGGCCGGACAGGTGGGACAGCCGGCGAGATGGGCCTCCAGCGCCGCGGCAGTGCGCGGATCCACGTCGTTGTCGAGGTAGTCGCTCACGTGCCGCCGGGCCTCCCAACAACTGAGCGGGACTCCGCGCACGGATTCCCGGCGCTCCACCCCGTTGGCCAGTGCGGTCACGAGCATCATCCGTCCTCGTCGCAAGCGTTGTTTGGCCGCCGGCAGGCTGATGTCGAAGACCTCGGCGATCTCTGCGGCGGTGAGGCCGTGGGCGTCGTGCAACACCACGGCTGCCCGGTGGGTGTAGGGCAATCTGATCAGGGCGTCGTGCAGTTCGGCCGACGTTTCGGCCCTCGCGACCACGACCGCGGCGTCCACCGTGTAGTCGTTGTCCTGCCACCGCTTCTCCACCTCGGCGGCGATGTCCGAGTCGGGCACCTCCCGACGCGACCGGGCCCGATCCACCGCCAGGTTGTGCAGGATCCGGTGCAACCAGGTGGCCAGCGACGACTCCGCCCGGAATGACTCCGACCGTTCCAGGGCCCGAACGCAAGTGTCGCCGACGAGATCCTGGGCTAAGTCGGTGTCGCGCACCATCGCGGTGGCGTAACGAAGTAGCCCGGGGATCTCCGCCGGCAACAACTCTGCGAGCTCGGCCTGCTCCATAGGGATCAGACTAGGCGAGGCCCGAGACCGGTGGGGTCACCTTGGATCACGCCACCGGGGTGCGCTGACGCTCGGTCGCGCTGGTGTTCACCGGGCAGGTGCTGAGTCCGAACACCCGGTACAAGGGGCAGAAGCCCACAGCCGCCGTCACCAGCATCACCACCGCGACCACTGCGAGCACGATTCCGAGCACCGATCCGAAGCTCACCGCCCAGGCACCGGCGATCGCGGCGACGGCGATCACCACCCGGATGATTCGGTCGAGATTGCCTTCGTTGCGAGTCATGACTGAGTTCCCTTCCGACAGGTGGCGACTTGTTCGCCACCGGCTTGTGTGTCACTCCATGGACGCAGCAGCACCGGAAATGGATACATCGGCGGTGATTTCGAGGACGGAACGTTCCAACAGGTAGGCCTTCTGCGGGTCGGAGAGCGCCGAAGCGGCGTCGTACCCGCCTTTCATCAGCACGGACAGTTCCGCGAGCCGGTCGATCGCTCGAGCGATCTCGCCGGAACTCCAGCGTCGTGCCTGGTTCACCGCGCTGCGCGCCATCCACTCCGGGATCTTCAGCGCATTGGCCACGTCCGCGGCGCCCGCGGACCCTCCCCGAGCCGTCTTCGCCGCAGCCAACCGCTGGAATGTCACCGTCAACGCGGTCACCGTCATCAGCCCGGCGCGGGTGCCTCCCTCGTGCAGGGCGAATCGCAGTCGTTCGATCGCCGTGGCGACATCCCTGGCGGCAACTGCGTCGGCGATCTCGTATCCCTTGATCTCGACGTGTCCGGAGTAGTAGAGCGCGGCTTCATCGCGGCCGATGTGATCGCTGGTGACGTCGCTGCACAGTTGCGCCACAGCACTCGCGAGTCCGCGCGGGTCCGCCCCGACCGCGTCCACCAAAAGGGCGACGGTGGCCTGGTCGGCGGTCTTGCGGTGACGGCGGAACTCCGTGACCACGAAGTCTGCGACTGCTCGTCCCCGCAGCGGTTCAGCCTTCACCACGGTCCCCAACGACGTCAGCCGAGTACGTACCTTGGTGGACCCGCGGCCACCGGCGTGGGCCACGATCCAGCCGGTGCCCGACGATTCGATCATGTCGCACACCCTCGCGCCGGCGGTTTCGTCGAGGAGTTGGAAGTCGCGCAGGATCACTGTGGGCGCACCGCCGAACAGATCCGGCGACGCAGCATTCATCAGGTCGGCGAGCACGCTGGCCGAACCGGCCGAAACTTCGGTGATCTCCGCCCCGAGGCCTCGCCACGCAGCCGCCGCGGCGGCGATTTCCCGCTCGGCGAAGAAGTCCTGCCCACCGAGCACCACCAGCACGCGCGGCGGACTCGACGTCATGGCGACAAGCATGTCAGACCGGGCGCGGCGGACTCGACGGTCATGGCCCGCGATCAACCTTCCGGGTCAGCAGAGTGGTTTCACCTTCCGCACCGGTCACCGCGATCACGTCGCCGACCTCATCGGTTCGAACCACCATCGCCCCGGTCGCCTGCCAGGTCGCCAGCGTGAGCGACGACGGATGGCCGTAGTCGTTGTCGGCTCCGGCCGAGGCGACGGCCGATGCCGCGCCGGCCCAGGTGGCGAACCTCGGATGTTGGTTGGCCGAGCCGTGGTGCGGAATCTTCACCACGTCCACTTCGAGTTGCGCAGTCGCGTTCATCACGGCCAGTTGTCCTTCCGGTTCGATATCGCCGGTGAGCAGGGCGGTGCTGCGACCCGCGGGGGAAGACACGGTGGCTGCGAGTACGAGACTGCTGTTGTTCGGCGCCGAACCGGCGCGGATCGCCCGGCCGGGGCCGAGCACCGTCAACGTGACCCAACCCGACCGCAACTGCTGCCCGACGGTCGGTGAAGAGGTCCGCAACCCGGGTGTCCGCGCCACCGCCGCCATCGTCGAATCGTAGGTATCGGCCGGTTCGGGCAACGGCGACAGCAGGATCGCCGCCGGCGAGAACTGCTCGAGCACGGCGGCGAGACCGGCGACGTGGTCGGCGTGGAAGTGACTCAGGACCACGGCAGGAACCTGGCGCACGCGGTTGCGCCGCAGGCACTCGACGGCAGCCTCGGGGGTGGGTCCGGCATCCACCAGAACCGCCGAGTCCGGCCCGGCCCGCAGCAGGGCAGCATCACCTTGACCGACGTCACAGATCACCACCTGCCAGTCACCGGGAGTGGTGCGTAGAGCACCCGGCACCACAGCTGCGACCACACTCCCGAGCGCCACCGTGGTGGGTGCCACGAGCGGCAGCCACCGCCATCTGCGTCCGAGCAGCGCCACGACCAGCATCACCGCGACGAGTCCGAGTGCCCACCAGGCGCCGGACGGCCACGGAAGCCGGCCCCCGGGGACCGCCGCTACCAGTGTTCCCACGCTCAGGATCCAACCTGCGCCCGCGGCGGGGGCCACCCCGATCAGCGACGCCAACTCGGGCGACGGCCACGCCACCACAGCCACGAGGAGGCCCGTGACCGTCACCACCGCGACCATTGGGAGGACCGCCACGTTGGCTGCCACAGTGAGGAGCGAGACCCCCTGGCCATACGCGGCGACGAGCGGGGTGGTGGCGAGTCCGGCGGCGCCAGCGGTGAGCGCCGCTGCCACGATTCCGGTGACCGGCATCCGCAGTCGGGCCGGAGCCCGATCGGCGATTCGCCGCACCAGTTCCCGCCCCGGCGACGCCACCAGGATCAGGCCTGCCGTGGCCGCACAACTGAGGGCGAAGCCTCTGCTGGCTGCCAGCCACGGATCGACGATGAGCACCCCGCTGACCGTTGCGGCGAGCGCCGCCACCCCGGTGCCGCCGCCGAGTACCAGCCCGGCGAGCGCGATTCCGGCCATGACCGTCGCCCGGATCACGCTGGGTTGGAGTCCCACCAGGTACACGTACACAGCCATCGCACCCACCGCCGGAATCAACGCCACCCGTGAACCGAGTCCGACGAATCGCGCCAGCAGCAACACCGATCCCGTGACGATGGCGATGTTGGCACCACTCACCGCGGTGAGGTGCGACAGCCCCGAGTCCACCATCGCTTGGCGGGTCCCCTCGGATAACCCCGAGTCGTCGCCGAAGACCATGCCCAGCACGAGGTCGGCCTGTTCCGGGGCAACGTCGGGCAGCGCCAGGCGCAATCGCTGGGTCGCGAGAACCGTCCACGATCGGGCGAGTTGGAGTTCGTCCGGCGCACCGACGGAGGTGAGCGTGGCCGAGTGGCCCAGGTGGGTCTGATAGGCCGGACCCACCCGGAAATCACCGGCGAGGCGATCGCCCGGCCGCAGCAATCGGGTGCCGGGCGGGAGGTCAGCCCGCAGCGCGACAGTCGAGCGCAGATGCCACACCTGCTCGTCCGTTCGCAGCGTCAGCACCTTGGCGGTGAATCGCTGGCTGGTGCCCTCCGAGCGCCAGATCGGACCTCCGGTATCCGCCCGGGCCGGCGACACGACCTCGAGTTCCGCCGTTGCACCAGCACGCTGGGCGATCAGTTGGGGCCAGGGTTGGGCGTCGCGAACCGCCACGTGCAGCCCGACGCTGAGACTGACCACCGCCACCACGGCTGCCGTGACCGTCACCATGACCGATGCCAAGGTCGGTTGTCGGACCCAGCGCCGAACGGCCACGGCGACCACTACGAGCGCGGCAGCGCACAACACCGGGACCACCCAAGGCGGACCGTGCGGTACCGCCACCGCGACAAGCCACGCACCGCCCGCGGGTGGAACCAGCAGTCGGGACCGAGTCATCCACCGAGAGGTCACACCCGCACCTGATCGCGCAGCCCTTCAAGCGTGCGTTCACCGATACCGGAGACATCGAGAAGCTGATCGACAGACGTGAAATTGCCGTTCGCCTCCCGGTGGGCGATGATCTTCTCCGCGGTCGCCGGACCGATCCTCGGCAACTCCTCGAGCTCCTCCGCAGATGCGGTGTTGAGGTTCACCAGACCTTGCTGAGGTGAACCACCTACGCCCACACCTGTGCCCAGATCTGTGCCCGGCGCCGGGGCCGGGACCGGAAGCGCGGAGCCGACGACCACCTGTTCGCCGTCGTTGAGCCGACGGGCGAGGTTCAAGGCGTCGAGTGAGGCACCGCCGACCGGGCCACCGGCAGCAGCCACGGCCTCCGCCACGCGCGCTCCGACCGGCAGGGTCACCACGCCGGGGTGGGCGACCTCACCGGCGACGTGCACGACGACGCGCCCGGTCGCATCGTCGGGAACCCTCCCCGGTGAGGTATCCGCCGACGGGAGTACGACATCGGCTTGCAGGGCCGCATTCTGAGCCGGGCGCGGCATGCTCCCGAAGGCCGACCAGGCGCCGACCACGAGCAGCACGAGCACCAGCGCCGCAGTCAGCAGCCAGGGCCGCGCCGACCCCGGACGCATCGCCCGCGCCAACCGGTCCGGCTCGGGGGCATCATCCTGTTCGACGATCGCCGGAACGCCGAATGCCGACTGCAGCCGCCGCCGCGCGGATTCGGGTGTGCGGTGATTGACTCCCATGCCGGCGAAGGTATCCAGCCACTACAGAGCCGGATAGCCCGAACTCGGCAACTGTGGATGACGTCGACGCCGGCTACTCCGAGGAGGTGAAGGCTTCCCTGAGGTTGCGCTGGTGCCGCACCGCGATCAACACGGCGACGCCTACAGCCAGGATCACGTCATAGGGTCGCTCACGCAGGAGCAGAGCGGTCGGGATCAAAGTCAGTGCGCCGGCCACACTGGCGATGCCCACCCTCTTGGTGAGCAGGAACACCAACCCGAAGACGACGATGACCGGGAGGGCCCACAGCGGTCGAAGCGCGAGTACCACTCCCCCGGCGGTCGCCACGCCCTTGCCGCCGCGGAACCCGGCGAACGGTGATGTGATGTGACCGAGGATGGCTGCAACCCCGGCGATCGCACCGTAGGCGTCGCCCCAGATCGCGACCGCGAGAATCGCCGGCAGATACCCCTTGGCGATGTCCAGCAGCGCCACCACCACACCCGTCCAACGTCCCATCACCCGGCCGGCATTCGTCGCCCCCGGATTGCCGGATCCTTGACCTCGCAGGTCGACCCGCTTCGCCCGGGCGAAGAGGAGGGCGAAGTTGATGGACCCGAAAAGGTATCCCCCCGTTGCCGCCAGCAGAGCGGCCAGCCACGGATTCATGGCCGAGGTGCGATGCTCACACTGACCATTCCCGGCCCCACGTGGGCTCCCACGACGGCACCCACCTCGTTGACCAGAATGTCGTCGCGACCGAGTCGTCCGGCCAGTTCCAAGGCGAGCGCCTCCGCCCGATCCGGGGCGGCGAGATGCTGCACGGCGACGTCGACCTCGGAACCCCCAACGCGTTCCATGGTGATATCGGCCAACCTGGCGAGCGCCTTGTTCGCCGTGCGGGCCTTCTCCAGTGGCATCACCCGGCCATCCACGAGCTGCAGCAACGGCTTGACACGCAGCGCGGTGCCCACCGCCGCACTCGCAACGCCGATCCGACCCCCGCGTCGCAGGTACTCGAGCGTGTCGACGTAGAACAGCAACTGCGCACCCTGCGCGACTTTCGCCGCGACCTGCGCGACCTCCTCGGGTTGCGCCCCGCGCTGGGCGGCCTCGGCGGCAGCCAGCACCACAAAGCCCAACGCCATGCCCACCGCCCGGGAATCGATCACCGTCACCGGAATGGTGGCATCCTGAGCGGCCAGCAGGGCCGACTCGTAGGTACCGCTCATGTCGGCCGAGAGGTGGATGCTCACGACGGCCTCGGCCCCGGCGTCGGCAGCCGCGGCATAGACCGACGAGAAGTCTGCCGGCGTCGGCCGCGACGTGGTGATCACCTTCCATTCCCGCAGCGCCTCGGCCACCTGCCACGGCTGGATCTGGGTGCCCTCCTCGTAGCCCTTGCCAGCCACGATGACCAGCACCGGCACCACCCGGATGCCCCATTTGGCCACGAGCTCGTCGGGCAGGTACGAGGTGGAATCGGTGACGATGGCGACCTGGGGCATGGCCAGCACCCTACTTCGGACGATCGCCGCGAGTCCTGCCGTGCCGGTTGGCGGCGCTAGGCCCCAGGAACCAAGTTGACCAACTTCGGCGGGCGCACGATGGCCCGGACCACCGGGCGTCCATCGAGGGCCCGCAGGACGGACTCGTCGGCCAATGCCAGGGCCTCCAGCTCGTCCGCGCTGATGTCGGGGCTCACCGTCAGCCGGGCCTTCACCTTCCCAGCCACTTGGACCACGCAGGTCACCTCGTCGCGGACCAGCAGTGCGGGGTCCACCTCGGGCCAGCCGGCCCGGGCGACGGAGGGTCCGTGGCCGAGCCGCGCCCACATGTCCTCGGCGGTGTAGGGGGCGAACAGCGATAGCAGGATCGCCACCGCCTCCACCGCCTCCCGGACGGCTGGATCGGCGGGTCCCGGGCCGGTGTCGATGGCCTTCCGGGCCGCGTTCACCAACTCCATCACCTTGGCCACGGCGACGTTGAACCGGTAGACCTCGATCGCCTGGGAGGCCTCGTCGATGAGCCGGTGCGCCGTGGTGCGCACCGATCGATCGCCGGCGGTGGGATCGACCCCCGGTTCGCTGCTCACCCCGGCCGCGAGCCGCCACGCCCGAGCGAGGAACTTGTTGGAACTTCCCGGGGAGACGTCCGCCCAGTCGATGTCATCCTCCGGCGGGCCGGCGAACACCATCGAGAGTCGGATCGCGTCAACCCCGTGCTCTGCCAGTTCGTCCGAGAGCCGCACCAGGTTGCCCCGCGACTTGCTCATCGCCGAACCCTCCATCACCACCATCCCCTGGTTCAACAACCGGGTGAACGGCTCGGTGAAGTCCACCATGCCCATGTCGTGCAGCACCTTGGTGAAGAACCTGGAGTAGAGCAGGTGAAGGATCGCGTGGGTGACACCGCCCACGTATTGGTCGACCGGCATCCAGCGACGCGCCTGGTCCTCATCGAACGGCCCGTCATCCTTGCGCGGATTCAAGTAGCGCAGGAAGTACCAGGACGAATCCACGAACGTGTCCATGGTGTCCGGATCCCGCCGGGCCGGCCGACCGCACTGCGGGCAACTCACTTCGGCCCACCCGGCGGCCGCACCCAGCGGCGAGGTGCCCTTGGGCTTGAGGTCGAGTCCCGAACTGCCCGGCAGCCGAACCGGCAGGTCTGACAACGGCACCGGGACTTCGCCGCACGATTCGCAGTGGATGATCGGGATGGGGGTGCCCCAGTAGCGCTGGCGGGAGATCAGCCAGTCGCGCAGCCGGTAGTTGACGGCCGCCCGCCCGGTTCCGCGCTCTGCGAGCACGTCGGTGATCCGCTCGATCGCGGCCGCCGTGCCGAGCCCGTCCAGCGGGCCGGAGTTGATGTGGGGTCCGTCGTCCGCGGTCGCCACCCCAGTCTCGACCGGATCGTCCTCGGATTGCACCACCGCGCGCACCGGAAGGTCGAAGGCGCGGGCGAAATCCAGGTCGCGCTGGTCGTGAGCGGGTACCGCCATGATTGCGCCGGTGCCGTAGTCGGCCAGCACGTAGTCGCTGGCGTAGACCGGAATCTGTTCGCCGTTCACCGGGTTGGTGGCGTGGCGGTGCAGGAAGACGCCGGTCTTCGGCCGGTCCGTGGCCAGGCGGTCGATGTCGCTGGTCGCCCGGACCCGCTCGGTGTAGGCGGCGAATTCCTCCTCGGCGGGCGTACCAGCTGCCAACTCCGCGGCGAGGTCGCTGTCCGCTGCCACCACGAAGAAAGTGGCACCGTACAGGGTGTCGGGGCGCGTGGTGTACACCGTCACCGGTTCTTCCCGCCCGGAGATCGCGAATTCGACCTCGGCACCTTCGGATCGGCCGATCCAGTTGCGCTGCATGGTGAGGACCTTGTCCGGCCACTTCCCCACGAGTTGGTCCATGTCGTCGAGGAGCCGGTCGGCGTACTCCGTGATCCGGAAGTACCACTGGGTGAGTTTGCGCTTGGTCACCGGAGTGTCGCAGCGTTCGCATCGACCGTCGACGACCTGTTCGTTGGCCAGCACCGTCTGACAGTTGGGACACCAGTTGACGTTGGACGCCTTGCGGTAGGCCAGTCCCCGCTCGTACATCTGCAGGAAGAACCACTGGTTCCAGTGGTAGTACTCGGGGTCGCAGGTGTTGAGCGTGCGGTCCCAGTCGAACGAGCAGGCGTACCGCCTCATCGAGGCCCGTTGGGTGGCGATGTTCTCGTAGGTCCAGGCGGCGGGGTCGACGCCTCGCTTGATGGCGGCGTTCTCGGCCGGCAACCCGAACGCGTCCCAGCCGATGGGGTGGAGCACGTTGAATCCGCGCTGCACCCAGTAGCGGGCGAGGACGTCCCCGAGGGCGTAGGCCTCGGCGTGACCCATGTGGAGGTCGCCGGAAGGATACGGGAACATGTCGAGCACGTATTTGGTGGGCCGATCGTCGTCGGTGGCACCCGAGCGGAAGGGCGCGATCTCGTCCCAGACGGGAAGCCACCGCTCCTGCATCGCGTGGGGGTCGAAAGTGGCTGCGGGATAGCCGTCGTCGGCGTCTGTGTACGTACTCATGGCCGTCCCAGGTTATCGCTGGATCGACCCGCACTTGCCACGGAGTTCGCCACCAGCACGTGCGACCGTCGGAAGGCCGCGTTCACGGCGCAGAAACGGTCACGACGCCGACACCAACAGCGGCAGCGCAGCGACGATGCCGATCTGGGCGATGTGGTAGGTCATGTGGACGACCACCCGCAGCTGCGGCCGCTCATGGACGAACCGGGTCCATCCCAGAATCGTGTCCGAGACCACGAACAGCGCTGCCGCCGCGGCGAGCAGCCAGGTGTCGGTCGCAAAGGCGGCGACTGCCATCAAACTCAGGAGCACTTGGTAGATCGAGACCACTTGACCCATTGCGATGCTCCGGTGTGCTGCCGCCACCGTGATCCGACGCCCGAAGGTGAACATCAGCACCAAGGCCAGCACGATTCCCACGGCGGCCCCGATTCCGGGCACCGCATAGGGAAGCCAGCCGATGATGTACAAGACGTGTCCGACGGCGAACGCGGCCGCCCCTGGTATGAACTTGCCGAGCATGAGTGCGACGTCGCCGGTCAGCCCGGCGAGTTGGGCGCCGATCACGAACAGGCGCAGTGTCGTCGGAATGTCGGGCAGTGTGATCGTCGCCAGGATCAGCGCCACCATCACAGCCGGTTTGAAGATGTAGATGAGGCGCTCGCGCTGGCCGGCGACAGCGATCCAATCGATGATCGCGGCCACCCCCGCCGCGATCAACAGAGCGATGGTGGTGGTTGTCATACGAACTCCTCAGATCCGTGATCGGACGATTCGGCCAGGGCGAGCGCCAAGCTCCGGCCCGCGGCAACGCCGACCGCCTCGTGCGTGCGCCACGACCAATGCATGCCGTCGGGGTTGGCGGTGCCGTCCTCCAGAGACGGCCACACCAACGGGTCGACGTCGACGAACTCCAGACCCAACCCCCGCGCCGCCGTCCGCGCGGCGGTCACCGCGGCGGCGTGCCCGTGGCTGACCGGGTAGTCCTGTGCCCGATAGGGCGCCGGGCCGAGCAGCACGATCGGCAGGTCGCCCCGGTAGTACCTCACGCCGCCGACGATGCGGGCGAGGTAGGCGTCGGTCGCCGATTGCGGCAACTGCCGGAACGGTCCGCCGGTGGCCCGCATCACCTTCGGCGCCGCGATCCGATAGGCCTGCCGGATCCGACGTCGTGCCCACCCGGGACGCACGTAGGCGATGCCCTCCCTCAGGTAGGTCGGGATGGCTGCCGGCAGTTGATCCATGCCACCGAGTCCGATCACCACTGCGTCGGCTCGCGGCAGGGTCTCCCCCCAGCACCGCGGGTCTTTGGTGAGCGCCCACCATCCGTCGCGCATGGTCCAGCCGAGCCGGGCCACCAGATCCACGCGGGCCTGGACCCCGGCGTCGGCAAGGACGCGCTTCGTCACCTGCGGCCACAGCCGGTCGTCATCCGGCATCTCGGCGCGCTCCGGACCGTGATAGGTCAACGAATCTCCAAGTACCAAAACGTTGACCTCCACGTGCTCACCCTAGGAGGCGCGGACGGCGAGGATTGCGCGTGGCCATCGCATTGCCCCGCCGAGTCAACACTCCCGCAACGCACGACCGGACCAGCACGCCTCAGGCACTAGGTTGGAGGCCGTGATGAGGATGTCCAGATGACCGATACCCCGCGCCGCCTGCGCAGCTTCCGGCGGCCGACCGAATACGACGTTCGCCGCCTGCTCGGGACGCCCCGAAAACTGCTCATGCGGCGCAAGGAGCGCGGCAACGACCCGCTCGCCATCGCCTACCTCGAGGCCGGGCGCTACCGCAGGGATGTCTACCGGTTCATCGCCCGACGGATCGACGAGCCGGACATCCTCTACACCTTCGACAATCTCACCGAAGATTCCCTGGCAGTCGACGTCGGCGCCTTCGAAGGTCGCTGGAGCAAGAACGTGTCGGCGCGCTACGGATGCCGGATCGACGCTTTCGAATTGAGTCCGGAGTTCTTCGGAGTCATGGCCGAGGTGGCCGAGGAGTACCCCGGGGTTCGCTCGCATGAATACGGCCTCGGCGGTCGGGACGAGATCGTGCGGGTGTCGCAGACCAACATGGGCTCCTCGGTGTTCATCAATCCGGTGTCCGGAGAGGACGTCGGATGGATCGATGGACAGATCCGGGACGTCGCGGAGGTCTGGTCGGAGTTGGGCTGGGATCGGGTCGATGTGATGAAGATGAACATCGAGGGCGGCGAATACGATCTGCTCGATCGACTGATCGAGACCGGACTGCACACCCGCGTTGATTGCCTGTTCATCCAGTTCCACGAGTGGATCCCGGACGCCTACGCGCGCCGGCGACGCATCCGGCGTCGGCTACAGGAGACCCACGACGAGGTGTGGGGTTATCCCTGGGTGTGGGAGAAGTGGATCCGCAAGGCCTGAACCCGTCGTGACCACCGCCGCTGGCTATCCGGCCAAGCCGGCAGACACCTGCAGTCTCACACCGAGATCTTCGTAGGCGCGGTGCTGTAGTTCGGCGAAGTCACCCTCGTCCCACGGCTGCAGTACCGCGACCCCGACTACCAGAGACGGGAGTTCGGCATCTGCCGGTGCCATGGTCGCCATCTGCGCGACCAGTCGCGCCTCGACCGTCGACGGGGTGAAGCCGGGGCCCTTCCCCACCACCATGAGGGTGTCCTCATCGAGCCGGCCCACCGCATCCCCGGACCGGAACACGACTTCGGATGCCTCCGCCACCGAAATCATGTCGTCATCGTCGATGCCCGCGAGACCCCGCGTCGGAGGCGGCAGGACCCGGATCAGGCACGCACTGACCGCGTCCGAATCGCGCCGTGCGATGTGCACGATGCGTTGCCCCACAAGGAGTTGCCCCTCGCGGCTCAGCAGGCCGGTCGCCTCGTCGAACATCGCGAAGCGCTCCATCCGAGCCTCGACATCTGCCAGCGCTTGTCGGCGGGCACGACGTTCCGCGAATGCCATCGCCCATCCGCTTGCCGCCGCCAGTGCCAAGGTGCCGCCGGCCAGGGCCAGCAACGGGCGCGAGTCTCTCATGTAGGCAGTTTGCCAGGATCGGTCCCGCACGGGCGTCCGGATGGGCCACACTCGTCCAAACGAATCAAGTAGCCTGCGGATAGCAGCGGCACTACTGGATGGGGCCATGGACGAAAACTCTCCACAGCCAGGGCATTTGTCCGACGACGGGCAATGGGTCTGGACTGGCGATCAGTGGGCTCCCACAGGTGGCGATGCGGCCCCCGCAGCCAACGAATTCGTTGATCAAACCACCGAGCAGGGGTACGCACCCGAACCCGGCTACGAACAAACCGGCTACGACCCCAACTACGGGACCGGCTACGAACAGACTGGCTACGACCAGGCCGGGTATGACCAGGCCGGGTATGGCCAAACCACCTACGAACAGAGCGGCTACGACCAGACCGGCTATGACGCCGGCTACGACCCCAACTACTACGCCGGCTACGGGCAGGTGGCGACCTCGCCGGAGTCGGGCTGGAGGTGGGACGGCCAGCAGTGGGTTCCGGTAGCTGCCGGGACGATGCCCCCACCAGCGACCGGAACGCCGGCCAAGAAGCCCAATCTGCTGCTGATCGCTGCACTTGCGGCCGTCATCCTGATTCTGGGCCTCATCGCGGTGTGGTTGCTCACCCGCGGATCCGGCAGTTCCGGATCGGATAATCCGCAGCCGACGGCGACGGTCAGCGTCCAACCTTCGCCGACAAGTCCGACTGACGCGGTCACGCCCACGTTCGATCCTTCGCTCAATCCGACCGATGCGCCATCGGTCTTCGGCTCGCCCACCGCCTCCGATCCGCTCAACACTTCGCCAAGCCCCACCGGCCCATTGACCGTGGATCAAGCCGCCGCTGCCGTCGACTGGAACCGGTTCGCACCTGGCACCCAAGCGCGCGTGGACACCGCGGCAGCGAGCGGCAATTGCGCAGAGTTGGCCAACCTGCGCCAGACCGCAATCACCAATGACGCGAGCGTCGCCGCGAGCACCGGCCAGGGCACGGCAGATCTGGTGGCCTACATCGAGGCGCAGGAGCGCGCAGTCGGGTGCACTGTCGCACCGGCACCGTAGAGCACCCGGTAGAGAGCGCCCGGAAGACACCATGAAGATCCGCGATGCGGCCCGCGCAGCCGAACTGTCACCTGACGCGCAGGTGCGCTATCGGGGCGCGGCGGCTGCTGTGCTCGGGCCGGTGACCGTCGTCGTCGCCGTGTTCTACGCGCTGCTGGCGGTATCGCACTTGCTCGTTTTGGAAGGTCGGACGGCCCAGATCATGTCGGCGACGGCGGCGCTCACGGCCCTTGCGATCGGCGGACTGTCGGCCTGGTGGTATCGGCTTCGGCACGGTCTGCGACTTGCCAACCTCCTGCTCACCGGGGTGTTGGTGCTGGCTTTCGCCAACTCCGGGCTGCACCTCTACCTCACCGGTCAAGTCATCCAGACCACGAACTTCATGCTGGTCATCATCGCCTGCGGCTTGGGGCTGATGAGCACGCCTTGGAACGTGGCCGTCACCGCCATCGGCTGGTTGACCTGGGCGGTGGCCCTCCTCGGTGTGGGAACTCTGAACGCGACCCACTGGATCTTCACGATGCTGATGGCCACGTTCGTCGGCCAACTGGCACGTTACAGTCGCCGCCGCAGCCTTGACACCGCCGCGGCGGCCTATGGGCAAATCGAAGAACTGAGCCTGCGGGACCCGCTCACGGGTCTGACGAATCGCCGAGGCCTGCAGTTGCGGGGATCCGACCTGGTGGCAGTGGCGCGACATACCTCACGAGGGGTGTACTGCGCCTTCATCGACGTGGATGGTCTGAAGGAAGTCAACGATGTGCACGGGCACGATGCCGGCGACACGGTACTGATCACCGTGGCGGAGGCGCTCGGGGCGAGTTTCTCAGGCTCAGAGGTGGTGGCGCGCTGGGGAGGCGACGAGTTCGCCATCGTGGCCCTGGGCCCCTGCCCCGGTCGGGATGAGGTGGCGGCGCAACTCGACGAGGCGGTTCGGCGCCACTCGCAGATACCGGAGTCGGTGTGGCCGGCGCAGTTGAGCGTCGGGATCGGCAGACTGGAGCCAGGTGCCGACGGCGACCTGGACTCCCTGCTGGCAGCGGCCGACCAGGACATGTACCACCATCGTCGGGTGGACCGCCAGACGTGACTAGCGGGGCACCAGCGCCCACACGTCGAGGTCGAGCAGCACGCCAGGCGCGTACTTGCCGTCCTCACCTCGCAGGGTCATGGACTCGTCGCGATCTTTGGTAGCCACCAGTCGCAGGCGGAGGGCCCCGACTGTGGGATTCGCCGTCTCGGCCTTGTCCAGCACTTCCGACCAGGCGTAGACGGTGTCACCGGCGAACGCAGGTGCGACATGCGCCCCGGCGTTAATCGCGGCGATCAGTTGCGCGTTCGCCAGCCCGTTGAACGACAGGGCCCGCGCAAGCGAAATGATGTGGCCGCCGTAGACCAACCTGCGTCCGTCCGGACGGGCTTGGGTGTTGAAGTGGACCTTGGCCGTGTTCTGCCACAGGCGAGTGGCCATCATGTGTTCTGCGTCGGTGATCGTGACTCCGTCGACGTGGTCGATCTTCTCGCCGATCTCGTAGTCGTCGAAGCGATGCGGCTCGCCAGCAGCCACGAAGTCGTAGCCGCCGAAGTCCAGCCCGGGCGGAATCACCAGATCCGTCTCAGCGACGACTTTGGCCAACTCCGGGATCACCGTTTCCGGGGCCGGTGCGTCGAGGTCGCGCTTGTGCACCATCACCCAGCGTGCCCACTCGATGGCCACCTCGTCGCGTTGGTTGGTGGCCACCGAACGGACGTAGACCACACCGCTCTTGCCGTTGGAGTTCTGCTTGAGGCCAATGACTTCGGACCGGGTCCGCAGAGTGTCACCGGGCAGCACCGGAACATGGAACCGGCATTCGGCGTAGCCGAGGTTCGCCACCGCGTTCAGGGAGATGTCCGGCACCGTCTTGCCGAAGGCGATGTGGAATCCGATCAACTCTTCCACCGGGTGCGGGTCGAGGCCCACTTCCGCGGCGAAGACGGCTGACGACGGAATCGAGAACCGGGTGGGATAGAGCGACCCGTAGACCGCCCGGTCACCTTCGGTGACTGTGCGCGGGGTGGCGTGCTCGATCACCTGGCCAAGTGTGAAGTCCTCGAAGAAGTTGCCCGGATTCGTCTTTCCCATGGGTGCGAATCTATCGCGGGCAGCTTCGCTTCCCGGCGGCAGCCCGCATCCCCGAGTACGCAAGGTCGCGGACTACTGGGGTCTGCTCTCATCGCGCGTGCAGGTGCGTCGGTTATGCCCGGTGCGGCCGCACTTCCCGCACATCTTCCGCGACGGCGGAGTGGTCTTCGGCGAGGATTGCACGGTCGGAACCAGATGATCGAAGTAGCCCCTTTCGTCGAGTTGCGCTGCGGCCCGTCGCAGCAGGTTCAGTTCGGTGGACGTGAGGATGTCGTCTTCCAGCGCCAACGTCAGCATGCCGTCGAGTATCTGCCGGTTGAGGACTCGGGCCGCGTCTCTGCTCAATCCGGCGCTACCCGCGAGAATGGCCAATTCGCGAGCCTCGTCGCCGGTGATCCGGCCATCCTCAAGGGCTGTTGCCATGCGTTGCAGGTACTCGTCCACCGCCGCGTCATCGGAACTGTCGCCGTCAGGCAGTCGGGCGAGCAGGTTCGCGATCCAGCCTTCGGTCCCTTTCCGGAGACCATGCGCGACCGCGTAGCCCTGCTCCTCCAAGGCGAACGGATCACCGGCCGGCCGTGGAAGGTACCGTCCGGTGACGGCACCTCCGAGCGCGGGAAACCCGACGTCCCAGGTGGGGGTGAACCGGTAGTAGCGAAGCAACCTTGCCAAGACCGCGGCGGTTGCGCGGGCGTCTGCTTCGGCGGTGTGGGCGTCCTGGTGATCGACTCCCGCCCACGCAGCCAGCGTGGAAAGCCTGTTGTTGGAGGTGAGACGAACCGACCTGGCGATGTCCAGGGTGTCCAGCGCCGGCATCGCGGGGGGACTCATGCCCATGCGGTGAAACGCCGAGGAGAGGAAGCCGTCCTCGAATCTAGCATTGTGGGCAACCACGACGGCTCCCTGAATCCAGGCGAGCACGCTGGCTGCTATTTCGTCGAAAGTGGGTGCGTGTGCGACCATCCGGTCACTGATCCGGTGGATGTGTGCAGGACCCGTGGTCTTGCCCGGTCCTGGATTCACCAAGGTGGAATAGACCCCCTGGATCGACCCATTGGCATCGCATCTCACGATTGCCAACTCGACGATTCGATCGCCTCGATTCGGTGCGAGGCCAGAGGTCTCCAGGTCGACAACTGCGAACCCGTTCCTCCCCAAGTCCGCATCCCACGGGCTATTGCTCGGATAAACGAACATGGAACAAAGGTAATTCAGGCAGCCTTCGAATTCGGCCGTCCGTAGTCAATTGTGGATTACCAGGAAAGTCGGACTTGCCTATTCATGATCATTCTCAGGTGAATTCAATGCGACTCTCGCAGCACTCAAGGATTGTCGCGACCTAGGGTCCGGGGACGCGCTCTAGGGTCCGGGCAGTGGTGGGTCGGGTTGGTCGGTGTGGGTCAGGCCGGAGGGGAAGGTCCATTTCCAGGCGTGGGTCTGGGTGTTGGGGTGGTTGGCCAGTGCGTAGCCGTGGTGGGTTTTCAGGTTGTGGTGGGCGCGGCATAGGGGTCCGAGGTTGTCGGCGTCGGTCCGGCCGTGGGGGTAGGGGGTGGTGTGGTCGAGGTCGCACAGGTCCGCTCGTCGGGCGCATCCGGGCATGCGGCAGTGTGGTTCCCTGGCGCGTATCAGTCTGGCCAGTTCCGCCGAGGGCGTGTAGGTGCGCGAGCCGGTGACGGTGACCTGGCCGGTGGCGGGGTCGGTGACCCACCAGCGCCAGCGGCCGTCGGCGGCCAGCGCGCGGGCGACGTCGGCGTCGATCGGACCCAAGCCGGGCACCTCGCCCGGGGCGTCCGCGCAGCCGAGCAGGGTGGCCAGCGACACGACGACGCAGATCTCCGGCCGCGACACCGGCCGGCCAGGCGCGCCTGCCGGGGTGGGAGGCGTGGCCGGGGTGTCTGGCGCGGTGTCTGCCGGGGTGGGAGGCGTGGCCGGGGTGTCTGCCGGGGTGTCTGCTTCCGGGGCCGGGGTGGGGTGTGGGTGGTTGAGCAGGGCCGCGATCAGGGCATCGGCTCGGTGTTCGTCGGTGCTGCGCGCACCGCTGGGTTCGTCGGCGGTCGCGGCCGCTGCAGCGGCGGTGAGCCGGTTGTAGATCCGGTGGGCGTCGACGTCGCGGATGTAGCCGCTCAACCACGCCATGCCATCCCCTGCCGGGGTGACCGCCACCCGGCGGCGGGCATGGGCCCGGGCGCGGGCCTGGGCCGCCTCCGCCGCGGCCACCGCGGCGATCGCGCGCTTGACCGCCCGGCGCGTCTCCCCCGATGTCCACGGGCGCCGATCCTGGGCATGGCGGGCCTCGACCGCGTCCACCACCCGCTGCACCACCCGGGCCCGGGCAGCCTCGGGCAGGTTCGCGGTCTCGTAGAGCACGACCCGCCACGACGAGGTGAACATCAACCCCGACCCTGCCACCGCGGCCAGGGCCGGGAACGCGTGCAGATCCCGGGCCTGCACCAGCCGCGCGTGCACCGAGGCCGCCGACAGGTGCAGCATCGGAGCCAACTCCGCCCGGCAGGCATCGGTGGCCTGTGCCCTGGCGAAACCTGCCGGCGTCGCCACCACCGGCACCGCACCCGCAGCACCGACCAGCGACGCCGCGGCACCGACCTGAACCCAACTGTCCACCGCCTGCCACCCCGCCGCCACGATCAACTGGCACGCACACGGATACCCCGCACGACTCCCCGGCACCGGAGTCGGATCGGCCGCCTCCACCACAGCATCAGGGTGGCCATGATCGACCGGACACGACCCACCCGTGTCAAGCTCAGACAACCCGGCGATCAACCCCACCCCCGGGGCCAACAGCATCAACCGGCGCACCTCGGCCCGAACCGGCGCCTGCCACCACTCCCGGCGCACCCACCGCGCCAACCCCTCCGGCACCGGCCCCGGACACACATCCACCTGAACCCCACCGCCGGGGTGCTCAGCCGGGACCGGGCCCGGCTCAAACTCGGCAACAGCAGCCCCGGTCACGACCGCGTCCGGCAAAGCATCCTCGGACAGATCCCCGCCGAGCACGGCCGCGTCGGGAAAGGCGTCCTCGGAACAGAGCGTGTCGGGCAGGTCGCTGTCGAGGGCCATCACCTCGGCGGCCTCCCGCAACTGCTGAACCGTCGGCGCCATCACCTCATCCAGCCACACACCACCCGCGGCCGCACCATCCCACCCAGACTCCGCGGCACGCAGCCGCTCAGCCGGCCACCCCGCATCGGAGTCCCCACCCACACCACACACCTGACCCGACCCCCAACGGGCAAAGGCGCCCGCCGGCCGGCAGGCAGCCGCAGGCTGCACAGGCGCAGAGGACGAGGACATGCCCTCAGTTTAGTACGCATGTTCTAACCGTGCAACACCTTAACCCAACAAATAGGACACACGTTCATGGCAAGTGTTCAAGTATCGAATGAGAGGTCGACAGGCAAAACTGAGCCAGCGCTTGGCGAGTTGCCGAAGTAGTGGCGCAATACGCACAACAGCGTGAGCGGCGCGGTTCCACTGTCCACCCCAACAAATGCTCGAATTCCCAAAGGTTGACCGCGAATAGGTCCGGATCTGACCTCACGCCGGCCGAAACAGGTTGGGCTCACTACACTAACCACCAGACCCCGACACTCAGACGCCGTAGAACCCGGGACACACCAAGGTCTCCGGACTCGCCGGGGCGGTTCACCATTGCCGATGGGGGCGGGGGTACATCACACCCCAACAGCCTGGGCAGTCTCCAAGACGCGGGTTGGGTATCAGTCCTCTTGTCCTGGAGATCCTCACAACCGTGCCGTTCTTGCTGCCGCTGGTGTCCTTCGCCGGCGCCATCACGGGCCTTTTCCTGGGGATTGCCGGATACCGGCGCACCAGGCGAGCGGAGGCAACGAACCGGGGAATGTCTACCTGGGCATCGCCTTGAGTTGCCTCGGCGTAGCGTTGAGGGGGCCTGTCACCGCGTTCTTCATCATCCCCACGCGACTTGTTCGGATGACGGGAGCACCCCATACGCTCTTGTGGCCTGTTGGTGGCGCCTGCACGGGGCTCGAAGTACCGACCTGAGCGAATACGACTACTGGCTGGAACTCGTGAAGAAGTATCAACCATGGCCATCCGTCGATGGACTCCACAGACGAGTTGGACGACCAGTCTGACGTGATCAGCGACTTGGATGAGGCGCTCGACTACGCGCCGGTTTTCGCCGTCCCCCTGCTCAGCCTGGGATACATCCGGGAGGCTCCACGGAGATGATGGCGTCCGCCGGGACCTCATCAAAGAAGACCGCTTCACTCGTGGCAGTCTGGCCCGGTTTCAGTGACTCCGCCGATGCGATGGCTGTGGAGTATTGGCGCGAACCATCGGGGCTGTCGGCGGTGACGGTGGCCACGTAGGTGCACGTCGACGGGGCATCTGCGGGGCTGGTGATTGTGACCGTGGTGAACGCGGATCCGAACTGGTCAGTTTCGAGAGGGCCAGCCGAGACTTCGGCAGTCAGCGAGTCGGTGTTGGTCCCGCCGCCGTAGGTCGACTGACTCGTGCTCAGGGCCGGAAGCACGAAGAAGGCGATCAACACCAGCCAGACTCCTAGGGAGATACCCGCCACCCAGGCGGGCCATACCGCGGTTCTTTGGCCTCCCCAGGCCGCCTGCATTCTCCGAGCTCTGTTCCACTGAACGAGGGCGACGATGGATAAAGGAAGGCAGATGACCAATCCGAGAACTGCCCAGATGCCGGACTGATCTCCAATCTTCGCTGCCTGTGCCCGCTGCGCGGTGACGAGCGCTTCCGGTTGCCATCCGTCCATCGTGAGTACGTAGCCGTTTGCCTCCGACCAGAGCTGTGGCTGGGCTGATAGGTCGCGACTGTACTTGTCCGACCCTTTCAATGGCTGAGGGCTAGATGTCGCTTCGCCTTCTGGCGATGAGGGTGATTCGACCCAGCGTTGACCGTCCCAGTACTGCTGGCTTCCGTCTGGCTGGTCGTACCAACCCGCGGGCGTTTGACCGCTCATCTCGCCCCCCCCTCACGCTCTCACTGGAGGGTACTCCATGAACTCGTCTCGAGTTGGAGTGTTGGCCCATTCAGTTTGGCGCCCCTGCTGAACCGTCAGTTTTTCGCTCAACCCACCTCGCCGTGGAACTGTCAGGTCGTTGATGGGCGTGCTGAATGCCTGATTGAGCAAGACGAAGTCCGCCGCCGCTTCCTCAATAACTACTCCGGTGGATCCGGCTCTGCAGTCCCCACCGCTACACCGCAGACTGCTGCCAGCGCCTTGGCGACAATACGGGAAAACGGGTCAGGGCAAGTTGTGATGGTGGCGAGTTCTACTTGCGCTGCAATAGGTTGTTCCCGCTCAGGCACATCGCGAATGCGGTCAGCGACTTGGCTCAGGTCTGCTGTGACGGCAGTAAGCACATCGAAGGGCGTGAATTCGTCGCCCATCCGGCCAGTCTGCGTCTCAGGCAACCCCGATGCTGCAAAGAAGGCCCGATGCATTGCGCGGGGAGTCCGGGTGACCGAACCATGCGTAAATGTCTTCTGTTGGTATGTATGCGAAAAGGTGCTATCGGGGAAGGTGAAAATGTGACAGAACAGCTAAGTGATGAGATGGACTTTGTCGCTATCGATTTCGAGACCGCAAACGCCTTCAGAGGGTCTCCGTGCGCGGTGGCGATGGTCCGATACCGCGCCGGAGCGCCAACCGAAACCTTGCACACGCTCATGCGTCCGCCGCACAGGCACGACAGTTTCGATCCATGGAACATGTCGGTGCACGGCATTACGCCGGAGGACGTTAGTTCGGCGCCCAGGTTCGTCGACTTTCTCCCCAAGATGCTGGAGTTCTTGGGCAGCGACGTGCTAGTAGCCCACAACGCTGGTTTCGACGTATCGGTGCTGAGACATGCGACGGAGGCTTCCGGTGTTGAATGGCCCAGCCTCCGGTACGCCTGCACGCTCGTGATGTCCCGTAGGACGTTGGACCTTCCTTCCTATTCGCTGCCTTGGGTTGCCGAGGAATTGGGGGTGGAGGTGCGAAACCACCACGATCCCGTGGATGACGCACTCGCGGCCGGCAACGTGCTGCTTGCGTTGGCCGAACGTACGGGTAGTTCGTCGATTGCGGGGCTGCTCGATTCCACTCGGACATCTCTTGGCTTCGTGAGGCCGGATGGCTGGAAAGGCTCTACAGCGATTTCAGAGCGGAGCACGAGTGGGAACACGAGCAAGCCCCACTTTCCCGGGCCTAATGAGTCCGCCGACACAAACCATCCCTTGTTCGGCAGGCGAATTGTGCTCACTGGCCGTTTGGGGTCGATGACCCGTCAGGAAGCGTGGGATGCGCTCGCCCGGATCGGTGGCATCGCCCAGCCCGGGATCAACAAATCAACGGATGTGTTGGTGGTTGGGCCTGACCTCTACCAAGGGGACGTCCTTGAGAGCGATGCCATGACGGGCAAGATGGCGAAGGCCGCAAGAATGAGGGAAAAGGGCGCCGCCATAGAGATCATGTCCGAAGACGAATTCGTACGGTCGCTCTAGTCACCCGACGACCGCACATCGCCAACCCCTTCCAACCTCGCTTCGAGACCGTCAACCCAAAGTGTGGGGGGCTACTGGGTTGCGTCACGTTGACCGCATCCGCCCAAGGCCACTTGGCGGGGTGGCGATGTGGTGCGTCTCTTGCGATCCGCGAACTCATCAAACAGACCAATGGGACGGGGCATCTAGACACGCCTGTGGGCGGCCGTGACGGCTGCGGTTGACCCAGGGCGAGTGCCGGGGTAGGTGTCGGCCGTACCGGCGCCATTGCGGGTGCTGATCGCCGCACTCAGGCACGGACACCATTGCCGCTGAGTAGCACTACCGAAACGTCTCACAAGCAAATCGACCGCGCCCGGCAAGTGTTCAAACGGCGACGGGTGCTCCTGCCGGCCGACTGCCCGGAACCATCGACGACGCAGTAAGCCCTGACTGCCCCCGCCAGGATGTCTCTAACGGGGCAAGAACGGCCGGAGAGGACCCGTGGCGGCAGCTGTGGTCAGGTATCGCCCGGAATGGGTCGACACCCGCCATAGCGGCAGAGCGCGACACGGCGACGGCAAGGGGCGGGGTGACGTGTTGCCCGCATCGGCCGTTGTGCACCGATTGAGCGTGAACGTGGGTCCACTCACACCCCCACCAACAACCAGAGGCGGCCTCGGAATCACTTCCGAAACCGCCTCTGACCTGCGGTGGAGCCAAGGGGACTCGAACCCCTGACCCCTTGCCTGCCAGGCAAGTGCTCTACCAGCTGAGCTATGGCCCCGAGATCGAGGATCAGCCTAGCGCATGGGAATTCGGGTTACTTGTCCGGTCACTTCCCGTGACATCGGCGGTCAGTTCGGGCACGATTGGCGCACCAGACCGCAACCAAGGAGGCGCCCGCATGAAGGTGAAGTCGATCCTCGCCGAGAAGGGGTCCTTCGTCGCGACGATCTCACCCGACGCGACGGTGACCGAACTCTGCGCCTTGCTGACTGAGCACAACATCGGTGCCGCTGTGGTGTCGCCGGACGGCTCGGAGGTGGTCGGGATCGCCTCTGAACGTGACGTTGTGCGTGCGATCGCCGCGAAGGGCCGGGAGATCCTCGATGCTCCGGTGTCGGACCTGATGACCGGCGTCGTCGCCGTCTGCGAACCCAGCAACAGCACCGACGACTTGATGATGACCATGACAGAGCGGCGAATCCGGCACGTTCCCGTGCTCGAGGAGGAATCGCTGAGCGGAATCATCAGCATCGGAGACGTCGTGCGGGTCACCGTGGCCGAACTGCAAGAGGAGAAGGCCACCCTCCTCGGCTACATCACCAGTTAGTTCGGCGCCGGGCGGCTAGACCTTCGGCACCAGGCGGAACAGCCGCGGCGGCAGTTCGGAACGCCGTTCCAGGTAGAGCGCATAGCCGGGATAGACGGCCACCAGACGATCGAACACAGACTGCCACTCATCGCCCTCGATGATGTGGGCCGTCACCGGAAGTGTGATCCCGCCGATCTCGACCGCTGCATCCGGATGGGCACGCAGATTCGCCGTCCACGCGGGGTGCTTCAACTGGCCGAAGTTGGTGCCCACCACGATGAAGTCATCGCCGTCGCGGGCGTACAGCAACGGGTTGCTGCGCGGTTGCCCCGACTTGGCTCCGGTGGTGTGCAGCACCATCCCCGGGAGTCCGTAGAGGCTGCGCATCACGGCGCCGTCGCGAATCCGACTCACGGTGGGGTCGATCTTCGGCCCCAACCGACGGTAGATCGCGATGAACCACGGCTGCGGCCCGACCTTCAACAGCACTGACCGGAGCAGTCCACGCGGTTCCACAGCGTCCAGGGCGTTGATCCGCGCCAACTTGGCGGCGCTGGTGGCGGCGTCGGTGTCCATCCCGCGATCGTGCCACACCTACCGTTCGGCGGGAACCCGGAACCGAGACCTAGCGGTCGTCGGCGAAGGCGGTCTGCGGCAAGGAACGAGCGTTGTACTCCTCGAGTCGCCAGGAGACCTCACCCGTGGGCCCCACCCGCTCCGTGAGCACCGACCAGGCGCAGTTGGTGAGAACGCCCAGGATCGACCAGTGTTCGACCGGCAGCCCCAGCAGGTCACCCACCGCGGCCCTCGCCGCGCCGCCGTGGGTGGCCACAACGAGGGTGCCGCCAGAGGGGAGTTCGACCAATCCGTCCGTGATCGCCGCAACCATCCGGGCCGCCACCTCCGAGCGGCGCTCCCCGCCACCGGGCTTGAGGTCGGATCCGGCCGCCCAGGCCATCAGCTCCGCCCCGAAGTTGGCCATCAGCTCGTCCCGCGCGAGCCCCTGCCATTCGCCGGCGTTCGTCTCCCGGAGCCGGTCGTCGACAGTCACCTCGAGGCCCGCCAGGGTGGCCAATTCTCCCGCCGTGACGAGGGCGCGAGAGAGGTCGCTGCTGATGATCCGAGTTGGGGGCAACTGGGCCAACTGGGCGGCCGCGGCGGCCGCCTGGCTGCGCCCGACGGTATCGAGCGGCACATCGATCTGGCCCTGGAACCGGCCTTCGGCGTTCCACGCTGTCTGCCCGTGTCGCCACAACACCACCCGCCGGGTCATGCTCCCGGGGTCCCCGCCGACGCCGGGTCCGGCGACTCCTCGATACCGATCTCCGGCAGCGGGATCACCGGGCAGTCCTGCCACAGCCGTTCCAGGGAATAGAAACGACGCTCCTCAACGTGCTGCACGTGGACGACAAAGTCGAGGTAGTCGAGCAGCACCCAACGTCCGCTCCGCTCCCCCTCCCGCCGCACCGGGTCCACATCAACGGCGTCCAGCGCCTCTTCAACGGCGTCGACGATGGCCCGGACCTGGCGGTCGCTGGTCGCCGAGCAGATGAGGAACACATCGGTGATGGCCAACTGTTCGCTGACGTCGATGGCAAGGATGTTCTCAGCCTTCTTGTCGGCAGCGGCGGTGGCCGCCAGCAGCGTCAATTCGACCGAGCGTTGGGATGCTGTCATCTGTCCGAGGATGTCACAGTCGCCGTCGGCGCCGCCGACTCGGTGGTGCTCTCGGCAACGTCGGCGACGAACCAGAGCGTCACCGGAGTTCCCGGTGTGGCGGCCTGATCCACTTCCACTGCGGATGCGGGGAGGTCGAGAGTCGCGGCCACCTCCTCGCCGAACCGGATCTGGCCCGGATCGGCCACCGCGATCCTGCTCTCGGTGCGCGACTCCCCCGGCCCCGCCCAGACGAAACTGAAACCCGCCTCGACGAGCCGGTTGCGCACCTCATCCAACTCGGCCTTCACCCCGCCGGCCTGGTAGACCCGAACGCGGATCGGCGGAGAATCGGGGGCCAGCAGGGAGGACGGGAACTGCTGTTCCACGACCGTTTCGGTCGGCTGGGGGTCGACCCATTCCAGCGGCAACGGCCCGTAGGCGCCGGGCCTGGTCGGCAGATTCTCCGAGGTCCAGCCGCCAGCCCGAACGCCCTTGCCAGCTGCGGTGAGGAAGTCGGCCAGTGACGCCAAGGTGTTGGTGGATCGACTCAGCGCCCCCAGGCTGGCGAGGATGGCTCGCATCTGATCCGGATTCTCCGGGAGGGCCGCGAGGAGTTCCTCCCAGACGGCCTGAAACCGAGCCTGACGTTCAGCCTCCGACCCGCTGGGCCCGAGATACAGCGCGTACGTCGCGGCCTGCGGACCGTCGAGGGTGCGCTCCCCCAGCGGGATCACATCGACCACGGTCCCCCAACGATCCTGGATCACCAGCGGCTCGGCGATGTCCAGCGTGATCCCGCCGACCGAATCCACCAGGCCGGCGAAGGCGAGCCGATCCAGCACGAATGCATCGTCCACCCGGACGCCGGTTTGAGCTGCCACCAGTGGCCCGGCCTCGGCGATCGGCTTGAATCCGGTGAGTCCCAGGGTTTCATCTCGCCCCTCGACGAGATCGACCACAAGGCTCTGCGGCAGGTAGAGGGAACTCCCCCGCTCGGATCCGGCGTCCAGCCCCATGATGACGTTGTCCACGTTGGTCAGACCGTCATCGCGCACCTGCACCAGCAACGTCGGCTCACCGGCGAGGCCCTGGGTCGGCGGTGCGGTGGGATCCACCAACGGCTGCCCGGCACCTGAATTCCGGATCACCACCGCCATCGCAGTCACCACCACTGCCAGCAGCACCAGGGCGATCACGCTGCGGCGGCGGGAGGGGTGGCGCACGCTCATCGGAGGTACAGCCGATTCTTGGCGATGTACGCCGCCACCGGAGCAGGCACGAGGTAGTCCAGCGTGAGCCCGTCGGCGGCACGACGCCGACATTCGGTCGACGAGATCGCCATCGCGGTGACCTCCACCAGCGTGATGGTGTCGCCCGGCAGCCCGGGGTCGACCAAGTCGTGCCCGGGTCGGGTGACGCCGATCAAGCGCGCCAGTTCAACGATCCTGCGATGGTCCTTCCAACTGCTGAGCGAGGCCAAGGCGTCGGCACCGGTGATGAAGTGGAGTTCGCACTCCGGGCCGTAGTGCGCCTGCAAGTCGGTCAAGGTGTCGACCGCGTAGGTCGGACCGGGGCGGTCGATGTCGACCCGCGAGACGTCGAATCGTGGGTTGGACACCGTGGCCAACAACGTCATCAGGAACCGGTCGTCGGCCGATGACACCGCATGAGTCTTCTGCCACGGACGACCGGTCGGCACGAAGACAACTTCGTCCAATCGACACTCCTGCGCGACCTGGGCGGCCGCAACCAGATGGCCGTGATGGATGGGATCGAACGTCCCGCCCATGACGCCGATCCTGCTCGGTGCCGTCACAACCGGCTCGTCCGGCGGCACTTCGCCCGATCAGCGGTAGACGTTGAACCGGGTGACGACGAACAGCAGCAACAACAACACGACAAGCGCGAAGACACCGTAGACGACCGGCGGGGTGCCACTGTGCTCGCCGGACTCGGCGGCCGCCTCACTGGCAGCAAGCGCGATGGAGTGGATTGACATGAGGACACAATAGCGTCACACAGCTCATCCGCGAGTATGTCCGTCGCCGGTGACCACGAACGTCGTGCTCGTGAGTTCGGCCAGACCCATCGGCCCCCGGGCATGCAGTTTCTGGGTGGAGATTCCGATCTCGGCCCCGAAGCCGAACTCGCCGCCGTCGGTGAAACGGGTGGACGCATTGACCATCACGGCGGCCGAGTCGACGGCGGTGGTGAACCGCCGAATCGCCGGAGCCGAAGTCGAGAGGATGGCTTCGGTGTGACCGCTGCTCCACCGACGGATGTGGGCGACCGCCGCATCCAAGTCGTCCACGATGCCCACCGCCAGATCCAGCGAATAGTACTCCTCGGCCCAGTCGTCGTCGGTCACCGGGACGAATGGTGCTCCCGCCCGTTCCGCGAAGGGACGCACCCGTTCGTCACCGTGGATCGTGACACCCGCCGCGGCCAAAGCGGCGAGCGCATCGGGCAGGAAATCCTCGGCGGCATCGGCGTGCACCAGCATGGTCTCGGCCGCGTTGCAGACGCTGACCCGTTGGGTCTTGCTGTTGACCACGACGGCGACCGCCTGGTCCACGTCGACGTCGGCATCGACGTAGACGTGGCAGTTGCCGACACCGGTCTCGATCACCGGGACCTGGGAGTTCTCGACCACGGAGTTGATCAGTCCGGCACCACCGCGGGGAATGATGACGTCGACCAGTCCCCGCGCCTGCATCAGATGGACGACGGAGTCGTGGGTGTCGCCGGGCACCATCGCGATCGCATCCACCGGGACGTCGGTGCCGACCAATGCGGCACGCATGAGGTCGACGAGCACCCGGTTGGTGCGGCGGGCCGAACTCGAGCCGCGCAGCAGTGCAGCGTTGCCGCTCTTGAGACACAAGCCGGCAGCATCGACGGTGACATTCGGCCGGGCCTCGTAGATCATGGCCACCACGCCGAGTGGCACCCTCACCTGGGCGACGTCCAGACCGTTGGGCAGCCGATAGCCCCGCACCACGTCGCCCACCGGATCATCGAGGACGGCCACCTCACGAAGGGCATCGGCGATGGCCGCGATCCGGTCGGCGGTGAGCGTGAGTCGGTCGACCAACGCCTCGGAGGTACCCGCAGCCCGGGCGCGCTCGACATCGTCAGCGTTCACCTCGACGATCTCAGCGGTCGCCGCCTCCAACGCGTCGGCGATCGCGAGCAGGGCGGCGTCCTTGCTGGCGCGGGTCAACGTGGCCAGCACGCCGGCGGCCTCCCGTGCCCGCCGGGCCACCTCGCGAACCTCGTTGCGGATGTGGTCCGAATCTGTCGTCGAATCCCGGACTGTCTCAACGTTCGCGGTCATGGTCACACCCTAGGCGCAAGGATCACGAGGTCATCCGCGTGGACCACCTCGCGTTCGAAGGAGGGACCCAACTCGGCGGCCAGTTCCCTCGTCGACCGCCCGAGCATGGGGGGTAGTTCGGAGGCGTCGTAGGCGGAGAGGCCGCGCGCCACCACCGTGCCATCCGGGTCGAGTAGATCCACCGGTCGGCCTGCCGCGAAATCCCCCTGCACCGCGACGATCCCGGCCGGCAGCAGTGACTTCCGGCGTTCGACCACTGCGGCCACCGCGCCCGCGTCGAGGATCAGGGCTCCCTCACCCTTGGTGGCGTGTGCCAGCCACAGATAGCGGGCCGAGAGCGGTCGCGGCGCGGGTTCGAAGAGCGTGCCCACGACGTCCCCGCGAAGGGCCATACGAGCGTTCACGGCGCTGGTGAGCACCACCGGCACACCGCCGGAGGTGGCGATTATGGCGGCGTTGACCTTGGTCGACATGCCGCCGCTGCCAACCTCGCTGCCGGAGCCGCCGATATCCAGACCGGCGAGATCCGATTCCGACGTCACCAGCGGGATCGGCTTGCTGCCCGGAGCCAGCGGATGCCCGTCGTAGAGGGCGTCGATATCGGAGAGCAGAACCACCGCATCGGCCTTGATCAGGTGAGCCACCAACGCCGCCAGCCGGTCGTTGTCGCCGTGTTTGTGGGTGGCCACCGTGTCGTTCTCGTTCACGATCGGCACCACATCGAACGACAGCAGGCACTCCAGCGTGTGCCGGGCATTGGAGTAATGCGCCCGCCTCGTCAGATCCGCACTGGTGAGCAGCACCTGGCCGACGGTTATCCCATGGCTGCGGAAACGATCGGTGTAGCGCGCCAGCAGCAGGCCTTGTCCGACGCTGGCGGCCGCCTGCTGGGTCGCCAACGCGCGGGGCCGGCCGGGCAGCCGCAGCGGGCCGATGCCGGCGGCGACCGCCCCACTGGTGACCAAGACGATCTGCTTGCCCGCCGCAACCTGCTCGGCCAGCGCGTCCACCAGCGAATAGAGCCGGTTCTGATCGAGCACACCATCGGGCGTGGTGAGCGAGGACGAGCCCACCTTGACCACGATCCGCACCGCGTCCTGGATGGCTCGGCGATTCACGTGGACTCCTCCCGATCGTCCTCTGCGGAGTCCTCGGCGGCATCGGTTTCGCCGCTGCTCGGCACCCAGTCGAACACCACGGAATCGTCGACCGGCCCGATCAGCACGTCGCACCCGGGCACCGCCCCCAGCCGGCGCAGTTCGTCCTCCACCCCCAACCGGGCGAGCCGCTCGGCCAGATAGGCGACGGCTTCGTCGTTGCCGAAGTCGGTTTGGCGAACCCAGCGGGTGGGCCGTTCACCGACCACCCGGAACGCGCCGGCGGCCAGCCGGGTCACGGTGAATCCGGCGTCGTCCACCGTGGGCGGCCTAACCACCACCCGCGGTCGCTGAGCCTGCGACTCCAGCCCGGCCGCGCGAGCTGCGGCAACCACCTTGGCGAGGGCGAAGGTCCAGGCGCGCAGGCCCTCGTGGCTCACGGCCGACACCTCGAACACCTCGAAACCGCGTGCCTGCAGATCCGGTCGCACCAACTCGGCGAGTTCCCGCGCCTCTGGGATGTCGATCTTGTTGAGGACCACCATCCGAGGTGTCTCCTGCAGCACGCCGTAGGCGGCCAACTCGGCTTCGATTGCATCGAGATCGGAACCCGGATCCCGACCGGGTTCCAGCGTGGCGCAATCGAGAACGTGCACGAGCAGGGCACAACGCTCCACGTGCCGGAGGAACTCCAGGCCGAGGCCTTTGCCCTGGCTCGCGCCGGGAATCAGGCCCGGCACGTCGGCGACCGTGAAAGTCACCTCACCGGCGGCGACTACCCCCAGTTGGGGGGTGAGTGTGGTGAAGGGATAGTCGGCGATCTTCGGCTTGGCCGCGCTGATCACCGAGACCAGCGACGACTTCCCGGCACTCGGGAATCCGATCAGACCAACGTCGGCGAGGGTCTTAAGTTCCAGCGTCAGCGTCGCCTCTTCGCCCGGTTCTCCCAGCAAGGCGAACCCGGGGGCCTTCCGCCGCCGATTCGCCAGCGAGGCGTTGCCCAATCCGCCACGGCCACCACGGGCGGCGACGAATCGCTGGCCGGCCTCGGAGAGGTCCGCCAGGATCTCCCCGGATTCGCTGGTGACAACCGTGCCCAGCGGAACCGGCACCACCACATCCGCCGCGGTGGCGCCATGCCGATTACCGCCTTGGCCGACACCGCCGTTCGCGGCGCGGCGGTGGGGATGGAAGCCGATGTCGATCAGGCTCGCGGTGTGGCTGTCGGCTTCAAGTACGACATCGCCGCCGCGACCGCCGTCCCCGCCATCGGGGCCGCCGAGCGGTTTGAACTTCTCGCGATGCACCGAGGCACATCCGTTGCCTCCGTCACCGGCGCGGGCATGCAATTGGGCGCGGTCAACAAAGGTGGTCACGGGCGACCTCTAGCAGGCGGCGCCGACGGCGCGCAGGTTCACGAGGCAGCGATGATGTTGACGACCCGGCGACCCCGGTGGGTGCCGAAGTCGACAGTGCCCGCAGTCAACGCGAACAGGGTGTCGTCGCCGCCCCGGCCCACGTTCTCGCCGGGGTGGAAGTGGGTGCCGCGCTGGCGCAAGATAATCTCGCCGGCGTTGACGAACTGGCCGCCGAACCGCTTGACCCCGAGGCGTTGGGCGTTGGAATCGCGACCGTTGCGCGTGCTCGACGCGCCCTTCTTGTGGGCCATGGTTCAGTTCCCCGATCCGATTGCAGTGACCTTCACCGTCGTCAGGTCTTGACGGTGACCCTGACGGCGGCGGTAGCCGGTCTTGTTCTTATAGCGAAGGATCTTGATCTTGTCGCCGCGAGTGTGCTCGACGATCTCGGCGGTCGCGGTGGTGCCGGACAGGGCTTCGGCATCGTGGGTGACGCTCTCCCCGTCGACCAGGAGCAGCACCGGCAGCGAGATCGTGCTGCCGGGCTCACCGGCCACTCGATCCACAGAGATGACATCGCCGACGGACACCTTCTCTTGTCGGCCTCCGGCGCGGACAATCGCGAACACCGCACACTCCTTGCAGTCGTGGTTCATGGAAAAGTCATACGTGTTGTGTGGGCTGCCCGGCTGCCGAGTCGGAATCGGGTCGAGCCGCTAGCCGAGGGCTGCCGCCTTCGATTCGACGAAGCACGCGTCGCCAGGTCGAGACACGCAGCACCGCACGCACCGTGCTCTACTGTACGGCATCCTCGGTCGGTCGGTCTGTCGGGGCATCCTCAACCAGGTCGGCCACCGTCTCCTCCACGGTCTCGACTTCCGCCGCTTCGGCGGCCGCCGTCTCAGCGACAGCCTCCTCGGCGGCGGTCTCGACTTCCGCCGCTTCGGCCGCCTCTTCGGCCTCCACGTGAACCGTGTTTGTCGGCGCACCGGGGATCGGGCCGGTGATCTTCGACCGTCGCTGCCGTGGTGAGCTGCCCTCGCCGTGATGTCCGACCGGTTCAGTGGCCACCTTGACGCCACGGCCGTGGCATTGTTCGCACGGTGTCGAGAAGGTCTCGAGCAGGCCTTGCCCGATGCGCTTGCGCGTCATCTGCACCAGGCCGAGCGAGGTGACCTCGGCCACCTGATGCTTGGTGCGATCACGGCTGAGGCACTCGACCAGGCGCCTGAGCACCAATTCGCGGTTGCTCTCCAGCACCATGTCGATGAAATCGACCACGATGATGCCGCCGATGTCGCGCAGCCTCAGCTGGCGGACGATCTCGTCGGCCGCCTCGAGGTTGTTCCGGGTGACCGTCTCCTCGAGGTTGCCGCCTTTGCCGGTGAACTTGCCGGTGTTGACGTCGATCACGGTCATCGCTTCGGTGCGATCGATGACCAGGGAGCCACCGGAGGGCAGCCAGACTTTCCGGTCGAGGGCTTTCGCGATCTGCTCATCGATCCGGTGGGCCGCGAAGACGTCCTCCCGCTCGGTCCATTTGGTGACTCGGTCGGCGAGATCGGGGGCGACCGCGCTGACGTATTCGTGCACGGCGTTGAAAGCACGGTCCCCGCTCACGACCATGCTGGCGAAGTCTTCGTTGAAGATGTCCCGGGCCACCTTGAGGGTGAGGTCTGGTTCCGAGCGCAGCAGGCTGGGGGCCGAGGCGGTCTCGGATTTGGCCTTGATCCGCTCCCATTCCGCTGCCAGCCGCTCGACGTCCTGCCGCAGGTGCTCCTCGGAGGCCCCTTCGGCCGCCGTGCGGACGATCACACCGGCGTCTTCGGGCACCACGGCACGCAAGATCTTCTTGAGTCGGGCACGTTCCCGGTCCGGCAGTTTCCGGCTGATCCCGGTCATGCCGCCTTCCGGAACGTACACCAGGAAACGACCGGGCAGCGAGATCTGGCTGGTCAGCCGAGCACCCTTGTGGCCGACCGGATCCTTGGTGGCCTGCACCAGCACGGTATCGCCGGATTTCAACGCCAGTTCGATGCGTTTGGGTTGACCCTCCAGGCCGGCCGCGTCCCAGTTCACCTCCCCCGCGTAGAGCACCGCGTTGCGGCCACGGCCGATGTCGACGAAAGCGGCTTCCATGCTGGGCAGGACATTCTGGACCCGCCCGAGGTAGACGTTGCCGATCAGGGACGACGTCGCCTCCGAGGCCACGTAGTGCTCCACCAGGACCTTGTCTTCGAGGACACCGATCTGGGTGAGACCGCCCCGCTGGCGGACCACCATGGCGCGCTCCACCGATTCCCGCCGAGCCAGGAACTCCGCCTCGGTGAGGATGGGGGCTCGCATCCCCCTGGTCGCCCTGCCCTCGCGTCGGCGCTGCTTCTTGGCCTCCAGCCGGGTCGAACCCTTGACCGCCGTGACCTCGTCTTTGCCGTCCGGGCCGGAGTCCTTGCCGGCGGAGTCCGGCTGGTTGTCGCCGCCTCCCTTGCGCCGCCGCCGACGCCGCCTGCGCGAGCCGCCCGAGCCGCCGTCGTCCGACGACGTATCCGCCGACGAGTCCTCATCGGCCGACGATTCGGTGGCGTCGTCGGTGGCCGACGAGCCGTCGGACTCGCTCCCCTCACCCGGTCCCTCAGACCCTTCGGAGGACTCGCCACCTTGCCCGGATTCGTCGTCGGATTCCCCCTGCTCGTCTCCGGCGGAGTTCTCAGCTCGTCGGCCGCGACCCCGCCCGCCCCGGCGGCGACGCCGACGAGCGCCGCCAGTTCGCGCCTGGCCACCCTCCGGCGCCTCGGCGCCATCGTCAGATTCGGTTCCGGTGTCCGATTCGGCAGGATCCGATTCGCCGACCTCCGCCTGGGCATCGGCCTCCGCCTCCTGCTTGGCAGCAGGCGTCGGCACCACCTCGGGAGCCTGGAAAACCGCGGCGACCATGGCCGTGGAAGGTCTCAGCGCGACCTCGGCGGTGACGCTCGCCTCGACTTCGGCCGCCGAGAACACCGCGGCCGCAGGCGGCCCGGCCGGGCGACTGGCCGCCCTTCGGCTGCCGCGCTTCTTGGCCGGTTTCGCCTCAGCCTCGGCTTCGCTCGACTGCTCGACGGGTGGCGACTCATGACCCTCGTCGGCAGCCTCGGGTTCAAGACCTGGCAGTTCTTCGTCCATCGGGCAACGCCCCTCTCGACCCGCGGGCGCTGGCGTGGTGAACGCCGCAGCGGCTCATCGGGTCTGTCTCATGTGCCACACGGGTACCCGCATGACCAAGCCTGTGTGCGGGAACCTAGGCAGGTGCCCGCGCCGATTCCTCACGATCCGGCCCGAAGGGGTCGGTGACGCCGCGTCCGTCCGCGGTGAGTGGCCCCTGCGCCATGCGCGTCACCACAGGAGGTGACGGCGTCGCGAGGGAGGCAACTTGCCGCAGACCCGCAAGAACATCGTCCGGTCGAACGACGGGAACCGCATGTCGTACAACCAGGGTCAGTATCGCACACCCGGATTCGTCGGTGCCGCACTCGACACTGAGAAGATCGGCACGCACGTCGAACCTGCGCGCGCCCTTCTTCGTCATCCGCTCAACTTCGACGTGCGTCTCGGCAAGCAGTGCGGCCACGGCGTCCGCCAGGTCGGATTCGGAGACCTGCGGCAAGCGGATGCGCCACACCGACCCTTCGAGCCGGTCGACGAAGTGTCCGGTGCGTGCGGTGACCACATCGAGCACGTCGAAACCGGAGGGTAGCGAGGCATCGAGCGCCTGCTGCAGGACCGTCGGATCCAAGGCTGCCGCGGTGCCGATCTCGACGTATTCGGCCTCGCTGGCGGCACCAGTCGCCACAGCGTTCGCGTAGGAGATCTTCGGGTGCGGGCTGAATCCGGCCGAATAGGCCATCGGCACGCCTGCTCGGCGAAGTGCCCGCTCGAACACCCGCTGGAAATCCCGATGACTTGCGAAGCGCATCCGCCCCCGTTTGGCGAATCGAATCCGGTAGCGAGCGACCGGCGCCACATACTCGCGGTCCGGTGTCCTCATCGCCGCGCGGCCACCTCGGCCATCAAAGGCAACGGCGGCACCGGCACGAGTACCGCACCGGTCGGGCCGGTCTGGATCTCGGTACCCATCTGGTCGCAGACCCCGCAGTCGAAGCAGGGAGTCCACCGGCAGTCTTCGACCTCCACCTCGTCGAGGGCGTCCTGCCAGTCATCCCAGAGCCACTGGCGATCGAGTCCGGAATCGAGATGGTCCCATGGGAGCACCTCTTCTTCACCCCGCTCCCGGGTGGTGTACCAGTCAACGTCCACCGGCTCGTCGGCGAGCGCCCGCTCGGCCGCCGCCATCCACCTGTCGTACGAGAAGTGCTCACTCCAGCCGTCGAGTCTGCCACCGTCCAGCCAGGCCTGCTCGATGATGCGCCCGACCCGGCGATCGCCCCGGCTCAGCAGGCCTTCCACCACTCCGGGCTTGCCATCGTGGTAGCGGAAGCCGATGGAGCGGCCCACTTCCCGATCGGAACGAATCTCGGCACGGAGTTTGGCGAGTCTGGCGTCCGTGTCGTCGGCGCCGAGTTGAGCAGCCCACTGGAACGGAGTGTGGGGTTTGGGAACGAATCCCCCGATCGAGACGGTGCAGCGGATGTCGCGCCGGCCGGATACTTCGCGACCGGTGCGGATCACCTCTCGGGCCAGCCGGGCTATCTGCAACACATCCTCGTCGGTCTCAGTCGGCAGGCCACACATGAAGTACAGCTTCACCTGTCGCCAACCGGCCGCGTAGGCGGCGGCGACGGTGCGGATCAGATCTTCCTCGCTGACCATCTTGTTGATCACTCTGCGGATCCGCTCCGAGCCGCCTTCCGGGGCGAACGTCAGCCCGGAACGTCGGCCGTTGCGGGACAGCTCGTTGGCGAGTTCGATGTTGAACGCGTCGACCCGCGTGGACGGTAGCGACAGCGAGGTGTTCGAGCCTTCGAACTGATCCGCGAGGCCGCGTGCGATCTCGGAGATCTCCGAGTGGTCCGCACTCGACAGGCTGAGCAGGCCGACTTCTTCGAAACCGGTGCGCTGAACCGAATTGGTGACCACTTCGGCGACGGTGGTCACCGACCGTTCCCGAACCGGCCTGGTGATCATGCCGGCTTGGCAGAACCGGCAGCCCCGGGTGCACCCGCGGAAAATCTCCACGCTGGCACGTTCGTGCACGGTCTCGGCCAGCGGCACCAGCGGCGCCTTCGGGTAGGGCCACTCGTCGAGGTCGGACACGGTGTATTTGGCCACCCGCCACGGCACGCCGGGGCGGTTCGGCACCACTCGTCGGATTCGCCCATCGGGCAGGTATTCGACGTCGTAGAAACCCGGCACATAGACGCTGCACTGTTTGGCCAGTCGAAGCAGGATCTCCGCTCGACCGCCCGGACTCCCCTCGGATTTCCACGCGGCCATCACGTCCGTGATCGCGAGTACCGCTTCCTCCCCGTCACCGAGGACGGCGGCATCGATGAAGTCGGCGATCGGCTCGGGGTTGAACGCCGCGTGGCCGCCGGCGATCACCAGCGGTTCGGACTCCCGGTCCACCGCGCGCCGTTCGATTCCGGCCAGGTCGAGTGTGGTGAGCAGGTTCGTGTAGCCCAGTTCGGTGGCGAAGGACACCCCGAGCAGGTCGAACTCGGAGACCGGACGGTGCGCATCGACGGTGAAGGCCGGTATCCGCCGTTCCCGCATCAGCGCTTCCATGTCCGGCCACACCGCGTAGGTGCGCTCGCACAGGGTGTCGGCCCGTTCGTTGAGCACTTCGTAGAGGATCTGCACCCCTTGATTGGGCGCGCCCACTTCGTAGGCGTCGGGATACATCAGGGCCCAGCGGACCGCAACGTCATCCCAGTCCTTGACCACCGCGTTGAGTTCGCCGCCCACGTACTGGATCGGCTTGGAGACCAGCGGCAGGACGTGCTCGAGTTCGTCGAACAGATCGGTAACCGGCATGGGTCAAGGGTACGAGGTGTTGGTCGTCATCGACCGTGCACCGGCGATGCTCAGCGTTGCCTGACGCTGCGCAGGTGAACGCTGGTGAGTAGCCCGACCCCGATCCACAGGGCGAACATCGACGATCCGCCGTACGACACGAACGGCAGCGGCACACCGGTGACCGGCATGATCCCCAGGTTCATCCCGATGTTCTCGAAGGACTGCACCGCCAGCCAGATGACAACCCCCGCCGCCATCACGCGACCGTAGCGATCCGGCGCGGCCAGCGCGATCCGCACACCTCGCCAGAGGATCACCCCCACCAGCAGGATGATCACCCCGGCGCCGATCAGCCCCAGCTCCTCACCGGCGGCGGAGAAGATGAAGTCGGTTTGCTGGTAGGGGACGAACCCGCCCTGCGTGGTGGGGCCGTTGAACAGTCCGTACCCGAACACGCCGCCACCGGCGATCGCGAGGCGTGCCATCCGAGTGTTGTATCCGGCGCCGAGCGGATCCGCCTCCGGATCCATGAAGATGAGCAGGCGGTCGATCTGGTACTCGTCGAGCATCCCCAGCTGCACCACGCCGTACGCGGCGAGACCGGCCAGGGCGACCATGCCCCACAGCACATAAGAGGACACTCCCGAGACCGCGAGCATGCCGAAGACGGTGGCCACGATCACCAGCGCGGTGCCGAGATCCGGCTGCATCATGATCAGCAGCACCGGGACCCCGGCGATGATCAAGGCCAGCAGCACGTACCTCAGGCGTGGTCGGACATCGGCGTCGGCTGCTCCGCTGGGCCCGAGTTGGGTGAGCACCAAGGCGACGGCCAGGATCACCGCCACCTTGGCCAATTCGCTCGGCTGCAGCGAGAATCCCGCCGGCAGCGTGATCCACGCCTGGATCCCGTTCAGCGTTGTCCCGGCCGGAGTCAACACCAGCAGCAACAACAGCAGTGCCGCGCCGTAGACCCACCACGCCGACGCCCGCAGGGTGCGGTAGCCGACCGAACTCACCGCCCACCCGAGGATGATGCCGATGACGATATTGATCATCTGCTTGTCGAGGAAGAGGCGAGGATCCTGATCGGCGGCGATCAACTTGCCCCGGGTGGCCGAGAAGATCAGAGCGGCCCCGATGATCGACAACAGCAGCGCGGCGCCGACCAGCACGAAGTCGGTGCGCTTGACGTCGTTGGCCAGTTTCAGGCGGGTGACCGGACGCTGCGGCGCCGGCGCCGTAGTCGTCACCGTCACGGCTGCACCACCGCCGCCGGCAGACCCGCCTCCGGGGCCCCGCCGACCAGGACGCTGCGACTCGGATCGGCTTGGCCATCGACCACGCCGAAGATCGCGTCGTAGATCTTCCGCGCGGCAGGTGCGCTCAATTCACCACCGACGCCCGCTTGGGTGATGATCACGACGACCGCGTACTTGGGGTCGTCGGCGGGTGCATAGGAGGCGAACAGGGAGGTGGTCTCCTTGTTCGCGACCTCGGCCGTTCCGGTTTTCGCGGCCACCGGAATGTCGTTCAGCGGAAAACCGGCGAAGGCGCTCGAGGCGGTACCGCGGACCGGAACGTCTCGCAACGCGCTTTGGATGTAGGCCAGCACCTCCGGGGAATCCGGCAGCGTGCCCACCACCTCGGGTTCGGTCTCCTCGATCACCTTGCCGTCGGGACCGACGATGCCCTTCACCAGATGCGGTGCGTAGAGCGTGCCGCCGTTGCCGACGGCCGCGTAGGCGCGCGCCAACTGGAGCGGAGTGACGAGGATGTCGCCCTGGCCCACGGATTGGTTGATGGCGTCACCCACCCGGTAGGTGTCGCCGTCCCGGCAGTACTCCTCGGCATATTGCCGGTACAACTCGGCGAGCGCGGGGTCTGGTTCTTCCGGGTACCCGTTCTCGGCGCGTTCGCAATAGGCCGCGGAGAGTTCCTCGTAGTCGGAGAGTTTGCGTGCCCGATCGGTGACCCGTCCCGGGGACTCCCCGGGCAGATCGACACCGGTCAACGAGCCGAATCCGAAGGCCTTGGCGGTGTTGGCCACCGCCTCGACGGCGTCCGGCTTGGCCTCCAGGCCGCCGTCTGCGGCATACATCTCGGCGGCGAATTTGTAGAAGACCGTGTTGCAGGACACGACCAGCGCTTCGGCGATCGTCAACGGCGGGTAGGGCGCCGACTCATAGTTCGTGAACGCCTGATTGCCCACGTTGTAGGCCGGCGGGCAAGGGTAGATCCCATCCAGCGAGTAGCCGGAGTTCGCCGCCGCCGTGGCGGTGACGACCTTGAAGGTCGAGGCCGGCGCGAGTTCGGCTTGGATGACCCGGTCCAGCAGCGGTTGGTCGTCGCCGGTGAGTACGGCGTATTCCTCGTCGGTCAGGCCAGCTTCGAACACCTGCCGATCGAAGGTGGGGTAGGAAGCCGCCGCCAGCACGTCGCCGTTGGTCACGTCTAGCACCACCGCCGCGCCGGAGTCGGCCGGGTAGCCGCGGTACCGGGCGACGTTCACGGCATCGGCGAGTTCCTTCTCCACCGTGGCCTGGAGTTGCGCGTCGATGGTGGAGACCACGCTGGCGCCTGTCACCGGGGTCGTCTCCGACAGCAGATCGCCGGTGATTCCGGTCCGATCCAGTGAGATGCGCTGGATGCCGTCCTGGCCGCGAAGGTAGTCGTCGTAGGCGGATTCGATTCCACCCCGACCGATCAGGGAACCACCGTGCAGGGTGGGGTCGGATTCGACCTCGGACTGGGTGGGGCTTCCCAGATAGCCGAGGATGTGGGCCGCGTTGGCACCCGGATCGTGGTTGTAGTCGCGGACGGCTCGGGTTCGCACGGAGATACCGGGGTAGCGACTCGGGTTCTCGATCAGGTCCATGACCGATTCGACGCTGACGTCCAGCGCCACCGGAGCCGGCTCGTACGGTCCACCGGTGAAGCACTCGGTACCGGCGTTCGGTTCGCTGCAGGAGATCATCCGTCCGAGAATGGTCGCGGCCGGCGTTCCGGTGAAGTCGGCGATCGTGTTGACCACGCTGGCACCACGGTCCGGCTGGCTGGCGAGCACGGCACGGTCCACCAGCACGTCCGTGGCCGGTCGATTCGTGCTCAGCACCCGACCCGCCTGGTCGTAGATCAATCCGCGGGGGGCCGGTACGGCGATGTCTCGCACGCGGGAGTCGACGGCTGCGGCGGCTTGCCCGCCTTCGTCCACCTGCATCCAGGCAAGTCGTCCGAGCAGGGTGGCAACCAGGGAGATCACCAGGACCTGCAGCACGATCAGCCGCCAGCGAGACCGTGGGGTCACCCGCCCGCGTGGGCGACGCATTCCCCACGCGACCGCAGTCTCGCGGGTTTCCCGCCCGTCGTCCACGATCTCCGAACGCTGCGGTGACTCGTTCGCCTCTGCCGGTTCGTCGGTCACGGCGCCACCCCCATCCGCCGTCTCGGCTGCGGACCCATGGTGGCCTTCGAGGCCGGCCACAACGCCAGCGACAGCAAGAGCCCGATCGCGAACTGCCACACGATCGACATTCCGGTCCCGACGCCCAGGGGCAACGGCTGCCCGGCGAGCAACTGGATCACCAGCACGAGCGCTTGGGCGAGCGTCGAGAGTCCGGCCGCGAACAAGGCTCGCGCCCACCAGACATGGGGCACAAGGTGTTGGTTGGCCGAGGCGAAGTAGGCGGCCAGGCACAAAACGAAGGCCTGGGCACCCAGCACCCCGCTGGCCGGCGGTGCGATGTCAAGCAGCAGGCCCGCACCGAAACCCAGCAGTGCGGCTTCATTGCGGGTCATCCGCATGGCAGCGACAACCACCACGACCGGGGTGAGCTGGAACGGGATTCCGAGTCGAGTGACGAATGCGCCCTGCAGCAGCACCGCCAAGATCACGGCGATCCATGCCACCGTGCGTGCGCGCCACCTCATTGGACCACCCCAGGCTGTTCGGCCGCAGCACCGGTGAACCCGAATTGATCGCCCACAAATCCTGGATCGGGGATGGGTTCGACGTACACCTCAGGCTCCTCGGGGACCACCGGCTCGGGTGCGATCGGTGCCCGAGCCGCGCGATCACCCTGGCTCACGATGACTCCGACCAGATCCAAGCCGGTCAGGTTGGCGGCCGGTTCGAGTCGAATCAGCCGCCCGCCGGCGCCATCGTCGTCGATCGCACTGACCACTCCGATCGGCAGATCCGGCGGGAACGGTCGGCCGTCTTTGGATCCGAAGGCGATCACCGAGTCACCGATCTGCACGTCGGCCAGCGGATCCAGCACGCGCACCGACAAGAAGTTGGGATCCCCGGTGCCCACCACCACACACGCCTGACCCGTGCGCAGGATTCGGCCGCCCACCGCCGAGTCGGGCGCGGACAGCAACTTCACCTCAGCGGTTCCCGGGGTCACGGCAGTGGTTCGCCCCACCAGACCCTGACCGCTGATCACAGCCCGGTCGGCGTCCACGCCATCGTCGGTGCCGGTGTCGACCAACACGTTGGTCACGTCCAGCGAGATGATCGGGTAGGCCACCACCCGCCCGGGCACCACGGTGAGGTCCGCGGTGTTGAGCAGTCCGAGCAGTTGGTCCAGTTCCGCCGTGCGTTGATCGCCCCGGACTTGGGTGATCGCCGGGGCCTGCTCCTGCCAATCGGCGGCCCGGATCTCACCGCTGGCGAAGTTGCCCGTCGCCTCGATCCAACCGACCGCGGGGGCGGCGATGGCGCCGGAAACCGTCTGCAAGGGGGAAAGTGCGGACGCCCCGACGTTGCGAATCGTGTCCGGAACCTGCCCACCCACCAGGTCCAGCAGGATCAGGGTCAGGCCGGTCGCCCCGAGCACCACCACGGCGCCCCGCTTGCGACTTGCCATGACAAATCCCTCCAGTTACCGCTCGACGAGAAGGTGGACACCTACAAGTAAACGACGCAGATGCCTACTGCCGTGGTTCCGCCACGAGCACATCTCGCAACGCCTCAAACTGTTCGAGCACCTTGCCGGTACCCCGAGCCACGCAATGACGGGGGTCGTCGGCGACCGTGACGGTCATGCCCGTGGCATGCGAAAGGCGCTCCGCGAGACCCGGCAGTTGGGCGCCGCCACCGGCCAACACGATCCCCCGTTCCAACAAGTCCACACCCAGCTCGGGCGGGGTGCGATCCAAGACCGATCGCACGGTGGCAACGATACGCTCGATGGGTGCGTCGAGGGCCCGGCGCAGGTCCTCCGAGTGAACTATGACACTCTTCGGCAACCCGTCGACGAGGTCACGCCCACGGACCTGGGCATGGGTGCGTTCCCGGGTCGGGAAAGCGGAGCCGATCTCACACTTGAGGCGTTCGGCCGTGCGCTGTCCGACCACCAGGCTGAACTCGCGTCTCAGGTAGTCGATGATCTCCGCATCAAGAGCGTCGCCACCCACCCGTACCGACTTGCTCGCCACGATGCCGCCGGCGCTGAGCACGGCTACCTCGGTGGTCCCGCCACCGATGTCGACGATCATCGACCCCACCGGATCGTGCACCGGCAGGTCCGCTCCGATCGCGGCCGCCATCGGCTCTTCGATGAGGAAGACTTTGCGCGCGCCGGCGGCGTAGCCCGCGTCGCGCACGGCCCGCTGTTCGACATCGGTGATGGCGCCGGGCACGCAGATCAGCAACCGGGGTCGGGCGAACAGGCCGCTGGCGTGGACTTGGTGGATGAAGTAGCGCAGCATCCGCTCGGTGATCTCGAAGTCGGCGATCACGCCCTCTTGCATGGGGCGAACCACGGTCACCGCCTCCGGCGTCCGTCCCTCCATGACCTTGGCCTCGGTACCGACCGCCACGATGTCACCGGAGGACGTGTTGATACACACCACACTCGGTTCGTCGAGGACAATTCCTTCCCGCCTCGCGTAGACCACCGTGGTGGCGGTGCCCAGGTCGACGGCCATGTCGCGGCCGAGGATTCGAGAGATACGTGGCATTGCAGGCGATTGCCTCAGACCGCGAGCTGCGGGAAGAAGAGGGCGATTTCGCGGGCCGCCGACTCGGGCGAGTCCGACCCGTGCACGACGTTCTCGCCGAGCAGCGTGGCGAAGTCACCGCGAATCGTGCCCATGGCCGAAGCGGCCGGATCGGTGGCACCCATCATGTTCCGCCAGCCGGCGATGGCGTCCCGGCCGGAAATCACGCCGGCGACCAACGGACCAGACGTGATGAAGTCGACGAGTTCGCCGAAGAACGCCTTGCCCTCGTGTTCGGAGTAGTGGCGCATGGCGGTCTCGCGATCAAGAGTCCGCAGTTCGAGCGCCTCCAGAACGAAACCCTTGGATTCGATGCGGCGGACAATCTCCCCGACAAGTCCGCGGGCGACGCCGTCGGGCTTGATGAGGATGAGGGTGCGTTCAGACACCAGGACTCCAGAACTAGATTGTCAATTGCGGCGTCGCGACCCCTGCGAGCCGCCCAGTTACGTCCTAAGACTACGTCACCGGGTCAGGAAGATCGTTGACCCCCGGCGGTCGGCGTTGCCTGCGGGTCGCGGGCGGCGCGACCCGCCGAGAGCGAATCCGCACGGCGGCCGAAATGGACCGCAGACCACCACAACAGGGCGAAAACGGCCCCCAACGCGAACATCACCGGCACCAACAGCCCGGTGGCGATTATCAGTCCCTGAATCACCCAACCCAGGGCGACGCCGAAGGGGCGGCGCACGAGTCCCGCTCCCACCAGGCACATCACCGCGAGCCCGCCACCGAGCCACGCCGCGGTGGGTCCATCGGTGAGCATCCCGTTGAAGTAGGCGACTGGGATGAAGAGCCCCATCACGATCGCCTCGAAGATCAGGACGCTGGCTCCCAGAACCTTCATGCGCGGCCTAGTCCTTCCCTAGCAGCTGGCGGGCATCTGCCACGGTAACCACGGATCCGGTGATGAGCACCCCGGTGGCCACCGCGAGGTCGGCGTCGGCCTCGGCGATCGCCGCTTCGATCGCCGCCGGCATGTCTTCGGCGACTTCGACCGCCGAGTCATCCCACACCTCCCGGGCGAGATCGGCCACGTCCTCGGCCGGCAGGCACCGGGGGGAACTGTTGACCGTGACGACGACGTGATCGAGCACCGGCCCGAGCGCCATCAGCATCGATTCCACGTCCTTGTCCGCGAGCACCGCGATCACACCGACGAGCCGTTCGAAGCCGAACGACTCCCCGAGCGCCGAGACCAGCGCGGCCACCCCGGCGGGGTTGTGGGCGGCATCGGCGAGCACGGTGGGGGCGGTGCGGAGCAGTTCCAGCCGACCCGGACTGTTGACGGTGGCGAAACCCTCACGGACCACGTCGGAGTCGAGCGACCTGCCGCCCAGCATGGCTTCGACACTGGCCACGGCCACTGCGGCGTTCTCGGCCTGGTGCCGCCCATGCAAGGGGAGGAAGACATCCGGATGGTGGCTGCCGCCCAGCCCTGCGATATCGAGCACCTGACCGCCGACTGCGATGTCGCGGCCGATGAGGTCGAAGTCCCGGCCCGCGAGGTACAGCGGCGCACCTTGCGCTTCCGCCGCCTCGGCCACCACCACCAGCGCCGGCTCGGATTGGACCGAGGTCACCACCGGCACCGGTGCCGTGATGATGCCGGCCTTCTCCGCTGCGATGTCCGCCAGCGTCTCGCCCAGGTACTCCTGGTGGTCGAGGCCGATGGGCGTGATCACGGCCACGCTCGGCTCCACCACGTTCGTCGAATCCCAGGTGCCGCCGAGTCCGGTCTCTATCACCATCACATCGACCGGAGCGTCGGCGAACGTCGCGAACGCCAGCGCCGTGATCGCCTGGAACCACGTGAGTTCGCCCTGGGCGGCGTCGATCATCCGGATGAAGGGTTCGACTTCGTGGTAGATCGCCACCAGCCGTTCGTCGCTGACGGGCTCGCCGTCGAGGCAGATACGTTCGTTGACGGCGTGCAGATGGGGGCTGGTGTACATCCCGGTGCGCAGGCCGGTGGCCCGCAGCAGCGATTCGATCATCCGGGTGGTGCTGGTCTTCCCGTTGGTGCCGGCGACGTGCACCACCGGCGCGCTGTTCTGCGGATCGCCGAGGATGTCCATCAGGGCGCGGTCGCGGGCGAGGCTGGGCTCCACCCGATTCTCGGGCCAACGTCGTGCGAGGTCGGCGAGTATCCGTTGGAGGTCGTCCACCGGCTCATCGTAGGGGACGGCCTCCTTAGGATTGCCCCCATGACCGTCAACCCACCCGCCGGCCCCGCCCGACTGCCCGACCGTCCGAGCCTCGAGGGCTTGGAGGACAAATGGTCGACCCGTTGGCAGGACGACGGCGTCTACTCGTTCGATCGGACCAAGACCCGGGCCGAGGTGTACAGCATCGACACTCCCCCGCCGACCGTCAGCGGGTCGCTGCACGTCGGGCACGTGTTCTCCTACACCCACACCGACTGCGTGGCCCGGTTCTGGCGGATGCGGGGCAAGGAAGTCTTCTACCCCATGGGGTGGGATGACAACGGCCTGCCCACCGAACGTCGAGTGCAGAACTACTTCGGGGTGCGCTGCGACCCTTCACTGCCCTACGACCCGGCCTTCAGCGCCCCGGACTCCCCGGCGAAGCAGGCGGTGGCCATCTCCCGGCGCAACTTCGTCGAGCTGTGCGAACTGCTCACCGAGGAGGACGAGAAGGCCTTCGAATCGCTGTGGCGCCACCTGGGCCTGAGCGTGGACTGGTCGCACACCTACCAGACGATCGACGACAACGCGCGCGCTACCTCGCAGCGGGCGTTCCTGCGCAACCTCGCCCGTGGTCAGGCCTACCAGGCCGAAGCGCCGACGCTGTGGGACGTCTCCTTCCGCACGGCCGTGGCGCAGGCGGAGCTCGAGGATCGGGAACGTCCCGGCGCCTACCATCGGGTCGGGTTCCACGCCGCCGACGGCGAGCGGGTGTACATCGAGACCACCCGACCGGAACTACTGCCGGCCTGCGTCGCGCTGGTGGCCCACCCCGACGACGAGCGCTACCAGCCGCTCTTCGGCAGCACCGTCCGGACGCCGGTCTTCGACGTGGAAGTTCCGGTGCTGGCCCACCGGCTGGCCGAACCCGACAAGGGGTCCGGGATCGCCATGATCTGCACCTTCGGCGACACCACCGACGTCACCTGGTGGCGGGAACTCCGGCTGCCCACCAGGGCGGTCATCGGCTGGGACGGCCGGATCAAGCCCGAGACCCCGGAATGGATCACCAGCGAATCGGGCCGCTCCGCCTACGCCGAACTCGCCGGAGCCACTGCGTTCACGGCCAAGAAGCGGATGGCCGAGTTGCTCGCCGAATCCGGCGACATGGTGGGCGAACCGCGACCCATCACGCACCCGGTCAAGTTTTTCGAGAAGGGCGACAAGCCGCTGGAGATCGTCTCCACCCGGCAGTGGTACCTCACCAACGGCGGTCGGGATGACGATCTGCGCACGGCCCTGTTGGCTCGTGGCCGGGAGCTGCACTGGCACCCGGATCACATGAAGGTTCGCTACGCCACCTGGGTCGAGGGACTCAACGGCGACTGGCTGGTCTCCCGACAACGATTCTTCGGCGTGCCGATCCCGGTGTGGTACCCGTTGGGCGACGACGGCGAGCCGCTCTACGATCAAGTCCTGCTTCCGCACGAGTCTGAGTTGCCCGTGGACCCCTCCTCGGATGTGCCGACCGGGTACACCGCCGACCAGCGTGGCGAACCGGGCGGATTCGTCGGTGATCCCGACGTGATGGACACCTGGGCCACGTCGTCACTGACGCCTCAGATCGCCGGCGGCTGGGAACGGGACCCGGACCTCTGGTCGCGGGTGTACCCCATGGATCTTCGCCCACAGGCGCACGAAATCATCCGGACCTGGTTGTTCTCCTCGGTGGTGCGTGCTCATCTCGAGGACGACGCGTTGCCCTGGCATCACGCCGCGATCAGCGGCTGGATCCTGGACCCGGATCGCAAGAAGATGTCGAAGTCCAAGGGCAACGTGGTGGTACCGACCGACTTGCTGGCCAAACATGGCTCGGACGCGGTCCGGTATTGGGCGGCATCTGGGCGTCCGGGAACGGACACCGCCTTCGACGAGGGTCAGATGAAGATCGGCCGTCGCTTGGCGATGAAGTTGCTCAACGCCTCGAAGTTCGCGCTCAGCCACGGCGTGGCAGACGTGTCCGAGATCAGCGAACCGATCGACCTTGCGGTGCTGGCGCGCCTGCGCACCGTGGTGCTCGCCGCCACGGCGGCATTCGAGGACTACAACTACACCCGCGCCCTGGAAGTGTCCGAGACGTTCTTCTGGGAGTTCTGCGACGACTACCTGGAGTTGGTCAAGAACCGCGCCTACGGCGATTCCGACGACGCTGCCACGGCCTCTGCCAGGGCCACGCTGGCCTTGGCCCTGTCGGTGCAACTGCGCCTGTTCGCCCCGTTCCTCCCCTTCGTCACCGAAGAGGTGTGGTCGTGGTGGCAGCCAGGTTCAGTGCACCGGGCACCGTGGCCCACTGTGGCGGAGTTGGCCGTGGCGGATGAAAGCGACGACACGGTGCTGACCGCGGTGGCCGCCGCTCTCGGGCGCATCCGCAAGGCCAAGAGCGAGAACAAGCTCTCGATGCGCACGGAACTACCCGCCGTGCTGGTGTCGGGTCCGTCCGAGCTGGTGGAGGCGTTGCGCGTCGGGCACGCCGACCTGGCCGCGGCCGGTCGGGTGGTGGATCTGACGTTCGGTGGGGGGTCGGAATTGGCGGTCGAGGTGACGCTCCCGGAGCCAGCCGCGGAGTGACGTTGCGCGCGCCGGGCGGAGCGCGTCGGGGGTCGTGCTGGATCAGGCCGACTTCTCGCGACGCTCCCGCCGTCGGGGCTGCTGCACCGGAACCAGCGTGGGCAGCACGTTCTCGTCCACCACTTCTTTGGTGATGATGACGGTGGCCACATCGTCCCTGCTGGGCACGTCGTACATGACGTTGAGCAGGACCTCTTCCATGATCGAGCGCAGCCCTCGCGCACCGGTGCCGCGCCGCATGGCCTGGTCGGCGATGGCGCCGAGCGCCTCCTCTTCGAACTCCAGCGTGACGCCGTCGAGTTCGAAGAGTTTCTGGTACTGCCGGACGAGGGCGTTCTTCGGCTCGGTGAGGACCTTGATCATGCCCTCGCGATCCAGCGCCGTCACCGAGGTCATCACCGGCAGCCGGCCGATGAACTCCGGAATCAAGCCGAACTTGAGCAGGTCCTCGGGCATCGCCTCGGCGAAGAATTCCGATTCGTCGGCTCGAGCGTGCTCGATGGCTCCGGTGAATCCGAGCGAATGTTTGCCGACGCGTTGACCGATGATCGAATCGAGTCCTGCGAACGCGCCGCCGACGATGAACAGCACGTTCGAGGTGTCGATCTGGATGAACTCCTGGTGCGGGTGCTTGCGGCCCCCCTGCGGCGGGACCGAGGCGGTGGTGCCCTCCAGGATCTTCAGCAGCGCCTGCTGCACACCCTCACCGGAGACGTCGCGGGTGATCGACGGGTTCTCGGACTTCCGGGCGATCTTGTCGATCTCATCGATGTAGATGATGCCCTGCTCCGCCCGCTTGACGTCGTAGTCGGCGGCTTGGATGAGCTTGAGCAGGATGTTCTCCACGTCTTCACCCACGTAACCCGCCTCGGTCAGGGCGGTGGCGTCGGCGATCGCGAACGGAACGTTGAGCATGCGCGCCAGGGTCTGGGCGAGCAGCGTCTTGCCCGATCCGGTGGGTCCGAGCAGGAGGATGTTCGACTTGGCGAGTTCGATCTCGTCGGCCAGGCGACGTTGCTCCTCGGCCCCAGCCTGCACCCGCTTGTAGTGGTTGTAGACCGCGACGCTGAGGGCCTTCTTGGCCGTCTCCTGACCGATCACGTACTTGCTGAGGAACTCGTAGATCTCTTTCGGCTTGGGCAGCTCATCGAACTTGAGATCGGCGGCCTCGTTGAACTCCTCTTCGATGATTTCGTTGCAGAGGTCGATGCACTCATCACAGATGTACACACCCGGGCCGGCGATGAGCTTCTTCACCTGCTTCTGACTCTTGCCGCAGAAGGAGCATTTGAGCAGGTCAGCCCCGTCGCTGATTCGTGCCATGGACCGACCTCACCTTCCCCGACTCCCCGACCGGGAGCCGAACACTGAGACACACGCTACCCCGTGGTTCGACCATACGCCGAACTCACCGGGTGCCGTGTTGCGTGCGGACCGGACCCATCCGCCCGCACCCGGGAAAACATCGAGTGTGGGTCCGGGGGTCCGTCTCGACCCTGAACCCACACTCGATGCTGTGACCTACTAGCGGGCAGCAGCCGCCTTGCGCGAGGCGATCACCTGGTCGACGATGCCGTATTCCTTGGCCTCCTCGGCGGTGAGGATCTTGTCGCGCTCGATGTCGCGTTCCACCTGCTCCGGGGAGCGGCCGGTGTGATCGGCGATGATGCCTTCCATCTCCTTGCGCATGCGCAGGATCTCGTTCGCTTGGATCTCGATGTCGGAACCCTGGCCGCCACCTTCGGTGTACGGCTGGTGGATCAAGACGCGGGCGTGCGGCAACGCGTATCGCTTCCCGGGGCTACCAGCCGCCAGAAGGACTGCCGCCGCGCTCGCCGCCTGCCCGAGGCAGACTGTCTGGATCTCGGGTTTGACGAACTGCATCGTGTCGTAGATGGCCGTCATCGCGGTGTAGGAGCCACCTGGGGAATTGATGTAGATCGAGATGTCCCGATCCGGATCGAGTGACTCCAGGGTCAACAGCTGCGCCATGACGTCGTCCGCCGAGGCGTCGTCGATCTGCACGCCGAGGAAGATGATTCGCTCTTCGAAGAGTTTGGTGTACGGGTTGTGGATGCGCTCGCCGTTGGCCGAGCGTTCCCGGAACTCCGGGAGCACGTACCGCGAGTGCGGCACCTGGACCCGACCGGATTCCCGCGCGCCGAGTGGTGACAGGTTCACTTGACGGTCCCTCCGCTTCCGGTGACGTCGGCCGCGCTGCGCACGACCTGGTCGATGAAACCGTATTCCAGGGCTTCGTCCGCGGTGAACCAGCGGTCCCGATCCGAATCGCGCTCGATCTGCTCGAGGCTCTGGCCGGTCTGTTCGGAGATCAACTGAGCCATCTGCTTCTTGATGTGCAGCATCTGCTCGGCCTGGATCTTGATGTCGCTCGCCGTTCCGCCGATGCCGCCGGACGGCTGATGCATCATGATCCGCGCGTGCGGCAGGGCGTACCGCTTCCCAGGCGCGCCGGCGCTGAGGAGGAACTGGCCCATTGACGCGGCCAGGCCCATCGCGACGGTGGCGACGTCGTTCTTGACGTATTGCATGGTGTCGTAGATCGCCATCCCGGCGGTGACCGAACCACCCGGCGAGTTGATGTAGAGGAAGATGTCCGCGTCCGGGTCTTCGGCGGCCAGCAGCAGGATCTGCGCGCACAGCAGATTGGCCACCGAATCCTCCACCTGGGATCCGAGGAACACGATGCGCTCGCGGAGCAGCCGCTGGTAGACCGAATCGTCGTATCCGGCCATCGGCGCTGCCGGGTTTCCCCGCAGTTCTGCTGGTGCGAGGCCGGGACTGTTCGTGGTACCCAACACACACGCCCTTTCAGCTCGAGTCGGTTGATTGTCAGGTGCTTGCGACGACCCTAACCCGGCGACGCCCCGTTCCGTTCCCACGCGACCCTGGTGTTCGCTGACGGCGCAGGGGCCCTCAGTTCGCTCAGTCGTTCTTGCCGGCCTCAGCTTCGGCGTCCTCGACGATGTCTTCGGCTTCGGCCACGACCTCCGCCTCGGCCACGACCTCCGCCTCGGCCACCGCCTCTTCGACCTCGTCGACTACCTCTTCCGCCTCGGCCACCGCGTCCTCGACCTCGTCGTCGACGTCCGCCACGACCGTCGCATCCGCGTCCTCGTCGACTTCCTCGTCGAGTGCGGTGAGGTCGACCGGGCGGCCGGAGGCGTCGGTGATGACAGCCTTCTCGAGCACCACGGACAACGCCTTGGCGCGCCGGACATCGCCCAGTGCGTTGCTGAGCTGGTCCGCCTGCACGAGCGCCTGGACGAATTGGTCCGGAGTCATCTGGTAGCGGGGAGCCTGCTGCACGATCCACTGGGTGACGTCGTCCTGAGCGACCTCAACCTCGAGTTGATCGGCGAGGGTGTCGAGCAGGAACTGGCTGCGCAGGCCCTCCCGGGTCTGCTCCACGAATTCCTCACGATGCGCGTCGTCGCCATGTCCATCGGAGAAATGCTGCTCCACCATCTGTTCCAGCACACCCTCGGGCACCGGGATCTCGGTGTTCTCCAACAGGTACTCGTTGATCTTGTCGCGGGCCTCGATTCCCTGCTCGACGAGCTTCACCCGGGCAAGTCGGGTGCGCAGGTCGTCACGGAGTTCGGCGATGGTGTCGAATTCGCTCGCCAACTGCGCGAAGTCGTCGTCGGCCTCGGGCAGTTCACGTTCGCGCACACCCTTGACAGCCACCTTCAGCGAGATCTCGCGACCGGCGTGGTCGCCCTCCTCGGGGGTGTGCGTGAATTCGACGGTGTCGCCCTCGGCGGCGCCGACGATCGCGTCGTCGAATCCGGCGATCATCTTGCCGGTGCCGACCTCGAAGGTCATGCCCGCGCTGGTGTACTCGTCCAACTCCTCGCCGTCGAGTTCGCCAACTACGTCGACCACCACCAAGTCGCCGTCGGCGACCTCGCGCTCCACCGGTGTGACCGTGGCGAACCGCCCGCGCAACTCGTCGAGTTGCTCGTCGATGCTCTCGTCGGTCACCTCGTTGTCGGCCACTTCGATGGCCAGCTCGGAGAAGTCGGGCAGTTCGAGTTCCGGTCGGATGTCGACCTCGGCGGCGAACTCGATCGAGTCGTCGTCGCCGAGCTCCGCGAGGTCCTGGTCGATCACGATGTTGGGCTGGCCGAGGGCGGCCACCTGGTGCTCGGCGATGGCCTTCTCGTAGGCGGCCGGCACGGCTTCCTCGAGCGCCTCCTGCAGCACCACGGAGCGACCGAAGCGCTGCTCGATGATGCGCGCGGGGACCTTGCCGCGACGGAAGCCGGGTACGTTCACCTGCGAAGCGATCTTCCGGAATGCGTTGTCCAGGGCGGGCTGAAGGTCCTCGGGCGGCAACTCGACCACGATCCGGACGCGGGTGGGGGAAAGACTCTCCAACGTGCTCTTCACGGTATGTGCCAACTCCAGGTAGGGATCGATGTACCAACGGTGTCGGGGCGGGGAGACTCGAACTCCCGATCTCCTGCACCCAAAGCAGGCGCGCTAGCCACTACGCTACGCCCCGTGGTGACCTTGCTCCGCCAGAGTCTACGTGGCTCGCCGCGACACCTGCGGGTGGGTGGCGACACGATGTCTCCAACCACGATTCGCCGATTCCTCCGCCTGGACAAACCGATGCCCGGCGGAAACCTACGAAAGGATCCGACATGGCCAACGACCCCGCCGCGATGCTGCAGCAACTCCTCGGCTCCGCCAGCAGCGCCCTCGACCCCAGCAAACTCCAGGGCATGCTCGCGCCGATGCTCGACCTGATCCAGCAGAACGGCGGCCTGCAGGACCTGCTGTCCAAGTTGCAGGCCGGCGGGTTGGGCGAACAAGTCCAGTCCTGGCTCGGTCAGGGCGCCAACATGGCGGCCGACCCCAGCCAGATCACCGCGGCGCTCGGCCCCGACCAACTGAAGGCGGCCGCCGAGAAGGCCGGCATGTCGGCCCAGGACTTCGCCGGCGGCTTGGCCCAGACCCTGCCCGGCCTCGTGGACAAGCTCTCACCGACCGGCCAGTTGCCCGGAGCCGCGAACGTGGGCGAAGTACTGGGCAAGATCCCCGGCGGCGAGCAACTCTCCGGGCTGCTCGGCGGCCTGCTCGGCGGCGGATCGGGCGGTTCCACGCCCAGCGCCTAGGCTCGCCGTGCCCACCCACTAGCATGTTCGCGGTGGCGCCGCCACCCCCGGGGGCCCCCGCCGGGGGTGCGAAAATGGAGAGCCCCCCCCCAGCCACCGGGGGAGTGAGGGGGTAATTCACGCACCCCCCACCCCCAAAAATTTCCGCAGGTCAGCGGCAGATCCACCACCGGACGCCAGCCGCCCGGGCCCAGGCGGGCAACCAACCCTCCCGTGAGAGTACGCCTTTGTGGCACTAGCGTGGCCGGATCAGCCGCCTGGTGCGACCAACCCGTGCGCAGGCGTTCGAGGGTGGCCATGCCGCACATGACCTCCTCCGAGGAGTAGGTCAGACCGAAACTGTCACCGAGACTTTGCAGTGGCCGTCGATTTCCCCATCGTCTACCTGCTGGAGTGGTCGCCTGATGCCACACGAAAAGGGTGACGTTGCGCACGCTCCCACGGCGTCCACGTGGGAGCGTGCGAAGGACGTCGCGCGGGTTGCCTTTGCCGGTTGGGGTCAGCACCAACACCTCCCCGCGTTGGTCGAGCACGCGAAGTGCCTCAGCTAGTAGCGGGGCCGGATCGGGCTGGAGAAACAGCACCGAGCACATTGCGACCAGGTCGAATGCGCCTTGTTCGAATGGCAGCGGCTGATCCGGGTGCGTGTGTATGAGCCGGGTGTTCCCCAAACTCTGTCGGCGGGCAGCTCGCTGGATCATCGCGGCGTCGAGGTCGGTCCCCACCAGTTGAAGATCGGGTCTAGCGTGAGCGATGAGCTCCAGGAGAATGCCCGGACCGGTTCCCAGATCGAGCACTCGGGAGCCGTGGGGAAGTGCGCAAACCCGCTCAAAGACAGCTGCGAGGAAGGACCGATACCAAGGTGCATCCTGGGCGGCGGCCAACAGTCGTGTCGCCGTCGTCATTTGTGGCTCTCCTGGGGCAGTTCGCGACTTGCGGGCCGATGCGGGAACCGGGCTAGCAGAATCACCACGAACACCACCGGAAGGAATGCCGCCGTGGTGACCTGTGCGAGCGTCACCTGCCCGCCGAGCAGGTAGCCGATGGTGCCGATCCAGTCCACCAACTGGACGCCGACCATCGCACGAATCCAGGAGCGGTGTGCAGCGGGGTCGCGAGCAGCGATGAACATCCCGTAGCCGAAGCCGAGGGCCCGCGCGGCGAACATGACGAGCAACCAGTCAGTCCAACCCGGGGCCGACTCGAGGTCAAGGAGTGTGACCGCCAGACCGGGCACGAGCAGCACAACTCCGAGGACGACTTGAATGACTCCGATGACCACGAGCGTTGCTTTCAACAGCACGATAATCCCCTAACTAAATATGTAGTATATTGAGTTGATTGCAAGAAAAAACGGACGGGTACCGGTCCCGCCCGGTCACACCATGGCGATATCGGCCAGCGTCACCCCCTCGAGCGACGAGCGCATCTCACCCTCGGCTCGCGCCAACGCCCCACGCAACGCCTGTTGGCGTCTGGTGGGCGTCGGCCCGGTCACGGCCGGGGTCGAGTCCGAGCGGAACAACTGCGAGGGATCGATCGCCTCGACGATCTGGAGCAAACTGACCTCCTCGGGCGACGCAGCCAGCCGCACGCCACCTCGGGCCCCTTCGCGCGTCTCGATGATGCCGGCGCGACCGAGTCCGCCCAGCAGTCGCGCCACACTCGGCGCGGGTATGGCGAGGTCCTCGGCAAGGCGACTCGTAGGCACGAACTCGTATTCGCCCTGGCGAACCTTGTCCGCCACGTACACGCTGACCAGCAGTGCCTGCCACACGCCCAAGGGGTAGGTCACGCCACACCTCCAGAACTCCCTAAACTACATATGCCATGTATTGAGTATATGCATTGCCAACCTCCACGTCCAATCCGGTGGGGTGAGCTTATGCGGCTCCGGCGTCAGCGCCTACGGGTGTGCCAAAGGGCGGTAGCGAACCCGAGCAGGGCCGTGGTGATCGCGGCGAGCCAGCCGAACTCGCCCATCAGTTGGTCGCTGCCTGAGAAGGCTGGGAAGGTTACCGCCCCCTCGGTCACGGCGAAACTGGTCGCCACCAGCCCATTCCAAGCCGCGTGCGCCACCACGCTCGGCCACAACGACTTGGATCGATCGGTGAGCACCCCGACGAAGAGCGTGAACCCCGCGATGGCCAAAGTAAATGCCGGCAGGCCTTCCAAACTTCCGTACCAGCCGAAGATGACCAAGGGGACGTGGTAGGCCCACCAAATGACACCCACGATCAAGCTGACCCGCCAGAACCCGAATCGCGCGCGCAGCGTCGGCCACAGGAACCCCCGCCAGCCGATCTCCTCGCCTGCAGCAGATATCGCGGCCCCGAGGATTGCCAACGGCGCCCCGACCAGCGCAGTGCGGAGCAGTCCTGGATCCACTGTGTCCCAACCGAACAGCACGCCGACCAGATAGACACCCAGCACCGCCAATGCGGGTATCAATCCCGCGAACAACCACCAGTTCGGCCGTCCCCATTGGATGCTCCCCTTGGCAACAGCCCAGGTCAACAGCGCGCCCGCGGTTGGGGCGAACATGAGAACCAGGAAGATCATCTGATCCGGTTGCTCGCCCGCGGGCGGCCAGAAGGCAACCATGCCGATCAGATAGACAGCGATCAGCCCCCCGAAGTACCAGAAGAGTTGGCGCCCCAGACTCGACCCTGTCTTCACCTCGCCGACATCGACGGCCTCAGTTGAACTCGACATTGGTCCTCCCACCCAGCATCCGCTTCTTCAGCGGTCGCGGTCTCGACCCGCATCACCCTACCGACCGTGCTGTCGCAGGAACTCAAAACCAGCCAGGTGCCGCGCGCGGCAACGCCCGGCGGATCCCTGCTTGGATGGCAGCCATGCCCGCACGAGTGACGTGGTCGCAGTACCGCACCTCAATCGGCGACCGCTCCGGCATGTTCGCCGCACTCGCGGACGAGTATCCGATCGACCGGGTGCTGTACCCCGGCAGTTACGTGGACCTGTCCCCCTCCACCGCCTTCCGGTCTGTGACCTACGTGGACACTGACGCCCGGGCCGCACGGTTCTTCGCCGACGATGAGCAGATCCGCGCCGAGCTGGCGGGCCGGACCAGGCCGGGGGCCGGCCGGGAGGTCCAATTCCTGGCGGCGGATTACAACCGACCGCTGGACATTCCGGATGCAAGCATGGATCTCCTGGTGGCGCTGTACGCCGGCCCCATGCTCGACCACACCATGCGCTACCTGCGCCCCGGTGGCTGGCTGCTCGCCAACAACAGCCACGGGGACGCCGGACTGGCTAGCCTTGACCCCTCGTGCCGACTCGTCGCCACGATCCACCATCGCGGCGATCGATACCGACTGTCGCCCGATGGCCTTGCCGACTACCTGATCCCGAAGCGTGCGCCCGACGCCGACGCGGGACGGATCCGTGCCACGGGCCGAGGCATCGCCTACACCAAGACCGCCTTCGCCTACCTGTTCCAGTTGAACTGACGGGCGCATTCCAGTTGAACTGACGGGCGCACCGCTCGGCTACCCTGGCGTGCGTGGCGGCGCTGTGGACGATCGTGGCGGCCGCTGCCGCCATCAACGTGTACGCAGGTGTGCTGATTCTGCTGCGGGGTTGGCTCTACCCCGTCGCCATCTACCGACCGATGCTGCTGAACCTGGCCCTCTCCTGGATGCCGATCGTGCTGGTGGTGCTCTTCTGGCTGGGACTGTCGCTGCTCGTTCTCCCCGCCGTGACCGCGGTCCCGATGGCCGGGCCGGTTGTCATATGGCTGTTCCTCGTTTTGAGCCTGATCGCGTGGACGGCCTTCTTCCCCAACGCCTCCTACCTCATCACCGAGTTGAACTTCAGCCATCGCCGTGATGAGGACCCGGTGCCGTTGTGGTTCGACATCATCCAGACCTTGACCTTGAGCGTCGCCGGCATTGCGAATGCGTTGCTCAGCCTGTTCTCGGTGCAAGTGATCAGCGTCCTGCTGGTGGATCCCAACTCGGCGGACATCACCGGCGCACCGGTCGGCTGGATCCTCTCGCTCAGCGTCATCTTCCTGGGCACCCTGGGTGTCTACATCGGTCGTTTCGTCCGCCTCAACAGTTGGGACGTGCTCAAGCCGAACCGACTCCTGGGAGTTCTGTTCGCCCATTTCCGGCAGCCGGGCCAACTCCGCACGGCAACCGGCTACGTGATCAGCTACTCGCTGCTGCTTCTCATCCTGTACGTGCCGCTGGTGTTCCTGATTTCGGCCGACCTCACCGCCTTGACCTCAGCTCAGAACAGTTGAGGATTGCGCCAGCCACATTCGACGGTCCGGAACGCCCCCGCGCAGGAGTAGGGTCTGCGGTCATGGCAGCAGATGACCGCTGGGACCCCGACGAGCACGAGACCACAGTGCTCGGCCCGGCCACCCCGGAGCACCCGACGGAGGTGATGCCGGCGCTGCCGGCCGTACCGCAAGCGGTCATCCCGGCCACCTCGACCAATGCCGCGCCCGGTTGGTATCCGGATCCGTGGGCGGTTGGATCGACGGCCTCGGAACTGCGCTACTTCGACGGGACGTCGTGGACCGAGCACCGCAGCGGCGCCCCCAGCCAACCCAAGCGGCTCGGAGTCCCCGGCTGGGTGCTCGCCATGACCTGGGCGCTGGTGGCGTTGGTTGCCGTGGGCGTGTTCTTCTTCGTGCTGGTGTTCGCCGCTTTCGCCTGTGATTCCGGCTGGGAGGGATGCAGCCAGGCGGCCGCGGACGGAGTGGCGGGATACGTCGTGGTGACCGCTCTGGTGGCAACCATCCCACCGCTGGTGGCCGTGGTCGTCGCCCGCGGCCGTCGGCTGGGCCGGGTCCTGCGCGTCCTGGCGCTGGTGATCATGCCGCTGAGCATGGTCGCCGGATTCGCCACCACCTTGCTGATCATCACCAGCCGTTTTCCGGAGTAGCCGCGGGCGGAACCGTGTCTCCCCTGGTCGGAGAAGGGTTGGACACGCCGCCGGGAGCGGGCGCAACCGCGCTGAGTGCGGGCCAACCGCTAGCGTTCGGTGCCGTGGATGTTGTGTGGATCGTGCTGGGCGTGCTGCTGGTCGCCCTGGTAGCCGTGGTCTTGATCGCGTTCTTCGTCATGCGGCCGCGGGCGGTGCGCCAACTGCGGGCCAGCGCCCAACTACTCGCGCGGGAGACACATGGTCGGAGCCCGCTGGTGCTGAGTGCGGCGAAATGCGAAAGCATCAGCCTGCCCGCGAAGCAAAACCTGCTCGGAGTGGGGATGCTCGCCCTGACCGAACACGGGGTGGTGTTCGCGGCGGCGAATCCCGACCGCACCCTCATCATTCCGAGGGTGGATGTCATCGCCGCGAATCAATCGGGCGGCGGCGCCAAGTCCGGAGTCGGCCGGATCCCGCAACTCGAAGTCAGCTGGCGATCGGCCGGAGGCACCGAGGCCACCGTGGTGTTCGACACCGCCGATCCCGGCGCGTTCACCGCACCGCTGCAGGAACTGTCGAACTGAGCCGCCCAACCGCTGTGGCCGGGAACCGGACGCTGACTCCCGACCTGCGTCAATCCCGCAGCGGTCGACCGGTGGCGTCGGTGGTGAACCCGTTCGCACCCACCAGGTAGAGGATCCCCTCGACGAATCCCCACAGCGAGCCGATCCCGCAGGTGAGCACGGTGACGATGATCTGCACGATGCCGATGGTCGTGAATCCCAGGTAGAAGCGGTGGATGCCCAGTCCGCCGAGGAAGATGCCGAGCAGCCCGGCGGCGATCTTCGACTTGGCGTAGGGGTCGGCGTACGGCTGGTATTGGTAGCTCACCGGGGTTCCTCCCGTTCTCGGATGGTCAGCAGCTAGTCGAAAATCGGATCGACGTCACGCGATCTCTTCAGTTCGAAGAAGCCGGGGGTGCGGGCGCACGCCATCACTCCGTCGAACAACCGGCCGGCGGCTTCGCCCTTCGGCGCCGGCGAGACCACAGGCCCGAAGAACGCGGTTCCTTCGACGTGGATGACCGGCGTACCCACCTGGTCCCCGACCGGATTCATACCCCGATGGTGGCTGGCACGCACAGCGTCGTCCCACATCGAGTCCGTGGCTGCCTCTGCCACCTGACTCGGCACCCCGGCCGCCTCGACGGCCTCGACAATCACCGACTGGTCGGGCAGTCGGCCCTGGAGGTGGATGCGTTCGCCGAATGCGGTGTAGAGGGGAAGCACGACGTCGGGGCCAACCAGTGATTCGGCGGCGACCACCGAACGCACCGGACCCCATCCGAGTCGAAGTGTCTCGCGGTACTGCTCGGGCACGTCGTTCCCCTCGTTCAGCACCGCCAGGCTCATCACGTGCCAGGTGATGTCCACCGGGCGCACCCGAGCCACCTCCAGCATCCACCTCGAGGTCATCCAGGCCCACGGACAGATCGGGTCGAAGTAGAAGTCGACCGCCTCCCGGCGCTGCCCGGGGTCGGTCGCCGAAGCGGACCCTCCCGGCGCGTCGTCGTCGGCCCCCGGCATTCCTGCGGCATCGGTCACCGGACCAGAGTACTTGGAGTGGTTGGATGGGCTCATGCCTGCCGAGAACCTCACCAGGGCGGAAGCCCAATCTCGCTCCGCGACGGTGTCCGACGTCTCCTACCGGGTGCAGCTGGACCTGACCGGAGAGGGGCCGCTGTTCACCTCCATCACGGAGGTGGAATTCACCGCGACCGAGGGTTCGCACACCTGGCTGGACCTGATCGCCGACTCGGTGCGCGGGATCGAACTCAACGGCGAGGCTCTGCCGGTCGAAACCTTCGCCGACAGCCGGATCGAACTCTCGCACCTGCAAGCCCGCAACCACGTGCGGGTGACCGCCGACGCACGCTACATGCGTTCCGGCGAAGGCCTGCACCGCTTCGTCGATCCGGTCGACGACCGCGTCTACCTCTACACGCAGTTCGAAGTGGCCGACGCCAGACGCGTCTTCGCGGTGTTCGAGCAGCCCGACATCAAGGCACCAATGCAGTTGACCGTGCAGGCGCCCGAGAACTGGCAGGTGGTCTCCAATCGGCCGACTCCGGATCCCACGCCCCATGGCGATGGCAGCGCAACCTGGAGTTTCGAACCCACCTGGCCGCTGCCCAGCTACCTGTACGCGCTGGTCGCCGGCGAATACCACGTGGAACGCGATGCCTACGAAGGTCCGCACGGTACGTACCCGCTGGGACTCTTCTGCCGGCAAACGTTGGCCGCCGACCTCGATGCCGATGATATCTTCCTGCTCACGAAGCAGGGCATGGAATTCTTCGAGGACGCCTTCGACTACCCCTACCCGTTCGACAAGTACGACCAACTGTTCGTGCCCGAATTCAACGCGGGTGCGATGGAGAACCCTGGGGCGGTGACCTTTCACGAGGACTACTACATCTTCCGCTCCCGAGTCACGGACACCGCCTACGAGTCGCGCGCCAACACCATCCTGCACGAGATGGCGCACATGTGGTTCGGCGACTTGGTGACCATGAAGTGGTGGGATGACCTCTGGCTCAACGAGTCTTTCGCCGAGTGGGCGGCCCACCACGCCGCCGAGCGAGCCACCCGATTCACCCACGCTTGGGCCGGCTTCGCCAACCAACGCAAAACCTGGGCCTACCGGCAGGACCAACTGCCGTCGACGCATCCGATCGCCGCCGACATGGTGGACCTCGACGCGGTCTACACGAACTTCGACGGAATCACCTACGCCAAGGGGGCGTCGGCGCTCAAACAACTCGTCGCATTCGTGGGCGAAGAGGAGTTCCTCGCCGGCGTGCGGGCGTATTTCCGGCGGCACGCCTTCGGCAACACCGACTTCTCGGATCTCCTCACCGCCCTCGGCGAATCCTCCGGTCGGGATCTCTCGGGCTGGGCACACGATTGGCTGCAAACCTCCGGGGTGAACCTGATCCGCCCCGACACCGACGTTGATTCCGATGGCAACTACGCCTCGGCCAGCCTGATCCAGGAACCGCCGACGTCGCCACCAGAGGTGGCCCCCACCCTGCGCCCGCATCGTCTCGAGGTCGGGCTGTATGACCGTACCGAGGCCGGGGAACTGGAACTGCGCAGCCGCATCGGGGTTGATCTCGTCGACGGGGACGTCGAACTCTCCGAACTCACCGGGCAACCCAGACCCGACCTGCTGCTGGTCAACGATCGCGACCTCACCTACGCCAAGATCCGCCTCGATGCCCACTCGATGGCCGCCGCGATCGAAGGCCTGCCCGGCCTCGCCGATCCGTTGGCTCGGTCGCTGATCTGGGGGGCAGCCTGGGACATGACCCGGGACGCGGAACTGCCCACCAGCGAATTCGTCGCGCTCGTGGCGACCGGTATCGGGCAGGAGTCGGACGTCGGCCTGGTGGGCCAGGTGCTTCGGCAAACGCTCAGCGCCGTGACCCTGTACGGCGACCCGGGCCAACGCAAGAATTACGCGGAGACCTTGGCCGAGGTGCTGCGGGAGGCGTGCCGGGAGGCCGAGCCGGGCAGCGACCACCAACTGGCCTACGCCCGTGGCCTCATCGCCTTCGCCGGCAGTCGGGACATCGCCCTCCTGCGCGGCCTGCTCACCGGCGAGGAGACCATTCCGGGGCTCGTGGTGGACACCGACGTCCGTTGGTCGCTCGTGACGAAACTGGTCTCCGTGGGCGCCGCCGGCGAAGAGACCATCGCGGCGCAGGCCGAGCAGGACCCCACCGCCGCCGGCCGCCGCAGGGCCATCACCGCCCGTTCAGCCGCGCCCGATCTGGCCGCCAAGCAACTCGCATGGGATTCCGCACTCGACGACGCCGAGCTTCCCAATGCCTCGTTGCAGGCGACCATCGCGGGAATCATGCAGCCATTCCAAGGGGACTTGGTGCGTCCGTTCATCGAGCGCTACTTCGCCGCGTTGCCGGACATCGCGCGCACCAGAACTCAGGAGATCACGCAACTGATCGTCACCGGGCTCTATCCCACCATGGTGGTGGATGCGAGCACGATCGAACGCACCGACGTGTTCCTCAACGCCCAGACCGAACTCTCCCCGGGTGTCCGGCGGATGCTCGTGGAGGGACGCGATTCAGTCGAACGCGCGGTGCGCTGCATTGCCCGCGACCGGCAGGGGTAAGGCGCGGCGGTCGATCAGGCCGGTTCGTCGGTGAAGAGCACCGTCGGGTGCATGGCCTGCTCCCCGAGCACGATGAGTCCGGCGCGCACACCGCCGGCGATGTCACCGTAGGCGAATCTGGACGACATCGTCAGGATGGCCAACTGGCAGCGGTCGTCGGGCAACCAGCGCCGCGCTTGCGGTCCGGTGACGATGTCCACCGACCTGGCATCCGGGTCCACGGCGACCAACACGCTGTTCGCCGGCGCGGGCAAGGTCCCCATCAAGGCTTCGGCGCTGGCCCTACCCTCATCGAGGTTCCCCACGTGCACTGCGAAGGTCAAACCGCTCATGTCCTCGGCCAGGCTGATCGCCCGCCTCACGTCGTTCAGCTGCGATGCGCTGAACGGTTCACCACCGGCCACGGGCACCTCCGTATTCTGCGGCCGTCGCCTCTGCGACGGGCACCACCTGCGCGGTCGCATCCGACGATTCCGGGGTCGGGTTCGCCGGCACGAGTTCGGCCGCCTCGGCCGGCGGCGGCTCGGCGACGTCGCCTGATGGCTCCGGGCTTTCCGAGGTGAGGAGAACCGGCTCGTCCCGCCAGGGTTCACCGGGCCGCCATCGACCTGCGCGGCTCCAGCCCGGGCCGAGGACGAAACCGACCACCACAAGCGTCACGGCCAGCGGTATCACCGCGAAGACCACCAATGCCCCGATCGCATCCATGCTCCACCTTCCGTCGAGTCCACCGTAGACGATGTGCGCCGCACTGCGTGGGACGGTCTGGTCGATTCCCCGGTAGGTTCAACCGCCGACTGCGGCGACCAGCCGACGCAATGTCTCGGAGACCACCAAGTCTTCCAGCAGCACCGGCTCCCCCTGCGAATCGCACAGCGGGATGCGCCAGTTCGGGTACTCCTGATCGGTTCCCGGCTGGTTCTGCGGCCGATGGTCCCCGACGGTGTCCGGCAGCGCGATGGAGATCAGGCGGCATGGCGATCGCGCGACCAGCCGATGCAATGCCACGACGAGATCGTCGGTGGATGCGTCCGGGCGCAGCAACCCACGGTTGGCCAATTCGCTGCGCCAGTGCTCGACCTCCGCGTGGAAAGCCGCCCACTCATCGTCTTCGGTCCCCGCCAGTAGACCCAGTTCGGAACGCAGCTTGATGTGTTCACCGGCCAGGTAGGCAGCCGTCGGCGGCAGGTCATGGACGGTGACCGACGCCATGGACAACCAGCGCCAGTTCTCCACCGGACGGATCCAACTGCCGATGCGTTCGAACCACAAGATCGTGGTCCCAAGAATGCCGCGGTCGGCGAGCAGGTTCTGCACCCACTCTTCGACCGTCCCCAGGTCCTCGCCGATCAGCACCGCCCCCGCCTGATGGGCCTCGAGCACCAGGATGTTCACCAGCGCCTCATGGTCGAATTTGACGAACGTACCGGCGTAGGCCGGCATCCCCTTGGGGATCCACCACAACCGGAACAGCCCCAACACGTGATCCAACCGGAGGGCACCGGCATTGCGCAGCACCGTCCGCAGCATGTCCCGGTAGGGGATGAACGCCGCATCGGCCAACGTGTCGGGTCGCCATGGCGGTTGCGACCAGTTCTGGCCCATCTGGTTGTACATGTCCGGCGGCGCGCCCACCGTGACTCCGCCGGCGAGCACCTTCTGCAGCGCCCACGCATCCGCACCGTAGGGGTGGACTCCGACCGCCAGATCATGCAGCACACCGAGGCGCATGCCGCACTGTTTGGACGTGTGCTGGGAGTGCGCCAGTTGGGCATCGCACACCCACTGCAGCCAGCAGTAGAAGTCGATCCGTTCCGCCTTCTTGCCCCGGAATTCGGCTATCGCCGGGGAGTCAGGATCCTGGTACTCCTCCGGCCAGGTGGTGAAGTATTGCCCGTACTCCTCGACCAGTGCACACCACGTGCCGAAGTCGACCAGTCCGGCTCCTTCGGCGGCCACGAACGACTCGTATTGCGCCTGCCGTCCCGGGCTGCGCGGCACCTCCCACACCATCTCCAACGCCTGCTTCTTCGCCGCCCAGGTGCTGTCGCGATCGAGCAGGTTCGGGGACGTGTTGGCTGCCTTGACCGAATCACCGAGCGCGGCGATGGCGTCGACCTGTTCGCCGGCGAGGTAGCCGAACTCGGGAATGTCCTCCACCCGGATGTAGATCGGATTGAAGAACCGCCGGGTGACCGGCAAGTACGGCGACTCCGCCATCGGCGCGGTCGGTTCGGCGGCGTGCAGCGGGTTGACCTGCACGAAGTCCGCCCCCAGCGCCGCGCCGCTCCAGGCCGCGAGGTCGGCGAGGTCGGCGAAATCCCCCAGCCCCCACGAGCGCTGCGACCGCATCGAGTACAGCTGCACCGCCAGTCCCCAGCCGGGCCGATGGTGCATGGACTCGGGCAACTCGAGGCGGTTCGGGGCCACCACCAGCGGGCACGATGCCTTGACGCCACGCGACTCTGCGTGAAGAGTGTGCCAACCCAGCGGGAGATCTCCGGGCAGCCGGAAACTGGCCTCGCCGACGGGACCCGAGTCCAGGTACTGGGGTGGGGTCCAGTTCTCCACCTGGGTCAGGTCGTGGCGATAGCCGCCGTCGGACAACTCGATCCACAACCTCACCGGATCGCCGTGCCGGAGGTGGACCCAGGTGACCGCCTCGGCATGTTGCCGCATCACGAACACCGGCGGCAGCATGCGCCGCCAATGCTCCAGCCGCCGCTCCTCGAGAGCCTCCGTGCATGCCTCCGGGGTGCTGGCGTCGACACCGAACGCCGCCAGCACGGCCTGCACCGTCACCGCCGAGACCTTGTGGTGGCGACCCCCCTGATCCCAATACTCGGTCGCAACTCCATAGGCGTTGGCGAGTTTGCCCAATTCGTGCCCGACCTCAACGAAGGGCGGGGCCACCAACTCCTCGGGTTCGGTGTCCGTGAGCACCGTCGAGGACGTCTGGTGTTGGACCTCGGCGTTTTCCGGGTCGGGCGTCACCACAGGCTGGGGTGTCGCTTGAGCCATGGCCTGGCCTCCTCCAGTTGAGCGGACAGCGAGATGATCAGGGATTCGTCGTACGGCCGGCCCGCGAGTTGCACCCCGACCGGCAGACCTTCCCGACTCCAGTTCAGCGGCACGTTGATCGCCGGTTGGCCAGTGACGTTGCAGATCGCGGTGTACGACGCCCACTGCTTCTGTGCCTCGAAGTCTGCCGCGGGATCGGCGTCGTTGCGCATCGAGCCGACCGGGAAGGCCACATCGGTGGCGGTGGGCGAGAGCACGGCGTCGAATTCCGCCGTGGCGAGGATCGCAGAACGCGCCATCACCCGGATCTGGGCGAGGGCGGCTGCGAGCTCGCCGGCGTGGTAACTGCGGCCGCGCTCGCGCAGGTGTGCGGTGAGCGGGGTGAGGGTGGACTCGACGTGCGGTGGCAGATCGAGACCGGCCGCCGACGCCGACCAGAGGACCTCGAAGAGTCCAACCGCCGAGCGGTCGAACGGAGGGTCAATGGCGACGACTTCGTGGCCGAGCTCGGTCAAGAGTTCGACGGTGGAGTCGATCGCGGACCGGACGTCGGCCGAGGGTTCGGTGTGCCCCACCACCGGCGACGTGTAGCAACCGATCCGCAGCCGGCCCGGCGCTCGGGTGGCGGCGGCCAGGAAACTGCCCGCTGAAGGTGGTGCGTGGAGTGGATCGCCGGGACCCGAGTGGCTGCTCATGACATCGAGCAGGGCGGCGGCATCCGCCACGGTTCGGGCGAGCGGGCCCGAGGTCGCCAGGTCCCCCACTCCGTAGCTGAACGGTCCGGAACTGACCCGGCCGCGGGAGGGTTTGATGCCGACCAGGCCGCAGACCGCGGCCGGCAGCCGGATGGAACCGCCACCGTCGCTCCCCTGGGCCAACGGCGCCAGGCCGGCGGCGACCGCGGCAGCGGCCCCACCCGACGATCCGGCAGCGGAGCGGCCGAGGTCCCAGGGGTTGCGGGCGGTCGGGAGGCGATCGGGTTCGGTGTAGCACGGAAGGCCGATTTCCGGCGTGCTGGTCTTGCCGGTGATCACCAGACCGGCCCCGCGCAACGCGGCGACGACGTTGGAATCGACGTCGAGGGTGACCTCCAGCGCGGGATTGCCGAAACTCGTCGGCACCCCGGCCACGAGATCGAGATCCTTCACCGGGCACACGACGCCGAACAGCGGCTGATCCGGCGGCCGTTGCCCGGCCGAGATCGCCGAGTCCGCCGCGGCCGCCCCTGCTAGTGCCAGTTCCGGCAGCAGCCGCACGAAGGCCCCGACCTCCTCGTCGAGCCGTTCACTCCGAGAGAGGTAGTGGCGGGTGATCTCCACTGACGAGAGCTCACCTCGTGCGATCGCCCGCCCCTGCTCCAGCGCCGTCAGATCGTGAATCTCTGGCATGCGTCGACGGCTACTTCGACTTCTTCTCCGGACGGTGCCGGCCGCGCAGCCAAACCGTCAGAGCACCGAGCCCCATGCCGAGGGCCAGCATCACCAGCAGAGCCACGAAAAGTGGCACCTCGGATCGGAAAAACACGAAGTTGATCTGCGCGGAGTCCGAGTTGAGGAACAGAAAGGCCACGACGTACACCGCGGCGATCACCCACAGGGTCGGTTTGATGTAGCCGAGCATGGCCCGTGCGGGGGGGCGCTCGCCGTAGACCTCGACGTGGACTGGCGATTGTTCCGCGCCGGCCGAGCCGGTCCCGGTGACCGGGCCGGAGGCGGAGGCGGCGGAGAAGGGCTGCGACGGCTTCGGATCCTGACCCTCGGATCGGTCCTGCGCTGGATCATTCATGGCCCCAGGCTATCCCGCGAAGGCACGGCCAAGGGTCCTCTTCGGCTGCTCCGGCGGCGGCCGCGTCACCATGTGGGCGCCCCTTCGGGTAGTGCCTGCGATCCGAGGTGCGGCTCCGGTGGCCAACCGCCACACTTGGCCCATGCCGTCTCCGGGAAAACTCTGCCTGGTCACCGGCGCGACCGGCTACATCGGTGGTCGGCTCGTGCCGGAACTCCTCGCCGCCGGCTATCGGGTCCGGGTGCTGTCGCGGCATCCGGACCGCCTCCGCGACGTCGCCTGGTTCGACGAGGTCGAGGTGGTCCGCGGGGATGCCGGCGAACCGGATCAGGTACGCGAGGCCTTGGGCGGCGTCGACGTGGCCTACTACCTGCTGCACTCGCTGCAACTCGGCGAAGGTTTCGAGGAAGTCGAGCGCAACCTGGCCCGACTGTTCGCCACCATCGCCAGGGACGAAAAGGTTGGTCGAATCGTCTACCTGGGCGGGCTCACACCGGCCTGCCCGCCCGAACAACTCAGCCCCCACCTGAGGTCTCGGGCCGAAGTGGGCGAGATCCTGCGCGCCGGAGGTGTGCCGACTGCGGAATTGCGCGCGGCGGTGATCATCGGCTCGGGTTCGGCGAGTTTCGAGATGCTGCGCTATCTGACCGAGCGACTGCCTGCCATGGTCACCCCGCGCTGGGTGCACAACCGGATCCAGCCGATCGCGATCCGTGACGTGCTGCGCTACCTCGTCGGCTGCGCGGAACTGCCGCCGGACGTCAACCGCACCTTCGACATCGGCGGTCGCGACGTGCTCACCTACCAGCAGATGATGCAGCGGTACGCGGCCGTCGCCGGGTTGCGGCGCCGAGTCATCGCACCGGTACCGGTATTGAGCCCCACGCTGTCGGCGCACTGGGTCGGTTTCGTCACCCCGGTGCCGGCGAGCATCGCCAAACCGCTGGTGGAATCATTGCGCAACGAAGTGGTGTGCGGCGAGAACGACATCCAGCGCTACATCGCACCCCCGGCCAGCGGATTGCTGACGTTCGAGCGGGCGGTGGCGTTGGCGCTGGTGCGGGTACGCGACGCCAACGTGGTCACCCGATGGTCGAGCGCCTCGGTCCCAGGGGCACCGGCCGAACCGTTGCCGCACGACCCGGAGTGGGCCGGCGGGAGCCTGTACACCGACGACCGACGCCGGGTCGTCGACGCGCCACCCGACGCGCTGTGGTCGGTGATCGAGGGCATCGGCGGCAACAACGGCTGGTACTCGTTCCCGCTGGCGTGGGAGGTGCGCGGAGTGCTCGATCGCCTCGTGGGTGGGGTGGGGCTGCGGCGGGGGCGCCGCAACGCCCGCTACCTGCGGGTGGGTGAAACGGTCGATTTCTGGCGGGTCGAGGAACGCGAGGAGAACGCGCTGCTGCGGCTGCGGGCGGAGATGAAGATGCCCGGACTGGCCTGGCTGGAGCTTCGGGTGGAGTTGGACGACCAGGGGCGGACGGTGTACCACCAACGGGCCATCTACCACCCGCACGGCCTCCCGGGCCACGCCTACTGGTGGTCGGTGGCGCCGTTCCACGGCGTGGTGTTCGAGTCGATGCTGGTGAACATCGCCGCAGCGGCCGAGCGGCTGGCCCTCGGCCGCGAGTGGGCGAGCGACGCCGCGGTCGCCTCCGACCTCGAGTACCACATGGGCGATGCCCTACTAACCTGATGGGCGTGGACACAACGGATCGGCCCTTCGACAGGTTCGGCGGCCACGAGTTCTTCGCTCAACTCGTGGCCGACTTCTACGCAGGGGTGGCCGGAGACGATGTGCTGCGGCCCATGTATCCGGAAGCCGACTTGGCGCCGGCCGCCGAGCGCCTTCGACTTTTCCTGGAACAGTACTGGGGTGGGCCAACGACGTACTCCGAGCAGCGGGGACACCCTCGATTGCGGATGCGCCACGCGCCCTACGAAGTGGACCCGCAGGCCCGTGACCGCTGGTTGCTCCACATGCGTGCGGCGCTGGACGCCCGAGAGCTTCCTCCCGAACTCGATGCCCAGATGTGGAACTACCTGTACAACGCCGCCTACGCCATGGTGAACACCGGCTTCCTGGAGGCACCTCGATGACTTCTGCCACCGGCGATCGCCCGACGCCGGCAACCGACGCCGCGGAGGCCCAGTGGTGGCGGGACGCGGTGGTGTACCAGATCTACGTGCGATCGTTCGCGGACTCCGACGGCGACGGAATCGGCGACCTACCCGGCATCACCTCCCGGTTGGACGCGATCGCCGATCTCGGAGTCGACGCGGTGTGGCTCACGCCCTTCTACGTCTCCCCGCAGAACGACGGCGGTTACGACGTGGCCGACTACCGCGACGTCGACCCGCTGTTCGGCACCCTCGCCGACGCCGAACGACTCATCGAGCGGGCACACGAACTCGACCTGCGCGTGATCGTGGACATCGTGCCCAACCACACGAGCGTGGCCCACCGCTGGTTCGTCGAAGCCGCCGCCACCCCGCCGGGCGACCCGGCCTGGGATCGCTACCACGTCCAACCGGGAACCGGCCCGGATGGCGGGCAGCCGCCGAACGATTGGGTGTCGGTGTTCGGCGGTCCGGCGTGGTCGCCGATCGTGTCCCGCGACGGCACACCGACCGGCTACTGGTACCTGCATCTGTTCGATGATTCCCAACCCGACCTCAACTGGTCCCACCCCGACGTGGCCGCCGAAATGGCAGCCACATTGCGGTTCTGGTTCGACCGTGGTGTGGACGGATTCCGCATCGACGTGGCGCATGGGCTGGTGAAGGCCGACGGCTACCCCTCGTTGGCCTCGGTTGGGCAAGTGCCGGAGGAAGGTGCGGTGCGGCTCTTCGAGGACGTGCAACCTGCTCCCTGCTGGGATCAACCCGAAGTGCACGAGATCTTCCGGTCCTGGCGGCAGATCGCGGACGACTACCCCGAACCACGAGTCTTCTGCGGCGAGGTCTGGGTCACCACCCCGGCCCGACAGGCCGCCTATGTGCGACCCGACGAGCTCCACACGGTCTTCAATTTCGACTTCCTCAAAGTCCCCTGGCACGCCGCAGGAATCCGCGAGATCGTAGACGGGTCGTTGTACGCCAACGGCCTGGTCGGCGCCCCGACCACCTGGGTGCTGAGCAATCACGACGTCACCCGCCACGCCTCCAGATTCAGCGACCGACCCGAACTGGCCTTGCTGCGGGCCCGGGCCATGACGACGTTCATGCTCGGGTTGCCGGGTCCGGCCTACCTCTACCAAGGTGAGGAACTCGGGCTGCCGGAAGTGTTCAACCTGCCGCCCGAAAGCCGCGCCGATCCCATCTTCTTCCGCACCTCCGGCGAGCAACTGGGCCGAGACGGCTGCCGGGTTCCGCTGCCATGGATCGCCGACCACCCGAGTTACGGCTTCGGGCCGGGTGCGGAGTCCTGGTTGCCCCAACCGGCCAGTTGGGCACGGTTCGCCCGCGACACGAGCAGCCGCGAACCTGGTGACCGGCTCGATCCCGAGTCCGTCCCGACGCTCTACCGTCGGCTGCTGGCGGTGCGACGATCCCATCCCGCTCTCGGCATGGGCAACTTCGAACCAGCTGCCGGGACGCTGGCGTGGGTGGAGGTCGGCGATGCCGATGTGCTCTGCTTCGATCGTATGGGTCCGCCGAACGTGCGTGTCGTGCTCAACTGCGGACGGCGTGAAGTGACGGTGCCCGGGGACTGGCGGCTGATCGTCGCCTCCGGTGGTCGGCGCCGCCAGGTACGGGCCACCGAGGAGGGTCTCTCGGTACCGCCCGACTGTGCGGTGTGGTTGGAAGCCGCCCCGAACGGTGAACTTCCTACTTGACCACCGAGAGCGGGATGCCCGCGTAGGAGGCTGGCGGAGCGACGAACACTTGCCCCGCCGGTGATTGCAGCCGCTTCCAGCCGGCCCTCGTGGCCGACTCGATGCGCGCTCCCGGGTGCGCCAACATGCCCAACGACTTGGCCGCGTGCAGCGCCTTCAGCGGCATCCCGCCCCAGGACGGGGTATCCCACCACCGCTCAGCCACAGCACGTTTCGAGGCGTCGTCGGATTCCGCGTCGGTGGCACGCTGGAGGTCGTCCAAGGCAGTGTCCACGGCCGTGGCAACTTCAGCCGCCGTCGCCTTCTCGGCCGGGATCCAACCGTCCCGGCTCGGTATCGCGGCCAGCGCCGGGGGCATGTCTCGGGCATCGGGAAGGCGCACCGGAACGGGACCGGGATCGCCCGCGGGCGAGGCCAATTCGCCCAAGACGTCGCGCAGACGGTGCGCGGACACCGGCCGGTCGAGCGTCTGCTCCGGTGGTTCCGCCAGCGGTACCGCAATGAACACCAGCACGCCCATCGGCGCGTCTGCATAGATCCCCAACGCGCGGTCGGTGGTGAGCAGTCGCACCACGCTTCCGGAGTCCCAGCGAACGAACTTCTGCAGCGCTGAGGCGAGGTGCAGTCTGGCGTCCTTGGACAACATCACCGAAGTCATGGCTCAATTCTCACCGCTGTCGGCGAGCAGTGCCTCTCGAATCGGATCCGGTATCCCGACCGCGGCGCCGTCGGACGGATCGACGGCCACCAGCACCGTGGTGATGGCGGCGTAGCGGATGTCCTCGTCCGGTTCGCCCACCCAACCGGTCAGTGTCAGGGAGGTCCGGCCCACCGCCGCCACGGAGGTCTCGACGGCCACCGGGGTCGGTCGATAGATCAGTTGCCGCACGTAGTCGATCTCATGCCGCCGCACCACCAGCCCGATGCCGTAGTCGCCCGGCAGACGCAGCGCGGAGAAAACCAGTTGGGCGCGGGCGAGTTCGAAGTAGTTGAGGAACGCGGCGTTGTGGACGTGACCCAGCGCGTCCATGTCCGACCAGCGCATCTGGGCGAGGACCCGGGTGGAGAGCACCGGGCTAGCTCCGGGTCAGTTTGCGATAGGTGGCGCGATGGGGTCGTGCGGCCTCCGCTCCGAGCCGGGCGATCTTGTTCTTCTCGTAACCCTCGAAGTTGCCCTCGAACCAGAACCACTGCGAGTCGCCTTCGTACGCGAGGATGTGCGTGGCAACGCGGTCGAGGAACCAACGGTCGTGGGATGTGATGACGGCACAACCCGGGAACTCCAGCAGAGCGTTCTCGAGACTGGACAGGGTTTCGACATCCAGGTCGTTGGTCGGCTCGTCGAGCAGCAGCAGATTTCCGCCCATCTTCAAGGTCAACGCGAGGTTCAACCGGTTCCGCTCCCCGCCGGAGAGCACGCCCGCGGGTTTCTGCTGGTCCGGGCCCTTGAAGCCGAAAGCCGAGACGTAGGCCCGGCTGGGCATCTCGACTCTGCCGACGTTGATGTAGTCCAGACCGTCGGAGACGACCTCCCAGACGGTCTTCTTCGGATCGATGCCGCTGCGGTTCTGATCCACGTACGACAGCGCAACCGTGTCGCCCACCCGGATGACCCCGCCATTCGGCACTTCCGGCTGGCCGTCATCCCCGTCGGCGGCGGTTACGATCATCTTGAACAGCGTCGTCTTGCCGACGCCGTTCGGTCCGATCACGCCGACGATGCCGTTGCGGGGCAGGCTGAAGGAGATGTCGTCCATGAGCAGCTTGTCGCCGAAACCCTTGGATAGGTCCTCGACCTCAACCACGACGTTGCCGAGGCGCGGGCCGGGCGGTATCTGGATCTCCTCGAAGTCCAGTTTGCGGGTGCGCTCCGCCTCGGCCGCCATCTCCTCGTAGCGGGCCAGCCGCGACTTGCTCTTGGCCTGGCGAGCCTTGGGTGCCGATCGGACCCAGTCGAGTTCGTCTGTGAGCCGCTTGCGCAGTTTCGCGTCCTTGGCGCCTTCGACTTTCAGCCGCGAGGCTTTGGTCTCCAGATAGGTCGAGTAGTTGCCCTCGTAGGGGAAAGCCCGACCCCGGTCGAGTTCCAGAATCCATTGCGCCACGTTGTCCAGGAAGTACCGGTCGTGGGTGATCGCCACCACCGTGCCCGGGTACTTCTCGAGGAACTGCTCGAGCCACAGCACGCTCTCCGCGTCGAGGTGGTTGGTCGGCTCGTCGAGCAGCAGCAGATCGGGTTGCTGCAGCAGCAACTTGCACAGCGCGACGCGGCGGCGTTCGCCACCGGACAGTACGGTGACGTCCGCGTCTGGCGGGGGGCAGCGCAAGGCGTCCATGGCCTGCTCGAGTTGGGCGTCGATATCCCACGCCTCCCGGCGATCGAGCTCCTCCTGGAGTTTGCCCATCTCCGCCATGAGGGCGTCGAAATCGGCGTCCGGATCCGCCATCTCGGCGGAAACCTCGTTGAACCGGTCGAGCATGGCCTTGGTGGCCGCGACCCCTTCTTCCACGTTGCCCAGGACGGACTTCTCCGGATCCAACTCAGGTTCCTGCAGCAAGATCCCGACGGTGGCGCCCGGGGCCAACATGGCGTCCCCGTTGGAAGGTTGGTCCAAACCCGCCATGATCTTGAGCAGGCTGGACTTGCCGGCGCCGTTCGGACCCACGACACCGATCTTGGCCCCAGGGAGGAACGACAGCGTGACATCGTCCAACACGACCTTGTCGCCGTGGGCTTTGCGGGCCTTTCGAAGAGTGTAGATGTACTCAGCCATGGTTCCAAACCCTAGTCGCCGACGCGCACCTGCCTGTGGTCAGGCTGGGACGGCGCGCACCTCGGCGCCACCGGGCACGGGCGCGGCCGCGCGTGAAGCGTCTGGCGCGGGCGCAGCGTGACCATCCACGACGGACAACTCGGCGCCGGATTCACCCGGTTCGGAGTCCGGCTGCTGGCGTCGGGTGTTGCGGGCGAATCGGGCTGTGCCGCGCGACAGATCGTGACCGACGGATTGAGCGTCCACCTCCACGGTGACCCGCGGGCGGCCATCGTCGCTCCACTCCCGCACGCGCATCCTTCCGACCACCACCACGGGATCCCCCTTGCGGATGCTGGTGGCGATGTGGTCGGCCATCGCGCGCCAGGCGAACACCGTGACGAAGGACGCCTCCTGATCGACGTACGTGCCGACCGAAGCGTCGAATCGCCTCGGTTGGCTCACCATCCGAAACCGTGCCATCGACAGCCCGGACTGGGTGATGGCGTGGCGAACATCGGTGACCGCTGTCCCGATCATTGCTGTGGTGATGGCGTGCATGAGCTCCCCCTCGACTGATCTGCTGGCGCGGATCCGGTCCGCGTGGCATCAACTCTGTCGCAGCGCGTACGCCCTGGGTAGGGGCGTTTCTACCGCTGTGGAAAAGTTCGATCCGCTGGGTCGGCTAGGGTCACTTGCGTGGACGAACTCACCCGGCTTTCGAGCGGCAAGTACCTCTCATTGACCACGTTCCGCAAGACCGGAGACCCGGTGGCGACTCCGGTGTGGGTGGTGCGGGAAGGCGATCACCTCTACGTCACCACCCAGCGGGACTCCGGCAAGGTCAAGCGTCTTCGAAACAATCCGGACGTGCTGCTGGCGCCGTGCGACATGCGCGGCAACCTCACCGGTGAGCAGGTGCCGGGCACCGCGGTCCTGCTTGACGAGGACGAATCGCGGCGCATCGAATCACTGGTGAAGAAGCGCTACGGCCTGGTGGGAAAGGTGATGACCTTGGCCAGTTCGATCCGTGGTTCCGCCGGTTCGATCGGGATCGAGATCACGCCTGAGTAGGCGCAGTCGACACGTGGCACGGGAGGCGGTGGGCCCTGCAGTCCCACCGGATTCGGACGCAATGCTCCCGATCTGACTGAACCTGGGGGTAACGTTGTTGGAGCCCGCACACAAGAGTCGAGTCGATGGAGCGTTCATGCCGCCGAGCACGTCCGACGACTGGGGCGGGCGCCCCGAGCATCCCACGCTCACCAGACGCGGCCGCGTGGCACTTGTCGCCGCCCTCGCCACCGCCGGTGCGCTGTTGGGGATGGGTGCCCTGGCCCAGTTCACGCAGGTACCCCAACCCGAAGGCGACACCATCGCCATCGGACCGCCGCCGGCGGTGCCGGCTGAGCCGTCACTGACCCCCGCCACGCTCGGGAACGTCACCGCATCCCCAGTTCCCCAGACCACAACTTCGCCGCCGCCCTCGACGTCGGCTACCCCCATCCCCTCCACCGCTGCGGACGGTACTTCCGGCGGGACTGACGCTGCGGCGGCCGGCGGGACTGACGCTGCGGCAGCCGGCGCGGGTCAAGCCCCTGAGCCGGCACCGTCCGGCGGAGAGGTCGTAGTCGCAACGGCCCCGGTTGTCGAACTGGTGTCCAACGACGATGGGCTACCCCCCACCACTGTCGCCCCCGGCAGCGGACCGATCGTCGGCCCCGAGCAAGTGGCCCTCTTCACTTACACGGTTGAGGCCGAGGCGTCGCTCGCAGCCGAGATGCCGACGTTTGTGACTGCAGTGGAGGCCACCCTGGGCAACACCGGTAACGGTTGGGTGGCGGACGGTTCCCGCGCGTTCCAACGAATCGATCGGCCGACGGAGGCCTCGATTCGCATCGTTCTCGCACCTCCCGCCGTGGTGGACGACATGTGCGGACGGGTCGGCCTGGACACCGAGGGGATGTACTCCTGCTGGGACGGCGTCCACACGATGCTCAATGCCGATCGTTGGTTCGCTGCCACTCCGGAGTTCACCGATCTCGGTACGTACCGCTCGTACCTGATCAACCACGAGGTGGGCCACGGACTGGGCTACAACCATGAGTTCTGCGCCGCCGAGGGTGAGCTGGCGCCAGTGATGCAACAGCAGTCGATCAGCCTGCAGGGCTGCAAAGAGAACGCCTGGCCGTACCCCTGACGCCGCGCCCACCGAAGGCCTCGCAGGGTGGCGCGATAGGCTCGCCGGCGGCGGAGCGGCACGCGGCCACGGCAAGTCGGACGCGCAGTCGACTCCCCCGGCGCCCGTAGCTCAACGGATAGAGCCGCCGGTTTCTACCCGGCTGGTTGGGGGTTCGAGTCCCTCCGGGCGCGCAGCAGGGCTTCACTCGCCACCGCCCCCACCTGCACACCCAACGTGATGGCCACGATGGTGCCGATCACCGGCACCAAGAAGGCCTCGGTCACTCCCGCCCCAGACGTCGTCACCTGAGCCAACGAAGCCAGTCCGAGCGATCCGGGGACCAACAACCAAAAGGCTGGCCGGAAAGTCACGATGGCCGGCAACTCACTGTGCCGACGCTCCGTCAGTCGCGTGGCAACCAGCATGATCGCCGCGGCGATCCCGCTGGCGATCTGGTAGCCCACCAGCGTGGAGACGGCCGCCACGATACCGAAGGTGAGCAGCAGGACCACCGCGACGACGAACCCCAACTTGGCCGAGGCACTGCCCGTCCAGGTGATTCCGACCGCCATCACCACCAGACCCACGAGGGCCGACCAGAGCGGTAGCGGACCGACCAGGGACTCGGCGAGTTCGGCCCCGGTCACACCCACGGCGGCACCACCCAACATCACGCCCAGCAGCAGCATCACCCAGGTCACCAAACCCGCGACGAGTCGACCGCCTCCGGACACCACGTCGCCGGCGGCAAGTTCGATGACCGCGTTGGTGATGGTGGCGCCCGGCACCAGCACGACGATCGGAGCGAAGACCGCGAATAGCGGCACCGGCGGCAAACCGAGCAGCTGCGACGCTCCGAAGACCAAGGCCGCCGAGGCGAAACCCAACGCCACCGGCAGCAGTCCGGTCAGTCTCGGGAAGCGACCCAGGACGACCATCAACACGCCCACCACCAGACCGACTCCGAGATCGACCGCCAGCGCCCCCCAGGTGGTTCGGAAGACAGCGGACACACCCGCGGCTATGGCTCCGAAACCCACCACAACCAGCCATGCCGGATACCTCGGCGGCATGGCCGCGACCGCATCCAATTCGGCGATCACAGCGGAAGGCGTCAACTCGCCGACGGCCGCCCGACCGGCGACGATCCCCACCCGCTGGCACTGGTCGAATCGATACTCGGTACCCGCCGCCATATCGGCCACCCGAGCCCGCTGCACCGCCGGATCGTCGACCAGGATCGCGTTCGGCAGGGCGCCGATCGACATCTCGGCCCGACCCGCACTATTCGCCACCCTGCGCAGTTCCGCCGTCACGTCGGTCACGGCGTATCCTGCGGCGAGCATCGCCAGTCCGAGTCGGCCGATCATCAGTTCCACGTCATCGCGATCGTCCACCCGCCAAGTCTGGCCTCTGACCCACCGCGATCGGGTGCTTTCCGGAACTGTCACCGGCCGTGCGCGCGCCTATGCTTAAGTGCTGACGATCACCGGTTCGCTGCAAGGGAGGACGCCCGCATGGCCGGTCCTTCTGGTAGGTGGTGGTTCGGCCTCGCTGCCGTCGTCGGCGTCCTTGCCATGTTGCTGCTGGTTCCGACTGAGCCGACTCAGACATCCCTGCTGGCCAGGATTGTCGGAATCGTCGGTTGTTTGGTGTTCCTGGTTGCCGCCCTGCGCCTTCCTCGGCAAACCAGGAACGTCTGGCTGCTGTTCTGGGCATCCATGACGATGACGGTGCTCGGAGATGTGCTCTACGACCTCGAGCTAGCCACCCGCAGCGAAGCCCTCTCCCCAGCGCTGTCGGACATCCCCTACTTCGCGTCGTACCTGTTCATGATCCTCGGCCTCTCCCTGCTGCTCCGACAGTTGCTTCCCGGGCGCGGCATCGAGACCTGGATCGATACCGGAATCGTGACCATCGCGGTCTCCTCGGTCATCGCCGCCTACGTGTTGGGCCCCGCCCTCATCGACGCAAGCGCCCAGAGTTTGACCCTGGTGCTCACGGTGACCTATCCGCTGCTCGACCTGGTACTCCTCGCGCTCTTCATCCGGATCTTGCAGGGGCTGCGGTGGACCAACTTGGCCTTGGTCCTGCTCGCGCTGGCGACCGGCCTGTTCCTGGTGTCCGATCTCTGGTATCAGATGCAGTTGTTGCGTCCGGTGGATGGATCCGCCGAGTCGTTCGAGGTGCTTTGGACAGCAGCGCTGCTGACCTACGTGCTCGCGGTCACCGCGCCGGGCGCCGGACGACCCACCTCACGGGCCCCGAGCAAGACGTTCAAGTTGAGCCTGGGACTCGGTCTGTTCGCCGGGATCGGAGTCCTGACCACTCCCATGCTGCTGGCCATCGCAGCCTTCGCCGACGCCGAATGGCTGACCCGCTGGCTGGCGCTGGCGAACGGCCTGGTCGTGCTGTTGCTCCTGGCCCGCGTCACCCTGCTGCTGCTGAAGGTGCAGCGTCAGTCCAACGCCCTCGCGAACAAAGCACGCGAGGACGCGCTCACCGGGCTACCGAATCGGCGGGCCTGGGATCACGATCTAGTGCAGGCCGCCAATCTCTCCGACAAGACCGGCGCGCCGTTGACCGTGGCCATCCTCGACCTCGATCACTTCAAGGACTTCAACGACACCTTCGGCCATCAGGCCGGCGACCGCATGCTCGCATCCGCCGCCCGCGCCTGGGAGGCGCACCTCACACGAGGAGACATTCTGGCCCGCTACGGCGGGGAGGAATTCGGCCTCATCTTGGCCGGCACCAGCCTCGCCGAAGCCCGGGAGCAACTCGACCGGATCCGCCACAGCACCCCGGCAGGCGTGACAGTGTCGATCGGGGCCGCCGAATTCATCGACGGCGAACCCGTCACCAAAACGCTGCGCCGCGCCGATCAGGCGCTCTACCGGGCTAAGGACGAAGGGCGCGACCGCGTTGTGGTGGCAGCCAACACCTTCAGGGGTCGATGACGACTTTGCCGTCTTCGATGGTCACTGCGACCACCTCCAACGGAGCGGGAGACTTGCCCATGGCGATCAACTTCCGCGACCAGCGGGGAACCGCGATCCCCGCCACACCGGGAGTCCAGTCGAGGTTCTCACCGGTGCACACGTCGAATCGGGAGTTGTGCCAGGGACAGGTGATGACCCCGTCGGCGTACTCGCCGCGCGGCCCTTTGGTGAGGCTGAGCCCGGCGTGGGGACACTTGTTGACGACGACGCAGACGTCGTCGGGCGCCTCTGAACTGCGCACCACGACGTAGGAGGTGCCACCGGCTTTCACCGAGGTGGCCTTGTCCAGCGGGAAATCGGCGAGACCGCCCAAGACGTATGTCATGACTGACAATCTACTGACTCGTCTGATCCGCGCGTAGCATGAGGATATGGCTGCTCTCAGACGATGCGCGGGTGCCCTTGCCGCCGGTGCCCTGGCGATCGGGATGTTGGCGGGGTGTGGTTCTACGCAGGACGAAAGCACCGCGACCTCGCCCGCTACGACCTCCGCCGTATCCTCGCCCGCTTCCGCTGAGGCGGTGCAAGCGGCCGAGCGGGGCGCGGACGAGTTCTTCAGTCTGTTGTTGCGCGACGACGTCGAGGGCCTCGACCAGTTCCTCCTGCCTGCCTTCCAGATCGCTCGGGCCGATGGCAGCACGGCGGACAAGACCGCCTACCTCGCCGATCCGGCCGACGTGGGGGCCTATCAACTCTCCGACTTCTATGTGACGACCTCGCAGGATCTGATCATCGCCCGCTACACCGTGACGGCCAGCGAACGGATCGACAACCAGCTGTACACCTCGGATCCGCGGCAGCGTCTGAGCGTCTTCGTGGCGGACGGCGACGACGTGGGACTGCTCGCGCACGCGAACCTCAACACACCCGACAATCCGAGCACGGAGACACCAGCTTCCGGGACTCCGAACGACGTCGACGTCGCAAGGTCCGATCCGGCAGACGTGGCGATCGCCGAAGCAACCCAGAACGCCTTCTTCGGAGCTCTGAAGGACGGTGATAGCGCCGCCCTCGAATCGCTCCTCTCACCCGCCTTCCAACTCGTCCGGGCGGACGGCTCGTCGGCCAACCGGGAGGAGTACCTCGCGAACCCGGCCACCATGGACTCCTTCGAACTGACCGATTTCGTCACCACCAGGGAAGGCGACGTCATCGTCGCGCGATTCCTCGGTGCCACCGCTGAGACCATCGACGGGCAGACCTATGCGACCCAGCCCGCGCCCCGATTCGCGGTGATGCAGCAGGACGGCGACCAGTGGCGCATCGTCGCCCAGGTCAACTTCAACGTGCCCGAAGAGTGAAACGGGCCGGGGCGTCGCGCGGCGATTGTCAGCCCCGCACTGCGGGTGTGCCGAAGACGTGAGCCCGGCTCAGGTAGGCGGAAAGCCGCAGGAAGCAGCCGACCCGGTCGTTGTACTTCGCGACGTAGGCCGCGCCGCGGGACCCCTCGCGATCGTTGCCCCGACGGTCCGCCAGCCGCGCGGCGACCGCCCCTGCCAATTCGCTGGCGTTGCCGACCGGCACCACCGCCCCGGCTTCGGCCTTGGCGACCACCTCGCTGCCCGCCACGGCATTGATCACGACCGACCTTCCGGCCGCCATCGCCTCCAGCATGGCCAGCGACATCCCCTCCCACCTCGACGGGAGCACGATCACATCCGCCGCCGCCACCCAGTCCCGGGGATCGGCGACGGCTCCGACAAAACTCACACCGCTCGGGGCCGACGCCGCGAGCGGTCGGCGCAGGGGTCCGTCACCGACAACCACCAGTTGAGCGGTGGGGACCTCGGCCCGGATCGTCGGCCAGGCCGACAGCAGCTGGTCGTGACCCTTCTGCCGGGTCAGGCGCCCAACAGACACTGCCAACGGTTCCGGACCAAGGCCGAGCCTCAGCCGGGCGGCGGCACGTTCCCCGTCGTCGGCGAGGGACCAACCCACCGGCACCGGATTGTGCACCATGGCCAGCGGTGCGTGGATCTCGCGGCGCACTGTGGCCGACACCTGAGCCTCGGATACCGCGACGATCAGATTCGTCCAGCGGGCGGCGCGGCGCTCCCAACGCACCGCGCCCACGGCCATGGCCGGCGACAACGACAGGAACGACCACACGTGCGGGATGTACACGGTGGGGATGCGACCCCGCAGGGTCAGGCGCCCGAGTCGGCCGGACTTGGATCCGTGCAAGACGACCACTTCCGGTTCGACCGCCTCGACGATGTGCTGCAGTCCCTTCGTCCTGCCGACCAGCGCACCATCCGCTGCGTCGCCCCAGTGATGCACCTGGCAGCGTTCACCGAAGCCTTCCGTTTCGACTGCAGCCACGTGTACGTCCCAGCCGCCCTGGCTCTGGAAGGTGGACGCGTCCTTCACGTACCGGGCGATACCCTCTTGACCGTCTCCGACCACGTGAAGCACTCGACGCCTCACGGCAAAGGGGTGCAGACCGCTGACCGTCTGCCAATAGCGCTCCACCTCCGGCGCGTCGAAGGGCACCTCCGATCCCATCTAGGTCAACTCCCTGTGCCCACGACGGCGCACCGCGGCCACCGTCTCGGCCGCAACGTCGTCCCAGGTGCGATCGATGACCGGGGCCGGGCGGGGGTTTTCGCCGGTGAGTTGTTCGATCAAGGCCTCGGCCCATCTCTCGGGTCGATCGCTGGGTTCGACCCGGGCCCGCCCCCCAGCGGCCTCGGACACAGCCGGATCGTCGGAGACCACCAACGGCACCCCGATGGCCTGAGCCTCCACGACCGGCAGGCCGAATCCTTCCAAGGCACTCGGCAAAGCCACGCAGGCGGCATTCTCGTAGCACCATCGCAGGTGGGCGTCGGTCACCAGACCCAGCCGAACCAACTCCGAGCGAGCTTCCGCCGAGCGCATCTCGGCGTTCGATTCCGGGCGGCCGCGGCCGGGCGGCCCGGCGAACACCAACAACGCGTCCGGCACTGCTCGGAGTACCGCCGGCCACGCGGCAAGCAACAACGAGAGGTTCTTGCGCGGCGATCCGTCGCCGACCGCGAGAACGAATGGCCGACCCGAATCCAATGCCTCCACCGGCTCGGGCGCCACCGTCAGCAGCGAGGGCGACGCCGCGAGCGGGATGACCACACTTCGGTTCCGGGCCGAGGGAACATAGGCCAGCATGCGGCTCTGAGTGGCCGCGCTGACGCACACCAACAGGTCCGCCTCCCGGATCGATTCCAGATAGGGGCTGCGCAGTCGGCTAGTCTCGCGGTCTTTGTGATCCGCCTCGCGATCCAGCGGCAGCATGTCGTGCACGGTGAGGATTCGAAGGGCGCCGGTGGCCGGCGGCAGGACGTGGCGGGCGCCGTGCACGACGTCGAAACGCGAGGCGGCCACCGGAATGCCACGGCCACGCCGCTGCCGACGGGCATGTTTGGCCGACTCCCATCCGCGGGCGACATGAACCCGATCCGGATCCTGGAGCCGATCGCACCACCACTGCTGAGCCGCAGGGGCCGCGACGACGTGAACCTCCACCCCCTCGGCGCGGTCGAGGGCACGGGTGAACTCGACCACGTAGCGCACAACCCCGCTACCGGCGCCACCCGGTGGCACATGCCCGGCGAGCATCAGCCAGCGCAATGGTGCCGGCATATGCACCTTCCCTCTATCGCGCGCCTACGGACCGCGCTGCGGCGGCTTGCGAATTCGAGGCTAGAACGTTTGACACCGTCATGTGGGCGGTCAGCCGAAAAACCGATCCGTCGGACGGGCGACATGACTCGGTCCGCCATCCCCTCACCCGGAGAAGATCCGATCTGTGGCCGCCCCGAACAGCCAACCCTGTCCGCGCTCCCAACCGCTGGCCCGCAACAACTCGCGTTGCTTCTGGGTTTCCACGCCTTCGGCCACGGTATGCAGCCGCAAACTGCGAGCCAGGGCAGCGATACCTTCGGCCAGGCGGTAGGGGGCAGAGGCATCGCTCAACAGTCCTGCGGTGAAACTGCGATCCAATTTCAGCCCGGTCACCGGCAACTCGCGCAGGTGGGACAGGGACGAGAACCCGGTGCCGAAATCGTCCACCTCCAACCCCACTCCGAGGGCGACCAGCCGATCGATTCCAAGCCTCGCCCCATCGGTGAGTTCCAGGATCGTCGTCTCGGTGACCTCCACCGTCAGCCTGGTCGGATCGACATCGTTGGCGTAGAGCAATTCCACCAGTTCATCGGCGAAATGCGTGTCGTTGAGTTGGGCGCTCGCGGCGTTGACCGACACGTGCACGCTGTCGTCGACCCGGCTGGCCGCGCCGATGGCCTGCGCGATCACCTGCCGACCCACATCCACGATCAAGCCCGACCGCTCCGCAACGACGATGAAGTCGGCGTTGGGCGCCAAGCCGCCGGATTCGTCCCGCATGCGCGCCAGCGCTTCGTACCCCACCAAACGACCACTGGACAGGTCAACTATCGGCTGGAAGTGAGCCTCGATCCGGCGCTCGTTCACGGCGTCCCTGATGGCCGACTCGCTGGCTAGGGTGGTCCGCGACGAGGCCGACATCCCCTCGGAGTAGCGGGCCCATCGGTTGCGGCCCAGTCGCTTGGCCTGTCTCAGGGCAGCGTCAGCTTCCCGCAACATCGATCCGGTGGTCGCCGTGCCGCGGGCCACGGTCACTCCCACGCTCACCGACGCGGTGACTCTGGTGGTGGCCACATCCATCGGCGTCCGGGCGGCACGGCACAGACCCTCGGCGAGGCTGAGGGCGGCGTCATCACCTCCGACACCCTCGAGAATTACCACGAACTCATCGCCGCCGAGCCGACCGATGAAGTCCGACGGTCGGAGCACGTCGCGCAGCCTGCCAGCGAGTTTGGCGAGCACTGTGTCGCCGGCTTCGTGCCCGAGTGCATCGTTGATCTGGGTGAAGTTGTCGACATCCAACGAGAGCACGCCCAAGTAGGCGTGCGCAGCGGCGCTGTGGGCCACCGCCCGCTGCAGGGTGGCCATGGACTCGGATCGGTTCGGCAGACCGGTGAGTGAATCGTGACGCGTGCGGTAGTCCAGTTGATCCACCGCCCGGCGCTCGGCCGAGGCATCCACAAGTTGCAGCACCACATGGCTCGGCTGGCCATCGTGCCAGATGATGCTCGCCGAAACGTCCACCCACATGCGCCGGCCGGCGCCGTCGGACCACTCCCCGCGGGTGCGCAGCGGCCGCTCGGGGGCCGACAGCATCTCCGGCCACCTGCTGCGGAAGTCACGGATGGCGGTGAGCGACATGTAGGCATCGAGCGGCCGGCCGATGATCATTTCCCTCGGAGTCGCCAGGTAGGTCACCATGGCCTCGTTGACCTCCGTCACCACACCCGAGAGGTCGAGCAGCGCTGTCGGGACCACACTGCCCAGCAGTGAATCGCGGTAACTGAACTCGGCTCCGGAGTCGGCTCCCGCAGTCGGACCAGCCACCTCGACGGCGTGGACCACAACCCGTCGAGCCCCGCCGTGCGAGACGTAGCCTCGCAGGTGACACACCACCGAACTGTTGCGCCGTTGCCCGCCGTCATGCCGGCAGCGAACCACCGCACTCGGCAGGACCCCTGCCGCCACCGCGGCAAGGTCGATGTCGAAACCGGTGACCGGATCGACGAGCACCTCGGCGAAATCCTCACCCACCACCTCCGCCGGCGAAGCGCCGAGCTTATCCGCGTAACTGCTGTTGATGCGTTCGATCCGACCGCGTTCGTCCAGGACGGCGATCGCCACCGGCGACATGTCAAGCAACGCCTCGAGCAGCCACGCCTCGTTCCCGCCGCGGCCCACCGGCTCCGGATCGGCCCCGTCCCCTGCCGGCGGTCGTCCGGTCATCAGCGGGCGGACCCTTCCGCCCGATTCTCCACCGCCGTCGCCGCAAACCACTCGGTGACGTCGACGTGGCTCACCACGGCCCCGAATCCCGGGCCGACCACCCGCTCGACGTTCATCACGAACCATCGATCCTCGGTCGGGGAATGGCAGGGGTACGACATCGAGAAACTCGACTCGCTGCCCTCCAGCACCCGGCGCAGCCCCCGGACCGCGGCCGCCGCGTCTTTACCGTCCGGACCCTTGACCGGTTGGCAGGCGTCGAAGTAGTTCGCGCCGGGACCGGATCGGCGCAAGTCGGCGTCGCCGTTCGCCCGGGCGAACCGGATCCACGCGGCGTTCACCATTGTGATGGTGCCGTCGACGTCCAGCACGGCGACGTGCTGCGGCAGCGCGTCGATCACCGCCTGCAGACGCTGAACGTCGTGGAATGCGGTGAGGTCGACGAAGGTAGCGACGGCGCCTCGGACCGAGGTGGAAGGAACCGAATACGGCAGGATGCGCACGAGATAGGTGCGGCGGCCGTCGAGCGTCGCCACCTCACGCTCGCTCATCCGCTCGGTCCGCAAGGTGGTTTCCAGATCTGAGATGAGATCGGGGTACCGCAGCGAATGGGCGAAGTCGTCGAGCCGTCGGCCGATGTCGGTGTCACGCAGTCGGAAGATCTCGGCGGCATCCGGCGAGAACCTGGTGAGCACGAGGTCCTGATCGACGAACACGGTCGCGACGCCGGCGGCTTTCGCCATGCTGTCGAGGTCAGCGTTGATCCGGTTGAGGATCAACACCTTCTCCTGGTATTGGACGTTGACGGTGTTCAGTTCTTCGTTCACCGACTGCAGTTCCTCGTTGGAACTCTGCAGTTCCTCATTCGAGGCCATCAACTCCTCGTTGGTGGCCTGCAGTTCCTCGTTAGCCGTCTCCAGTTCCTCGATGGTCGCCTGCAGGTTCTCCCTGGTGGCGACGAGTTCCCGCTCCAGGATCGACATCCGTTCCATGGTGTCGGTGTCGACGTCGATGGTGACCTCCGGTGAGGTGGTCACCGATGGTTCTTGCGGTTCGAACGACAGCAGCAGATAGCGCTGGTCACTGTCGATGGTGAGCGGCCGGGCCGAGATCCGGACCAGACTGTGCTCGCCATCCTCGCGTGGGAATGAGACCAGATCGGAGCCCAGCACGTCGCCGTCGCGCGCCGCCTTGAACAGCAGCGCCGACGCCACCGGCACCAACGGCTCGGGCAGCAGCCGATTGAGTTCCAGCGTCGCCTGACCGGATCGCATACGCAGGTACGGGCGGACGTCGCCGAACATGTGCACGGCTTCGTGGTTGGCGTTGACCAGGATGGATGGCGGTACGTACGCGCCGAGGAGGGAGTTGACCCCCGCTTCGACAACTGCGGCATCGACCCGAGCCGAAGTGCGGCGCACGGTGGCTCCGCGGACGCCGATCGACCGCGAGCTATGGGCTGGCAGCCTCCGGTCCACCAACATAGGCGAACTGGTGGACGTCCGCTGGAAGATCTTGTGTTTGGCGTCGATCGGCCGCAAGCCCTCGCCGAACGACTGCAGCGATTCACTCGAACCCAGGAAGAGGTAGCCACCGGGGCGCAAGGCGTATTGGAGCGAGCGGAGGGCGAGTTCCTGCGCGTCCGGTTTGAAGTAGATCAGAGTGTTGCGGCAGACGACCAGATCCATCTTGGTGAACGGCGGATCGGCGAGCAGGTTGTGTCGGGCCAAGACCACCACTTGGCGCAACTCGTTCTTGACGACGAAGCTGTTCCCCTTGCGGATGAAGAAGCGCTCGAGTCGGTCGGGGTTGATTTCGACTGCGGCCGACTCCGGATAGGCGCCGGCTCCGGCGGTCTCCACGCATTGGGCGTCGACATCGGTGGCGAAGATCTTCAGACTCGGCCACCGCCGTTCCCGCTCGAACGCCTCCAGGAAGAGGATCCCGAGGCTGTACGCCTCTTCGCCGGTGGAGACCCCGGCGGCCCACACCCGGATCGGGTCGCCGGAGTTCTTTCCCGCCATGATGTCGGGAATCACAGTCGATTCGAGTACCTCGAACGCGTCTTCGTCACGGAAGAAGCTGGTGACCGCAATCAGCATCTCGCGTCGCAGGGCCACACCCTCCGCACGCTCCTCGTTGAGGAGTTGCAGGTAGTCCTGCAGGCTGCGCACCTGGCGCACCTGCATCCGCCGTTCGATGCGACGCATCACGGTGGCCTGCTTGTAGTCCTTGAAGTCGATACCGCCAAGGTGCAGCAGCAAACGCAGGATTTCGTCGAGCGCCTCCTCCTGGCTGAGGGGCGAGGCCACCGGGGCGTCCGGCGCCACCGGACCGTCCGCAGTGAGCTCGTACACCTCATTGCGTATGTGTGCCATGATCCGGCCCGGCAGGTCCTCGGCGCTGAGCACTGTGTCGATCACACCGGTGCTGATGGCGCTGCGGGGCATGCCGTCGAATTTGGCCGATTCGGGGTCTTGGGCGGCGAGGAAGCCTCCCGCGGCATTGATCGCCACCGCCCCACGGGTGCCGTCGGTACCGGTTCCCGAGAGCACCACACCGACGGCGCGGTTGCCGTAGACCTCTGCCAATGACGTGAAGAAGATGTCGATCGGCAACGTCAGACCGCGTGGGTTCTTGGGCGTCAGGTGAAGGTGACCCTCGGTGGCATGCATGATGGCGCCGGGCGGGATGAGGTAGACGTGGTCGGCCTTGATGGCCATGTCGTCTTCCACCATGATCACCGGCATTTCGGTGTGCCGCGAGAGCAGATTGCTCATCATCGACTTGTGATCCGGGGACAGGTGCTGGATCACCACGAAGGCCGCGCCGGAGTCAGCCGGGCAGTTGTCGAAGAAACGTTCCAGGGCATCCAGACCGCCTGCCGAGGCACCGATCGCCACGAGGTGCCCCTGGAAACCAGCAATGCTGCCGGACACGAGACCAACCTCCATCCCGGGCCGACCGGGGCTTCCGAAGACGCCGCCGGTGGGACCGCCGTTCCAGCCTAGTGACCGATCGCGCTGGGTTGCTCAACGTGGGTCAGGTGGCCGTCGAGTATCTCGAACACCCGGTCGGTGTATTCGACCATGCGGAGGTCGTGGGTGACCATGATGCCGGTCTTGCCCCTGGCTTTGATCTCCCGTCGGAGCAACTCGACGACCTGTCGACCCATGGCGGTGTCGAGGGCGGCAGTCGGTTCGTCGACCAGCACCAGGTCGGGATCGTTCATCAGCGCCCGACCGATCGCCACCCGCTGCCGTTCACCACCGGAGAGCTGTTCGGGCAAGTTCTTGGCCCTGGCGGAGAGCCCGAGTTCGGACAGCAACTGATCTGCACGCTCGTTCGCCTGTGTCCGCGAGATGCCCTTGACCAGGGATGAGACGAACAGCAGGTTCTCCCGAGCGGTGAGGAACGGCACCAGGTTGGCCGACTGGAACACGAAACCCACCCGCTCGGCCCGGAACGCGGTCAACTCCTTCTTGTTCATCGCGGTCACATCGACGTCGCCGACGGTGACCCGACCACTGGACGGGGCGAGCAGGCCGCCGATGATCGAGATCAGCGTGGTCTTGCCGGAGCCGGACGGGCCCAGCAGGGCCACGAACTCACCCTCATCCACGGCCATCGTGGCGTCCGACACGGCGACCACCTCGGTGTGGCCGCTGCCATACACCTTGCGGACGTCGTTGACGTGCAACAACGCGGATGGGTGCCCGGCAGCGTCGTCGGCGGGCGACGCCCCCGGCCCATCGAGAGCCGAGCGAGTGGCGTCAAGCACGGGGTCGTTGGCGGGGTCGGTCACAGAGCACCTCCGATAGCGGTGGCAGGGTCAATCTTGGCGATTCGGCGCAAGGAGAACATCGCCCCGACAACGCCTGCGACGAGGGTGAATACGGCGATGGTCAGGAGCGTCTCGGTGCGGAACAACGTGGGCACCTCGGGCGGGATGACCAGGTCGAAGAGTCGGGCCACCACGGCACCGATCACAACACCGAGTGCAGAGGCGATCAGCGCCTGAAGGATCACGCCGCGGCCGAGCCTTCCGGTGGAGGCGCCGAGCGCCTTCAGCGCGGCAAACAACTCGCGCTTCTCCAGCACCAGCAAGGCGAAGAACAACGCGACCACCAGGCCGGCCACCGCGAGCGTGGTGTAGATGATGGAGTTCAGCGTGGAACTCTGCTGTTCCACCCCCGGGATCGCCAGACCGGTCTCGGCCGCCGTGAGCACCGTGGTGTCGGGCACCGCCGCCGCGATAGCCCCGAGGTCGGCGTCGGGTGCCGTGACGATCGCCACCGAATTGATGACATCGGTCTGGCCGCGCAATTCGGGCCGCACCGCATCCCGCATCGAACGCCAGGTCTCGACCCCGGTCCACAGGGTCGGCTGCAGTTGGTACTCCGAGTCGGCTGTGAACCCGACGACGGTGGCCGAGACGTCGCCGACCGAAACCTCGGATCCGAGCGTGACTCCGGCATCGCGCAGAGCGACGTCCACGGCTGCGGTTCCGGGCTCGGTGGGCAGTGTTCCTTCCACCGCCGTCGGCGACCCGGGCCCACCGGGGTCGATGCCGAACACGGCCAGATCGATCGGCCCGTCCGGCCCGACGCCGCCGGTGAGCAGTACCCCGACCGGTCCCGCCTGCTCCACCCCAGGGGCGGCGGCGACCTTCTCGACGTCCGACACCGGCAACCTGGACCGCACCAGCGAGCCTTCCGCATCGCTTGCGAAGACGTAGCCGGTCGCCGAGGTGTTGCGCACCGCGCCGGTGGCGCCGAAGAAGAGTCCGTCGGCCAGAGCGCCGAGCACCAGCACGAGGAAGACGATGAGCGAGAGGGCGGAGACGATGGCGGCGAACCGGCCTTTGCCTCGGCGGATCTCATTGAGGGCAAGCATCAGCGGGCTCCTACCGCGGTGGCCGGATCGATTCGGGCGATGCGTCGGATACTCAACAATCCGGCGGCAAGCGAGAACACCAGCACCGCGACGATGGTGCCGATGACCAGACTCGGCTCCAATGAGACCGGGATGCCGGTGTTGAGGCCCTGGACTGCGAGCAGCGTGAGGACCAGTGCGATCGCCGAGGCGATCAGCACCACGGCGGTGATCTGAAGCGCCACCGAACCCGCTAACCGGGCCGTGGAGGTGCCGATCGCACGCAACAGGGTGAACGCCTTCATCTTCTGCACTGTGAGGATGAGGAAGAAGAAGCCGATCACCACGATGCCGATCACGAAAGTCAGTCCGACCAGGATTCCGAAACTCTGCGAGATCGACGCGATGCCGGGGATCAAAGCCACCGCTTCATCGAGGCTGTAGCCGGTGACCCCGTCGACGGAGTCGGTCACAGCTGCTGCGACGGCCGCCGGATCCTCGCCTTCGGAGACGTCGAAAGCGACCGCGTTGATCGGCACGAACGGCAGACCCGGATTGGCTGCTTCGACAGCTGCGGCATAGGTGTCGAGCAGCACGTAGGCCGTGGGGAGGGCGTTGAACTGCGCACCACGGACCGTGCCTACCACAGTCAATTCGGTGCCCCCCGGCTCCAGCGACACGGTATCGCCGATGGCGACTCCACCACCGTCGACCGCGGCCTCACCCGGCGCCTCCGGCAACCGGCCCGAATCCAACCCGGAAGGCGCACCGGGCCCGGACGCCTCGTAGCCGAACACCTGGACTTCGGTCAACTCTCCGGCGAGTTCGGCGTTCGATGTGAACGTTCCGATCCCCGCTGTTCGAGCCACCCCCGGAACGGCCGCGACCTCCTGCGTGGTCTCAGCCGGCAGCCGACTCGCGACGATGTTGTCGCGGGCGCTGTCGGCATACACCACACCGTCGGTCTGCAGTCCCTCAAGCGCACCCACCAACGACGACACCAGAGCGTTCGACAGCGTAGTGAGGAGCAGCACCAGGAAGACCAGCAACGACACGGCACCGGTGAGCAGGCCGAAGCGCAACTTGGCGCGTCTCATTTCCGTCCCTGCGAGGCCCATGGCCAATATCGTGCCGCACCTGGTGTGGGTCGGCACTTCGGGGCGGCATAGGCGACTTAGCGGTCCAATCCGGGCAAAGCAGCGGCATCCGAGTCAGGGTCGCATTGCCGCTCGAATGTGCAGGCAGTCGGATGTTCCCCCCACCTGGTGACCGGGACCCGCTGGCCCGCAAGCACAATAGGACCCATGACTTCGCCAACATCTGACAGCGACCGGTACCACGCCCACGGCAAGGGAGTCCAGGAGGAACTCGCTCCGCTGGGCCGCGACCTTCGACGGGCCATCCCGGAGGTCTACGCGGCGTTCGGGCAGTTGCACAGCGCGGCGTTGGCGCCAGGGGTGCTGGACGCGAAGACCAAGGAGTTGATCGCGCTGGCACTCTCGGTGTCCTCACAGTGCGACGGTTGCATCGCCTCGCACGCCCGCGGCGCGGCACGCCACGGCGCCACCGAGGCAGAGGTCACTGAGGCCCTCGGCGTGGTGATGCTCATGGCCGGTGGCCCGGCCACCGTCTACGGTCCCCGCGCTTTGGCGTCGTTCCGCAGTTTCGCACCCCCGGCGGAGTGACGCCGGCGCCGAGTCAATCGGCGAGTTCGGCGCTGATCAACTCGCGGACGTGGTCGGACAGTTCGGCGGTGGTCGACGCGTGCACCACCTCTACCGGGACCGGCGGCAGCACCGTCACCGAGATCTCGTGGCGGCCCTGAAGCACGAAACCACGCCGCGGCAGGGCATCGTGGGTGCCCCGGATCACGATCGGCACCACTGGTATGCTCGTCTCCCGGGCGAGTTCGAAGGCGCCGGGTTTGAATTCCCGCAGAGCTCCGTCGCGGGACCGGGTACCTTCCGGAAACATCATGATCGATGATCCTTCGGCGATCCTTTCGCGGCAGAGCCGCATCATCTCCCGCACACTTTCCCGATCGCCACGCCTGAGCGGCACATAGCGATTCAGGGTCATGTTCCAGCCGATCAGGGGAACCCGGAAGTTCTCGACCTTCGACACCCACTTGAAATCCTTGAACAGCCGGAACAGCACCAGGATGTCCAACAGCGACAAGTGGTTGGCCACCAGCATGTAGGTGTGCTTCGGCTCGATGTGCTCGCGGCCGGTGATGGTGATCGGCCAACCTGGGTTCAGCCAGGTATAGAGCGACGCCCAGAAGCAGGTGAACCGGTGCAGGACCACCAGTCTGCGGTCGAACAACACAGTCAGCAGCCAGATCACCACAGCGACCGGGAACAGCAGGATCGACGTGACCACGATGAAGGCCCAGAAAGCCACCGAGGCGATCCTTCTCATCGGGCAAGGGTAACGCTGCGCACGTCCGCGGGAGGGGCGACGGAAGCGCCCGGCTGCCGCATGTTCGCTACTTGCGGCCGGTGATGCGGTTGGCCACGCCGCCGACCTGCGTACGCAGGACATCGACGGTGGTGGTGGCGATCGCCCCGGTGCTGTCGCGCAGCAGCCCGGCCACCTGGATCTCCTGGATGACACCACTCATGAAGTCGTTGACGTCCACCCGTTCGATCACGGCGTCGAGGTCGACTCGTTCGACCACGGCGTCGAGGTCGATCCGGTCCAGCACCGCCTCCATGTCGATCCGGTCGAGCACCGCCTCCATGTCGATCCGGTCCAGCACCGCCTCCATATCGATGCGTGCGAGCAACTCGTCGAGCGTGCGAGGGCCGGCGGCGGCGAGGAACGTGGCCGCGACTTCGGCCCGTTCGGCTTGCTCGGCGCGGAACTCCGCGTCCAAGTCGGCCAACCGTCGTTGCACGCGGGTGAGCACCGGGGAGGTGATCCTGATGGCTCCAATCCTGGCGAATGCGGCGGTGATCAGCCCTTCGGTTCCGGTGATGGCGTCGAATGCCCGGTTCTGGGCGCGCAGCGTGAGCACGGCGAGCGCGCCGGGAACCACCCGCATGAGATCGGCCGTGCTCAACTCGTCCGGCTCGGATTCGGCCGCCGACTGCGATTCGCCATCGTCACCGTCGGTCTCCACCTCCGCCAGCGTGCTGGTCGAATAGGCCGTCACGACTTCCGCAACACCCAATGCCAGTGCGGTCCACCGCTCGACTTCGTCGAGTACCACGCCGCTGGCGCCAGGCCGACGTCGCCGGGCGACCCCGGCTCGCTCGCCGGCCGACTGCTCGCTCATGCGGTGACCTTGGCTGCGGCCGAATCGTCGGCGTTCTGCTGCTCGGCTGTGTTGGTCGCCCGTGCCAGCATCCGGCGGGTCTTCAGCGCCACGTCGGAGGTCAGCCGCAGGCCGAGCCGCGGCGAGAGGCGCACCAGGCGCCACATCCAGCGGGCGGCCCGAGGGGAGACGACCATGGGAGCACGGGCGTCGATACCACGCTCGATGTCGGCCGCGAGAGCTTCCACGTCGTAGATTCCGCCGGGGGTGCCCGCGGCGTACCTGCGGCCGTGTTCGGCCAGCGAAGTGCGGGGCAGATCATCCGGGCCCAGGCTGTCGAGGATCGGGGTGTCGGTGAAACCGGGGCACACGCAGGTGACCCCGACGCCGGTGCCGGCCGCCTCCGCGGCCAACGACAGGCTCAGTCCGACCACCGCGTGCTTGGAGGCCGAGTAGGCCGCCAGGAACGGCGACGGTATCAGGCCTGCCAGCGAGGCGACATTGACGATTTGACCGGAGCCGGCGGCCACCATCCTCGGGTACGCGGCCACGACACCGTGCATCACACCTGAGATGTTGATATCGAACACGCGCTGCCAATGCTCCACGGTCAGTTCGTCGCTGGCACCGCCGAGGCCGATCCCGGCGTTGTTGACCATCACATCCACCCGGCCGTGGCGTTCCCACGCCTCCCCGACGATCTCGTCGATCCGGCCCGCGTCGCGGACATCGGCCGGCTCCGCGCGCGCCGAACCACCGGATCGGGCGGCCACCCCCGACAGCTCCGTCGCCAACTGCACCAATCCTGCCTCGTCGACATCGACCAGAATCAGGTGGTCGCCGCGCCTGGCCAAACGAACGGCGAGGGCACGGCCGATGCCCGACGCCGCACCTGTGATGATCACGACCCGAGTGTTCACGATCCGACTCCTCGCTGCGATTGCTCTGGACCCGCGGCCCACCGATCAGGCGCCGCTGACGCCACGGTCTCCATTGTGCCTGCGGTCCTCTGCGGCCAACGCGGCGAGAGCCTCATCGGCCAGCCGGAAGACCGTCCACTCCGCCATCGCCTCGGCCTGCACCGAGCGGTAGAAGTCGATGGCCGATTCGTTCCAGTCGAGCACCCACCACTCCAGCCTGCGGTAGCCCCGCCGAACACACTCCGCGGCGAGCTCGGCCAGCATCTCCTTACCCAAACCCCGACCTCGAAACTCGGGCGACACGTAGAGGTCCTCGAGGTAGATTCCATGGGTGCCCCGCCAGGTCGAATAGTTGAGGAACCACAGGGCCATTCCCACCACCTGCTGGTCCACCTCGGCGACCAACCCGAACAACGATGGGTGGCCATGGGGCGTGTCCGCCCCGCCGAAGAGGGCGGCGGCGAGGTCGTCCGCGGTGGCGACGACGGAATCGGGCTCCCGCTCGTATTCGGCGAGTTCACGGATCAATCGATGCACCGTGGGCACATCGGCCGGCTCGATCGGGCGGATCCGGCCGGTCGAAGCGGGCCCAGGGTCCGAAGACCCCTGCTGCGGGTGCGCAGGAGAATAGGCCATGCTCGACACCATAGAGGCTGCCACCGAAGCCGGTGGCCGCGAAGCCCCATGAGTGGGAGGAACCAACCTATGCTCCTGCTGTTGCGCGGTTTCGCCACCCCCGCGACCGCCTACGACGCGTTGGTCGCACCCTTGCGTTCGGCCGGGGTAACGGTGCTGGTGCCGGAGTTCTACGGCCTCAACGGCTATCTTGGGCGCTACACGGCCGCCGATGAGGCCGCCGATGCGATCGACCTGCTGGCACAGACGGACTCACCCGTCCTGGTGGCGGGGCACTCCAGAGGTGGTCAGGTCGCCTGGCGGCTCGCGCAGTCGCTGGCAACCTCCGACTCCTCGCCCGCCATCGATCTTCGTGGGCTGGTGCTCATCGACCCGGTGGACGGCGCCGGCCCCAGGGCGACGTCGCGGCTTGCGACAGCCAACGACGCCGCGTTCACGGTTCCGACCTTGATAATCGGCGCCGGCATCGGCGGACGATGCGCTCCCAGCGGCGCCAACCACACCGCCTTTGCCCGTGCGACGCCGTCGGCCGAACACATCGTCATCGAGCAGCTGGGCCACGCCGACATCCTGTGCGGAGCGGCCCTGGCGATCGGCCGCCGACTGTGCGGCGGGGCACCGGATCCGGCGGTTCCGCGCGCGGAGGTCACGGGCCTGCTGACGAGTTCCTATCGAAGTGCGCTCGGCGGGGCGTCGGGCCCCTAGCAGTTGAGGACGACGTCCTTGTACTGCTCGCACCCGGTGGTGGTGCAGGGTGTGTCACACGTGATCGTGGGCGGCTGCGAAGGCACCACCGGCGGCACCGATCCGAATTGCGGCGAATCGCACGGCAAGTTCGAGATCACCCCGGAGCCATCGTCGTAAGGGCACATCGCGACCAGATCCGTTGGAGTGGCCGGAGGCTGCGTCTGGACCGGCGCTGGAGCGGAGGTCGCCGCCGCGGGCGGTGTTGTCGCCAATTGCGGTTCCGCGACCGGAGTCACGGTGTCGGTCGGAACCGGCGTGCTCACGACGGCGGGCGTCTCCGGCGGCGCCAAGGTCGGTTCGGGCGTCTCCGGTTGGATTGTGGCAGCAGGGAGATCGAGGCTTGCCGAGGCCGAAGGATCCGCCTGACCGGGACTGCCGGCGCAGGCCACCAGCAGTGCGCCGGCGGCCGCCGCCACGGCTGCAGCGGCCCAGCGCGACCTCCGCGGCCGGGTACCCGACCGGTCGCCGGCACTGCGGTGAACGCGCACAAACATGGCCCCAGACTACCGCCCCGTGCGACTGTGCATGGCCGACTTCGCCGGATCCGACGCGACCACGACTCCTTCGAGACGTCAAGATGTCCCTGTGCCGGCACATGTGTTGACCGCTGCGATGGCCGACGCCCTGGCAACGGCCGCCGCCACCAGATTGGTGGGCGACCACGATCTTCGCCCCGGCGCCAGGGTCGCCTTCCTCGCGGGTGGACCCGGGCGATCCGCGTCGGAGGTAGCAGCCACGCAGGCCGCCGTGGCATCGGCCGCCTACGGCGCCCTCCGGGCCGGGGTCGTGCCGGTAATGATCAATCCGCTGCTTTCGCCGGCGGAGCAGGAAGCCTACTTGCAGGACGTACCCGTCGACCTGATCGTCGCCGACGCGGCCGATGTCGCCAGGCTGACCGACCCTTCCGGGCTCGCCGGGCGCCGCCGGCCGGAGCTGGCCGACGTTCCGTTGGGTCGGCCGATGCACTTCACTTCCGGCACCACCGGCCGCTCCAAGGGCGTCTGGGCAGGAGTGCTGCCCGAAGCCGATGCCAGCGACTATTGGCGTGACGAGCAGCAGCAGTGGACCCTCGACTCCGAGGACGTCCTGCTGAATCACGGCCCACTTGCCCATTCGGCACCGTTGCGCTTCAGCTTCCTCGCCTTCCTCGCCGGCGCGGATGTCGTCTTCACCGGCTCGTTCGACGCCGAACGTACGGCCACGGCGATCCTCGACCACGCCCCCACCGTGGCGATGGCGGTGCCCACCCACCTCGAACGCCTGCTCAACCTGCCGGGAGGACCGCCGCCGAGTTCCTACCGGATGCTCGTGCACGCAGGGTCGACATGCCCACCGGATCTCAAACGGCGGATCCACACGTGGGCCGGGGTGGAGCACACGTGGGAGTTCCTCGGCTCCACCGAGGGACAGTTCACCGCCTGCCGCGGGACCGAGTGGGAGGATCGCCCCGGGACGCTGGGGACCGCCCGGGCCGGCCGGCGGCTGCACATCGACGACGGTTCGCTCTCCGGCCAAGCCGGGGTCATCTGGTGTGAGGCACCAGCTGTCGCGGCATTCGAGTACTTCGGCGATCCCGCCAAAACCGCCCAAGCGTGGGCCAGCCTGCCAGGTGGCGGACGGGCCTTCACGGTGGGTGACCTCGGGTGGCTGGACGCGGCCGGCTACCTGTACCTCCACGGGCGGCGCACCGACCTGATAGTCACCGGCGGGGTCAACGTCTACCCCGCCGAGGTGGAGGCCGAACTGCGCACCTGCCCCGTGGTGCGTGCCGCCGCAGTGTTCGGCCGGGACGACCCCCACTGGGGCGCTCGGGTGTGTGCCGCGATCGTGCTGGCCCCCGATGCCTCATGCGCAGACGTCACGGAGTGGGCGCGGGCGAACATGGCCGGCTACCGACGACCCAAGGAGATCACCGCGGTGGACGCCCTCCCCTTGACGAGCAACGGGAAGGTGCGACGGGACGGCCTCGCCGAGTGGGTGGCCGAGCAGGGCCGCCCGGCAAGCTCCCCCCGGCCGCGCTGACACCCGGCCAACGCCCGGGCGAAATCGGCCGTGGCTGTGGCCTCGCCCCCGCACCGACCACTAGCCTGGCCGACATGACTGTTCGCAAAGTTGCCATGCTCACCGCCGGCGGCCTCGCCCCCTGCCTCTCCTCCGCGGTCGGGGGTCTGATCGAGCGGTACACCGAGATCGCGCCGGATATCGAGCTGATCGCCTACGTCGACGGCTACCAGGGCCTGCTGCTGGGGCAGTCGATCGCGATCACACCGGAGATGCGCGAGAACGCCGCGCTGCTGCACAAATTCGGCGGCAGCCCGATCGGGAACTCCCGGGTGAAGTTGACCAACGTGGCCGACTGCGTGAAGCGCGGGCTGGTGGCCGAAGGCCAGAACCCGTTGGAGGTGGCGGCGAACCAACTTTCCGCCGACGGCGTCGACGTGCTCCACACGATCGGCGGCGACGACACCAACACCACGGCCGCGGATCTCGCCGCCTTCCTGCACGAGAACGACTACGAACTCACGGTGGTCGGGCTGCCGAAGACCATCGACAACGACGTGTTCCCGATCCGGCAGAGCCTGGGCGCATGGACGGCTGCCGAGCAGGGCGCCCTCTACGCACGCAACATCATCGCCGAGCATGGGGCGAACCCGCGTTCGCTGATCATCCATGAAGTCATGGGACGCAACTGCGGGTGGCTGACCGCAGCCACCGCGGCGGACTACCGCAAGTGGTTGGCCACCCAGGACTGGAATCCGGGTATCGGTCTGGATGCGCGGCGGTGGGACGTGCACGCCGTCTTCGTACCGGAGATGGCATTCGACCTGCAGGCCGAGGCGGCTCGCCTCAAGGAGGTCATGGATGAACTGGGCTGCGTGAACATCTTCTTGTCCGAAGGAGCAGGTGTCAGCGAGATCGTCGGCCAGTTGGAGGCTGCCGGCGAGGAGGTGCCCCGGGATGCCTTCGGCCACGTCCGACTCGACAAGATCAACCCAGGTCAATGGTTCGGTCATCAGTTCGCCGACATGGTGGGCGCGGAGAAGACCCAAGTGTGGAAGTCCGGCTACTTCGCCCGGTCGGCGGCGGCCAACGCCGACGACCTGCGACTGATCAAGGGCTGCGTGGACCTCGCGGTGGAATGCGCACTGCGTCGCGAAGGTGGCGTGATCGGCCACGACGAGGACAACGGCGACCGCCTGCGTGCGATCGAGTTCACCCGCATCGCCGGCGGCAAGCCGTTCGACATCGACGTGCCCTGGTTCGGTGACCTGCTTGAGGCAATCGGTCAGACCAAGGGCGCGAAGGCCACCGTCGAGCACTGAACGAGGGCCCCGCAGCGTCGGGGTGTCGTGGCGGCCGGGTGCCCGTAGCCCCGGTCGGATCAGACGTTGCCGCAGTTGAGCGTCTTCGCCTTCGGCGAGTCCAGCACGCTGATCATGCAGGTGGTCCTGCCTTCGACATCCACCACGCTCAGGCTCACGCCTCCGACCGCCTCGCCCGAACTGGACTCCCAGCCGGCCGCGGCGACCTGCGCGGTGAACTCCGGATCGGCAGCCGCGGCCTTGAGTTGATCCCCCAGCGACTCGGCGGCAGCGCAGTCCAGGTCGTTGAACACCGCGGTGGCCAAGGCCTGTAGTTCGGCGTTGTTCGACTCTCCGGTCGCATCAGCCAACTGACAGGCACTGTCGTCGGCCGCACCGGGCTGCGCACTGCCGGTCGGTGCCGCCGACACCGGAGCGCTCGTCGCAGGTTCCGCGCTGGCACTTTCAGATCCGCCGGCCGAGTCCTGCGATGAGCAACCGGCCAATGCGACCGTTCCCACCAGCGCCACACCGGCGAATCCAACCCACAACCTCATGATTCGGCCCTCCTCTGCCTCGTCTCCCACAGTAGGCACCAGGCGGTCGCGTGGCGCACGCGGACCTGACGACGTGACCCACCTCAGCGATACGCAGCCAACCCCGTAAGCGCCTCCCCCACCACCAGCGTGTGCATCTCGTTGGTGCCTTCGTAGGTGTAGACGGATTCGAGGTTGTTCATGTGCCTGATCACCGGGTACTCCAGCGTGATGCCGTTGCCACCCAGGATCGACCGGCACTCCCGCGCGATCGCGAGCGCCGCCCGGGCATTGTTCAACTTTCCCACGCTGACCTGCGCCGCCCGAATCGTGCCGGAATCCTTGAGCCGCCCCAGATGCATGGCCAGCAGCATCCCTTTGTCGAGTTCCAGGGTCATGTCCACCAACTTCTTCTGGGTCAACTGGTAGCCGGCGATCGGCCGATCGAACTGGACCCGGTCGATCGCGTAGTCGATGGTGGTCTGCAGACAGTCGCGGGCTGCCCCCAAGGTGCCGAAGACGATGCCGAAGCGGGCCTCGTTCAGGCAGGACAACGGGCCCCGCAGACCCTTCGCTCCGGGCAGCAGCGCATCGGCCGGCAGCCGCACATCGGCCAACACCAACTCCGAGGTCACCGAGGCCCGCAGCGACAACTTCTTCTTGATCTCGTGAGCGCTGAATCCGGGAGTGTCCGTGGGCACCAGGAACCCCCGGATCCCTTCCTCGGTCCGGGCCCACACCACCGCCACATCGGCCACGCTGCCGTTGGTGATCCACATCTTGCTGCCGTTGAGGATCCAGTCCGCACCGTCCCGGTGGGCGCTCGTGCGCATACCGCCGGGGTTGGATCCGAAGTCCGCCTCGGTGAGTCCGAAGCAGCCGATCAATTCACCGCTGGCCATACCGGGCAGCCACTGTTGCTTCTGCTCTTCGCTCCCGAACTCCCAGATGGCGTACATGGCCAGCGAACCTTGCACGCTCACCAGCGACCGGATGCCGGAGTCGCCGGCCTCGAGCTCCAGGCAGGCCAGCCCGTAGGCCGTGGCCGAGGCGCCGCTGCAGCCGTAACCCTGCAGGTGCATACCGAGCAACCCGAGCCGGCCCATCTCCCGGGCCAACTCCCGGGCTGGGATCCACCCCGCCTCGAACCACTCCGCCACCTCGGGTCTGACCCGATCCGCGACGTAGTCGCGGACGACGTCACGCATCGCGCGCTCGTCGTCGGCCAGCAGATCGTCGAGGGCTAGCAGCCCGGTGGGCGAGATGGGAGGAGTTGCCATCGGCCGATGCCTTTCCGCGGTCGTCGAACCGGCGACGCCTCGTCGTCGGCGGGCCCGGCCGGATCCGGTGAGTACGGCATCGATCTGCCGCTAGGGTCGGGGATCATCGCCAGAATGGATGCTCGCCGTGGCCACCTCTCCATCTCACCACGACTCGCCGGCGGTTCCCAGCGGACCACTCGCCGGTTTGCTGGTCGCCGATTTCACCCGAGTGCTGGCCGGCCCCTACGCCACCATGCTGCTCGGGGACCTCGGCGCCGAGGTGATCAAAATCGAACGTCCGGACGCGGGTGACGACACCCGGGCCTGGGGACCGCCGTTCGCGCCGGACGGCCAGTCGAGCTACTACCACTCGGTCAACCGCAACAAGACGTCGGTGGCGTGGAATCTCGACGACCCGGACGACCTCGACCGTGCCCGGCGACTCGCCCTGCGGGCCGATGTGGTGATCGAGAACTTCAAGGCCGGCGCCCTCGACCGCCGCGGCCTCGGATACGCCGATCTGGTGGCTGAGAACCCGGGCGTCATCTACTGCTCGATCAGCGGCTTCGGCTCCGGAGCAGGCGCCGAACTGCCCGGCTACGACCTGCTCGTACAGGCGATGGGTGGGCTCATGAGCATCACCGGAACTGATCCTGATTCGCCCACCAAGGTCGGCGTCGCCCTGGTGGACCTGCTCACCGGGCTGCATGCCACCGTCGGCATCCTCGCCGCCCTGCAGGAACGCACCCGATCCGGGCGGGGCCAGCGGGTCGAGGTGAACCTGCTGAGTTCGCTGCTGTCCGGGATGGTCAACCAAGCGGCGGCCTACGTCACCGGCGGCGTGGTTCCGGGAATCTTGGGCAACGCCCATCCGTCGATCGCACCCTACGAGGTGTTCGACACCGCGGACCGTCCCTTGGTGCTCGCCGTCGGCAACAATGTGCAATTCGCGGCGCTGGCGGCCGAATTGGGCGAGCCCGCGCTGGCCGCCGATCAGCGCTTCGCCTCGAATCCGGACCGGGTTCGCAACCGAGCGCAGCTGAAGGCGGCGCTGACGGCGCTGCTTGCCCACGACACTGCCTCGAACTGGCAGGCGCGACTCACCGCCCACGGGGTGCCGTGCGGCCCGATCAACGACATCTCCGAAGCCTTCGCCCTGGCCGAACGACTGGGCCTGCAACCGGTGGTTCCGATACCGGACGCTGACGCCGGTGCCGGGTACGCCACGGTGGCCAACCCGATCACCTTCTCGCGCACCCCCGCGGCCTACCGCCTCACTCCGCCGCAGCTCGGGACCGACCGGGGCTGAGTCCCGCAGCATCACTCATCCAGGCACCTGCCACACACGATCGTGTGCGCATTTCTGTCTTTGTGTTGACTTGTGTTGCTTCTTTGTGGTTTTGTATGGGTATTGGTTGGATTTGGAACGGAGGAGTCCACATGTACGCAGAGGAACGACAACAGGCGATAGCCCAACGTGCCAGGCAGGACGGCCGAGTCGACGTGAACGGCCTCGCCCACGAACTCGACGTGACCACCGAGACGATTCGCCGCGATCTCATCGCGTTGGAACGCCGAGGCACGCTGCGGCGGGTGCACGGAGGAGCGATCCCGGTGGACCGGCTCGGCTTCGAGCCGGAGGTCGCCACCCGCGAGGCGGTGCTGACCGCGGAGAAGGAAGCCATCGCCAAGCGGGCGCTGGCGGAACTCCCCGACGACGGCAGCATCATCCTGGACGCCGGCACCACGACCCTGCGCATCGCACAGCTCCTCCCGCCAGACCGCGAACTCACCGTGGTGACGAATTCCCTGCCGCACGCTTCACTGCTCGCGACCATGCCGCGGGTCACCCTCCACCTCGTCGGGGGCAGGCTGCGGCCGCGAACGTTGGCGACCGTCGATGAAGCGGCCCAGATCTTCGTCCACGACATCTTCGTCGACCTCGCGATCGTCGGCACCAACGGAATCTCGCTCAATCGCGGCCTCACCACCCCCGACCGATCCGAGGCCGCCATCAAACGAGCGTTCATCGGCGCCGCCCGCCGGGCGATCTGCGTCGCCGACCACACCAAGTTCGGCGTCGACCACTTCAGCACCTTCGGCGACCTCGCCGACCTCGACGCGATCATCACCGATCCGCTGGTCGAGCCGAGCATGGCCGCCGAGATCGAAGCCGCCGGACCCCAGGTCGTGATCGCATGATCGTCACCGTCACGCTCAATCCGAGCCTCGACCAGACGCTGGAGGTCGACGTGCTGGCCCGCGGCGACATCAACAAGACCGCACCGGCTCGGCTCGACCCGGGTGGAAAGGGCGTCAACGTCGCGCGCGCACTGGCAGGCAACGGCGTTCCGGCGGTGGCGGTGTTGCCGGTCGGCGGCTCGAATGGCGAGGTCGTGCTGCACCTGCTCGATCGCCAGTCGGTCACCGCGGCCGTCGTGCGGATCGCCGGCACCACCCGGGCGAACGTCACCATCATCGAGCACGACGGCACCACGACCAAACTCAACGAACCCGGTCCGACCCTGTCCGAACAGGAGGTGGCCGACGTCATGGCCGCGGTGGCCGACCACGCAGCGGCGGGCGGCTGGATCGTCGCCGGTGGCAGTCTCCCACCGGAACTCGACGGTCGGGTTTACGGGATGCTCGCCGAGATCGCCGCCGCCGCCGGTGCCCGGCTTGCCATCGACACCTCGGGACCGGCCCTGCGGGCTGCCCTCGCTCACCGACCTCACCTGATCAAACCCAATGCCGCAGAGCTCGCCGAGGCAGTCGGCTGGCCGCTGGCAACCCTCGGCGACGTGATCAAGGCCTGTCGCGATCTCCAGCACGCCGGCGCGGGGGACGTGCTCTGCAGTCTCGGCCGGGACGGGGCCGTGCTCACCAGCGCCGACGAGGTGTGGTTCGCCCGCGGACCGGACGTGACGGTGGTCAACACCGTCGGCGCCGGCGACGCGATGCTGGCCGGCGCGCTATTCGCCGGCGGCCGGGGGGCAGTCGCACTTCGCAACGGCGTCGCCTGGGCCACCTCGGCCGTGGCCACCACCGGCACGGGAGTGCCGCTGGGCGACGCGATCCCCGCCGATGCTGTCCACCTCACCGCCGACCCCGACCCTTCCCAACCACTCACCGAGGAGCACTCATGACCGAACTGATCACCGCCGAGATGGTCGAACTCGACCTTCCGCCCGGCGACAAGGACACCACCACGGCACGCCTGGTCGACCGGCTCGTCGCCGCCGGGCGGGTCACCGACCGCGAGGCATTCCTCGCCGACGTCCGTGCCCGGGAAGCCGTGATGCCCACCGGAATCGAGGGTGGGATCGGTATCCCGCACGCCCGATCTGCCGCAGTGACCGCCCCCACCGTCGCCTTCGGCCGCTCGGCCGACGGAATCGACTACGGCGCCGCGGACGGACCGGCCACCTTGGTGTTCCTCATCGCCGCCCCGGACGGCGGCGACGCGGATCACCTCAAGGTGCTCGCCGCACTGTCGCGTCGCCTCATCCACGAATCGTTCCGTGAGGCCCTACACCAGGCCGAGGACCCCGACCAGGTCGTCGCGCTCTTCAACCGAGAGGTGGTCGTGAAATGAAGTTCGTCGCTGTGACCTCGTGCCCCACGGGGATCGCCCACACCTACATGGCCGCCGAGGCGCTGGAGACCGCCGCCGCCAACGCCGGCCACGAAATCGAAGTCGAAACCCAAGGCGCGGGCGGCTTCACCCCCCTCGACCCGGCCGTGATCGCCGCCGCTGACGCGGTCATCTTCGCCGCCGACGTGGAGGTGCGCGACCGGGAACGGTTCGCCGGCAAGCCGACCGTCACCACCAGTGTGAAGTCAGCCATCCATGACGCTCCGGCGTTGATCATCGAGGCGGCCAACGAGACCACCAAGACACCGGTGCCGGCTGCGGGCGCGGGCGGCGGAGCCGCGGGTGCCTCGGCTGGCCTCGCGGCGAAGAACTACGGCCACAGCGGCATCGCGAAGGTCCGTGGCTGGTTGATGACCGGCGTGTCGTACATGATTCCGTTCGTGGCCGCCGGCGGCATCCTGATCGCCATCGCCTTCATGCTGTCCCAGATCGCCTGGGGCGAGACCGGTGTGGTGGCGGTGACGGAGGTTCCACTCGACGAGCTGATCGCGAACTTCAGTGTCGTCTCATTGCAGGATTGGGCCGCAATGCTGTTCCTGATCGGAGCAGCTGCGTTCGGATTCCTGGTCCCGATCCTCTCCGGCTTCATCGCGTTCGGCATCGCCGACCGACCTGGCATCGCGCCGGGCATCGTCGGCGGCTTCCTGGCCGTGGAGATCGGCTCCGGCTTCCTCGGCGGCATCGTCACCGGCGTGATCGCGGGCTTCGCCGCATTGTGGATCTCCCGCTGGAAGGTGCCGAGCGCGATTCGGAGCATCATGCCGGTGGTGGTGACCCCACTGCTCGCCACGCTCATCACCGGGGCTCTGATGATCATCCTGCTGGGACGGCCCCTGGCTGCCGTGTCCGACGGCCTCACCGAATGGCTGAACTCGATGTCGGATTCGTCGGCGATCCTGCTCGGCGTCATCCTGGGCTTGATGATGGCGTTCGACATGGGCGGACCGGTGAACAAGGTGGCCTACTCCTTCGCAGCCGCCGGCCTGGCAACCGTGGGCGCATCCACAGATGCACCGCAGTTGACGATCATGGCTGCCGTGATGGCTGCCGGAATGGTGCCGCCGCTCGGTCTGGCACTCGCCACGACACTGCGCAAGCGGCTGTTCAGCGAGGCCGAACAGGAGAACGGCAAGGCCGCCTGGCTGCTGGGCGCCTCGTTCATCACCGAAGGTGCGATTCCATTCGCCGCCGCCGACCCGATCCGGGTCATCCCATCGCTGATGGCCGGCTCCGCCGTGACCGGCGGACTGGTGATGGCGTTCGACAACACCCTGCGGGCACCTCACGGCGGGATTTGGGTGCTGCCCCTGATCGGCGGCCCGCTGACCTACCTGCTGGCCATCGCCATCGGAACCGTGGTGACCGCGGGACTGGTGATCACGCTCAAGGGCCTCGGACGCACTCGCGAGGACATCGCGGTGGAGGGCGAGGTCAAGGACGCGGTGACGGTCTGATCCGACCCGAACCCGGCGACAGCCGCACGACGTGGATGCCGCGCCCGGTCTTGGTACCGGGCGCGGCATCCACGTGTTGTTACGTCGTCCGCGGTCGCCAGGGCTTCCAAATCGCCAGGCCGACGGCGCGGACCTTGCCTTGGGCGTGCAACTCGACCGTGACGCGCAGGGCCGACTCGTCGCCGCCGGTCAGTTCCGCCCAGAGTTCGAGTTCGTCGTGCAGCGGGGTGGGGCGGAGGTACTTGACCTCGAGTCCGGCAGTGACGTAGGGCAACATTCCGGAGTCTCCGGCTGTGCCCAGCCGTTGCGCCTCAAGCATCATCGGGGTGGCGCTGTGGCAATCCATCACCGTGCAGATGATGCCGCCGTTGAGATATCCGAGGCCGTTGTCGTGCTCGGGCCACGGCTGGAATCGGGCCCGGGTGCCGCCGTCGTCGGCGAAACTGCGCAAGCGCAGCCCTTTCGGGTTCGCCGGGCCGCACCCGAAGCACGTCATCTGGGGCAGGAACTGCTCCTGCAGGCTGAGTGAACGATCATGATCCGCCACCAGCCCAGCCTAGGGTGCCGCCGTCGCCAACCCCTCGACCACTCGCACCCCGGGCAGCTTGAGCAACTCCTGGGGGTCCAGCAGCACCTTGCTGCTCCGGTTCCCGCCACCCATCACCACCCGCGGCTGGCGCACCACCGCCGCATCCAGATACAGCGGTGCCGTGGTCACTCCGAACGGGGTCACGCCGCCGATCATCATGCCGGTGAGTTGCCGGGTGGTGTCGGCGTAGTCCGGGTCGCACGCCAGGACCTCGTGACGGACCCCAACCGCGGCCAACGCCGCGGCGACCCCGGGGTCGAGTTCGCCCGGATTCATCGGCGTCTCCGGTGGGACTAGGCGCGCAGGGCTGCGGCCAACTCGTCGAACTCGGCCACCAGCAGATCCATGTCCGCCTGGGTGTGCGCCAGCGACACCAGCCACTGCTCGTCCAACCCGGGCGGGGTGAGGATGCCACGGTTGACCCCCCACAACCAGGAGAGTTCGGCCACCCCGAAGTCGGTGCGCTTGTAGTCCCGGTAGTTGCGCACCGGGGACGCCGCCCAGGTCACCGCGCCCTTGACTCCGAAACCGACCGTGTGCGCGGGCAATTCGTAGCGGCCGATGATGTCGTCGATGGCAGCCAATGCGCCGACGTTGAGGCCTTCGGCGGAGTCCAGCGCCGCCTCGGTGCAGATCTCGTCGACCGCCGCCGCGGCGGCCATCACCAGCGGGTTGCCGTTGTAGGTGCCGAAGTGCCACATCTCGCCGCGGGTGATGGTGTCCATGATGTCCTTGCGCCCGCCGAAGGCGGCCAGCGGCAAGCCGCCGCCGATGCTCTTGGCCAACGCGATCAGGTCGGGGGTGACGCCCAGTCGCTGCGCGGCGCCGGCGTATCCGGCGGTCAGACCGGTCTTGACCTCGTCGAACACCAGCAGCGCGTCGTGCCGGTCGCACGCCTCCCGCACGCCTGCCAGGTAGCCTTCGTCCGGCAGGACGATCGAGATGTTCTCCAGCACCGGCTCCATCACCACGGCGGCAATCTCGTCGCCATGCTCGGTGAGCACCTGCTCGAGCCGATCGAGGTCGTTGTAGGGCACCACGTGCACGATGCCGGCCTCGACTTCGAAGGGCGTCACCGCCACCGGGGCCTCCTCCGGGCCGGCCTCCGCAACGTCGGGTTTGACCGATACCGACAGTGCGTCGTAGCCGCCGTGGTACCCGCCCTCGATCTTCACGATGCCGTGCTTCTGCTTGAACGCGCGGGCGGCCTTGACCGCATACATGGTGGCTTCGGTACCCGAGTTGGCGAACCGCAACTGGTCGAGTCCGAAGCGGCGCTGGAACCGTTCCGCCACCTCGGTGGTGGTCGGGGACGGAGTCACGAACAGCGTGCCGACCTTCTCGAGAGCTTCCCGAACGGCCTCGACCACAGTCGGATTGAGGTGCCCGACGAGCATCGCGCCGAATCCCATCGACAGGTCGAGCACGGGGCGATCGTCGACGTCGGTAAGCCAGGCGCCACGGGCCGCCTTGATCGCCACCGGGTGAGGATCCCAGTGCTGGAAGGAAGAGGCGACTCCGAGCGGGAGGGGAACCATGGCTCGGGCGTGGTGGGCTGCGGAACCGGCCGTGGTGCTGGTGTAGCGATCCCATTCGGCCGCCATCAGCGACTCCACCCGCCCGGGATCCAACGGCACCGACGAGTCGGGCACGTTCCGCCGGCAGGCCGGGTCGTGCGGCGGCCACGCGGGCGCGGACGGGGAAGTGGCGTCGGTGTCGAGGGTCATCGTGATCAGGCTCCCTGGGAGGTGTGGCGCCGGATCGGCGCTGCTACACGGTAGCAATCCGACGCCCCAGAGGCAGCCCCGAGCGGACTAACCTTCGTCGAGGTGATGCTCCCGGGTGTCCCGCTCGATCAGGCCCTGCCGATGGTGCGCCTCGCGCTCGGCGTCGTGCTCCGATTCAGCGGTCAGCGCGGAATCCAACGAGGCTTCCGCCTCCTCCTGCTGCAACCGCTCGGAGTCGGGTTCAGCGGGCATGGTGGGCCTCCTCAGCAGTCGCGGATCGGTTCGCTCCACCCTATCCCCGGCAACCCCACACACAAGCCCTTCTCATCCTCGGAGAGCGGGACGAAGTCGGCGAGTTGCCGCTCGAGCACCGCGAGGTCCGCCTCCGAGGCATCGCCGGTGCGCGCTGCCACCCGACGGCGCAACTCCACCGCCGGCGCCGTGCAGCTCACGATGCCGAATCCGGTGCCTAGATCCGCGGCCAACTCACCGAACCGCTGCCGGTCGGAGCGACGCAGGAAAGTCGCATCCGCCACCACTGACCATCCCGCCCGGAGCGCCACCTCGGCCATCTCCAGCAACCGGTGGTAGGTGCGTTCCGTGGCCGCCGCGGTGTACAGGCCGGCATCGAGCGCGGACCCGCTGTGGGCGTCGGCAGCCAGTCCGAACATTCGCTTGCGCTCGACGTCGGAGCGCAACCACACGGTGGCCGCCTCCGGATCGGCGGCAGCCAGGCTGCGCGCCGCCGTCGACTTGCCGGATCCGGCCACACCGTGGGTGATGAGCAACTGCGGCCGTGGCAGCGTTGTTGCCAACCGGGTGGCCTGGTCGACGTAGCGCTGCGTGGCCGCAGCGTCGCCGACCATGCCCGCTGCCATGGCGCGCACGGTTGCCCGATAGGACGCGAAGTACCTCAACAGTGCCAGCGCCGACACGTCACCGGTCTCCGTCATCCAGGCGGACACCAACTCCGCTGCCAACCCCGGCCGGTCGTGCGCCAGTAGGTCCGCGTAGCCGAAGGCCAACTCGTTGGCGATGTCCAACCACCGCAGTTCGTCGCTGAACTCGATGCCGTCGAACATGGTGACGGCGCCGTCGTAGAGCACGATGTTCGCCAGGTGCAGGTCGCCGTGGCCCTCGCGGACCCGGCCGGAGCCATGCCGGGCGGCAACGGCGGATTCGACCTCGGCGAACCGTGAGCGCAGCAGCGACTCGAGTCGGGCGATCCGATCTGGGTCGATCACGCCGGTGGCGGCGAGGTCGCCGAGGCTCTGATCGCGTTGGTCGGCCAGCAGCCCCGAGGACCCGAGCGGGCTGGATGTCGGCGCCGAATCGGCCTCCGCGTGCAATGCCACCACCTGTCGGACCAGGGCGCCGATGTGAGCCTCGGTGAGTTCCCCACGGTCGCAGAGGTGATCCAGCCGATTGGATTCCACGAATCGGCGCATCACCACGGCGGGTTCGGCCAACTGCCCGAGGGTGGTGACGCCCACATACAGCCGTGGCGCGAATCGGGAATTGAGTCTGACCTCCTCGTGGCAGAAGTGGCGACGCCGTTCGAGCGTGGAGTAGTCCAGGAAGTCGGTCGCCATCGGCTTCTTCACTTTGTAGACCCGGTCCCGGGTGAGCAACAGCCAGGAGATGTGCGTGTGCAGCAGTTCGGCCCGCAACTCTCGCTGCACACTGGCCAACCAGGGCGGAACAGCCCCGGCGGCGGGACCCGACCGGTGGCGCATGCTCCCATGACACCACCGCGAAGGCTCCCGCCGAACACCGACCCGCGAGCCCCGACCCGGCGCCTCTCCTGCCGCCCTACTCCACGGAGGCGGCGATGGCGATGATGATGGCCGACGCCGCGAACAGCATCAGCAGCAGCGGCCAGACGAACCGGAGGTATTTGTCGTAGCCGACCTTGGCGATGGCCAGGCCGCCGACCAGGACCACCGACGTGGGCGACCACAGCAACGTCAGCCCGTGCCCCGAGATCCAGGCAGCGATGGTGGTGGCACGACTCACCCCGGCGAAATCGGCCAACGGCGCGAGCAGCGGCATGGCGAGCGCGCCGTGGCCGGAACTCGACGGGATCAGCACGGCGATCGGAATGTTCACCAGGATGGTGATGACGGCGAACACTCCCGCGGACGCTTCGGCGACGAGTTGCTCCATCGAGTTCAGCACGGTGTCCAACGTTTGGGTGTTCGTCATGATCACCGAGACACCGCCGGCGAGCAGCACCACCAGCGCGGGGCCCATCATGTCCGACGCCCCGGCGGCGATCAGCCGCACGATCTCCTTCTCGCCCATCCGGGCCACGACACCGACGAGCACGGACGCCAGGATGAACAACATCGCCAGCTGCGGGAACCACCAACCGAGTTCGAACCAGTAAGGTTCGGCGGCAGTCTCGTGCAGGTTGTAGTAGTCCGCGGGGCCGGCGACCGCGCCGAAGATGCTCGACCACGGGATGACCGAGAAGATCATCAGCCCGAAGGCGGCGGCGGTGATGATCAACACCCACTTCTGCGTCCTGGTCAGCGATTCGGGGACATCCTCCGGGTGCGCCTCGAGGCCGTCGGCAGCGTGATCGGTGGCCGTCTCGTCACCGGCCGGCTCGTCCCACCCGACGAGCGACGCCGACGGATCGCGGCGCACCTTCGCCGCGTACCGCAGCACCCAGAGCACCGCCAACGTGGTGAGCACCACCCACAGGACCAACCGCAGGGCGATACCGTCGCCGATCGAGATCCCGGCCTCGCCCGCGGCAACCCCGATCGAGAACGGATTGACGGTGGCCCCCATCACCCCCACCAGCGCACCCAGGATGATCATTGCTGCGGTGACCAGCCGGTCGTACCCCAGCACCGCCATCAGCGGGATGAAGAGCGCGTAGAAGCCCAGGGTCTCCACCGAGAAACCCATCGTCGACCCGAGTAGGGAGAAGAGCACCATCACCGCGACGATCAGCAGCCAACCGCGGGTGCGGAGTTTGTGCGCCAAACCCGCGACGGCCACTTCCAGCGCCCGGGTCGCGAAACTCACCGAGATGAAGGCGCCGATGGCCATGATGAAGACGATCACACCGATCTGGCCGAACATCACGCCGAGGGTCTCGGTGCTGACCAGATCGGTTTCGGGATTGAGTAGACCGTAGATGCCGTTGATGGGCGACAGCAGCAGTTGTTGGAACGACTCCAGCGGAGTGAGCGGCGCTGGGACCTCCGTGAACGTTCCGGGGATCGGCGAACCTTCGGCGTCGAGTTGGTATTGACCCGCCGGGATGAACAGGGTGACGAACCAGACCAGGGCGGTCACGATGGCCAGCGTCGTCACTGCGGAGGGGAAGCCGAACGATCGTTTCGGCTTCCCAGCCTCACCTGAGGCGGATTCACTCTCCTGGGTGGTTTCCATCTGTCCCCACTTCGGTGGTGGCCGTGCCCACGGGGCGCTATCGCACACCGAAGTGTGACACTGCCGGGGCACTGATGGTCTGATATCTCCCCACGACCGGCGAAATCGGCCCGACACGCCGCAATTAGCCCTGAGTAGTCCCGCCTTGGGGAGGAACGAGACCGGCACACCAACCTGCTACCTCACGGTCACCCGCCCGGCCACCTCACCGGCACACCAACCTGCTTCGTGCGCCCGCACCAACTTCTGCCCCACGCCGCCAAGCATCATGCCAAGCGTCAGGCGTGAGGTGAAACAAGTCCCGCACCCAACGGGACCCGGGTCTCGAAGCGGTTCCCACCCGTGTGGCGTGGCTCAAGCGTCCACAGTCTGCCGCGCGGCCTCGGCGGTCGCCCTGCCGCTTCGCCGGGTCGACCACCAACCGGTGATCCAGGAGGAGGCGGCGATCAGGGCAACGGCCCACAGCAGTGGCTCCAACGGCACGATCCGCAGCACGAAGATCACCGCGACCACCCCCACCGCCAGGCTCAGCGCCCATCGTTCGCGCCACCATCCCCGTCCGGCCGAGTCGCCAGCCGTCATGCTCTGCAGCGACCTCATCGCACTGACGTATTGGCCGACCGCCGATCCCACGGCCACGATCGTGAAGACCACGGCGAGCACTGCAGCGGGCACCGGGGTTCCGAAACCGACGTAGCCCGCGACGATCGCCAGCGAGAAGGACGGCAAAGTGAGGTAGCCGCCGTTGAACGCGAGCAGCGCCACCGAACCACCCAGCATCACCGCGGCCACCACGATCGTGCCGGGCAGGATCGATCCGCCATCCGCCCGCACCTGGCGCAACGCCGGGTTGGCCGCCGCCAACACGAAACCCAGCAGCAACCACAGCCACTGGGCAGCACTGTGGGATACCGGCATCAGTGGATCGGTCAAGGTGCTCGGCGCGCCGGCGACGGCTCCCACGACGATCAGCAGCACCGCGAAGATCAGCACGATCACCGTCGCGGTACCGAGCAAGCCACGCAACGCCATGCCACCGGCGGCTGCCGTCACCGCGGCAACGACGATCACGGCACCGACTGCAGTGGGGCTGAGGATCGGGATGGGGACGTAGAGGCTGACCACCCAGCGGACCACGAACGAGCCCAGCGCGACCGCCACGATGACAGCCGCGAAGGCCCGCCAGACCTGGCCGGGACGGTCGCCGGAAACGGTGTCGAATTCGCCCGGACCGATCTGCGACGCGAGCATCCCGAGCACCACGGCGGCGGTCATGCCGAGCATCACCGGGAGGTTCCAGCCGCCGGCGGCGAACGGTGCCCCCACCACCGCCATCGCCGGCAGCGCGGCCATCACCGTGCGCTGCCAGTTCCGCGGCACGGTGGATTTTCCGACCAGACCCAACAACGCGATGATCCCGGCCGTGACGGCGACGAAAGTTGCGGCCATCGTCACCACCCCCGGCAGGAGTCGTCGACGGGTTGGCCGGTGAATCGCGCGGCCAACCACTCGAGGTACTGGGTTCGGGAGGTGTACTGCACCGACCGGTGGACGTCGTTCGGGAACTCCTGGTAGTCGACGAGGTTGCCGAGCGCGCAGCCCTGCACCGCCATGGCCCTACTCACCTGGGGAACCACCGAGGTGTCCTCGGACCCCTGCTGGATCAGGATCGGAATCGCGCTGGTGTTGTACATGGGCTGCTCCATGGCCGGGATCCGCGAGAGTTCGACGGGAACCGAGCGGTTGAAGTAGGTATGGAAAGGTTGGTCGAGGGCGGCGAGTTGGGCGCCCTGGCACAACTCGGCAGCAGCCGGAATCTCCGTCGCACCAACCTCGGTGTACCAGTCCTCCGGTGACGAAATGTCGGGGTAGGTCTGGATCCAGGACTGGCTGAGGTCTGTGACGTAGCCGCTGCGCGGCGTCGGCCCCGAGTCGCCGGTGGAGCCGAGTAGGGCGTTGAGGGCTGCGGGGATCGGCGGGATGCCCCCGGGCGCCTGCGAGACGGCGCCCTTGATTGCGAGTTCCGGGGCGTAGTCGGCGGCTTGGTCGGCGGTGGCCAGTGCCACGTAGCCGCCTTCGGAGTGTCCGAGCACCGCGAGATTCAGCGCGTCCAGCGTCTGCGGTCGGAAGAACAGCGCGGCCCGCATGCCATCGAGAACGTCGAAGGCCTGCTTGCGCAACAGGTAGGTGTAGTTGCCCGGCGCCCCCATGCCTTCGTAGTCGGTGGCGAAGACCGCGTTGCCGGCGGCCACCATCGGACCGATCAGCGTGCGCCAGTATTCGTTGCCGGGTGTCTTGTCCTCGAACGGTGCCTGCGACATCCCGCACTCCCGGCCGACGCCGGTGGTGCCGTGGGCGAAACCGACCAGCGGGAATCGGTTGCCCTCCGCCGGCGGGGTGGTGGGTTCGACGTAGAGCCCGCTGATGGCGATCGGGTTACCGGCGTTGTCGACCGAGAGGTAGAGGAGTCGCCACGCCGCGGCACCCTCGGGTGCATCCGATATCTCCTCGGCGCGCAGAACCGTGCCCGGCGGTTGATCGGGCAGCGGATCGGGCGGGTCGTAGAAGGCCGTCGGCGCCACCCCCTCGGAGGCGTCGAAGGGCGGCTCGGTGGCGGCGTCGGTGTTTCCGCCGGCCAGAGCCACCTCAGGGGAAGCCGAGGTGAGGTTGAGCCACACCGCGGCCAGTGCGGTGATGATGGTCACCACCACCAGAGCGACGACCTTGTTCTGCGGGCGCATCCGGGCATTGTGGACCCGCGATCATGAACGTTGCACATCGAATTCACCCGGAGCAGGCAGGCCCCCGGGACTCTCGAGCGCGACACCCGCTGTGCCGCAAGGGAAGTGAAGACTCAGTCGGCGCCGAAGTCGAAAGCCGCCCGATCGAGCGGGATGTCGGCGTCGAATTCGGCCGCAGGATTCGGGGCCGCGATGGCCGCCGCGCCGCCCGGCTCGAGGTCGCCGACGAGCGCGGAATGCCGATCCGCCAACTGGCCCTGGCTGGCGTAGAGCTCCAATCGGGAGCGGGTGTCGGCGATGTCCAGGTTGCGCATCGTGAGTTGTCCGATGCGATCGACCGGGCCGAAGACCGCGCCCTCGTTGCGTTCCATGGAGAGTTTGTCCGGGTGGTAGGACAGGTGCGGCCCGGCGGTGTCCATGATCGAGTAGTCGTCGCCGCGTCGAAGTCGCAGGGTTACCTCCCCGGTCACCGCACTCGCGACCCACCGCATGATCGATTCGCGCAGCATCAACGACTGCGGGTCCAGCCAGCGACCCTGGTAGAGCAACCGGCCAAGCCGAACGCCCTCGGTCTGGTAGTTGGCGATGGTGTCCTCGTTGTGGATGGCGTTGAGCAGGCGTTCGTAGGCGATGAACAGCAGGGCCATGCCCGGCGCCTCGTAGATGCCCCGGCTCTTCGCCTCGATGATGCGGTTCTCGATCTGATCGGCCATTCCCAGGCCGTGCCGCCCCCCGATCGCGTTCGCCTCGAGGAAGAGGTCCACTGCACTGGCGTAGGACTGCCCGTTGATGGCCACCGGGCGCCCGTTGGCGAAGCTCACGGTGACGTCCTCGGTCTCGATCTCCACCGCCGGGTCCCAGAACTTGACCCCCATGATCGGCTCCACGATTTCGATGCCGGAATCGAGGTGCTCCAGCCGCTTCGCCTCGTGGGTGGCGCCGAGGATGTTCGCGTCGGTCGAGTAGGCCTTCTCGGCGCTGTCGCGGTACGGCAACCCGCGTTCGGACAGCCAGGAACTCATCTCCTGTCGTCCGCCGAGTTCGGTGACGAAAGCCGAATCCAACCACGGCTTGTAGATGCGCAGTTCCGGGTTGGCCAGCAGTCCGTAGCGGTAGAACCGCTCGATGTCGTTGCCCTTGTAGGTGGAGCCGTCGCCCCACACGTTGACGTCGTCGGCGAGCATCGCACGCACGAGCAACGTGCCGGTGACGGCTCGGCCCAACGGCGTGGTGTTGTAGTACAGCCGACCCCCCGAGCGGATGTGGAAGGCCCCGCAAGCGATGGCTATCAGCGCCTCCTCGACGAGGGCTTCGCGGCAGTCCACCAGTCGGGAGATCTCGGCCCCGTAGAGGGTGGCGCGGTCGGGCACCGATTCGATGTCCGGCTCGTCGTACTGGCCGAGGTCGGCGGTGTAGGCGCAGGGGATCGCCCCCTTGTCGCGCATCCAGGCGACCGCGACGGAGGTATCGAGGCCGCCTGAGAAGGCGATCCCGACGCGTTCACCGATAGGGAGGGAGGCAAGGACTTTCGACATGGGTGCAAGCCTAGTGACCCGGGTTGCGACCTCCGACGTTGCGCCGGTGCCACTGTCGGGGGCCCGGTCTAGGGTGGCCGGAGTCAACACTTGGGGGACGTCATGGAACAACTGCCACTCTTCCCGGGCCAGACCGGCACCAACTGCCGGCACGGCATGCCTGAAGGGGAATGGTGCCAGCCGTGTGTCGAGACGATTCTCGACGGTGAGTCCCCGACCGGATAGGGAGTCCTCGACCGGATAGGGCAATCTGGGCGCGCTCGGCCTTGAGCCGACGCACCTGCCCGACTGGCAGGGGAACTCTGCGCAGAGGTGAAGCGGTCCGGTCGGATCCGGGGAAACCGCGCTGGGGCTGCCCTGCTCGGCTATTTCGTCGCCGTCGACCGCAGCAACACGACGCGGCGCACCACGAAAGTGACCGCGACGACCGCGATCGCCGCGATCACGGTGAAGATGCCGCGGGCGTAGTCGGCGTCGAGGGTTGCCGATCCGCCCTGCGGCACCGCGAGAACCACCATCGCCGGGGTCCAGATCAGGGCGTACACCCAATACCCCCGACCCTGTTCGACCGGTGGATGCGAGAGTCGGTAACTCCAGGCGAACACCAGGCACACCAGGGCCACCGCGATCAGCAGCCACTCTGCCGTGACGACGAGAATGACTAGTCCCGCCAAGGCAGCGCCGGCCAAGGTGCCGACGACCCTTTCGGCACTGCGTCGTACGGTGACCCGATCGACCGGTTGGGAGAGCACGATGATGGTCACCAACAGCCAGGCTGCGACCGGGGTGCGATCTGAGGTCAACAGGATCGCGGTGGCCACGGACAGCGTCACCGCCAGGGTGACCGTATGCACGACGGTGTCGGACCAGGAGAACACCGGAGTCGGCGGCAAGGTCTTGCCCCGGGCAACCAGCAGGAAGGCGAGGATTGCGAGCGCCCCGCCCGCGACGATCGCCATGGCCGTGCTCAGCGCGGCGGCCATCGACCCCACCTGGCCGACCGGAGCATCGACCGCGAAGAAGGCGGATGCGCCGAAGATCGCGATATTCAACGCGATCCCATGCAGACCTGCTCTGGTCGACAGCCCCAGTCCCACTCCGACCAACCCCATGATCACGGCGGCCAGCCAGGGTTCGCCATAGCTGAGCAGGGCCACCACCGTGAGCATGGCGAGCACCGCGAGAGCCACCAGACTTGGCCACACCCGCCCGAAGGTCAGGGCCGCGAGAGCCCCCAGCACAACGCCTGGGACAGACACCAGGGCGGCCGAGGGAAGGACCAGCCCGACGAGTCCGACGATGGCCCCGGCGATCAGGCCCGCCATGAGCAGCAATCGAAACGCCGAGGCGAAGGACATGGTGGCTGCTTTCGTCTGGCCGGTTGCGCGGCTCCTGTTCCGATCCGCCGACCGGGTGAACGACGGACCCCATGATCATTGTGCTGCGTCACAGTAAGTGGAGTCGGTCACAGGAGGCTACCTGCGGCGTCGCCCGCGACCGACCGGACCTGCCCCGCGCCGACGCACCTGGATGGTTACCGATGAGCTCCTATCCGCGCACCGCCGTCTCGCTCCTGGCCGCTGCCGGCCTGATCGGGTTCGGTCTAGCAGCCGCCGGTCCTGCGGCAGCAGCCGACGACATCGTCCTGACCTGGAAGGTCACCGACTCCTGGTCCACCGGCGCGACCGTCGACGTGACGCTGGCGAATCGGTCCGGCACCTCGCTGAGTCCCTGGACGGTGAGCATCGCCGGAGGCCCGAAAGTCTCCTCCGCGTGGAACACCACGCTGAGCGGCGGGAATACCTTCACCGCTCCGGGCTGGGCACCGACCCTGGCTCCCGGCGGCACAGTCGGATTCGGCGCAGTGGTGTCATCTGCCGCACCACCAACCTCGTGCACCGTGCCGGGCCACAGTTGCCGCGTGGCCGGCGGAACCCCGACCCCGACTCCGACTCCCACGCCAACCCCGACGCCCACCCCGACCCCAACACCAACACCAACACCAACACCAACACCAACACCTACTCCGACGCCAACCCCCACCCCCACGCCAACCCCACAACCGGGACCGACGAACCTACCCACCCCGGTGCGGTTCACCCCGACCAGCACCGCCAGCGGGACCATCAACTACCACACCGCGCTGCCGTTCGGCACCGGGACGGCCGACCAGTTCTCGCTCAGCAGCAACTACACCGACCTGATCATCAGCAACTACACGGCAGGCGCATTGCTCGGCCGCCTGCTCACCGAACAGACTCCCGGACTGGCACTCAACCGCGACTACATCTACGGCAGCCTGTTCGCGCAGTTGCTGCAGGAGAACATCAACACCGGCGGCTACTCGCAGTCGACCGACTGGATCAACCCCAATGCGAATGAACGGACGGCCCTGCTCGCCCCCGGTCAAGGCGGGCCGTACCAGATCAACGACTACTCGAAACGCCTCGAGACCAGCGCCGGCATCGGCCTGATCAACTTCACCGCCCTGCAGAAGGGGCTCGGCTACACCGTCGAGGCTCAGGACAGTGGTGCCCAAACCGCGGCCGTCGGCCCCGACTCGTTGGATCAGAAGTACTTCGGCGCGATGGCGGCGGCCTACTTCCACCTCAACGACGCCAACCGCATGGCCATGAACAACGCCGACAGTTGGGGTCCTCAGTACGCCACCTACGCCAAATGCATGGCCAACCTGAAGGATCCACGCTCGGCCGCGGCCACCTACAACAACTACGACATGATTCTGAACGCGGCGTACAACGCCGGCACCTACTCACGGATCCTCAGCGACTACTACCGCATCTGCGCGGGCGAGTTCGGCACCGGTGTGGAAGCCACCCAGGTGAAGTCGATCGGTGACTACTCGCTGTCTGACACCGCCTACCAGAAGGCAATCGGGACAAGCGAATCCGCGGGATCCACCTTCATCCTGTACCCGCGCCAGGTCCGACTGTACCTGGATCAGATGTACAACCAGCAGACGTTCCCGTCCGCCGCCATCACCGGGGACGTCTCGATCGATCTCTCCGCCACCGACATCGCGACGGTGTTCGCCAATTCGATGGGAACGCTCGCGTACATCGACCAGTCCGGCGCCTACACCTACGTGGCGCAAGCGGATTCGAAGGTTGCCTTCGACGCCGCACTGGCAGGCAACGGCTTGAACTCAGGTTCCCGGCTCAACATCTCCACCAAGGCCGACCGGGAGGTGTTCTTCGACCTGCTCGACGATGCCATCGCCAACCTCGCGAACAACCTGAGCATCGACTTCGGTGCCGTGACGCAGACGACCATCGGCAACCCGACCCCGACGCCCACGCCCACGCCCACACCCACGCCGACTCCGACACCCACTCCAACCCCGACGCCCACCCCCACGCCAACCCCGACGCCCACGCCAACACCGACCCCCACTCCGGCCGCTGGCCTCACAGTGAAACTGAGCACCGTGTCCGACTGGGGCAGCGGGCGGACGATGGACGCCGTCGTCACCAACAAGACGGCAGCGCCGACGTCGAATTGGCGCATCGCGCTCGCCTGGCCGACCGATATCTCGCCCTGGAACGCCACCCGGCTGAGCTACTCGGGCGGCAACCTCACCCTCGGCAACGCTTCCTGGAACGGCAGCATCCCGGCCGGCGGGTCGACCAGTTTCGGCTTCACCGACACCTCCCCCAGCCTGCCCACACCGGCGACCTGCACGGCGGCGGTGAACGGCGTTTCGGTGCCCTGCACGATCACCCGATAGCCGATCCGCGACTGCGGTTCAATGGCTGTCGTGGGCACACGACTTCGGCAGTGGTTCGGCGCACGGGATCCGGAGCAACCCGGTTCAACCCCGGACTATCGATTCTCGCTGGCGAACGAGCGCACATTCCTCGCATGGATCCGCACCGCGCTGGCACTGATCGGGGGCGGGTTGGCGGTGGCCGCCTTCCTGCCGACGAACTGGCCGATCCTGTTGCGGCACATCCTCTCGGCGGTCTTGATCCTGTTGGGCGCGGCCATCTCCATTCGAGCGGTCGACCACTGGGCCCGGACTGAGAACGCGATGCGCCACCACGAAGCTCTGCCGGCATCAAGATTCCCCGCCGGCTTGGCGATCGCTGTAGCCGCCGGCGCGGTGGCCTTGGCGCTGGTGGTGGTGACCGTGGCATGAGCACCGCCTCATCCGATCCGCCGGTATCGAGGCCGCGGGAGACGCAGTTGGATCGGACCCGGCTGTCGTGGCGGCGAACGACCTTGACGGCCACGGTGGTGCTCGCGATCGCCGCCAAGGAGTTCGTCGGGGGCGACGTGGGCGCGGTCACAGCGCTGGCCGCATTCGTCCTGGTGGGCGCATGGCTCGCGCTGGTGCTGGCGGCCGAGCGGCGCATCGCGGACCTGATCGAGCGTGACCAGACGCAGGCGAGCAGCCGCCCGGCGCTGACGGTCGGGCTCGTCTTGGTGATTGCCGCCGGCGGACTCTTGCTGTCGTTGTTACGCGGATAGCGCCCGAACCTCGCCTCCCCCGAATGCCTGATCCACCGATCGGGGGCACCTCCGCTCTCGCCCGCGCTTCAAAGCGATCGACTGTGGAAGGATTTTCAGGGAGGGGAGTCGTGCGATGTCGGCAACAACTTTTCAAGCGGCGGACAGGCACCCGATGGGGCGACGTTCGCGGGTGGTCGCGGTGCTCGCCGCGGCCTTCGCACTGGTGGTGGGGATCTTCGCGGCGGTGCCGGCGCACGCCGAGCCCGGACCGTCGGCACCGCCCGGCGGGCCGAATCCTCCCGGTGGAAACGCCCCAACAGCCCCGGGCGCAGTGACGCCGTCGGCCACCGACTACTTCGGCCCGCCGCCCCCAGATTGCCCCACCACGGTGGCCGCCAACGCGACTTTCGCCCGTGCGGTCGATTGGCGACGGCTGTGCCTCGATGCGGTCGCGCTGGCACCCACCTATGAGGCCGAGCGGGCGATCAAGTGGGCGTTCGCTCGGCTGGGCGCGCCGTACGACGTGAACAACCGAACCACCACCGGATTCGACTGCTCGAGTTTCGTGGGTCGGGCTTTCAACGCCGCCGGAGCTCCGGTCACGGCACGCAACGGCGTGCAATACGACTTCTTCCCCTACTTCGGCTGGACCGGGGCGTACGTTCCCACGAGTTCGCCGATCAGCCGGTGGGGCGGTGGCTACGAGGGCAGCAACGTGGTGCGGGTGTCGCGAGCAGACCTGCGCCCGGGCGACATCATCATCCAGTTCTTCGGGACCGATCCGTCGAAATCCGTCGGGAACCAAGGCCACGCGAAGATCTACCTCGGATCCGGACGGGTGATCGAGGCCGGCGGCGCCGCGCAGGTTCGCGCCGATCTCGGCTGGATGGACACCGGTTCCTACTTCACGAACGAGTGGTACTTCCGCTACCAGTCGGTGGGGGCTGAGAAGCCCGGCTACTCCACCCAACTCGCGCCCGGAACGTACCGGATGAAGGTCGGTGCCGCCGACGAGACGGTGATCGGCAACCTCACCGTCGTCGCGCCGCGCACGCAGGGTCACACCCGCGTCTTCACCTGTGGTCGACCGATGCCGCTGGCCTCCAACACCCAATTCGCCGCAGGACGCACGACCGCCACGCTGGCAGCCGTGCAACTCGACGGTGACGGAAACGTATGCGTGTACCTGACCAGCTATGCCCACCTCATCTGGGATCAGGTGTGGTCGGAATCGGACGCCTTCCCCCCGCCGCCCGAGTCCTTCACCGCGCACGAGCCGGTCCGCAAACTCGACACCCGCGGTCCCACCTTCGTGCCGGCAGGCGGAATAGTCGAGGTGGACACCGGCTTCGCGGATCACACCGTGATGGCCACCCTCACGGTGCTCGACCCACAAGCTCCCGGGCACACCCGGGTGTTCCCCTGCGACGTCGACGGCACCCCGGGCACCGATCAATCGCCCAATGCCTCCACCAGCAACTACACAGATTCCCGGGTGGCCAACTTCGCCACGGTACGTTCGGACTCCACCGGCAAGGTCTGCGTCTACACCAGCGCCGCCGCCCATCTGCTGTGGGATCAAGTGTTGGAGACCGCCGACATCGTTTCGGAGCCTCCGGAGCGGCTCTACGACTCACGACTGGCGTCGGACAATCCCATCGCCAACAACGGCGGCCTCCGTCTCGACCCCGTCGACCCACAGCAGGTGGTGCGGATCGACACCGGAGTCCCGGGCGCGGTGGTGATCGGCAACCTGACCGCAACCGATGCCCTCGGCCCGGCCCACGTGCGCACCGTGTCGTGCTGGGATCCGAATCAGGAGTCACCCGCCTCGGTGTTGAACTTCCCAGCCCAGAGCTCCACCTCGAACGCCGTCCTGGCGCAGGCGGACTTCAACGGCGAGGTCTGCTTCAAGGTCAAGCAGTGGACGCACCTCATTTGGGACCAGGCCGTGACCACCGATGCACTCGGCTACAACTCCGTCATGGAACGCATGATGGATTCGCGCCAACCCTTCTTCCGGCCGGTGCGCGTCTAGGTTCGCGAGGCGGCGGAGGTCGGTCTGCGCACGTCACACAGGCCAGTCCTGCTGCGGATGTCAGCCGTGCACCATCGCATCGATGGCCACGGTGATGGCCAGAATCAGCGGGATGTTGGCACCCTGCTCGATCTCGACGCCATAGGTGTCCCGCACCCGGAACCACTTCTTGGAGATCTCGGCGACCTTGTTGCCATCTTGTTCGATCGTGTATTCGTGGTCGACGAAGTTCCCCATGGCGGAGAGGTCCGGACCGTTGTCGAGGTCGATCTTGAACCGGTCCCGGATGCCGATCGCCCGCTTCATGATCGTCGCGCTTCCGCCCGGCAGGTCGATCTTCATCTTGTCCCGGATCGCGATGGCCTTCTCCTGGATCTTCGCCACCTCGTTGCCGCTCGCATCTTTGAGGATGAACGTGTCGCGTACCCGCAGCGCTTTGCCGTCGGCCTTGAACACACGGTTGCCATCGGCGTCCTCGATCCACGAATCGTCGCCGATCGAGATGAGTTTCTCGCGCATCTTGAAGATCGTCGGCGGCGGTCCGGATTGGCGATTGCGCAGTAGTCCCATCGGTGAAGAGTGCCACGCTGCTTCGGCCGTGTCCCGTCGTGATCCGGGTCTGCGGCGGACGGTCGGTACGTTATCGAGTCGGGCCCTAGGCCCAGGCCCGATCCTTGACGTAGCGCTTCAGTTCGTGTGGGGCATCGTCGGAGTGCTCGACGTCGCCGACCACGTCCCACGAGCCGTCCCGCACGGCGCTTGCGCCACCTCGATGATTGCGGAACACAGTCCAGTCGCCGTCGTGCTTGCCGCCCCACCGGTAGGCGTGTTCGGTGTGAAGTATCTGCGCGCCGGAACCGATGCGCAGGTCGCCCTCAAGTTTGGTCCGGTTGATGATCGCGATCGCCTGACCCTTGACTTGTACGTCGCCGAGCACCTCGGCGTCGTCACCGATGTGAATGTCCTCCCCCTCGACCGCAGCCGAACCCCCGACGTGGGCCTTGCCGTCGATTCGGACGCTACCCGCAACAACGGCCGCACCGTCCACGCACGCATCGTCGGTGACTTCCACAGCGCCCGTCAGTTGGGCCCGATCCGCTATCCGGGCACGCCTGCTCAGCAACACTCCCCCCGTTGCGCTCGCCTGGTCTGCGAGTGTTGCGTTGTCGAGGATCTGCACCCCGTCACCACCGTCGGCGTTGCCGGTGCCGGATTGTCCATGCGTGTGGTGGGTCATGTGGTGACCGTAGCGGCATCATGCGCGAACCGGCAAACGGAATACCTGGGCCCGGCGTCAGGTTGTGGCGGGCATGACCAACCCAACGCAAGACTCGCCTTCCCAGCCGTCACTGAGGCAACGATTGCTGCGTACGATCGTGGTGATCCCGGTCGTCTTGGTGGCTGCCGCGGCGCTCGTGGTGGGACTCGCCCTCTTCCAGCCCTGGAAGTTGTTCGTCGACGAGCAGGTGGACGAGGCCTTCCCCGCCGCGGATTCGATCGCATCCTCGGCACCTGCCGCGCCCACCGCCGAATCGGACGCGACGACTCAGCCGAGCGGAGAGTCACCTGCGGCCGCGACTGAGCCGGTGCTGCTCTCGTCCGGCTCCTTCATCAGCCATGAGCATGCGACCACCGGCACCGCCGAGATCTACCAACTGCCCGACGGCTCCCGGGTGCTGCGAATCGAGAACTTGGACACCTCTAACGGCCCGGACCTGAAGGTGTGGCTCACCGATGCGCCCGTCATCGAGGGCGTCGACGGCTGGGGCGTGTTCGACGACGGCCAGTACCTCGACCTCGGCCGGCTGAAGGGCAACCAGGGATCGCAGAACTACACCATCCCCGCCGACGCCGACATCAGCCAACTCACCAGCCTCAGCATCTGGTGCGATCGATTCGACGTCTCCTTCGGTGCCGTGCAACTGCTACCCGCGTAGGGTCGCCGGATCGCGGGGCGCCAGAGCACCGGTCGCCGGATCGCGGACCTCCGGGAGTACCCGGACACGACGTTCATCTAGTTCGTGGTGTCGGCCAAGGCGTAGGCGGGCGAGACACGCGCCGCCGCTCTGGCCGGGAACACCGCCCCGACGGCGGCCACCACCAGCACCGCGACGCAGATCGACGCCACCAGCCACCAGGAGATCAGCGGAATGAGCAGAAGGGACAGCATTCCGAGCATCCCGTAGATGGTGGCCGCCCCGAGCACGAGTCCGAGGAAGACGCCGATACCCGCCAATCCCATCGCCTCCCTCACGACCAGCCGCACGAGTTGTCCGCGCGTCATGCCGATCGCCCGCAGCACCGCGAACTCCCGGCGCCGCTCCAACGCGGCCAGGCGCACCGTGTTGAGCACACCCAGCAACCCCACGATCAACGACATTGCGGCCACCGCCCCCAAACTCGTCGTGATCCACGCCACCGCGGACGAGTACTCCGCGGCGCGGTCCGCGTCGGTGCCCAGCCGAGCCCCCGGCCAGTTCGGCAACTGGCCGGCGACCTCGGTGGCCACCTCATCTGTCAATGCCGGACTGGTGTTGAGCCTGAGTTCCGACGGCCCCATGGGGTCAACCGAGTCGACTCCCGGCAGGCCCGACAGCACCTGTTCCATATCGGTCGTCACGGTGGGTGCGTAGACGGTCACGATGGACTCCGGCATCAGCTCGGCCAAGTTGCCCGCCGCGGTGACGAGCGCCGTGACGCTGGTGGCCAGCGCCACCCCGAGCACCACCGCCACAGAGGTGCGGGCGCTGCGCTTGGGGTAGCGGACGACGTTGGCCCTTGCGAGCTTGGCTACCGGGCCACGACCCCGCACCACGATCCGACCGATCCGCGGCACCAGGATCGGCCCCAGGACCACCAGCGCAATGAAGGTGAGCACACCCCCGATGACCGCTCCCACGATCGGGACCTGAACGGCGAGGGCTGCACCGATGACCAACGGGAGCACCAGCGCCCAGCGCACCTGCGAAGGCCGCTCCACTTCGGTCAACTCTGCGGCGCCCAGCGCAGCCACGGGTGCCACCTGGGCGATACCCCGCACCGGACCCCAGGTACCTGCCAACGTGACCACCATGCCCAGCACCAGACCGACGACGATGAGTCGGGCGTCCGGTGCGACGTGGAATCCCATGAACCTGCCCACCAGAGTGCCTGCACTGGCCCCGGCCACCACACCGATCACCGAAGCGACCGTACCCAGCGATAAGGCCTCCACCGCGAACACCCTTCGCACCTGCGACTTCGTGGCGCCCACCGCACGCAGCAGGGCTGCCTCACGACGCCTGCCGGCGGCCACCACGTAGAACGTGTTGGCGATCACGAACGTGCCTGCCACTGCACACACCACGGTCAACGTGGAGAGCAGCAAACCCAGCACACCCAGACCCCGCCCGGCCTGCGCGGACTCCTGCTGCTGTTGACCGCGCAGATCCGTGTAGCGCACTGCGTCACCGAGGGCAGCCACGGCATCGGCGGTCTCGGCGGCAGAACCCCGCAACTGCACCTGGTCGACACCAGGGCCGAGCAACCGCTCCATCCCGGCCACCGTGGCGGCGACGCCGGTCGTGCCGGTGCGCGGCACCACCGTGCCACTGACCCGCATCACCACGACACTGCCATCCTCGGTGCGCACTGGAACGGAGTCCCCGGCGCCCAACCCGAGGATCCCGGCCGCACTCGAATCCAGGGCGATTTCGTCGGCGCCGCCGGGCAGTTCCCCGGACACCATCCGCACAGCGCGGCCATCGGCAAGGAACACCCGCCGTTCCCCCGCAAGTTCGGACCGACCATCCGGTCCGAACAGCACCACGGTGCGATCCGAAGCTGCGACACCCAACTCGGCCGCGGCCGCCGGCAGGCGTCCCGATTCCGCCACGATCACGCCGGTGGTGCCCACAGGTGCGGAAAGTGCTGGCTCGACGATCCGGGCCCGCGACGCTTCAGCTACCAGCGTGCCGGCGACGACGAAGGCGACGGACAGCGCGATGGCCAATCCGCCCAGCCACACGCGCGAGGCACCGGTGCGAAGATTCCGGAAGGTGGCGTTGAGGGTGTACATGCGATTCCTCCTGACAGGCGATGGTGAACCGACCGCCGATTGGCTGTGCCGGCGGCCCTTCGATCACGTCTAGGCCGAGGCCGACCCGCTGGCCACGGCCGCGACGATCGCATCGAGACCAGGTGCAATGAGGTCGTGCCGGATCATCCCGTCGGCAAGCATCACGACGCGGTCCGCGTGGGCTGCCGCGGCAGGGTCGTGAGTCACCATGACCACCGTCTGACCGGCGTGGGTGACGGCGTCGCGCAGCAGGCGCAGGACTTCGGCCCCCGAGACGGAGTCGAGGTTGCCGGTGGGTTCATCGGCGAAGGCGACAGCCGGACGGGTCACGAGAGCCCGCGCAACGGCAACGCGCTGGCGTTGGCCACCGGACAGCTCGCTGGGTCGGTGGTTCAACCGATCGGCGATTCCCACCGAGGCGATGACGTAGTCGAACCACGCGCGATCGGGTTGACGCCCGGCGAGATCGAGCGGCAGCCGGATGTTCTCCGCAGCAGTGAGGGTGGGGATCAGGTTGAACGACTGGAAGACGAAGCCGACCCGGTCTCGTCGCAGCCGGGTGAGCGCATCGTCCCCCAGTGCCCCGAGCTCCTGGCCATCGATGCGCACCGACCCCGCGGAGGCGGTGTCGAGTCCTGCGAGCAGGTGCAGCAGAGTCGATTTCCCGGAACCGGAGGGACCCATGATGGCGCTGAACCGGCCGCGTTCGATGTCCAGATTCACCGAGCGAAGTGCGTGCACCGCAGTCGGCCCGGTGCCGTAGGTCTTCGAGAGCGATCGAGCGGACACCGCGACCTGGTTATGCGACGGGTCGGTGGTGACCGGTTCCGCAGTGGTGACGAGCTGGGAGGCGGGTGTCATCGAGGTCCCTTCCTGGTGGCCCGGCCGCAGTCGCCGGGGTGTACATCAATCGTTCCGGTGATCGCGGACGGGCACGTCAGCCCGCAGAGTGACTTCGCCGGCCGTCTGCGTGGCCGCCATCGCCCCGGGGGCGTAGTACCGCAGGTGGACCCCAAGGGCGCCGCAGGGTGGAATGATCCAAGACGTGAAGGAAACCGGGCCGCGGGCGGAGGTCGACCTCTCACCCGCCCCCGGCTGGACGGCGCGCATGGTCGACGTCCTGTTCTACCTGGGGCTCGCGGGGCTGCTGACGATCTACCTGTTCCCGCTGGTCGAACAGGGAGAGATCAACCCGCTCACGGTGGCGGCCGGAGTGGCTTCAGTCGCGTCGCTGCTCGCGGTGCACCTGCGCCGCAGAAGGCCGATGCTGCTCTTCTTCCTGCTCCTCGTCGCATCGACGTTGCTGACGCTCGCCGGGGACGTTCCAGCGAGTCTCTTCCTGCTCCCTGCCGGACTGTTCTGCCTCGAGGCCTACGACCGGCGCAAGTGGGTCCGCCGGTGGGTGGTGCCGCTTGTCGTGGTGGCACTCATCTTCTGGTTGCTCTTCACCTCTGCCCAAGTCGCCTTCACCGTCATCGCGTCGGTGACTCTGCTGAGCGTTGTCGGCTGGGCCCGCGGCATTCGCGCTCAGCGCCAGTACCGCGAGAGTCTGGTGGAACGGCTCGCCGTGGCCGAACGCGAACGCGACCTGCGGACAGCTCAGGCGGTTGCGGCGGAACGGGCCCGGATCGCCCGGGATATCCACGACCTGGTGTCGCATTCCTTGGCCGTCGTCGCGGTGCAGGCCGCCGGCGCCGAACGGATCGCCGACCGGGACCCCGCCATGGCCAAGGAGGCGCTCGGGGTGATCAGCCGAACCGCCCGGGACGCCCTGGCAGAGATGCGCGGGATGCTCGAGGTTCTGCGAACACCCGGAGGCGAATCGGCGACCGATGCACCTTCGCCGGGCCTGTCTGACTTGGCAGCCATGGTGGACGGACTGGCCGAACGGGGCGTACCGGCTCGTTTGGAGGTTGTGGGTGAGCCCTACGAGTTGGCTCAGGGGGCCGAACTAGCGCTTTACCGAGTCGTGCAGGAGGCCTTGACCAACGCCGTCAAACACGGCGATCAGTCAGACGTCCGGGTGGTCGTCGGCTACACCCACGACGGCGTCCAGGCAACAGTGGCAAATCGGGTCGCCGAGACCGAAACGACCGCGACCGCGGTCCCGGGCTCAGGTTCCGGGCAACTCGGCATGCGCGAACGCCTGGCGATCTATGGCGGCACACTGGCCATCGAGCAGACTGGTGGGGACTACTCGGTGACGGCCAGGCTGCCGCGGCACGACTCGACCGCGCGCTCGAAAGGAGAACAACCGTGACGCAGGCGCTGCGAGTCGTCGTCGTCGACGACCAGGCCCTGGTCCGCGCCGGGCTGCGGATGCTGCTCGGTGCCGAGGAAGACATCGAGATCGTCGGGGAGGCGGGCGACGGCGAAGAGGGAGTTGCGGTGGTGGTCGACCAGCGGCCGGATGTGGTGCTGATGGATATCCGGATGCCGGTCCTCGACGGGGTGAAGGCGACCGCGCGAATCACATCGATGGCGGAACTGCCGACCCGGGTCCTCGTGCTCACCACGTTCGACACCGACGAGGCCGTGACGCAGGCACTGCGTGCGGGGGCCTCGGGGTACGTGCTCAAGGACACGGAACCGGACGATCTGATTCGGGCCGTGCACGCCGTGGCCGCCGGCGACTCGGTGCTCTCGCCTCGCGCCATGCGACGACTGCTCGATGCCCTGGGGCCGACAGCAACCGCCTCGGCGTCGGAGCAGGCACCAGCGCCATCCGATGTCGCCGCGAGGGGGCGTGAGGCCGCGATCTCCGCCGGCTCCTCGGGCGAATCCCAAGCGGCGGATCTGTCCTACCTCACCGAGCGTGAACTCGAGGTCCTCACCCTCATCGGGGAAGGTCTGACCAACGCCGAGATCGCAGCCAGTTTGGTGGTGGCCGAATCGACCGCGAAGACGCACGTCGGCCGGATTCTGATGAAACTACACGCCCGAGACCGCGTTCAAGCAGTGATCATCGCCCACCGTGCGGGGCTGGTGAACTGAACGCGTACTTCTCGGGTCGGCTCGCCCCTCCCGTTCGGGAGCTACCCACTCGCGGGATGGTCGGCTTGGTAGCGCCGGAGCAGGGCAGCATGGTCGATCTTGCCGGTTTCCCCGGTGGGGAGTTCCGATAGCAGCAGGATCTCGGAGGGGACCTTGAAGTCGGCGATGTAGTCGCGGACGAATGCGGACAAGACCTCGGCATTCACGGTGGACTTCGCGGTCGTCGCGACGTAGGCGACCAGGCGTTGCCCGGAGGTGGCATCCGGAACTCCGATGACGGCGACCTCCAGCACCTCCGGATGCCGGTGGAAGGCCGCCTCGACCTCGGCCGGGGCGATGTTCTCCCCTCCGTGCACGATGATCTGCTTGATCCGACCGCGGAACCAGAGGTTGCCCTGGTCGTCCAGCGAGCCGAGATCGCCGGTGCGCAACCATCCGTCGTCGAAGGCTTCTGCGTTGGCTGCTTCGTTGCGGAAGTAGTGACTCAGGGCGGTGTTGCCCCGCACCTCGATCTCCCCGATCTCGCCGGGTGAGGCCGGGGTGCCCTCGGACTCGCGAATCCGCACCGCCATACCGGGCAGCACCCGCCCCAGCGACCCGATGACTTTGGCGCGACCCACCGGGTTGGCCGCGATCATCATGGTCTCGGTCATGGCGTATTCCTCTTGCAGAAGCAGTCCCATCCGCATCCCGAACCGCTGATGGAGTGCAAGGGGCACCGCATCGCCGGCGATCATCGCGTTTCGCAGGCTGCCGACGTGCAAGTGCGGATGATGCTCGAGTTCGTCGAGGAGCAGCACATACATCTCGGGCAGGCCGTACATCAGCGTGATGGGATGCGCCGCCAACGCTTCGACCGCGGCCGCCGGCTCGAACTGCCGCAGCAGCACCACTGTGCTGCCCGCCGACAACGCCGGCAGCAGGGCCCGCAGGAAGCCGAAGGTGTGGCAGACGGACAGGAACACCAGAACCTCGTCGCTGTGGTCCTGCCGCACGAGGGCGTGCTGGTTGGCGATGTTCGCCGCGTGATTGCGGCGCAGGTGCACCGCACCTTTCGGTTCGCCGGTGGTGCCCGAGGTGTACATCAAGGAGGCGGCAGCCTCGTCCGTCAGGTGTGGCGGTGAGAACTGCTCCGGGCGCGCCACCTCCATCAGCGATTGATAGTCGAGGATCTCGCCGCTGGGATGGGTGACGCCCGAGGCAGCCCCATCAACGCTCCAGACTGCGGGCGCCAGAGGCGTAGCCGATTCGATGGTGCCGAGAAGTTGGAGTTCGCTGATCAACAGCGTGGGTGAGCTGTGGGCGAGCAGCGGGCGCAACTCGTGCTCGGTCATCTTGTTGAACACCGGCATGATCACAGCCCCGGCAAGGAAGCAACCGAGATAGCACTCCACCAGTTCGGGTCGATTCGTCATCCACAATGCGACCCGGTCGCCGGGACGGATCCCTTGGGCGTGCAACGCTGCGGCGGCTCGCCACACCTTCTGGTAGAGGGATCCGTAGTGGATCACCTCTCCCCTCGAAGTGCAGCGCCGGGCGCTGCGCGAGTTCCGCCGGCAGGGTCGGGGAATCGAGGTGAAGAAGCTGCTCAAGGCTGCTTGATTCGTTGCTCATCGCGGATTCCCGGGTCGAGGCTTGTTCGACTCCAACCTAGCAAGGTGGGGCGAGCGCCGATCCGGCCTCGATGGCACGCGGCGTTGTCGGAGGTCTGATGCATCGTGGTGTCGAGCCGAGCGACGGCTCTGCCTGGGGAGGGATCGTGGGTCACAAATCGATGTCACGCTATGCGCCGGATCATGGCTTGAACGTGCGGATCGGGGCCACCGCGGGGTTGCTCGCGTCGGTGTTTCTGGCGATCGTCATCGCACTGATCTGGGTTGGCCTTGCGTGGTGGTTCGTGCTCGCCTGCGCAGTCTCGGCCGTGCTGGTGCAGTCGCTGCTCGCCGACCGACTAGTGGTCAGTGTCACCGGCGCCCAGGTGGTCAGCGCCGAAGAGGCACCGGAGTTGCACGCCTACATGGACCGTCTGTGCGCGCTGGCGAACATGCCCAAACCGCGCATCGCTATCGAGCACTCCGATCTGCCGAATGCCTTCGCCGCCGGGGTGACCCCGAACAGGTCGCTGGTGTGTTTCACCACCGGCCTGTTGAATCAGCTATCCGCTGAGGAGTTCGAGGCAGTTGCTGCGCACGAACTCGCCCACATCGCCCATCGCGACGTGATCGTGATGACGGTGGCGTCGACGGCGAGCGTGATTTCCGGGCTGCTCATGAAGATTTCGGCCGTATCCGCCGCGGGCACCTTCGTCGTCGCCGGCGCGGCGCAGCCGCGGCGCAAGAGCAAGGACGACAAGGAAGGCGACCTGCTGGCGGTCCTTTTCATGATCTCCGTGGCGGTGCTGCTCGTGTCGAGCGTGACCTACGCGGTGAATGTCGTGATGCTGCGCACCCTGTCGCGCTACCGGGAACTCGCCGCCGACCGCGGCGCGGTATTCCTCACCGGACAGCCACAGGCCCTGGCGAACGCCCTGACCCGCATCACCACCGGCATCAACGCGATCCCGGCCGAGGATCTGCGCGTCGCACGTTCGATGGACGTCCTGTCGTTCGCCCCGGCGGCCGCCCCCAACTCAAGATGGGCATGGCTGCTATCGACCCACCCGACACTGCAGCAACGGCTCGACAACATCGCGAAGGCAGCGGCGCAGCTGGGCCAGCCGGGTCCCTAGACCCGTACTTCGACCATCAGCCCCCAAAGGCCTGGTCATGCTCCTTGGGAACCTTGCGGGCGCTGCCGCGGGCCACATCCACGGAGTACCGAGCGCGGTTGGCTTCGAGTTTCTGCGACGCGGCGGCGAGAAGGTCAATGCCGGTCACGTCCGCCAGGCGACACAGGTAGATGAGCACGTCGGCCATCTCCTCGCCGACGCTGGCGCGCTGCTCGGAGCTGAGATCGGCGGACTCCTCGGCCGTCAACCACTGGAACTCCGCAACGAGTTCGCCTGCCTCCCCAGCGAGCGCCATGGCCAGATTCTTGGGGGTGTGGAACTGCCCCCAATCGCGCTCCTCGGCGAATTCGCGCAGGGCCTCGGTGAGTTCGGCCAGAGTCATGTGCCAATCGCCTCTGAAGATCCGTCCACGAGGTCGTGAAGCAGGTCGCGGGTGGGCCGGTCCGTCGAGTAGATCACGGTCCCCATCATCCCCCTGGTCAGCAGCACTTTGTAGACGTTGCGGACGAAGGTGTCGAAACCCGCGCTGCCCTTGCCACGGAAGGCGGGGTCTCTTGACGCAGTCACGTCGGAGGCGAACTTCCCGTCTCGCCACACAAGGTCGGGTCCGAGGATCACGCCCGACCAGTCGTACTCGAACCCCTGGGCGGTGTACACGCAGCCGACCTGGTCGAAGCCGCCATCTTCGGTGGCCCACAGTTCCCGCGGCGGTGCATCGTCGCGGCGGCGGGACTCGGGGTTGTTCCAGGGTCGCCGCCACTCACCGATCGCCACGTCGGGCACCAGTGGCTGGTCGCGAACCGCCTTCGACCACGGCCAGCAGAAACCGGCAGCCATTCGCGCCCCGTAGCCTACGCGTGCCTTCTCTCGAAGCAACGCCTCCATCTGCTCCGGTGAATCCGCGATGACCACCTCGTAGTTGTCGTCGCCATCCCAGGCCGTCGGTCCGCCTTCGGCAAGTCCCAACAGGCGCAACACCCATTCCTCGTAGGCGCGCGATCCTCCCGACCGGAACTGCGCGTCGAGTTCGACGATCTGGACTTCCAAACCACGGCTCTGGGCCGCGGCGGTGATCGACGCGACAGAGCCGACCTCTCCCGGCCGCACAACCTGGTGCTCGTCAAGCAGGAAAACTGGCACGCGGGCGGCGTCGATCAGTTCGTCAACCTGGGGACGCCCAGTGCGTGCATTTCGGCGGGTGAATCGATTCGCGCTCGACTGGCGGATTCGGTGGGCCTCGTCGGCGATCAGCACCTCAAGGGAGTTGGGCTCTACCTCGCCCAGTTGGTTGAAGTAGCCGAACAGCCTCTGAACTCGGGTGTTGCGAGATCCGGCAACACGTCGGAGGGTCCCCGTGAAGGCAGACGAACCGGTCACATGCAATGCCGAGTGGCCTTCTCGGAACAGTTCACCGAGCAGCGACAGCGCGATCACGCTCTTTCCGGATCCCGGTCCACCCGCGACCACGATCACCGACTTGTGATCCGAGTTCCTGGCCCGCCGGACGGCTTGCATGACGAGTCGGTAGGCCACCTGCTGTTCGTCGAGCAGCACGAACTGTTCGCGCTCCCGAACCTCGTCGGCTGCCACTTTCATCAACTGCCGACTCGGCCCGACCGCCGAGTTCAAGAGGATGTCAGCGGCCTGCGCTCCAGGTGCAGGCCCTAGGAGGGAGGTCAGGTACTCGAGCCACTGGGCCCGCTGGTCCCCGGTGAACAGCCTGCCGGTGTCGGTTTCGTCGATCAACCTCAGGCTGGCCACCCCAGCTTCGCTCGCATTGTGCAGATAGGCGGCTCCCCGAACCGACTCCGGGTTGTGCTCAAGCGCCCGGAGGAAGTCGGTGAGGTAGTGGACGTAGCCGGTGACCTGCTCTGCCGGGTGCAACACCGGCCGATCGCCGTAGCGGTCGATGTGCACCAGCCCCGGATCATCGGGACTGGCCACAGCCTGGGTCCACTGCTTGAGCTCGACCACCACGAACGACGGCTCACCGGTGCGCGGGTGCACTCCGCATAGAACAGCGTCGGCTCGCTTGCTGGCGAGCGGGAGACGATGTTCGACAAGCACCTCGACGTGCCCGAGTCCGGCGTCACGCAAGTCGGCGGCCAGCACCGGCAGTGACCGCTCCCAGGAACGAGTCTCGCTCACACTTGGCCGGTATCCGATGTCGAAGGAGTACTGCTCAGAGATCGCGCGCACTGCGCTGCCGGAGAGCAGCCGCTCAAGTAGCGACTCCGCCGACGACCTTAGGAGTGGCACAACTACCCCCGCGCAGCACGAATAACTTCGTGCGGGTGGGGGCGTGTCCCTGATGTGATCTAGAGAAGCCCGTCGGGCCGCAACCTGACGCCTTCACCATAGCGGAGAACGCGATCGGCATCTGTCGAAGCGAGGACACCCACATGGATTCTTCGGACACCGCCGGGTCGTCAGTCACCCGCGCACTCAGCACTCCGCGGGACGCCAGCTAGACGAGGCTCACAACGCCCATCATGCCTGCGTCCTCGTGCGGCAAGATGTGGCAGTGCTGCACGATTCGGCCGGTGAACTGGGTGGGCCGGAACCGAACCGTGAGGCTGCCCGGGGAGTCTGGTCCGGTGGCGGGGGGAATGGCATAGGTGTCGAAGTAGGCAGGCTCGCTCAGTTCCACGCCCCCTTCGGCCACAACCCAGAAGGGGTTGGTGTGGATGTGAAATGCGTGGTCTTGATCCGAAAGGTTCTCGATGGTCCACTCCTCCACCGACCCGACGACCATCTCCATCTCGTCGGGGCCCTGGTCGAACGAGACGCCGTTGATCGTCATGGCATTTGTGAACGAACCGAACTGAACACGTCGGCGGGTCCGCACCTCCTCGGCGGCGATCGGGGTGAGTTGCGCCGGCAAGGTCTCGGGAATGGCAGAGTCGACGGGATCGCCGGCGACGTCCACGGTGGCGAAGACGATGTCCGGTTGCCCGAAACCAGGCACCGCCCGCCCCACCAGCTGAACTTCACCTGGAACGTCGGGCATCTGCACCAGCACCTCCAGTCGGTTTCCGGGCACCATTCGTCGACGAGTCACGGTGCGCACCGACGGCAGGGTGATGCCATCGAACGCCAGGATGTGCAACGCCCCGGGGACGTCTTCGCCATCGGCGTCCACCAGGGCCATGTCGAAGTAGTCGATGGCATCAGCATTGAGCAAGCGCCAGCGCTGCACCTGTGAAGGACGCAGCGTGATGCGCGGATTCACCTGGCCGTTCACGGCGAAAGTGGGGTTGCCGTTTGCGGAGAGAAATGCGTTGTCGTGCATTGCCGACATCCGAGCGATCATCGCGGGGCCTTCCTGCAGGCGCTGCAGCACCAGCACCTGCTCAGTCACCGCAGCTACCTCCGGCACCTCGTCGAGCGGACCAGAGATGATCAGCGCTCCCTGCATCCCCCCGAGCACCTGCACCGAGACATTGCCGTGGTGGTGCGGGTGATACCAGTTGAGTCCGCCCCAGTGGCTTTCCGGGATTGCGATGTCGTAGTCCTGTGTCTGACCCTGCTCGACCATCAGGAACACGTTGTCCTGATTGCCCTCCGGCGAGACGTGCAGACCGTGGGTGTGCAGGTTCGTCGCTGCGCCGGAACCCATCTGCATCCCGCCGCCTCCGCCGCCGCCGTTGCCGCCGCCCATGCCGTTGCCCATACCGTTGCCGCCGGCTGAGGAGTCCAGGTTGTTGACCAACCCGATCCGCAGATTGTCGCCGGGGCTCAGTTTGAGTGTCGGCCCTGGCGTTGCACCCTCGTAGGTGTGCCCGGCGATTGTTCGACCGCCGGCGTCCACAGTCCCCGACGCACAGGTGAGCGTGGTGGCGAGCGCACCTTGCGAGGCCTGGCGCACCTCCGGCTGCGGGAAGAGTTCAGCCGTGGAACTACCCGCTGCGGCATTCGACGTTGGGGAACTTCCTGACTGGCCCGTTTCGCCGTCCTCGTCGCGAGCGCATCCGGCTACCGCCACGACACCGGCAGCACCTGCGCCGAGTAGCAGTTGCCGACGACTGACGGGGGGAAATCCATCGAGGCTCATCTGCCGGACTCTAGCCCGGCTGGACCTAGCTGCCCGACACAGGACCGACTCGATCCTGGGCTCCTCGATGGGGCACCGCGTGTGCGTCTCATGCCGCCGTCTACCTCGCTTTCGACGCGGAAGGCGGAAACGCCGCGGTCGTCGCGATGAAGAGCACGACAGCTTCCGCGTGGCCGGGACTGTGGTGTCATTGCTGAGACCATTGCGCCAGGGCGATGACCCTATGATTGACCGGCGAGGAGACTGAGGCGCTGCGCCGCAAGGCTCAACTGGAGTCCCGTTCCATGCAGGAGGTGGCCCGTCAGGCCGTGCGCGAACATGTGGAGAGGCACAGCAGGGCCGAGTTGCTCGACCAGGTCCTCGACGACGAACTCCCCCGATACGCGGAGGCACTGGAGCGACTCGGTCGGTGATCTACCTGACGCTGACTGAACTTATGTATGTCGCTGAGCGAACCCGGGCAGGCATCGCTCCGCGAGCCAGGTGACGCAGGGGCAGATCACACCTGCGCCGGCGCTACATCCGCACCAGGCTCGCCACCAAGGCTCGCCTCCGCGGCCGCGGGCGCCGCGCTCCGACGCGGCCAGGTCCAGGCCGAGCGCAGGATGAAGGCCAACAGCAACACCTCGAGGCCGATGGAGAGACCGTAGAAGTAGGAGTACGACCATGGCTCGCCTGCCACGTTGTAGATCGTGACGGGAAGGTACAGCGTCGCCACGACGAGGTTGACGGTGCGGTTGGCTCGGGCGGGCAGCGTGGTGGAGAGCACGACCATGAGGATCGGGATGGCCATGAGCGTGAGCGCCATGGAGACGAAGGTCGGGCCCGTGTCGAACTCGTGCACCCGGGCGGCCAGGAGTTCATTGAGGAAGCCGGGCTTGTACAGCGCGAGGTAGTCGACGTAGAGGTACAAGAACATGAAGCTCGTCCACGCGGCTGCGAGTTTGACTCGAACGGGTAGGCGCACATCCTCCAGCGTGTGCTGGGCCGGACGTTTCGCGTGCGAGGCGGGGGGTTGCGGCGATGTCATCACAAGGCTCCTTGCCTAGATCGGTTGGGTGCTTCCACTGTCACGGATGACGCCGGTGGCCACATCAGCCCGCGAGCCTGAGTTGACCTGGTCGCTGGCACAATCGCCGTCTTGTACTTTCGGCGAATACGCCGACCACGCGGTGCCCTCTACGCTGACCGCATGGCCCCGGATGCACTGCGCTCGCTGTGGGCCGAACCGCGTCCCCCGAATCCGCCGGGCCCCCTACCGCGGGACTGGGTTCTGGTCGCGGCCCTGGTCTGCTGGTCCGTGGCCGAGGCGGCGATTCGCCAGAACATGGCTGCGCCGCCGGTGCTGCTCATCGCCGCACTCGCAGCCATCGCACCCCTGCCGTGGCGGCGTACTCACCCACTGGTGGCCACGGCCGTGGCGTTCGCCACCTTGACGGTTCTCGACATCGTGCGCATCTTGACCGACTCGCAGGGCGCTCTACCTTCAAGCGTCTCGGCCACGTTGGTGCTCACCTACGCGCTGTTCCGCTGGGGTTCGGGCCGCGAAGCTGCAGGCGGGCTGCTCATCATCCTGGTCTGGCTGCCCATCACGACCGTGGCTGACCCCACGAGCCTGGCCGACACAGTCGCCGCCTACGGATTTTTCCTCTTCGCCGCAGCACTCGGCGCCGCGGCGAAGTATCGCGTGAGGGCGCGCATCCGCGACCTCGAACAAGTCAAAGCGCGCGAGCGCGAACAGCTCGCACGCGAACTCCACGACACCGTCGCGCACCACGTCTCCGGTATCGCCATCCAGGCGCAAGCAGGTCGTGCGATCGCGACCGCTCACCCCGAGCGTGCGGTCCAGGCTCTGGCCACCATCGAGGATGCGGCCACCCGCACCCTCAGTGAACTGCGCGCCATCGTCGGAGTCCTGCGAACTTCCGAGAACCCCGAGTATGCGCCGCAGCCGGGGATCGGCGACATCGCACAGTTCGCCACCGACGGCCAGACGCGCCCGCGAATCGAGGTGACCCTCGCCGGCGAATTCGATGATCTCAGCCCTGCGGTCGGTGCCGCGATCTACCGCATCGTCCAAGAGTCCATCACCAACGCTCGCCGTCATGCCCGCCACGCCACCTGCGTCGCCGTGGCCGTCACCGGTCACGCTGACCACGTGTGTGTGACCGTCGACGACGACGGCTCCTCCGGCGCGGCCAACCGCGCCCAATCCGGCTTCGGCCTGGTGGGCATGCGCGAGCGCGCTGCGATGCTCGGCGGCACCTTCCGCGCCGGCCCCCATGGCGACCACGGCTGGCGCGTCGAAGCCAACCTGCCCCGAACCGGACTCCCACGATGAGCATCAAGGTCCTCATCGCCGACGACCAGCCAATCGTGCGCAGCGGCCTGACGATGTTGCTCGAAGCCCAACCCGACATCGAGGTCATCGGTGCCGCCGCCGACGGTCGCGAAGCCGTGCACCTCGCGCGCCAATTGCGGCCCGACGTGGGCCTGTTCGACATCCGGATGCCGCTGATGGACGGCGTCGAAGCCACCCGTCAACTCGCCGGCCCCGACGTCGCCGACCCCCTGCCGATCGTGGTCATCACCACCTTCGACCTCGATGAATACGTCCACGGCGCGCTCAAAGCCGGCGCTCGCGGGTTCCTACTCAAGGACGCCGGGCCGGCCCTGTTGACTCAGGCCATCCACGCCGCGGCCAACGGCGACGCGCTCATCGACCCCAGCGTCACCGTCCGGCTGCTCGCGGAGTTCGCGAACACCCCGGCCTCACAGCCACAGCAGCCGATTGAGGCACTGACCGCCCGCGAGGAAGATGTTCTCGTGCTGGTCGCCCGAGGGCGCACCAACGCTGAGATCGCCAGCGAGCTCTACATCACCACGAGCACGGTCAAGGCCCATCTCGCCAGCCTCATGCGGAAGCTCGGGGCGCGTAACCGGGTCGAGGTCGCCATGTGGGCCTACGAGACGCGGCGCGTCTAGGCCCTGCGCCACCGGATCAGGCCTTTTCCCGCAGGATCTCCAAACCGTCCCGGGCGGCGCGTTCCGCGTCGAATACCCGTTGCTGCATGGCGCGGGCACCGTCGAGTTCGGCCACCGCCACCTCGACGGCCTCCCGGCAGGCGGCCACCCCCTGGCTACGTTCACGCCTCGCTGCGGCAACATCGCGACGGTAGCCAGTCACTTCCCCTTCGGCCAACTCGACCGCCCGATCCAGCAGGTAGCGGAAACTGGCACGCACCTTCTTGGGCGTGGTCTTGCGCGCGAGTCCTTCCAGGTCCTCGCCCACGGTCGCACGCATGAACACCAGCGGATCCGATCGATAGTTGCGCTCGGCTTCCTGGCGTTCGGCATCGGCGAGCGCCTCACGGGCGTCGGCCACCGCCCGTTCAGCCTCCCGCACGGCGGCTTCGGCGGCCTGCAGATGCGGGGCGAACCGTTCGGTGACCGCCATGGTCAGACGATCCAACTCCTGCTTGCCGATCCGGTCCGGATCAGCCCCGCCGGCGGCGGCGTGCTGGTCGGTCATATGTCCTCGGAAGGTTCGTGGGGTTCTTCAGTGTGCCACGCGACGGGCCATCGCCGGGCGGGCGCATCGCAACGCTGAGCGTCGACTCGCGACTCTCTGCTAGCGTCCGGGCACCGAACCCAGGAGGCTGATGGTGGCACTTTCACGAGGAGGAGCGGCCGGGGTTGCGGCGGGAGCAGCGGTGCTCGGGGGGCTGTTGCTGTTCGCGACGGCGGCGCCCACCTCGCTGGTGGACGCACCGGCCTACGAGATCGACGAGAGCCTCGCCGGCGAAGTCACGTCCGGCACCACCCCGGCGCTCTCCCCGTTCTACGACGTGGCCGATTGGCAGCCGGGACCACCGGGGACTCTGGTGCGAGCAGAGCCGATCGACGGTGCCCCCGACGGTATGCGACTGTTCCGCATCCTCTACCAGTCCACGGACCTGCAGGGCAATGCCATTCCGGTGACGGGCCTGTACGCGGTACCTGCCGGCGACCCGCCACCCGGCGGTTTCCCCCTGGTGGGATTCGGGCACGGGACCACCGGAATCGGCCAGGCGTGCGGCATGAGCCAGGCGCCGCTGGACGACGACACACCCTCGCGCAGCAACTTCGTACCGCACATCGAACCGTTGGTCGAACAGGGCTGGGCGGTGGTGGCGAGCGACTACTCGGGCATGGGAGCCCCGGGGCCGGCGTCCTACCTTGTGGGACCGCTGGAGGGCCGCGGGATCCTGGACACGATGCGAGCCGTGCAGTCGCCCGCGCCGGAGATCGGATCGGTGGCCATCGACACCTCGAAGATGGGTGTCTACGGCAAGTCGCAGGGTGGCGAGGCAGTGCTCTCCGCCATGGAACTCGCCCCCACCTACGCCCCGGATCTGGACATCGCGGGCGGAGTCTCGCTGGCACCCGGATTCACCCCGGCCCTGCAGGGTGTGTTGGACGCGGTCGCGAGCAACCCCACGAGCACCTCGCAGAACATGTTCGTGTTGCTCATCGCCCGCTCCTACGCGGAGAACTACCCCCAATACACGAACCTCGACGAGATCCTCAGCGACGTGGGCAAGGAGAAGATGGCCATCCTCGACCAGTACTGCGGTGGCGATCTCGCCGACCGGGTGGTGGATGTGCCGCTGTCCGAATTGCTCAACACTCCGGTGGCCTCCGGGTTGGTGACCGCTTTGGGTGAGGCCATGCCCGGTTCGACTCCGCTCAAGATGCCGGCGATCATCGTGCAGGGCCTGGAGGACACCACGATCCTGCCGCAGTTCACCCACGCCCAGGTGATGTCCCGCTGCGCCCTCGGCGACACGGTGTTCTACGTCCGCTACCCGTTCGACGACCACCCCTCGCTGAACTATCAGGCGCGCCTCAACCAACCGTCGGTGATCGACTGGATGGAGGCACGGTGGGCCGACGAACCGGCACCGGACAACTGTGCCAACCAGTTGCTCGGCACCACGAACCTGGCGGCGGGAGTGGGCCGATGAATCGCGAATTCCTACCCGAGGCGGTGGTGGGCATCACCGTCGGCCTGCTGCTCGCAGTGCTGGCGGTCTACCGCACCTCGAAAGCCCCCTCGTCCGGCATCTTGACGCGCGGTGCCATGATGTCCGTCCTGCTCTATGCGATCGTCGCCGCTGGAGTACTGGTGACGGAGGGGCTGACGTTCATCGGACTCCTGCTGCTGCTCGTGATGCTCTGCCTGCCGGTGGTCGGGATGATGTTCGCCGAACGCACCCCGGCCGTGACGGGGCAAGCCGCCCGAGTCGCCCGAGCCGCCGTGAGCATCGGACTCACCGCAGCCATGCTGATCGCGGCCGCCCAGACGTTGTCCCTGCTCAGCCGGGTCGATCCGCGGACCCTTGTGGTGGTGCTGACCGTGGTCACCGGACTGTTGGTGGCGGTGGAAGGCACGAGATCGAGCGGACGAATCGGATCCTGGGCGACGTGGCTGCTCATCGTTCCGATCCTCATCAGCTTGGCGCTCGGCTTCCTACTGGGCAACGCTGGTCAAGCCATCAGCCCGATCATCGTGACAGGCGGCCTGTCGGTGGCGGCGGTGGTCTGCCTGATGGTCGCCTTCCTAGTGCTCGGGACCGCAGACGCTGCGCTGGCAGCGTCGCATCGAATCGGCGGTTGGTCACCCGTGCGGGTGCTGGGCGGCGTGTTCGGCGTGGTGATTCTCATCGTGTTCGGGCTGTTGATGTTCTTCGGCGGCGCGGTGATCGCCCCCTCGATCCAGTTCTTCGTAGTCCCGGCAAATATCGATGCCCTGCCCGGACTCGCGGGTGTGCTGCTCGCGGTGCTGACTGTGTTGTTCGCGGCGGTGGTGGCGGGGGCTTTGGCCGGATTGCGTCCGACGGCCGATGCGGCCGGCCTCGGCTGGCTCATCGGCGGGGCGGCCATTGCCGCCGGGGTCGCACTGCTCGACCCGGGGTTGGACTGGGTTGTGGTCGCAACGGCGCTGGCGGCGGCCTCGGTCGCGTTGGCCACGACCGCCCGAGGTGTGCTGGGCGGCCTGATCGGCGCGGGCGTGATGGCCGTGGTGCTCACCGTCACCGGTGCGATGACCTGGAGTTGGTGGGCGGCACTGGCCATCGTGGTCGTCGCGGTGGTCGGCCGGTTGCTCTCGGGCGCCGGCTCCTCATCGAGTGTGGATTCACCGGCCGTTTCCGGCCCCGAACCCACACTCGATGCGTCGCACAATCCCGGGTGACACGTGGGGTGAGTGACGGGACTTGAACCCGCGACATTCGCGACCACAACGCGACGCTCTACCAGCTGAGCTACACCCACCACGAAGCCAAGCGGCCCCGCGCTGCGCCTAGGGCGGCGCAACGCCCCGAATCATACCCACGCCCACCCCACGCCTGCGCAACGGAGTACCGCCGGCTGCAGTCGAGTTCTACCCTGGTGGGTATGGCTGCGACGCCCCGGATCGAGTGGGTGGATCTCTCCAGCGACGTCGGCGAACGCCCCGGGGCTGCGGGGATGGCCGAGGACTTCGCCCTGCTCGAGGTGATCACCAGCGCGAACGTGGCCTGCGGCGGCCACGCCGGTGACCGCCGGAGCATGCGTACGATCTGCGAGGTCGCCGTCGGCAACGGTGTGGCGATCGGCGCGCAGGTGTCCTACGTGGATCGCGAGGGGTTCGGCCGACGGCGACTGAACATCGCCCCGGCGACATTGACCGAACAACTGCGGGAGCAGTGGGGGGAACTCGCGGAGGAGGCGGGATCCGCCGGTGGCCAGGTGGCCTACATGCGCCCGCACGGCGCGCTCTACAACGCCGCCCTGGTGGATGCCGAGGTGGCCACCGCGGTGCTCGACGCCACCCCGCCGGGGACTCCGGTGCTGTGCCTGGCGGGAACGGTGCTGGCGGAACTCGCAACCCGGCGGGGTCACCCGGTGGCGCCGGAGATCTTCGCCGATCGGGCCGTCACCGACGCCGGTCTGCTGGTACCCCGGGGCACCCCGGGAGCAGTACTGGAGGATCCGGATCACGTCGCCGATCGCCTCGCCGAGTGGCTTCGCACCGGGCACCTGACCTCGCACTCCGGCACCCAGGTGGCGGTGGCAGCGCGCTCGATCTGCCTGCATTCCGATACCCCCGGTGCTGTCGCGGCCGCGCGGAAATTGCGCGAGACGCTGGTCGCGGCCGGGGCGGCGCTGAGGCCATTCGCGGACACCTCCAGACGGCAGGAGACCACCGACTCTGCGTCGGGTATCCGCGCAACCCAAGCGGCCACCCGAGTCGGGACTCCTCCAGCCGCGGCCGACGCGAAACCCTCACCCCAGATACGGATCAGCCAGTACGGCGAGCGAGCCGTGCTGGTCGACCTCGAAGGAATCGCGGCTGCTCGGCTGGCCGACACCGCCCGCCAGGCACTCGGCCCCGACCTGCTCGATTCGGTGCCCGCCGCCACCTGCGTGCTGCTGCGGTTCGGCACACCTATTGGCGCCAGCACAGTGGAGTCACTACTCCTCCCGCACGTGCGGGGACTCGGCCAAGACGCTGAATCCACGGACGAGGGCCCGGTCAACACGGCGAGCATCACGATCGACGTCAGGTACGACGGCGCCGACCTCGCCGAGGTGGCCGAGACCCTGGACATCTCCGTCGAGGAGGTCATCGAACTGCACACGCAGGCGACGTATCGGGTGGCCTTCTTCGGGTTCTCGCCAGGATTCGCCTACCTCACCGGTCTGCCGTCGATCCTGCAATTGCCGCGGCGGACGACGCCGCGAACTGCGGTGCCGGCCGGGGCCGTCGCCGTCGCCTCCGCGTACACGGCCGTGTATCCCCGCTCCTCGCCGGGCGGTTGGCACCTGCTGGGACACACCGACGCGCAGATGTTCGACGCCGATCGGAACCCGCCCACACTCATCGTCCCCGGATCGACGGTCAGATTCCGCCCCGTCTGATGCGACCGCCGCTGCGCACGGCCGATGTCTGCCGCCGGGCGCCTACGCTGGCACCGTGACTCGCCCCAGCGCGGCTCCCCCGCCCCAACCGACCACGGGCCCCAACCGCATGCCCGGCCGATCCGGCGCGGAGGTCCTCGAACCGGGGCCGTCGGCGATCCTGGTGGACGATGGTCGATCGGGTTGGGCCCACCTCGCCGTCACGACTGGCGGCGCCTTCGACCGCCCTGCGTTCCGACTGGCCAACCGTCTGGTGGGCAATCACCCGGGAACGGCCGTCGTCGAGTTCATCTTCGGCCCGTTGGCACTGTGGTTCCACCGGCCCGCGACCGTCGCCGTCACGGGTGTCGACGCCGCGGTCACGATCCAACGCCGCGACGGAAGCCAGTTCGCCGCGGCGACCAACAGCACGGTGTCGGTGCCGGCCGAAGGCAGGCTGCGCATCAGTTCCGCGCGATCCGGACTGCGCGGCTATCTCGCGGTGCGCGGAGGCTGGGACGTTCCTCCGGTGTTGGGCTCACGATCGCGAGACACCCTGGCCTATCTCGGCCCGGAACCGCTGCGGACCGGCGACCTGGTGCCCATCGGCACGCTCGCCGGAGAGTTCCCGGCGATCGACCACGTGCCGGGCAGGATCCCGCCGGATCGGCTCGCGCTGCGACTGCTGCCGGCGCCGCGGCCATCGGCCCTTCAGCTTGCCCTCGATGAGCTCTCCGCCCTGGAGTGGACGGTGTCGCCGGCATCGGATCGGGTCGGCATCCGGCTGCGTGGCCCCGCGCTGCCGGTCCGCCCACAGTCCCAGTCGGAGCCCCTGGTACGCGGCGCCGTGCAGGTGCCGCCGGACGGCCAGCCGGTGATCATGGGGCCGGATCATCCGACGACCGGCGGCTACCCGGTGATCGGAGTCGTCTCGGAGGACGACAGCGACGCTCTCGCCCAGGCCCGTCCCGGTACCCCGGTGCGGCTGGTGCCGACGACCGACACCGGCACCTGAATCCGATCTTCGTACCCCGCCGACGCGAGCGAGTGCCTGCGGTGGCCGCCTGCTCCGGCTGCGTAGGGTGGGGCCATGACAAACGGGCCCATCGTGTGGATCGACTGCGAGATGACCGGCCTCGACTTGGACCGGGACGCGTTGGTGGAGGTGGCGGTAGTCGTCACTGACGAGAATCTGGCACCGCTCGACGACGGCATCGATCTCGTCATCGCACCCCCTGCGGAGGCGCTGGCAGGAATGGACCCGTTCGTGGTCGACATGCACACGACATCAGGACTGCTGCCGGAGTTGGCCGACGGAATCACGCTGGAGCAGGCCCGAGACGAGGTGTTGGCCTACATCCGCCGCCATGTTCCAGAGGCACGCAAGGCCCCGCTGGCGGGTTCCAGCGTGCACATGGACCGCTCTTTCCTATCCCGTGACATGCCTGAAATCGTCGACCATCTGCACTATCGGATCATCGACGTATCCAGCCTCAAGGAACTCGTACGCCGCTGGTACCCACGGGTGTACTTCGCCGCCCCGCAGAAGCGCGGCGGCCATCGCGCTCTGGCCGACATCCTGGACTCGATTCGCGAACTCCAGTACTACCGCCAGACCGTCCTGGTCCCGATGCCCGGGCCCAGCACCGATGACGCGCGAGCCATCGCGGCGTCCATCGACGCCGCGGAGTAGCCGTGGCGGCCGGCTGCGCCCTCAGTGGTAGTAGCCCGCCACATCGATGAGGTACTGCGTGGCACCGCCGCGGGCGAAGGTTGTCACGACGCCATCTGTCACTGCGGCGGTGCTGCCGTTGGCGGTACGCATCTCCGACTGGTACCAGTTGATCACTGAGGTGTCGGGCGCCACTGCAGTGTCGCCGGCGGCGACGCGCAAGTGCCCGTTGCCCACCGTGCCCACCTCGGTGAGGTTGAAGACCATCGCGGCGGTTCCCGGCGGTGGCGTCACAGACGTCGGAACGGCCGAGGTCACCCGACGTTGGCCGCCGAACAACAGCCCGCCAGCACCCTCGACCCTGGAATCGTAGGCCCGCGCCGGCACAATCGGTGTGAACCGCAAGCCTTCCGGTGCTGATTGGGCGCTGGTGAAGTAGCCCAGTACGTCGATAGTGAAGTTGCTGCGGCCCCCGCCGGCGAAGACTGCGATGGAACGCTGGTCGTCGATACCGGCCACACTGGAGTTCGCGACCCGTTGGCCGCTCTTGAACCAGTTGATGGTGGAGGTGGCGGGCTTCGGCGAACCGGGCAGGCCGACTGAGAGGTGCCCGGATCCAACCGTGTCGAATTCGGTAACGGTGTAGGCCACCGCGGTGGCCCCCGCCGGCACGACCGAGCTCAAGTCCACCTCGCGACTCTCGCCGCCGGCGATCGGCCCGTCGGCAGCACGGGAATCGTATGCCCGCTCCGACGGGGCGAGCGGCACGAATACGCCCGGAGTGGGGGTGCCGTTCGCGGGGGTGACCGCTGCGGCAGTGACGCCGGCAGGCAGGTAGTAGCCGACGACGTCCACGACAATCTCGGCGGTGCCACCAGCCACTTCCACTGTGATTGCGCCGCCGTCGCCGAGAGCGCTCACATAGCCGTTGGCGAACGTCTGGCCGGGCGCGAACCAGTTGATGGTCGAGGACTTCGGCAACGCCACACCCGCCGGACCGACCACCGCATGACCCGCCGATGTTGGCGATGTGACCGTGAGGTTGTATGCCACCGCGACGGCGCCGTCGGGCGCCTGTACATCGACGACCTGCGGCACACCTGAGGGGACCGGACCCCCGCTGGCGCGGGAATCGAACACCCGCACCGAGTCCGCGAGCGGGATGAACTCCGCCCCGAGTTCTCCTGGGGTGAAGGGCATCGTCGGCATTGACGGCGCGGATATCCCCAACGCATTCACGCCGACCGAGGTGAAGGTGTAGGGCTGGCCGTTGGTCAGTCCGGCGATGACGCAGGCCGACTCCGGATCATCGGCGGCGATGTCACAGCTCGCGCCCCCAGGTGAGGCGATCACCCGCATGGCGATCAGCGGCGATCCTCCGTTGAACTTGGACAGGCCCTCGACCGTGGTGATGCTCGCCGTCACCTGCCCATCGCCGGTGACGATGGTCGGTGGCGAATCCGGGGCGGACGGCGGCACCGCGGTACCGCCGACCACAACTGGAGCCGACAGCTCGGATACCGACGACTTGCCGGTGTCGTCGGTGGCTTGCACCCGGAAGCGATAGGTCTCCCCCACGATCAGGTTGGCCATCTCGCAGGAGGTCCAGGCCGTCGCAGCCCGTTGTGGCTGTGTCACACACTGCTGCAGCGTCCCCTGCGGATCTGCCACGGCCGCATAGGAGGCGATTGTGCGGCCTTGGGCGGGTACTGAGGGAGTCCAGGAGAGACTGGCGGTGCGCCCCTGCAGTACCACGGTCGGCGCCCCCGGCGCCGTTGGTGGCGCAAATGCCGACGGAGTCGCCGTGACCGGGGCGGACGGCGCGGAATCGCCGATGGGATTCCGCGCCACCGCCGTGAACGTGTAGGTGGTGCCCGGAGTCAGTCCGGTGATGGCGCAACTACCAGCGGAGGGAAGTTCGGTGATCTCGCAGGTTGCGCCACCGGGCTGGGCGGTCACGACCGTGGCCGTTGGCTCAGGTGTCGAGAAGGTGTTGCTGACGTCGACGACCGCCGTTGTGTCGTTGGCCGATACCCCGGCGATTGTCGGCGTGGCCGGCACCGAAGGCGCGATCGACGGCACCCTCATCGCCTCGGAGATGACGCCGCCGGAGCCGTCTCGTAGCGGGGTCACGCGCACTTCATAGTCGTCGCCCGGGTCTCCCTGCACCACAAACGCGGCGGACGTCTGCGTGGTGGTGGCATCGACTACCGGCGTGCCAGCACGCCACACCTCGATTCGGTAGGAGTCGGTGCGACCTCGCGGCGGCTCGAAACCGACGGTCACCTCCACGTTGCCGGTGTTCGGGGCGACGGCGTCGGTCACCGGTGCCACTGAGAAGCGGGCGGCGACCACCGGGGGCGGCAGGGTTTCTTGGCCGAGCAGGGCTGCGGTGTCGAGGTAGCCGGCACCACAGGGATCGTCACCGACGCAGTCGAACGACGGATTGTCGACACCACCAGCCGTCTGTTTGAAGGGCGTGGCGGTATTGGCGAGCCGCGCGGCCACCTGGTCAGGGGTCAGGTCCGGCTCTGCCGCGAGCAACAGGGCCACGGCGCCCGCCACGTGCGGAGTCGCCATGCTGGTCCCGTTGTAGTTGGCGTAGTTCGGCTCCGCCGGGACCGTGAGGCCGGCGTTGAGAGTGCTGAGGATTGCCTGCCCCGGCGCCGCGATGTCGACCACGTCACCGTAGTTGCTGAACGACGTCCGGGCGCCATATGGCGTAGTGGCTGCGACCGTGATGACGCCATCGCAACTCGCGGGCGCGGAATTCGCAGCATCGGCGTTGTCATTGCCGGCGGCCACGACGTACACCGTGCCTTGCGCCCGCCCGAAGTCGATCACCTCCTGATAGTGCTGTGGGCACTGTCCGGGTCCACCCAGGGACATGTTGACCACCCGCGCGGGCGTGGAGTTTGCGGGCACCCCCGGCACAACACCACCAGCCGCCCAGAGCATCGCGGCCGCGATGTCACCGGAAGAGCCGCCGCAGCGACCCAGAGCCCGCAGCGTCTGCACCGATACCGGAGCAGTCCCTGCCACGCCGAGGTCATTGTTGGTCACTGCCGCGATCGTGCCGGTCACATGGGTGCCGTGCCAGGAGCTGTTGTCCGGGGCCGCGCACCCCAGCAGCCCGAAGGGCAATTCGCCCGCCTGCTGCTGGGTCACCCAATCGCCGGTGTCGGCAGCGTCCGGACCCCGTCCGTCGGTGTTCCCCGCGCGGGCCGGGCTGGAAATGAAGTTGTAGCCAAACGTCGCCTGGGCCGTGAGATCCGGGTGATTGGCGATTCCCGTGTCGATCACGGCGACCACCGGAGCGTCCCCCCGCGGGGCGCCCAACGCCGGCAGCAGGTTGGTGCCGACCACCTCGGCAGTCAGCGGATCCAGCGTCGGCGGTGTCACAAAGGTGTCGTCGCCGTAGGACGCGAAGCCCCACTGCTGGCTCCAGAGCGGATCGTCCGGATCCGGCACCGCCGCGGTCGGCCGCATCCACAGTTGGGGTTCGGCGTATTCGATTGCCGGATCCGCCGTCAGTCGCTGCGCATACTCCTCGGCAGTCTCCACTGACACCGCGGAGGGCAAGTCAGCCTCGTACCAGCCCAGGCCGACCTCGTCGCCCGAGATAAGATCGAGCTCCTGCGCGGTTGCTCCGGGAACGGCAGCACCGGCCGCTTGCGGCACCACCACGTTGGGCGCGTACTTCACCACCAGCCCCGGCACCTGTTCGTCGCCGGTCGCACCACCGGCAGACGCCGAGGGCCCCACCGGTTCCGTCGACGGCTGTCCCGCCGCTGCGCCGACCTCAACTCCCATGGCCGGACTCCAACCAAAGGCGAGCAAGCCCGCCGCTACCCCCGCCGTCAAGACGTGTCGTTTCGCCATATCCGCTTCTCTACCTCACCATTTGAACTTCACGTATTGGTCCGCTGCCGCTGGCCCGGGGCCCGCCGCAGACGGCCAATTCGGGTCAGGCTACAGAGCAAGCCAGGCCCATGGGAACCCTTGACATAGTCACAAGTCGATCTCAACGTGCCACTGTTCGGTGACCGCGCCGACCCGAGCCCGGTTCTGACGCCGCTCCCGTGCAGTCCTCCAACGACAAAGGCCCAGGTCGCGAGCAATGTGCTCCTGACCTGGGCCTTCGTGGTGCGCCGCCAGGGACTCGAACCCCGAACCCGCTGATTAAGAGTCAGCTGCTCTGCCAGTTGAGCTAGCGGCGCGCGGAGTTGAGCATAGCGCAGGCCGATTGCTGTTGTACGCCCACCTCGTCCGTGGTGAGATAGGTTTACCTAACCTACTTCCGCGCGAGGAGAACCGATGGCTTTCACGCTGCCCGAACTGCCCTACGACTACGACGCCCTGGAGCCGTTCGTGGACGCCCAGACGATGCACCTGCACCACGACAAGCACCACCAGGCGTACGTCGACAAGCTCAACGCTGCGGTGGAGGGCACCGACTGGGCGGACAAGTCGATCGAAGAGGTGGTCGCGAACCTTGCCGAGGTGCCGGCCGATATCGCCGGACCGGTGCGCAACAACGGCGGCGGTCACCTCAACCACTCGCTCTTCTGGAACTGGATGACCCCGGACCACGGCCAGACCCCGGAAGGTGAGCTCGCCGCCGCGATCGACGACGAGTTTGGCTCCTTCGACGACTTCAAGGCGAAGTTCGAGGCCGCCGGCGTCGCCCGCTTCGGCTCCGGTTGGGTGTGGCTGATCCGCGACGCCGGCAAGTTGGCCATCGTCTCCACCGCGAACCAGGACTCCCCGACCACCGAGGGTAAGGAAGTGCTGCTGGGCAACGACGTCTGGGAGCACGCGTACTACCTCAAGTACCAGAACCGCCGCCCGGAGTACCTCAAGGAGTGGTGGAACGTGGTCAACTGGGCCAAGGTCGGCGAGGCCTTCGACGCCTGATCCGCGCCTCACAACCATCCGAACCCGGCAGTTGCTACCAAAAGCGGCTGCCGGGTTCGCCCTTGAACGGACCCACCACGTCGGAGGTGATCCAGCCCCCGTAGAACCCGCCGGCCTGCGCACGCACCGGCTCGCCCGCCACGGTGACGCGATCCATCCGGCCGGGATAGACGCTCACGTGGTCCACCAGCGCCTCGAAGGGCGGCAACGGTCGGGCATAACCCCACGCCGCAGCCGGCGCCACGGCCAACTCGACGCCGTCGACGCTGCGCGCCACCACATCGAAATACTGCGCCGCGCCTTTCCATTCGCAGAGGCTGCCACCCTTGCCGGGACGTAGCGCCCCCGGCGCCCATGCCGCAGCCGGCAGGTAGTAGGTGGGCGGGTGGGACGTCTCTTTGATCAGCAACGCGTGGTCGGCCCGGCACACCTCGACCCCGCCGAGAACCACCACGATTTCGGCGTCACGCCGCTCCAGCAGCGGCGGCCGGGGATAGTCCCATACCGACTCCTGGCCGGGCGCGGGCTGCTCGGGAACGACCCCGAACGGCAGTCGGCGCGCCATAACCCGGGCCTAGGAGAAGACCCGCTTGGTCACCCGGATCACCACGTAGCCGCCGACGACGACACCGGCGGTCATCGCGACTCGATCCGGGCGCACGGCACCGTATTCGTCGATGTAGAACGACCGCACCTTGTCCAGCTGCTTGCGTGCGAGATTCTTCGGCGTCAACTCCGCCTGAAGCTGCCCGATGGTGTTCGCGAGTCGCTCCCGTGTCGCGGCCATATCGGCCTCGATCTGCGCCATGGAGCGCGGCGGAGTGGACTCCTTCGTGGTCTCCGCCGGCAGGTCGGACTTCTTGACCTCCGCCGCCTGCTTCGTGGCGGGCGTGGCGGCTGCCGGCGTGCTCGGTGCCGCCACGGATGCCACGTCGACCTTCGGGGCCACCTCGGAGGACCGCGCCGTCGCGGGCGAGGTCTGGGGGCTGTTCTGCTGCGCCATAGCGCCCACCCTATTGCGTGCGCGGCCCGGGATCGAACCCAAACGGCAGTTCCAGTCTGTGTTGCGCCAGGAGCGCGCTGTCGGCGAGCACTTCCGGGGTCGCCGCATCGGCCCGAATCCGTCCCGCGTCGAGGATCACCGAACGCGGACACAACTGCCACGCGAACGGCAGGTCGTGGGTGACCATGAGCACCGTCACGTCGAGCGAGTCGAGGACTTCGGCGAGGTCCCGGCGAGCGGCCGGATCCAGGTTGGAGGTGGGTTCGTCGAGCACCAGGACGCTCGGCTCGCACGACAGCACGGTGGCGATGGCGACCCTCCGGCGCTGGCCGAAGGAAAGGTGGCCGGGGTAGGAGTCGGCGGCATCGGCCATCCCGACCGCCGCGAGTGCCCGATGGACGCGATCCGGTATCTCCCCCTCCGGTACCCCGAAGTTGAGCGGACCGAAGGCGACATCCTGGGCGACCGTGGGCATGAACAACTGGTCATCCGGATCCTGGAACACCAATCCGACGGCCTGCCGAACCCGGGCCAGCGACTCGTTCGATACCGCTTCGCCGCCAACCTCGACCACCCCGGATGAGGGCGTCAAGATGCCGTTGAGGTGCAGCGCGAGCGTCGTCTTGCCCGCGCCGTTCGGCCCCAACAGTGCCACCCGCTCGCCCTGGCCGATTTCAAGGTCGACCGAATCCAGTGCGCGTCGCCCATCCGGGTAGTCGTAGACGAGTTCCTCGACCCGCAACGCCGGCGGCGCGGAGGCCGCCGGACTCACCACGTCGACCACCAGGCGGCACCCGCCACCGCCAGCGCCGCCGCCGGCAGCGCGAGTCCAGTCGCCCACACCGTCGGTCCGGCCGGCGACGTGCCCAGCGACCACGCCTTGGCCGAACCGTCGTAGCCGCGCGAGAGCATGGCGACATGCACCCGCTCGCCACGTTCATAGGTACGCACGAATAGCGTGCCGAGACTGCGGGCGACGGCGGGCCACGCGTTCAGATGCCGCGCGGTGAAACCTCGAGCTGCCATGGCGGTGCGCATGCGGGTCGCTTCGTCCACCACGACATCCACGTAGCGCACCATGAATCCGGTGATCTGCACCAACAATGCAGGCAGGCGGAGGCGGGCCAGCCCGCCGACGACGTCCTGTGGCCGGGTGGTGGCACCGAGGATCACCGCGACAGCCACACCGAGGGTGGCCTTGGCCAGGATGTTCCATGCCGCCCAGAGTCCTTCGACCGACAGACTCACGCCACCGAGCACCGTGACCCGTTCTCCTAGGCCGAACACGGGGAGCAATACGGCGAAGACGACGAAGGGCACTTCGATCATCATTCGGCGCAGCATACGCAGCGGCGGTATCGCGGCCAGGGCGGCAACCGCCGCCACCAAGACGGCGTATCCGGCGAAGGCGAGCACACGCTCCCGTGGCGTGGTGACCACGACGAGAACGAAGAACAATGCCGCAACCACCTTGACCTGCGCCGGAAGGCGGTGGATACGACTATCGCCGGCGAGGTAGAGACCCTCCACCGGTGTCGCCTAGTCGGAAGGGGTGGCGGGGATCGACGGATTCGAACCCGCGGGCGCCGTCGCGGCCTCCGTGGCCGCCCGACCACGCTCGTCGGCGGCGCTGCGGGATCTGCTGCGGGCAACCGCACCGAACACCGCGAAAGCCACGCCTGCGGTGAGCGCCACGCCGACGACGCCGGCGAAGGCCCTGTTGACCGGGCTGTCCGGGGTGGCCGCCGCGGGAAGCTCGTAGTCGGCCAGGGGGGATCCGGACGTTGCCGAATCCTGCGCCGCCTCGGCGAATCCCACGTCCTCGGCCACCTTCTCCAAACCATCCGGGGCGCTGGAGGCGAAGAGTGCGAGCACCGCGGCGACCAGCAGAGCCACCACTGCAAGGATCAGATAGAAGGTGCGGTTCGACACCCGCCGCCCGGTGCCCGCGGCACGCGACGTGGACGAACTCATGCCGTCACCTTCTCGGCGGCCGCAGGCGAAACAGCCGGGTCGGAGGATCGCAATCGTCGAAGGGCATAGACCAGGTCCGGGCGGACGCCGGCCACCGCAGCAACCACCAACGCGGTGATCGCGGCCTCCCCGATCCCGATGAAGGCATGTACCCCGAACATCGCCGCCGCGACCGTGTCTCCGGCCAGCGGCACCGTACCGCCGAGCAGGAATTCGACGACGAAACCGCCGGCGGCGGCCAACACGCTGACGAACCCGGCTGCGGCAGCCGCCACCACCAGGCGGCCCCGGGTGAGGCGGAAGACCCCGCGGAAGACCCACCACGCCGCCACTGTCGCGAGCACCGCGAGGTTCACGACGTTGAGACCCAGGGCGGTCAACCCCCCGTCGGCGAACACCAGTGCCTGCACGCTCAGCACCACCGTCATCGCCAGTACCCCCGCATACGGTCCGATGAGTATCGCTGCGAGGGCCGCGCCGATCAGGTGGCCGCTGGTGCCCGCCGCCACCGGAAAGTTGACCATCTGCGCGGCGAAGATGAACACCGCCGTCAGCCCCGCCATGGGAGCCGAGGTCTCGGTGAGTTCGCGCCGGGCGCCGCGGAGGCTCAGTGCCACCGCGCCGATGGCCACCGCCCCCGCCGCGATGGCCACCGGCGCATCGATGAAGCCGTCGGGGATGTGCACCCGACCAGACTACTCGCATGGCCGACGTAGATGCAAAGTCTTTGCAGGTGGGCAGAACACCTCCATCCACAGTCGCCGAAACTACTGTTGCGCCCGCTGGTCTGACTACCTACCGTTGCCCCATGCCACGACTCGACAAGGGCGACACCGCCCCGCCGTTCACTCTCACCTCCGCCGACGACACCGAGGTCTCGCTCGCCGACTACGCGGGTCGCACCGTGGTGGTCTACTTCTACCCGGCCGCCATGACCCCCGGCTGTACGACGGAAGCCTGCGACTTCCGGGATTCGTTGGATTCCTTGGCCGCGAACGGCGTCGCGGTGCTCGGCATCAGCCCGGACAAGCCGGCCAAGTTGGCCAAATTCGCCGAACGTGACGGGCTGACCTTTCCGCTGCTCTCCGATCCCGATCGCAGCGTGCTCGAGGCGTACGGCGCCTGGGGCGAGAAGACGATGTACGGCAAGAAGACCACCGGAGTGATCCGCTCGACCTTCATCGTCGACGGCGACGGAAAGATCGCCGAAGCGCTCTACAACGTCCGGGCCAAGGGCCACGTCGCTCGGGTCCGGAAACTGCTGGGCATCGACTAGGGGCGGCAGCGTCAGCCGAGCAGTCGGGTGGCCCACTCGGCCGGTGCCGCCACTGCGAAGTAGTGCGCATCGCCATCGGCCGTGACCACCAGCACCGGCGCGGTGAGGGTGCGGTCGGGCAGGTCCCGCGACACCGCCACTCCCACCAAGTCCAACCGTTCGATCACAAGAACGCGGCCGGCGTCGGACCGGAATATCAACTGGCTGGGTGTCAGCCTCAGTTCCCCCGGGCCGCTATCCGGACCGTAGGCCAGCGTCGCACGCTCGGCGTGGTCGCCGTCCGCGATCGGAGTGCGCACCGGTGCCCGACGGAGTTCAGCCACACGCTGCAGGCCCCACACCACGCCGGCCACCGCCACGGCGAAGAGGATGAGATAGAACAGCGCCCGCATAGTCCATGACAATAGTGGCGGGGTTCACCCACAGGCCACGGCCGTAGTAGGCCAGGTGACCTGCCGGGTCTACCGTGGAGTCATGGGTATGTCGGATATGGCGAAGAGCAAGGCGCAGGCGAAGGTCTCGGAGTACGAAGCCGAGGTAGCGACGTTGGAGTCGCAACTGGCCGATGCGCAGGAGGAACTCGAGGGCAGCACTGCCGCCGGTGGCCTCCTCGACAAGGTCAAGGACACACCGGTGCTGGGTGACCTCACGAGCGGGCTGCGCCGGGGAACCGGAGTCGACCAGGCGACCGCGAAGGCCGAGGTGGATCGCATCCAGTCCGAACTCGACAAGGCCCGCACCCAACTGGAATGGGCGCGAAAGGCACAAGACGCGGTCGAATCGGTGACCGACGCGGTCGACGACGACTGACGCCCCTCTCGGCGGTGGGGCCGACGAGAGTCGAACTCGCACTGGCACGGACCTAAACCGTGTGCCTCTGCCAATTGGGCTACGGCCCCGAGCGGAGTCTACAAGTCGCCCCGGTCGGCCAACCAGAGCGCCAATCTGCGGAACGCCCTGCCCCGATGGCTGATCGCGTCCTTCTCCGCCCCGGACATCTCAGCGGTGGTGCGGGTCTCGCCCACCGGGACGAAGATCGGGTCGTAGCCGAACCCGTTCTCACCGCGCGGTTCCGTGATCAGGTGACCCTCAAGCGTGCCGAGCACCACTGTGGTGCCCTGCGCCGGGCAGGTGAAGGCCGCCGCGCATTTGAACTGGGCCGACCTGCGGGATTCCGGCACCGCACCCACCTGCGCGATCACCAGATCGAGGTTGGCGGAGTCGTCGCCGGTGCCGGACCAGCGTGCGGACAGCACCCCGGGCATGCCGTTGAGGGCGTCCACGCACAACCCCGAGTCGTCGGCGAGCGCCGGCAGGCCGGTGGCAACACTCACTGCCTCGGACTTCAGGCGGGCGTTGTCCTCGAAGGTTTCCCCGGTCTCGGCCACCTCGTCGATCGTCACCGAGGTGCGGCGCTGGGCTTCGTCGATGTCGATCAGTTCGATGTCGAGTTCGGCCTCCGCCAGGATTCGGCGCAGTTCGGCGAGTTTGTGGGCGTTGCGGGTGGCGAGTACCACCACCTCCGCATCGGCACTCACTGGATCACCGCCGGAGTCCCGTCGAGCATCTTCGCTCCGGTCGGCAGCGGTGCCGCCAACGCCTGCCGCTGCAGTTCGGTCAAGGTGGCACAACCCTGCGTCGCGAGGTCGAGCAGCGCATCGAGTTCGGCGCGGTTGTAGGGCGCCTCCTCTGCCGTGCCCTGCACTTCCACGAACGCCCCGTCCCCGGTCATCACCACGTTCATGTCGGTGGCAGCCGCGACGTCGTCGTCGTAGTGCAGATCGAGCCGTACCTCGCCGTCGACGATGCCCACGCTCACCGCACAGACCGAATCGCGCAGACCCTCACCTTTCACCCAGCCCTGCTGCCGACCGTGTTCGAGGGCGTCGTGCAGCGCCAGATAGGCGCCGGTGATGGCGGCTGTGCGGGTGCCGCCGTCGGCCTGCAGCACATCGCAGTCGACCACCAGGGTGTTCTCGCCCAGACCTTTGAAATCCACCACCGCACGCAGCGAGCGGCCGATCAGCCGGGAGATCTCCTGGGTTCGCCCACCGGGCCGCCCTTTGACCGACTCGCGGGTGTCGCGCCGGGTGGCTGCCCGCGGCAGCATGGCGTACTCCCCCGTCACCCAACCGAGGCCCGAGTCCCGTCGCCAGCGGGGAACACCGGGGGTCAGCGACGCGGCGCACAACACCCGGGTGCGGCCGAACTCCACCAGACACGATCCCTCAGCTTCGTCCAGCCAACCCCTGCTGAACCTGATCGGGCGGAGGTCGCCGGCGGCCCGGCCGTCGCTGCGAGACATGCCCTCGATCCTACCCAGAGCCCGACCGCCGGGCGTCGGGGATCACGCAGCCGCGGCAACCCCTGCTCCGGCGGCCGCGAGCGAAGCACGCAGAACGTCGGCCCATGGCGTCGGCTCGATGCCGAAGTGCGCTCGGGTCTCGGAATCGTCGGAGATGAAGGGCGCCTCGAACTGGTAACTGACCTCGGGGAGTTCGGCGATCGTCGAGTTGAACACACCGGCCAACCGGAGTTGCCACCCCGGGATGCCGGCCACCCTCGGAGCCGGGAGTCCGGCGATCCCGGCCGCCTCCGTCAGGCCCTCGCGCTGACTGACATCCGCAGCCACCGGGGCGTGCCAGGGTCGTCCCCAGGCGGTGGAATCATCGGCCGCTGCGACGAGAGTGCGCGCCATGTCGCCGACGTAGGTCCAGGAGTGCGGTGCGTCCGGGTCGCCGAGCACTCGGATCTTCTTGCCCGCGAGCAGGGCGGGGAGCACCCGGTCGAAGTGGGACTGCTCGCCCGCTCCGAGGTAGTCCGACCCGCGCACCTCCACCGCCGCGACTTCACCTCGTCGGTGGGCGGCGAGGGCGTTCTCCCACATCTCGGCCCGCACCCGGCCCTTGCCGCTGCGCGAGGCCAAGGACAGCTGTGGTGTCATCGGTTGTGTCACCGGACCGTATCCGTAGAGATTCGACGCGGTGACCAGGGTGGCGCCGGCGGTTCGAGCCGCGGCGAGCATGGATTCCGCCAGCGGCGGCCAGTCCTGCAGCCACCGGTGATAGGCGGGATTCGCACAGTTGAACAGGGCGGCGGCGCCCGCTGTCAGCTCCGCCAACTCGGCTGCCTCCGAAGCGTCGAGTGCCACCCTCTGGGCTTCTTCCGACCCGCCGCCGCTGCGGGTCACGACGAGTGCTTCGTCGCCGCGGGCCAGCAGGATCTCGGCGACCGCGTTGCCAACCGGACCCGCGCCCACAATCACGTATTTCGACATGTTGAACTCCATGACTTCTCGGGCTGGGCCATTCCCGAACCCACGACTGAGAGCGGTGCTCTCGATTCGATTGAAGCACACGCCTCCCGAGGAAGCAAGAGCGGTGCTCACTTTTGTGATCGCCGCTCCCGTTTTCGCCCGAGTAGGGCAGAATGGGCGTCATGGCCTCCCCGCCCCGGTCCAGCGCAGCACCCCCAACGCGACCGCCGACGGCCCGGGACCGCGCGCGGGCCGAGATCACCGCCGAGATCATGACCGCCGCCCGCGAGCAGCTGGCCGAGGTGGGCCCAGGCTCGCTTTCCTTGCGGGCCATCGCACGGGAGGTCGGCATGGTGTCGTCGGCCATCTACCGCTACGTGCCGAGCCGCGATGCGCTGCTCACCCGGCTCATCATCGAGGCCTACGACGCGATCGGCGCCGCCGCCGAAGACGCCCAGGCGTCCGTTGCCGCCGCCTCCGCCCCGGAGCAGTTCCGCGCAGTGTGGCGCGCGATCCGCGCTTGGGCCTTGACCAATCCCCACCAATACGCGCTCATCTACGGTTCCCCCGTGCCCGGCTACCGGGCGCCGGTCGACACCGTCGCGCCGGCCACCCGGCTGCCACAAGTGCTGCTGAACATCCTTGCCGCCGCCGGTGCGGACGGGACCATCGCTGCGCCCCCGGTCGTGAGCGAGGCGGCGCAGCGGACCCTGGATCCGATGGTCGAGAGTGTGCCCGACCTCGACGCCGACCGGTCGGCGCTGGTTGCCGCGATCACCACCTGGGCGGCCCTGTTCGGCGCTATCTCGTTCGAACTTTTCGGCCACATCCACAACGTGGTGGCCTCGGAGCCGGAGTCGCGGGCGGCGTTCTTCGACGCCCAGATCGACCTGGTCGCCCGCCTCGTCGGGCTGTAGCGGGTTAGATCCGCACCACCAGACCGGGTTCGGCCAATGACACATCGCCGCCGAAAACTTCGGCTTCGGCCAGTGCCCCCGAGTTGTCGTGCCACGCCACCAGGTGGGTGAGTATCAACCGGCCGACCCCCGCCTCGGCTGCGAGCAGGCCCGCCTGGCGTGCGGTGAGATGAAGGCCTTCCGGATTGTCGTCCTGCTCCCGGAAGGACGCTTCGAACAGCGCGACATCCGCCCCGCGCGCCGCCTCGACGAGCGCCTCACAGGGAGCCGTGTCGCCGGAGAAGACCAGGGTGCGTCCGGCAGCCGTCACCCGCAGGGCGTAGCACTCCACCGGATGGGTGACCTTCGTGGCCGCAACTGTGAAGGGCCCCACCTGGAACTCACCGGTCGGGTAACCACGGGCGTCGAAGCAGTCCGACATACCTGGATCTGGGTCCATCCCATAGGCCGATGCCAGTCGCTCGGCGACGTCGTCCGGGCCGTACACCGGAATGATCGGGGGCATCCCAGAGGGGTGGTAGCGGCGAACCACGTAGAACGAGCACATGTCCAGGAAGTGGTCGGCGTGCAGGTGCGAGAGCAGCACGGCATCGATCCGCAGCGGATCGATGTAGTCGTGCATCGGGCCGAGCGCCCCGCTGCCGAAGTCCATCACCATCGCGAAGCCGTCGTGCTCGATCAGGTAACTTGAGGCTGCGCTGCTGGCGTTGGGGTACGAGCCGGCGCAGCCGACCACGGTGAGTTTCACGCCACCACCGCACTCGCGTGTTCGACTTCGACGACCTCCGGGCCGAGGAAGCGCCGACCCAGGATCTCGAACGGAGCCGGGTCGCCGGTTGCGAGGAAGCGGTGCCGCGGCGGGGTGCCGGAGGCGTTGAGCAGATTGTTGTTGACCAGCACCCGGTAGACGTCCTTGGCCGTCTCCTCCGCGCTGGAGACCAACGTCACGTCGTCGCCCACCACGTAGGAGATCACACCGGTCAACAGCGGGTAGTGGGTGCAACCGAGTACGAGGGTGTCGACTCCATCGCCGACCAACGGGTCGAGGTACTCATGGGCGGCACTCAGCAACTGCGGGCCGCTGGTAATGCCGGCCTCGACGAATTCCACGAAGCGAGGGCAGGCCCGGGAGGAGACCTGCATGTGCGGGGCCGCAGCGAAGGCGTCGTTGTAGGCGCCGCTGGTTACCGTCGCCTGCGTTCCGATCACTCCCACGTGGCCGTTCCTGGTGGCGCTCACCGCGCGCCGCACCGCCGGCTGGATCACTTCCACCACGGGCACGTCATAACGTTCCCGGGCATCTCGAAGCACCGCGGCGCTGGCCGAGTTGCAGGCGATGACGAGCACCTTGACGCCTTCGTCGACCATGTGATCCATCACGTCGAGGGCGTAGGCGCGCACCTGCGCCAGCGGCAGCGGGCCGTAGGGACCACGTGCGGTGTCGCCGACGTAGTAGATGGATTCGTTCGGGAGTTGGTCGAGGATCGCCCTGGCGACGGTCAGACCGCCGACGCCCGAATCGAAGATCCCGATTGGAGATTGCACCACGGCTCCAGGGTAGGCATCGGCAAGTGCCGCTGGGTAGGTGACAGGCCGGTGAGCCTGATCACGAACGGATGGGGCGGTCACGCGTTCGCAGCACCCTGGACGGTGCTTGGCGCGACGTCGGCCTTGCCCGCCCGGGTCGTGTCGGCGGACGAGGTCGTGCGCCGCGCGGCGAAGTCCTCGACCCGACCGAAGATGGCGACCGCGGCCACCAGACTGGCAATCGCAAGCATGAAGAACACCACGGTTCCGAGAACGCCGTCCAGACCCCACCAACGCACGATCTCGGCCGACATGGCCGTGGTCGGCCAACCCCACAGGTACAGCGTCAGCGCCCGACGGTTGAGGGCATTCAGAGTGCGCGGCATGGCGTTCGCCAGGCGGGCGATCCAGGGCCGCCCCACCAAGATCAGCGCGAGCCACCCGAGGCCCAGGAAGCCATGGAGCAGATGCGAGTCGTTGATGCTGCCGGGCTGGTGCACCTGCCAGACCACCCAGGCCGCGGCGAAGGCGGCGCCCGCGATTGCCGCCCCGGACCAGCCGTCGAAGATGCCGGTGCGGCGGCCGGGAACCACTCCACCGACCAGGAAACCGTCGGTGTACCAGAACCCGAGCACGAAGAAGAATGCGAACAAGGCGATGCTGCTGATCTCGGGGAAGAAGCTCGCCGCGGTGTGGACTCCGAGCAGCGGAACTGCCAGCGCCACGGCGATCACCCCGCCGAGCAGCAGGCGGGGGTACCGCCGGTGCAGCCAGACCAGCCCTGGTGCGGCGATCAGCAGCCAGCTGATCGCCACCAGGAACCACAGGTGGACCATGCCGAGGTAGCCGGCCGGGCTGGTGAGCGGATTCAGCAGCGGCACGGCTGTGAGCACCGCGCGGCGGTAGTCGATGTCGAACGCGGCACCGGAATTCACAAGATCCAAGGTGATCGTGATGGTCAACGCCACGGCGAGGTACACCCAGAACGGCAGCAGCAGGCGGCGGAACCGATCCAGCCAGAACTCCTTGGGCGTGGCATGACGCTTCCGCCACGGATCGAGCGATTTCAGGGCGAGTGCGCCGGCCACGAAGAACACCAGCGGCATACCGGGTGCCACGAACGTCGGCGCGGGCCACCACAGCAACGCGATCGGCGCAATCCCGAGCAGGTGCACGGCGACGACACGCATGATCGCCCAGCTGCGGACGAAGTCCAAGTAGGGATCACGCGACGACGCCACGGCCGGTGTCGCACCGACGTTCCCTGCCTCAGCCACGGACATACCGTAAGGATGGCCGAAGACGTTGCCGCGCATACGTTTTCAGGCCGTGGGGCGCATCACATCCCGGGGCCGGACCGCCGCACCTCGATCAGGCCCAGAGTTGCCCTTCAAGTCCGGCGATGGCGTCCTCGAACGACCCCCCGTAGGCCCCGGTCGACAGGTACTTCCACCCGCCGTCGCACACGATGAAAGCGATGTCGGCCGTGCCGCCGGATGATTCGATGGCCGAGGCGATGCCGAGCGCCGCGTGCAGGATCGCGCCGGTGGAGATGCCGGCGAAAATGCCCTCCTCGGACACCAGTTGCCGGGTGCGCCGCACGGCGTCCTCCAACCCGACCGAGAATCTCCGAGTGAGCACCGACGGGTCGTAGAGCTCAGGCACGAAGCCTTCATCGAGGTTGCGGAGGCCGTAGACGAGTTCGCCGTACCGGGGTTCCGCTGCGACGATCTCGATACCGGGCCGATGCTCGCGCAGGTAGCGACCGGCTCCCATGATCGTGCCGGTGGTGCCCAGCCCGGCGACGAAGTGCGTGATGGTCGGCAGATCCGCCAGCAGTTCCGGCCCGGTGCCGCGGTAGTGGGCGGCGACGTTCGCCGGGTTCCCGTATTGGTAGAGCATCACCAGATCGGGGCGATCGGCCGCCATCTGCTGAGCCACGCGGACGGCCTCGTTCGACCCGCCGGCAGCCGCCGAATAGACGATGTCGGCCCCCCACATCTTGAGCAACTGAGTGCGCTCGGCGGAGGTGTTCTCGGGCATCACGCACAGCAGCGAATAGCCCTTGATGTGGGCGGCCATCGCCAGGGAGATGCCAGTGTTTCCACTGGTCGGCTCCAAGATGGTCGCGCCGCGGGTCAGGGTGCCGTCGGCCTCGGCCGCCTCGATCATCGCCAACGCGGCCCGGTCCTTGATCGATCCGGTCGGATTGCGGTCCTCGAGTTTGGCCCACAACCGCACCTGCCCGGAGGGCGAGAGGTGCGGCAAGCCGACCAGAGGAGTGTTGCCGACCGAATCGAGCAACGAGTCGAAGCGCATCGTTGCGGCGGCTTACCCGCCGGCGACGGCGGGCAGAATGGTCACGCTGTCGCCGTCGGCGACGGCGGTGTCCAAACCGTCGAGGAAGCGCACGTCTTCGTCATTGAGGTAGACGTTGACGAAGCGACGCAGACCCTTGTCGTCGGTCAGCCGATCTCCGATGCCCGGATAATTGGCCTCGAGGTCGGCCACGACCTCGGCGATCGTCGACCCCGCCGCTTCGACGACCTTCTCGTTGGCCGTGTAGGTGCGCAGAATCGTGGGGATTCGGACCTCAATGGACATGATGGTGGAACTCCTCGAAGTGCAATGGAAAGGGCCCGCCCGCGCGAGCCGTCGGGTTAAGCGTACGGGGTGCCCGGTGCGCCCGCCCCCGGTGGCGTTGGCTAACGCACGCCGCCGGTCACGACGCGGTATCGGTGATCCGTACCTCCTCCTCGGTCACCTCGCCGTCGACGATCCGGAAGGAGCGGAGTTCGTAGGGCCCCGGCTCGCGGCCGGTTTCCCTGGTGGACACCAGCACGTAGTGGGCGTTCGGCTCCGAAGCGTAGGCGATGTCGGTGCGCGACGGGTACGCCTCGGTGGCGGTGTGGGAGTGGTAGATCACCACCGGTTCTTCGTCCCGGTCGTCCATCTCGCGGTACAACCGGAGCAGGTCGGTGGAGTCGAACTCGTAGAACGTCGGCGACATCGCCGCATTGAGCATCGGAATGAAACGCTGGGGATCGTCGCTGCCCGCCGGCCCCGCGATCACCCCGCAGGCTTCGTCCGGGTGGTCCTCGCGAGCGTGGGCCACGATCTGCTCCACAAGCGCGCGACTGATGGCCAGCATGGCCAAAGGTTACCTGCCGACGGCCGCACCCCTACCCGGACATCGCCCGGATCAAGGAATCCTGCAGGTAGGTGCAGAAGTCGTAGACGGTGAACAACTCGAAGAGGTCGTCACCCTCGGTCAAGGCCTGGAGCCGTTCTTGATCCGCCGCCGATTCGATGCCCAGGCGCACCGACAGAGCAAGTCGGATGTCGTTGAGGGTGGTGAGCCACGCCTGCGCCTCACCGGGGTTGAGCGTGATCTTGTCCCCGTCGTCGAGCATGCCGTGCACGATGGCTGCCGATGCCACCTTCTGCTGACGCAGACTCAACTCGGTGAACCGTCGGAACTCGAGGGCTTCGGCCGGATCCGAATATCCGGGCGGGAACAACCGGTCGAGGACCGGGTCACGATCCTCGAGCAGTCCCAGATCACTGGCCGAGGTGTCGAGGTCCTCCAATCCGAGTTCGACCGCCAACGGGTCGGCGGCCGGAGCCTGCGGCGGCGCCACCAACTCGGTGAGTTGCTCCACCAGGGTGCGGAGCAGCCCCCGCTCCACCGCGTCCAGCCGCCCGCTGATGCGTCCGGTGAGCGATCGTCGGAATCCTGAAGCCACGAAGTCCGGCCCTCCTAGGTGTTGGCGCCGTCGTTGTGGACGGTGGCCCAGAGGCCGTAGCTGTGCATGGCCGTGGCGTCGCGTTCCATCTCATCGCGGCCGCCGGCGGAGACGACGGCTTTGCCCTCGTTGTGCACCGCCAGCATCAGGGCTTCGGCCTTCTCCTGGCTGTACCCGAAGTACTGCTTGAAAACGAAGACGACGTAGGACATCAGGTTCACCGGATCGTCCCAGACGAGGCAGACCCACGGCCCGTCGAGGGCCGTTTCGGCAGCTTCCTCGACGATTTCCTCCGGCATCACGGACATGTGCCCATGGTGTCACGAAGTCGTAGTCTGAGCGCATGGACGACCAGGAAGTCATCACCACACGTCCGGAAATCCCGCCGCCGGCGCGCGACCTTCCCCCATCCGGGGTGCTGGACGCGATCCGGGCTTCGGTGATCGGCGATGACGAAGTGATCGAAACCCCCTACGGCGCCCGGCGCATCACCTACGCGGACTACACGGCCAGCGGACGCGGGGTGACCTTCATCGAGGACTTCATCCGCGACGAGGTCCTCCCCCGCTACGCCAACACCCACACCGAATCCTCCGGCACCGGATTGCAGACCACCGTGCTGCGCGAGGACGCGCGAGACATCATCCGGCGCAACCTCGGGGCCGGTGAGGACGTTGCGGTGATCTTCGCCGGTTCCGGCACGACGGGCGCGATCGACCGGCTCATCGGGATTCTCAACCTTCGGCTGCCGGCCGATCTTGCGGCCCGGTACGACCTCCTCGCCCAGATCCCGCCGGAAGAACGTCCGGTGGTGTTCATCGGCCCGTTCGAGCACCACAGCAACGAGTTGCCCTGGCGGGAGTCGATCGCCGACGTGGTGACCATCCCGGAGGATTCCGACGGCCACGTCGATCAGGAGGCGCTGCGCTCCGCGCTGGAAACCTACCGGCACCGCCCGCTCAAGATCGGCTCCTTCTCCGCGGCCAGCAACGTCACCGGGATTGTGACCAACACCTGCGCGGTGGCATCCCTGCTGCACGAATACGGCGCCTGGTCGTTCTGGGACTTCGCAGCGGCGGCCCCCTACATCGACATCGACATGAATCCGGTGTGCGACGACCACCCCGATCCGCACAAGGACGCGGTGGTGCTCAGCCCGCACAAGTTCATCGGCGGGCCCGGCACCCCCGGGGTGCTCGCCATCCGCCGGGAGCTGCTGACCAACACGGTTCCGGACATCGTCGGCGGCGGCACCGTGGCCTACGTCGGCACCCACCAACACGCCTACCTGCCCGACGCCGAGCATCGGGAGGAGGCCGGCACGCCGGCGATCGTCGAATCGATCCGGGCCGGACTGGTGTTTGCGCTGAAGGAGGCGGTCGGGGCCGAGGTGATCCGGGCGCACGAGGAGGACTTCGTGCGCCGGGCGATCGCGGCCTGGCAGGCCCATCCGAACATCCGAATCCTCGGCAACACCGCAGCCGAGCGGCTGTCGATCGTGAGTTTCACCGTGCGGCGACCGGGCGGACGGTACCTGCACCACAACCTCGTGGTCGCCATCCTCAACGACCTGTTCGGGATCCAGGCCCGCGGCGGTTGTTCCTGCGCCGGCCCCTACGGTCACCGGCTGCTGGGAATCTCGGAGGAGGTGTCCGCGGAGTACCAGGAGCAGATCGTGGCCGGCTGCGAGGGGATCAAACCGGGGTGGGTCCGGGTCAACTTCAACTACTTCATCTCCGAGGAGGTCTTCGCCTACATCGTGGCGGCGGTCGCCATGGTGGCCGACCACGGCGCTCGACTGATCGCCGACTACACCTTCGACATCGGCACCGGGCTCTGGCGCCACCGCGGCGGTGTGGTGAACCCGCCGCTGCGGCTCACCGACGTCAAGTTCGACTCCCACGGCATGACCTACCCGCGCCACCACCACAAGGCCGACGAATCGGCGCTCCCCGGCTACCTGGCCGAGGCCGCACGGCTCCTGGCGGAGTACCCGATGCCCACCGACGACGACTTGGTCCGGGACGAAGCCGACGTGGCGGGTCTGATCAGCACCCCGGTGGAGCACCTGCGCTGGTTCGACGTGGCACGCAGTTGCCTGGTCGCCCGCAGCGGCGGCTGAACCGACGACGGCCCGACAGGCACCGCAATGGCCTACCGCGGCCGTGACCATGCCCTTGCCGGACGTCGCCTCGCTACGCTGGGAAGGTAGCCCAGCGGAGGAGTCGCCGTGAAGATCATCGGCCGGATTTTCCTGCTGCTTTTGGTGTTCGGCCTGCTGTTCGTGCCGGTGTGGTTCAACAGCCTCGACTCCGGCAGCCAGACGCCGGACTACGACCCGGTGAGCATCTCGTCCTACGTCGCCGATTTCACCGTGGCCGCCGACGGCGCGCTGTTGGCCACCGAGACCATCACAGCCGAGTTCCCCAGCACTCCGGCCCGGCGTGGGATCTTCCGCTACTTCGACACCCAGGTCCGCAGCGATCCCAACGTGCGATTGAGTGTGCAGGACGTCCAGGTGACGATGGACGGCGCCCCGGCCCCGGTCGAATTCAGTTGGGAGTCCGACCGCTACTACGTGGCCCGGGTCGGCGACCCCAATGTGTACGTCACCCCCGGCCCGCACGTCTACGAGATCACCTACCGGGTGCCGGGAGCGACGTTCGACCCGGGCGTCGGCGCCGGGCCCTTCGCCACTGTCAGCGGAACCCCGCCGGCCCAGGCCCAGTCGACCTTCTATTGGAACGTCATCGCACCGGGCTGGTTGATGCGAATCGACAACGCCCGCGTCACCATCAACCTGCCGGAGGCGGCCGCCGCGGTGGAGTGCTCGGCCGGGACCGCGGGAGGCGTCGGCCCGTGCGGGATCGAAGGCGTCGGCACTCCCACCGTGACCACAACGGCCGGCGACGTTCCGCCGGCGACCGGTATGACCGTGCGCATCCCGCTGACCTCGGTGCCGCCGTCGGCCCAGACGTTGCCCTGGCCGGCGTCGTTGGATCCGATCCTCGGTCGGAACGTCGCGGTGGTCGGCTTCGTGCTGTTGCTCACCATCGCCGGTGCGGTCGCCGGCGCGCTCTGGGAGTGGCGCACCAAGGAGCAGCAACCGGGCTTGCCGATCATGTACGCCCCGCCGCGCGGCCTGGGTCCGGTGCAGTGTGTGTACGTCACCGAGGAGCACGTGGGCAAGCACGCCCTGGTCGCCTCCATCCTGCGTGCCGCCGACCTCGGACTGGTGAAACTGTTCGCGCAGGGGAAGACCTGGACCGTGCAGGGGATCCATTACCCGCAGGCGTGGCAGCAGGCGGATCCGGCCACCATGGCGGTCGGCACCTCGCTGGGCATCGACCAATACGGCGCCTCGATCGCGGCCGACTCCAGCGTCGCCTCGGGCAAACAACTGCAGAGCGCTCAGAAGGCGTTGGAGCGGGCCACCAAGGATTGGGCGTCTGGCAACGGCCTGGTGGTGAGCGACTCCTCCGAGAAACTGGCCAAGGTGGTGTGGTTCTTGTGCCTGATCCTCGGCGGAATCGGGCTGCTCGGGTTCTTCACCGCCAAGATGTGGGGGCTGCCGTTCGCCGCCTTCGTGATCGCCGGCCTCGGCTTGATCGGCACCGGCGTGGGCACCCGGCGCAGCACCACCGGCCGCCGGTTGTGGTCGGAGGCGGGCGGTTTCCAGCGCATGCTGTCGACGCCGTCGTCGGAGCAACGGTTCGACTTCGCCGCCCGGCAGGACACCTTCGTCACCTACCTGCCCTATGCGGTGGCCTTCGGCGTCGCCGACGCCTGGGCGGAGAAGTATCGGACCGAGATGCACACTGAACCGCCGATGCCCATGTGGTACCCGACGGGGGTGGCCTACGCGGGGGCGCACGGCCTCTTCGGCGGCGGGGCCGGCCCGTTCAGCAGTTTCGAGAGCGCCTTGTCATCCTCGATCGGCGCCTACGAGTCCAGCCAACGCTCGTCCTCCTCCGGTGGCGGCGGTGGTGGCGGATTCGGTGGCGGCGGGGGTGGTGGCGGAGGTGGCTCCTGGTGAGGCGACGGCCTAGAGTACGCACAGACGCGCTGTCGCGCGATCCAGTCGACGAGTCGGAGGTTCCCCGGTGACCCTGATCGTGATCCTTGTCATTGTCGTCATCCTCGTCGGGTTGGTCGGTTTCGCCATGGCCGGCTTCAACAAGTTGCGCAAGGCCGATATCGCCTCGCAGGAGGCCCTCGGCGGCATCGACGTGCAACTCACGCGGCGTGCGCAGTTGATCCCGAATCTGGTCTCGACGGTGCGTGGCTACGCCGGCCACGAGAAGGAAGTGCTCACCGGAGTCACCGAAGCCCGGGCCCGGGTGGCTGCTGCCGCCCAGTCCGGATCGGTGCCGGAGAAGGCCGCCGCCGAAGCCCAGCTTGAGCGCTCGCTGGTCAACGTCATGGCAGTCGCGGAGAACTACCCGGATCTCAAGGCGTCGACGAACTTCCTGGAGTTGCAGCGGGAGTTGTCCGAGACCGAGAACCAACTGGCATTCGCGCGGCAGTACTACAACGACTCGGTGAACACCCTCAACACCTTGGTCGCCACAGTTCCCTGGATGTTCTTCTCCGGCATGGCCGGCGTGCGCCGACGCGACTTCTTCGAGGCACCCGGGGACTACGAGCAGCCGCCGACGGTCGACTTCAGCTGACGTCGGCGGTTGGCGACGCCACCACGCCGGTCTGCTCGCTGACCAGATCCCACAGGCGCGCCGCTTCGCCGGCGGGTGCCTTGGTCCACGGCAGCTTCACCGTCCGACGAGGTGCGCGATCAAGCCAGAAGACTCCGCTGCGAGTGCCCGGTTCGTCAGCCGAGGCGAGCCACACGATCGTGTCGGCCCCCTCCTCTGGCGAGCGCAGGAAGGGGCCAGTGACGCGCCGGAACCCGGGCAGCGACTCCGCAACGCCAGGGGTGTCGGCCCACCCCGGGTGCATCGCGTGGAAGACCACCGGGGTGTCGGCGAAGCGCCGGGCCCATTCAGCGTTCAAGGCCACCTGGGCTCGCTTGGCCCTAGCGTAGGCACGCACCCCGTCGTAGTGCTCGGCGTCGAATTGCACCGTGTCGGCATCGAGTCGCTCGGCGTACATGCCGCCGCTCGACACCACGATCACCCGGGAACCCGGCGTGGCGGCGAGCAGCGGCAGCAGACCGGCCGTGATGACGTACTGCGAGAGCACCTGAGCGGCGTAGGTCTCCTCGAATCCTTCGGGAGTGGTGCGGTAGTCGTGCACCAGCGCGCCGGCATTGTGGATCAGTACGTCGAGGCGGTCGAAGTCATCCAGCACTTGCTCGACCAGGCGCCGACTCACCGAAAGTTGGGTGAGATCGGCTTTGATCACCCGCACATCCGGCGCTCCGGCCTCTTGGCAGGCGCGCTTGGCGGCCACCAGGCGATCGCTGTTGCGACCGACCAGCACCAGCGTGGCACCGGCGCCCGCCAACTGTTCGGCCGCGGCCCGGCCGAGTCCGGACGACGCTCCGGTGATGAGCACCACCTTGCCGGTCAGGTCCGGGACGGACTGCGTCCAACCGTCGCCGGTGTGCTTGCGCACCAGATAGCCGACTTTGCTGAAACTGCCGACGATGCTGGCTTCGAGTGCTGCGTCGAGCACCTTGGCGCTCGCTCGGCGGGCGTCGATCACGGCCGGGCCGCCGGCAACGCTCCCAACGCGTCCATCAAGCCGCTGCGGGCACGCTGCCCGATCAGTTGCATGACAACGCCGAAGAACGGATCGAAGACCCGTCGGAATCCCCGACCGGTGAGTTGGGCGTCGTAGGTCACATCGGTACCTCCATCCGTTCGCGGTTCGAACGTGATGACGTCATAGGAGTCGACGTCGGCGTTCTGGGCGCGCAGCGCCACCCTCGCCGGAGAATTTGCCGACGTCGGCGGGGACGCCTCGACGATTTCGTACTCCAGCGGAATAGTCCGCAGCGGGATGCTGACGACGACTCGATAGCGCGCACCCAACTCCCCTGGTTCGCCGGACACCAGCGCGGCCTCGGAGACCGAGGGATCCCAGTCGATGATCGAGGCGAAGTCGGCGAGGTAGCGGTAGGCGGTCTCGGCGGAGGCCGGAGACGTGACGGTAGTGCGGTAGTTGGCCATACCTCCAGTATCGGCTGCGTCGCCGATCGGCGCATGCGCGGCCCGGCGACGGCACCCGACGTCCCGGCGACGTCCTCAGTCGAAACCCAGGTCGCGCATGGTGTCGTCGTGCAGTCGTCGGGCCAGATCATCGTCCAGGCCGGGACCACTCGGCTCGGTCTCGACGTCGCCCTCGAAGTAGCAGCCGGTGACGCCGGCAACCTCGGCCCCCACGGCCAGCCGGGCGACGGCGGCACCCGCCACTTCGGCCGGGTCGTGCCCCTCCACCCGCATGCCCTCGGTGAGCAATGCCGTGCTCACCACCCCGGGATGCAGCGCGTTGAAGGTGACGCCGGAATCCGGACCCACCCGCCCAGCGAACTCCCGGGCCATGAGCAGGTTGGCCAGCTTGCTGTTCGCGTAGGCGTGGAAGTGGTTGTAGCGGCGGGTGCGGAACTCGGGATCGTCCAGGTCGAGCCGAGCGCGCCCGTGCACCACCGCCGAGGTGTTGACCACCCGACCGCCGCGGTCGAGCAGATCGTCGAGCAACAGCACGGTGAGCAACGTCGGATGCAGATGGTTGACCGTCCAGGTGACTTCCCTGCCAGCGGCGGTCTCCGTCCGTTCGCGTCGATAGACCCCGGCGTTGTTCACGAGCACTCCCACCCCGAGGGTGCCGGCCTCGGCCGCAAGTTGCTCGACCGCGGCACGGTCGCCCAGATCGGCGGTGAGCGCCGCTGCCACGGGAAGCCCCTCGGCCGTCAGCCGGGCAGCGGCATCCGCCACCCGATCGGGGCGCCGCCCGTGCAGCACCACCGGGTTGCCGGCGGCGGCGACGGCGTGCGCCGCAGCCAGACCGATCCCGCTGGTTGATCCGGTGATGAGCACGACCTGGTCGACCATGGTGGTAATCCAACCAGCGCATCCGCGCTTCGGCATCTCGCGTCGGCCCGACCGGCGGTGCCACTATGGATCCATGCGCGCCGTCGAGTACTTCACCCCGGATTCCGACCCCGCCGATGCTGTCCGCGAAGTGGACCGGCCGATGCCGGTACCCGGATCCGGTCAGTTGCGGTTGCGCATCACGGCAAGCGCGGTGTGCCGCACCGACCTGCAACTGGTCACCGGCCAACTGCCGCCTCACCTGCTGCCGGTGGTTCCCGGGCATCAGGTGGTCGGGGTGGTGGATGCGGTCGGCCCCGACGTGTCCGGCTGGCAGGTCGGGGATCGAGCCGGACTGGTGTGGTTGGCGCAGGCGTGCGGCCGATGCCGGTTCTGCCTCAGCGACCGGGAGAACTTGTGCCTGCACGCCGAGTTCACCGGGTGGGACGTGGATGGGGGGTACGCCGAGTACGTGGTTTCCCAGGCCGACTTCACGCATCACCTCGACGTGCTCGGCGACGCGATGTCGGACGAGGCGGTGGCGCCGCTGCTGTGCGGCGGTGTGATCGGCTTCCGATCACTGCGGGTGGCTGGGGTGGGCGCCGACAGCGCCGGGCAACGCCTCGGCCTCTACGGTTTCGGGGCCTCGGCCACGATCGCCCTGCAGGTGGCGCGCCATTGGGGCGTTGAGGTCTACGTCGTCACCAGATCGGATGCCGAAGTCGAGCGCGCCACGGCCCTCGGGGCGACCTGGGCGGGAACCTACGATCAGGCGCTGCCGGTGAAACTCGACGCCGCGATCACGTTCGCCCCCGTCGGCGCCGTGGTGGTGGACGCGGTGAAAGCGCTGGACCGCGGTGGAGTCGTGGCGATCAATGCCATCCATCTCGACGAACTGCCCGCCATGAACTACGACGATCTGTGGTGGGAACGGTCGATTCGCTCGGTGGCCAACGTCACCCGGGAGGATGTACGCGAGTTCCTGCCGCTGGTGGCCGCCGCCGGCATCACCACACAGTTCGAGGAGTTGCCGCTCGAAGACGCCCCGGTCGCCCTCACCAGGGTCGCGGCCGGCGATGTCCGGGGCGCGTTCGTGCTGCGGCCCTAGCACGATCAGGAGAACGGCCACACTCCGGATGCCCAGGCCACTGCACCGATCAGCAGGACCAGCGCGCTGATCGCCCAGGCCAACGAGCCGCTGCTCTGGCGCACTTCTTGGCTGGAATGTACGACCTCGACCAGCGACATGAGTTCGGCGTCCGAGTCGTCTGCGGCAACCGGCGTCTCCCGGGCTGCCGGTGCCGGTGCCGGTGCCGGAACCGGCGGCACGACCCAGGGAGCGGACTGGGTGTGCTCGCGAGTATCGACCGCCGTCTGGCTGGCCGCCGACACCGCGCGACCGTGATCGGCCACCCGCAGCCGCTCATGCATGGCGCGCAGTGGCGGCCGACGCTCCGGATCCTTTGCCAGGGAAGCCAAGATGAGATCGCCGTAGGCCTGGGCCGCCTCCGGCAGATCCACGAGTTGGGGCTCCACGTGGGAGATTCGCCACGCCACCGCTTTGGGATCGCCATAGCCGTAGATGTGTCGGCCGGTGGCGGCGTAGTAGAGCAGCATCCCGACCGCGTGGACATCGCACGCCGTGCCGACCGGCGCCCCGTCCAGTTGCTCCGGCGCCATCCAGGTGAGGGAGCCGACGCGTTCACCGGACCTGCGAGTTGCTCCGGGTGCCTGCGCGACGCCGAAATCGAGCAGGCGCACGCCCTGCGGGCTGAGCACCACGTTGGAGGGTTTGAGGTCGCGATGCACCACCGAAGCGGCGTGCACGCCGGCGACGGCACGCAGCAACCCCAGGGCGAACGGATGCAACTCCTCGGGCGGCAACGGTCCGGCGCGCCCGATCCGCTCCCCCAACGTCATCCCCTGGACGTATTCCATGACCACCCACGGCTGCGCCGCGTCGACGTCCGCCGCAAGCACTCCGGCGGCATACGCTGCCCCGATGTCGCGCATGGCCGAGATCTCCTGACCGAATCGTCGCCGGAAGTCCGCGTTGTGGGCCAGGTCGGCTCGCATCACCTTCACCGCCACCGCCGTGCCACCCGGCCCACGCCCCAGGTAGACCACACCCATACCGCCTTCGCCCAGTCGTCCCACGATCAGCACATCACCCACCCGCAGCGGGTCGTTCTCGTGCAGATCCATGACGGCCACAGGGCATAGTGTCGCCCGTCCCACCCCAGTTTCCAACCAGCATCGACCTGAATCGCCGGTAGGCGTGTCGAATGCCCGGCCAGGGAGGAGGATGTTTCGGAGGGCCGCTGTACGACCGGCGACCGGACTATGTTGGAACGCACCACCGACGTAGAAACGTGAGGCAGCCATGGCGCCAGACCCCCAGTCCGGAGCCGCCTCGGCCCGCTCCGGAGCGGCCGAGCGCAGGGCCCAGATCCTGCACGAATCCGGCGAACGACGCCGTGCCACAGCCGAACAGCGTCGACTCGACGACGCCGAGGCCGGGCGCGCCCACTGGCAGCGCTGGGGCACCTACCTCAGCGAGCGGGCCTGGGGCACCGTCCGCGAGGACTACTCCGCCGACGGCGACGCCTGGAACTACTTTCCGTACGACGCCGCGAGATCCAGGGCCTACCGCTGGAACGAGGACGGCCTGGCCGGCTGGTGCGATTCCCGGCAGATCCTCTGTTTCGGGCTGGGCTTGTGGAACGGCGTCGATCACCACCTCAAGGAACGCCCGTTCGGCCTCACGAACGAGCAGGGCAACCACGGCGAAGACGTCAAGGAGTACTGGTTCTACACCGACAACACCCCGACCCACTCCTACGCCTCGATGGTCTACAAGTACCCGCAGGTGGCGTTTCCGTACGACGACCTGGTGGCCACCAACGCCCAACGCAGCACCGCGGAACCCGAGTACGAACTCTTCGACGCGCTGGCCGACGACTGGCTGGCGAACAGGTATTTCGACATCCAGGTGGAATACGCGAAGGTCGATCCGGAGGACCTCTGCGTCCGGATCACCGCGACCAACCGCGCCGCCGAAGCCGCCGAACTGCATCTGCTCTGGCAGGCCTGGTATCGCAACACGTGGTCGTGGGAGGAAGACTCCGAAGCGCCCTTCATCGGCCTGGCCAAGGGTGGAGTGTCCACCGAGCACCCGGAACTGGGCCGTCGCTGGCTCTACGCCAAGGCGGACAACGACGGCACGCCAATTGACGTGCACTGGCTCTTCTGCGAGAACGAGACGAACAACCAAACCCTGTTCGGCACCCAGAACGCCGGCCCGTACTGCAAGGACGGTATCAACGACGCCGTCGTGGACGGCCGGCACGAACGGGCGAACGACGGCAGTGGGAGCAAGGCGGCCGCCGTCGCTCGGGCCACGGTTGCCGCCGGAGGCGAATTCACCATGTGGGTGCGCTTCTCCCCGGCGGAACTCGACGAGCCCTTCACGCAAGTGCCCGAGACGTTGGAGACCCGGCGAGCGGAGGCCGATGAGTTCTACGCGGCGGTGGCGCCGGCCGGGCTCGATGCCGACCAGAGTCTGGTGCAGCGTCAGGCCCTCGCGGGGCTGCTGTGGTGCAAGCAGTTCTACAACTACCACGTCACCCGTTGGCTGCAGGGTGATCCGACTGGCCCGCCGCCGCCCCCGGAACGATGGCGAGGCCGCAACAGCAACTGGAAGCACATCGTCAACGAAGACGTCCTGTTGATGCCCGACGCCTGGGAGTACCCCTGGTACGCCTCCTGGGACATGGGTTTCCACTGCGTCACCATGGCGCTGATCGATCCCCGCTTCGCCAAACATCAGCTCAACCACATGTTGTCGAGCCTGTACCAGCATCCCCACGGGCAGTTGCCGGCCTACGAGTGGAACTTCTCCGATACGAATCCACCGGTGCTGGCCTGGGCCGCGTGGCAGGTCTACATCCTGGACGCCGAGATGTCGGGAACCGCCGACGTGAATTTCCTGGCCAAGATCTTCCGCGGTCTGATCTCCAGCCTCACCAACTGGTTGACCACCGAAGATCCGGCCGGCGACGACCTGTTCGCCGGTGGTTTCTTGGGCATGGACAACATCGGGATCTTCAACCGCGACACCCCGCTGCCGACCGGGGGTCACCTGGTGCAGAGCGACGGCACCGCCTGGGTGGCGCACATGGCACTGCAGATGGCGGAGATGGCCCTCGAACTGAGCCGCCACAGCCACGGCTACACCGACATGATCGAGAAGATGCTGCTCAATTTCGCCATCGTGTCGAACGTGCTGGAGACCGGCCGGGACGGCGTCAGCCTCTGGAACGATGATGCGGGGTTCTACTGCGACGCCATCGTGCATCCGGACGGCAGTGCCACGCAGTTGGGGGTCATCTCACTGCAGGCGGTGATCCCGATGCTGGCCTGCGCCGCCATCCCGGTGGAAACCGGCAGCGGCCCCGGCTACGCCCGGACCACCGACACGGTCTCGACGCGCGAATCGCTGGGCGCCAAAGCCCTGCAACTACGGGATCGGGTGCTCGCGCATCATCCCGAGTTCCACGGCTCGGTGGCCTTGCCCGCCCAGGAGGGAGCCGGCGGGGCGATGCTCTTCGCCGTGGTCCGCCCCGAGCGACTGCGGCGCATCTTGACCCACCTGCTGAACCCGGCCGAGATGTTGTCCGACCACGGCATCCGTTCGCTCTCGGCCGCCTACCGGGACGATCCCTACACCTTCTGGGTGGGCGGGGATGCGCGAACCCTCCCCTACTGGCCGGCGGAATCCGGTGACCGCATGTTCGGCGGGAACTCCAACTGGCGCGGCCCGGTGTGGCTTCCGATCAACCTGATGGTGGTGCAGTCCCTGCTCGCCTACGACAGCTACTTCGGCGACACCTTCGCCGTCGAATACCCCACCGGCAGCGGCGTCGACGTGTCGTTGGCCGAGGTGGCCAACGACATCTCCACCCGACTGGTGAGCTTGTTCACCCGCGGAGACGACGGCCGCCGGCCGGTATTCGGCACCAACGACTACTTCCAGACCGACCCGCACTGGCGCGGTCTGGTGCCGTTCTACGAATACTTCGACGGCGACGACGGCCACGGCTGCGGGGCCTCCCACCAGACCGGTTGGACGGCCGCGGTGGCGCTGCTGTTGCAGTTCAGCGGCGAACGCGAGATAGATCCGAATACGTCCCCAGCGCCTGCTCCGCCGGCAGCGGCGAACTGAACACCTCACCCTGCAGCGCATCGCAGCCCATCGCCGTCAGTGTGCTCCGCTGGTCGTCGTCGTCGACGCCTTCGGCGATCACGTCGGCGCCGAGGGCATGGCCGAGGTCGATCACCGCCTTGATGATCGCGCGGTCTTCAGCCGAGGATCGCACTTGGGCGGAGAACGAGCGATCGATCTTGATGCCGGCGAGCCGGAAACGGCGCAGGTTCGTCAGCGATCCGTGTCCGGTCCCGAAATCGTCCAGCATCACCCCGACTCCGAGTTCGCCGAGTCGCGCCACCGTGACCTCTGACTCCTCCGGATCGCTGAGGAGGGCGGATTCGGTCAACTCCAGTCGTAGCGTGCCCGGTGGCAACGGCATCGAGTCGAGGCCCCGCACCATGAAGCCCGCGATCTGTTCGGGAAGGCCCTCGCGGTCGATCTGCAGCGCCGACACATTGATGGAGACGAAGCGCTGATCGGCGCCGTCGCGGCCCTGCAGCGATCGGGCGAACGCCACCCCACGTTCGAGCGCGAACTGCCCGATCCGCTGGATGGTGCCGGACTCTTCGGCCAAGGTGATGAGTTCCTGCTGCGGCATCCACCCTCGGCCCGGCCGCTGCCACCGCACGATCGCCTCGAAACCCACCACGGTTGAGTCCGCCGAGGAGCAGATGGGTTGGAAGGCCACCTCGAGATCACCGGCGTCGCAGGCCTGGCGCAACTGCCGCTCCAACCGCACTCGTTCATCGACCTTGCGGCGCAGTGCCTGGTCGTAGGCCATCGCACGGTCGCGACCGTGCCGTTTGGCCTCGTAGAGGGCTAGATCGGCGTCGCGGAGCAGGTCCTCCGCGGTGCTGTCCGGTTGGGAGATGGCGGTGCCGATCGACGCGCTGACGTAGGCGAGTTCCGCGCCTTGCGGACCCAGTGCAAATGAGGTGCGCATGGTGGCTGCGATCCGTTCGGCGAGTTCGTCCACGACGCCGATGTCGTTCACCCGCTCCACCACCACGATGAACTCGTCGCCACCGAAACGCCCGAGTGCATCCACCCGCCGCACGACCTTCTCCAACCGCTTCGCCGCGGCGATGAGAAGTTCGTCCCCGACCGCGTGGCCGAGCGTGTCGTTGACGAGTTTGAAGTGATCGAGGTCGATGAACAGCACGGCGCAGGGAACGCCGAACCGCCTTGTCCGCCCCAGTGCCTCGGTCAATCGGTCGAAGATCGCCGTGCGGTTCATCAATCCGGTGAGCTGGTCGTGCGAGGCGAGCCATTCGGTCTGGAACTCGGCCTCCTTGCGTTCGGTGAGATCCGTGAGGGTGAGCACCCCGCCGGCTTCCCCATGCGCAGCACTGCTCAGCGGCGTGAACTGGCTGGACACCGGAACGGTCGAACCATCACGCAGGCCGAGCAGGATCTCCGGTCGGGTCCACAGCTGGTTCGCACGGCAGGCGTTCTCCAGGTCGAGCGCGCTGGCTTCGTCCATCACCAGCACCGACCACAGCGAAGCGGCCCGGTGATCCGCAGCCTGGACTCCGAGCAGTTGCTCCGCGGCCTGGTTGAGGTCCACCAGTCGGGCCTCGCCGTCGAGCACCACCAGGCCGGTGGAAACGGAGTCGAACACAGCCTGCAACCGGTCGCGTTCGAGGGCGAGTTGGCTGTCGTTGGCCTTGCGCAATTCTTCGGTGAGCCGATGCATCTCCGCGCTGGACACGTCGAAGGCACGATCGTGCAGGTATTGCTGTTGATCGGCATCGGTGTAGGCAGCATTCACCCGTTGCAGGAAGAGCCGCCACTTCGCCACATCCTCCGGCGGGGCGGCCGGGGTGAGACCCACTCTGCGAAGTTGTCGGCCGAGCACCGAGTGGAGCTCCGGGACATCACCCATCTGGACCGTCCCGATAGTTGGGTGGTTCGCTGATGGTGGTGATCGTCATGGTCTGGTTGTACAGCCCACAGAAGCCGGCGGCGCTGCTGATCTCACCGTAGGAGTAGAAGCCGACTACGTGATCACCGTCGCCGAGCGACTCGGTGACGGCCTCCAACTCCTCACCTGTCCGCTCCCCCAGCACCAGGCGCCGACCGACGCATGACACGGCGATGGAGACGCTCGAAGTGTCCTGTTGGACGCTCTGCCGAGCCGCCCGCGACGCGGCATCGACCAGCCGATCCTTGGTGGTGCGCATGAGTCGCACCACCGAACCCTGCGGGATATCACCGGCAAAGGTCATGGTCCGGGAATCCTCGTCGACCGCCAGCACAGTGCGCACCAAGGACGGCGTCTCGGAGTCCGATTCGATCGCGAGCGGAAACATCAGAGCACTGCCCGGAAGGCCCGCCGCAAGCTCCCCGAGGTAGTCCCGGTACAACTCAAGTGCGGGCCGATGATCCAGTTCCAGCAGCACATTCCCCTCGCTGCGGGTCACGATCCGATGCGGTCCGAAGCCTTCCCAACCACCTCCGGTGCCGTGCGTCACCACCGTTCCGGGCAGAGCCAGGGCCACCAATCCCTGCTCCCACCGTCTGCTTCCGTGCAGCACCCAGGTGACACCGAATTCGGATCCGTCGCCCGCCAGCCCGCCGGAGACTCCGGTACCGGCTGGCAACCGGGAGAGCAACCCGGCCACCAGATCGGAGCCGTTGACGTGGAGGCCGTCGCTGAAGACAAGTACTGCGCCGACCTCGCCGGAGGTTGCGGTGAGCAGGTCACCGGCCAACCGCTCCCCTGCTTCCCGGGAGTCCTCCCGGGAGGTCATGGTGATTCCCACCGCGCACGGTTGAGCACCGGCCAGCTGCAGCACCAGGGCCACCAGCGGCTCCTCGACCAGATCACCGGCGGCGATCTGACCAGCAGTCGAACAGCCGACCACGGTCGAGTTGCCGAATGCCGCGGCCAACTCATCGATCGGCGCCTGGTCGAGCCGCCGATCGGCGAAGACCAGCACCGCCGTGTGATCGCTGTCGAACTCGGCGGCAGCCGCCGGCAGGTCGTCCCGCCACCCGTCGTCCCAGCGCAGTGTCGTCGCCTTCATCACGAGACCCCCTTGAATCCGCGGACGCCGGCCAATCCGGTGGCCCCGATCGTCGCCATCCCGTGTTCGAATTCGTTGGCCAGAGCGGCCGCCAACGGCAACCGCCGCCCGCCGAGCAACGACATCCGATCGCTGCGCAAACACTCCTGGGGCCACTTCGCGATCTCGCGCGCCAGCTGTTGCGCCTCGGCGACGGCTGCGCCCTCCGGCACCACCCGGCTGGCGAGACCTATGCGGGCAGCCTCGGCTGCGTCCACCGGCCGGCCGGTGAGCACCAGGTCCAGCGCCACTCCCAACCCGACGATGTCTGCCAGCCTGACCGTTCCGCCGTCGATGAGCGGCACCCCCCAACGCCGGCAGAAGACGCCCATAGTGGCGGTCTCCTCCACCACACGTAGATCGCACCACAGCGCCAGTTCCAGACCACCGGCGACGGCGTAGCCCGCGATCGCGGCGATCACCGGCTTGCGCAGTTCCATCCGGGTGGGGCCCAGCGGACCGGGGCCATCCGGAGACAGCCGGTTGGGTGCACCGGAAGCGATCGCCTTCAAGTCTGCCCCGGCGCAGAAATGGCCCCCGGCTCCGGTGAGTACGGCGACATCGGAACCGTCGTCGCGATCGAACTCGTCGAACGCACGGTGGAGTTGGGCCGCGGTCGTGGCATCGATCGCGTTGCGCACGTCCGGGCGGTTGATGGTGATGGTGGTGACCCGATCACGGCATTCGATCACCACGGGTGCCATGACATGAAACTACTCCTGTCGGCGCCGCCATGACTGACCCGGCGAGGAGAGTCCATACTGCTGGAGTGACCGACGGTGCGCCCCGATTCTCCGACCGTTTCGCGCTCACCCGCGTCGACCGCGACATCTTCACCGGCTACTGCCACGCCGGCGCCCCCTTGCGTGCCTTCGGAGGCCAGGTAGCCGCCCAGGCCCTGGTGGCGGCGTCGGAATCGGTCAACTGCGACGACGGCCGCGCCGTCCACTCGTTGCACGGCTACTTCCTGCGCCCGGGACGGACCACCGATCCGATCGTCTACCTGGTGGAGCGACCGCGCGACGGCCGGAGTTTCAGCACCCGACTCGTGCGTGCTGTGCAATACGGCGAAACCATCTTCACCATGTCCGCGTCGTTCGCGGTGAGCGAGGACGGCCCGGTGCACCAGCGGGGCATGCCCTCGGTGCCGGGGCCGGAGGAACTCGAACCGGTGCACTTGCCGGTGGGGAACGCCGATCCGCGGTTCCGCGACCTCGGGTACCCCGATGAACGGCTGCTCGATGTGCGCATCGTGGACCTTACGGCCACCGGGCAGAACAGTTCCGGCAACGCCCAACGGATGACGTGGTTCCGCGCCCTGTCCGGTCTGCCGGACGACCACACCAGCCACGTCTGCGCGCTCACCTACTTCTCGGACATCACATTGCCGGGCACCACCGTGGTGCCGCTGCAACCGTCCCAACGGTCCGGATTCGCGATCACGTCCATCGACCACGCCATGTGGTTCCACGGCGACTTCCGAGCCGACGATTGGGTGCTGTTCATCCAGGACAGCCACGTCGCTCGCCACGGCCACGGCATCGCCCGGGGCGAGTTCTACCGACCGGATGGCGCCCTGATCGCGACCGCGGTGCAAGAGGTGCTGATGCGCCGGCAGGCCGACTAACTGTCGCTGAGCACCTCGAGTTCGAATCCGGCGAACAATCCGGTTCCGGTGATGCCGACCGTATTGTTGAGCAGAGCGTCCAGTTCCGTCACGGAGCGATCCGCCAGCACCTCCGGCGGGAGCGGCAAGTCCAGCACCAGGCCCCCTTGTTCGGTGATGACGCCACCGTCCTTGCCACCGGCCGGGCGCACCGTCGGCCGCACGCCCAGACTGTCCTGCAGTTGGGCTCCCACCAACTCGAGCGCCTCCGGAATCACCTCGAGCGGCACCGCGAACTTCTGGCCCAACCGATCCACGAACTTGGAGTCGTCGACCAGGATGAAGCGTTTCGGGGCGGCGGCGAACACCAGCTTCTCGCGGACGAACGCACCACCGCGGCCCTTGATCAGATTGCGGGCGGGGTCGACCTCATCGGCTCCGTCGAAGCACCAGTCCGGGCGGGCATCCACCAGCGAGGTGGTGTCGAGGCCGAGATCGGCGCAGTAGCCGGCGATCTCGTGGGAGGTGGGCACACAACGCACTCCAAGACCTTCGGATCGCACCCGGTCGGCGAGGGCGATGAGGGCGAGGAAACTCGTCGAACCGGAGCCGATTCCGATGACCTCCCCGTCCTCGGCACGGGCGGCGACCACACCGGCCACCTCACGTTTGGCCGCCTCGTTGCTGATCGAGCCCGTCCACACCGGACGGTGCACATCGTTCCACCGCACGATTGCCCTCTCCTGGTCTGTTGATTCGACTCGTCACGGCCGACGCCGGACGCACCACCCTTCCGCCGGGTGACCCGTGGGAGAGCCGGGAACCCCGCGGGAGGGTGGTGCGTCGTCGTCAGGCGTTGTCCAGCGACGAGCGGCCGGCCTCGAGTCGCGCGACCGGCACCCGGAACGGCGAGCAGGAGACGTAGTCCAGACCCACCTTGTCGAAGAAGTGCACCGAGGCGGGATCACCACCGTGTTCACCACAGACGCCGCAGTGCAGATCCGGCCGTGTTTCGTGACCTTCGCGCACCGCGATGTCGATGAGCCGGCCGACGCCTTCGGTGTCGATCGACTCGAACGGCGAGACCCCGAACACACCCTTCTCGATGTAGGCGGAGAAGAAGGCCGATTCGACGTCGTCGCGGCTGAAGCCCCAAGTGGTCTGGGTCAGGTCGTTGGTACCGAAGCTGAAGAACTCGGCCGCTTCGGCGATCTGGCCCGCGGTGAGCGCCGCACGAGGCAACTCGATCATGGTGCCGAGCGGGAACACCAGCGAGCAGCCGTGCGATTCGGCCACATCGGCGAGCACCTCCTGCGCCTCGGCGATGACCAGTTCGAGTTCCTGGATGGAACCGACCAGCGGAATCATGATCTCAGCCATCGGCGATCCGCCCATCCGCTGCCGGAAGCACGCGGCCTCGGCGATCGCCCGAACCTGCAAGGCGAACAGTCCGGGCAGCACCAGACCCAGTCGGACGCCGCGCAGACCCAGCATCGGGTTCTGCTCGTGCATCCGGCTGACTTCCTGGAGCAGCGCGACGTCGGCCTCCACCGTTTCGCCCCGCTCCTCGGCCCTCGCCACCTGCACGCTCAGTTCGGTGAGGTCGGGCAGGAACTCGTGCAGCGGCGGGTCGATCAGCCTGATGGTCACCGGCATGCCGTCCATCGCCTCGAGGATCCTGATGAAGTCCTTGCGCTGCAGCGGGAGCAGCGCGGCGAGGGCTTCTTCCCGCTCCTCATCGGAGGACGAGAGGATCAGCTTCTCCACGTACTGCTTGCGCTCACCGAGGAACATGTGCTCGGTGCGCAGCAGGCCGATCCCCTGTGCGCCCATGCGGCGTGCCCGGGCGGCGTCCTCGGGGGTGTCGGCGTTGGCCCGCACCCGGAGTCGACGGACCTCGTCGGCGTGCCGCATGATGCGGTCCACCGCCTTGACCAAAGCCGCCGTGTCCTCGTCCACACCGTCGAGCGCGGAGTCGATGCCCTCGTCGAAGTAGCGCGCCACCGGGCTCGGAACGACCGCGACCTCACCGAGGAACACCTCGCCGGTGGTGCCGTCGATCGAGACCACATCGCCTTCGTTCACGACGTCGCCGTTGGGCAGCGTCATGGATCGTGCGGCGACGTCGACGCCGAGCGACTCGGCCCCGCAGACGGCGGTCTTGCCCATGCCGCGTGCCACCACTGCGGCGTGCGAGGTCTTGCCACCGCGGGAGGTCAGCACACCGGCAGCCGCGACCATGCCGGCGAGGTCGTCCGGGTTGGTCTCCCGGCGCACCAGGATGATCGCCTCTCCGTTGGCGGTGCGCTCGACGCAGGTGGGGGAATCGAAGACCACGGCACCCACTGCGGCGCCCGGCGAGGCGCCCATACCGGTGGCGATGAGTTCGGCGCCCTCGGTGGATCCGAAGCGCGGGAACATCAGGTTGGCGAGCTGCGCACCGTTGACCCGGCGGACGGCTTCATCCATGTCGATGATGCCTTCGTCGACGAGCTGCACCGCGATCCGGAATGCCGCTGCGGCGGTGCGCTTGCCGACTCGGGTCTGCAACATCCACAACTTGCGCCGCTCCACCGTGAACTCGATGTCGCACAGGTCCTTGTAGTGGTGCTCCAGCTGGTCCATGATCGCCAGCAGTTCGTCGTGCGCCGCCTGGTCGGTCTCACCCAGAGCCGACAGTGGCAGGGTGTTGCGGATACCGGCCACGACGTCCTCACCCTGGGCGTCGGGCAAGTAGTCGCCGTAGACACCGGGCGCGCCGCTGGCCGGGTCCCGGGTGAAGGCCACGCCGGTGCCGGATCCTTCGCCGACGTTGCCGAACACCATCATCTGCACGTTGACCGCAGTACCGAGATCGGCCGGAATGCGCTCTTGCCTGCGGTAGATCTGGGCCCGTTCGGTGTTCCAGGAGTCGAACACGGCCCGGATCGCACGGCGCAATTGCTCAATCGGCACTTGCGGGAACGACTCCCCGGTCTCCTCCAGCACGATCGCCTTGTAGCGATCCACCAGAGCGTGCAGCGAAGGCACATCCATGTCGTTGTCGAGTTCGACGCCGGCGGCGTCCTTGGTCTCCTCGAGGGCCACTTCGAAGATGTCCGAGTCGATGCCCATGACGGTCGACCCGAACATCTGGATCAGCCGCCGGTAGGAGTCCCAGGCGAATCGTTCGTTGCCCGACACGTCGGCGAGGCCGAGGACGGACTCGTCGTTGAGGCCGATGTCGAGCACCGTCTCCATCATGCCGGGCATGGAGAAGCGGGCGCCCGACCGCACCGAGACCAGCAGCGGATCGGCGGGGTCACCGAGTCCGCGGCCCACCTGCTCCTCCACCGCGTGAACGGCGGATTCGATCTCGCTCTCGAGTTCCGGGGGCTCTTCGCCGTGCTTGAGGTAGTAGCGACACGCCTCGGTGCTGATGGTGAATCCCGGCGGCACGGGGATCCCCAGCCGGGTCATCTCCGCGAGGTTGGCGCCCTTGCCACCGAGCAGGTCGAACATTGTCTTGTCGCCCTCGGAGAACTGGAAAACGTACATGGAACCCCATCTTTCGTTCGAATGTGCGGTTGTGGTCGCGACGCTACTCCGGCACGTCGCTGGTCGAATCGACAGTAGGTGAACTCTGGGTAAACGGATTTCAACCATCGAAACCAGGCCGATAGGCGCCACTCTAGGGCCATGGCGTACCTCGAAGCCGTGGCAAAGAGCGTTTTTGCCATCGACTGGGCAAAGCGCCGCGGATGGTCCGCGGCGCGGCGCGGCGTGGTCGTCATGGTGAGCCTGATCGTGTTCAGTGCGGTGTTCGACCCCAACATCGGAGCGCTCGCCTCGGTGGCAGCCCTCTACGTGGGGTTGCAGGACCGCGCGGCGGATCCGCCCGGCTACACGGTGCGCATCATGGTGCTGCAGTCGGCTCTGCTCGGCGCCGTCGTGCTGCTCGCTGGACTGGCGGGTCGGGCGTGGCTCACCTCGGTGGTGCTGGTGGCGCTGGCTGCCTGCGCCGGTTTGGCGGCCCGGCGCGACAAGGCCATCAGCCGGATGTTCGCCGACCTCATCGCGGTGCTCGCCTTCCTCGGCCTGAGCACGGTGAGCCTGCGATTTGCGCTGGAGGCCGGCAGTGCGGTGCTGCTCGCGTCGCTGCTGCAGACCGTCACCACGGCGGCGGCGATCAGGTTCACCACCGATCTGGCCGAACGACGCCCGGTGGCCGCGGCCCTGGTCGCGGTGGCCAAACACCTCGACGACGCGCAGTTGCGCTCAGTCAAGGGCACCGGTGAGGCCGCCGCGGCCGCGATCAAGAACGCCGACGAGAGCGTCTCCCGATCGGATCTGTCCCATGACCGTCGACGCGCGCTGCGCAAGGTGATCGGCGACGCCGAGATGTTGCGGGAGGAAGCATCTGCACTGCGCGCGCGGATGGCTTTCGACGCCCCACCCGTCGACGACGACGACGTCACGGCCGCCGTCGGAATCGCGAGTTCGGCGCTGCGGGCGGCCGCGACCGCCATGACGGTGGACGACACCTCGGCCGAGTTGATGTCCCGGCGGACGAAAGCCATCGCGCAGCTGCGCAGCGACTACGAGGCGGCCGTCGCGATCATGGCGAACCCGCAGGTGCACGGTTCGGCCTACGCGATCGCCGCGGCCGTGAAGCGGCTGATCCGACACCTGCGGCGGCTGCGAGATTCAGAACTGGTGCGGTCGGGCTCCCGCCGGGCTCGGGTTCGGTCCGGCCTGCGCACAGACCTGGGTGCACCGCGTCCGGTGGACATCAGGGCCGGGATCAGATTGGGTCTGGCGGCTGCCCTGGGACTGGTGCTCGCCCACTACTTGGGGCTGTCCCACGGCGGTTGGATCGCCGCGACCACGGTGGCGCTGCTGCGGCCGGATCACCGTGCGCTGACCTCCGACACCGTGGCGAGGTCGCTGGGTACCGGGCTCGGGGCCATCCTGGTGGTGCCGCTGGTCTACCTGCTGCCGGACTATCGCGCGGTCAACGTGGTGATGGTGGGGATCATGGCTTTGCTGACCTACAGCATCACCTCGGCCAACGAAGGCCTCTACATCATCGCGATCACCATCGAAACCGTGTTCACCCGGGCGATCGTGGGTGAAGATCCGACTGCGGTGGCGATCGAGCGGGTGGGCGACGTGCTGCTCGGCTGTGCGATCGCCATCGTGCTGCTGCTGGCACTGCCGCTTCGGCACGGCCGGAGGTTGCGGCGGGAGGTGGCCGAATACGCCGAGGCCTGCGCGATTTGGATCGATGGACTCGCCGACCTCGGCGAGGGCAAGGTCGGCGCGAAGGCGATCCGCCGCAAGCACCGTGCGATGGTCGCCGCCCGGGCCTCGGTCCAGCACGGGATCGACAATCGGGCGCTCGAACCGCTCGGTCCGGGTTTGCGCCCGTGGCTGGCGCACAACCTCTACACCCTGATCCACGATGCGGCGCGCGCGTGCGGCGCGGTGCAGATGGAATTGTCCGGCAAGTCGCCGCCCGCCACGGATCTCGGCGTCGCGGTCGCCTCAGCCAGAGCGACGGCCAGCAACCTGCATGCGGTGGCCTTGCTGTTGACGGATCCGCAGGCCGAGGTGACGCCGGAGCCTGCAGTGCTCGCCGATCGGCTCAACCCGGCGGACTTGGAGGGCACCGTGACGGATCTGGAGTACCTGCTTGCGATCGCCGAGCGGGAATCCAACGGCGCCCTCGGGTTGGTGTCCCGGCAACCTTCCGCCGGCGGCCGGTGACGGCCGATCGCCACGCGGCCACGTGCAGGCTTTGGAAACCTGCCGGGGTTACTCTTGGGCGCACGTTCGCCCCGGCTCTGGAGGTTCCCATGAAGTTGTCCGCAGGATTGCTCGTCGTCACGGCTGCGGCCGCCCTGAGCCTGTCCGGCTGTGGCTCGCAGGCAGCGTCGGACGCCGCCTCCGCCGCGTCGTCTGCGGTGGCGAGTGCGGCCTCCCAGGCGGCGTCTGCCGCCTCCTCCGCGGCCGCTCAGGCCACCAGCGGCGCGTGCGAGGCCCTGACCTCGGTGCAAGGTTCGGTGGCGGAGCAGAGTGACCCCGCCGCAACTGTCGGCCAGGTCCGTGCTGCGGCCGAGCAGGCGCAAACCCAACTCGAGCAGGTGGCCGCGGATGCCGGCCCAGTGCAGGGGGCCTTGGTCAGCGCGATGCAGGCAGCCGAGGGCGCCCTGCTGAGCAACCTCGAGGGAGTCCCCGACGACACCCCGATCTCCGAGGCCTCCCAGCCGGTGGCCAACGCCGTGGCAGCGGTGAAGACCGCCTACGACTCGCTGACCTCTGGCTTGGGCTGCTAGCCCGAAGGGCACTGCTACCCGAGGCCGCCGCAGTCCGCCAGGAAGGTGCGGCAGCGCTCGGCTTCGGCCTGTTCACCGATGTCCTCGGCGGACTGCGCGAGCAACGCCAGGCATCGCAGGAAGCCGACGTTGCCGGGGTGTGAGTAGGGCACCGGGCCACTCCCCCGCCAGCCGTTGCGACGCAGGGCGTCCAAACCACGGTGGTAACCCACCCGCGCGAAGGCATATCCCTCAATCACGCGCCCTTGCGCCCTGGCCAACTCGGCCACCAGCGACCAGGCGAGGGACGACTCGGGGTGGTCGCGAACGATGTCGTAGACGTCGGCACCGTCCTCCAGCGCGACCGTCACCGCCTCGTCGTCGGGCAGCAGTGTGGGTTCGGGCCCATCGAGCAGATTCTTGGCTTCCATCCTGACCTCCGCAGATTCAGCCGGCATACCCCCGGCGATTCGGATCTCAGCCTATGCCGATACCAGCGACCACGCCTCGAACGCGGTGACGCCGGCCATGACGAGCACCAGAATCGCGAAACCCACCCCCAGCGCTTTGCCCGACCAGCGATTCGACCAGCGGGCGGCCAGGGCGGTGGTGATCACCGCGGCCAGGGCCACAACCGCCGAGGCGGCGGGATCGAACGCCTCGCCCAACCGCGGCACCATCGCACCGGCCGAGTTGATGACGATCACGACGAGGGCCGTGGCGGTGGCGATCCGCATCGGCAGGCCGATCACCAGGGCGAGCGCGGGCACCACCAGGAAGCCGCCTCCCACACCGAAGAATCCGGTGACCAGACCCACCACCGCCGCCACCGCGATGATCGCCACCCACGAGCGCCGTGGTCGGTCGGCATCCGGGTCGGCACCATCGGATCGCAGCGCCTTGCGCAGCATGAGGCCGCCGGCGACGAGCATCAACGCGGTGAAACCGAACAACTTGATCGCATCCGCGGTATTAAGCGCCAGGACCGAGCCCAGCATCGCGGCGGGGATGCCGATGGCGCCGAACGTGAGCCCCTCGCGCCAGGCCACCCGACCGACCCGGACGTGCGGGATCACACCACCGACGGCGGCCGCCGCGACTACGACGAGGGACGTTGTCGCGGCTTCGTCCGGCGGCACACCCACGGCGAGCAGCAGCGGCACCGCGAGGATGCCGCCACCACCGCCGAACAGACCCAAGGCGAGGCCGAGCGCCACCCCGACGCCGACGAAGAGGAGGATCGTCACAGGCGGCGCGCGACCATCAGTCGCTGTAGGCGGCGCCGAGCATGGTGTCGTGCGCATCTGCGACGACGTCCAGGCCGGCCTTCGCCGCGTTGGTGAAGTCGTCGTCGACGATCACGGTCGGTACACCGGCCCGAGCCAGCAGGGAACCGGCCACGCTGGCCCGGAAGCCGCTGCCGCACGACACCCAGACCGTCGGATCGGCCCCGGCGTGCTTGGCCGCATCCGACCACGCCTTGACCTGGCCGATCGCTTCGGGCAAGTCATGCAACGGTATGTGACGGGCGCCGTCGACGTGCCCTTCTTGCCACTCGGTGCGCCGGCGGGCGTCGACCACGATCAACTTGCCATCGGCTGCCAGGGCGTCGGCCAACTCGGGGAAGGTGGCCCGGCGGACCGAACCGAGATCGGCCGCCGACCGGGCCCAACTCGCCGGGGTGCCCACATTCTGGCCAGCCGGACGGTCGATGCCGATGCGTGCCATCGCGCGCTGGAACTCGCTGATCTGCTCCTGCGTCGCGCCGAGCAGCGTGATCGGCGTGCCCCACGGGATCAGCCAGCCCAAGTAGGTGATCGCGTTGCCCTCGGCGTCGAAGCTGAGGCTTCCGGCCAGGTGCTCGGCGGCCCACAAGCGGCGTTGACGCAGGTCGACGACCCACTCGCCGGCCTCGATGCGTCGGCGCAGTTCATCGGCGTCGGCGACGTCGGCAGGCGAAAGGTCGATCTCGCGCGCACCCTGTTCGTTGGCCGGGCCCATGTGCTTGTAGTAGGCGGGGAAGGCGTCGAGGCCCTCGAGCAGTTCGGTGACGAACTCATGCTCGTCGAGCAGCGCCGCGGGGTTGGTCGTGGCTTGCTGACCGATGGTCGATTCCAGTCCGACGGTTGCCGTCGCGCTGCAGAACGAGCCGAATCCGTGGGTCGGCATCACGGCCGCGGAGTCGTCGATGCCCTCGACCAGTTTGCGCACGGATTTCCACTGGGCGTGGGCCAGGCCCTCGGTGGCTTCCGGACCGATCAGGTCGGGGCGGCCGACACTGCCGAACAGCAGTGAACCGCCGGTGAACACCGCCTCGTCCTTGCCGTCCACGCTGACCGCGTAGGAGACGTGGTGCGGGGTGTGCCCGGGCGTGTGCAGTACGCGCCACGACATGTCGCCGGACTCGAACGTGTCGCCCTCGCCCATCTCGAGGGCGCTGAACTGGTATTCGTGGCCGACGGGTACCACGTAGCCGGCGGACAGTTCTTCAGCCAGCACCAGGCCGCCGGAGACGTAGTCGTTGTGCATGTGGGTCTCGATCACGTGGCTGACCTGCCATCCGTTGCGGTCGAGGATCTGCTGGATCCGATCGATATCGCGCTGCGGGTCGACGACGACGGCGAGGCCGTCGAGTTCGACCACGTACGAGCGATCCCCCAGGTCAGGGGTATCGAGCACCTCGATGGCCGGGGTGCGGGTCTGCGGGGTGGCGGTGACGGTCATTTCGTGAGGGTCCCTTCGCTATCCATACCGGTGACGACCGGCAGCCCTGACTGCTGCCACGCGACGATCCCGCCGTGCACGTTGATGGCTTCGATCCCCTGCCGCGCCAGCCACATCACGACCTGCCCGGAACGGTTGCCGGTTCGGCAGATCACGTACACGGGAGTCTCCGAGCGGAACTCATCGACCCGCACTGGCACCAGCGACATCGGCAGCCAGGACGAACCTTCGACGTGGCCGTCGGTGTACTCCCACTGTTCTCTGACGTCGATGACTTTGGCGGTACCGGAGGCCATCGCGGCCTTGAGTTCCGGAATCGTCACTTGGGCGATCATTGCGAGTCCGATCTGTAGCGTCGGTGGTCAACTTGTGCCCTCAATATACCCCAGGGGGTATATAGGTGTCGAGTCCGTCCCGCCATGGTTCGCCATCGCCGCACCGGAGGCTCCATACTCGGTGCCGTGCACATGTCTTCCCAGGACGCCCTCTGGCTCACGATGGACCGACCGAACAACCTCATGGTGATCGACTCGCTCATGTGGTTCGACACACCACTGGACGTCTCGGCGGCACGCGACGTGATCCAGACCCGGTTGGTCGACAAGTTCCCGGTGTTCGGCGCCCGACCCGTCCAGCTCGACGGCGACTGGGCCTGGGAACCGGATCCGGACTACGACCTCGACCGCCACGTCTCGGTGGTGGACCTGCCCGAACCCGGCGGATTCGACGAGTTGCGCTCCTGGGTCGGATCCCAGCGGAGCATCCCGTTCGACCGCGACCACCCGCTCTGGTCGGTGCGCATCGTCAACGGATTCCATCCGAAACCGGACTGCGACGGATCGGCGTTGATGCTCCGATCCCACCACTCGCTGGCCGACGGCGTCCGCCTGACCCAGGTGATGTTCAGCCTGTGCGATGTGGTGGGCGATCCGGCGTCGGTGGGCAAGACGCTGCGCCGCAGCACGACCCCGTTCGGCATCGCGGCGTCGGCCGCCGCCAACTTGGCCAACTCGGCGCTGGACGTGGTCACCACCGGCACCCGGACGGTGGCGAAGGCCGTGACCGCACCAGCCCGCGGTGCGGCGAAGTTGACCACCGACCCGGCCGCAGCGGCGTCCGAGTTGGGCGAAGCCGTGTCAGCGCTGGGCACCGGAGCCGTCGCCGCGGCGCGTAACCCGGCCCGCCTCACAGGCGCCGCCGAACTGGTCAGCACACCCGAGAACCGACCGGTCAACGACGTCGCGAACACCGCGAAACTGCTGCTCGCCGCACCCAGCGTCGGAACCGTGTGGAGCGGCACACCGGACGTCGCCAAGAGCGTCGGCTGGGCACCGGACTTCCCGCTGGCAGAGGTCAAGCGAATCGGCAAAGCCACCGGAACCACCGTCAACGACGTACTGCTCGGAGCGGTGTCGGGTGCACTCACGAGGTACCTGCGCGGCCACGGCGACCATCAGACCGACGAGGTGCTGTGGATGATCCCGGTGAGTGTGCGGCCGTTCGACCCGGACGAGACCGATGACCTGGGCAACCACTTCGCGCTGGTCGTGCTCCGGATGCCGCTCGGCATCGACGACATCGGCGCCCGGCTCGCCGAGATCCACACCCGGATGGATCGGATCAAAGCCAGCGACGAGGCGTTGATCACGTTCAGCGTGCAACGACTGATCGCCAATACTCCCCGCCCGGTCGCCGCGGGACTGACGAACTATTTGGCGAACAAGGCGGTGGGCGTGCTCACGAACGTGCCCGGACCCCGCGGGCCGATCGGCTTCGCCGGCACCGAGGTTGCCGGCGTGCTGGGCTGGGCTCCATGCTCCGGCGACCAGGTGATGACGATCTGCATCTTCAGCTACAACGACCGGGTCTCCGTGGGGTTCGGCACCGACGCCACGTTGGTTCCCGACGCGGACCGGCTGGGCGAGTTGTTCCTGGCCGAGTTCGAGTCGATGAGCCGCGCGTTCGACGCCTCCGAAGCCCCTTAGTCGCGCAGCCGCCGGTCGTCGAGCCAGTCGGCGAGCACCGCCGCGAACCGGTCGGGATCCTTGCGGTGCGGCTCGTGGCCGGCATCATCGAAGACCACCAGGGTGGACGACTCGAGCATCTCGTGGGCCCGTTCGCCGTGGGATAGCGGGATGATGGAGTCCTTGCGACCCCAGATGATGAGCACCGGAACCGAGTTCGACAGGTGCAACTTCTCCAGCGCGGACACCCGCTGACCGGAATGGTCCACCACACTGCGCAACGTCGCGAGGAAGGTGTGGCGATCCTCCGGGTCGCTCAAGCGGTCGATCTTGTCCATCACCCGATCCGGGAAGAACTCCGGGATCCGACCCCAGCGGCGCACCTGACCGCGGAAAGTCTCGAGCAGCGACATGGTGCGTTGGTTCAACCCCAGGCCGAGCACGACGCCGGCGCCCGGAACCGAGAACAGCCGCAGGATCAGGTTGGCGTCGCGCCCCAAACCCCCGCTGGACACCAGGACCAGACCTGCGACGTACTGCGGGTACTGGTAGAGGAATTGCAGCGCCACCCCGCCACCCAGCGAGTGGCCGACGATCGTGGCCCGGTCGATCCCGAGATGATCGAGCAGATCCCGCACGGCACTGGCTAGCGAGCCGAGGGAGTAGTCGCCGGGACCTTTCGCCGACTCACCATGCCCGGGTAGGTCGATGGAGAGCACCGGCACACCCCGCTCCGAGAGCAACCGCGCGGGCTCATCCCACCCGGTGGCGGACGAACCGACCCCGTGCAGCATCACCAACGGCGTTCCCACACCCGGGTAGTACACGTAGGCCAGCTCCTTGCCGTGCAGCACAGCGATCTCCCGCTCCGGGGAGCTCACTCGTTGGGTGGCCGCCATCAGTGCTCCTTGCATCGATAGTGGAAAAACCTACTCAAGCGTAACCTACGCAACCGTAAGTTAGAAGGCCCGCGGACGCAAGGTCGCAGCCGGGCGCTCGACTGGTGAACGACTGGCGGCACAACCGACTGAGCGATACCTGATGGCCCCCGCGGCGGACTAAGTTGGAGGTGGACGACGGCCAACCGCAGCGGTGGCCATCACACGAAGGACGCGTGGGAGGTCCGATGACGGATCAACTCTTGGGCCGGCTGCGCATCGAGTCGATCGATTCGGTGAGTCTGCTGGGTTCGCTGGCCGAATCCGCCGCCGTCGTCCTGGGCATCTCGATCTCCGACGCGGCCCGATTGGGAACCCTCACCGGGGAGGTCGCCGAGGCGCTGGTGCGCGACGCCTACGACGACGAAACCGAGATCGACATGGAGCTCGACGTGGTGCGCAGCGCCGGCAGTTGCCGCCTCATCCTGCGCGACCATGGCGCACCCATGGACCTGGGGCGCGGTGGCTATCCGCCGCGAGTCTCCGAACTCGTGCGGCTGGGTTTCGCCGACGGCCTGGAGATCGCCTACGAACCGAGGGTCGGCAACCGAGCCGAGATCGCGAAGAATCTGTCGTTCGCCTCGGTCAGCTCCGACGAGGAGTTCGTGGCCGCCGTCGAGTCCGAAGCCGACACTCCCGACGCCGCCGACTTCGATGACAGCGGCGAACTCGACCTACAGGTGCGGGCCATGGCTCCGTCCGATGCCGTCGGCGTGGCGCGGCTGTTCTACCGCTGCTACCACTACACGGCTGTTCAGGCGCCGCTCGTGTACGAACCCGAGCGAATGGCGGAGTACGTCGAAGCCGGGCGCCACTTCGGCACGATCGCCGTGACGCGCACCGGGCGCGTCGTCGGCCACGTCGCGAGCGAGATCGAACGTCCGGACGCCATCACCGGCCGTATCGGCCTGTTCGCCGTGGATCCGGCCTATCGCCGCCACCACATCGGCAGCAAAGTCGGATTCGCCCACGTCGTCCGACTGGTGGAGCGTGGGATCGTCGGCCAGTTCACCGAAGCCGTCACCGTGCATCTGGCGAGCCAGCGATCCGCGTTGGCGGCCGGCGGCCACGAGGTCGGCCTGCTGCTGGCGGGACAATCGCCGCGGTTGAGTTTCGAAGGATTCGAGGGCACTGCGGGTCGACGCAAGTCGGTGCTGCTCTTCTTCGCCAGCCTCGGCGCAATCCCGGGCCGAACTGTCCATGTGCCGAACGTCTACCGCGAGGTGATCGGACGGATCTACGACGAGTGTTCGCTCGAGCGCGAGATCAGGACCGACTTCGACCCCCGATCACCGGCCGACCCGGACGGCACCAACCTGAAGCTCACCCTCAGCCATGAGACCGGTGTCGCCCGAATCCGGGTGGCCGCCTACGGCCACGATTTCCTCGAGGTTCTGCAGGAGCAGGTCAACCAGCTGCGATTGAACCGGTTCGACGTGATCTGGGTGTATTTCCCGCTCTCCGACCCCGCCACCAGCAAATACGCGTCCGGATTGCAGGAACTCGGACTGTCGTTCAGCGGCGTCTACCCGGAGTACCGAGATGGGGACTACCTGGTGCTGCAGTGCCTGAACAACGTCGACATCGATCCGGCCGACATCCAGGTCGCCTCCGAGATGGGTCGCTATGTGCGCGACTTCGTGGTGGCCGATGCTCGCAGAGCCGCAGATAGGGAGGCCGTGCAGTCTCGCTCTCGGGCCAGGATGGCTCGGATCTACGAAGCGCTCGACCCCTAGCGGCGGCTCTGGCGCACCGAAGATCGCGACCCCCGAGGAGGCACCGAGATGGGCAAGCCCCGGCTGCCGGTCGCGCTGCTGCCGTTGGCCGTGACGTATACGGCCGTCGCCATGAACCTCACGGTGGCCAATGTCGCGCTACCGGCCATCTCGTTGAGTTTCCCGGCCACCGCGGCGGAATTGACCTGGGTGGTCAACATCACCCCCCTCGTCGCCGCTGCATTGATCCTGTTCGCCGGCGAATGGGGCGACCGGATCGGGCCGCGCCGTCTGCTGATCACCGGTCTCGCCGTCTTCCTGGTCGCCGCGCTCCTCTCCGGATTCGCCAGAGACATCACCGGCCTGATCATCTTCCGGGCGTTGACCGGAGTGGGATCCGCACTGGCCATGCCTGCGGCTCTGGCGACCACCTTCGACGTCACCCGTGGGCCGCGCCAGCGCACCGCCATCGGAATCATGGCGAGCACCCAGGCGATCGGCGCCATCCTGGGTCCGATCGTGGGCGGGGCGGCGTTGACGGCCTTCGGCTGGCCCGCCGCGTTCTGGTCGGTGATACCCATGCTGGGGCTCGCCCTCATCGGCGTGGCGACCATGACCCCGAAGTCCACCGGCCCAACTGCGGACCATCGGTCCGGCCGGACGTCGGACACCGTGGGTGCGGCGCTGGCGGCGCTCTCGGCGGTCGGCCTGCTCTACGCGCTCGTCAGCCTCAGCGACCCGGCGGACGCGGGCGACCGTGGCGTGCTGGGCGGGTTGGTCGTCGGACTTGTTGCCTTGCTCGCTCTGGTCGGCTGGGAACGGCGGGTCCGGTATCCGCTGTTCATTCCGGGCATCATCGCCCGGCGCACGTTCTGGCTCCCGACGCTGGCCCTGTTCATCGTGCAACTGACCTTGGGCGGATTGCTCTTCGTCGCCAGCCAGTATCTGCAACTGGTGGTGGGCTACTCGGCGTTCGCCGCCGGGGCCGTGCTGCTGCCCGCCCTGCTGATGTGGACGGTGGTCGCCTCCGGTTCGGGGGCGCTTGCCGAGCGCTTCGGCGTACCCTGGGCCACCGCCGGGTCACTGGTGCTCGCGGCGGTCGGACTTGCCCTACTCGCAGGTGCCGGAGAGTCCCCCGCCGTGCCGCTGCTTGTCGTGGCGATGCTGTTCACCGGAGTGTTGGGAGTGACCCCGGCGTTGATGACCCATACCGCGGTCCGCAACTACCCCGAGAACCTGCGCACCACCGGATCCGCCATCAACGGGGTGGCCACCAGACTCGGTCTGGCGTTCGGGGTCGCGGTGTACGGCACTCTGCTGGCCAGGACCTTCGGGCGGGAGTTCGACCCGGCGCTGGCCGACCTGCCGCCCGCCCTCGCGCAGTCGGCGCGACAGAGCATCGGCTCCGCCCTGCGCACTGCGGAGGCGTTGGCGCCCACGGCGGCCGCGGAACTCGCTGCGGCGGCGCGCGCAGCTTTCATGTCCGGGTTCTCGCTCAGTTTGGCGATCGGAGCGGGGGCCCTGGTCGTACTCGCTGTTGCGGTACGGCTGCTGCTGCCGGAGATCCCAAGCGAATCCGAGGCCGACCCGTCAGACTCGGCGCAAGGAGGAAGGAACGAGCCATGACCGATCCCCAAGAAGCGGCCATCACGGCCGCGACCGAGGCCTGGCGGGGCCGGCTGAGCAGCCTGGCCGATCCGATCGAGTTCCTGGAACACGTGGAGGCTTCCCAACTCGCGGCCGGCCTCACCTACAAGGGCAGCGCCGTCATGCCGGTGGCCGAGCCGGTGTTCCTGACCGAGTCCGAGCACGAGGGCGACCGCCGTGCCGTCGACGCCGCGCTGGCGGCGCTCGTGGCGGCCGGCGAACGGGTGTTCGCGGACCCGGTACTGCGACCCCGATTCCTGGGCGACTTCTCCGGCGACGGCGTGAGCTCCGAACTGGTGAATCTGCCGACCGGCTACGACCTCCCCATCGTGTTCGGCCGGCTCGACGGCATGCGAGTCGGCACCGGGCTGCAGTTCCTGGAGTTCAACGGCGGCCTGCCCGGTGGAGTCACACCCACCGACCTGAGCGCCGAACTCATGGCCTCATGGGGAGTCGCTCAGGATTTCCGCGACTCCATCCCATTTCGCACCATGACCACGGCACCGGCCGTGATGGACGCGCTGGTGGCGACCTGGCACTCCTACGGCGGATCGGGTCGGCCCTACACGGTGTTGGCGTTGCCGCACGAACTCGAGGAGATCGCCACCCCCGCAGTGGCCTACCTGCGCCGGGCCGCCGCGGCCGCGGACATCGAATTCACCGTCGCGGACCCGGCGGATCTGCACCACGCCGGGGCTCGCCTGCGCCGCGGTGACCGGGCGGTGGACGTCCTCCTGCGTGGCTTCTTCACCACCATGGTCGACTACCTCGCCTCCCGACTCGATGGCATCATCGCCGCGCTGCGTGCCGGGGATGTCTGCATGGTGACCTCCATGCGCTCGGGCATGTACGGCTACAAGAGCCTCTTCGCCGCCATCACCGACGAATCGTTCGAACTCGATCTGCCCTCCGACGTGCTGCGCACCGCGCGTTCCCACCTCCCCTGGACCAGGCTGGTGGAACCGGGCACCTGCACGACGGCCGACGGCGATCGCGTCGACCTCGCCTCATACATCGTCGGCAACCGCGAGCACCTCGTCCTCAAACCCGCCGCCGGCTACGGCGGCAGCGACGTGCAACTCGGCTGGCAGCACACCGACGACAGTTGGCAGGCACAACTGCAGACGGCCCTGCGCAGCGGTGACCACGTGGTGCAGCGTGCCGTGGAGAGTCCGCAACACGAGTTCGCCACCCTGACACCGGGATTCCCGGTGGTGCCCTTCACCACCGACCACAACCCGATCATCACCGGCAACACCGTCGCGGGCTACTACGTCCGGGTGACGCCGGGCGCGGGGCTGACGAACGTGACCGCGGGGGCCGGCGTCGCTCCCACTTTCGTGATCAACGGCTAGGTGGCGAGGATTCGTCCGGAGACTCGGACACCTCGGGCGGATCGGGCTCGTGCATCCGCGCGCGCAGCGTCGCCGCCTTCGCCTCGAGGTCGGCGAAGAAGTCGGTCTCGGTGATCTCCTTGACCGCCTGCTCCCGCTTCTGGTGATCGATCTGGACCCGCAGGCGCTGCACCTCACTGGTCAACGATTTCTCCCGAGCGGCGACCTTCGCCGCCATGACCTGGAAGGACTCGCCCAACTCGTAGAGTTCGTCGGGGAACCTGGAATGCACCAGGCTTCGGACGTCGAGTTCGTATTCGCCGTCCGCGATCCGCTGGGTGGCGTCGGTGAGGCGCCGCAGCGGACGTACCACCATGGTCGACACGAGCAGCACCAGCAGCAGCAGAGCCACGTAGGCGGCGCCGAGGATCGGGAAGACTGCCGCCCGGGCCTCCTTCTCCACCGACTGCACATAGTCCAGCGGATAGTCCACTCCGACGGCGCCGACGCTGCCGCCGGTGCTGCTGAAAATCGGCGTGTAGACCGACACCCAGGAGCCGAACGCGTCGGTGTAGGGCGGTTCCACCACGGTCCCGCCCAGCCCCTCGGCCATGCGCAGTCTGGTGTCGGGCTCCGAGACCTCTCGCACCGGCTGGCGGAACGTCACCCCGTATTGCGGATCGCCGAAGTACCCGGCCGACGCGGCGAAGTACAACTGGCCGTCCCCGGCATCGCGGAAGTAGCTGTATGGCTGGGATTCCGGCACCACATCTGTGAGTTGGCGCAATTCATCGGCCACGCTCACGTACAGCGGGCTGGGCGGGTAGCCGAGGCCGCCGGGCAGCGCAGGATCCGGCACGGCCGGCACCGTGGTCACCAACTGCTCGAATTCCTCGGGATCGATGATCCGGGCGACGCCGGTGGCGGCCGAGGTGAGTTGTAGCGTCACCTGCTCGAGGGCCGTCTTCGAGGCGTTCTCCACCGCCCAGACGGCGATGAACCCGAACACCAGGGTGAAGGCGCCGGCGAAGGCGGCGAGCAACTTCCAGCGCACCGCAACTCGCACCGGTGTGGCAGCCATGACTCCAGCATGGCCTATCTCGGCCCGGCTGGCGCCCAATCGACCGCCAACGGCTTACCCAATCGTGGGCCCGCAGGGTTACGCAGCCACTAGGGTACGACCCATGGCAGCCAAGAAGACCAGCAAGAAGAAGCCGTCCGCAGCCGAGACCGATGGCGGGTCGGGGGCCGGGAGCAAGCCGGCCCGGATGAACAAGCGCCGCTATGAGAAGGAACTGCTCCGACTGCAGGCCCAACTGGTGGAGATGCAGGAGTGGGTGAAGACCACCGGCTCCCGCGTCGTCGTGATCTTCGAGGGCCGCGATGCCGCCGGCAAGGGCGGCACCATCAAGCGCGTCGCGCAGTACCTCAACCCCCGGCAGGCTCGGATCGTCGCACTGCCCGCGCCCACCGAGCGGGAGAAGACCGAGTGGTACTTCCAGCGGTACGTTCCGCACCTGCCCGCGGCCGGCGAGATCGTGCTGTTCGACCGGTCCTGGTACAACCGGGCCGGCGTGGAGCACGTGATGGGCTTCTGCACCCCGGATGAGTACCAACGATTCCTTCGGCAGGCGCCGATCTTCGAGCGGATGCTGGTCGAGGAGGGCATTCTGCTGCGGAAGTACTGGTTCAGCGTCTCGGATGCCGAACAGGAGGCGCGCTTCCGGTCCCGCCTCACGGATCCGATGCGCCGCTGGAAACTCTCCCCGATGGACTTCGAGTCGATCGTGCGATGGGAGGACTACTCCCGCGCCAAGGACGCGATGTTCGTGCATACCGACGTGGAACCCGCCCCCTGGTTCGTGGTGGAGAGCGACGACAAGCGCCGGGCGCGGATCAACATGATCCATCACCTGCTGACCACGATCCCCTACACGTTCGTCCCGCCGCAACAACTGGAATTGCCGCCTCGGCCACCGTCCACCGGCTACCTGCGGCCGCCGCGCGATACCCAGAAGTACGTGCCCGACCACTCCCGCCTGGTGGAACTCGACACCGATCCGGAGCGGTGAGGCCACCCCGCTAACCTGGCGGGCGTGCTCACAATCTGCACCGTCAACGTCAACGGAGTCCGTGCGGCCCATCGCCGTGGCGGCATCGACTGGCTCAAGCAGCACCGCCACGACGCCGTGCTGCTGCAGGAGGTGCGGGCATCCGACGAACAGCTGCGCCAGTCGGTCGCCGAACTCGAGCCGACGGCCGTGGCACACGCGCAATCCGACACCCCGGGCCGCTCGGGGGTGGCGATCGTCTCCGGCAGTGAACTGGCCGACGTCACGATCGGTGTCGGAGCGGCCGAATTCGAGTCGTCCGGGCGCTGGGTCGAGGCGACCCTGAACCACTCCGATTTCGGCGCCATCCGTCTCGTCAGCGTCTACATCCACTCCGGCGAGGCCGGCACGGAGAAGCAGGACGAGAAGTATCGCTTCCTCGACGCGATGACCACCCGCCTGGCCGAGTTGGCTGCGGATCCGACTCCGACGCTGGTCTGCGGCGATTTCAACATCGCCCACACCGAACGCGACATCAAGAATGCCAAGGGCAACCGGAACAAAGCCGGGTTCCTGGCCGCCGAACGCGAGTACCTCAGCGGCTGGTTGGACTCCGGATGGGTCGATCTGGGCCGTGCCCACGCCGGCGAGGTCGATGGCCCCTACACCTGGTGGTCGTGGCGGGGCCAGGCCTTCGACCGGGACACCGGATGGCGGATCGACTGCGCCTACGCGACCGAGGCTCTGGCGCAGCGACTGGCCGACGTGACGGTCGGCCGCGCCCCGTCCTACGCCGAACGCTGGAGCGACCACGCCCCCGTGACGGTGGCGTTCCACTGAATCGACCCTCGTTCAGGCCTCGGCTGCAGGACCGGCAGCGAGGACGACGATCATCTCCTGGCGACGCCTGGGGTCATCCAACGCGGCACCGAGTGCCGCACGCAGACCCGACACCCGGTAACTCACCGTCTGCGGGTGCACGTTCAGCCACGCGGCGCAGGCGGCCCGGTCGCCGCCGGTGACCAACCACGCCTGCAGCGTCTCCAGCAACTGCGGCACCCGCGCGGGCGAGACTGTTTCCAGGATCGGTGCGAACAACCGGCCGCGCAGGTGGCGGATGACCAACGGATCCGCCGACGCGGCCAACTGCAGCAGGTGCTCGTCGGCTGCCACCACACCGCCGGCGGAGCGCTCCTGTGCTCCCCGGCTCGGGGTGACCAGAAGACTGCCCGACTCTCGCAATCCGAGCAGGCGTTCGGCAGTCCGCAGGGACTCGCCGGCGTCCTCCAGCGCGGCCCGGACGCCGACTGTCACCGCAACCCCAGGCACACCCAGGGACGACCACTCCACCTGCGGCGGGATGACCGCCAGGCGTGCCTCGCCGCGGTCGGCGACGAGCAACGCCGAGCCGACGGCGAGCGGCGGCCACCTGACACCCGGCTCGGACGTGACGAGGGCCACCGCCACCTGCTGGGGCAGCGGCCAGTCGGCTTCGGAGGCGAGCGCCTGAGCCGCCTCGCCGCCACCGGCCCCTTCGACGATCAGGCGGAGCAACCGGGCCCGGAGGGACTGCAGTCGGCCGGCGTCGGCGATCTGGGCCTCGGCGTACCCCGCGGCACTGGCGCCGGACAGTTCGTCGATGTAGACGAAGATCGCCTCGGCCAGCGAAACGATGTCGGCCGCCGAGGCGCCTGCCTCCACAGCTGCGGCCGACATCTGTTCCCAGGCCACCCGAGCGCCGGTGCGGTAGGCCGCCAACAGCGCCTCCATGCTCCGTCCGGTACGCCACTCCCCGGCGCCGATCTGGGAGTAGAGCCGTCGCGATCCGGAGTCGAGCGCATCGTCGCTGGTGCCCAGCAGGGCGATCCAGCGCTCCAGCGCGTTCTCGACCCCACGCCGCACCACCTGGGCGATCCGACCCGAACCGAATTCCGCGTAGGAGGGCACCTCGATCCGAATCGCGGCGATCGTGGCGTCGCTGGCGGCCGGCAGCCGCTCGCGCAGGGCGTCGACCACATCGGTGGTCACACTCGACCAGGGTCGGCGCAGGACACCTCCGGCAATGGTGGGTCCGCTGGGCGAGGTCACATCAGAACGCTACCCGAGCATTATCACTTGATGCTAATTATCATCGCGAAGATTTGTCCTCCAACGGCTAAGAATGCCGCCGTCACCTGGCCACACTAGATGCATGAGTACAACTACCAAAACAGCAGCATTCTTCGACCTCGACGGCACCCTGATACCCGGCTCGGCCAACATCCCGCTGGCCAAGGCGGCGTTCCGGGCTGGTTTCGTCACCCCCGGCGAATTGGCCCGCGACCTGCGCAACGGCATCTCCTTCCTGCTGAGCGGGGCAACCGACGAGCGGTCGGCACAGGTGCGCGACCGGATTCTGCGCGCCGTCGCCGGACATCCAGCTGAGGACGTCGAAGCCCTCAGCGACCACTTCCTCGCTGGGTTGGTGGCCTCGCTGCGACCCCAGCTGGAACCCGCTCTGGCCCGCCACAAGGCCAATGGCGAAGACCGGATCGTGCTCTCGGCCAGCCCGACCGAAATCGTGTCGCGCTTCGCGCACGAGGCCGGCCTCAGCCACGGTGCCGGCACCACGGCGGCCCGCGACGACAACGGCGTGTACACCGGCGAACTCGCCGGCCCCTTCTGCTACGGCGATGGCAAGGTCGAGGTGATGAGGCAACTGGCGCAGGAGCACGGCTACAACCTCGAGGACAGCTACGCCTATTCGGACTCGGCGTCAGACCTACCGATGCTGGAGGCCGTCGGTCATCCCGTCGTGGTCCACCCGGAACCGGAGTTGCGGGCCATCGCCGAACAGCGCGGCTGGCCGGTGATCGAGACCTCCACCGTGCCCCGGGTGTCGCTGCGGTCCCTGCGCGGCTGGGCCACCCTCGTCAGCGCCGGGGTGAAGTCGGTGAACCGATTCGGTCTGCGCACCGCCACATGAGGTAGTCGACCGCCGGACCGAACTGGCGGAAGGCCGGGTTCGAAGTCTCACCGCGGGAGTAGCGGTACCAGATCTGCTGCGCGATCACCGCGAGCCGGAACAACCCGAAGACCTCGTAGAAACGCCAGTCGTCGCAGGGGTAGCCGGTGCGCTCGAGATAGCGCGCGACGATCTGCGCCCGGGTCGGCATCCCCGGAGCGTTCGACGGCTGCCGCCGGAAACCCTGGAAGAAGTCGTCGTCGTCGGGCTGGACCCAGTAGGCCAGGGCCGCACCGAGGTCCATCAAAGGGTCGCCGACGGTCGCAAGCTCCCAATCGAGCACGGCAACGGGAGCCAGCGAATTCGAGTCGAGCACGAGATTGTCGAACCGCCAGTCGCCGTGGATGAGGCGGGCTCCCACATCGGCTGGCTGGTTGTCGGCCAACCATCCCATGATCGCGTCCCCCGCCGGAGCATCGTCGGTTCGGGCCGCGCGGTACCGACCGGACCATCCGGACACCTGGCGCTCCACGTAGCCCGGCCCCCGGTAGAACTCCTCAAGTCCGGCGGCCTCGACGTCCACCGAGTGGAGGTCGGCCAACAGGTCGAACAGTTCGTCGCCGAGTATCGCCGCCTTGGGATCGTCCGCCACCGACGGCGGCAGGTCCGCGCGCAGGATGATCCCGCGGGCGCGCTCCATCACATAGAACTCGCTGCCGATCGGGCTGCCGTCAGCCGGGGAGTAGGCCAGCACCAGGGGCACGGTCGGGAACTGCGGCCGCAGCCGGAGTTGGATCTCGAACTCGCGCCGCATGTTGTGCGCCGACGCCGCCTTGGTACCCCGCGGCGGCATGCGCACCACCAGATCCCGATAGTCGTCACCGTCGGCGTCGGGCGGGCCATCGGCGCGATAGCGCACGAGGAAGGTCAGGTTGGACGCGCCACCCGGGAACTGCCGCACCTCCGGTCCCGCGCCGTCGGCCAACTCCTGACCCTGGGCGGCAAGCACCCCGCGCAGCCAGTCGTCGAGGGCGGCAACATCGAACGCGTCCTCGTCCCGGACCGCACGGGCCTCGTCCGCGGTGTCGCCCGCTCCGCCGCCGGTCATGCCCGACCTCCGTCCGAGGCGATCCTGGTCAGCTGCTCGCGCAACTCCAGTCGCGCCACATCGCGGATGTGCACCTCGTCGGGGCCGTCCGCGATGCGCAACGTCCGCAAGCCGGCGTACCAGGCGGCGAGCGGCACGTCATCGCTCACCCCCTCACCGCCGAAGACCTGGATGGCACGGTCGACCACGTCCAAGGCGACGTTCGGCGCCACCACCTTGATGGCCGCGATCTCCTTGCGGGCTGCTTTGGCGCCGTAGTTGTCGATCATCCAGGCGGCCTTCAGCACCAGCAACCTCGCCTGTTCGATCTCGATCCTGGAACGGGCGATCCATTCGCCGATCACACCCTGCCGCGCCAACGGACGGCCGAAGGTCTCCCTGCCCATCGCCCGCTCGCACATCAGGTCGAGCGCCCGCTCGGCAGTACCCAGCGCCCGCATGCAGTGGTGAATGCGTCCGGGTCCGAGCCTGGCCTGGGCGATGGCGAAACCACTGCCCCGCTCACCCAGCAGATTGGCCGCCGGAACCCGCACCGCGTCGAACGTGATCTCGGCGTGGCCGTGTTGATCGTGGTAACCGAACACCGGCAGCGACCGTTCGACCCGGACCCCCGGGGTGTCGATCGGAACCAAGATCATGGACTGTTGCCGGTAGACGTCGGCATCGGGGTCGGTCTTCCCCATCACGATCAGGACTCGACAGCGGGGATCCATCGCCCCCGTGCTCCACCACTTGCGGCCGTCGATCACGAACTCGTCACCATCCGCGGTGATCGCGGTGGAGATATTCCTGGCGTCGGAGGATGCGACGCCAGGCTCTGTCATGCAGAAAGCCGAACGGATCTCCCCCGCGAGCAGCGGCTCGAGCCACTCCCGCTTCTGCTCAGCAGTGCCGAACATGTGCAGGATCTCCATGTTGCCGGTGTCCGGGGCCGCGCAGTTCAGAGCCTCCGGCGCGAGTTCGGGCGACCGGCCGGTGAGTTCGGCGACCGGCGCGTATTCGGCGACGCCGAGCCCGTGGGCAGGGTCCACCGAGTCCGGTAGGAACAGGTTCCACAGCCCCATCCCGCGGGCCACCGACTTCAACTCCTCGACGATCGCCGGGGGGTCCCATGGCCGCCCTTCGGCGATCAGAACCCGGCGCTGCTCGGCGTAGACCGGCTCGGCCGGGTAGACGTGCGCCGACATGAACTCTTCGGTGCGCTCGACGTACTCCCGGGCCAACGAACTGCTGCTGAAGTCCATAGCCGCCAGGCTACTTGGTCGTCACGGTCACGGCGCCAGTGCGCGAGTTCCACGAGATGCGACCCTTGGCGAAGTCGTTGGCGCGTCCGGTGGAGGTGGTGTATTCGCCGGTGGTCGGCAGACCGAGCGCCGAACGCTCCGCACCGAGTGAGCGGTACCGGTCACGGATCGCGCCGTACACCTCGTGGGCGCCGGTCGCAGCCGACCAGTACATGGTGCCGCGCTGGAATTCCTGCACCCGGGAGCCGGGCACGGATCCGGCCCGCTCGCTGGAGATCGGCAAACCGATCGCCGCGGCCAACTTGGCGTTGCGATAGGTCAGGCCGATCGCTCCGTAGACGTCCTGTGGTCCGGTGGCCGACGACCAGTAGATGGCGCCACCGACGAATTGGCTCATGCGGGAACCGGCCACCGGACCGGCGCCTTCACTGGCCGTCGGTGGGCCCAGCGGAGAGTTGTGGGCGCCCATGGCGACGTATCGCCGATAGATCTCGCCGTAGACCTCCCGCACACCTGCCGAACTCGACCAGTACATCGCGCCGCCGTCGAAGGTCTGGACCATGTTTCCGCCCACACTCACGGCACTCGAACGAGGCATTCCGAACACCGACTTCGGGCCTGAGATCGCCTTGTACCGGGTGTAGAGGGCGCCGAGGACGTCCTGTGCCCCGGTTCGTGCGGACCAGTAGATCGCGCCCTTGGCGAAGGTGTTCATCCGAGTTCCGGCTGGACCGCCGCTGATCTCGCTCGAGGTGGGAAGGCCGGCTGCCGAGCGTTCGGCGCCCATGGACTGATAGCGCACCAGGATCGCACCCCACACGGCGTGAGCACCGGTGGCGGCGGAGTAGTACATCTTGCCGCGCTGGAAGGTCTGCACCTTAGATCCGGCGACGCCCCCGGCGGTCTCGGCCGAACTTGGCAGGCCGATGTAGTTGAACAGGGATTGGTTGAAGTACGAGGTCGACATCGCCCCGACGACCGCACGGGCACCGGTGCTCGGCGACCAGATGACCGCACCTTTGGTGAAGCGGTTCATCCGTGAGCCGGGCAACGGCCCGGCGGTTTCACCGGTCGTGGGCATCCCGAGCGCCGAGGTCTCGGCGCCGAGTTGGCGATATGTGACCCCGATGGCACCGTAGATTTCCTGTGCCCCGGTGGGGGCTGACCAGTACAGCTGCCCGTACTGGAAGTCCTGCACCCTGGTGCCCGAGGCGCGACCGGCCCGTTCCGAGCCGACCGGCAGGCCGAGCGGCGACCGGTCGGCACCGAGCGCCGCATAGCGCTGCCACATACCGTCGCGAACGCTGTACCAGTTGCTGCCCGAGGTCACGAGCACCCCGGACGAGAAGACCTGTAGGTAGCCGCCCGGAACTGCCCGCTGCGGCCCGGTCGGCACCCCCATGACACTTCCACCAGCTTTGTCGTAGGCGGTGCGCATCGCTCCCACCACCTCATGGGTGCCGTACGCGGCCGACCAGAAAATGGTGCCGCCCTGGAAGGTCTGCATCCGCGACCCAGGCACCGGGCCGGCCTTCTCGGCTGAGGTCGGCAGACCCAAAGGCGAAGCGTCCGCCCCCAGACTGACGTACTTCAGGAAGATGCCGCCGTACACCTCGTAGGTGCCGCTCGCTCCGGACGAGTAGATGGCCCCCTTTTCGAACAACTGACCGGCACCGCCGGAACTCGCCGTGCTCAGAACGCCCTGGCGCGGCAGGCCGAGATTGGCCGCCACCCCCGCAGTCCGGTAGCGGGCATCGATCGCTCCGGTCACCGGTTGCGCACCGGTCGGACCCGAGTAGTACATGGTGCCGCCAGCGAACCTCTGCTGCACCGAACCGGGAACCGGCCCTGCCTCCTCGCGGCCCACCGGCGCTTTCAAACTCGACCGCTCGGCACCCATTGCGTCGTACCGTTGCCAGATGCCGCCGAAGACTTCGTTGGTGGTGGCGACCGACGAATAGATTGCTCCGCCGGCGAACCTGTTCACCTGGGTGCCGGCCACTGCGCTGTTCGCCTGGTCAGTCACGGGCGGTCCGAGCACACTCGTGTGCGCGCCCATGCTGGCGTACTTGAGCAGCGCCCGACCGTAGACCGCATTGGCGCCGGTCGGCTGCGACCAGTAGATCCAGGCGCCCTGGTAGCGACGCATCAGGTAGCCGTTGCCGATGTTGGTGGTGGCGTCCAGCGCAGAGCCGGCGAAACCGGTGGAGGCGCCGAGCGCCATCCACTTGTGGAAGATCGGCGAGATCTGCGGGGTGGAGGTGTAGCGGAAGTACCACTCGTTGCTGAACCAGTTGTTGTGCGGGCTGACGTTGACCAACGACTGCGGGTGGTCCCCGCCGGACTGGATCACCAGTCCGTCACCGAGCCACATCTGGGCGTGGCCGCCGTTGCCCGCCGAGTTCGCCGGGGTGCTGCCGTCGAAATGGATCAGGATGTCGCCGGGTTGCAGTTCGTTCTTGCTGCCGAGCCGGATCACGTTGCTGCCCGAGTAGGTGGCTGGCATGTAGGCGCCGGTCCAGCTCAGCGTGTAGTCGTTGCGGAACCAACTCAACGTCTGACCGTTGCGGTAGATGGGCGCGTTCGCCGCGTCGTAGGCACGGGCGATGAAACTTGAGCAGTCGAAGATGGGCGGCGAGATCGAATACCGCAGGGATTGGCTGTACGGGGAGCCGAGTTTCGAGAACGCGTAGCGGATCGCCGCCGCGGCCTCAGGGGTCGGGGCGGTGCGTACCGCCTTCTCGCAGATCTCCTTGAACGGAATCGCCGTGCGCACCGTGCCGCTGGGGACGGAGGTGGGACAACCTGCCGGCGCGTCTTCGTAGGCACCAGCGGGCGCCACGCCTTCGCGCTGCTCCTCCTCCAATCCCGGCGGCGGACCCGGGTAGTTCGCCTGAGCACCGGTGGAGCCGGCGAAGAGCAGAGCCCCCGCACCTACCGCACCTGCGGCGAGCAGCCCCGCAAGCCGACCGAATCGGCGGGCGCGTCGCCGCGGCTGCCCTTCTCCATCCTCCACCGCGGTCGCCGTCGCCATGATGATCTCTTCCCTCGATGCTCTGTCTGCCATCTCGCGAATCTCCGTCTGCCAATTCGATCTTCGTCAGACTGAAGTGGGTCTTGAAATGTAGAGATCATCTTTACTGAAAACTGACCTTTCCGTACTCCACTCGCATGAGTGCAGGCCAGGACACACGCCGCTTCGGCAAGGCACGATGGAGCCATGTCAGTGGAAACCCGGGCCCAGGCGGAGGCTCAACTCCGAGAAGTCGCACAGGTCTACGACGCCGCCGTCGAGGCCGTGAAGGCGGCGGAGGCGGCCGCTGCCGAAGCGGTGAAGGATGCCAAACGCATCGGCCTGAGCCAGCACGACATCGCACGCATCATGGGCCCCACCTGGGCGGCCGACCACAACCCGCAATACCCGCCGGTGTTGGATTTGCAGCGACCCCGACCCGAACCACCGGCCGAATAGCGAAGCGGAACCTGGCCGCTCTTCGTTGCCCCACCCGGTGCGTGGCCGGCGATCAGCGGTGCGTCGCCGCGCCCCGTTCGAGCATTCCGCGCAGGTACGCGATCTGGCCGAGGTGCTGGGTGGTGTCGTTCACCACGGACACCAGCCGGACGGCTGCCGTGACCGGCGGATTCCACCGTCGATCGACGATTCTCTGCAGGTCAGCGGGCCCAAGTCGGTTGACCACCTCGGTCGTCAAGCGGTGCACATCGGCGTGGTATCCCGTCAGCAGGTCCACGTCCGTCACGGCGAACCGGGACGCGTCGGCCGCGGACTGGCCGTAGCCGATGTCGGCTTCGTCGTACGGCAGCGCGAACCTCGCGCTCCAGCCGCCGGTTCGCCACACCTGTTCAACGTCGCCGACGCCGGCGAGGTGGTCGTCGGCGACCCGACTGAGGTGCCAGCTCAACCAGGCGATCGAATTGGCCTGCGGATCCGGCTGCCACAGCAGTCCCTCCGGAGTCAGCCCGGCCAGCAGATCCGGCAACTCCTCGGCAACCCGACTGAAGGCGTCCAGCAGAATCTCCCGGGTCGGTTGGATCTGAGCAGCATCCCGATTCACAGCGACCGCCTCCTTGCGCAGTCGCCATCTGCGACCGCGATCCCCGGTAGCCTAGTCCGCAGCCCTCCACTCACCGTGGGGTTCGAGCGCGAATTGTCTCGCGTTGGGGAGTCGGTGGGGGTCAACCGACCTGATCGGCGTGTCGGGGTCCCGAACCGCCGACCAAGGCGACCGGCACGGTGGGTAGTCTCGGGCGATGGCCGATCGGCAGGCACACCTGAAGCACCGGGCCCGGCAGGTGAATCGTTTGCGCTGGGTTCGCAAGTACCGCAATGTGGCCCGCGGTGAGGGCAACGCCGACCGCTGGACCGCCCTCCGTTACGTCCTCACCGATCCCGAGCTCGATACGTACAGTTACGAGCTGGCGAACTCCGCCGAACTCGCCGCCGAGCTGGTCGCCATCATCGGTCAGGATGCGGAGCGCATCCTGGCGCTCTTCGATGAAGCGGAAGGCGATCCGGTACTGGCCGCACGGATCCGCCGGGGCACCCGCGGCGATCTCGCTGTCAAGCGGCGGCCCGACATCGGGCGACACCTGGTGACGTACGCCATCGTGCGCTCCCTGAAACCACCTGCGGTGCTGGAGATCGGGGTTCGCTTCGGTCTGGGCAGCCTGGTGATCCTGCGCGCCCTGGAACGCAATCGCGACGAAGGCGGCCCCGACGGCACGCTGGTCTCGGTGGACATCGATCCGTTCGCCGGATCGATGGTCGACCCGTCGACCGCCAATTGGTCGTTCACCGCCGGTCCCTCCCCGGATGTCCTCCCGCGCGCGGTCGGCGACCACCGGATCGGACTGGTGATCTGCGACTCGATCCCGCAGCCATGGGCCACCACCGCCGAGGTTCGAGTGGCGTTGGAGCGTGCTGCGGAACCGCTGGTGGTGATGCAGAGCGGCTGGAACATGGTGCTGCCGGATATCTGCGACGCCGCCGGGGTCGAATGGCGCCGCATCGTCGAGCAACCGACCCGCCACATCGGCGCAGGTCGGCAAGCGTTCCTCGCCAGATTCGACAGCCCGAGCGAGGTGAACCGGGCGCTGGCGGTCATCGAGCGCGCGCCGAATGGGATGCGCGGATAGCGCCACCGGTGCGGCCGTGTCGACCCGCCCACGTAGGCTCATGGCGTGTCAGTCACCGACCTTCCGAACGGCCGTGATCTGGGCGGCCGCCGTACCGCCCAGGGGGCCGTGCTGCGATCCGGCATCGTCTTCCGATCGGCGGCTCCCGGCGATTCCCGGTCCCGCGGAGCGCTGACCGCGCTCGGGATCACCACCGTCTTCGACCTGCGCACCGAACCCGAACGCCACCAGCGACCCAACGAATTGCCGGACGGAACCCGCCACGTGGTGGCGGATCTGCTGCTCGACGCACCGGAGTCCGGGGCGGGGCGGATGGGGTCGATGGCGAACGGAGCCGTCGGAGTCGGCGACGATGTCACAGCCGACGACATCTACGAGGTCATGCTCGACTCCTATCGCAGTTTCGTCACCCTGCCCAGCGCCCGCCGGGCCACCGCCGAGGTGCTCAACCACCTCGCCGAGGAGTCGGCCGGGCCGAGCCTGCTGCACTGCACTGCGGGGAAAGATCGCACCGGCTGGCTCACCGCCCTGATCCTCACCATCCTCGACGTCGACCGGGACGAGATCCTGGCCGACTACCTGGCCTCCGGGCCGGTGGTGGCCAAACTCATCGCCGGCTATCTGCAGGCGGCGACCGAGTCCGGCCACGACGTCACCCGCTTCGCGCCGGCCTTCACCGTCGATGAGGCCTACTTGGAGGCTGCCTGGGAGACCATGGCCGCGACCTTCGGTTCGCTCGATGACTACCTCACCGCTGGACTCGGACTGCCAGCGGACTTCCCCACCCGGCTGCGCGCCCGACTGCTGGAGACTTGAGCACCCGACTGCTGGAGACTTGATTCGTCGGCGCGACGCCGGTGTCGGGGATGGCCCATCGCATTCGCTAGCGCCCCCGGAAGTCCAGGCCGCGGTAGCGCGGCCCGCGACGGGGCGGGGCCAACCGGGCAACCTCGACCAGTCGTTGGATCCGGTGCCGGTGCGGGGCAAAAGCGGCGATCAGCGCCAGCATCTCATCATCGCCGCCGTCGGTCCGTCCGGTCAGTGCGTACACCACGTTGCGTCCCACGTGGAAGTCACCGACCGATACCGCGTCGGCATCTCCCAATGCTCGTTGCGCCACCTCGGCCACCGTCCAGCCGCCGATTCCCGCCAGTGAACCGAGTGCCCGACGGGCTGCAGGCAGGGGCGCGTCCACCAGCCGTTCCAGGGATTCCGCGCGGGGTGCTGCTCCGACGATTGTGCGCGCCCGCTGCGGACCGACCCCGGCCCGATGCCAGTCCCACTGCGGGACCGCGGCCCAGCCAGCGGGGCTCGGTGGCACGAACAGCTCCGGGAAGGGCCCGAAGCCCACCGGCCGACCGTGCCAACGCACCAACCTGCGATATGAGGCGAAGGCCTCCACTCCGGTCACCTTCTGACTCAGGACCACCGGCACCAACGCTTCGAACAACAGGCCCGTCTTGGGCACCCGCATCCCCGGTCGGCGTCGCCAGGTGGCGTCCAACGGCGGCGGCGGATCGAATCCGGACACGTCGTCATCGGCGCCGAGCAGGTCACCCAGCCGCGTAGCCAGCCACTGCCCACCAGGTCCATGGAACTCGCCTGCGACCACCCCGTCGGCGGCCGAGACGGTGACGACTTCGACCCCGATCCCCTGTGGGGTGCGGGACGCCTTGGCATAGCCATTGCGAAGCCGCCGCCAACTCGGATCTTGGCCGAACACCAGCGGGCCGATGGTGCCCCACAAATCGATCGGGCGCTCCAGTTCCAGGGTGCGCCGCAGCGTCGGAACCTGCACGGTCACCCGCCAGCGCCTACAGCGACCGGAGCCGGCGGGCGAAGGCCCAACTGAGCGCGAATCCGAGCGCGTTCAACGAGGCGTGCAAGGCGATGGCCGGAAGGAGGCTGTCCGACCCCAGCCGAACCAAGCAGAACACCACACCGGCCAGTCCGGTACCCACCACCTGACCGGCCACGGTCAGCAACTTGCCCCGCCAGTTGTTGCCCAGCCGGTCGGTGGTCGATGACGACTCGTGGAATTCCAACGCCGGCAGCAGGTGCCAGAACCCGAAGAGCACCGAAGAAACCGCCACCCCCCACACCGTGCCCCAGGCGCCGCTGACTGCGGCGAGCAGGACACCCCGAAAGGCGACCTCTTCCATCAAGGCGGTCCCGAACGGTATGCGGAGGAAGGCCTCGTAGAGGAAGCGGCCCACACCCATGTTGGCGGTGCGGGCATCGGCGAAGCCCTTCCGGGTCCATGGAAGTGCCGCGGCCACCGCATAGCCGACGAACACCAGTCCCACCAGCGCGGCCGACCAGATCAGTCCGGTGGTCTGCGCCCCCCAGGACGGCGCAAGTCCGAGAGATTGCCAACTGAGTCCGGCGAGCCAGGCGATCGCCAGTAGGACTCCGGTGGCCCAGAACGAGATCAGCAGATAGTGCTGGCGCGCCCACAGGTTGGTGAGCAGATTCACCACGACGAGCACCGACGTGACGAGGGCCACGACGACGATCAGTGTCGTGACCATGGCTCACTCCTGATCAGACGAATACCGCACAGTGCAATCGGCGATGTGTGCCTCCGACCATACGCGGGCGCCGTCGAGGAACTCATTCTCGGCACCGATCACCGCGCCGTCCCCGACCACCGCACCACGGAGTCGGGTCTGCGCGCCGATCGTGGCGCCCGCGCCGACGATGCTGCCCACGATGCTGGCACCCACTCCGATCGTCGCACCGTCGAACACCACACTGCCGTCGACGGTGGCAAAGGCCTCCACCACCGATCCGTCGCCGATCACCGAGCCACCGGCGACGATGGCATCCCGACTCACCCGGGCGCCGGGAAGCAGCAGACACCGGCCCGGTGTCCCGGGCAAAGCTGGCGAGGGGATGCGTCCGGAGACGATGTCGCGCGATCCTTCGACGAAGGCGGCGGGGGTGCCCAGATCGAGCCAGTACGCCGGATCCACGACGCCGATCAAAGTGGCCCCGCCCTCGAGCAGTTGCGGGAAGGTCTCCCGCTCCACCGACACCACCCGCCCGGCCGGGATCGAGTCGATGACGGATCGCTTGAACACGTAGCAGCCGGCGTTGATCTGGTCGGTGACGATCTCTTCGGGCCGGGTCGGCTTCTCCAAGAACGCGATGACCCGGCCGCTGTCGTCGGTCGGCACGAGTCCGAATGCCCTCGGATCCTCCACCCTGGTGAGGTAGAGCGCGACATCTGCATCGGCCTCCCGCCACTGGCGCACGAGGCCGGCGATATCAACCCCCGACAGCACGTCGCCGTTGAAGATCAGCACCGGATCGTCGGGTCCACTGCGCAACTGCGCCGAGGCATGCCGGATCGCTCCGCCGGTGCCGAGGGGGGAGTCCTCGGTGACGTACACCAGCTCCACCCCGTGGCTCGATCCGTCACCGAAGTACTCCGAGAACACCTCCGCCCGATAGGAGGTGCTGAGCACGATCCTGGTGACGCCGGCAGCCTTCGCCCGCGCGATTTGATGGGCCGTGAACGGCACCCCCGCAACCGGGAGCATCGGTTTCGGCGTGTTGACGGTCAGTGGGCGCAGCCGGGTACCACGACCGCCCACGAGGAGGATGGCTTCAGACACCCTTCCACCCTGCCAGATTCACCCCCGTCGCGTCCGGCAGGTGGGAAAGGGGCGCGTAACGTCGACGCCATGACCGAACACCCGGAGCACCTCCGACGACGCAGCCTGGCCGCCGCCCCCGGCTCGCCCTGGGTCACCTACTACGACGCCGGCAGCGGGGCTCGGGTGGAGCTGTCCGCAGCAACGCTCGACAACTGGATCGCCAAAGCCTCCGGCCTGCTGGCGGACGAATACGACATCGACTCCGACTCGATCGTCACCGTCGATGTGGGCCGCCATTGGCTGCTGCATGTCTGGGCCTGGTCGGTTTGGGCGCTGGGCGCCGCTGTCGCCCTGCCGGATGCGAAGGACCAGTCGGATCTGGCCGTGGCCGCGGTCGGCGCGGCGCAACAGCCCGCGCCTGCTCGCGCGATTCCCACCCTGGTGTGTGCGTCCGACCCGTTCGCGCGCCCGCTCGGGCCGCGCACCCCGCCGGGGTGCATCGACGTGATGGCCGAGATCGCCGCCTTCCCAGACGTCAACCCGACCCCGGCACCGTCGGCGTCCGCCCGCACCGTGGTCGCCGCGACCAGGACGCTGGACGGCGCTGCGGCCGTCCGAGCCGCCCGGGAACTCAACGCGGTCGGCGGCGAGAGGCTGTTGGTGACCGTCGAGCCCGGCACAATCGAAGGCCTGCTGGCAACCACCCTGAGCGCCGCGACGACGGGGGGATCCACAGTTCTTGTGGACGGCACGCCCGATGAGGGAACGCTGCGTGACATCGTCCGACAGGAGCGGGTGGACCACCAGATCCGGAACCTCTAGCGCACTGAATCCGTCCTATCGTCACGGCGCGCCGAAGCAGTACGTAGTATCGGAAGGTCAAACTGCGCCGGCCGTCCCACGTCGACGCCTTCGTTGGAGGATCCATGGCATCGAAGCACCGCCGCTGGCCGCGCGTGCTGGCTGGCATCGCGAGTGCCATCGTGCTCCTCTTCACCGGTGTCGCGTGGGTGGGCGCGACCGCCTTCCGGGCGCTCGACTCCAACATTTCCAGCCAGGCGACGGCCAACAGTTCGAGGGGCTCCGACGGCGAGGAGCCGCCGGACTTCCAGCCCGGCGAACCGCTCAACATCCTGGTGATGGGCACGGACAGCCGCAGCGTGCTGAACACCGAGGAGTACGGCAACCCCGAGGAGATCGACGGCGCGCGCAGCGACACCACGATCCTGGTGCACATCGCGGCCGACCGGAAGAGTGCCACCGCCGTGAGCATCCCCCGCGACACCATCGTCGACATCCCCTCCTGCCCGCGCTACGTGGACGGCCCCTCGGAGCCGGTCTCCGACCGATTCAACGAAGCCTTCAACATCGCCGGCCCGTTCTGCACGGTCAAGACGGTGGAGAAGCTCAGCGGCGTCGAGATCGACCACTTCATGATCGTGGACTTCAACGGATTCAAGGGGGTCGTCGACGCCCTCGACGGCGTCGAGGTGTGCCTCAAGGAGCCCGTGGACGACCCGCTCAGCGGGCTGAAATTACCGGCCGGCACGTCGGTGGTGCAGGGAGACGACGCGCTCGCGTTCGTCCGCGCCCGCTACACCCTCGGCGACGGCTCCGATCTGAGCCGCATCGAGCGCCAGCAGGCATTCCTCGCCTCCGCGCTGCGGAAGGCGACGAGCATCGGCGTGCTTGCCAACCCGGTGACCACCTACCGGGTGCTCGATGAGGTGACCAAGTCAATCACGGTCGATGAGAGCATCTCCGGCTTGCGCGATCTGACCAACCTCGCTCTCAGCCTGTCGGACATGCGACCGGCAGACGTGACTTTCGTGACGCTGCCGACCGTCTACAACGACGACGGCGCGACCGTCTCACCCGATCCCGCGCTGGCCGATCCGCTGTGGCAGTCGCTCAAGGACGGCACCCAGTGGCCTCCCGAACCGACGGTGCCCGAGGGGGATGACACCCCGCTGGTGGTGCCGCCGAAAGACATCACGGTGCGCGTGCTGAACGGCACCGACCGCACCGGGGCGGCCGCCCGGGTCGCGGATCTGATGACCAAGATGGGCTACAACGTGGTCGAGGTGGGCGACTTCGATTCGCCCGGTGCCAGCAGCACGTCGGTGCAGTATCCGCCGGGTTATGCCGAGGCGGCTCGGACGTTGGCGTACGCGGCCGGGGCGGACCTCGTCGGGGAGGATTTGAGCGGGCTGGAGTCCGACGTGCTCACCCTCGTGATCGGCAGCGACTTCACCGGCATCCGCCCGGTGGTGGCCGATCCCACCGCCGCACCCGCGAAGCCCGGCGAAGAGCCGCAACCATCACCGAGCACGACCGGCGGTGTTCCGAGCACCACGGGTGACACGCTCATCTGCTCCTGACCCTCTCGCGCCTCCGACGATCTTCGGCCGGAGGCTGGTAAAGAGTACCTGTGGATAGCCGGCCCCTGGTTCTCAGCACCGACGCACCCCTGGACGCGCACACCGCCGAGTTGCTGCGCGGATTCGACCCGACCGACGAAGTGGTCTGCAACGAGGGCAGCACGGCCGAGACCCTGCGCGCCTGGTCCAGGGCTGCGGCCAACTGCCGTGGTCGGCTGGTGATCGCCGACTCCCGACTCCATGCCGAACAGCAGGCGTTGGCCAACCTGCTCGACACACCCGGGCTGCAGACCGCCGTGCTGCTCGCCCACAACGGAGACGATTCAGTCGACCTGCCGGTCCGCGTGGCCGAAAGTCTGGTTGCGCCCGACGGCGGGCAGCCGCGCCAAGCCGCGGGCATCCTGCTGATCGCCAGTTCGGATTGCGCCGCTTTCGCACGCGCCGCGGCCACCGCCGCCGACGAACTCGACAACCGAGACGCTCCGGCCGGGACCGCCTGGCAGATCGCCCTGCGCATCGCCGGCGAGGTGACTGCGGTAGCAGCGGTGGAAGCCGCCCCGTTCTGCGCCAGTTGCGCCCCCATGGAGTTGCCGTCCACCAGTGAGGACGACCGACGACTGCGCGCCAGCGCCGACAGCGGCGACGACGCGCTCACCGGAATCGTGCTGCGCCCGTTCTCCCGGCGGCTCACGAAGTTGGCGGTGCCGGCGGGACGCACGTCGACGTCGTTGATCCTCCTTGGCGTGGCACTGGGCTTGGCGGCGGCGCTGATCACGGCGCCTGGCAATGCCGTCTTGTCGATCGTGGGCGGGGTCGTCTTCTTGGCCGCCAACATCGCCTTGTTGTCCGCCGGCGAACTCCCCCGCTATCGACGCCGACCGGACGCTGACGGCGCCCGATGGCATCGATTTGCCAGCCGCGGCATCGAAGTTGTATTCATCCTCGCGCTGGCAGTGGCCGCAGCCCGAACCGGCGACGCGCAGTGGCTGCTGGCCACCGCAGCCGTCGGCCTGTCGGCGGTGACCGGCAACGCCATCGCCGCCCGCGAGATGGTTTCCGGTTCGGCCCATCGCAACTTCCGCAGCCTGCGCTGGAGTGCGATCGCGCTCGCCCTCATCGTGGCCGGGCCGGGTTGGGCCTTGCTGCTCGCCGCGCTCGGCTCCGCTGCGGTGCTCACGGGGCTCGCGCTCGGCGCACGTTCCCACCCCGAATCCCCCACTGGCGAACTGCCCGCAACCGCAAGGTTCCTCGGTCCACTGGGTAGCCTGCTTGACGCCGGAGTGCCGGTCCGGGCGATCTCGGGTGCGGCCGGCCCCCGCTTCCGGTCCGTCGCCGGGCGCCTCGTGGCCGCCGGCGTGGCCGGCGTGTTCCTGGCGGCAGCGTGGTCGTGGGGCGCCCGGAGCTGGCCGCTGGTACTCGCGATCGCAGCCTGGGTCGTCTTGACCGGCCTCGCTCTCGGCACCGCTCCGAGTGGTCGTGCCGCCTGGGCCGTTCCGGCGGTGGCGCGGGCCGGCGAAGTGGTGATCCTGGTTGCTGCGGCATCCACCCTGCCGAACACCGCCCGGTTCGCAGCCTTCATGGTGGCGGCCGGCCTCTACCTCGCCAGCATGGAAGTCGCCGACCGGTGGCGCTACGAAGGGCAGTTGCCCGCTCCGTGGCGTTCCTTGATCGACCTCGGCTTCGACGGCCGATCTGCGCTGCTGGCGATCGGCTTGGCGGCGGGGGCGGGTGCCGCCACCTGGGTCTTGACGATCCTCGCTGTACTGCTCCTCGGCCTCGCAGCGATCTCCGCCGCGAGGTGGCGTTCAGACGTCGGCCAACCGTGACCGCCAGGTCAACTCACGTCGCCCTGCCCAGCGTGGGGGTGGTGATCCTCACCCAAGGATCCCGACCCGTCGAACTCGATCGTGCGGTGCGATCCGTGCTGGCCCAGACCGGCGTGGCGACCGACGTGGTGGTGGTGGGCAACGGCTGGCGTCCGACCGGACTGCCTCCCGAGGTCAGCACGGTCGAGCTGCCCACCAACGTCGGCGTCGGGGGACGCAACGCCGGCGTGGGCGCGGTCCGCGGGGACGTGCTGTTCTTCCTCGACGACGATGCCTGGCTGGCAGACGACACCGCGCTCGAGTCACTCGCCGGACTCTTCCGCGATCACCCCGCCATCGGAATGGTGCAGACTCGGCTGGCGGACCCCGAGTCCGCAACGGCACCCCGGTACTGGATCCCCAGGCTCCGCAAGGGGTCTGCCACCAGATCCAGCACCGTGATGTATGTGCTGGAGGCCGCTTTGGCCATCAGGCGGGAGGTCTTCGAACAGATCGGCGGCTTCGTCCCCGATTTCGGCTATGCGCATGAAGGTATCGACCTCACCTGGCGAGTGTGGGATGCCGGCTATCTGGTCTGGTACGCAGGCGACCTGGTCACCTGCCACCCGGCGATCTACCCCACCCGCCATGCCGAGTTCTGGCGCCTCAACGCGCGAAATCGGGTGTGGTTGGCCAGGCGCAACCTGCCGGCGGTCCTCATTCCCGGCTACCTGGCCACTTGGGCCGCGGTCGAGCACCTCCGCCTGCGCCGGGATCCAGCAGCGCGGCGGGCATGGCTGACGGGGTTCAAGGAGGGGTGGTCGACGACAGCGGTGAGCCCGCGTCATCCGATGAGTTGGCGCACCGTCGCCGAGATGACCCGGCACGGTCGCCCGCCGATCGTGTAGCCCGACCGGGCATTCGGCAGTTGCCCCCGCGTGGCACCTTCGGCCGATGTCTGACGGCCCCTAACCTCGGTGGGGAGATTGTCACCGGAGCAGGCGTCCGCCCAGTTGAGGAGTTTGGCAGTGGTTGAAGTACCCCCCGCGGACGACGCCGCCGGTCGGCCTCCGACCGCCTCCGGCGGGCCGGGACGCCAACTGCCACTTGTCACCCGCATCGGCAGGCGCGTGACCACCACCGTCCGACGCCAGCCGCTGACTGTCCTCGCGGGTGCCGTGGCGGCGGGCGTGCTGGCCACCTCCGGGCTGTCCTACGCGGCGGTCTCACACTTCACCGGCGCGGTCGAGCACGTCGATGTGTTCGGTCCGCTCACGGATCGACCGGAGCAAGATCAGGCCACGAACATCCTGCTCGTCGGCTCCGACGATCGAGGGGGTTTGAGCGAGGAGGAACGCCTCGAACTCACCTTGGGCGTGGAGGACTTCGGCCGGCACACCGACACCATGATGATCATCCACATCGCCGGGGACGGCACCGTGGACGTCATCAGCCTGCCGCGGGACTCGTTGGTGACGATCCCGGAAACGACCCTCGCCGACGGCACCGAGGTGGAAAGTCAACAGGCCAAACTCAACTTCGCCTACAGTCTCGGGGGCCCGACTCTGCTGGTGAACACGATCGAGCAGAGCACCGGTGTCCGGCTCGATCACTTCGTGGAGGTCGATTTCAGCGGCTTCATGAACATCGTCGATGCGGTGGGCGGCGTCGATGTCTGCACCGCCGAACCCATCCAGGACGAGCTCTCCGGCCTCGACATCCCGGCCGGCGTGAGCACCTTGGACGGCCCCATGGCGCTGTCCTACGTGCGTGCGCGCTACTTCGACCCCTCGGCCGACCTCGGCCGGATGGCGCGCCAGCAACAGTTCCTCGGTTCGATGTTCCGCAAGGCCACCAGCATGGGCGTGCTGTTGAACCCACTGCGCCTGAGCGACACGGTGGACGCCGTGCTGGCGAGCCTCACCGCAGACGCCGGGCTCGACCCGAACCAGGTGAAGGCGCTCATGCGACAACTGCAGGGGACCACGCCGGACCAGGTCTCATTCATCACCGTGCCGATCGTGGAGCAGAAGACGTATCTGCCCGACGGCGGCGAGGCGGTGCAGTGGAATCCGCGGGCGGCCACTGCCATCTTCGCCGGGCTGCAGCAGCCCTCCAGCGTCGTGGAAGCCATCCGCGCCGGCATCGCCGCGATCCCGAAAGTCGACGTCGCCCCCTCGGAAGTGACCGTGGAGGTGCTCAACGGTTCCGGGATCAGCGGCGCCGCCGCCAGCGCGGCCGCGGCCTTCAGCGACGCTGGCTTCGTGGTCGACGGCGTCGGCAACGGTTCACCCACCACCCGCACCACGATCGTCTACGACCCGGACTTCGCCGAAGGCCTCGCAACCCTCACGACGGCGCTGCCCGACGCGCAGGTCGAGGAGGAGCCCGGCCGCGGTGAGGTGATGTCGGTGACGGTCGGCCCGGACTTCCTCGGGCTGGAGCCGGTCTCGGCGATCACCGATGCAGGCCCGACGGGCGACGGTTCACTGGCGGCACTGGCCCCCACCACGAGCGCCGCCGAAACCGCCTGCGGCTAGGCACCGTCGGGGCCGTGCCGACGCGCGCCCGTCAGCCGAGGATCTGCCGGGCGATGACCAGCCGCTGGATCTGGTTGGTGCCTTCGTAGATCTGGGTGATCTTGGCGTCGCGCATGAACCGTTCCGCGGGATAGTCCTTGACGTAGCCGTAGCCTCCAAGCACCTGCACCACGTCGACGGCCACCTTCATCGCGGTGTCCGACGCGAAACACTTGGCGGCGGAGCCGAGGAACGTCACGTTGGCATCGCCGCGGTCGCTGGCCGCGGCAGCATGGTAGACGAGTTGGCGAGCGGCCTCGATCTGCATCGCCATGTCCGCCAGCATGAATTGGATCCCTTGGAAGTCGGAGATCGCCTTGCCGAACTGCTTGCGCTCCTGGGCGTACTCCAGCGCGACGTCGAGCGCTCCCTGGGCCATTCCGACGGCCTGGGCACCGATCGTCACCCGGGTGATGTCGAGCGTCTTCATGGCGATCTTCCAGCCTTCACCCACTTCCCCGATCATCCGGTCGGCCGGCAACCGGACGTTGTCGAAGTAGAGCTCACGGGTGGGTGAACCTTTGATGCCCAGCTTGTTCTCCTCGGCGCCGAGGGTGAACCCCTCGTCGTCGGCGTGCACCACGAACGCGGTGATGCCCTTGGGGCCCGTACCCGGATCCGCGGTGGCCAACACCGTGTAGTACTTGGAGATACCCGCACCTGTGATCCACCGCTTGTTGCCGTTGAGGATCCAGTCGTCGCCGTCGCGGGTCACTTTGGTGCGCATGCTGGCCGCGTCGGACCCGGCTTCGGGCTCGGAGAGGCCGTAGCTGAACATCGCCTCACCCGAGGCGACTTCGGGCAAGTAGCGCGCCTTGACCTCGTGTGAGGCACCCACCAGCAGGGGTGTGGTCCCCAGTTTGTTCACGGCCGGGATCAGCGAACTCGAGCCGCACACCCGGGCGATCTCTTCGACGACCAATGCTGAGGCGAGGTTGTCGCCGCCCATCCCGTCGTACTCCTCGGGAATGTGGATGGCGTGGAAGCCGCTGGCCACGAGCGCGTCGTAGACATCCCAGGGGAATTCGCCCTTGGCGTCGATCTCAGCAGCCCGGGGGGCGATCTTGTCTCGTGCGAGCGCCCTGACCGCGCTCTGCAACTCGACGTATTCCTCGGGCAGCGCGTAGATTCCAGCTTCCACTTGGGATTCTCCTCCTCGTGCGTGGCCGGGGTGGTCAACCACCGGCAAGTCCGTCCCCATGCTACGGACGTGGTCGCGCTTCGCCATCGGCAGGACGCGACGCATCGGTCTGTCCGGCAACTGCCACCGCCGCCGCACGGGCGTCGCCGGCAGTACCTGTGACGAGGCGGATCCCCATGCGGGCCAGCACCCTGGCCATGGACTCGCCGACGTGGTCCACCCCCACCGCCTCGACATCGTGGGAGCGCAGGAAAGTCACCACCCTTGCGTGGTGGGCACCGTGGCTCCCTTCGCCATGGGACAGGTCCCAGCGCACGTCGTGCACGGTCCAGGATTCGATCTCTCGGCCGTTCACGACGGCGACTGCGACCCGCCGGGCCTTCCCCCAGGAGTGTCCGACAGTGCCAGCCGGTTCGATCGGCAACGCCACGATCATCATGTTCCCTTCGATTCGTCTGCGACCCGAGCCTATGCCGACCGCGATAATTCCAGCCATGGCAACGGTTCTGCACACGAATGGCCTATGGCCGAAGTCCGTGAGGGCACCGGTCGACCGGCGGCGGACGTAGCGTGGAAGTGGAGGTGATCACGATGCGAGCAGTACTGGCAGTCCTGGCGGCCGCCCTCCTGGCACTCGGTCTGGCGAGTCCGGCCGCGGCCGAAGGCGGCAAGATGCGGGGGTCGGTCGGAACCGGGCCGGTCGTCCAGAATCAGGTGATGGACCCACCGCCATTCTCGGCACCGTAGGCGGGACCTGAGATCGAGCCGTGGCGGCGGCACGGGCAGCGGGCGATGCGCGTGGACTCGTCAGCCGCCGCGCACGGTTCGGATGCGTTGGCCCTTGCTCCGGGCGACAGCCTCAAGTTCGGCCTGGAATCGCCGCATGTCCACCCGGAGTGACTCGTCGGCGACCCCGAGGATGCGCACGGCCAGCAGGCCGGCGTTCCTCGCGTTGTCGATCGCGACAGTTGCCACCGGCACCCCGGCGGGCATCTGCACGATGGACAGCAGCGAGTCCATCCCGTCGAGCCGCTTGAGCGCCACCGGTACGCCGATCACCGGCAGCGCGGTGACGCTGGCCAACATCCCGGGCAGATGCGCGGCGCCGCCTGCGCCCGCGATGATCACCCTGATTCCCCGCTGCTCCGCGTCAGCTCCGTAGGCCAGCATGGCCTCGGGCATCCGGTGCGCCGACACCACGTCCACCTCATGCGGGACGCCGAATTCATCGAGTGCCGCAGACGCCGCCGACATCACCGGCCAGTCGGAGTCCGAACCCATCACCACGCCGACCAGCGGTGCAACCGCGGGCGAAGCCGAGCCGGCGTCAGCCATCGATGGTCCCTTCGAAGAAGTCCGCCGCATGACGGCATCGCTCGAGCAGGACGTCGACGTCGGTGCCGAGTGCGGTCACGTGGCCCACTTTGCGACCCGGTCGCACAACCTTGCCGTAGAGGTGAATCTTCAAACCGGGGTCACTGGCCATCACATGCCGGTAGCAGGCGTGAAGATCCGCGACCTGGCCGCCCAGGATGTTCACCATCACCGCGTAGGGGAGGCGCGGAGTGGGCGAACCCAAGGGAAGGTCGAGCACCGCGCGCAGATGGTTCTCGAACTGGGAGGTGTCGGCGCCTTCGATGCTCCAGTGCCCGGTGTTGTGCGGGCGCATCGCGAGTTCGTTGACCAGCACTTCGCTACCGGTGTCGAACATCTCCACGGCCAGCATCCCCTCCACCCCGAGCAGGGCGGCGACGTCGAGCGCCACCCGCTGGGCATGGGCTGATCTGGTGGCGTCGAGTTCGGGAGCCGGGGCGACCACCTCTTTGCAGATGCCGTCGACCTGCAGCGACTGCACCACCGGGTAGGCGACCGCCTGACCGTGGGGCGACCGCGCCACCTGGGCGGAGAGTTCGCGGACGAAGGGGACCCTCTCCTCCACCAGCCAGCGGGCACCGGGTCGGAGTACCTCGGCCGCCATCACCTGCTCGGCCTCGGCCCGGGATTCCAACACCCAGACACCCTTGCCGTCGTAGCCGCCACGGGACACCTTCAGCACCACCGGCCACTCACCCGCCTCTGCGAAGAGGGCCACGTCGTCGGCGTCGGCGACTTCGGCCCAGCGGGGGCAGGGGATCCCGCCGGAACTCAACGCCTGGCGCATGATGATCTTGTCCTGGGCGTGTACCAACGCTGCCGGGCCGGGGCGCACCGCGACGCCGGCCTCCTGCAACGCGAGGAGGTGCTCGGGCGGAACGTGTTCGTGATCGAACGTCACGACGTCGCAACCCTCGGCGAACTTGAGCAGATCGACGAGATCATCGTGGTCGCCGTAGAAGACATCCGGAATCGCGGCGGCCGCGCAGTCGTCCGGGGAGGCGGCCATCACCCGCAGGTGCACATCGAGGTTCACCGCCGCGGGCGCAGTCATCCGGGCGAGCTGTCCGCCGCCGACGATTCCCACAGTCGGTCGGGTCATGGGGAGTCCTCCGTCACTCGGATCACGAACGTCGCGGCGTAGGTATCCCCCGGTTCGACCACCCGCCGGGGGAACACTCCGGCGAACGGATCAGTCGGCGCTGTCATCGGCTCGATCGCCACGACGTCGTCGCTGGCCGGAGCGAAGGCGACGCCGTAGGGGTAGCCCTCGAGGTACTCGAGTTGGATCGAACACCCGCCACCGGCGAGCGTGCCGTGCGCACCTTCGGGCACGTCGACGAACAGGTCGTCGACTGTGCGTTGACCCAGTGGACCCGAGTCCCAACTCCAGTCGAGCACCTCACCGGTGGGCAGGTTGTGGTCGTTGAGTTCCGCTCTGCGGGTGAAGGGAAGTGTCAACTGCCACTGCCCACGAGGCAGATCCGGGATCACGAAGTACGGGTGCCAGCCGAAGGCGATGGGGACCGCCAGCTCCGCCGTCGGCGTGATCTCGGTGCGCACGTGCACCTCGTGGCCCACCAACCGGACGCCGACCCGCAACAGGTGCGGGTAGGGGAAGCCCTGGAACTCCGGCCGGTGAACGTCGAAGTCGAGTTCGGCGGTGAGCCGGGCGTCGTCCGAGGTGGCTTCGAACTCGACCACCCGCCAGCCTCCGCTGCCCGCCAGCAGACCGTGTATCGGATATCCGTTGCCGTCACGATGCATGCCGGGCGTGCCGGCCACGTCAACGGTGACGCCGGCCGCCGTGTAGACGTCCGAGCCGAGCCGGTTGGCCCACGGCGCCAGCAGCGGGATACCGAAGGTCTTGCCCTGCTCGACGTAGGCCGCGATGCCCTGCCGGCCGCCGAGTAACTGGCGACCGGTCGACCGAAGCGAACAACCGACCATGCCGGCGTCCGGGACAAACGAGACCTCGAGTTCAGCTTCGACGCCGACCAGGGTGTAGGCCTCGTATTCGCCCGATTCGGGAACGGCTCCGCGCCGGACCAGATATTCAGCGTCAGTCATGCGGGCAGCCCCAATCCTCTGGCGATGAGCATCTGCTGCACCTGGGTGGTTCCTTCACCTATCTCCAGGATCTTCGCGTCCCGATAGAAACGTCCGACCGGGTACTCGAGCGTGAAGCCGTAGCCACCGTGCACTTGGGTGGCGGCACGGGCGTTGTCCATCGCGGCCTCACTGGTGACCATCTTCGCGATGGCCGCCTCGTGCTTGAACGGCTCGCCACGCTGCAGCCGACCGGCGGCCTCCCGCCACAGCACCCGAGCGGTGTGCGCCCGGGCTGCCATGTCGGCGATCATGAAGGCGATCCCCTGGTTGGCACCGATCGGGCGCCCGAAGGCCTCCCGGGTCTTGGCGTAGGCCACCGATTCGTCGACACACCCTTGCGCCAACCCGGCGGCCAGAGCGGCGATGGCGATCCGGCCTTCGTCGAGGATGCGCAGGAACTGGGCGTAGCCACGACCCCGCTCACCGACCAGATTGCCAGCCGGCACGCGCACGTTGTCAAAGGCCAACTCGTGGGTGTCGGAGGCATCCCAACCCACCTTCTTGTACGGCGGCGCCACGGTCAGGCCCGGCGTTCCGGCCGGGATGAGGATGGCCGAGATCTCTTTCCGACCGTCGGCGTCGTACCCGGTTACGGCGGTGACTGTGATCAATCCGGTGATGGCGGTGCCGGAGTTGGTGATGAACGCCTTCGAGCCGTTGATCACCCAATGGCCGTCCTCCAGCACGGCGGTCGTGGCGGTGCCGCCGGCATCCGAACCCGCGCCCGGCTCGGTCAGGCCGAAGGCGCCGAGCAGTTGGCCGCTGGTGAGTTTCGGCAGCCACTGCTGCTTCAACTCCTCGGATCCGAACCGGTAGATCGGCATGGCGCCCAGCGAGACCCCGGCCTCCAGCGTGATGGCGATCGAGGAGTCGACTTTGGCGAGTTCCTCGATGGCCACGCACAACGCCACGTAGTCACCCCCCATGCCGCCGTACTCCTCCGGGAAGGGAAGGCCGAACAACCCCATCTCGGCCATGGTCTCCACCAGGGGCAGCGGGAACTCACCGCGGACGTAGTAGTCGCCAATCGTCGGCGCCACCTCGTCGTGGGCGAACGCCTCCACGGTCTTGCGCAGCGCCTCGAGGTCGTCCGAGAGACGGAGGTCCATTGCTCATCCTTCCAACCGGTGTGGTCTGAGGATTCGGGCGGTGCCGAATCCGACGATCCTCAGCCTACGCAGACCCGTGATGGGACTCACGCCCTCAAGCCTGTTTGGAAATGTGCCTTCGCAGGTACTCTAGACGTGTGTCAGCCACCCCGGAAACCGCATCGACGCCACAGGTGACCCCTGAACGCGCCGGATTCGTCGCGCAGGTCTACGCCAAGTTGCGCGGGCTGATCCACGAGGCGGCGAAGTTCGGCATCGTGGGACTCACCGCCCTGGTGGTCGATATCGGACTGTTCAACGTGTTGTTGTACTTCGGCCCGCTGGAGGGTAAGCCGCTGACGGCGAAGGCCGTCTCGGTCGCCACCGCCACCACCGTGGCCTACTTCGGCAACCGGTTCTGGACCTTCAAACACCGCGGTCGTTCGTCGTTCACCCGGGAGTACCTGCTCTTCTTCGGCCTCAACGGCGTGGCCATGCTGATCGCGATGGGTGTGCTCTGGATCAGCCACTACGGACTCGGTTTCACCAGCCCCCTCGCCGACAACATCGCGGCCAACGTGATCGGCCTCGGGCTCGGCACCCTGTTCCGATTCTGGTCCTACCGCAAGTTCGTCTTCCCCGAGATCGACGACGAGGAAGAGAAGCACCGCCTGATGGAGACCGCGAAGATCTAGGCGGGCCCGATCGATTCGGTTTCGGCCATCGCCGCCACTTCGGCTTCCCGCTCCTCGTCCTGACGCTGAAACCGCGGCAGATAGACCGTGAAGGTCACCGGCTTGCGTGACGTCAACGCGATGTCGCCGTCGTCGGCCGCGACCAGCGTTCGAGCCAGGGCCAACCCCAACCCGGTACCGCTCGCGGATACCCCGCGCTCGAACGGGTCGACGCCTTCGCGCAGCCTGAGCACACCCTTGGTGTCCACCACTTCGATCACCGCGGAGGAGCCGGATTCGCGCAGTCTGATCAACACGTCGCCGCGGCCGTGGATCAGGCAGTTCTCGATCAGCGTGGCCAAAACCTGCGACTGGCCCGCCTTGCTCGCCCACGCGACCACGGTTCCGTTGGCCTGCAATGTGATCCGGCGGCGGCGGTTGGCGAATACGGGATACCACTCGACCATCTGCTCCCCCACCAACCGGGAGAGATCCAACTCCTCCTGCTCGGTGCGCACACCTTCGCGCCGGCCTTTGACGAGTTGGTCGATCACCTCCGTCAGGCGTTCGATCTGCACCACCCCGACGGCGGCCTCGGCCTTGGCCTCGGCGAGATCGTCGGTGAGGATGATCTCCTCCAGCCGCAACGACAACGCCGTCAGCGGCGTGCGTACCTGATGGCTCATCTCGCGCGAGGTGCGGCGCTCGGCCTCCAGCACCTCCCCCACCCGACCGGCCCGGTCGTCGAGGACCCGGGCGATCCGGTCGATCTCATCGATGCCGACCGGCTTGGCCTTCCGCGTCGGTTGGCCTGAACCGATGGTCTCGGCATGCGCGGCCAGATCGTTCAGGGGTCGGTTCACCCGTCTGCTCTCACGGTCGGCGACCCGGTAGGCGACCGCGAGCGAAATCGCCGAGACGAGAATCGTGACCATCGCGACCAGCCCGATCATCAGGTAGGCGGGTCCCTGGCTGATCGCTGCGATCACCGTCCACTCGCCGCTCGGACTCACCCGGGTGGAGGTGAACACCGGGCCGGAGATTCCGGAGAGGTTGGACACCGTGCTGCCGTCGGGGAGGATCACGGTGACATCGTCCTTGGTCGTCGCCAACGACTCCAGGTACTCGGGGGTGACCTCCAACGAGCTGGTCTGGCGGTAGGCGATCGCGGCCAGCACCCGCGAAGCCAACGTCTCGGCCTGCCGCTGGTAGATCTGGTAGACGAAGTACGAGGTTGCGGTGCCGAGCACGGTGGCCAACATCAGCACCGTCACCAACGCGACCCGAAGGGTGGCGGACAGGAAGAGTCGGTACACAGCGCGAACCTACGCCACGGCGGTCAGGTGGCCGGCGACGTGGTCGTCACCGGCTGGTCCTCCAGCCGGAAACCCACCCCGCGGACGGTGCCGATCGTCGGCTCCCGACCCTTGCCCACTTCGGCGAGTTTGCGCCGCAGCCCGGACACGTGCATGTCCAGTGTCTTGGAGCCGCCGTACCACTCGCCGCGCCAGATCTCCTTCATGATCTGCTCGCGCGAAAGCACCCGCCCCACGTTCTGGCTCAACAGCAGCAGGACGTCGTACTCCTTGGGGGTCAGGTTCACCTCGTCGTCCCCGATCCGCACCCGCCTGGCAGCCGACTCGATCACCAGTTCGCCCACCCGGATCGTCGCCGGGCTGGAACCGCGCCGCACCAACGCCCGCACCCGGGCGAGCAACACGTCGATCCGGAACGGTTTGCCCACATAGTCGTCGGCACCGGCGTCGAGGCCGACGACGAAATCGAGGTCGGAGGTTCGTGCGGTGACCACGATGATGGGCAACTTGCTCCCCTGCTGCCGGAGCGAGCGGATCACCTCGAGGCCATCCATACCGGGCAGGCCGAGGTCGATGACCATCAGATCGGCCACACCCGCGGTGGCGATCTCCAGGGCCGTGGTGCCGGAACTCACCACGGCCACCTCGTGACCGTCGCGGCGCAGTGCACGCGCCAGTGGTTCAGAGATCGCCTCGTCGTCCTCGGCGAGAATCACACGTGCCATGCGAACACTCTAGACCGACGATCCGGCTCAGTGCGCGGCTGCCGAATCGTCACACCGGAGTCACACCATGACGACGACGCGAGAAGTCACGGTTCTTCGTGGCAGCGGCATCCAGCCGGTTGACCAGTTCGTCGCGCAACTCTTCCGGCTCGACGATCGCATCCACCACCAGCTCGGCCGCAAGGTGCACGATGTCGATGTCCTCCTCGTAGGCAGCCCGACGTTCGGCGACGAACGCCGCCCGCTCGTCCTCGTCGGCGATGGCGGCGATCTTGTTCGCGTAGACCGCGTTGACCGCGGCCTCCGCGCCCATGACAGCGATCTTGGCGGTGGGCAGGGCGATGGTGGCGTCCGGCGCGAACCCCGGCCCGGCCATGGCATACAACCCGGCGCCATAGGCCTTGCGCACCACGACGCAGAACTTCGGAACCGTCGCCCCGCTGACCGCAGTGATCATCTTCGCCCCGTGACGGATGATGCCCGCGCGTTCCACCGCGGTGCCCACCATGAATCCGGGAACGTCGGCGAGGAAGATCAACGGGATGTTGAAGGCGTCGCACAGATCGATGAAGCGGGTGGCCTTGTCGGCGGAGTCCACGAACAGCACGCCACCTTTGAACATGGAGTTGTTCGCAACGATCCCCACGACCCGGCCGTCGAGCCGGCCCAGGCCGACCACCACCTCTTTCGCCCAGAGGGCATGGATCTCGAAGAAGCTCCCCTCATCGACCAGACCCCTGATGTAGCGGCGCATGTCGAAGGCTTGGCGCTCACTCTCGGGAACCAGCGAACGCAGGTCGATCCCTTCCGGCTCCGTAGGTTCGGCCGCCGGCGGAACTTCCTGGTAGTTCTGCGGAAGGTAACCCAGGTAGCGCTTGACGGCGTCGAGGGCGGCGTGTTCGGTCTTGACCAGCATGTGCCCGACACCGCTCACCGTGCAGTGCACCTTGGCCCCGCCCATCTCCTCCAGCGTGGTCTTCTCGCCGGTGACCATCTCCACCATGCGGTCGGAACCCAGGTACATGGAGGCGTTGCCCTCCACCATGATCACGATGTCGCAGAACGCCGGGATGTACGCCCCACCGGCGGCGCTGGGTCCGAACAGCGCACACACCTGCGGAATCGAACCGGAAGCACGCACCTGGTTGTAGAAGATGTTGCCGGCCCCTCGGCGTCCCGGGAACAGATCGACCTGATCGGTGATGCGGGCTCCGGCGGAGTCGACCAGCCAGAGCATGGGCACGCCGAGTTGGTAGGCCCGTTCGATGATCCGGATGATCTTCTCGACCGTTCGGGCACCCCAGGATCCGGCCTTGACGGTCGAGTCGTTGGCCATCAGGGCGACCGTGCGACCGTCGATCCGAGCAGTGCCCGTGATCACACCATCCGCCGGCAGCCCTTCCGCCAGGGCGTTGGCGAGCTGACCATCCTCGACGAATGATCCGGGGTCGACCAGGTAGTCGATGCGCTCGCGGGCGAACAACTTCCCCCGGGCCGAGTTCGCGTCGTGGTACTTCTGGGCGCCGCCTGCGAGGGCTCGAGTCTTTGCGGCGAGGTGCTCGGTCACTGCGCTGCTCCGGTCTGGACGGGACTGATGTGCTCCCGAGACTAACGAGCGCGCTGCACCGACCACGCACGCACCAAGCCCAACCCGCGCAGCGCCCGTGGCCGGAGCGCTCGCACCACATAGTTGGGATTGCCCAGCAGTTCCTTGGCGCAGGCATCGTCGGTCAAAGTGCTTCCTGGGCGTGCCAGGGCGGTGAGTCGGCTGGCCAGGTTGACGGTGCTGCCGTAGACGTCGCCCATCCGAGTCACCACCTCGCCGAACGACAGACCGACCCGCAGTTGCGGCACGTCCTCACCCTCGCCGTGGGCGTCGTGCAACCCGAAGGCGGTCTCCACCGCGTGCTGCGGATCTTCCGCCACGAACATCACCTCGTCCCCGAGGGTCTTGATCAGCCTGGCACCGGTGGCGGCCACGACGTCGGCCGAGTCGGCTTCGAACGAGGTCACCAGATCGGCGAGGCGCTGCTCCGGCAGCCGCCGGGTGAGTCGGGTGAAGCCGACCAGGTCGGCGAATCCCACGCACTGCAGGCCCGCCTCGGCCGAGTCATCGGAACCGGCGGTGTCGAAGTTGCGCTGGATCGCCGCGGCCAGTTGCCGCCGCCAGGCGTAGACCAGCATCTCCTCCAGGCTCGGAAGCAGTGCCGCGGTGAGTTCGGCGACCTTCGCCACGTGTTCCTCGGCCATCGCGGTGTCGTTCGGTATCTCCCGCTGACTGGCGAGCAACCGGGCGAGCGTGCCGGTCTGCCACTCGGCCATGCGGGCGGTGTTCTGCCCGAGACTGCGCACCACCTCCAGCGCCTCGGAACGTTTCAGCACACCCGTGCTCACCAGCCGATGGACCGCCTTGAGCGCCTCCAAGTCTCGCTCGGTGAACGCACGCGACTCCCCCACGTCGGCGAACCCCATGGCCCGCCAATACTGCCGGGCATCCTCCAGCGTCATCCCGGCGATCTCGGCTACCTCGGACCTGGTCATGATCCGGGGTGCACCCAGCACCCGGTCGATCAAGCCGTCGGTTTCCTCCGCCATGGTCAGCGTGCCGGGGCTCGGCTACTGCTCGTCACCGGGGGTCGACGGGGACTCCGATTCGGCGCGGCCGTCGCCGCGGCCCTGCAACGGCTTCGGCGTCTCCCCCTGCCGGAACTGCGCCTCGTACATCTCCGACCGGGCGGCTCGGAAGGCGTCGTCCTCGTCATGCAGGCGGTACACCTCACGCTGGACGTATTCCACGTTCGGGACGTTGGCGACCACCAACATCCCGTGCTCCGAGGCGCTCTCGATCGCCAGCGTCCCGGAATTGAACAACCGCTCGAACACGGTGTGCTCGAAGCTGACGTTGTTGACCTTCGACAACGGCATGTCCCGACCCTTCCGGGCGATGATCCCGGTGCGCACGATGATCCGCCTGGTGGTGAACACGTATTGCGTCGAAAGCCACGCCAACAGCGGCCGCAGGAAGAGGAAGAACAGCAAGAAGGCGGCCACCAGCACGATGGCCCAGCGCAGCACCGTCAGCGCCGTGGAACCGTCCTGCAGCCAGTTCCCCAACGCGGAGAACAGGAATCCGGCGACGGCCACGACCACCAGCAGCCAGAAGATGGGAAGGATCAGCGAACGCCAATGTGGCCGCAGTTCGAAAGCGATCGACTCGTCTTGGGCGAGCAGTTTGGTGGGGTATCCCATGGGCACATGATTCCACGTCGAAGCGGGCGCGTCAGTGCGGCTCGGCTGGCCGAATCGGCGAATCATCCGACTCCGTCGGCAGCGAACGGACGTCTCCGGCCGACACCGCCACCACCCCTCGATCGGAAGTCCGCACCAGCAGGTGTCCCGCCGGGTCGATCCCCACCGCCTCTCCGGCTACGGTCGCGGCACCCGCGACCGCCACCGACACCTGCTGCCCGAGGGTGACGCACAGCGCCCGGTAGCGCGCCAGGGCACCCTCTGGTCCGTCCGCTCGCAACTCCCGCCACACCTCCACCACGGCAGCCGTGCAGGACGCGAGCAGTTCCTCCCGGGAGGTGCTCGGTTGCAGTCCGAATTCCCGCAGCGCAGCGGCCTGCGGCGTCGGCGCCTCGGCCTCGGTGAGGTCGAAGTTGAGGCCGACGCCGATGATGACCCGCCGGTCGGTGCGCTCGGCCAGGATCCCGCCGAGTTTGCGCGGCAGTCCCGCGACCTCCGTTCCCGCCAGCACGATGTCGTTGGGCCACTTGAGCGCTGCAGCTGCGACTCCCCGCAGCCGGCACACTTCCACAATGGCCACACCGGCAGCGAGTGGCAGCACCCCGACCAGCGCCGGGTCGGTGTCGGCCGGGGCGTCGAGGCTCAGGCTGAAGAGCAGTCCGGCTGCGAACGGCGACTCCCAGGAGCGATCCAGCCGGCCGCGACCCGCGCTCTGCGCATCCGCCGCCACCAGCACCCACTCCGGATCGGCTCCGGCGCCGGCCGCGACCATTTCCCGGGCGACGTCGTTGGTGGATCGGCACGTCTCGAGTAGCCGCACCGGACCGGTGCACTGCAGGTCGGCGAGTGCCTGCCGCAGCTTCTGCTCGGCCAGCGGGCGTCGATCGGGCATGGGCGCACTGCTCGGTGAAGAGGTCACGTTGCTACGGTACGCAAAGAAGCCATGTGCGGAGGTGTCATGAGCGCGCAACCAGCGGACCAGCTGGATCCCATGTCCACGGCGGGCAAGCTCGCCGAACTCGCCCGGCGCCGCGAGGCGGCCGAGCACGCCGGTTCCGAGAAGGCGATCGCCAAACAGCACGCCAAGGGCAAGATGACCGCCCGCGAGCGGGTCCTCTCGCTGTTGGACGATGACTCCTTCGTGGAACTCGACGAACTCGCCCGCCACCGCTCGAACGCCTTCGGTCAGGACAAGAATCGTCCCTACGGCGATGGCGTCGTCACCGGTTATGGCACGGTCGACGGCCGGACCGTGGCGATCTTCGCGCAGGACTTCACCGTCTTCGGCGGGTCCCTGGGCGAGGTCTTCGGCGAGAAGATCTGCAAGGTCATGGACTTCGCCATGAAGATCGGCTGTCCGGTCGTCGGGCTCAACGACTCCGGTGGGGCGCGCATCCAGGAGGGCGTGGTCAGCCTCGGACTCTACGGTGAGATCTTCCGTCGCAATGTCCACGCGAGCGGCGTCATCCCGCAGATCTCACTCATCATGGGCCCGTGCGCCGGAGGCGCGGTCTACTCGCCCGCTGTCACCGACTTCACCGTCATGGTGGACCAGACCTCCCACATGTTCATCACCGGACCTGACGTCATCAAGACGGTCACCGGCGAGGACGTCGGCTTCGAGGAACTCGGAGGCGCCCGCACCCACAACACGAAATCCGGTGTGGCGCACTACATGGGCGCCGACGAGGACGATGCCATCGACTACGTCAAGGCGCTGCTGTCCTACCTGCCGAGCAACAACCTCGAGGACGCGCCGGTCTTCGGGGAGGAACTCGACCTCGACGTCAATGACGTCGACCGGACCCTCGACACGCTCATCCCGGACTCCCCCAACGTCCCCTACGACATGCACACCGTCATCGAGGCCGGTGCTCGACGACGGCGAGTTCCTCGAGGTCCAGCCGCTCTTCGCGCCCAACATGGTGGTGGGGTTCGGCCGGGTCGAGGGGCGCTCGGTCGGCATCGTCGCGAACAACCCGATGCAGTTTGCGGGCACCCTCGACATCGACGCCTCGGAGAAGGCCGCCCGCTTCGTGCGCACCTGCGACGCCTTCAACGTCCCCATCCTCACCTTCGTCGACGTCCCGGGCTTCCTGCCCGGCACCGACCAGGAGTGGGACGGCATCATCCGGCGGGGCGCCAAGCTCATCTACGCGTATGCCGAGGCCACGGTCCCCCTGGTCACGGTCATCACCCGCAAGGCCTACGGCGGCGCCTACGACGTGATGGGCTCCAAGCATCTGGGCGCCGACATCAACCTCGCCTGGCCGACCGCACAGATCGCGGTCATGGGTGCCCAGGGCGCGGTCAACATCCTCTACCGCAAGGAACTCGCCGCCGCCGACGACCCCGACGCCGAGCGGGCCCGGCTGATCGCCGAATACGACGAGACGCTGGCCAACCCCTACCTCGCCGCGGAACGCGGCTACGTCGACCGCGTGATCATGCCCTCGGAGACCCGCGGTCAGGTGATCCGAGCGCTGCGGGCGCTGCGGGACAAGCGGCAGACGTTGCCGCCGAAGAAGCACGGGAACATCCCGCTATGAGTTCCGACGCTGCCGACGAGGCGCACCGGCCGCTGTTGCGGGTGGTGCGCGGCGAGCCGACCGCGGCCGAACTGGCGGCCCTGGTGGCGGTCGTCAGTTCGATGTCCGCAGCACCCGCCGAGGCCCCGGTCGAAGTCCTCTCGGAGTGGGCCAAGCCCGAACGAATGGCGCGACAACCCGTGTTCGCGGGTCCGCCGATGTCGTGGTGGGCTTCTTCACTGCCCCGATAGCCCCCGCGCTGTGCCATCCTCAGCGGATGGATCATGCCCAGAAGGTTGCCGTCGGCCGCCGCGCCGCCGGACTCGGCGGAGTCGCGCTGGCGGCCTTCGCCGTCGGCCAGTTCTTGGTCGGCCTCGATACCAGCGTCATGTCCGTGGCGCTGCCGAGCATCCAGCGCGAGTTCGGCGTCGGCATGGCCCAGCTGCAGTGGGCGGTCATGGCCTACATGGTCGCCGGCGCCGCCTTGGCGGTGCCGTTCGGCGCCCTCGGCGACCGGGTCGGACGGCGGCGCCTGTACCTGATCGGAGCCTCCTGTTTCGCGGCCGGTTCGGCCATCAGCGCGGCGAGTCCGGCTATCGAGGTGCTCATCGCGGGCCGCGCCCTCCAAGGTGTCGGGGCCGCGGCCATGGGCACCTTGGCACTGGCGATGCTCACCTCGGCAGTGCCCCACGACGGAATCCCCAAACTGATCGGTCTGTGGACGGCGGTGACGTCGGGTGCGGCCGCCTTCGGCCCGCTGATCGGCGGTTTCCTGGTGTCGGCGCTGGGCTGGCGGTCGGTGTTCGGCATCAACGTGGTGTTGATCCTGCTCGTGATTCCGCTTGTGATCAAGGTGGTGCCCAAGGACGCGAAGTCGACCGGCGGCGGTGCCGGCGTGGACTGGCTGGGATCGGCGCTGTTGACCGTAGCGCTGATCCTGATCGCCGGCGGACTGAGCATGTTGGAGAATGCGACCTTCACCGAGCCGATCGTCTGGGCACCGGTGCTCGCAGGCCTGCTGGTGATCGTGGCGCTGGCGATCCAGCAGCGCCGGTCCGCGGCGCCGCTGACCGACTGGTCGGCGATCAAGGTGCCGCCGATCCCGGCGACGCTGGTGCTGCTGGTGCTGCTCAGCATGGTGCTCGCGGGTGCCCTGCTGCAGCAGACCATGCTGGTGCAGAACGTCCTCGGATTCACCCCGATGCTCGCCGGACTGGTGTCGTTCGGGGCCTCCGCGCTGGTGGTGATCTTCTCCCCCATCTCGCCTCTGATCATGCGCAAGATCGGCCTTGGACCTGTGACCGGACTCGGGCTGCTACTCACCTCGGTGGGACTGTTCGGACTCTCACGCATCAACGACTCCACCACCGCGGTGACCATCGGCGCCTGGCTCGGCTTGATGGGCGCCGGCATCGGCCTGGGCATCCCGGCGGTCAGCGCCGGTGCGATGTCGTCCATACCGCGCGCCTCGATGGGTGCGGTCTCGGGTTTCCTCAATCTGATCTCGCAGATCTCCGCCGTACTGGGAATCGCCGTGGTCGGTGGCCTCTCGGCTTCCCGGACCGAGGCCGCCTGGTCGGCCAGCTCGCGCGACATCCCCAATGCTGAGTCGTTGGTGGGTCAAGTGGTGTCCGGCGCCATCCCGGAGCTGCGGCAACAATTGGGCGACCGGGTCGCCAAGGTCGCCGGGGAGGCCTACACCGACGGGGTCACCGAGGCTCTGCTCATCGCGGCGATCGGCGTCCTGATCGCCGCCGTGATCGCAGTGCCGCTGCTCGGCCGCCGTGGCCGGGTCAGCACGTCGGACACGCGATCGGAGGCCGCACCGAACCCCGACGTGGTTGGCTGACGGCAGCGAGCATTGGTCGAGACCGGCCGCGCACGTCACGCGGCCTCGGGTTTTCGATGCCATCCGGCGTCGTGCACCCGCCGGGATGAGGCCTTGCGGCGCTTGGGAGTGGGAACGGCCACCGGGATGCCTTCGGCGATCGTGATGACCCAACGGCCGAGGTGCAGTTCCGTGTGGTGGCGCCGACAAATCAAGGCAAGATTTTCCACCGAGGTCACGCCACCCGCAGCCCAATGGACGATGTGGTGCGCTTCGCACCACCCTGCGGGACGGTCGCAGCCCGGGATGACGCAGCCTCCATCGCGGAGGTCCAGCACCCGACGCAGATACGCCGGCACGACGCGGTGACTGCGCCCGACATCCAACGGCCGGGAGTCCGGGCCGAGCACCACTCGGGTGACGTCACCGTCGCACGTCGCCCAGCGCGCCAGGCAACGGGGAAGCTGACCCTGACCTGATCCGTTGCCAACAGCCCAGGTCGCGCTGCTCTGGGCAAGCAAGGCCACCCCGGGCGTTGCGACCCCAGAAGTTGCCACGCCGGGCGTTGCCACCCCCGGCGATGCCACCACGGACGTCGCGCGGTTGTCGACCGGCACGTCGGAGTCGGTTTCACAGGCTGGGCATTCGTGGGCGGCGTCGATACCGATCGTGATCGCCACTTGCGCCCGATCGCGCGACCCAGCCCCCAGATCAGCAGCCCTCGCGGAGCGTGCAACGTCCAGCAGCGCATCGGCACGACGGGCGGATGCGGGCACGGAATCCCCCACAGTGTCGGACGCATCGGTCTCTCGGCGGGCGCGCTCCATGAAGGCGTTGAGCACACCGGCCAGTTCAGCGCCGAGCAGTCCGGGCAGCCAACCTCGCAGATCCCACCCATCCCCGACCTCGGACAGGTACACCGACCGCCTGTCGTAGTCGGCATCAGCGTCGTCGTCGGCGGCATCGGGATCCACAGTCTCGGCCCAGACGCTCATGATCTGCCCGACCCTGCGCGCATCGGCATTGGCCGCGGCCTCGAGGATGAGACCCTCGAATTCGGGAAAGGCGGCGCGGCGGATGTCGGTGGCATCGGCAACAACCCGCATGGCGGTGACGTGGGCGGCGGTGATGGCGCCTGCCGCGAAAGCAGCAGCGGTAGCAGGGTGCGCGGCGAGCCAGGCGGCGTTTCGTCGCAGTCGACCGGCGCGCATGCGGTCAACCCGGTGGGAATGCGCCAGCCAGGCATTGATCGTCACCGGACCCGGCGGCAGCGCTCCGGACGCTTCGACCATCGCCACCGCGCAGTGGTGCACAGCGTCAAGCCTGGTGAGGACAGAGTGCAATCGCGTGGCAAACTCCGGCAGATCCGCCACCGGCAGCGCGTCCGTTCCGAGGAGTTCCTGCAACGAGGACACCTGTGAATCCAGATCCGCGAGCAGGTCGAACGCCGGACCCACTGCGGGTGCGTCGATGTCCTCACGCACCGCACCCCACTGCGGCTCAGCCACAATGTGCCCCCTCCCGGCTACAGCACGACCGCGGGCGCAGGACGAGGGATCACACCACGACCCCGTCGGCCGCATTCCCCCCAACCCCACCCCACGAACATACGTTCGAATGATTGCCGCGAGCCTAACCCACCAACACCCCACCGGCAAGCATCGATGCGCAACCGTGTGGAAAGTCGTACGGCGCTACCGCAGCGAACCGATCCCCAGCGTGCCGTGCCCGGTACCGACCTGCGACGACGAAGAACCCACCGGGCTCCCCTCGTCGGCGTCACCCGCGTCGTCGTCGCCCGCGTCGTCGGCGTCGAGCCCACCGAAGACATCGGTGAGGTCAGACATCGCCGGCACGAAGTACCACGATCCACTGGTCGGGGTGCTGAACCTCGTGAGTTCATCGTGCAGCCCATCGCCGACCTGGTCGAACATCCTCCGAAGCATCTCCTCGACCCGGAACGGATCGTTCGTCGCGGCGATGTAGACCGTTCCCGCGGCGTCGATTCCGCCGAACGGCGTATTCCGCCGATAGATGTGCAACTCCTCGCCGTCGGCATCGGTGAGGGTGTTGCGGCTGACGTGCGAGGTGGCCGGCATCTGATCCGGCGGCAACTGGGTGGAGTCGGACTTCGTGCGGCCGAAGACATCCTCCTGCGCGCGCACTGGCAGCCGGTTGAAGGCCTTCAGGTTGTGCACCCAGCGCTGCACGAAGACCGCACTGCCCTGGGCTCCCGGCAGATCGTCGCCGAACAGGGCGATCTCCAACGCCTCGTCGAGTTTCGGGTTCTCGGTGCCGTCGATGAAGCCGGTCGGGTCCCGGCTGTCGGCGGCCTTGTAGGCGCGCTGGTGCCGTGCGAGGTCCGCCACCGGCGCCAGTGCGGATGCGGCGGCTGAGGCGGCCGCCCAAATCGCCGGGTAGTTGTTGCCCATGCACCACAACCACACATCCGATTGGGTCACCGGCACACCGGCGGAGTTGTTCGGCCCCACCCCGGCGAAGTCCCGCACCGAGCTGGGGATGCGGCCACCGGACAGTCGACGCCACAGATTCGGGCCGAATCCCCACACCACGTTGGGTCCCCCCAGACTGGTCGCCGCCCGGCGCGCCTGCCCGAGGGCTGCCACCACCGCCGCGTCGTCGGCCTGTGGATTCAAGTTCCACTCGGCATGCAGGTGTTCGGCGACCTCCTCGATGAACAGCGCCGGCTGCGGCTCGCTCAAGATTTCACCGACCCGCCGATGCGCACCGAGGCCTCTGGTGTACTCACCACGACAGTGGCACTTGACTGCAGATACAGCGCCACGCTCTGGTCGTCATGCCCCTGGTAGCCGATCGCCCAATCCTGACCGGCTTCGATCTCGAAGTCCCCTCCGCGTTGGCTGATCAGCAGAGCTCCGGTGAGGCTCGGTGCCCAGACCACCGGGCCGTCCAACAGCAGTTTCAGGTGCGACATCAGCGGATAGCCACGATCCGAGCCTGCCTGCAGACCGACCCACAGGTCCGCCCCGACGGCGAGCGCGTACGGTCCCGCGACGCTGGCCAGTCGCAACACCTCGACCGCCTCTGCGACCGCCTCGATCACCCCGGATCCCAGGTCGACGGTGGGGTGCGGCGAAGCCTCCGCGATCCCGACGACTCCCGCCACCGAATCGCCGGTGAATACCAGCAAGTCTTCAGCGCGGGCGGCCGCCACCGCGGCGGCGATGACCGGGCCGGTGTCCATATCCGGGGCACCGCGATCCGCAGCGTCCAACTCGTCCCGGCTGAGCACGAAATCCGCGCGCATCTCCATCAGCGGGGTCACCTCGCGACGGGCAAGTTGAACCTCGCCGGCACTCTGCTCGGATATCCGGCCGGTGGGCACCGCGGAGAGCGTCCAGTCGTGGTGGTCGTGGAAGTCGACCAATCTGCGTGCTGCTAGCCGCTGCTTCAACACCCGGGTGGCCTCTTCGGCGATCTGCTCCCAACCGAGGTTGGAGATGGGTGCAAGTTCCCTGCGCAGGTGATCCATCGACAGCGTCCTCACTCTCAGGCGTCGTGTTCGTGTCCGGTTCCCGATGCCATCCTGTCCGTTTCGCGGTCGAATCGCCAACTCCGCAGCGTGATCGAGTCGCCGGGAGCGCCCATCCCGGGGACCGGTGCAAAGATCAGATATGGCGCATCCATCACCGTCCCGGCAATCCGCGATCACCCTGGTCCTCGCCTCCGCCTCACCTTCTCGGGGCCAGTTGCTGCGGCAAGCCGGATTCCGATTCGACCAGCGGCCCAGCGACGTCGACGAGGAGGCCTTGACTCGATCGCTGGCCGATGCGCCGGCCTCCGAGGTGGTGCTCGCCCTTGCGAAGGCCAAAGCCGAGGCGGTCGCAGCCGACCCCGATCTCGACCCCGACACCCTGGTGCTCGGCTGCGACTCCCTGCTCGAACTCGACGGCCAGGTGTACGGAAAGCCCTACACACCCGAGCGGGCGATCGCCCGGTGGCGTCGGCAACGGGGGCGAACCGCCAACCTGCTCACCGGCCATTGGCTGGTGCCGGTGTCGGCCGGCGACCGAGCGGTGGGCCGCACGGTCAGTTCCGCGGTGACGTTCGTCGACGCCACCGACGCCGAGATCGACGACTACGTCGCCTCCGGTGAGCCGCTCGGGGTCGCGGGCGCCTTCACCTTGGAGGGACGTGCCGGTCCGCTCATCGCCGCGGTGAACGGCGATCCGAGCAATGTGCTCGGCTTGTCGCTGCCGGGCTTGCGGGCGATGTTGGGCGAGCTGGGCGTCAGCCTGGCATCGGTGACGAGGCCGCCGACCGAACCGGTGGGCGAGACCCGGCTGCCGGGGCAAACACGTGGCTCCTAAACTGAACAACGTGCAGAAGGTCCTGATCGCCAACCGTGGCGAAATCGCCGTCCGTGTTGCCCGCGCCTGCCGCGATGCCGGCCTGGCCAGCGTCGCCGTCTACGCCGACCCCGATCGGGACGCACTCCATGTGCGGCTGGCGGACGAGGCCTACGCCCTCAACGGCAACACGCCGGCCGAGACCTACCTCAACTTCGACAAGTTGCTGGCCGTGGCGGCAGAGGCAGGTGCCGACGCCGTGCACCCCGGCTACGGCTTCCTCAGCGAGAACGCCGACTTCGCCCAGGCGGTGATCGACGCCGGGCTGAACTGGATCGGACCGCCGCCCGAGGCGATCCGCTCGCTGGGCGACAAGGTGTCCGCGCGCAAGATCGCCAGCAGGGCGGGGGCACCGCAGGTGCCCGGCACCAAGGACCCGGTCAAGGATGCCGACGAGGTCGTCGAGTTCGCGAAGACCCACGGCTTACCGGTGGCGATCAAGGCGGCCTTCGGCGGCGGCGGGCGCGGGTTGAAAGTCGCCCGGACGCTGGAGGAGATCCCCGAGTTGTTCGACTCGGCGGTGCGAGAGGCGGTCACCGCCTTCGGCCGGGGAGAGTGCTTCGTCGAGCGCTACCTCGACCGCCCGCGGCACGTCGAGACCCAGGTACTCGCCGACAAGCACGGCAACGCCGTGGTGGTCTCCACCCGGGACTGCTCACTGCAGCGCCGCCACCAGAAGTTGGTCGAAGAGGCCCCGGCGCCCTTCCTCGACGACGACCAGGTGGCCGAGTTGTACCGCGCCTCCAAGGCCATCGTGAAGGAAGCCGGCTACTACGGCGCCGGAACCTGCGAGTTCCTGGTGGGCCAGGACGGCACGATCTCCTTCCTCGAGGTCAACACCCGACTGCAGGTGGAGCACCCGGTCAGCGAAGAGGTCTCCGGTTTCGACCTCGTGCGCGAGCAGTTCCGCATCGCCGACGGTGAGGAACTCGGGTACGACGACCCGGAACTGCGGGGACACTCGTTCGAGTTCCGGATCAACGGGGAAGACCCGGGGCGCAACTTCCTGCCGGCGCCCGGCACTCTGACCGTGTTCCGCCCGCCGTCCGGCCCCGGTGTCCGGCTCGACGCCGGATTCGAGGCCGGCGACGTGATCGGCGGCAACTTCGACTCGCTGCTCGCCAAGTTGATCGTCACCGGCAACACCCGCGATCACGCCCTCGAGCGGGCCCGGCGTGCCCTCGACGAGTTCGAGATCGACGGCATGCCCACCGCCTTGACGTTCCACCGGGTTGTGGTGCGCGATCCGGCCTTCGCCCCGCCGGAGGGCGAACCGTTCACCGTCTACACGAGTTGGATCGAGACCGACTTCGACAATCAGATCCCGGCCTACAGCGGCGCCCCGGCCGATCTGGCCGAACCCGAGGCTCGGACCAGCGTCACCGTCGAGGTCGGCGGGAAGCGACTGGAAGTCACCTTGCCCGAGGGTCTCTCAGCCGCCGCCCCGGCCGCCGCGCCCGGAAAGGCACCCCGCAAGGCCGGCAAGAAGAAGGGGGGCCCCGGCGGGGCCAGCGGCGACACCGTCACCGCACCGATGCAGGGAACGGTGGTGAAGGTCGCGGTCGCCGAAGGCGACCACGTCGCCGAAGGCGACCTGGTGGTGGTGTTGGAGGCGATGAAGATGGAGCAGCCCCTCAACGCCCACAAGTCCGGCACCGTGGCGAACCTCACCGCCGAGGTCGGAACGACTGTCCCGGCCGGAACTCCGCTGCTCGACATCAAGGACTGAACGCCCGCGATCAGACCTCCGGGGACGGCATCGGGCGAGGCCAATCCCGCACAAGCGCTGGCGTGCGGCGAGTTTCGCCCACTGCTGGTTGCGCCTATCATTGGACTTCCAGCCGCACTGTCGAGCTCCAGGAGACGCCCCATGGTGTACGCCCGACGCATACTCGGCCTCATAGCGGCGTTCGCCGCCGCTCTGATGATCGCAGCCGCGCCGGCTGCGGCGACGACGTTCGACGACGTCGGACAAGCGCTGCGGGCCGATTCGCTCTACCAGGACCCCGAGGCGGAGGTCCAACTGAGTCCTGCCGAGCAGCAGGAGGTGCGTGATGCCATCGGCAACGCCGGATCACCCATGTTCGTGGCAGTGTTGCCGCGGGCGGCCCTCGACGCAGCTGGCGGCGACCCCAACGCCGTGCTCGCGAGCATGCGCAACTCCACCGGCCGGGCCGGCACCTACGCCGTCGTCATAGGAGAGTCCAACAGCGCCTATGGTCTGCAGGCGCGGTCGACCCTCGGGTCGGTGGGCGATCTTGCCGCCGCGGCGTACTCGGACAACCGCTCCGACCCGGCAGCCGCCCTGGTGCAACTCGCCGACGAAGTGGGCGCCCGGGCCGCGGCCGGGGGCCTGGGAACTGGTTCCGGCGAAAGCACCTCGACCGAGGCACCTTCGGCCACCGGACTGCTGGTGTTCGGTGGCGTCGCGCTGGCCGGAATCGCTGGACTGGTGGGATTCACCAAGCACCGCGCCCGCAAGCGCAACGAAGCGGCCACCGCCGCGGTCAAGAAGACCCTGGACGAAGACATCACCGCCTTCGGCGAGGCACTCGACAATCTCGACGTCGAGGTGTCCGATCCGCGCCTGACCGCAGCCGGCCTCGAAGACCTGCAGGCCGCACTCGATCAATACGAATCAGCCAAGCGGGCCGCCTTCGCCATGCGCACCCCGGAGGACGCAGCCGGCGTCACCTCAGCGTTGGACGAGGGACGGTGGCGATTGGCCCGCGTGCAGGCCCGACTGGCCGACGAGCCGCTGCCGGAGCACCGACCGCCGTGTTTCTTCGATCCGCGGCACGGTCTGAGTGCGACAGATGTGCCCTTCGCCCCCGCCGGTGGCACCGTTCGGGATGTGCCGGCCTGCCAAGCGTGTGCGGTCGCGGTGGCCAGCGGGGTGGCGCCGGCGACTCGCATGGTCGAGGCCGGGGGCGGCTCCCGTCCCTACTACGACTCCGGGCGCGAGTACGCGGGCTACACCTCCGGCTACTACCGCAGCCACGGCGACCTGTTCACCACCATCTTCATGGCCACAATGATCGGCAACATGCTGGCCGGACCCGCCTACATCGGCGCGGCCGGCGCGGGCGGTTCGGACTGGAGCGGCGGCGACAGCGGTGGCTGGTCCGACAGCGGTGGCGGCGGTTGGGCCGACAGCGGTGGCGGCGGCGGCTGGGGTGGCGGCGACTTCGGCGGTGGTGGCTGGTAGGTCGGGCATCGGGCCCGCCTGCGCCCTAGTTGTCGTGGTTGATCGGCGATAGCCTGCCTCGGGCCTGGGGCTCGCTTGCGTGCACGACTTCCGCGGTCGGCTGCTCCCGCCTGACCCATCGGCCATAACTGCGCGCGCCGGTCGCGGCGGAGATCCCGTGCAGCAGCACGCTGCCGATGATGGTCAGGGTGGCAGTGGCCAACACATCGTCGAGTCCTGCCGTCGCCTCGAGCGACTCCAGCGCGATCAGGGCGAACACCACCGAGGCCAGGCCCCTGGGCCCGAACCACCCCAGGAACAGCACCGTGCGCAACTGGAATCCCACTCCGATGAGACTGAGCGCCACCGGCAGCATCCGCAGAATCGTCAAGGCGGCGAGCGCGAATACCACCTCCTGCCAACCGAGACCGACCAACAGCACCGGCACCACCAGCGCACCGAAGGCCAGCCAGGTGGCATCACCCATCGGCTCGGCGACACTCTCGGCCAGTTCCAGCGTCGCCTTGCCCCCGTCACCACGCCAGGCCGCCGCGTAGAACGTGCCGGCGACGAACGCGGCGATGAAGCCGTTGCCGTCGACCAAACCGGAGAAGGCGTAGGCGCAGATCGGCAACATCAGCGTGGCCACGGTGCGCCCGCGCACCGAGGAGGTCGTGGCCGCCGACGACCATCGCACCAGCCTGCCGCCCCCGAACCCGAGGACGACACCGACCAGAGCTCCGATCCCGATCTCCAGCAGCGCGGAACTCACCGACTCCGCGGCCGAAACTCCTTCGGCGCCGGCGGCGGCCGCAATGGCGAAGAGCACCACCGGGGTAGCCATCCCGTCGTTCAAACCACTCTCGACGTTGAGGATGCGTCGAATCCGGGTCGGTACGGCCTTGTTCATGACCGTGGCCGCGCCGAGTGCGGCGTCGGTGGGCGCCAGCATCGCACCCAGCAGCAGTGCCAGGGCGAACGGCAGTTGCGGCCACAGCAGGCTGGCCAGGAACGTACCGAAGACGATGGTCAACGGAAGTGCGATAAGGAGAAGCCGGGAGATCGGACCCCGTTCGCCCTCGATCTCGCTCGGTCGCACCCCGGCCGCGTCGGTGAACAAGACGATCGCCAAGGTGGCCTCGGCCAGCAGCCGAACCCCATCCACCTCCCCCGGAGTTGCCGTGAAGATCCGGGAGATCACCCAGCCCGCGGCCATGAACAGGATCGGCGCGGTGAGATTCCACCGACCCAACCTGCGCCCGGTGACCCCGTAGCCGAAGATGAGCAGCGTCACGATGGCCACCGCGCCACCGGCGGAGAGAACCGAATCGGCAGCCATGATCGTCCCTGATCTTCCCGACTACACGTGCAAGCGGCGGGCGGCCTCGGCGATCGATCCGCTCAGCGACGGGTAGACGGTGAAGGTGTGGGCAACCTCGTCGACGGTCAATCGCTGTTCCACCGCGATCGCCACCGGGTGGATCAACTCGCTGGCACCGGGGGCGACGACCACCCCGCCGACGATGATGCGGGTGCCGCGACGGGCGAAGAGTTTGACGAAACCGTCGGCGAAGGTGCCCATCTTGGCCCGGGCGTTGGTGGCCAACGGCAACATCACCTCGTCGGCATTGATCCGACCGGCGGCGACATCGGACTCCGACACTCCGACCGTGGCGATCTCCGGGGTGGTGAAGACGTTGCTGGCGACCGTCGCGAGGTCCAGCGGCGCCACCGCATCGCCGAGGGCGTGCCACATGGCGATCCGGCCCTGCATCGCCGCCACCGACGCCAGCATCATCACGCCGGTGCAGTCGCCCGCCGCGTATACGCCCCGGGCCGAGGTCCGGGACACCCGGTCGACCTCCACGAAACCGGCTGAGTTCATCCGAATGCCGGATTCCATCAGGCCGATCCGCTCCGTGTTGGGAACCGAGCCCACGGCCATCAGGCAGTGACTTCCGGTGAGTTCGGTGCCGTCGTCGAGGGTGACGACGACCCCGTCATCAACCCGACGAGCTGCGGCCGCTCGAGAACGGGGCACCACCGTGATGCCGCGACGGGCGAACACCGTCTCGATCACTTCGGCGGCGTCGGCATCCTGGCTGGGCAGCACCCGCTCCCGGGACGACACCAGAGTCACCTCGGACCCGAGCCCGCGGTAGGCCGAGGCGAATTCCGCCCCGGTGACACCGGAGCCGACCACGATCAGATGTTCGGGCACGTCAGCGAGTCCGTAGACCTGCTCCCAGTTGAGGATCCGCTCGCCGTCGGGAACCGCGTCGGCCAGCACCCGGGGCCGCGCGCCGGTGGCGACGAGAACCACGTCTGCATCGAACAGCTGCTCCCCCGTCGCCGTCACGGCCAGCACCCGCGAGGGCCCGGCGAGCACGCCGCGCCCGTCCACGAGCCGAACGCCGTCCCGGGCGAGCCGCTCGGCGATGTCCACACTCTGCGCCCCGGCGAGATCCAAGATTCGCTGATTCACCGCGCCTAGATCGAGGGAGACATCGGTGAGTTCCACCGGCGCCCCCCGGACCCGTACTCCGAGACCGGCGCTGTCGAGCGTGGCGCGCGCGGCGTCGGCGACGGCGACCAGAGCCTTGCTGGGCACACAGTCGGTCAACACGGCCGAGCCGCCGATGCCGGTCTGTTCGATGAGCGTCACCCGGGCTCCCAGCTGGGCGGCCACCAACGCCGCCTCATAGCCGCCGGGGCCACCGCCGAGGATCACAACTGAGGTCACCGCACCATCCTGCCCGATGCCGGGGTGCAGGTCCCAGCCGACAACGCCACCGGTGTCCAACCGTGCCAGGGGAATATCCTGTCCCGCATGGCCCTCTACGCCGCCTACGGTTCCAACCTCGATCCAGCCCAGATGGCCGAGCGCGCACCCACGTCACCGGCCCGCGGAACGGGCTGGCTACGCGGCTGGCGGCTGACTTTCGGCGGTGAGGATTTCGCCTGGGAGGGTGCCCTGGCGACGCTGGTCGAAGATCCAGGATCCCAGGTCTTCGTGATGCTCTACGACGTGCCGTCCTGGGATGAGGACGCACTCGACCAGTGGGAGGGCACCGCGCTGGGCGTGTACGTCAAGATCAGGGTTCGGGTGGAAACGCTGGAGGGGCGAAAACTCGCTTGGCTCTACGTGCTCGACGACTACGAAGGCGGGCTGCCCTCCGCCCGCTACTTGGGGATCCTGGCCGACGCGGCCGAGGCGGCAGGCGCACCCGACGACTACGTCCGGGACCTGCGGAACCGCCCGTGCCGGTCGGTCGGCCCCTGAGCGGCCCCCCTCCGACGCCACCGGATGCCGGCGCAGGATCACATCACGTCGATGGGCTGATAGGTGCCCCACACCCGGCGCAGGGCGTTGGCGACCTCGCCACCGGTGGCCTTGGCGGCCAGCGCCCGCTTCATCGGTGGCAGGCAGTTGTCCGTGCCCTCCGCCGCGCGGGAGAGTTCGTCGAGGGCCGAGGTCACCTCCGCGTTGTCCCGGTCGGCGCGCAGCACCGCCAGCCGCTCGGACTGCAACTCCTCGATGGCCGGATCCACCCGTAGCGGTTCGTAGTGCTCCTCGGCGTCGAGCGTGAACTTGTTGACCCCGACCACCACCCGTTCGCCGTCGTCGATCTCGTTGGCGATCCGGTAGGCGCTCCGTTCGATCTCCGACTTCTGGAAGCCCTGCTCGATCGCCGCCACGGCGCCGCCCAACTCGGCGACCTGGGTCATCAGTGCCGTCGCCGCCTCCTCGACTTCGTCGGTGAGGCTCTCCACCACGTAGGACCCGGCGAACGGGTCGATGGTCTTGGTCAGGTCGGTCTCGTAGGCGAGCACCTGCTGGGTGCGCAGGGCCAGTCGTGCCGCCTTCTCGGTGGGCAGCGCGATCGCTTCGTCGAACGAGTTGGTGTGCAACGACTGGGTGCCGCCGAGCACGGCCGCCAATCCCTGTACGGCAACCCGGATCAAGTTGACCTCCGGTTGCTGGGCGGTCAGCTGCACGCCTGCGGTCTGCGTGTGGAAGCGCAGCATCAGCGACTTCGGGTTCTTCGCGCCGAACTCCTCGCGCATGATCCGGGCCCACATCCGCCGGGCCGCACGGAACTTCGCCACCTCCTCCAACAGCGAGGTCCGCGAGACGAAGAAGAAGGCCAGGCGGGGGGCGAACTCGTCGACGTCCATCCCCGCCGCGATCGCCGCCCGGACGTATTCAATTCCGTCCGAGAGGGTGAAGGCGATCTCCTGCGCGGGCGTCGCCCCGGCCTCGGCCATGTGGTAGCCGGAGATGGAGATGGTGTTCCAGCGCGGCAACTCGGCCCGGCAGTAGGCGAAGATGTCGGTGATCAGCCGGATCGATTCCGCCGGCGGGTAGATGTAGGTGCCGCGCGCGATGTATTCCTTGAGCACGTCGTTCTGGATGGTGCCGGTGAGAGCCGACCCCGGCACCCCCTGCGACTCGGCGACGAGTTGGTACATCAGCAGCAGCGTCGAGGCAGGAGCGTTGATCGTCATCGACGTCGACACCTTGTCCAACGGAATCCCGCCGAACAACACACCCATGTCCTCGACCGAGTCGATGGCGACCCCCACCTTGCCGACCTCGCCGCTGGCGATCGGGTCGTCGGAGTCGTAGCCCATCTGGGTGGGAAGGTCGAAGGCCACCGACAATCCGGTCTGCCCGGCATCGAGCAACTGCTTGTAGCGTGCGTTCGACTCGGCGGCGTTGCCGAAACCGGCGTATTGCCGCATCGTCCACGGGCGTCCGGTGTACATCGAGGGGTACACCCCGCGGGTGAAGGGATACTCGCCAGGCACCCCGAGTTGGCTGCCGGGATCCCAGTCCGCGAGCGCGTCGGGGCCGTACAGGTCGTCGAACGGGAAGCCGGATTCGGTCATACCAGACATGTAGACCAGACTATCCGCGCCGTGTCGGACCAGGGCGGCAGCCTTGGAACTGTCGCGCTAGGATCGCCGTGGGGTAGGCGATCGACCTGTCCCGGTCTATCCATGAGGAGTGGCGAAGTGGCCTCGACAACTGCGGAGCGGACGCGGAACCCCGTGTCCATCTACCGCGGTGGTCAGGGGATGTGGTCCTGGGCGTTGCAGCGCATCACCGGCGTCGCGGTGTTCTTCTTCCTGTTGGTCCACGTTCTCGACACCGCACTTGTCCGCGTCTCGCCGGACGCCTACGACCTGGTTATCGCCACCTACAAGACGCCGATCGTCAACCTCATGGAGGTGGGTCTGGTCGGGGCGGTGCTGTATCACGCGCTGAACGGGATCCGCGTGGTGCTGGTGGACTTCTGGGCCAAAGGCCCGCGCTACCAGAAGCAAATGCTCTGGGTGGTGGCGATCGTGTGGGTCGTGGTGATGATCCCAGGCGCGTACTTCATGCTCATCCACACCGTGGAAGCCCTCTTCGGGAGCACCTCATGAGCGAGACCCTCCCCGGCAGCGCCGACATCGAACCGGACGACCTCAAGGCCGCCCGGGTACCGGTTCCACCCCAGGCCATCGCGCCGGCGCTGGCCCAGCCCCGATCCAAGCGTTCGGGCCGGTCCAATTTCGAGCTCTACTCCTGGATCTTCATGCGGGTCTCCGGCATCGTGCTGGTATTCCTCGTGCTCGGCCATCTGCTGATCATGAACATCCTCGATGGCGGGGTGCAGCGGATCAACTTCGCCTTCGTCGCCGGGCGCTGGTCGTCGCCGTTCTGGCAGGTCTGGGACCTGCTGCAACTGTGGCTGGCCATGCTGCACGGCACCAACGGTCTACGGACCGTCATCAACGACTACGCCGAGAAGCCGAGGACCCGGTTCTGGTTGCAGACCATCCTCTACGTCGCGGCGGTGTTCACTGTGGTTCTCGGGACGCTCGTCATCTTCACCTTCGACCCCTCGATCGGCTAAGGGAGCCTCGATGCAGACCCACAAATACGACGTCGTCATCGTCGGCGCCGGCGGCGCCGGCATGCGTGCTGCCCTGGAAGCCGGCAGCCGCGTCCGCACTGCGGTGCTCACCAAGCTCTACCCGACCCGTTCCCACACCGGAGCTGCCCAGGGCGGTATGTGCGCCGCGCTGGCGAACGTCGAAGAGGACAACTGGGAGTGGCACACCTTCGACACGATCAAAGGTGGCGACTACCTGGTCGATCAGGATGCCGCCGAGATCATGTGCAAGGAGGCAATCGACGCGGTCATCGACTTGGAGAAGATGGGGCTTCCGTTCAACCGCACCCCTGAGGGCCGGATCGACCAGCGGCGATTCGGCGGCCACACCCGCAACCACGGTGAAGCGGCCGTGCGTCGGGCCTGCTACGCGGCCGACCGAACCGGCCACATGATCCTGCAGACGCTCTACCAGAACTGCATCAAGCAGGGTATCGAGTTCTTCAACGAGTTCTACGTGCTCGACCTGCTGCTCAATTCCGACGCCGACGGCAACCCGGTCACGGCCGGTGTGGTGGCCTACGAGTTGGCCACCGGCGAGATCCACGTCTTCCAGGCCAAGTCGGTGGTCTTCGCCACTGGCGGATTCGGCAAGGTGTTCAAGACCACCTCGAACGCGCACACCCTCACCGGCGACGGTATGGCCATCACCTACCGCCGGGGCCTGCCGCTGGAGGACATGGAGTTCTACCAGTTCCACCCCACCGGCCTGGCCGGTCTCGGCGTGCTGCTGACCGAAGGGGCCCGCGGCGAGGGCGGCATCCTCCGGAACAAGGACGGCGAACGCTTCATGGAGCGCTACGCCCCCACCATTAAGGACCTCGCGCCGCGCGACATGGTCGCCCGGGCGATGGTCCAGGAAGTGCGTGAGGGCCGCGGGGCCGGACCCAACTCCGACTACGTCTACCTCGACCTGACGCACCTGCCGGCCGAGCAGATCGAGACCAAACTGCCGGACATCACCGAATTCGCCCGCACCTACCTCGGGGTCGATCCGATCACCGAACTCGTGCCGGTGTTCCCCACCGCCCACTACGCGATGGGCGGAATCCCAACCGATATCGAGACCAGGGTGCTGCGGGACAACGATCACTTCGTGCCCGGGCTGTTCGCAGCTGGCGAGGTCGCCTGCGTCTCGGTTCACGGCGCCAACCGACTCGGCACCAACTCGCTGCTCGACATCAACGTGTTCGGTCGACGGGCCGGGCTGTCAGCCAGCGCCTACGCGTTGGAGAACGACTACACCGACCTTCCCGCAGACCCTGCGGCGCGAGTGGAGGCCATGGTGGAAGGGTTGCGCACCTCCACCGGCGGTGAGCGGGTCGGCGCCCTGCGCACCGAGATGCAGGCCACCATGGACATGAACGCCCAGGTGTATCGCACCGAAGCCACCCTCAAGCAAGCGCTCTCGGACGTGCAGGAACTCCGGCGTCGGTATGAGAACGTCGCCATCCAGGACAAGGGCTACCGCTACAACACCGACCTGCTCGAAGCGGTGGAGCTCGGCTTCCTGCTCGATCTGGCGGAGGTGCTCGTGGTGGGGGCACTGGCCCGCAAGGAGTCCCGTGGCGGACACGCCCGCGAGGACTACCAAACGCGCGATGACGTCAACTTCATGCGTCACACCATGGCCTACCGCCACGAGGCGGCCGACGGATCGGCCGAAGTCGAGCTCGACTACAAGCCCGTGATCGTCACCCGCTACCAGCCGATGGAGCGTAAGTACTGATGTCTGCCACCGACACCCTCGAGGTCGACCCCGCCCTGCGCACGGTCGACGTCACCTTCCGGCTGCACCGGTACAACCCCGAAACCGACGCGGCACCGCACTGGGAGGACTACGTCGTCGCCTGTCTGCCGACGGATCGGGTGCTCACGGTGCTGCAGAAGATCAAGGACGAGATCGACGGCACCCTCACCTTCCGCCGTTCCTGCGCACACGGCATCTGTGGATCCGATGCGATGCGCATCAACGGCCGGAACCGACTCGCCTGCAAGACGCTGGTCAAAGACCTCAACGTGCGCAAGCCGGTGACCGTCGAAGCGATCAAAGGCCTTCCGTTGGAGAAGGACATGGTCGTCGACATGGAACCCTTCTTCGAGGCCTACCGGGAGGTGCTTCCCTTCCTGATCCCGGACGGCCACGAACCCACCCGGGAACGGCTGCAGAGCGCCGAGGACAGGGCGACGTTCGACGACACCACGAAGTGCATCCTGTGCGCCTGCTGCACCACGTCCTGCCCGGTGTTCTGGACCGACTCGCAGTACTTCGGCCCCGCCGCCATCGTGGGCGCCCACCGGTTCATCTTCGACTCCCGCGACGCCGGCTCGGCTCAGCGACTGGAGATCCTGAATTCCAAGGAAGGCGTGTGGCGCTGCCGCACGACCTTCAACTGCACCGACGCCTGCCCGCGCGGCATCGAGGTCACCAAGGCGATCCAGGAAGTCAAGCGGGCGCTGATCTTCAAGGGCTGAGCCAGGCCGTCGGCGACGGACCGGCAATTGCCGCGCCGGTCACTTCTCTTCGCGAGCCAACAGGCGTCGACGCGGATCGTCGTGGCTCTCGCCGTGCACGAAGTAGCGCACTTCGCATCCGGTGAGCATGTCGAGCAGCACCCTTCGGGCGCGCGCGTAGGGGCTGGTGATCATGCCGGTCAACCAGATCGGCGCGAAAAGTACCTGGGCCCACGCCCGCACCAGGGCGCGTACCAGTCCGATCCGTCTTCCCTTCCGATCGCACAGCCGCTGGCCTGTGATCGCGTCCGCGACGGTCTTCCCAACGAGGGTCCAGGACAACGCGAGGTAGAGCGGGTACACCGAGAAGCCGAGCATCAACACGATCGCCATCAGCCAGTTCGGGAGCGTCCCGAAGATGCTCTCCAGCAGGCCGACGAACGAACTGACCCCGGCGTTGATCAAGAATCCGACGCCGAGTGTGTCGACTGCCAGCGCCAGACCCCTGGAGACCAGCCCCGCGTTCACGTAGTGCCGACTAGGCAGCGGCTGCACCGCGGGCGGCGGATCGATCTCTCGCGGCCGTTTGCCGACCACCCGTCGCAAGATCCGCTCAACCACGTCGTCGGCGCGGGCGAGAGCCTGTCGCAGCCGCTCCAAGGTGTCCAGGATCATCCCCTGGCTCTGCTCCCGGATGAGGGCGCGCACCTTCGGATCGTCGACGATGTCGTCCAGGATCTGCGGCACGACCTCTTGCCGAATCTTCGGCATCAGGGCATCGACGATCTGCGGCGCCAATTCGTCGCGGATGGTCGGCATCATCGCATCGACCACCTGCGGTGCCACCGTCGAATTGATGTGGGGAATCAAGGCATCGACGATGGCCGGGACGAGTTCGGCCTCCAGGTAGGGCCGCAACTGCTCGAGGATGACTGGAAGGTTCTGGTCGACCAGGGTCGGCGTCGCGTCGCTGATGACCTGCGGCACCGTCTGCTCGGCGATGTGGCCACTCACCCCGTCGACCACTTCGGGCACCAGACTCTCGGTCAGGTAGGGCACGAGCGCGTCCACGATCCGCGGGATGGTCTCAGCCGCGAGGTAGGGCTCGAGATCATCGACCACTTGGCGGGCGGTTGCGCCGGTCACCTCCCGGGCGGTCTCCCCGACCCGATCGGTGACCCGGCCAACTGTCGCATCGAAGGCACCTTCGACGGTGCGTCGCACGAAGCCGCCCGACCCCGCCCGATGCGGTGTTCGATCCGACTCGGCGGTCATGCCGGTCACCCTACGTCGATTCGGCAACGGATCGTGGCACCCGCGACTCATTGCGCACGCGGCGATCTGGTGCTGGATCTACCCGGCATACGCTGGATCCATGGCACCTCCGACCTGGCGCACCTCCACCGTGACGTTGGCGGACGGCCGCCGCATGGGCGTAGCCGAATTCGGACCGCCTGACGGATTCCCGATCCTGTGGTTCCACGGCACACCCGGGGCGCGCCGACAGGTACCCGCCGCGGCGGCCGAATACGCCCACGACCGCGGAGTGCGGATCATCGGGGTGGAAAGGCCCGGCGTCGGCAAATCCACCCGGCACCACTACGGACGGATCATCGACTTCGCCGCCGATGCGGAGCAGGTGATGGATCTACTCGGAATCGAGCGGGCCGGTCTGATCGGCTTGTCCGGCGGCGGCCCCTATGTGCTCGCCGTCTGTTCGGCGATCCCGGAGCGGATCGTCGCCGCGGCCGTGCTCGGCGGAGTCGGTCCCAGTGCGGGACCCGAGAAGGTCAGCGGTGGCGGTGTCATCCCGCTGCTCCGCAAGTTCAAGCCGCTACTCGGGGTCGTCCGGGAGCCGGTGGCGTGGACCATGTCGGCAGCGCTGAAGGTGGCGGCGCCGGTGGCGAATCCGGTGTTCGACATCTACATGCGGCTCGGACCGCGCTCGGATCGCGAGTTCCTCGCCCGGCCGGAGATGCGCGAGATGTTCCTCGACGACCTCTTGGCGGCCGGGAAGGAGTCCTTCCGCGCCGTGGCCTACGACGCGGTGCTCTTCAGCCGCTGGTGGGGCTTCGATATCGCTGGAATCGAGACCCCGGTATTCCTCTGGCACGGCGACACCGACCTGGTGATCCCGCTGGTGCACGGCGAGCGGATGGCGGCGTTGATCCCCAACAGCAGGCTGTCGGTGGTGTCCGGCGAGGGCCACCTGGCCATGCTGGATGCCGCCGAGGAAGCGATCGACCTCATCCTCGAACAAGTGGAGGACGGTGAGACCGGCGGCCTCCGCCGGCTGGCGACCGACGGCCTATCGCCGTCGTCGCACCACCCGGACGATCGCGCATAATTGGCCCATGCAACTTCGAGTGTTGTCCGACCGCCTAGCCGTCTGCCGCCTTCCCAGCGACGCGCAATGGCCCACCCCGCCAGCCGACCGGTCCTTCTTCGCTGCGGTGCGCACCGCCGAGGAGATCTCCGTGGTCTGCGTGCCGGATTCCGCGCCGTCGCACCCGGAACTCCACATCGAACCCGACTGGCGGGCGTTGGAGGTCGTCGGCCCGCTGGACTTCGCCATGGTCGGAGTGCTGCTTTCCATCACGGCCCCGCTGTCGGAAGTAGGCGTGAGCGTCTTCGTCGTCTCCACTTTCGACACCGACTACGTGTTGGTCCGGGCCGACTCGCTGGAGGCATCTGTGACCGCACTTCGAGCCGCGGGGCACGAGGTAGCGGCAGCGTGACCACCGCCGAACAGGCGGCACGCCGACGCACCTTCGCTGTGATCAGCCACCCCGACGCGGGCAAATCCACGCTCACCGAGGCGCTGTCGTTGCACGCGCGGGCCATCGGCCAGGCCGGCGCCGTGCACGGCAAGGCCGGACGGCGGGGCACCGTGTCCGACTGGATGGACATGGAACGCGACCGGGGCATCTCGATCACCTCCTCTGCGCTGCAGTTCGGCTACCGGGACGCCGTGGTCAATCTGGTCGATACCCCTGGACACTCCGACTTCTCGGAAGACACCTACCGGGTGCTCACCGCGGTGGACAGTGCAGTCATGCTGCTCGACGCCGCCAAGGGCCTGGAAGCGCAGACGATGAAGCTCTTCGGCGTCTGCGCCTCCAGACAATTGCCGATCATCACGGTGGTCAACAAGTGGGACCGTCCCGGCCTCGACGCGTTGGCCCTGATGGACGAGATCACCGACCGCACCGGGTTGCGCCCGACTCCGCTGACCTGGCCGGTGGGGATCGCGGGAGACTTCCGCGGCGTACTGGATCGGCGTACCGGAGACTTCATCCGCTTCCGACCGACCGCCGGCGGGGCCACGGTCGCGCCCACCGAGCGGCTGACGTCCGCCGAGGCTGAAGCTAAGGAGGGGGACGCCTGGCGAGAAGCCGTCATGGAACACGAGTTGCTCAGCGCGGACGGCTACGACCACGATCAGCAGGAGTACCTGGCCGAACGCACCACCCCGGTGCTGTTCACCTCGGCGGTGCTCAACTTCGGCGTCGGGCAACTGCTCGACGTGCTCTACGAGTTGGCCCCAGCCCCTGGCCCTCGACTCGCCACCGACGGCACTCCCCGCGCGATCGACGCCCCGTTCAGCGCCCAAGTGTTCAAAGTCCAGGCGGGGATGGACTCCGCCCACCGCGATCGACTCGCCTTCGCCCGGGTGTGCTCAGGTGTCTTCCACCGGGGCGACGTGGTCACCCACAGCCAATCCGGGCGGTCGTTCGCCACCAAATACGTGCACGCGGTGTTCGGCCGTGACCGCGAAACCCTGGAGGTCGCCTACCCGGGCGACGTCATCGGACTGGTCAACGCCGGCTCGCTGCGCGCAGGGAACACCCTGTGGGCCGAGGAGCCGGTCGAATTCCCGCCGATCCCTTCGTTCGCCCCGGAGCACTTCAAGGTGGTGCGGGCCAACGACCCCTCGCGCTACAAGCAGTTCCAGCGCGGCATCGACCAGTTGGACCAGGAAGGTGTCGTGCAGGTGCTCCGCTCCGAGCGACGGGGCAACCAGCAACCGATCCTGGCCGCGGTGGGTCCGATGCAATTCGAGGTCGCGGCCCATCGGTTGGAACACGAACTCCGCTCGCCGGTGACGCTGGAGTCGCTGCCCTACTCACTGGCCCGGCGCACCCGGGCCGAGGACGTCGAATCGATCGAACGGCGCACCGGCACCGAGGTCGCCGTGCGCGGTGACGGCGCCATCCTGGCGTTGCTCACCAACCGCTGGCAGATGCAGATCCTGGAGCGGGACAATCCGACGATCGTGCTGGAACCGCTGGTGGCCGATGTGGCTGACGGCAGCGCCCCGACCCCCTAGTGGCGGGTCCTATTGACCGGCCAGGAGTGGCCGAAAGTACTGATACGAAGGGACTTTCGCCCCTCATCAACGAGCGGCGAGCCGCGGACCTGCTGTTCTTGGGCCGCAGCCGGGAGTAGAAGTCCAGCCAGCTCGTTTACACATCCGGCTGCCTCGGATTACACTTGAATTACGGGTTCCGGCCGCCGTGTGGCCGGTGGGCAGAAGGGCGGCGCGATGCTGACGGAAACCATTGCCACGCTCTCCGATGTGACGAAAGTCTACGGCGAGGGCGAGGCCAAGGTAGAAGCCTTGAAGGGCGTCGACTTGGAGTTCTTCGCCGGCGAGCTCGTGGTGATCCTCGGACCCTCCGGCTCGGGCAAGACGACCCTGCTCAATGTGCTCGGTGGCATCGAGGCCGCCACCAGCGGGAGCATCGTGGTCGGGGGTGAGGAACTCGTCGGGCGAAGTGCCGAACAACTGGCCACGATCAGACGCGACAATCTGGCTTTCGTCTTCCAGTTCTACAACCTGATCCCCACCCTCACCGCCGCCGAGAACGTGCGCATCATTCCGGAGCTGACTCACAAAGGATCGGGCTCCGAGTTGACCGAACTCGTGGCCGCCGCTCTGGCCTCAGTCGGCCTGACCGATCGCGAGAACAACTTCCCCGGTCAGATGTCGGGCGGTCAGCAGCAGCGGGTCGCCATCGCCCGAGCGCTCGCTACCAAGCCGCACCTGCTCCTCTGCGATGAGCCCACTGGGGCGTTGGACTTGGCTACCGGACGACAGGTCCTGGAACTGCTGCAGAGCACAGCGCAGACCGACGGTAGATGTGTCGTGGTGGTGACCCACAACTCCGGCATCGCCACCATGGCCGACCGCGTCATCCGAGTCCACGAAGGGAAGATCGCGGGGGTCGAGGAGGGCGAAGGCCGACCGGCGCGGGAGGTGAACTGGTGATGGTGGGACAACCGACCCTGCGCCGGAAACTGCTGCGCGACATCCGCCACACCTGGACGCTCTTCGCCGCCCTCGTGGTCTCGGTCGCCCTCGGCCTCGCCCTGTTCGCAGGGATGAACAACTCCTACCTCAACCTCAACGAGTCCTACGACAACGCCTTCGCCACCCAGGGTTTCCCGGATCTGTTCGTCACCACAGCCGATGCAACTTCCTTCGCGAACTCGGTATCGAACGCAGCGGGCATTGACAGTGTGCGCACCAGGGTGCAGGCCGATCTACCGATGAGCGCCAGTGACTCTGCCGGCACTAACTTCAAGATGGTCGGCCGTGTGGTCGGGTACCCGACCTCGGGCACTCCGGAGATTGCGTCACTCACATCACTGTCGGGTGCCGCCAACCCGGCGCCAGGCCATGCCTTGATCGAGGAGCATTTCGCCGGCGATCTGGGACTCGCGGCGGGTGACTCGGTGGAGCTCACCACCGCGACGGGACCGGTGACGGTGCCCCTCGACGGTGTGGTGTCGAGCGCCGAGTACTTCTGGCCGGCACCGAGCCGTCAGGTGCTCTTCGCGCCGCCCGGATCCTTCGGTGTGCTCTTCGTATCCGACGATGACGCCAAACAGTGGAGCGGAATCGCCGACAACCAGGCATTGATCCTTCTCACCGACGATGAACGCGCGAGCACGGGCGCCGCCGCCACCCTCGACGACTTGTCGAATCGGGCCGTCTCGGCGGGAGCCACCGAGGTGCTCACCCGTGACGAGCAACCCTCCAACTCCGTGCTGCAGGATGACATCACCAGCCTGCACCGACTGGCCGTCTACTTTCCCCTGCTCTTCTTGTTCGCGGCCGGCCTGGCGATCTACGTCCTTCTCACCCGGCGGGTGGCCGAGGAACGGCAGGTCATCGGGACGATACGGGCGACCGGTGTGAGATCGCGGACACTGGGCTGGCACTACCTGTCGTACGCGTTGCTCGCCGGGTTGGCCGGCGCCATCATCGGCATCCCCGTGGGCGTGGCGACGGCTGGCGGCCTGACCCGTCAGTACGCGGCTCTGATCAGCCTTCCTACCTCCCTGACGGTGTTCGGGGGTGCGCGTCTCAGCACTGTGGTGATTGCACTCGCCCTTGCCCTGGTGGCCACGGCGCTGGCGGCCTGGTGGCCGGCGAGACGGGCCATGCGGATCATGCCCGCCGAAGCCATGCGGGGCGACGTCCCTCGCAGCACAGGCAAACGTTCCCTGTTCGAGCGACTGATTCCCGGATCCCGCCACTTCTCCGCCAAGTGGCGGCTGGTGCTGCGCAACATCGGTCGGAGCGGGTCACGTTCGGCTTTCACTGCCCTCGGCGTTGCCCTCGCGACCATGCTCATGGTCTCGACCACCGGCCTCTATACCTCGCTCACGCACATGACCACGGTGGAGTTCAGCCAGGTCAACCTGGCCGACGGTCAGGCACAGTTCGTCCCGGCCGTAGAGGACGCCCAGTTGCAGGCCGTATCGCAGGTCGCCGGGGTTGATGCGGTGGAGTCGGCGATCAACGAGCCGGTGTCGGTGGCGCACGGCTCCGACGTCTACAGCACAACTCTCACGGGCCTCCAACCCGACACCGTGATGCACGGATTGATCGACACTGCTGGCAGCGCCGTGCCGCTGCCCACCAGCGGTTTCGTGGTCGACGGCTCCATCACCAGCCAGCTTCCCGCCTTGACGGTTGGCGACGACATCAGCGTGACCTTCACGGGCAGCGACCTCGACGGCCAGGTCCTCTCCGGCCCCGTGACGGGATTCACCTACGATCCGCTGGGCAGCTTCGTGTACGCGGATCGTGACTGGATCTCGCAGCAGATTCCCGCGGTTCAACCTCACGTGGCCATGCTGACCACCACACCCGGGGCGGACGAGGCCCGGGTCAAGTCCGACGTGTCGGCACTGCCGGGCGTGGTGGTCTACATCGGTACCAACGACCTCAGGTCAGCGGTGTCGCAATTCGGTGCGTTGCTCATCGCGATCGCGCTGTTCATGATCATCCTGGGCTCCGTCATGGCCTTCGCCATCATCTTCACGACGATGAGCGTGAGCATCCTCGAGCGGTATCGCGAGATCGCAACTTTCCGAGCCTCCGGGGTCAAGTTCAGCACCATCGCCTCGAGCATCCGATGGGAGAACATCATCGTGGCAGCCTTCGGGATCATCCCTGGTGTGCTGGTCGGGCTTTGGGCCGCCAACTACATGGGTTCGTCGCTCTCGACCGATGAGTTCACGCTTCTTCTTCACGTTCCCTGGTGGACCGTAGTGGCGGTGGTCGTGGGGATCCTGCTCGTGGCGCTGTTGTCGCAATTCCCGGGGATGGTCCGGGTGCGCCACATGAACGTAGCCGATGTGGTGCGCGACCGTGCCTGAGCTCTACCCGGCCATGACGTCCGTCCTGACTGCCTGAACCCGCCCACTCCGTTGAGCTGCCCGGTAGGGTGGGAAAGCCCGGCCTTCCACCGAGACTCCAGGGATCAGTCATGGCCTCACTGCTCGACAAGTTGATTCGCACCAGGCAGACCCTCGGGGTACCCGAGCGAGCCGGTCTGCTGGCGGCGTCCACCAGCGTCGGCCAGTCGTTCAGTCGGGGCCTGATGCCACGCTCCACCACCGACCAAGCAGTGGTCACCGGAGTCTCCACCGCCATCAACTACGCCTTCACGGTCATGGCGCAGTCGCTGGTGGAAGCCGTGGCGCGCCGTGTCGCCCGCAGTGGCGCCGACGCAAGCGAGCGCACCACCATGCGGAGAAGTGTGCTGCTGGGGGCCAACGCCGCTGCGATGGGAGCCGGGGTGGTGGGACAGCGACTGCTGGCGCAGAAGAAGGATGAGCCCATCCTGCGGGCCTGGGGCCGCTCGTTGTCCTGGCGGATCGGGGTGGGGGGCCTCGCCGGCGCCATCATCGTGGGCGCAGACGAGGTACTCGACGAAATCGCCGATCAGGGACATCCATGGGCCCGTGCCGTGCCCGTGGCGCTTCCGCTGGGCGGCGCCCTCGCCGTCTGGCAGTACCACCGGCTGCACCGGGACATGCTGGACAAGGGCGTCAGCCACGACGCGGTGGGCAATTCGCTGAACGAGTCGCAGCAGGTGGCGGCCGGCCGGGCTCTGCTCACCGGCGGTTTGGTGACGGCCGGGCTGTTCGGAGCGGCCAAGGTCGAGCGGGAATTCGCCGGCGGAGTGGCGGCGCTCGTCACCCGGGTGAATCCCCGAGCCGAACTCCTGGGCCGGCCCATCGGCCACCTGCTGGCTTTCGGACTGTTCACCGCCGCTGGCTACAAGGCCCTCCATGTTGTGTTCCACCGGGCCGAAACCTCGGGCGACGCGGTCGAGGCGGCATACGCCAGCCCACCCACCTCGGACTACGTCAGTGGCGGACCGCGCAGCGGTGTGTCCTGGGAGACGATCGGCCGCGAAGGCCGCAGGTTCGTGAACATGGCCTTGACCGTCGACGAGATCGAGGAAGTCATGGGCGGCGATGCGATGCCGCCGATCCGAGCGTTCGTGGGCCTGGAGTCGCGCCCCACCACGTCCGAGCGGGCCGACCTCGCCATGCAGGAACTCGAGGCGCTCGGAGCGTTCGAGCGCTCACTGATCGTGTTCATGTCACCCACCGGAACCGGCTACCTCAACTACGTCACGACCGAATCGCTGGAGTATCTGACCGGCGGCGACGTGGCGACCGTTGCGATCCAATATTCGCTGCGCCCGTCCCCCCTCTCACTCGACCGCACGAGCATCGGGATCGATCAGAACAACGCCTTCCTGCACGCCCTGAAGTGGCGGTTGTCGGCGATGCCGGAGTCGGATCGGCCACGGTTGTGCATCTTCGGCGAGAGCCTCGGCGCTCTGACGGCCGAGGACGTGTTCGCCGACGAGGGGACCGAAGGTCTGCATCGAGCCGACATCGAACGCGGGCTCTTCTTGGGGACTCCGGCGGCGACCAAGTTCCGGCAGCGCTGGCTCTCCCACCCGGAGCAGGTGGACCCCGACGGCGAGGTGATCGAAGTCGCCTCCTTCGAGGAGTACCTGGCACTCCCCGCGGAGGTCCGCGAGCGGGCCCGGTATTTCCTGCTCAGCCACCACAACGATGCGATGCCCAAGTTCTGGTTCCCGATCGCTGTGCAGGCGCCCACCTGGATGGGTCGACCCGAGACCCGCGAACCGGGGGTGCCGAAAGAGACGAAGTGGCGGCCGTACACCACGTTCGTCATCACCCTGATGGACGTCAAGAATGCGATGCACGTCATCCCGGGCAAGTTCGAGGCCAACGGCCATGACTACCGTTCCGACCTCGCGCGGTTCACGTCGCTGGCCTACGACCTGCCGGTGGACTCCAAGCGACTCGCCCGGATGGAAGTCGCCCTGCGCAAGCGGGAACTCGCGTGGGCCGAACGGCGGCTAGTCGACGATCAGATCGACAAGGCCAAAGCGCAGATCAGCGCCCAGTTCGAGAAGTGGGGTGCTTCGGACAGCGTTCCGCTGCCGTTCGTCTCGAGCGGGTCGCAGGGCTAATTCGGCCGACGTCGATTCGGCGGGTGGGTCGCGGCGAAAACCCGAGTCTCTTCCTGTCCCACCGTGCGGACACACCAACAAACCTGGTGACCCCAGTTCATCCCGGCCCGCGCCGGCGGGCTCACCGAAAGACGGCAGAAACGCGCATTCCGCGAGCCCCATGACGGGCCCGCGGAATGCGCGCTTCCGGGTTGGGTCTAGCGGAGGTCGAAGCGGTCGGCGTCCATCACCTTGTTCCAGGCTGCCACGAAGTCGCGGACGAACTTCTCTTCACCGTCATCGCAGGCGTACACCTCGGCAAGGGCCCGCAGCCGGGAGTTTGATCCGAACACGAGGTCCACCCGGCTTCCGGTCCACTTCAGCTCACCGGTGTCGCGATCCCGACCCTCGAAGGTCAACTCGTCCTCGTCAACCGGAGCCCAGACCGTGCCCATGTCGACCAGGTTGACGAAGAAGTCGTTGCTCAGCACACCCGGACGGTCCGTGAACACGCCCAATTCCGACTGACCGTAGTTCGGGTCCAGCACACGGAGGCCACCGATCAACGCGGTCATCTCCGGTCCGCTCAGGGTCAGCAGGTCGGCCCGATCGACGAGCAGGTGCTCGGCGATCGATTCGTGGCCCTTGCTCGCGTAGTTGCGGAAACCGTCGGCCAGCGGCTTGAGCGCGTCGAACGACTCAACGTCGGTCATCTCGGCGGTCGCGTCGGTGCGACCGGGTGTGAACGGCACCACGATCTCGTAGCCGGCTTCCTTGGCCGCACGTTCGACCGCAGCAGCCCCGCCGAGCACGATGATGTCGGCCAGCGACACCTGCTTGCCCTCGGTCTGGGCGGCATTGAACTCGGTCTGCACCCGCTCCAGCACCGGCAGCACCCGTGCGAGTTGCTCGGGGCTGTTGACCTCCCAATCGTTCTGGGGGGCGAGTCGGATCCGGGCGCCGTTGGCGCCACCACGCTTGTCGCTGCCGCGGAAGGTCGAGGCCGACGCCCACGCCACCGAGATCAGGTCGGAGATCGACAGCCCGGAGTCGAGCAGGATGAGCTTGAGCGCGGCGATGTCGTTCTCGTCGATCGGCTCGCCGGTTGCCGCCGGAACCGGGTCTTGCCAGATCAGCACCTCCGCAGGCACCTCGGGACCGAGGTAGCGGGTGACCGGCCCCATGTCGCGGTGGGTGAGTTTGAACCAGGCCCGGGCGTAGGCGTCGGCGAACTCTGCCGGATTCTCCAGGAATCGCCGCGAGATCGGCTCGTAGATCGGGTCCATGCGCAGCGAGAGGTCGGTGGTGAGCATCACCGGGGCGTGCGTCTTGGCCGGGTCCTGAGCATCCGGCACGGTGGTGGCGGCCGCCGGGTCGGTCGGCTTCCACTGCCACGCGCCGGCCGGGCTCTTGGTGAGTTCCCACTCGTAGCCGAAGAGCGTCTCGAAGTAGCCGTTGTCCCAGGTGATGGGGGTCGGGGTCCACGCGCCTTCGAGGCCGCTGGTGATGGTGTCCGTGCCGTCGCCGGTGCCGAAGGAGTTCTTCCAGCCGAGGCCCATCTCCTGCAGCGGCGCATCCTCGGGATCCGGTCCGACGTATTCGTCGGGTACCGCGGCGCCGTGGTTCTTGCCGAAGGTGTGTCCGCCGGCGATCAGCGCCACGGTCTCCTCGTCGTTCATGGCCATCCGGCGGAAGGTTTCACGGATGTCGCGCGCGGCCGCCAGCGGGTCCGGGTTGCCGTTGGGGCCTTCCGGGTTGACGTAGATCAAGCCCATCTGCACCGCCGCGAGCGGGTTGTCCAGTTCCCGATCACCGGAGTACCGCTGGTCGCCCAGCCACTCGCTTTCCTGACCCCAGTTGATGTCCTCCGGCTCCCAGACGTCTTCCCGTCCACCGGCGAAACCGAACATCTTCAGACCCATCGTCTCCATGCCCACGTTGCCGGCGAGCACGAAGAGGTCGGCCCAGGAGATCTTCTTGCCGTACTTCTTCTTGATCGGCCAGAGCAGCCGACGCGCCTTGTCGAGGTTGGCATTGTCCGGCCAGCTGTTCAACGGAGCGAACCGCTGAGTACCGGAACCGGCGCCGCCGCGGCCATCGCTGATCCGATAGGTACCTGCGCTGTGCCAGGCCATCCGCACGAAGAGCGGCCCGTAGTGCCCGTAGTCGGCCGGCCACCACTCCTGCGACTCGGTCATCAGTGCGGCCAGATCTGCCTTCAGCGCGGCGTAGTCGAGGCTTTCGAACTCCGTTGCGTAGTCGAAGTCGGCACCCATCGGATCGGCGGCCGGCGGATTCGCCTGTAGCGCATCGAGGTTGAGCTGGTTGGGCCACCAGTCCTTGGTGCTGGTCCCCTTCGTCGGCCATGCCGAGCCATGGGCGACGGGGCACTTGGCCTCGGAGTCGGCGTCGGCGTTCTCGCCGGCAATGGTGGGTGCGTTCTCTGACATGTGCATCATCCCGTTGGTTGTGAGTGGGTTGGTTGGTGATTCGACGTGTGGTTCGCTCCCTCGGAACGAGCCTGGCATTGCGGGCAGCGGCCCCAGTAGGCGACCTCGGCCTCGTCGATTTCGAAGCCTTGGCCGTCGATCGGGTCGAGGCACGGTGCGTCGCCGACCGCGCAATCGACGTCCACCACCTGTCCGCACAGTCGGCAGATCAGGTGGTGGTGGTTGTCGCCCACCCGGTCTTCGTACCTCGCTGCCGATCCGATCGGCTGGATTCGTCGGACCAGACCTCGCTCGACGAGCACTCCGAGCGCGTCGTAGACCGATTGCCGGGAGATCGCGCCGATTTCGGAACGGACACTCGCAGCAACCTCTTCGGCAGTCGCATGAGGATGCTCGGAGACGGCCCGGATCACGGCCAGCCGTTGCGCGGTGACCTGCAGGCCATGCGCGCGGAGCAGGTCGATGGGGGCTGCCGGCATGCCCGCATCCTACGCCAGATTCCTGACACAGTCCAGAATCAGACTGAGTCGTCTCTTCGCGGTTCGTTCACCAGGCGAAGATCGTCCAGCGTGCGCTGCATCCGGTCGAGCTTGGCATGCAGGTCGTCGCTGTCGGACCGCTCCCGTTCGGCCTCCTCCTCGGCCTGAACCTCGTCCATGGCGCTCACGACGATGCCGATGAACAGGTTGACGATCACGAAAGCGGCCACCAGGACGTAAGTCATGAAGTAGAGGTTCGCCCACACGCTGACGTCCTGCGCCTGTGCGAGTTTGTCCGGCAGGTTCTCAAGCGTAAGCATCACGAACAGCGTGACCATCGCGGTGCCCACGGTGCCCCAATCCTCGGGTATCGCCGCACCGAACAGCCACCAACCGATCATCGCGTACATGAAGAGCAGGACCACCGTGGCGAGCACCATGCTCCCCACCGCGGGCAGGGCCCGGGTGACGGTGCGGATGAGCATTCGAGCACCAGGCAGCACCCGGATGATCCGGGCGAGTCGGGCCAACCTGAACAGTCGAAGCACTGTGGCGTGTTCGCGTACCGCGGGGATCAGGGCGCCGCCGATGATGATGAAGTCGAAGATGTTCCAACCGTTTGTGAAGAACATCCACGGCCGCCTGCCATAGGAAGCGATGCGGGTGATCAACTCCGCGACGAAGACCGCATAGAACGTGGTGTCGAGCAGAGTGAGGGTCGACTCGACACCCGGACTCAGATTCGGATAGGTCTGTGCGCCGAGGACTACCGCGTTGGCGACGATCACCGACGCGATGGCGAAGTTGAAGCCGTTGGATTCCACCAACCTGGTCAACGACTTCACCCGGTAGTCGGGCACCGCCGTGACTGCGTCGCTCATAGGCCGTCCTCGCGATCTGTACAGGTTCGTCGCACTGATATGTAGGGGGTGGTTGTCAAGTGGACATGGGTAGCCGCCGCCTGCAGTTTATGCGTGGGCGGCGACTACCTGTGGTGCTGTTGACCGGCCGGTGCGGTGGGGTGGCCAGCGTGTCTTTGGCGACGCGCGGTCAGACTGATATGCGCGGGTTGGTTACCGCAGGACGGGCTGTTCGGCTGGAACGTTTCCGCTGTCTAGGGATCGGGCGTGGCCTTCTTTCGGGGGCTGCCCATAGTGCGTTCGCGGGTTCGTTCCACGCGCTGCGACCATCCCGGTGCACCGGCCGGACATCTGTGAATACCCGGTGGCGTGGGGTGGCTATTCGAGGGTGGCCAGCGACCAGCACCAGCCGGCCAGTTCGCGGGCGATCGCGACGTTGGCCACCACGGGTCGCTTCTTGCGTGCCCGAAACACCTCCCACCGGGCGTGCAGGCGCTGGTTGCCCTGGTGGCCACGCAATCTCGCCGCGGACGGGGCCTTGTCCCAACGCGCACGCATCGTCACACCGGGGGTGCGGTAGTCGCGCTGGTGGTGCCAGGCGGCCTCGACCAGCAGCCGGCGGGCGTGGGTGTTGCCGGTCTTGGTGATCGAGCCTTGTGAGCGGGACCCCCCAGAGGAGGACTCGGTGGGCACCAGCCCCAGGTACGCCCCGATCGTGGAGCCGGTGAACCGGCGCCAATCGCCGACCTCCACGGCCAACCCGAAACCGGTCAACGTGGAGATCCCGCGCAGGCAGCACACCCGGTCGGTCACGGCGGTGAACTCGGAGTCCGCGGCCATGGCCACGATCGCGGCATCGAGGCGGTCACGGCGGTCGGTGGTGAGCAGCATCGCCTCCACCGCCGAGTCGTAGGCGACCTGCAGGCCAGGAGCGTCGAACCGGTGGGTGCGTAGCCACACCTGGTGTTTGCCGGTCCAGGCCGCCCCGCCGTAGTAGACGATGCCTTGGCGCAGCAGCAGTTTGGACACCCGGTGCCGGTCGCGCATCAGATCACCGCGGGCATCCTCCCGGGCCCGCACCAGGTCCCGGGCGGCCTCCTGTTCGATCGAGGGCACCGCGACCGCGGTGATCTCGCCCAGACGAAGCAGCCGAGCCAGGTGCAGCGCATCGCGGGCATCGGTCTTGACCCGATCCCCCGAGGCTTTGACCAGCTTCGACGGCGCCGCCACCACACACTCGATCCCCACCGAATCAAGGAACCTGGACAACCCGAACCCGGTTGGGCCGGCCTCGTACACCACCCGCAGCGGGCCGTTCAAACCGAGCAGCCAGCGGTGGACCTCGTCGTAATCCGGGCACAGCCTCGCCCGGATCAACTGCCCAGTCTCACCATCGATGGCGCACGCCACCACCGACCGGGCATGCACATCCAAACCCACACTCGTACGCTCAGACATTGCTGGGGCCTCCTGCCAACTGTGGCTCTACCGGACAAGCCAAAGCCTGCCCGGCAACCCACGACCACTTGCCAGCGAGGCCTCAGCCCTTACCCCCATACCGTCTAGGGTGCCCGAATCACCCTGGCAATGCGACGAACATGAACGCTCGATCTCAGTCGCGTCGTTGTGGCGCGGAGACGAGTTCCGGGAGCAGCATGATGGCGATGCGGCTGACGGCCGCCGCCGCCTCGCGCGGTGACTCGCGGCCGGGCGAGACCACGTAACTGATCACCAGGCGCAACAAGGCATCCACGACATAGGCCAACGTGGTGGCATTGGTCGCCGGACAGCGTTCGGCGAACCAACCCAGCAACTCGTCGTACATCTCCGGGCCGACGAGTCTGGTGCTCGGTGAGAGCGATTGCAGCAGACTGGCGTCAGAATCGCCGCCGGTGTCGGCCGCCAGCAGGGCGCCCACGACTGCGCTCGACGCCGCCAAGGTGATCGCGTACTCGGCGGCCCGGTGCACAGCCGTCGCCGGCGGGCTGTCACCCGACTGCAGGATCCGGATCACCCCATCGAGGAATCGGTCCGCCTCACTGGTGACGAGCGCCTCACCCAGGCCTGCCTTGTTGCCGAATACCGCGTAGAGCGTGGGCCGGCTCACGCCGACGTCGGAGGCGATATCGGCCATCCGCACGGCCCCCCAGCCTCCGGCATTGAGCCGCGTCAAAGCGGCTGCCAGCGCTCGGTCGTAGAGTTCGCGCCGGTATTCGCTGGTGGCACCCTGATCCATCCGCCCTCCCGACCGCCACCCTAGACCGTCATCCCCACGGCCCAGGTGTGCCGATGCCGGCCTTTACATTTCTGCCGAAAGTGTTAACGTCGCTGACGCGACCCGGAACACACCGGGCTTTGGAGGACTCTATGTTCGCGACCCGCCACCGGCCCGAATCCGGCACCGATGCAATTGCCCGAACTGCACGCAGGCTGGGAACGGCACTTGTCGCCCTCGCGCTCCTGGTCGGCTTGGCTGGGACCGCACATGCGGCGGGATCCGTATCGGCTGTGGTGGTGCAGGATTCGGCGTGGAGCACCGGCTGGTGCGGTTCGATTGCGGTTCGCAACGCCACCACGAGCACAGCGCAACTCACAACAACCTCGTTCTCGCTACCACCGGGCTCGAGCCTGCGCAGCTGGTGGAACGCCACCCCGTCGGTCGCTGGCGGCAAGGTGACGCTGACCATGCCCTCATGGGCTCGGGCGGGTGCCGGAGCGACCTACCGCGACACCGGGTTCTGCCTGACCGGCTCGGCCGCTCCGCCGACGGCACCGGCGGTGGTGTGGAAGCCACTCGGCACCCAGCCGAGTCCGAGCCCCACGCCGACGCCCACACCTAGCCCGACGCCCACGCCCACGCCCACCCCCACGCCCACCTTCACTCCGACTCCGACGCCTACGCCCACAACCCCGGTCGTCTGGGATGCGGTGGCCACCCCGCTGCGCACCGCCGGCAACATGATCGTCGACGCCGACGGGCAGCAGGTAATCCTGCAGGGCGTCAATTGGTTCGGGTTCGAAACCGCCAACCACGCTCCGCACGGATTGTGGACCCGCGACTACAAGGACATGCTTGCGCAGATCGCCTCATTGGGTTTCAACACTGTCCGGCTACCGTTCTCGCTGGAGGCACTGCGCTCCAGCGGGACCACCGGGATCGACTACGGCGGGGGGCGCAATGCAGCGCTGGCGGGCAAGACGCCGCAGCAGGTGATGGACGTCATCATCGACGAGGCCGCCAACCAGGGATTGATGGTGATCCTGGACAACCACTCGCAAGCGGACGACGGATTCATGTTCGACCTCTGGTACGGCCAAGCCGGTTTCACCGAGGCCGACTGGGTGGCAACCTGGCAGAGCCTCGCCACCCGATACGCGAATCGACCCAACGTGATCGGGGCCGATCTCAAGAATGAGCCGCATGGCTCGGCCACCTGGGGCACCGGCGCGGCCAACGACTGGCGACGGGCCGCCGAACGGGCCGGCAACGCGGTGTTGGGCAAGGCACCGCACTGGTTGATCTTCGTCGAAGGTATCGAAGGCCAAGTGGCCGGCGGTCAACAACTCGATCGCCACTGGTGGGGCGGCAACTTGGAAGGCGTCCGAAACAATCCGGTGCGGTTGTCCACCCCGGGGCGGCTGGTGTACTCACCGCACGAATACGGCCCGGGAGTATTCGCCCAACCGTGGTTCTCCTCCCCCGACATGAGCACGATCCTGGCCGATCGCTGGACCAAGGGTTTCGGCTACATCTCCGACTCCGGCACGGCGCCGATTCTGGTGGGTGAGTTCGGCGCCAAGAACGTCGGGCTCGACACCGTCGAAGGTCGCTGGATCCGTCAGTTCGCGGACTACATGGGTCGCAACGCCACGTCCTGGACCTTCTGGTCGTGGAATCCAAACTCGGGCGATACGGGTGGAATCCTCACCGACGACTGGCGCACCGTGCATCCGGCGAAGATGGCGCTGCTGAATTCCCTGATGAACCGGGAAGCCATCGACTACGGCGCCAGCCCGACTCCGACACCGACTCCCCCTCCCACACCCACACCGACACCCACTCCCACACCGACACCCACCCCGACCCCGACACCGACCCCCACTCCCACGCCCACTCCCACCCCGACGACTACCGGGTTGACCGTCGAGCTGGTTCGCGACTCGACCTGGGACAGCGGGTTCTGCCGCAGCACCCGCGTGACCAACACCGGTACCGCCGCGGTGCCCGGTTGGCGGCTGCAATTCGACTTGCCGAAGGGAACCGCGCTCACCAGTTCGTGGAACGGCACGGTGACCCAAAGCGGTAGCAGCGTGACGGTCACACCACCCGGTTGGGGTGCCCGCATCAACCCCGGTCAGACGGTCAGCGTGTTCGGCTTCTGCGCCTCCGGAACGCAGGAACCGACGAAGGTCAGCGTCACTGCGACGTCCTGAGCCCCGCCGGTTCAGGCCGCCAGCGGCGGGAAGTGCCGACTGAACCACTCCGAAGCGAGCGCCCCGACCTGCTCGAGTGTGCCCGGTTCAGCGAAGAGATGGCTCGCGCCGGGCACCACCTCAAGCCGGTTCTCGCAGGTCAAACGCCGTTGCGCGGCCTGATTCAGGGCGAGCACCGCTCGATCGAGGCTCCCAACGATGAGCAGGGTAGGTGCGGCGACTTGCGGCAACCATCCTGCGGCCAGGTCGGGCCGACCGCCGCGGGACACCACTGCGGATATCACCCGCGGGCTGCGAGCCGCCGCGGTCAAGGCGGCGGCGGCGCCGGTGCTCGCGCCGAAGTAGCCAACCGGCAACGTCGTGACCCCCGGTGGGGCATCCGGCGACCGCAACCACTCCGTGACGTCCAAGAGCCGGTCTGCCAACAGGTCGATGTCGAACACATTGGTGCGGTCCGCCGCCTCGGACTCGGTGAGCAGATCGAAGAGCAGCGTCGCACACCCGCTGGCGTTGAGGGTCGCGGCGACCGCGAGGTTCCGACTGCTGTGGCGACTGCTGCCGCTGCCGTGCGCGAACACGACGACTCCCCGCGGCCGGGCCGGAACCGAGAGGCGACCGGGCAGCACCGTCTCGGCATCAAGTCGAACCCGCACCTCGTGGTCGATTCCGGCGCCCGAGTCGGAGTGGAATCGGTCAAGGGCTGCGACGACGTCGGCGTCCGGAACCTGTCCGAACCGGCCGTAGTGCATGCCCACGGCGCGGAAGTCGGGTGGTATCTCGAGCACCACAACCTCGTCGGCCTCAGCCCGCAACGCCCGCACGGCGGACGAGGACGCAACCGGCGCGGCCACGATGATTCGGCGCGCATGGCGCTCGCGCAACAGCGCGATGGCCGCTCGCAGCGTCGAGCCGGTGGCGATGCCGTCGTCGACGACGATGACTTCGCGACCAGCGACCGAGGCTGCCGAGCGCCCAGCTCGATATCGGACAACCCGCCGACGCACTTCGGCGGATTCCCTCGCCCGGATCCGCTCCAGCGTGGCGGCGTCAATACCCAGTTCGCTCACCAGTTGGGTATCGATCACGGCGACATCGTCCTCGCCCACCGCGCCGACGCCGAACTCCGGATTCCACGGAGCGCCGATCTTGCGCACCACCAACACATCGAGATCGCCCGGCGGCAACTGCATCGCCTTCGCCACCTCGATCGCCACGGGCACTCCGCCGCGGGGCAGCGCGAGCAACACGGGGTGCTCGGCGCGGCGCCCGCCTAGCACCTCGCCGAGCTGTCGGCCAGCATCTTCCCGATCCTCGAACATGGTCTTTTCAGGCTATCTCCGGGGGCCGTGCACCCTGGCCGAGCGCACGCCGAGGTGCCCCCAAACGGGGTCACACCGCGACTCAGCGTGGGTTGCCCAAGATCGCGAGGGGCTGCTATACACGACGAAGCCGACAGGAGAGGACTCATGACACCCGAGGAACTGATGGCCCTCAGCGCGTCCCTGGCAGAGCGATCCGCTCGACTGGGTTGGGGCGGCCCGTTCGGAGCCGTGATCGCCAAAGATGGTGAGGTGATTGCTTCGGCAAGCAACACAGTCCTGCTCACCGGCGACATCACCGCCCACGCCGAGGTGCAGGCCATCCGCAAAGCGGTGCAAGTACTCAATCCCTACGCCCCGAGCATCTCCGAAGTGCAGCAGGACGACTCAACACTGACACTGATCCCACGCGATCCCGGCTCCCCGGATCCCATGCCCGAACGGGCCCAGATGCTGGCGGGCTACGAGATCTATGCCAGCGGATTTCCATGCCCGATGTGCATGGGAGCGATCTACTGGGCGCGCATCAGCACGTTGTATTACGCGTGCAGTGTGGAACAAACCCGCGAGATCGGCTTCGACGATGCGTTCCAGTACGAAGACTTCGCAAAGCCGCTGGACGAGCGGCGGATCCCGATCCACCGGATCGGCGAGGACGCCGGCCTCACCGCCTATCGGGCCTGGCAGGAGAAGGCCGACAAGCACCCCTACTAGCCTGCGCGAATGACGCCGCGATGCATCCCTACCTGAATTCGTCTTCCGGCGACGGCGCCCTCATCGTGCTGCAAGCTGAACTGCTCCCCGAACGCGTTGAGGAATTCGCCGCTGCCCAGGCGAAAGCCAGCCTTGCGCTGATGAGCCGGCCCGGCTACCTCGGATACGACGTGCACGTCGGCAGCGACAGCACCCAACAGACGGTGGTGCGCAGATTCACCTCCGTTGGGCATGCAACGGACTGGATGGAAAGCTCTGCCTTCGAGGAGTTGCTCAGCGCGGAAACTGCGTGCATGTCCACGACCGCGCGGCGCAGCGTGGTTCGGATCCCGATCACGCAGGCCCAGGTGGCGACGTCTACCATCACCACCCGCGTCAAGCCAGGATCAGAGGAATGGTTCCGACAGTGGCAAGCCACCATGCTCTCCCGCGAGCAGGAATTCCCTGGCTTCTTGGGCCAGCACATCCAGGCGCCGATATCCGGCGTGACCGACGAATGGGTCTCGATCATCGCCTTCGCCGGCGACGAGCAACTGCGAGCCTGGATGCACAGCCCGGACCGCAAGGCGCTGCTGAAGGAGAGCGCGAGCCACGTGGACCGATTCGACGTGCGGCCGTCCCAAAGCGCATTCGAGAGTTGGTTCGCCGGCGCCGAATCCGGAATGCGTCCACCTCCGGCCTGGAAGCTGAGCGCCATCGTGCTGTTGGTGCTGTACCCGGTGGTGATGCTGGAGATCTTCACCCTCAACCAGTGGCTTGCCTCCTGGGGCACCGCTCTGGCCACCTTCATCGGCAACGCGGTCAGCGTGGCACTCACCGGATTCCTGCTCATCCCCTGGGCCTCCAGACTGCTGCGCTGGTGGCTGGTGCCGCCGGCGGAAGAGTCGACTCGACGCACGGCGATAGGCGCGATCGTGGTGGTGGGGCTCTATGCGGCCAGCGTCGGCTTCTTCTGGGCGGTCACTGCCGCCTGGGGTACCTGAGACGCCGCGCGCCACAGACTGGTTCAGAGAACCACCTGGACGGCGTCGGCGGCCCGACGCGCCTTGACCCGGGCGGCTTCGATCGAGTCCGCCCGTGCCACCGCGACGCCGAGTCGGCGACGCCCCGACAGCTCGGGCTTGCCGAACAGTCGCACGTCGGTATCGGGCTCGCTCAGGGCATCGGCCAGACCCCGGTAACTGATCTCCGTAGATTCCCCCTCGGCCAGGATCACGGCTGAGGCGGCAGGGCCCAGCTGGCGGATCACCGGTATCGGCAGACCGAGGATCGCCCGGGCGTGCAGCGCGAATTCCGAGAGATTCTGCGAGATCAGCGTCACCAGGCCGGTGTCGTGGGGCCGCGGGGAAACCTCGGAGAACCACACCTGATCGCCCTGCACGAAGAGTTCAACGCCGAAGACGCCGTAACCGCCCAGATTGTCCGTCACCGTCATTGCGATCCGTTGCGCCCGTTCCAGCGCGGTCGGCGACATCGGCTGCGGCTGCCAGGACTCCCGGTAGTCGCCGTCGGCCTGCCGGTGTCCGATCGGCGCACAGAACGACACCCCGCCGGCATGACGCACCGTCAGCAACGTGATTTCGTAGTCGAAATCCACCAGGCTTTCGACTATCACCCGCCCGGCTCCCGCGCGGCCTCCGGTTTGGGCGTACTCCCACGCCGCCGAGAGCCCGTCGCTCCCCTCGACGACGGTCTGACCTTTCCCCGAGGAACTCATCACCGGCTTCACCACGAGCGGGAAACCGATGAGCTCGGCCGCAGCCCGGTATTCCTGCTCGTCGCCGGCGAAGGCGTACCTCGATGTGGGCACACCGAGTTCCTCAGCAGCCAACCGACGGATCCCTTCCCGGTCCATGGTGAGATGCACCGCCCGCGCCGTGGGAATCACCCGAACTCCTGCCTGTTCGGCGGCGACGAGCTGTGCCGTGGCGATCGCCTCGATCTCGGGCACCACAAGATGCGGCCGTTCCGCTTCGATCACCGCGGCCAGGCCCTCCGCGTCGCGCATGTCGAGTACGTGGCTACGGTGTGCCACCTGCATCGCCGGGGCATCGGCGTAGCGGTCCGCTGCGATGACCTCGACGCCCAACCGCTGCAACTCGATGACCACCTCCTTGCCGAGCTCACCGGCCCCGCACAGCAGGACCCGAAAGGCCCCGGGAGTCAGCGGGGTACCCAGCGTGACGGACGGCAGTTGAACGGCGGCATCGACGGCGTCGGGATCGGCAACCATGCGCCTCAGTCTGGCAGCCGTTGCGCCGGCTCGTTCGCCGCGAACCGCGCAGGCACTCCAATGGCCGTCGCCAACCCGGCCGCGAAGATGATCAGCGCCATCGCGGCGGGGGTGAACCAGGCCGCCACACCACCAGCCGAAGCCAGCACCAGACCGGCCGCCAATTGCCCCCTCACCCCGACACCCGCCCGGACCCGCAGCAGCAGGACCCCGCCCACGATCAACAACGCGGCGGCCAGCAGCGCCCCCGGCGCGATCCCCGAAAGCTCGGCCCACCAGCCGTCCTTGGCCACCGCGGAGGCGGACTTCTTCAGCACCAGGGCGAGGGCGACGACCCCCGCGATGAGCGGGAAGTGTCCGTAGGAGTAGACATCCCGTCCGAACCGCGCCTGGGCGGCCCCCACCACTGCGTCGAGCGCTTCCAGCAGCGGTGCCGCGGTGCGGCGGAAGTAGAGGGCGTACACCAACGACGCGAGCAGCGCGCCGAAGACCGACAGCCCGATCAGGGCGACTGTGGGGCCGTAGCCGGAGACCGCCAGGCCCAGGGCGATCAGCGACTCGCCCAGGGCGATGATCATGATCAGTCCATGACGCTCGGCGAAGTGTTCGGCCGAGAGGTACCAGCCCTCACCTTTGCCGAGGAACGCCCCGATCGGATCGATGAGCACGGCCGCAAAGACGAAAACGAGCTGCCACGAGCCGCCAACTACCGCGCCGACGAGCAGCAACACAACCGACACGAGCACGGAACCCGCCAGCCGCAGCGTGGCCGCCCGCAGTCCGGGCGAACCAGAACCGAGCAGGAGGAACATCAGCAGATGCATCACCCGGACTGCTGCGTACGCCAACGCGGCCGCAACGGCCAAGCCACCCCCACTGAACCACTGCGGCAGCAGCACGGCTGCAACGAACATCGCCGCCATCGCCCCGAGCATCGCCGCGGTGGTGGTTCGATCATCGACCCGCGCGCTCGTTCCGAGCCAGCTGTAGGCGACCCACGACCAGTAGACCAGCGCCAGCAGCAGCACGCCGCGGAGCACCCCGCCGAGGGTGGGATCTGCTGCGAGCAGAGCCGTCACCTGCGTGATTGCGAAGACGAAGACCAAGTCGAAGAAGAGTTCGAGGGTGGACACGTTGTGCCGCTCTTCGGCCCGTGCAACCGTTGCCATTACCTGCTCCCGGTAGTAGTCCTGACGGCATGTGGTCCACGCGCCGTGCACAATAGTTTGATATCAAAGTATTGTGCATGACAACGACCTCACCCCCGACACCGACAGCGTCGATGCGTTGGTCGAGTCGTGGCGGCGCGCTGATCCAAGCCTTGACGTGAGCACGGTGGGAATCGTCAGCCGCCTGGGTCGGATCCGGGCCCATCTCGAGAGTTCGATGAACGAGGTGCTCGCCGAGCATGGATTGACCGCGGGCGATTTCGCCGCCCTGTCCATCCTCCGCCGCGCGGGTGAGGACGGTGCGCCAATGAGCCGGCTGGCCGATGGTCTGGCATTGACCGGCGGAACAGTCACCACCCGGGTGCGGCGGCTCGTGGGTGCTGGCTTCGCCCACGTGGCCCGGTCAACGGCCGATGCCCGGGTCCATCGGGTGGTGCTCACCGAACTGGGTCGCGAACGATTCGATGCCGCCGCTCCTGCCCACCTGGAGAATCAGCGTCGCCAACTCAAGGCCTTGGACCCGACGGAGCAGGCGCAACTCGCCGTACTGCTCCGGCGGCTCCTCGCCAGCCTGGAGCACGACCACCTCGACTGATGGACGCACACCGGCGCGCTAACGGGGCGTGCGGCTAGCGCAGGCGCTAGCCGAATTCACCCAACTTGACCATTTCTTGGCAATCGACGCGACCGAAGTCACCCTCCCTGGCGCTCCAGTCGTTCCGTCTCCGGGAAGAACAGAGACATCAAGCGACTGAACATCCGATTTCGATCACCGGGAGGTGCATCATGAACACCAAGACTTACACCGTCGCCACCACGATCGCGCTACTCGGTCTGGGCGTGACCAGCCTCGCGACGGCGAGCGCCGCCCCGCTGGCCGACGGCACACCGGCCGCTTCAGCGAGCCCGATCGCCGCTGTGAGCGTCCAGGCTGCCGCCCCCGCCCCGAACGCCTCACCGGTCAGCGCCGCTCCGGCCCCAACCGCCCCGGCAGCCGCCGAGCAGACTCCGACCCCAACCGCCGATGCGGCAGCCAGCCCCGACGCGGCCGCCTGGGCTGCCTCCCCCCAAGCCATGGCAGTGAAGAACTGCGAGTCCACGAACAACCCCACGACCAACACCGGCAACGGCTACTACGGTGCGTGGCAGTTCGACATCCCGTCCTGGCTGGCCTACGGCGGCGGCGCCTACGCCGAGCGTCCGGACCTGGCCCCGGCCTGGGCCCAGGATCAGGTGGCCTTCAACTACTACCAAGCCGCCGGATGGACTCCGTGGGAGTGCGCCTCACTGGTCTAATCCTCTTTGCAGCAGGTGTGGTGGATCCGGCAACGGGTCCACCACATTGCTGTGTACCACCCAGTGCAGTTACCCGAAGATTTCGACGTTCACCCCGGCAGCTTCGATATCCCGGAAGAAGGTGACGGGTTCGACGAAACTCGCCTGCCGGTAGAGTCCGGGCGGATGTGCCGGGCCTGCCAGGATCATTTGCGCCGCGGACACCGCGGGCTCAGCCGTCAGTAGGTAGGCATCGGCGTGGCCCACGCGCATCAAGGTGCGATCCGGCCCACCCGGCAGGCCACCGTCAAGTTGGAGCACCGTCCCGAACGGTGGCTTGCTGAATCGTCTCAGCGATGCCACCAAGAGCCTCCCGCCGGCCGCGGCGGCGCGCTCCGAAGGAATCCGCGTGGCCATCCACACCAGCGGCAGCACCGCGGTGTCGATCACCGGGCCGAAGCCACCCACGTAGAAGCCGACCTGGCGCAGTTGCGGGAGGCTATCGGCCACTTCATGCAACTCGGGCAGGTCCATCGACACGACCTTGCGGATCCCGAAAGGTGCCCCGAAATCGACCTTCATCCGGCGGGTGGACTTCCGCCAGTGCCCATCGGCCAGTTCGGCCATTCGGAAGTCGGCCACTTGGTCGGTGATCTCGCTCACGGTCGAATCGGACAGAACACCGAGGGAAGCCCAATCGACCTCGATCACGCTGCTCACCCGAGCCCGCGCAAGACCTGGCACGCGGGATGCCATCAGGCGGATCATGGCCCCGGGCACACCGGGATGGAATCCACCTTCGGTGACGGCTACCACTCCGGCGGCCACGAACTGCCCCCGCAACTCAGCGAGGACCCGCTCTTTGGCGTGGTTGAACTGAATGTCCAAGTAGTCCGTGGCACGACTGATCGCGGCTCGTGCGCACGCGAGGCACACCCGCGTCGAACCCGCCGCGACAATCAGCAGATCGATGTCGTCCAGGGCCGCGGCGACGGCCTGCGCATCTGTCGCGTCGAGTCGCCGGAAGGACACCCGGCCTCGGCGATCTATCGGCAGGGTCGCCGCCAACTGCGTCGCTCTACCGGGGTTCCGACCTGCCAGCATCAGTTCGGCGTCGGAATCGCGCAGGAGACCCTCGGCCACGCGCCAGCCAGCATTGCCGTAGCCGCCGACGATCAGCACTCGAGCCATACCGCTGCCCTCCGGGGGAGACCCTACTCGTGACGTGCCGAAGATGGCTCGGCGCTACTCGAGCTCGATTCGAACCTCCGCCAACCCCGCTCGATCGAGGTCGCCCCGCAGCACCCGCTCCACCGTGTGCTTGGCGGCTGGGCACCCGTGACAGGCCCCTTCGAGTCGGATCGTGACCCGTTCGGAGTCCGCCCCGCTGATGCTGATCCCGCCGCCGTGCGACGCCGCCAGCATGCCGGCGCCCTCGGCCACTGCCGCCTGTGCTGCCCGCAACGAATCCGCCTTGGCCACCGCTGCGGCGATGGCGTCCCGGCAGCGGGGGGCGAGCACCGGCCAGGCGGGTCCAGTGGCCGAACGTCGGCACTCGACCCTTTCGCCATGCACGACGATCTCGGCGAGGCCCTCGGTCGTCAAGAGTTGGACCAACTCCGGCGGCAGGCCGGTCGGATCGTGCCGGGTGAATCCGCCCTGACCGATGGCGAAGTCGAACAGTGGAAGGTTCCGGACCACGAAGCAGATCACGTCGTCGTCAGCCGTGCGTTCGGCGTGCATGCGGACTGCCATCTCGGTGCCCTTCCTACCCGCCGACGATCGCGGTGACGACCCGGTTGCCGATCCAAGCCGCTGAGTAGGCGAGCAGGGACAGATACACGAAGGCCACCAGCGGCCATCGCCACGAGTTCGTCTCCCTGCGCATCACCGCGATCGTCGACATGCACTGCAAGGCGAACACGAAGAACAGCAGGATCGCCGCCACCGTCCCCGGGGTGTAGACCGGCGAGCCGTCCGGCCACGTCTGGCTCTGCAGGGCCGCGCTGATGCTCTGGTCGTCGTCGCCCTCGGCGGCGCTGATCTGGCCCAACGTGGAGACGAAAACCTCGCGGGCGGCGAATGACGACAGCAGCGCGACGTTGATTTCCCAGTCGAATCCGAGCGGTGAGAACACCGGCTCCATCGCGCGCCCGAGCGTGCCGGCGATGCTGTTCTCCATCTGGTAGGAGGCGACCTGGTTGGCCGGGACGCTGGGTGGCACCTCCACCGCGGGCACGTTCAACAACACCCACAACACGGCGGTGGTGGCCAGGATGATCGTGCCCGCCTTGCGGACGAAGTGCCGGGCCGAATCCCAGGTCTGGGTGAGGACGTGCTTGACGCCGGGCAGTCGGTAGGGCGGCAACTCCATGAAGAACGGCAACCTCGTGCCCGACAGCGCCGCGCGGGTGAGGATGGTGGAAACGATCATGGCGGTGACCGCGCCGAGCAGGTAGAGGCCGAGCATCACCAGTCCCTGCAGTCGCAGCGGCCCGATCACGACCACGTTGGGGACGAACGCTGCGATGAAGAGGGTGTACACCGGCAACCGGGCCGAACACGTCATCAGGGGTGAGATGAGAATCGTGGCGAGGCGTTGCCGGGATGCCGGGATGCTTCGGGTGGCCATGATGCCGGGGATCGCGCAGGCATACGAACTCAGCAGTGCGACGAAACTACGCCCCTCCAGGCCGAACACACCCATCAGCCGATCCATCAGGATCGCCGCCCGGGCCATGTAGCCGACGTTCTCGAGGAACGACAGCATCACGAAGAGCAGCAGGATCTGCGGCAGGAACACCAGCACCGCGCCGACGCCGGCGATCAGACCATCGGCGACGAAACGGGCCAGCGGCTCCCAGCCAATGAGTCCACCCACCGTGCCGCCGAGCCAGACGAAGAACGAGTCGATGGCGTCGCTCAGGGGTGCGGCCCAGGCGAAGATGATCTGGAAGAAGGTGACCATCACCACCGCGAAGATCAGCGTGCCGATCACCGGGTGGAGCAGCACACGGTCGACCCGTTCCGTCCAGGGGCTTCGGCGGGACGGCACGTGCACGACGTCGGTGAGCACCGAATCGATCCAGGCAGCCATTTCGGCCGGTTCCGACGGCGGCGGCAACACCGGCACCGGCCAGTCCCCCGGTGCGGCGAGCAGGCCGCGCACGGTTTCCAGGCCGCGACCTTTGGTCGGCACCACGCCGACGACCTCGACGCCGAGGGCGGCCGAGAGGCGCTGCAGGTCGACACTGCCGCCGAGCCGGTCGAACTCGTCGATCATGGTCACGGCGAGTACGGAGGGCAGGCCCAATGCCAGGGCCTGCGCGATGAGGATGAGCGAACGGCGAAGTGTCGTCACATCGGCGACGATGATCAGACCATCCGGCCGAGCATCGGGCCCGTCCGCGCCGACCAGGCTGTCCACGACGACCTGTTCGTCGGGGCTGGCGGGTTCGAGGCTGTACGTGCCGGGCAGGTCCTCCAACTGCACCGTGCGACCCTCGACTCGGACTTCGCCGATTCGTCGCGTCACCGTGACGCCCGGGTAGTTCGCGGTCTTGGCCCGCAGCCCGGTGAGCGCGTTGAACAGCGTCGTCTTGCCCGCGTTCGGACTACCCACCAGGCTGACGCGCGGATGGCGGACAGCCGGCGTGGTCATGACTTGATGACCACCGGAGCCGAGAGCGTCACCCTGATCTCTCGCGACTCGGCCCGCCGCAGCGCGGTGTGGGAACCACGCACGTCATAGACGGTCGGATCCCCGAGCGGGGCGCGTCGCACCACCCGCACCGGAGTCCCGGGCAAGAATCCGAGATCGCACAGCCGTCGGCAGGCCGGATCTGCCGAATTGGGCACACCCACGACCGTGGCGCCTTGCCCCACCGGCAGGTCTGCCAGCGAGAGTCCGTCGTCCTGGAACACCGCAACCTCGATTCATCGACAAGAACTAAGGTGAGCCTAACCTAATCCCTCGGTGCGCATGCGGGCACCCGCCACAATCACTGGCCATCAGAAGTGGCTCCTGGCAGGATTCGACTAGTCCACGCACGCCCGGGCCGTTCGGTGGAGTGCACCGAATCACAGTCCCACAGGTCGGGGCCAACGCTCCGCACCCCGCACAGACCGTCGCCGGCCCGGGACACCGCCAACGCTAGGAGCCGAGATGACCGCCGACGAGATCCGCGCCCGGTATCGCACACCCGAGCAGATCAAGTCCGGTGGGGCGATCGGCAACATCTTCGACGGCCCGGAGATCACCGTGCACGGGTTGGCCACCCGCCTGCTCGCCTGGCCCGGGACCGGGTTCCAGACCGAAGCCGTGCATCTGACCATCGCGGATCCCGGCCAATCGAGCGACTCCTACACCTACGACTTGGCCGAAGAGGCCTTCCTGTGCCGACACGGCGAGGTGGAGGTGCTGCTGCGTGGGGAGTGGGTGACGCTGCGCCCTGGCGATCTTGCATATTTCCCCGCCGGCGTCCCCCACGCTCTACGCAACACGTCGGATCGCCGCGCCTACCTGGTCAACCAGATCTGCCCACCCCAGTTCGACCTCTACGTCGAGTCCGGTCTCTACAACCCTGCGTGGGGCGTGATGAACGGGGAAGCCATGGCAAAAGCCAAAGCGAACGCCGACGATCGCCCCGTTGGCGACCTCGACGAGATGGTGTTCCGTGACGACCAGCCGGAGTTCCGGGCGCAGAATCTCCCGGCCGCCGAAGTCGCGCGCGCCGGCGCGCTGTTCAACGTCCTCGAAGGCAGCGCGTTCACCGGCATCGGCCTGCCGATGCGACTCGTGCTGTGGCCCGGCGCCGGAACTCGCCTGGTGGGCTTCAACTACGCCTACTGCGGTATTGGCGTGGAGGACACCATCCACACACACCCGGTGTCCGACGAGTTCCTGGTGATGTGGAGTGGTTCGGGTCAGTTCTTCGTGGGCGACATCGGCTGGGTGGACGCGGCCGGCGGGGACGTGGCACTGGCACCCTGCGGAGTGGCTCACGGCCACCGCAGCATCGGCGAGCGCGGGCCGTCGATGATGGGCGGTTTCGCCTCACCGCCGCAGATGGACCTGGTGATACCCACCGACTACTACCGTGATGGCCGGTACCGCCACCCCACAGCTTCCGAACTCACCAGTGACGAGATGCACGCCACGGATCAGGGGTGAGGTGTGGGAGTTCCCGGCTCCGCCGATCAGACGCATGCAGGCCGACGGAGTCCCGGATCAGCTGGCTGGACCCAACCCCGCGGATCTTGCGGGGCTCCGTTGAAACGCAACTCGAAGTGAAGGTGGGGTCCGGTGCTGGCGCCGGTGCTGCCGGCGTATCCGATCACCTGTCCGCGGCCGACGACCTGGCCCGGCGACACGGCAAAGGACCAGAGGTGGGCATACGCCGTCTCCACACCGCCACCGTGGTCAACGACCAGCAGGTTGCCGTAGTCCGCACCGAGCGGGGGACCTCCCCAGCCGGCGTAGCGCACGGATCCGGGCGCTGAGGCGAGGATGGGGGCGCCCCAACCCGCGGCGTAGTCCACCCCGGCGTGGCACCGATAGATGCCGTAAACCGGGTGCCACCGATAGCCGGGGCCGGAGGTGATCCACGCACCACCGGCAGGATTCGAGAATCCGCCCGGCATCCAAAGGGCGGTGAGAGCAGCACGCATCGCGGCCTGCTGGGCCTCCCGCCGCATTTTCGCCGCGACTGCCTGCCGAACCGCCTCTTGATAGCGCATCTTGGCGGCAACTGCCTGCCGCACCGCCTCCTGGTATCGCATCTTCGCCGCAACCGCCTGCCGAACCGCCTCCAAGTAGTCGGCTCCGGCATCGCTGGGCTGCACGGGTGCGGCGGATCCGCCGACCTCTGGCGTCTGCTCACCGGGCGCGGTCTCCAGTGCTTGGGCGGCCCCCGCCAGTCCGGCGACGATACCGAGCGCAAGTGCCTGCGCCAGGGCCACTTTGACGACTCGACCGACCATGTTGACCATTGCGCAACCGCCCCTCTGTCGCCCTACGCCACGATCACCCTATTGCGCCCGGACCGTTTGGCCTCGTACATCGCGCGGTCGGCTCGGGCGATGACGTCGTCGGCGGTGTCAGCCTCCTCGAGCATCGCCACACCGATGCTCACAGTGCACTGCAGGTCCGAGCCGTCGTCCCGGCGAATGGGGATTTCGACCGCGCGGCGGATCTTCTCGGCCACGGCACCGGCATCGTCGATACCTCGCAGATGCACGAGGACAATCAGCAACTCGTCTCCGCCGAACCTGGCCACGAGGTCATCAGAACGCAACAAACGGGTGATGCGCCGTGCCGTCGTGCTCAGCAGCAGGTCACCCGCCTGGTGGCCGAGGGTGTCGTTGACCGTCTTGAGATCGTCGAGGTCGCAGAAGAGCACCGCGGTCTTGGTGCCCGTTCGCGGCGGGTGGGAGGCGATCGCCTCCAGTTGACCCAAGATCTTCGGCCGGTTGAGCAGTCCGGTGAGGGCGTCGGTCTGCGCCAACCGAGCGAGGGCCTTGGAGTCCTCGTAGCGTTCTGTCACATCGCGCCAGGCGAAGGACAGACCGTCGCCGACCTTCACCGCCCGGATGTCGAATCGGCGCTCCTGCTGGTAGACCTCATGCGGGTAGGGATAGTCGTCGAGCACCAACGGCTCGCCGGTCTCCACGGCCGACGCATACATGGCGAGCATCCCGGACCGTTCCTGGCCGGGCAACAGGTCCAACACCCGGGCACCCGCCAACTCCTGTCGCGACATCCCCATGTAGGCACAAGCTGCCGGATTGGGGTCGGTGTAGACGAAATCCACGATCTCCCCCGCGTTGTCGCGTACCGCTCGTAGGTAAACATGCGGCTCCAGCGACGAGTCGAGGACGGCCGTCAGACGTTGGCGCTCAGCTTCGAGTTCGGCCTCGACCTCGACCTCGCGCTGCACGTCCCGCCAGGAACCCACGAAGCCGGTCACCTCCCCCGCCTCGTCGAGGAGGAGCCGGGCCACGCTGGAAATCCAGCGGTACCCGCCGTCCCTGCGCCGCATCCGGCCCCTCGCCGCGAGCAGGCCTTCCGGATGATCGGCCGCCTGCGCCCGTGACCGCGTCACGATCTCGGCATCATCCGGGTGCAGCAGATCTCGCGCCCTGGTGCCCAACAAGTCCTCGGGCTGCCAACCCAGCAACAACTCGATCGCGGGTGAGACGTACTCGATCACGCCATCTCGATCGCCCTGCACCACTGCATCTCCGGAGTTCTCCGCCAAGAGTCGGTAGCGACGTTCCGACTCGGCGATGCGTCGCTCGGACTCGACTGCGGCGGTGACGTCGATGAGTTGAACCACCACCAAACTCGGATCACCGCTACCCCCGAGGACCGGCGCCATGGCCAGGTCGACGGCCATCCGACCTCCGTCCGAGGTCACCAGCCAACGCCGCCCTCGAATCGCCGCCTCCGCACCAGATCGAATCGCAACGAATGCCGCATCGAGCCACGCAGGTTCCTGGTCGGGCAGGACCTCGGACAGCAGGCTGCCCGTCAACTCCGCCACCGGCCGGTCCAGCATGGTGGCCGCCGAGTCGTTGACGAACGAAACGGCGGCGGTGCTGCCGTCCACCAGCACCATTCCGACTGGGGAGTCCTCCATAACCGTGCGAAGCAGCGCCCCGCGTTCGGCCAATTGCCGCTGGGCGCGCACCTCAAGGTCGACGTCACGGATCCGCACCACCCGACAGGGTCCGTGCTCAGGACCTGCATCGATGTGCTCCCCGACGAATTCCACCCACGAGTGCCGACCGTCCCCGTGTCGCATCCGGATCACGAAGCGGGTGGGTTCTCGGGCGGCGCGCGCCTGCCCAGCGATCTGCGAGAATGTCTCCCGGTCGTCCGGGTGGATCCAGTCGACGTCGCGGGTGCCCACGATCGCTGCGGGATCCCATCCCATCACCGGAACCGCCGACGGTGACACCCAGACGAAAGTACCGTCGATCTCCAGTTGCGCGACCACATCACCGCTGTGTTCGGCGAGCATCCGATAGCGGGACTGCTCAATGGTGGATGACGTATCCGGCGGGGACTCGGCTTCGCGCCAAGCTGTCCGATCATGGTCCACCCGCTCAGACTAGGACGGGAACGCACAAGCGTCACCCCGACACCTACCAGGCTCGGCATCAGGTCACGATGCGGTAGAAGATGCGGGTGGCACACGCTGCCCCACAGTTGCCACCGGCGGAAGGACGGCGAGACGTGACGGCACGGTCGAAGGCGGGATCCCCCACTGCTCCGCACCGACTGCGTGATCTCGATCCGCAGCAACGTCGCCGGATCCTGCTCTGGGCGACCGTGCGATCCGTGCTGCTGACAGCGGCCATGACCGCCCTCTACTTCCTTTGGCCCCTCGACGCCCTACCGAACACAGCACGTGAACTGATCGGCCCAGCGTTGGCCCTGACCGTGTTCGTGGGGGTGCTCGTCTGGCAGTTGCGAGCCATCACCTCCTCCAATCTGCCGGAACTCCGGTCGGTGGAAGCCCTGGTGGTGGTCGGCACGGTGTTCCTCGCCCTTACCTCCCTGGTCTACCTCTACCTGGACGCCTCCATGGCGAACGGCTTCTCCGAAACGCTCACCCGGATGTCTGCGTTGTACTTCACTGTGACGGTCTTCGCCACGGTTGGCTTCGGTGACATCACCGCCACGACTGACGCCACCAGGGCCGCCGTGACGATCCAGATGGTCCTGGGCCTGATACTGGTCGGCTTCATCGTCAAGGTGCTACTCGCCACGGCGAAACTGACCCTCGAGCGCCGTGCCGATGCGGCCGACGATCAGCAGGCGGAGGCCGAGCAATGAGGCCCTGATCCACCGCGCAGGGGCCGCTCCCACACTCACAGCATTCTCCCAGGAATCTTCCACGCGACCCCCAGCCTTGCGGCGCAGGCTGAAACCATGAATCAGCACAGCGACACCCCGCAGCCGTCCACATCCGCCCCACCGGCAGTCCTGCCGCCGGAATCCCCGCGAGAGGCGACCGCGCAGGCGTCCACCCCTGAGCACTGGCAGGCGAAGTACGAGAGCCAGAAGAAGCGCAGCGTCCTGCTCGCCACCACCACGGCAGGCGCAGCCGCCCTCGCGGTTGCGACACTCGTCTGGGGGCTCGCTCAGTCCCCTGGCACCGTGGCCACGAGCGCAGCCGCAGGGACGGCAGGTGCGACGAGCGACCAACTCCCCGGCGGCGGCCCAGGAGGGATCCCGGCTGGACCCGGCGCCGGGGCGATGAACCCGGCCAGCGAACTGTTCAGCAGCGACGGGACCGTCGACACCGCAGCGGTCGAGCAGTTCGTGGCCTCCCTGCCGCCGGGTATCGAGGCGACTTCGATGATCGACCGGATGCTCTCCGACGGTGCCATCACCTCGAACCAGGCCGAGGCCCTCTTGACCGCCATCTCCGCGCTTTCCGACGGCGTCGGGGACGCGTGATGGCCGCCGTGACCGCCGTGGACTCGCGCGACGTTGAGGCGCACCAGTTGCCCGGCACCACCCGCACCGTGGTGGAGATCGTCGTCCCGGTCTTCAACGAAGAACACAGTCTTGCCGAGAGCGTGGAACGACTGATCTCCCACTTGGACTCGTTCCCCTGGGCCTGCCGGGTGAGCATCGTCGACAACGCCAGCACCGACCGCACATTGACCGTCGCGCAAGAGTTGGCTGCCGACCACCCGGAGGTGACCGCCGTACATCTCGATCGCAAGGGCCGCGGGCGCGCCCTTCGACACGCCTGGGCCAATAGCGAGGCGGACGTGGTGGCCTACATGGATGTCGACCTGGCCACCGACCTTTCGGCGCTGCTGCCGCTGGTTGCGCCGCTCATCTCCGGCCACAGCGACCTCGCGATCGGCACCAGACTGGCCCCCGGTTCGCAGGTGTCCCGGGGTGCGAAGCGCGAGTTCATCTCCCGCGCCTACAACGCCATGCTGCGGGTGTTCCTCGGCGTCCGATTCAGCGACGCCCAATGCGGCTTCAAGGCGGTGCGCACCGACCGGGTCCGCGAACTGCTCCCGCTGGTCGCCGACGACGAATGGTTCTTCGACACAGAACTGCTGGTCGTGGCCGAGCGGGCCGGTCTGCGGATCCACGAGGTGCCGGTCGACTGGATCGACGACCCGGACTCCAGCGTGGATGTACCGGCCACCGCGTGGGCCGACCTTCGAGGTATCGCCCGGGTCGGCCGAGGACTGCTCAAGGGAACCATTCCAGTCGCCTCGATTCCGCCCCGAGCGTCGGTGGCGGCCGATCACAGGGCCCAACTCGTGGGGCAAATACTGCGATTCGCGGTGGTGGGCATCGGATCCACGCTGCTTTTCAGCGTGCTGTTCATCGCGCTCCGAGGTTTCCTCTCACCCCAAGCCGCCTCCGTCAGCGCCCTGCTGCTCGCCACCGGAGTCAACACCGCGACCAACCGGCGCTTCACCTTCGGATTGCGGGGCCGCGAGTCTGCGGTCCGGCATCAGTTGCAGGGATTCATGGTCCTCGGCATCGCCTTGCTGCTCACCAGCGGCTCGCTGGCATTGCTGCACGGGATCGATCCGACGGCGGATCGGGGAAGTGAGGTTGCGGTCCTGACGGCCGCCAACTTGGCCGCGACCATCGTCCGCTTCGTCTTGTTCCGCAATTGGGTATTCCGCCCGGCAACCAGGACGGGGGCCCGCTCATGACTGTCGAGACTGCCGATGCGAGCCGCATCGACGCGCCCGTCGCCGGCCTCTCGGGTGCCTCACCGACAGTTGACAGCTGCGAGTCGCAGGTCCGGACTTCCGATCGTCCTGGTTGGCGCAATCCCGGAATCTGGCTGCTGCTCCTCGGCGCGGCCGCCCTCTATCTTTGGGGGTTGGATCGCAACGGCTTCGCCAACTCGTTCTACAGCGCGGCCGTGCAGGCTGGGTCCTCCGACTGGACAGCCTGGTTCTACGGCTCCTCGGACGCCGCCAACTCGATCACCGTTGACAAACCGCCGCTGAGTTTGATGGTGATGGGCCTATCGGCCCGGGTGTTCGGGCTCAACTACTGGTCCGTCCTGGTGCCGCAGGCGCTGATGGGCGTCGCCAGCGTCGGCCTGCTCTACGCCGGCATCAGGCGTTGGTACGGCACCTGGGCCGGGCTGTTCGCCGGCGCCATGTTGGCCGTCACTCCGGTGGCCGCGTTGATGTTCCGATTCAACAATCCCGATGCCCTGCTGGTGCTGCTCCTCGTCGCCGCGGCCTACGCCATGGTGCGCGCGGTGGAGAAGGCATCGCCGATCTGGATCGCGGTTGCCGGCACCCTGGTGGGACTTGGATTCATGGCCAAGATGCTGCAGGCATTCCTGGTGCTTCCGGCGTTTGCGCTCACCTACCTAGTCGCCGCACCAGCGAACTGGACCAAGCGGTTACGCCACCTACTGTTGGCCGTGCTGGCCGTGACCCTCGCCGGCGGTTGGTGGGTCGTCGTGGTCGAACTGACGCCGGCCTCGATGCGGCCCTACATCGGCGGCTCGCAGAGCAACAGCGCACTCGAACTCGTGTTGGGCTACAACGGTCTCGGTCGAATCACCGGCAACGAGGTCGGATCGGTGGGCGGTCCGAATGCCGCCAGCGGCGGACCCGGCGCAGGGCCGGGTGGTGCTGGCGGGTTCGGCGGCGACACCGGAGTAGGCAGGCTGCTGGAAGCCGCCTGGATCGGCGGCATCGGCTGGTTCCTGCCGGCTGCGCTGATCATGGCACTGGCCGCTGTGTGGCTACGCCGATTCGCCGCCCGCACCGACCGGCTTCGCGCAGGGGTGGTGCTCTGGGGGCTGTGGGCGGTGGTCACCTGGGCAGTCTTCAGTTTCGCCTCGGGGATCATCCACGAGTACTACGCCATCGCGCTGGCACCCGCGCTGGCGGCGTTGGTGGCGATCGGCACCTCACTCGGTTGGGCGAACCGCCAACGTCCGGCGGCTCGTCTGCTGCTCGCGGGCGGTCTATTCACCGCCGCCGTCACCGCCTCGGTGATCATGGCACGTGCGGGTGGGTGGTACGCAGCGGTCGGCCTCGGGATCGGGATCGTCGGCGGCGTATCCGCGGTCGTGTTGGGATCGCCGTACGCGCTGAATCGCACGGTCGGGCGAGCCGCCCTGGCCACCGCCACCGCCACACTCCTGATCGGTCCGTCTGTCTTCAGCGTGCACACCGCGCTCACCCCGCAGACCGGCTCGCTGCCATCGGTCAGCCCGGCGCTGGCCAGCGCTAGTCCGGGAGGCCCGGGCGGCGGGGCGCCTCCCGCAGGAGCGAATGGCGCCCCGACCGGCGGCATGGGTGGCCTGCTCGACGCCCCGCAGGTGGATGCGGAGGTGGCAACTCTGCTCAACACCGACGCGGCGAACTTCACCTGGGTGGCGGCGGGGATCGGCTCGCAGTCCACGGCCGGTTTCCAGTTGGCCACCGGCAACCCGGTGATGCCCATCGGCGGCTTCAACGGCACGGATCCGGCCCCTACGCTGACGCAGTTCCAGCAGTACGTCGCCGAGGGTGAGATCCACTACTTCATCGGCGGTACCGGAGGCTTCGGACCAGCCGCCGGCGGCAGTGACTCGGCAGCCGCGATCGAGGCCTGGGTGGCGCAGAACTTCGCTTCGGTGACCGTCGATGGTGTGGTGCTGTATGACCTCACCGCTCCGGTCGGCGATAGTGGTGGCGTCCCCGTCGCCAACTCCTGAGGCACCGCGATGTCCCGATCCGCGCCCGCCGCCACTCTGCTGGTGGCCGACGACGAGCCAATGATCCTGGAGTTGCTCGCAGCCAGCCTGGAGCACGCCGGCTTCGAGGTGATCACCGCAAGCGACGGTACGGCCGCGCTGGCGGCGGCGCGGTCGGGGCGCCCGGACGCACTGGTGCTCGACATCATGATGCCCGGGCTGGACGGCCTCGAACTCGTTCGTCGGTTGCGCTCCGACGGCGATGACACCCCGGTGCTCTTCCTCACCGCACGGGATTCCACGCCGGACACCGTGCGGGGGTTGGCGGTCGGAGCGGACGACTATGTGACGAAGCCGTTCAAACTCGAGGAGGTGATCGCGCGCGTTCACGCCTTGCTGCGACGGGCAGGCGCGGCAAGGGCCGCCGCCGATCCGGTGCTCGCCGTCGGGGACCTCGAACTCGATCCTGACCGGCATGTGGTGCGCAAGGCCGGTGCGGAGGTGGAGTTGACCCCGACCGAGTTCAGACTCCTGCACCTGTTCCTGCGCAATCCGGGACGCGTACTCACGAGGGCACAGATTCTCGACCAGGTGTGGGAGTACGACTTCGGCGGCGATTCCAACATCGTCGAGTCCTACGTCTCCTACCTGCGCCGCAAAGTCGACGGCACCGACCCGCGGCTGATCCAGACGGTTCGCGGAGTGGGCTACCGGCTGCGCCCGCCGAACCCGGGGAGCGCCTCGACGTGAGCAGGCACTGGGCGCCGATGTCATTGCGGGTCAGACTGGTCGGGGTCGTGGTGGTGCTGGTGGCGGCGGCGCTGGTGCTCAGCGGACTGTTGGCCACGAGCCTGCTGCGATCGTATTTGCTGGCCCAGGTCGACCGGCAGCTCGCAGACTTCGCGGCCTCCCCGGCGCTGATGGATCAACTGCTGTCGTCGAACGGAAGTGGTTCCGCCAGCCCTGCGCTCCCCCGCAGTCCCCCAGGGACCACTGCCCCGCAACAGCCCCCGCTGCCAAGCGACTTCTACGTGGAACTGACAAACGACAGCGGCGAGGTGGTCTCCACCGTTTCAGATGCCTTCAGCACCACAACCCCGGACCTCACCGACGCCGCGACGTCCACCACGTCCCCGCCAGAACCGTTCACGGTTCCGGCCGCCGACGGTGCGACCGGTTCGTGGCGGGCGCTGACCCAGCCGATCCCCGGCGGTTCGGTGACCGTCGCGCGGGATCTGTCGGACGTGGGCGCCATCACCGAACGGTTATCGGCCCTGCTGCTCGCCATCGGGGTGGCGGTTGTGGCGGGCAGTGCCGTCGGCGCCTTCGCACTCGTCGGGCGCAGCCTGCGGCCACTGGGCGAAGTGGAGGAGGCCGCCGACGCCATCGCCGGAGGCGACCTCTCGCGCCGGGTCCCGGCTGCCGACCCGCGCACCGAGGTGGGCAAGATGTCGGCCGCCCTGAACACGATGTTGGGCCAACTCGAAGAGTCGTTCGACGCGCGCGCCGCCGCACTGGAAGAAGCGCGCAACTCTGAGGAACGTATGCGGGCCTTCGTGGCCGACGCCTCGCACGAGTTGCGCACGCCTTTGACGGCGGTGAGCGGATACGCCGAGTTGTACCGGCAGGGGGCCGTGGCGGACGCCGACGTACCGGCCACGTTCGCCCGGATCGAGCGCGAATCCGAGCGGATGTCTGGCCTGGTCGACGATCTGCTCCTGCTCGCCCGGCTGGATCAACAGCGACCGCTGGCCCGTGATCCGGTGGATCTCTTGGCGCTGGCCACCGCGGACGTCGGATCGGCACGAGCAACCTACCCCGATCGTCTCGTGGAGGTCGTCGCCCTGCCGGGTGAAACAGTGCCGGAAGTCAGCGGCGACGCCGACCGCCTGGCCCAAGTGATACGCAACCTCACCACCAACGCCCTGCGCTACAGCGACGGCCCGGTCATGGTCCGCGTCGGATCACATGCCGGTACCGCGACGATCGAGGTCATCGATCATGGCCCGGGAATACCTGACGAGGAGAAGACCGCGGTGTTCAGCCGCTTCTACCGCAGCGATCGCGCGCGATCGCGCGAGTCCGGCGGATCCGGACTCGGATTGAGCATCGTCGCCGCCATCGTCTCGGCGCACGACGGCACGGTGAACATCTCCGACACCCCCGGCGGTGGTGCCACGGTGACCGCGGAGCTGCCCACCACGATCCCGTAAGTACTCGGGCGCCGCTGGCCGGGCTGGCCCTGACGCGGCGCAGGGGCCAGTTCGGCTACAGTCCGCTCACCATGCATGCGATCAGGGTCGAACTCGGAATCAGGGGTGTGACGCTGGTCGCTGTCGCGGCAACTGTCGGGCTGGTTGTGCTCGACGTACCAGGGCCGACCGGCGCAGCGGTGCTGGCCGGACTGCTGCTGCTCCTTGCGGACTTCCACGGGGATCCGTGGCGCAGATTCCGGGCCTACCTCGTCACCGCGTCGGCGGGTGCCAGCCTCATCCTGCTCACGTCGGCGACGAGCGGGCTGCCGCCAACGGTCTTCGCGTGCCTGGTCGGGATCGCCAGCGGCCTGCTCATGTTGCTGCGCACCAGCGGCGGAATGTTTGCCGCGGCGGGCACCTGCCTGACGGCCGATGTACTGGTGGGCGCGGCTGGCGGGATCAGCGGCAGCGATCCGGTGTCCTTCGCCGCTGGAGCCCTCCTCGGAGGTCTGGGCGCCACAGCACTCTCCATGACGGTCCTTCCCGCACCGTGGGTGTCGCCGGTCCGCCGCGCCACGGTGGAACTGCTCGCGCGCTGCGCTCAGGTACTGCGAGGTGAACTCCCGTCGGATGATCTCGACCAGGCGAGTCGGAATCTGGTCGGCGTCTACCTCGCCCGCCCCGAGCGGCCCGCCAGTCCCCTTCCCAGCGCCTTAGCCTCGGTCAACCTGCTTTCCGACCTGACGCTCTTGAGCGACGTGCTCGCATCCCGCGCCAACACCGCAGCGGGGAGCGAAGCCCTGGATGCGAGGGCGGCCAGCATCCTGGAAGAGAGCATCGCGGTACTCAAGTGGCCGCACGCGCGGTCGAACCGCGCGTCTCTGCAGGACACATTGCGGGGCGGTTCGTTGGACAGTGGGGACTTCCCGGACAGCGTGGTGACTCAGGCGAGCGAGGCGATCGGACGCCACGCTCTGGCGATGACATCGGATTCCGGGACCGATGTACGCGGTTGGCTGGCGAACTGGTGGCTGGACGCACGGGTTCGATTGGCGCCCGGAAGCACTTTGGTTCGTGCCGGCGCCGCTTCTGCCCTGCTCTTCGGCGGGCTCGTCCTGGCTTCCCAACTGCTCAAGATCGATCACCCCCAGTGGATTCTGCTGGTGGCTGTGAGCTCCTTCTACCCATACGTGCGCCGCGCTGCGACGAAGGCCGCCGCGGCGGTAGCTGGCACCGTGGGCGGCGTACTGGGGCTGTGGATCCTGCTGCTCCTCGACCTACCGTCCGAGAGCCGACTCTGGTGGCTGATTCTCATCGTGGCCGCCGCGGTGTCGATGTCGTCGACCCACTCACCTCTCGGTGTCATCGTCGGGCAGGGCGCCTTCACGCTCCTGTCGTTGACGCTGCTGCAACTGGCCTCCAAGGGCATCACCGTGGGATCCGCCGGCGAACGCCTCGCCGATGTTGCGCTGGGCGCTGCGGCCGCAGTGGCGGTGACGGCGGTGATGGCTCCGCGGTCACTTCGAAGGCGCCTGCGGGATGCCATCGCCGGGCTGCTCATCACCGCCTCGGACGCGCTGGGGGGCGAGCCGCAGGACCTCCCCGACGAGGTAGCCGTCCGCCGTCGCCGGTCCACCGCAGCAGTCGCGCGGAGCCAATTCCTGCGCTGCGTCGATATCGCCGACGTACTGGCCAATGACGCCCGACTGCCACGGGATCGGACGATCGGTTGGATTGATGCGGCCCGCCGCGCAGGCCAAGCGTGCGCCATCGCCGCTGTGTACGCATCGGATACCTCAGACGGCGCCGACGCCGATCGGCATTCGGCTCGCCGGCTCTATCTGCGTCAAGCCGAGGCGCTCCGAGCCGAACTCCCGCCACCGGCGAGTCTGTCGCGAAACCGGGTCGGTGGCTCCCGCGAGTTGACCTGCGGGAGGTGGCTCGCGCACAACGCCGCGATCCAGGCGGGTGAGTTGACGTCACTCGTCGACGCAGGCACAGATTCTCCCGCCGAGTGACCCATCAGGGTCCGATGGCCCCACGATTGACTCAGCATCTCAAATCGCGCCACTATCGAATCGCGGTTGAAGATCGCCCCGCAACCGCCTGACTGAGGAGTCCCCGTGTCGATAGAGCGCATCCGCAACTGGGTCGTCGTGATGTTCGAGAATCGATCCTTCGACAACCTGCTCGGCAACCTCCCACACATCGACGCGGAGGACGGAATCCGAGGGGCCTCGATCTCGCTGCGCTACCCGGGCGGCGAGGTGCAGGTGGGCCCGGCACACCTGTTCAACGATCCGATCCCGGATCCGGGCGAGGCCTACCCCAGTGTCAACGTCCAGATCTACGGCCGCTACCTCCCCGAGTCGAATGCCGGACTGCCCGGCTACCTCGGCTTCGCCAGACGGCAGGAGGATCCGTGGAACGCTCCGCAGCCCGGGGACGTGGCCACCATGGACGGTTTCGCGCTCGACTTCTACTACAACTCGAAGTGGCAGACCGGCCGAGAGCTGTCCCACGCCGAGATGCAGAGCATCGGCGGGGTCTTCACCCCCGACATGGCCCCGGTGATCAACGGTCTGGCCGAGCAGTACGCGGTGTTCACCCGCTGGCACTGCGACGTGCCCACCTGCACCTTCCCCAACCGGTCCTTCTTCCACGCCGGCACGAGCAAAGGCCGGGTGGACAACAACATCACCTGGGACTACGCGTGGGACAACGACCTGCCCAATCTGTTCACCCGGGCGTCCGAACATGGCGTGGACTGGCGGGCCTACTTCGACCCTTCGCAGGTGGTGCCGTTCGAGTCGATCAACCTGGGCGGCCTGCATCATCGCAAACTGTGGAAGTCGCATTCGTCACACATCGACCAATTCTTCGCCGACGCGTCCGCCGGCCGACTTCCTCGATACTCCTGGGTTGAGCCATGCATGCTGTACGGAAACCTGCAGGACTACCACCCACCGACCGACATCCGCGCCGGCGAGGCGTTCCTGGCGAGCATCTACAACGCGGTCCGCAACTCCCCGCAGTGGGAGGAGACAGCGCTCGTGGTGATGTTCGACGAGCACGGTGGAACGTTCGACCATGTTCCGCCGCCGCCGACTGTCTCCCCCGATGGCATCGTCAAACAGGAGGGGTTCACCTTCGACCGTCTTGGCATCCGGGTGCCGACGATCGTGGTTTCCGCCTATACGGAACGAGGGACTGTCATCCGGGATCTGCAGACCAACACGTCGATGACGCGCACCCTGCGCGAGAGCCTTGGAATCGGCGATGCCTTCACCAGGCGAGACCGGTGGGCGACTCCGATCGACGCTGCGTTCAATCTCACCGAGCCGCGCACGGACCGTTGGGAACCTTCCCCCTTGCCCTACGTGGCAGGCCGGAACAACCCGGGCTTCCAGCCGGTCCGACCGGGCGACGAGCCCACCGCTCACATCGCCCTCGAACAGCGCAAACAACTTGGGGTGGAGTATGTGTCGGAACTCGGCGAGGCAACTCTCGGAGCAGCCGCCGCGCTGTTGGGGATCGACCCGAAAGACACTCCGGCACAGGGCAACGCCAGTCAGGCCCGCCGTTGGCTGATGGCCCATCTGACGAAGGACGGGAAGGTCGATATCCCGGAGACTGCCTAGCAGCGTGTTCGGCCCGAGGTACCGGGATCCGGCTGGAACTACCCGGTGGAGCCGGGAGTAGCGTGAGAAACGTGGCTCCCGCCACCGTCGAAGGGAGTTCGGATGCCCGACTCATCAGCCCCCACGCTGGCGCCTGAGACTCCGCTGAGAGCGCCGTCCGGAGGATTCTTCGCGAAGGCCAATCTCGCCTGGCAGGTAGTGGGCGGAGCCCTGCTCGCCCCGATTCTGCTCACCGTGCTCATCACGGCGCGCCTGCAGGAGTGGGACATTCCCACCTACGCCTGGCTGCTCTGGCTGCAGTTGCCGATCCTGATGGTGCACGAGTTCGAGGAGTACGTTTTCCCGGGCGGTTTCAAGTCGTTCTTCAACCACGACACCGTGTTCTCGTCCGAGAACCCCACGGACAACACTCCGTTGAGCGAGGGATATGTCTTCTTCGTCAACATCGTGACGGTGTGGGGCTGGGCGATCGTCGGCGCCCTGCTGGCCGGCATCGCGCCGTGGGTCGGATTCGGACTGGTGGTGTTCAACGCGGGGGTGAACTGCGTGCAGCACTCGGTGATCTTCCAGATCAAACACGAGGGCTACAACCCGGGTTTGTTCACGACCATGCTGCTTCTGCTGCCGTTCAGCACGTTCATCACGATCTATGTGATCCAGCACGATGTGATGTCACCGCTGGACTGGGTGCTGTCGTTCGTGCTCGGCCTGGGTGTCGTCGCCGGGTTCGCCGCGATCACCGGCAGTCGACGGAAGGTGACGGCCTGAGGCGAGGCGACGTCGCCGCCGTCAGGTACCGACCTGGGCGACCATCTCGCCGGTGGGCGATTTCGACCCGCCCGGGGGTTCCAGGGTGATCACGTACGACGAGACGTCGGCCCCGCCATCCAGCACGACGGCCACGTGCCCCTGGTCGTCTGGAACGAACACCCCGGCCGACTCCTTGGTGCCGTCCTCGTTCACCGCCCACACCTGGTAGCACATGCCCTTCGCCGGGGTGGGCAGGTCGGCCGCCAGGAACACGCTCTTGTCCATCTCGCCGCTGGTCACCACCTTCGAACGCGCGCCCATCATGTCGACTTCGGTGAACAGCGCGTCACCCGCTGCCGCCACCTCGAGGGCGGATGCGACGCTTGGATCGGCCGGCGTGGGCACCTCGGGCATCGTCTCCCGACCCACCACCAGCCCTCCGGTGAACAGCACGGCTGCCGCGGCGGCCGCCGCCAGCCACGTGAGCGTCGGGCGTCGACGCCGATCCCCGACCGACGGCACCACGGGGGTGTCCGCGGTTGGGGTCGAGGGGGCGCTCCGGCCGGATCGGTCCTGCGTGCTGGCTATCCGCTCTTCGATGGCCTGCCACGCCTCAGCAGGCGGCGCCACCGCCTGGGTGTCGGCCAGCGCTGCGAGCACTTCGCCGTACGCCTCGAGTTCTTCGGAGCAGGCAGCGCATTGGGCCAGGTGCCGTTCGAAGGCCTCACGTTGTTCTGAGTCCAGGGCGTCGACTGCGTAGGCACCCACCCACTCGTGCATCTCGGTCATCGGTGATCCTCCAAATGGGTCCGGAGGTTGCGCAGGGCATCGCGAATCCGCGTCTTGGCTGTGCCCAGCGGAATGTCGAGTCGCTGGGCCACCTCGGTGTGGGTGTGCCCGGCGAAATAGGCCAAGTCGAGGGCCTCGCGTTGCAGCGGCGTGAGCCGCTCCAGCGCAGCACGCACCCGGCGGTGTTCGGCGCGCAACTGCACCACCTCGGCGACCGAATCGTGCGCCGTCGTCTCCGACCCGCTCGCCCAGCTGGCGCCGCGGTCGCGTTCCGACTGCTCACGGCGGACTCGGTCCACCGCCCGCCGGTGGGCCATCATGGCCACCCATGCCCTGGCCGAGGAAGTCTCCGGGTCGTAGCGCCCGGCCTGCGACCAGATCGCCGCGAACGTCTCCTGCAGCACGTCCTGTGCCATGTGCGTGTCCCTGGTGATCCGCAGCGCCAGGCCGTAGGCCACCGGGCCCATGAGCTGGTAAAACTGCGCGAAGGCCGCTTCGTCACCCTCGGCGGTCCGTTCGAGAAGCTCACCGGGGGCCGGCCCTTGGGCGGAAGCAGTCACGGTAGCCATGGTCGCATCACGGGATGAATTCGGAGTCGAGGTTCCACGGGGCGATCGGTGCGTTCGCGATGAGCCAGGTCTCCAACTCCCTCATCCAGCCGGTCGCCACCAGCACTCCGATCAGGATGAACACCAGACCCAGACCGCGCCGGAACCAGCCATGGGCGTCGGCGGCCCAGCCGAACCGGCGCACCACCTTCTGCCCGGCAAGCGCGATCACCAGCAGGGTGGCGCAGAGGCCGAACACGTAGGCGAGCAGCAGGGCGACACCCCGCGCCGGTTCAGCCGGCAGCACGGTCACGATCACGTAGCCGTAGAGCGGTGAGCACGAGGTGAACACCGGCCCCAAAGCCGCGCCGGTCAACACCTGACCGGCGACACCGTCCCGGGTCCGAGCCGCACCGAGGCGCTGCGCAGACCGCGACTGCAAGGAGAACTTTGCGGAGATGCCCTCCCACAGGTTGGGGAACAGCCCCACCAGGCCCAGCGCGATCAACAGGCCACCGGACACCCATTGCCACACCTCGGCAGGGATCCCGATCAGCGCCGTCGAAGCTTTCAAGACCATGGTGAACAGGAAGATCGACGCGCCCAACGACGCCGTGATCAGCAGTGCCCGGCGCAGCGCGATGGAGCGGGTCGACGTGCGTTCCCGCACGGCGACCGCCACGCCGGACCCACCCGCGCTGGCGGGTTGATCCCCCATCACCCCTGCCACGGAACCGCCGACGATCACCGGCAGCAACGGCAGTACGCAGGGTGCGAGTGTGGTCAACATCCCGGCCAGCACCGCGCCTATCAACTCGATCATGAGAAGTCCCTCGTCGACTGCGCGGTCAGACGGTCTTGCTGGAAATCTGCTCGCCGGTCAGGGCGCCGGTGAACTTCGCCTGCTGGGCGCCGGATTCGTCCACCTGGACGAAGGTGTGCTGCACCGTCACGCCGTACTCCTGCTTCAGCTCCGAGGCGCTGTCATAGTCCACACTCACCACGGTCACGCCGGGGGGCACACCGTCGGCGTCGAGGTTGGCCACGGTCTGCTGGCAGGTGGGGCACCACGAGGCGTTGAAGAACAACACGACGTCGCCCGCGTCGTGGTACTGCTGCTTGTTCGCCTCGTAGGTGGCCTGGTCGATCCAGGCGCCGGCGGCGGGAGCCTGCGCGGCAGGGGTTTCGGACGTCGCAGCATCCGCCGTCACATCCGCCGGCGGTGCGGCCGCGGTGGTGGACGAGGCGGCGGGTGCCGGCTGGCTGGCGACAGTGGTGTCCGAGGCCTCTCCCGCGTCGGAGGCGCAGCCGGCGAGCACGATCCCGAGGGCCGTGGCGGCAACGAAGACGGCGGGCTTCTTGGTCGGTCTCATCATCACTCTTCCTGTGTCTGTGGTCGTTCGGGCTTTTCAAACTTTCATGCATCGTTCGCAGGCGAAGCGCCATCGGATTGGTGGGATTTTCCTGCCGTAGACGATCACTGCCCGCGGAGGGCGCCGGCGTGGGCCTGAATCGCCGCCTGCTCCTCCGCCGGCAACCTTCGTGCGTTGCGGATCTGCAGCGCCATCCTGGAGTTGCCTTCGAGCACTGGCGCGTGCCGGATCAGGAAATCCCAATAGAGCGTGGTGAACGGGCAGGCGTCGGGACCGGTGCGCACGGCCGGGTCGAATCGGCAGGAGCGGCAGGCGTTCGACATCCGTGAGATGTACTTGCCGGTCGCCACATACGGTTTGGAGGCCACCAGTCCGCCGTCGGCATATTGCGACATCCCGATCACGTTGGGCAATTCCACCCACTCCACGGCGTCGACATACACCGCCAAGTACCACTCGTGCACGGCCGTCGGATCGACGCCGAGCAGTTGGGCGTAGAGGCCGGTGACCATCAGCCGTTGGATGTGGTGGGCATAGCCGAATCGCAAGGTCTGCTCGATGGCGTCCCGCAGGCACGCCATGGCGGTGTCGCCCGTCCAGTACCACTCCGGCAGCGGACGATCGGCGGCCAAGGCGTTGAGTTCGGCGTAGACGGGCATCTGGGTGAAGTAGATGCCCCGCACGTACTCCCGCCAACCCAGGATCTGGCGGATGAAACCCTCCACCGCGGGCAGCGGCGCGTCACCCACCTGCCACGCCGCCTCGGCACGGCCGACCACGTCGCGCGGATCCAGCAGTTTGAGGTTCAGCGCCACCGACAGCCTGGAGTGGAACAGCCACGGTTCACCCATCCAGATCGCATCCTGGAACCGTCCGAAGCTGGGCAGTCGGTGGGCGATGAAGTCGGTCATCGCCAGTTGGGCCTGGCGGGAGTTCACCGGCCAGCCGAACTCCTCCAGGGATCCCGGGTGGTCGGCGAATCGGAGGTTGACCAGGTCGATCACCTCGGCGGTGATCCGATCCGGTTCGAACATCAGCGGCTCCGGCAACCGACCGGGGCCGTCCGGCGGGAAGGAGTCGCGGTTGTCGGAGTCGTAGTTCCACTTGCCACCCGCCGGCTGGCCGCCTTCCATCAGCACGCCGTGGCGTCGGCGCATCATCCGGTAGAAGTACTCCAGTCGCAGTTGGCTGCGCCCCGCCGCGTATTCGGCGAACTCGTCCACGCTGCACATGAAGTGCCGGTCGGGCAGCACGCTCAGCGGAACCCCGAGGTGTCGGGCCGCTGCCTGCAGGCTCTCCTGCACGCGGTATTCGCCCGGTGTCACCACAACGATCCGGTCCGGTCGGTGGGCGGCGACGTCGAGGGCCAAGGCCTCGTCCAGGGTGGCGGGTTCATCGGTCGGCGGGGTCGCCGTGGGGGCGAGTTCTCGGTAGAGCACGGTGCGACCCATGGCACGCATCTCGTCCCGGAAGTGCCTCATGGACGCGAGGAATACGGCGATCCGCTGCTTGGCCGACCACACATGCGTGGACTCACCTGCGACTTCGGCCATCCAGATCGCGTCGGTCCGAGGATCGAAGCCGTCCAGGGCCGCCGAGTCCCGATCCAGCTGGTCGCCCAGCACTATGACGAGAGTGCGCACCCCTCCATTGTGACGGCCTAGGAGCCGCCTCCGCCGATCGCGGTGATGATGCTGCGCGCCGCCGTGTTCGCCACCGACTGACCGTCGGCCGATGGCGCGAGGTTCGCCCACACGACGATGGAAACCTTGGTTTCAGGGTCGTAGCCCATGAAGGAGTTGTAGCCCGGCATCTCCCCGGTGTGACCGAGGTAGGGCCCGAACGAGGCCCAGCCATAGCCGTATAGCGGGCCGTCGCCAGAGGCCGGGTCCCGCGGTTGCAGGCTGTCGAGGCGCTCCTGCTGCATCTCGGGGCTCAACAAAGAGCCCGTTCCCAGCGCAGTCACCCAGGTGGTCAGATCCTCCAGGGTGGAGATGCCTTGTCCCGCGGTCCAGGTCCACGACGGGTTGTCGCCGGTGACGTTGTTGGGCTCGAGGGTTCCGGCCTGGGCCTCGGCGAGTTGGTCGGGCGGCAGCGAGAGATCGTCCATCTGGGCGACGTTGGTGCCGTACATGTAGCCGTCGGTGAACGGTGCCGGGATCTCCGCCGTGTCGCTGGGAGGGAAGCTGGTCTGTGCCATGTTCAAGGGGGTGAACAGGCGGTCCTCGAAGATGGTGGCGATCGGCTTGCCCTCGAGTTTCTCTGCGATCAGACCCAGCAGCACGGTGTTGGTGTTGGAGTAGTGGTACCCCTCGCCTGGCGGGAAGTAGGGCGGGTTCGCCAGTCCCAGAGCCAGGAGTTCGGTGGGGGCCCAGACCCTGTCGGGCTCGTTGTCCAGCGCCTCGTTGAGCGTGAGGGTTTCGCTGTAGTTGTAGAGCCCGCTGCGCATGTTCAGCAGTTGCGCGATGGTGATGTTCTCACCGTTCGGCACACCGTCGTAGTAGTCCGACACCGGACCCTGGAGGTCGATCTTGCCCTCCTGCGCGAGCTGCAGGATCACGGTGCCGGTCCACGTCTTGGTGTTGGAACCGATCCGGACGTGCAGATCGGGGGTCACCTCCGTGTCGCCGCCGAGAGTGGTGGTGCCGTAGACGGCCTCCATGTCGCCGTCCGGCGTACGAACGAGTGCAGCCATCCCCGGTGCCATGAACTCGGTGGCGGTCTCGTCGAGGATCTGCTGCAGTGCGGCCTGATCGAAGGGCGCCGCAGAGGTGCTCGCGGACGCCGACGCGGAGGTCGGTGAGTCGGTGGAGGTGGACGAAGAGCACCCCGCCAAGACCGCCACCGAGAGAGTGCCGAACACCCCCGCGCGAAGCCACAACGAACGTCGCCGCGCTGCTCGCCCGCCGTGCTTGGCCGAGTTGGGGACGCGGGCGGCTGCGGAAGCCTTGACTGGGTACATGCGCTGAAGGTACACGCCGCCGGTGTTCGCCGTCACCCAACAGCCCTGCTGCTTCCGGCGAGGTGACGCGAGCAGTCTCGGAGACGAGTCGGGAATCCCGGCGATCCTCGTGCCGTCCGGACCTCGATGCTGGCGCCGCCTGATTGACTCCGGGCAGTGGCTCGGCAACACTGACGTCGCTGCGAGCGGTCGGTCGAGGAGGCGCTGGAATGTCCTACGAAGTGAACTTCACGACCGTCTCGACAGAAGGCTTGGAGTCGTCGCCGGTGGCATCCGCGCTTGCCGGGCTGCGAGCCAACGAGGCCCGCTACTTCGCGAACAAGTACGACCACACTTTCACCGTCGAGCCAGCGGGCGAAGCGCAGGAACTGATCGACTATGTGAGCGGCATCCTGAAACAGGAGCGCGACATCGTCATCGAGTCGGAGCCACTCGAGGCAACCGAGTTCACCGTCGACGGCATCCGCTGGACCTATGTCTTCTACCGCAGCGGTCTGTCAGTGAACGTTCTCTACACCCTGGCCGACTCCGGCAAGCGCGCCGTCGGCTTCAAACTCGCCGAGGGCATGGACGTGCCGGCCGAACTCGCCTCGCGGTTCAAGTTCGCCCGCCAGAGATCCAAGTTGGCGGGCACGATTCGCGGGTCATACTTCGTGATCAAGGGCACGTATTGAGTCTGTGGATGAGGTACCCAGCGCCCTGGGCGTTGGCGGCCCTCCCCTGAACGGGCGCACCTGGGGGAAAACCGGGCTCTGTGGCAGTCATGTCACCAGTCGTTGACCGGCCACAGCACGGTGCCCTCGGCCTTCGCCCGCTCGATGTCGCGGGACAACCCCTCCCAGGCTTGCCGCTTCTGCGGCGAGTCCGGCACCTGCGAATCCCCGTAGGACACCCCGCGTTTGATCTCCCAGGACAAGGTGTTCAACTCGTTTGCCGTGAGGGTCGGTTCGTTCTCCTTCGTCATGGATCTCCCCATCGGATGTCGGCGGACCTGACTCTCAGATCCGCGACCATTCGACCATCACCCCCCGACACGTGCGGCGAATTCCCCTCGGATTCGAGGGCGAGCGGTTCCTTGCCGCAGTTGTCGCGTCGAACTGGCAAACGCCATCGCCAGGGGTCTGACCTCCTACGTAGGAACCGTCGACAGGGGCGCAGCGACGACCGTGGTAGGCGATTACCTTGGAAGCCATGGACAGGAGAGGCCGGTTTCTGCTTCTCGCTGGACTCATTCTCGTGGTGGCTCTGCTGGACCTGGCAACCCCTCCGTCGCTGGTCTTGCTCAGTCTGATGTGGGTTCCGGTTGTGGCCTCGGCTGCCTTCGCCCGACCCGCGATGACATGCCTGATCGGGCTCTGGGCCGGTGCGATCACCCTGGTGATGGGGTGGCTGCAGGGCTACTACCAAGACCCGTCCTATTGGGTGAGGACATTCGCCCTTGGCTTGGCTGCCGGTGTCGCTGTGTGGCTGGCCAAGTCTGCGCAGACGCGCGAGCTGAACCTCCATATCTTGGCCACCACGGACTCCTTGACCGGGCTCGCGAATCGACGCAGCCTGTCGACTTGGCTGGACCGGGAACTGTCCGAGGATCGGACGACTCCGCTGGCAGTCCTGTACATCGACCTCGACGGGTTCAAGATTGTCAATACCCGTCACGGTCACGCCGGGGGCGATGCCGTGCTGGTCGAGGTGGCCCGACGCCTGGCTACAGCAGTGGACGAACAGGCCATCATTGCGCGCCTAGGCGGTGACGAATTCGTCGTCGCCAGCCGGCTGGCCTCCCCGTCGTCCGACGGAGCCGAACTGTGCGAACGCCTCATCACGTGCGTGGCGCACACTCCACCAGCGCCGTCCGACACCCCGCTGGGTGTGACAATCGGCGCGATCGTCGCCCAGCCGCACACGGATCTGGCCGCAGAGGACATCCTCGACCAGGCCGATGCGTTGATGATGGGCCTCAAGGAAACATGCCCCGGCTCCTATGCAGTTCAGGAGACCGCCTAGCTGCCGGCGAACGCGTGCAGCTAGGCGGTCTCCACCGAACGGACCGGCGGGTCCGGCGCACCAGCCCGCGCCGCCTCCGACTGAGCCTCCGACGGCTGAACAAGATCGTGGTTGTCGTTGCTCACATGCGAGATCTTGCTGCCGAACCGGTTCGGCAGCACGGGTCGCCTGACAAGGGGAATCACGTAGTTGCCAGGTGCTGTTGGTCGGTGGCCAGGGTTGAGTAGCGTTCAGGAGGAGACACGGTGAAGGTTCGTCAGGCCAGCAGGAGTGCCGAGAAAGGCCGCGCCAGATCATGGGTGGCAACAACGGTCGCAGCGGGAGCGCTGCTAGCGCTCGTCGGTACGGACCTGGTTCGTCCGGCTGCGGCGAATGCGTCACCCACCGTTCCGGCCGCGTCCGCCCAGGTGTTGCAGGATCAGGCACACGCCGCGTTCTTGGCCGATCCGTTGGTGCACCGCACGCTGGCCGAAATACGCGAGCTGGACTCGGCGGCGAACGGCAGGACGGCTGCCGTAGCCGGGCCGGCGCTGGCCACCAGATTCGGCACGATGTTCCTGCAGAGCCTGCTCGGCGGCGTGACCAACCAGACCCTGTCCCACGTCCTTCGGGAACTGGGGTACAACCCAGCCGATCAAAGCCAGTTGATCCAGGGCCTGACCGAGATCCAGGACGGCTTGAACGACATCATGGCGCAGAACCAGCAGATCATTGTGGCGATCGAAGAACTGCACAATGAGGTCCTGCGCGCCAACTTCAAGCGGGCCAACGCCGAGGTGGTGCGCGACTCCAACAACATCCAGGACATTCTGCGGGTCCTGCGGCACTGGATCGACCACGACATCACACCTGACCAGGCCACAGTGAGCCTGGCGGTCTGGGACTTGCGCGCACAGTCCAGTGCCTTGCGGGGGGCCGCCAGCGATCCCGACAGCGGGGCTGTACCGCTCCTGCTGCAGGCGTACGACCGCAATGTCAGCGACACCGAGCAGTTGTGGGAAGCGGTGACCGAATACCGCGATCAGGTCCGTGTTTCGTTGGCGCAGGCGGTGGCGGGTATCGAGTTGGCCATCGAACACTGGGACCACCCAACTGGCGAATATGGTGCATCCCACGCGGTCGCCAGCGAGAGTGCCCTCGCCGCTGTTGACGCAATGTTCGCCACCGGGGTGTCGACCACAGGCCCAGGCGGACAGGAGTTCGTCCAACTGAAGAACAATCCGGCCATTAGTGCACTGCCGGGCTCTGGGAGCATCCACGGCTCGGACACGTGGTTGTGGCAACGCCACGACGTCACTCAGGCGCACACCGAACCACTGCTGCAGGAGATGGTCTCGAAGTATCGCCCGAACCGCCACGGCAACCAGACGCTGGAGTCGTTCCTGAGCGAGCGCGGCATCCCCACCAGTTACGTGTACACCGACACTTGGCGTCAACGAACGACCTATCACAAGACCAGCGACACCCGACGTGACGTCCGCTACCGAGCAGAGGTCACTCTGGCTCAGATCACGGGAAACGAGTACCGCACCCAATCGGTCACATTCGGCGAAGGGCTCTACGCCGGTTTCCAGCGATGGAACCTCTTTGAAGGGTGGCGGTACCCAACCGGGACCTCCAACGAAATCATCCAGAACTACGAGGACAGAAGGTTGGCAGACAATCGGATCTACGGGGAAATCAGCTCCTGGCAGGTAGCCTCCAGAGGAGACTGGTCCACTCGCCTCGCTGAGTGGCGACAGGGCAGCGCCCACCACAACAACCCCCAAGGGCGAATCGCACTCTCACGCGAGAATTTCCTCACCGCCGGGGGATGGCTGGCTGACACCCGCACCAACTCCATCAGGCAGGCCGCGTACGGGCTTCAGTGACCACGCGCCCGCCCTGTGTCGTGCCGGGTCGCAGAGGGGCCTGGCACGACACAGCCGGCTAGGCAGCCGCCTGACCGGGAAAACCGGTTTCAACCCAACCAACAGCAAACCCAATCGAAAGTCCCCAAACAGGGCCCAAAAAAACAACGAATCGGGTTAGCCGAAGAAACGCATCTATTCGGCTAACCCGATCGCCGTTTCTCGGCTAACCCCGCGCGGTGGGGGGTTAGCCGATTGCGATTTCGTGCGGGAATCGGGCCGTTTTCGACGAACCCGGAGACGGCGTTTCACACGCCGGAGCGCCCGATTTCACATGTAAGGGACAAGCAGCTCCCACCGAACTTGCAGCCCTCGCCATCGGCGAACGCAACCAGTATGGCGCCGGGTCGACGAAGTCGAGATTCGCAAGCGAACGGATCTGGATCGCCCACTCAAGGTGGAGAGAGGATAGGTCATGCCGCCGCCTACCGATCGTGACGTTCGTCGTCGAGCGAGCCATTGAGGCAGTCGAGGATGTCGATGAACTCCCTGCTCGTTCGATACTCCTGACCGATCTCATTGTCCCAGTTCCACTCAATGGTGCGGTCGGGCAAGTCCAACTCCTGCACGGACGCGCCGAAGGACACCTGGAGCGCTTCAACGTGATGGCTAGCCTTGACGACTGCAACGGCCACGCCCGACAGCTCGAACACCACACCGATGTCGGTCGAGTAGGTCCACTGCACCTCTCCATTGCAGAGCTGCGATAGTCGCTCCCGCACGATGTAGACCCGCGAAACCACAGCTCCTCGATTGAGATAGGACAGGCGCCCGGACTTGCGCGCGCGGTCCACCGCAGGTGCGGTTGCCGGCACTACATCCAAACGCGGGTAGTCGTCCTCAAAGCCCTCGAAATTGAGAACGCGAAGTGCGCTCTTCACCGCGAGCGCAATACCTTCCAGGGCAACAATCACCTCGTCGAAGGCCGCAAGGCTCCCGGGCCTCTCCGCCAGGGGTTCGCCAGTCACAAACTGCCACCGCTTGCCCGGGAGTGCGGCCAACAGTTCCAGGGATCCCGCATCAAGATGCGACCTTGCCACCTTTTCGCTCACGTCCATGACCCCTTCTTCACGAAGTGGATTTTCTGGTAGGGGGGCAGTCCTAGCTTTGTAGATGTGATGGAAATCTCGATCGCAGGGCTGCCCGTCGTGGTTGTGCGCGTTCGAAAGACCACCAGCGAGCCATCGTCGAACCTGACCCGATCACCACGCCCATTGGGCAACGGTGCTGCACGGCCGCCCTTCGAAAGCACGGCCCAGAAGTGTCTGGCCGTCGCCGAGGGATCGGTGGACTCAACAACTTGGGTGTTCTTGCCCTTGCGACCGAACCTGCCACCGGCGGTCAAGGGGAACTGCTTTGCTAGTCGTTCGATGTTGCCCTTCAGAACCGCTGCACTGCTGGGTGATGTCGCATGGCCTCCACCGCTGCTTGCGCCCATGTCAAGCAACCCTCGCCTTCGCTCGATTGCGGTCGGCCAGGAACACCACGACCCTCGTCTTCGCCCTGAGCGTTCGAAGGTGCCCGTCATCAATAGTCCCGTGGACGAACAGCACCGACGGTTGGATGCGCTCCAGAAGCAAGGGAAGACCAGCCAGGAAGTTGCGCCGCAGATCGGGCGATCTCCAGCAGCCGTGGGTGGAGACCGCAACGGCGGAGCCGGTCTCTACGCCGAGGAAGCAGTAGTCGAAGTCACGACTGTCGCACCAGCGGACATGGGGGACGACCCTCAGCCCCCTGGATTGGTAGAACACGCCCACGGCTCGGTTGGCCCAGACCGCTTGGATTCGGTCCTGCGGCGGCATGCCAGCGCCGATCGTGAAGTCTGGCGACGTCAGGCCCCATGCACCTTCGAAGCGGGCAACGAATCGTTGCGGCTGGAGGACTTGGGTACGCAACTTCCGGTCAGCGACGTAGAAGTGCAGGAGCGTGCGGGCCAGATCCCCGGCCTGCCCGCGCCTGTCGTAAGCCGTGGCGTCCGTCGGCAGACTGTCAAGGCATGGAGATCGGATTAGCGGTATCTGCCACTCCCCTTCCAATGGGACGCCAAACGGGAACCACGACGCTGTCGATCCCGCGACGATGTCAGGCAGGCAATCTCGTATCGATGTCCCGCGTCAAGTAGTTGGCAGGGTTTTCTTGGTTTGAAAGGTGGGGATTGTCGGGTCGGCCAGGCCGAGGTGCACCTCCTCGGGCCGGTTGAAGGCGATGGCCTCATGCGGGCGGACACGGTTGTATTCGATGCGGTAGGACTCGGCCCGCTCGGCGAGGGTAACGGCGTTGTCGATTTCGTCGAGGAACAGTTGCTCGTATTTCAGCGTGCCGAAGCCGCGCTCCCGGGAACCGTTCTGCCCCGGTGACTTGGCTCGGGTGCGCACGTGGCGCAGTTCGGGGTGGGTGGCGATGAACGACTCGAACCGGAAACTTCGAAACGGGCCACCGTTGTCGGTCACGATCGTCACCACCGGCACCAGTTCCCCGGTCTCGGGATCGACCGGGCAGGCGTCGACCAGAGGCTGGCCGAACATGTCTTGGTAGTCCGCCAGCGCCAACTCCACCGCGTCGATGGCGTCGTGCTGGTTGGCCGTCGGCGAGATGTGGAATCGGTGCTCGTACTTGCTCCAGTAGTCCCGACACCCGGCGATGCGCCAAACCCCGCCGGTGGTGGTCTCGATACTGGCCTGAAGTCCAGTTGCCACACCTGATTCGGCCCGGTCGGCGGCGCGGCGAACGCGGCCTTGCGCCGCTGCGCCAGGTTCCTGCGCTCACGCTGGTAGGCCGCCGGCAGGATGAGGCCCTCGTCGCGCAGCAGCCGCAGCACAGTCGCCTCAGAAACTACATGGCCTTCGTGTCGGACCATCGCCCAAATCTTGCGGTGGCCCCACGCCGGATGTGCCAGCGCATGGGCCCGTGCCCGCTCACGCACCGCATGGCGGGTCGGCTGCGGCCACGGGCCTTTCACCGGGCGCGCGGCCCTGGCACGGGCCTGCCAGCGTCGCCACGTCCGTTCGGGCATGTCGATCAGACGGGGAGAACCTCGCGGTCGACATGCCCGCCTCTGTGCGGATCACCTCGAGGTCCTCGAAGGGCCCAACCTGCCCTCCGCGGACTTCTTCCATACTCGGATCTCGACTGCGGCCTCACCGAGGGCCTGGGTCAGATCGGCAACCTCGGCCTCCAGCTGTTCCTCCCGGCTTGACGGGCCCGATCGGCCTGAGGCCAGCGCGGTCGTGCCGGCCTCCAGGAACTCGGCCTTCCACCGGCTGATCGACTGCTCGGACACCTTCTCCCGCCGTGCCGCTTCGGCGATCGTCATCTCGCCAGCCAACACGCTCAACACGATCCGAGACTTCATCTCAGCCGGTATCGATGGTGGTCTTCCCATGACGTTGATTCTCCTTCAGGACTGACACAACAGCCCTGCCACAAATCATGACGCGCGACACTCGCCCGCGGCATCACCCAAATCGCCGACGCCCACGCCAACGACCAAGGCTTCCGCGACTGGGACGGCATGCGCGTAGCCGCCGCCAACTTCCACTGCCCCGCCACCCCCGACCATCTCGCCACCATCCCCACCCTCGCCCCCAACGCCACCCGGCAAGAAACCGAAACCGCCTACGCCCGCATCGACGAACGCCGCGCCTACGCCCTGCAATACGTCGAACGCCTCACCCCCGAAGGCCGCATGCGCCTACGCTGCCCCGCCCGCAACGGCACCCTCGGCTGTCCCCTGGTCGCAGGCACCGTCCCCGCCGCCACAGCCGCCGGACTACCCATCATCACCCCACCAGCCGAACCCGACCGACCCAAAGCCTGCACCCAAGACACCGTCACCCTCCGCCTGAAAACCGACGCCCAAAAGGCCGCCATGAAACTCGCCCAACCCCTCTACTGGGGCAGCCCCGAATGGCGACGCACCTACGCCCGACGCACCTACATCGAAGGCTGGTTCGGCGTCCTCAAATCCGAAACCTCCACCGACCACCGCCGCGGCTCCCACCAATTCCGCGGACTCGCCCTAGTCACCCTCGTCCTCGCCTGCGCCGCCGCCACCACCAACAAACGCATGCTGCGCACCTGGCACCACCACACCGGACTCGGCGACCCCACCCACCCCCTGCTCCAACCAGACCAACACTTTGAACCGCCCCGGCATGTCCGGAGACTCTGTTCCTTGGGAAGGATGGAGTCATGTCAGCGAGTACGTCGAAGAGGTATCCGCCCGAGTTGCGTGAGCGGGCCGTCCGGATGGTGGGTGAGATCCGGTCTGATCACGAATCGGAGTGGGCGGCGATGACGCAGGTGGCGCAGCTTCTCGGGGTCGGGACGCCGGAAACGGTCCGGAAGTGGTGCCGGCAGGCCGAGATCGACACAGGTAGGCGGCCAGGGACGACCAGTGAGGAGTCGGCGGAACTGAAGCGACTGAAGCGAGAAAACGCCGAACTCAAACGTGCCAACGCGATCTTGCGGAGTGCTTCGGCTTTCTTCGCGGCCGAACTCGACCGGCCACAGCGTTGATCGTTCGCTACATCGACTCGGTCGCAGGTAGTCGCGACGGGGACGGTCTGCGATGGGGTGTCGAGTCGATCTGTGCCCAGCTCGCCGAACTGGGCGCCCCGATCGCCCCGTCGACCTACTACGCCCACCGTGACCGCCGGCCGAGCGTCCGTGAGGTCAGGGATGCGCAGTTGAAGTTGAAGGTCGCCCAGGCCTATGCCGAGAACTTCGGCGTCTACGGGGCGCGGAAGGTCTGGCTGACACTCAACCGGCAGCGGCCTGGCGACGCTGCACCGATCGCGCGCTGCACGGTCGAGCGGCTGATGGCCGAGTTGGGGCTGCGCGGAGCGGTGCGGGGCAAGGTCAAACGCACCACTATCAGCGACCCTCATGCTGCCAAGCCGCACGATCTGGTGGACCGCAACTTCTCCCCGGTGGCACCGGACCGGTTGTGGGTCGCCGACTTCACCTACGTCTCGACGTGGTCCGGCTGGTGCTACACGGCGTTCGTGATCGATGCCTACGCCCGGCGGATCCTGGGCTGGTCGGTAGCCACCACCATGACCAGCCGGTTCGTCGTCGATGCGGTCGAGCAGGCGATCTGGACCCGCGGCCGGGAAGGCCGCGACCTGACCGGACTGGTCGCCCACCACGACCACGGCGTCCAATACCTGTCGGTGGCCTACGGTGAGCATCTTGCTGCCGCGGGTATCAAGCCCTCGACCGGCGCTGTCGGGTCCTCGTATGACAACGCGCTCGCGGAGTCGGTGATCGGGCTCTACAAGACCGAGTTGATCAAACCAAGGCGGCCGTGGAAGGGCCTCGACGACCTCGAAATCGCTACCGCGGAATGGGTCGACTGGTTCAACCGCCGCCGGCCCTACGAGTACTGCGACGACCTCACGCCGGTCGAAGCAGAGCAGGCTCACTACACTCACCACCAGACCCCGACACCGGTCGGAGTCTCAAACTAGAAAGTCTCCGGACTCGCCGGGGCGGTTCACTTCTACGGCTTCACCGAACTCAACGCCGACACCGCCCACGCCATCGACCAAGAACACGCCAATCAGGTCGCCGCCACGATGCAGGTCGCCGAAACAGGCAGACCGCAGGCTGCCTAGTAGCGCCGCCAACGGCAACACGCCTGACGTCGTGAGTGCCAGCCCGCAGCACACCGGCTCAGTCGCACTTGACTCAGCTTCCACAGACCGGACGCAGTCCTCGGAATTCGAAACACTACGGCCTGCGCCTTCGCCAACAGTTCAGCCCAAAGTGACAGAACCCCATGTTGGAACTGACGTCTTGGTTCGAACCCAGACCAGCGCTTCGACCTGGTCGCTGTCAACCTCGGGCGTGAGCAGCTGCCCGGTGCGCACCGTCAAAGACGAGACAAGCCCGTCGTCCTCCAATAGAACCGGAAGCGGATCTTTCACAGAGGGAGGCGGGACGCTCTTGGGCCACTGCTGCCCGCGCGGCAACGTCAGGGAATCGATCAACGTCTTCACCTGATTGTCCAAGTCTCCGGCGGAAACAACCTTCCCCGGCAACCGTGGACGCAGAAGGGTGATGTCAAGCTCAGCTAGGAGACCCATTCGTTCAACCACCAGCGGCTTGAACGCCGCATCTCCATCGAATCGCAGGAAATCCCCCTCGGGGACACCTTCCCGGGACAGCCTCAGCTTCTCCATCCCCTTCAGAGGCGGCTGCAACCACAGCCTCGCCAGTTGACCCGCGAAACACTGCCTGAGTTCGTGCTTGTGCTCTCTGCCCGAAGAATTTGCGCTACGAAGCCGACCTCGATACACCAACGGAAACTCCATCAAGCCCCTCCACAGCACACAGGTGCAGCTCCCGAAAACGAATCGGGTTAGCCGAAAAAACCCAACTTTTCGGCTAACCCGATCGCCGTTTTTCGGCTAACCCCCCGTGGTGGAGGTGGCGGGAATCGAACCCGCGTCCATCGGCACAGCTTCAAGACTTCTCCGAGCGCAGCCACGCTATTGCGATTCGGCCTCCCCGATTCGTGTGGCCCAACGGGGAACGCGGCCTACCTCACTGATTGGTGTCCCTAGTCCCCCCGTGAGCGGGAGGTGTCGGCAAGTTCCCTAGACGACGCCAGGGTCCGGGTCGAGAACAGCCCCGGTCTGACGGACTTCATGTTGAGCTCTGCCTAGGCGGCGAGAGCGAAGTCAGTGCGCTTGTTATCGGCACTTGTTGTTTTCGGCGGATCGTTAACGAGATGACCACCGATTCTCGGCTCGCTTCTCTTGTTGCGGCAACCGGTGTCGAAACCTGTCACCCCCTGTTGAGTTGTCCGCCCAGGCTAACCCACACCACCGACGCATCTATTCCCCATCGGGTCATAGCGTGCGCCGGTGGTGCCATCGAGCGTGCGCCTCAGCCCGTCGGGGTGGACGACTTCTTCCCGGTCAGATTCACGTACAGCACAACGCAGATGGCTGCCACGATCACCTGGATGCCCAGCTTGATCCAGTCGATTCCACTCGTGTCGCCGACGCCGAGCCAAGTCGCGATCAGACCTCCGACGAGAGCCCCGACCGCTCCGACGACGATCGTCATGAAGATGCTGATGTTCTGTTTTCCCGGCACGACCAGGCGTGCGAGCGGTCCGATGATGATGCCCGCAAGTAGCGCGCCGAGGATTGTCCAGACCCAGCCCATGTGCTTCTCCCGTCGGTTGGTGGTTGGCCCATGATGGCCGCAATACCGCGGGAGTGGCGGTCAACACACCGCGCACAGACGGGGACTCTGTTGCGAGCCTCAACTTGGCGGGGCGGCGGACTCCACGGCGGTGAACTTCCGACGCATGTAGAAGTAGAGCACCAGGCCGAGCACGAACACCACCACCGACAAGATCATCAGCGACACGACCGTGCTCGGATCAGTAAACGAACCGTAGATGATCAGCGCGGAGAACAGCAGTCCGACGACTGCGATGACGCCGTCGAATCTCCAGTTGGCACCCTGGGTGCGCTCCCCGGCGCGGAACGACCACTTGATCAGCGCCAGGGCACTGAACGCGTACGGCACCGCGGCGGTCAGACCGGCCAACAGGATCATCAGGTTGAACACATCCGCGCCCGCCTGCCCCAGGTAACTGAAGATCATCAACGCGGACGCCAAACCCGTGGAGGCGATGATTCCGAAGGCCGGCACGCCCTTACCGGAGAGTTTGGCGAACTGCCTGGGGAACAGTCCTTCGCGGGCTGCCGCCAACGGCATCTCAGCGCAGATCATGGTCCACCCATTGAGCGCACCCAACCCGGAGATGATCGCCGCGATCGCCACCGCATAGCCCGACCACGTCCCGCCGAACATCGCGTTGAACGACAGTGTGAACGGCTGGGCACCATCGGCCGTCAACTCCTTGTTCGGCACCGTACCGAAGATCACCAGAGTGCTCAGGAGGTACACCACCGTGCACGCCAGCGTTCCCAGCAGGCTCGCCAGCGGCACGTTGCGCCGCGGGTTGCGGACCTTGCCGGCGGCCACCGCAGCGGTCTCCACCCCCAGGTAGGAGAAAACCGCCAGCGCCATACAGGTGACTATCGCGGCCAGTGGCGCCTGGCCGGAGATGTTCCAGTTGCTCGTCAGGTAACTCCAGTCGACGAAGAACAATCCGACCGTGGAGATGATGACCAACGGGATGAACTTGATGATCGTGGTGATGATCTGCACCGAGGCCATGTTCTTCACCCCGGACAGGTTCACCGCCGCCGGCAGCCACAACCCCACGAATCCGATCACGATGCTGAACACCTTGTTGTGACCGGTGTTGATGAACACCTCCACGTACACGATCCAGGCCACCACGATCGCGGCGTTTCCGGCCCACGCGGTGATCCAGTAGGACCAGGCGTTGAAGAATCCCACCGCGTTGCCGAACGCGGCCCGGGAGTAGGCGTATGGCCCACCGTCGGCAGGCATTCGCTTCGACAGCACTCCGAACATCTGCGCCAGCGCGATGGCCCCGATCGCCGTGAAGACGAACGCCAGCAGTGAGATCGTTCCGAAGGCGGCCAATGACGCCGGAAGCAGGAACACCCCGGTGCCGATGATCGAACCCATCACCAGTGCGGCCGCCGCACTCAGGCCGAGGCTGCCACCACCGGAGCCGCCTCCCGGCTCGGCCGTTGCGACGTTCCCACCGGAAGAATCAACAGTGCTCATCTCACCTGCCGCCTCTCGTGCCGAGCCCTGATTCCGACGCTAGACCCGCGGCGCGTGACGATGCAAAGCCAGGACTACGGCGCCTGCGACGGCCCCTTTCCGGGGGCCACTGCTTCGACCACCGCCGCGAAAGTCGCCCGGCTGGAGTCGTTCAGCGACCCACTGTCGGCATAGGCCTCCGGCAGGTACGTCATCGAGACCGAGACCGCCAGTTTTTCCGACGGCAGGTAGCCAGTGCTGGCAGCGGCTCCGGCGAAACTCTTGGTCTGCGTGATCCACGGGCCCGACCGGATCACCCCCAACCCGTACGACGCTTCGTCGGTGTTGGTCCGGCAGGCGCTGCACACCCCGGTCGGGTCGGGGCTCCCGAAGCCGAGCAGGTTCGTACCCGTCTGGGCCTGGTACATCTCCGGCGACACCTGCGCGCCAGACCCGACGATCTCCATCGACGTGGTCATGTCGTAGATGTTGGTGGTCTGCACCGCACCCTCTGCCGTGGTCCACGATGGATTCCAGAAAGTTCCCTCTTCGTAGGCCTTCGGGGTGGGAGTGACGCCGAAGTACTCCGCCCGCTCGGCGGTGAACGAATGCTGCACCGGAGTCGGGATCGCCGGGGTGCCGCCGTTGCCTCCCGTTGCCGTCAGACCCATCGGGCCGATGATGTACTCCTCCATCACGGCGTCCAACGGCTCACCGGTGATCTCCTCAAGCACCTGCCCGAGGATCACGTAGTTGGTGTGGCTGTAGCCCCAGTTGGTGCCGGGCGCGAACTGCTCCGGCCCGGCGAATCCGATCTCCAGCAGCTCCTCGTTCGTCCACTGCTTGAACGGATCCCGGTCCAGCGAATCCGCCAGTTCCGGCTGGTAGACGTAGTCGGCGTAGCCAGACGTCATGTTGAGCAGGTTCTTGATCGTGATCTGATCCGCCCGCGGGTAATCAGGGAACCAGTTGGCCAGCGGGTCGTCCAGGCTCACCTCGCCTGCGTCGACGAGCTTGGCGAAGATCTGGCCGATGTAGGTGAAAGCCATGGCCCCGTTGCGGAAGTGCATGTCCGGAGTGGCGGGGACACCGGTCATCGACTCGCCCATCGCGGCGGTGTAGACATCCTCACCGTCCGACGTCACCCGGATGATGAGCGACTTCAGGTGGTAGGTGGCCATGGACTCACGCGCAGCCTGCTCGATGGCCGCTTGCGTCGCCGAGTCGGCGTTGCCGGTCGGTGCCGACGGTGCCGCGGAACCGGCGGCAGCTTCGGACGAGGTGGCGGTGGAGCCAGCACCGTCGGAGCCCCCCGCTCCGCCGCCGCACGCAGACAACATCAGCAATCCGACGCTCAGACCGGCGACCGCAACACCTCCGAAGATCCTGCTGCGTCGTCGAGACTTGGTTGAGTTGGGCATCTGCTGCTCTCCCCGGTTGGACCTACTCCTGTCGCTGGCCAGATGGTACCCGTTGCGGCCCCGACCCAAGATCAATGAGGAACACCCGCCGCGTCCGCGGCAACAGCGGCTTTGAGTGGCACTTTGCCCCTTGGCATGGCGGCTCCCGGCACCAACCGCGTATTCGATTGGCACGTTGGAGCCAGATTCACCCGGGCAAGGTGCCACTCAATTGCGCTGTTGGCCAGCCGCAGCAGGAGCACCCCTGATTGGTGCGCAACCAAACCCGCGGTTGGAGTCTGCGCCGGCGGGACTCGCCATCGAGACCCGCGCCGGACACAACCGCCCTTGAGTCCTTCCCCCGCCGCCGCCCTACCGGGCGACCATCCCCAGCGGCCGGTCAACCGCCCTGTGGAATCATGACGATCGGCGCAACCCCTCAACCGAAAGGACGCCAGCCATGGCACCGGCGAACACCGATCCGATCGTGATCCTCGGAGGGGCTCGCACCCCGATCGGATCCTACGGCGGCTCACTGGCGGGCGTACCCGCCCACGAACTGGGCGCGGTGGCAGCCCGGGAGGCGCTCACCCGCACCGGCGTGGCACCCGAGGATGTCGACGAGGCCGTGTTCGGCTGCATCGGCCAGGTCGGCGGCGACGCCTACATCGCCCGGCGCATCGCCCTCGCCGCCGGGCTCCCCGACTCCACCCCGGGGTACACCGTCAACCGCCTCTGCGGCAGCGGCCTGCAGGCGATCTGGAACGCCGCGATGGAACTGCGCTGGGGCAATGCCGACGTGATCCTCGCCGGCGGGGCCGAGAACATGAGCCGGATGCCCTTCTACGACTTCGGCGCCCGCTCCGGAAAACGTCTCGGCAACCGCACCCTGGTGGATGGCACACTCGCCATGCTCACCGATCCCTTCCACGACAAGTTGATGGGCTGGACCGCCGAGCGGGTGGCGGATCGCTACCACGTCAGCCGAGCCGAACAGGATGAGTTCGCCGCCGAATCGCAGCGGCGCACCGCGCTGCCGGAATCACAGGCGCTGTTCGCGCGGGAGATCACCCCCGTGACGGTTCCCGGCCGCAAGCCGGTGGTGGTGGAGCGGGACGAGCACCCGCGCCCCGACACCACCGTGGAGGTGCTCGCCAAACTGCGCCCGTCCTTCGGCACCGAAGGCACCGTGACCGCCGGCAACTCCTCGGGCATCAACGACGGCGCCGGAGCCGTGCTGGTGACCCGAGCTCAAACCGCCAAGGATCGCGGCTGGCAACCCCTCTCCACCCTAGAAGCCGTTGCCGTCGGAGCTCTGGAACCCGAGTACATGGGCTACGCCCCGGTCGTCGCGCTGCAGAAACTCTGGGACGAAACCGGGCTGACGGCCGCAGATATCGACCTGTTCGAGTTGAACGAGGCGTTCGCCGCCCAAGCCGTGGCGGTGATGCGCGACGGCGGGCTGGATCCGGCGAAGACGAACCCCCACGGCGGCGCCATCGCCCTCGGCCATCCGGTCGGCGCCACCGCCGCGATGCTCACACTGCGAGCCTCGCTCGACCTGGTGGAGCGGGACCTCGAATACGCCGTCGTGACGATGTGCATCGGCGGCGGTCAGGCACTCGCGGCACTGCTCAAGCGCGCCGGATAACGCCGGCGTCACAGCCCGCTGATCCCCTCGATCAGCACCATCAGCCCGATGGCCATGAAGACAACGGCCAGCACCGCGGCGTTGTGCGTCTCCAACCAGTCGCGCGCACGCCGCAGTGGTGGCGCGACGCGCTCCCCCGCAACGAGGTACGAGAACAGCGGGAGCGCCACGGTCAGCGAGGACAGCAGCACGAACGGGACCATCACCGCAGCCGCTTCGGCTAAGGCTGGCTCCGCTGCCCCGATGGCCAACCCGGCGGCGGCCGCGAGCACCAGGATCTTCGGATTCGCGCCGGAGAGCAGCAGGCCCAGCTTCGCGCCGGTGGCCGGGGTGGCCGAACTCAACGACGACATCCAGGCCGGCGCCGAGGTCGCTTGCGCCCGAGTCAGCCACTTCCGCACGCCGAAGGCGATGAGCGCCGCACCCAGCACCAGACGCACCCACGAGACCCAGGTCGGGGTTCCGTAGGCGAGTTCCACCCAGGCGGAGACCAGCACCGCAACGGTGAGGGCCGCGGTCACCCCGGCCACCCAACCGCCGAGGAAAGCCGCACCCGCCGCGACCGGGCGGGCCGTGAGCAACAGCATGATCGACGGGATCACCGGGAACGGTGAGAGGGCGATCGCCAAGGCCAGCGGCAACACCTCGACAAGGATTTCGGCCATCGACCCAGTGTGCTGCACACCGGGCCCGCAAGACGAAACGGTGGGCGCGGACAGTCGAGGGGTACTCGTCTGCCCGCGCCCACCGCCTCCGATCCACGCAGTCGGCGGACCTACCGCATCACTGGCTGCCGATGGTCGCGACCATGACCGCCTTGATCGTGTGCAAGCGGTTCTCAGCCTCGTCGAAGGCGATGTTGTAGGACGACTCGAAGACGTCGTTGGTGACCTCGAGACCGTTGGTCATGCCGGTCTTCTCGCCGATGTCGGCGCCGACCTTGGTCTTGGTGTCGTGGAAGGCGGGCAGACAGTGCATGAACTTCACGTGCTTGTTGCCGGTCTTCTCCAGCGCCTCGTTGTTCACCTGGTACGGCTTGAGCAGTTTGATCCGCTCGTTCCATACTTCCTTCGGCTCACCCATCGACACCCAGACGTCGGTGATGACGAAATCGACACCCTCGAGGGCGGCGTCCGGATCTTCGGTCAGCATCACCCGGGCACCGGATTCCTCGGCACGGGCATAGGCGGCGTCCTGCACTTCCTTGCTCGGCCAGAGCGCCTTCGGGCTGGCGATCCGCACGTCGGAACCCATGATGGCGCCCATCACGAGCAGCGAGTTGCCCATGTTGGATCGGGCGTCGCCCATGTAGGCGTACGACAACTCGTCGTACTTCTTGCCGCGGCCGTGTTCCATCATGGTGAGGAAGTCGGCCAGCATCTGAGTCGGGTGCCACTCGTCGGTGAGGCCGTTGTACACCGGCACGTCGGCGAATTCGGCGAGTTCCTCGACGGTCGAGTGTGCGCTGCCGCGGAACTCGATCGCGTCGTACATCCGGGAGAGCACCCGGGCGGTGTCCGCCGCCGACTCCTTGTGACCGAGTTGGGACGAGTTCGGGTCGAGGTAGGTGACGTGCGCGCCCTGCTGGTAGGCGGCCACCTCGAACGCGCAACGGGTGCGGGTGGAGGTCTTCTCGAAGATCAGCGCCACCGTCTTGCCGCGCATCGTCGGCTGCTCGGTTCCGGTGTAGGCCGCCCGCTTCAGGTCGCGCGAGAGGTCGAGCAGGTAGGTCATCTCTTGGGTGGTGAAATCGAGTTCCTTGAGAAAGTCACGATTCTTCAGGTTGAAGGCCACGGGGAGGACTTCCTTTCATCAGGTGTGGGCTATGCCGGGCGGCGGATCGCCGCCGTCCGGCGAGGTGGTTGTTGTTGTGGGCGAACTGCCAGAGACAGCTCGATGGGTGTCTCCGAACTCAGCCGTCGGCGGAGCCGCGAACGGTCGGGCAGGACATGCAGCGCGGGCCACCGCGTCCGCGGCCGAGTTCGTTGCCGACGATCGGGATGACCTCGATCCCCTGATCGGTGAGGAACTCGTTGGTGTTGGTGTTGCGCTCGTATCCGACGATCACTCCGGGCGCGATGGTGAGGAAGTTGTTGCCGTCGTTCCACTGCTCGCGTTCGGCGGCCAGTTCGTCCTCCGGGGTGTAGAGCGGGGTCACCCGGTCGACACCGATCGCCTCAGCCAGCACCGGCCAGAGTTCCTTGTTCTCGACCAGTTGGTATTCGCCGCCGTTGCCGCGCGGGGTGAGCGAGTAGCTCTTCAGGTCCTCCGGCAGGTAGGGGAACACCGAGAACTTGTCCTTGTCGATCATCGTCATCGCGGTGTCCAGGTGCATGAACGCCCGGGTCTTGGGCAACTCGACGACGATCACCTGCTTGACCAACTGCTCGGGGTCGGAGAAGTAGGCGTTCACCAACATCCCGATTCCCTGCGGGGTGGTCCGCTCTCCCATGCCGATCATCACGGTGCCGTTGCCCACCACGAGGATGTCGCCGCCCTCCATGGTCGCGGGCTGGTGGTGGGTGTCGTCGTTGCCGAACCAGAACTTGAGCTTGCCGGCGAAGTCGGGGTGGAAGTTCCAGATCACCCGCGAGTTCAGCGTCTCGCGCTGGCGGGCCTCCTTGGCCATCGGGTGCACGGACAGGCCGTTGTAGACGAACGCGGTGTTGTCGCGCTGGAAGAGGTGGTTGGGCAGCGGCGTGAGGACGAAGTCCGTCGCGCCGAGTTCGTCCCACCACAGGCTGGAGTTCCGCGGCAGGTCCATCTCACCCTTGAGGATGCCGCCGATCATGAATTCGGCGAGCCGACGACCGGTCATCTCCTCGGAGAAGAAGCGTTCCCGGAAGGGCTCCTGGAGTTTGAAGCTGGTGTCCTGGGGCCGCGCCACGCGGTCGAACAACCACTCCCGCGCCTCCGGGTTGTCCAGCGCCTCGCCGAGCAGATCCGCGTAGTAGCGCACCCGGATGCCGCGGTCGGTGAGAACCTTCACGAAGGCGTCGTGCTCCTCGCGGGCAACGTCGTCCCACATGACGTCGTCGAACAGCAGTTTCTCGAAGTTGCTCGGAGTGAGTCGCTCCAACTCCAGACCGGGCCGGTGGACGATGACCTCCTCGAGCACGCCCACTTCCGAATCGACGTGATATGTCATTTCGCATTACCTCCATAGAGGCCAGAGCCACCACAGGGCCGCGGCCATGACGACGTTACGTCTCGCAGTCTGTCGATTCCGGTGCGGCGTTGCCACTCGATGAGCGCCCCCTTGCCGAACGCGGGGTGAACGATTGACCCCGAATGGCCCAATCACTGCGCCACATCGCGAAACCGATCGCCGCAATGCGGCAGTTCGGTGGACTCAGAGCAGGGAATTGCGCTACAAGTCGAGTGCATCGCGTTCACGTTGCCATAACACGATGCTGATCGAACTCGATCATTGCCTTTCTATCGACGCTGGGAGAGCCACATGGCCACGGAGACCGCTCCGCCGGAGGCACCGGCCGAGGAGCCGAAGAAGAAGGGGTTCAGGTTCCCCACCGCGTTCACCGTCCTCTTCTTCGTCCTGCTCATCGTGTGGGGTCTGACGTTCATCATCAAACCCGGTAGCTACGACTACGTCGACTGTGGCGAAGGCACGGTCAAGCCGGTGCCCGGGTCGTACCACAGCATCACGGTCGACTCGACCTTCGGACAACGCCTGAAGGACCTCTGGCTCTCACCGGTCAACGGTCTCTACGGCATCCAGCCGGATCAGGCCGACGTCGACGACGACGGCAACCCGCTGAAGGCCGCGGTCGCCACGCCCGAAGACATCCTGGAAGCCTGCAAGGGCACGATCTCGGAGCAGACCGGCATCCCCGAGGATCAGCTCACCGTCGAGGATGCGGTGGACAACGCGGTCGTCCTCGGACCCAAGGCGCAGATCGGGCCGTACGAATCCGGCGCCCTGATCGGTGCCGTGCAGGTCTTCTTCTTCGTCCTCGCCATCGGTGCGTTCATCACAGTGACCATGCGGACCGGCGCGCTCGATGCCGGCATCGCGAGGTTGGTGCACCGATTCAAGGCCAGGTCGGCGGTGTTGGTGATAGTTCTCATGGTGGTGTTCTCCCTGGGAGGCACCACCTACGGTATGGCCGAAGAGACCCTCGGGTTCTATGCCCTGATCGTGCCCATCATGGTGGCCTTGGGCTACGACCGACTAGTCGGGGCGACGGTCATCATGTTGGGCGCCGGTATCGGCACCTTGGCCTCCACCGTGAACCCGTTCGCCACCGGCGTCGCATCGTCGGCCGCCGGAATCGAACTGGGCAACGGAATCGTGCTGCGCGTAATCATGTACCTGGTGCTCACGGTGGTGACGATCCTGTTCGTGCTCCGCTACGCCCAGCGGGTCAAGAAGGATCCGAAGCGGTCGCTGGTCAAGCCGGTCGCCGGCGACGAACACCTGCTGGCCGAGGCGGCCGAGGAACCCCCGAAGATGACCGGCGGCCAGACCGCGGTGATCTGGATCTTCATCCTGACGTTCGCTCTGATGATCTTCTCGGTGATCCCCTGGTCGGACTTCAGCGAAAGCCTCGAGGGCATCACGCTCGGCTGGTACTTCCCGGAGCTGGCGGCACTGTTCCTGGTGGCGGCGATCATCATCGGTCTGGTGGGCAAGCTCGGCGAAGAGGGCATGGTGAACGCGATCGTCGCCGGTATGGGCGACTTCATGGGCGCCGCCCTGATCATCGCCTTGGCCCGTGGTGTGACCGTCGTCATGAACAACGCCGGGATCACCGACACCGTGCTCAACGCACTGGAAGGTGTCGTGAGTGGCCTCTCCTCGGGGGTGTTCGCGGTGGTGATGTTCATCGTCAACATCCCACTGGCGTTCCTGGTGCCGTCGTCGTCCGGTCACGCCACCTTGGCGATGCCCATCATGGCGCCGCTGGCCGACTTCGCCAACGTGTCCCGTGCGATGGTGGTCACCGGATTCCAGTCCGCGTCTGGCTGGGTCAACTTGATCACGCCGACCTCGGCCATCGTCATGGGTGGTCTCACACTGGCGAAGGTCGGCTACGACCGCTACATCCGCTTCGTGACGCCGCTGATGGTGATCCTGTTCGTGCTGGTGTCCATCTTCATGGTGATAGGCGCCGGATCGGCGATCGGCGGGACGTAGCAGCTGGCTCGCCGGTCGTCCGGCTACTCGGCCATTCCCTTGCGGATCCGGCCGAGCGAGCGCGAGGCCTCCCGCTTGGCCTCGCGCTCGGCGATGACGGCGCGTTTGTCGTGTGCCTTACGACCGCGCGCCAAACCGATCTCGACCTTGGCACGACCGTCGGAGAAGTACATCGATAGCGGCACCAAGGTCAGTCCGCTCTCCCGCGTCTTGCCGATGAGTTTGCTGATCTCCGCCCGATGGAGCAGGAGCTTTCTGGCCCTGCGGGGTTCGTGGTTGGTCCAGGTGCCCGGGTCGTACTCCGGGATGTGCACCCCGCGCAGCCACACCTCGCCGTCATCCACCGTGGCGTAGCCGTCGGTGAGGGTGGCGCGGCCGGCGCGCAACGACTTCACTTCGGTGCCCACTAGCACCATGCCGGCTTCGTAGGTCTCGAGGATGTCGAAGTCGTGTCGCGCCTTCTTGTTCTGCGCGATGAGCTTGCGTCCTCGTTCCTTCGGCACGGTCCCCAAGCGTACTCGGACGGCTGCGGGCGAGTTCAGGCCTTGGGCACCGAGGCCTGAACACCGGCTGCGGACGCGAGTGCGCCGCCGTCAGCGGCTCAGCAGGGAACCGGGCCGTAGGCGCCGCCGAACCACCCGGATGGCATGTAGGCCACTCCCCCGACGAGGATCTCGAAGTGCAGGTGGGGTCCGGTGCTGTCCCCGGTGCTTCCCACGTAGCCGATCACCTGGCCGCCTGAGACGTACTGTCCGCTGTAGACCGAGATCGAGTTCTGGTGGGCGTAGAGGCTCGTGGTGCCGTCGCCGTGGTCGATGATCGTCATGTTGCCGTAGCCGCCGCTGTTCCAGCCGGCGGAGATGACTGTGCCGGACCTGGCGGCCATGATCGGCGTACCCAGCGGTGCGGCGACGTCCTCTCCCTTGTGGCACGACCAATATCCGTAGGCCGGGTGCGACCGCGGCCCTGGCGGACTGCTCATGTAGCCGCCGGCCACCGGGTAGACCCACCCGCTGCCGGAGGTTGCGGGCGCCTGCGAAGGCTCGGGCGCAAAGCCCGGACTCGGCTCGGAGGCGAAACTGGGGATGTCGGCTGCTGCCGCGGCTGCGGCCTGCTCGGCGGCGTAGGTGGCTTCCGCAGCCTGTTGGCGCGCCACCTCTGCAGCGACCGCAGTGCGATACGCCTCGATGGCCGCTGCTTCGTCCGCCGCCGCCTGCTGGGCGGCCTGCTGGGCCGCAGCCTGCTCGGCAGCTGCCTGTGCCGCGGCAGCCTCTGCCTGACGTTGGGCTTCCGCTGCGGCCGCTGCGGCCTGGGCCTGGGCTTGCCGCTGGGCCTCCGCAGCAGCGCGCTCCGCTTCGGCGGCGGCTTGTGCTGCGGCTTCTCTCGCTGCCGCTTCGGCAGCCTCGCGGGCGATCTTCTCCTCCAGGGCCCGCCGCGCCTGTTCGGCCAACACGCGCTGGCGTTCGGCCTCGCGCTCGCGGAGTGTGCTCTCGATCTCCTCCTGTGCCGCCTTGAGGTCGTCGTACTGCTGGCGCACCGCCGTCCGTTCGCCCTCGATCACACCGATGGCCTGGGTGCGCTGCACGACCAGCGACTCCAACGACGCCTTGGCGTTGGCGGCCCGCGACGTGGCAGCCTCGGCGGCGCTGACGGCCGCAGCGGCCGCCTGGCGGCGGACCTGCGCCTGGGCTTCGAGTTCTTCCAGCCCGACCAGGGCCGAGTCGAGTTTCTGCTTGGTTTCGGTGAACTCATCCACCGACGCGTTCTTGCCGCGACTGACCTTCTCGATCGATTCGAGGCCGGTGGCGAAGTCGTCGAGGTCCTGAGTCCCCAGCACCACGCTCAGTTCGGCCAACTCGCCGCTCCCACTGGTGTAGACCTCACGCGCGAAGTTGCCCAGTTCCCCCTTGAGCTGCTCGATCTTGGCGCGGGTCTGCTCGATCTCGGCCTTCGTCGCCGCAACGTCCGCCTCGGCCTTTTGCAGCGCAGCCGACGCCGCAGCCTCTTCCGCCTGGGCGGCGCCCAAGGCCGCCTGCGCATCGTTGAACTCCGCTTGGGCCGCTGGCAGGGCTCCTTCGGCCTCGCTCAGCGCCGCCTGCGCCGCCACCACCTCGCCGGAGAGTGCGTCGAGCTGGTCGGTCGCAGTGTCCATCGCCCCCCACAGGTCGTAGTCGGCTGCAGGACTCGCGGGGCTGGCTCCTGCCGGTGCCATCGCCGCCAGTACTGCGCCGGAAACAGACACAGCCACGACGGTCGCGATAACTCGCGAGTTGCGGCGGAACATTCGACCTCCAGGAGCAGGGGACATTGCCACCTGAAGGTCGTGAACCGCGGTTGGACTACACCTTCAGGTATCTCCGAATTGCGAAGAACGCTGCCAAGACTGCCAAAGAAATCCCGGTCGCGAGGACGATTGGCAAAACTCTGTGGATATCCGACCAGCCGATGAAAGCGGTGAATTGGAACGTCGGGGAAAGCACCCGATCAATGAGGAAAACTTTGAGACCGATAAGGGCTCCGGACGCTATGATCCCGCCCACTGCGGCCGCGATCCCCGCTTCGAGCAGGAACGGCAGCCGGATGTAGTAGTTGCTGGCGCCGACGAGTTTCATGATTCCGGTCTCCCGGCGGCGGCTGAAAGCAGAGACCCGCATGGTGTTGGCGACCAACAGCACGGTCACCACCAACATCGCCGCCGACACCCCGAGCGCCAACGCCTGCATGCCGTTGAGCACCGTGAAGAAGTTGTCCAGCAACCGCTTCTGATCTCGCACCACCTCGACGCCGGCGGCGTCGGACAGCGCGTTCGCGATCGCCGGATAGTCCTCGGGGTTGTAGAGCTTGATGCGGAAGGATTCGGGAAGTGCGGCCGCCGTCACGTTCTCCAGGATCGGCGAATTGGCGAATTGCTCCTGGAATCGGCCGAAGGCTTCCTCGGAGGATTCGTAGTAGACCTGCTCGACCAGCGAGGAGTTCTCCAAGGCGGCCTGCAGTTCGGACCGTTGGGTGTCCGTGATCGGCTCCGGGCAGATACCCGGATCGGAATTGGCCCCGCAGAGGAACACCGAGACCTCGACCTTGTCGTACCAGAAGTCCTTCATCGTGTTCACCTGAGCCCGCACCAGCAGGCCGGTGCCGAACAGGGTCAAGGACACGGCAACGGTCAGGATGACCGCAATCGTCATGGTCACATTGCGGAACAGCCCGGCGAACACTTCCGAACTGATGAATCGGATTCTCATGATTGCTACCGGTAACTTCCGTAGACACCTCGGACGTGGTCGCGCACGACCCGTCCCTCATCGAGTTCGATCACACGTTTGCGCATCTGGTCGACGATCGCCGCGTCGTGGGTGGCCATCAGGACGGTCGTGCCGGTGCGGTTGATCCGGTCGAGCAGTCGCATGATTCCGATGGAGGTGGCCGGGTCGAGGTTTCCGGTGGGCTCGTCGGCGATGACGATCGTGGGCCGGTTGACGAAAGCCCGCGCAATCGCCACCCGCTGCTGCTCGCCGCCGGACAACTCGTGGGGTCGCCGGTCCGCCTTGTCCGACAGACCCACCAACTCCAGCGTCTCCGGCACCGCCATCTTGATCTGGCTACGGGACTTGCCGATGACCTCGAGCGCGAAGGCGACGTTCTCGTAGACATTCTTGTTGGGCAGAAGTCGGAAGTCCTGGAACACGGTGCCGATCGACCGCCGCAGTTTGGGCACCCGCCAACTGCGCATCGCCGCGACGTCCTTGCCGGCGACCATCACCTGACCCGCCGAGGGGGTGTCCTCCCGCAGGATCAACCGCATGAACGTCGACTTGCCCGAGCCGGAGGGCCCGACCAGGAAGACGAACTCCCCCGGATGCACGGCACACGTGACGTCCAGCAGGGCAGGCGACATCTGCCGGCGGTATCTCTTCGTGACGTGCTGAAACCTGATGATTGCGCCGGTGACATCCACTCCGGCGGAGTTCCGCGATCGTCGTGCTCTTCCCATTCGCGCCACACTAGGGCTGGTCATGGCCTCAGCCTATGACCCGACACGCCGAATCTGGCGTCATGACCGCCCGGGTGTGGACGAGCGTCGCCAACGGATCCCGGCTTCGACGAAGGCGTCGAGGTCGCCGTCGAGCACCGCGGTCACGTTGCCGGTCTCGGTCTCGGTGCGCAGATCTTTGACCATCTGGTAGGGATGCAGCACATAGGAGCGCATCTGGTTGCCCCACGAGCCGGCGGTGTCGCCCTTGAGCGCATCGATCTTGGCCCGTTCCTCCTGCCGACGCAGTTCCAGCAGCTTCGCCTGCAGCACCGCCATCGCGGTCGCCTTGTTCTGCAACTGCGAACGCTCGTTCTGGCAGGACACCACGATGCCGGTCGGAATGTGGGTGAGCCGCACGGCGGAGTCGGTGGTGTTGACTCCCTGCCCGCCCGGGCCGGACGAGCGGTAGACGTCCACGCGGAGTTCGTCGTCGGCGATCTGAACCGACTCCGTCTGTTCGACCACCGGGATCACCTCGACCTCGGCGAACGAGGTCTGTCGCCGGGCCTGGTTGTCGAACGGCGAGATGCGCACCAACCGATGGGTACCTTGTTCCACCGACAGGGTGCCGTAGGCGTAGGGGCCCGACACCTTGAACGTCGCGGACTTGAGCCCGGCCTCCTCGGCGTAGGACGTGTCGTACACCTCCACCGACCAGTCCTTGTTCTCGCAGTAGCGCAGATACATCCGCATCAGCATCTCGGCCCAGTCGGCAGCATCAACACCGCCGGCTCCGGATCGGATGGTGACCAGCGCATCCCGCTGGTCGTACTCGCCGGAGAGCAAGGTGCGCACCTCCAGGGCGGCCACGGCGCTGTGCAGGTCGGCGAGTTCGGCCTCGGCCTCGGCGAGGGTGTCGGCGTCGTCCTCCGCTTCGGCCAACTCGAACATCACCGGCAGGTCGGCCATCCGCTCGCGCAACGAGGACACCTTGCGAACCTCCGCCTGCAGCAGCGAGAGCTTGGATGTCACCTGTTGGGCGTGGGCGGGATCGTCCCACAGGTCGGGGGCAGACGCCTCCGACTCCAACATCGAGATGTCGTCGCGCATGCCCGGCAGATCGAGCACCGACTCCACACCTGCCAGCGTGGAACTCAGTTCCGCGATCTCGTCAGCCAACTCAGGATTCACACCTGCCAGGGTATCGGCTATTCACCGGTGCCCTGGTAGACGAGTGTGCGGATCACCCGCAGTGCCACCGAGATCGTCGCCAGACTCTGCGAGCCCGACTCCACGATCTCGGTGAGGGTCGCCCTCGCCCGGGCCTGCCCCTCGGCGTTGGCCGCCTCCCACTCGGCGATCCGCTCGGCCGGCTCGCCACCCTGCGGGGTCTGCCGGAGCACGCGCGCGGTGAGCCCGGCCAGTGCACCGTAGAGGTCGCTGCGCAGCGAGGACCGCGCCAGCGCATCCCACCGGTCGTCGCGACGCAAGCCGGTGATCTGGTTGAGCAGCCGGTCCACGGCGAACCGTTCGCTGAGCGCGAAGTACAACTGGGTCACCGCCACCGGATCCTCGTCGTATTTGGCTGCGACCTGCACGGTGTCGAGCAGGCTGAACACATCGAGCAGCACCGCGACGTCATGGGCGAGTTCGGGAGGCGCACCGAGGTCGGCGAATTCAGCGGAACGACGCTCCAACCGAAGCGCTTCGTCGCCGACCAGCATCCCGGCGACCAACGGCGCCACCCGCTGCACCGGCTCGGCGAACCGCTCGATCTCACCGCGGACGTCGAGTCGCCCGCCGCGGGTGGTGAGGAACCAACGGGTTGAGCGATCCAGCAGCCTCCTCACCTCGAGGTGGAGGGCGGCCTGGGCCGTCGTCGGCGCGATGTTGTCCAGTGCCTCGATCCGCGCCCAGTAGGACGGAAGGTCGAAGACCGCGCGGCTCACCGAGTAGGCCCGCGCCAGTTCGGGCGCCGAGGCACCCGTCTCCTCGTTCGCGCGGTAGGCGAAGGTGATGCCTCCCCGGTTGATCATCGAGTTGGCGACCATCGTCGAGATGATCTCCCGCCGCAGCGGATGGTCTTCGATGGCGGCCGGATACCTGTCCACCATCGGCTCCGGGAAGTACCCCAGCAGCAGGTCGGAGTAGAACGGATCGGAGGCGAGGTCGGACTCGTTCAGTTGGCGGGTGAGGTAGTTCTTGGAATAGGCCATCAGGGTGCAGAACTCGGGCGAGGTCATGCCCCGGTCCTCGTCGCGCAGGGTGCTGATGTCGTCTTCGCTCGGCAGGTACTCCAACGCCCGGTCGAGCAGTCCCTCGAGTTCCATCCGGCGCATCATCCGGGCGTGCACCGGCAACATGAGCGCCGACTGCACCCGGGCGTTGCCGAGCAACACGTTCTGCTCGTAGTTGTCGGCGAGCACCAGGTCGGCGACGTCGTCGGTCATCTGCACCAGCAGGGCGTTGCGCTGCTTGGTGGTCAAATCGCCCTCGTTCACGACGCGATCCAGGGCGATCTTGATGTTCACCTCGTGGTCGGAGCAATCCACTCCGGCGGAGTTGTCCACCGCATCGGTGTTCAGCGCCACCCCGCTGAGCGCCGCTTCAATCCGGCCCAGTTGGGTCAAGCCGAGGTTTCCACCTTCTCCGACGACCCGTGCGCGAACCTGGTCGCCGTTGATGCGAATTGCGTCGTTGGCCTTGTCGCCGACCTGCTGATCGGTCTCGCTGCTGCCCTTGACGTAGGTTCCGATGCCGCCGTTCCACAACAGATCCACCGGCGCCTGCAGGATGGCCCGCAGCACGTCCGGCGGCGACATCCGCTCGACTTCGGCGGCGATACCGAGTGCGTCACGCAATTGCGGTCCGATCTCGATCCACTTCTCGGTCCGGGCGAACACCCCGCCGCCCGGGCTGATGAGGCTCCGGTCGTAATCCGCCCAACTCGATCGCGGCAACTCGAACAGCCGCTTGCGCTCGGCGAACGACACCGCCGGGTCGGGATCGGGGTCGAGGAAGATGTGCCGGTGGTCGAATGCGGCGACCAGCCTGATCTGCGTGCTCAACAGCATCCCGTTGCCGAACACGTCGCCGCTCATGTCGCCGATACCCACCACGGTGAAGGGTTCGGTCTGCACGTCCATCCCGAGTTCGCGGAAATGCCGCTTCACCGACTCCCACGCCCCGCGTGCGGTGATGCCCATGGCCTTGTGGTCATAGCCGTCCGAGCCACCGGAGGCGAACGCATCGCCGAGCCAGAAACCGTAGGACGCCGAGATGGAATTGGCCAGGTCGGAGAACGTCGCCGTGCCCTTGTCCGCAGCGACCACCAGGTACGAGTCGTCGTCGTCCCAGCGCACGGTGCGCTCCGGCGGGACGATCTCCCCGGCCACACGGTTGTCGGTGAGATCCAACAATCCGGAGATGAACTCGGTGTAGCACGCGCGACCCTGTGCGGCGATCTCCTCCCGGCTGGCATCCTCCACCGGCTGCCGCACCACGAAGCCACCCTTCGACCCGACCGGGACGATCACGGCGTTCTTGACCTCCTGCGCCTTCACCAGGCCCAACACCTCGGTGCGGAAGTCGTCCCGGCGGTCGCTCCAGCGCAGGCCTCCGCGCGCCACGGAACCGAATCGCAGGTGCACACCGGCGGTCCGGGGCGAGTTCACCCAGATCTCGTACTGCGGTCGCGGCTCCGGCATGTTCTCGATCGCCCGCGGATTGATCTTGAAGGAGAGCCACGGTTTGCCCACCTGCGCATCCGAGGCGCGCGCACCGACGCGCTGGAACACGTTGGTGCGCAGGATCGCACCCACGATCTCGATCAGTCCGCGCAGGATGCGATCGGTGTCGAGGTTGAGCACGGCATCGAGCTCGGCCGCCAGTTGCACCGCAACCAGATCCGAGCGCTCCCGCCGATCGGCATCCACGGCCACGCCGGAATCGCCCAGGTCTGGGTCGAACCGTTCCTCGAACCACTTCACCAGCAGCTGCACAAATCGGGGATGCGTGAGCAGCGCCGTCGCCACCGATCGGAAACTGAATCGGGATCCGATCTGGTGGGAGTAGCGCACCCATGCCTGCACGTACGAGGCCTGCCGCCAGGTCAAGCCGGCCCTGGTCACCAGACCGAGCGTGGCATCCGGATCCACCTGGTTGTTGAAGGCGGCGAGGAACGCCTCGCTGAACCGATCCGCCAACGAGGCGAAATCCGGCAGGGTCCCGTGGCCCCGGAGCGTGAGCCCGAAGTCGTAGAGGTAGGCGTCGGTGTCGTCGGTTCGACTGACGACGTAGGGGTGTTCATCGACGACGTCCACGTCGAGGGCCGCGAGGATCGGCAGCACCTCCAGCAGCGTCACCGGCTGCCCCACCCGGAAGAGTTTGAACCGCCGTTGCGAAGCAGGAGCGTCGAGCGGTTCGTACAGCGAGACCGCCACTTCGCCGGACGCCAACGCCTCCCACTGCCTGATGTCGGCCACGGCAGCGCGCGCGGTGTAGTCCTCCCGGTACGAATCCGGCAGTCCGGCCACGTACTTCGAGGTCAACGTGGCTGCGGACTCTTCACCGAGTTCCTGCACCAGCGCCTCGCCGAATTCGTCGTCCCAGGATCGGATGGCGGCGCGGATGCGCGCCTCGAGGGCAGGGACGTCGATCGGCTGGTCCCGGAACTCGGCGGCCACCCGGATCGTGAAGTTGAGCCTGGCGAGCACCGAATCCGACACCGTCGTGGTGTAGTCCACCGACGTGCCGTGCAAGGTCTCCATCAAGATCGCCTGGATGCTCAGGCGCACCGTCGTGGTGTATTGGTCACGTGGCAGGTACACCATCACGGAGTCGAACCGGCTGTAGGTGTCGCGCCGCACGAAGACGCGCACCATCCTCCGCTCCTGCATGCCGAGCACCGCGATCCCGACCCGATACAACTCGTCGGCGTCCACCTGGAAGAGGTCGTCGCGCGGGTAGGTCTCGATGAAGTGCAACAGGTCCTTGCCGCGGTGGGAGCTGGCGTCCACCCCGGCCCGGGCCGTCACCTCCTGCTGCAACTGCCGCAACACCGGAATCAGGTGGACCGGTTGGGCATAGGCCGAACCCGTGTAGAGGCCCAGGAACCTCCGCTCCCCCACCACCTCGCCGTTGGCGTCGAATCGCTTGACGCCGACATAGTCCAGGTAGGTGGCCCGGTGCACCATGGACCGGCTGTTGGCCTTGGTCAGCACCAGGACGTGGGGTTCGCGGGCGCGCTCCCGGATCACCGACGGGAGTTTGCTGAACGACGTCGATTTCTCACTCGCCTCGCGCATGATTCCCAGCGAGGACCCGGCGACCGGGATGAGTTCCTCCCCGTCGTCGGACAGGTCGTATTCGCGATAGCCGAGGAAGGTGAAGTGGTCGTCGGCCAACCAGTCGATGAACTCGGCTGATTCGGCGACTTCCTCCAGCTGCACGGTCACCGGCGGATCATCACGCAGTTCAGTGGCCAGTCCGAGCGCGATCGCACGCATCTGTGGCCAATCCCGCACGGCGAGCGACACGTCGGTCAGGGCCTCCCGCGCCCGTTCTTCGATCGCCGCCAACTCCTCGGCATCGGACTCCCGGTTGATCTCCAGCGAGATCCATGCCTCGGCCATCGCCCCCTCGGGCGCAGATCCGCCCGGGAAAGCCGACAGCAGACCGTAGACCTCCTCGAGTTGGCCGTCGGAATCACGCCTCACCAGGAACTGCGGGTGGATCACGAGGTGGAGGTCGTGTCCGTTCTGGGTCAACGACAGGCTCACCGAATCCACCAGGAAGGGCATGTCGTCGATGACGACCTGCATCACGGTGTGCCCGGACGACCAGCCGTTGACGTTGACGCTCGGCGTGAAGACGGCCAACTTCTCCTCGCCGGGGAGCCGCTGGGCGGCCAGTCGGCGGTGCGAAGTCACCATCCCGACGAGATCGGTGGGGTCGCGTTCGATCAGATCGGCCGGGTCCACGTGGGCGAAGTAGTCGCGCACCAACCGCGCCAGCCGCACCCGGTCCTCCGGCGGATGCCCCTGCTCGGCTTGATCCACTCCGCGCTGCAGGATGTCGTTGACGACCGGATCGCTCGACAGCGGGGCCTGCACAATCTCCGTCATCCCTCCAGGCTAGTCCGATCCGGGCTGGGAAAGCCCTCCATGTACACCCGCTGCTGACACGCCCGCCGGGATGCGCAACCATGGCCTGACCCGCATCCGAAGGAGCCCGAGGATATGAGCACCAAGGTCACCGGCACCATGACCTACGACGCCAGTTGCGACGACGTCTTCGCGATGTTCCGCGATCCCGAATACATCAAGGAGAAGATCAAGCGCACCGGCGGCACCAACCCGGACATCGACGTCGCCGACGTCGGATCCGACGTGCTGATCTCGGCCATCCGGGACCTCCCCGCGCAAGTGCCGGGCTTCGTCAAGACCTTCACCGGCGATCAGATCCACGTCGTGGAGAAGGCGCGCTGGAGTCCCGCGGACGACCTCGGCGCCCGCACCGCGGTCGTCGACCTGGAATTCCAGGGCACACCGTCGAAGATCTCCGGGAAGTTGAGCCTGCACCCCACCGAAACGGGCAGCGCAGTCGATGCCAGCTTCGAGGTGAAGGCGACGGTACCGCTGATCGGAGGCAAGATCGAGAGCGTCATCGCCGGCGAGATGGAGCGGGCGATCCGGCAGGAGAACCGGGTCGGCGTCGCCTACCTCACCGGCGGCCCGATGCCCTGACCCGCGCTCGCTGGGACTACCCGAGGTAGGGGTAGCCGTAGGCGGTCGGCGGGTCGAACGTCTCCTTGATGGCGCGGGTCGAGGTCCAACGCATCAGGTTCTGCATCGCGCCGGCCTTGTCGTTGGTGCCGGAGGCGCGGCCGCCTCCGAACGGCTGCTGCCCCACCACCGCCCCGGTGGGCTTGTCGTTGATGTAGAAGTTGCCCGCCGCGAAGCGAAGCAGTTCGCTCGCTTCGGCGATCACCCGCCGGTCGGTCGCGAGGATCGATCCGGTGAGCGCATACGGTGCGATGCTCTCCATCTGGTCGACCACCGCGTGGTAGTCGGCATCGTCGTACACATGCACGGCCAGCACCGGGCCGAAATATTCATCCGTGAAGTACTCCCGGGTCGGGTCCCCCCCGAGCAGCACTGTCGGCCGGATGAAGTAGCCCTCGGAGTCGTCGTAGCTGCCGCCGGCGACAATCTGCACCGATTCGTCGGCGCGGGCGCGTTCGATGGCCGCCACGTTCTTGTCGAACGACTTCCGATCGATCACCGCGGACATGTAGTTGTGCAGATCCGTCACCGGGCCTTGGGTGATGTCGTCCACCTGCCCGCAGAAGTCGTCGGCGATCCGGTCCCACAGACTGCGCGGCACGTAGGCCCGCGAAGCAGCCGAACACTTCTGGCCCTGGAACTCGAACGCGCCGCGGATCATCGCCACCGTGAGCACATCCGGATCGGCGCTGGGGTGGGCGACGATGAAGTCCTTGCCGCCGGTCTCCCCGACCAGTCGCGGATAGCTGCGGTAGTCGGCGATCCTCTCCCCGACGCTGCGCCACAACATCTGGAACACCGGGGTTGAGCCGGTGAAGTGGATGCCCGCGAGATCGGGCGATGCGAGCGCAACGTCGCTGACCGCGATGCCATCGCCGGTGACCATGTTGATCACGCCAGGCGGCAGGCCGGCCTCGGTGAGGATCTGCATCAGATAGTGGGCGGCGAACTGCTGTGTGGGCGCCGGCTTCCACACCACGGTGTTGCCCATCAGCGCCGGGGCGGTCGGCAAGTTGCCCGCGATCGCGGTGAAGTTGAAGGGAGTGATCGCGTAGACGAAACCCTCCAGCGGGCGGTGATCGAGGCGGTTCCACACCCCACGCGAGGAGATCGGTTGTTCGGCCAAGATCTGGCGGGCGAACTCGACGTTGAACCGCCAGAAGTCGATCAGTTCGCACGCCGAGTCGATCTCGGCCTGGTGCGCGGTCTTGGACTGACCGAGCATGGTCGCGCCGTTGAGGGTCGGCCGCCAGGGACCTGCCAGGAGGTCGGCTGCCTTGAGCAGTACGGCTGCTCGATCGTCGAACGACAACGCCCGCCACTCGGGGGCAGCCGCCTGGGCCGCCTCGATGGCGTCACGGGCATCGGTCGTGGTGGCGTTCCGGGTCACCCCCAACACCCGCGCGTGGGCGTGTGGCTGCACCACCGGGATGTCGGCACCGCCGGCCATGCGCTGCTCACCGCCGATCACACAGGGCAGGTCGATCGGGCCTTGGCCATCGAGTTCGCCCAACCGGCGCACCAACCTGGCACGCTCCGGGCTGCCTGGTGCGTAGTCGAGGATCGGCTCGTTGACGGCGGTGGGCGGAGTGGTGACGGCGTCCATGCTGGCAATCCTGGCACTAGACACCGCGCGGCTGCCAGTTCAGCACCAACCTCGGTAGGCCCGGGATCGGCTTCCCACCCGGACTGCGGGGGACGGCGTCAGACCACGTCGGCGAGGTGATCCGGGCCGAGGCGGTCGGGATCGCGCAGCGCCTCCACCGAGGTGCGCAGGCTGGTTTCCAGCGCGGGCAGCCGACGGCTGACGTCCATCAAGTTGCCGCCCATCGCTTCGAGGTCCTCGGGGCCCGGTGCCAGCAGTGTCACTTCGGCGCCGCCCTCCCGCACCTTCTCAGCCTCGTGCAGCAGCCGCTTGGTGATCGCGACCCGCCAGCGTCGCTCCAGCCTGGCGAGCATGCTGCTCGGCCGGTCGAGGGCGAAGGATGCCATCGGGGCGAGGACGTAGACCTCGTCCAACCCGGAGTCCGCCACCAGGTCGGCGCTGGTGGCCGAACAGGCCCCGCCGTCGACGTACTTGTGCCCGTCGATCTCCACCGGCTGGAACCACGACGGGATCGCGCACGACGCCCGGACGGCGTCGGCCAGCGGCGCCACCGGGGATCCGGCCCGACCGAAGGCCACCCGCTTGCTCTCGTCGAGATCCATCGTGACGATCCAGAGATTCGGATGCGGCGACCATTCGTCCATGGGGGTGATCGCTTCGATCAGGTGCTGCACCCGCTCCAGCGAACCCTTCCCCTCCGGCATGAAACCGGCCAACACCGCGGTCGGCGGCAATTGCCGGATCTTGCGGGCGCTGGAGGTGAACGCCCGGGCCGTGGCCGGCACCAAACGCGGGATCTTGGGTCGGCCCTGACCGGTGGCGCGTTCGTAGTCCCAGGAGTAGCCGGCGAGGGGGCCTTCGGTGATGGGATGCCCGCGCTGATGGTCGCGCAGTTGGGTGGGGCTCACCCCGGCCGCCAGCAACGATGCCAGCACCGAACCCGCCGAGGTGCCGACGATCACGTCCGCCTTGCACGGATCGACGCCGTGCACCTCCTCCAACGCACACAGCGCACCAACCATCCAGGCCGCGCCCAGCATCCCCCCACCGCCGAGCACGACACCCCTCTTCGGGCGTCGTCGCGCCATCGCGTCTCCCATCACTGGTCGCGTCGGAAGGCATCGGGTCTTGAGCCGACTTGTGCACACACTACGTGCGGGTAGCACATATTGTCCCGCAACCCGGAGGATTAGTCAGCACCGTTCAGCGCTCGCCTGCCGCCGTTCGTCGCATCGACCCCTCGGTGGGAGCCTGATCGCCGGGCCTATTTGCGCCGCCGACCTTTGGTGGTCTCCTTGAGTTCCTCCAGCGCTTCGCGCAGGCATTCGGCGAGGTCGTCGACATCCGCGATGCCGTCCCGGTCGGCGTTCAGGCCGAAGAAGACGCCGCCGTTGTAGGAGGTCAGGCCCAGACTCAAGCCGTGGCCGCGGGTGAGTGCCACCACCGGGTAGGCGGCGACCATCTGCGCTCCCCCGACGTAGAGCGGAGTCTGCGGCCCCGGGACGTTGGTGATGACCACGTTGTACACACGTTGGGTGATGTCGGCGCCGAGCCTCGCCCCGAGGGCGTGCAGGGTCGGCGGCGCGAATCCCGCGATGGTGGCCAAGGTCTCGGCCCCCACCAACCGGGAACTCTCCCGATGCCGATACATCTCGAAACTGATGCGGCTGAGCCGGACCACCGGATCGGCCTCGCCCACCGGCAGCGGCACCAGGAACGGTTGCACGTCGCCCGGGCTCTCCTGGTCGAAAGAGGGCTCCACACTCACCGGAACGAGGGCCATGACCTCGGACCGGGAGTTCACCCGTTCGCCGCGGGCGAGCAGCCACGCCCGCAAGGCACCGGTGATCACCGCCAGGATCACGTCGTTCACGGTGCCGCCGTGGGCGTTGCGGATGGCTTTGAAGTCGTTGAGTTTCATGTTCGCCATCGCGAACCGGCGCTGTTCGGAGATTTCGAAGTTCAGCGGGCCGCCGGCCGGGGCCCGAGCCACCGACACCGCCGCCGACATCAGGCCCAGCAGCGACTTGCCGACGTCGGCGACCGCCGACGTCACGTCGTCCACTCCCTTGCGCACCGTCTGCACGGCCATCGCGGGTGACTTGATCTGCTCACCGGCCGCCCCCACCAGCAGTTCGGCCTTGCTGGGTTCCCGCTCCGGACGCCACAGCGGATCCGAGGCCAGATCGGCCACCGGCGCGTCGTCGAGGATCACTTGCCCGATGTCGACGCTCATGATCCCGTCGACGATCGTGTGGTGCGACTTCGTCAGAATCGCGAACCGACGCCCTTTGAGCCCTTCGACCAGGTACATCTCCCACATCGGTCGCGTCCGGTCCAGCGGCCGGGCCATGATCCGCGCGGTGAGTTCGCGCAGTTGTGCGTCGGTGCCGGGGCGGGGCAGCGCGGATCGACGCACGTGGAAGGTGACGTCGAAGTGGGCATCGTCGACCCACACCGGCGCCCCGAGGTTCCCGGGAACGTGCTTGATCTTCTGCCGGTAGCGGGGCGCGAGCGCGATCCGGTCCCGGATCAACTTCACCAGGCGGTCGTAGTCGAAGCCGGCCTCGGTCTCCCGGAAGATCGCCACGCCGCCGACGTGCATCGGCGTGCTGGGATCTTCCAGATAGAGGAATGAGGCGTCTTCGGGACTGAGCCGATCGACCACGAGCGCTCCCTTCACCAATGCCCCCATCTTCGCATGTACGCACGTCCGCCGACGGCGGGACGGCTATCGCCGTAGATCGACGCCGAAGAGCAGGCTGAGTTCGTCCGCCGTCCGCTCATAGTTCGTGTGCTGGATCGCGAGGAAACCCAGCCGGGCGGCGGCAGTCACGTTGTGGGCGAGGTCGTCGACGAACACACACTTGCGGGGCGGGGTGCGCACCAGGGTCGCGGTGTACATGAAGATCTTGGGATCCGGTTTGCGCATGCCGACCTGCCCGGAGATCACCAATTCGTCGAACATCCCGTCGAAGAGGTGCATGGGGTAGAAGTCGCCCCAAGAGTTGCTCAACAGTGCGGTGGTGATACCCGCTTCACGCGCCCGGCGCACCAGGGCCGCCATGTCGGGGGCATGCCGGAAGTGCTCGAAGAGTCGGCTCAACAATCCTTCACCGGTCACCGGCTTGCCGGCGACTTCGGACAGGGCCGCGGCGAGTTCGGCCTCGAAGTGCGGAACCTCGACCTCACCGCGTTCCAGTGCGTGCACCGGGTTGATCCGCGCCTCCGCCTCACCTGACTCGCCGAACCATCGCCGCATCACCTCGGAGAAGTGGTCGGCCTCGAGATCCTCGGCGTCCGACCAGGCCGACATCGCCGTGGCGAGGTCGGTGGTGAGCACGCCGCCCCAGTCCACGAGGAGCGCGGTCGGCCTGGTGTCGTCGCTGGTCATGGCGGCAGTTTCGCAGACATTGAGGTTTGCCGACCACCGGTGTACCAGCAGTGGCCCACTTGCCCGGCTTGTCCACAACCGGTGTGTGAACTCGTTGAGTTGACCATGAAGCGCCGGTAAGTCTGTGCCCCGGGGGCGGATTGCCGTCACGTCAGCATCGGCACACTGGAGGAACCATGGCGTTGGCCATCGTGCTTCACACACCAACACCGGACGAAGAGATACGCACCGGCATCGACGTCTTCGATCCGCAACCGACGCCGCCGGAGGTGCTCGGCGATCCGGGCGCAGCCGTGCGGCGCTTGGCCCAGGCGATCGTCGACGTCTTCAACGGTCAACGTCCGCTGCACCAACTCGGCGCTTGGGTGACCCCTGAGGTTTCCGACCAACTCCGCCTGACGATGGCCGGTCTCGGGGATCGGCAGCCGCGCCGGGCGAGTGCGGGCCGCGTGGCACCCGGCCGGCTGCCACGGGTCGTCTCCACCCGCATCACCTCGCCGGCGGTCGGCGTGGTGGAGGCCAGCGCGGTGATCAGTGGGGCGCCGCGCAGCCGGGCGTTGGCGCTACGACTGGAAGGTCTCGACGGTCGCTGGCGGTGCACCGCGCTTCGGGCGGTGTGAAGCGGACCGTCCGATGATGCCCGTTCCGGCGCGGATCAGCGGCGGGCGCGGCCGTGGCAGCGCTTGAACTTCCGACCCGATCCGCATGGGCAGGGAGCGTTCTTCGCCGTCCCCGCGAAGTTCGGATCGGCATCGTCGGCATTCGGATCGTCGACGTTCCCGACGGCCTCCAACCGGCTCTCGACGCCGCCTTCGGCGGTCGGCGCCGAGAACTGCAACTGGCCCGGACGCGGACGCTCGGTGAGGGATTCCGGCAGCACGACCTCGGGAGTCGCCGCCGCGTCGCGAGTCGGCTCCGCCTGCGCCGCAGCGTCGAGGTCGAGTGCCCCGGCGGTCGTGCCACCCGCTGCGGCGAGTGCTGCTGTGACCGCCCCACTCGCGACTCCGGTGATGCCGAACTCCTGGGGTTGTTCCACCGCGACCGAAGGCTTGTGCACCTCGGGCTGAATCGTGAACAGGTACCGGACCGACTCCTCGCCGATCGCCGCCATCATCACCACGAAGAGGTCGTAGCCCTCCCGCTGATATTCGATGAGGGGATCCTTCTGCGCCATGGCGCGCAGCCCGATGCCCTCCTTGAGGTAGTCCATCTCGTAGAGGTGCTCGCGCCAGCGCTTGTCCAGCACGCTCATGATCACCCGGCGCTCCATCTCGCGCATCACCGGTTCGGAGAACTCCTCCTCCCGCCGGTCATAGGCCTCTTGGGCGTCCTCGCGGAGTTCGGAGATGAGGAAGTCGGCGGAGACGCCGTGCCGGCCGCCGCCGGAGCGGGCTTCGAGTTCCGCCACCGTCAGCGACACCGGGTACACCTGTGTCAACTCGGCGAGCAACGCTTCGAGATCCCAGTCCTCGGGGTAGCCCTCGGCGGTGGCTGCGCGGACGTGGGTATCGACCACGTCGTCGATGAAGCGTCGGACCTGGTTGCTGAGGTCCTCGCCGTTGAGCACCGCCCGACGCTCGTCGTAGATGACCGTGCGCTGCCGGTTCATCACCTCGTCATACTTCAACACGTTGCGGCGGATCTCGGCGTTTTGCGACTCCACCTGCGACTGTGCGCTGGCGATCGCCCGGCTGACCATCTTGGCCTCGATCGGCACATCGTCGGGAACGTTGAACCGGGTGAGGAAGGCATCGACCATACCGGCGTTGAAGCGCAGCATGAGTTCGTCCTCGAGCGACAGGTAGAACCTGGTCTCACCGGGATCACCCTGCCGACCCGAGCGGCCACGCAACTGGTTGTCGATTCGTCGGGACTCGTGGCGTTCGGTGCCCAGTACGTACAGACCGCCGAGTTCGGTCACCTCGTCGTGTTCGGAGGCCACCGACTCCTCGGCCTTGGCCAGGGCATCGGGCCAGGCAGCCTCGTAGCCCTCCGGATCGTCGGCCGGGGTCAGCCCGCGGGCGGCCAGCTCGGCATTCGCGCGGTATTCGGGGTTGCCGCCGAGCATGATGTCGGTACCGCGACCGGCCATGTTGGTGGCAACGGTCACGGCACCCTTGCGACCGGCCTCGGCGACGATGAGCGCCTCCTGGGCGTGGAACTTCGCGTTCAGCACCTGGTGCGGGATCCCGGACTTGCGCAGTTCGTTGGACAGTCGCTCACTCTTCTCCACACTCACCGTGCCGACCAGCACCGGCTGGCCCTCCTCGTGCCGTTCCACGATGTCGTCCACGACCGCGGCGAACTTGGCGTCCTCGGTGCGATAGATGAGGTCGGCGAGGTCCTCCCGGCGGCTGGGTTTGTTCGTCGGGATCGGCACCACGCCGAGGGAGTAGGTGGTGTTGAACTCGGCGGCCTCGGTGGCGGCCGTTCCGGTCATGCCGGCGAGTTTGTCGTACATCCGGAAGTAGTTCTGCAGCGTGATCGTGGCCAGGGTCTGATTCTCGGCCTTGATCTCCACACCTTCTTTGGCCTCGATGGCCTGGTGCAAGCCCTCGTTGTAGCGCCGGCCGGCGAGGATGCGGCCGGTGTGCTCGTCGACGATGACCACCTCGCCGTTGAGGATCACGTAGTCCTTGTCCCGCTTGAACAACTCCTTCGCCTTGATCGAGTTGTTGAGGAAACCCACCAACGGGGTGTTCTCCGGTTGATAGAGATTCTCGATTCCCAGCCAGTCCTCGGCCTTCTCCACGCCCGGCTCCAGGATGCCGACCGTGCGCTTCTTCTCGTCCACCTCGTAGTCGTCGTCGCGCTTCAGGCGGCGCGCCAGCCGGGCGAAGTCGGCGTACCACTTCGGCTCATGATCGGCGGGTCCGGAGATGATCAGCGGGGTACGGGCCTCATCGATCAGGATCGAGTCGACCTCGTCGACGATCGCGAAGTTGTGGCCGCGTTGCACCAGATCGTTCAGCGACCAGGCCATGTTGTCGCGCAGGTAGTCGAAACCGAACTCGTTGTTGGTCCCGTAGGTGATGTCCGCGCCGTAGGCCACCCGACGCTCGGCGGGGGTCATCTGAGCCAGGATCACGCCCACCTCGAGGCCGAGGAAACGATGGATCCTTCCCATCCACTCGGAGTCTCGTTTGGCGAGGTAGTCGTTGACCGTGACCACGTGCACACCGTCGCCGGACAGTGCATTCAAATAGCTTGGCAGCGTGGCGACCAGCGTCTTGCCCTCGCCGGTGCGCATCTCCGCGATGTTGCCTCGGTGCAGCGCGGCACCGCCCATGATCTGCACGTCGTAGTGGCGTTGCCCCAGCGTGCGCGTGGACGCTTCGCGGACGGCCGCGAACGCCTCCGGCAGCAGGGTGTCGAGGGTATCCTCGCCGTCCGCCAGCCGCGCCCGGAACTCGTCGGTCTTCGCGCGCAGCTCCGCGTCCGTGAGGTCGGCGAAGTCCGCCTCCAGCGAGTTGACGACAGCGGTGATCTTGGTCAATGCCCGCAGCGTCTTGCCTTCACCTGCGCGCAGCACTTTGTCTAGGAGACCCACGGGGCAATGGTACGCGTCGTCACCATGGTGGGATCTACCTATGGAAGCGACTGTGTCTGCCGACCTGCTGCACCGACTCTCCCGCGAGGCCACGGCGCCGGTGCCGGTAGCCCGCAACGGCGTCTCCCGGCTGCGTCCGCCGCACCCGCGCGACGCCGACCGACTGGTACAAGCCGGCAACGACCCCGTGGCCCGGGAGATGACCGAACTACCAATCCCCTACGAACACGGCCATGCCGACGAGTTCATCGCCGAGGCTGCCGTCGCCCCCGGCCGCGACGGTAGCCTGACGGCCTACGTGATCGCCGACGAGGACGACGATCTGCTCGGCGTGGTGAGTCTGCACGACATCGACTCCGCGGCCGTGGCCGCGGTGGGCTATTGGGTGGCGCCGTGGGCTCGTGGCCGGGGAATCGCCAGCACCGGCCTGGCGGCCCTGGTGGGGTGGGCTTTCGACGTGGTCGGGTTACGGCGGTTGCTCTGGCAGTCGCTGGTGGGGAACCTCGCCAGCCTGCACGTCGCGACCGAGGTCGGATTCCGCCCGGAGGGCACCTGCTGGGGGGTGCTGCGCCAGCGCAGCGACTACGTCGACTGCTGGTCGGCCTCCCTCGGCCCCGACGATCCCCGCGAGCCGGATCGCCTGCGGCGGGACGTCTGGGTGGAGATCGCGGCGGGCGCCTGGCAGTTGCAGCCGATCGCCACCCGTGCGGAGGGGATCGCCGCCGAGGCCGCGTTACCGATCTCGGCGGCGCTGCCGAGCGGGGTGTGGGCGGTGAAGGACTCCGTATCGGCAGAACCCGGCGCCTACGTGGCGCTGCTCGCCGACCGCGGCCGGGGATGGGTGATCTCGGTGCCGAGCACCGCCGGCGACGACGCGGCGGTGGAATTGGGCCGCGGTGCGGTGGCGCGTTTCGCCGGTCAGGCGTTGGGGCTCCAACTGCCCTGACCCACCACCACAAGTCCGGCACGCACCGCCATCACCAACGCCTCGGTGCGCGACTCGGCGCCAAGTTTCTCCAGGATCCGCCGGACGTGGTTCTTCACGGTGTGATCGCTGATGTGGAGCAGGGCCGCAATGTCGCGGTTGCTCCGTCCGTCGGCGATCAGTTCCAGCACCTGCAGCTCGCGCGCCGACAGGTCGATACCGGACGCTTCCCGCCGGCGACGCAGCAGACCGACGAAGTCTGACAACATGCGTTCGGCCATTCCGGAGGCCACCAGCGTACGGCCTTCGACAACTGCCGTGAGGGCCTCGCCGAGGCCGCTCGGTGCCACGCTGCGCGGCAGCACCGCGGCGGCGCCCAGGGTCGCGGCCGCGGTCATCTCGAATTCGGATCGACCGGGCAACAGGAGCACCACCGGCGGCGCTGCGGGCAGAATCCCCAGCAGGTGGTCGCAGGCCTGCCAGATGGCCGTGATGTCGCCGTCGATGCCCGCCACCAGGATGTCCACCGGGCCGGGTTCCGGCAGCGCCCTAGGCGCCTCCGGCGCCACCGTGACCCAGAGGTCGCCCCGCTCCCGCAGCGTCTCGGCCAGCCCGCGCGCGAACAGCGGATAGTCGTCACAGATGAGAACCCGTGCCGGCGTTCCGGGCGCTACCTCCACCACGTCAGCGGGGTGCGCCGGCTAGTCGGCGTCGGTCTGCTCGGAGGTGTCGATGCGGATCAAGCCGTAGTCGTAGCCCCGCCTGCGGTAGACCACCGACTGCAGGCCGGAATCTGAATCCTGGAACAGGTAGAAGTCGTGCCCCACCAGCTCCATGTGGGTGACGGCTTCTTCGACGGTCATCGGGGAGGCCACGTGGGTCTTCTCACGGACCACCACCGGACCGGATTCGAACACCGTGGTGTCCTCGACCTCCTCGGCGACCGCGTCCGGGCTCGGCTCGGCCGGCGCCTCGGCGATCTCGATCTCCTGCCAGGGGGCGTTGGACAGCGATCCCCGGTGGGAGTGGCGGCCACCCCGGTGCGGGCGGTGCCGGTCGGCGTAGCGGCGGAGGCGCTCGGTGAGCCGTCCGAAGGCGATGTCGAACGCCGAGTAGTGATCCGTGGAGTAGGCCTCGGCGCGGATCACCGGGCCGCGCGAGCGACAGGTCAACTCCACCTCGAAGGCCCGATCGGCCAACCGCGGGTTGGTCTCCTTGGACACTTCAACGTCCACCCGGGCGATCGGCACGCCGAACTTGCCCACCCGCTCAAGTTTCTCGGTGACGTGTTCCCGAAAGCGGCTCGACAGATCCACATGCCGGCCGTGCACGACGACCTCCGTGGTGTCAGGCACTCCGCTGTAGCCCATAACGACTCCTCTCGCTGGTCACGGCACTGGCCAACAGCATCCGCCCGGCCGACCTGGTCTTCGACCCCACACTCGCCTGCATCGGGCTTTGGAGCCCTCGACCGCGGGCCACCGATTGGCGGTGATCCGCAGTGCAGGTCTTACTTCTAAACCGCTCCGTGATCGGACGACCAAACGTCGCCTTACGTGGGCCGTTTCGCCTGCGGCTGGCATCGGCTTGCCCACCGCCACCTGAAGGTGGCGCGTGGACGCAACCACGGACCCGGACGGATGCCATGCCCTAACGCTATCGCGCCGACGGGTCAGCGGCGCATCACACGTGCATACGTCACCGCAATGGCTGCGTCAGGGGGCCAGCCCGCCGCAGTCAACACCTTGCACGCACTGGCCACACTCGCCCCGGTGGTGACCACGTCGTCCACCAGCAGCACCGTGCCCGGGGCACGTCCGGATCGCCGTCGGACGGCGAACGCGGACTCCACGTTCCGGGCTCGTGCCGCGGCGTCGAGACCCTTCTGCTGGGGCCTGGACCGCTTGGCGACCAGCACGCGGGCCAACCACAGGTCCGGTATTGCCGCCACCAACGGGCGGAGCAACTCCACCACCGGGAAGCGAGCGGGGCGCCGCTTGCTCGGAGGAAGCGGCACCACGCAGACCGGCTCCCGCCAGCGGCCTTGCGCTCGAAGCACCGCGGCCACCACCGCCAACGCCCGACCGAGCAGACCGGCCAGCGCCCGGCAGGTGTCCTCGTGGTGCCGACTCTTGTGCACGAGCAGGGCGGCGCGCAAAACCCCGGAATGGTCGCCGCCGGCGGCGAAGAGCCTTGGGGCGCCGACCGGCGGCTCGTACAACTGCGGTCGTCCACCACCCGCTACGGCCACGCAGCCGCGACACAGAAGCTCACCCGGGCGTCCGCAGCCGTGGCACCGTCGCGGCAGCAGCAGGTCCCACCACATGCCCTGGCGCATCGCCCCAGTCTGGCGAGGCTAGGGGCCGGGTTGGACGGTCGTGCTCGAATCTGTGGACGACCCGCCCGGACTACGCGGCAACCACACCCGGAAGGTGCTCCCCCGGCGCGGATTCGATTCCGCCCGCAGGAGACCGTGGTGCAGCGCAACGTCCTCCGCAGCGATCGCCAGACCCAATCCGGTCCCACCCGTGTCCCGAGCCCTCGACGGATCAGCACGCCAGAACCTCTCGAACACCTGTTGGGCGTCCTCCGGCAACCCCGGGCCGGAGTCGACCACCTCCACCAGCACCCCGGGGCCGGCCGGGGGGACTCGGCCCGGTCCCACCCCCAGACCGGACAGCGGGGTCTCCCCGTCCGTGCACCTGACCACCACGGTCACCTGGCCGCCGCCGTGGGTAGCCGCGTTGACGATGAGGTTGCGCAGCACCCGTTCGATGCGCACCCGATCGACTTCCACCACGATCGGCTCCGACGGCGGGCGCACCTGGACCTCGGAGTCGATCACCGCGGCGGCCGGCTCGAGGTCGGCGACCACCTTCGCAACGAGGGCGCCCATCTCGATGTCCTCGGTGACCAGCCGAGCGTCGCCGGCGTCGAATTTCGACATCTCCAACAGATCGGCCAGCAGCAACTCGAAGCGCTCCACCTCGGTGACCAGCAACTCGGCGGCTCGCTGTGCGTCCGGGGGGAATTCGGCCCGTGATTCGAAGAGCACCTCGGCGGCCATCTGGATGGTCGTCAACGGCGTTCGCAGTTCGTGGGACACACTGGCGACGAAAGACGCCTCCGAACTAGCCACCGGCCCGATACCCCACACCCCGGACGGTGAGCACCAACGTGGGCGATTCCGGATCCGGTTCCACCTTCGACCGCAGGCGCTGCACGTGCACGTTCACCAATCGGGTGTCGGTGGTGTGCTGGTAGCCCCACACTTCGGAGAGCAGTTCCTCCCTGGTGAACGCCCGCCAGGGTCGTCGGGCGAGCAGCACCAGCAGGTCGAACTCCAGCGGAGTCAGTCCGATGGTGTCGCCGTTGCGCATGACCTGGTGGGCGGAGACGTCGATGGTGAGATCGCCGAGTTGCAGCCGCTCCACCGCTTCCACGGTGCGCGGGCGCAGTTGTGCCCGCACCCGGGCCACGAGTTCGGCCACCTTGAACGGCTTGACGATGTAGTCGTCGGCTCCCATCTCCAGCCCGTGCACGACGTCGGAGGTGTCACCTTTCGCGGTGAGCATGATGATCGGCACCGCGCTCTCGGCCCGGATCTGGTTGCACACCGTGATTCCGCTCAAACCGGGCAGCATGAGGTCGAGCAGCACGAGGTCCGGCGACTCCCGGCGGAAGGCCGCATATGCCGAGTCACCGCGCGCGCAGTGTGCGGTCAGATACCCCCAGCGGCGCAGCGAGAGACCCAGCATCTCCGACAACGCGGTGTCGTCGTCGACGACCAGGATCTTCTCTCCCGTCATGGGGCCATGGTGCCATCCCCGGGCTTCCCCGGCATGACACCATGGTGACTTCATCGCACCTGTGACGGAGGACCATGAGCGACGATCCGCAAGCGCCACCGCCGGGATGGTCGGACGACCAACCGCCGCCCTACCGGGCCGGTGGTTCCTCCGACGCCGACGGTTGGGGATCGGCGGCCGACTCGGGTCGGGCGGCCGGCGGCTCCGGGTCGGCCTGGTCGCCGCCACCGCCGGCGCCGAAACCCGGTGTCATCCCGCTGCGACCGCTGGGGGTCGGGGAGATCATGGCCGGTGCCATCGACTACGTGCGGCGGGAACCCCGCACTGTCATCGCGGTGGCCGCGATGGTGGGGGTGGTGGCCGCGTTCGTCCAACTGATCCTGGTGGCCACAACCTCGTCCGAACTGGCGGCGATACCCACCGAAGACCCCTCCCAATTGGAGCCGGAACAACTCGTCGGGGCGGTGGTCACCGTGGTCACCGTCGCCGTCGTCACCAGCGCCGTCGCCGGGGTGCTGCAGATCTTCGGCACCGGCATGCTCACCCACGTCATGGGTCGGGCGGTGGTCGGCCGGTCCACCTCGATCGCGGAGGCCTGGGAATTGGTGCGCCCGCAATTGTTACGCCTGATCGGGGCCACCATCCTGGTGGGCCTCGCCGTTGCACTGGTCGTGATCGTGCCGCTCGCACCGGGCGTCGCCGTGCTGTCGGGCGGCATGCTCGAACTCGGGGGGGTGCTGCTCTTCTTCGGCGCCATCGCGGCGGTGGTCCTGGGACTGTGGGTGACCTTCGGCCTCATCCTCACCACTCCCGTCGTCGCGCTGGAGGACAGCAATCCCATAGTCGCCATGAAGCGTTCCTGGCGGCTGGTCAAGGGGGCCTTCTGGCGGACCTTGGGCATCGTGCTGCTCGGCTCGATCGTCGCTCAGGCGGTCGGCAGCATCGCCGCATCACCCTTCACGCTCTTGGGCGGCGCCGGTGGCGAGATCACCACGTGGAGCGTGTTCGGCCTGGCGATCGCCGGAATGATCACAACCCTGGTGGCTCTGCCTTTCGTCGCCGGCGTCACCGCACTGGTCTACATCGACCGCAGGATCCGCACCGAGAACCTCGCCCCGGTGCTCCAGGCCGCCGCCGATCGCCGGGACTAGTTGCCACCGGCCAGTGCCATCATGGCCCGACGAACACCAGCACCAGGGCCGCCGGCAGGTTGTTCACCATGTGCGCGAGGATCGGCACCGTGGTGCTTCGGCGGTGCCAGCGGGCAACACCCAGGATCAGGCCGGTACTCAGCAGCAGCGGGATCCGGATCGGCTCGAAGTGGATCAGCGAGAACGCCAGTGCGGAGAGCACGATGACCAGCCAGGTGGCCATCCCCCGCTTCGCGAGGGCCCCGAAGAGCAGCCCCCGGAACGCCAACTCCTCGACGATCGGGGCACCGATGCCAACCGCGATGCCGAACAGCACCAGCAACAGGAACGAGTCCAGCGAGTCCGCCAGTTCCCCGGCGGCGGAGTCGAAGTCGCCCGCCAGCGCAGTGGTGATGGCGGCGATGATGGCGGCGGCGAAGAGCGCCGCGAGGCCGTAGACGAGCCCCCACAGCAGGTCGCTGGCGCGGAAGGTCAGGCCGAAGTCGATCACCGGGCCGTTGCCCTTCCACCAGGCGACCAGCAACGGCCAGCCGGCCATGCCGATCCACGGCAACGTCAGGCCGATCATCAGGGAGGGCCCGCCGGTCAACTCGGTGTCGCCGAAGAGGGCCAGCCCGATGACCGCCGCGACCACGCTGAACAGGATCCACAGGCCGAAGGCGATGAGGAAGTCGGGCACCCCCCACCAGGCAGCGCGCACGGGCCGACCGGCAGCGACGGCGGACTCCAGAGTGACCGGCGCATTGGGGTAGAGCAGCGGGCTCGTCACGGCAACTGGTGGCGGCTGATAACCGGGCGCCGGATAGGGCGGGTATCCCGGCGAATTCTGCGGCCCGGCGGAGGGCGCTACGGGCGGTGGCGGAGGCGGGATGGCCGGCGCCACGGGTGGTGGCGGGGGCGGTAGGTAGGGATTGTCAGAGGGCACAACGCCGCCCCCGTCATCGGATGGGGGCGGCGTTGGCATGTGTGTGTCGACCTCTTGCTCAGTAGCGGTAGTGCTCCGACTTGTAGGGTCCCTCGACGGGGAGGCCCAGGTAGTCGGCTTGCACCTTCGTCAGTTCGGTCAGGCCGATGCCCAGCGCCTCGAGGTGCAGGCGTGCGACCTCTTCGTCGAGGTGCTTCGGCAAGGTGTAGACACCCACCGGGTATTCGTCCGGCTTCGTGAACAGTTCGATCTGGGCCAACACCTGGTTGGTGAACGAGTTGCTCATCACGAACGACGGGTGGCCGGTGGCGTTTCCGAGGTTGAGCAGGCGACCTTCACTCAGCACGATGATGGAGTGGCCATCCGGGAAGGTCCACTCATCCACCTGCGGTTTGATGTTGTGCCGCGTCACACCTGACAGCCGGGCCAGACCGGCCATGTCGATCTCGTTGTCGAAGTGGCCGATGTTGCCGAGGATCGCCTTGTTCTTCATCCGCGACATCTGGTCGGCGGTGACGACATCGACGCAGCCGGTGGCGGTGATGACGATGTCGGCGTCGCCGATCACGTCGTCGAGTCGGGCGACCTGGTAGCCGTCCATGGCGGCCTGCAGAGCACAGATGGGGTCGATCTCGGTGACGATCACCCGAGCGCCTTGGCCGCGTAGCGATTCGGCCGAGCCCTTCCCGACATCCCCGTAGCCGCAGACCACAGCGGTCTTGCCGCCCATGAGCACGTCGGTGGCCCGATTGATGCCGTCGATCAGGGAGTGCCGACAGCCGAACTTGTTGTCGAACTTGCTCTTGGTCACCGAGTCGTTGACGTTGATGGCCGGGAAGATCAGGGTGCGGTCGCGCATCATCTCGTAGAGCCGGTGCACGCCGGTGGTGGTTTCTTCAGTGACACCCTTGAGGTGGGACGCCACGGTGGTCCAGCGCTGCGGGTCGGTCTTGATGGACTCGGCGAGCACGCCGAGCACCACGTCGAACTCGGATCCGTCGCCCGCCTGGGCGGGGACGAAGCCGTCACGTTCGAATTCGAATCCTTTGTGCACCAGCATGGTGGCGTCGCCGCCGTCGTCGAGGATCATGTTGGCGAACTGACCCTCTGGCCACAGCAGGGCCTGCTGGGTGCACCACCAGTACTCTTCGAGCGTCTCGCCCTTCCAGGCGAACACCGGTACGCCCTTGGGGTCCTCGACGGTGCCGTCGGGGCCGACGACGACCGCTGCGGCGGCTTCGTCTTGGGTGGAGAAGATGTTGCAGGAGGCCCAGCGCACCTCGGCGCCGAGGGCCACCAGGGTCTCGATCAGGACGGCGGTCTGCACGGTCATGTGCAGTGACCCGGTGATCCGGGCGCCAGCCAGCGGCTTGCTTTCGCCGAACTTGCTGCGCATGGCCATCAGGCCTGGCATCTCGTGCTCTGCGAGCCGGATCTGGTCGCGCCCAGCCGGGGCGAGGGAAAGATCAGCGACTTTGAAGTCCACGTAGTACTCCCGTTGGATTGGTGTGCGATGAATCCGCGGGCTGGAGGCTTCCGTGCCGGGAGGTCCCATTTTCGCACGCTTGGCCAGCAACACAACTTCCCGCCCCGGCCCGGCGTTGCGCCCGACCGGGTGGGCACGTCCCTATTCCGCGTCCTCGTTTGGTTCGGACCCGGCCGACGCCGACCGGTAGAGGTCCGGTTCGATGAAGATGTACTTGGCTGTGGGAACCGCCGTACGAATCGCAATCTCGGCCTCGTCGATACCGCGGGCGATCGCCGCCCCGGTGTCGGAATCGGCGATGCCGATCTTGGCTGCCACCAGCAGCTCGTCCGGGCCGGTGTGCAGGGTCCGCAAGTGGATCACCCGCTGCACCAAGGGTGCGGCGTCCAGCGCGTCGCGAATCGCCTGCTGCTGCTCCGGCAGCGCCGACTCCCCGACCAGCATGGCCGACATCTCCAGCGCCAGGAAGACCGCGATCACCACCAGCAGGGAGCCGACCGCCATCGCACCTAATGCGTCCCAGCGACTGTCGCCGGTGAGTGCGGCCATTCCGACGCCGAAGAGCGCGAAGACCAGGCCGATGAGCGCACCGAAGTCCTCCATCAGCACCACGGGGAGCTCCGGTTGGCGCACCCTGCGGACGAAGGCGAAGATCGATCGATCTCCGCGGGCCTTCTTGGACTCCTTAAGTGCGGTGCGGAACGAGAAGCCCTCCAACAGGATCGCCAGTACCAACACCCCGAGCGCCACCGGGAGGTTGGTCAGTTCCTCCCCTCCTTCGAGTTTGTGGAAGCCCTCGAACAGCGAATAGAGGCCGCCGACGGTGAACAGCACGATCGCCACCACGAAGGCGTACACGTAACGAACCCGGGAGTAGCCGAATTGGAAGTGTTCGCTGACTCCCCGCTTGGCCCGTTTGCCACCCACGAGCAGCAGCACCTGGTTGCCCGAGTCCGCCAACGAGTGGATGCCCTCGCTCAACATCGACGACGAGCCGGTGATCGCGAACGCCACGAATTTGGCCGCGGCGATGCCGAGATTCGCAGCCAGCGCCGCCAGGACCGCCTTGACTCCCCCCTCGGTGCTCATCGCCGGTACTCCCGTGCCTCGACGACGACTGCCATCCCGCCGGTGCCGATGTGGATCTCATCCTCCTCGGCCAGCACCGCGCATGCCTGGCCCTGCGCCAACTCCCGCTCGTCGCCGCCACAGCGCACCAGAGTCTGTCCACGCACCGCCACCACACACCGATACTGACCCTGCGGCGAGGCGAACTCAGTGTCGTGGACCAGGTCGACCGCGAACGGGGCGTGGTGCGGCCGGTATTCGGTGACGGTCGGGCGTCCGTGCGCGGTGTAGATCTCGCCGCCGATGAAGTGCGGATCGCCGTTCGGGTTGACCGCCTGCAGCGCTTGCTCGACGGCCAGCGGCTTCGGTGTCAGGCCGAGCCGCAGGACGTTATCCGAGGCGGTCATCACCTCAACCCCGAACCCCTGGGCGTACGCATGCACCCCGCCCGCCGGCATATAGACCGCCGAGTGCGACGTCAACTCGTGATGGTCCATGAGCAGCAGCACGAGCAGCCCGGCGTCGCCGGGGAAGGACTCGGCGGCAAGCGCGAACGAGTGGATCTGCTCATCGTCGATGCCCTCACTCGCCAAGGCCGCGAGCAGCGCCGGGGTGAGGCGGGCGACCTCCGCCGAACTGCTGGCGAGCAGGAACCGCACGGCGGCGCCCACATCGTCGAATTCGACGGCTTGGGCCGCCGGCTCCAGCGAGGGGTCCGTGGCCCGCAGCAGTGCGGCGGCCTGCTGTTCATCCCGCCAGCCGGCGAAGATCGAGAAGGGTTCAAGAGCCAGCAGCAACTCGACCTTCTCGCCGTCGTCGGCCACCAGTTCGGAGCCAGCCGCCCACAGTTGCTGGGCGAGTTCGGCATCTGGGTGGATCTGGATGGACAACGGCCGACCCGCCGCCAACAACTTGACCAGCAGCGGCACATCGCCCGGTGCCGCCACATCGGCGAGCGTCCCGGGGCGCCCGACGAGCGGCGACGGTCCGTTGGGGTGGGCGCCGAACCAGAGTTCGGCCTGTGGTCCGCCGGTCGGGGAACTCAACCACGGGTTGAGGCCGCCGTCGCGCCCCCAGGCGTAGGGCTGCAAGTGGCCACTGATGACGAACAACGGAGCCTACCTTCCCGTTCCGAGCGCTGGATGCAATCCGGCCGCACTACCCGCGGGATCCGCGCCGACCAGCGCCGCAGCGTACACGCTGGCGAGGTCCAGTGGCTGGGTCAGCCGACCGAACCGCGCCAGCGGATGGCCCGATCCACCGTCGATCCGCTGCACCCACAGACCAGCTGATGCGGCCACCGATTCGGTGGCGAGGAGAAGTTCGGTGCTCAAGGCGTCGCTCTCGTCGTCGCTGAGGAGCACCAGATGGGGACGGGCCGAGGGCTCCGGTTCACTGACCCGGTCCCGGAAGATGTCGTCGTCCGGGTGACCCCACGGGCCGGCGAGAACGCGGGCATGTGTGCGTGCGATCTCCGGGAAGGCTCCGCTGGACGACGGCAGACCGGCGTTCTCCGCGAGTTGCCTGCTCGCCCGGCGGGCCGCGACGGCCGGAACGCCCGGAGTCCCCCACACCATCGGGTAGCCCTGGGCCGCGGCGAGAGCGAGATCCTTCGCCGGGTTCTCCCCGAGTTCGACCCCGGGGCCGCATTGCAGCGTCACCACGTCGAGTTCGTCGGCCACCGCGTCGAGAATTCCGGAACCGCCTTCGACGATGCCCAGCGCCTGACCGATGAGCAGGAGCGGCGCTGCGAGGCGCCAGGTGAGGGTGCGTGCCCGGCGCGGCTGCGGCAACCGGCCCACCTGCAGCGCCAGGCCGCGGGCGTGGGCTACGGCGGTCTGCAGGGCGTCGGCGCCGCTGCCCGAGATGCCGACGATGCTGCATCCCCGCCTCCCGGCTTCGGCGACGACCGCCAGCGTCTCCGGCGAGGCGCCGGAGGCGGACACGGCAACCACGAGATCCAGCGGTCCGACCCATCCGGGCAGTCCGGGGCCGGCCGTGGTGACGATCGGCACGGACGATCCGCGGCCCGCGCAGGCCGCCAGCACCTCGCCGGCGGCACTGGAGCCACCTGCTCCCATGACCACCAGCGCCCGGGGTCGGCCGGCCGCAGCCAGTGCGGCCACGGCGTCGAGGTCCGTCTCGGCCACCCCGGTGCGGAGTTCGGCACCGGCCGAGGCGGTGGCGGCGAGGACCGACCCTCCTTCAGAAATCAGCCGCTCGGGGTCGAGCAGAACGGCGTCGTCGATCGCCACCTATTCGCCGCCGAGGTCGGCGCCGACGCCCGACGGACCGGGGGTGGCCTGGTCGAGCAGCATCACCGGGATCCCATCGGTGATCGGAAACGCAGTGCGGCAGCGCCGGCACACGATTTCATCCGCGACCTGCTCGACCGCCGCGTGGTATTGGCATGGGCAGGCCAAAATTTCGAGCAACCTCGGATCCAGATTCGTCATGCGCGACACCTTAGGCGCTGTGGCTGCGGATCACGGCCAACACCCGATCGCGCAGTTCCGCCATCGATTCTTCGTCCTGGTGTTCGACATTGAGCCGGAGCAGGGGTTCGGTGTTGCTGGGCCGGACGTTGAACCACCACGACTCGCCGGTCATCGTCAGACCGTCGAGCTCATCGATGCTGGTGGTCTCGGGCGCAAACGCTTCCCGTACGGCGGCGGTTGCCGCCGGGCCGTCGGCGACCGTCGAGTTGATCTCCCCGCTGGACACATAGCGGTTGTAGGGCGCCAGCAGATCCGCCACGGTGGTGCCGATCGGGGCGTTGCCGAGGGCGGCGATCAGATGCAGGGCCGCCAGCATCCCGCTGTCGGCCCGCCAGAAGTCCTGGAAGTAGAAGTGACCCGAATGTTCGCCGCCGAACACCGCGCCGGTCTCGGCCATCGTCGCCTTGATGAAGGAGTGTCCAACCCGGGTGCGGACGGGCACACCACCGTTCTCGACGATGATCTCCGGTACCGCGGCGGAGGTGATCAGGTTATGGATCACCGTTGCACCGGGATGCCGCTGCAGTTCCTGCACCGCGATGAGGGCGGTCAGGCTGCTCGGCGAGATCAGCTCCCCTGCCTGGTCCACCGCGAAGCACCGGTCGGCGTCGCCGTCGAACGCCAGACCCAGGTCGGCACCGACTTCGAGCACCTTGGCCTGCAGGTCGACGAGGTTGGCCGGGTCGATCGGGTTCGCCTCGTGGTTGGGGAAGGTGCCGTCGAGTTCGTAATACATCTCGGTCACCTGCAGCGGCAGCGGTCCGAGCACCGCCGGCGCGGTCAGACCCGCCATGCCGTTGCCTGCGTCCACCACCACCGACAACTCGCGAATGGTGTCCAGGCCAGGCACCAGCGAACGGAGGAACACCGCATAGTCGCCCAGCAGGTTGACTGCGCTGATCGAACCCGGCGCCACGGGTTCGGTGTCGGCCGGCGCCGCCGAGGCGCCCTCGGCCAAGGCCGCGGCGCAGAAGTCGCTGATCTGCGCCAACCCGGTGTCCCGGCCCACCGGTACCGCGCCCGGGGCGCAGAGCTTGATGCCGTTGTACTGCGCGGGGTTGTGGCTGGCGGTGAACATCGCCCCGGCGTGGCCGAGGCGGCCGCTGGCGAAGTACAGCCCGTCGGTGCTGCACAAGCCGATGTCGATCACGTCCACCCCCGCCTCGGTGACGCCGCGGGCGAACGCTTCAACCAACGCCGGGCCGGAGGGTCGCATGTCCCGCCCGACGATCATCGCGCCGGTGCCGGCGTCGGCGGCGCGCAAGCCGAGCACCTCCACACAGGCACGTCCGATCAGGTGGGCGAGTTCTTCGTCCAACTGGTCGGGATACACCCCGCGGACGTCGTAGGCCTTGATGACCTCGTCGAGTGCGCGCATCGCCGCCTCCTGCAACTAGAAGTCGTGGGAGGCCGCCGCGTGATCGACGTCGTCGGCGGCCCGCAAAACCCGCAGGTGACCCCTTCGGGTTCCCTCAACTGTGCCAGACGGCACCTCGGGAAGTGTTGCGACCGGCGGGGTCGTGCTGCGGGCGGCATCGCGCACGGCGTCGGCCAAGGCCTCGAGGTCGTCGATGGTGGGGCCGAACTGATCCGCGGCGAAGTCCAACCGGACCACGTCCCAGCCGCGCGGCACCGTCATGCGATCGGCATGGACGCGGCACAAGTCGTAGCAGTGCGGATCGGCACTGGTGGCCAGCGGACCCAGCACGGCTGTGCATTCGCTGTAGACATACGTCAACGTCGCGACGGCCTTCGAGCCGCACGACGGTTTGGAACACGTTCGATTCCGAGCCACGCCCGAAACCCTAACCCGGCGTGGACCTCGCTGGCTCGACCGGCACGCTGGCTATTGCCGCGGATAGTGGGGGTCGACATCGGTCGGGTCGCAGACCAGGAGTTCGGCGAGGAGCTCGGCGAGGACGTCGCGCACGAGCGGGACTCCGCCGCCGGCCTGCTCGATCGGCTTGCGGTGGAGCACCAACTGCGGCGGTTTCACCTGGCGTTGGACGCGACCCAGCGGAGCCTCGGTGTGGCGACGCCCGATGACCGGAACGTCCTCCACCACCACGTCTGCCTCGGCCACGTCCGGCGTGTGGGCGGACAGGTGAACCACCGCCCTTGCCACGACCCGGTCGAATCTCTCCCGACGGGTGGTGGCGCCGGGCATGGTGGCTGGCATCAGCGGGCCGCGCACCCCGCGGCCATGGCGATCCCGGGCGCGCAGTGGCGTCAAGCGCTCTGCTTCTTCAAACGCCGCCGCTCGCGTTCACTCAGACCACCCCAGATGCCGAAGCGCTCGTCGTTGGCCAAGGCGTATTCCAGGCAATCCATCCGCACGTCGCACGATTGGCAGACTCGCTTGGCTTCGCGGGTGGAGCCACCCTTCTCCGGGAAGAAGGCTTCCGGGTCGGTCTGCGCACACAGAGCGCGCTCCTGCCACGCAAGCTCTTCGGGGTAGTCGAGGGGGAAAACTTCAACGTTGCTCATCTGGTTCCTTCCGGGGCGATCCCTTGGGCCTTGGGGGAAGGGCCCGGTGTGAATGACAGTGGTGAAATTACACCCGTGTCTTACCCGCTAAGTCAAGTCCAGGGTGGTAAGCAAAGAATTCCTAACCAACTTTCCGGGATTGCGCGTCCACCGGCCCGTAGGTGGTGGTCCGCTCCCGAACCGGGCGCCCGGCCGCGCTGGCGATGGCGCGCAGACCGTCCGGAGTCATGGCGGATCCGAACTCCGAGCCGGCCATCCGGGAGATCGTCTCCTCCATCAGGGTGCCGCCGAGGTCGTTGGCACCGGCGGCGAGCAACTCGGCGCAGGCCTGCGGGCCGATCTTCACCCACGAGACCTGGATATTCGGAATGGCGCCGTGGAGCATGATCCGGCTCAGCGACGTGACCGCGACGTCATCGCGTCGCGAGGGTCCTGGCCGGGCGACACCGGCGAGGTAGATCGGTGAGTTGTGATGCACGAACGGCAGCCCCACGAACTCGGTGAAGCCACCGGTGCGCAGTTGTTGCTCGCGCAAGGTCCGAAGGTGCCCGACCCAATGGTGCGGGGAATCGACGTGGCCGTACATCATGGTGGCCGATGACGGCAGCCCCAGCTCATGGGCCGTACCGATCACCTCCAGCCAGGTCGCGGTCGGCAGCTTCCCCTTCGTGAGGATCCATCTGATGTCGTCGTCCAGGATCTCGGCGGCGGTTCCCGGGATCGAGTCCAGACCTGCCGCCTTGGCGGTGGCCAACCACTCGGCGATCGTCATCCCGGCGCGGTTGGCACCGTTGACCACCTCCATCGGACTGAACGCATGCAGGTGCACCCGCCGACGTTTGACTTCGGCCACCAGATCGAAATAGGCGGTGCCAGGGAGTTTTGGGTGGATTCCGCCTTGCATGCAGATCTCGGTGGCGCCCGCGGCCACGGCTTCGTCCACCCGGCTGCCGACCTCGGCCAGCGGCAGGGTGAACGCGTCCTCGTCGCTCTCACGTTGGGCGAAGGCGCAGAACCGGCAGCCGGTGTAGCAGACGTTGGTGAAGTTGATGTTCCGGTTCACGACATAGGTGACGGTGTCGCCGACCGCATCCGAGCGCAGAGCGTCTGCGAAGGCAGCCACGGCGTCGAGTTCAGCGCCGTCGGCTGCCGCCAGCGCCACGGCGTCCCGCTGGTGCTCCGGCGCCGCCAGGAGGGCAGGACCCCGTTCGGCGAGTCGCAAGGCCGCCTTGACGTCTGCGGCGAGCACCGGCAGCGCTCCCCGGCGCGGGGTCGTCGGCGCTTTCGCGGCCACCACTTCCCAGTCGCCGTACACCTCGGCCGCATCACCCCGCTCGCGAGTCAACCGACCCTCGGAGTCGATCGTGCGGGCCAGGTCCGCGCGTCCGGGGCCGGAATCGGCCACGAAACCTTCGTAGTCGTCGGATTCCTGCCAGGCGATCCCGCGCGGTTGCGCGCCCGCACGGACGAAGCCCTCGGAGTCGGCAAGCGCAACGACGTGAGGATGTAGCCGGGGATCGACCCAACGATCGATATCGCCGGTGACGAACGGGGGCGCCACCGCCAGCCGCGGTCGCAACTCAAGGTTGGCCGCCCGGCAGACATCGGCCAGGGACTCGATCTGCGGCCAGGGGCGTTCGGGGTTCACGTGGTCGGGGGTGAGCGGACTGACCCCGCCGAAGTCGTCCACCCCGGCGGCCAGCAGGTCGGCCAGGTGATCGGGGTCGGACAGGTTGGGCGGAGCCTGGATTCGCATGCCGGGGCCGAACACCAACCGGGCGGTGACGAGTGCGGCGAGGTAGGCCTCGTGGTCGAGGTCATCGGCCTGCCGCATCGCGGTGTCGGGCTTCACCCTGAAGTTCTGGATGATCACCTCTTGGACGTGGTGATACTCCCGCGCCAGCGCCCGCAGGCTCAGCATCGACTGAGCCAACTCGGCGGGCGTCTCACCGATCCCCACCAGCACACCGGAGGTGAACGGGATGTTGAGCCGGCCGGCATCGGCGATCACCCGCAGTCGCACCGCCGGGTCTTTGTCCGGCGAACCGTAATGCGCGGCGCCCGGTGTGGTGAACAGCCTCGTGGAGCTCGTCTCCAGCATCAGTCCCATGCTGGGAGCGACCGGACGTAGCAGCAGGAGTTCCTCCCACGACATCACGCCGGGGTTGAGGTGCGGGAGCAGCCCGGTCTCCTCCAGCACCCGGATCGCCACCGCACGCAGGTAGCCCAGAGTCGAGTCGTAGCCTGCTTCGGCGAGCCATTCCCGAGCGGCCGGCCAGCGATCCTCGGGGCGGTCACCGAGTGTGAAAAGCGCTTCGGTGCACCCCATCCGGGCGCCCTCGCGTGCGATGCTCACCACCTCGGCGGGGGTGAGGAAGTAGCCCTCGCCACGGGCACGCAGATCGGCCGGATCGGTGGCGAACGTGCAATATCCGCATCGATCGCGGCAGAGCCTGGTCAACGGGATGAACACTTTCGGCGAGTAGCTGACCACACCAGGGCGGCCGGCGTCGGCGAGGCCACGATCGCGCCACTGCGAGGCCAACGCCATCGCCTCCCGCAGCGCCTCCCCACGGAACCCGAGCAGGGCTACCAACTCGTCGACGTTCAGCCCGACACCTCGGCGGACCCGGGCGAGCACCCGTCGTTCGGTCGCCCCGAATTGCCCTGATGCCACGTCGGACAGCCTACGCATCGAGCGGATTGGGACAATCACCCAATGCACCTGTCGAATTCCCCCGACCCCAAGCTCACCGTGCTGGCCGGCGGCGTCGGCGGCGCCCGATTCGTACTCGCGCTGCGGGCCGCCCGGCCGGAGGCCAGGATCACCGTGATCGGGAACATCGCGGACGACATCTGGCTGTTCGGACTCAAAGTCTGCCCGGACCTCGACACCCTGATGTACACCATCGGTGGGGGTGCTGACGCCGAGCGCGGCTGGGGCAGGGCGGACGAAACCTTCCACGCGGCCGCCGAGTTGGCGGCCTACGGCGCCCAGCCTGACTGGTTCGGCCTCGGCGATCGCGACCTGGCAACCCACCTGATCCGCACCCAGATGCTCTCCGCCGGCTATCCGCTCTCCCAGGTCACCGCTGCCCTCTGTGCGCGCTGGGAACTCGGCGTGGAGTTGTTGCCGGCTTCGGACGACCGGGTCGAAACCCACGTGGTGGTCGAAGAGGGTGGCCGCAAGCGCGCGATCCACTTCCAGGAGTGGTGGGTCCGCCACCGCGCCGCGCTGCCCGCCAGCGATTTCGTGATGGTGGGCGCGGAGTCGGCCAGCCCGGGTCCGGGCGTGGTTGCGGCGATCGAATCCGCCGACGCAGTCCTGCTACCGCCGTCCAACCCGGTCGTCTCGATCGGGGCGATCATGGCCATCGAAGGGATTCGGGACGCGATCCGTACCACCCGCGCGCCGGTGGTCGGCATGTCCGGGATCGTCTCCGGCCGACCGCTGCGCGGGATGGCCGACGCGTGCCTGAACGCCATCGGGGTGGACGTCACGGCGGCGGCGGTCGCGGCCCACTACGGCGCCCGCCCAGACGGAATCCTGGATGGCTGGTTGGTGGACGAGCAGGACGCCGATCAGGTGCCCGCGATCGAAGCGGCGGGGCTGCTCGCCCGTGCGGCTGCGACGGTGATGAGTGATCCCGCCTCGTCGGTGACCGCCGCCGAAGCGCTGCTGGGGCTCGCCGACGAGGTGGCTCGGCGTGGGTGATCCCGGGGCCTTGACGGTGGTGGGCGTCACCGGCATCGGGAAGGTTCACCCCGGCGACGATCTGGCCGGGCTGCTGGCGGCCGCAACCGAAGAGTTGCGGTTTCCGGACGGGAGCACCGGACTGCGCGACGGCGACATCGTCGCGGTGAGCAGCAAGGTGGTGGCGAAAGTCGAGGACCGGGTACTCACCGCACCCGACCGGGAGGCGGCGATCACCGCCGAGTCGGTGGCCGAGTTGGCCCGCCGCGAGCACCCCGGCGGCACCACCCGGATCGTGCGAACCCACCACGGCTTCGTGCTGGCGGCGGCCGGTGTGGACGCCTCCAACACCGACCCGGGAACCGTGGTGTTGCTGCCCAAGCACCCGGACGAGTCGGCCTCGACGTTGCGAGCCGAGCTGCAGGCCCGTCTGGGGTTGACCAACCTCGGCGTCGTCATCACCGACACTGCGGGCCGACCCTGGCGCCAAGGGGTGGTCGACTTCGCCGTCGGCAGCGCCGGGGTGCTTCCGTTGGACGACCTGCGCGGATCCGTCGACGCCTACGGACAAACCCTCGACGCCACTGTGGTGGCGGTGGCCGACCAGTTATCCGCAGCGGCGGAATTGGTGCGCCCGAAGGCGCAGCTGGTCGCGGCGGCGGTGATTCGAGGGGCCGATCGCTGGGTCCGACCCACGGCCGAGCGGGCAGCCGCTCTGATCCGACCTGAGGCTGAGGATCTCTTCGGGTCCGGCACCGCAGAGGCGAAAGCCGACGGGGCGCGAAACGCAGCGTTCGGCCGCCGCACCGTGCGCGAATTCGAAGTTGGCCGGCCGGTACCCGACACCGCGGTGGATGCCGCCATCGCGGCGGCGGTGACCGCGCCCAGCCCGCACCACACAACACCCTGGCGTTTCGTGCTGCCCGCGGCGGAAAGCCGCCGTCGACTGCTCGCGGCGATGCGCAGCAGATGGGAGGCCGACCTGCGCGCTCTCGACGGCTTCGACGACGAGGCCGTGGCCCGCCGGCTCCGACGCGGCGACGTCCTCTGGGAGGCGCCGACCGTGGTGCTTCCCTTCACCGATCTGACGGTGCTCCACGACTATCCCGATGCCAGGCGCAACGGCTTCGAGCGTGATCTCTTCCTGGTCGCCGGCGGCGCCGCGGTGCAGAACCTCCTGGTGACGCTTTCCGCGCACGGGCTGGGATCGGCGTGGATCTCGTCGACGATGTTCTGCCCCGAGGTGGTTCGCGAGGTGCTCGATCTCCCCGCCGACTGGCAACCGCTGGGAGCGGTGGCGGTGGGCTACCCGGCCACGCAGCCCACGCCGCGGGAATCCCGCGACCCCGACACTTTCATCGTTCGACGCTGATTCTCTGGCACCCTGGGGAGCATGGCGAAACCCAAGATCTCCCCCGTCGTCTGGCGTCCGCCGGCCGCAGTCCCGGACTCGCCGACGACCATCGACAATCTTCACGTCCATCCGTTGCCCGGCACCGGCGGCGAAGACGTGCTGGTGGATGAGTCCGGTCGGGTCATCACCGGCCTCGACGACGGCAGGGTGTTGCGTTTCGACCCGGAGACGGGTCGGATCCGCCAACTGGCCGAGACGGGCGGGCGTCCGCTCGGTCTGGAGTGGCTCCCCGACGGCCGGTTGCTGATCTGCGACGCGGATCGAGGTCTGCTCGCCGCCGAGGTCTCCGACGCCGGGCCACCGGCGACCCTGGCGGACGGACGGCTGACCGTGCTGGTCCGGACCGTCGCGCACACCCCCGTGCGCATCTGCAACAACGCCGCCGTCGCCCGGGACGGGACGATCTGGTTCACCGATTCGTCGGCCCGGTTCGACCTCGAGCACTGGAAGGCGGACATCATTGAGCACTCCGGTACCGGCCGGCTGCTGCGGCGGGACCCGGACGGCTCATGCGAGGTGGTGGCCGATCGCCTGCAGTTCGCCAACGGCGTCGCCCTGACCGCCGACGAGGACGCCCTCTACTTCGCCGAAACCGGCAACTACACCGTCAGCAAACTGCACCTGACCGGCGTCCGCAGCGGCCAGCGGGAGGTGCTGTCGCCGGTGCTTCCGGGTTTCCCGGACAACCTCGCCACCGGCACCGACGGCAGGATCTGGGTGGCCATCGCCAGTCCCCGCAACAAACTGCTGGACGCGTTGGGGCCACGCCCACCGTTGCTGCGGAAAATGGTGTGGGCGCTTCCCGAGGCCGCCCAACCCAAACCGGCGCACCTCACCGAGGTGCTGGCGATCGACCCGACCACCGACCTGATCGATGCGGCCTATTCCGGTGAGGATCCGGTATTCGGTGTGTCCACCGGGGTGCGGGAACACCAGGGGACGGTATGGCTGGGCAGCCTCACCGCCGGAGCGATCGCCAGTTTCGCCCTGCCCGCCTAGCCCAAGCCCAGCGCCTTCTTCACCATTCCGGCCAGCACCGCCCCATCACAGCGGCCGGCGGTCTGCGGCTTCAGCGCCTTCATGACCGCGCCCATCGCCCGACCACCTTGGAGCCCCTCGGCCTGGGCCTGATCCACCGCGGCCGCCACCAGCGCCGCCAACTCCGCCTCGGTGAGCGGCTGCGGTAGGTATCGGGCGATGACGTCGGCTTCAGCCAGTTCCGCCTCGGCCAGTTCCGGGCGGCCGGCGCCGGAGAACGCCTCGGCGGATTCCCGGCGTCGTTTGAGTTCGGTGGAGAGGATGGCCACCTCATCGTCGTGGGTGAGTTCGTGGGCGGCCTTGCCGGAGACTTCGGCCTGAGTGATGGCTGTGAGCACCATCCGGATCGTTCGCACCGACTCGGCATCGCCGGCGCGCATCGCCACCGTCAGGTCTGTCTGCAGCGTGTTCTTCAGCGAGGTCATGGTGCCATTGTGCCGTCTCCCGTAGGCGATGGCGCGGTTCGACCGCGTGGCGCAACTCCGTCCCGCCCGCGAGCAAGTAGGTTGCCCAGATGTCCGCGCAGCACCCCCTCCCCCAGACACGTCCGGGAGGGCGGCGCCAGCGGGCCGGCTGGGCATTGGCCCTCGGTCTGCCGCTGCTGGCGGGGGTCGCCGGGGTGGCCTCGGGCATGGCTCCGGCGACTCGGGCCGAGGCACCGCCCCTCGAACCCCTGGCCGCACCGGCGGGTCAGGGTCTCGACGTCGCACAGGCAACTCCAGAGCAGTTGCCGCCCATCACCCTGTCCGCGACCGGGGACGTGATCATGGGTGCCACTCCGAACATGCTGCCGACGAACGGCGGCCTGGGGTTCTTCGACGACGTCGCCCCGGCGCTGGCCTCCGACCTTGTGATGGGCAACCTCGAGCAGGCTCTGACCGATGACACCGGCATCGCCAAGTGCGGGCAGAGCGCCACCGACTGCTTCCAGTTCCGGCTGCCGCCGTCGTATGCCCACCGATTGGCAGACGCCGGGTTCGACCTGATGACGCTGGCGAACAACCACACCGGCGACTTCGGCGCCCCCGGATACGCCAACACCAAGGCGAGCCTGGCGGCGGCGGGCATCGACCACGTCGGCGACCGCGACCAGATTGCTGTCACCGAGGTGTCCGGTGTGAAAGTCGCGGTGATCGGCTTCTCCCCCTACCCGATGCACAATCAGGTGACCGAGATCCAACGCGGCCAATCGCTGGTGCGCATGGCCGACCGGCTGGCCGATGTGGTCGTCATCCAAGCCCAGATGGGCGCCGAGGGCGCCGACGAGGTGCACACCCCGTACGGCAACGAGATCTTCTACTCAGAGGATCGCGGCGACGTCCGGGCCTTCTCCCGAGCCATGATCGACGCTGGCGCCGACCTCGTCGTGGGCCACAGCCCGCACGTGCTTCGCGGTATGGAGTTCTACCAAGGACGCCTCATCGCCTACAGCCTCGGCAATTTCGCCGGCGGCGGCAACACGCTGTCCAACGACGGCGCGCTCGGGCTCGGCGGAATCCTGCGAGTGTCGCTGAACCCCGACGGGACGTTCTCGGCCGGCCAGTTCGTCTCGACCTACATGGACGGCGACGGCGCACCGACCCTTGACTACGACCAGAATTCCCTCGCCCTGCTCAGATCACTCAACGCATCCGACTTCGGCAACACCGGGGTGGCGTACGACGACTACGGAAACATCGCCGGCCCGAGCGCGACTGCCGACTACTCCGCTTCCGGCTGAGGGTCGACCTCGGCGACGGTCGTCGACTGCTCCGAGTCACCTTGGGATCGTCCTGCGGTGCGCACTTCGATTCGAGCCGGACGGTGCGCGGCCACCAGCGCGGACAACCGTATCCGCAGGATCCCGTCGAGGTACTCGGCGCTGACGGATTCGACGTCGATTCGGGTGCCGAGCTTGAACTCGCGACGGAACGAACCGGACTTCATCTCGTTGACCAGGACCTTCTCGCCTTCGGGCACTGCGGCCAGGTCCCGCCGACCGGCGACCACCAGGGTGTCGTCGAGGACGTCGACCGCGATGTCCTCGGCCCGCACGCCGGGCAGTTCCAAGTCGACGAAGACATCATCGCCGGATTGCACGAAGCGGGCCGCGGGCGTCCAGACGGCGGCGAGGTTGTTGCCGAAAGCATCCCGGATCATGGCGTCGAACTGCGAGTCCAGCCGACCGCGGCGAACGGCGAATTGGGGGTGGATTCCCATCGTGGATCTTCCCTTCTGCATCTCTGTGAGGTGTGCTTGTGGAGCGCTGAGCGCTATCGGAGCCAGGATGGCGATTAGCACTCGACGCCCGAGAGTGCTAACAGTTGGCCTTCTCGGGGCTATTCCCGATTGGCAACTCGGCCGGGCAACTGCCAGCCTGGGACCATGACACCGTCGGACACCCCCCGCGTCGACGCGAACACGAACGACCCGGACCTGATCCGCCACCTGTTGACAGATACCGACCTGTGGTTTGTCGTGGGCCTACGCAACAACCCGCAGCGCGCCGCCTACCGGGTATCGCAACTGCTGCTGGACCGAGGCAAGACTGTGGTGCCGATCCATCCGGCAGCCGAAGAGGTTCACGGTCAGGTCGGTTTCCCCACCGTCGCGGAAGCCGCGGCCGCGGTCGGGTGTCCGGACGTGGTGGACATCTTTCTGCGACCGGAGCTGCTCGAACCGGTGGTGGACGAGGCGATCGAGGTCGGGGCAGGGGCGATCTGGCTGCAACTCGGCGTGATCTCACCTATGGCCGCGGAGCGGGCTCACGCCGCGGGTTTGGGCGTCGTGATGGATCGTTGCCCGGCAATCGAGTGGCCTCGGCTGGGCCGATAGCGCCGTCACCCGCAGAACTCCCGGTACGCCTGCTCCGGATCCGGCGGAATGCGCAGCCGGGTGCGTTCCCAGGCACCAGTGAAGTTCGACCACGCGGTTGCGATGGTGAGCGGACGGGTGGGTGCGGCCATGAATTCCGCCAAGGTGTCACACCGCAGAGCCTGCCGGGCCCATTCCGTCTCGGCGCCGAGTTGGGCGCCGGTTGTGATGGGGATGAGCGGCGGGTAGATCAGCGAAGCCTCGGCACGTTCAGCCTGGAAGGTGTCGAACTTCTCCGGCGGGGTGCCCGGCGCGGTGAGTGCTGCTGCCACCCAGGGCGTCGGCAGGCTCTTCTCGTGCCCCGGATGGCCACGCCTGGTGAGCTCGAGGTGGGAGGCCAGCGGGGTGGCCAGGCCGTTGAGGTCGAAGAACGTCAGCTCGGGACCGAAGTAGTAGCCCGCCAGCCCGATCGCCCCCTGCGCCACGGTGGGCAACGGGACCCCGTCGGCCGGCTGCGCATCGAGACGTTGCACCGGATTGGCGAATACCGAACGCAGGTAGATCGCGTCCTCAGTGAGCCACTCGGTGGCCGGTGATCCGGGGAAAAATCCGAACTCGGCCGCTGTCACGGTTCCGTTCCCATCCACATCATCGAACGGGAACAGCGTCGACGGCGGCCGCAGCGTCAGCACGGCCACTACCGACCACGCCAGCACCAGCACACCGGCGAGGTAGCGCCTCCGGGCCGGCACCAGTGCAGCCGGAATCACGATGGCGAAAAGCGCTGGCAGCAGCAATCGGGCGTGCAAATAGTCACCGCCCATGAGCACCACGAACGCGCCGTTGAGCGCGCCGGCGGCCAGAAAGCTCAGCAGGACGGCGATTCGTCGGCGGTCGGCGGCGTGTGATCGGTTCCGGAGGTAGAGCACCGAGGGGAGGTAGATCCCGAGGATGAGCGCCACCACCGGTATCCATAGGGCATAGGTGCCCACGAAGTCGCCGAGGTACCGCAGGCCGTAATCGAGCCTCGGCATGGTGGCTTCCTTGGCGATCGCCACGAACTCCCCGAAGTAGGCCATCCGAAACAGTTGGTAGCCGACCGGCAGGGCCAGTCCCCAGCCGACGATTCGAACCCGACCGGGCCAAGTCGACCAGCGCCAGCCGAACACCAGCACGAGGGCCAAGAAGATGGCGCTGCTGAACGCCAGATCGGGCCGCACCAAGGGACCCAATCCGAGCACCACAAGTTCCCAGGCCGACGGTCGACGACCGCTACCCGCCCAATTCGCGAGCAACGCCCAACAGCCGCCCAGCCAGGCGAAGGTGAGACCGGTTTCCAGACCCGTGGTGGCGAAGTTCCACATCGGCTGCAGCGATACCAGCGCCAGGGCGCCCACCGGAACCATCACGATGGCGGCGTCCGAACCGAAGAAGCGCCGGCTTCCCCACATGCCGAGCGCCAAACCGACCAACGTGAGTGTCAGACCCAGGACGACTGCCAACCACTCCAGCGCCACCGGCGTGATCCAACCAGCGCCGGCCAGCAGGAAGGTCCACACGACGCCGGTGTAGACCTCAACCCGCTCGCCGCCGTTGTAGACGGGCCCGAGACCGTTGATCAGGTTGTCGACGACGCGGAGGTAGATGAACCCGTCGTCGATGATGTAACGATGGCGCCAACCGAGCGTGCCGAGGATTGCCAACGGCAGCAGGTACAACCCCCACTGCACAAGCGCCAGCCACCGGGTCCCAGGCGCAGCGGGACCCTCACTGCCAGGGTCGTCCGTTACCCCTCGGCGTGCTTCTTCAGCGCCTTCGTCGCCCCGTTCAGGGTGTCCTTGAGCACCTTCTTCTGCATGAAGCCGGGGAGCGGCAGCGCGCTGTCGATCGTGAGGCTCATCGTCGCCTCCGTGGAACCGCCTTTGTCGACGAGTTTCCATGAGCCTTCCTGCGCCTTCTGCGCCTTGCTGGGAGCCACCAGGCTCCAGGCGATCGAGTCGTCCGAGTTGGTGTAGCTCAACTCGAACTCGTCCTTCGCCACTTTGACGTCATTGACGATACGGGCCTTGGTGGGCAGACCTTCGTCGTCGGTTTCGAGCACCTCCGCCTCGAGGTTGCCGGGGAACCAGGACGGCTGACCGTCGATGTCGCGCACGATGGCGAGAACATCCGCGAGTGGGGCATTGATGACGATTTGCTGTGTTCCAGATACGCTCATACCGCGCGACGATACGCCCATTCGACGCCCGATGCCCGACGGCGATCGCCTTCATCCCCGCTCCCGAATCGCGTCGGATTCCGGGTGCAGGACGCCGGGGTGATCGGCGGGCAGGCTGGACCGGATCACCGCCCACGACAATGCGATCACGCCGAGGACCATGGGCCAGCCGAGCAGCACCCGAGAGATTCCCAACCCGACGAGGTTGTCGGTGAGGTAGAGCGGGGTGTTCACGGCGGCCCGCAGGAGGAAAGACCCTGCCCAGATCCAGGAAGCCCGGGAGTAGGCCCGCACCAGATCAGGATCCTTGCGCCATCGCGTGCGTTGGCCCAGGGCGAATCCGACGATGACGCCCAGCAACGGCCAGCCGGCGAAGATCGACGCCGCCCAGACCAGGGCGGAAGCGATGTTCGCGAGCAGACTGGGCAGGAAATAGTCGGCCGCATTTCCGGTGCGAGCTGCGACGACGGCGGCCAGGGCTACGGCTGCCAATCCGCCCACCACCCGCACCGGCGACTCCCGCCGCCACAGTCGGGCCACAGCCAGCACCCCGGCGGTGACAAGTGCAGCGATCAGGCCGGCCGTGAGGTTGGATCCCGACACCAGGTAGACGGTCACGAAGACAACACTGGGCAAACCGGACTCCAGGGCGCCGCGTTTGCCGCCCAGCAGACCGTGGAGCGGATTGTGGTGGGCGGCGGACTCCTGCGTCACGGACTCAGACTGCCCCATACTCGCCGAATCCACACCCGTGCGCGCCGGGCGCCCCAACTGTTCGCTAGATCGCCTCAGAGCCGCGCTCCCCGGTCCGCACCCGGGTGACGTCCTCGACCGGGACCACCCAGATCTTGCCGTCGCCGGTTTTGCCGGTGCGCATCGCCGAGGTCATGACCTGCAGGATCTCGGGCACGTCCTGGTCTTCGACGAGCACCTCCACCTTCAACTTCGGGATCAACTCGACCCGGTATTCGGCACCACGGTAAACCTCGATGTGCCCACCTTGACGCCCGTGGCCGCTTGACTCGATGACCGTCAGCCCGCGCACCCCGGCTTGCGCCAGAGCGTTCTTCAGCGGTTCCAGCCGAAATGGTTTGACCATGACGGTGACAAGTTTCATCGACCCCGCTCCTCCGCTGGCGGTCCAGAAGGTCGCCTCAACCCTAAGCGACGCCCTGGTCGGGCTCGTTGCCTAGGTGGTGACCGGTAGCCAGACCAGACCCAGGTCCGCGACCCGGATTCCCGTCTTCTTCGCCGCAATGGTGACCGGCTCGATATGGGCTGACTTCTCGTCCCAGGACGCGGTGATCGCGGCCGACTCCGCTACGAACTCCGCCTCGATGTCGGCGATCTGCCGCTGCACGTCGTCCACTTTGGCCGCCGCCGCAGTAGCCCGGTTGCTCGCCGCCTGGGCCCGGCGCGCCGCCGCGCCGATGGCGGCCGACGACCGCCGGCCCCCCAGGAATCCGCCGAGCAACGACCCCACGTCGGTGACCATCCCGCTGGTGCGGGCCGCCGAGGCCTGTTCCGCGCGGTCGCTGGCAGCCGCCAGCTTGGACTGCCACGACCGCAACTTGGTCGCGTATTTGCTCTGCAGCGCCGCGATCTCGGCGTCTGCCCGATCCTTGCCGACCTGGGCGCACCGAGCGCGGAACTCCTCCTCGGTCTCGCCGACCCTGCTGTAGATCTTCAACGCCGAGTTGCCGAAGATATCCAGCCCGGCACTCCGGACGAGATGGTCGGTCAGGTCGCGGCGGAGCGCCGTCCAGTAGGTCTTGGTACCGATCTTGGCTTCAGGCACGGCGAACCTGGCGGCCGTGGGCGCCTCGGGAATCAGGTCGCGATCGTCGTAGTCGACCGAGATCGGCGCCAAAACGTCGGTCGAGGGCGGCAGCGGGAAGATCACGGCCTCGTACTCGTCCTCGTGGCTGATACCGGCCCTGGCATCGTTGTACGACAGCAGCACCCGTGCGACGGCAGCGGCGGCCAGTCGCTGCCCACCCGACTCGGTCGCCACTCCCACTGCGGACAACCAGGGAGCCGCGGGATCGACGAACCAACTGGCGACACCTTCGGCCACTGCGGGCATGACCTGGGTCTCGTCGTCGCCGACCTCGACAACGGCCGGCTCGACAGGTGGTGGCGACGCTGGTTCGGCGGCGACCGGCCGGACGTCGGCTGTCAGCCGGGCGATCTGGTCGCGGGTCATGGGTCCGCGGAGGTAGCTCCGGACCCACCTGGTGCCGAAGACGCAGACCCGGCCGTCCGCCTTGCGCAACACGAACTGGCGCTTCCCGAGGCCGGCAACCGTGGCCGACACCTCACGGGAATCGACACCGCCGGCGGCCAGGCCGGCGGTGAGCCGGGCACGGTCCTGGTCCGTGCTGAGCCGACCCACCAGCCAAGTGCCGGCATTGCTGAGCGCCTTGTAGTCGAGGTCCACCGGATTCTGACTGGCGAGCACGACGCCGACGCCGAACGCCCGCGCCTGCTTCATGAGCAGCAGCAGCGGCTTCTTGGTCGGAGGGTTGGCGGTGGGCGGGAGGTAGCCAGCAACCTCGTCGAGGTACAGCATGGCCCGTAGGTCGGTGGTGCCGCTCTGCCTGCGCATCCAGGCGATCAACTTCGTCAGCAGCATGGAGGTGACACTCAGCCGCTGGTCGTCTGAAAGGTGGGCGGTGGTGACCACTGCACACCTGGGCTTGCCGTCCGGGGCGTACAGCATGCGTTGGATGTCGATCGGCTCACCCTCCAACCAGGGCGCAAAGCCCGGTGCGGCGAGCAACCCGTTGAGTTTGACCGCGAACGCCATCCGATCTTTGGCGGGGAAGAATTGATCCAACTCGAATACGCCGAGTTTGCGCATGGGCGGCTGCTGGACTCGCCCGAGCAGGGTGGGGAGGTCGATGTCCTCACCGGCCTGCCAGGCCGCCAACAGGAGGTTGCTCAGCAGGATGTGTTCCCGGCTTGACAACGGATCGGCATCGATACCGACCAGCGAGAGCAGTCCGGTCACATAGCCGTCGACCTCGTCGGCGAGTTGCTCGGCGTCGTCGGTCGTCGGCGCCGCCAGCGATCCGAGCACGTTGAGCGGAACCCCCGCGGTGGATCCGGGTGTGTAGATCGTCACGTCGTGTGAGTTGCAGTACTCGCGCAACTCCGCCGTACCTATGCCCCACCCTGCGAGGCCTTCTCGCCACAGCTCGGCCTGCGCCGCCGCGAACGCCTCCGGAGTCACGCCGGCCGCCTTGGCCTGAGCCGGATCGATCCACTGTCCGAAATCGGCCGGCGCCAACTCCGGGAAGACCAGGGCGAGGTTGGTGAGATCTCCCTTGGGATCGATCACGAGAGCGGGGACCCCGGCCGCCAGCACCTCCTCGAGCACACCGACTCCGAGGCCGGTCTTGCCCGAACCCGTCATGCCGACGATCACGGCGTGCGTCATCAACTCGTCGGTGCCGACCTGCACCGCCGTACCGTCTGATTCCCGCCCGAGCACCACGTCAGCCATGGCCCAGACCTTACGTCGGCGCATGGCCCGACGCATCGGATGAATCCGGTGCCGTTCCCCGTGTTGAGGGTGGGCCGTTGCGCATAGGCTCATGGCATGTCTCGGGCAGACTCCGACCGCGCGGACGCCAGTCTGGCCGCCTTGGCCGCGCAGTTCGACGAGCGCCGACGGCGGAGCTGGCTGGCCACGCTGCTGCTCGCGGGGGCAGTGCTGATGGGAATCCTGGCCGTCTTCGCCGTATTGGGCGTTTCGTCCTTGCTCTGGGAAGTCGCGGTTGCGATCACGGCCATATTCGCGCTGGGCGCCTGGCTGGCCCGGATCGGCCAGTTCGACGCCGCCTTCTGGCTCACCTACGCCACGCTTTTCCTGGGGCTGTTGGCTCGGCCCATGCTCACGGGCAATGCGTCGATCAACGCCCTGTTCGTCCCCCTCTCCGTCTTTCTGTTGGTGCTGGTCGCCTCGCCGGTGCAGCGCATCATCGTGGTGGCCACCGGCCTGGCGAGCCTCACGCTGCTGATACTGACCACGTCGGACGCCTCGACCACGGATCTCTCCTGGTCGGACCTCGCCTTCAACGGCGTCCTGGTGTCGGCGCTGACCGTCGTTCCCGGCTACCTGGCGCTCCGGGCGAGTCGCCTCACCCTGGTCGAGGCCTATTCCGCCACCAAGCGCGCCCAACGTCTCACCGCGGAACTGAACGACGCCCGTGTCGGGCTCGAGCAGGAGGTACGCGTGCAGACCGCCGACTTGCGCCGGGTGCTGGCCGAGACCGACGCGCTGGTGGAGCAGTTGGCCGCGAGCGCATTGCGCGACTACCTCACCGGCCTGTACAACCGCCGCTACCTCGACGAGGAACTCCCACGACAGGTCGCTATGTCGCAGCGCAGTGGCCAACCACTCGGCGTGGCCATGATCGACCTGGCGAATTTCAAACAGATCAACGACACGTACTCCCACAAGGTCGGCGATCAAGTGCTCGCCTGGGTGGCCCGGCGACTGCCGGAGCAGCTGGGACCGGCCGACCTGCTGTGCCGTTTCGGTGGGGACGAATTCATCGCCCTGTTCCCCGGGTCGAACGCAGCGGAGATGGACGCGAAACTGGCAGCGATGGAGCGCGAGTTGACGTCCCTGCCGTACCCTGCCGACCCGCGGATCAGCGTCGGATTGGTGTACGGCCGCGCGTGTTTTCTCCCCGCGGACGCCGACTCACCGAAACCGCGTGCAACCGAAATCGCGGCCGAACTGCTCGCCCATGCCGGCGAAGACCTGCGGGAGCGGCGAGTCGCCGCGAAGCGAGCAGCCACATGACTCCTGCTGAGGTCCCCGGGAGCGCTACCTCGCTGGCAGAGGTCGAGCGGCAGGTGGAGTTGCGCACCTCCGAACGTTTCATCGCCTCACTCGTTCCGGTGGTCATCGTGATCATGATCTTGATGGCCGGCACCTTTTGGCTGGTGCCGGGCGGCCAGATCTCTGCGCTCGTGGCCCTCGTCGGGGCCGGCGCCTTCGGAATCGTCTACGTGCTCAACCGCCGAGGCCATCGACGCGCCGCCGCCGGTTCGCTGGCCGTCATCGCACTGTTCATCCCGCTGTTCGAACCCGCCACCACCGGAAACCTCTCCACCAACGGCCTCTTCGTGGGCATCGCCACGGTCGTCGCGGCGCTGGTACTGGAGCACCGCCGGCAATTGCTGGCGCTGGCGGCCGGCGGAGTCTCCCTGGCGGTGATGATCGCGGTGACCTCACCGGAATCGACCCCTCCAGTCACCCGCCAAGGTTCGTTGGTGAGCGCCGCGGCGCTGCTCGCCCTGGTCCTCCTGATCGTCTACGCGCTGCTCCGCACGTTCAACGAGATGTCCCACCGGGCGGCGGCGGCGGCTCAGCGCGAGGCAGCCCACCGGGCGGCGGCGCTGCAGGCCCTCAACAGCGAGTTGACCACGGCCATCGAGCAACGGGCTGCCGCACTGAACGAAGCCATCGGGGCCCGCCAGGCCCTCGCGGCCAAACTGCAGGAGTCAGTGGTCAGGGATCCCCTCACCGGACTGCTCAACCGGCGCTACCTCGACGAGAACATCACCCGCTTCCTCGCCCGCGGTGCCTCCGTCGCCATCCTCGACGTCGATGCATTCAAGGCGATCAACGATCGTCTCTCCTACCGGATCGGCGACCAGGTGCTCACCCAGATCGCCGAACTGCTGGCCGCGAACGTGCGCGAGGGCGACCTCGTGGTGCGCTACGGGGGCGAGGAGTTCGCGCTGCTCATGCCCGCGACGGGTGCGGCCGACGCCCTGGTCGCCGTGGAAGAACTGCGGGCCGCGGTCGGCAGCCATGATTGGAGCGGAATCCGGCCGGGACTGCAGGTGACGATCAGCGCCGGAGTGTTCTCCCCCGGCGTTACCGGACCCTGGTCGGCACCTGACTTCGCCACCGCCCAGCGGATGCTCGGGCGTGCCGATGACGCCCTCCACCGGGCGAAGGACCACGGCCGGAATCGCAGTGAACAGCTCACCAGTTGATCTGCGCGGCGACAAGTATCGACAATTGCAGACTCGACGGCGGTCCTGGCGCTAGCCTGTGGCCGACGACGTCGTCTGCAGATTGGAGCACCGATGAGCACCCCCACTCCTCCACCACCTCCGCCACCCCCCGGCGGTGCACCGCCACCCCCTCCCGGTGGTGGCAACCCACCGCTGCCGCCGCCGCCCGGTGGCTACCCGGCCGGTGGGGCTGCGCCGATGGCCCCCCAGAACGGCCTCGGCACCGCGTCCCTCGTCCTGGGCATCATCGGTCTGCTCTGCTGCAGCACCATCATCGTGCCCGCGATCGCCCTGGTGCTCGGCATCATGGGCCGCAAGAAGGCGGCCGAGGGACTCGCGACCAACGGTGGCGTGGCCACCGCCGGCATGATTCTGGGAATCATCGGAGTTGTCATCGGAGTCATCAGCTTCATCATCTGGGCCGCCAACGGCTTCAACTACGAATTCAACGTGGGCTGACCCGGGTAGCTCCGCGAACGCGTATCGGGCCCGCCACCTGCTGCAGGTGGCGGGCCCGATCGCCATTTCAGTTGCAGGCGTCCACGGGCACCTCGGGCAACGTCGCCAGCGCCTCGGCGAATCGCTCTTCGGTGACCTGCTCGTCGGCCATCTGCCCGGTCAAGAAGGCATCGTAGGCGGCGAGGTCGAAGTGTCCGTGGCCGCACAACGCAGTCAAGATCACCGTCTCCTCCCCGGTCTCCTTGGCCTTCTCGGCCTCCCTGATGGCCATCGCCAGGGCGTGGGTGGGCTCGGGTGCCGGCACGATGCCCTCGGTCCGGGCGAACTTCACCGCGGCGGCGAAACACTCGGTCTGCGGCACCGCCTCGGCGTCCATGAGGCCCAACTCGTAGATGTGGGAGATCAGCGGGGCCATCCCGTGGTAGCGCAAACCGCCGGCGTGGATGGGGTCCGGCACGAAGTCGTGGCCCAGGGTGTGCATCTTCATCAGCGGCGTCATCCCGGCGGTGTCACCGAAGTCGTAGGCGTAGGTGCCGTGCGTCAGCGAGGGGCAGGACGCGGGCTCAACTGCCAGGATGCGGGGATCGATCCGCCCGGCCAGCTTCTCGCGTAGGAAGGGGAACGACAGCCCGGCGAAGTTCGAACCGCCTCCGGTGCAGCCCACGATCAGAGTGGGGGTGTCACCGGCCTGCTCGAGTTGGAGCAGCGCCTCCTCACCGATGATGGTCTGGTGCAGCAGCACGTGGTTGAGCACTGAACCCAAGGCGTACCGCACGGTCGGATCGGACACCGCGGCTTCCACCGCCTCCGAGATCGCGATGCCCAGGGAGCCGCTGTGGTTGCGAGGATCCTCTGCGAGCCGACGGCCGGCCTCGGTGAGCTGCGACGGGGAGCGGTGGACCTCGCCACCGAACACCTCGATCATGAGTCGGCGGTACGGCTTGGCGTCATAGGACGCACCCACCTGCCAGACCTCGCACTCCAGTCCGTAGAGGGCACACGCGAAGGCCAGCGCCGTACCCCACTGGCCCGCCCCGGTTTCGGTGGTGAGTTTCCGCACCCCTTCGATGGCGTTGTAGTAGGCCTGCGGCACCGCGGTGTTCGGCTTGTGCGAACCGGCCGGGGACACCCCCTCGTACTTGTAGTAGATCCGCGCTGGTGTGTCGAGCAACTGCTCCAACCGGTGGGCCCGGAACAACGGCGAGGGCCGCCACTGCCGGTAGACGTCCAACACGCCGCCCGGGATGTCCACGTACCGCTCGGTGGTGACCTCCTGCTCGATCAGGCCCATGGGGAACAGCGGGGCGAGATCTTCCGGCCCGACCGGCTGTTTGGTGCCCGGATGGAGTGGCGGCGGCGGTGGTGCGGGCAGATCCGGGATGATGTTGTACCAGGTGGTGGGCATCTGGTCTTCAGTCAACGTGTACTTGTGCTGCCGAACGGTGTCGTCAACGGCCATGGGGCCTCTCCTTGTGTTGCTGGCGTGAAGGACCGGGTGAATTGTCCTAGAGGAGAACCTACCCACCCGCCCGGGATTCGGCGCCGCGCCCGCGCCACGCCGTCCAACCGAGGTACAGCCCGAACAGGGTGAAAGCCGCACCGACGCCGAGGAAGGCGTACGGGTAGGAGGGTGCTCCGTCTCCCACCACCACCGCGGTGGCAGGGTCGTCCGGGTCGTAGGCCACCCGCCCCACGTCACCCACCACCCAGGTGTCGATGCTGTCGCCGAGGTTGCACCAGGTCGAGCCGACCTCGCTGAACACGCCCTGCGGGGTGGTGTAGTCGAACACCGGAGCCAGCACCAGGTCGGCCCGGCAGGCGCGGTCCTTGCCGCCGGGCACGATTACCGAGACCCGCGCGTCCACCACCGGCCAGTCCGGTTGGGCCCGGGGTGGTGCCGCCAACCATGTGAGCACCAACGCGATGATCCCGCCGCACACGAACACGACACCGATCAACAGCCGTCCCCGACTGCTGGAAATCCTCACCGTGCGTCACCCATCCCGATCATCCTAGTCACCGGACCCGGCCCGACGGTGGCCACAATCGTGACCCAATCCCGACCTCTTCGGCCTGCAGGTGGCATCGTGTGGGGGTGCCAATCCCAGCAGATTCCCCGGTCGTGGCTGAAGCCGAGGCCGAGTTGTCGTCGTCACCCCGGGTGCGCCACAAGTGGGCCTTCATCGAGATGCTCGCCTCCAGCCTGCTCGGCCTCGTGGCATCGCTGGTGCTGTCGATCGACGCGGTGGTGCTGGCGGCCGACCCGGACGCCGACCTTTCGTGCAACATCAACGAGAAGATCTCCTGCGCCACCGTCGGGCTCACCTGGCAGGCGAATCTCCTCGGCTTCCCGAATGCCTTCCTGGGCTTGATCGCCGAACCTGTGGTCATCACCATCGCGGTGGCAGCTCTCGGCGGCGTGCGTTTCCCCCGTTGGTTCCTCAACAGCGCCCAAGTGGTCTATTCGATCGGGCTGGTATTCGCCTATTGGCTGTTCTTCCAGGCCTATTTCGTGATCGGCGCCCTCTGCCCCTGGTGCCTGCTCATCACCGTGACCACCACGGTGGTGTTCTTCTCAATGACACGGGTGAATCTGAGCGAGGGCAACCTCGGCTCGTGGCTGCAACGAAAAACCGCCTATCCGCTGCGGGTCGGCGTCGATGTCGCCGTCGCGGTTCTGCTCATCGCCGTGCTGTCGGCGATGGTCCTCTACCGCTACATCTGACCCGGATGGAGTCTCCGGCGCCGACCCGACCGCCGCCGCCGTCCATGGGTCTAGGCTGGAACGGACACAGCCCGACCGCGGAGCGCGGTTCCACCGCGACCAGGTCGAGCTCGGACTGACGAGGAGAGTTGTGTTCGGAACGCGAATCCACGGCCGGGGCGGCCAAGGGGTGGTGACCGCTGCCGAACTGCTCTCGGTCGCGGCCTTCGATGCCGGCCTTCATGCCCAGGCCTTCCCCAGTTTCGGCTCCGAGCGCACCGGCGCTCCGGTGGTGGCCTACGTCCGGATCTCCGAAGCACCCATCCGGAACCGGGAGCCGATCCTGGTGCCGGACGCGCTGATCGTGCAGGACGCCACTCTGCTGCATCAGGTGGACCTGCTCGCTGGGCTGCCGACCGAGGCCTTCGTGCTGGTGAACACCCGCCGCAGTTTCGACGAGTTGGGACTCGCCGACTTCACCCAAGGGCGTGACCCGGCCAGGTTGGTGACGGTTCCCGCCACCCAGATCGCGCTGCGCCACACCGGCAAACCGGTTCCCAACGCCGTGCTCCTCGGCGGCTTCGCCGCGCTGACATCGGTGGTGTCGCTGGCCGGCGTGCAGCAAGCCCTCGAACACAAGTTCCCCGGCGGACTCGGCGAAGCCAATGCAGCAGCGGCCGCAGAGGCGTATCGAGGCGTGATCGCCCAACAGGAAGCCGACCGGCAGGAGGTGGCGCTCAGCGATGCGACAACAGATTGAGGGATCCCAGGCGGTGGCGAAGGCGGTGGCACTTGCCCGACCGGACGTGATCTGCGCCTACCCCATCTCACCCCAGACCCACATCGTCGAATCACTGAGCCGGATGGTCAAGTCGGGCGAGTTGGCCGGCTGCGAATACGTCAACATGGACAGCGAGTTCTCGGCCATGAGCGCGGCGATCGGTGCCTCAGCGGCCGGTGCCAGGGCGTACACAGCCACCGCCAGCCAGGGCTTGCTCTACATGGTGGAGGCCGTCTACAACGCCTCCGGATTGGGACTCCCGATCGTGATGACCGTCGCCAACCGCGCCATCGGGGCGCCGATCAACATCTGGAACGACCACTCCGATGCGATGAGCCAGCGCGACTCCGGCTGGATCCAGTTGTACGCCCGGGACAACCAGCACGCGGTGGATCTGCACCTGCAGGCGTTCCGCCTCGCCGAGGAGGTGTCGCTGCCGGTCATGGTGTGCATGGACGGCTTCATCCTCACCCATGCGGTCGAGGAGGTGGATCTGCCGGATCAGGACACCGTGGATGGGTACCTGCCGCCGTTCGAACCGCGCCAGCTGCTCGATCCCGCCGAGCCGGTGTCGATCGGGGCGATGGTCGGCCCGGAGGCCTTCACCGAAGTGCGCTATCTCGCGCACCTGCGCCAGATGCAGGCCCTCGACCTGATCCCGCAGATCGCTACGGCCCAAGGTGAATCCGTCGGACGGCCCCACCACGGGCTGATCTGGTCGTATCGACTGGACGACGCAGAAACCGTTGTGGTGGCGCTCGGATCGGTACTCGGGACGCTGTCCGACGCGGTCGATCAACTGCGCGAACAGGGCGTCTCGGTGGCCCTGCTGGGCATCACGTCGTTCCGACCGTTCCCCCTCGCGGCCGTCGCCGAGGCGTTGGCCGGCGCCCGGCGGGTGGTCGTGGTGGAGAAAGCCCTCGCAGCCGGCATCGGCGGGATCGTCAGCGAGCACATCCGCACCGCGGTGGCGCAGGCGGCCACTCCCACATCGACCGTGATCGCCGGTTTGGGCGGCCGCCCGATCCCGCTGGCCTCACTGCGGGAGATGATCCTGGCGGCGCAC
>JACJWR010000002.1 GCA_020637055.1 Actinomycetota bacterium | reverse complement strand
AGGACCGGGACGGACGAACCTCTGGTGTGCCAGTTGTCCTGCCAAGGGCACGGCTGGTTGGCTACGTTCGGAAGGGATAACCGCTGAAAGCATCTAAGCGGGAAGCCTGCTTCAAGATAAGGACTCCCACAGGATAAAACCTGGTAAGGCCCCCAGCAGACCACTGGGTTGATAGGCCGGAAGTAGACAAACGGTAACGTTCGAAGCTGACCGGTACTAATAGGCCGAGGACTTGACCACACACACGCGTCCACTATGCAGTTCCCGAGATACGGTCGGGAACAACACAACAAACCGAAACTCGACACACGTTTCGGTGGCCATAGCGAAGGGGAAACACCCGGACCCATTCCGAACCCGGAAGTTAAGCCCTTCAGCGCCGATGGTACTGCCCCGGAGACGAGGTGGGAGAGTAGGACGCCGCCGAACACCTCTTCACTCGAGGGCCGCCACAAGGCGGCCCTCGAGTCGTTTGTGGGCTCGTCACGATTTGTGGTGGAGCCCTGGTCCAAGTGGCAACTGAAGTGTGATGCCGGGTTGAATGGGGGCTTCGGCCACTCGGGCAGCAACTCCGTCGTTGCCACTGCCGTGTGCCACTGCACCTCTGGAGCGTCGATGAATGATTGGGATCAGCTCGCAGTTTCCTGGGACGGCGACGAGATCATCCGTTCCTATGCGTCCGCGGCCTTCGCCTCCCTCGAACAGGTGTTGGCCGCGCATGGGATGGCACTGCCGGGTAGCCGAGTTCTTGACTTCGGGTGCGGCACCGGTCTGCTGACCGCGTTCCTCGTCGATGGTGGGGCTGCTGTTGACGCCGTAGACACCTCTGCCGGAATGCTGAATGTCCTGCGCGCCAAGATCAAGACGCACGGGTGGACTGATGTTTCAGCGACCTCCGAGCTTCCGGTTGGAGCGCCAACGCGCCCCTACGATCTGATCGTGTGCTCCTCGGTGTGTGCGTTCCTCGACGACTATCCGGCCGTCGTGGCCCAGTTGGTCAGGATGCTGAGGCGCGGTGGCTTGTTCGTGCAGTGGGATTGGGAGCGCGACGACCCTGATGATGCCCACGGCTTGACCCGAGACGAGATTAGGAGCGCGTTGACTGCGGCCGGACTTGCCAACATCCGCGTCCAGGTCGGTTTCGAGAACACGATTCCAGGCTACGAGGAGACTATGCGACCGCTGCTGGGCGAGGGACGGTTGCCCTAGCGGCCGCAACACGGCTCGTCACAATCCGGGGTGTAGGCCGGGGTAAGCGCCGGCTTGCGGGGGCACACACGGCTCGGGGCGGTGCGGCTAGAGTGAGGCGGCAACCAGCGGTATGTCGAGGAGGAGCGGTGGCCAAGCCGGAGAGTAGTCGTCCACCGCAGCGCAAGGCACGTGGGCAGCGTCCCGCGAGCGACGAGCGCAGGAAGGGCGGGACACCCCAATCGCGGAGCGGCTCCAAGTCGGCCACACCTGCCGGAATGCAGGGCGCCGCACGCTCGGCCCGCCCGTCGAAGTCCGAGGGTCGCGGGAAATCGCGGAGTGAAGCCACACCACGTCAGGCGGCCGACCGAACCGACGGACGCACCTCTGAGAATCGCGGGTCGAAGGGTCGCGACGCTGGTCGATCCGCTGGCGGAGACGGACGATCCTCAGACCGTCGCGGGTCCGAGGGAAGCGACCGGGGTCGACCAAGTAGCCCAACGGCGCGCGCGAGCAGTTTCGACGAGGACTTGTTGACGGCATCGCTGCAGGACAGCCCGTTGCCGGCAGCGGTGGTGGAGGAACTCGAGCCCTTCCCACCGCGGGTGCGGGCGTTGCTCAGCGCCACGTTCACGTTGCTCCCGGAGGATCCGGCAGAAGCCCTTCGCTACGCGCAGGAGGCAAAGCGGCTGGCGTCTCGGAGCGGATCCGTACGCGAAGCGGTGGGGATGGCGGCCTACTACGCCGGCGATTATTCGTTGGCCATCAAGGAGTTGCGGGCCGCAACGCGGATCAGTGGTGATGACAACCTCTACCCGCTGATCGCGGACTGCGAACGGGGGCTCGGCCGCCCCGAGAAGGCGTTGGAGATCGCATCCCGGAAACTCACACTCAATCGCGCCGACCGGATCGAAATGAGACTGGTGGCAGCAGGGGCCCGCCTGGACCTGGATCAGGCCGAAGAAGCCATGCGAATTCTGCAGGGCCCGATGCTTGACGATGAACAGCCCTCCGAATCGTCCGCGCGACTCAAGTACGTCTACGCGGAGGCGCTGCTGGCCGCGGGTCGACCCGACGAGGCGAGGGAATGGTTCTTGCGGGCCGCGGCCGCCGATCCGGATGGTTTGACCGATGCGGTCGACCGAGTGGCGGCGCTGGACTCGGAAGCGGCTGAGGGGACCCAGGCGTGAGCCCGGATCCGTCCGCGCCGTGGGCGAGCCGGTTCGATGTGTTGCTGCTCGATCTCGATGGAGTCGTCTACGCCGGGGCAGGCGCTATCCCGTACGCGGTCACCGCGTTGAACCGCGTCAGCGACCAGGGGGTCCACCTCGCTTACGTCACCAACAACGCATCCCGTCCACCGTCGGCGGTGGTCGCCCATTTGGCCGACCTGGGACTCGTTGCAGCCGAGGCGGACGTGGTGACCTCGGCTCAGGCCGGAGCACGGTTGATCAGCGAATCACTGCCCGCCGGGGCAGAGGTCCTGGTGGTCGGGGGCGAGGGCCTGCGGGAGGCGGTACACGCTCGGGGTTTCCAGATCGTTGAAGATGGACTCGCGCATCCGGCCGCCGTGATCATGGGCTTCAGTCCTGAGATCGGCTGGCGTCAACTCGCGCAGGCCACCTATGCCGTGACCGGCGGCGCCGAGTTCTTCGCCACCAACACCGATCGCACGATCCCCACCGCCGACGGCATCGCCCCGGGTAACGGAATGCTCGTTGCCGTCGTCTCGCAAGTCACCGGAGTGCTGCCCCGAATCGCCGGCAAGCCCGAGCGGCCGCTGATGCTCGAATCGGTCGAACGCACGTCGGCTCGCCGGCCGTTGGTGGTCGGGGATCGACTCGACACCGACATCGCCGGTGCTCGAGGTGCCGGGCTGGCAAGCCTGCTCGTCCTCACCGGTGTCAGCACCGTATCGGACCTGCTCACAGCGCCACCCGCACAACGCCCTGACTACCTGGCGGTCGATCTGCGGGCACTGCTCGACGGCCCTGCCGTGCTGACCGCGGGTTTGGCGGTTGAGTCGGAGCACGTGGTACGTGACCCATCCCGGCACTGGTTGGAGACGGTTGCGTCCACCGCGCTCGAGTGTTGGGAGGCGGCCGACGCCGGACGCGACATCGACACGGAAACCCGCGCGCGCGAACTGATGGCCAGCAGGCCGGAGTAGAGTCGGCCGAACCCTGGAGCCGGTGTGGATCTGAGCGCGGACAGTCAGCGGCCCAACGACCGCAGACGCAGGAGATCTCGGAAACTGGCATCGAGTCGAACTCGACCGGTGGCCCACGCATGGGCGAACGACAACTGTCGATCGGTGAGGGCGATAAGGTCGTCGCTGGTCATGGAGAGTTTGATGTCTGTCTTCGGTGAATGGGGACCGCCGAGCTCAATCCCGGTCAACTCCCCCCGGTGCAGCAACCCGACGAAGAACTCGTCGAGGTCGAGCAGGTGCAACGAAAGCGAGCGGTCGGGAATGGTCTTCTCGCGTCGCTTCTGGTCGACTGTGGTCAGCCTGTTCGCAAGTTCGTCCAGCGCGGCCCGACACTCCTCCAACGAAGCCATGAATACCCGCAGACCTTCCTCTCGCGACCGCTCCACGCTAGCGCATAACCGCCTCTCATCTGGCGTTTCAGCATCCGATCCCGCATCATGTCTACGGATTTCGCGGGGTTGGGTACATTAGTGCGCAACACGCAAGCAGCGCCACACACATTCGGCGGAAGGGCAGTCAAGTGATCGATGCGATCAGGAGTTACGTGCAGATGGCGACCGGAATTCTGGAAGCCACGGCCGACAAGGCCAAGGAAGCCGCCCAGGGTGCCATGAGTCAGGGCCTGGAGTCCGGCACGAAAGCCCCCGAGCAACTGGCCAGTCAGATGGCTTTGATCGCCGAAGACCTGATGGAGCAGAGCAAGACCAATCGGGAACTGGTCGTCGGCCTGGTGCGCACCGAGGTTGAGCGGGCGGTGGGGCGTATCGGATTCGTTCGCGAGGAGGAACTCGCAGCCGTGCGCGCGCACGTCGACCGCCTCGAATCGCAGATGAAGGACACCATCGACCGGATGGCTTCGGCTTCGGCATCTGCCGCCGCAGAGGCGAAAGCCGGCGTCGAGTCGGCTCGCACCCTCGCCGAGACGACCGCGATGCGAAAGATGGGTCTGGAGCATTCCGCACCCGAGGTGACCGACGTGCCGCCGAAGAAGACGGTGGTCCGGGCGCCGGCCGCGTCCGGGGCTTCCGACGAGACCCCCGCGAAGAAGGCCCCGGCGAAGAAGGCGACCGCCAAGAAGGCCACCACGAAGAAGGCCCCGGCCAAGAAGGCGACCGCCAAGAAGGCGACCGCCAAGAAAACCCCGGCGAAGAAGACGGCGGCGACGAAGACCACCACCAAGAGGTCGACCACCCGCACCAGCGCGGCCGCCAAGGAGGCTGAGACCCCGTCTGGGAGTGAGTCATGACGGGTGACTCGGACCCTCTGGCTGGCGTTCGCGACCCACGGGTGGCCGAGGCTCTTGAGCGGATGGCGGCTGCCGCCGGCATCGATCTCGATTCGATGCCAGCCGTGTTCGACGACGTGTATCGAAGGCTGCAGTCGGCCCTCGCGGAGCCGGAGCAGGGGTCCTGAGTAGTTCCCGACTTGACGTCGCCCTTGTCGCGCGGGGCTTGAGCAGGTCGCGGGGCCAGGCAGTTGACATGGTCAAATCCGGCCAGGTGATCCTCGACGGCAGGGTTGCGACGAAACCGTCCGCCAGGGTCGATGCGGATTCGGTCCTGGAGGTGACCGACGGGGGTCGCCACCATGTCGGGCGCGGAGCGGCCAAACTCGTAGGTGCGCTGGATGAGTTCGCGGTGCGGGTTGCCGATCGGTGGGCGCTCGACGCGGGAGCGTCGACCGGCGGCTTCACTCAGGTGCTGCTCGAGCGCGGCGCCGCAAATGTCGTCGCCGTCGATGTCGGGCACGACCAGCTGGCGCCACGGCTGCGGGGGGATGCCCGGGTGATCAACCTCGAGGGCACCAACCTGCGGGAACTCGATCGGATCTGGCGGTGGCCCCCCGTCGATCTCGTCACTGCGGACCTCAGCTTCATCTCGCTGACAACTGTGCTGCCGATGATTCGCTCGGTTCTCGCACCGCAGGCCGATTTGATCCTGTTGGTCAAGCCGCAGTTCGAGGCCGGCCGCGGAGCCCTGGATTCGCGCGGGGTCGTCACCGATCCGCGCGATCGTGCCGATGCGGTGGAACGGGTGGCTGCCGCCGGCCTGGCGCTCGGCCTGACACCGCTGGCCGCCGTCCCGAGTGCCATCACCGGCGCGGTGGGCAACCAGGAGTACTTCCTGCACCTGGCTTGGGACGCCGGCGCCGCGCGTGCCGAGTCGGTGTCGCTGGAGTGGATACGCCGGGTCGTCGGACAAGATGGTGTTCACCCGATCCGTCCACCCCAGCAGGCCCGAGACCCGGGCGCGAAGAGGCAACTAGCGTGAACCGAAGCGTAGTGCTGGCCGTGCATTCCACCCGCCCGGACGCCGCGGCACTGGCCACCGGTTTCGCGGGGCTGCTGGTGGAGTCCGGGATAACCCCGGTCGTGGCTCGGGATCAGGCCGAGTTGGTGGACAACGCAGACGTTGAGGTGCGCGACGATGCGCGGCTGTTCGACGGTGCCGAGTTGGTGGTGGTCCTCGGCGGCGACGGAACGATCCTCTGGGGTGCCGAGCGGGCCAGGGGTTCCGAGGTTCCTCTGCTCGGACTCAACCTCGGGCATGTGGGTTTCCTCGCCGAGGCAGAACAGAACGAACTGTCCGAGGTGGCCGAGGCCGTCGTGCGACGCCACTACCGGGTCGAAGAGCGGCTGGCGATAGACGTCGAGGTGTGGTCCGAACGCAGCCTGCTGGCGACGTCGTGGGCCCTGAACGAGGCGAGTCTGGAGAAGGGTCCCGATACCCGGATGGTGGAGATACTGGTGTCCATCGACGGCCACCCGCTGTCCCGGTGGGGTGCCGACGGACTCGTGCTCGCCACGCCCACCGGCAGTACCGCCTACGCGTGGTCTGCCGGCGGACCCGTGGTGTGGCCGGATGTGGAGGCCTTGCTCGTGGTACCGCTGAGCGCCCACGCGTTGTTCTCCCGGCCGCTGGTGGTGTCACCGAGTGCGGAGATCGAAGTCCTGCTCACCCGACGCCGACGCCAAAGCGCTGTGGTGTGGTGCGACGGTCGCCGAAGGCTCGACCTGGCCGAAGGGGACACCCTAAGGATCCGGCGCAGTCCCTACCCGGTTCCCCTGGCACGCCTCCATTCGCCGGCGTTCACCGCGCGGTTGGTGAACAAGTTCCATCTGCCTGTCGAAGGCTGGCGGACAGGCGACGAGGGACCCGCGTGATCACAGACCTCTCCATCACCGGCCTCGGTGTGATCGAATCGGCCGAGGTGGAGTTCGGCCCTCGCTTCACGGTGGTGACTGGGGAAACCGGTGCCGGCAAGACGATGGTCCTCACTGCGCTCGAGATGCTGATGGGCGCCCGCCCGCCGAGCGGGCTGGTGCGCGGAGAGGTGGCCCGGGTCGAAGGGGCTGTCCTGCTCACGGATTCCGATTCCGACGCCGCCGCCCTGGCATCCGAGGTGGGGGCGGAAGTCGACGACGGCGAGCTGATCCTCGCCCGGGTGCTGCCAGCGGCGGGTCGGGCGCGGGCCATTGCCGGCGGCGCCAGCGTGCCGGCCGCCAAATTGGGCGAGATCTGCGCGGGACTGGTCACCATCCACGGCCAGTCCGATCAAGTGCAGCTGCGGCAACCGGCAAGGCAGCGGGCATTGCTGGATGCTTTCGCCGGCGGCGACCTCGCGCGGATGCACGTGTCGTATCGCGCCACCTTCGGCGAGTTCACCGAGGTCATGGCCGAACTCGCCGACCGGGTCGAGAACGCCACCCAGCGCCGGCTCGAGGCCGACACGCTTCGAGACGGCCTCCAGATCTTCGACCAGGTGGCACCGGAACCCGGCGAAGACGTCGCACTCCGCGCCGAGGAGGAGTCACTGGCCGATACGGCCGACATCCTCACCGCCTGCCAATCGGCCCACGCCGCCCTATCGGATGCCGAATCCGGTGACGACGCGGTGTCCCGCGTGGCTGCCGCTGTACGTGCCTTGGATGCAGTGGGCGAAACCGATGGGCAACTGCGATCGATGGCTGTCCGGCTGCGAGAGACCTCCGAACTGCTCGCGGAAACGGCCGCCGAGCTCGCCTCCTATACGGCGCGGATAGCCGACGACCCGGCTCGGTTGGATTGGGTGCAACACCGACGTGCGGAATTGGCCAAGGTCACCCGCACCTTCGGGCCGAGCCTGGACGATGCCCTGGCGTGGGCCGAGCGCAGCGAGCGCAGGCTCGCCGAACTGGAAGGCGACGATGAGCGGATCGAGGAATTGGCGCAACGCTCCGATCACCTCGTCGCCACCCTGGCCGACCAAGCCCGAGACATGTCGATGCTGCGGGCTGCGGCGGCTCAGGACCTCGCTGAACGGGTGACAGAGGAGTTGCGCGCCCTGGCGATGCCCGACGCGCAGGTGCGTATCGACATCGCCCAGACCGACGACGACCGGGGTCTCGAGATAGGAGACCGCCGGGTAGCCTTCACCGGCGACGGGGTCGACCAGGTCTCCTTCATGCTCGCGCCTCACAGGGGTGCGGATTTCGCACCCCTGGGCCAAGGCGCCTCCGGTGGTGAGCTGTCCAGGGTGATGCTCGCTCTCGAGGTGGCCCTCGCCGGGATCGACGCCACCCCCACGATGGTGTTCGACGAGGTGGACGCCGGCGTGGGTGGCAAAGCCGCGGTCGAAGTAGGTCGTAGGTTGGCCCGACTCGGAAAGCACACGCAGGTGATAGTGGTGACCCATCTGCCGCAGGTGGCCGCCTTCGCCGACACCCACCTGGTGGTGGCGAAGGGCTCCGCCGGAACCATCACCGCGTCGAATGTTCGACCGGTCTCGGGGGAGGCCCGCCGGCGTGAACTCGCCCGCATGCTGGCCGGGCAGGAAGAGTCCGACCATGCCCTGGCCCACGCCGACGAATTGCTGGAGATGGGTCGACGCGAGTGGCTGTGACGTCAAGTCATGCGCAATGAGCGGGCGCGGGTGATGCCGCCGGGCCGAGCCTGCTGTTACGGTGATTATCCGTGCGCCGAAACCTTCTCCGCTCCGCTCCCAAGTCAACTCGACACATCGTCGTCACCGGCGGGGTCGCGTCCTCGCTCGGCAAGGGTTTGACAGCCTCCAGCCTCGGTCAACTGCTCAGTTCCCGCGGGCTGCGGGTGACCATGCAGAAACTCGACCCCTACCTCAACGTCGACCCCGGCACCATGAACCCCTTTCAACACGGGGAGGTGTTCGTCACCGACGACGGCGCCGAGACCGATCTCGACATCGGTCACTACGAGCGCTTCCTCAACACCGACCTCGGGCAGTCGGCCAACGTGACCACCGGACAGGTGTACTCCTCGGTGATCGCCAAGGAGCGGCGCGGGGACTACCTGGGCGACACGGTGCAGGTGATCCCGCACATCACCGACGAGATCAAACTGCGTATGACCTCGCTGGACGTCGATGACGTGGACGTCGTGATCACGGAGGTCGGCGGCACCGTCGGCGACATTGAATCGCAACCTTTCCTGGAGGCCGTCCGACAACTTCGACAGGACCTCGGCCGTGACAACGTCTTCTTCCTGCACGTATCGCTGTTGCCCTATATCGGGCCGTCGGGGGAGTTGAAGACCAAACCGACGCAACACTCGGTGGCCGCGCTGCGCTCCATCGGTGTGCAGCCCGACGCCATCGTGCTGCGCTGCGACCGCGAGGTGCCCGACGACATCAAGCGCAAGATCTCGCGCGCCTGCGACGTCGACCTCGACGGGGTTGTCGCCGCTCCCGACGCCGCCAGCATCTACGACATCCCCAAGGTTCTCCACGACGAGGGACTCGACGCGTTTGTGGTGCGGCGGCTCAACCTGCCTTTCCGGGACGTCAAGTGGGACGAATGGGACGACCTGCTGCGCCGGGTCCACCACCCGGAACACCGGATCACGCTGGCCTTGGTGGGCAAGTACGTCGATCTGCCCGACGCCTACCTTTCTGTCACCGAAGCGCTACGGGCAGGCGGCTTCGCCAACGACTGCCACATCGAGTTGCGTTGGGTGCCCAGCGACGACTGCGTCACCAAGGCCGGAGCGGCCAAAGCCCTGGCCGGCGCGGACGCGATCTGTGTCCCCGGCGGCTTCGGGGTGCGTGGTATCGATGGCAAGGTCGGGGCCTTGCGGTACGCGCGCGAGAACGGGGTGCCCACACTCGGGTTGTGCCTCGGACTGCAGTGCATGGTCATCGAATACGCCCGGGACGTGCTTGATTGGTCGGATGCCAACTCCACCGAATTCGATCCGCAGACCGAGCATCCGGTGATCGCGACCATGGCGGACCAGGAAGACGTGGTCTCCGGTGAACGCGACATGGGCGGCACGATGCGGCTCGGTTCGTATCCGGCGCACCTGATCGAAGGCAGCATCGTGCGGGAACTGTATGGCAAGCCCGAAGTGACCGAACGGCATCGGCACCGATTCGAAGTGAACAACGCGGTGCGGGACGAGCTGACCTCCGCCGGGCTGGTCATCTCGGGTACCTCGCCGGACGGCAGGTTGGTGGAGTTCGTCGAGTTGCCACGCGAGACCCATCCCTTCTTCGTCGCCACCCAAGCTCACCCCGAATTCCGCTCCCGCCCCACCTCTGCCCACCCCTTGTTCGCCGGCCTGGTGAAGGCGGCCTTGGTCAGGTCGGGTGCCTTGGCGGCGGCCTCGTGAGCGAGTGGGCGGGTCCCGTCGCCGATGCCGATGCCGACGTGGCCATTCTGGCGAGCACACCCCGGTTTCGAGGAGGTATCTGGGATGTGCGCAGCGACGAACTGGACTTCGCCGATCAGCGGGTCGTGAGGGATCTGGTTGTCCATCCCGGCGCTGTCGGTGTGGTGGCGCTCGACGAGGACGACCGAGTCCTGCTGGTGCGCCAATACCGGCACCCGGTGGGCCGCTATCTGTTCGAACCGCCGGCCGGTCTGCTCGACAAGCCGGGCGAGGATCCGCTGCTCGCCGCTCAGCGGGAGCTCGCAGAAGAAGCCGGCTTCACTGCTGACGAATGGCACCTGTTGGTTGACTTCGCCAATTCGCCTGGCGGATCGTCGGAGTGTTTCCGGTGTTTCCTCGCCCGGGGCCTGCGACGTCTCGACGGTGGACGGCCCGCCACCGGCGAAGCGGAGGAGGTGGACTTGCCGCGCGCCTGGGTGTCACTCGACGAGGCGCGCGACTTGGTCTTGGCCGGCCAGTTGCAGAATCCCACGACCGTCGTCGGTGTCCTCGCGGCCTGGTCGAGCCGGGCCACCGGGTGGGACACCTTGCGACCGACGGACAGTCCCTGGCCGATCCGGGAACGGGTCGTCAGCACCGGCCGAACACGCCGCGTCGACCGGACCTAGCCGATACCTTGTGCCTAGGTGGCGCGTGCCACCGTCGGCCCTAGGCGTCGGAGGATGGACATGAAGGTCGGTGTGCCGCGGGAAGTCAAGGACAACGAATATCGGGTGGCCATCACTCCGGCGGGGGTCTGGGAGTTGCGCCGTCACGGCCATGATGTGGTGATCGAGCGCGGCGCCGGCGACGGATCGTCGATTCCCGACGCGGAATTCGTGGCCGCCGGAGCTGAGATCCTCCCGACGCCGGACGACGTTTGGGCTGACGGCGACCTGATCCTCAAGGTCAAGGAACCGATCGAGTCCGAGTACCACCGGATGCGCGCCGATCAAGTGCTGTTCACCTACCTGCACCTTGCGGCGTCCCGGTCCTGTACCGATGCCCTGATCGCCAGCGGTATCACGGCGATCGCCTACGAGACCGTCGAACTGCCCGACCACAGTCTCCCGCTGCTCGCTCCGATGTCGGAGGTGGCCGGACGGTTGGCTCCTCAGGTCGGTTCGCACGCGCTCATGCGGGCCCATGGCGGGCGTGGCGTGCTGATGGGTGGAGTGTCCGGTGTACATGCCGCCAAGGTGGTGGTGCTCGGCGCCGGCGTCTCCGGAATGAACGCCGCTGCGATCGCGCTCGGGATGCAGGCCGAAGTGCTGATCCTCGACCGCAACGTCGCCAAACTCCGCTACGTCGATGCGATCTACCAGGGCCACATGCAGACCGTCGCCAGCAATGCCTACGAGGTGGAGCGGTGTGTGCTCGATGCGGACCTCGTCGTGGGTGCGGTGCTTGTTCCGGGAGCCAAGGCTCCCATGCTGGTGAGCAACGAACTGGTGGCGCGGATGAAGCCGGGCTCAGTGCTGGTCGACATCTCCATCGACCAGGGCGGTTGCTTCGAAGATTCCCGGCCGACCACCCACGCCGATCCGACGTATGCAGTGCACGATTCGCTCTTCTACTGCGTGGCCAACATGCCCGGGGCGGTGCCGCACACCAGCACCTGGGCGCTGACCAACGTGACGTTGCCGTACGTCGTGGAACTGGCGGACCACGGGTGGCGCGACGCCTGCCGGCGTGACCCCGCCCTGGCGCTCGGCCTCAACGTGCACGCCTCGCAGATCGTCTACGCCGCCGTGGCGGAGGCATTCGGACTGCCGCACCGGCCGTTGGGTGAGATCCTGGCGTGAACCAGGTGGGTCAAGACGGATTCGCCGCCGCCATCGACCGGTACTGTGCGCACATCGCCGCTGAGCGCGGACTGAGCCGGCACACGGTCGACGGGTATCGACGGGATCTGCTGCGCTTCGCGCAGTTCGCGCAGGCTCGTGGGCTTGGCCGGTTTGGCGACGTCTCACGTGCCGACGTGGAGGACTTCCTGACCTACCTCGGCACCGGCGACTGCGACCACCCTCCGCTTGCTCCGGCGTCGGTCGCTCGCGCCTTGGCTGCGCTACGGGCGCTGTTGGAGTTCGAAGTGGCCGAAGGTGTCATCGCCGAAGACGTCAGCAGGGAGGTGCCCGCCCCGGTGCTGCCTCGACGGCTGCCGAAGGCCTTGCGCTACGAACAGGTCGCCGCGCTGCTCGATGCCGCACGCTCCCAACCCGATGAGACGCTGGCGCTGCGCGACTCCGCCCTGCTGGAACTGCTCTACGCCACCGGGGCGCGCATCTCCGAGCTCACCGCCCTCGACGTCGACGATCTGCCCGATGACCATGAAGGCGAAGGCATGGGCGTTCTGATGCTGCGGGGTAAAGGTGGCAAAGAGCGGCTGGTGCCGTTCGGTCGCGCGGCCCAACGGGCCCTGGACGGGTACCTGGTGCGCAGTCGCCCACAGTTGGCGATCCGGGGCAGATTCAGCCCCGCACTGTTCCTGACGGCCCGCGGCTCTCGGCTCACCCGCCAGAGTGGCTACCAGATCCTGCAGCGGGCCGGTGCAAGGGCTGACCTGGAGGATCGCATCTCGCCGCACACGCTGCGCCATTCGTTCGCCACGCATCTGCTCGACGGAGGCGCCGACGTCCGTGTGGTCCAAGAGTTGCTGGGGCACGCCTCGGTCACCACCACCCAGATCTACACGCTCGTGACTCCGCAGCGGATGATCGCCGAATACCGCACGTCCCACCCGCGCGCCCGCTCCACAGGTCTAGGCTGAGCCGAATGGTGAGCGAGACGGCGACCGCGGAGGATCCAGAGGGTCCTGAAGTCGGCTTCGCGGTCAGCCTCGACTCTTTCAGCGGACCCTTCGACCTGCTGCTGTCGCTCATCGCCAAACACAAACTCGACGTCACCGAACTCGCTCTGCACCAGGTGACCGACGACTACATCGCGCACATCCGCGCCCAAGGGGCGGCCTGGGATCTCGACGAGACGACCGAGTTCCTGCTGATCGCCGCCACCTTGCTCGATCTCAAGGCGGCCCGACTACTCCCCGACGGTGAAGTGTCCGACGAGGACGACCTGGAACTGCTCGAGGCCCGCGACCTGTTGTTCGCCCGACTGCTGCAGTACCGGGCTTTCAAGGCGGTGGCTGCCGAGTTCGAGGAGATGTTCGCCGCCGCCCCTCGGCGGCTCCCGCGGACAACCGGACTCGATCCGGACCTCGCACTCCTGCTCCCCGATGTGATCCTGGGCATTGGACCGAGAGCTTTCGCGGATTTCGCCGCCGGCGTGCTGGCGCCCAAACCGGTCCCGGAGGTCGCCACGGATCACGTCCACGTGGCGCCGGTCAGTGTGCGTGAGCAGGCGGTGCTGCTCATGGCCGTGTTGCGGCACAAGAAGAGTGCGACTTTCCGACACCTCGTGTCGGGGGCGGAATCGGTCCACGTGGTGATCGCCAGATTCCTGGCCCTGCTGGAGCTCTATCGCGAGGGCGTGGTGGGATTCGACCAAGCGGCCGGACTGGCGGAGCTCAACATTCGTTGGACGGGAAGCGAAAGTGACGAGATTGACGTGTCGGATTTCGACGAGCAGGACGGAGCCACATGACTGACGGCGAGATGATTGACCTGTCTGACCAGGTGATCGTGCCGCCACCGGCGCTCGGGGCGCCGAGCCTGGCCGCGGCGCTGGAGGCGCTGCTGATCATCGCCGACGAGCCGATGTCGGTCGAAACGCTCGCCAGCACGACCGGCAGACCGGTGCCGCAGGTGGACGCGGCGCTGACCGAGTTGGCCGCCGACTATCGCACCAGCGGTCGCGGTTTCGAACTGCGCAAGTCGTCGACCGGGTGGCGCTACTACACCAGTGCCGACTGCCAGGACGTGGTGACCCGCTACGTCACCGAAGGCCAGAGCGCGCGGCTGTCGCAGGCCGCGCTGGAGACCTTGGCCGTGGTCGCCTACCGGCAACCTGTCAGCCGGTCGCGGATCAGCGCGGTCCGGGGGGTGAACGTCGACGGGGTGGTGCGCACGCTGCTCACCCGGGGGCTGCTGGTGCAAGTCGGAACCGAGGAGGACACCGGAGCAGCGTTGTACGGCACCACGGAGTATTTCCTCGAACGACTGGGCCTGGCCGGACTCGATGACCTGCCGCCCTTGGCGGAGCACGTCCCCATCGGCGAAGAACTCGATGAGATCATCGATGGCACCGAGTGACTCCGGACACCACTCGTCCCGTCGGGGACCTCAACCAGCCGCCGAGGGCGTTCGGCTGCAGAAGGTGCTCGCTGCGGCCGGGGTGGGTTCGCGACGCTACGCAGAGGTGTTGATTGACGCCGGCCGGGTGACCGTCGACGGGGAGGTCGTCCGGGGTCAGGGCATGCGCGTCGACCCCGAATCGGCGGTGATCCACGTGGATGGCGTGCGCGTGCCGACGGCGGCCGGTGCCGCGGTGTACATGTTGAACAAGCCGGTGGGTGTGCACTCGACCATGTCCGACCCGCAAGGCCGACCGTGCGTCGGCGATCTGGTCGGCGGACTCGACCAGCGGGTCTACCACGTCGGCCGCCTCGATGCCGCGACCTCGGGTCTGCTGCTCCTGACCAACGATGGCGAGTTGGCGAACCGTCTCACCCACCCGTCCCATGGTGTCGCCAAGACCTACCTGGCCGAAGTCGCCGGACCCATCAAGCCGGCCACGTTGGGTAGGTTGCGAGCCGGGGTGGAGTTGGACGGTCGGGTGGTGGAGGTGGAATCGATCCGGGTGGTGTCCACCCACGGTGCGAAAGTGCACCTTGAGTTGGTCATCCACGAGGGACGCAAACACGTCGTCCGGCGACTGCTGCAGTCGGTCGGGCATCCGGTGTCGGGGTTGGTGCGAACCCAAGTGGGTCCTCTTCACCTGGGGGGCCTCAAGCCAGGCAAGTTGCGTCGCCTGAGCCGCGAGGAACTGGGTGCTCTGTACACGGCCGTGGGAATGTGACCTCTGCCTTCACCGGGTCCGGGCAGCGCATACGCTTGACTGACCAGGTGTTTGCTGCCTGTTCGAGCGTGAGGGAAGGTGCTGGAATGGCGGTGCGTGCGATTCGAGGTGCGACGCGCCTTGGGCAGGACTCGGAGTCGGAGATGGCCGAGGCGGTCGTGGAGTTGCTCACGGCGATGATCGAAGGCAACGAACTCGACTCCGACGATCTCATCAGTGTGTTCTTCACCGCCACCCCCGACCTTCGATGCGCCTTCCCGGCCGCCGCGGCCAGGGGCATGGGCCTCACGGACGTGCCGTTGATGTGCGCTCAGGAACTGGACATCCCCGGTGCCATGCCTTTCGTGATCCGGGTGATGATGCACGCCGAGACCGAGCGTCCAAGGGCCAACGTCTGGCACCCCTACCTTCGCGGCACCGACACGTTGCGCGCGGCTCCGGAACCCGGTCCATGAACGGCCCGGCCACGACTGGGGATCAGCCGCTGCGCATCCTGGTGGTCGGCACCGGGTTGATCGGTACCAGCGTCGGACTGGCCGCCACGGCTCGCGGGCATCAGGTGTGGCTGAGCGACCGAGACCGGGAGCACGTGCGCGAGGCCGAAGCCATCGGCGCGGGGCGCCGGTTGCCCGAGGAGTGGATCCCCTTCGATCTGGTGGTCGTCGCAGTGCCACCGTCGGCGGCTGCGGGAGTGATCGCCGAGGCCCTTCGGGCCTACCCCGACACCACCGTCACAGACGTGTCCAGCGTCAAGGCCCCGGTCATCGCGGAGTTGGCCCGGCGACGGGCGGACTTGCGCCGTTTTGTGGGCGGACACCCGATGGCCGGACGCGAGACCAGTGGCCCAGGTGCCGCGAACGCCGAACTCTTCCATGGTCGGACCTGGTTGCTGACGCCGACCCGGGAGGCGGAACCGGATCGAGTCGAATTGGTCGCGCAGCTGGCGGCGTCCACCGGAGCCGCGGTGCGCGAGATGCCGGCGCAACTGCACGACCGGGCGGTGGCCCTCACGTCGCACGCGCCGCAAGTGGTGTCCTCGCTGATGGCCGCCAGGCTGGCTGATGCCGACTCGCAGACCGTCGCCGTTGCCGGACAGGGGTTGCGCGACGTCGTCCGCATCGCCGGCAGCGACCCCGATCTGTGGGCCGACATCTTGTGCACGAACGCCCAAGAGGTGGCGGCCGTGTTGCACGCGCTGAGGCACGACCTCGATGGCATCGTGGGGGCCCTCGACGGGGCGAACGGCGAGGCGACCGTGGCGCGCCTCATCGCGGCAGGCAACCGCGGGTCGGAGATGCTCCCGGGGAAACATGGCGGTGGCGTGGCTCCGGACTACGTCGATGTGCCGGTCGAGGTACCGGACGCGCCCGGAGAACTCGGCCGACTGTTCCTGGCGGCTGGGCGGCACGGGGTGAACCTGGAGGACGTGCGCATCGAGCACACCGACGGCAGGCTGACCGCCATCGCGCACCTCTACGTCTTGCCGGAGGTGGAATCCAGCTTGCGGGAGGCCCTCGCCGCAGGAGCTTGGTTGGTGCTCCAGTAGGAGACGTCCAGGGTGACTAGGGTGTGGAGGCATGACTGCACTCACGGTGGCGATCGACGGCTCAGCAGGCTCCGGGAAGTCGAGCGTGAGTCGCGGTGTGGCCGCCCGGTTGGGCATGCGCTACTTGGATACCGGCGCCATGTACCGGGCCTTCACCTTGTGGCTGCTCCGCAACGACATCGACGTGGCGGACGTGCCCGCCGTGGTGGCTCACCTAGAAGGCCCGGACATCGTCACCACCACGGATCCGGAAGCACCTGCCGTGGCGTTGGCGACTGAGGATGTGTCGCTTGAGATCCGCTCCCCAGCGGTCACCGCAGCGGTCAGTGCCGTGAGTGCGATTCCCCAGGTGCGCCGGCGGCTCGTGGAACTGCAGCGGCAGGCGGTGCGGGACGCCCTCGCGAGCGGCCGTGGAATCATCGTCGAGGGTCGTGACATCGGTACCGTCGTCCTGCCAGATGCCGATGTGAAAGTCTTCCTGATGGCGGACCCGGCAGTGCGCGCCCAGCGGCGGGCGGCCGAGGACACAGCACGGGGACAACAGGTCGGGGTTGCCGAAACCCAAGCCGACTTGGCGCGTCGGGACGCGGCCGACTCCGACCGCACGGTCAGTCCGTTGACACAGGCCGACGATGCGGTGGTGGTCGACGCCACCTATGCGGATCTGGAGAGTGTGATCGCGACGGTGCAGGCGCTGGTAGTGGAGCGATCCCGTTGACACCGATCGGGTCGCTGCGATCGGCGTCGCAGTCCCGCCGCTTGTTGGCCCCGCTGCTGCGGAGTTGGTATCGCCCGACGGTGCTCGGGGTCGAGGCGCTGCCGAGACGCGGAGCCGTGATTTTCGTGGCCAACCACTTGGGATTCCTCGATGCCGCGCTGCTGTCTGTGTCGTCACCGAGGCCGCTGCGAACCCTTGCGCCGGATGAGTTGTTCGAACCGCCGCTCGATCGTGTCGCCAAGGTGGCAGGGCACATCTCGATGGACCCCACATGGCCGGACCTTGCCGCGATGGCGGCGGCGACGCAGGTCCTGCGGGCAGGGGAGGCGTTGGCGGTGTTTCCGGAGGGTCGAAGGGGCGATGGGAAAGTCGCCAGCATCCGACACGAGGCGGCCTACCTCGCGCTGACCACGGACACGCCGGTGGTGCCGACGGCGATTCTCGGGACCCGGCAGACCGGGATGGCCGTCGATGCGCTCCCTCGTCGCAAAGCTCGGATGGCGGTGGTCTTCGACCAGCCATTCACCTTGAGCAGTCACGGCGACGTGTACCGGCGGTGTGTGGTGGCCGCCGCGGGTGAGACGATTCGTCAAAGGCTCGCCGATCATGTCGGCCGGGCCTCCTACCTGACCGGTCTCCGGCTGCCGGACGACCGTCCGGACGTTCCGGCCACACCCGAGAGGACACACCCCGATGTCAGATGATGGGCGCGACGAGATCGGCGGCCAGCCCGATACCGAGGATGACGCGTCCCTCGACAGCATCGGGTTGGCCGCCGGCGACGCCTTCGCCGACTTCGACGACGATGACGACCCCGAGGCGCTCCTCGCCCAGTTTGCGGCCGAAGCGGATGCCCCGGGTGCCGAAACCGACGACCAACCGTCGCGGCCCGAATCGGCGGGTCGACCCGTGGTGGCGGTGGTCGGCCGGCCGAACGTCGGCAAGTCCTCCCTGGTCAACCGCATTCTGGGTGGGCGCGCCGCGGTGGTGGAGGACGTGCCGGGGGTGACGCGCGACCGGGTCAGCTACGACGCGGAATGGGCGGGTCGGGAATTCGAACTCGTGGATACCGGTGGCTGGGATCCGAAGGTCACCGGTATGGCGGCCAGTGTGGCCGCGCAGGCCGAACGCGCGATGCATGAAGCCGACGTGGTGGTGCTGGTGGTGGATGCCACCGTAGGTGCGACCGACACCGAAGACGCAGTGGTCAAGGTCTTGCGGCGGGCTGGCGTACCCGTACTGCTGGTCGCGAACAAGTGCGACGACGCCCGGACGGAGTTGGACGCCGCTGCGCTTTGGAGCCTTGGACTTGGCGAGCCGCTGCCGGTGTCGGCGCTGCACGGGCGGGGCAGCGGAGATTTCCTGGACGCTCTCATCGCCGTGATGCCGACGAACGGCCGTGGCGCGGCTACGCCGGACGGCCCGCGTCGCGTCGCGTTGCTGGGCAAGCCGAATGTCGGAAAGTCGAGCCTGTTGAACCGACTGGCCGGCACCGAGCGGGTGGTGGTGGATTCGGTGGCCGGAACGACTGTGGATCCGGTGGATGAGCTGGTGACCCTCGGCGGCAAGCAGTGGGTGTTCATCGACACCGCTGGAATCAGGCGGCGCGCCAAAGAGGCCAGCGGCCACGAGTACTACGCCACTTTGCGCACTCGGGGAGCCCTCGCCCGATCGGAAGTGGCGGTGGTGTTGATCGATGCCTCCGAACCAGTCACCGAGCAGGACGTCAGGTTGGTCTCCATGGTGGTCGAATCCGGCCGCGCGTTGGTGATCGCGCTCAACAAGTGGGATCTGGTCGATGACGAGCGGCGGCGCTACCTCGAGCGCGAATACGATCGGGAATTCGGTCAGGTGCCGTGGGCCCGGCGGATCAATCTGTCAGCCGCCACCGGTCGGCATGTGGATCGACTGGTGCCGGCGTTGGAGCAGGCGCTGAATTCCTGGGGGAGGCGGGTGTCCACGGGGCGGTTGAATACCTTCCTGCGCGAGTTGCGCGACGAGCACCCGCATCCGATCCGTGGGGGCAAGCAGCCGCGGATCATGTTCGCCACTCAGGCGGCGGTCCGACCCCCGACGTTCGTGCTGTTCACAACCGGCTTCCTCGAGGCCGGCTACCGACGGTTCATCGAGCGTCGAATCCGTGAGGAATTCGCATTCACCGGCACGCCGATTGTGATCAACCTTCGGATCCGGGAGAAGCGGAAACGGCGGTAGCCGCGGAGGGTCGGTCATCGGCGGGCGCCGATGCGGGGCGGTGGGTGTGAAGTTGAGGTTGGCCGGCTAGGGGAACGGTTGGCCGTCAAGCAGGAACTGCGGTGTGAGGAGCGGCAGCGATTCCCCGCGGAGGAAGGCGACCGCGACGTCGGCGAGTTGCAGCCCCAGATCGCGGCCGTCAGGTTGCAGCATCCGGAATCGGCGCCCTCCGGGATCACCTTCGGGCGGAGCTCCGAACACCACCACGGGGAATGCTTCGGGGTCAGTCCGATTGCCCTCGGTGAGAATCCGGTCAAGCCAGTTGGTGTCCGTCATGACGGAGAGAAGGCCGTCAGCTCCGGAGCGCAGACAACGCGCAAGTTCGTCGGCTGCGTCCGGAGCGCCGGCGTCAATCGCGATCGGTGGCAATTCGCGCTCGTCGCACCAAGAGCGGTAGGGCTGCAGGAACTCCTTTCCGATGGAGCCGGCGAATACGAGTCCAGGCCTGCTGGAGCCAGAGACGATCAGATGGTCGAGCGCCGCCCGACAGGTGGCGTCGAACTCCGCGTGCAGACGTCTGGCGAACGGGGTGCCGCCGGTGAGATCGAGGTCCAGCACCCGGTAATGGGATCGGATCTCCGGCGGTAGGTCTGCGGCGGCGTTGGGACCCGCATGCACGATGAGATCGAACGGGAGCCCGTCCAACTTGTTGAGGTCGTCCAACGTCATGGTGCAGGCGACCATCCCCTGCTCCAGGAGTCGCTCGGTGAATGCCGCCTGCAGTTTGGGCCAGTAGACGCGCGGGGCGGCGGTGGAATCCGGGCCGTGCGCCACGAGCGCCACGATCTGTGAGTGCCCCAGAGCCAGGATGCGGGCGTTGGCGTTGGGCCGGTAGCCCATCGACTCTGCTGCCGCGATCACCCTGCTGCGCACCTCGTCGCTCATCCGGCCTTTGCCCCGCAACGCGTCGGAGGCCGTGCCGAGGCTCACCCCTGCCGCCATGGCGACATGCGCCAGTTTCGGGCGGCGGACGGGTGGTTGCTCGGGCACGGCTCCTCCGATCGTTGCGGTTTGCGGGGACAGTATGTCGCGTGTGCCTCAGTCGAGGCCGAATGCTGCCTGCTCGAGTCGGCTCGGCGTGAAGTCCGCTGCCCGGCCGCCGACGTTGAGCGCGACGTGGGCGCAGAGGGCGCCGTGGCCGTCCCGGAGTCGTTGCATCGACGCCTGGGTGAACGCGTTTTGGGCGCCCCTGGGGTCCAGTTGCGAGTAGGAGGTTCCGAAGTGTCGCTCGAAAACCTCGTAACTGTTGCCGCGGATGCGCCCCACAAGGTTGAGCGAAGTCCAACGTACGTTCCGCACCTCGGCGGTGTAGGTGTCGGAGAAGTTGATCGAGGTGGGGAGTCCGCGCGCCTGCATCGTTGCCTCCAGAGTCTGACCACCGTGGTCTTCCGCGTGGTAGTTGGCCGCCAGTGACTGGAGCAGAGGCTCCACCTGATCGCGGTTGCCGATCGTGTGCGACCCGAGTTCGCCGGTGGCAGGCGCAGTGCCGAGGGGGAGGAGGATCTCCGTGGAGTTCTGTGAGTGGAGCCGGTTTGCGCCCAGGGCGATGCCGTAGCTGTACATGTCCGCGACGGTCGTCTTGGCCTGCGGCGTGAACGTTGCGAGGTCAGCCGCGATGGTGCCGGTCGTGTCCCAGCGCTCCATCAGCGAGAGCGTCGCCAGGCCCTGCGCCAGCACCGCGCGGTAGTCGTCGCGCACCATGTCGATCTGCTGCCAGTAGTTCTCCAGATCCGACACACCAGCGGGTTCGGCGGCTTTCATCATCAACGGCACGGTACCGGTGGTGGGGTTGTTCAAGATGAAGTCCAGTTGCCCGATGGAGGTGGTGGTCACAGTCTGGATGTCGGACAGGTTGGCCTCAGACGGTTGCAGGTCTCGCTCTATCCAGCCGTTGACCGATCGAAGTGCGGTTTCCAGGTTGGCGGCGGCGGTACCGGCCTGGGTGTAGGAGTTGTAGAAGTTGGTGCGGTCCTGGCCCTCGAGCACCTGCTCCACCTGCTGCGAGATCCTGCGCACTTCGTCGTTGAGCGCGGCGATGGAGTCGGAGATCTCCTTGAGTGCGGAATTGAGCTGGGCGTCCGGATCGTAGCCGAGCGCGGTGAGCACCTCGGACATGATCACCTGGCCGCCGGCGAATGCGATGCCGTTGAAAAGCGACCGGCCGAAGGTGCTCGCCTGGGTGAGCGTGATGTCCGGCTTGGCGCTGGTGGTGTCGGCGTCGATGAGCATGCCGTCTGCCCGCAGGCGCTCAAGTGCGGCGTCCACCTCGTTCTGCGTGTCGGGCGACTGCACTGCGCCGGTGCGAGCGGTCCCGACGGTGGCTGGCGCCGTTGCGGCGGCCGCGGAATTCGAGGGTGCAACGTTGGCGAGGACCGCTGCGAGCAACAGCGTCGTACCGGCTGCAAGCCAGGCGCGGGATGTTCGGTTGGCGGTCGAGCGGGTGCTTGGCGAGGTTGTTGGAGTCCGTGGCATGGTGACCTTTCGTCGGGGGTGTCACCAGGGAAGACACCCCCATGACGCCGAGTGATTCCGGTGTCGGGTGCCGAACCGCTTCGTCAAGCTACTCGGGGCGGGGTCTGTCCGGTTCGATGGCGTTCGGCGACTCGCCCCAGGCGCAACTCGTTCCAGCCCGTCGCCCAAGCGCGGTCAACGGCGCGAACCGAGGTGCCGAAGAGGGGATGTGGCCAGCAGTGGTCACCTAGGCGCGGCCAGAGGCGTCCGGTGCCACCGCACCGAGGAACTGCCGCCACCTGTCGGCATCGACGAATCCGTAGTGCCCCGCCTCGGGCCAGACGTGGGCGGTTGAGTTGGGCAGTTGTTCGGCGACCTGTTTCGGCATCGCGGGTTCCAGGATGTCGTCGGCGTCGCCGTAGAAGACGTCGAAGTGCTGTGGGACCTCGGAAAGGTCGAAGCCCCAGTTCCACAAGGCCAGCGTCATCTCGAAGATCCCCTCTTCGCCCTGTTCCATCCCGGCGCTGAAATTGGCGACGAACATGTCTCGCTGTTCGGGACTGGCGGTGAAGGTGGCGGCGTCGGAGGGGTCCTCCTTGGCCGTTTCCGCCAGGTAGGCGTCGATATCCTTCTGAGCCTTCTTCACGTCCAACTTGTAGGCCCAGCGCAGCAGGCGTTGGAAGTGGTGGATCTTCACCACGAGTTTGAGGTCCTTCATCGCCAGCATGTGGCTGTACCCGTCTTTGTCGAACGGGCCCACCGGGGAGGCGAGAACACCGTGCGTCACCCGGTCCGGGAGACGTGCTGCGATGGCGAGGGCGTGCGGGGCGCCGCCGGAGTGGCCGGCCACGGCGAAGGTCGACAGTTCCAGATGGTCGGCGAGTTGTTCCATGTCGTCAGCCCACTCCGCCATGGTGCGGTTCGGTTTGGGGCTGGATCCGCCTACCCCCGGCTGGTCTGCAGCGATCACCCACACACCCAACGATTCGGTGAGCGCTGCGTCGGGGTTGCGGATCAGTCGTGAGTCGGAGAACCCATGGTTGAAGATGACCGGGACGCCGTCGGGAGCGCCGTAGGTGTCGAAGGCCAAGGTTCGGCCGTCAGTCAGTGTGAGCGTCTGCATCGATTCTCCTCGCTGTGGTGGCAAGAGTGCCCGATCCACCGCCGACCCTGTGCAGGGTGCGGTCCGTGTCTGGCCGGGAGCCTGGTCGCTGAGCGTATCGGCTAGGATTCACAAACGTCACGGGCTGTGGCGCAGCTTGGTAGCGCACTTGACTGGGGGTCAAGGGGTCGCAGGTTCAAATCCTGTCAGCCCGACTGGTGAAAGAGCAGGTCAGAGGCAGTTTCCCAGCACGGGGAGCCGCCGCTCGCCGTTGCTGTCCCAAACGCTGTCCCAATCCCGAGACGTAAACGTGTTCGATCAGAGCGCCTACACTCATCTCATGAGCGCCACCACTCCCACCGTCGAGCTGCGCACCGTGCTGCGCTGGCGGTGCCGTTGCGGGGTGGAGTTCGAGGTCCTCGGTGCCCACAACGAGGCCGCGATTCGCCGGCGGGCCGATGAGCACCTGCGCACCTGCCGACGCTGACGGCCTAGTTCTAGTGGTGTCCCGCGCCGGGTTGGCACTACCTTCGCTCCATGATCACCAATGATCCGCACGACCCCGCCGCGCAAACGTGGGCGACACCTCGACTCACCTCGATCGGTTCAGGTGCCAACGCGCAGGGAAAGACGGCCGTCATGTCCGGAGAAGGTGCATATGAGAGCGGCACCATGTTCGCACCCTCGTAGTGGCCCCCGTGTCAGCGATAGCACCTGTAGACACCTCCACCGGCGCTGTCTACCGTTTCTAACAGAATCGTCGCCGGCGGCCCTGACCTGATTCCCCCGATCGGGTTGGGGCCGCTTTCATACATGCAGGTAACGAAGACGTCGCCCGCTCACCCGGCGGGTCGGGGTCGTTGCGCCGGGGTCTTCAGGAGGGTGCGTAGGAAAACACCATCGTGCCGATCGTGAACATGATCTCTCTGTCGAAGGTATCCGACTTCCCGTTTACGTCGACTTGCCCGCTGGTGAGCGGGACCAGTCTGGGAGTGCGCCACGAGTCGATCATGGCCTGACTGTAGGAGGTCAGTGCGGTGCTGTCCTGCCAATGGCATCCGTGCTGGAGTTAGCCTCCCGGGTGCGGATCACCTCGATGAGGTGCTCGGGGTCGACTCCGGCCTCTAGATCCAGCGCGACGTTTCGCAGGGCGGCGCTGAATCCACGGTGGCTGGCGGTCAATTCGTCCATCAGGCGGCCTTCCGGCGCGCCGACGTCACCAGGGCCTTGATCGCCGGTGCGAGCAGCCGCCTACGTTCATGCGGGTGGAACCCGGCGTGGATGCCATGGATGTCGAGCCGGTTTCCCGGCGCGTGCTGGCGCAGGACATCGACGAGATCCGATTGCAGACAACGTTGAGCGCCACCGGACAGTGCTCGGAGTAGGCGAGAGCCTCGGCGACGAGGTCGCGGCCGATACGGCCGCAGATGTCGGGGAAGATCCGGTCGGATTCGGCCGGGGTGAGGTTGCGGCACATCGCTTGATCGCGCCAACCGTCCGGTGGCGGGGTGAGGCCGAGTTGGTCGAGCACTTTGGGATAGCGGTCCAGGGGATGATGCCCTCCAGTTGTGTTGCCGGCCGACTCGCCGCCGGTGCGACCCGGACAGCGTGCCGGTCAGCGCGCCGCGGTTTCCCCGGGCGCCCCAACGGCCGCCCGTTCCAACGTGGCTGGGTCCAGGTTCGTCGCCCGTCCGCCGACGTTCAACGACACGTGCACCCTCAGCACCCCCGGCTGGTCGGCGTCGCGCTGGCGGATCGCCTGGGCCATGGCGCTGTCATACCCGCTCCGCGAGAACGCCGGGAACTTCTGCCCGAACACCCGCTCGGACTCGCCGTAGGAGTCGCCCGAGATCCTCCCCACCGTGTTGACGGAGCGCCAGCCGCCGTCCCTCGGTGCCGCGAAGTAGGTGTCCGAGTAGTTGATGCTGGTCGGCACACCTCGGGAGGTGAGGTAGTGCTCGAGGGTCTGACCGCCGTGCAGGGACGGCTGGTAGGCGTCGGCGAGGGACGTCAGCAGGGGCCTGACGCCCCACGTGTCGCCGACGACGCGGGCCTCGGACTCGCCAGCGACCGGCGAGGCGCCTACCGGCAGCATCATCGTTGCCGAGCCCTTCACGTGGACCCTATCGGCATCGAGCGCCACGCCGTAGCGGTACATCCCGCGGACCGTCTGCAGTGCGCTGGGTGTGAAGGTGGCCAGGTCAGCCGCGATGGTGCCGGACGTGTCCCACCGCTGCATCAGCGACAGCGCCGTCAGACCCTGCGCCAGCACCGCGCGGTTATCGTCGCGAACGACCTCGATCTGCTTCCAGTAGTTCTCTAGGTCGGACACCGCGGCGGGTTCGGCGGCTTTCATCATCAGTGGCACGGTGCCGGTGGTGGGGTTGTTGAGCAGGAAGTCCAACTGGCCCAGCGACGTGGTGATGACCGTCTGCATATCCGACAGGTTGGACTCTGTGGGCTGCAGGTCCCGCTCGATCCAGCCGTTGACCGACCGCAGGGCAGTGTCGAGATTTGCGGCCGCGATGCCGGCCTGGGTGTATGAGTTGTAGAAGTTGGCGCGGTCCTGCCCGGCGAGCAGTTGCTCGACCTGCTCGGAGATCCTGCGAACCTCCTCGGTGAGCTCGGCGATGGACGAGTTGATGTCCGCCAGCGCCGCGTTCAGATCGCCCTCGGGGTCGTAGCCCATCTCGGTGAGCACGAGGTCGAGGGCCACCTGGCCGCCGAGGAAGGCGACGCCGTTGAACAGCGACCGGCCGAAGGTGGCCGCCTGGCGTGGGTAGAGGTCGGGGTTCGCGGAGGCGGCGGGGCCGTGGTTCTCGCCGAGTGCGGGCGCCTCGACGAGCATGCCGTCCGCGCGCAAGCGTTTCAGGGCTTCTTGGACATCGTGGGCCGACGGGTGGGGATTGGTCCGGTCCGCAATCTCGGTACCGTTGGTCGGCGCCGACAGGGTGCTAGTCGCAGCTGCCGCAGTCGGAGCGACTCCTGCGGTGACGGCGAGGATGCTCATTGCCGCAAGTGGCGGGAGCATTGAGGTGGTCCAGCTCCTGCGCCGACGTGTGGGGCGGGCGGTCAACGCGGACTTCAAGGGTCGTTTCATGGGGACCTTTCGTCGGGGTGTCACCAGCACAGCCACCAGCCGACGCCGGAAGATTCCGGTGGGCGTTGCCGAACCGCTTCGGCGGACGAGGATTCGCGTTCGGCATCGACAGTCTCGGCCGTGAGATCGAAGCCGTCGAATTGGCGGAGCGCAACCCCTTCGAGACGCGTCGCTGGCCAATGCGCTCCGGGTATCACCGCGCCCGGCGCCGGACGGATCAATGCCTTTTCACGTGCGTGGCCCGGCCACGAAGACCGGGCATTTGGCCTCGCTCAGGATCCGGTGGGCCACGGAGCCCAGCACGGCCCGGGCGATCAGGCCGTGGCCTTTCGATCCGATGACCATTGCCCGACTAGAGGACCGGGTAGCCGCCGAAAGCAGCGTCTCGGCCGGTGGTCCTGAGAGCACAGTGTGGGAAGCGTCAGGTCGCGCGATAGCGGTGGCAACCTCGTCGAGCAGTACGTCCTCCTCAGCTTCCCACTTACGCTCGCTCAAGATCTCGTACCCGGTTTCGTCGGGGACGATCACGGGCGCCTCGGCTGCAACCGTCACCAGTTCCACATCCGCTCCACCGGCCAACAACGGGACAACGGTCAGCGCCGCGTGCCGGGCGTGTTCGGACCCGTCCACGCAGACGAGAACAGGGCCATTCCGATCGGCCTGGATGTCTGCCGGCACCACAAGCACCGGACACGGTGCCCGACGCACCAAGTAGTCGGGGACTTCCCCGACCCCCGTGTGCCGGGTGTCGTTGAAGCCACGTGCCCCGGTAACGAGGAGAGCCGGTTGATGCTCGCGGGCGTATTCCCGCAGCGCGGGACCGGCCAGCCCGAACAGAACCTCCCGATTCGCGTCCGGCAGGCCGAGTTGCACAGCGGCTGCCTCGAGCATCCCGGCCGCCCGTTCCCTGCGTTGTTCGACGACCTCCACGAGTTGAGCGTCAGGTGCCATCGGCACGATCGGGTCGATACCCGTGACGTAGGCCGACTCGATGTCGGGCACCGCCGTCGCCAGGGTGAACCGATGGCTGCCCGGTTCTGTCAACTCGAGCGCAACCCGGGCGGCGGTCACGGACTCGTCGGAACCATCGAGGCACAACACGATGACGCTGATGTCGGACATATCTGAACGCTACTGCCGGGCGGACCACACTCGCCAGGCGTGTCCGGCGAACGTGTCGGTGCCTTGCCTCAGGAGTTGCCCCGCGAGCGAAGGCCCATGCTGGATTGAAGGTGAGATTGAAACCGTGAACGACAAGGTCTCGACCGTCTCGCAAGACTTCCGACACCTTTGGGCGTCACCAGAGGGTGTCAAAGGTGCATGAACTCCCGCACTTGCGCAAGCCTCCCACCAAGGGCGGCGCCAAAGGGGTCGCTTCGTGTGCAACTTTCGACTGGCCCGCCATCGTGGCCCGCGGTCGGCACCGGGTCGTCGCCGTGGAGGTGGGTCAACCCATTCCTGGACCGGAGTCAGCCTTCGGTCGACGAAATTGGCGGTGGCGGAATAGATCGTCAGTCGTGAGTGGAACTACTCACGGTGGTGAAGAACCCGCCAGGTAGGACCGGGTTGTACTCAGCCCCCAGTCATCGAGGCCTTCGATGTCGTCGCTGACCGAGCGCAGTCCATCGACGGCGGTCAGATGTGACGCCCAACGGGCCCGTTCCGCGACTTCCGGCCGAGCCAGGAGGCAATCGGGATCGTTGGTCCACAGCACGTGGTTCTGCCACTGCCGTGCCGCACCGTTGCGGATCGCGTTGCCCAAACCGGGCGAACTCGCGTCGCCTGAGGGGGCCTCGGCGTACGGCGCGGTATCGGGGGAGACCCGCATGGCGTCCACAAGGCCGGCGCTGGCCAAGGTCGGGGCACCCGAACCCGCCAGGTAGGCGTCGGCTCCGACGATGTCGCGGATCAGACCAACTCCGCCCCGATACCTGGCGATGGCTTCGCCTCGGCGTTCGCCTGTCAGGGCGCCGGCATAGAGGAAATCGAGCTTGAAGTAGTCGATTCCCAAGGCCATGAAATGCTCGAAGACCCTCCGCCAGTAGTCGACCACTGCCGGATGCGCCACATCGAGTACATGCAGCCGTTGCCCCCAGTTGCGGCCCGGATCCGCTCCGGGCAGAAGCCAATCGGGATGATCCCTTGCCAGGGTTGCGCGTTCACCCACCAGGAACGGTGCGAGCCAGATGCCCGCCCGCCGTCCCGCCGCGCGGATACGCTTGATGGTGGCGGCGAGGTCGGGGAAGCGACCGGAGGGTACGAGCCAGTCGCCGATTTCCGACTGGTACCCATCGTCAATCTGCACCACGTCCACGGCCAGTTCACACTCGTCGATGGCGGCCAGGTTTCGGTCGATGTCGGATTCCCGGACCTCGGTGAAGAACTGGTACCACGAACACCACACCGTCGGGGCCGCTCGCGGTCGAGGTAGGCGGTTGCGTTCGGCGAACCGAGACGCCCACGTGGCGAGTGCCGCAGTGTCGTCCTGCACCGCGATTCGCTGCTGCTCGACCAAGTCCACCGATTCGACCGTGATGGCGTCACCGTGGACGTTCGCCCGGATCGTAGGCACATCGTCCGGTCGTGTGGTCGAGAAGGTGTGCAGCGGCTCGCCTGGGTCTGGGCGCACCGCCAACAGCCCGAGGCCGGCGAATCCGGAGTCGCCCACAGCGTTCACGCCGTAGCCCATCCGACGGTGGTTGTCGTCTACCGGTCGCTCCGGTGATTCCGCTGCGGAATACCACCGGGTCGGTGTCCATGACTGCCAACCTTCGGCGTAGATCGTGGCGGTCGCCGGGTCGATGGGAAGCGTCGTGCGCACCAGGCTAGGGGCCCTCGTTGGCGGCGATCACGTCGGCGACCAGCGCCGAATCGAGGTAGGCGCGCACCGTGACGATCTTCCCCTCGTCGAATTGACAGAGCCAGCAGTAGCCGTTGTGGAAAGGGTTGCCGTTCATCTGGGTGCCGTCCACCCGGAGTTCCACAGCGGCCCAGTCACCGTCGACGAGCACATTCGTGACGGTGAAGCGGGCAGGCTCGCGAAACCGGGGATCCAGCCGGGTGAACGTCGAAGAGACGAATTCGTCCTTCGATCGGTAGTGGCCGGCGAGCGGGTGGGTGCCCATCACCGTCCAGTCGACGTCGTCGGCCACGGCCGCGAAGAACTGCTCGGGCCGGTGCTCCGCCAGGTGTCCGAACAGGGTCGCCACGTCCTCATGGGTCAGTGCCATGATCGCCACGATACGCCCCGATCTTGCCGGATTCGCGGTGTCGCGGTTCGCGCGGATTGCACCGCGAATCCCCGGCACGCCCGGCGTCGGCCCGGCGTACAGCCATAGCATCGACCGGGTTCCTGCCACGCGGCAGAATCGTCGAACCGGAGGATGGCATGGGTTTGCGGAATCAGCGGACATGGGTGGGCTGGGCGACAGCGTCGGTGGCGATGCTCCTCGTCGCGGGCTGTTCGAGCGGATCATCGGATGGGGCAAGCTCCGACGGGTCGGCCCAGGAGTCGCCTGGGGCGGACAAAGTGTCGTTGGGGGTCTGGAGTACTGCCTGTGATGACCAACTGCGTCCGCAGAACCCGTGCGGGATCCTCGACAGCCAAGGCCGTGAGTGGCTCTTCCGTGGCGTGAACGCCCGAATCGAGGGTGTCTTCGACGTGAACTTCGATGACGGCCGCGAACCGCTGGAACCCATCCCGTCCTTCGATGCCTCAGACACCCAGGCGATGCAGGAGATCGGGTTCAACCTGCTGCGGCTGCCGATTCAGTGGAGCGGCATCGAACCGCAACCGGGTCAATACGATCAGGAGTACATCGACCGGATCACCGAGGTCATCCAGTTGTGCGAGGACGCCGGTATTCAGGTGCTGGTGGACATGCACCAGGACGCCTACAGCAAGGAGATCGGGGAAGACGGTGCACCGGCGTGGGCCATCGTTCCCCCTCCCACGGAGACAAACAAGGGCGGCGAACTGAATCTGCTCGCCGCCCGGCTTTCGAAGCAGACCCAGCAGGCTTTCGCCAGTTTCTGGAAGAACGAGAAGGTCGATGGCAAGGGGCTGCAGGAGTACTACATCGATGCGATGTCTGAGGTCATGAAGGCGGTCAAGGACAGCCCTGCCGTGGTGGGCATGGAGGTCTTCAACGAGCCCTGGCTGCTGCACGCGCAGACGCTGCTGACTTCCCAAGGAGCCGATCCCGGCCTCTCCCTGCAGATGCTCGACGACTTCTACGCCAAAGCGATCCCAGCACTGCGGGAGATCGCTCCGGACAAACTCGTGGCCTTCGGCCCGGACGTGGCCAAGAACGACCCACCCGCCCTGCCCCCCGGCAGTTCCGACCAGCAGCCCTACACGGCGGCGGTGCCGGATCCGATCCCGTGGCCGACCGAGAACACCGTCTACGCCCCGCACTTCTACACCAAGGCCTTCTTCAACCCGGGGGAGGAATCGGCCGGCTACCCCAACATCAGGCCCGACGACCCGGACATCACATTGAACATGAACAACTCCTTGAGTGAGGCCAAGCAGTTCTCGGCGCCGCTGCTGCTCGGCGAGTTCGGGTTCACCGAGAAGGCGGCCCAGTACAGGGCGACGTTGGACGAGTTCTACCGCCTCGCCGACGAGAACGTGGTGAGCAGCGCCCAGTGGGTGTGGAAGGAGAACAGCCAAGACGCCTGGGGTTTCTACGACTTCGTCGACGGTCAACCGGTGTTGCGTGAGAAGGCAGCGGATGAGACCGCCCGGGCCTACCCGCAGGCGGTCAGTGGTCGCATCAAGACGGTCGCTTTCGATCCGGCGACCGGTGCGGTGCAGGTGGAGTTCGTCTACCAAGACACCGGCGCTCCGCACCAGGTGTTCGTCCCTGTGACCTACGGCTACAGCGGTGGATTCACCCTGACCTGCGACGGCGAAGAGGTGACGGGTGAACCCTTGCGCGATGCAGGTTGGCTGAATGTGGAATGCGGCACCGACGCAGGCTCCGAACACACGTTGGCCATGGCACCCAAGGGTGAGTGACCCAGTGAACACCACTCGCCCAGTCGCTCGGATGTAGGACCCGCGATGGCCAATCCCACCAGCAGGTGGAACGCCTCGGACTACGCCTCGTGCGGCGCCTTCGTGCCGGCCCTGGGTGCACCGATCCTGGAGTCCCTGAACCCCTCGCGAGGTGAACGAATCCTCGACGTGGGCTGTGGTGACGGCGTGTTGACCTCGCAGATCGCCGCGAGCGGTGCCAGCGTCACCGGCGTCGACAACTCGCCGGAGTTGCTGGCAGCCGCGCGCGACCGAGGCGTGGATGCGAGGTGGGCTGATGCGGCCGAACTCGACTTCGACGCCGAGTTCGACGCGGTGTTCTCCAACGCCGCGCTGCACTGGGTTCTCGACTACCGCGCCGCCGCTGCCGGCATGTTCCGGGCACTGCGCCCCGGCGGTCGCCTGGCGGTGGAATTCGGCGGATTCGGCAACATCGCCGCCATCCGCACAGCGATCTTTGCCGTGCTGCGCCAGCGCGGATTGGTCGCCGACGAGCGAGATTCGAGCGGATCCCCCGGCGCCACGCCGGTGATGCCCGCGGACCAGTTCTATCCGACGGCGGAGCAGTACCTGCAGGTGCTGCGCGACGCGGGCTTCGACGATGTGCGCGCCGAACTGGTGCCCCGGCCGACTCCGCTGCCGGCGGGGCTGCTCGCGTGGCTGGCCACATTCCGAGGGGGGTTGATGGACGTGCTCGGAATCCGGGGCGAGTTGCGCCGGGAGGTTTTCGATCAGGTCAGCGAACTGCTCGAACCCGCCCTGCGCACTTCCGAGGGGATGTGGTGGGCCGACTACGTGCGGATCCGAGCCTGGGGGCGAAGGCCTTAGAAAGCTGCGGCCGTCACCGGGATTCCAGTGGTCGGACCCGACGCCGGGCCAGCGGCACCGCGACGGCGGCCAGGGTGATGGCGGCCAAGGTATAGGCCGTGATCCCAGGTGGGACCTCGGTGATGGCGGCCGTCACCGTCACCACCGCCACTACCACGGCGGCGATGGCGAGCGACACGTGCCGGGGGCCGTCTGTGATCCAGTCGAGCACGGCCAGACTTGCCACCATGAGCAGCACCGGTGCGGTCAGCAGTGCAGTTGTCGCGGCCGGCTTCGCCAGAGTCTCGGCACCGACAAGCAGTTTGCCGAGACCCACGGCCAAGCCCAGCAGGGCCACGTGGAGCCCCCAGTGGGCGGTGATCCACACAACCCGGCGCGAGCCCGCGACGGCGACGACGTGGATGGGTCCGGTGAAATAGGCCCACCAGACCGCGACCAGGAACACCAGTAGTGGTACCAACGCCCAGATGCGCACCGACCACAGCGACTCCTCGCCGAGGGTGAGCGTCACCTTCACAAGAATTTCCCCGATGATGATGATCGTCAGTTCGCCCAGCCGGTGCGCGAGTCGCCGAAGGTCGACCCTGGCGTCGAGCGCAACCGAGGCGGCGGCCAGACCGAGGATGGCCAGCGCGAGGATCCACACCAGCAGGTCGAACGGCTCCGGCAACACCCAGGCGAGACCGAGCGTCACCATGGCGACCGCGACCCCGATCAGCGCCCGGAAGGGAACTGAATGGCTGCTGCCACGGGCGAGGCCGGCGAGTCCCAGCACAGTGGCGAGCAGCAGCGCCAGGCACACGTCGAAGACTCCCGACGACGCCGCGATCGAGTCGCCGGACGCCAGAGCCAGCATCAACACGCCCGTCATTTGCACGGCGACGAGGACCACGATGCCGGTCGTGATGGTCCGTTGATCAGTCGTGAAACCCCCGGTGGCGCCACCGGTCAGCAACCAGACCGACGCCAGGATTCCGTAGGTGATGGCGAACCACAACGCACCCAAACCCGAGTAGTCGTAGCCGTAACTGCCGGATAGAGCGATGATTCCGGCGGCGAAGGCGAGGTCGTAGAACAACGCCAACCACTGGGGTCCCGGCCAGGTCACCGCCGGTCGCGTCAACTGAGCGGGGAGCACCCGACCAGATTAGGGCGGCAGGGCGGTCGAACCTTCACCGACGCCGGACGCCGGACTTTTCGTACGGCTATTGGGCTGCGGCAGTCGCTACCGCACTTCCAACTCAATGGTCGCCTCGTCGCCGGCCGTCAACTGCTCGGCCCGTCGCACTGCCTTCTTGATCGGCAGCACGTAGCAGCCGCTGGTGGTGTCCGGGAACACCGACGTCTGCCACCGCGAACTGCCCAACCGCACACCCACCCGCACCGCCCCGAACCCCCGCCGCGGGCCGCGGATCTCCGACGCGGCGCGGATCACCGAACTCAACTCCTCGGGCAGCGTCACGAACGTCCAACCCTGCTCCTGGCGGGCATCCCACACCCACAGTTCCGCGGTGAACCCATGGCTCGGCATCCCGGCGCTCCGATTTGTCGGCAGGGTTCCAAGGTAGTCGGTCCGTCGGGATCGGACCAGACTGTGGAGGGCGCCGGGATGCTGCTCGAGCGTGGCGTGGCGCCGCGCCGGGGCCTTCGCGCGGGATGATGGCAGGCGTGACGCAGCAGACGGGTGGTTCCGGTGACTGAAGGCAGCAGCGCCGACGACGCGGTAGTCGTCTCGGTGATCATGCCGACCTACAACAACGAAGCGCATATCGGTGCAGCCATCGAATCGGTGCAGTCGCAGACCCGGGCGGAGTGGGAACTCATCGTCGTCAACGACTGCTCCACCGACGGCACGGCCGATGTGGTCGAGTCGTATGCGTCCGAGGATGCGAGGATCCGGCTCATCACTTTGGCGAGCAACATGGGTGCGCCAGCCGGACCGCGCAACGTCGGGGTGGAGGCGGCGCGTGGCACCTACATCGCCCTGCTCGACGCCGATGACCTCTGGCATCCGCAGAAACTGGACTTGCAGCTGAACGCGATCCGCACGACCGGCGCCCGTTTCGTCAGTGCCGGTCTGATCGATTTCGACGACGGCGAACTTCCGGAGTTCAGCTATGTTCGTCGGGCTCGACTGCAGCGGATCTCGATGCTTCGCACGCTGATCAACACCAAGACACCCACGTCCACCGTCCTCGCCGAACGTGCGCTGTTCCTGCGCTACCCGTTCAACGAATCCTTGGAGTACAAGGCGCGCGAAGACCTCGACTGCTTCCTGCACATGCACGAGGAGATCGGCGAGAGCATCAAAGTCCTCCACCCGCTCCTCGGCTACCGCATCACGGCCGGTCAGCAGATCTCCGGCAACAAACTCACCATGCTCAAGCGGCACTACCACGTGCTCAGCCGCTACGAGTGGTCGTCCGGGCGGCCGATGGGGACGCTGGCCGCGCTATTCACCGCGTCGCACTTCGCCTCGGCGCTGTATCACCGGGCGTGGCGGGGACGGATGTGACGAACAACGCGGGGGAGCCGTGCTCGCCGGCTCAGCCGGTGGCTTCGGTCGGCAACGAATACCGCTGGAAGAACTCCCACATGGCGTCGGTGGCGTCCACCGTGGTCGTGGTGGGGCCGGCGAATTCGGCGAACGCCTGGTTGCTGGTGATCGGCGAACCCGGCCAGGTGTGTCCGCCGCCGTCGATCCGGTAGAAGTCGACCACGGCATCGTCCGCACACGCCGTCCAGGCCAGCAGGGTGACCTCGGACGTGATGGCCTCGGTGGGTGTCGGCTCGCACTCGTTGTGCCCGGCCCACTCGGCCATCACCTCCGGTACCGGCTCCACCTGGAACCCGCGGGCGGTTCCACCCGCGAATGGGACGACGTCGTCGCCGGTTCCGTGGAAGTAGATCAGCGGTGCGGGCGGGGCCCCGGCGCAGACGGATTCGTAGAACGCCGCCCCGACTCCGCCGAAGGCCGCGAACGTGCGTTGCGGCTGACAGGCCAACACCAGTGTCATCGCCGAACCCATCGACATCCCGCTGGCGTATTGCCGGGCCGGATCGAGGCACAAGGCGGCCGAGGCGTCGGCCATCACCTGGTCGATGAACTCCACGTCCGCGCTGGCGGGGGAAGACGTGCCGGGTTCGGGCAAGGCCCAACGCCCGTCGACGGCGTTGGGGGCGATCACCACGTATCCGTTGGCATCGGCCGAGTCTGTGATGCCGGTGTTGGCCAGTTGCAGAAACGCGTTGGTTCCCATCCCGTGCATGGTGAGCACAGCCGGATGGGCAGTGTCCGGGGTGTAGCCGGACGGCACGTGCAGCAGGTAGGTGCGTTCGCCGCCGGCCCCGGGCACGGTCCGGGTCACGGTGGTGCCAGGAGTCAGCGTCGGATCGGGCTCGGTGCAGCCAGCGGTTGAGACGCCGACCTGCGGCAGTGGCGAGCGCGGCGTGGTCGCCGAACTGGCGGACTGTTCCGGCGCTGCCGCCGACTGCGGTGCGGTGGACGTGTTCTCCGCTGTGCTCGCGCAACTCGTCAGTGCGATCGCGCCGACCGCCACGGCGAGCAGGCCCCGGAGTGCCACGCCGTTGCTGGTGATCGCCTGTCGCACCGCACCAGCGTCGCACAGGCAGCCGTACTCGGCGCGAGGGAGGCGGTTGCCGACGACCGCCGGAGGAGATGCGACGAACCTGCCGGTGCCATTCCGCGTCCGAAATGTGCCACGCTAGCGCCGTGGCAACAGAGGAGACTGAGGATTCCGACGACGGCCGCGGCATCGCCGATCGCATCACCGGACCACTCAGCCGTGCCTTCCGCAGCGAGCGGACCGCGGGGCTGGTGGCTTCGGCAGAAGATGCCCTGTGGCGGTTTCGACGTGAGCGAAAGATCGGGAAGGGCACACTCCGGGCCACCTATGTGGTGGGGTACCGCGGCTACGTCGCGGAGGGTCGTGCCTATGCCCGGGTCCGGGTGACCGAGGAGCCGGTGATCCCGAAACCCGCGGAGGCACTGACCGACCCCGAGGTGATTCGGGCGAACCTCCGGCGGTTCGCCGCCCTGTCGTTTCCAGGTGTCAAGGTGCAACTGTCGTTGGCCGGCGCAACCGACCGGATGGAGACGGATCGGCACGGCTACGCCGCCGGCACTATGACCGTCGGGGAGTTGGTGCCGGGGTGGCACGACTACCGGGTGACGACACAGCCGGTCGATGAGGACGAAGAACCCGCGGTGGCGCGGGGTCGGGTCCTGGTGCCGGATCCGGACGCCAAGGTGTGGGTGGTGTCCGACATCGACGACACCGTGCTGCAGACCGGTCTGGCTGAGGGGCTCACCGCCGTCAAGACCACCCTGCTGGGGCAGGCCCACACCCGTCGGGCGGTACCCGGCATGGCCACGCTCTATCGAGCCTTGGAGGCGGGTCGGCCGGGAGACGGCCGTTCGGCGTTCTTCTACCTGTCCACCGGCCCTTGGAGTTTGTACTCGCTGCTCACCGACTTCATGAAGGTGCGGGGTTTTCCCGACGGACCGCTGTTCCTCACCGACTGGGGTCCACAGGAGCGCTACATCACTCGCAGCGGCACCGAACACAAGCGCCAATCCCTCAGCAGACTCGCTGCCCACTACCCCGGGCGACGGTTCGTGCTGATCGGTGACTCAGGGCAGCGAGACCCGTACACCTATGCGGAGTTCGCCAAGGCTCACCCGGAATCGGTCGCTGCGATCATCATCGTCGACGTGGGGCTGGCGGACCAATCCGAGGAGGTCACCGCCCACTCCGAGCACCTGATCGCCGAAGGTGTTCCCTTCCACTTCGTGGCGGACGCCCGGGAGGCAGCTGTCATTCTCGCGGACATGGAACTCATCACCACCGAGTCCATCGACGCGGTCGCCGAGGCCTATCAGCGCTCGTAGGGTCGGCACGACTCCTTCGCCGTCGAAGCGAGCGGTACGCCTCGCACCGGACGGCAGGCCTTAGGGTTTGGCCATGACGTCGACGACACCCACCGATCAGTCAACGCCGGACCGCGCAGCAACCACCCCGTCGTCGGGGATCGACTTCACGGGTCGCGACGAGACGGTGCGCCCGCAGGACGACTTCTTCCGCGCCTGGCACGGGAAGTGGCTGGCAGACTTCGAGATCCCCTCCGACAAGGCCGAGTACGCGGCCTTCACAGCGTTGCACGACACCGCGCAGGAACAACTGCGCGACATCATCGTCGAGTTGGGCGATTCGACGCCCGAGCCGGGATCGGTGGCCGCCAAGATCGCGGCCCTGTACAGCTCCTACATGGAGACGGAGCGACGTGACGACCTGGGCCTCGACCCGCTGGTGGATGAACTCCGGCGGATCGACGGATTGACCGAGCTGGCTCAACTGGCACCGTTGTTCGGTCGTTGGGATCGTTCCGGGTTGGGATCGCCGCTGGGCACCTACGTGCATCAGGACAACATGGATTCGTCGCGGTATGTGCTGGACGTGCGGCAGTCCGGTCTGGGTTTGCCCGATCGGGACTACTACCTCGACGACAAGTTCGCCGAGAGTCTGGCGGCGTACCGTGAGCACATCGCGCGGATGTGGCAGTTGGCCGGATGGGGGGACGCCGCGCAGGCCGCGAACGTCGCCGACCGTGTGGTGGCGCTGGAAACCCGCATCGCGGAAGCGCAGTGGGACAAGGTGCGCAACCGCGACCCGCAGGCCACATACAACCTCATGTCCCTCGCGGAGTTCGGCGATCTCGTACCGGGCCTCGATACTTCAGCCTTTCTCGCCGCGGTGGGCGTAGCCGACAAGATCGACGATCTCAACGTCGGCCAACCGGATTTCGTCACCGCGCTTGCCCGGATCGTGGCGGAGACCAGCATCGACGATTGGCGGGACTACTTGCGTTGGCACTTGCTGGCGGGTTCGGCGTCGTTGCTCAGCACCACCCTGGACGCCGCCAACTTCGACTTCTACGGCACGACCCTGCGCGGCATTCCGGAGCAAAGGCCACTGTGGAAACGTGGCGTGGACCTGGTGCAGGGGGTGATGCCCGAGGCGCTCGGGCAGGTGTACGTCGAGCGGCACTTCCCGCCCGAGTACAAGGAGCGCATGGTGGAGTTGGTGGACAACCTGCTGGCCGCATTCGGTGAGGCGATCGACGAGTTGGACTGGATGTCGCCCGAGACCAGGAAAGAGGCTCACGCCAAGCTGGCCACCTTCCGGGCCAAGATCGGCTACCCCGACAAGTGGCGCGACTACTCCGCGCTGGAGGTGGCCGACGATGACCTGGTGGGCAACGTCCGAAGGGCGAGCGAGTTCGAGCACGACTACGAGATGAACAAACTCGGCGGCCCGGTGGACCGCGACGAGTGGTTCATGCCGCCGCAGATGGTAAACGCCTACTACAACCCCGAGATGAACGAGATCGTGTTCCCGGCCGCCATCCTGCAGCCGCCGTTCTTCACCATGTCCGCCGACGACGCGGTCAACTACGGTGCGATCGGTGCGGTGATCGGCCATGAGATCAGCCACGGCTTCGACGACAAGGGAAGTCAATACGACGGCGAGGGAAACCTCCGCAACTGGTGGACCGACGCCGATCACGCCGCCTTCTCGGAGCGCACCGCCGCTCTCGTCGCGCAGTACGCCGGATACGAGCCCGTCGAAGGGCACCCGATCAACGGCGAACTGACGCTCGGCGAAAATATCGCCGACGTCTCAGGCCTTGCGGTGGCGCTGAGGGCGTACCGCAGAGCGCTGGCGGGTCAGCCGGCACCGGAGATCGACGGGCTTTCCGGCGAACAGCGGTTTTTCACCGGATGGGCGCAGGTGTGGCGCACGAAGACCCGGGACGAGGAGTTGATCCGGCGTGTGGCGACGGATCCCCACTCGCCGGCGGAGTACCGGGTCATCGGCGTGCTGGTCAACAACGATGACTTCCTGGACGCGTTCGAGGTCGGACCCGGCGACGCTATGTGGCGTGATCCCGCCGATCGCGTCCGTATCTGGTAGAACGCCACGCGACTGCGCTGGGAGGGGCCGATGACGGAGAGCGAACCGCTGGTCGAATACGACGACGTCACGTGGATGCAGCGGCTCGCCGCGTTCGTCGCGCTGCTCGCGGCCGGCGTCGCCGTCCTTCTCGTGCTGGTGTTCTTCATCTCCGAGGTCGGCTGGCTGCTGATCGCGCTGGTCGGAATCGGTTTGACGGCCGGCGGAGCCTGGCTGGCGGTCACCGAGCGGATGCCACGACGCGGGTGGGGTGTGCTGTTGGGGCTCATCGGGCTCGCGGTCGTTGTGGCGGCCTTCGTCGGCGTCGCCCGCGATGACGGATTCGGCTTGGCCTACTTCCTGCCGATCGTCGCTGCCGGGGCTCTGGCCGCAGGTGCGACCCGCGTGGCACTTGCGCACGAACTCCACCAGTCCGACGCAGCGCGGAAGTGGCGCCCGCGCAAGCCGGTGCTCATCGCCAACAGGGCGTCCGGCGGGGGCAAAGTGGACGAGTTCGACATCGTGGGCAAAGCGGGCGAACGCGGGGTGGAGGTGGTGCTCCTCGAACCAGGCCTGGACCTTGAGCAGCTCGCCCGCGATGCGGTGGCGGCAGGTGCCGACTGCCTGGGCATGGCCGGGGGAGACGGCTCCCAGGCCCTGGTGGCGTCCGTGGCCGTGGAGCTCGGGGTGCCCTTCGTCTGTATCTCCGCGGGCACCCGCAACCACTTCGCGCAGGATCTCGGCCTGGACAAGGAGGACCCGGTAGCGGGGCTGGCGGCTTTCACCGAAGGGAGCCTGCGGCGGGTGGATTTCGGCACCGTCAACGGCCGGCTGTTCGTCAACAACGTCTCGCTGGGCGTGTATGCGACCGTCGTGCAAGAGGACTCCTACCGTGATGCCAAGGTTGAGACCGCGGCCACCCTGCTGCCGGATCTCCTCGGCGCGACTGCGGAGCCGTTCGACCTGGAGTTCACCACCCTCGATGGGTCAGTGGTCGACGGGGCGTTCCTCATCCTGGTTTCCAACAACCCCTATGTATCGGGTCTGGCGCTGGATTCCTTCCAACGCCGCGTGATGGACTCGGGGTCGCTCGGTGTGATCGCGGTGGACAGCGCCACCGGTGCCGAGGCGGCCGCTTTGGCCACCCGAGCCGCGTTGGGGCTGGCGGCCAAGGATCCGCACCTGCACGAGTTCGAATGTCGCGAATTCGAGGTACGTTCGCACGGTGGGACGGCCGACGTCGGCATCGACGGCGAGGCAATCCAGATGGCCACCCCGCTGCGATTCCGCAGCCATCCCCGCGGACTGCTCATGTTGGTGCCGCCGGGCAATCTGGTTGCCTCCGAGAAGCGGCGTCATCGCGGATTCAATCCCAAGGATCTGCTGGCCGTGGCTGCCGGAAGGATTCCACCGAGTCTGGTCAAGAGTCCGACGACTGCTCCGGTGGGATCGCAGGAGCTGACCGGGTGACCTCGGCGGTGTCGGACGGTCGCGCCCTGCAAGCCGCGCATCGGGGTGCTCCGGCGGCGTAGGGTCGCAGCCATGTCAACGTCGAAATGGTCGCTTGCCTCCGAGGGGTCGCTGCTCTCCATCGGTTCGGTCGGCTCGGTGCTCAGTATCGGCTCGGTGGGTTCTGCCCTGTCCCTGGGTTCGGTGTCGTCGTTCGCCTCGGTCTTCTCCATCGGTTCCGCCGCCTCGGCCGGTGCGATGATGTCGTGGCTGTCCGAGGGTTCGGTGATGAGTTCCCAGAGCACCGGGGCGGTCATGTCCCACGGCACGGTCCAACCGGGCTCGCACGGGCGCGCCGTGCTACTCGCGACGGTGTCCGCGGTCGCGGCCGGAGCCACCTGGTTGGCGGTACGGCGGGCTCTGGCCACGGATTGACGATGTGAGCAACGAGGTCGAGCCTGCCAAAGGCACCGGCGTGGTGCTGCTCACGCTGGCGGCGGGGCAGTTCCTCATGACGGTGGATATGTCCGTCATGAATGTCTCGATGGCCACCGTCGCGAGTGACCTGGACACCACGATCACCGGCGTCCAAGCCGCCATCACCCTATACACCTTGGTGATGGCCACCATGATGATCACGGGTGGAAAGCTCGGGTCGACCATCGGCCGCAAGCGTGCTTTTGTGATCGGCGCGCTGGTGTACGGGGTGGGATCGGCGGTGACGGCTGCCGCGCCCAACTTGGGGGTGCTCATCCTGGGCTGGTCGGTGCTCGAGGGTTTGGGCGCCGCCCTCATCATGCCGGCCATCGTGGGACTCGTCGCCGCGAACTTCGCCCCGGCGGACAGACCGCGCGCCTTCGGCCTGGTCGCCTCGGCGTCCGCCGTGGCAGTGGCCGTGGGACCGCTCATCGGGGGTGCGGCCACCACCTACTTCTCGTGGCGTTGGGTGTTCGTCGGCGAGGTGTTCTTCGCGCTGCTGCTCGTCGTCCTGGCTCGTTTCCTGCACGACGCCGCACCGGCACGCCGCGAACCCCTCGATGTGGTCGGTACCGTGCTCTCGTCGGCCGGGCTCGGCTTGGCGGTACTCGGCGTGCTGCGCTCCAGTGAGTGGGGCTGGGTCAGGCCGAATCCCGGCACACCCGCCGCCTTCGGGGTGTCGGCGACCTTCTGGTTCATCGTGGCAGGCGGACTGCTCATCGCCGTGTTCTTCCTGTGGGAGCGCCGGGTGATCGCGGCGGGCCGGGAACCGCTGGTCGATCCAGGACTCTTCCGCCACCGACAGTTGAACTCGGGTTTGCTGATGTTCTCGTTCCAGTTCCTGCTTCAGGCCGGCTTGTTCTTCATCGTCCCGCTCTACCTCTCGGTGGTCCTCGAGTTGCCCGCGGTCGAGACCGGAGTTCGCCTCGTCCCGCTCTCACTGGCGCTCCTGGCGACAGCCGTCGGGGTGCCTCGTCTGCTACCCCATGCTTCCCCGCGACGGGTGGTTCGGGCAGGAGTCCTGCTCATGCTCGCCGGCATCCTGGCGCTGATGGTGGGCATCGACCTGAGCTCCGACGCGGCGGCCGTCGCGATTCCGATGCTGCTGGTGGGAGCCGGTGTCGGTGCTCTGGCTTCGCAGTTGGGTGCGGTGGCGGTGTCGGCCGTGCCCGCCGAACGCAGTGGGGAAGTCGGAGGACTGCAGAACACCGCCACCAACCTTGGGGCATCCATCGGTACCGCGTTGGCCGGATCGGTGCTGATCGCCTCTCTGACGGCCACCTTCCTCACTGGCCTGCAGGCCAATCCAGTGGTCTCGGAGGAGGTCAAGACGCAGGCCTCCGTCCAGTTGGCAGCGGGCGCCCCCTTCGTGTCGCAGACGCAGTTGCAGGAGTTGTTGATCGACGCCGGGGTTGGAGTCACCGATTCCCAGGCGATCGTGGAACAGAACGAGATCGCACGGGTGGCAGCGCTCGATTCGGCGCTGGCCGTGCTCGCGGTGCTGGCGCTGCTCTCCCTGTTCGCCACGTTCGGAATCCCGTCCCGTCCAGTCGGTTCCGAACCGGCTATGTCGTCCGGGTGATGGCGTCGGAAAGGTCCTGCCACAAGTCCTCGACGTCCTCGCAGCCCACCGAGAGCCGGATGAGGTCCGGGGGCACAGCAGCACTCTCGTCGGTGTGCCTGCGACGCCGCTCCAACGTGGATTCCACACCGCCCAGACTGGTCGCGTGCAGCCAGAGGCGCGTCGCCTCGCAGATGGCCTGGGCGTGCCGCGAGCCGCCGTGGGGTCGGAACGTGAGCATCGCCCCGTAGCTGTTCATCTGTCGCGCGGCGACGTTGTGACCCGGATCGGTGGGAAGGCCCGGATAGCGCACTTCGGCCACCAGAGAACTGTCCGAAAGTCGTCGGGCGAGCCTCAGCGCGTTGTCCGATGCGGCGCCGAAGCGCAGCGGCAGGGTGCGAGTCCCGCGGGTGGCCAGCCACGCCTCCATCACCCCCGGCGTGGAGCCGCGCGTCGTGCGGTACCCGAGGAGTCGGTCGGAGATCTCCGGGTCTGCAGTCACCGCGACCCCGATCAAGGCATCAGAATGCCCGGCCAGGTACTTGGAGGCGGAATGGACCACGATGTCCGCCCCGTACTCGAGCGGCCGCGTGCTCATTGGAGTGGCGTAGGTGTTGTCGCAGATCACCCGCGCCCGGCCGGCGGCGAAGGCCGCGATGTCGGTGATCTCCATTCCGGGGTTGGCGGGGGTCTCGATCAGCACGATGTCGGCGTCCTCGACCGAAGCCGGGCCATCGACCTCGGGCCGGTAGGTGCGCAGCGTGATGCGCCCTGCACGCCGCAGGTCCTCCAGCAGCAGCCGGGATCCCGAGTAGTGCACGTGCGGCGCGGCGACCACCGGGCGACGGTCGCCGAAGGCGGCGAACATCACCTCGAACGAGGCGCCGATTGCGGCCATCCCGGAGGCGAAGGCGGTCGCGCGACCGCCCTCGAGCGAACCGACCACATCCTCGAATGGCTCCCACGTCGGATTCCCGACGCGGCTGTAGCCCGGTCCGGCGCCGGCGATGAAAGACGTAGCCGGAGTCAGCGCGACGTTGAGCGGTTCACCCGGCCGGTGGGGTCGGCCGACCGTGACGGCTCGGGTGCTCAGCGACCAGGATTCGCAAGGATCGGCGTGGTGGGTCACATGGGTCCCTTCTGGTTGGCCTGTCGGACGGTAGGGTCGGTCAGCGTGGACGTCAACGCCCAGGCCGCCTCGAACCGAGACGGGGTCAAGCATCGCATCGCCATCGTCTTCGGCGGACGCAACTCAGAGCACGGAATCTCGTGTGTCTCCGCTGGAAATGTCCTGGCCGCGATCGACCGCACGGCCTATGAGGTCGTGGCGGTCGGCATCGGACGCGATGGGCGCTGGCGGCTGGCGCCGGACGATCCGCAGCGCTACACCATCGTCGATGGTGTGACGCCGGAGGTTCCGACCGAGGGGGAGCAGGTGGTGCTCGCTCCTGATCCAACGGTGGGTGGTCTGATCACGGCCGCGGGAACTGTGATCCCGATCGACGTCGTGTTCCCCGTTCTGCACGGTGCGGGAGGCGAGGACGGAGCGATCCAGGGAGTCTGCGAACTCGCCGGACTGGGACTGGTCGGATCGGGCGTGGCGGCGTCGGCGGTGTGCATGGACAAGTTGCGAACGAAAGCTGCCGCGGCCGCCGCGGGGATCCCAACCGGTGACTTCGTAGGAATCACGGACTACGACTGGAACCATCGACGGGAGGAGGTGTTGGAGCGGGTCGAGGCACTTGGCGTGCCGATCTTCGTCAAGCCAGCGCGTGCCGGCTCCAGCGTCGGCATCTCCAAAGTGGTCGATGCCGCAGACGCGATCGCGGCGATCGAACACGCCCGATCGTTCGACCGACGGGTCATCGTGGAGGCGGCCATCGTCGGCGCGCGGGAGATCGAGTGCGGCGTGCTGGGCACCCCTTCCGGTCCGATCGTCAGTGAATGCGCCGAGATCGAAGTACTCGGCGATCACGAGTTCTACGACTTCCAGGCCAAGTACATCGACGGATCCGCACGCACCACTGTCCCGGCCCGGATCTCCGATCGGGATCGCGAGACGATACGTCAACTTGCCCGATCCACATTCCTGGCACTCGGTTGCGAAGGGATGGCGAGGGTGGATGTGTTCCTGCTGCCCGACGGCACGGTGCTGCTCAACGAACCCAACAGCATTCCGGGTTTCACAAGTTCGTCGATGTATCCGGTGGTCTGGCAGGCTGCCGGGGTGGACTACCCCGCACTGATCGACGCGCTGGTGGCCGACGCTGTCAGACGGGCGGCTCGGCCTGAGGTATCGCCCGGCTGATCGGCACGCTCAACTGTGCGATCACGTCGGCTTCCGGCGCGTACGCATCAGGCACCGTGACCTCGGTGTTGACCGGAAGGCCAACAGTGGTGAAGCGGAATCCGGAACTGAGTTCCTCCGCCAGCCAGTCCACTCCGTTGACGGAGAACAACTGCGACGTGGGCTGATAGGCCGCCGGGGTTTCCACGCCGCAGCGCAGTGAGATGGGCGGATCGCCCCAGGCTGCCGTCGCCGGCGATTCCGGTTCGGTCCGCCGTTGCTCCTGCCCGGCCACGCGGCTCGGGAGCGATGCGACCAGTTCCGCGCACAACGTGGGCGCCGAGGCGGGTGGCGGCACCGTCACCGCGGTCGCGCAGCCCGACAGCGCGAGGCCCGCTGCCGCCAACCCGGCTGCCACCGCTGAGAACGACGCCCGTCGGGCGCGACTCCGCGACGCGGCGGCTGGCCGTGGGCCTGGTCCGGGCATTCCGCTAGGCGAGGGTGACCACCGGGCAGGTGAGCGTCCGGGTGATGCCGGAGATCTCCTGGAGCGGGCTGATGACGTCGCGGCCGAGTGCCTCCATGTCGCTGGCGTTCACATGGGCGATGACGTCATAGGGTCCGGTGACGTCGTCGGCGGCGGTGACGCCGGGGATTTCGGCCATGAGTTTGGCCACCGCGGCAGATCGGCCCACCTCGGTTTGTACAAGGACGTACGCGTGGACCCCGGTCATCGACGATTCCTCCGTATGGTTGGGTGAGAGACCGAGCCTACCCGTATCCCATCGGAAGGACGCCACACAGTGGACCGGAGCACGCGAATTCGCAGGGTGTCCCAGGTGAACGAGTTCGACCTGATCGACACCATCACCTCAGGGTTGCCGGTTCCGGACTTCGTGGCGCTGGGCATCGGTGACGACGCCGCCGTGGTGGACCTGAGCGGATCCCAGGTGGTCGCCTGCACCGACATGCTCATCGAAGGCCGGCACTTCCGCAAAGCGTGGTCGAGCGCTGAGGACATCGGCCATCGGGTCGCGGCGGCGAATCTGGCGGATCTGGTCGCCATGGGCGCCGCGCCGCTGGCCTTGATGGTGGCGATGGCGATCCCGGTGGAGACCGAGACGGGTTGGGCGGCCGATGTCATCGACGGGGTCCAGGCCGAGGCCGATCTGCTGGGGGCTGCAGTCATCGGGGGAGACACCAACAGCACCGACGGTCCGATCGTGATCTCTGCCACGGCGCTCGGCGACATGCGGGGACGTAATCCGATCCGCCGATCCGGCGCCCGACCGGGCGATCAGGTGGCCCTGGTCGGTCGGCAGGGTTGGGCTGCTGCCGGGCTCACCGTGTTGAGCCGGGGATTCCGTTCACCGCGCGTGTTGGTCGACGCGCTACGACGACCCAACGTCCCGTACGAGGCGGGGATTGCCGCAGCCGCCGCCGGCGCAACGTCGATGATCGATGTGAGCGACGGGCTGCTCGCCGATCTGGGGCACATCGCGGATGCCTCCGGGGTCGGCATCGACATCGAATCCGATGCCCTTCGGGTGGACGAGCCGCTCAAGGACACGGCAGTGGCGTTCACCATGGATCCACTGTCCTGGGTGCTCACCGGCGGCGAGGACCACAGCCTGGCCGCGACCTTCCCGGGCGATGCTTCACTACCCGAGAGTTTCTACCGCATCGGTCGGGTGATCGGTGACAAGGTCGGCGTCACGGTCGACGGCAACGAACCGCGCGGAGCACGCGGTTGGCGCCACTTCGGCCCCTAGCGCGTGACCTTGCCGGCTTTGAGGCAGGAGGTGCAGACGTTCAGCCGCTTGGGCGTCTTGCCCTCGGTCACCCGGACCGACTGGATGTTCGGGTTCCAGCGGCGCTTGGTCCGCCGGTGGGAGTGCGAGATGCTGTTGCCGAAGCCAGGGCCCTTGCCACACACATCGCAGGTCGCAGCCACAGTGATCTCCCGAAGTAGTCGTAGTCGGATGTTGCGGTGTGGACGCTTGACCGCCGAACTGCAACCGAAGCAGACTCGCGTGCAGCATTGGCAATAGCGCGGGATCTCGCTTCGGCGTCGTACGGTTACACGACACGCGTCGCACAGACTCGTGACATCATAGCGCGACGCTCGCCAACTGATTGCCCGGGGGCGAGTCGGTGACAGCGAAAGGTCTTTCAGCCACGATGGTTTTCGATGCACAGACCGTTCGGCTCTGGATGGCCCAGTCGGTCGACCTCCTCGGGGAACAGCGTGACGAGATCGATCGGCTCAACGTCTTCCCAGTGCCCGACGGGGACACCGGCACCAACCTCTACCTCACCATCGAATCCGCCGCCTCGTCGGCCGCGGCTGCGACCGGGACAGTCGCCGACGTCGCCAACGAGATGGCGCAGGGGGCCCTGCTGGGGGCACGCGGCAACTCCGGCGTGATCACCAGCCAGATTCTGCGTGGTTTCGCCGACGTGTTGTCCGACGTTGGTGCCGAGCTCGACCGGAAGGCCGGAGAGGTGCTCGCCGAAGCGCTGGGGCAGGCAGCCGATTCGGCCTACAACGCCGTGGCCGTACCCAAGGAGGGGACGATCCTGTCCGTCGCCCGCGGAGCGGCAGAGGGGGCGGCGCTCGCCGGTCGGGAAGATGGGGCGGGACCCACCGAGGTGATCACAGCTGCGCTGGAGGCCGCACGGGAGGCGCTGGCACGCACGCCCGATCAGTTGGCCGTGCTGCGCGAGGCGGGCGTCGTCGATGCCGGTGGTCGGGGACTGGTCGTGATCTTGCAGGCCCTCGATTCGGCGATTCGAGGAGTCGCGGCCCCGAGTAGGCGACGCACCGGCAAACCACCGGCACCCACCCCGCACGCGCCGATGGTGGGCTACGACGGCCCGGAGTACGAAGTGATGTACCTGCTGGACGCACCCGACGTCGCCGTCCCCACCCTGCGCGCCCAACTCAACGATCTCGGCGATTCGGTGGTGGTGGTCGGCGGCCACGGGTTGTGGAACATCCACGTGCACACCGACCACATCGGCGCCGCCATCGAACGTGCGGTGGAGATCGGCAAACCGCATCGGATCAAGGTGACGCGCTTGCTGGAGGCGGACAGCCTGCGCACGACGGGGAGGGGGACACCCACCACGAGGGCCCTCGTAGTGGTCGCCCACGGGCCGGCCATCGCCGACTACCTCGAGGAATCGGGCATCACCGTGGTGCGGGCGCCGGCGCGCGGGCGGGCCTCGACCGCGGAGTTGCTCGATGGTGTCACCCGCGCCCACGCCCAGGACGTCGTGCTGTTGCCCAGCGATCGCGACACCACGCCGGTCGCCGAGGCTGCGGCCGCGGCCTCGCGGGATCTCGGGGTTCGGGCCGCCGTGGTCCCGACCCGCTCGATCGTCCAGAGCCTTGCTGCGGTCGCCGTCCATGATCCGGAGGCACGCTTCGACGATGACATGATCGCCATGGGCCGGGCAGCGGGCGCGACCCGCTACGGTGCCGTCACCACGGCCGCCAAGGAGGCCATCACCTCGGCCGGTATCTGTCAGCCCGGTGATGTCTTGGGCCTGGTCGATGGGGAGATCGTGGTGATCGGCGACGACACCGACACGGTGGCCCGTACGGTCGTCGATCGACTGGTCTCCGGTGGAACCGAGTTGATCACGCTTGTGGTCGGGATCGACGCCAGGGACGAGCAGGTCCAGCAACTCGCCGAACACGCCACGACCGCGCATCCGCAACTCGAAGTCGAGGTGTTGCCGGGCGGTCAGCCGCATTGGCCGTTCATCCTCGGCGCCGAATAGCGTGGTCGGCTTTGCGGAAGATCTCGACGCGATCCTCGGTGCGCGCACCGCGAAGGCCCTGCGGGAGGCCTTCGGGATCCGAACCGTCGAGGACGCCCTGCGGCACTATCCGAGGCGCTACTTCCGTCGGGGCGAACTCACCGACCTCGGCGATCTGAGCGTCGACGACGACGTCACCGTGCTGGCCGAAGTCGCGTCGGTGACCAGCCGCCCGGGCCGGCGGCGTACGCGTGGAAAGCCGGTCATGCTCACCGAGGTCACACTCACCGACGGACGACACAAGGTCACCGCCACCTTCTTCAATCAAACCTGGCGGGAGAAGGATCTGCGCGTCGGGCGGCGGCTGCTGTTCGCCGGCCGGGTGAGCCGTTTCCGCACCGGGATGCAGCTGGTGCATCCCGACTACGAGCCGGTGGGCGTGGAGGAGGCGGTTGACGTCGCCGACGGATTCGCAGGCGCCATCATCCCGGTGTACCCGGCGACCGCCCGGGTCTCGACCTGGCGCTACACCGCCGCGATGGAGATCCTCCTGCCGCTCGTCGTGGACCTGCCGGATCCGCTGCCGCGTCATACCCGGGACGTGCACGGACTGGTCGGATTCGCCGAAGCGATGACGATGATCCACGCCCCCAAGGAATTGGCGGAGATCGACGTGGCCCGGCACCGGCTGCGCTTCGAGGAGGCATTCCTGCTGCAAGCGGAACTGCTCCGCCGACGCAACGAGCGCCGGGCCGGATCGGCGATTCCCCGGACCCCGGCAGCCGACGGGATGGTGGCGGCGCTGGATGAGCGACTACCTTTCGCGCTGACGCCGGGGCAACTCGATGTGGCGGCGGAAATCGCCTCGGACATGGCCAGTACCAGGCCGATGCTCCGCCTGCTGCAGGGTGATGTCGGCTCCGGCAAGACCGTCGTGGCGTTGCGGGCCATGCTCGCCGCGGTGGATGCCGGGGCGCAGGCCGCTTTCCTGGCGCCGACCGAAGTCCTCGCCGCCCAACACTTCTCGACCATCACCGCGCTACTCGGCCCGATGGCGCAGCGCGGAACGATCATGGGTGATGATCGCGGCACCTCGGTGACGTTGCTCACCGGCTCGATGGGGACCCGTGCCCGCCGGTCGGCACTGCTGGCGGCGGCCAGCGGTGAAGCGGGGATCATCGTCGGGACCCACGCGTTGATGTCCGACGATGTGCAATTCGCCGATCTCGGCCTGGTCGTGGTCGACGAACAGCATCGCTTCGGCGTCGAACAGCGGGCCAGTCTGGTGGCCAAGGCAACCGGGGAGACACAGCCGCACACCCTGGTGATGACTGCGACACCGATCCCGCGGACGGTGGCAATGACGGTCTTCGGCGACCTCGATGTGTCCACCCTGCGGGAGCGACCCGCGGGCCGCAGCCCGGTGACCACCCATGTGGTGCCCGCACTCACCAAACCCGGGTACCTGAGCCGGGTGTGGCAGCGAGCACGTGAGGAAGTCGACGCCGGGCATCAGGTGTATGTCGTCTGCCCCCGGATCTCCTCCGACGGTGAACCCGCAACCGCCGGCTACCCGCCGACCGCGGTCGAGGATCTGGCTGCGTATGTCGCGGCAGGGCCGCTGCAAGGGCTGCGCATCGGAGGACTGCACGGCCAACTCGACAGCGACGAGAAGTCGCGGGTGATGGCGGCCTTCGCCGCCGGGCCGGCAGACGCCGACTCGGGGATAGATGTGCTGATCGCCACAACAGTCATCGAAGTGGGTGTCGATGTTCCCAACGCCACCCTCATGGTGATCATCGACGCGGATGGTTTCGGGGTCTCGTCGCTACATCAACTCCGGGGACGCGTCGGGCGGGGAGACACCCCCGGGCTCTGCCTGCTGGTCACGGCCGCCGAACCCGGTTCCGATGCCATGGCGAGGTTGGAATCGCTGGCTGCCACCGACGACGGATTCCGGGTGAGCATGATCGACCTGGCGACGCGACGGGAGGGCGACGTGTTGGGTTCCTACCAGTCGGGCAACGCAAGTTCGTTGCGGCTGGTCTCAGTGCTGGACGATGCCGATTTGATCGAGTTGACCCGGGCGGCAGCTGCAGAGGTCTTGCACCGGGATCCCGCACTGGCTTCCGAACCGGGCATGCGTGAGGCTTTGCGGCGACTCTCCGACCGAGAAACCAGTGACTTCCTGGAGAAGGCGTGACCCGTATCGTCTCCGGCCGGGCGCGTGGACGCCGGCTGGCCGTGCCGCCGGGGGACGTGCGCCCCACCACGTCCCGAACGCGGGAGGCCGTGTTCTCGTCGCTGGAACATCGAATCGGGGACTGGCCGGCGGTCGCGGTCCTCGATCTGTTCGCGGGGTCCGGGGCGATGGGACTGGAAGCCGCATCCCGGGGTGCGGGTTCGGTGCTGTTGGTCGAGCGCGATCCACGGGTCCACCGGGTGCTCCGACGCAACGCGGACCTGGTCGGAGCCGAAGGGGTGGGGGTCTGCCGCGCCGACGCCTACCGGCTCGGGCCGCGCGGAAGCCGATGCGGCCCCGCCGCCCCGGCCGACCTCGTGATCCTGGATCCGCCCTATCGGGACGAGGCTTCCGCAGTGGCGGGGTTGCTCATCGACCTGGACCGGTGGGGTTGGCTGGCACCGGATGCGTTGGCGGTGGTGGAGCGCTCCAGCCACGACGCGACGTTCGCCTGGCCGGGCGGATGGGTGTCCCTCGCGGATCGCCGATACGCGGACACCAATGTTTCGTTCGGCATGCTGGTAGCGTCTGCACCGTCACCAGCGGAGCCCGATCGACCTTGAGGAGGGACGTGCGACGCGCTGTCTGTCCGGGGTCGTTTGACCCCGTGACCAACGGACACCTGGACATCATCGCCCGGGCCAGTGAACTGTTCGACGAGGTGGTTGTGGCAGTTCTGGTCAACCACAAGAAGCAGGGCTTGTTCAGCATCCCCGAACGGATTGAGATCCTTTCGGAGGTCACGGCGGACTTGCCGAACGTGGTCATCGACTCCTTCCACGGCCTGCTGGTCGATTTCTGCACCGAGCACGATGTTCGTTCGATCGTGAAAGGTCTGCGCGCCGTCAGCGACTTCGACTACGAGTTGCAGATGGCACAGATGAATCGACGGCTCGCCGACGTCGACACGGTGTTCATGTCGACCAACCCCTTGTACTCGTTCTTGTCCTCCAGCCTGATCAAGGAGGTTGCCACCTATGGCGGAGATGTCTCCGGTTTGGTGCCACCGACCGTGATCGATCGGCTCGAAGCAAAGATCTCGGACGCTGCGGAGCAGGGATAACCATGGACATGCTCAACCGGTTGGACGAACTCAGCGACATCATCGAAAGCGCGAAGTCGCTACCACTGTCGGCTTCCTGCGTCGTTCCGCGCGACGAGGTGCTGGATCTGCTGGACGAGATTCGCGCCACCCTTCCCGACACGATCCGGGAGGCTGAGCAGATCGTTCGCCGCCGATCGGAGATCCTCGACACCGCCGAACGAGGCTCGCTCGAACGGATGGCGGAAGCCCAAGCGCGCGCTGAAAGGCTGGTCGAGGAAGCCACGGAGCGCGCCAATTCAACTCGCGCGCAGGCAAGCGCCGAAGCCGAGAAGATCCTGGCCGAAGCGCGGATGCAGGCTGCCCTGCTGGTCGACTCCCACGCCACCACGGTGGCCGCTCGCGACGAGGCCGCCGGATTGGTCAAGGATGCCGCACACCGGGCCGAGTTGATTCTCTCGGCGACCGCGCACCGTTCCAACGTCCTGCTGGCGAAGGCCGAGGCGGCTCTGCTCGGCGCGGTGCAGGAGATCCAGCGTGAGCACGCGGATCTCGAATCGATGGCCTTGGGCTTCCACGCCGAGATCGCTACGGGGCAAGCCGACCACGTCGTTGACGTCGCCGCACGCGAACAGCAGAATCAACCGTCCCACGGGGCCGAGGAATTCTACGACTTCGAACTCGACGTCTCGGTGGATCCGGATCAGCTTCCCGGCTACCGGTGACCACGCGCCCGGACTGCGGCCTTCACCTGGCTACAGTTGTGCGTCGTGATCGATCCGACGGCGCCCTGGGTGCTCGACGTCCATGATTTCCGGCGTGCCGGTGAGTTCAAGCGGGTGCACCGGGTGGTGCCTGCGCCAGCCGGGATCGCGAATCCGGTGATCGAAGTCCCGCCTGGTGCGGACATGAAACTCGACCTCACGCTGGAGTCGGTGATCGACGGAGTGCTGGTCACCGCCGACTTGACTTTCCCCACAGTGGGCTTCTGCAGCCGCTGTCTGGAACCTCTGGCGGAGACCCTTGACTCCCCCTTCTCGGAGTTGTACCTCTGGGTCGAACCTGAGCAGGTTGACCCTGATGACGATCCACTGCCCTTGGTCCAAGGGGGGCTGATCGACCTGTCCGGAGCGATTCGAGATGCGGTGGTGCTTGCTTTGCCGCTTGCCCCGGTGTGCGGTGCCGACTGCGGGGGCCTCTGCCCGACCTGCGGTATCAAGTTGGCCGACAACCCGGGCCACGACCACGTCCAGGATGATCCGAGATGGGCCGCGCTGAAAGCGCTGCAACTACCTCCCGATGTGGGCGAAGATTCGACCATGGGGGATACTTAGGCGGTCTGTGCTCGATCTCGGACCGACTCCTGCGAAAGTGGCACCCGACGCCCCACGCCCGTGGCTGAGGGAGTCGCGAGAGCGCGGGGCGCCGAGAGCTTTCGAGCCGAACTCTGTGCCGTAACCGAGAGGATCTTCACCGTGGCCGTTCCGAAGCGCAAGATGTCCCGCAGCAACACCCGGTCCCGCCGTTCCCAGTGGAAAGCCGCGCCGCTCACGCTGGTGACGTGCGACCGTTGCAAGGCGCGCAAACTCCCGCACACCGCCTGCCCGGAATGCGGCACCTACGCCAAGCGTCAGGTCCTCGACGTCTGAGCCGTCGACAACCTCGATCATGGTCTCCAGCCAACCGACGTTCGCGGACGTGGCTGATGCCGTGGGTCGAGTGTTGGATCTCGATCCGTCGGTGTTGCGTACCGATACGCCCCTGGTCGATCTCGGGGCCGATCCCGTCGCGGTGGTCGCCGTCGTCGACCTGCTGCGGCAACGCCACCCGCTGGAATCGTCGGCGTCGGCGCCCGCGCGGCCGATGACCACCCTGGCCGACATCGTCGGCCTCTTCGGCCGAGGCACGGCGTCCGATGGCACCTGAAATCGATCCCGCCCGGGAGCGGGTGATTGCCGAACTCGCCGATCTGCTTGGGCTGTCGGCGGATGCCGAGTTGCTCGATCTAGCGCTCACCCACAGATCTTTCGCCTTTGAAAGCGGCGGCCTGCCGACCAATGAACGCCTGGAATTCCTCGGCGACGCCGTACTCGGACTGGTCGTGACCGACGAGTTGTACCGACGTCACCCGGAGCGTGCCGAGGGTGAGCTGGCCCGGATGCGGGCCAGTGTTGTGAATGCCCGCTCGTTGGCGGAACTCGCCGCGACGATCGGGGTCGGCGGGGCCATCCTGCTGGGCAAAGGTGAAGAAGCGACCGGTGGGCGCGGCAAGTCCTCCATCCTGGCCGACACGATGGAGGCGCTGCTCGGGGCGGTGTATCTGACGGTCGGCTTCGCGGACACCCGGCGACGCATCCTCCAGCTCTTCTCACCGCTCATCGAACGGGCCGGCCAACTCGGTGCAGGACTGGACTGGAAGACGAGTTTGCAGGAACTCGCCAGCAAACGGGATCTGGGCGTGCCGCGATATGTCGTGACTGCGACGGGACCGGATCATGCTCGTTCCTTCAGCGCCGCCATCGAGTTGTCGGGTCGAATCTGGGGCCGCGGGGAAGGTTCGGCGAAGAGGCACGCGGAGCAGCAAGCAGCGCAGGCGGCTTGGCAGGCCATCACAGAGGGTTCGGGTCCGGAGCCGGCTGCCGACCCGGAGTCGGTCGAGCAGACCGGGTGAGGGCGGCTGATGCCCGAGTTGCCCGAGGTCGAGGTGGTGCGCCGAGGACTCGACCGATTCGTGTCTGGCCGCCGGATCGAGCGGGTCGAGGTGTTCGGCACCCGAGCCGTGCGCCGTCACCTCGCGGGTGTGGTCGACTTCGCCGCCCAATTGGGCGGAGCGCGACTGCTCGCTGCTCAGCGGCGGGGGAAGTTCCTATGGCTACCGTTGGCCGATAGCGACAGCGCATTGGTCGCCCACCTGGGCATGAGCGGGCAGTTGGTGCTGCCCGGCCCGGGCAGCGAGCCGGAACGTCACCTGCGGGTAATGATCCACTTCGCTGACGGGGGTCGGCCGTTGCGGTTCGTCGACCAGCGCACTTTCGGCTGGTTGGCGGTGGAACCGCTGGTCGCGGGGGTGGCGGGGCGCGAGGTACCGACGTCCGTGGCGCGGATCGCGGCGGACGCGTTCGAACCGGCTTTCGACCCGGTGGCGACGAGTCGGCGGATCAGGCGAAGCCGCAGCACGGTCAAGGCGGTCTTGCTGGATCAGCAGGTGGTGTCCGGAATCGGCAACATCTATGCGGATGAGGCGTTGTGGCGCAGCAGGCGACACTGGGCGACGCCCGCGAATCGGTTGCGCCACGCAGAAGTACTGGGGCTGCTGGAGAATGCGGCCACGGTGATGGCCGAGGCATTGTCGGTCGGCGGAACGTCGTTCGACAGCCTGTACGTGGATGTCAACGGCACCAGCGGCTACTTCGAACGGTCGCTTGACGCCTATGGGCGGGCCGGGCGCCCGTGCCGGAGGTGCGGGAGCACCATCCGTCGCGAGTCGTTCGGCAACAGGTCGTCGTTCCGCTGTCCGCGATGCCAGCGCCGCCCGCGGGGTGTCGGTTGAGCCGGCACCTACCTCGCCGCAGGTGGTATCCCTCACACTGTGCGGGTCGATGTCTGATCAATGTGGATCGCGGATATATTCGAACTGTTGCGGAATGACTCGGCGCCCCACCGGCAGGTCTTGCGACCGCCTGGTCGGCGCCCCACCTTTCCGCTCCCCAACCGCCATCGCTATTGCACAGGAGTTGTCATGGCCCGCGCCCTCTTCGCCGCCCCCGTCGACCCGATCACCGCAGCCCAGTTGGCGTCCCTGCGCGCTCGGGTGAGCGAACTCGAGGCAGAGGTGGCGACTTTGCGGGCGGCGTCCGAGCTGGCTTTGGAGGCGGAACTGTCCCAGGTGGCGCAGGAGCGCGCGGCCCTCGCCTGATCCTTCCGGGGCAACGACTACCCTCGCCTTTGACGAGTCCCATAGCCGGAAGTTGCGCCCGTGTATCTGAAGTCGCTCACCCTGCGCGGTTTCAAGTCCTTCGCGTCGGCGACGACGCTGCAGTTCGAACCGGGAATCACCTGCGTCGTCGGCCCGAACGGCTCAGGCAAGTCCAACGTGGTGGATGCCATCGCCTGGGTGATGGGCGAGCAGGGTGCCAAGTCACTGCGCGGCGGAAAGATGGAAGACGTCATCTTCGCCGGTACGTCCGGGCGGGCCCCACTGGGACGGGCCGAAGTCGCCCTCACGATCGATAACACAGACGGTGCCCTGCCGATCGACTACACCGAAGTAACGATCACCCGGACGATGTTCCGCAACGGCGGGTCCGAGTATTCGATCAACGGCGATACCTGCCGATTGCTGGACGTGCAGGAGTTGCTCTCGGACTCTGGAATCGGTCGGGAGATGCACGTCATCGTCGGCCAAGGGCAGCTCGACGCGATCCTGCAGGCTAGCCCCGAGGGCAGACGAGGATTCATCGAGGAAGCCGCCGGCGTGCTCAAGCACCGCAAGCGCAAGGAGAAGGCGCTGCGGAAACTCGACGCGATGTCAGCCAACCTGGTGCGGCTGACCGACCTCACCGCCGAATTGCGGCGGCAGCTCAAGCCGCTGGGCCGACAGGCCGAACTGGCCCGGCGGGCACAGGTGATCCAGGCCAATGCCCGGGATGCGAAGCTTCGCCTGCTCGCCGACGACGTGGTGTCACTGTCCAGTTCGTTGGCGAAGGAAGAGGCCGACGAGGCCAACCTGAAGGCTCGCCGAGATGAAGTTCAGGGTGCGATCGAAGTTGCCAGGGAGCGGGAATCGGTGCTGGAGGAGGCTATCGCGGTAGATGCGCCGCTTGCCGCCCGCAGCCAGGAGACCTACGTGGCGCTGAGGAGCATCCGCGAACGATTCGCGGGGCTGCGCTCGGTGGCCGCCGAGAAGGAGCGACACGGGTCAACCGAGGTGGTCGGCGATTCCGGTCCCGATCCGACCGAACTTGAGCGTCAGGCTGCTGACCTCGTCGCACAGGGCGAAGCGCTGCAGGTGGAGATTGCAGCTGCGGCTGAGGTGATGTCGGCGGCCAACCTACGCCGGCTCGCGGCCGAACGGGCGGTGTCGGAGGAGGAGGCGCGGCTCAGTTCGGCCCGACGCGCCCGTGCGGCCCGACGCGATGCCATCGCCAAACTCCGAGGCGAACTCGCTGCGGCCAAGTCCAGGGCGGACACGCGCAGCGCAGAGATCGACCGGCTGAGCCAGGCGCTCAAGGAAGCCCACGAGCGGCACGCCGAAGCGGTCGCCGAGCACCAGACTCACGCGGACGAGGTGGACGCCGGAGGTTTCGATTCCAGTGATCTGGCGGCGGCCGAGGCCGACGCGACGCGACTGCTGGAGGCGGCTGAGGCGCGGCTGGAGACGTGTCGAGCCGACGAATCCGCCCTCGCGGCACGGGAGGCTGCGCTCGGGGCGCGGGTTGAGGCGTTGCGCCTCGGTTTGGACCGCAAGGACGCCTCGGCGACCATCCTCGCTACGGAGGATTTGGCGGGTGTGCTCGGTGCCACCGCGACACTGGTCCACGTCACCCACGGCTATGAGGCGGCCCTCGCAGCGGCCCTGGGACCTCTGGCGGACGGGGTTGCCGTCGCCGATGCTGATTGCGCAACCGCCGCCTTGGGTTCCCTGGGCAACGACGAAGGGCGGGCGTCGCTGCTGGTCGGGGGAGCACCAGCTCCGGCCGGAGGTGATCCGTGGCCGGACCTGCCGCCCGGAGCGGTGTACGCGATCGATGTCGTCACCGCCGACGATCGGGTTCGCGGTTCGCTTGTGACGATCCTCGAACGCGTGGCCATCGTCGAAGATCTGGACTCCGCCCGGCGGCTGGTGAACGACGCCGAAGTCACGGCGGTGACGCGCCACGGCGAGGTCGTGAGTCGGACGCATGCCGCCGGCGGTCGGGTGGAGAGCCTGATCGAAGTGCAGGGTGCCATCGACGAAGCGGCAGCCGAACTGCTGGTGCTTGCGGATCGGCGCGAACATGCCCGGCTCGGATTGCTCGACGCGACCGCTGAACGTGACGATGCCAGACGCGCCAAGGAGCAGGCCCTGGCTGAACTACGTGAGGTCGACGCCGCTGCGGCGGCGGCCCGGGCTCGATTGAACGGGCTGGAGTCTGCGGTGGACGCAGCGAACGCCGAGGTGCGCCGAATCGAGCATTCCTTGGCGGCGGCGACGTCGGCCGGCGAGACCGACCGAGAGGGAATCGCCGAACTCGAACACCGGTTGGCTGCCGCGGTTGCCGAGCCGGAAGCCGCAGACCCCGGCGAAGGCGATCTACCAACGCACAAGAGGGCAGTGGAAGAGGCCAGAACCGAAGAGGTGGAGGGGCGGCTGCGGCTGCGCACCCTGGAGGAACGCCAACAGGCCGGTGCCCGTCGCGTCCGCGAACTGCGTGCGGCTGCCGAGCGGCAACGCTCAGCGAGGGCGCGCCTCGCGGCGCAGCGAGCCCGGTTGGAGCGGTCGGCAGCCGTAGCCGCCGATGTGTTGCGGGCCTTGGACGTCGTCGAGCCTGAGATCGAATCGGCGCTGGCGCGAGCGGGTGCGGCCCGGTCAACCCTCGAGGAACAGCGGACCGCTCGGGACGCCGAACTCCGTCGTTTGCGTGCGGACGTGCGCAGCTGGAGCGAAGAAGCGACCAAACTGAACGACTCTGTTCACCGGGACGAGATGGCCAAGGCGCAACAACGGTTGCGGATCGAGGCTGCCCAGGAGAAGGCGCTCGTCGAGTTCGGCGTCGATCCAGCTGCGTTGGTGGCCGAATACGGCCCGGACCAGTTGATTGAGCCATCCGCGATCCCGGCGGCGGACGCCGACGAGGTCGACGCGGCGGCTCAGGTCGATCCGATCCCCTTCGTGCGCAGTGAGCAGGAGGCGCGGGCGCGCAAAGCCGATAGGGAGTTGGCCGCCCTGGGTCGGGTCAACCCGTTGGCATTGGAGGAGTTCTCGGCGCTGCAGGAACGCCAGGCGTTCCTCACCGAACAGTTGGAGGACCTCAAGCGTGGTCGCGACGACTTGCTCGGGATCATCTCCGACGTCGACGAGCGCGTGCGAGAGGTCTTCGCCGAGGCGTACGCCGACGTCGCGGAACAGTTCGAGGCGGTATTCGCCAGGCTGTTCCCCGGAGGTGAAGGACGACTCGTGCTCACCGATCCCTCCGACATGCTCGCCACCGGGATCGAGGTCGAAGCCCGTCCGCCGGGGAAGAAGATCAAGCGCCTCAGCCTGCTCAGCGGCGGTGAGCGGTCCCTGACCGCCGTCGCGTTCCTGGTGGCGCTGTTCAAGGCGAGGCCGAGTCCGTTCTATCTGCTCGACGAGGTCGAGGCGGCACTCGACGATGTCAGCCTCGGGCGGTTTGCTCGACCTGCTGGAAGAACTCCGGGAGACGAGCCAACTGCTGATGATCACCCACCAGAAGCGCAGCATGGAGATCGCCGATGCGCTCTACGGCGTCTGATGCGCGATGGGGTCACTTCCCCGTGATCAGCCAGCGTCTACAGAGCCGTCCCTGGCAGCTCGGTCCGTTGGCCTCGCGCACGACCTTGACAGGCCAGGGTGGAAGATCGTCCACCGTGGAACCCGGTGTCATCATCCTGATAGTCCTGGCCGCGGTGTTGGTGGGTAGCGGTGCCACCCGCGCGCTGGTCGCTCTCGTCGGCAGCGGAACTCCCGCCCAGTCGGCCGCGGCCAGGAATCGACTACACGCGCCCGGTGTCAGCGACGCTAACGGAACCGCAGGACGCAGGCGACGGGAGTGCAGGACGTCAGTCTGCCAATGCAGGCACGGCGGTACTGGAACCCGGCGAGGTCGAGGCGGGGGGCCGTTGGTGGGGTCCTCGGTGCCGGAGAGGCACCGTCGCCCGAGCTGGAGACGCCTGCCCCGGTGGCCGGCAGCAGGTGGATCAGGCTCAAGGCGCGCTTGGCGAAAGTCGAACAACGCCCTCTCGGCAAGGCGCTGTTGATGCTGCTCACCTCGGATCCAGCTGGACGAGGCGGCCTGGGAGGAGATCGAGGACACGCTGATCCTCCAGCGATCTCGGCGTCGCACCAGGAGTTGGTGGACGACTCAGGACCCGGGTGCGGGTGGAGGCATCTCCGGCCCCGCGGTCGCCAAGTCGCTGCTACGCGAGTTGATCCGCACTTCGAGTCGATCGATCTCGACCGATCACTGGTCACCAGAAGGGACGACGGTCGCGGTACCTGCTCATGGTCGGTATCAGCAGCACCGGCAAGACGGCATGACTACAGGGAAGATCAGCTCGACTGCTGGTGGCGGAGGATCGGTCCGTCGTGCTCGGGCAGCGGACACGTTCCGCGCCGCGGCAGCATAACAACTCAGACCTGGGGCGATCAGGTCAGTGCGACCGGTCGCCAGGCAGTGAAGGGTCGGATCCGGCGCGGTCGCCTTCGACGCGGTCAAGATGCCGTGGATACTGGAGCGGATGCGGTGATCATCGACACCGCCGGCAGTTTGCACACCAAAGTCAGGTTGATGGACGAACTCAGCGGAGTCAAGCCGGGTGGTTGAAGCAGGCCCCAGTCAGCGGGAATTAACTCTTGGTGCTCGACGCGCCACGACCAGCGGACAGAACGAATCACGCAGGCCCAGGTCTTCGCCGATGTGGTGGACGTCACCGGGATCATTCCCAGTAAGCGACGGCACGGCCAAAGGCGGGATTGTCGTTGCGGTGCAACGGGAACTCGGTGTACCGGTCAGCTGGTCGGACTCGGGGAGGGGCCGGACGATCTGGCGCCATTCGGGCCGAATCTTTCGTCGACGCGCTGCTCGACTGAGCGCTGGTCTCGTCCGTGGTGAAGCGGGATTTACGTAACACCGACGCAGCATAGACCCGGCGTTAGTCACGGTCACGAAACAATAACGCCAGCGCAACGCAACATCAGCAGGTGAATCTTTACTCGTCCATGGCAGTGGGCGAGGAGGAAATCACAATGCCGGAACTTGATCCAGGGATACCGCATGGGTCCTCGTGAGCGCGGCGCTGGTGTTGCTCATGACACCCGCACTGGCACTCTTCTGCGGCGGTATGGTCACGCGCCGAAGAGCGTGCTCAACATGATGATGATGAGCTTTGGTGCTCTCGCCGTCGTCGGACTCATCCTGGGTCCTCTGGGGGCTGCTCGATGGCCTTCGGCACCAGTGCTGCCGGCGACCTGGGTGATCGGAAGCGGGGAGTTCTTCGGCCTCAAGGTCTGATGGGTGAAGAAGCCATCAGCGGAACAGTCAACGATGGCCTTCGTCGGATTGGGGCCTATTCGCGATCTGTCACGGTCGCACTGATCTCCGGCGCGATCGCCGACCGCGCCCGCTTCGGAACGTGGCTGCTGCTCTTCGCGGCGATCTGGGCCACTGTGGTCTACCACTTCCCAGTGGCGCACTGGGTCTGGGGCAGTGGCTGGATCTTCCGAGATGGGCGCCATCGGCAACTGGTGGCACGCGGTGCACATCAACTCCGGTGCCGCGGCGCTGGCGCGCTAACGCTGGTGCTCAGAGCTCAGCTCCGGATTCAGCAAGACCCCGATGAAGCCGCACAACCTGACACTGGTCATGATCGGCGCCGGTCTGCTGTGGTTCGGCTGGTTCGGGTTCAACGCCGGATCGGCACTGGCTGCCAACAACACCGCACCGCGACGGTGCTGGTGATGACCATCGTGGCCGCCGCTGCATCTCGCGCTGGCGTGGATGGCAGTGGGCGCATCCGCGACGGTCACGCGACCAGCCTCGGCGCCGCATCCGGCATCGTCGCAGGTCTGGTGGCGATCACCCCCGCGGGCTCATCGGTCAGCCCGCTGGGAGCGATCGCGCTAGGTGCCACGGCCGGTGTGCTGTGTGCACTGGCGGTCGGACTGAAGTACAAACTCGGCTACGACGACTCGCTCGACGTGGTGGGTGTGCACTTGGTCGGTGGTCTCATCGGAAAGCCTCATGATCGGTCTGGTTGCGACCGAAGAGGCGCCGACCGCTGCTGCCGGTCTGTCTTCTACGGCGGTGGATTCAGATTTATGGGCAAACGGGCTCTGAAGCTCCTTCGCGGTGCTCTTCTACAGCCTCATCGTGGCCGGTATCATCAGGTTCATCCTGCAGAAGACCATCGGCTTCCGAGTGTCCGTGATGTCGAGCAGGCGGGTATCGATATCAACGAGCACGCTGAGACGGCATACGAACTGGCCGAGAGCGGCTCCGGTGGCAGGTTCGCCGGCGTCGGTCAGGCCGCAGCGAAGAAGGAAGAGGTCACGGTATGAAACTCGTCACCGCAGTCATCAAGCCGTTCAAACTCGACGATGTGAAGTCGGCCCTGGAGACCTTCGGGATCCACGGACTGACGGTTTCCGAGGCCAGCGGCTACGGTCGTCAGCGCGGGCACACCGAGGTCTACCGGGGCGCGGAGTACACCGTCGATCTCATCCCCAAGCTGAAGATCGAGATCGTGGTGGATGACGCCGACGTCTCCGATGTGGTCAGCCTGGTGGCCAAGTCCGCCGCAACCGGCAAGATCGGGGACGGCAAGGTCTGGGTCACTCCGGTGGAGGAGTTGGTCCGGGTGCGCACCGGCGAGCGCGGCACCGACGCGCTCTAGTCGGAGAATCCCCGACGCGGTGGGGCCGGACGCTCATAGGAGCGACCGGCCCCACCGCGCGTGACGGCGTCTGCACCAGCAGTCGACGAGTCTTCCCCGCTCATCCCGACAGCCCTCATCCGATTCCCGCCTCCCTCACTTTGGAGCAGCCGTGCCAGTGGAACAGCGCCAACGACTTGCGGACTTCAAACTCGATCGTCAGCGATTGGTCGCCGCTCGTCAGCAACTGCCCGGTGCCTCCCGCCGCCACGCCTTGGCGGATCTCACCGACGAGTGGGTCTCCGAACTGTTCGCCGACGCGGCTGCGCCGCCACAGGGCGTGGCGTTGGTTGCTGTCGGCGGCTACGGAAGGCGTGAACTCTCCCCGGGGAGCGATATCGACCTGGTGCTCCTGCATAGTTCGGGAGTCAAGGTCGGCGACCTCGCCGATGCCGTGTGGTACCCGATCTGGGATTCCGGTCTGCGGCTCGACCACAGCGTGAGGACCCCCGCCCAGGCGCGCAGGATGGCCAACAGCGACCTCAAGGTGATGCTTGGACTTCTCGACGCCCGCACGGTGGCGGGCGACGATTCCCTGCTCGTGGGACTGCGCACCTCGGCACTGGCCGATTGGCGTGCCCGGGCCGCGTCCCGCCTTGGTGAACTGCGAGAAATGGTCGAACTGCGGCGGAACACCTTCGGCGAACTCGCCTATCTGCAGGAACCCGACCTCAAAGACAGCATCGGTGGACTCCGCGATGTGATCATCATGCGCGCCATCGCGGCGTCCTGGGTGACCGACGTCCCACGGGCTCGTCTTGCCGATCCGTACGAGTTCTTGCTCGATGTCCGGGATGCGCTGCACACGCTGACCGGACGCTCCAGCGACAAGCTCGTCCGCCAGGAGCAACCCGCGATCGCGGAGCTGCTGGGCCTGCCCGATCCCAACGGCGATGGCGATGGCGTGCTGCGCGAGGTGGCCGCCGCCGGACGCACCATCGATTGGGCCTGCGACATGGTGTGGCACCGGGTGGATCGGCTGCGTCGGCCCTCGCGGCTACCCGGCCTGAAGAAGTTGGGGCGGTCGAGGACACCGCAGCGGGTGCCGCTCACCGACGGGGCGGTGATCGATGACGGTGAGGTGGTGCTCGCCCGTGATGCACGCCCGGATCGCGACCCCGGGCTCATGCTCCGATTGGCGTCGGCCACCGCCCGTGCCGGACTTCGAGTTGCTCCGGCCACCGTGCGACGGCTCGCCGAATCTTCCGGCCCGATGCCGGCGCGCTGGACCGACGCGATGCGCAACGACTTCGTCGGCCTCATCGGCGCTGGTCGAGGGCTGCTCCCGGTGTGGGAGTCCCTCGACCAAGAGGGCCTGATCGTTCGTCTGCTCCCGGAGTGGGAGCCGTCCCGCAGTGCACCGCAGCACAATCCGGTACACGTGCACACGGTGGATCGGCATGCGCTGGAGACCACTATGAAGGCAGCGGCCTACGCACGAGAGGTGGCCAGGCCCGACCTGTTGCTGGTCGCCGCGCTGCTGCACGACATCGGCAAGCCAGCCGGGGCGGCCCGGCACAGCGAAGTCGGCGCCGAGATCGTCGCGAGCATGCTGCCGCGGATGGGCTTCACCGGCGAGGATGCGAAGGCGATCGAGCAGTTGGTCCGCCAACACCTGCTGATTGCCGATACCGCCACCCGTCGGGACATCCACGATGCCGATACCGTCGCCATGGTGGCGGAAGCCGTGGGCAGCCCCGATCAGTTGGAGATGCTCTGGGCGCTGACCAAAGCGGACGCGGAGGCGACTGGCCCGGCGGCGTGGAGCCCGTGGAAGGCCGCACTCGTCGATTCCCTGGCCGAGCACGTGGCGGCGGTCTTCGCCGGACGCCCGGACGTCGGCATCCCGGTGCCTTCGGAGGCGGAGTCGGTGGCGTTGGCCGCCGAGGATGTGGTGGTGCTGCGCGACGAACGCGGGGGGTTGGAAGAACTCGTGATCGGGGCTCCGAAGGCCGAACTCGCCGATATCGCCGGAGTGCTGGCCCTGCATCGACTCGCGGTCATCGAGGCCAGGGCGTCGATGGGCGACGAGCGGTCCGTCAGCACGTGGCGGGTGACTCCGGCCTTCGGCGACGTCCCGGACGCCCACCGGATCGCGGTCGACTTGCGTCGCGTCCTCGCCGGGACGCTGGCCCTGCACGACCGTCTGCACCGCCGCGAATCGTCGATCCCCACCGCGTTCGAGCCCCCTGCACCTCGCGTGACGGTGGAACCCGACGCCTCCCGGACGGCGACCGTCATCGAGGTGCGGGCGGCCGATTCACCGGGTTTGCTCTACCGCCTGCTGGCCACCGTCGCCCGCCTCGGCGGTCATGTGCGCGCCGCCAAGGTGGCGACCCTGGGTGCGGACGTGGTGGACGTCTTCTATCTGGTGGGCGATGATGGAGGCCGTCTGCCGGAGAGCCGGGAGCGCAGTTTGTGCGAGGCCCTCGTGGTTGCCGCGACGCCCGCGGATGCAGACGGCTGACGCGCCCACGTGCGCGATCTGGCAGGCTTGAGTCGTCGTCGTCGTGAGGATCACACGTGTTCAATTCGCTTTCTGACCGGCTGACCGCCACCTTCAAGAACCTCCGGGGCAAGGGGCGGCTGTCACCGGCCGATGTGGATGCGACCGTCCGCGAAATCCGCGTCGCCCTGCTCGATGCGGACGTCGCGCTGCCGGTCGTCAGATCGTTCACCTCCCGCGTGCGCGAACGTGCCACCGGGGCGGAGGTCTCCGGGGCGTTGAACCCCGCGCAACAAGTGATCAAGATCGTCAACGAAGAGTTGATCACGATCCTCGGCGGTGAGACGCGTCGACTGCGCTACGCCAAGCGTCCACCCACGGTTCTGATGCTGGTCGGCCTACAAGGTTCCGGAAAGACCACCCTCGCCGGCAAACTCGCACGTTGGCTCGACGAGCAGGGCCACCGTCCGCTGCTGGTCGCCGCCGACCTGCAGCGACCGAACGCGGTGGATCAGCTCACGATCGTCGCGCAGCGAGTGGGCGTCGGTATCCACGCCCCGGAGCCGGGCAACGGCATCGGCGACCCGGTTGAGGTGTCACGCTCCGGTGTCCAATACGCCAAAGACGCCGGCTTCGACGTGGTCATCGTCGACACCGCCGGCCGGCTCGCCATCGACGAAGAATTGATGACCCAGGCTCGGAACATCCGTGACGCCGTCGATCCGGACGAGGTCCTGCTCGTGATCGACGCGATGATCGGGCAAGACGCGGTCAGCACCGCCACCGCCTTCAACGAAGGGGTGGGGTTCGACGGGGTCGTGCTGACCAAACTCGACGGCGATGCCCGCGGTGGTGCCGCACTTTCGGTGCGGGAAGTGACCGGCAGGCCGATCATGTTCGCCTCGACGGGGGAGAAGCCGGACGACTTCGAGCCCTTCCACCCCGATCGAATGGCGTCCCGGATCCTGGACATGGGTGACATCCTCACCCTGATCGAACAGGCCGAACGCACCTTCGACGCCGAGCAAGCCGAGGCGATGGCCTCGAAGTTCGCCGCCGGGGAGGATTTCACCCTCGAGGACTTCCTCGAGCAGATGCAGGCCGTGCGCAAGATGGGCAACCTCGGCAAATTGATGGGGATGCTGCCGGGCATGGCAGACGCCCGCAAGCAGCTCGAGCAACTCGATGAGCGCGAGATCGACCGAGTGGCGGCGATCATCCAGTCGATGACGCCCGAGGAGCGACGCAACTCCGCCATCCTCAACGGTTCGCGCCGGGCGCGGGTGGCCAAGGGCGCCGGTGTGCACGTCTCCGAGGTCAACGGTCTGCTCGAACGTTTCGCCCAAGCTCAGAAGATGATGCGCCAGGTGGGTGCTGGAATCCCTGGCATGCCGGGCGGGGGCAAGAAGGCCCGAGGAAAGTCCGGCGGAACCCCTCGACGCGGGAAGAAGGGGCGTAGCGGCAATCCCGCGAAGCGCGCCCAACAGGAGGCGGCTGCCATGGCGCGCAAGCCGCCCCCGGGTTCGGCGCTCACATCGCCCGGCGCACCGACCGACGGCGTACCGGGACGCGACCCGCTCGCGACTCCGTCCGCGGTGCCGGAGCTTCCCGAGGAGTTGCGTCGGATGCTGGGCAAATGATCGCCACCCCCGTCTGGCAGAATGGGGCGCGATCGTCGCGGGCCCCTCTCTCCCGCGCATGTATCCCAACGACGGTTGCCGGCGGTGGACCCCACCCCCGTCGTCCGACCGCACCCGAATCGACTCTGGAGAAAACCCTTCCGTGGCTGTAAAGATCAAGCTCAAGCGTCTTGGCAAGGTTCACCGTCCGGTGTACCGAATCGTGGTGGCGGACTCGCGCACCAAGCGCGATGGTCGCGCTATCGAAGAGGTCGGAACGTACGACCCGCTTCCCAACCCATCGGTGATCGACGTCAACTCCGAGCGCGTCCAGTACTGGCTGGGAGTCGGAGCCAAGCCGACCGAGTCGGTGCAGCGCATCCTCGCCTTGACCGGTGACTGGCAGAAGTTCACCGGGGAGGGTGACGCCGCGGGGGCGCTCGAAGTCGCACCCGCCCGCGCCTCGCAGGATGAAGTTTTCGCCAAGGCGGTATCCGAGGCAGCCGAGCAGGCGGATGCGCCGGCGCCGGTAGCCGAGAACCCGGTCGAGGCCGCCGCCGAGGCTGCCGAAGAGGTCTCCACAGAGGCGCTCGAGGTGGTCGACGCCGCAGCGGCGGAGGAAGCTGCCGAGGTCGAGGCGACCGCCGACTCCGACGCCAAGGACTGACGGAGCCATGATCGCGGCCGAGGCGCTCGAGCACCTGGTCAAAGGGATCGTCGAGCACCCCGACGACGTCGTGGTGACCGAACGGCGCAACCGCCGCCGCGGGGACACGCTCGCAGTCCGGGTGAACCCGGCGGACATGGGTCGTGTCATCGGCCGTTCCGGGAAAACCGCAACGGCACTGCGAACGGTGGTCAAGGCGGTCAGCGGGAGTCGCTCGATTCGCATCGACTTCCTCGATGTCTCCGAGCGCTGAGGCTCCGGATCCGCCCGATCCGACCACTCCGGGCCCACCGTCGACAGTGCGCCTGGTGGTGGGCCGCATCGGCCGACCACACGGCTTGCGCGGTGACGTGACCGTCGAGGTGCGCACCGACTTCCCCGAGGAGCGCTTCGCCGCGGGTCAGGTCGTCCTCACCGACGACCCGGAGCGCGAGCAGTTGCTCGTCGATACCAGCCGATGGCAAGGCGATCGGCTGCTCGTGCGTTTCGCCGGGACGACCGATCGAACGGCCGCCGAAAAGTTGCGCGGACTACTCCTCAGCGTCGACGCGGATACCTCGACCACACCACCCGATCCCGATGAGTACTTCGACTGGCAGTTGGAGGGTTTGACCTGCTGGTCGCTGACCGGCGAACGGCTCGGGGTTGTCAGGGAGGTCATCCACCTGCCCGGGCAGGATCTGCTGGCGGTCGTCCCGGGCACCGCCGAGCAGTCAACTGAGGTCCTCGTACCCCTGGTCGCCCAGATGGTGCCCTCAATCGACCTGGCCAACCGTCGCATCGTCCTCGATCCAGCGGTGGGCCTGTTCGAGCCCACCGACGGCAACGTGGAAGACCGCGGATAAGGGGTCCCGGATGAGGATCGACATCCTGACGGTGTTTCCGGAGTACCTCGCCCCGCTGTCACTTTCCCTGGTCGGGAAGGCACGTCGAAACGGCACGGTCTCGGTGGACATCCATGACCTGCGCGACTGGACGCACGATCGTCACCGCACGGTTGACGATGCCCCCTACGGCGGTGGACCCGGCATGGTGATGCGGGCCGATGTGTGGGGCGAGGCCATCGACGCCGTGCTGGCAGTGGATTCCACCAGGTTCGACTCGGATACCGCCGAGGCCCAGCCGGTTCTGGTGATCCCAACACCGAGTGGGCGACGGTTCACCCAGTCAGTGGCCGCCGATCTGGCCGGTGCGGGGCGGTTGGTGATCGCCTGCGGCCGATACGAGGGGATCGATGCGCGGGTGGCGGAGCACTACCGGGAACGGATGAGGGTGGAGGAGTTGTCCGTGGCCGACGTGGTGGTCGCCGGCGGCGAAGTTGCCGCGTTGCTCATCACCGAGGCGATCGTGCGTTTGTTGCCCGGGGTGTTGGGCAACGCTTTGAGCGCCGAAGACGATTCGTTCGCGCCAAGTCGGCCCGCCGATGGCGCGCTGGAGGGTCCGGTCTATACCCGGCCCCCGGTATGGCGCGGCCTTCCGGTGCCGGCTGTGCTGACCTCGGGGGATCATGAAGCCGTCCGTAGTTGGCGGGTGGAACAATCGCGAACCCGCACCGCCGCGATGCGCCCCGACCTGCTCGACTGAGGACGGCGGCCGACCCTGACGGATCGTGTTCAGGGATCCATGTGGCACACTTGCCGGGCTGAGATCGTGTGCTGCCTGCCGCTGGGGGTAGCCACCTGCGCCTGGCGGATACCGCCGGTCCGAATGTCTCACATCACACGAATCGCACCATCGACGTCTGTGGCCCGACCGGCGGCGCGCCACGAGGAGAAACCATGAACGTCCTCGACGATCTCGACTCGCAATCGATGCGGTCGGACCTTCCCGCTTTCCGGCCGGGCGATACCGTCCGGGTGCACGTCAAGGTGGTGGAAGGCAACCGCTCCCGCGTCCAGGTGTTCACCGGTGTCGTGCTGCGACGACAGGGTGGGGGACTCCGAGAGACGTTCACCGTCCGCAAGATCAGTTTTGGCGTCGGGGTGGAGCGGACGTTCCCCCTGCACTCGCCGGTGATCGAGAAGATCGAGGTCGAGACCCGCGGGCATGTGCGGCGAGCCAAGCTCTACTACCTCCGCGACCTGCGCGGCAAGGCGGCGAAGATCAAGGAACGCCGCGACTGAGGAGTCTGGTCGCCGTGTCGAGGAGGTGACCGGTGCGCCGGATCGGCGTTCTGATCGCGCTGGGTATCGCGGTCGGTGTCGTCGTGGCGGTGACCGTGAACGCCTTCGTCGTCACAGTCGCCCGGGTGGAGTCGGACTCGATGGCGCCGACCCTGCACACCGGCGACGTTGTCGCCCTGGGGCGTATGGGCGACCCGAACCGCTTCGATGTCGTCGGCTTCGACGGGCGCGGGTCGTTCCTACCCCTGAGCCACGACCGCGTAGTGTTCGTGAAGCGGGTGATCGGGCTTCCCGGTGACCGCATCACATGCTGTGATGAGGAAGGTCGTCTGCTGGTGAATGGAAACCCGGTGGACGAGGAGTACCTGGGTGGTGAACCGCCATCCGATGTCGCATTCGATGTTCTCGTTCCGCCACGCAAGATGTGGGTGATGGGGGACAATCGTTCCCAGTCGACGGACAGTCGGGCCTACCTGGGCGCCCCAGGCGGAGGATTCGTCCCGCTGGAGCGGATCGAGGGTGTTGTCGTCGGCATCGTGGCACCGCCCGGCGAGATTCAGTGGTGGGGCTCCGGGTCCGTCCCGACATCGGGGTCGGGATCGTGACCGACGAAGAGGAGAAGGCAGTGGCGGAGTCGCGCGGCAGCACGTCGTCGGCCTGGCGAGCCTTGCGCGAGATCCTCATCGTGCTCATCACGGCCATCGTGCTCTCGGTGGTGGTGAGGACCTTCTTCGTGCAGGCCTTCTACGTTCCCAGCCAATCCATGGAGAACACCTTGGAGCCGAGTGACCGCATCCTCGCGTCCAAGATCACCACGAGTCTGGCCGGGGTCAAGCGCGGTGAGATCGTTGTCTTCCGCGATCCGGGCGGATGGCTCCCACCTGCGGTCCCGGTTGATTCGAACCCCCTTCGAGTTGCCCTCGAATTCGTCGGAATCGTGCCGACGAACAAGGGCGAGGACCTGGTCAAACGTGTCATCGGGGTATCGGGCGATCAGGTCGCCTGCTGCGACCCGCAGGGACGGATTGTGCTCAACGGTGTGCCGCTCGACGAGCCCTACATCAAGCCCGGCGTCAGCACCGACCAGGTGCCGTTCGATATCACGGTTCCAGCCGACTCGGTCTTCGTCATGGGCGACAACCGCTCGGAGTCGGCCGATTCCCGCTATCACCTCGGTGTGAACAACGGTGCGGTGCCGGTCGACAACGTCGTGGGCCGGGTGTTCCTCAACGTGTGGCCGCTCGACCGGCTCGCGGTATTCCCCATTCCAGCGGTGCCGTTCGACAACCCGGCATTGAACGGGTCCACCGCGGGGAACTAGCGGTGGGTCGGCCCACATTGGCCCTGGAGCGGCAACTTCTCGCGCAGGGCGCTCGAGCCGTTGTGGGACTTGACGAGGTGGGCCGCGGCGCGTTGGCCGGCCCGGTGGCCGTGGGGGCGGTGATGGTCACGGCACGATGCGTGCGACGCGCCCCGGCCGGCATCCGCGACAGCAAGGACTTGACCATGGCCGCCAGGGGTCGGCTGGCGACCGCGATCGACCGCTGGTCGGCCTCCAGCGCCGTGGGGATGGCCAGTCCGGCCGAGGTCGATGCACTCGGTGTCTTGGTGGCGCTGCGCCTTGCGGCCGGGCGATCGTTGGCGCAGTTGAGGCCGACCTCCAAGATCGACGTCATCCTGCTCGACGGGAACGTCGACTACCTCAGTCGAGGAGGTGAATCGGATCCTTCAGAACCTGCCGTCGAGCGGGTCATCACCGAGGTGAAGGCCGACTCGAAGCGCACGTCGGTGGCCGCAGCGAGCATCGTTGCCAAAGTGGCCCGCGACGACTTGATGAGGAGGTTGGCGGCGGACGAGGATCGATACGGCTGGGAACGAAACAAGGGCTACGCATCGGCGGAACACACCGCCGCACTACGGCGCTGGGGGCCGTCGGGCCAGCACCGGCTCAGTTGGCGGCTTCCCGGCCTACCCAGCGCGTCCCGGGACGACGGTATGGGGCAACGATAGGGTCGTCCGTGGACCTCGAGGATGGGAGACTCAGGTGGGCATTGAAGATCTCGAGCAGTACGAGAGTGAGATCGAACTGGCGCTCTACCGCGAGTACCGCGACGTCATCAACCTCTTCGCCTATGTGATCGAGACCGAACGGCGCTTCTATCTGGCCAACGACGTCGACGTCCGCGTGCGGTCCACCGAGGGGGGCGAGGTTTTCTTCGAGGTCACCATGGTCGACGCCTGGGTCTGGGACATCTATCGGCAGGCCAGGTTCGTCAAACAAGTGCGGGTATTGACCTTCAAGGATGTCAACGTCGAAGAGTTGAACCCGGCAAATCTGGAGCCGCCGGAATCGCAATGACATCGGACTCTTGAGTCCGCTTGTCCACAGATGCACCGTCGCTACTGGAGTGGATCACCTCCTGAGGTCAGGCTCGTGACCCGGAGGTGGTTGCTGTGGGTGGGTACCCCAATGGATCACAGCGCCGGACGGCGCTCGGCCGCTATGGCGAGGATGTCGCCTGCGCCTTCCTGACTGAACGCGGATACCGGATCGTCGAGCGCAACTGGCGCTGTCGGGAGGGCGAACTCGACATCGTCGCACTGGACGCGGACTTCCTTGTGGGCTGCGAGGTGAAGACCCGATCGAGCAACGCCTACGGGTCGCCGGAGGAGGCTGTGACGCCGAGGAAAGTCGTCCGGCTGCGCAAGTTGCTGGCGTTGTGGCTGGCGGGGCGCACGCCTGGCTCTCTTGCCTGTCGACCCGTAGAGCTCCGGCTGGACGTCGTCGCCGTCGAACTGTCGCCCAAAGGTCCCGCAGTCGTCCGGCACCTCCTCGGAGTCGGATGATGGCCACCGGCAGAGCGATGACGGCGGTAGTGGTCGGGGTGCGCGCCCACTTGGTGGAGGTTGAGGCCCACTTGGCGCAAGGGCTTCCGCACTGGGCCATCGTCGGGTTGCCCGACACTGCGGTCAGTGAATCCCGGGAACGGGTGCGCGCCGCCACGGCCAGTTCCGGTCTGCCCTGGCCCACCGGTCGCATCACGGTCGGACTCAGCCCGGCGTCGCTGCCGAAGCGCGGCTCGGGACTCGACCTGGGCATAGCTGTCGCGGTGCTGACGAGCAGTGCCGTGTTGCCGGATCGGGACAACGTGGCGGACTGGGTGTTCGTCGGGGAACTCGGTCTTGACGGCAGCGTCCGACCGGTGGGCACGGTGCTGCCCGCCGCGCTGGCTGCTGCTCGCGCGGGCGCGCCACGGTTGGTAGTGCCGGCGGCTCATGCAGCCGAGGCGGAGTTGGTCACCGGGTTGCAGGTGATGCCGGTCTGGACGCTGCGTCAGTTGTGGGGCGAGTTGACCGGAGACGACTCGATGGCCCACCAGGAACTCGACGTCGCCTGCGCTGCACGACGACAGGTGGCGCCTCCGGTCGTTTCGACGCACCCGGCAGAGCCTGACTTGGCCGATGTGCGGGGTCAACGTAGGGCGCGTCGAGGTCTGGAAGTGGCTGCCGCCGGTGGCCACCACCTCGCGCTCGCCGGACCGGCGGGGGTGGGCAAGTCGCTGTTGGCGGCACGGCTGGCGTCACTGCTCCCCGACCTCGACGACCCGGATGCGCTTGAGGTGACGTCGATCAGAGCCCTCTCAGAGACGGCGGCGCCGCCCGAGTTGATCCGGCGTCCACCGGTGGTGAGTCCACACCACACCACAACTGATGTGGCGTTGATCGGCGGCGGAAGCGCAGAGCGGCCACGGATCGGACTAGTGACGAAGGCGCACGCCGGTGTGCTGCTGCTCGATGAAGCGGCCGAATTCTCCGCCGGTGCGCTGGACTCCTTGCGGCAGTCGATGGAAACAGGCCAAGTGACGCTCTCGCGGAGCGGCTTCCACGTGGAGTTGCCCGCCAGGTTCCAACTGCTGCTCACGACCAATCCCTGCCCCTGCGGCCGGGCGCTGGACTCCAGCGGCAGGCCATGCAGTTGCTCGTCGGTGCAACGGCGACGGTACCTCGCCCGGCTGGCCGGACCGTTGTTGGATCGGGTTGATGTGCGACTGACCCTGCGCAGGCCCACCTTGGCGGAGTTGTCCGGTGCCGACGGCCCCGCCGAAACGTCGACCGTGGTGGCCGACCGGGTGCGTGCGGCGCGGCAGCGGGCCGCCCGGCGACTGGCAGAAACCACCTGGCGGGTCAATGCCGCGGTACCGGCTCACGAGATTCGGCGGAACTGGCCGGTTCCCGACGCACTGCAGCGAGCGCTCTCGCAGGCGGCAGAGTCGCAGGAGTCGGTGCGTGGCCTGGACCTCGCGCTGCGTGTCGCATGGACCCTCGCCGACCTCGCCGGCAAGGACGCCCCCGGGCCCGGCGAACTGACCGAGGCGATGAGCCTGCGCAACTCCGAGGCGTGGTTGGCATGACGGGTGCGCCCCAGATCCACCCGGCCCAACAGGCACTCCCGATGCCGGCGGCCCCGCGGTCCACGTCGGCCGATGCGATCGGCAGGTCCGGCGGTGATGCCCACTGGGAGGCGGAAGTCCGAGCCCGCATCGCCCTCAGCCTGCTCGCCGAGCCGGGCGATTCCAAGGTGGGTGCCGAGGTGGGGCGCAAGGGGCCGGAACGCGTCGCCGCCGAACTTGAACGGACGCGTTTGCCCGCTCGGTCGGCGTCGCCGCTCGCGGAAGCCGTCGCAACGCAACTCGAGCGAGCTGCCGCACTCGGGGCGCGCTGCCTGCTGCCCGGCTATCCGGGATGGCCGACCCAACTCGATGACCTCGGCGATGCCAAGCCCTTCCTGTTGTGGGTCACGGGTGAGTCCGTGCGGCTCGATCTGGTTCGATCCGTGTCGATCGTGGGTGCGAGGGCCTGCAGTCCCTACGGTCGGATGCAGGCCGAGACGATCGCAGCGGAGTTGGCGTTGTTCGGGTGGACGGTGGTCTCCGGCGGGGCCTACGGCATCGATGCCGCAGCGCATCAGGGGGCTCTTGCGGTGGGCGGGAGGACTGTGCTGGTCTCAGCCGGCGGGGTCGACAAGCCCTACCCGCGTGCCCATGAGCATCTGTTCCGGCGGGTCCAGCACAGCGGCGCGGTCGTGTCCGAATGTCCGCTCGGTGCCCCGCCGGCCCGCCATAGGTTCCTCACCCGAAACCGGCTGATCGCCGCACTCAGCAGGGGCACCATCGTCGTCGAAGCCGCCCTGAAATCCGGAGCGCGCAGCACTGCCGCGGCAGCAGCGCGAATCTCCCGGCATGTCATGGCGGTGCCGGGTCCGGTGGACTCAGACCTCTCGACCGGGTGTCACGACCTGATCCGGAACCAGCAGGCGATCCTGGTCGGTGGCACCAGCGACGTGCTGGAGGTGGTGACGCCGCTGGGGGAGTCGTCGGCGCTCAGTACGGTCGGTCGCAGCGTCTTGGGGTGGTTGGTGGCCAAGGGGCCGCTCGACGACGTGCAGTTGGCCGCCGACATCGGGCTCCCGCGGGAGGAGTTGGTACCCCTGCTCGCGCTGCTCGAAGGGGGCGGCTACCTGACTCGCAGTCGCCGTGGCTGGCAACTCACCGACGAAGCCCTCACCAGGTTCGCCAAGTCCCGCTAGGGCCGCCGCCGTCCAGGGTTCTCGGCCAAGTTGCTGCAAAGGCCTGGTCACCCGCTGTTCACTAGACCTATGGCAGGCGGATCGGACTCTGGGGACGGCAGCACCGCGGCGCGGCACCGCGCTGCTCGCTGGGAACGCCTGCTTGCCCAGTTCTCCGACCACCTCGCGTCGGGCCGCAGATTCAGCCCGCACACAGTTCGGGCCTACCGCTCCGACGTGGCCTCGTTGCTCGATTTCCTCGCGACCTCCCCCGAACCCGAGTTGGCCACGATTGACGTGGTCCGGCTCAGAGCGTGGCTCGCAAGCCAGCCCGACGCCTCCCGCGCCACCCTCGCCAGGCGTGCCTCCTCGGCCCGGGCCTTCACCGCCTGGGCGCACGAGCGAGGGCTGCTCGACGGGGCCGACCCTGGCCCCAAGCTCCGCTCTCCCAAGGTCCGCCGCAGCCTGCCCGCAGTACCTGCGGAACGGCAGTTGAGCACCTGGCTGGACGAGGCGGCGGCGGGAACAGACGATCCGCTGGCCCTGCGCGACCTGGCCATCTGCGAGCTCCTCTACGGTGCTGGACTTCGGGTTTCCGAACTCTGCGGCCTGGATCTGGCAGACATCCGACGCCCGGGTCTGGTGGAGGTCGTCGGGAAGGGCAACCGGCAACGGGTGGTCCCGCTCGGCGAGCCGGCGCAGGAGTCCGTGGCGAGGTGGTTGGAGCGGGGCAGAGAAGAGTTCGTGAACGAGAAGAGCGGTGACGCGCTGTTCCTCGGCAGACGGGGCGCACGAATCGATCCGCGCGCGGTGCGCAGAGTGGTGAACGAGGTGAGCGTGGCGGCCGGTGCCCGGCGGATCTCGCCGCACGTCTTGCGTCACGCCATGGCTACCCACGTGCTGGAGGGCGGCGCCGACCTGCGAACCGTGCAAGAGATGCTCGGACATGCCAGCCTTGGCACCACCCAGATCTACACCCACGTGACCGCGGAACGACTTCGGAAGGTGTATCAGAGTGCTCACCCCCGCGCCTGAAACCGTCGACGGACTCTGGGAGCAGTTCAAGGTCGACGCCGATCCGGAGGCACGCGAGGCGCTGATTCTGCACTACGCACCCCTGGTGAAGTTCATCGCCGGCCGCGTCGGTGCCAGTCTGCCGGCCACCGTTGAGAACTCGGATCTGGTCTCCTACGGACTGTTCGGCTTGATCGACGCCATCGACAAGTTCGAACCCGAGCGCGGGTGGAAGTTCGAGACCTACGCGCTGTCGCGTATCCGAGGTTCCATCATCGACGAACTGCGCGGATTGGACTGGGTTCCACGATCCATCCGGGCGCGATCGAGGGAGGTCGAGCGCGCCTACGCCGAACTGGAGAACGAGCTGCACCGAACTCCCACCGATGAGGAAGTGGCCAACCGGGTGGGCATGGACGTCCACGACCTCCACGAACTCTTCGCGATGGTGTCCTACACCCACGTCGCGGCGCTGGACGAACTGATCCACGGAGGTGACGGTGGTTCGGCGACTCTGGGCGACATGGTGGTCGACCGTCGGCTGCCGGCGCCGGAGGACGCGCTGGAGGGTCAGTCCGTGCGGGAGGCGATCGGCGGGGCGGTGCACCTGTTGCCGGAGCGTGACCAGATCATCGTCGCCCTCTACTACTACGAAGGGTTCACCCTGGCCGAGATCGGACAGGTGCTCGGGGTCACCGAGAGTCGGGTGAGTCAACTCCACAGCCGCGCGATGCTGCAGTTGCGGGGTTGGATGAGTCAGGTCGAGGTCTGAGTCGGCGTCACGGCTCGAACGGGGGTTTGAGCACCGGGGCGTAGCGAACCAGCAGGGCGAGCGGATCGATGTAGTCCGAGTCGAGCAGGGCACCCCAGTGAAGACACCGCTGCGAACAATGAGCCCCTTCCCCGATGCGGCCGATGGTGGCGCCGGCGGTCAGCGTGTCACCGGTGGTGACAGCGGGATCGACAGGCTCATACGTGGTGCGGATGTCGCCATGGTCGATGGTGACTACCCCGCGGTCCACGACCCGTCCGGCGAAGGTGACCACACCCTCGGCGGGGGCGCGGACGACGTCGCCGGGATTCGCCGCGAGGTCGACGCCCCGGTGACCTGGCTGCCATGGCCGCGCCGGCGGGTCGAATTCCGCCACCACGTCCACTCGCGCCAAAGGTGAGACGTAGGGTCCGCCGGGCGGCGCGGCCGGAGGCGCGGTGAGCGCCACCGCCGTACCGCAGACGACGGTCGTGACAATCGTCCGGACAGCCATGGCGGCAAGTGTGATCCGCAGCCGAGGCCGGCCACCAGACCCGGTGACGCAACTGTGGACACCGGCCCGGCTAGACTGATCGGGCGCCACGCCCTCGTCGGCTTGGCGACTTCGCATCCCCATTTCCCACACCCGGTGTGCGGCGAGCGGTCACGGTCCTACGGGCGGCCGTCTCGATGGGGGTCAGGCGCGGACAACAACCGTTGAACCGCGAGGAACCACGAGTCCGGCTTGCGCCGGGCGCAGGAGGCATGCTCATGGCAGTTGTGACCATGCGCCAGATGCTGGAGTCCGGCGTCCACTTCGGACACCAGACCCGCCGCTGGAACCCCAAGATGAAGCGGTTCATCCTCACCGACCGCAACGGCATCTACATCATCGACCTGAATCAGGCACTCGGATATCTCGACAACGCCTTCGAGTTCGTCAAGCAGACCGTTTCGCACGGCGGCACGATCCTGTTCATCGGTACGAAGAAGCAGGCCCAGGAAGCTGTCGCCACGCAGGCGCAGCGGGTTGGAATGCCCTACGTCAACGAGCGCTGGCTCGGTGGAATGCTGACCAACTTCCAGACGGTGCACCAGCGCCTGCAGCGCCTCAAGGAACTCGAGGAGATCGACTTCGACGACGTGGCGGCCAGTGGCATGACCAAGCGGGAACTGCTCGGCCTTCGCCGCGAGCGCGACAAGCTTGAGCGGGTCCTAGGTGGTATCCGCTTCATGAGCAAGATCCCGAGTGCGGTCTGGATCGTCGACACGAACAAGGAGCACATCGCGGTCGCCGAGGCGCGCAAGCTCGGCATCCCGATCGTCGCGATCCTGGACACCAACTGCGACCCCGATGTGGTCGACTACCCGATCCCCGGCAACGACGACGCGATTCGTGCCGTCGGACTGCTGACCCGGGTCATCGCCGATGCCGTGGCAGAGGGCATCGTGGCGCGCCATTCTTCCGACGCGGAAGCCGAACCGGCGCCGGAGTGGGAGCGCGAGTTGCTCGGTGCCGAATCGGAGCAGGCGGCCGCAGAAGGTGCTGCCGACGAGGCGGTCGCCGAGACCGCAGCGGCTGCTGCCGAGGTGGAGGATGTCGCAACCGAGGTCGTGGCCGAGGCCGCGGCAGCCGAAGCGGCGCCAACCGTCGAGGCCACCGACGACGCGGCCAAGTAGACCAGAAGAGAAGAGGACACAGGCATGGCTGTCACCGCGAGTGACGTGAAGAAGCTCCGGGAATTGACCGGGGCCGGATGATGGACTGCAAGAAGGCGCTCGAGGAGGCCGGCGGCGACTTCGAGAAGGCCGCCGAACTGCTCCGCATCAAGGGGGCCAAGGACGTCGGCAAGCGGGCCGGGCGGAACGCTGCGAACGGCCTGGTGGCGGCGCACCTCGCCGCCACGGATCACGGGGTGATGCTCGAACTCGCCTGCGAGACCGACTTCGTGGCGAAGACCGAAGGATTCCAGTCGCTGGCGGCCGATGTTGCCTCGTTCGTGGCGGTGAAGAACCCAGCTGACCTCGACGAGTTGCTCGCCGCGGAGTATTCAGCCGGCAAGTCGGTTCGGGATCTGCTGGACGAGGCCAACGCGAGCATGGGTGAGAAGATCGAGATCCGCCGCTTCGAGCGGTTCGGGGACGGCTTCGTCACCGTGTATCTGCACAAGCACGACCCGGCCCTTCCGCCGAGCGTGGGTGCGCTGGTCGAGCTCGACGGCGAGAACGAAGAGGTCGGCAAGAACGTCGCCCAGCACATCGCGGCGATGTCTCCCACCTATCTCACCGCCGATGACGTGCCGGCCGACGTGCTGGAGACCGAGGAGCGGGTGGCGCGGGAGAAGGCCATCGAGGAGGGCAAACCCGAGCAGGCGCTACCCAAGATCGTCGAGGGCCGCGTGAACGGGTTCTTCAAGGACGTGTGTCTGCTGGAGCAGCCATGGGTCCGCGACAACAAGAAGACCATCGGCGCGTACCTGAACGAGAACGACGCCACGATCCTGCGCTTCGCGCGGTTCCGTGTGGGCCAGTCCTGAATCCTCCGCAGATCTGCCCTACCCAGCACGTGACATACGGGCTGGGTAGGGCAGACTCATGACGAGCAACCGAACAGCCGGTGTAAGGGAGTGGCCCGTGGTCGCCGACGTCCGCTCGAATGTGTCCCAACCGCGAATCGAGGGTCTGGCCCCTGGCTGGCCCGACGTAGACCCGCAGGGTTGGCCTCGGGTGTTGCTGAAACTGTCCGGCGAGGCCTTCGCCGGCCCCGGCGGGGGCCTCGGAGTGGATCCGGATGTGGTGCATTCGATCGCGATCCAGATCGCTGCGATCGTGCGGGCCGGACGGGAAGTCGCCGTGGTGATCGGCGGCGGGAACTACTTCCGCGGGGCGCAATTGTCGGATCGCGGGATGGATCGGGCGCGCGCCGACTACATGGGCATGTTGGGCACCGTCATGAACTGCCTCGCACTGCAGGACTTCCTGGAGAAGCAGGGAATCGACACCCGGGTGCAGACGTCCATCACGATGGGGCAGGTGGCTGAGCCCTACATCCCGCGACGGGCGATCCGTCACCTCGAGAAGGGACGGGTGGTGATCTTCGGTGGCGGCCTGGGCGTCCCGTACTTCTCGACCGACACCTGCGCGGCCCAGCGAGCGCTCGAGATCGGGGCCGGAGTGGTGCTCATGGCCAAGGGAGTGGACGGCGTGTACGACGCCGACCCACGAGTGGTCCCCGACGCGGTGCGATTCTCCGAGCTCAACCCGGCCGACGTCCTGGCACGGGGGTTGAAAGTCGCCGACGCGACTGCGATCAGCCTCTGCCAGGACAACAACTTGCCTATTGTGGTGTTCAACCTGCTGGTAGAAGGCAACATCGCACGTGCTGTCGCCGGGGAGCGAATCGGTACCCTCGTGAGCACGAGCGTGGAACCCGAGGACAGCCGCCGGACGGCCGATCCGCAGCCCACACCGGAGGCGGCGGCGCAACCCAAGGAGACGAAGTGAGTGACGGCCAGGACTTGATTGACGAGATCCTCTTCGAGGCCGAGGAAAAGATGGACAAGGCCATCTCGGTGGCACGAGAGGACTTCGCGACGATCCGGACCGGTCGGGCGACTCCGGCCATGTTCAACAAGTTGAGCGTGGACTACTACGGTGCTGCAACCCCGCTCAACCAACTCGCCTCCTTCCAAGTCCCCGAGGCCCGGATGATCATCGTGACGCCGTATGACAAGTCGTCGATGACTGCCATCGAGAAGTCGATCCGCGATTCCGACCTCGGGGTCAACCCCACGAACGACGGGCACATCATCCGAGTCGTCCTCCCGGCATTGACCGAGGAGCGGCGACGGGAGTACATCAAGATGGCGCGGGCGAAGGCGGAGGATGCCAGGATCTCGATCCGCAACATCCGCCGGGCGGCCAAAGAGCGGTTGGAGACGCTGGCCAAGGACGGAGATGCCGGCAAGGACGACGTGCACCGCGCGGAGGCCAACCTTGAGGAACTCACGCATACCCACGTCGGGCATGTGGACGAGATCCTGAAGGTCAAGGAAGCCGAACTGATCGAGGTCTAAGATGACCGAACAGACCGAGTCCTCGGCAGCCCAAACTCCGGCTGACGGCGACGGTTCCACCTCCAAAGCGGGACGGAACCTGCCAGCGGCGATCGGGGTGGGCGTCGGGCTTGGGGCGATCGCGCTGGTGACGTTGTTCACCTTCAAGTGGCTGTTCGCGGGGTTCGCCCTGCTGGCAGTCGGGGTGGGGATCTACGAGGTCATCAACGCATTCCGGGTTGCCGGAGTTGTGGTGGCCCGCACCCCCATCTATCTCGGCGCGGTGGCAACGGTGATCATGGCCTACCTCTACAACGTCGTGGGTCTGGTCATGGTCTTCGGGTTGATAGTCATCAGCACCTTGATCTGGCGGGTCCGACGCGGCACGGACGGCTACGTCAAGGACGTCACGGCCACCGTGTTCACGGCCGCCTACTTGCCCTTCATGCTCGGCTTCGCGATCCTCACCCTGGCCGCCGACGACGGGCCGAAGTTGATCGTCACCTTCGTGTTGCTGACGGTCTGCAACGACATCGGCGGGTATGCGACCGGCGTGCTCTTCGGCAAGCACCCCATCGCCCCGGGCATCAGCCCGAAGAAATCCTGGGAGGGTTTCGCCGGCTCCGTGACCTTCCAGGCGATTGTCGGTGCCTTGCTGTTCGAGTTCCTGTTGGGCGCCCCTTGGTGGCAAGGGGTGATCGCCGGGGTGCTGATGGCGGTGACGGCGACCGCGGGGGACTTCGCCGAATCGGCCATCAAGCGCGACCTCGGAGTGAAGGATCTCGGCAACATCCTGCCCGGCCACGGCGGCGTCATGGACCGGTTGGATTCGCTGATCCCCAACGCGTTCGTCTCGTGGCTGCTGTTCGCGATCTTCGGTCTGATCGCGGTTCCGGTCCTGGCGTAGCGATGACCTCCGACGACTCGACCTCCACCGGACCGGGTGACTCTTCAGCCGCCTCGGAAGAGGCGGAGCTTCGGCAGCAACCCGGTGAGTTGGTGTTCACCCCACGCCGGCGGCGGGAGCGACCGCCGCAGCACCTGGCGGATCTCGATCGGGCCGGGCGTCGCGAGAAGGCGACGGCGTTGGGGTTCCCCGCCTACCGAGCCGATCAGGTATCCAAGCACTACTTCGAACGGCTGTCGCCGGACCCCGAGTCCTGGACCGACGTCCCCGCAGCGCAGCGAACGGAACTCTGTGCAGCCCTGACTCCGCGCCTGTTGCACGAGGTGAACAGGATCTCGTGCGACAACGGAACGACGGTGAAGTACCTCTGGCGTCTGTTCGACGGTTCGCTGGTCGAGAGCGTCTTGATGCGGTACCCGAAACGCACGACGATGTGTATTTCGAGTCAAGCGGGATGCGGTATGAACTGCCCGTTCTGCGCCACCGGCCAAAGCGGTCTCACGCGCAACCTCTCCACGGCGGAGATCGTCGACCAGGTTGTCGCCGGTGCCGTCGAACTGGCCGCGGGTGAGATCCCAGGCGGCCCGGGGCGCGTCGGCAACATCGTGTTCATGGGCATGGGGGAACCTCTGGCGAACTACGCCGCGACGCTTGGGGCGGTGCGCCGGATCGTGAGCCCGGCCCCGGAGGGTCTGGGTATCTCGGCGCGGGGCGTGACCATCTCGACCGTCGGCCTGGCACCCCGGATGCGCCAGTTGGCCGACGAGGGTCTGCCGGTGACTTTGGCATTGTCGTTGCACGCACCCGATGACGATCTCCGCAATGAACTCGTGCCGGTGAACAACCGCTGGCCGGTGGCCGAGGTGCTCGATGCCGCCTGGGGATACGCCGATCGGACCCACCGACGTGTCTCCATCGAATACGCCCTCATCAGGGAGATCAACGATCAACCCTGGCGAGCCGATCTGCTCGCCAGCCTGTTGGCCGGCCGATTGGTGCACGTCAACCTCATACCGCTCAACCCGACCCCCGGCTCGAAGTGGACCGCCAGCGATCCGGCGGTCGAGGACGAGTTCCTGCGGCGACTACGTGCCGGCGGGATCGCCGCCACCATCCGGGACACCAGGGGTCGGGAGATCGACGGAGCGTGTGGGCAACTCGCCGCCGCGCAGTGAGCCCCAATCTCCCACCACCCGCTGAGATCGCACCTGGCGTGACCAATGATCATCCGATTGCAGGGTCAAGCCTGGACTTTGCGCCGCCGATGAACTAGTGAAGGGGGATTGCAGGCGCGGCGAGATCGATCGAACCAGGTGAGCAGCATGACCGACCGGATCACCCACGGTGCACGCGCTGCGCTGGTGGCCCTGCTCGGCGCCGCGTTGCTGGTCTTCGGGCTGTTCGGCGCCGGAGGCAGCTCCGCGGCTACGGTGACGCCGGCCGCTCTGACCCCCGGCCAGTTGGAGGAACAGCTCCTGGTCATCACCAACGAGGTGCGGGCGCAGGGCCGTTGGTGCGGCGGTACGTGGTACCCGGCCGCCGCTCCGGTGCGCTACGACGCCCGGTTGGCAAATGCGGCCCGGGCGCACAGCACCGACGCCGGCGTCCGAAACTTCTACGACACACCCGATCCGCACACCAACCCGGACGGTTTGACTCCGGGGGACCGGGTCACCGCCGCCGGGTTCAGTTGGACCACGGTCGGCGAGAACATGCACGCCTGGTGGTCCACCCCCGAGGGTGCGATGTACGGGGCGGTCATCAACGGTGTCAAGTACAACGGCTGGCTCGACAGCCCGGCCCACTGCGCGAACATCATGAATCCGGCTTTCACCTTCCTCGGCAACGGCTACGCGAACGTTCCGGGATCCACCTACACGCACTACTGGACTCAGAACTTCGCTGCGCCGCAGCCAGGCATGGTGTTCGCTCCGGACCAGCCGCGCATCACCGGGATCACCCCCGGCGACGGACAGTTGACGGTGAACTTCACCCCGCCTGTCTGGGACGGCGGTCGGCCGATCATCACCTACCTGTACTCGCTGGACGGCGGCGCCTCCTGGGTGGCGCGCAACCCGGCCTCGCCGGCGTCGCCGCTGGTGATCTCCGGACTCACCAACGGAGTCACCTACCAGGTGCGGCTGAAAGCCGCCAACGATGCGTTCTTCGCGGTCGGAGCCAGCCTTGCGTCCAACACCGTCGCCGCATCCCCGAAAACCATCATCGGACCGCCGGGAGCACCGACCCTGGCCGAGGTGACCCCGGTTGACGGTGGCATCCGGCTGGCGTGGCAGGCGGGATCCACCGGCGGCCTGCCGCTGCGCAACTACGAATACTCGCTCAACGGTGGGACGTCCTGGACCGCCTTCTCACCCGCGAAGACGGAGTCGCCGACGCTGGTCGGTGGTCTGAAGAACGGAGTCGAATACCGGATCGCGATCCGGGCGGTCAACGACCGCGGCCCCGGCCCGGCATCGGCGGTGAAAGCGGCCACCCCCTACGCCTCGCCGGCGTCGGTCTTCGTGCCCATCAACCCGGTGCGGGTCGTCGATACCCGGACCACCGAGGGTGGTTCGCCGCTGGCGGCGGGGGAGACCAGGACGTTCAGCGTGGCCGACCAGATCGCCAAGGCCGGCGGCGCGAAGGACGTCGTCCCGTCCGGTGCCACCGCGATCGCCTACAACCTCACGGCTCCGGCTGCGTCGAGTGTCGGTTCGCTGTCGGTGATGCCGGGCGATGTGCCCTCGACGTCGACGGCTGCCATCGCCTGGCGCAGCGGGGAATCCATCGCCAACGGCCTCACCGTGCGACTCGACCCGAGTCGGCAGATCCGAATCACCAACAACGCCTCCACCACCGGCAACGCCGTGGTCGACGTACTCGGCTACTACCTGCCGGCCGAGCAGGCACAGGCCACCGGTCGTTTCACCCCGGTGCCGCCCACCCGGGTCTACGACTCGGCAACCGATCCGCAGGGTTCCCTGCTCTTCGACACCACCAGGGAGATCAACGTTACGAAGGCCTATGACACCGGTGCCCGGGTCGTGCCCACCGAGGCCTCCTCGATCGCGTACGTGATCACGGTGGTGCGCCCGGATTCGGCCGGCCACCTGCGGGTCTACCCCGGTCATGAGGACCCCACGCTGGCGTCGACGATCAACTGGGCGAAGTCCGGCGACGTGATCGCGAACGGCCTGAACGTCAACGTCTCGCCCACCGGAACCGTCAAGGTCTACGGCCGCAGTTTTGCTCCGGTGCGCTTCCTGGTCGACGTGGTGGGGTACTACTCAGGTGAGTCCGGGGCCTACTACCACCCGGTGAACCCCGCCACGGCCTACGACAGTCGGGCCCCGGAACCGCTCAACGCGCTCTTGCCCTGGGGCCAGCCGTCACGGGTGGTGGCCGTCAAGGACGCCCGCACGAGCGCCGGGGCGATCGCGGCCGTCGACGTGATCCCGCCGACCGCAGTGGCCGTGGCGTACAACGCCTCCGTGCTGGAGACTCGCTCCACCGGCCACCTGCGGTTGTACCCCGCTGATCAACCGTTGCCGTTCTCGTCGGTGCTCAACTGGCCCGATGCCGACTACATTCGCAGCAACGGAGGGGTGGTAGGTGTGCCTTCGACGCGCACCGTCGCGCTGTACTCCTCGGCGATCGGAACCCACGTGCGGGTGGAGACCAACGGCTACTTCAAGTAGGCCGCACCGCCGTCGTCGGACCGATCGGCCGGGGCGGGCCCGGTCGAGTCACCTAACGAATGAGCCGCCCGACCAACTCCGCCACCCGGCTGGACCTGCCAGTTCGCGATTCGGCGTCGTCTGCGAATCGCATCGCGGCGAGCACGGCGTTGGTCCCCAGCCACCGAAGCGGTTCCGGTTCCCAGTTCCGCAGCGGCCGGTTGACCCACGGCAGTTCGGTCAGTTCCGACTTCCGCTCGGTGATGAGATGGGCGAGCGTTCGACCGGCGAGGTTCGACGTCCCGACGCCGTCGCCGACGTAGCCGCCGGCCCAGCCCAGGCCGGTGTCGCGATCCAGCACCACGCGTGCCCACCAGTCGCGGGCGATCCCCAGCGGGCCGCCCCAGCGGTGCGTGATCTCCACTCCGGTCAAGATCGGAAACAGCTCGGTCAGCGCCTCGGTCAAAGCCTGGTGTACGCGTGGTTCGCTGTCGAACCCGCTGCGGACGGTGGATCCGAAGTGGTACGGCGCCCCCCGACCGCCGAACGCCAGCCGATCATCCGCGGTGCGTTGTCCGTAGATGATCAGGTGTCGAAGGTCGTTGAACGTCTCTCGCTCGGCCAGTCCGATCTCGTCCCAGATCGATGCGGGCAATGGTGCCGTGGCGATCATCAAGGAGTAGACCGGAGCGAGCGTACGGCGCTGACCGGCTAGCAGCGGCGTGTAGGCCTCGGTGGCGCGGATGATGGTCCCAGCCGCTACCGTGGCTCCTCCGGCGAGGGTCAGTTGACCCGGGCTGATCGACTCCACCCGGCTGCCCTCGAAGATCTGCACACCTGCGGACTCCGCCACGCTCGCCAAGCCGCGCAGCAGTTTCAGCGGGTCGATCGCCGCGCAGTGAGGTGTGTAGACCGCGCCGTAGGTGGTGGTCGCACCTACTCGGGAGCCAGCCTCAACGGCGTCGAGCAGGCGGTAGTCGGCGGAGCCGAAACCGAATCGCCGCGCCGCCTCCACATACCCTGCGGCCCGCTCGAGTTGGGCCTCGCTGCGCGCCAGGTAGACCGAGCCGCCTTGAGCCCAGTCGCAGTCGATGCCGTGAGTCCGCGCGACGTGACCGACTTCGGCCACGCACTCGTGCATGACCCGCTGCATCGCCACCGCCTGCTCGTGCCCGTACTCCTCGGCGATGCGGTCGGGTTCGGCCGGGAACAGCGCCGAGCACCATCCGCCGTTGCGGCCGGAGGCGCCGAACCCGACCCGTCCGGCCTCGAGGACCACCACCCGGAGCGTGGGCTCCAGCCTGGTGAGGTAGTAGGCGGTCCAGGCTCCGGTGAAACCGGCTCCGACGATCGCGACGTCGGCTCGGGTGTCTGTGGTCAGCGGTGGGCGCTGCTCAGGCGGGACGCTGCGGCGCCACCACAACGATTGATTCAATTCGGGCCGTTCGCAATGTCGGCGACGTGCGCCGGTACCGGCGTGCCGTGCGCCGCCGAAGTCGGGTCGGGGATTGCCGGGCCGGCAGTTGTCGACAGTGGCACCCGACCGGCCCATACGTGCCCGAGCAGTTCCAGGTCCGCCGGTGCCTCATCGGCGAAGCCGGAACCCACTTTGACGCTCCAGGAGTCGGGTTGCAGGTGGAGCACCATGGTGGCCTTGTCCTCCTTCTCCGAGGGTGGCCGGATGTGCTCCCAGCGGTCGGGTAGAAGGTGATCGGAGAGCGCCCGCAGGGCGGCCGCCTTGCGATCCCCGGTCAGTTGGACGGCGCTGCCGAAGAGCATGGCACTGCGGTACTCCATGCTGGACTCGAACGCGGACCGGGCGTACACCAGGCCGTCGAGCAGCGTGATGGTGGCGCAGGTCGGTGCGCCGGAGGCGAGGTGCCGGAACAACCGCGAGGCGTTCGAGCCGTGCAGCACGATGCCGTCTGACCACGGTGCGTAGGCGACCGGAAGCACGTAGGGCTGTCCGTCGACGACGGCGGCGAGATGGGCCAGCACCCCGGCGCGCAGAATCTCGGCCAGCACCGTGGGATCGTCGACCTGCTTTTCGGGCAGGCGCTTGACCCGGACCTTCGGAGCTCCGGTCACAGCAGTTTCATCCCCTCGACGAGGACATGGCGCAGAATCTGTTCGATCTCGTCGAACTCGGCTTGGCCCACGATCAGCGGTGGCGCCAACTGGATCACCGGGTCGCCGCGGTCGTCGGCCCGGCAGTAGAGGCCGTTGTCGAACAGGGCCTTCGACAGGTAGCCCCGCAGCAGCCGTTCGGACTCGTCTGCGTTGAAGGTTTCCCTGGTCGACTTGTCCTTGACCAGTTCGATTCCGTAGAAGTAGCCCGCGCCGCGGACGTCGCCGACGATGTCGAGGTCGGTGAGTTTGCTCAAGGTCGAGGCGAAGGCGTCTTCGTTCGCCTGCACGTGGTCGTAGAGGCCCTCCCGGTCCATGATCTCGAGGTTGGCAAGCGCCACCGCGGCAGCTACCGGATGGCCGCCCCAGGTGTACCCGTGCAAGAACGAATTGGTGCCGTGGGCGAAGGGCTCGAAGAGTCGATCGGCCGCGATCATGGCTCCCATGGGCGCGTAGCCGGAGGTCATGCCCTTCGCGCAGGTGATGATGTCGGGGACGGTGTTGAAGCGGGTGATCGCGAAGGGCTCCCCGATCCGGCCGAAGGCGCAGATCGTCTCGTCGGCCACCAGCAGGACGTCGTGGCGGTCGCAGATCTCACGCACCCGCTCGAAGTAGCCCGGTGGTGGTGGGAAGCAGCCGCCGGAGTTCTGCACCGGCTCCAAGAAGACCGCAGCGACCGTGTCGGGCCCTTCCATCTCGATGGCGAGTTCGATCTGGCCGGCCGCCCAGCGTCCGAAGGCCTCGAGGTCGTCACCATGCTCGGGGGCGCGGTAGAAGTTGGTGTTCGGGACCTTGTGGGCACCGGGCACCAGCGGTTCGAAGTACTCCTTCGCCGCCGGAATGCCGGTGATGCTCAGTGCGCCCTGGGGCGTGCCGTGGTAGGCGACGGCGCGGCTGATCACCTTGTGTTTGAGCGGTCTCCCGGTGAGTTTGAAGTACTGCTTCGCCAGTTTCCAGGCGCTCTCCACGGCTTCGCCGCCGCCGGTGGTGAAGAACACCCGGTTGAGATCGCCGGGGGCGAGGTGGGCCAAGCGCTCGGCCAACTCGATCGCGGCCGGATGGGCATACGACCAGATCGGGAAGAACGCCAACTCCGAGGCCTGCTTGGCGGCAGCTTCAGCGAGTTCGGCTCGGCCATGGCCCACCTGGACCACGAAGAGCCCGGCGAGACCGTCCAGGTAACTCCGTCCGGAATCGTCCCAGATCCGCGCGCCTTCGCCGCGCACGATGACGGGCACGTGTCCGCCCTGCTCGTAGACCGAGTGCCGGGTGAAGTGCATCCATAGGTTGCGCCGGGCGCGGTCGGCGAGGAGGTCCTCGCCTGGTTCGGACACGTACTGCTCGGAAGTGGTCATCGGGTACCCCAGGTGTAGATCTGTTTGCGGAGTTGCAGGTAGACGAACGTTTCGGTGCGCAGGACGTCGGGCAGGGCGCGGATGCGGCGGTTGATCAGCTCGAGCAGGTGGTCATCGTCCTCGCACACCACTTCGGCAAGGATGTCGAATCCACCCGCGGTCACCACCAGGTAGTCCACCTCGTGGAACTCCCTGAGTTCGGCCGCCACCGCCTCGATGTCGCCGGAGACGATCACTCCCACCATGGCCATCCGGGTGAATCCCACCTGCAACGGATCGGTGACTGCGACGATCTGGATGATCTCCGACTCAAGGAGTTTGGCCACCCGCTGGCGGACGGCAGCCTCGGACAACCCGACCACCTTGCCGATCGCGGAGTACGAACGTCGCCCATCCTGCTGGAGTTGCTCCACGATGGCCTTGGAGACGTCGTCCAGCGCATCCGCTGTGCCCACCCTGGTTGCCATGGGGGTCAGTATGGGCACACCGGAGTCGGCGGGGCAAGGGAATCAGTTGTCGGCAGCGCGATTCTCTACGAAAAGCGAAGGTCTAAGTTGCCGCCAATGTTGAGTTGCGGCGACTCGACGGTCTAGTCTTCGCAGCATGGCTGACATGGTCCTGCGCAACTTCATCAATGGTCAATCGGTCGAAGCGGCCTCGGGGGAGTACATCGACCTCGTGGACCCGTCCACCGGCGAGGTGTTCGCCCAATCCCCGGTGTCGGGGGCCGAGGACGTCGACGCGGCGTATGCCGCAGCGTCGGACGCCTTCCGCAGTTGGGGAAAGACGACGCCGGCGGCGCGGCAGAAGGCCCTGCTCGATGTGGCTGATGTGTTGGAGCGCAACGCCGCGGAACTGGTCGAGCTGGAAAGCATCAACACGGGCAAGCCGGTGGCGGTGACGGAGTCCGAAGAGATCCCCCCGATGATCGATCAGGTGCGGTTCTTCGCCGGTGCCGCCCGCGTGCTCGAGGGGCGGGCCTCGGCGGAGTACATGGAGGGCTTCACCTCGTGGATCCGCCGTGAGCCGATCGGAGTGGTCGGGCAGGTGGCCCCGTGGAACTACCCGATGATGATGGCGATCTGGAAGTTCATCCCGGCCATCGCGGCGGGGAACACGGTGGTCATCAAGCCGAGCGACACCACGCCGGTCTCGACCATCAGGATGGCCGAATTGATCGGTGACATCCTGCCGCCCGGGGTGCTCAATGTGCTCGCCGGTGATCGCAACACCGGGCGGATGCTGGTCGAACACCCGCGGCCGGACATGGTCGCGATCACCGGGTCCGTCCGCGCCGGCATGGAGGTCGCCAAGTCGGCCGCCGCCGACGTCAAGCGGGTGCACCTGGAACTCGGTGGCAAGGCACCCGTGATCGTGTTCGACGACGCCGACATCGCGGCGGCGGCGGAATGGTTGGCTGTGGCCGGATACTTCAACGCCGGGCAGGACTGCACGGCGGCCACTCGCGTACTCGCCGCCCCCGGGGTCTACGACGACTTCGTCGCGGCGCTGGCGGAGCAGGCGGCGGGCACGGCGACGACGTACGCCAACGGTCGCCAAGACGCCGACGCGTTGGTGCCGCCGGTGAACAATGCCAACCAATTCGAGAAGGTGCTCGGTTTCATCGAACGAGCCCCGGCGCACGCGCAGGTGGTCGCCGGTGGTGCTCGCGAAGGGGATCGCGGGTTCTACATCAGCCCCACTGTGGTCGCCGACCTGCGCCAAGACGACGAGATGATCCAGGAGGAGATCTTCGGCCCGGTGATGACGGTGCAACGCTTCGACAGCGAGGAACAGGCGATTGCGGCCGCCAACGGCGTCAAGTACGGCTTGGCGTCGAGCGTGTGGACCAAAGACGTCTCCCGGGCGTTGCGGGTGTCCAACGCGCTGGACTTCGGTTGCGTCTGGATCAACACCCACATCCCGTTGGTGGCGGAGATGCCGCATGGCGGATTCAAGCATTCCGGGTACGGCAAGGACTTGTCGATGTACGGTTTCGAGGACTACACCCGGATCAAGCACGTCATGGCGAATCTGGAGGGCTGAGGGCACCCATGATCGGCGGACAGTGGATCGGCGGCAGGGAAGCCGAGGGTACTTCGGGGGAGACCTCCGAGGTGATCGATCCTGCCACCGGGGAGGTGATCGAGGTGGCGGCGCTGGCCGGGCCCGCGGACGTCGAGGCCGCCGTGGCCGCCGCCGCACAGGCTTTCCCGGAGTGGTCCTCAGCCCCGCCTGTCGTGCGCAGCGACGCCCTGGCCGCGTTGGCGGTGAGGATGGCCGAGCGGGCCGCCGAGTATGCCGCCGTGGAATCGCGCCAGGCGGGCAAGCCGATCAGGTTGGCCAGCGAATTCGACGTGCCAGGTTCTATCGACAACGCGGCCTTCTTCGCCGGCGCCGCCCGCCACCTGCAAGGTTCGGCGGCCGCGGAGTGGGATGGCGCGCACACCTCGACCATTCGCCGGGAGCCCCTGGGAGTTGTCGGCTCGATCGCCCCCTGGAACTATCCGCTGCAGATGGCGATGTGGAAGATGTTGCCCGCGGTGGCCGCAGGCAACACCGTGGTCCTCAAGCCGAGTGAGTTGACCCCGCTCACCTCGCTGATGCTGGCTGAGGACGTCGCCGCGGCCGGGATCCCGGATGGGGTCTTCAACGTGGTGAACGGGACCGGACCAGTGGCCGGTGAGGCGCTGGTCTCCCATCCTGCGGTCCGCATGATCTCCTTCACCGGATCGACCAGGGTCGGTCACCGGGTGGCCGAGATCGCCATGGCGGGCCTCAAGCGGGTCCACCTAGAACTCGGCGGCAAAGCCCCCTTCGTGGTGTTCGAGGATGCCGATCTCGACGCGGCGATCCACGGCGCGGTGGCGGCCAGTCTGATCAACACGGGTCAGGACTGCACCGCCGCCACCCGTGCCTACGTGCATCGGTCGCGCTACCGGGAGTTCGTCTCCGGAGTCGCAGACCTGATGGCTTCGGTCGTCCTCGGCGATACCCGCGAGGAGTCCACCGACCTCGGGCCGTTGATCTCGCGGGCGCAGCAGACGAAGGTCGCGGGCATGGTGGAGCGTGCCATTGCCGACGGCGCCCAACTGGCCACCGGTGGCGGACCCGGCGGTCCGGAATTGGACGCCGGTTCGTACTACCTGCCGACCCTGCTGTTCGATGCTCGGCAGGACAGCGAGATCGTGCAGGAAGAAGTCTTCGGCCCGGTGCTCGTGGCACTGCCGTTTGACTCCGACGACGAAGCCATCGCGCTCGCCAACGACACCCGATACGGTCTGGCTGCGTCGGCCTGGACCACCGACGTGGTGCGCGCGCATCGGGCGAGCCGCGAGATCCAAGCCGGGGCGGTTTGGATCAACGACCACATACCGATCGTGTCCGAAATGCCGCATGGTGGCTACAAGGAGTCGGGCTTCGGCAAGGACATGAGCATGTACTCATTTGAGGAATACACCCAAATCAAGCACGTCTCGATTGACATCACCGGCCTGGCACAGAAACCTTGGCATCGAACGATCTTCAGCGATCCCGTAACCGGCTTGTAACCCAACCGCAACCATCCACCGCAGCGAGAGAGAAAACTACAACCATGACGAATGCAGAGACCGACCCGAGGCTCGAACTGCTCAAGCGTGCGATGTCACGGCGCGGATTCCTGGCAGCTGCCGGCGCCACCGGCGCCGCAGCAGCCTTGGCCTCCTGCGGCACCGGAGGCTCGAGCAGTGGATCCGGTGGCGACTCCGGCGGTGGTGACGGCGACAACAAGACCATCGTGTGGGCGAACTGGACCCTCTACCTCGACTACGACGAGGAGTCCCGGACCTACCCGTCGCTCGTCGCCTTCGAAGAGGAGAGCGGCTACACGGTCGAATACCGCGAGGACATCGAAGACAACGTCCAGTTCAACGGCAAGGTCGCCCCGCAGTTGGAGAACGGCCAGAACATCGGCTACGACTTGGTGACGCCCACCGACTGGCTGGTAGCGGAGTGGATCCGCAAGGGCTACGCGGCCGAGATCACCGAGGCGAACGTGCCGAACAAGCAGAACATCTTGCCGAGCCTGGCCGAGGTCGAATTCGACCCGGGGCGCAAGTACTCGCTCACCTGGCAGTCCGGTTTCGGTGGCCTGGTGTGGAACAAGGAGCGCATTCCGGACGGCATCAAGACCGTCGACGATCTGTGGAACCCCGACCTGAAAGGCAAGGTCGTGGTGCTCTCGGAGATGCGTGACACGGTGGGACTGATCATGCTCAGCCAAGGGGTGAACATCGATGAGCCGTTCACCGAGGACCAGTTCATGGCCGCACTTGACGTACTCCAGCAGCAGGTCGATTCCGGCCAGGTCAGCCAGGTGAAGGGCAACTCCTACAAGGAGGACTTGATCAACGAGCAGGCTTGGGCGGCCATCGGCTGGAGCGGCGACATCTTCCAGATCAATGCCGAGAACGGCGACAAGTGGGGCTTCGCGCTGCCGGAGACCGGCGGCACCCTGTGGTCGGACAACCTGCTGATTCCCTCGACGGCTTCGAACAAGACCGGCGCCGAAGCCCTCATGGACTACTACTACCGGCCCGACGTCGCCGCCCAGGTGGCCGCGTACGTCAACTACGTGTGCCCGGTGCAGGGCGCCCAGGAGGAGATGGAGAAGATCGATCCGGAACTCGCCCAGAGCGAATGGATCTTCCCGACCGAGGAGATCCTCTCCAACGCCCAGGTGTTCCGACCGCTCACACCGGAAGAGCAAGCCGCCTACACCGAGGCCTTCGGCCGCGTGGTCCAGGGCTGACCCGTGGCGCGGGCGACCGACGTCACCAAGGCGCAGGGTGACCTGTACCTGGAGCGGCTGACAAAGAGCTTCGGCGATTTCGTCGCCGTCGACGACCTGTCGCTGACGGTGCCTCAGGGTTCCTTCTTCGCGTTGCTGGGACCCTCCGGCTGCGGCAAGACGACGACGCTGCGGATGGTGGCGGGGTTGGAGGACCCCACCGCCGGCCGCATCAAGATCGGTGAAGCCGACATCACCGAGTTGAAGCCGTTTCGGCGCCCGGTCAACACTGTGTTCCAGAACTATGCGTTGTTCCCTCACATGGACATCTACGAGAACGTGGCGTTCGGATTGCGGCGCCGCGGCATCAAGGACGTCAAGACCCAGGTGATGGAGGCGCTGGAACTCATCGAACTGGCGCAGGTGGCCAAGCGCAAGCCTGCCCAGCTCTCGGGCGGCCAGCAGCAGCGGGTCGCACTCGCCCGGGCCATCGTCAACCGGCCGGCGGTACTGCTGCTGGACGAGCCGCTCGGGGCCCTGGATCTGAAGTTGCGACGCCAGATGCAGCTGGAGCTCAAACGGATCCAGACCGAGGTCGGCCTCACATTCATCCACGTGACGCACGACCAGGAGGAGGCCATGACCATGGCCGACACCGTCGCTGTGATGAACAAGGGCGTGATCGAGCAGCTGGGCGCACCGACCGATCTCTACGAGTCGCCCAAGACTGCGTTCGTCGCGAACTTCCTGGGTCAATCCAACCTGTTCCCGGCAGCCGTTCTGGAGGTCGACGGCGAGGACATCGTGCTGGAGGATTCGGACGGCCGGTACCGGATGCCGATGAACCGGGTGGCGCCTTCGGTGAGTCCGACCCGTGGTGGTCGGGTGCTGGTTGGCGTGCGACCGGAGAAGATCCACATCGAGCGACTGGCGGAGTCCGACGCCACCCCGGCCGACGGCAACTACGTCGATGGAACGGTGCGCAGCAGCAGTTTCATGGGAGTGAGCACGCAGTACGAGGTGGCGACCGCCGGGGGCGAAATCATCAGCGTCTTCGCCCAGAACCTCAGTGCCCGTGACTTGCTGTCCGAAGGTGATCCGGTCAGGCTCACCTGGGCACCTCGCCATGGCTTCGTCCTCAACGGCAGCGAAGACATGAACGCCGGTGTCGAGGCCGTCACCGCGGCAGCCGGGTAGGTCCGCCATGTCTATCGCGGCGGCGATCGCCGAGACGGCTGACGAGGGTCCCAAGGGGCCACCGCCGAAGCGGCGGGGGAGGTTCATCCCGTACCTGCTGATGCTTCCTGGTGCGCTCTGGCTTGGCATCTTCTTCTTGGTGCCGCTGGTCACGCTTTTCCTCACCAGCCTCCAGACACCGGTGGCCGGTGGTGATGTCGGGCAGTTCGAGCAGACGTTCAACTTCGCGAACTACCCGGAGACCCTGACCGATCCGAACTACTACGTGCCGCTGTTCCGATCGTTCCTGTATTCGGCGAGTGCCACGATTCTGGCCCTGCTCATCGGGTACCCGTTGGCGTACGGCATCGCCTTCAAGGCCGGACGCTTCCGCAACGTGCTCCTCGTCATGGTGATCGCCCCGTTCTTCGTGTCCTTCATCCTGCGCACCATCGCCTGGCGGCAGATCCTGGCCGATGAGGGTCCGGTGGTGGCAGTGCTGCGGGTGATCGGCCTGGTGGGCCCCACCGGCGGTGTCTATCCGTCCGCGATCGCAGTGGTGGCCGGTCTGACCTACAACTTCCTGCCGTTCATGACGCTTCCCATCTACGCCAGCCTGGAGCGGGTGGACCACCGCCTCGTCGAGGCTGCCGGCGACCTGTACGCCTCACCCTGGACCGGTTTCCGGAAGGTGACGCTCCCGTTGTCGATGCCGGGTGTGGTGGCCGGGACCTTGCTGACCTTCATCCCGGCAGCCGGCGACTACGTCAACGCGGCCCTGCTGGGAACTCCGAAGAACACCATGATCGGCAATAGGATCGAATTCACCTTCCTCAGCGTCAACGACTATCCCACCGCAGCGGTGCTGTCGTTCATCTTGATGGCCAGCATTCTGATCATGGTGTTGCTGTATGTCCGAAGAGTGGGCACGGAGGATCTGGTATGAGCGTGGACACCAGCACTGGGCAGGCGGCCCCCGAGCGGTTGTCCGCGGGACGTCGGGTGCGACGCTGGCTGGGCGCGAACGCCCTGCGGGTGTACATGGGGATCGCATTCGTCTACCTGCTGCTCCCGGTGGCCTACACCTTCCTGTTCTCCTTCAACGATGCCGGACGCACCAACCTCACCTGGCAGGGATTCACCTTCGACAACTGGCTCAACCCGTGCGGTGCGCCGCAGGTATGCCAGTCGGTGGTCAACTCTTTGACCCTCGGCCTCCTGGTGACACTGGTCGCCACCATCCTCGGCACGCTGATCGCATTCGCGCTGGTGCGCTATCGGTTCCGGGGCCGGTCGACCACCAACCTGTTGATCTTCCTACCGATGGCCACGCCGGAAGTTGTGCTCGGCTCCTCCCTGCTGGCACTGTTCCTCAACATCTTCGTGCCCCTGGGATTCTGGACCGTCATGATCGCGCACGTGATGTTCTGCATCTCGTTCGTGGTGGTGACGGTGAAGGCCCGTTTGGCGAGTCTCGATCCGCGGCTGGAGCAGGCTGCCATGGATCTGTACGCCAGCGAGGCGCAGGCCTTCCGACGGATCACACTCCCACTGGTGGCCCCCGGCATCGCGGCGGCGGCGCTGTTGGCCTTCTCGTTGAGTTTCGACGATTTCATCATCACCAACTTCAACTCCGGACAGTTCACCACGTTCCCGAAGTTCGTCTACGTCTCCGCCACCCGAGGCATCCCGCCCCAGGCCAACGTGATCGCCTCGGCGATGTTTTTCATCGCCTTGGCACTGGTCGTCATCGGTCAGGTCATCGGCGTGCGGCGGCGGAAGGGCTGACGTGCCGTTCGCCCAAGCTCCCGGACCCGGGGCGTATGCGTCGCTGCGCGACGTGCGTCACGAGTCGTTCTGGCTCGCCCAACCTGATCGACCCGCCGCTCGTGCCCCAGCCGAAGGTGCGCTCGAAGCGGATCTGGTGGTGGTCGGTGCAGGGCTTTCGGGCTTGTGGACGGCGTTGCGGGCCAAAGAGCGCACTCCCGAACTCGACGTCGTCCTCCTCGAGGGCGATCGCATCGCCAACGCCGCGTCGGGACGCAACGGTGGCTTCCTCGCCAGTTCGATCACCCATGGCTACATCAACGGTCTGCAGCGCTGGCCGCACGAGTTCCCGACGCTCTACCGGCTTGGGCTGGCGAACTTCGACGAGATCGCCGCCACGATCGAACGGTACGGAATCGACTGCGACTTCACCGCCGCCGGTGAGTTGGACGTGGCGACCGAGCCCTATCAACTCGAAGGGCTGGTCGAACACCGCGACCACCTCAGTGCCGCCGGTGTGACCTTGGATCTTCTCGACTCCGAGCAGACCCGCGCGTTGGTGAACTCGCCGACCTACCTCGGTGGCCTCTTGGATCCCCACGTCGGTCTGGTCGATCCGGCCAGGCTCAGCTGGGGTCTCGCCGAAGCGGCCGAGTCGTTGGGGGTTCGGATCTTCGAACACACCGAGGTCACCGGCATCGAACGTGCTGGTGCCTCGCTGCGCCTGTCCACACTCGGTGCGACCTTGACGACGCCGCGGGTGGCGCTCACGACGGCGGCCCACCAGCCCCTGCTCCGGCGCATCTCTGCCTACGTGGTGCCGGTCTTCGACCACGTCGTCATGACCGCCCCGTTGCCGCCCGAGGTGTCCGAACAGATCGGTTGGCAAGGGCGGCAGGGAGTCGGCGACTCCGGCAACCAGTTCCACTACTACCGGCTCACCGCCGACGACCGGATCTTGTGGGGTGGCTACGACGCGGTGTACAAGAAGGGTGAGCGGCCCGGTTCCAGTCTCGAACGAGACGACTTCCTCACCGCCCGCCTCGTGCAACACCTGCACGATACGTTTCCGCAAGTGGCCGAGGTGCCGATCGAATACGCCTGGGCCGGGGCGATCGACACGTGCTCAAGGTTCAGTGCGTTCTGGGGTCAGGCCTACTCGGGACAGTTGGCCTACGTCGCCGGGTTCACCGGGCTCGGAGTGGGTGCCTCGCGATTCGGCGCGGATGTGCTGCTCGACCTGTTGCTGGGCGAACGCACCGAACGTACCGAGTTGGACATGGTCGGGTCGAAGCCGCTGCCCTTCCCCCCGGAACCCGCCAGGCAAGTCGTGATCGACCTCACCCGACGAGCCATCTCAGCGGCAGATGCCCAACAAGGCCGACGGAACCTATGGTTACGCACCCTGGACCGACTAGGCCTGGGATTCGATAGCTAGCAGGCTTTCCCACCACAAGGCGCCATCACCGGCGCGGCAGCACAACCTCGGCCACCGAATCGGGGCCGAAGTCACCCGAGGAGCGAGAAATGCCCAGCCCCACCCGCATCACCCACTGGATCGATGGCCGCGAGTTCACCGGCGACGCCGAACGCCACGGCGACGTCTACGATCCCGCGACCGGGCAGGTGACCGCCCAAGTCGATTTCGCCACCGCCGCCGATCTTGATGCGGCGGTGCAGGCGGCGCGCCGGGCGTTCGGGGAGTGGGGCACGACCACGCTGACGAAGCGCATGGCCGTGATGTTCCGATTCCGCGAACTACTCAACGAGCACAAGGAAGAACTCGCCGAGATCATCACGGCCCAGCACGGCAAGGTGCTCAGCGATGCCTTGGGTGAGGTGACCAGAGGCCTCGAAGTGGTGGAGTTCGCCTGCGGCAACGCACACCTGCTCAAGGGGGGCTACTCGGAGGCGGTGTCCACCGGGGTCGACGTCTACTCGATCCGGCAGCCGATCGGGGTCGTGGGCATCATCTCGCCGTTCAACTTCCCCGCGATGGTGCCGATGTGGTTCTTCCCGATCGCGATCGCGGCCGGCAACACCGTGGTGCTCAAGCCGAGCGAGAAGGATCCCGGTGCCGCGATGTTCCTCGCCGAACTGTGGTCCAGGGCTGGCCTGCCGGACGGTGTCTTCAACGTGGTGCACGGCGACAAGGAGGCAGTGGACGCGCTGCTCGTGCATCCGGATGTCGCGTCGATCTCATTCGTCGGCTCCACAGCCATCGCCGAATACGTCTATTCCACCGGCACGGCGCACGGAAAGCGTGTGCAGGCCCTGGGCGGCGCCAAGAACCACATGCTCGTACTGCCTGATGCCGACCTCGAACTGACCGCGGACTCGGCCGTGAACGCCGGTTTCGGTTCCGCGGGCGAACGCTGCATGGCCATCTCCGTGGTGCTCGCGGTCGAGCCGGTGGCCGACGATCTGGTGGCCGCCATCGCCGGCCGGATGGCGACGTTGCGTACCGGGGACGGTCGCAGAGGCTGTGACATGGGTCCGCTGGTGACCTCTGCGCATCGCGACAAGGTGGCCGGCTATGTGGCCGCCGGAGAAGCCGCCGGCGCCACTCTTGTGGTGGATGGCAGGCAGGTGCACCCGGATGGCGACGAGGCCGGATTCTGGCTCGGGCCGACGCTGTTCGACCATGTCACGCCAGACATGACCATCTACACCGACGAGATCTTCGGGCCGGTGCTCTCGGTTGTTCGGGTCGCCAGCTACGAGGAGGGCCTCGAACTGATCAACTCCCATCCGTACGGCAACGGCACCGCGATCTTCACCTGCGATGGCGGTGCCGCCCGGAAATTCCAGCAGGAAGTCCAGGTGGGCATGATCGGCATCAACGTCCCGATCCCCGTGCCGATGGCGTACTACTCGTTCGGCGGTTGGAAGGCGTCGTTGTTCGGCGACACCCACGCCCACGGGGCCGAGGGGTTCCACTTCTTCACCCGCGGGAAGGTCGTCACCAGTCGCTGGCCGGACCCTGTTCACGGCGGAATCAACCTGGGATTCCCCACCCACGGGTAGATTCGGAACATGGCCAGATACGGCGCCCAATACGGGCCGGACATCACCTTCTTGGGGGTTCCGCCCTGTGACGCGGCGGAGCCCGAGTCCTACGCCGACTCCGATGTGGTGATCCTCGGCGCACCCTTCGACGGTGGCACGTCGGCACGCCCGGGTGCCCGATTCGGACCGAAGGCGCTGCGCGAGGCCTGCTATCTGGCGATGGACGGATCGCGCCCGAGTTTGGCGTTGCGCACCGACGGTCTGCTCGATTTGGGGGTGCGTGACGCCGGGGACGTGGAGATGTACTCCGGTGATGCGGTGACGGCTTGTGCGGCGCTGGAACCCGTGGTGGAACAGATCGCCCGCAACGGTGCCGTGCCGCTGATCCTCGGCGGCGACCACACCGTCACCTGGCCGGATGTCACCGGCGTCGCCCGGGCACTGGGCTGGGGCAGGGTTTCGGTGATCCACTTCGATGCGCACGCCGACACCGGCGACATCGAATTCGGCTCGCTGATCGGACACGGTCAACCGATGCGACGGTTGATCGAGTCTGGCGCGGCCCGAGGTGACCGCTTCCTCCAGATCGGACTGCGCGGGTACTGGCCGGGGCCGGAGACCTTGGACTGGATGGCGGCCCAGGGGATGCGGTCGTTCGAGATGACCGAGATCGTGGCGCGCGGACTGGACGAGGTGCTGACCGAGGCGCTCACGATCGCGATGGATGACTGCGACGCCGTCTTCCTCTCGGTGGACATCGATGTGGCCGACCCCGGACACGCCCCCGGGACCGGAACCCCGGAGCCGGGTGGCCTCACGGCTCGGCAGCTGCTCGATGCGGTGCGACGCATCTGCTACGAGGTGCCGTTGGCGGGCATGGACGTGGTCGAGGTGTCGCCGCCGTACGACCATTCGGACATCACGGCCATGTTGGGCAACCGGGTGGTGCTCGAGGCGCTTTCCGCGATGGCCAGGGCGAAGCGTGATCGGGCGACGGGCTCCCGTTGGGACCCGCGGCAACCCCTGCTGGACGCGCGGCCGGAGTAGATTACACGTCATCGACGTAATGGGGGCGCAAAGACACGCCGCGAATTGGGTCAGTTTTTTCTCAAGTACGTGACTTATGTCACAAAATTGCCTCGGTCGGCTCGCGTCGGCGGCACCAATATGTGGGGTCAACGGCCCCGCGAAGGGGTCAGCTGCCACCGCTTGCGGGGTCCTCAACAGGGCGGTGGTCGGCAACCGACAACCCCCGAGGAGAGATCGAATGCGCGTATCACCGAGAATCGCCGGAGTCGTCGCTGCTGCGGGGATCGCCGTGCTCGGCGTCTCAGCCTGCACACCGGCGCAGGTTCAAGCCTGGCGGAACGCACAGTGGCAGAAGTCGTCCGCGGCCGAGACTGCGATTTCCTCGGGGTATTCGGTGCTGGGCTACCGCTACGCCTGGGGCGGCTCGTCGCCGTCGACCGGCTTCGACTGCTCCGGATTCGTCCGCTGGGCCTACAGCACCGCCGGCGTGTACCTTCCCGGCGGCTCCTACAACCAGATCAACTACGGCTATGCAGTGTCCTGGCCGCAACGCGGCGACCTGGTCTTCTACGGTCCGGGTGGCAGCCAGCACGTTGCCATCTACGTCGGCAACGGCCAGGTGATTCAGGCCAGCAACCCCAGCACCGGGGTGCACGTCGCCAGCATGTACTACATCGGGACACCATCGGCCTTCCGCCGCGTCTGATCCGGGGAGCCGAGCAGAGTCCGTAGCGGGCGTCATCGGACCGGATTGGGGCCCGACGATGGACAATGGGCGGCATGGCTCGACTGTTCACCAACGGCACGGTGTGGACCGGAATCTGGCGGGATGGGGAAGTCCTGGCCAGCCACGCACTTGCGGAGGTCAACGGTCGAATCGCCGCTTTGGGCGACGCGGCGCTAGAGGTCGCCGGGACGGCGCAGCGAATCGACCTCGACGGCGGGTTCCTCATGCCCGGCTTCGGAGACGGCCACGCGCACCCCATGAAGGGCGGAGTGGCCTCGCTGTTCGCCCCGATCGCCGAACAGACATCGATCGCGGGGATCCAGCAGGTCGTCGCGCAATGGGCGGCTGAGAATCCCACCGAACCGTGGGTCCGTGGTGAGGGCTACGATCCCGCCTTGGCCCCCGGAGGTGTGTTCGACGCGGCCTGGTTGGATGCGGTGGTACCCGACCGACCTGTGTTGTTGCGGGCATCGGATCACCACACCGTGTGGGTCAACAGCAAGGCACTCCAGATCGCCGGCATCTCCTCGACCACCCCGGATCCTGCTCGCGGCACGATCGAACGCGAACCCATGGGAACGCTGCGCGAGTGGGGTGCCTGGCGGCTGGTCGATCGGCATCTGCCTCCGCTGCCGGCGCACCGACGGCTGCAGGTCGCCCGGCGAGCCCTCGAACACTTCGCTTCGCTCGGGGTGACTTTCGTGCAGGACGCCTGGGTGGAACCCGACGATCTGGACACCTGGGCGCAGGCTCCGCCACTGCTGCGGGCGAATCTCGCGCTGCTGGCCGAGCCTGAGCATTGGCGAGAGCAACTCGGATGGTTCGTCGAGACGAGGGCCGGCGGCACCGAGTCGGTCCGTGCCGACAGCATCAAGTTCTTCGCCGACGGCATCGTGGAGGGCGGCACCGCCCACCTGCTGGAGCCCTACTGCGGCTGCGCCGAGCGGGGTCTGCCGAACTGGCCGCCGGGCGAACTCGCCGCAGCCGTGACCGCGGTGGTCGGGTTGGGGTTCCAGCCCCACGTGCACGCCATCGGCGACGGTGGCATCCGCGCGGCGCTAGGGGCTTTCGCGGCTGCGGCGAGTGTGCACGGGCACGCGGGACGGCCGGTGGTGGCGCACAGTCAGCTGGTGGATCCGGCAGACCTGGGCAGATTCGTCGAACTCGGCGTCACGGCGAATTTCGAGCCCCTGTGGGCCAGGCTGGATTCCGATCAGTTGCTGCTCTCACAACCTCGGCTGGGGGAGCGGCGATCCGCCCGGCAGTATCAGATCGCCTCGCTCATCCGTTCCGGTGCGAACGTCTCGTTCGGCAGCGATTGGCCGATCAGTTCGGCGAATCCGTTGGCGGGAATCTCGGTGGCGGTCACCCGTCAGATGCCCGACGGCACACCGGCCGGGGGCTGGCTGCCCAACGAACGAATCACGGTGGACGAGGCCCTGGCGGCCTATACGGCCGGCGTCGCGCGGCAGGTCGGCGCCACCGACTTCGGGATCCTGCGTCCCGGTGCCCGCGCCGAACTCACACGGCTGGCGGTCGACCCGCGAACGGTGGCGCCGCTGGACATCGCCAGCATTCCGATCCAACCACTGGTCGGGTGAGCCCCCAAGGATCACTCCTCTGGCACGAGCACCGGAGTGTCGTGCTGCAGGGTCTTGCCGTGGAAGTAGTCCGGCATGAAGATCATCGTGACCACCATCAGCACGGCTCCGAGGGCCAGAGATCCGATCCCGATCACGAAGACCCCGCCGATGCCCCAGATCGTGGTGTAGCCGTAATCCGGGTTGAGTGAATCGTAGGCGCTCTGGAACAGCGCGTAGGTAAGGATGAGCGCCCCTGCCAGCGGGAAGATGAACTTGTTGAACAACTCCTTCGGGCCGTTCCGGAACGACTGCCGCCGGAAGAACCACACGGCTGCCCAACCGGTCAATCCGTAGTAGAAGGCGATCGCCAGGCTGGTCGAGGCCACAGCGTCTTGGAGCACGTTGGAACTGATCAGACTCAATCCGATGAACAGCGCGATCGAGACGACGCCCATCATGAGGGTGGAGAACGACGGGGTCATGTACCGCGGGTGGACGACCGCGAACCGGGTGGGGATGGCGCGATACACGGCCATCGCCAAGGTGCCGCGGGCGGTGGGCAGGATCGTGGTCATCATCGACGAGACGGTCGACACCAGGATCGTGAAGGCGAGGAGTTTGGCCCCGAAGACGCCGAGCACCGGTTCGGCCCAGACGGCGAAGATGTCGTCGGCGTCGTCGGGGTTGGACAGTTCATCGACTCCGAGGTAGGAGAGGGCCGCGAGGGTCACCACGACGTAGATGATCATCAGGAAGATCGTCGACAGCACGGCGGCACGTCCGGGAGTCGTGGTCGAGTCGTCGGTCTCCTCGTTCACCGCGAGGGTGGTGTCGAAGCCCCAGTAGATGAACAGGCAGAGCAGGAAACCCTGGACGAACGCCGACCACGACGACACCTCGAATGGATTGAACCACGACAGCTGCGGAAGGATGGAGAAGTCACCCAACCCCTCGCCTCGGGCCACCGCGACCAACGACACCACACTCAGCAGTCCGAGCGAGATGATCTGCAGCGCGACCATGGCGTATTGCAGGCGTGCGGCACCTTCGATTCCCCGATAGGTGATGTAGGTCATGATCGCGACGAAGACGCTGCCGGTGACGAGCATGATGAGTCGGTTCGACGTCACGTCGGAGAGTCCGATCAGGCTGTAGAAGTAGTTGGCGCTTACTTCCGCGGCGCTGGTCATGAAGATGATTCCGGCGATGGCGATGCCCCAGCCGCCCATCCAGCCGGTCTTGGGTCCGAAGGCCTTGGCAGCCCAGGTGAAGGTGGTGCCGCAATCCGGGATGACGCTGTTCAACTCCCGGTAGGCGACCGCGGTCAGCCACATCGGGATGAAAGCCAGCAGCATCACGATGGGGGCCTGGTAACCCACCGCCATGACGACGTAGGCGATGGTCGCCGCGAGGGAGTAGGCCGGCGCGGTCGAAGCGAGGCCGAGGTTGACCGTCGACCACAGTCCGAGCGCGCCCTTGCGAAGACCCTTGTCGAGTTCGAGATCGTTGTCGACTTCGGAGAAGCCTTCGATAGCCATGACGGAACGCTAGGGCAAGTGTGGCGACGATGGCGGCATATAGGGTTCGCTTGGTGCTGACATTCGGCGTGCGGTTCCCGACGGCCACCGGCCGGGCAATCCGACTCCGCACACCACCCACAAGTGCGGTTCGCCGCCGTCGACTGGAGGTTTGGCCATGCGAGTGCTCATGCTGGGAGCCGGAGGGGTCGGGGAGTCCGCCGCCTTGATCGCGGCGAGACGGGACTTCTTCGAATCTTGGATCGTCGCCGACTACGACCTCGACCGGGCCCAGGCCGTGGTCGATCGGATCGCCGACCCTCGGTTCCGGGCGGCCCAGGTCGATGCCAACGATCCGGCAGCATTGGCCGCGCTGGCGACCGCCGACGGTGCCACTCACCTGCTCAACGTGGTGGACCCACGGTTCGTGATGAACGCGTTCGAGGCGGCTCGAATCGCCGACTGCGCCTACCTCGACACCGCCATGAGTCTCTCCGCGAAGCACGCCGAACGTCCCTACGAACTCACCGGAGTCAAACTCGGCGACCTGCAATTCGCCGAAGCCGAGGAGTGGGAGCGCAGCGACCGACTCGCCTTGGTCGGCATCGGAGTCGAGCCGGGCATGGTGGACGTGTTCGCCCGATACGCCTACGACAACCTGTTCGACGAAATCGATGAGCTCGGCGTCCGGGATGCCTCCGACATGGTTGTGGCCGGCTACGACTTCGCCCCGTCGTTCTCCATCTGGACTGTGATCGAGGAGTGCCTCAACCCGCCGATCGTGTGGGAGAAGGACAAGGGCTGGTACACGACCGAGCCGTTCTCCGGCGCCGAGGTATTCGACTTCCCGGAGGGCATCGGGCCGGTGGAGGTGGTGAACGTCGAGCACGAGGAGGTCGTGCTCATGCCGCGCTGGATCCCGGCGAAGAAGGTGACGTTCAAGTTCGGCCTCGGTGACGAGTTCATCGAGGTGCTCAAGACATTGCACAAACTCGGACTCGACCGGACCGAGCCGGTGACTGTGCGGGGTCAGCAGGTGAGTCCCCGCGACGTGGTGGCCGCCTGTCTGCCGGATCCGGCCAAGTTGGGTGATCGCATCAGCGGCAAGACCTGCGCCGGGTTGTACGTGACCGGCAGGGGCAAGGACGGCAAACCCCGTGCGGTGTACATGTACCACGTCGCGGACAACGCGTGGACCATGGGTGAATACGGCACCCAGGCCGTCGTCTGGCAGACCGGCATGAACCCTGTCGTGGCGCTGGAACTGCTCGCCACCGGCGCATGGTCGGGGTGCGGCGTGTTGGGACCGGAGGCCTTTCCAGCCGAACCGTTCATGGAACTCTTGCGCGACGGCTACGGCCAGGAGTGGGTGATCGAGGAGCGCGAGCCGGTCTGAATCGGCCGACCCGAGGCGGCGGCGCCGCCAGCGTCACACGTTGGCGGCGATGCCCGCCTCCACCACGTCGAGACCCTCGTGCAGCAGGTGGTCGGGGATGGTCAGCGGCGGCAGGAACCGGATCACGTTGCCGTAGGTACCGGCCGTGAGGATGACCACTCCCTCGCCGTGGCAGTAGGCGGCCAACGCAGAGGTCAGCCCGGCGTTGGGTTTGCCGGTCCCGGGCTCCACGAGTTCCATACCGATCATGGCGCCGCGGCCGCGGATGTCTCCGATCTCGGGGAACTTCTCGGCCATGGCGCCGAGTCGGGAGTAGAAGATCTCGCCGATCTCCCGGGCCCGTTCGATCAGCCCATCGTTCTCGATCGTGTCGAGTGCTCCGATGGCGGCGGCACACGCGGTCGGGTTGCCGCCGTAGGTGCCGCCGAGGCCGCCCGGGTGGACCGCGTCCATGATCTCCGCCCGGCCGGTGACGGCCGCCAAGGGGAGACCCCCAGCCATGCCCTTGGCCATGGTCATCATGTCGGGCACCACACCTTCGTGGTCACACGCGAACATGTCGCCGGTGCGGGCGAAGCCGGTTTGGACTTCGTCGGCGATGAAGACGATGCCGTGGTTGCGGCAGTACTGGGCGAGCATCGAGAGGAATCCGCTGGCCGGATCGATGAAGCCACCCTCGCCGGCGATCGGCTCGATGATCACCGCCGCGACGTTCTCACCTCCGAGTTCCCGATCGATCCGCCGGATCGCGGTTTCGGCAGCCTGCATGCCGGTTCGGCCGTCGTGGAAGGGGTAGGACCCGGGCACCCGGTAGATCTCCGGGGCGAATGGGCCGAAGTGTTGTTTGTAGGGCATGTTCTTGGCCGTCAGCGCCAGCGTCAGGTTGGTGCGACCGTGGTAGCCGTGCTCGAAAGCGACGACCGCCTGCCGCCCGGTGGCGTGACGTGCGATCTTGACGGCGTTCTCGACGGCTTCCGCACCGGAGTTGAAGAGCGCGGTGCGTTTTGCGTGGTGGCCCGGGGTCAGGCGGTTCAGCCGTTCGGCGACGTCGAGGTACAACTCGTAGGGCGTCACCATGAAGCAGGTGTGGGTGAATGCCTCGACCTGCGACTGGACGTTCGCCACCACCGCGGGTGCGGAGTTGCCCACGCTCGTGACCGCGATGCCCGACCCGAGGTCGATCAGCGAATTGCCGTCGGCGTCGACGAGCACTCCGCCGCCCCCGGCGACGATGTAGGCGGGCAACGCCACCCCCACACCAGCACTGACAGCCTCTTTCCGGCGCTGGTTCAACTCGGCCGACTTCGGTCCGGGGATGGCGGTGACGACGCGACGTTCCTGCGGCAGTGAAGGGCCGCCGATCATGTGCTCCATGACACCCAAGAGTAGGTGACTCCGGGGTCGATGACGACACAGACGGCGAGGCTTGCAGCCAACCGAAGAGGCTTGTCGGCCAGCGGGGTGCAGGCCGCGTCCGCCGGGATCCTCACGCGTACTGGGACTAGGCTGGCGACCATGGTGACTATGCCCTTCTATGTGGCCGGCAACCCGACGACGACGGCCGATGTGCTCGACGTCCACAGCCCCTACGACGGTTCGGTGGTCGGTTCCTATTCGGTGCCAGGTGCCGAGGACATCGAGTCGGCGATCGCCGCCGCGGTCGCGGTGCAGCCGACAACCCGCACCTTGTCCGCCGCAACCCGGGCGACGGCTCTGGATCATGTGAGCGCGACTATCGCGCAGCGGTCCGACGAGGTCGCAGCCCTGATCAGCGCGGAGAGCGGTAAGCCGATGATGTGGGCACGGGCTGAGGTGTCCCGTGCGGTCTCCACCTTCCGATGGGCCGCCGAGGAGGCCCGCCGGTTCTCCGGCGAGGTGCAGCGGCTCGACACCGACCCGGCCGCCGTGGGCAGGATGGCGGTGGTGCGACGATTCGCCGCCGGGCCGGTGCTGGGAATCTCGCCGTTCAACTTTCCGCTGAATCTGGTCGCCCACAAGGTGGCGCCTGCGATCGCCGTCGGTGCCCCGATCGTCCTCAAACCCGCGCCCAAGACACCGCTTTCGGCGTTGCTGCTCGGGGAGATCCTGTCGGAGACCGATCTGCCTCCGGGATCCTGGTCGATCCTGCCGGCGGCCGATGCCGACGCCCCCGGCATGGTGTCGGACCCCCGGTTGCCGATCATCAGTTTCACCGGTTCGGAGCGGGTGGGGTACGCGATCCAGTCGGCGGTGCCGCACAAGCGCGTGATCCTGGAATTGGGTGGCAACGCCGCCGCGGTGGTGATGGCGGACTACGCCAGCGAACGCGATTTGGATTGGGCTGCGTCCCGCATCGCCACGTTCGGGAACTACCAGGCGGGCCAGTCCTGCATCTCCGTGCAGCGCGTCTACGTCCATTCTTCGCTGGCAGCCGAGTTCACCGAAATCTTGACGGCCAAGGTGGCCGGGCTGGCTACTGGGGATCCCCGGGATCCGGAGACCGTAGTGGGGCCGATGATCAACGTTGAGGCCGCAGAGCGGGTCGATGGGTGGGTACAAGAGGCCGTCACTGAGGGGGCAGAGATTCTCACCGGGGGTACCCGCGAGGGCACCCAAGTGGCGCCCACGCTGCTGACGAACGTCTCGGACGAGTCCAAGTGCTACACCGAGGAGGTGTTCGGGCCGGTGATGACGTTGCGCACTTTCGACTCGGTCGACGAAGCGTTCGAACTCGTCAACGACTCCAGGTTCGGCCTGCAAGCGGGCATCTTCACCAACGACATCCACGTCGCTTACCGAGCCCAGGCGACGCTCGACGTCGGCGGCGTGATCATCGGCGACGTGCCCAGTTACCGGGCGGACCAGATGCCCTACGGCGGGGTGAAGAACTCCGGGGTGGGCCGGGAAGGCTTGCGGCACGCCATGGACGACTACACCGATGTGCGGGTCATGGTCTTGACCGGACTGGAGTTGTGAGCGACCCGCGTCGGGTAGTCCTGCTCGGCTCCACCGGCTCCATCGGCACCCAGGCGCTCGACGTCGTCGATCGGTTCCCGGAGGAGTTCGCAGTCGCGGGACTGGCGGCCGGCGGATCCAACATCGAGGTGCTGGCCGATCAAGTGCTGACCTACCGCCCGGAGGTGGTTGGGGTGGCCCGAGCAACTGCGGTACAGGACCTTCAGTTGGCCCTGTACGCCGCTGCGGCTGAACGGGGTTACCCCAACGGGGATTACGGGTTGCCGCGGATCATCGCCGGCCCGGACGCCGCCACCGAAGTCGCAGCGTGGCCGTGCGACGTCGTCCTCAACGGCATGACCGGATCCGTCGGGCTGCGTCCCACGTTGGCGGCGTTGGCATCCGGGGCCACACTGGCCTTAGCCAACAAGGAGTCACTCATCGCCGGCGGCCCGTTGGTGAAAGCCGCGGCGGCCCCGGGACAGGTGGTGCCGGTCGATTCGGAGCACTCCGCACTGGCGCAGTGCCTGCTCGCCGGCGAGGCGGCCCAGGTGCGTCGGCTGGTGCTCACCGCCTCCGGCGGGCCGTTTCGGGACGCCAGCCTCGACGAGCTCGAGAGGGTCACCCCTGAACAGGCGCTCGACCACCCCACCTGGGACATGGGTCCGGTGGTCACCATCAACTCCGCAACCATGGTCAACAAGGGGCTTGAGGTGATCGAGGCCCACCTGCTCTTCGACGTTCCGTACGAGGCGATCGACGTGGTTGTGCACCCGCAGTCCATGGTGCATTCGATGGTCGAGTTCGTCGATGGCTCCACTCTCGCCCAGGTGAGTCCGCCGGACATGCGGCTGCCGATCGCGCTGGGCCTCAATTGGCCTCGTCACCTGCCCGGTATCGCCCGGCCCTGCGACTGGACGACGTCGACGAGTTGGGACTTCCACCCGCTCGATCCGGTGCGTTTCCCCGCGGTGGAACTGGCGAAGTCGGCCGGCGCGCTCGGCGGCACGGCGCCGGCGGTCTTCAACGCGGCCAACGAAGTGTGCGTCGCGGAGTTCCTGGCCGGGAACATCAGTTTCTCCTCGATTGTTCGTTCCGTGTCCGCAGTGCTCGCCGCGCATGTGCCGGGCCAGGGTTTTGTGCCGGGAACCAGCATGACCCTGGCGGACGTCGCAACAGCGGAAGCCTGGGCCAGAGACGAAGCCCGGCGCATACTGGAGGAGAAGCAATCGCGGTGAGCGGTGACGGGCTGGAGCGCAGACGATGTTGACACTACTCGGGATCACCATCTTCGTCCTTGCCATATTGGCGTCCATCGGTCTGCACGAACTCGGCCACCTGATGCCGGCCAAGAGGTTCGGGGTCAAGGCCACCGAATATTTCGTCGGCTTCGGTCCGACGGTGTGGTCGACCCGGCGAGGTGAGACCGAGTACGGGCTCAAGGCGATACCGTTCGGCGGCTACGTCCGGATGATCGGCATGTTTCCACCCCGGCCGGACGGCACCGTGCGTTCGAGCAGCACCGGCCGGCTCGGACTGCTGGTGGAGCAGGCCCGCAAGGAGTCCGAAGCCGACGTGCTCACCGAAGAGGATCGCAAGCGGACCTTCTACAACCTCTCCGTGCCCAAGAAACTGACTGTCATGTTTGGCGGCCCGGTGATGAACCTGCTCATCGCGGTGCTGCTGTTCACCGTGATGTTCGTCGGGTTCGGTCTGCCGGCGCCGTCCTTGACGGTCGCCAACGTCACGCCCTGCGCGCCGTCCAGTGCCACCGACGACGGCACCTGCCAAACCGGCGAGCTGCCGAGCGCGGCCGCAGCCGCCGGGATCACCCCCGGTGACACCATCACGGCAGTCAACGGTCAACAGGTGAGCAGCTGGGAGGAGTTCACCGAGGAACTGCGCAGCGTCGGCGCCGGCAACACCGTGGTGACCGTGGAACGCGACGGCCAGTCGCTGGCGCTTCCGGTGGAGCTTGCGCTCACCCCGAGGCCAGTCATCGTGGATGGTGAGGACACCGGGCGCACCGAGATGCGACCGTTCCTCGGCGTCGGGCCATCCTTCGTGCTGCAACCCCAACCGCTGACGGCCGTGCCTGGGGAGGTGTGGGACCTCACGGTGCGTTCCGCCGTCGCGCTGGCCACCTTCCCGGCGAAGCTTGCCGGAGTGGCCGGCGCCGCATTCTCCGACGGTGAGCGTGATCCGGAGGGGCCGATCGGGGTGGTGGGTGCCTCACGGATCTCTGGCGACGTCGCCGCAGCCGACCTGCCCAGCTCCTGGAAAGTGGCCCAACTCATCGGCATCATCGCCTCGGTCAACCTGTTTCTGTTCCTGTTCAACATGATTCCGCTGCTGCCGTTGGACGGCGGACACATCGCCGGGGCGCTCTACGAAGGTGCCCGCCGAAAGGTCGCCACCCTGCGGGGTCAACCCGATCCAGGGCCGGTGGATGTGGCCCGGTTGCTGCCGGTGGCCTACGGGGTGGCGATTCTGCTGATCGGGATCAGCGTCCTGTTGCTGTACGCGGACATCGTCAGCCCGGTCCGTATCACCTGATGCGCAGTTGGGCATGAGGTGAGTCAAAGAACACCAGGAGTGCCCGGCAGCGGTGGCGGGGCGATAATGGTGGCCGACAACGCGGAATGAGGAGCATCGAGAACATGACCGTCGAATTGGGTATGCCCACACCAGCCACGGTGGCTCCGCGGCGAAAGACCCGCCAGCTGACCCTGCAGCATCCGACGCACCCGGTCAAGGTGGGCGGCGATGCGCCGGTCAGCGTGCAAAGTATGACCACTACGGTCACCGCCGACGTGAACGCCACCTTGCAGCAGATCGCCGAGTTGACCGCCGCCGGGTGCCAGGTGGTCCGGGTCGCGGTGCCGAGTCAGGACGACGCCGAGGCGTTGCCGCTGATCGCCAAGAAGTCGGGGATCCCGGTGATCGCCGATATCCACTTCCAGCCGAAGTACGTCTTCGCTGCCATCGACGCCGGCTGTGCCGGAGTCCGTGTCAACCCCGGCAACATCAAGAAGTTTGACGACAAAGTCGGCGAGATCGCCAAGGCGGCCGCTGCCACCGGCACTCCCATCCGGATCGGTGTCAATGCCGGTTCGTTGGATCCACGACTGCTGGCGAAGTACGGCAAGGCGACACCGGAGGCGCTGGTCGAATCGGCGCTCTGGGAGGCCTCGCTGTTCGAGGAGCATGACTTCCGGGACATCAAGATCTCGGTGAAGCACCACGACCCGGTTGTGATGATCAAGGCCTACCAGCAGTTGGCGAGTGCCTGCGACTACCCGCTTCACCTCGGAGTCACCGAAGCCGGACCCACCTTCCAGGGGACCATCAAGTCGGCCGTGGCCTTCGGCGCACTGCTCAGCCAGGGGATCGGCGACACCATCAGGGTGTCGCTGTCGGCACCGCCGATCGAAGAGGTCCGGGTCGGCATCCAGATCCTGGAGTCGCTGAACCTGAAGGAGCGCGGACTGGAGATCGTCTCCTGTCCGTCGTGCGGACGGGCCCAGGTGGACGTCTACACCTTGGCGGAGCAGGTCACCGCGGGCCTGGAGGGCCTCGACGTGCCGTTGCGGGTGGCCGTGATGGGCTGCGTCGTGAATGGCCCGGGGGAGGCTCGGGATGCGGATCTCGGCGTCGCCAGCGGCAACGGCAAGGGGCAGATCTTCGTCAAGGGCGAGGTGATCAAGACCGTGCCGGAGGCGCAGATCGTCGAGACGCTCATCGAAGAGGCCATGCGGCTGGCCGAGGGGATGGCCGGCGACGACGATTCCGCCTCGCCGGTGGTCACCGTTGGCTGAGCTGCGGCGAGCGGGCTGATTCGGCGGTCACCCCGATGCGGGTTCGGCGCTTGAACGATGCAGATCTGCCCGAGGTCGGCGCGCTGTTGGCGGCCGACCCGGTTGCCAACTGCATGCTGCGTTGGCGGATCGACGCCGGCGGAATCAACCGCATCGGTGGCGACGTGCTCGGTGCCGTCAGCCGCGGCCGGATTCTGGCCGTCGCCCACGTCGGCGGGAACGTCCTGCCGGGTGCAGCCTCCGATCCTGCCGCGATGCGACTGTTGGGCGACTACCTGGGGCACCTGCCCCGTCGCAGCGCGTCGATCGTGGGTCTGGCCGCCGACGTGGTGCCGTTGTGGTCGCAGTTGGCACCCCACTGGGGCCCAGCTCGGGACGAGCGGATGGATCAGCCGCTGATGGTCGCCGATCGTCCGCCGTCGGCACCGCCGGACCCCCGGGTGCGGCTGGCGGAGCCGGCCGACGCCCCGGCGTTGTACCCGGCGACCGTTGCGATGTTCACCGAGGAGGTCGGCGTCTCTCCGCTCGCAGCATCCACCGAGGCCGCCTACCGGGCCCGGTTGATGTGGTTGATCCGACAGCAACGGGTGTACTGCAGTTTCGACGGGGACGGGGTGTTGTTCAAGGCAGAGGTTGCGGCGGTGACGCCGGAGGTCTGCCAGGTGCAGGGCGTGTGGGTGAGGCCGGATCAGCGCAACCGCGGCGTCGGAAGTGCAAGCATGGCGGCCGTGGTGGCGGCAGCCACCCGGCATTCCGGATTGATCAGCCTCTACGTCAACCACTACAACACCGCGGCGCTGGCGACGTATCGGAATGCGGGCTTCTCTCAGGTGGGCACGATGGCGTCGGTGCATTTCTGAACCCGCCGCCGTCGCTAGGCTTGCGGAACTGTTGTCGACCGGCCGGAGGCCCTCGCATGTTGTTGCGTATGTCGTCGCTGTTCCTGCGCACCTTGCGGGATGACCCGGCCGATGCCGAGGTCCCGAGCCACCGGCTGCTGGTGCGGGCCGGCTACGTGCGCCGGGTGGCGCCGGGCATCTTCAGTTGGTTGCCGCTCGGAGTTCGGGTACTGCGCAACGTCGAGGCAGTGGTTCGGCGGAACATGGACGACGCGGGGTTCCAGGAGGTGCACTTCCCGGCGTTGCTGCCGCGCGAGCTCTACGAGGCCACCGGCCGCTGGGATGAATACGGCGACACCTTGTTCCGGCTGCGGGACCGCAGGGACAACGACTATCTGCTCGGACCCACCCACGAGGAAATGTTCACCGACCTGGTCAAGTCGACCTACTCGTCCTACCGCGACCTGCCGGTATCGCTGTACCAGATCCAGACGAAGTACCGCGACGAGGCACGGCCGCGGGCTGGGATTCTGCGGGGGCGGGAGTTCGTCATGAAGGACTCGTATTCCTTCGACCTCACCGACGCCGGGTTGGACATCTCCTACGCCCAGCACCGTGCCGCCTACGAGTCGACGTTCGCCGAACTCGGACTCGACTACGTCATCGTCTCGGCGCAGGCCGGGGCGATGGGCGGGTCCAAGAGTGAGGAGTTCTTGGCGCCGAGTCCCACAGGTGAGGACACCTTCGCCCGCTGCGCGCAGTGTGGCTATGCGGCGAACACCGAGGCCGTCCGGACGGTGGTGCCCGACGTCGGCGACGCCGCAGAGGTGCCGGCCGCGCACGTGGAGGATACGCCGGACACTCCGACCATCGAGACGCTGGTGGCCATTGCCAACGACCGGCCGGCATTGCGGCGCCCGGACCGCCCCTGGGTGGCCGCCGACACGCTCAAGAACGTGGTGGTCATGCTCACTGATCCCGACGGCAAGGACGAGCCGTTGGCGATCGGATTGCCGGGGGATCGCGAAGTCGATCTCAAGCGGCTCGAGGCGGTGGTGCATCCGAAGGCTGTGCGGCCCTTCGACGATGACGACTTCGCGGCCTACCCGGCGTTGGCGAAGGGGTACATCGGTCCCGGCGCCTTGGGGCGCGATTCGAGCAGCGGAATCACCTACCTGCTCGATCCCAGGATCGTTGCGGGCACCCGGTGGATCACCGGCGCCGACGTCGTCGGCCGACACGTGTTCGACTTGGTGGCGGGTCGCGACTTCGCGGGCGACGGGATCATCGAGGCGGCCGAGGTCAAGGCGGGGGATAGTTGTCCCGAGTGCGGCGGGCCACTGTCGCTGGACCGCGGTATCGAGATCGGTCACATCTTCCAACTCGGTCGCAAGTACGCCGAGGCGCTCGGGTTGAAGGTGCTCGACGAGAACGGCAAGGCGCAGGTCGTGACGATGGGGTCCTACGGCATCGGAGTGTCCAGAGCTGTGGCGGCAATCGTCGAACAGAGCCACGACGACCAGGGGATCGTGTGGCCGCGGTCGGTGAGCCCGGCCGATGTCCACGTGCTGGCAGCCGGCAAGGACGACGCCATCTTCGAGGCTGGCGAAGTCCTCGTCAGCGGTCTGGTCCAAGCCGGTCTGACCGTGCTTTACGACGACCGGCGCAACGTGTCGGTGGGAGTGAAGTTCAACGATTCCGAACTGATCGGTATCCCGACCATCGTGGTCGTCGGCAAGCGGCTGGCCGACGGGGTCGTGGAGATCAAGGATCGGGCCTCAGGCGAGCGGCACGATGCCGAACTGGCCGCAGCAGTGCCCCACATCGTGGCACTGGCGCGGGACTGACAGCGCGCCGCCGTCGTTCACCCACCCGAGGCTGTCGGTCGCGTTCCCGGGAAAGGCTCCGAACCGGCACCCCAGGTGACGGCACGCACCGCTGCCGCCTGGGCGGTGCTCGTGCAATAGGGGCGATCGATCCGATCCACCACCCCGGCGACCGCCGACCAGCGCGGCACCGTGGCCAACTCCACCGCGGCGGCGAGTTCCGCGGCGGCGGTGGGATCGTCCACCGCAGGGACCTCGTAGGCGCCGGCAGCCGGCGGTGGTTCGCCGCCTGCCGCGGTGATGCGCTCCCGCAACCAGTCGCGGGCCGCACGGTGGGAGGACAGCGCACTGGCGACATAGCCGCGCCGATCGTCGGGGACGTGGGCACCCACCACCCCGTAGGCGTACACGGCGGCGTATTCGGCCGCCAGCGCCGATGCCAGGACGTCAGGTGCCGGCGCCGTCGGACTCGTGGTCATGTGGTGCCCGCCAATACCGCCACGTGTTGGGCCTCCGAGGCGCTGATGAGGCACAGCAGAGAGGCCAGGTCCGGGTCGGTGGTGCGGGTGCAGGCGCCGGAGCGGAGGCCCACGGCTTCACGTTCGGCGGTCCGCAGTTGCTCGAGCGGGTCCGCACCGATGGTGGGTGCCGCAGGTGGCGTCGGAGACGGCTCGGCGAGCCCCTGTCGCAATGCCTCGGCGTGAGCTCGGTGCGCTTCCACGATGGGCGTCAGCACGTCCTCGAGTTCGCTCGATTGGGCGAGGGCCGCCTCGTAGAGCGCGATCAGCCGCAACTCATCGCCGAGGCTCTCTCGGCGCACTGGGTCGACGGTCTCGGGGAGGCTGCCTGTTTCGGAGGTGCAGGCGGCGAGCAGGGGAATGGCAGCGGCCCCGAGAGCCAGCACGGTCCGCCGGCTCGTTCCCGCGGTGGTAGTCATGGCGTCAGCCTAGGCGGCGCTACCCTGGTGCCCACGGCAGCGATCGGTGTCGGAGTGTCAATCGGGCGGAAGCGGAGGACGACGCAGATGGCGAAGGACGCCGATCGGGCGAAGGCAGCCAAAGTCGAACGAATCGTGGACCCGGTGGTCGCCGAGGCGGGCTACGACCTCGAAGGTGTGACCGTGCGACCGGCCGGCAAGCGCACCCAGGTCATCGTCACCGTCGATGCAGACGTGGTCGATTCCGACGGCCTCGCGGAGCTCTCCCGGGAGATCTCCGTCGCGCTGGATTCGTCGGACGCGATGGGGGAGCAGGCCTACACGCTGGAAGTCAGTTCGCGAGGTGTCGCCACACCGTTGACGTTGCCGCGGCACTGGCGTCGCAACGTCGGACGACTGGTGGCGGTGCACATGGTCGACGGCACCGGCTTCGAGGCCCGACTCACCGGGGCCGATGAGGTTCGCGCCACTTTCGAGGACCGTCATGTGCCGTATCAGGAAGTCGAGCGCGCCGTGGTGCAGGTGGAATTCGGAGACGATGCGTGATGGACATCGACGTCAATGCCTTGAAGGCTTTGGTGCGCGAGAAGAACCTCTCACTCGATGTGGTCGTGGCGTCGATCGAAGAGGCACTGCTGGTTGCCTATCGTCATACTCCGGGTGCCAGCCCCCGCGCCCGGGTGGAGTTGGATCGCCGCAGCGGCCACGTCGTCGTGTGGGCGACCGAGATCGACGAAGCGGGCAACCCGTTGGGGGAATACGACGACACTCCCAGCAATTTCGGTCGAATCGCCGCGACGACCGCGGGCCAGGTGCTGCGGCAACGATTGCTGGAAGTCACCGACGACGCAACGGTGGATGAATTCTCAGGTCGGGTCGGGTCGTTGGTGTCCGGGCCGATCCAGCAGGGCCGCGACGCCACCAAGGTGTACGTCGACCTCGGCGACGGGGTGGAGGGCGTCATCCCACCGGTGGAGCAGGTGCCGGGGGAGGACTACAGCCACGGACGGCGCATCAAAGCGATCGTCACGGAGGTGCGCAGAGGTCCCCGCGGGCCCCAGATCACACTGTCCCGGACACATCCCGACCTGGTCCGCCGACTGTTCGCGCTGGAGTCGCCGGAGATCGCCGACGGCACCGTGGAGATCGTTGCGGTGGCCCGGGAAGCGGGGCATCGCAGCAAGGTGGCGGTGAGGCCGACGGTGGCCGAGGTCAACGCCAAGGGGGCCTGCATCGGGCCGATGGGTCAGCGGGTCCGAGCGGTGACCGCCGAACTCGATGGCGAGAAGATCGACATCATCGACTTCGACATCGACCCCGCCCGGTTCGTCGGCAACGCCCTGTCCCCGGCGCGAGTCGTCGCGACCAAGGTGGTGGATCCGGTGGCGAAGAGTGTGCGGGTGATTGTGCCGGACTACCAACTCTCGCTGGCCATAGGCCGGGAAGGGCAGAACGCCCGGCTAGCAGCCCGCCTCACCGGCTGGCGAATTGACATCAAGCCCGACTCCGCGCCCGATGCGGTCGATCCCGATTGATGGGGGTAGACTCAGCAGCGCTGGAAACGAAGTCTGCGCCGATCCGCACGTGTGTCGGCTGCAGGGTCAAGTCCAGCAAAAACGATCTGTTGAGAGTGGTGAGCGACGGCCGCAGTGTGCTGCCTGACCCAGCCGCTGTGCATCCGGGCAGGGGAGCGTATCTCCACTGGAGTGTGGATTGCCTTGAACTCGCAGTGCGTAGGCGAGCGTTCGCGCGCGCTCTGCGGGGTTCAAGCGGTCTCGACACCTCAGCTGTCCGCGACGCCGTTTCCGCGGGTCGAGCCGACCAGTCGCAAGTTTCAAGGGAGCACAGGATGAGCACCCCATGAACGGGCAACCATGAAGCCACCGTCGTACCACTGACGGCTCGGTCGCGACTCGCGCCCGGGCCAGAACGGAGAGAAGTGTCCAAGGTCCGGGTCTATGAACTCGCCAAAGAACTAGGTATTGAGAGTAAGGAAGCAGTCGCCAAACTCCGCGATCTCGGGGAATTCGTGAAGAGTGCCTCGTCGAGCATCGAGGCTCCGGCTGCGAAGAAGTTGCGCGCGGCGTATGCCGACTCCGCTGACACCAAGGCCCAACCGGCCGAAGGAAAGCCGAAGGCCGGATCCGCACCGAAGCCAGCCGCACCGAAGCCCACCTCCAGCGGTACCGCCACGCCCACCCCGGCAACTGCGAAGCCATCCCGGCCGCAACCCGGATCGGCAGGCGAGTCGCCCCAGCCGCGCACCGGTGCCGCGGCAGCTGCGCCGACGCCGGCCCAAGCCGGCCGGCCAGGCGAACCTCGGCCGGCGGCGGCGGCTCCGGCCCCCGGCCGTCCCAGCGGACCGACGCCGCAGCGCACGCCAAACAGCCCCACCGCGAAGCCGACTCCTACGCCGGCGCCGGGCAAACCGGCAGCGCCCGGCCCGGCCGCCGGCACCCCGTCGACCGGCCCGAGCAGGGGCACGGCACCCACTCCAGGGCCGCGCCCCACGCCTGCCCCAAAGCGGCCGGGGACTCCCCGACCCGGCGGTGCGCCGCGGCCGGGCAACAACCCGTTCAGCAGCAGCCAGGGGATGCGCCAGGGTTCACCTCGGCCGGGCAACAACCCGTTCAGCAGCAGCCAGGGGATGAAGCCCGACACACCCGCACCGGGTGGGCCCAGGCCGAACCCCAACATGATGCCTTCCCGACCCCGCAAGCCGGCCGCACCTGCCGGCCGCGGCGGACCTCGACCCGGTGGTCGCGACGGTCGTCCGGGCGGCGGTGCCGCAGGCGGTGGCCGCGGCGGCTTCTCCGGTGGCGGTCAGCGGCCGGGCGGCGGCGGCGCGACGACGGCGGGCCGCCCCGGCCAGGGACGTCCGGGCGGCGGCCCAGGTCGACCGGGCCAGGCTGGCGGCGCATTCGGCCGACCGGCCGGTCCAGGTGGCCGATTCGGCGGTCGACCGGGCCGGAAGAGCCGCAAGTCCAAGCGCGCGAAGCGGCAAGAGTTCGACAACATGGATGCGCCCACCTTGGGCGGTGCGAAGGTTGCCATGGGCGATGGTCGGACCATCCGACTGCCCCGTGGTGCGTCCCTCACCGACCTCGCTGAGCGCATCGACGTCAACCCCGCTGCGTTGGTGGCAGCCTTGTTCAGCCTCGGCGAGGTGGTGACCGCCACCCAGTCCGTGGGCGATGAGACCCTTGAGCTGCTCGGCGCGGAACTGAACTACGACATCCAGGTCGTCTCGCCGGAGGACGAGGACCGGGAGTTGCTCGAACGGTTCAACATCGAGTTCGGCGAGAACGAGGGGATCGACGAGGATCTCCAGTCCCGCCCCCCGGTGGTGACCGTGATGGGTCACGTGGACCACGGCAAGACCAAGTTGCTCGACGCGATCCGTCACACGAACGTGGTCAGCGGCGAGGCCGGAGGGATCACCCAGCACATCGGTGCCTACCAAGTCCGCGCGCACCAGGGAGAGGACTCCGAGCGGGCTGTCACGTTCATCGACACCCCGGGTCACGAGGCGTTCACCGCCATGAGGGCGCGCGGGGCCAAGGTCACCGACATCGCGATCCTGGTGGTGGCCGCCGACGATGGCGTGAAGCCGCAGACGATCGAAGCGCTCAACCACGCCCAGGCGGCCGACGTCCCGATCGTGGTGGCCGTGAACAAGATCGACAAGGAAGGCGCCGACCCGACCAAGGTACGCGGTCAGTTGACCGAGTACGGGCTGGTCGCCGAGGAGTACGGCGGCGACACGATCTTCGTCGACGTCTCGGCGAAGCAGCGCCAGGGGATCGCCGAACTCCTTGAAGCCGTGCTGCTCACCGCCGATGCGGCGTTGGACCTGCGGGCCAATCCCGATCAAGACGCCCAGGGCGTGGCGATCGAGGCGCATCTGGACAAGGGCCGTGGGCCGGTGGCCACCGTCCTGGTGCAACGCGGCACGCTGCGGCCGGGCGATTCCATCGTGGCCGGAGACGCTCACGGTCGGGTGCGTGCGATGCTCGACGAATTCGGCCACACACTCGAAGAGGCGTTGCCTTCCCGGCCGGTGCAGGTGCTCGGATTGACCTCCGTGCCCGGAGCGGGCGACACCTTCCTGGTGGTGGAAGAGGACCGCGTCGCCCGTCAGATCGCCAACACCCGGCAGGCCCGCGAGCGAAATGCCCAACTTGCGCAGAGCCGCGGCCGGCGCACGCTCGAGGACTTCCTCAAGCAGGTCGAGCGCGGTGCCGTCGAGGAGCTGAAGTTGATCCTCAAGGGCGACGTCTCGGGTTCGGTGGAGGCGTTGGAGGACGCGCTCGTGAAGTTGGACGTCGGCGACGACGTTTCGCTGCGGGTGATCCACCGTGGTGTCGGCGCCATCACCGAGAACGATGTGACGTTGGCGAGTGCGTCAGACGCCGTGATCATCGGCTTCAACGTGCGACCCGAAGGCAAGTCCCGCGAACTCGCCGAACGTGAGAACGTCGACGTCCGGTACTACAGCATCATCTACCAGGCCATCGAGGACGTCGAGGCAGCCCTGAAGGGCATGCTGAAGCCGGAGTTCGAAGAGGCCCAACTCGGCACGGCCGAGGTGCGCGAGGTGTTCCGGTCGTCCAAGTTCGGCAACATCGCGGGGTGCCTGGTGCGATCCGGCACCATCGTCCGCAACTCCAAAGCGAGGCTGGTCCGCGATGGTGTGGTCGTCGCAGACAACCTCACAGTCGGGTCGCTGCGCCGCTTCAAGGACGACGCGACCGAGGTCCGGGAGGGCTACGAGTGCGGAATCGGGCTTGGCTCCTTCAACGACATCAAGGTCGATGACGTGATCGAGACCTTCGAGATGAGGGAGAAGGAGCGAGCATGAGCGAGGCTCGGGCCAGGCGACTGGCCGAAGTGATCCATGAGGTCGTGGCGGAGGCGCTCAAGTTCAAGGTGAAGGATCCCCGGCTGGGTTTCGTCACGGTCACCGATGTGCGGGTCACGCCGGATCTGCGCGATGCAACGGTGTTCTACACCGTGCTCGGCGATCCGGTCGAGCAGGCCTCCACGGCCAAGGCGTTGGAGTCCGCCACCGGCCTGTTGCGCTCAGAGGTGGGCAAGGAGACCGGGGTGAAGTTCACGCCCACGCTGACGTTCACGCCGGACGCCGTACCGGAGAACGCCAGGCACATCGAGGACCTGCTGCGCTCGGCGGCGCAGCGGGATTCCGCGATCGCCGCAGCGGCCAAGGACGCCGAGTTCGCCGGGGAGTCCGACCCCTACCGCTCGGAGGACCCGACCTCGGAACCACAGTGACCTCGGTTGTTGGAGGCGGGGAGTGGCGACGACTGGTCGCCGCCCTCGCCCGAGCCGATTCGGTGGTCGTGGTCGGGCACGTGAATCCGGATCCCGACGCCTTGGGGTCGGCCCTGGCCCTGGCCTTGGGTCTGCGCGGTGCGGGCTGCGCTCAGGTGCAGGTGACCTTCGATGCCGAACCTTTCGCGGTCCCGCGCGCTCTGCGGTGGTTGCCCGGTGCCTCGGATCTGATCGTGGCACCGGAGCAGGTGCTCGCCCACCCCGACTGTCTGGTGGCGGTGGACTGCGCGGCACCGGATCGACTGGGCCGGCTGCTCGAGGTAGCCGGGCGAGCGGGAGTTTTCGCGGTGCTGGATCACCATCGATCCAACCCCGGCTTCGGAGACATCGAGGTGGTGGCGAGCGACGCTCCGGCCACCGGTGTGCTGGTGGCTCGCCTGCTCGACGATCTCGGTTGCCCCCGGACCCCGGACATCGCCACCAATCTCTATGCGGCCATCAGCTCTGACACCGGAAGTTTCCGTTTCCCGGCGACGACGGCGCAGACCCACGGCCTGGCCGCCGAACTTCATCGCAGTGGGATCGACCATTCCGCCATCGCCACCGAGTTGTTCGCCAGTCGGCCGATCGCAGTCGCGCGGCTGGCGGGTCAGATGATGGTCGACGCCCAGTACGAGGAGACGGCCCTGCATGGTGCAGGCCTGCTCATCGGCATCGTCAGCCGAGCGGATCGCGCCGACCTGGGGGTCTCGTTCGACGAGGTCGAGTCCTTGGTCACAGACCTCGCGGCCATCGGCGACGCCGACACCGCAGTGCTGCTGAAGGAGGACGACGACGGTGGCTGGCGGGTGTCGGCCCGCAGCAAGGGGGCTGTTGACCTGGGTTCCTTCGCCGCCAGCAGAGGCGGCGGCGGCCACACCCAGGCGGCCGGTTATGCCGCCGCCGGTGACGCCGAGGTGATCTCCGCGGACCTGTTGCACGGTTTGGAAGGGTTCATGGCGGACAGGTGAACCGACCTGACGACACACCGCCCGGGTTCGTCTTCCTCGACAAACCGGCCGGCCTCACTAGTCACGATGTCGTGGCGCAGACCAGGCGTGCACTCGGGACCCGGCGAGTGGGACATGCGGGCACCTTGGATCCGATGGCCACCGGGGTGTTGGTCCTGGGAATCGGCCGTGCCACCAGGCTGCTCTCGTTGATCTCCGATGCGGACAAGACGTACACCGCAACCATCAGACTGGGGCAGTCGACCACCACCGACGACGCCCAGGGTGAGGTGCTAGCCACCCACGGCGCGGCCGGACTGTCGGATGAGCGGATCCGGGCTGCCATCCCACAATTCACCGGGCAGATCGAACAGCGACCCAGCACGGTCAGCGCAGTCAAGGTCGCCGGTCGGCGGTCGTACGCCCGGGCCCGCGCCGGCGAATCCCCGGTGCTCGCGGCCCGCCCGATCACGGTGTACGAATTCGACGTCCTGGGCATTGGTCGCACGGGCGCCGCTCCGGAATTCGTGGACGTGTCGGCTCGGGTGCGCTGCGGGAGCGGAACCTACATCCGTGCTTTGGCTCGGGACCTCGGCGACGCCCTCGGAGTGGGGGGCCACCTCACCGCGCTGCGTCGGGTCGAATCGTTTGGCATCCGAGTCGACGAATGTCGGCTGCTCGGCGATTTCGTCGCGGATCCGCGGGTCGAGCCGGTGCGGACGGTGGTGGGCGACCGGTTTCCCCTGCTCACGGCAGCCGACGCCACCATCGACCGGATCAAGCATGGTCAGCAGGTACCCCTCTCGGAATTCGCATTCGAGTCTCCGAGCGCGGCGGCCGAGGGTGGGGGAGTCGAGTCCACGATCTGTTTCGTCACCGCGCCCGACGGGCACGTCGTAGCCGGGGCCAGGATCAACGAAACCACCCTGGCTCCGTTCGTCGTGCTGATGCCGGTCGAAGGACGATAGGGTCGATCGGTGCGATTCGACGGCCGCAACGGTGCGCCGCCTCACCCCTGGGAGACGCCTCAGTGAAGCGCTGGTACAGCCTCAACGACGTGGAACGCAGTTCACCCGTGGTGGCGATCGGGGTCTACGACGGTGTTCACCGGGGCCACCGGGTCCTCGTCCGGCGGGCGGTGGAGGATGCCCGTGATGCGGGTGTGCCAGCCGTGGTGCTGACCTTCGATCCGAACCCGGCCGAAGTGGTGCGCCCCGATCCGCCGACTCGGCTGTCCACGCTCGCGCAGCGACTGCTGCTGCTGGAGTCCCTCGGAGTCGACGCCACCTTCGTCATGCCGTTCGACAAACAGGCCTCGCGGCAGGAACCGGCGGCTTTCGTCTCCGAGATCCTCGTCGGCGCGCTCGGGGCCTCGGCCGTCGTGGTCGGTGAGAATTTCCGCTTCGGCCATCGGGCGGCCGGCGATGTCGCGGAACTGCGATCGGTCGGCGGACGCTACGGGATGAGCGTCGACGCGGTGCCGCTGTTGCGGGAGGAACTGCTCGGCCGGCCGGACGTGCCCATCAGCTCGACGGAGATCAGGGGATTGGTCGCCACCGGGGATGTTGCGGCCGCCACCCGTGGATTGGCCCGACCCCACCGGGTGGAGGGTGCGGTGGTGCAGGGCGATCGCCGGGGTCGCGAGTTGGGGTATCCCACTGCGAACCTCCACACCACGACATTGGCCGCGATCCCGGCCGACGGTGTCTATGCCGGACGCATGGTCGTGTCGCCCTACGGCTCGGAGCAGGTGACCTACCCCGCCGCCATCAGCGTCGGCGACAATCCGACGTTTCCCGACCAGACCCGCCGGGTGGAGGCGTACGCCATCGATGCGCCGGCGGACCTCGACGTGTACGACACCCATGTGGCGATCGACTTCGTGTCGCGGTTGCGCAGGCAGATCGCCTTCACCTCCACCTCGGCCCTGACCAAACAGATGGCCGAAGACGTGGATGCCGCCCGGGTGCACCTCGGCTTGGTGTAGCAGCCATCCCGCCGAACGGAGGCGCCCGGGCAAGGGGCTGGCCGGACACCGTCGGGGTGTGGGGTAGGCTGGGACCTCGAAACCTCACTGGACGGACGCCCGGTGAGATGATCCCCCGCCCGAGAGTGCTCAATCGCATGCACAGGGCCCGAGTCGCGTCCGAGAGGAACAATGTCGATCGATCAAGAAACCAAGCAGCGGATCATCAGCGAATACGCCACCCACGAGGGCGACACAGGTAGCCCAGAGGTGCAAGTCGCGCTGCTGTCGCACCGGATTGCTCATCTGACCGAGCACCTGAAGTCCCACAAGCACGACCACCACTCCCGTCGTGGTCTGCTGCTTCTCGTGGGCCGCCGGCGGCGCTTGCTGAACTACGTGGCCAAGAACGACATCGAGCGCTACCGCGCCCTCATCGAGCGCCTTGGCCTGCGCCGCTAGCCCCCGCCGCCACTGACCTAACTCACCATTCTCGCCTCACCGCCATCGGGCCAGGCGCGGGAACGATTGGGACGGTCCTCGGTGGTGGCCTTGTGAGCACGCCTGACCGCGGGTTCACAAGCCCTCGATCGAAGACCGCACCAACATCTCGCGGCGCGATCGGCGGGCCGGGCACACCACTAAGGAGGAACCCATGGAGGGTCCTGAAGTCCGCAGTTCCACCGCAGTTCTTGACAACGGCCCGTTCGGCACGAAAGAGATTCGTTTCGAGACCGGACGGTTGGCCAGGCAGGCAGCAGGATCGGCTGTTGCCTATCTCGATGACGACACCATGCTGCTGTCGGCCACCACGGCGAGCAAGCATCCGAAGGAGCACTTCGACTTCTTCCCGCTGACGGTCGACGTCGAAGAGCGGATGTACGCAGCCGGCCGCATCCCGGGCTCATTCTTCCGGCGGGAGGGACGCCCGAGTGAGGACGCCATCCTCACCTGCCGGCTGATCGACCGCCCGCTGCGCCCATCGTTCGTCAAGGGCCTGCGCAACGAGGTGCAGGTCGTCGTGACGGTGCTGTCACTCAACCCCGATCACCTCTACGACGTGCTGGCCATCAACGCCGCCTCGCTGTCGACCCAATTGTCCGGCTTGCCCTTCTCCGGCCCGATCGGGGCCGTGCGGGTGGCCTTGATCGACGGGATCTGGGTGGCCTTTCCCGGCCACGCGGACTTGGAGCGCGCCGTGTTCGACATGGTCGTCGCCGGCCGAGTGGTCGGCGACGATGTCGCGATCATGATGGTCGAGGCGGAAGCCACGGAGGAGACGGTCGATCTGGTTGCCGGAGGCGCCCAGGCCCCGACCGAAGAGGTGGTCGCCCAGGGACTGGAGGCGGCCAAGCCGTTCATCCGCACCCTGTGCGAGGCCCAGTCGGAGTTGGCGGCCGTGGCGGCCAAGCCGACCCGCGACTACCCGGTGTTCCCCGAGTTCCAGCCCGATGCCTATGACGCGGTGGCGCACGTCGCGACCGATGAGTTGGCGACCGCGTTGACGATCGCCGACAAGTTGGAGCGGCAGGCCGCCACCGATGTGGTGAAGGAGCGGGTCCTCACCGAACTCGGCGAGTCCTTCGAGGGTCGGGAGAAGGAGCTCGGTGCGGCTCTCAACGCACTGACCAAGAAGCTCGTGCGCCAGCGCATCCTGACCGATCACGTTCGGATCGACGGTCGCGGGGTGACCGACATCCGGACCCTGTCCGCCGAGGTTGAGGTGATTCCGCGGGCGCACGGTTCCGCCCTGTTCGAGCGCGGAGAGACCCAGATCCTGGGTGTGACGACGCTCAACATGCTTCGGATGGAGCAGCAACTCGACACCCTGTCTCCGACGACGCGCAAGCGCTACATGCACAACTACAACTTCCCGCCCTACTCCACCGGTGAAACCGGCCGGGTCGGCTCTCCGAAGCGCCGCGAGATCGGCCACGGGGCCCTGGCCGAACGGGCGCTGGTTCCGGTGCTGCCCAAGCGCGACGACTTCCCGTACGCGATCCGTCAGGTCTCCGAGGCGTTGGGGTCCAACGGCTCCACCTCGATGGGTTCGGTGTGTGCTTCGACGATGTCGTTGCTCAATGCCGGCGTGCCGCTGCGTGCCCCGGTCGCGGGTATCGCGATGGGTCTGGTGTCCGACGACGTGGCGGGTGAGACCCGCTACGTGGCACTCACCGACATCCTCGGAGCGGAGGACGCCTACGGGGACATGGACTTCAAGGTGGCCGGTACGAAGAACTTCGTGACTGCGCTGCAATTGGACACCAAACTCGACGGCATCCCTGCCTCGGTGCTTGCCTCGGCGCTGCAGCAGGCGCGGGATGCCCGCCTCGCCGTGCTCGACGTCATGCTGGAAGCGATCGATGCCCCCGACGAGATCAACGAACTCGCTCCGCGGATCATCCGGATCACGATCCCGGTGGACAAGATCGGCGAGGTGATCGGCCCGAAGGGCAAGATCATCAACCAGATCCAGGAAGACACCGGCGCCGACATCGCCATCGAGGACGACGGCACGATCTTCATCGGCGCCACCAACGGGCCGGCTGCGGAAGCGGCGCGTGATCAGATCAATGCGATCGCCAACCCCACGTTGCCCAACGTCGGCGACCGCTACCTCGGCACGGTCGTCAAGATCACCAACTTCGGAGCCTTCATTTCGCTGGTGCCGGGTCGGGATGGACTGCTGCACATCTCCGAGGTGAAGAAGCTGGTCCCCGGATCCAAGCGGATCGATGCCGTGGAGGACGTGTTGAGTGTCGGCCAGAAAGTTCAGGTCGAGATCAAGGAAGTGGACCAGCGCGGCAAGTTGAGTCTGACGCCGGTGCTGGAAGACGACGCCGCGGCCAACGAGGGCTGAGTGATCGAACTGCCTTCCCCCGGGGATCAGTCTCCGGGGGAAGTCCTGGTTCTGCTCGACGACCCGGACGGCGGTGTGATCGAGCGCTCGGTCACGCGCTCCGGGCTTCGGGTGCTCACCGAGGAGTCCCGGGTCGGGCGCTCGGTCACCGTCGGGGTGGTCGTGCCGGTGGGTTCCCGTGATGAGGGCGAGGGTGCCCACGGGGCCAGCCACTTCCTGGAGCACTTGTTGTTCAAGGGGACGGCGCGACGGACGGCGCTGGAGATCTCGGCAGCCATCGAAGCCGTCGGCGGCGATCTCAACGCCTTCACGGGCAAGGAGTACACCTGCTTCTACGCCCGGGTGCTCGATCGCGATGTCGCTCTCGCCGTCGATGTCCTACTCGACATGGTCAACTCCGCCACTCTGGCGAGCAGTGAAATCGAATCCGAGCGCGGCGTCGTGCTCGAGGAGATCGCCATGCACGAGGATGATCCGGCAGGCGTGGCGCAGGAACTTTTCGGCGGGCAGGTCTTCGCGACTTCGGCTCTCGCATTGCCCGTGATCGGGAGTCAGACCGGCATCGCGGAGATGACCGAGGCGGCGATCCGGGAGCACTACCGGCACTGGTACGCGGTCGACCACTTGAGTCTGGTCGCCGCCGGTCATGTCCGCCACGGCGAAGTGGTGGCTGCCGCCGAGGCAGCACTCGGACGGGCGGCCGAACTCCGCCGGGCCGAGCCGTTGCCGCGCCGGGGGTCGGCGGGCGCCGAGTCCGCATCGCCGACGAGGCCGGCGTCGACCGCTCGCGTGCGACCGACTGAGCAGGTGAACCTGGTGGTGGGTTCGGCCGCGGTCAGCCGGATGGATCCGCGCAGGTTCGCACTTGCGGTCTACAACGCCGCTATCGGCGGGGGCATGTCGAGTCGCCTGTTCCAGGAGGTTCGCGAGGAGCGGGGTCTGGCCTATTCGGTGCAGTCGTTCACGTCCATGTACTCCGATGCCGGAGCGTTCGGCGTCTACGCGGGAACGTCGCCCACTCGGAGCGCGGAAACGCTCGAGGTGATCCAGGACGTTCTCCGGACGGTCGAACGCACCGGCTTCGACGCACAGGAACTCGAGCGCGGCAAGGGTCAGTTGCGCGGGGCGTTGGTGCTCGGGCGTGAGGAGAGCAGCAACCGGATGGTCGCGTTGGCCGAGTCGGAGGTCATCACGGGCCGTCTCGCGGGGTTGTCGGAGTCGCTGGCGCACATCGACGCAGTGACCTCTGATGACGTCGCCGCGGTGGCGGAGTACCTGGCGGCGTCGCCGAGCTCGGTGGCCTTGGTTGGACCGGAGTCGATGGGAGGATCGCAATGAAGGTGGCTGTGGTTGGTGCCCGAGGGCGGATGGGTAGCGAGACGTGCCGGGCAATCGCCGACGCGGATGGTCTGGAATTGGTGGCCGCAGTCGATGCCGGGGACTCGCTTGACGAATTGGTGGAGTCGTCGGCCGAGGTGTTGGTCGACTTCACCACACCCGATGCGGTGATGGCGACGTTGAAGTTCGCGATCGACCACGGCATCCACGCCGTCGTGGGCACCACCGGGTTCGACGACGCCAGGACCGACACCGTACGGGACCTTCTCGCATCGGCACCCGACGTCGGCGTGCTGATCGCGGCGAACTTCGGCATCGGCGCAGTGTTGATGATGCGGTTCGCCGAACTCGCGGCACCCCATTTCGAGTCGGTGGAAGTCATCGAACTGCACCATCCGGACAAGGTGGACGCCCCCAGCGGCACGGCCACCGTCACCGCCCGCCGGATCGCGGAGGCCAGGCAGGGTCGCAAAGCGCCGGACGCCACCACCTCCGGGTTGCCGGGGGCTCGAGGTGCCTCGGTGGACGACGTGCCGGTGCACTCGGTGCGGCTGCGGGGCTTGGTGGCGCACCAGGAAGTCCTGCTGGGATCCACCGGAGAGACATTGAGCATCCGCCACGACTCGTTGGATCGGGTGTCGTTCATGCCCGGAGTGGTCTTGGCCGTCCGACGGGTGCCCGAGTTGCCGGGTTTGACTCTGGGCATCGAGTCTTTGCTGGGAATCTAACTCCCGTGAATCCGAGGGTCGCCGCCTACCTGGTGGCAGTCGGTGCTGCGGCCTACATGGCGTTGATGCTGTGGCAAGGATGGCGTTTCGCCACGGCCGGATCCACGGTCACCCTGGTGCTGGGGATGGCAGTGATGGTGCTGCCGTTGATCGGCTTCTGGCTGGTGTGGCGGGAACTGCGCTTCGCCAGCTCGGTGCAGCGGTTGGCCGATCGACTCGCGGCCGAGTCGATGCTGCCGCCGGAACTGCCGCGCACCCCGGGCGGACGGGTGCAGCCGGCGGCGGCCGCTGAGGAGTTCGCCGCGGCCCATTCATGCGTTGCTGACTCGCCGCGGGATCCGGCCGCATGGTTCCGTTTGTCGCTGGCCTACGACGCCGGCCGGGATCGACCTCGGGCGCGAGCGGCCATGCGCTACGCGGTCGCGTTGGAGGCAGGAGACGCGCCGCCGACCCCACCGGCCCGACTCAAACCACCCGAGTAGCCGCCGATCGACTGGGCTGACGATTCGATTCGTGCTAGCCGGCCAGATCTCGATTCGTGCTAGCCGGCCAGATCGTCCAGGCTCCGTCCTCGGGGTTCGATGCGCAGGGCGGCGGTGATGGCGAGGGCCACGAGGCAGGTGACGGCCAGCCCGAACAGTAGCGGCCCCTCGCCGATGTCTTTCAGGACGATCGGGAAGAAGAACACTCCGATCGCGGCTCCCAATTTTGCGGCGCCGGCCGCGAAGCCGTGCCCGGCAGCGCGCACCTCCGACGGAAACACCTCGGCCGGCAAGGCATACGTCGTGGCGTTGGGACCGGCGTTCATGAAGAAGTTGAACAGGGCGAAGCCGAGGAAGACCAACCACAGGTGGTCGTCGCCGCCTCCCGGCAGCATCGCGGCCGTCCCGAGGACCACCAGGCCGATGGCCATGGCCGCGAAACCGACGATCTGGAGTCGGATCCGCCCGAGGCGCTCCACCGTGAGGATGGCCGTGATGAAACCGAGCACGAGGAAGATGTCGAGCACCGCCGTACCCTCCGTCGCGGCGATGTCGTCGGCCAGGAAGGTCGAATTCGCCCCGGTCAGGGCGAATGCGGCAAGGAGCGTGGGCGTGAAGATGCCCACGCCGTAGGTGGCGATGTCCATGAGGAACCAAGGGACGGCGGTGAAGACTGTTCGTCTACGCATCCCCTTGGCGAACAGTTGCGGCTGCACCAGCGCCTTGATGCCGGGTGCCTGTTCCTCGCGTCGGGCAGTATCCGCCGGCGTCACGACGACCGGCCGCGCAGCCAAAGCGCTGGCGATCTCGCAGGCTTGCGCTTCCTGACCGTTCTGGGCCAACCAACGCGGACTCTCCGGCGTCGACCGGCGGAGCCAGACGATGATCAGTGCGGGGATCACGCCGAATCCGAGCATCCATCGCCACGAGGAGACGTCCGGCAGGACCAGCAGCACCACCACCCCGACCAGTGCCCCCAGCAGCATGCCGACCGCCTGCAGCGCGAAGGCGGACACCAACCACCGTCCTCTGTTCTTCGCCGGCAGGATCTCGGCCAGGTAGGACGCGGCGATGGGGTAGTCGAGGCCGATCGCGATGCCCAGGAGGAATCGGAAGCCGATGAGCGACCAGAGGTCCCACGCCACCATGCAACCGATCGAGAACACGGCGAACATCACCAAGTCGTAGTGGAAGATGCGACGACGGCCGAGTTTGTCACCGAGTGGACCGAGGAACGCGGCTCCGAATATCGCCCCGACGATGGCGGCGCTGGACACGAGGCCGGTTTGCCACGCGGTCGCGTCGAATTCCTGCGCGATCAGGGGGTTGGCCACGCCGATGATGAAGAAGTCGAATCCGTCGAGCATGATTCCGAGCGCTGCGAGCAGCCAGAACTTCCGGTGCAGCCGGGAGAAGCGCGCGCCGTCCAACGCCTTCCCTAGCGGCATGGGGGACCCGGTCGTTGTCACGATCCCTACTCAAGTGAGTCTGCGGCCGATAGTCGAGACCCGTTGCCCAGCGGACGTGCAGGGTTCACCGGTTGTTCGATGCGCCCTGACTCAGTAGGGGTGCTCCGCCGTGCGAGTTCATCCGGTGAAGGCGCGCACCCCCGCTGCGACGACTGCGGCAACAGCGAGCACCACCAGGAACGGCGCCCGGAGCAGCAGGGCCACGAAGGCCGCCGCGAGTCCCGCGATCCGGGCGTCGAAACTGACCCGACCGGACTCGGTGAAGGTGGAGACAGCGATAAGTGCGGCGAGCAGGCCGACGGGCAGCAGCAAGGTGGCTCGCTGCACCCGCGGATGGTTGACGAAACTCTCCGGCACCAAATGGCCGAGGTACTTCTGCAGCCAGGCCGCCAGTGAGGTGGCGACAACGACGAACCACATCATCGGTGCGTCCGATCCGTTGCCAGGGCGACGACGACAGCAACGGCACCACCGAGCAGCACCGGAACACCCGGCGGCGCCACCATGGTGGCAAGCAGCGCCACCGCCACCGCTGCGAGGGCGACTGCCACCGTCTCCCGATCGCGCAGTCGCGGCCAGAGCAGAGCGAGAAAGGCAGCCGGCGCCATCGCGTCGAGTCCCCAGTCGGCGGGGTCACCCAGCCAGGACGCACCCAGGGCGCCGGCCAGGGTCGCAAGGTTCCACCCCACATACACGGCGATACCCGTTGCCCAGAACGCGGTTCGTGCGGCCCTCGGTTCCCCGGCGTCCTGGTGGGCGAGTGCCATGGCGGTGGACTCGTCGATCGTCAACTGCGCGGTGGTGACCCGGCGGAGACCGCTGCTCGGAACCAACGGAGACAGCGCAACGCCGTAGAACGTGTTGCGCGCCCCCAGGAGGAGTGCGGCGGCAGCTGCGGCGACGCCTGCGCCACCGGCCCCGATCACGCCGATGAAGGCGAATTGCGATCCGCCGGTGAACATGACGGCCGACAGCACCATGGCCTGAGCAGTCGTCAGCCCGCTGGCGACGGCCAGGGCTCCGAACGACAGCCCGAACATGCCCACCGCCAGTCCGATGCCCACGGCATCGCGGACGATTCGGCGACGGCGCTCGGCCCAGGCGCCGGTCGCCGATGAGGTAGCCACGATGCCGTGAGTCTAGGACCTGCCCGGACCGGCCGCCGACCGACTCCGGCCGGAATCCGGGAAGTCGTATGACGAGGGACTAGGCGTTCGGAAGCAGTCGAATCTCCAGGTCGATCCCGGCCTCGGCGACCTGTCGGCGCCACCGGGGCATGAGGTCCAGTCGGAGTCGACGATCCAGGACATCCGACTCCGTCACCGCCCCCTCGGCCAGCCGGGCCCATAGGAGTTCGACCGGCAACACCGGGGTGTTCGCGATGGGTTGCAGCAAGGAGTTGTCGCCCTCGGCGAGCGACGCCACCAGATCCGCCTCGGCTCCGAACCTCGTGCGCAGCCGATCCGCGCCGTCCTGCCACGGTGCGGCGCCCACCAGCGGCAACCTTCGGGTGCGGCACTCGCGATCCGTCAGCAGATCCACCACGTCGGACGCCATGCGCCGGTAGGTGGTCAGTTTCCCGCCCACAACACTGATCGGGTGCCCGTCGAGGACTGCGTGGCGCCGGGAAAGGTCGGCGCTCGTGCCCGACTCGCCGGCCGGTGCCAGTAGCGGTCGGTAGCCCGAGAAGGTGCTCAGGATGTCATCGCGGCCCAGGGGCCGGGCCAGACCGGTGTTGATGGTGTCCAGCAGGAAGTCGACCTCTTCCTCGTCGGCCCGGGGGTGATCGATATCGTCGTCGCTCTCGACGTCGGTCAGGCCGATGAACACCAGGCCGTCGGGTTCCGGCAATGCGAAGACGAACCGCGAGTGTGATCCCGGTACGGGAACGGCGAGCGCCGCGGTCGGATGGCCCAGCGACTCCGCGGACACCACCAGGTGGGTGCCTCGGGATCGGACCAAGCGCACGCGGTCGTCGAGTCCGGAGGCCCAGGCGCCGGTGGCGTTGACCACTCGTTGTGCGCGCAGCAGCCAGGATTCGCCGGTGAGCGTGTCGACGACCGTCACGCCGTCGGCCACAACGTCGATCACCCGGGTGTGGGTGAGGATGTGCGCGCCGTAGGCGGCGGCGGTCCGGGCCACAGCCACCACGAGGCGGGCGTCGTCGACCAACTGGCCATCCCACGAGAGGGCCGCCCCGGCAACGTCCTGCCGCATGCCCGGCACCAGATTCAATGCTTCGCGGGTATCGAGGCCTCGCGGCGGGGCGAGGTGGCTGCCGGTGGCTCGGCGCATCGCGTCGGCGGCTCGCAGCCCGACGGCCACGAGGCGTCGTTCGAACCGATCTCCGTAGGGCAACACCTGGGCCAACGGGTGGGTCAGGTGCGGAGCGATCGCCGACATCAGGCGCTCCCGCTCGACGGCCGACTCCCAGGCGACCCCGACCTGCCCGCTGGCCAGGTAGCGCAAACCGCCGTGGACAAGTTTGGACGACCATCGGCTGGTCCCGTAGGCGAGGTCGTTCGCCTCGACCAGCGCCACGTCGAGTCCGCGGGTGGCGGCATCGAGCGCCACCCCGGCGCCTGTGATGCCGCCTCCGATGACGACCACATCGACAACGTGTTCGGCCAGGTGTTCGCAATCCCGCAGGCGCCGGTCGGGCGACAGCATCGAGGCGGGAGCACCGGGTGCCACAGTCGGCAGTGAGTGGGAACTCATGACAGGTACGCTCCGATCATCGTGGTGAACTCTTCCCAACGCTCGCCCCGGTCGCCTTCCGACCTCGCCAGCGACTCGGTGTAGACGAAGGCGCTGGCGGCCGTGACGACGATGCGGGCCGTGAGTTCGGGATCACGGGTGCGGATCGAACCGTCCGAACTCTCCCGCAGCATGGCGGCCAGCATCCCCTCCGCCGCGCGCTGGGTGGAGCCCCTGCGGGTGACCAATTGCGGGAGCAGGGCCGCCGGGTCCAGGCTTATCAAGCGCAGCATCAAGGGGTGCCCGGCGATGGCCTCAGCGGCGCCGGAGACCGTTTCGGCGATGCGTACCGCGTCGTTGCTACCGGTGGCCTGCGCCGCGGCGACGTCGAGCAGGGTGACCAATTCGAACGTCAGGACCTCGCTCACCAGCGTCCGCAGTTGTGCGTATCGGCGATAGACAGTCATGCGCGAAACCCCGGCACGCCGGGCGACCTCGGTCAGCGTCGCTCGGGCCGGTCCGACATCGAGCAGCACGTCATAGGCGGCCGCCAGGATCGGATCGGCCCGGACCGCGGCGCAGGGCGCTGAGTCGGACGTCTCGACCGGCGAGGCCGGCTCGGTGGCGGACGACACACCGACCGATTCTGTGTTACGGTTCGACGACATGTGTAACAGCGTAACAGTCGTGGGCCTGGCTCGCCAGGGCACGCGACGGAAGGACGGCGAAGCATGAGCACTTCCTTTGCCCTCGATCACGATGTCACCCGATGGGGGGCGGCCCCGAGTGGCGGAGGTCTCGATCAGCGGGCGCGTGACTTCCTCGACCAGCACGTCGGGGCGGCCACACCACCGGTCGATGAACCCGCCTGGGACGACGTTCGGGTGCCTCCGGGCAGGCTCTCCGCTGAGTCGGTCGGAACGCTCGCCGCGATCGTGGGCAGCGGTGCCCTCAAAGTCGATGACGCCTCCCGCCGACGCCATGCCGGGGGGCTGTCGTACCTCGATCTGCTGGCCCGCCGGCGCGACGAAATCACCGCACCCGACGCGGTGGTGTTCCCGCGGACGGCGGCGCAAGTGGCCGCCGTGCTCGCCTGGTGCGAGACCAACGACGTTGCGGTGCTGGCGTTCGGCGGTGGTACCTCGGTGGTGGGAGGATTGCGCACCGAGGGTGTCCCCAAGTCCAGCATCTCGCTGGACATGTCACGCATGGCCGACCTGATCGACGTCGATGCCGAGTCCCACCTGGCGCGGGTCGGACCAGGGATGACCGGTCCCGACCTCGAGCGCTTGCTTGCCCCTCGCGGATTCACGCTGGGGCACTATCCGCAGTCGTGGCATCGCGCGTCGATCGGCGGCTACGCTGCGACCCGCTCGGCGGGGCAGGCCTCGACCGGCTACGGCCGCAGTGACGACATGATCGAATCGCTCGAGGTGGTGACGCCGAGGGGCACCATCCGTGTCGGCCGAGTCGCGGCGAGCGCGGCCGGACCGGACCTGAGGGCACTCTTCGTGGGTTCGGAGGGTGCATTCGGGGTGATCACCGAGGTGACCCTGCGGATCCGATCCGTGCCGGCGGCCCGCTCGTACACCGCCGTGATGTTCCCGGACTATGAGAGTGGCGTGCAGGCATTTCGGCAACTGGCCCAGCAACGGGTCGCCGCCGACGTGATGCGGCTGTCCGACCCGCAGGAAACCGCTGTCACCATGGCGATGTCCGGACCCGGCGGCCGAGGGGGCGAGATCCTCGATCGGTACCTGAGGGCACGCAGGGCCACCGACCCCTCGCTGGCCATCCTCGGCTGGGAAGGATCACGCGCCTCGGTTGTTCTTCGTCGACTCGAAGGGCTCTCGGTCCTTCGTCGCAATAGGGGGATTTCGCTCGGGCCGACAGTCGGCGATGCCTGGCTCAGGCATCGATTCGACGGGCCCTTCCTCCGCGACGATCTGCTCGACGCCGGCTATCTGGTGGAGACGCTCGAGACCGCGACGCATTGGTCCCGGGTGGCGGATCTGCGCACGAATGTGAGCGCCGCCCTGGCCGACACCCTGTCCACTTCGGGGCGGGCGTATGTGATGTCCCACCTCTCGCACGTCTATGAGACCGGTGCCTCGCTCTACTTCACGGTGGTGGCCGTGCAGGATGCCCGTCCGGGAGAACAGTGGCGGCTTGCGAAGGCCGCGGCCACCGAGGTCATCGTCGACCACGGTGCCACGATCACGCACCATCACGGAGTGGGTCGGGATCACGCCCCGTGGCTCCCGGCCGAGATCGGCACCGAAGGAGTCGGCATCTTGGCCGCGGTCAAGCACCACCTCGATCCGCAGGGCATCCTCAACCCGGGGGTGCTCGGGCTCGACTAGGGTGTGTCCGTGTCGGTGGGGCCCACCAGCGCGGCCAGTCGAATCATCCGTACGGTGACGGTGCCGTCGCCGCGCAGGTCCAAGGTGCGGTGGGCGCCGTCCGCGGCGAACCCCGCGGCCCCGAGCAGGCCCCGAAGGTCGTCGTCGGCGGCGTGGATCCACATCACGCCGCCAGTGGTCGTGCCGGAGTCGCGGCTCAGATCCGCCCACGCTGCCAGCAAGCGTGAGCCGTGGCCCTCACCGACGTGATCGGCGGCGACGGCGAGTTCGGCGATTTCCACCCAACCTTCATCGGCGAGGTCCGGGTCGGTGGCCGGCACACTGGCGAGCACTCCGACGATGGTGTCGTCGCTCACTGCTACCAGCACCAGCGTGTCCGACCGAGCGTCGCCAGACTCGCACACGCTGCGCCACGCATCGGTCGAAGTCGGTTCGTCGGCGAGCACCTCGGGGGGGAGCACCAGTGCATAACGGGCCAGCCAAGCGTCGTGCTGCAGTTCGGCGAGGCTGGCCGCGTCGGTGGAGGTCGCGGCCCGAACGAAGACGTTGGCCATGCTCCGAATCTACGGTGACCGGCACTTGTCCGCAGGTTCGCCCAGCCATGGGGTGCACCGTGGGCCGGAACCCCGGTGCGTTGGTTCCGGCCGCCGTCGGTGGGGGCCCTAGGCTGTCGGCCATGACAGACATCGAGTTCCGCAGCGACATGACGGTGGAGTTGGTGAAGAGTTCGGCCAGCGATGCCGATGTGGTGTTCGCCGCCCGAGTCTCGACCAAGGGCGAAGCGTCGCTGGCAGACGTCGAAGCCGACGCAAGTGGGGCCGCAGGCCTGATCAACTACCTCATGCGGGATCGTCACGGCTCGCCCTTCGAACACAACTCGCTCACCTACTTCGTCAGCGCGCCGATCTTCGTCTTCCGTGAGTTCATGAGGCACCGCATCGCGTCCTACAACGAGGAGTCAGGTCGGTACCGCGAACTGCGGCCGGTCTTCTATGTGCCGGGTCCGGAGCGACGGCTCGTGCAGGAGGGCAAGCCGGGGGCGTATGACTTCGTGCCCGGTACCACCGAGCAGTATCAGCTGGTCGATCGGCTGGTCCGGGAGTCGTGCACGTCGGCGTATGAGGCCTATCAACAGATGCTCGCGGCCGGTGTCGCCCGGGAGGTCGCCCGGGTGGTGCTGCCGGTCACGACCTACTCGTCCATGTACGTCACCATGAATGCCCGGGCGCTGATGAACTTCCTCTCGCTGCGGACCAAGCGGGACCACGCCCGGAACCCCTCCTTCCCGCAGCGCGAGATCGAAATGGTCGCCGAGGCCATGGAATCCGAGTGGGCGACGCTGATGCCGTTGACCTTCCAGGCGTTCGAGGCCCACGGTCGCGTCGCTCCGTGACCGCTGAAGCGACCCAGGTAGCCTGATCGTCATGGCTTCTGAATCCCTCGGCAACGTCCTCACCGCGATGGTGACGCCAATGACGGCGGATTTCGCCGTGGATCTCGACGGCGCCGCAACTCTTGCCGACTACCTGCTCCGACTGGGCAACGACGGTCTGGTGCTCAACGGCACCACCGGAGAGTCGCCCACGACCACGGATGCCGAGAAGGCTGCCCTCCTCCGTGCTGTTCGGGCCGCAGTGGGGCCCGCGGTGCCCTTGATCGCTGGCGTGGGGACCAACAACACAGCGCATTCAGTCGAACTCGCCGTACAGGCTGCGGCGGCGGGGGCCGACGCCTTGTTGGTAGTGACGCCCTACTACTCGAAGCCCTCGCAGGACGGTGTACTGGCGCACTTTCGCGCGGTGGCGGACGCCACGGAACTTCCCGTCATGCTCTACGACATCCCGGGTCGCTCCGGAATTCCGATCGAGGTGGACACGCTGCTGCGAGCCGCCGAGCACGAGCGCATCGTCGCCGTGAAGGACGCCAAGGGCGATCTCGGGGCCGCCACGGCGGTGCTGCGAGCCACCGACCTGTTGTGGTACTCCGGCGACGACGGGCTGAATCTGCCCTTCCTGGCGATTGGCGGGACCGGCTTCGTCTCGGTGACCGGCCACCTCATCGCGGATCGGTTGAAGGCCATGCGGGAGGCCTTCGTCGCCGGCGATGTCGCCGATGCAGCGGCGATCTTCGCCGACACCGAGCCGGTCTCCGTCGGATTGTTCCGGGCACCTGCGGTGGCACTGACGAAGGCTGCCCTGGCGCTACAGGGATTGCCGAGTGGACCGCCGAGGATGCCGCTGTTGCCGGCCACGGACGCCCAGGTGGCGACGTTGGTGGCTGACCTCGCTTCGGTGGACCTGGTGCTCGGTGGATAGCCGATGAGTGGAGCGGCGCACACCCACCCCGGACTCGGACCGCCGGAGGCCTTGGCGGCGGACGCGCTGCGCATCGTGCCGCTGGGCGGACTGGGTGAGATCGGTCGCAACATGGCGGTGTTCGAGTACGACGGACGCCTGCTGATTCTCGACTGCGGTGTGCTGTTCCCGGAGGAGGATCAGCCCGGAGTCGACCTGATCCTGCCCGATTTCTCCTACCTGGCCGACCGGCTCGATGACGTTGAGGCCGTAGTGCTCACACACGGCCACGAGGACCACATCGGTGGAGTCCCCTATCTGCTCCGGATGCGGCCGGACATCCCGCTGCTGGGATCCCGGCTGACACTGGCGCTGGTGGAGGCCAAACTCCGCGAGTTCAAGATCAAGCCCTACACCTTCGAGGTGAGGGAGGGGCAATCGGAACAGCTCGGGCCGTTCGGCCTGCAGTTCCTCGCGGTCAACCATTCGATCCCGGATGCCCTGGCGGTCGCCATCACGACCGGTGCGGGAACCGTCGTGCACACCGGCGACTTCAAGATGGATCAACTCCCGCTCGATGGCAGGATCACCGATCTGAATGCCCTTGCGAGGCTCGGCGATGACGGGGTCGATCTGCTCATGATCGACTCGACCAACGCCGAAGTGCCGGGTTTCGTACCGGCGGAGGCCGACATCCAGGAGGTGCTCGAGCACGTCTTCGACGAAACCTCCGGTCGCATCATCGTGGCCTCGTTCGCCTCCCACATCCACCGGGTGCAACAGGTGATCCGGGCGGCGGCCTCACGGGGTCGCAAGGTTGCCTTCGTCGGGCGCTCGATGGTCCGCAACATGAATGTCGCCCGTGATCTCGGCTACCTGTCGATCCCGGGGAACACCTTGGTGGCGGCCGACCGGATCGACGAACTGCCCGACAACGAGGTGGTGCTCGTGTGCACCGGTTCGCAGGGCGAGCCGATGGCGGTGTTGAGCAGGATCGCCCACCGCGACCACCGCATCTCGGTGGGCGACGGCGACACCGTGGTGTTGGCGTCGTCGATGATTCCGGGCAACGAGAATGCCGTGAATCGAGTGATCAACGGCCTCACCCGGCTCGGAGCCCGCGTCGTGCATCAGGGCAACGCCTTCGTGCATGTCTCCGGCCACGCCGCGGCAGGGGAGTTGCTCTACGTCTACAACATCGTCAAGCCGAGCAACGTCATGCCGGTACACGGCGAACCCCGGCACCTTCGTGCGAATGCCGGTATCGCCGAGTTGTCGGGGGTGCCGGCCGAACGCATCGCGGTGGTGGACGACGGGACCGTCGTCGATCTGGTCGACGGTGTGGTGCGGGTGGCCGGGGTGGTTCCGTGCGGATACGTGTATGTCGATGGCGCCTCGGTCGGCGACATCACCGAAGCTGCCCTCACCGACCGGCGAATTCTGGGCGAGGAGGGCTTCATCTCGGTCTTCGTGGTGGTGGACGCGGCGTCTGGCGTGGTCGCGGTCGGGCCGGAGTTCCATGCGCGCGGCTTCAGTGAGGACGCCGACGTGTTCGCCGAGATCTCTGTGACCCTGCGCGAGGCGCTCACTCGGGCGATGTCCGAGGGTGTGGCCGACCGGCACCAGTTGGCCCAGATCACTCGGCGCACCGTCGGGCGATGGGTGAGCAACCAACACCGGCGCCGCCCCATGATCATCCCGGTCGTGGTCGAGGAGTAGCCCCGAGCGGTGGAGGCCCAGCTGAACCGGCCTCCGCGTGTTCGGCGCCGGGCACATTGACCCAGCGGATAGGCTCACGCCCATGGCATCCAAGACGCCCACGTCCATCGCGACGCGACGGCGAAACCCCAGCGGTGCCCCTGATCGACCGTCGAAGAAGGGCACGAGTGGCTCCGCCAAGGGGGCTGGATCGGGTCGGCGAGCCACGTCGGTGCACTCCGAATCCGGCCCGTCCGTGCTGTCCACCCTCGCCCGAGGTATCGGGGTCGGCTGGCGTTCCTCTGCCGCGGCCGTCGGCACCACCGTGCGTCGGATCGGCCGCTATCAGGCCCCGGCTGGGCGCAACCACGACGGTGCGGCCCTGACGGCGCTGCTCGCAGCCGTGCTCATCGTCCTGGCCGGTTGGTTCGGCCTCGGTGGGCCGGTGAGTTCGCTGGTGGACTCGGTGGTCGGAGGGGCCTTCGGACTGTTGGCCGTGGGTGTGCCGGTGGTGCTCATCGCCCTAGCGATCCACCTCTGGCGACCGCCCCAGCAGCCAATGCCGCGGCGCGAGATGCTCGGCTGGGCACTCGGCTTCGTCGCCGTGCTGGGCACCTGGCACTGCGCCGCGGGGGCGCCGCAGCCAGCCGACGGGCGAGAGATCCAAACCGGTGCCGGATGGCTCGGATGGTTGGTCACCGCACCGCTCGTCGCTGCCGTCGGAACAGCCGTCACCACAGTGCTCATGGTGGTTCTCTACGTCGTCAGCGCACTTCTGGTGACCCAGACGCCGCCCAAGGATGCGGCCAGGTCGGTGGCGGCGGTCATCGCGACGGTGGTGGCGCGGCTTCGCGGCGCGAACTCGGTGACCAAACGGCGTCGGACGGTCAACCCGCGGCGCGCGCCTGCTCCTGATCCGGAGGATGGTCCGCATCCCTTCGACTCCCCGCTGCACGTGGATTCCGGCGACGCCTCGGAGCCCGCGGTCGATCCCGATGAGTTCTCGCCGGCCGTCGGCAGGTCCGGGCCCCCGCCCGGCGTCCCGAGGACCCCGGTCGACCGATCCGTTCCCGCTGGCCTGGATGAGACGGCTGCGCAGCCTCGTGTCGTCGAGCGTGAGCCGCGCCGTGAACCAGCCGTGGCGGCAGGAACCCAACTGCCCCTCTCCGGTGACGTGGTGTACCGGCTCCCCGAAGCAGAGTTGCTGCAACCGGGTCCCAAGCCCAAGGCCGCGACCAGAGCCAACGAGAGGGTCGTCGACTCGCTCACCGAAGTACTCGATCAGTTCGAGATCGATGCGCGCGTCACGGGTTTCACCCGCGGCCCCACGGTCACCAGGTACGAGGTCGAACTAGGGCCCGCGGTGAAGGTGGAACGGGTCACCGCGTTGAGCAAGAACATCGCCTACGCCGTCGCCAGCGCCGATGTGCGGATTCTCTCCCCGATTCCCGGCAAGTCCGCGATCGGCATCGAGATCCCCAACAGCGACCGGGAGATCGTGTCGCTCGCCGACGTACTTGACAGTCGGGCGGCCACCAACGATCAGCACCCGATGGTGGTCGGCCTCGGCAAGGACGTCGAAGGCGGCTACGTCTGCGCCAACCTGGCCAAGATGCCCCATGTGCTCGTGGCCGGTGCCACCGGGGCCGGCAAGTCGAGCTGCATCAACGCGCTGATCACCAGTCTGCTGATGCGGGCCACACCCGAACAAGTGCGCATGATCCTGGTCGACCCGAAGCGGGTCGAGTTGACGGCCTACGAGGGCGTCCCGCACCTGATCACGCCCATCATCACCAACCCCAAACGAGCCGCCGACGCGCTGCAGTGGGTCGTCAAGGAGATGGACACCAGGTACGACGATCTCGCGGCGTTCGGGTTCCGACACATCGACGAATTCAACAAGGCCGTCCGCAACCGGACGATCTCCCCGCCGCCAGGGAGTGAACGTGTACTTGAGCCTTACCCTTACCTCGTAGTCATCGTCGACGAGTTGGCCGACCTGATGATGGTGGCGCCCAGGGATGTCGAAGACGCCATCGTGCGCATCACCCAGTTAGCCCGCGCCGCCGGGATCCACCTCGTGCTTGCCACCCAGCGTCCGAGCGTGGACGTGGTCACAGGACTGATCAAGGCCAACGTCCCCAGCCGGCTGGCGTTCGCCACCTCCAGCGTCACCGACAGTCGGGTGATCCTCGACCAGCCCGGTGCGGACAAGTTGGTGGGTCAAGGCGACGGACTTTTCCTTCCCATGGGAGCCAGCAAACCGATCAGGATCCAGGGGGCGTTTGTCCCCGCCCATGAGATCGTCGCCGTCGTCGACTACTGCAAGGCCCAGTTGGCGCCGCAGTATCGGGAAGATGTTGCCGTTCCGGAGTCGAACAAGCCGGCTGTCGACAGCGACATCGGCGACGACCTCGACCTCCTCGTCAGTGCAATCGAGTTGGTGGTCACCACCCAGTTCGGCTCGACGTCGATGCTGCAGCGCAAGTTGCGTGTCGGATTCGCCAAGGCGGGCAGGTTGATGGACCTGATGGAAAGCCGGGGAATCGTCGGTCCCTCCGAAGGGAGCAAGGCGCGGGAAGTGCTCGTCACCCCGGATTCCCTGGCGGAGGTCGTGGCGGCCATCCAAGGCGGGGAAGAGTCCTGACCGATGGACCATGCGGTCCCATCGCACTCTAGAGTCGCGACATGAGCGCCGCGACGGGCCAGTCCCAATCCGATGCCACCAAGGTGAATGTGGTGACCCTGGGATGCGCGCGCAACGAGGTCGACTCCGAGGAGTTGGCCGCCCGACTCGATTCGGACGGGTGGCGACTGGTGGCAGACGCCGAGGACGCCGACGTGATCATGGTGAACACGTGCGGATTCATCGAGCAGGCGAAACGGGACAGCATCGAGACGCTTCTCGCTGCGGGGGCCACCGGTCGGCCGGTGGTGGCGGTCGGGTGCCTGGCGGAGCGCTACGGATCGGAACTGGCGCACGAACTGCCGGAAGCGACCGTGCTGGGTTTCGACGACTACTCCGAAATCTCGAGCCGTCTTCGGGACGCGTATCACGGGGTTTCCCACGAGGCCCATCGGCCGACTGATCGACGGTTGATGCTCCCCCTGGCACCGGTGGAACGATCTGGGGACCACACGCCCGGACATTCGAACTCCACCGCCCGCCGGTTGCTGCACGCCGGCCCGAGCCAACCGGTCAAACTCGCCTCCGGTTGCGATCGTCGATGTTCATTCTGTGCCATCCCCAGATTCCGAGGGGCGTTCGTCTCCCGTCGGCCGACCGATGTCTTCTCCGAAGTGGCCGAACTCGTCGACCAAGGAGTGAAAGAGGTCGTGCTGGTGTCGGAGAACTCGACGTCGTACGGCAAGGACCTCGGCGATATCCGACTCCTCGACACCTTGCTTCCGCAGTTGGGGGAGATACCTGGCCTCGAGTGGATCCGTGTGTCCTACCTGCAACCGGCCGAGGTCCGGCCCAGTCTGGTGGCGGCGCTGGCCACCACCCCCTCGGTTGCGCGCTACTTCGACCTCAGTTTCCAGCACGCGTCAGGTCCAGTGCTGCGGCGCATGCGCAGATTCGGGGACGCCGACTCATTCCTCACCCTCATCGATCACATTCGCGACTTGGCACCCGACGCCGGCATCAGATCGAATTTCATCGTGGGGTTCCCTGGCGAAACCGAAGCGGACGTAGCGATCTTGGAGGAGTTCCTGATCGCCGCTGAGCTCGATGCGATAGGGGTGTTCGGCTACTCCGACGAAGATGGCACCGAGGCGGTGGATCTGCCCGATCATGTCCCGGCGCACATTGTCGAGGAGCGATTGGCAACCATCTCTCGGGTGGCCGAAGCCGTGATGGAACAGCGTGCGGAGGCGAGAGTCGGCCGGCCAGGACGCCTGCTCGTGGAGGGCCGGCAGGGTCGACTGGTCGAAGGCCGCTGCGAGCATCAAGGCCCCGAAGACGCCTCGACGCTGCTACCCGACGCACCGGCGCAACTGGCCGTCGGCGAGGTGGTGGACGTGACCATCGTCGCGACCGACGGAGTGGATCTGATCGCCCGGTTGGCGGCCACGTGAATCCGGTGCGCCGGCTGGACGCCATGGCCCATCCACTCAGCGATTCCGGGTGGATCAATCTTCCCAACGCGCTGACGACGTTGCGCCTGATCCTCGTGGTGCCGTTCGGAATCGCACTGCTGTGGGATGACGGCAGCAATCCGACGGCACGGATCATCGCCACCTTGATCTTCATCGTCGCTTCGCTCACCGACTACGTCGATGGCTACATCGCACGCAAGAAGAACCTCGTCACCACCTTCGGCAAGGTGGCTGATCCGATCGCCGACAAGCTTCTCACCGGCGTCGCGTTGGTCGGCTTGAGCATCCTCGGGGAACTTCCCTGGTGGGTCACGGTGATCATCCTCGGCCGCGAGTTGGCTGTGACGCTCATGCGGTTCTGGGTGATCCGTGAGGGGGTCATGGCCGCGAGCCGGGGCGGCAAGTGGAAGACGGCGACACAGATCCTCGCCATCGTGCTATTCCTGCTGCCGCTGTCCGGCGCAGCCGTCGTGGTCGCCCAGGTGGTGATGGGGATCGCAGTGGTGCTGACGTTGGTCACTGGTGTCGACTATGCGTTCCGCGCAGTGGCCCTGCGTCGCCAGGGGGCCCAGGAATGAGCGATCTCGACGAGGGTCGGTCGCCGGGAGAGGCCGCTGAACTCGTGGCGCGGATGGCCGAGGGCGGTGAGACACTTGCGGTCGCCGAATCCCTGACCGGCGGCCTGCTCGCGGACGCCTTCGTGTCGGTGCCCGGGGCTTCGGCCGTTTTCGTCGGCGGGGTGGTCAGCTACGCGACTCGAATCAAAGCCGAGGTGCTCGGGGTATCTGCCGATCTGCTGGCCCGGGTCGGCGCGCCCGATCCGGAGGTGGCGGTGGCCATGGCGGTTGGTGTCCGGCAATTGCTACGGTCGACCGTGGCACTGGCAACCACTGGCGTAGCCGGCCCGGAGTCGCAGGACGGCAAGCCGCCCGGGACCATCTATGTGGCTCTTGCGACATCGCGGCGCACACGGGTTTCGGCGACCCATGTGGCCGGAACCAGGCAGCAGGTGAGAGTCGCTGCAGTGCGACAGGCACTCGACCTGCTCGCCGACGAACTGGGTGAGTGAGCGACGCGGATCTCGAGGGGCTATGCGACGGGGGTGCGGGGGAGTTGTTCGTCGCGGGCCATCTTGTCGCTGACGGATCGGAGCACATCGGACAGGGAAACGTCAAGCGCTCCGCAGATGGCCGCCAGCAACTCGCTGGAGGCTTCCTTCTGACCCCGTTCCACTTCGCTGAGGTAGCCGAGGGATACCCGGGCGGCACCGCTGACGTCGCGCAGGGTTCGACCCTGGACCAGGCGGCGGGAGCGCAACTCGTCTCCGATGATCGAGCGGAGCACTACCATGGCCATCCTCCTTTCCCAGGGCTTCAGAATACGCGTCTGCGTCCGGTACGCATCCTTGGGCACAACCCCCGGGGTTGAAGCCCTATTCCCGGTCGCGGAAATCCCGCTGGCAGGTCGGACACCAGGGGATGCGCCTGCTCGCGGCTGGCGCGCCGACGACGTCGAACTCAATGCGGGTATCGCAGCGCAAGCAGGTCCTGCGGCCGTGGACCCAGGAACTGCTGCCCCTTCGACTCGATCCTGTGGTGGTGCGGGCGGCGCGGCCACGGTTGGCGAGGATCATTCGTGCGGCCAGCGACACGACGGCCCGTGCGTCCACCGTGTCGACTGTGGCTTTCGGATGGACGCCGCTGAGAAAGCACACCTCGGCCACATAGTTCATGCCCAAACCGGCGAGGACCCGTTGGTCGAGCAGCACCTCGGCGATTCCGCGCTCGGTCTCCGCAGCCACGCGGCGCCAGGCGACGTCGGGGTCGAACTCCGGATCCAGAATGTCTGGGCCGAGGTGGGCGAGGAACCTCTGCCGAGCCTGGGAGGTGGGTGCGATCTCCAGTCCGGCGAGTCGATAGCCGACCGCCACTGTGTCGGCGGTGCGGAGCACCGCACGGATTTGGTGCCAGGGGCCGCCGCGCCAGCGGGCTTCAGGAGGGTAGAGGTGCCAGGCCCCTTCCATCTTCAAGTGCGAGTGGACGGTCTGCGCACCCGTGGCAGCCCCTTCGGTCGCGATCAGAAGGTGCTTGCCGTAGCTGCTCACCTGCGTGACCCGGGACCCGGCCAAGTTGACCGTTGCCAATGCCGGCACTCGGAAGTCGGTCTCGCTGAGAATCGATTCCCGCAGTCTGGCGTTGAGCCGCTCCGCCACCAGCCATACGGTGTCTCCCTCTGGCATCGTCGCTCCACTCCGACTAGCCGGCGCGCATACGTAGGCCGGTGGGGGTGAGCGCGAAACCGGCCTGACCGAAGATCTGTGCGGCAGGGCTCGTCAGCGCTGAGTCGCCGTCGCTGCGCTGCACGGTGAGATCGCCGAGCAGTCCATCACGAACCGCACGGGCGAGTGCCGTGGCGGCTGACTCCAGCACCCCGGCGTCGTCGGTCCAGGTCAGCATGGTGCGTCCGCCGCGTTCCAGGTAGAGCACGAGTTCTCCCCGGGATAACACCACGACGGCGCCCGCCTTGCGACCCGGTCGATGTCCACCATCGCCGGGGTTGCGGACCGGCCACGGCAAGGCTGCGCCGTAGGGCTGAGCGGGGTCGGTGGCGGCCAACAGCACGGCGGTCGTCGGCGCGCTGCCGGCCTCCGTCGCACGGCGTTCCTGGTCGGCCGCCGCCCGGAGCCGATCGACCACGGCGGCGGTGGTGAACTGCGCGGCACCGAGGCCTTCGATCGCGTGGGTCCGAATGCAGTTGCCCCGATCCTCCATGGCCCGTAGCACTTTGTAGGCCGCCGCGAATCCCCCCTGGTAGCGCTCGATCGACATGGACCCGCGGGTGACGACCGCGTGTCGCTCGAGCAGCCAGGGCGCCAATGCGACTGCCCGGGCGGTGGGGTCCATGGTGCTACGACGGACGGCCGACCAGCGACCGGCAAGCGTGGGAGGTACCCGTGCCGCTTCGGGCCGGCGCAGGTTGCCCACAGCCGACCGTGTTGGGAACGTGCGTACACGGCCCGTTCGGCGCCTGCCCCGCGATCGACGCCTCCCCTTCCGGTCCACACGTGCCCGGACCGGCGCGAGGGTGTCGTTCGTCAGCCACCCAGCCCACAGCAGCTCCTCGAGTGCCTCCGGCAGCCCGGCTGGGTCGAAACCTTCCGGCGCTGTCGCCGAGATCCGCTCGAGCAATTGCGGATAGAACCAGCCACCGCCGTCGCCCAACGCGGCGAGCAACTGCTCAACGTGGAACCCTTCGACCTGCTCGGGTTCGCCCAGGAGGATGTCGGCGTGGTCGGCTGCCAGCATCAACCACCCATCCCCGCCCGGCAGCGATCCCGCGCCGCACCAGGTCACCTCGCCCGCGGCGGTCAACTCGTCCAGCATCCCGGGCGCGTAGTCGCGCACCCGGTTGGGCAGGATCTGGGTCTCCAACGCACTCGCCGGCAGTGGCACCCCGGCCAACTGCTCGACCGCCCGGAGTACGGCGTCGACCCCCCGATCTTTGCCGCCGATTCCGTGCCATTCGGCGAGGAAATCGGCGTAGGTGCGCGCGGGAACCGGTTCGGCCTGGGAGCGGAGTTTCGCGATGCTGCGCCGGCGGATCCGTCGAAGCACCTCCGCGTCACACCACTCCGATCCGCTACGCCCGGGGCGGAACTCGCCGGAGAGGACAGTGCCAGTGTCCGCCAGCCGGGCGAGAGCACCGGTGGCCACCGCCGAGCCGATACCGAAGTGGGTTGCGACCTCCGCGGCGCTGAAGGGGCCGTGCGTTCGGGCATACCTGGCCACGAGGTCGCCGAGCGGGTCGGGTGTGGGTTCGGTGAAGGCCAGCGGAATGCCGACGGGCAGGGGCACGCCGAGGGCGTGTCGCAACCGACCGGCGTCCTCGATCGCGGCGGTGCGTTCGACCCCCATCGACACTCGCAACGCCCGTCTGGTGCCGACTAGCGCCGATGCCCATTGCGGATCGCCGCCGCGGCGGCGGATGTCGTCGTCGCTCAACGGGCCAAGCACACGGAGGGCATCGGCGAGGTCTTCGGAATCGCGCAAAGTCCGGTCGGGGTCGAGCCAGCCGACCTCGGCCTCGATCTCCGCTACCGCCTCGGCGTCGAGAAGGTCCCGCAACTCCGTGGTGCCGAGCAGATCCGCCAGCAGGTTCACGTCGAGGGTCAGTGCGGCCGCCTTGCGCTCGGCCAGCGGCGAATCGCCCTCGTACATGAAGGCGGCGACGTAGCCGAACAGCAGCGCTCGCGCGAAGGGACTGGGTTGGTCCGACACCACCTCGTGGAGCCTGGTGGCGCCGTTGTGCAACGAGGCGAGCACCTCGCGCAGTCCCGGGACGTCGTAGACGTCAGAGACGCACTCGCGCACGGCCTCCAACACGATCGGGAAGGTCGGATGGGCAGCTGCCACTGACAGCAGTTGGGAGCTGCGCTGCCGCTGTTGCCACAGCGGAGCCCGGCGACCGGGATCCCGCTTCGGCAGCAGCAACGCCCGGGCGGCACATTCGCGGAACCTGGCGCCGAACAACGCACTGCCGCCGATCTCGGAGGTCACCAGGTCGGCGATCTCGTCGGGATCAATGAGGATCGCCTCGCGGACCTGGGACCAGATGTCTTCGGCCGCGGAGTCCGGAATCCGCAGCACGATGCCGTCGTCGGCGTGCATCACTTGCACGTCGATTCCGGTGGACAGTCGCAGCCGCGCTCCGATCGCGAGGGCCCACGGAGCGTGCACGCGGGCGCCGAGCGGCGAAAGAAGCGCCACTTGCCAATCGCCGAGTTCGTCGCGGAATCGTTCGACGACGATCGTGCGATCACTCGGTACCCGGCCGGTCGCCTGCTCTTGCTCAGCCAGGTAGGCGAGCAGGTTGGTGACCGCATTCTCATCGAGGCCATCCTCGACCAGCGTCGCCGTGGCTTCCTCGGGGGAAAGGCTGGACAGTGTTCGCACCGAGTCGCCGATCTGTCGGCCGAGTTCGAGGCTGCGGCCCAGCGCATCTCCGTGCCAGAAGGGCATCTTTCCCGGTTGGCCGGGGGCGGGGGATACCACCACCCGGTCGTGGGTGATGTCCTCGATCCGCCAACTGTTGGCACCCAGCGCGAACACATCCCCGACCCTGGACTCGTAGACCATCTCCTCGTCGAGTTCACCCAGTCTGGAACTCTTCTCACCCACCAGATGCACGCTGAACAATCCACGGTCCGGGATAGTCCCGCCGGACGTGACGGCGAGTCGTTGGGCTCCGGGGCGGGCGGTGAGCATGCCGGACACCCGATCCCAGACGAGTTTGGGGCGCAGGTCGGCGAAGTTGTCGGCCGGGTACTTGCCGCTGAGCATGTCCAGGGTCGCGATCCAAGCGGACTCCGGCAGCCGGGCGTAGGGAGCCGCCTTCCGCACGAGGTCGAATAACTCATCGACGTGCCAGTCGTCTACCGCCACCGCGGCCACGACTTGCTGGGCCAACACGTCGAGCGGGTTCTCCGGAACCCGCAGCGCCTCTATGCGGCGTTGCCGCATGAGCCGGGCGACGACCGTGGCCGCCATCAGGTCGGCGCGGTACTTGGGGAGGATCGATCCCCGGCTCACCGCACCCACCTGATGGCCGGCCCGTCCGATGCGCTGCAGGCCGGCTGCTGCCGATGGGGGTGCTTCGACCTGGATCACCAAATCGACCGCACCCATGTCGATGCCCAACTCAAGGCTGCTCGTGGCCACCACAGCAGGCAGCCGCCCAGACTTGAGATCTTCTTCGATGCTGGCCCGCTGCTCCTTGCTGACCGAGCCGTGGTGCGCCCGAGCTACCACCGGCGGGTTTCGGTGGGAACCGTCGGAGGTGAAGTCAGGGAGGTACTCGACCTGTGGCTGGTCTGGCGGCGGCTCCGCTTCACGTTCCAGGGCGAGTTCGTTGAGACGGCTGGTGAGGCGTTCGGCCAGCCGGCGGGAATTGACGAACACCAGCGTCGCCGTGTGGGCGGTGATCAGATCGAGCACCCGTTGCTCGACATGCGGCCAGATCGAGTTCCCGGGGGCCTCCGCCGCCGCGGAACCTTCGAACGTTTCGATCGCGGTGCTGCCGCCGAGATCGGCCATGTCTTCGACCGGAACCTCGATCCGAACGTCGATCTCCTTGTCACTGCCGGGTTCAATGACGGCCACCGGCCGTCCACCGCCGAGGAAGCGGGCGACCTCAGCGGCCGGGCGAACGGTGGCGGACAGCCCGATGCGTTGCACCGGGGCTTGCGTGAGGGCCTCCAGTCGCTCCAGTGAGAGCGCGAGATGAGCCCCGCGCTTGGATCCGGCGACGGAGTGGATCTCATCGATGATCACGGTGCGGACACCGCGCAGTCCGTCCCGGGCGGCTGACGTCAACAACAGGTAGAGCGATTCCGGAGTGGTGATCAGAATGTCGGGCGGCGTCCGTGCCTGGCGTCGGCGTTCGGCGGCAGGGGTATCGCCGGAGCGGACCGCAACGGTGATGTTCGGATCGGCCAGACCGGCACGTGCCATCTCCTGGCGCAGACCGGTCAGAGGCGCACGGAGGTTGCGTTCGACGTCCACGGCGAGCGCCTTCAGCGGGGACACGTACAACACGGTGCTGCTCTTGGGTGGTTCCGCTTCGACCGGCCTGGCGGCCAACACGTCGAGCGCCCAGAAGAAGGCTGCGAGTGTCTTCCCGGAGCCCGTCGGGGCCACCACCAAAGTCGAATCGCCGGAACGGATGCTGCTCCACGCGGCTTCCTGTGCGGGGGTGGGCGCTTGGAAGGAGCGTCCGAACCATGAGCGCGCCGGGGCTGAGAAGTGTTCGAGGGCGCCGGACTGCAGCGCCTCACGCATGGCACCCCGGGAATCCGCACCTCGCATGGCCCAATCCTGCACACACACTCCGACCGGCGGCAAAACCGGCTCCAAGCCCGAATGCTCGGTTGGGCGCCGTGGTTGGATGGTCCGGTGCGACTGACCGAATTCTGGGAGCGGATGGATGGCGCGCTAGGACCGCGCTATAGCCGCTACTGGGCCGATTCCCACGTTCTGGCCGAGCTTCATGGACGCACGGTGGCGACGGCGTTGGCCGACGGCGAGGACGCTGCCGTGGTGTGGCGGGCGGTATGGCGCAACCTGCAGTTGCCCGCGCGGGAGCGCTGACCCGGTGAGGAGATCCGACACGCGCAGCAACAGCGCGTTCGGTAGATGACATCGAACAGCTGTTCGCCTATTGTTGGAAGTGTTCGAGCGATTCCGACTCTCTCGAACACTTGGCTTCCTCGGGTCGTCACCCGCCGACTGTGTGCAGACTCCAAGGTCGCCTGCAGCGCCATCCACAACTCGACAGCAGGTACTTGGAACGTGTCGTAGGTCCCACCTAGCGTTACCCACGACAGCACGACCACCACCGTCGGGCATCAAACAGCGTCCGCCAATCAACCGCACCACCTACGGAAATGAGGCAGGCTCAATGGCCAGCAGCAACAGCAACGCCCCTCGCAACCCCGGCCGGTCCAGCAATCGGGAGGCGGCGCTCGAGACGGCTCTTGCGACGATTGAGAAGTCGTTCGGCAAGGGTTCGGTGATGCGGCTCGGTGACGATGTGCGCCCGCCGGTGGACGTCATCCGGACCGGGTCCATCGCCCTGGACATCGCGCTCGGGATCGGCGGACTGCCGCGTGGCCGGGTGGTGGAGATTTACGGGCCGGAGTCGTCCGGAAAGACCACCGTCGCCCTGCACGCGATTGCCAACGCCCAGGCGGCCGGCGGTATCGCGGCGTTCATCGACGCTGAGCATGCCCTTGACCCGGAGTACGCTGCGCGGCTCGGGGTCGACATCGACAAACTTCTCGTCAGCCAACCGGATACCGGCGAGCAGGCCCTGGAAATCACCGACATGCTGGTGCGCTCCGGTGCTCTGGACATCATCGTCATCGACTCGGTGGCGGCATTGACGCCCCGAGCGGAGATCGAAGGTGAGATGGGCGACAGTCACGTCGGACTCCAGGCCCGGCTGATGAGCCAGGCGCTGCGCAAGTTGACGGGTGCCCTGAGCGGCACCGGAACCACCGCAATCTTCATCAACCAGTTGCGAGAGAAGATCGGCGTGATGTTCGGCAACCCCGAGACGACCACGGGTGGCCGTGCGCTGAAGTTCTACTCCTCGGTTCGGTTGGATGTGCGCAGGATCGAGACGTTGAAGGAGGGTTCGGACCCGGTGGGCAACCGAACCCGCGTGAAGGTGGTCAAGAACAAACTCGCACCCCCGTTCAAGCAGGCGGAATTCGACATCTTGTATGGCAACGGGATCTCCCGCGAAGGTGGGCTCATCGACATGGGGGTCGAACAAGGATTCATTCGGAAGTCGGGGGCCTGGTACACCTACCAAGGCGACCAGCTGGGCCAGGGCAAGGAGAATGCGCGGGCTTTCCTGCGCGACAATCCCGAACTGGCTGACGAGATCGAACGCCTGGTCAAAGAGAAACTCGGAGTGGGAGTCAAGCCCTCACCGGAGGCCGCGGCTGAGACGCCGGTCGGGCCCAGCATCGACGATCTGGCCGCCGCGGTCAGTTCCCGTCCGACCCCGAGCGACGCCCCGACCAAGGCTCCGGCGGCAGGTGCCAAGTCCACACGTCAGGTCGCATCGGCGCCACGGCCCGCGACCAACGGTGCGGCGGCACGCTGAGCACGATTCGCAGAATCCGTGCGTCGCAAAGCCACCGCCGACCGATCCGGCGATGACGGCCCGGAGGTGGATCCGGCTGACGCCGCCCGCGCCCTCGCCCTCGCCTCGCTGAACGCAGCTCCGCGCACCCGGGCGCAACTCTCCGAGTTGCTGTTGTCCCGGGGCATACCGCCGCACGTCGCCACGGCGTGTTTGGATCGTTTCGTCGAACTCCACCTCATCGACGACGCGGAATACGCCCGCACGTGGGTCCGATCGCGCCATCACGTCCGTCACCTCCCTCGCCGTGCGCTTCGCTACGAACTCGTGCGGAAAGGGCTTGAGCAACGCGACATCGACGCCGCCCTTGAGTTGATCGACGACGAGGATGAGCGCTCGGCAGCGTTGGCACTGGCGGTCAAGAAGGCGGCGGCCACTCGGGGCCTCGGCCACCAGGTCCGACGACGCCGCATCATGGGGATGTTGATGCGCAAGGGTTTCACCGCAGACGTGGCCGCCAAGGCGATGGCAGAGGCTTTGGAAGAAGAAGGACTCGACATCGACTGGGATGAGTGACCCTGATGCCCCCCTTTTGCCACGTGGCGGGCGTTGGCTGCCGCCGTGTGTGGGTCACCCGGCAGATCAGACGGGTAGTTCGGCATCCCATCGGGCGACGAAATACGCCACGTGGTGCGGGTCGCTGTAGTCCAACAGCCTGGCGCTTCGAACCGCAGCCCCCGACTGTGCCAGCAGTACCGCAGCCGCCTGCCATGCGCTACGGCCATCCAGGCCGAACTCGATGTCGAGTTCGGTGGGAAGTCGCATGATTCCGCCGAGATCGGCGTCGGCGAGCATCATCGCAAGCCGGTCGTCGAGTTCGGCGGCACCAGCCACGACATGGAGCGGTGCCTTCTCGTGACGACCAGCCGTACCGTCGCCCACGACCAGGAGTGCCGATCTCGGTCCCAGTCGCACCTGGTCGGTGGACTGCAGCCCAGTGCGGATTTCGGCTGGGCTCCCAGCGGCCAGGGCCAAGGTGAGCGAACCTTCCGGTGGGTGACCCGCCGCGCGCAATGCCCAGCGACCCACTGTGAGTGACAACGGGAGTTCCGCGCCCTCGCCAGGTGGCCGACCCTGGAATCGATCCTCACAACCCGGCAGGTCGGGCGGGTAGAGGGTCACGCCAGTCGGATACCCAGTGTGATCGGGCCGTTGGCCGACGCTTGGACCGCCGATGACCACCACCTCCTCGGCGGATGTCAATGCTTTGCACGCCTCGAGCACCACGTCCCTGAGTCGGTCATGGATCGCAAGCGGATGCGGATTGAGTGACGGCAGGAGCAGGGGAGGGCTGGGGATGAACACCACCGGGATCACCCGCACTAGCCTAGGAGTCCGACGTCCGCAGCGCCCCCGGTGCACCGCGTAGACTTCGCACACCATGACTGTCATGAGCCGCACCAGCCCACGCCGCTACGAACTCCGCACGCTGGGCTGCCAGATGAACGTCCACGATTCGGAGCGGATGGCGGGTCTGCTGGAGGTCGCCGGATACGTTCGCGCAGCGGCCGGTGAGCCACCCGATCTGATCGTTTTCAACACCTGTGCGGTACGGGAGAACGCCGACAACAGGCTCTACGGAAACCTCGGGCACCTGCGGCCGGCAAAGGACGCCAATCCCGAACTGCAGATCGCCGTCGGGGGTTGTCTGGCTCAGAAGGACCGTGGCGAGATCGTCCGACGAGCTCCGTGGGTGGATGTCGTCTTCGGCACCCACAACATCGGTCAACTGCCGATCCTGCTGGAACGTGCGCGAGTGGCCCGGGAAGCCCAGGTCGAGATCCTGGAGGCGCTCGAGACCTTTCCCTCGACACTGCCGTCGCGACGTGATTCGGAGCATTCGGCGTGGGTGTCCATCAGCGTCGGGTGCAACAACACCTGCACGTTCTGCATCGTGCCCGCGCTGCGCGGCAAAGAGAGGGATCGACGCCCGCCGGACATTCTCGCTGAGGTGCGCGCCCTGGTGGAATCGGGTGTCACCGAAGTGACGCTGCTGGGCCAGAACGTCAACGCCTACGGTGTGGAGTTCGGACAGCCGACGGCCTTCGCGGACCTGCTGCGGGCCTGCGGCAAGGTCGACGGACTTGAGCGGGTTCGGTTCACCAGTCCCCATCCGCGGGACTTCACCGACGATGTGATCGATGCCATGGCCGCGACGGACAATGTGATGCCTCATCTCCACATGCCGCTGCAGTCCGGATCGGACGCCGTGCTGCGCCGGATGCGCCGCTCGTATCGGCGGGAACGCTACTTGGGGATCATCGACCGGGTGCGACGGGCGATGCCTGACGCCGCGATCACCACAGACATCATCGTCGGGTTCCCCGGTGAGACTGAAGACGACTTCGACGCCACGGTGGCGACGGTGCGCGAGGCCCGCTTCGCCGGGGCCTTCACCTTCCAGTACTCCAAGCGTCCGGGCACACCGGCAGCCACGATGCCTGGGCAAGTCCCTGCGGAGGTCGTCGGCGACCGCTACCAGCGGCTGGTCAAGGTGGCCGACGACGTTGCCTGGGAAGAGAACCGGAAGTTGCTCGACACTCAGGTCGAGGTTCTCATCTCGTCCGGTGACGGCCGGAAGGACGCCCGCACCAGCCGCGCGACCGGCAGGTCCCGGGACAACCGTCTGGTTCACCTCGACCGCGGCGATCTCGATCCACAGCCCGGGGACCTGCTGGCCGCCCGGGTGACTCACGCCGCACCCCACCACCTGGTGGCGGACGCGGGAGTCTCGCTCGTCCGGCGCGCACGGGTGGCAGGCGACACGTGCGGAGCATCGTCGGCCGATGAACGCGACCGATCCGCGGGGGCTGCCGTCGCCCTCGGCATGCCGGTCATGGTGCCCATGCGTGAATAGCACCCCCGAACTCCGCCCGGTGGTGGCCGTGGTCGGCGCCACCGGTACCGGCAAGTCCGCGCTCGCGCTGGAACTCGCCCATCGGTTCTCCGGCGAAGTGGTCAATGCCGACTCGATGCAGGTGTACCGCGGGATGGACATCGGTACCGCGAAACTCCCGGTGGCCCGACGGCAGGGCATCCCCCACCACCTGCTGGACATCTGGCCGATCCGCAAGGCCGCCAACGTCGCCGAGTACCAGACACTGGCCCGGCAGGCCATCGAGGAGGTGCATGCCCGAGGTCGCCTGCCGATCCTGGTCGGCGGATCCGGGCTCTACGTCCGGGCCGTGCTCGAGAAGTTCGAGTTCCCGGGCCACGATCCGCAGATCCGGGCACGAATCGAAACCGAACTCGATCGCTCGGGTCCCGGTTCCCTGCACGCTCGGTTGGCAGCTGCGGATCCGGCGGCCGCTGCGCAGATATTGCCGACCAACACTCGCAGGTTGGTGCGGGCGCTCGAGGTGATCGAACTCACCGGCGGTCCGTTCGTCGCCGAGCTTCCCGCATCGAGTCCGCACTTCCGCTATTGCGCCCTCGGTCTGGCCGGAGACCGGCTGGCCCTGGACGAGGCCTTGGCTCGCCGGGTCGAGCGGATGTGGGATGAGGGTTTCGTGGCTGAGGTGATCGGACTCCCCGGGCTCGCCGGCAGTCCGACCGCGTCGCGAGCCCTCGGCTATCGGCAGATCCTCGCCATGCTCGCCGGAGAGGTCGATGAGGCCACGGCGAAAGCGCAGACGATACGGGCGACGCGGAAGTTCGCCCGACGCCAGGACAAGTGGTTCCGCCGGGACGCATCGGTCCATTGGCTCGACATCGGCGATCGAGACCTCGGCGCTCGTGCACAAGTGGTCGTGCGCCGATTCCTCGGCTCATCGGATCGAGACTAAAGTGGGGTGGTGATGACGACACTCCGGTTCACCAAGGGCGAGGGCACGGGAAACGACTTCGTGCTGCTCGGCGACTACGAGGGTTCGCTGACGCTGACGGGTGACCTGGTGCGCGCCCTGTGCGACCGGCGGTTCGGCATCGGCGCCGACGGTGTGATCCGGGTCGTCCGGACGGAGCGGGCGTTCGAGGCACCTGAGGTGGAGGTGGCTGCGGAGCCGACCGGCCCGGAGTGGTTCATGGACTACTGGAACGCCGACGGCACGGTGAGCGAGATGTGCGGCAACGGCATCCGCGTGTTCGGACGCTACCTCGTGTCCCGCGGCCTGGTGCAGCCCGGCCGTCTCACCGTCGGCACCCGTGGCGGCCCACGTGTGTTGCACGTGCCTGAAGAGGGCGACATCGAGGTCGACATGGGACCGGCCGTGTGGCAGGGCTACCCGGAGCGCACTGCGGTCTCCCTCGGCGATGTGTCGTTCCCGGCGGTCGGTGTCGGCCTGCCCAATCCGCACGCCGTGGTGCTGTTGGAGGACCTCGGCGCACTCCCCGACGAACTCCCCGCGCCGTCGCTGTCGGGTGAGGATTTCCCGGCGGGTGCGAACGTCGAATTCGTCGAAGTGCTCTCCACGTCACGCCGCCACCTGCAGATGCGCGTATACGAGCGGGGGTCGGCCGAGACGCTGTCATGCGGCACCGGCGCCTGCGCGGCTGCGGTCGTCGCGGCGCGTACCTCCCTGGCTGATGACCATGAGCCGATCAGAGTGGATGTGCCGGGTGGGACCCTGCAGGTGCGGCAGACCTCGGCGGGTTCCGTGCACTTGACTGGACCGGCTGAACTGGTCGCCGACGGCACCATGACTCCTGCCTGGCTGGAGCGGTACACGTGACCGGAGGACGGCACGACGGAACCGACCGATGGCGGACTCAGTCCGACCCGGGGAACGAACCCGGTGACGCGGGGGACGACGATGGCAGCCTGCACCTGGCCGAACGAGATGCGCTTCGACGGGTTACCGGCCTCTCGACCGAACTGCAGGATGTCACCGAGGTCGAGTACCGCCAGATCCGTCTTGAGCGGGTGGTGCTCGTGGGGGTCTGGACCGAAGGTTCCTGGAGCGATGCCGAACGTTCGCTGCGGGAATTGGCCGCGCTGGCTGAAACGGCCGGATCAGAGGTGCTGCAGGGACTCGTGCAACGTCGGAAGAAGCCCGATGCCGCCACCTACATCGGTTCCGGCAAGGCCGCGGAACTCCGCCAGGTGGTTGTGGCCAACGATGCAGACACGGTCATCTGCGACGGGGAGTTGACTCCAGGCCAACTGCGGCAACTCGAGGCGATCGTGAAGGTGAAGGTGGTTGATCGCACCTGGTTGATCCTCGACATCTTCGCCCAACACGCCCGAAGCAGGGAGGGGAAGGCTCAGGTGTCCTTGGCTCAGATGGAGTACCTGCTGCCCAGGTTGCGAGGCTGGGGCGACTCGCTGTCCAGGCAGGCCGGCGGGCGGGCTGGCGGCGCCACCGGCGGCGTCGGCACGCGGGGGCCGGGTGAGACCAAACTCGAGACCGACCGACGCCGGATCCGTGCCCAAATGACCAAGCTACGCCGGGATCTCGCGCAGATGTCGACCGTGCGAGCAACCAAGCGGGCGAGTCGACGTCGGCACCAGACCCCGTCGGTGGCGATCGCGGGCTATACGAATGCCGGGAAGTCCAGTTTGCTGAACCGACTCACCGGAGCACACGTGCTGGTCGAGGATGCCCTGTTCGCGACTCTGGATCCCACGGTTCGGCGGGTCGACCTACCCGGCGGCCGGACCGTCACGATGTCCGACACGGTGGGGTTCGTCCGCCACCTGCCCCACCAACTCGTGGAGGCATTCCGGTCCACGCTTGAGGAGGTCGGCGAATCCGACGTGATCGTCCATGTTGTGGACGGCTCCGACGAATCGCCTGAGGATCAACTCGCGGCCGTGCGTTCCGTGCTCAGTGATCTCGGGGTCGGTGACCATCCGGAGGTGGTGGTGCTCAACAAGGTGGACATCGCGGATCCGGAGGTCGTGCGCCGGATGCAGCGACTGGTGCCGCATGTGGTGCTCGCCTCGGCGCGCACCGGGGAGGGGACTGCGGCGGTGCTCACCGCGGTGGAGCAGGCGTTGCCCCACCCGTCGGCCAGGATCGATGTGCTTCTGCCCTACGACCGTGGTGACCTGCTGGCACGTGTGCACGTCGAGGGGGAGGTTGAGTCCATCTCCCATGAGGGGACTGGTACTCGCGTCGTCGGCTGGGTGGGCCCCGAACTCGCCGACGAGATCGCCCAGGTCGCCGACGCGTTGACCGCAGGGCCGGCCGATGGCCACGCCTGAAACCCGTCGGCTGCTGGAACTGGTGGTCGCCGGTATCGGCGGCGAGCCCCGCGAGGGTCAGCAGCGGATGGTGGACGTGGTTGCCGACGCGATGTCCGACGGCACCCACGCGTTGGTGCAGGCGGGCACCGGAACGGGCAAGTCGGTTGGCTACCTGGTGCCGGCCATATCCCATGTCCAGGCCGGTGGCGGAGCAGTTGTGGTGGCAACGGCCACCCTGGCACTGCAGCATCAACTTGTGTCCCGCGACCTGCCGGCGGTGAACGCTGCGCTCACCGAAGCGGGGGAGCAGTCGGTGGACTTCGCCGTGCTGAAAGGCCGCTCCAACTACCTGTGTCTGCAGCGCTTGAACGATCCCGCCGATGCCGGTGGCGATCAACTCGAGTTCGACTCCGGTTTGGCGGGCGGAGCGGCCGGTCAGGGACGCCTCGAGGCGGATGCCGCACGGGTGCGGGAATGGTCTGAGACGACTGTCGAGGGGGATCGAGACGAACTCGGTGAGATCGACTCGCGCGTGTGGCGTTCCTTCTCGGTAAGCGCACGGGAATGCGTGGGGGCAGCGAAGTGTGCTTTCGGCACTGAGTGTTTCGCCGAGTCAGCCCGCAGTCGTGCGGCCGAGGCCGACATCGTGGTGACCAACCACGCGCTGCTGGCGCTGCACGCGGTGGAGCAGATCCCGTTGCTGCCCGACCACGATGTGGTCGTCGTCGACGAGGGTCACGAATTGGTGGACCGAGCGACCTCTGCGGTCACCTCCGAACTCGGCCCGAATCAGGTGACTCGTGCCCTGACGGGCGCCCGTCGGCTCGTATCGGTCGAGTCCGCGGAGTTGGTGGACCAGGCGGCAACGGGCCTCTCCGACGCCCTGTTCAACCTCGATGGGCGCCTCAAGGAACTCCCGGAGTCGTTGCGTAGCGCGCTGGCATCGGTGCGCGATGCGACCTCGGCCGTGCTTAGCGAACTCTCCGGCTCCGGCGCTGAATCCGACCCGGACGCCACCGCGCGCAAGGCTCGGGTACGAAGCGCAGTAGAGGATATCCACGACACCGCTGCCGACGTCTTGGCCGCGGGCGATGAGTCGGTGGTCTGGGTGTCGAGGGGATCGCTCGGGCGCTACCCGGCGCTCTATGTCGCGCCGCTGAGCATGGCCGGCCCGCTCCGCGCGGGATTGCTGTCGGAGTCCAGTGTGGTCGTCACCAGCGCGACGTTGACCCTCGGCGGGGATTTCGGATATGTGGGCCGGGGTTTGGGGCTGCTGGACGAGGATCGCGACTCCTCTTCGCCCGGGGGCTGGAGTGCGGTGGACGTCGGCTCGCCCTTCGACTTCGCCAAGCAGGGGATTCTGTATGTGGCAGCGGATCTTCCCCGACCCGGCCGAGATGGCCCGTCACCAGAGGCTTTGGCGGCGATGGTCGACCTGGTGGTGGCCGCCGGTGGCCGTTCATTGGTGCTGTACTCGAGTTGGCGGGGTGTGGAAGCCGCGGCGGAGCGCCTTGCGGATGCGCCGCAACTACAGGTGCTCGTGCAGCGCCGGGGCGATGCGGTGGGTCCGCTGGTGCGACGATTCGCCGAGGATCCGACATCGGTCCTGGTCGGCACGATGTCGCTCTGGCAAGGAGTGGATGTTTCCGGCGACAGCTGCATCCTCGTGGTCATCGACCGGATCCCCTTCCCCCGCCCCGACGACCCGCTGCTGCAGGCGCGGGCCGACAAGGTCGCCGCCAGCGGCGGAAACGGTTTCGTCTCAGTTTCGGTTCCCAAGGCGGCGCTGTTGCTGGCGCAGGGGGCCGGACGGTTGATCAGAAGCCCGCACGACAGGGGAGTGGTCGCGGTCCTGGACTCCAGGCTGGCCCGGTCCGGGTACGGCGCTGCCCTGCTTCGATCGATGCCGCCGCTGTGGCTGACCACCCGGCGCGACGTTGCCATCGGCGCGCTCGAACGTTTGGCGGCCGCCGCTACAACCGGCGCAGCACGCTGACCACTTTGCCCAGGATCCGGGCGTCATCACCGGGAATCGGCGCGTAGGCGGGATTGTGCGGCATCAGCCACACGTGGCCGCCGGACCGTTTGAAGGTCTTCACAGTCGCCTCGTCGTCAAGCAGAGCGGCCACGATGTCGCCCGGGTCGGCGGTCGGCTGCGATCGGACCACCACCCAATCTCCATCGCAGATGGCGGCATCGATCATCGAATCACCGACGACGTGGAGCAGGAAGAGTTCGCCGTCACCCACCAACTCGGCAGGCAGGGGGAAGACGGACTCCACCGCCTGTTCGGCCAGCACCGGTCCTCCGGCGGCGATGCGTCCAAGCACCGGAACCATCGTCACCGGTGATGCGTGAATCCCTAGGTCGTCGGCCGCCGGGGCATCGTCGGTTCCGTCGGCTGGGGAGGTGTGAGCGTCACCGAACGGGTACTCAGCATGAGTGCCGGAATCGGCCCGCTCGGGACCTTCTCGGCCGGAGCCAGGGACCACCCGTGCCCCGTTGGGATCGAACACCTCCATGGCACGCGGGCGATGCGGATCGCGACGGATGTAGCCCTTCTGCTCGAGCATCTGGAGTTGATAGGCCACGCTTGAAGGACTCGCCAGGCCGACCGCCTCACCCACCTCCCGGATGCTGGGCGGATAACCGCGCTCCGCGATCACGCTCCGGATCATCGCCAAGATCCGGGCCTGGCGTGTGCTCAGGGGTTTGTCCGGCGGCTGATCACCGACACCGACTGATGGTGTGGCCGGGTCACTGGTATCGGACGGGTGCTGCACTGCGACCTCCTCTGGGTCGTTGCCGATAAGAACGTGTGTCCGGTGGGTCCGATGCGTTCGAACGATTCGGTGTCGGATCCCTCTGTCAGTCTCCACTCTAGCCCGGTTGATCGGCAATTGTGCAGACAAATGTTCGATTTGGGGCTTGCGTGTCGCGAATCGTCAAGACATGATGAAGGTATGTGCGATCGAACAAACGTTCGGCTGCGGAGTCAAGGAGGCGTTGGATGAGTGTTCAGACGTGGTCTCACGTGGGATTCGGTGGTCGTCGGTGGAACCGTGCGCGACTGGTCGGTCCGATCACGACCACGCCGGACCGGACTCGATCTCGCGGCAGGCGACGCCCGGGTGTCGCGGTGCGCCGCCGACGGCTCACGCTCGGCACGCTCGCTGCGCTCGCACTCCTCTTCGGTCTGGTCGCTGGCATGGCGGCCGATCCGGCAACCGGCGGTGCTGCCGCGGTGCCTGCACGGGCCGGCGTCGGTGCGGATCAGGCGGGTGCCGGTGCGGATGTCGCGCCAGGCGAGTCAGCGGCCTCGGGTTCGCTTTCGGTGGTTCCGATGTCGACGGAGGTTGCCACCGTGACCGTGCTGCCCGGGGACACGTTGTGGTCGATCGCCACTCGCACGTACCCCGACGCAGACCCCAGGGAGGTCGTGGTCGCGTTTCGGGCGGCGAACGGGGATCAGTTGCGGACGCTCGACATCGGCGAACAGCTCGTGGTGCCGGTCGGGCTCTGATGTCGGGGTCATGGAATCTTTGCCAAACACATCGGCCGCACCGCTTGCCTTTCCGGGGTATGGGCACCTACAGTCCCTACATCTAGTGGTTACAACGTTGTAGTTCATCCACAGGTAGTGGTCACTAGTCCACAGGTTGTCCCCAGTCCGTCCCCAAGGTCGGACTGATTCGTACACAAGTTGTCCCCAGGGAGGGCGATCGCGGTGCACTGCCCCTATTGCCGGAACTCAGACTCGAGGGTGCTCGACAGTCGCACCACCGACGATGGTTCGACGGTGCGCCGCCGACGTATGTGCCCCGCCTGCGGGCGTCGCTTCTCCACGTTGGAGACGGCGACACTCGTCGTGGTCAAGAGGTCAGGAGTGCAGGAGCCCTTCAGCAGGGACAAAGTGCTCGTCGGTGTACGGAAGGCATGTCAGGGCCGCCCGGTGACCGAAGACGACCTTGCGATCCTGGCGCAACAGGTCGAGGACGAAGTGCGTGGCCTGGGAATGGCCGAGGTGCCCTCGCACGAGGTCGGCTTGGCGATCCTCGGCCCGCTCCGCAACCTAGACGAAGTCGCCTACCTGCGTTTCGCCTCGGTCTATCGGAACTTCGAATCCCTCGACGACTTCGAAGCCGAGGTCACCCTGCTCCGGGCGTCACACAGCCTGCCGGAGCCCTGAAAGCAGCGATGCCAACGCCGGCGCCTATCGGTGGGGAACCGAAAGGCCGGTGTCGGAGCCGTACAAACCCCAGCACCAGATCCAGACAGCAGCAGTCAAACGCACCAGATATCCAAGGAGAGTGACCATGGCCGATGAGTCGCGCGGCGCCACGAAGACCGCTGGAAAGCGGGGAAACCGAGTGAGCGTGAAGAACACCGGACTCACCGTTGATCGCCTGTACACCAAGCCCGGCGTCCACCCCTACGACGAAGTCGAATGGGAGCACCGCGACGTGGTGCAGAACAACTGGAAGACCGGAGACGTGGTGTTTGAGCAGCGCGACGTCGAGTTCCCGACCTTCTGGTCTGCCAACGCTTCCACCATCGTGACCACCAAGTACTTCCGCGGCGCTCAAGGTACCGACGAACGTGAGACCTCGCTGCGCCAGCTCATCGACCGCGTGGTGCGCACCTACGCCAAGGCTGGTCTGGAGCACGGCTACTTCGCGTCTCCCGAGGATGCGGAGATCTTCGAGCACGAGCTCACGTGGATGCTGCTGCACCAGGTCTTCTCGTTCAATTCCCCGGTGTGGTTCAACGTGGGAACGTCGTCGCCCCAGCAGGTCAGCGCCTGCTTCATCCTCAGCGTCGACGACACCATGGACTCGATCCTCAACTGGTACCGCGAGGAGGGTCTGATCTTCAAGGGAGGATCCGGCGCCGGGCTGAACATCTCCCGGATTCGATCCGCGAAGGAACTCCTGCGCTCCTCGGGTGGCACCGCGAGCGGGCCGGTGTCGTTCATGCGCGGCGCGGACGCGTCTGCCGGAACCATCAAGTCCGGCGGCGCCACGCGACGCGCGGCGAAGATGGTCGTGCTCGACGTCGACCACCCCGACATCGAGGAGTTCATCGAGACGAAGGCCAACGAAGAAGAGAAGATCCGGGTGCTGCGCGATGCCGGATTCGACATGGACCTCGGTGGCAAGGACATCACCAGCGTGCAGTACCAGAACGCGAACAACTCGGTGCGGGTCTCCGATGAGTTCATGCAGGCCGTGGAGGGGAACTCGGAGTTCGGACTGCGCGCCCGGGTGACCGGTGAGGTGATCGAGACAGTCGATGCCAAGGAACTCTTCGAGAAGATGTGCAAGGCCGCCTGGGAGTGTGCCGACCCGGGAATCCAGTACGACGACACCATCAACGACTGGCACACGAATCCGGAGACCGGTCGGATCACCGCGTCCAACCCCTGCAGCGAATACATGTCGCTGGACAACTCGTCGTGCAACCTCGCGTCGCTGAACCTGTTGAAGTTCCTCCGTGACGACAACACCTTCGATGCCGAGACCTTCGCGAAGTCGGTCGAACTGATCATCACGGCGATGGACATCTCCATCTCCTTCGCCGACTTCCCGACCGAGTCGATCGGGCAGACCACCCGTGACTACCGTCAACTCGGGATCGGCTACGCCAACCTGGGTGCCCTGTTGATGGCTTCCGGGCTGGCGTACGACTCCGAGGGCGGACGCGCGCTTGCAGCGGCGATCACCTCACTCATGACCGGCACCGCCTACAAGCGGTCGGCGGAACTCGCGGGCATCGTCGGTCCCTACGCCGGCTACGCGCGCAACGCGGAGGCTCACAGCCGGGTGATGCGCAAGCACGCGGCGGCCACCGACGCGGTGCGGCCGGCCAGCAGTCTCGATCGGGACGTTCTTCACCTGGCCAGCAAGATGTGGGGTCAGGGCAACAAGATCGGCGAGCAGAACGGCTGGCGGAATGCCCAGGCATCGGTTCTGGCACCGACCGGGACCATCGGTTTCATGATGGATTGCGACACCACCGGGATCGAACCCGACTTCTCGCTGGTCAAGTTCAAGAAGTTGGTCGGTGGGGGTTCCATGCAGATCGTCAACCAGACGATCCCGCGGGCCCTCCGCAAACTCGGTTATGCGGAAGAGACCGTGGAGGCGATCGTCGAATTCATCGCCGACCACGGTCACGTCGTGGATGCACCCGGTCTGAAGCTCGAGCACTACTCCGTCTTCGACACTGCGATGGGCGAGCGGGCCATTCCGCCGATGGGTCACGTGCGGATGATGGCGGCGGTGCAACCGTTCCTCTCGGGCGCCATCTCCAAGACCGTCAACATGCCCGAGTCGGCCACCATCGAAGAGGTGGAGGAAATCTACTTCCAGGGGTGGAAGTTGGGGCTGAAGGCCCTGGCCATCTATCGCGACAACTGCAAGGTGGGTCAGCCGCTGAGCGACGGGAAGGCGAAGAAGGCGGAAGAGCCGGTTGCCGAGCAGCAGGTGGTCGTCGATCACCGGCCGGTCCGCAAACGACTGCCGAAGAAGCGCCCGAGCCAAACGGTCTCCTTCACCGTCGGTGGTGCCGAGGGCTACCTCACCGCAGGTTCCTACCCGGATGACGGTCTCGGTGAGGTCTTCCTGAAGCTCGGCAAGCAAGGTTCCACCCTCGCGGGGGTGATGGACGCCTTCTCGATCGCGATCTCCATCGCGCTGCAATACGGAGTGCCGCTGGAGGCCTTCACCTCCAAGTTTGTGAACATGCGCTTCGAGCCGGCCGGGCTCACTGACGACCCGGACGTCCGGATGGCGCAGTCGATCATGGACTACATCTTCCGGCGGCTGGCGCTTGACTACCTGCCGTACGAGACCCGCTCGGCCCTGGGAATCTTCACCGCGGAGGAGCGTGCGGCGACGGTCGCCGGCTACGACGCTGGACCAGCACCGGTCGGAAGCTCCACTGACGTCGCGGAGGAGGACCTCGAGGGCCTCGCTCAGTCGGCGCCGATCGACGAGCGAGCCTCCCACGCCCCGACCGGATCGAAGCCCGTCGAGGTCACCGTGCACTCCTCTGCCGAACTCCTCGAGGAGATCACCGGTAAGGCCTCGGATGCACCGCTCTGCATGACCTGCGGGATCAAGATGCGCCCGGCCGGCTCCTGCTACGTGTGCGAGGGATGCGGTAGCACCAGCGGCTGCTCGTAGCCACGCCGTCGGCCAGCATCGGGCTGGAAGTGCGCCTCCGGGTCACTTCCAGCCCGATGTGCGTCGGTGTTCAGTAGTAGCCGAGGATGTCGATGAGTACGTCGGTGGCAGCCGTGGCCACGAAGACTTCGATTTGTCGGCACCCCGGATCGATCGCTGCGGTGAGACCGTTCGCCAGAGTCACCCCCGTGATGTAGTTCAGCGCCGACGATGCGTAACTGGTGGATCCACCAGGCGCGACGGCCAGGAAACCCGAGCCGGCGGGCCGAACGGCGGTGAGGTTCATCGCGACCGCCTGAGCGCCAGGTGGCACCAGGTCGTATACGGTGATGGCCCCCGTGGTCAGGTTCCGGCCGTTGGCGACCGAGATGCTGCGGTGGGTTCCAGCCGGGATTCGTCCGGCGGGCCCCGGTTGGGGGAGTCGGGAGTCGAAAACCCGGGTCGGGGTCACCGGGACGAACGGACCCGCAGGGGCCCGCACCGCCGGAGGCACGATCATCCGCCAGACGCCCGGGTTCCCTCCGACGGCGCACCACCAGAGGGAGCCGTCCTGCGGGGCGAGGAGGCAGCCGCGGTCGTTGGTTCCGGACGTCGGCGGTCCGGAGCTGGCGCCGCACACCAGTCGGAGTGCGGACTTGGTACCCGAGTACGCGTAGATGCCGTTGTCATTCGTGGAAACAGCCACCAAGCCGTAGTTGTTGAGGGCATTGGCGTACAAGGCGGATCCGAACCCGGCGTTCGAGACCAGCAGAGTGCGGCCGGAACTCGTCGACGTCAGCGTGGTGTCGTCGGGTCCGGCGTTGTTCGTGGCGCCGTATTGCATGATGCCCGTACTCGCAGCCGCCGGTGGTGCGGCGGCGACCGCACCGGCGCCGACTGCAGCGCCGAGCAGAAGTCCCCGCCGCGTCCACCGGCGGCAACTGTGGTGCACGGACGATTGGTCAGGCGAGCAGGTCTGGGTTGCCCGATTCGGGCACTGGGAGGGCTCGGAGGAAGGCAGGTCGGTCTCGGCTGTCGACACACCCCCCGGTGCCGACTCCGCCGCCGCGAGTCGGCCCTCCGCAGCCTCGAGTCGTCGCTCCAGATCGGCCAGACGCTCGACCAGATCCGCCACCACTGATGATTGGGTTGCCTCGACGTCGCCGCCGAGTTCTTGGGCGCTCATGTCGCACCTCGCAGCGATCGCGCCGCGATGCCGGCCGCATTGCGGCTCCACTTCGAAGTCTATTCGGCGATCGGAGTGCCACGTGGTCACGCCGACCGACTGTGCGCCGCTTGGGGGACCTTCGAGGGTCAACGTTCGGAGTACATTCCGAAACTCGCACGCCTACGTCAGCGGCATTTCCCACTAGCCTGCGATCGAACCAAGGAGGAGAAATGTCAGACGAGCGACCGAAGACCTGGTCGGAGTTGGCACAGACCGATGCCGACCAGAACGCGGAGATCGACCCGCAGGAGCGCGATCCGAACGAGCCGGCCTACCTCGCCGATTCGGAGGCCCTCGATGAGATAGACCCCGACGCCAGCCACGGTCGCGAACCGGGAGATCCCGCCACCCCGGGCGGCTAGCGCGATTCGCTGCGATCGTCCAGGGTGGGACCCAATCGCCAGACCACGTAGCCGAGCCACAGGATGAAGCCGATGTGCAACACATCGTTCTCGGAGAAGTAGAACCCGTTGCCCCCATCCCAGAGAGTCTGGGTGAGCCCGGACGCCCAATAGGCGTAGTAGGCCACCTGCACCAGGATCAGCAGCACCGCGGCGGTGAAGATGGCGCGCTCCTTGGGCGCCCGTAGTCGTCGGGCGCTGATCACCATCACGATGATCACGCCCGGAAGGGCGAACAGCATGAGTACGGGGAACGACAGCAGGAGGGCACTGGGAGTCGACACTCCGACGATGGTGACGGCGCAGTACGCCACGGCGTTGAGTGCGGCGTACCAGACCAGGGCGGTGCGCGCCCGGCCCGAAGTGGTCGCGAAGGCCACCGCCACCACCATCGCGCTCACGCTCCACGCCTGCGTGACGCTGTAGGCCACCTCATAGCCGTTGGTTAGGCTGCACAGATCACGGCCCTGGCACTTGAGCACGTAGGAGAACAACTGATAGCTGGTGCCCGCCAGGCCGGCCCCCACGCCGCCGAGCACCAAAGCGATGCCGAACCACAGCCGGGACCGCTGCCCGCGGCGAGTCGCGAGGAAATACAGCCCGGATCCGATCCACATCAGCGCCAGCGCGAACACCAGCACGATGCCGATGGGTTCATTGATGACGGTGTCGGCCACTTCGATACAGGGGCGTTGCTCACACCACTGGGCCGGCGTCGTGGGCGGTTCGTAGGTGAGTTCGTCGAGCCTCCCGCAGCCGGCCAGTCCGATCGCGGTGACGACAAGTGCGAGCCTGCGCAGATGCATGAGCGGATGCTAGTGGTCCACCGCCTCCGGGGTTGGGTGAACGGCAACCCGGATGGTCGGGTTCAACTACCTCTCATGACACCTGGAAAGAGCGTTTCGACAGTCCGAACTGGTACCCGCTGACAGTGGTGCGGATGCCTTCAGCCGGAGCGGTTCCCTCGGTCGCCGCGCCCAAGGTGACGAAAAGCGGAGTGAAGTGTTCGACCGTGGGGTGGGCGAATGGCAGGCCGGGGGCGCGCGATCGGAAGTCGGCGAGTTCGTCGAGGTCCATCGCCGCGATCGCAGTCGCCGCCCAGTGGTCGAAATCCGACGACCACGCCGGGACGTCGTTGGCCAACCACATGTCGGAGGTCATGAAGGGCAGACCGTGGGTCATGAATCCGGAACCGACGATGAGCACGCCTTCGTCGCGGAGCGGGCGGAGCGCGCGCCCCAGTGCGAGCAGCCGGTCGGGATCCTGGGACGGCAGACTGAGTTGCAGCACCGGGATGTCGGCGTCGGGATACATCACCTTGAGCGGCACCCAGGCGCCGTGGTCGAGCCCCCGGCTGCCGTGCTGATGGACGGATTCGGCGTCGGGCAGGCTGGCGACCACTCGCGCCGCAAGATCGTGAGCGTCCGGAGTGGGGTAGGTCATGCGGAAGTAGCGGGGGGCGAAACCTGCGAAGTCATACACCAGCGGGGTACCGGCGGCCGGGGACGAGAGGCTCAGCGGAGCTGCTTCCCAGTGCGCACTGACGATCAGGATGGCCCGAGGTGAGGGCAACTGCTGGGCCCAGGAGAAGAGTTCGCCGATCCACAATGGATCGTCGAACAGCGGCGGCGCCCCATGGCTCAGGAACAGGGTCGGCAGCGGGGCGTCACCCGGCAGCCAGGTCCGGCGTTCGGCGCTGGCCGGGGCCCGCTGGCGGATGAAGTCATCGAAGGCACCGCCCGGGGTGATCGGGTTCAGAATCGACGTCATGAGAGTCCCATCTCGGGTATCTAGTTGAAGTCTCAACCAATAGCGAGGCACATTACTTCCCGATCGTGTGCCGGACAAGCACCGCGCCCGCTGTTGGCGGCGGGCGGTCGCGTTGGTCGTCTTCGCCCTAAGGTTGGACCATGCCTGCTCCGGAGTGGCTCGACACCGAAACCTATCCGTTCGCTCCGCACTACTTCGACGCCCCAGCCGGTCGGATGCACTACGTCGATGCGGGTGCCGGGGCGCCGGTCGTCTTCGTGCACGGCAACCCCAGTTGGTCGTTCCAGTTCCGGGAAGCGATCAGGGCCCTGCAGTCGGATCACCGCTGCATCGCCATGGATCACCTCGGATTCGGTCTCTCGGACAAGCCGAAGGACTTCTCCTACCTTCCCGTGGATCACGCGCACAACCTCTCGTTGCTGCTTGATTCGTTGGACCTCCACGAGGTGACGCTCGTGGTCAACGACTGGGGTGGACCCATTGGCCTCTCGTACGCCTTGGACAACCCGGATCGCATCGCCCGCCTGGTGATCACCAACACCTGGATGTGGTCGGTGCGTACGGACTGGTACTACCAGGGCTTCAGCGGATTCATGGGCAGTCCACTAGGGCGATATCTGATCGGTCACCGCAACTTCTTCGCCAATGTCGTCATGAGGCAGGCGTTCGGTACCAAATCCAGACTCACCCCGGAGATCCATGCCCAGTACCTCGCGCCGCTGGCCACGGTCGACGACCGGCGGGGGTCGTGGGTGTTCCCGCGCCAGATCATCGGATCGTCGCAGTGGTTGGCGTCGTTGTGGGAACGGCGTGATGCTCTGACCGGCAAGGAGGCTGCCCTCGTGTGGGGCATGAAGGACATCGCCTTCCGCGAGAAGGAACTCAACCGCTGGATCGACCTGCTCACGGAACCTGAGGTAGTCCGGCTCGACGACGTGGGCCACTTCGTCAGCGAGGAGGCGCCCGAGTCGCTCATCCGGGCTATTCGCGGGAACACGGCGGCGGCCTGACGCCAGCGCTATCGGCCGCCGAAGCGGAAGTACCCTGGCGCCATGGCGGCACCGTTGAAGGAGCAATTCGGATCGGACGTGGTCAGACGCCTGGCCGAGACGCTGCCCGTGGACCGGCCGAGTTTCGTCGACGAATGCCTCGAGGGGTTCGAGGAGTTGTCCCTGCTGGCGCGCGGGCGGCGGATCGCCGACGTCATGCAGCGGCATCTCGACGACGACCCGGCCCGAGCGGTACGGCAAGTCGAGGCCGCCATGGGGGCGGACTTGGGTTTCGGCTACTTCGCGCACTCGGCGTTCATCGGCACCTACGGCTTGCCGGCCTATGCCGAATCGATGGCCGCCCAGCACACCCTCACCCGACTCTTCACCGCCGAGTTCAGCATCAGGCCGTTCATCGAGCATTACCCCGAGACAATGGGGCAACTTGCGGTGTGGTCGGCCGACCCCGACGCCCACGTCCGTCGTCTGGTCAGCGAGGGCACCAGACCACGCTTGCCCTGGGCCAGTCGACTCGCTGCCTTTCAGTCGGACCCATCGCCGGTGATCGAGCTGCTCGATCGACTGATCGACGACCCGTCCGAATACGTCCTGCGCTCCGTGGGCAACAACCTCAACGACATCTCGCGCGATCACCCTGAGATCGCCCTGGCCGTCGCGGAGCGTTGGTTGCCGGGCCGTCCCCGCTTGGTACGCCGGGGTCTGCGAACCTTGATCAAGGCCGCGGATCCACATGCGCTGCGGCTCCTCGGCTATGAGGGATCCACGGTAGTGGCAGAGGCCCGGCTGCCGAAACGGGTGCGAATCGGTGACTCGCTGCCAGTGGTTGTCACACTGACCGGTCATGGCCGGATCTTGCTGGATCTGCGGGTCCACTTCGTGAAGGCCAACGGCTCGACCGCGGCCAAGGTCTTCCGCGGTGCGGAACTGCAGGTCGACGGTCAGGCGCAACTGCGCCGCACCATCAGTTTCGCCCAGCACACCACCCGGGTGCACTATCCCGGGCGGCACCGGATCGAGGCGTTGGTCAACGGCGAACCGAGCCTGCTCGGTGAATTCGAGGTCGTGGAATCGACCTCGGAGGTGCCGACGATCTCCTGACGTTGCATCATGGAACGCATGGATCCCACTCGCAGCCACCGACGACGATGGGTCGTCGCAGGGGCGGCGGGGGTAGTGCTCGCCGGCACATTGGGGTGGGCCGCCAGCGCCGGTGCGGCCGGCTCGGACCCGACCGCGGAGGAGTTGCTGGCCGCGCTCGACCAGCCCACCGAGGAGTCCTTGACCGGAATCACCGTGACCCGCGCCGATTTGGGCCTTCCCGAGATTCCAGTCGAACTTCTCGATCTACCTGCCCCGTTTCCGGTGGACTCCGGCGTGATGGCCGCCCAAGTGTGGGTGGACGGGCCCGAACTCCAGCGTGCGACCGTACTGGCCGACCCCGCAGCGACGGCACCGTTGGCAGTTGCCGACACCGAGCTCACCGCAGTGCGGAACGGGGCCGCTGGATGGTTGTGGTCCGCGGAGGATGCCACCGCGACGGCCTTCAGCGCGACGCCCGGACCAACGGCCACCGCGACGCCCGGTGACCTTGCACGGTCGTTCGTGCAAACGCTCGGTCCCGACACCGGCCTGGCGGTTGCAGCGTCGGACCCGGTCGCCGGCAGGCCGGCGGTCGCGCTGCTCCTCACCCCCAACAACCCGGACACGTTGATTTCCCGGATCACCGTCACGATGGACGCCCAGACCAATGTGCCGCTTCGGGTGCAAGTCGGATCGGTACTCACCAAGACACCGGCATTGGAGTCGGAGTTCCTCTCCATCGACTATGGCACGCCGGAATCGGGCGTATTCGAGTTCAGCCCGCCGATCGGCGCGACCGTTACCGACGAGGGCGGACGGACGGAGAGTGGCAACGGGGCTGCCATAGTCGGCGACGGTTGGTCGAAGGTCGCTGTCGGCCCTCTGGCTCTGCCGAGTGCGACGGATCTCGATTCGGCGGGGGGACGGTCTCAGGAAAGCGCGCAAGAAGCGTATGCCGCACTGATTTCCAGCTATCTGGCTCTGCCCACGGTCAGCGGCGAGTGGGGTAGTGGACGTTTGATCGAAGGCACCTTGTTCTCCGCAATTCTCACCGACGATGGCCGCTACGCCATCGGGCCGGTGAATCCGACGACAGTCGAGGCCGCGCTGAATCAGTCCTGACCACAACCGGGCCAGTGCTTCCGGCCTCCGCGGCGGGCGGACGAAACCGGCAGCCTGCGGATCGTCGCACCTTCGAGTTTCCAGCGCGCCTCTGCCGCGGCCGACCGCCTACTCTAGGTGCGTGCGAAGTCTGACCAGTCAGACGTCAATCTGCAGCGTCCGCTGCGAACACCCGCGTGGATGAAGGGGTTTTCATGGCAATTGGTCCGGTCGACGTCTACATCATCGGATTCCCTGGCAACAAGTTCACTGGACGCATCGCGCCGGCGATCGTGGACCTCGTCGATCGCGGCATCATCCGGGTCCTGGATGTCCTGCTGGTCATCAAGGACGAGGACGGCAACATCACCGCGGTGGAGATGGCGGACATCGGCGCTGATCAGCCGAACTTCATGGAGATCGAACTCGCCCAACCCGGCGCGCTCGGCCGCGACGACGCCGAAGAAGTCAGTGACGACCTGCCTCCCAACAGTTCGGCGCTGCTCATCGCGTTCGAAAACGTCTGGGCTGCTCAACTCGCCGAGCACTTCGCCGAGGCGGAGGCCGTGGTGATCGACTACATCCGGATTCCGGCCGACGTGGTCGCCGCAGTCGTCACCGAATAGGTTCGCAACACACCGCAGATCAGCCAACCAAGGAGAACTCATGGGACTACTCCGTATGGCGGCCCGCACCGCTGTCGTCGCAGGAACCGCCACCGCCGTGTCTGGTCGGGTGGCCAACCGGCAGGCGAACAAGTTCGCCTCCCAACAGGCGGCCCAGCAGCAAGCGGCCCAGCAGCAGTACGCGCAGCAACAGCCGGCGGCGCCGCAACAACCCGCCGCCGTGCCTGACGAGGCCACCGTGCAGTTGCAGAACCTCGCCAACCTGCACAGCCAGGGGATCCTCACCGACGCGGAGTTCGCGGCGGCCAAGGCGAAAATCCTTGGCATCTAGGCCGTACCTGGCCGAACACGACCCGCGGGCGCCGATCACGTCCTTCTACGGGCCGCTCGCGGACGTCTACGACGACCTCGTGGTTGATCCGATTCACGGTTCCTGGGCGCGTTTTCTCGACGGGCTCTGGGCGGTCGACGGGGACGGGGTGCGAAACGTCCTCGATGTGTGCTGTGGGACGGGTCTGATGGCCGCTCAACTGAGGCGGTTGGGCTACCGGGTGACAGGTGTCGATGGATCTGCCGACATGTTGGCCCGAGCCCGGGTGCGGCTCGGTGCGGCCGTCCAATTGCACCGAGCCTGGCTGCCGGACCTGGCCACGGAGGCGACGTTCGACGCCGCGATCGCGACTCTCGACAGCCTCAACTACCTACCCGAGAAGGACTTCCAGGAGACCGTGCACGCCGTCGCCGAGCGGCTCCGGGGCGGTGGGTGGTTTGTGTTCGATTTGCACACCGACGCTTTGATGCGGCTCGTCGCCGGTCAGCCGGTCCAAGGCGGTGAGCACGATGGGCGCCGTTTCGTGCTGCAACACGACGTCGACGTGCTCACCCGCAACTGCCGGACTGCGATCGAATACCCGGACGCACGCGGCCATTCATTCCGCGAAGAGCATGTGCAGTTCTTCCACTCAGATGCCTTGGTAGGCAAGGCGCTCCGGGCGGCGGGTTTCCGCGCCATCACCGCGGTGGACGAGTACAGCCACGATGCGGTCACCGACGACACCCTGCGTGCCACCTGGCTGGCCCGGCTGGCCTGACCCGTTCGCCACGTGGACGGTTCGACGCATGAGCCGTCCGGCGTGTGGCCACTGCTTCGGGCTAGTCGCCGTCGCGTTCGCCGCCGCAGACAGCCTCCATCTGCAGCAGGGCCTCGTTCCAACCGGGTGAGTCCACTTCGTTGGCGAGCAACTCCTTCGCGGCGGCCTCGGCCTCCTTGTCGCCCTCGTCTGCCGCCGTCTGTTGGATCGATTCAAGCTGGGAATTGACGTCCGCCGGTGCACCCTGATCGTTGATCTGCGCGTACAACTCGTCGAATTGTTGGCAGGCCGCCGACTCCGTGGCGCCTTCGCTGGCCTTCGCCGTTGCGCTCGCGACTGCGGAGGTGGCGCTGCTCACTGCGGAGGCGGCTGCCGACGTCGCTTCGTCGGCCGTGTCGCCGCCGCCGCAAGCGGCCAGCGAAGCGGTGAGGCAGAGTCCTGCGGCGACTGCGAACATCCGTCGGCTCGTTCGTGTGCTCATAGGCGGAGGTTAGCGCGAAAAGCGAGCCATCTCGGTTACAGCCGCCGGATTGACCCCCAGCTCGGTCGCGCAAGTTTCGACCCGCCGGGCGGTCGGTACTGACGGCTTTGGAAAAGCTTCGTTCCCACGGCGCATGCCCGCCCTCGTTTCGCTACCTTGAGCGGCACCGACCACAAGGGAGACACCATGGACACGAATGCCGATGACCTCAAAGGGCGCGCCAAGATCGCAGCAGGAGCCGTGACCGGCGACAAGGACCTCGAACGCGAGGGGAAGATGGACCGCGCCACCGGGCAGGTGAAGGCGCACGCCGAGAAGGTGACCGAGAAGGGCCGCGAAGCGGTGAGTTCCGCGCAGGCTGCCGCTTCCGACCTTGCCGACAAGGGCCGCGAAGCGGTCGAGTCGGTGGTGGAGAAGGCCAAGGACGCGGCGGACAAGGTGAAGGGTTCGGGCGGCGGCGAGTAGGCCGACGCCCGCAGCGACCGGCCTCTGACAACGACTTCCTTCAGGGGCGGTTCGACGGCAGTCGGCTATGCCGGGATTCGGTGGGACGATCCGCCTGGGGCTGTCGGAGTGAGCCGTCCCCGGTGGACTCGGCGCGGCCAGCCAGCAAGAAGAGGATACCGCTGAGAAGTCCGGGCACGGCGAACAGGAGAGTCATCGCGGAGGCCCCGAGGAACCCCGATTCCGGGGTAGGTTCACCGGCGTGGTCGTCGACGATCCAGCGGCCGCCCGTGACGAAGACGATCATGGGCAGGATCACCGACAGGAGGACGAGCGCCGCGCCGCCGACGTTCGCCCGGACCAGGCAGAGGACCAGGCCGGCGGTCAGCAGCATGCCCATCCCCAACCAGAACAACACGGCATCCCAACCGCCATCGGAGCCGACCGAGACGATCACCAAGGCACCGACCAGCACGATGCTCACCAGCAGCACCACGGTCGCTGTGAAACCCGCGCGGGTCAGTCGCTGGCGGGGTCGGGCGGCCCGTCGATCTGAGCGCCACAGCGACCACGCCGTGACCAGCATCGCCAATGCCGGTAGCACCAGCAGGGCGATCTCCCAGACGACCGCCGAGCGTTCTGCTTCCATGCTCATTCGTCATCAGCCTCCCTTCCACGCTAGGACGTGTCGATCCGGGCGGCAACGACCTGCGGCGGATGTACTCCGATCCGGCAGCCCGCAACGGCCCCGCCCCGCCGAAGCCACAGAGGTGGTGTCGTGACCTCGCATGCTGTGGTGTCGTTGGTGTCGGTTCTCGTGCTCATCGCCGTGCACTTGGGCGCCGGATTGCTCGATCGGATCCAGGGATACCCGCGCAGACTTGTGCTCAGCACGGCCGGAGGAGTAACCGTTTCGTACGTCGTCATGCAACTCCTGCCGGCCTTGAGTCGCAGCGACGATGTGATCAGGCCGATCGCCGACCGCTACCTGCCGCTGTTCGGCAAGCACGGCTACTTCCTCGCGGTGCTCGGGATGATCGTCTTCTACGCCAACGCCAACCAGATCGCGTTGAGCCGCCAGCGGAGGTTGGCTTCGGCCGGTCCCGATTCGGCGGACACCCGCTCCTTCCTCACCAGCATGGCCGTCATGCTCGTTTTCAACGTCACCGTCGCCTATTCACTGGCCGACCCCAGCGATACCCAGGTGCAGCCGATCGTGCTGTTCGTCATCGCCATGGGTTTGTATTACCTGGTCGCCGACGAGTCCCTGCACGCCAACTACCGGCAGGCCTATCAGCGGTACGGACGTTGGGTGCTGTCCGCCGCTCTGCTGGCGGGTTGGGCGTTGGGGACATGGGTCCGAATTCCGCAGGTGGCGCTGGCGCTCATCGTGGCCTTCTTCGCGGGCGGCGCCCTGGTCACCGTGCTCGCCCGGGTGCTGCAACCCGGACCTCGGCGTCAGGTGGGAGCCTTCGCGCTCGGGGCAGTGGTCTACGCACTGCTGCTGATGGCTCTCAGCAGCAGTGCGTGAACTCGCCTCGCCCGTTTTGCGGGTAGGTGCCTACACCGACGCGAAGTAGCCGGTGATGTCGATGATCAGATGGGTGTTCCCGCCGCGGACGAAGGCTTTGAGCCGCATGAGGGCGTCCGTCGTGAGGATCAATCCGTTCGCGATCGTGGCGCCCACCGCCGTCCAGTTCAACGATGATGCGGAATAATCCGCCGCATCACCCGGCGTGAGCGCGACGAAGCCGCGCGAGGAAGTGGTGTCGGTGATCGTCACATTCGCCGCGACCCCCCTGGTGCCGTCCGGAAGCAGCCTCCTGATCGGCGCTCCCGTGTCCAAGTCGCGGGCGAACGCCACGCCCACTACGCGGGGTTGCGCACTCGTGAGGATGCGACCGTTGTCAGGAGTCGAGCGCCGTGAGTCGAAGACCCGGGTCGGCGTCAACGGCACATAGGCTCCCGCGCTCTGGGGTCCGCCCAGCAGCCGCCACCTGCCGGGGTTACCCGATTGCACGCACAGCCAGACGTTCCCTGCCTGGTCGTTGACCAGGTCGCCTGCCGCCCAGTCTCCGGCGACCGGAAAGTTGGCCAGGTTGCCAGGTCGCAGCCGGACGCTGGGGCCGCTGCTCGAGAAAAAGTCGCCAGCCCGACCGGTCGTCGCCTGGCCGCGGATCGCCGTACCGGTGCCGACCGCAGCACCCAACACGCCGAGGCCACTGGAGGTCTGCCCCACCACGCCGGTGCCGGGGTCGTTGATGCCGTAGAGCCCGGTAGCGGTGCTGGCCGAGTTCTCGGCGAGGAAGGTGTAGTTGCGATTGCTGCTTGCGAGACTGGTGGCGTTGCCACCGGCATTGTTCCCCGCCCCCTGCACGACGGCGTCACCGGCGGCCGCGGTGGCCGTCGTCGCAGAGGCCGCGACATGGGCGATCCCGGTGGCCGCGCCGACGCCGCCGAGCAGCAGGGCTCGGCGTGACCAGCGGGAGGAGGGAAGGTCGGCCGGGGTGGAGGCAATCACCCCGGGGGAGTCGGTGACGGGTGCCTCCGGGATGTCGCGGAGTCGGCGTTCGGCATGGGCGAGGCGTTCTTCGGTCCATCTCAGTCGTCGCTCGAGCTGATGCAGCCGATCCACGAGGTCGGTCTCGGCGTTTCCCGGTTCGAGTCCGTCTGAATCCGGCATCGTCGGTCTCTCCTTCCCGGTTCGTTCAGTTCGGCAGCACGCCGGCCAGCCACGAGTACATGTGTTGCTGGACCAAAGATCGAGCCATCGGCTCACAATGCATGTCGGCCCCCTCGTCCGCCGTGAACTTCGCCAGCACAGCAGCCGATCCGATCAGATCGGCGAGTTCGGCCGACTGTCCGGGCCAGAACGATTCACCCTCGGGGTCGGCGATCATCACCGGCGTGGTGATCTGCCCGGCCACGTCACGGACGTTGTACTTCCGCAGTTCGCGGAACAGGTCATACGGGGTGTCCTGCATGAAAGGTCGTGCGCGGAAGTTCCAGACGCTGCTCAACTCCGGTGATTTCAACCCCTCCGCCATGTAGGCGTTGAAAGTGTCACCGTCGCCATCGGCGAGCAACTGCTTCATCTCGGGTGGGAAGTGGTCGAGCCAGGAGGTCGACACATCCACCACGCCGGGGTCGAGGAAGGCGGCGGCGAATCGCTTCTCGAAGGCCAGCGCCCGGGGCGCCCAGAAGCCGCCCTGGCTGCCGGCCCACAGCACCAGCGCATCGGCGTCGACGTCGCTGCGCTCGAGCAGGAAGTCCACCACCGGGGTGATCACGGCCTCCCAATCGGGGCGGAAGGGGATACCGCGCTCGAACAGCATCGACTGTTGGCCCGGACCGTCGAAGATGAGGCCGTTGAACCCGCGTTCGCGGGCGGCCCGCAATTCCTGCCACACCCACGTGAGGGCTCCATCGCTGCCGTTGATGAATACGACGGTGGGCCGCGGTGTGCCGTCGATACTAGAGAAGTAGCCCGGCATGGTCGAGCCTTCATAGGGGATGTCGACCCGTTCAAGTCCTTCCATCTCGGCGAACATGTCCCAGTTCTTGCGGTGAGCTTCGAAGGTGCTGCGGATGGTGTCGTCGTCGGCGAAAGCCTGATCCGACTCCAGTGCGGCCGCGTAGTAGGTGGCGGCGCGCAGGGCGGCATCCCGTGCGCCGCGCGGATCGTCGGCCTGGTGGGAGGCGGTCGCCAGATCTGCTACCCGCCTGGCCAAAGACTTGAACGCCGCCGACCATTCCCGGTCGCCCCCGCCTGCGGCCTGACCGACGGCGACGAGGATCTCGCCGACATCGCCACAGCCGGCGGGCACCCCGCCGAGGGCCACCTGCACCCGGTAGTTGGCGTCCGGATCGTCGTAGAACTGGTAGCCCATGATTCCTCCTCGCCTCGCAGTCCGCCTGACGCTAGCAGCGGCGCGGACGTATTTCGACCCGCGCGAGGGGGCGTGCGGTCGCTAGGACGTACCGAGACCAGGATCGTTGAAGCCGGTCCGCCGGTGGCTGCCATCGCAGAACGGCTTGTTGTTGCTGTGCCCGCAACGGCACAGCCAGGTCCGTTCGGTGACGTCGAGTACCACGCCGTCGGATCCTTCGATGGTCACCGGTCCCTGTACCTCCAAGGGGCCATCCGCCTCAACTTTGACCACGACCGGGCTGGTCGCGGAGGTGTCCTCTGCCATGAGGCCAGGCTTGCACAGGTCGGGCGATCGCGCCCGACGGGCGCTAGCCGGCCGTGTAGGCCGCCAGGTGCGCACCGGTGAGCGTCTCGGCGGATGCCACCAGTTGGTCCGGTCTGCCCGCGAACACCACGCGGCCGCCGTCATGGCCGGCGCCCGGCCCGAGGTCGATGATCCAATCTGCATGCGCCATGACGGCCTGGTGGTGTTCGATCACGACTACCGAGGTTCCGGAGTCGACGAGATGATCGAGCAGCCCGAGGAGTTGCTCGACGTCGGCCAGATGCAGCCCGGTGGTCGGTTCGTCCAGGACGAACACGTCGGCGGTGCCGCCCATGTGGGTGGCGAGTTTGAGCCGTTGACGCTCCCCGCCGGAGAGAGTCGTCAGCGGTTGTCCGATGCCGACGTAGCCGAGGCCGACGGCCTGGAGCCGAGACAGGATTCGGTGCGCCGCGGGAATCCTGGCCTCGCCGGACTCGAAGAAGGTCGCAGCGTCATCGACCGACATGGCGAGCACTTCGCTGATGTCTCGGCCGCCGAAGTGATAGTCGAGCACGGCTGCCTGGAATCGTCTGCCCTGGCATTCCTCGCAGACCCGTGCCACCCCGGCCATGATCGCGAGGTCGGTGTAGATCACACCCGCGCCTTTGCACTCGGTGCAGGCCCCCGCCGAGTTCGAGCTGAACAGCCCTGGTTTCACCCCGTTCGCTTTCGCGAAGGCCTTTCGGATCGGATCGAGCAAGCCGGTGTAGGTGGCCGGATTGCTGCGGCGGGAACCTCGGATTCCCGACTGGTCGACCGACACCACACCATCCCGAACGGTCACCGACGATTCCACCAACGAACTCTTCCCGGAGCCCGCCACCCCGGTGATGACCACCAGCATGCCGAGGGGGATGTCGACGTCCACGTTCTGCAGGTTGTTCGCCGTGGCGCCGCGCACCTCGATGGTTCCCGAAGGCTTGCGATAGTTCGAGCGCAGGCGGGCACGATCGTCGAGGTGTCGCCCGGTGAGGGTGCCGCTGCCGCGCAACTGTTCGACGGTTCCGGTGAAGACCACCTCGCCGCCAGCGGATCCGGCGCCCGGCCCGAGATCGACCACGTGGTCGGCGATCTGGATTACTTCCGGCTTGTGTTCGACCACGAGCACCGTGTTCCCCTTGTCGCGCAGTCGGAGGAGCAGGGTGTTCATCCGGTCGATGTCGTGCGGATGCAGCCCGATGCTGGGTTCGTCGAACACGTAGGTGACGTCGGTCAACGATGAACCGAGGTGCCTGATCATCTTGGTCCGCTGCGCTTCACCGCCGGAGAGCGTTCCGGAGGACCTGTCCAACGACAGGTAGCCCAATCCGATGTCGACGAAAGACTCCAGAGTGTGATGCAGCGCGCCGAGTAGTGGCGCGACGGACGGTTCCTCCAATCCGGCCACCCAGTCGCGCAGATCGGTGATCTGCATGGCGCAGGCGTCGGCGATGCTCACGCCGGCGACCTTGGACGACCGTGCCGCCTCGTTCAGCCGGGTGCCCGCGCAGTCCGGGCACCGGGTGAACACCACCGCGCGTTCGACGAAGGCACGGATGTGGGGCTGCATCGCCTCGACGTCCTTGGCGAGGAAGGACTTCTGAATCTGCGGGATGAGCCCGGAGTAGGTGAGGTTGATCCCGTCGATCTTGAGTTTGGTCGGTTCCCGGTACAGCAGGTCGTGGAGTTCGCGGTCCGAGAAGTCGCGAATCGGTTTGTCCGGATCGAAGAAGCCGCACCCACGGAAGATGCGGCCGTACCAGCCCTCCATGCTGTAGCCGGGGATGGCCAGTGCACCCTCGTTGAGAGACTTCGCATCGTCGTACAGCGCCGCGAGATTGAAGTCGGACACCGTCCCCATTCCCTCGCAGCGCGGGCACATCCCCCCGGTGATGGAGAATGTCTGCCGCTCGGCCTTGACCGAGCTTCCCTTCTCCACCGTCAGAGCGCCGGAACCATGGGCCGAAGCCACGTTGAACGAATAGGCCTGGGGTGAGCCGACGTGCGGTTGTCCGAGTCGGCTGAACAAGATCCTGAGCATCGCGTTGGCATCGGTGACGGTGCCTACCGTGGAGCGTGCGTTGGCTCCGAGCCGTTCCTGGTCCACGATGATCGCGGTGGTCAGTCCGTCGAGGACATCCACGTCCGGCCGACCCACAGTCGGCATGAACCCCTGTAGGAACGCGCTGTAGGTTTCGTTGATGAGCCGCTGTGATTCCGCCGCGATGGTGGCGAACACCAGCGAACTCTTGCCGGATCCGGAGACGCCGGTGAAGACCGTCAAGCGACGTTTGGGCAGGTCGACGCTGACATCCTTGAGGTTGTTCTCCCGTGCTCCCTGGACCCTGATGCGGTCATGGCGGTCGGCTGGATGCGGGGAAGTCATGTGGCCTCGACCTCGGATTGGTTGGCGGGCACCGGGTGAGTGCCTCCGTGACTATCCCAGACGTAGTCTCGGATGACCAGCACGTGGGGGCCGCGTTCGGAAAGTAGGGTGCTCGATCATGGGCGAAGGTGCTAGGGCCGGAACCTCCATAGTTCGGGTGCCGGCATGGGCCATGGCGGTCGCCTCGATCGTCTCCGTACAGTTCGGGGCCGCCCTCTCCGTTGGTCTTTTCCCGAAGGTCGGCACCGCCGGGACAGCCTGGTTGCGTTTGTCCGCCGGTGCGGTGATCTTCCTCCTGATCGCTCGCCCGCCCGTCCGCAGCATCAACCGCCGGGATTTGCCCGTGATAGTTGGCCTCGGATTGGCGACCGGCCTGATCACGGTCGCGTTCCTGTTCGCGATCAGCCGGATCCCGCTGGGCACCGCGGTGGCGATCGAGTTCCTCGGTCCGCTCACCGTCGCCGTGGTCAGGGCCGGTGATCGGCGGCTGCTGATCTGGCCCGCTTTGGCGTTCGGGGGAGTCCTGCTGCTCACCCAGCCCTGGAGCGGTGCGTCGGATCTGGTGGGGGTGGCCGCCGCCGCGGTCGCGGCCGCGTGTTGGGGCACCTACATCGTCCTCACCGCGAACCTGGGCACCCGCATGACCGGGATCAAGGGACTGAGTCTCACGATTCCGATCGCGGCACTGGCGACGGCGGCAGTCGGGGTGCCGCAAGCGTGGGGCAACATCACACCGGCGGTGGTCGCCGCCGCCTTCGGACTCGCCCTGTTGTTGCCGGTGCTGCCCTTCTCACTGGAGATGATGGCGTTGCGCCGGTTGACGGCATCGGCGTTCGGAACCCTCATGGCGCTGGAACCGGCGGTTGGGCTGCTCCTGGGGGCGATATTGCTGGCGCAACGCCCGGACGCGTCGCAGTTGGTCGGGATCGTGCTGGTGGTGGTGGCTGGAATGGGTGCGGCACGTCGGGGCAGCATCCAGACTCAAGACGCAGCGGCGATATCGGTGGCGGACTGAAACGTCTCGCTTGCCTCGGGTGCTTCCCGGCGAAGTGGGCCACGGCGTAGTCTCGCAGCGATGAGTCTGATTGATGCGTACGGCCGAATCCACACGGACTTGCGGGTTTCACTGACCGACAGGTGTTCGTTGCGCTGCTCCTACTGCATGCCGGCTGAAGGCCTGCCCTGGTTGCCCGGGGAGGCGATGCTCAGCACCCCGGAGTTGATACGACTGGTGGGGGTCGCTGTGGGTGCCGGTATCTCCACGGTTCGACTGACCGGTGGCGAGCCGCTGCTGCACCCAGACGTGCTGGAAATCGTGGCGTGCATCGCACAGTTGCCCGAGCGCCCCGAGGTTTCGCTCACCACCAACGGGATCAGGCTCGCCGGTCTGGCGTCGCAGTTGGCCGACGCCGGATTGCGACGGGTCAATGTGAGCCTCGATACGCTCAACCGGGCGACGTTCGTGGAGTTGACCAAGCGCGATCGCCTGGTCCAGACCCAGGCCGGGATCAAAGCCGCCCAATTGGCCGGTCTGCATCCGGTGAAAGTGAACGCCGTGCTGTTGCGCGGCATCAACGATCACCAGGCGTCCGACTTGCTCTACTGGGCGCTGTCCGAAGGGGTGGAGTTGCGATTCATCGAGCAGATGCCGCTGGATCCGCAGCACGGATGGCGTCGGGACCAGATGGTCACAGCGGCGGAAATCCTTCAACGTCTACGGTCCGACGGTTGGCGCCTCGAACCGGACCCGGTGCGCGGCAATGCTCCGGCTGCGCTCTGGCGGATCGACGGTGGCCCCGAGGCGGTGGGGATCGTCGCGTCGGTGACCATGCCGTTCTGCGGAGACTGCAATCGGGTACGTCTCACCGCCGATGGCCAGTGGCGCAACTGCCTCTTCGCCCGTGACGAAGCGGACCTGCGAACCTTGCTGCGTCAGGGAGCCACCGACGCAGACCTGCTGGCTGTGATGCGGGCCGAAACCGCCGCGAAACGTCCGGGGCATGGCCTCGCGGAACCCGGCTTCGAGCAACCGGAGCGCCCGATGTCGGCGATCGGCGGTTGATGACTCCGCGATAGGTCAGGCGTCGTCGAATCGCTCGTCGGTGAGGACGCCGTCGGAACGGATCAGCCTGGCGTAGGGGGACACGTAGTCGTTGCCGTCGGGGCCGTGGATGAGGATGCCGCCCACCAGGGCAACGTCGTCCTCACCCGGGATCGTCACCGCCGCAAGCAACTGCCAGAGCTCGGTGACCATCAGTTCGGCCACCCCGCGCACCAGGTCGACCGGACTCATCGTCGAGATGTCGCCGAACTGCGCAGCGAGGCGGAATTGGACCAACGACTGCTCCGGATCAAGCGGATCGATCAGAGGTCGGTCGGAGCACTCCGGCGGCGGTGTCGGTTGCACGCCTCTGGCCGCTTGGATCGCGGTGAGCAGGGACCCGCACGCGGTGGTGGGTCTGGACCTGCCGCGGCGCATCGCACGGCCCATGGTGCCGTCGGCCAGCACCCCGATGTGGGGCATGGCGAAGATGACCACTTCGGGGTGACCCGCCACGTGCGGCACATGGTCGAAGACCGCCCGCATGCCGGTGACGCCCGCGAACGGTAGGCCCGACAGGCTGGCGAAATCGAAGGACTGGTCCCATCGACGCCTGATCTCGGCCCGGTACTCGGCCGCGATCTCGTCGCGGCAGCCGGCGGTGACCGCCAGGGCTTCGCCGGGGTGGAATCCACGTGCGGCGAGCACGTCGCCGGTCTGGTCGAGGAATTCGTGGAGTTCGACGGCCTGCGGGAAAATGGCGACCACCGAGCCGGGCACCGTTGTCATGGTTCGAGCCTAGCCGGGCGGAGTCACGGACTGGCGCCGGCAGCCCGCCATTCGGTCTCGGTGCGCTGCACCGTGAACCCCCGTGCGAGGTAGTTCGGAAGCGCAGCCGGGGAGTCCAGAGTGCAGGTGTGGAGCACGATCCGGTCGGTGCCGGGTCGACTCCACGCACTCGTGATGGCCTCGGTCAGCAGCCAGCGGCCCAGGCCACGTCCGGAGAAGCCGGGCGCCAAACCGAAGAAGCTGAGGGTCACCTCGTCGGCGTTCTGATCCAACTCGAAGTAGCCGGCCGGGACTCCATCCACCCAGCAGGTCGTCAACTGGTGCCCGGGTTGGGACACCCAGTCGAGCCATTGCTCGGCCGTCCATTCGATCCGGTCGAGCCACGACCAGCCGCCGCCGACGAGCCGGTAGAAGAAGCGCGACAACTCGGGTGCCGGTCGGCCGGCGGTCAGCAGCAGCGGGTCGCATTCGGCAGGCTGTCGGGCCGGCCGGAACTGCTCCGGGCTGGACATCACCAGCCAACTGATGGTGACCGCCACCGCATCCTCGGGGCGGTCACCGGTCATGTCTGGCTCACTGCCGATACCCGGCAAGGAATCGCTCCAGCCGCCCGATGGCGTCTTCGAGGTCCTCCACATGCGGGAGGGTGACGATCCGGAAGTGATCCGGACGGGGCCAGTTGAACCCGGTTCCCTGCACCAACAGCATGTGCTGGTCGACCAGCAGGTCGAGTACGAATCGCTCGTCGTCGACGATCGGATGCACCTTGGGGTCGAGCTTCGGGAACAGATACAGCGCGCCCTTGGGCTTGGTGGCCGACACCCCGGGGATCTGGTTGATCATCTCGTAGGCGACATCGCGCTGGGCCAGCAGGCGGCCACCGGGGAGAACGAGATCGTTGATGCTCTGGCGGCCTCCGAGGGCGGTCGCGATCGCGTGCTGCGAGGGAACGTTCGCGCACAGTCGCATGTTGGCCATCACGTCAAGGCCCTCGAGGTAGTCACGCGCGTGTTCCTTGGGGCCGGAGACCACCAGCCACCCGCTGCGGTAGCCGGCTACGCGGTAGCTCTTCGACAGGCCGTTGAAGGTCAGGCAGAACAGATCCGGTGCGAGCGTCGCCACCGAGGTGTGCTGCACGCCGTCGTAGAGGATCTTGTCGTAGATCTCGTCCGCCATCAGCACCAAGCCGTGCCGTCGCGCGATGTCCACCAGGGCGGCCAACACGTCGTCCGAGTAGACGGCACCGGTCGGGTTGTTCGGATTGATGACGACCAGCGCTTTGGTCCGGTCGGTGATCTTGCTTTCGATGTCTTCCGGATCCGGGAACCAGTCGGCTTCCTCATCGCAGATGTAGTGCACCGGGGTGCCGCCGGCCAGGCTCACCGCCGCGGTCCACAGCGGGTAGTCGGGAGCCGGGATCAGTACTTCGTCCCCGTTGCTCACCAATGCCTGCAGGCTCATCACGATCAGTTCGCTGACCCCGTTGCCGAGGTAGACGTCCTCGACGTCGACACCTTCGATGGGTTTGGTCTGGTAGTACTGCACGACGGCCCTGCGGGCGTGCAGCAGACCCTTGGAATCGGCGTAGCCGGAGGCCTGGGGCAGCGCCGCCGCGATATCGGTGATCAGGTTGTCCGGTGCCTCGAAGCCGAAGGGGGCGGGGTTGCCGATGTTCAGTTTGAGCACTCGGTGCCCGGCGTCTTCGAGTTGCTTGGCAGCCACCAGCACCGGACCGCGGATGTCGTAGCAGACATCGCTGAGTTTGTCGGACTGCCGGATTTCCCGCAGGCCGGTGCCGGGCAGTGGTGGAGTCGCGAGAGTCGTCACCGCAGGACCTTTCGTCGTGGAAGCAGCCATTGTCTCAGCCTGCGCTCGGTGCTGGTGGACTGACGTGGCGCCAGAGTGTCAACCGGTGTTGCGCAGCCCGTTCGCGATGCCGTTGATCGTCAACGAAACGGCACGCTGCAATTCCTCGGGCACCGGCTCACCCCGTCGGCGCAGTTGACGGACCCTTCGCAGCAACTCGACTTGCAGTTGGTGCAGTGGACGCAAGCTCTCGTCACGGATCCGCAACGTGCGCGCCAATGTCGGTTGGCCGTCCAGCAACTCGTCGCTCTCGCGCACCCAGAGCACCTGCTCGACCGTGCGGGAGAACTCAGCCGAAATGGTCTCGAAGACGTGGTGGAACTCATCGGGGACAAGTCCGTCCACGTAGAGCTTCGCAACCGTCATGTCCGCTTTGCTCAATGTCATCGCCACGTTCGACAGGAAGTTCCCGAAGAAGGGCCACAAGCGCACCATGTCGCGCAGGGTCGATTCGTGGCCCGCGGCTCGGGCTGCCGCCAGTCCGGTGCCGACCCCGAACCAGCCGGGCACGATGTGTCGGCTCTGAGTCCAGCCGAACACCCAGGGGATGGCACGTAGCCCCGACAAGCCGATGCCTTGCTCGGGTCTCGACGCCGGTCTGGATCCCATGTGGATGCCCGCCAATTCCTCCAACGGGGTGGCGGCGAAGAAGTAGCCGGGCAGGTCCGGGTCCTCCACCAGTGCGCGGTAGGCGCGCCAGGATTCGGTGGCGACCACCTCCATCACCGCATCCCAATCGTCGAGGGCGGCCGCGGACTCCCGCGGAGTTCGGTGCAGCACGCTGGCCTCCAGCACCGCACCCAGGAGAAGTTCGACGTTCTCCCTGGCGAGTTCCGGCAGCAGGTACTTGTCCGAGATGACCTCCCCTTGCTCGGTCATCTTGATCTCACCGTCGACGACTCCGTACGGCATCGCCATGATCGCGTCGTAGGTGGGTCCACCACCCCGACCCACGGTGCCTCCTCGACCGTGGAACAGGCGCAGGCGGACGCCGTGGCGGGCCGCGGTATCCCGGAGTCGGCGTTGGGCGGTGTGGATCGCCCACTGTGAGGCGGTCAATCCGGCGTCCTTGTTGGAGTCGGAGTAGCCGAGCATGACTTCTTGCTCGTCCCCGCGCAGCCGCACCACTTCCCGGTAGGCCGGGATGGAGAACATCGCATCCAGCAGGGAATCCGCTCGGTCCAATTCGTGCAAGGTCTCCAGCAGTGGCACGAAATCCACCCGGGCGACCCCTCGGGGCACGTCCACCAGGCCTGCTTCGCGGGCGAGTACGACGGCCGCCAAAAGGTCGTCGACGTCCTTGGTCATGGAGACGATGTAGGTGTCCACCGAAGACGGCCCCAACGTGTCCTGGGCCTGCCGGATCGCCTCGAACGCGCCGAACGTCCGCGCTTCGTCGCCGTCGAGCGGGGGCGGCGACATCGCCAGGGGCCTGCGGCGGAGCAGTTCCCCGGCGAGCAACTCGATGCGGTCAGCAGTGTCCAGGCCGGCGTAGTCGAGCTCCGGTTCGGCATCGGCGTAGAGCCGCTGGAGCGCATCGTGGTGGCGGCGGGAGTGTTCCCTCACGTCGAGCGCGGCCATGTTGGTACCCAGCGTGGCCACGACACGTTGGAGTTCGGCGACGAAGGTCGTGGCAGCGTCCCCGGCGGCGTTCTGCCGGAGCGAATCCACGATCAGCGACAAGTCTGCGAGCAGATCGGATTCGCTGTAGCCGGCGCCGTCTGCGCTCGGTCGGCGGGACAGTTCCAGCCGGTGCTGCATCGCCGCCAGCTTCACCCGATACGGCTCCTGGCCGTAGACTCGGCGCACCCGAGGGTCCAGTCCGGGGAGTTCAGTCAGGTCCCGCTCCAACGACGCCCTGAGTTCGGTGCTCACCGGCATCAGACGCTCCGAGATCGAGAGACTCTCGGCCAACCGCTCCAACCGGGGGGCCAAGTCGTGCACCGCATGTCGCCGTTGCAGCCAGAGCACCTCGGTGGTGACTTCCGGGGTGACGAAGGGATTCCCGTCGCGGTCGCCCCCCACCCACGATCCGAAGCGGAGCAGCGCGCGATCCGCTCGGGTGCGAACGCCGATTCGGGCCAACTCCCGGGCGGTGTGATCGAGCACGTCCGACAGCACCGTGTGGCAGAGTTCGTCGAGGTAGTAGATGGCGTTGCGCGCCTCGTCGACGACCCGCGGTCGCTCGACCCGTAGTTCGTCGGTCTGCCACATGAGGTCGATCACGGCCGCGATGCGTTCGTCGTTGGCTTCGCTCCGCGGTTGCTCCAGCAACTCCGCGATCTGTCTCAGTTTGAGCAGCACGGAGCGGCGCGCCGCCTCGGTGGGGTGGGCGGTGAACACCGGCCGGACCTGCATGTGCTCGACGATCGACTGCACCTGTGCGACCGGAACTCCCGCCGCCTCGATGCGGTCGACGGCGGTGGTCATGGGTCCGCCGAGCCGTTGGCGGCGTTCCGCCAACGTTCTGGCCCGGTGAACCTGTTCGGCCACGTTGGCCAATTGGAAGTAGGTTCCCAAGCTTCGTGCGAGTTTCGCGGCGGTCGGCACATCGAGCATGGTCAATACCGCGGCGGCTTCATCGGGCCGCTCTTCGGACCAGCGCCGGACCCGGTCGGTCAACGCCGTGAGCTGCGGCCCCTCGGCTCGGTGCAGCGTCGACGCCAGCAACTCGCCCAACCGGCTCACGTCGTCGGCTAGCGCGGCATCCGGATTCGTCGATTGGCCGCCGGGGTCGAGGTCCACACGCCAAGGCTAGGGCAATGCGCACCCTCCGTCGATCACGCGACGGCGGCGAGGTAGGTACGGAACTGCTCGTAACTGGTAACCCCGGCAGCGCCGCTGCCGAGGTAGTCGGCAACGGCTCGTTGCAGCCCTACCTCTGCGCCCCGGTGGACGAACACCGAAGCGTAGACGTGGCCCTCGACGCCCAAATCGATGCGGCCGTGACCGATCGGTCGGATGGTGTCGATGGGCCAATACCCGGGGGTCTGACGGGAGAGTCGAGGTCCACCGGACAATTCTTCGTCGACGAATCCGGGACCCAACTCCGCGGCCGACACCCGCGAACCCAGCGCGCGGGCGTAGGCGTCGAATCGTTCACCCAGCATGCCGAAGGCCTCCAACCACGCCACCAGCGGAGTAGTCGCGATGGCCGGAGCGTGAGTCGGAGCCTCGCCGGTCGCCACCTTCGACGCCAACCAGGCGGAGTACCTGGCTGCAATGTTGAGACGGGTGCGCAGCGGCATCGTCCGGAAGTGCACGGCGTGGGCCAATTCGTGGGCGATCACCCCCGCGCGTGGCCACTCGCCGGAAGGTGCGTCGGTTCGCTGCAGGCGCAGTTCCGGACGTCCGTCAGGCCAAGAGACGGGTGCGACGAAAGCCAGGCGAGCCGGCGACTTGTCCGGCACCACCACCCGCGTCGGGGGCCGTGCCGCACCGCCGAGTCCGGGTGCCAGAGTGTCGAAGGTGCGGCGCATCACCGTCGAACACTCGGCGGCGATGGCAAGTTCGGCGCAGTGGGGGGTGTCGGCGAGTTCGAGAGTTCCATCCGGCGGCAGCGACATCGGCGGTGTGCAGACGACCGGCCCACCGGCGCGCCGGTGGATGCTGACGGTCCGGTTCGCCGCGCACAAGCTAACAGCGACGCCGCGATCGGGGTGGCGGACCCACAGTCGACCCTCCAGATCGGTGAGTCCGGTGGCGCGTGTCCGGCTGGTCTCGGCATCGATCAGTCGCACCGAGATCTCGGCGAGAGGGCGTCCACGCAACGTCACCGCCCACGATTCGCTCGAGCCGCCACTCGCCATTCTGGGATCGTGCCACGCCTGCGCCGGTCAGCGGTAGGTTGTGGCCATGCCCACCCCGGACGACCAGGGCGATGACAGCCAGGACGCGCCCGGCAGGCTCCGACGCCTGCATCTGACTCCCTGGTGGATCTCCGGGGTCGTGTTCCTCGTCGTGTATCTGGGTGTGAATGCGATCTACGGGGCGAGCACCACCAGGCCGGACCCGCCCGTGGTGGATGATCCGGATCGGGTGATCGTCAACCTGACGCCGGTCGCAGTGGTCCCGATCGAAGACAGGATTCGGCTCAATGTGCTGATCGAGCCGCCGATGGACCTGCTGCGCAACGGTGCCCTCCGCGACGAGGTCACGGTCAACCTGCTTTCCATCCCGAAGTCACTCACCTTCGAAGCCGGGGCGAGGGCCTTGAGCACGGAGATCGACGTTCCGGCGACCGATGGAACCTTCGAGATGTATCCGCTCGACTCCTACCGGCTCGCGGTGGTGTCGACGGTGACGGCGACCGATTCCTCCGGCACGGAGCGTCTTGTGCCCAGCGACCTGGTGGTCTGGGGAAAATTCCCCGGGTGGCGGGTGGAACCCACCACGAGTCTGGACGCCGACCTCGATGAGTGGGACGTTCCGCAGAACGTGCGCGCGGACATCCTCAGCGGTCGGTTCGCAGTCGCCCAGGTGGAGGTATCGCGCAGCGGCTCGACGATGGCGATCGTGGTGCTGCTACTCACCGCCATGGTGGTGCTGACCGGGTTGGCGTTGGTGGTGGCCCGCACGGTGGCGACTCGGCGACGCCGGATCGAGGCGACGATGGCGAGTTGGTTCGCAGCACTGCTGTTCGCGATGGTGCCGCTGCGTACCAACTTTCCTGGGGCCCCGCCCATCGGTGTCTGGTTGGACTTCCTCGTCTTCCTGTGGGTGCTGATGGGGCTGATGATCGCGCTGTCCCTGTTCGTCGCCTCGTGGCTGCGGTATTCGCCGCCGGCCAAGTAGCACCATCCGGTTGGCGGTCGCGTCGGCCTTTCCCGCACCCGGGGACGAGGGCGGTGCCACTAGCATCTGTGCCGTGACAGAGTCCGAGGCCAACCCCGAGAAGACCGGGGCCGCTCCCGATCCGAAGGTGTCGACCCGATCCGACACGCTCAGCCCGGAGGGTGCCGAAACCGCCTATCTGCGCGCCATGGAGGACTTAGTCCTCAAGCGGATCGACGACTTCCGGGATCCCCGCCAGGAGTGGCGCCGGCTGATATCTGAGTTCGTGGGCACGTTCTTCCTGGTTCTGGTCGCGGCCGGCGCGCCCATGGTGGGTAAGGCGTATCCGAACACGGTGACGCTGGCGGCGGCCGTGGTCGCGCCGGGGATGATGGTGATGGCCATCATCATGTTCATGGGCAAGGTTTCCGGGGCTCACCTCAACCCGGCCGTCACCCTCGGCTTCGCGTTGCGTCGGGACTTCCCCTGGGCGCGGGTGCCCGGATACATCCTCATCCAACTGCTGGCGGCGATCGCGGCCGCCTGGGTGCTGCAGGTCATCGTGGGAGTCTCGGCGAGCTACGGCGGCTCGTATCCCGGTGAGTCCACGTCGGCGGTGGCGGCCTTCGCCACCGAAGCCATCCTCACCTTCGGCCTGATGAGCGTGATCCTGGGGACCTCGTCCGGAGCGCAGAACATCGGGATCATCGCCGCGATCGGAGTTGGTGCCTACATCGCGCTGGCCGGTCTGTGGGCGGCGCCGCTATCGGGTGCGTCCATGAATCCGGCCCGAACCTTCGGCCCGAACCTCGTGGGAGGCGACCTCACCTCCTACTGGGTGTACGTGGCCGGTCCGCTGCTCGGTGCCGCGTGCGCCGTGCTGTTGGCCTACCTGCTGCGTGGCCCGGGCGGTGGACTCACCGGGTCGCTCGCAGCTCAAGGTGCGTTGGATGTCGAGGTCGCTCGGGAGACGTCCGGACAGGCCTAGCGCTGGCTGCGCAGACCTTGGACCACCAGCTCGAACTGCGCCCGGGTCATCGCCGCTCCCTCGCGCCGCACGGCCGTCGCAGAGACGGCCAGCAACCGATCGAGTCGGACGAAGCTGGGGCGGTTCTCCCGATCCCAGCTGCCCGCTCCGATTCCGACCCAATCACGATCCCGGCTGCGATCGCGGCTGGAGACCATCAGTACCGCAAAATCCGGGCTGCGATCGTCGGCCGAACCGAGCACCACAACCGGGCGGTCCTTGCCCTGCTCTGGGTCCTCCTCGTACGGCACCCAAGCCCAGACGATCTCACCGGGATCCGGTTCGTGGTCGATCTCCGGTGCGTACACGACGGTGAAGGATCCTCGATAGTCGTAGGCGCCGCCTCGGGCCGGCCGCGGATCGGCGTTCGGGTCTGTGCTCATGCTCCGTCAGGCTAGGGCTTCGCCCTGCTCAGTTCCACTGCGGCAGTAAGGAACCTTGACCGTGGCTGGGCGGCGCGCAAGGCTGGAGTCATGGCGAACAACGGTGAAGCACCTGTCCTTGTGTTCGGAGACGACGGGTCGCAAGGTGCGGACGTGGCGTGGCTATGGGTCAACGAGCAGTCCTGGCCCGGGTGGCGCCTCGAGGTGGTGGCGGTGGAGCCCTTCGTGGGCGGTCCGGTGCCGAGCCAGGAAGAGGCCACGCCGCACGAATGGACCCCGGAGTCCCCGAGGGAATACTTCGCGGCCGACGCCGAGGTCGTGCACCTGACCGCGCGGGCGGATCCTCGCGCCGTGTTGGGGAAACGGGACGACGCCACGCTTATCGTCGTCGGACCTCGCGGGCGTGGCTTCTTCAAGGCGCTGCGGCTTGGCAGTGTGGCCGAGTGGCTGCTGCAATGCCCGCCGGCTCCCTTGCTGCTGGCGCGCTCGGGGCGGCCGGTCAAGCGCATCCTGGTGTGCATCGACGGGTCGGCGCATGCCTGGCTGGCGGCACGTACCTGTGCCGCCATGCCCTTCGCCAAGGGCGCCGACGTCGTGGTCCTCACAGTCGGTAGCAGCAGCGTCCCGGTGCCCCACGACGTTGCCCGCACGGTGGAGTTGTTCGAGGCGGCCGGCGCGGAGAGCGTGGACGTCATCGAGATCATGCCCGATCCGCTGCAGCTGTTCTTCAACGTGCGCGATGTGGTGCTCGACCTCGCGAAGGATCGGGAGGCCGACCTGATCGTGATGGGAACGCGGGGGCAATCGACGTGGCAGTCGTTGCGGATCGGTTCGACGGCCAGCGCGGTCACCCGCTATGCGCGCGCCTCGATGCTCTTGGCGAATGCCGGCACCAATTGACGCGTCGGCATCGGATCGGCGGTGAGATTAGCCGGCGCCGAAGAGTCGGTCGCCGGCGTCCCCGAGTCCCGGGCTGATGAAGTTGTTCGAGTCCAGTCCCGGGTCGGATGCGGCGACGATCACGTGAACTTCGCAGGCGAGCCCGGCCGTGGATCGCCTGAGCGCCTCGATTCCCTCGGGGGCGCAGATGAGGGAGAGCACGGTGACGGTCGGAGCCCCCAGTTCGCTGATACGGGTGATGACATCGCCGAGGGTTCCACCCGTGGCGATCATCGGCTCGAGGATCAGCACCGGCGTGTCGGCCAGTGAGTCTGGCAGCGCATCGAGGTACCAACTGGGTTCGGCAGTTCGTTCGTCGCGGCGGAGGCCGACGAACGCGACAGCTGACTCGGGCAGCATCCGGTTCGCGGCGGCGAGCATCCCCAGGCCGGCCCGCAGGATCGGGACGAGCAAGGGATCCTGGGCGAGCCGTTCGCCGCGAGCCTCGGCGAGCGGCGTGCGGAGGTCGACCGGAACGACCGGTATGTCCGCGGTGGCCCGCACCAGCAGGAGGGTCGCCGCCCGATCCACCAGCGCGGCGAAAGTGCTGGGTGGAGTGTTCACATCCCGGATCCGGCACAGCAGGTCGGCCAACAGCGGGTGAGGATCGACGGTGAGGCGCACGGCACGAGTCTGTCACCCACAGCGGAGACGCGCTGCGCGACCGCCGCAATCCGGCGGGGGTTGCCACGGGCGGCCTTCAGATGTGACACGCTGGCACCCGTGAGCGACGCCGAAGACGCCCCGAAGGATCCATCCGTAGCGGACGACCAGTCCGCGGGTGCAGATGCCGGGGTTCCCCACGCCTCTCTGGACAAGCGCAAGACGATCATCGGGGCAATCGTCACCCTGATCGTCATCGGGCTGGTGTTCTGGGCCCTGTCGAAGCAGTTCGGGTCTTTCGCGGACGCCTGGAGCAAGATCACCGCGATGGCTCCGGTGGCGATCGCATCGTTGGCGCTGGTGGCCGTGGTGAACATCATCGTCTACGTCTTCCCTTACATGGTGGCGATACCGGGCCTGAAGTACCGACCGGCGTTCATGGTCCGGCAGACCTCATGGATGATGGCGGCCCTGGTACCGGCCGGCGGGGCTTTCGCCTTGGCGCTGCAATACATGATGTTGGCCTCCTACCGGGTGTCGGCCGCGGTCGCCACCTCCGGTATCGGCATCACCAGCGTGTGGAGTTTCTTCATGACCTTCCTGCTGCCGGTGCTCGGAGTGCTGGTGCTGGTTCCCACCGGGAAGTTGGAGAGCGCTTGGGTGTACGCCGGCATCATCGGAGCGATCGCGTTGGTCGCAATGGTGATCGTCTTCTGGCTGATCCTGCGCAGCGAGGCCAGTGCCAGGAAGATCGCGGGTTGGGGTCAGAAGATCAGCGACCCACTGCTGCGCAAACTCAATCGGCAGATGGATCTCACCTCGTCGGTGCTCAATTTCCGGGAGGAGGTCGTCGATGTGGTCAAGGCGAAGTGGATCTCGCTGACGATCACCAACCTGGCCGTGTCCTTCATGCAGTTCATGATCCTGTTCGTCGCAATCCGGGGGATCTCGGGTGATCAGGATTCCTCCGGCATCACGTTCGCAGAGATCTTCGCAGCCTTTGCCATTTCCCGATTGGGAACCCTGATCCCCATCACCCCCGGCGGCTTGGGCACTGTGGCCGGGGTGCTCGGCACCATGTTGGCCACGTTCGGGATGAACCAGGAGGACATCCTGGCCGCGGTCCTGGTGTGGCAGATGGTCCAGCTGTTCCCGCAGGCGATCACCGGTCTGGCCACCCTGCTCGGTTGGCGGGTACAGGAGGCTCGCAAGGGCAAGGCGCCCGCTGCCGCCTAGCTTGTCCACAGATTGCGTCGAGGCACTTTCGCGGCAGACAGTGCGCCCGGAGGCTGGGGGCATGGCAGATACAGCATCGTCTCGTCCCGGTCGTCCCGCCTCACCCACCATCAGAGTCCGCTCCGCGAGCGGGCTGGTGGCGTGTGCCCCATATCTGGTCGGATTCACACCGCACGACAGTGTCGTCGTCGTCTTCCTCACCCGGCCGCCCGACCGGCAGGTGGCGGTGACGCTGCGGATCGACCTGCTGGGTGACGATGCGAAGCCGGCCGACCGCCACCAGGTGCTGGCCCACCTGGCCGAGTCACTCGATCGGGCGGCCGGCTTCGGCGTCGACCTCGATCAAGCCCACGTGCTGGTGTTCTCGGAGGACGCCGCCGAACTGCCCGGATCGGCTGTGGTCATGGGGCTGCTCGAGATCCTGCGGGAACGCGGCATCGCCATCGGGGAGGTGCTCGCCACAACTGCTGATCGCATCTGGTCGTACCCCACCTCCGACGCGCCGGTGTCCGCTGCTGGAGAGGTAATCGATCAGAGTGAGGCCCTGGGCGTGGCGTTCGAGATGGTCTCCTCCGGCGTCGGATTCGCCGCCGACCGCGGGGTCCTCGAGTCTTGGTTGTCCGCCGGGGTCGATGACGTGGTCTCCCAGGCCGACCTCGACGCAGCACGGCGGAATAGGCGTAGCGCGTGCAAGACGTCTGCCGGGGCGGCGCGGTGGCGTCGTGCGATGGAGGAGGCGGTGGTCGCTGGGATGGCGAGCGATCCGCCCGTGGCCCCTGCGTCGGCCGACGCCGCGGCGTGGGCGCTGGCCTTGGCGGATGCGCGGGTCAGGGAGCCGGTGATGTACCGGCTTTTCGTCGAGCCGTCGCCTCGCTGTCGCCGGGAACGACTGGCTCGGGCGAGGAGTTGGCTGTGCGGCCTCGCCGCCAGGGTCACCGGCCCGGATGCCGCGCCGGCGGCCGCAACACTTGCGGCCGTCGCCTGGCAGGGCGGCGACGGAGCGTTCGCCCGTATCGCCGCCGACCATGCGCTGCGGGCCGACCCGGCGAATCGGCTGGCGGCATTGATCGGTGCCGCCTGCGTCTCCGGTATGCCTCCTGCGACCTGGGCCGACGTTCTGGCCACTTTCTCGCTGGCGGAACTGCGGGATGACCGGACTGAAGCGTTGGCCGGTTGATCAGGCGTTGTCCGACGATTCCGCAGCGGCCGCGAGGCGCGCCGACTCGACGGCCACCCAGGTATCCATCAACTGCCAGTGGTAGCCGAGCCAGTCGTGCAGGCCGGTCGGGTCCCGGGGGACGTCGTCGGCCGCGAAGTACTCCCACGACACCAGCAGGGTGTTCCGGACCGGGACGGCATCCCACACCTCGGCCAAGGTGTCGATCTCGTCCAGCCCGGTGTGCGCCACCACGCAGACGGCAGCATCTGGGCGCGCTACCAGGGCGGACTGCAGACCGGTGATCCGCGGTGCCAGCAGACGTTCGAGGTCTTCGGCCCGCTGCGCCGCGGCGTGGTGTCCGTTGGCCCGCAGGCGCTCGATCACCTGCGTCCGACGGTTCTCGGTGAAGTTGCCGCCTTCCGGGAAGATGAGCAGGGCATCGTCGACACCGAGCCCACGGGCCAGATCGGTGATTCGGCGCACCACGGCGTCCGTGGGCTCGCCGGCGGTCACGAACACGTTCGCCGAACGGGTGAGCAGGACGTCGAGCAACGGATCCCACTGCAAGGTCGACTTCAGCACCACGTGGGGCCGACGGTTCAGCCCCACGATCAGTCGGTGCACGAGGAGAAAAGAATCGCCGGGACCCGCGTGACGGCTCACGACGATCATCGGGGCCTCCGGTTCCGCGGACTCGCTCGGGTGGCTTTCGATGTCCAGCGAGAAGAAATACTCGGCGGCGGTCAGCAACACGGTCAGGCAGTCGCCCAGCAGTGCGTGGTTGCGAGCTTGCGCGGTGTCCGTGGCCGTCGCTCCGCCGGCCCGCACCCAGTGTCCGAGGGCTGCGATGAGCCCTACCACCTCGACCACCAGGTATACGTAGGCGAAGCAGAAGAGTCGAAGTGGGCGCGCCACCGCCGCGATGTTGAGGCTCACCAGCACCGTACTCAACAGCCAGCACGGCAGCAGTACCAGAGCAAGCAGAAGTCCGACGACGAAGGCGATCGGCCGGGTGAGCAGTCGACGCACCACCACCGGTGGCGGACTCATCACGCGACCGTCGGGTCGTCCACGACCGGTGCCCGCGGATCGACCAGGCCCGCGTCGCAGTCGTCGAGGTAGGCCAGGCTGGCGGTATAGGCCGCCTCGATCCGGTTGCCGATCTTCGAGGTATCGCGGAAGTCGTAGTTGCGCCAGGCCGTCGGTTCGGGTGCGCCGCCGCCGGTGGGCAGCACGAACACGTCGATGAACTCCCTGGTTCGTCGCAGGGCAGCGTGGAAACGCGCCCGGCGGGCGACCTCGAACGCGATCTGGGCTACCTGCCAGGGCTTCTGGGGGACGCTGAGTGGCTTCTCTATCCGACCCACCTGGAGCACGTAGGCGCGGGTGGCGCCCTGTTTGCGGGCACGATCGAGCGGGATGGAATTGACGATGCCGCCGTCGATGTAGTGCTCGCCATCGATCTCCACCGGGGGGAACACTCCGGGCAGCGCGCTTGAGGCGAGGACTGCCGGCACCAGTTCGCCGTCTGCGAACCACACCTCCGCACTGCGCTCGATGCTCGCCGCGCAGCAGGAGAAGTGCGTCGGCAAGTCCGCGAAGGTGGGTGGCAGGGTGTCTCGGAGCAGAACCTGGAGTTCTTCGGTGGGGTAGAGGTGGATCCCGGCCGACCGGACCACCGAGGTGAACAGCGAACGCAGCGAGGTGTTGAACGGACCGTCCTGCCTCATCTGCGACCACAGGTGTTCCATTCGGGCGACCGTGTCGAGGGTAGGGCCGGTGGCCAACAGCGCCCCGTTGATGGCGCCGATCGAGGTTCCGAAGATCAGGTCGGGCACGATGCCGCGCTCCAACAGCGCCCGGAGCATCCCGACTTCCGCCGCGCCGAGCAGTCCACCGCCGCCGAGCACGAAGGCGGTGCGACGATCGGCGTCCTTACCCTCGGTCTCCACAAGTTCCATAATGACCGCGGCCGAGTCCCGTCGTCGCACGAACCGGCGGACTAGGCTGGAACCATGCGAACTGTAGTTGTCGGATACGTCGAGACTCCAGAGGGTCACGCGGCCCTGCGCGAAGCCATGTCCGAGGCGCTGCGACGCGAAGCCCAATTGGTGGTGGTCCACTCGGCACGCGGCGGGGTCGCCACCGATGGCGAGGATGCCGTGGCGGTGAAGCACGCCCTGAACGTGGTCCAGCAGGAACTCACTGCCGAGCACGTCCCTTTCCACATCCGCAACCTCGTCCGGGGGAACGAGCCGGCCGACGACTTGATCGCGATGGCCGAGGAGTACGGCGCGGAGTTGATCGTGATCGGCCTGCGCCGCAGGTCCAACGTCGGCAAGCTGCTGTTGGGCAGTAACGCCCAACGGGTTCTCATGGCCGCGCAATGCCCGGTTCTGGCCGTCAAGAGCGACTCGCTGTGACGCATCGCCGCGGCCGGAACGGGTGATCGGCGGCACAGGCGGTCAGCGCGCCCGGGGTCCCTTGCTTGGTGCGGTTTTTGTGCTCGGCTCGGCGGCCTCGTTCGCGGTGATGCCGGTGTTCGGCAAGGTCGCCTACGCCGAAGGCGTCTCTCCGATCGGACTGCTGGCGTGGCGATTCGGCATCGCAGCGGTGATGCTGCTGGTGGTGTTGGCACTCCGTCGAAACAGCACGCCCTTGCCTGACGCTGCAGCGCTCACCCGCCTGCTGCTGCTCGGGGCGGTGGTGCTGGCCGGCGAAGTCGGGCTGTTCTTCTACGGCCTGCAATACCTCGATGCGGGATTGGCGGAAGTTCTGCTGTTCCTGTTTCCGGCGTGGGTCGTGGTGCTGACGGCGATCAAGCGACGCACCTGGCCTGGTGCGCTGATCGCGGGCTGTACTGCCTTGGCAGTGGGTGGGGCCGCCCTCACGGTGTTGGGAGGATCGACACTACAAGCGGCGAATGCCTTCGACGGGGTTGTGCTGGTGCTGGCGGCTTCGGTCGTCTATGCGTTCTACATCATCTTCTCGGGTCGGTCGGTGGCCGCGTACGGCGCACTCGTCACCACCACGGCGGTGGTGACCGGGGCCGCCATCTCCCTCTTCGCAGTGGCTGTGATCATCGACGCACCTGGACCGACGACTGCCGTTGGTTTCGGCGTGGCGGTCGGGATCGGAGTCGTCTCGACCGTGTTCGCCTTCGGCCTGCTCAGCCTCGGCTTGTCCCTGCTGCCCACCAGCCACGCCGCGGTGATCGCCACCTCGGAACCGGTCATCGCCGTCGTGCTCGGAGCCCTGCTGCTCGGGGAGTCGGTTCTTGCAGGCCAGGCGGCCGGCGTGCTGCTGGTCGTAGTGTCGATCGCGGTGATCCTGCTCAGTGACGTGCGCAAGTCCGAGCGTGAGGAACTGCAACCGGATTCACTGTGATCCGACACGCGGATCCGGCTGCGCGGGAATACTTGCCGGTGTGTCACAGTTGCCCGTGACAGCAACTGCTTGACAGCAGCCTTGGTTCGTATGCCCAAATGCCGGTTGGATCACCGGCTCCCGTCAGTGAAAGGCTACCCGTGGCAAATCGCACGACATCTGAAGACGAGGCGACGATCAGCGCAGCCGGCGAAGGTTCGACCTCCGTCGCCGTGGCGGTGAAGAAGGCCCCCGCGAAGAAAGCTGCGAAGAAGACCACTGCCAAGAAGGCCCCCGCGAAGAAGGCTGCGGCGAAGAAGGCCCCCGCCAAGAAGACGACCACCAAGAAGACCGCTGCGAAGAAATCAACGGCGAAGAAGGCACCGGCCAAGAAGACGACCGCCGTCGAATCGGAAACGATCGAAGTCGAGGTCGTGGCGGAAGAGACTGCAGCTGGACCCGATGTGGTCGCCGAGGTCGTGGTGGCCGAGGAGACCGGTGAGGAGATTGACCTCAAGGAGGCCTCCAACCTTGAGGAAGAGCTTGAAGCCGAGCTGGAGGAGGACCTGAAGAAGGTTGAATCCGAGGAGGAGCCCAAGGCGACCGGCAAGTCCGCGAAGGCCGGCACGGCCGAAGAACTGGTGATCTCCGATGTCGATGACACCGATGAGCCGGTGCAACAAGTGCATCAGGCCGGAGCCACCGCCGACCCGGTGAAGGACTACCTCAAGCAGATCGGCAAGGTGGCACTGCTCAACGCCGAGATGGAGGTGGAACTGGCCAAGCGGATCGAGGCCGGCCTGTTCGCCGAGGAAACCCTGGCTCAGGGCGTCGAAGACGACGAACTGCGGATGGACCTCGAATGGATCGCTGCAGACGGCCAGGCCGCCAAACGGCATCTGCTGGAGGCCAACTTGCGGTTGGTGGTCTCACTGGCGAAGCGCTACACCGGCCGGGGGATGCTGTTCTTGGACTTGATTCAGGAGGGCAACCTGGGTCTGATCCGAGCGGTGGAGAAATTCGACTACACCAAGGGCTACAAGTTCTCCACCTACGCCACCTGGTGGATCCGGCAGGCGATCACCAGGGCCATGGCGGATCAAGCTCGAACCATCCGGATCCCGGTCCACATGGTCGAAGTGATCAACAAGTTGGCGCGGGTGCAGCGTCAGATGACGCAGGATCTCGGGCGCGACGCGACCCCGGAGGAATTGGCCCGGGAACTGGATATGACGCCGGAGAAGGTCATCGAGGTGCAGAAGTACGGTCGTGAGCCGATCTCGCTGCACACGCCGCTGGGGGAGGACGGCGACAGCGAATTCGGCGACCTGATCGAGGACTCCGAAGCTATCGTCCCGGCGGACGCTGTCTCGTTCACGTTGCTGCAGGAGCAGTTGCAGGGCGTTCTCGACACCCTGAGCGAACGTGAGGCCGGTGTGGTGAAGATGCGGTTCGGACTCACCGATGGCCAGCCCAAGACCCTCGACGAGATCGGAAAGGTCTACGGCGTCACCCGGGAGCGGATTCGCCAGATCGAGTCGAAGACCATGTCGAAACTTCGGCACCCGAGCCGATCCCAGGTGCTGCGCGACTACCTCGACTGACCGCGACGTCGCCGCGAACTTGATGTCACTTGATGTCAGTCGTGTGCGAGCACGACACCAACCCACGCGGCGGTCACCAGCAGCACACTCGCCAAGTCGATCAGCATGCTCAAGCCAGCCGCCTTCATCGCGGTCCAGGTGGTCGGCCACGCCTTCTGGAGTGTCTTCACGCGGACAAGTTCGGCGACGAAGACACCAGCCACGAAGCCCAAGATGAGGCCAACGATCGGGATGACGAAGAACCCGACGATGCCGGCCAAGCCGCCAACGGTCAGGACCATTGAGGGGACGCCGCCCTCGCGCATCCACCTCGCAGGGATCAGATACTTCAAGCCGGTGGCAGCTGCGACCAGCACCACCGCGAAGGCTGCGATACCCCAGCCCCAGCTGCCGCCGGTGACGATCCCCCACAGGGCCACCGCACCCGCGACCAGGAAGGGACCGGGAAGAACGGGGACTATGGTTCCGGCGATCCCCACCACACATGCGATGGCGACCGCGATCGTCAGGGCGTTCAGCTACGACCGTTCCCGTCGGACTCGGCGAGAGTGTGGGTGTAGTCGTGAATGGAGGCGGCGAGCGGGCGGACCTTCTCCAGGTGGGCCTTTGCGTGGTGGCCGCAGAAGAGCAGCTCGCCACCGGAGGCCAGTTCCACGTGGACATACGCCTGGGCGCCGCAGCGGTCGCAGCGGTCCGAGGCGGTCAGGGTGCTCGTCTTGGTCAGGGTTGACATTGGACACCTCCGTTGCGATCGCTTCCGACGTGATGACCAACAGTCTCACATCGGTCCGACATTTCCCGCATTTCCGGAGTTCGCCATGAGCGTAGAACCGGCAATCGGGTGAGTGGCGGCCGTGGCCGGATCGGCTCTGAATCGACGTGCATGCGGCGCGCGGCGTGGTCGCCTCGGCGGCCCTAGGCGGGCCGTCGGATAGATTCGGCGTGTGAGCGACACCACCGGGGCGGCCAAACGGGCCCGCTACTCAGCCAAGGACCTGACGGTGCTCGAGGGCCTCGACGCAGTGCGGAAACGCCCGGGCATGTACATCGGCTCCACCGATGAACGAGGCCTCATGCATTGCCTCTGGGAGATCATCGACAACGCCGTCGACGAGGCCTTGGCCGGCCACTGCAAGTCGATCGTGGTGGTGCTGGAGGCGGACGGCTCGGCGAGTGTGACCGACAACGGACGCGGCATCCCGGTGGACGTCGACAGCAAGTCCAAACTCACCGGCGTGCAATTGGTGATGACGAAACTGCACGCGGGTGGCAAGTTCGGAGGGGGTTCCTACACCGCTTCGGGTGGATTGCACGGGGTCGGTGCGAGCGTTGTCAACGCGCTCAGTGCGCGCCTTGACGTGGCCGTGGATCGTGCCGGACGAACCCACGAGATGTCCTTCCGGCGCGGCGTCCCCGGTGTGTTCGACGGCGCCGGTCCGGACGCCAGTTTCACCCGCAAGTCCGGGTTGCGGCAGACCGGCAAGGTATCGGCCAAGCGGACGGGAACCCGGGTCCGCTTCTGGCCGGATCCCCAGGTCTTCACCCCAGGCGCCGGATTCGACATCGACGCGCTGCTCGCCCGGGCGCGCCAAACCGCATTCCTGGTGCCGGGTCTCTCGCTGACGATCCGCGACGAAAGGTTGCTCGAGTCTTCGCCGACGGACGATCCGATCGAAGAGACCTTCCGCTTCGCCGGTGGCATCGGCGAATACGTCGACTTCCTCTCCCGCGGGGAGGCCGTCACCGGGGTGATCCGGTTGACCGGTCAGGGGCATTTCCATGAGACCGTCCCGGTGCTCGACGGCAAGGGACACCTCGCGAGCAAGGAGGTCGAGCGGACGCTGGACGTAGACGTGGCCCTGCGGTGGAGCAACGACTACGACACTCGCATGCAGTCCTTCGTGAACATCATCGCCACTCCGAAGGGAGGTACTCACCTGGTGGGGTTCGACCGGGCCATGGCGAAGACGATCAACGAAGCCCTGCGGGCCGGCAAGGTGCTGCGGGCCAGCGAGGACAATGTGACCAAGGACGACATCTACGAGGGTCTGACCGCGGTGGTGACCGTGCGGCTGCCGGAACCGCAGTTCGAAGGCCAGACCAAGGAGGTGCTGGGCACCCCGGCGGCGTCGAGAATCGTCTCGCACGTCGTCGCCAAGCACCTCAAAGCATGGTTCGCCGCGCCGCCCCACGGCCAGAAGGCACCGGCGAAACAGGCCTTGGAGAAGATCGCCAACGCCTCCCGGGCCCGCATCGCAGCCCGCACCAGTCGGGACGTGCAACGCCGCAAGAACGCCCTCGAATCCTCCGCCCTGCCGGCGAAACTCGCGGACTGTCGCAGCAGCCAGACCGAGCAGAGCGAACTCTTCATCGTCGAGGGCGACAGTGCCCTGGGCACCGCCAAACTGGCGAGGAACTCGGAGTTCCAGGCCCTCCTGCCGATCCGCGGGAAGATCCTCAATGTGCAGAAGGCCTCCATGGCCGACATGCTGAAGAACGCCGAATGCGCCGCCATCATCCAGGTCGTGGGGGCCGGGTCGGGGCCGACGTTCGACCTCGAATCGGTCCGCTACCAGAAGATCGTCTTGATGACCGATGCCGACGTCGACGGCGCCCACATCCGTTGTCTGCTGTTGACCCTCTTCCAGCGCTACATGCGCCCGCTGCTGGAGGAGGGGAGGGTGTATGCCGCAGTGCCGCCGCTGCATCGGCTGGAGCTCGTGCATCCGTCACGCAAGGCGAACGAAGTGGTCTACACCTATTCCGATGCGGAGATGAAGCGGGTTCTCGCTGACGCAGGCAAGCGGGGGATCAAGGTCAAGGACCCCGTGCAACGCTACAAGGGCCTTGGGGAGATGGACGCCAAGCAACTGCGCGAGACCACCATGGATCCGGCCCACCGTCTGCTGCGGCGGATCACCGCCAACGATGCCGAAGCAGCGTGTGAGGTGTTCGACCTGCTGATGGGTTCGGACGTGGCTCCTCGGAAGGACTTCATCGTCTCGAGGGCCGACGAGATCGACCGCAGCCGGGTTGACGTCTGACGCGACGTCGGGTGGCGAAAGGATTCAGATGTCCTGCGGCACGATCTGACCTGATTCGACGTTGTAGATCGCACCCGCCACCTCGACGCCCTTGCGCAAGAACGGGAACGAGCGCACCCGGGCGACGTCGGTGCGCAGTGCCCCGAGTTGGTCGGTGGTGGTGTCGAACTGCATCGACCAGGTGTTGACCCCGAAGCGGTCGAAGATCTCCTGATGGACGGCCTCCTCGGATCCTTTCGCCATCCGGCAGTCCGTGTGAGGCATGATCAAGATGCGATCGACGTTGAGCAGGTAGGTGGCCAACGCCAATGTCCGCAGGACGTCCTGGGTGACGCGGGCACCGGCATTTCGCAGAATCTTGGCGTCGCCGATGGACATTCCGACCGCCTCCAGCGGCAACACCCGGGAGTCGATGCAGGTGACGATGGCCAGCCCCTTGGCCGCCCGGCCGGTGCGCCCTGAGGAGGTGAAACGTTCGGTGAAGTCACGGTTCGCCGCGAGCACATCAGCGAAGGCCTCGGCCGGGAAGGGTGCTTCGAACGATATCGCCATACCACCGAGCGTACTAGCCGTCCGACTCCCCGGAAGAGTGGCCCGGGAACACCCCGAGGCCCGGCTTCACCAACGGTGCGGCGTTGTTCACGGCCGTCGCCACCTCACCGAATCCAACCGAGATCAGCGGCACCTTGCCGGGGTAACTGGCGAGGTCGCCCGCCGCCAGCACCCGGGGCAACGACGAATGCATGGCGGCATCCACCACCACCCGCCGCTTGGACAGTTCCAGCCCCCAGTCAGCCATCGGGCCGATGTTGGCGATGAAGCCGAGGGCCGCGACCACCGAGTCGGTGGCGAACGTCGAGACTTCCCCGGTCACCTTGTGGCGGACGTCGACCGCGGTCACCCGATCGCCCCCGTGGATCGCCGCCAACTCGCTGCTGGTGGCGAACGAGACGCCGAGAGCGCGCACCTTCTCGACCATCCCGGCGTGTGCCCGGAACTCCTCCCGGCGATGCACGATCGTGACCGACCGGGCGATGGGGTGCAGCGACCAGGCCCAGTCGAACGCCGAGTCGCCACCACCGACGATCACCACGTCCCGGTCGGCGTAGTCGGCCAGGCGCGGTACGAAGTAGGCGACCCCTCGGCCCACCCACTCGGTTCCGACCGGAATCGGTCGCGGCCGGAAAGAACCGATTCCGCCCGTGAGGATCACGGCCTTGGCCTCGATAGTCCGATCGGCAGCCGTGGTCACCACGACCGGCCCCACCTCGGACGTTTGCAGGTCGATGGCTTGTTCCTCGAGGAGGTACTCGGGCGAACCCGCCGCCGCTTGCTCGATCAGTCGTTCGACCAATTCCCGACCCTTGACCACGGGGAACCCGGCGACATCGAAAATGTCCTTCTCCGGATACATGGCGGTGATCTGACCGCCCGCCTCCGGCAACGTATCGAGGACCACGGTGTCGAAGCCGCGGAACCCTGCGTAGTAGGCGCCGTAGAGTCCGACCGGCCCGGCACCAATGATCAGGATGTCACATGAGCGGTGTGTCACCCGATCAATCTAGCGCCACTTGATGCTGCACCCCATGGATGGACGCTGCGGTTCCGGGACCGGCTTCGTGGCTACGAGGAGTTCGATCGCCGCCCGCAACTCGGCTCCGTCAACGGGTTCGCCGTTTCCTGGGGTGGAGGCGTCGAAGGCACCTCGATAGCCAAGCTTCCCGGTGACGTCGTAGACGAAGAAGTCCGGTGTGCAGACCGCGCCGAACTCCTTGGCCGCCAGCTGATCGCGATCGACGAGATAGGGGAAGGGCCAACCGGCTCGTTGCTTCTGTTCCGTCAGTCCGGGAATGTCGTCGTCGGGGTAGGCGACCACGTCGTTGCTGCAGACCGCCGCAAACGTCACGGGAAGATCCGCGAGATCTCCAGCCAATCGGCCGAGTGCGGACTCGATGTGGCGCACGTACGGGCAGTGGTTGCAGGCGAAGACCACGACCAATACCCCCTCACCCCGCAGCCCCACCATGTCGTGTGGGTTGCCCTCGAGGTCGGGCAGGGTCAACTCGGGCATGGGCGAGCCGAGGGGCACTTGGGATGAATAGACAGCCATAGCGTTCACTGTAGCCGCACCATCCGTCCGGCGGGGTCGCCGTCGCGGCGAGCTGAACTAGCCCCGCGCGATCTCGCGAACCGCGCCGACAACACGGCGCCGAAGGTGGGCCTCCGGCTCCGCCCCGCACGAAGGGGGCGTCGCAGTCGGCTGATCCTCGGTGAGCACCCACACCTCCAACCGGGTGCCGTCGGAGGCCGCCATCGTCACTTCGACCAGTCCGGGTCCGGTGGTCGACTCGTCGACCACGGCGAGATCGTCAGGTGAGCGAAATCGAGACGCCACTCTGGCGGCTATGTCGGCGACCTGGGCGTCGGGACTCAGCGAGCTGCGGCCACGCAGACCGTCGAGCGAGATGTGGCCTGCGCGGGCGTCGTGCAGGATCCGGGCCACCTGTTCAGCATCCAACCGACCGTAGACGTAGCCCCACGGCAGCAGCAGCCCGGTGGCAGCGAATCGATGGCCGCCGAGATGCGAACACTCCCACAGGTCGGGGTCGATGATGCCGACGATTGCGCGTCGTCCCAGCCGGGCGCAACACGCGTCCCGTCGCCCGTTGGTGCACACGAAAAGGGCCGGCGACGCCGCCGACGGCCACGCAGGCAGGTGCCCGGCGGCCAGGGTGGGTCCGTCGAGATCCGCGAGGTCGCCTGCGCGGTCGAAGACGGTGGACACCATTCGTCCGGTGGAGGGGTGGGCGCACCAGACTCGGAACGGGGTTCCGACAGCCGATGCCGAGTGCCGACCCGCGGGTCGGGCGAGCAGCACCTTGACCCCGGCCTGCTTCAGGCTGAGCAAGGCGTCGCGCATCTCTGCCGGTAGCCCCGAGTGCTTCAGGGCGTCGGCGCCGAAGGGTCCGTGGCGTTCGACGATCACCCAGAGGTGGGCCACAGGTGCGGTCCCTGCCAACGATTCCTCGGCGAACGCGGCGGAGGTGCTGCAGGGGGTCGGCACGCCCACAGCCGATGTGGGAGGTTGCGGCATCAGCTTCCCAGCGGTGGCAGCCCGCCACCGACTGCGGCGAGCAGGGTCGGGACGGGTTGGCCGGAGGCGTCGCGCTTCGGTTCGGGGGTGGGCAGCGCGACGTTGCCACCTGTCGCTTCGGAGGCCGCCGGCGCCGGTCCGACGGCGGCGAGGCGGAGTTCCGTTTCACCGGAGAGCAGGCGCTGGCACCTGACGCCGCCGGTGGCGCGTCCCTTGCCGGGAAACGCAACCAGTGGGGTGATTTTCGCGGTGGTGATGCCCCCGGCGCCGCCGGCAACCGTCAGCACCAGAGCGGAGTCCGGATCGGCGACTGCAAACGCCACCACCTGCGCCTCCGGTGGGAGTTTCATTCCGGCGACGCCGGCGGCGGTGCGGCCCTGAGGTCGTACCAGGTCGGCCGGGAAGCGGAGCAGAGCAGCGGCGGAGGAGATGAACACCAGTTCATCGTCGTCATCACACGTGGCGGCGGCGACCACCCGGTCGTCCTCCTTCAGCGAGATGATCGACCACTCGTCCTTGTTGGCCGGTGCATCCGGCGCGACTCGCTTGACGATCCCGGCTCGGGTGCCCAACGCGAAGCCTCGATCGTCGAGCGGGACCACACCGACGGCGCGTTCGTCCTCGGTCAAGTGTGCGAAGTCGGCCGCCGCCGGGGCGCCGACCAGGCTTGGGTGGTTGGCCGTCGCCGGGAGCGCCGGCAGGTCCACCACCGGCATGCGAACCAGGCGGCCACGGTCGGTGACGATGCCGAAATCCGCCCGGGTGCTGGTCCGCAGAGTGGTCAGGATGGACGAGTGGGCGCCGGGCTCTCCCACAGGTGTGCCCTCCGGCAGTGGCAGGCGAGCGATCAGGCCGGTGCCGGAAAGCACCACCAGGCAGGGTTCGTCGGCCATCTCCAAGGACATCTGGCCCTCGTCGGCGGAGCCTCGGGCCGGCTCGGCCATGAGCACGGTTCGACGCGGAGTGGCGTGTTCGGCCCCGACCTGGGCGAGTTCGTCGGCGACCGCGGCCGACAGCAGTTGCGGACTCTCGAGCACCCCGGTGAGCTCGGCGATGGTCGCGTGCAGTTCGTCGCGTTCATCCTCGAGTTCGATCCGTGAGTATTTGGTGAGGCGACGCAGCGGCATCTCGAGGATGTAGCCCGCCTGGGTGTCGGTGAGGTCGAACACGGCTATCAGCCGTGATCTGGCCTCCGCGGCGTCTTCGCTGCTGCGGATCACCGCGATGACCTCGTCGATGTCGAGGATGGCGATGAGCAGGCCCTCGACCAGGTGCAGCCGGTCCGCGGCCTTGCCGCGCCTGAATTCGCTGCGTCGCCGGACAACTTCGCGACGATGTGCGAGGAACACCTCCAGCATCTGCTTGAGTCCCAACGTCGCGGGTGCACCATCCACCAGGGCCACCGCGTTGATGTTGAACTGTTCCTCGAGCGGGGTCTGCTTGTAGAGCTGCTCGAGCAGCGCCTCCGGGTTGATACCGCTCTTCACCTCGATGAGCAGCCGCAGACCCTGATCGCCGTCGGTGAGGTCAGTCATCCCGGAGATGCCGACGATCTTCTTCGCCGAGTGCAGATCCTTGATCCGCTGCATCACCCGCTCGACGCCGACGTTGTAGGGGAGTTCCGTGATCACGATCCCCCGGCGCCGGGGGGTGACCTGCTCGATGGTGGCGGTGGCGCGCATCCGGAACGATCCCCGGCCGGTGGTGTAGGCGTCCCGGATGCCTTCCAGGCCCACGATGCGACCGCCGGACGGCAGGTCGGGACCCGGAACGAAGCGCATCAGGTCCGCCGTATCCGCGGTGGGGTGGTCGAGTAGATGACGGGCTGCGTTGATCACCTCGCCGAGGTTGTGCGGGGCGATATTCGTCGCCATCCCGACCGCGATACCGGTGGCGCCGTTGACCAGCAGGGAAGGAATGGCGGCCGGCAGCACCACCGGTTCCTGCTCCCGTCCGTCGTAGTTCGGGACGAAGTCGACGGTGTCCTCATGGATCCCGGCGATCATGGGCATGGCCGCCGGCGCCAGTCGGCACTCCGTGTATCGCATCGCCGCCGGGCCGTCGTCGAGGCTCCCGAAGTTGCCGTGTCCGTCGATGAACGGCAGCCGCAGTGAGAAGGCCTGCGCCATGCGCACCAGTGCGTCGTAGATGGCGCCCTCGCCGTGCGGGTGGAGTCGGCCCATCACCTCACCGACGACTCGGGCGCTCTTGACGTGCCCGCGATCCGGTCGCAGACCCATTTCGCCCGCTTGGTACAGGATCCGCCGCTGGACCGGCTTCAGGCCGTCGCGGGCGTCCGGCAAGGCGCGGGCGTAGATCACCGAATAGGCGTACTCGAGGAAGGAGCCGCGCATCTCCTCGCCGACATCAACTTCGACGATGCGTTCCGGTGTCGCCATGGGGGTGGTCGTGCGCTTGGCCATTGGTCGATTGTCCCGTACCCGATCGGCTGGCGTGGGCATGCCCCGTCGACGTGTTCGGCGGCCCTACAGCCGCTAGGTTGATCGGGTGGACCACCCGGACGGATATCCAGAGGACCTCCAGGCTGATGTCTTGCTCCGGGACGGTCGGCCCTGCCACCTGCGCCCCATCACCCCGCAGGACGCACCGGCTCTCGCCGAATTCCACCGGTCGCTGTCGCCCGAGACCGTCTACCTGCGCTTCTTCGCGCCCTATCCGGAGTTGAGCGAACGCGATCTGGAGCGCTTCACCCACGTCGACTACGTCGACCGGATGGCCCTCGTGGCCACCCAACACGGCTCCATCGTGGGGGTCGGCCGCTACGACCGGATCGACGATCATTCCGCAGAGATCGCCTTCACCATCCGGGACGACCATCAGGGTCGGGGGCTCGGATCGGTGCTGCTCGAGCATCTCGCCGCCGCCGCAAGGGAGAACGGGATCGATCGGTTCGTCGCCGAGGTGCTGCCCAGCAACCAACGCATGATCGGAACGTTCGTCGAGGCTGGCTATCGGGTGAATCAGCACTTCGAAGAGGGCGTGATCGAGCTCGAGTTCGACATCGAGCCGACCGAGAGCGAATCCGCGGTCATGCAGGCTCGGGAGCACGCCGCCGAGGCCCGTTCGGTCGAAGCTCTGCTGTATCCGCGCAAGGTGGTGGTCATCGGAGTCAGTCGGCGGGAGGGAACGGTCGGCCAGTTGGTGGTGCGCAACCTGCGGCGGGGCGGCTTCACCGGCTCCCTGTACGCGGTGCACCCGGAAGTGGACGAGGTTGCGGGCATCCCGGCCTACCGTTCGGTGGCCGATGCGCCGGGGCCGATCGACCTCGCGATAGTCACGGCACCGATCGATTCGGTGCAGGCGATTGTGGACGACTGCGCCGCCGCGGGGGTGCGGGCGCTGGAGGTGATCTCGTCCGGATTCTCCGAGTACGACCCAGACGGTCCGGCCCGGGCGGCCGAGCTGGTTTCCCGTGCTCGGGAGAGCGGCGTGCGGGTGGTGGGTCCGGAGGCGCTGGGCATCATCAACACCGATCCCCGGGTCCAACTCAACGCCAGTCTTGCCGAGGTCGTGCCGAGCCGCGGTCGGATCGGATTCTTCTGCGAGTCCGGCACCCTGGGTGCCACCTTCCTGGAGGAGATGAGCGCTCGGCAGTTGGGTCTGTCCACGTTCGTCTCGCCCGGAATGCGGGTCGACGTCTCAGGCAACGACCTGCTGCAGTACTGGGAATCCGACGAGTCGACCTCGGTGGTGCTGCTGTACCTGCAGGGGCTCGGCAACCCCCGCAAGTTCGCCCGAATCGTCCGACGGTTGTCCCGGCGGAAGCCTGTCCTGGCGGTCCTCACCGGGCGCGTGCACGGCAGTGGCGAGGACGACGATTTGCTGCCCGACCAGGTGGTCGATGAGTTGCTGACGCAATGCGGGGTGCTGCAGACCCGGACCATCGGCGGTCTGCTCGACGTTGCCGCGCTGCTCGCGATGCAGCCGATACCCCGGGGCGACCGGGTGGCCCTGGTGAGCAACTCCACCGCACTTCTCATGCACACCATGGATCTGGTGGACTCCGCGGGCATGCACACGGTGCAGCGGCCCTATCGGGTGCACTGGGATGCGGGCGGGGGAGAGGTCGGTCAGGTGCTGTCGGATGCGCTGGCGGCGCAGGATGTCGACGCAGTGATCGTGATCCACGTTCCGCCGGTGCGCTCCGACCTCACCGGTGTCACCGGGGTGCTGCGTGCCGTCGCGGCGAATTCGACGAAGCCGGTGTTGGCGGTGCTGCCGCACGAGACGGGCCTCACCGGCCGCAGTTCGCTGGTGGTCAATCCAAGCGCCCAGGGAGACCCTGGTCCGGGCTCGGTGCCGGTCTACGGTGAGCCGGCCGCGGCGGTGGCGGCGCTGTCGTTGGCTGTCCAGCACGCCCACTGGCTGGCGACGCCGGTCGGCGACGAGCCGGAACCGCTTGGCGTGGACCGTGCCCGAGCCGAATCCCTCATCGATGCGACCCTCGCCGAGACGGAAGTCGTCGCGGACACCGGCACCACGGCTCCGCTGGCCGTGCTCAGGCACTCGTCGCCCAACATGCTCAGTCAGCAGCAGACCGGGGAACTCTTCGCCGCCTACGGGCTGGAGTTGTGGCCCAGTTTCAGCGTGTCAAGCGAGCAAGAGGCCGCGGATCGGGCGGCCGAGATCGGCTATCCGGTGGTGCTCAAGACGGAGAGCCAACGACTGGTGCACCGCACCGACCTCGGCGGCGTGCGGTTGAGTCTGGAGAACGAGCGGTCGTTGCGCACTGCCTACCTCTCGATGGTCGCGCAGCACCCGAGCGATGTCCGCGAACATCTGGTGGTGCAGGCCATGGCGCCGGCCGGGGTGGCGTGCTCGATCGTCACGCGGGAGGATCCCGCTTTCGGTCCGGTCATGTCGTTCACAGTCGGTGGCGTGGTCTCCGACCTGGTGTCCGACCATGCCTACTGGATGCCGCCGCTGACAGACCTGGACGCTGAGCGCCTGATCCGGACGCCCCGGACCTCGGAACTGCTCTTCGGCTATCAAGGCAGCGAGCCAGCCAATGTCGGTGCGTTGGCTGCTGTGCTCATGCGGGTGGCGCTGATGGCCGAGGACTGGCCGCAGATCAACACCCTGGAGATCAACCCGGTGTTGGCCACTCCGACCGGCTGCTATCTGCTGGGCGCGAGTGTGGAGTTGCGGCCGGCCGCGGACCGGCAGGAGTTGCAGCCACGGCGCATGTAACCGGCCCCCGCCTCGTGGCAGGATGGCTCCATGCGTCAGTCCGCTGCTCAATCAACCCGCCTGCGCTCGGCCGTCGAACGCAGCGGCTACTACCCGGCGCTGGTCCTCGATTCCCTCCAGACCGCGTTGGGCAACGAGGCGGCCGTGAGTTTCTTCGTCCATCACGAGGCGACCTTCGACCGGGAGGAACTGCGCCGGCACATCACAGTCCTGGTGCTCACGGCCACCCGCCTCGTGGTGGCACACGTCGATGAGCACCCGCCGGATGAGGAGTCGCCGGTGGCGCATGCTTCGACCAGCACCGAGGCGGTTCGAATCGATCAGATCCAGTCGGTGGTGGTGACGCGGGTGATTCCGGATCCAGCCAAGTACTCGCCGCGCACAGCGCCCACCGAGGTCGTGCTGACGTTGGGGTGGGGGGCGGTCAACCGCATCGATCTGGAGCCGGCAAGGTGCGCCGATCCCACCTGCGACGCCGACCACGGCTACACCGGCGCTGCCACCAACGATGACTTCACGGTGCGGGTTTCGGAGACCGCAGACGGTGCCGACGTCGTGGCCCAGGCCTTGGAGTTTGCGGCGGCGCTCTCCGAACTCTCTGCACGCTGACGCCGAGCGCCCTCGGGCGCGCGTAGCTACTGGTCGTCGTCGTTGCGGGACACGCCGAAGAGGATCTCGTCCCACGTCGGTTCCCGGCGTTCGGCCCGCTTGCGTGCGGCACGTCGACGGGCTGCACGGCGCGAGAGCGGTCGCGCACCGGGGCTCTCCACGGTGGCGTGCTCGGTGGCCATCGGTTGCGACCCCTTGCCCGCTGCGACCCCAGCCGTCACCGAGTCGGATTCGCCATCGGCCAAGTCGATCTCGGTCGCCGAGCTCTCGGGGGAACTTTGCGATCCCCAGCGAGGCTGTGCCGCGTCATCGGCTTCGTCCTCGATCACGATCACCCGGTCCGGTTCGGGTTCGGCCACTTCCGAGGCATTGGTCAGCCAGCGGGCCGTGTCGTTCTCGGCTACCACCGACTTCGTCGTCGGGTCGAAGAGGAACTCACCGGCTTCGTCGCTCATGGGGACGGTCGCCTTGTCGCTGGCGAACCTCACCACCACGGTCCAAGAGCCGTCGTGGCGCCGCCACGCATCCCAGGCGGGATCGTCGTCGATTCCACGGGAGCGGAGCTTGTGGGTGACGGATTCGCCGAGCGTTCCACCGGCGGGCACCGGGCACTCGGCGGCCTGGGCGGCCACGAAGGCTCGTTCCTGGAAAACGGGAACCGCGAAATTCTCCACCTTCTCGCGCGGCATCCCGGATTCGGCCACCACATCGTTGATCGACGCCCCATGGCGCAACTTGCGCTGCACGTCCCGGGGTGTCACGGGCCCGTCGACCGGGATGCGCATCTGCAGTGCCGGGTCCCGATCCGCCGGTGCCACCGCAGCACGCAGGCGGTCGGTGATGGCTACCCGGTATTCGGTGCCGGACTTGTCCAACAGGACGAGTTGGGCGCCGTCCTCGGAGAGGCGACTGTAGATCAGGTGTGACATGCGGATGCTCCAATTCCCGGTTCCACGACTCGAAGGTCAGTGTGGCAGAGAGAACGCCAACCGTGAATGAACCGGCCACGTGTGGCGTGCGTCGATTCCCCCACACCCGATGTGCGCCGCCGCGGCGGGCGCGGCAGGATCGACGTATGACTGACTACGACGCATTGCTGTGGCTGTCTTTCGGCGGCCCCGAGGGGCCGGACGACGTGATCCCGTTCCTGCAGAACGTCACCCGGGGTCGTGGGATCCCGGTGGAACGGCTCGCAGAGGTGGGGGAGCACTACCAACACTTCGGCGGGGTCTCGCCGATCAACGCCCAGAATCGCGCTCTGATCGCGGCGATCGAGACCGAATTGGCCGAGCGCGGCATCGACTTGCCGGTGTACTTCGGCAACCGCAACTGGCACCCGCTGCTGGCCGACACGTTGCAGGAGATCGCTGCCGACGGCCACCGACGGGTCTTGGTCGCGGTCTCGAGTGCCTACGCCTCCTACTCGGGGTGTCGGCAGTACCGGGAGAACCTCGCGGCTGCCGTTGACGAAGCGCAGGTGGGCGAGCAGTTGACGCTGGACAAGGTCAGGCACTATTTCGACCACCCCGGCTTCGTCGAGCCGATGATCGATTCGGTGGTGGCGGCGATCGAAGCACTGCCGGCCGTGGACGCCGACACCCGCTTGGTCTTCACCACCCACTCGATTCCGGTTGCCGCCGCTGCGGCCAGTGGTCCGCCCGGCTGGTACGACGCCGAGGAGGGCGGAGCCTACGTGGCACAGCACCGGGCCGTCGCTCAGGTGATCGTCGACGGGGTCGAGACCCGTCTCGGTCGCCCGTTCGCTTGGGACCTCGTCTATCAGTCCCGTTCCGGCCCGCCCCACATCCCGTGGCTCGAGCCGGATATCTGCGACCACCTCGACGTCTGTGCCGAGCAGGGTGTGAGCGGGGTCGTGATGATTCCGGTGGGCTTCATCAGCGACCACATGGAGGTGATCTGGGATCTGGACACCGAGGCGGCCGACCACGCCCGGGCGATCGGGCTACCGTGCACCCGCGCAGCCACGGTCGGGGTGGCACCGGCCTTTGTCGCCGGTCTGGTGGATCTAGTGGTCGAGCGGTTGGCGGACACCCCGCCTCGACTACGCCCGGCACTGACCCGATTCGGCCCTTCCTACGACGCCTGCCCGGTGGGTTGCTGCCCCAATCCGAGGGGAGAGAAGCCTGCGCTCTGCACGGCACCGGGTGAGGTGGCGCGGCCGTGGGCGTGACCGGTCTGCTCGACTTGGCCGATGAAGCGGCCGGTATTGCCGCCGATTTCCTGTTGCACAGACGTCCGGGGGATCTCCAGGTGGAGTCGAAGTCCTCTGCCACGGACGCGGTCACGGAGATGGACCGACGCAGCGAATCGCTGATAGTCGAACACCTGCTCAACCGACGTGGAGACGACGGTGTGCTGGGCGAGGAGGGCGGCGAACGACGTGGTTCCTCCGGGGTCAGATGGGTGATCGATCCGCTCGACGGCACCGTGAACTACCTCTACGGCCTCCCCATGTGGGCGGTCAGCGTGGCGGCGGAACGCGACGGTGAAGTGGTGGCCGGGGTGGTTCGGGCCCCGATGCTGGGCGTCAGTTGGCTTGCCGAACGTGGTGCCGGCTCGTGGCGGCGATCAGCTTCGGGTGACCTCCAGCGGAACGCCGTCACCACGGCCACGGACCTTGCCCAGGCATTGGTCGCGACCGGCTTCGGCTATGCCGCGGCGGACCGGGTGCGGCAAGCCGAACGATTGCATCGCGTCATCGGCAGCATCCGTGACATCCGGCGCGCGGGTGCCGCGGCGATCGACCTCTGTTGGGTCGCCGACGCGACGGTGGACGGATACTTCGAAGAGGGAACCCACCACTGGGATCGTGCCGCGGCCGGTCTCATCGCCACCGAAGCGGGGGCGGTGGTAAGCGACGCCGCGGGGGGTCCGCCCACCGACGAGATGACGGTAGCCACATCTGCCGCGCTCGCCCCGGCCCTGCGGGCCATGCTGGCCGCGACCTGAGCCCGACCCGGGCCGCACACCACTCCCCACACCGACGCCGGACCCCGAGGGATACGCGCGGTCAGTCAAGCCGGCGCAACAGCCCTGGATAGTTTCGGGCCTTGTCGACATACATCGCCACTCCACCGGTGACCATTTCGTCGGTCACCGCGTCGGGTCGGATCTTCGCCGGCACACCGAGGGCCATGGCCCGGCTCGGCACGGTCATGCCATTGGGCACCAGCGCAGATGCCCCGACCAATGCCCACGACTCGATCAGTGCCCGGTGCAGCACCACCGAACCCGATCCGATCAGGGCGTCGTCTGCCACCGTGCAGCCCTCTAGGTGGGCGTTGTGCCCGACGACACAGCGGGCTCCGACCAGGGTCGGCAGCGCAGTGGTGCAGTGGACGATGGTTCCGTCCTGAATCGAGGTCTGCGCGCCGACGCTGATGCGGTTGTTGTCGCCGCGCAGCACGGCGCCCGGCCAGATGCTGGCCTCGGGGCCGACCACCACGTCGCCGATGAGCACGGCGTCGGGGTGGATGAATGCGGTGGGGTCGATGGTGGGCGCCAGGTCGCCCAAGGCGTAGATCGGCATGGAACAACCGTAGTGGCGCAACCAGGTGTAGGGCACCCGTGCGGAGCAACCTGCCGCGTGAGGGCATATCCTTGCCCGCGATCGTGTTGCTAGGACCCCTGCGCCGGTCTGTGCCAGGGAGTAGTTAGGTCGTTTCGAGCAGATGGGAAGGTGACGGTGGCTACCGACTACGACGCACCCCGCAAGACTGAGGAAGATCTGCGGGAAGAGGGGCTTGAGGAACTCAAAGCGCGCCGCGCCGACAAGGCGGCCACCCTCATCGACGTCGACGAGGTGGAAGAGGTCGAGACGCTGGAACTGCCCGGGGCCGACCTTTCCGACCAATCCTTGACGGCACGGGTGGTTCCTGAGCAGGTCGACGAGTTCACCTGCTCGGTGTGCTTCTTGGTGCACCACCGCAGCCAGAAGGTCAAGGAAGTCGACGGCTTGCCGGTATGTAGCGAGTGCGCCTAGCGCGCGCACCGGGGCCGGTGGTCCGCGAGGTTGTAACCCCGCGCGCCACCGGCCCTTTGGCTATGGGGTGCGGTCAGCTGGCCTGCTGATCCTCCCCGCCGGGCAGGGCGTCGTGGTGCTCGCTGTAGTTCGCCGCGGTCCGTTGGATCACCACGTCGATCAGAGCCGTGGTCATCGCGGTCAGCATGGCCCAGAGGAGGACGTTGAGCAGTGGCGTGCTCGTGTCGGCGCGCCCTGGCGGTGCGGAGCCGGTCCGCCGGCTGTAGGCCTTGGACATTCCCTTGCGGACCGCCCAGGTGGCCGCCATCGAGATGATCGGGGCCAGCGTGCGCGGGTCTAATTGGGCCATGGTTCCTCCTCGTCGTGTGCGCTCACGGCGCCAGCATCGGCCGGCCGATCACGTCGGTCTGTGAGTTCGGTCACCTGCGGTCATAGACATAATGGCAGAGGCGAGCGCCTCCGGTCGCCTGCTTGAGATCAACCAGTAGCTGTGGGGGTCCGCGGGGTCGGCCACCTCGACTGCGACGGCGGACTTCGCGTAGCCCGGCCGGAGCACCAGGTAGGCGTTCGCATCCCCACCCGGTCCACGGGCCTGGGTCGTGGCCGCTTGATCCAGGGCACGGACCCGACCGATGTACCGCGCGGGGAGGCTGGCACGGCCGACTCGCAGTGAACCATCGTCCACGGAAACCCGCACGAATCTGCGTGCGGTGATCCAACAGCCGATACCGCAGACCGCCGCCGCCGTGACCGCACCGGCGATCGGTCCGAGGGCGAAGCCGTAGGCGGCACCTAGGAAGAGGCCTGCGCCGAGCGCCATCAGCCACAGCCATGGTGAGGGGCGCAGCAATTCGTGGTAGCGCACACCGTCCGTGCGTTCACGGTCTGCCGTGGGGAGTGGGAGGTCGGACATGGCTCCAGCGTAGGTTTGGGATATGACTGCCCACCAGCCGGTCCGGGCCGCCGGCGCACCCGAACCCGGTAGCCCGATACCGAGTCACTACTCGATGTGCATGGCGTGCGGGGCCGAGCACCCGAACAGCCTGGACGTCAGACTGATGGCCGGCGAGGGTGTGAGTGTCACCGGCAACTACACGGTGTCGGAACTGCAGCAAGGTGCGCCGGGAATCGCCCACGGCGGAGTGCTCGCCGCCGTCATGGATGAACTGCTCGGGAGTTTGAACTGGCTCCTGCTGGCGCCGGCGGTCACGTATCGGCTACAGACGACGTTCCACCGACCGGTGCCGGTAGGTGCCACCTTGGATCTCTACGCCGAGGTGACCGAGGTGGCGGATCGACGGGTGCTGTGTCGCGGCCGGGCGATGCTCGGCGATGTCGTCGCCGTGCGTGCCGATGGGGAGTTCCGGCAGGTTTCGCCGGAACACTTCAAGACCCACGGGCACCCGGAGTTCGTCCGGCAAGCCAGTGGGGTGAAGCCCTGGCGCGATCCGGAGGAGCGCGATCCGGAAGAGGTGGTGTGGCCATGACCGTCGAGGTGTTGTTGCGCAAACTCGATCCCGAACTCCCCACCCCGGAACAGGCTCATCCTGGGGATGCGGGTTTCGACCTTCGCAGCCGGATCGACGTAGTGCTGGCACCCGGCCAGCGGGCGAGCGTACCCACCGGCGTCGCCATCGCCCTGCCCCGTGGATATGTCGGCCTGGTGACTCCTCGCAGCGGACTCGCCCGGGAGTCGGGAGTGGGCATGGTCAACGCTCCGGGGGTGATCGACGCAGGCTACCGGGGGGAGGTCAGCGTGCTGCTGATCAACCACGATCCGACCGGGTCGATCCGGCTGGGCCGAGGTGATCGCATCGGTCAACTAGTGGTGTTGCCGATCCCGCCGGTGCGGCTGGTGGAAGTGGAGTCGCTGCCCGGATCCGACCGCGGCGGCCGCGGCTTCGGATCGTCGGGTCGATGATTCGACGCGGGCACGGGTAAGTTGGCGACATCACCGGATGAAGGGGTACGCACCGTGTTCAAACGACGGAAGAACACCGAGCCGGCCGAGTCCACCGAGCCGACTGAGGCCAGCGAGGCGGTGGAAGCGTCGGAGGATGTCGCGGAAGCTCCGCCGTCGGTGGACGAGACCGAGTTCCAGGCACTCACCGAAAGTGTGCCGCCGGGGCCATACGATTCCTCCGCGGTGCCTGTGAACGCGGTGAACCGGGTGGACCTCGGATGCATGCGGATCGCCGGCTTCACCGAGATGCAACTCCATTTCGAGACCGACCAGACCAAGTCCCGGTTCGTCTCGGTGGTGGCCTCCTACCGGGACGCCGCCCTGCGCCTGCAGCCCCTGGCGGCGCCGCGGAGTGGCGGACTCTGGGACGACATGCGAGAGCAGATCACGGCCTCGATCACAGGGGCCGGTGGTGACATCGAAGAGGTCGTGGGTGTTTTCGGCCCCGAACTCCACGGGGTGGTACCGGCGGTGACCCCGGACGGTGAGCAAGTCCGGCAGCCGATCCGACTGGTCGCCTTCGAGGGGCCGCGTTGGCTGCTGCACGGCGTCTTCATGGGGTCTGCGGCGATGGACGAGGGCATGGCCGAGTTGTTCGAGGACGTCTTCCGCCAGACGGTCATGGTGCGCGGAGATCAGCCTATGGCGCCCGGGGACCTGCTGCCCATCGTCCTGCCGCCGGACGCCCAGGCGGCACAGGCAGCCCAGGCGGCACAGGCGGCACAGGCGGGCGACCCAGCGGGTCCTCCTGCAGCGCCCCCCGCCACCTAGACAGCGCCCGTTCCTTCAGCCAACGCCTGAAGCACCCGCCGACCGAACACCGACCGGTCGGCGGCTGGCTCATCGCGGCCGACCTTGGCCAGGACCGCTCCGGGGATGGTTTCGGCCCACGTACGGGCGACCGTCGCCGGGTGGAACGGATCGGCATCGAGGGCGACGACCACAGTCGGGGCGGTGATCATCCGCAACCGATCGGTCGTCGGTGCCTCCGAACGGGCGGTGGCAGTCAGGGCGGCCAGCAGTTCCGCCTCGGGTTTCGCGGCCCAGGCGGCGACGAGTTCATCGACCACCCAGTCGTCGCCGAACTGTCGTCGCAGGCGAGCCAATTCCTCGGGCACACCATGCTGCCTGATCGCAGCCACAGCGCCAGCAGTCAGTTCGGCCGTCTCATCGGGAGGCCCGGTCCACGCTGGTAGGGCGAGGACAAGTACCGGCGGGCGCTCCTCCAGCCCGGACCCGGCCGCGGCCCACTCCGCGGCCGCGTGCGCCCCCACCGACACCCCGATGACGGCCGTGACCCGGTCACCCCGCTGGACCGCCCGGCGATACTCGCTCGCCAGTCCGGCCGTGAGCACTGCGGCGTCGCCGCCCCCGGCGCCGATGGTGACGACGGCATCGTCGGAACTCAACAACGGCGAGAACGCGCGTTGCACGAAGTCTCCGGAGGAGGCACTCCCCGGCACCAGCAGGGCGGTTCTCATGGCAGCAGTGTCTTCGTTGGGCGATGGGGTTAGCCTGATGCTATGGGTCGGCTGAAGGCGTTGTTGTCGCGACTCGCATCGTCGGATGCGCAGGTCGAAGCGGAGGAATTGCGGGCCTCCAGCCGTCAGGAGGGCAGCATCGCTGCCTGCGACTGCCGAGTGGGCGACGTGGTTACGGTCAAAGGATCGGTCCGTTCGGTGTCGCTGGAACCCTCCTCGACGCTTGCCCGGATGGAGGCGATCGTCTACGACGGCACCGGATTGGTGGAACTCGTGTGGCTCGGACGCCGGCGCATCATCGGGATCGAACCCGGCAGGAGGATTCGGGCCACCGGTCGGGTCACCGGCAACTCGGGGCATCCCACGCTGTACAACCCGCGCTACGAGTTGCTGCCCGCGGAGGTCGTGTGACGCCGCATTCCGACGATCCCATCGAAGAGCGGATTGAGGAACGACTCGAGGAACTCCGGGAGGACTCGCCAGTCGAGCGGCAACTGCTCAGCAAGGCCATCGGCGGCTGGCGAGGTCTGTTCGATTCGGGAGCACCCGCCGGGGTGTTCGTGTTGGTCTACATGCTCAACGGCCAGAACCTCACCCCGGCCGTGTGGTCGGCGGTGGCGGTCGGCGCGGCAATCGCAGTCCTCAGGCTGGTGCGGCGGGAGGAACTCACACAGATCGCGGGCGGCTTCGCGGGGATCCTGATCTCGGCGTTCGTCGCCTCCCGCACGGGTCAGGCCGAGGACTTCTTCCTCCCGGGGCTCCTCATCAACGCCGCCTACTTCCTCGGCGTGCTCATCTCGATCCTGGTCGGCTGGCCGGCGTTGGGTGTGTTCCTGGGAGGGATGTCGGGATCGCTCACCGCGTGGCGCAACGATCCCCGACTGCGTCGGGCCTACGGTGCCGCCTCCTGGGTGTGGGCCGGGGTGTTCGGGCTTCGGCTGCTGGTGCAACTCCCGCTGTACTTCGCCGGACAGACCGCGGCGCTGGGCGTGGCGAAGATCGTCATGGGGTGGCCACTGTTCCTGCTCGGGGCCTGGTTCACCTTTCTCATCGTCCGACCGGTGCTCGCCGGTTCCCGGACGGCTGGGTCGGACCGCAGTGGCGAGCAGCGGAGTCAGTCGGCTGGGCCGGACGGCGAGGCTGAGAGCAGCACCTCCAGCGATTCCTCCTGAGCGGGGGTGGCGATGAACACCAACTCGTCGCCGATCTCCAGCGGATCGTCCGACGTCGGTGTGATGACTCGGGTTCCCCGCACAATCGCGGTGAGCGCGGTGTCGGCCGGCCACGCAACGTCGCCCACCCGTTCACCGATCACCGGCGAATCGGCCGAAAGGGTGATCTCCACAAGTTCGGCGGTGCCCTGGCCAAGGGTGAAGAGTCGGACGATGTCGCCGATCGACACGGCCTCCTCAACCAGGGCCGACAGGAGCCGGGGAGTGGAGACCGCAACGTCGACGCCCCATGACGCGTCGAACAGCCACTCGTTCTTGGGGTGGTTCACCCGCGCCACCACCCGTGGCACTCCGAATTCGGTCTTCGCCAACAGACTGACCACCAGGTTCACCTTGTCGTCCCCGGTGGCGGCCACCACCACCTGGGCGTCGTCGAGGCCGACCTTCTCCAGCGACGAGATCTCGCACGCATCCGCTTCAAGCACGGTCACCCGCGGGATCGGACTGCTGATGGCCGCACTTGCCCGGTCGACCAGCAGGATCTCGTGGCCGTTGGCCTCCAGTTCGCGGGCGATCGACCTCCCGACCTTGCCGGCACCTGCGATGACGACCTTCACTTCTCCTCCACCGGGGCTGAGGCCAGGATCGACTCCACATCCTCGGCGCGGGCGACTTCGTACATCAGATGGACCCGGTCGTCCTGTTGCACCACCAGGTCCGGATGGGGCAGCAACCCCTGGCCGAATCGGTTGACCACGGCCAGGGTGACGTCCGCGGTGCGGGCCAGCGTGGAGTAGAGGGTGCCGATCCAGCCCGCGTCGACGGCAAACTCGCCGAGGGCGATGGTGCCCGACGGGTCGCGCCATTCCTCCCGGACACGCTCCGGAAGCATCTGGTGCAGGGTCTCTGCAGCCGTCCAGGCGACGGTGGCCACCGTCGGGATGCCCAGGCGTTGATACACCTCTGCGCGGCGCGGGTCATAGATGCGGGCGACGACGTTCTCCACCCCGAACGTCTCCCGGGCGACCCGTGCGGCGATGATGTTCGAGTTGTCTCCGCTGCTCACCGCGGCGAAGGCCACCGCACGTTCGACGCCGGCCCTGATCATCGCATCGCGGTCGAATCCGACCCCTTTGACAGTGATGCCGGCGAAGGAGTCGGGCAACCTTCCGAAGGCCGCATCGTCCTGATCGATGACGGCGACCGAGTGTCCTTCAAGGTCGAGATCAGTTGCCAGTTTCGCGCCGACCCGCCCACAACCCATGATGACCACGTGCACGATTGCTGACGCTACACCTTGATCCGTGCACGCGAGGGGGCAACCGAGGTCTACGATGCGGAAACGTGGCTGCCACGTCAGATTTCGCCAAGCGCTTGCTGTTTGGCCGCAAGCTCAGGTCGGACCGGCTCGGCGAGACCCTGTTGCCGAAGCGCATCGCGCTGCCGGTGTTCGCCTCCGACGCGCTGTCCAGCGTCTCGTACGCGACCCAGGAGATCCTGATCGTCCTCTCGCTGGGGGGTCTGGCGTTCTTCACCATGTCGCCTTGGATTGCGCTGGCCGTCGTGTTCGTGATGATCGTCGTCATCGCGTCCTACCGCCAGAACGTCCGGGCGTATCCCAGCGGTGGCGGGGACTACGAGGTGGTGAGCAGCAATCTGGGTCCTAACGCCGGCGTGGCGGTGGCGAGCGCGCTGTTCATCGACTACGTGCTGACGGTGGCGGTGTCGGTGGCGGCCGCGGTGGCCAATGCCGGGTCGCTCTTCCCGTTCATCGCCGAGCACAAGGTGCTCGTGGCGATCCTTGTGATCGTCGGCCTCACAGTCATGAACCTGCGCGGGGTCCGGGAATCGGGAACCCTCTTCGCGGTGCCCACGTATGCCTTCATCGCAGCGATCGCCTTGATGGTCATCTGGGCCGGTGTCCGGCTGGCCAACGGCGCTGAGTTGCAGGCCGCATCGGCCCAATACGACATCGCCGCTGAAGCCGAGTTCACCGGCCTCGCGCTGGTGTTCCTGGTGGCCAGGGCGTTCTCCTCGGGTTGCACGGCGTTAACCGGGGTGGAGGCGATCAGCAACGGGGTGCCGGCGTTCCGCAAGCCCAAGTCGGCCAACGCCGCCGCGACGCTGCTCATGCTGGGGGTCATCGCGATCACACTCTTCCTGTCGGTGACCGCGTTGGCGCTGGTCACCGACGTGCACGCGGTCGACGACCCCGAGCAGTTGGTGGGGGCCCCGGAGGACATCGCCAACCAGACCGTGATCGCCCAGGTGGCTCAGGCGGTGTTCGGCGATGTCGGGGTTCTCACCCTGCTCGTGGTGATCGCCGCCGCGCTGATCCTGATGCTCGCGGCGAACACGGCGTTCAACGGATTCCCGGTGCTGGGCTCGATCCTGGCGCGGGACGGTTATCTGCCTCGGCAGTTGCACACCCGCGGCGACCGGTTGGCCTTCTCCAACGGGATCATCGTGCTGGCGCTGCTGGCGATACTGCTGATCTATGTGTTCGATGCCCAGGTGTCCCGGCTGATCCAGCTCTACATCGTCGGAGTCTTCTTCTCGTTCACGTTGAGCCAGACCGGCATGGTGAGGCATTGGACGAGACTGCTCAAGACACCTCAGCTGTCCGCTGCCGAGCGGCGCACGATGCACCGGAACCGAATCATCAACGGCACCGGCCTGGTCATCACCGGGACGGTGCTCGTGATCGTGCTGCTGAGCAAGTTCACCCACGGCGCCTGGATCGTCGTCGTGGCGATGCCCATCCTGTACGGCATCATGAAAGCGATCCGCCGGCACTACGACACGGTCTCCGACGAATTGAGCGCACCGGACGACAACAAGGTCACGTTGCCGTCACGGGTCCACGCCATCGTCCTGGTGTCCCGCGTGCACCAGCCGACGCTGCGCGCCCTCGCCTACGCCAGAGCATCCCGGCCGGATCAACTCGAGGCGCTCGTCGTCGATGTCGATCACGCCGACACCCGGGCCCTCATCGACGACTGGAACCGCCGCGACCTGCCGGTCCGACTGCGGGTGCTGGACTCCCCGTTCCGAGAGGTGACCCGACCCATCCTGGACTACGTCAAAGAGTTGCGTCGGCAAAGCCCGCGGGACTTGGTCACCGTCTACGTGCCGGAGTACGTGGTCGGTCACTGGTGGGAAACCCTGCTGCACAACCAATCGGCCCTTCGACTCAAGACCAGGCTGCGGTTCACGCCCGGGGTGATGGTGGTGAGCGTGCCTTGGCAGCTGCGTTCCAGCGAGGGCGCGGCCGAGGAGCCACTGCGCAATTCGGCCGGAGCGGTGCGTCGAGGCGAACCACCTTCGGCCTCGGCCGAGCGTGAAGTGGCCGAAGACATTCGGCGACAGGTGTGAACCGCGCCGAGCCGGGCGACTCCATCGACGTGCGACTCGGCCAGCCGGCGGCTGGAGGCACCTGTATCGCGCACACCGAGGGCACCACCTGGTTCGTCAGCGGCGGACTGCCGGACGAACTCGTGACGGCTGTGGTGACGGGTACTCGGCGCGGCGGCCGACTCGGTTTCGCTCGGGTAGTCGAGGTGCGTGAGGCGAGTACCCGGCGGGTGCCACCCCCGTGCTCCCTCGCCGGTATCTGCGGCGGATGCGATCTGCTCCACGTGGCACCTGACTACCAGCCGGTGTGGAAAGCCTCGGTGCTGCGGGATCAACTCCGCAGGCTGGGTTCGATCGAGCAGATCGGCGATCAGGATCTTGCCGCGGCGCTGCCGACGGCGACTCCGCTGCCGGTGCTCGGGTGGCGTGCCCGTTTCGCGGTGGACACCGACGCCGCCGGGCAGGCCTGCTTCCACGCCCCGCGCAGCAGCGAACTCATCCCGGTCCAGCATTGCCCTGTGGTGATCCCGGAACTGCAGGCTGCCTTCGAGCAGGTCTGGCCGACCGGGATGCGGGTGCGGGTGAGCGATTCGACGACCGGCCCGACCGTGGAACCGTCGGCTGCGGCGGGCGGCCTGCCCGCAGGTTGGCGGTCGGCGGCAACCGTCACCAGGGTCGCCGGCGGCCGGTCGTGGCGGGTGCAGACCGGTGGATTCTGGCAGTCCCACCGCCAGGCCGCGGAGATTCTGCTCGCTGCCGTGGATCAGGCCGTCCGGTCGGTGGAACCGCGCCGGGGGTCGTCTTTGGTCGACCTCTACAGCGGGGTCGGGCTGTTCGCCGGAGTGTTGGCCGATCGACGAAGGTTCGAACGGGTCATCGCGGTGGAGGGCGACGAGCGCGCAGTACGGTTGGCGCGGCGGAATCTGCACGACCTGCCGGCTGTGCGACTCGTGGCGGCCGATGTGAAGGATTGGGTGCGCGGTCCAGATGGACGATCGGCGCTAGAAGCGGCGGACGCAATCGTGTTGGACCCGCCCAGAAGCGGTGCGGGAGCGGCGGTGATGACCGCTTTGGCCGACTCCTCCGCGCGCGTGATCTGCTACGTGGCCTGCGACGGGGCCAGTCTGGCGAGGGACGCAAAGACCTTGCTCACACAGGGTTGGCGGTTCGACGACCTGACTGCGTTCGACCTGTACGGAATGTCGCATCACCTGGAAGCGGTGGCGAGATTCGTCCGACCTTGAGGTGGGATAGGTTGGGGGCCACACGCACGTCCAACCGGGAGGACACATGGATTCGTTCGGCGCCCGCGACCACCTGACCGTGAACGGCTCCAGCTACGAGATCTACCGAGTCGATGCGGTGCCGGGATCTGCCGCGCTGCCCTACACGCACAAGGTTCTGCTGGAGAATCTGCTTCGCACGGAAGACGGCGCCAACGTCACGGCCGAACACATCCGATCGTTGGGGGAGTGGGACGCGGCCGCGGAACCGAGCGAGGAGATTCAGTTCACCCCAGCACGGGTGATCATGCAGGACTTCACCGGTGTTCCCTGCGTGGTGGATCTGGCCACCATGCGGGAGGCCGTTGCCGATCTCGGCGGCGACCCGGAGAAGATCAATCCGTTGGCTCCGGCCGAGCTCGTGATCGACCATTCGGTGATCGCCGACGTGTTCGGCCGACCGGATGCGTTGGCCCTCAACGTCGACCTCGAGTACCAACGCAATCGCGAGCGCTATGCCTTCCTGCGTTGGGGTCAGGGCGCCTTCGACGAGTTCAAGGTGGTGCCGCCCGGCACCGGGATCGTGCACCAGGTGAACATCGAGAACCTGGCCCGAGTTGTGATGGTCCGCGACGGCAAGGCCTATCCGGACACCTGCGTGGGCACTGACAGCCACACCACCATGGTCAACGGCCTAGGTGTGTTGGGCTGGGGTGTGGGCGGCATCGAGGCCGAGGCCGCCATGCTCGGTCAGCCGGTGAGCATGCTGATTCCGCGGGTCGTGGGATTCAAACTGCACGGCGAACTTCCGGCCGGTGCCACCGCCACCGACCTGGTGCTCACCATCACGGAGATGCTGCGACAGCACGGCGTGGTGGGCAAGTTCGTCGAGTTCTTCGGCGAAGGTGTGGCACGGGTGTCGCTGGCCAACCGGGCCACCATCGGCAACATGAGTCCGGAGTACGGCTCCACCGCGGCCATCTTCCCGATCGATGACGAGACCCTCGAATACCTGCGCTTCACCGGTCGACCGGAGGAGCAGATCCGACTGGTGGAGGCGTACGCGAAGGCGCAGGGCCTGTGGCACGATCCGGCGCACGAGGCGGTCTACTCCGAACACTTGGAACTCGACCTCGGCACGGTCGTCCCCTCCCTCGCCGGACCCAAACGGCCGCAGGACAGGGTGCCGCTGACCGAGGCGAAGGAGGCGTTTCTCACCGCGCTGCCCACGTACAGCGATGACGTGAGCGCGACCGCGGAGGCGGCGCTGGACGGCGAAGAGGTCACGATCGGCAATGGTGCGGTCGTGATCGCGGCCATCACCTCTTGTACCAACACCTCCAACCCGTCGGTGATGATGGCCGCGGGCCTGGTGGCCAAGAAGGCAGTGGAAGCGGGGTTGACGAGCAAGCCCTGGGTGAAGACGACCCTGGCGCCCGGCTCGAAGGTGGTCACCGACTACTACAACGCCGCCGGCCTCGACGTGTACCTGAACAAACTCGGATTCGACCTTGTCGGCTACGGCTGCACCACCTGCATCGGCAACTCGGGACCGCTGCCGGAGGCCGTCAGCGAAGCCGTCCGATCGGCGGACCTCGCGGTCGTCTCAGTGCTCAGCGGGAACCGGAATTTCGAGGGGCGCATCAACCCCGACGTGAAGATGAACTACTTGGCCTCGCCGCCGCTGGTCGTGGCGTACGCCATCGCCGGTCGGATGGACGTCGACATCACCTCCGAACCGTTGGGGGTCGGCAGCGACGGCGAACCGGTGTATCTGGCAGATATCTGGCCGACTTCGGAGGAGATCGCCGAGGTCATCAGCAGTTCGATTCGCCCGGAGATGTTCTCCGAGCGATACCAGGATGTCTTCGCCGGCGACTCGAGGTGGGCGGCGCTGGAGACGCCCTCCGGTGCCACGTTCGACTGGGATCCGGAGTCCACCTACGTCCGCAAGCCTCCGTACTTCGACCGCATGGCCCGCGAACCGGAGCCGGTCTCGGACATCTCGGGAGCACGGGTGCTCGCTCTGCTGGGCGATTCGGTCACCACCGACCACATCTCGCCCGCGGGTGCGATCAAGGCGGACAGTCCGGCTGGTAGGTACCTGGCCGAGCATGGGGTGGCGCCGAAGGACTTCAATTCCTACGGCTCACGACGCGGCAACCACGAGGTCATGATCCGCGGTACCTTCGCCAACATCCGACTGCGGAACCTGCTCGTGCCCGGTGTCGAGGGTGGGTTCACCCGGGACTTCACCGAACCAGATGCCCCGATGACCACCATCTATGACGCAGCCCAGGACTACGCCGCCGCAGACACCCCGCTGGTGGTGCTGGCTGGCAAGGAATACGGCTCGGGTTCCTCCCGGGACTGGGCGGCCAAGGGCACTGCGCTGCTGGGGGTCAAAGCCGTGATCGCCGAGTCGTTCGAGCGCATCCACCGGTCCAACCTGATCGGCATGGGTGTGTTGCCGTTGCAGTTCCCCGATCAGGAGAGCGCCGAGTCGTTGGGGCTCGACGGCACCGAAACCTTCGATGTGCGCGGCGTCGTGGCGCTCAACGATGGCGTCACCCCGCGCACGCTGGACGTGACCGCCACCAAATCCGACGGGTCCACGGTGGAGTTCGCTGCGGTGCTGCGGATCGACACCCCGGGCGAGGCCGACTACTACCGCAACGGCGGCATCCTGCAGTACGTGCTTCGTTCGCTGCTGGGGTGACCAACGTCGCACCGCCGGGGTGGCCGGACGGCGTTCCGCCGCCGGACGCGCCCGACTTCGTCGACCGGGCTGTGCTGTGGCTGTTCGACAACGCCCCGCCGGAGTTCCGATCCCATGCGGTCTTCCGGCGCCACCCCGAGGCGCTCGTGTTCGCGGTGGGGCACTACACCGACGGTGCACTCGCCGCCTCCCGCGAGGCGTACGCATCGACTCGGCGCCAACTGTCGGGGTCATTGGATCCCACGGCGGTTGGCGAAGTGCTCGGCGCCTTGGAGTTCGAGGGGGTCCGGTTGGTGCGGCTGCAACGGGAGGTGGCGCTGGTGGCTGAGGCATTCGCGGGCCGGCGCTGGTCGCAGCGGCTGTGACATGGCCGAGTTCGGTGCGATCCGGAGGGCGGTTGCCAATCAGCCGTGGCGCGGTAGAGCCGATCATCGGGCGCCGCACATGCCCACGGCCTCCACACGGCGTAAACTGGCGCGATCAGGGTGAGGCGGCCGCCAGGCCAGTTCGAGCGGAAGAGGAACCGTGACGCGACTCGACGATGTGACCTCGCCGGCGGATATCGCGGGACTCGACTACGACGAACTCGACGATCTCGCCGCTCAGATCCGCACGTTCTTGGTGCAGAAAGTCTCGCGCACCGGTGGCCACCTCGGCCCCAATCTCGGGGTGGTCGAACTCACCCTGGCACTGCACCGGGTGTTCGACTCACCGACCGATGCGCTGCTCTGGGACACCGGTCACCAGAGTTACGTACACAAGATCGTCACCGGCCGGGCGAGCGGCTTCGACACGCTTCGTCAGCCCGGCGGCCTCTCCGGGTATCCGAGTCGGAGCGAATCGCCGCACGACATCATCGAGAACTCGCACGCCTCCACCGCGCTGTCGTGGGCCGACGGCTTGGCCAAGGCCTATCAGGCCCGCGGCGAACTCGGGCGCCGCAAGGTGGTGGCGATCATCGGGGACGGAGCCCTCACCGGCGGTATGGCATGGGAGGCGCTGAACAACATCGCCGGGGCTGACCGGCAGGTGATCATCGTGGTCAACGACAACGAACGCTCGTATTCGCCCACGATCGGCGGACTCGCCGACCACCTCGCCACCCTGCGGACCACCGACGGCTACGAGCGCTTCCTCGACTGGGGACGGCGAGTGGTCTCCGGCACCCCGATCATCGGTCGGCCGGCCTACGGCACCCTGCACGGGGTGAAAAAGGGCCTCAAGGACATGGTCGCGCCGCAGGGAATGTTCGAAGACCTCGGCCTGAAGTACATCGGTCCGGTGGACGGTCACAACATCGCCGATCTGGAGACCGCCCTGCAACGCGCTCGGGCATTCAACGGCCCGGTGATCGTGCACGCGATCACCGAGAAGGGTCGCGGCTACGCGCCCGCCGAGGCCGACGACGCGGATCGCTTCCACGGCGTGGGCCAGATCAACCCCGATACCGGCGTTCCACTTGCCGCCGCCGGAGCGACCTGGACCGGTGCGTTCGCCTCCGAATTGCTCGATATCGCCCGGAAGCGCCCGGACGTGGTGGCCATCACCGCTGCCATGCCCGGACCGACCGGCCTGGTCGAGTTCTCCCAGGAGTTCCCCGATCGATTCTTCGACGTCGGCATCGCCGAGCAGCACGCGGCCACGTCGGCCGCCGGGATGGCCTACGGCGGACTTCACCCGGTCGTGGCCCTCTATGCCACCTTCCTCAACCGCGCCTTCGACCAGGTGCTGATGGACTGCGCACTGCACCGCCAGGGCGTGACATTCGCGCTCGACCGGTCCGGGGTGACCGGGGACGACGGGGCCAGCCACAACGGAATGTGGGACCTGTCGATGCTGTCCTTCATCCCCGGTGTGCGGGTGGCGGCACCGCGCGACGAGCAGCGCCTGCGCGAGCAACTGCGCACGGCGGTGACCATCGATGATGCTCCGAGCGTCGTGCGTTACCCGAAAGGTGCCCTGCCAGCCCCGATCCCGACGGTGGAAGTCGTGGACGGCCTCGATGTGATCTATCGATCTGAAGACGTCGGCCAGCCCGACACGGCACCGGTCGTCATCGTCAGCATCGGTGCGCTGGCCGGCGAATGCGTCGGTGCGGGGGAGAAGTTGGCCGCCGAGCACGTTCCAGTCGTGGTGGTCGATCCCGGCTGGGTGCTGCCGGTTCCGGCCGCTGTGGTGGCCCTTGCCCACGAAGCTTCTTTGGTGGTGACGGTCGAGGATGGCAACCGCCGCAGCGGCGCCGGGGCGGCTGTGACCCAACGGATCTCGGATGCGGGCGTGCGGGTGCCCGGGCTGAATCTGGGGATCCCGTCGGAGTTCCTCGACGTCGGCAAGCGTTCGGCCATGCTGGCGGACTTCGGCCTCACCGCCGAGGGCATCGCCGCGTCGGTGCAGGCGGCCAGGGGTGTGGGGCACCCCGGTGAGGTTCGGGCCTGATCCAGGCGTTCCCGCGGCCGTCGACTCGCTCAAGCTGTGCCCGTGTCGAGCGGCGTCGGAACCTCATGGGAGGCTCATAGCGTGCCCGACCCCGAGCCTGCCGAGACGCTGTCGGATCGAGTGGCCGCCGCCCGAGGCGAAGCCGACGACGATCTGCTTGCCGACTATGCGGACTGGGCTGCGCGCACCGGTCGGCCGCTCTACCCGGCGCAGGAGGATGCGCTGCTCGAGTTGGCGGCTGGCTCGCACGTCGTTCTGGCCACTCCAACCGGGTCGGGCAAGAGCCTGGTGGCCGCCGGCGCCATGTTCTTGGCGCTGGCGGCAGGCGGCCGCTGCTATTACACCGCCCCGGTGAAAGCATTGGTGTCGGAGAAGTTCTTCGACCTGTGCGATCTCTTCGGTGCCGATCGGGTTGGCATGGTCACCGGCGACGCGGCGGTCAACCCGGATGCACCCATCATCTGTGCGACAGCGGAGATCCTCGCGAACGTCGCCCTACGGGAGGGTCGTGCGGCGCGGGTTGACCTGGTGTGCATGGACGAATTCCACTACTACTCCGACCGCGACCGCGGCTGGGCGTGGCAGGTTCCGTTGATCGAATTGGTGGACGCGCAGTTCCTGCTGATGTCGGCCACGCTCGGCGATGTCGAGTGGCTCCGCGACGACCTCGAGCGCCGGACCGGCCGTGCCGCGGCAATCGTCGCCGGGGGAGAGCGTCCCGTACCGCTGCTCTTCGAATATTCGCTGCGTCCGATCCACGAGACCGTGGAGGTGCTGCTCAACAATCGGCAGGCGCCGATCTACATCGTGCACAGCACCCAGGCGGCGGCGTTGGAACGTGCGCAAGCCCTCATGAGCATCAACGTCTGCAGCCGCGACGAGAAGCGGGAGATCGCGCAGGCAATCGGCGACTTCAGGTTCACCGCCGGTTTCGGCAAGACGTTGGCACGGCTGGTGCGGCACGGAATCGGGGTGCACCACGCCGGCATGTTGCCGCGGTACCGGCGACTCGTGGAGCAACTCACCCGGGCCGGCCTGCTGAAGGTGATATGCGGCACCGACACTCTCGGAGTCGGAATCAACGTACCGATCCGCACGGTGCTGATCACGTCGCTGGTCAAGTTCGACGGTCGCAGACTGCGGCTGCTCCGGGCACGGGAGTTCCATCAGATCGCCGGTCGCGCCGGTCGCGCCGGATTCGACACCGAGGGCCTCGTGGTCGTGCAGGCACCGGAGCACGAGATCGAGAATGAGCGGCAACTCGCCAAAGCGGGAGACGATCCCAAGAAGCGCCGCAGAGTGGTGCGCAAGAAGCCGCCCGAGGGGGTCCCCTCCTATGGCCGGGGAACCTTCGAGCGGCTCGTCGCCGCCCCGCCGGAACGGCTCGAATCACGGTTGCGCATCACCCACGCGACGCTGATCAACCTGGCTCGGCGCGACGATCCGGCCGCAGCACTTGCGCACCTGCTCGAGGACAACGACGAACTGCCGTCGGCGCGGGAAAGGATCGCCGCGCGTACGGCGGCGATCCAACGTTCGCTGCTCACCGCCGGGGTGCTGTCGACCACCGACCCGGCGGCAGCGGCCGATCCGGACGCAGCATCGCCACCGGTTCCACCGGCGGTCGCGTCCGACCCCGAGATCGCGGACGAAGCCGGTGACGATGCCGAGTCCGCCGAAGTGGAGTTGTTGCGCGACTGGGCTCTGGTGGGGGACCTGCAGGCCGACTTCGCGCTCAACCAGCCGCTGTCCACCTTCGCCCTCGCTGCCCTTGAGTTGCTCGACCCCGAGTCGCAGACGTACGCCCTCGACGTGCTCTCGATCATCGAATCCACCCTGGAGGATCCGCGACCGGTCGTTTTCGCGCAGCGAAACCTCGCACGCGGGGAAGCCGTGGCGCAGATGAAGGCCGACGGCCTCGACTACGACGAGCGCATGGAGCTGCTCGAGGAGATCACGTGGCCGAAACCGCTGGCGGACCTGCTGGAAGACGCCTACGAGATCTACGCTCACGGACACCCGTGGGTGCTCGGCTCACCGCTACGACCCAAGTCGGTTGCCCGCGAGATGTACGAGTTGGCCATGAACTTCACCGAGTTCATCGGCTACTACAAACTGTCGGCCGCCGAAGGAATTGTCCTGCGGTATCTGGCGGACGCCTACAAGGCACTGCGCAACACCGTCCCCGAGGAAGCTCGGAACGAGGAACTGGGCGACATCATCGCGTGGTTGGGGGAGGTGGTCCGGCAGGTGGACTCGAGTTTGCTCGACGAATGGGAACAACTCGTGCATCCCGATTCCGACGCGCCGGTGCTGGTGCGACCCGGAGACCACGACGAACCGCCACCGCTCACCGCCAACCGGCGGGCATTCCGGGTGTCGATCCGCAACGCGATGTTCCGGCGGGTCGAGTTGGCCGCCCGCCGACGCTGGCAGGAGCTCGGCGAGTTGGATTCTCCGGCCGGTTGGGACGCAGCGAGGTGGGAGGCCGCGATGGCCGGATACTTCGCCGAATACGACGACGTCGGGCTGGGGCCGTCGGCGCGGGGGCCGCAACTGCTGCAACTGACCGAGGGCCCCGACCGCTGGAAGGTGCGGCAGACGTTCGACGACCCCGCCGGCGATCATGACTGGGGCGTGAGCGCAGTGGTCGAACTCGCTGCCAGCGACGCCGCCGGCGAGGCCGTTGTTCTCGTCACCGACGTCAATGCGCACTAGGCGTCGCTGGCGCTTCGAACTCTCAGGGGTTGGTCACCCGTACCGGTGTGGCACGGTCGGTCGTGGTGCCATCACCCAGTGAGCCGCCGTAGTTGGCGCCCCAGCAGAACACGTCGCGGTTGGCCGACACGGCGCAGGTGTGTCCGTAGCCGGCGGTCAACGCCACTGCCCCGCCGACCCCGGAGACAGTCACTGGAGTCGCCGCCCCGGTCGTCGAACCGTTGCCCAACTGGCCGTACCAGTTGTCCCCCCAGCAACTGAGGCTGCCGTCGGTGCGGATGGCGCAGGTATGGGCATAGCCCGCGGTGAGCGCGGTCACGCCGGTCAGGCCCCGGACCGTCACCGGCGTGGTGCGCATCGTGGTCGAGCCGTCGCCGAGTTGACCGGCCATGTTCTCCCCCCAACACCGGACGAGGCCGTCCCGGCCGAGGGCACACGCGTGGTCGTGGCCGGTCGCGAGCTGCACGACTCCGGAGAGGTTTCGCACGGTGGTGGGCACTGAACGGTCGGTGGTGGTGCCGTCGCCGATGACCCCGGACCAGTTGTCGCCCCAGCACTTCACGCTGCCGTCGCGCAGCAGTGCACAGGTGTGGCCCCAGCCAGCTTTGATCGAGGTCACATCTGAGACGGCAGCCCGAACCGGGGAACTCCGGTTGGCCTTCGAGCCGTCGCCGAGTTGGCCGATCCAATTCGCGCCCCAGCAGTACACGTCGCCGTTCGCCAGTAGCGCGCACGTGTGATCCTCGCCGGCGGTGATGCCGACTGCCGAGGTGATCCCCGGAACGGTCACCGGTGCGGTCCGGGTGGTGGTGCCGTCGCCGAGCTGGCCGGAGCTGTTGTCGCCCCAGCACTTGATCTTGCCGTCGGCCGTCAAGGCGCAGGTGTGGCCCCATCCGGCGGCCACCGCGGTGGGGTTGCTGATCCCGCCGACGACCGTGGGTCGCAGTTGCGCGGTGGTGGTGCCGATGCCGAGCTGGCCGAAGGAGTTGTCGCCCCAGCAGCTCAGCCGACCATCGGCATCGACCATGCAGGTGTGAGTGTCGCCGGCGGTCACGATCGGGGTGAGCACTGCCGACGGGGTCGGTGTCGCGGTCGGGGTCGGTGTCGCGGTGGGGGTGGGTGTCACGGTGGGGGTCGGTGCCGGGGTGGGCGACGTCGCGCCGCCATCGTCGGTGGTGGGGAACCAGCCTGCGATGTCGATGATGAAGTCGGTGGTGCCGGTGTTGTTGTAGAGGTTGATGGCTCCGGAGTCGCCGACTTTGACGATGGCGAGGTTGGGCAGGGTTTGCCCGGCGGTGAAGTTGAGGTTGGAGGCGAGGGGGCGGGGGGCGCCGGTGGGCCAGGCGGTGGCGTAGCCGCCGATGGTGGGGTTGGTGGCGGTGAGGTTGACTACAACGGCGTCGACTCCGGTGGTGGGCAGGCCGGCGCGTCCGGTGATCGGGATGGTGAGGGTGGTGGCCGGTCCGGCGGCGCCGGTGGGGCCCTGGCCGTCGATGGTGGCGTTGCCGGGGCGGGTGTCGAGCAGTCGGGCCGGGGTCATCGGCTGGTAATTGTCGGTGGTGGGGAACCAGCCTGCGATGTCGATGATGAAGTCGGTGGTGCCGGTGTTGTTGTAGAGGTTGATGGCTCCGGAGTCGCCGACTTTGACGATGGCGAGGTTGGGCAGGGTTTGCCCGGCGGTGAAGTTGAGGTTGGAGGCGAGGGGGCGGGGGGCGCCGGTGGGCCAGGCGGTGGCGTAGCCGCCGATGGTGGGGTTGGTGGCGGTGAGGTTGACTACAACGGCGTCGACTCCGGTGGTGGGCAGGCCGGCGCGTCCGGTGATCGGGATGGTGAGGGTGGTGGCCGGTCCGGCGGCGCCGGTGGGGCCCTGGCCGTCGATGGTGGCGTTGCCGGGGCGGGTGTCGAGCAGTCGGGCCGGGGTCATCGGCTGGTAATTGTCGGTGGTGGGGAACCAGCCTGCGATGTCGATGATGAAGTCGGTGGTGCCGGTGTTGTTGTAGAGGTTGATGGCTCCGGAGTCGCCGACTTTGACGATGGCGAGGTTGGGCAGGGTTTGCCCGGCGGTGAAGTTGAGGTTGGAGGCGAGGGGGCGGGGGGCGCCGGTGGGCCAGGCGGTGGCGTAGCCGCCGGTGGTGGGGTTGGTGGCGGTGAGGTTGACTACAACGGCGTCGACTCCGGTGGTGGGCAGGCCGGCGCGTCCGGTGATCGGGATGGTGAGGGTGGTGGCCGGTCCGGCGGCGCCGGTGGGGCCCTGGCCGTCGATGGTGGCGTTGCCGGGGCGGGTGTCGAGCAGTCGGGCCGGGGTCATCGGCTGGTAATCGTCGGCGTCGTAGTCGGACGCAGCGATCGCCGCCGCCGCAGCGATTTCGGAAAGCTGGGCGGGTGCCGCAGAAGGTACCGCGGCCGCTTCGGGTGCCCGACCCAGGAGAGCGATCAGGACGACGGCCACGACCGCCGGGATCCACAGCAGTGGCCGGAGCAGTCCGCTCACCGACGCTGTCATCACCACCACCGTTCCCACGCTCGTCCGACGCGTTCCGGCCGTACCGGCCGTCACCGTCAGTCTGGTCCGCGTCGCGCGTCCCTTCAAGTCCCCGCGGTGACCGCGGCTGAGGTCCAGGCCACATGAATCCGCCGAACCCTGCAGTCGACACGACCCACAACTCGGTATCGACACCGAGGGTGTGCGACTACAGGGTTCGGCGGAGGAAATTCCGAACGGCGAAGGTCAAACCGTCAGCCAGTTGGCAGACTTGCCACCCCAGGTGCGAGGAACCGCTTCCCGTTGACCTTCTCGGACACGCCTTCCCGATCAAGGTAGGGCGTGATCCCGCCGAGGTGGAACGGCCACCCGGCGCCCATGATCATGCACAGGTCGATGTCTTCGGCTTCGGCGACCACACCCTCGTCGAGCATGAGGCCGATTTCTTCGGCCATTGCCTCGAGGGCGCGCTGACGCACTTCTTCCGAGGTCAGCGGGTCGTCGCCCTGCACGAACAGGGCGGCGACCTCCGGGTCCACCGTCTGGTTGCCGTCTGCATCCCAGGCCCAGATCGCGCCCTTGCCCGCCTCGACCACCTTGGCGAGGTTGTCGGAGACGTAGAAGCGGTCCGGGTAGGCCTCCTTCATGGTTTCCGACACGTGGAACGCCACGGCCGGACCCACAAGTTGGAGCAGCACGAACGGAGTCATCGGCAGCCCGAGGGGAGCCAAGGCCGTGTCGGCCGTCGAGAAGTCGGTTCCTTCGTCGACGGAACGGGTGACTTCACCCATGAACCGGGTGAGCAGCCGGTTGACCACAAAGGCGGGCTTGTCCGACACCAGGACGCAAGACTTCTTGAGCGCCTTGCCCACCGCGAAGGCGGTGGCGACTGCGGCGTCATCGGTCTGCTCCGCACGCACGATCTCCACCAGCGGCATCACCGCAACCGGATTGAAGAAGTGGAAGCCGACGACGCGCTCGGGGTGTTTGAGGTCGGCCGCCATCGCCGTGACGGACAGCGACGAGGTGTTGGTCGCCAGGATGCACTGCTCGCTGACCACCGCCTCGACCTCGGCGAAGACCTGCTGCTTGACTTTGAGGTCTTCGAACACGGCTTCGATGACGAAGTCCGCGTCGGCGAAGGCGCTCTTGTCGATCGACCCCGTGATCAGACCCTTGAGCCGGTTCGCCTTGCCCTCGCTGAGTCGGCCTTTCGCCTGCATGCCGTCGATCTGCGCCCGGCAGTAGTCGAGGCCCTTGTCCACCCGCGCCTGATCCAGGTCGGTCATGACGACAGGCACCTGCAGGCGCTGTGCGAACAGCAGCGCCATCTGGGAGGCCATGAGTCCAGCACCGACCACGCCGACCTTGGTCACCGGGCGGGCCAGAGACTTGTCCGGCACGCCCACGGGACGTTTGGCCCGCTTCTGCACGAGGTCGAACGAGTAGAGACCGGAACGCAGTTCCTCGGTCATGAGCAAGTCGGCCAGGGCTTCGTCCTCGGCCGCGAACGCTTCCTCCTTGGAGGCGGTCTTGGCCAGTTCGATCAGATCCAAGGCCCGTACCGGTGCCGGGGCGGCGTCTCCGAGTTTCCCGGCGACGAACGCGCGTCCGGCGGCGACGGCGTCATCCCACGCGGCCCCGCGGTCGACCTCCGGACGTTCAACGACGACGTCGGAGTTGAGCACGCCTGCCGCCCAGATGAGTGACTGCTCGAGGTAGTCGGCACCGTCGAACATGGCGTCGGCGATTCCCATGTCGGCCACCTGTGCCGGCTTGAGCATCTTGTTCTGGTTGAGCGCGTTCTCGACGATCACCTTCACCGCACCTTTGGCGCCGATCAGATTCGGCAGCAGGTAGGTGCCGCCCCAGCCGGGCACGAGTCCCAGGAAGCACTCGGGCAGGGCGATGGCGGCGGCGCTGGACGACACCGTCCGGTAATCGCAGTGCAGCGCGATCTCAAGGCCGCCACCCATTGCGGCGCCGTTGATGAAGGCGAAGGTGGGCACCTTCAGGCCGGCGAGCCGGTTGAAGGCGGCGTGGCCCGCCTGAGCGATCTCCAGGCCCATCTCCCGGTCGGAGATGAACGGAACACCGGAGAGGTCGGCGCCGACGGCGAAGATGAAGGGCTTGCCGGTCAGGCACACCGCCGCAAGACCAGCCTCGGCCTCGATGGTGTCGATCGCCGCGTTGAGCGAGGCAAGCGAACCCAGTCCGAAGGTGTTGGGTCGGGTGTGGTCATGACCGTTGTCCATCGTGATCATGGCCGCCTTGCCGGCGCCGAGCGGCAACTCCAGGTAGCGGACCTTGAACTCGGTTACGACCTCGGGGGGCAGTTCGGCGCTCATGCGTTGTCACCTTCCGTGTAGTGCGGGTTCTCCCAAATGACGGTGCCGCCCATGCCGAGCCCGATGCACATGCTGGTGAGTCCGTAGCGCACCTCCGGGTGATCCTCGAAGTCGCGAGCGAGGTAGGTCATCAGGCGAATGCCGGACGAGGCCAGCGGGTGGCCGACTGCGATGGCGCCGCCCATCGGGTTCACCCGCGGGTCGTCATCGGCGATTCCGTAGTAGTCGAGCATGCTCAGCACCTGCACGGCGAACGCCTCGTTGATCTCGAAGAGACCGATGTCCTCGATGCTCAATCCGGCCTTGGCCAGAGCCTTCTCGGTGGCTGGGACCGGGCCATAGCCCATGATCTCGGGCTCAACGCCGGCGAACGCGAACGACACCAGTCGCATCTTCTTCTGCAGCCCGAGTTCGTCGGCGACCTCCTCGGCCGCCAGGATCGCCCCGGTGGCGCCATCGTTCAGGCCCGCGGCGTTGCCAGCGGTCACCCGTCCGTGCGGTCGGAACGGCGTCTTGAGCGTGCCCAAACCCTCGACCGAGGTGCCCGGGCGGGGTGGTTCATCCGCGGTGGCGAGCCCCCAGGCACCGTCTTGACCGCGCACCGCCACGGCGACGAGGTCGGGCTGGATCTTCCCGTCGGCGTAGGCCTTGGCGGTCTTGTCCTGACTCGCCACGGCGTAGGCGTCCGCGCGCTCCTTGGTCAGTTGCGGCAACTTGTCGTGCAGGTTCTCAGCCGTCTTGCCCATCAGCAGCGCCTCGGGGTCGACGAGCTTCTCCGAGACGAAGCGCGGATTGGGGTCGACGCCCTCACCCATCGGGTGGCGTCCCATGTGCTCGACGCCGGCGGCGATCGCAATGTCGTAGGCACCCACGCCGATGCCAGCCGACACGGTGGTCGCGGCCGTCATCGCACCGGCACACATGCGGTCGATCGAGAAGCCCGGAACGCTGACCGGCAGTCCGGCCAGGATCCCCGCCGTCCGGCCGATGGTGAGTCCTTGGTCACCGATCTGGGTGGTGGCGGCAACGGCCACCTCATCGATCTGCTCGGGTGGGAGGTTCGGGTTGCGGCGCAGCAGTTCCCGGATCACCTTGACCACGAGGTCATCGGCGCGGGTGTCTGCGTAGAGGCCCTTCGGGCCGGACTTTCCAAAAGGTGTGCGCACGCCGTCGACGAAGACGACGCTACGACCTGCCTGGGGCACGGGGCCTCCTGAGGATCGACGGATGACTGACCCGACCGATGTTACTCGCGAGTAATGTCGTCCGGCCGTTCGGGTCCGTCCGTTCGCATGGCGGTCGCCATCGGCGCGGCGGCGAGGCTCACCTGCCACTGCCGGGCGCCGCCGGCCGACAGCCGTTCGGCAACCTCTTCGTCGCTGATCGCGGTCCGAAGTTCCGTGGTGTGCAGCCTCTCCCTGAGGTCCCAGAGGCAATCTCTGACGACCCTCGGCGGGGCCAGATTCTCGCGGGGGATCTCGACGTCGTCGGCAACTTCGGTCAGTGAAATCCGGACTCGTTGGTAGGCCGCCGCAAGTTCAGGGTCGATCCGTTCCCAGGATCGTGGGTTGGGGGTCCCGCCAACCGCCGGGCGCGAAGGGGGAAGCTCGTCCTCGGGCAGCGCGAGTGCGCGTTCGACCGCCGCCAACCAGCGCCGTCGCCGCGCCGGACGTTCCCGCTCCATCCCCGGTAGCTTCTTCAGTTCGTCGAAGGTGCGCGGCGGGGAGGAGGCGGCTGCCGCGATGGTGGCGTCGCGCATCACCTTGCTGGGCGTTTGGTCGAGTTCCTGGGCGAGTTCGTCGCGGCTTCGCCATAGTTCGCGGACGACGGCCAGTGACCTCGGGGTCTTGGTCTTGAGCCCCTTCACCCTCCGCCAGCGCTCCGGTTGTGGATCGGGCGGCGGAGCTAGGCGCACGGCCTCGAATTCCTCCTGGGCCCAACTGCGACGTCCCCGGCGTTCGAGTTCGTCCTCTAACCGGTCAGCAAGATCGAGCAGGAGTTCGACGTCGAGTGCGGCATACGTCAGCCAGGCATCGGGCAACGGCCGCCTGGACCAGTCGGCGGCCGAATGCGCCTTGGCCAGGGACACTCCGAGGTACTCCTGGGTCATCGCAGAAAGCCCGACGCGTTCGACGTTGAGGAGGCGCCCCGCCAGCTCGGTGTCGAACAGTCGCGGCGGGTGCAGGCCCAACTCGGCCAGTCCGGGGAGGTCCTGGCTCGCGGCGTGCAACACCCAATCGACTCCGCCCAAGGTGTCTGCCAGGGGCGTGAAGTCCGCAATTGCGGTGGGGTCGACCAACCACGTGCCTGCTGCACGGCGGTTGAACTGCAGCAGATACGCGCGTTGGCTGTATCGATAGCCGCCGGCGCGTTCGGCATCGACCGCGATCCGACCGTGGCCGGCGGCCAACGACGATGCGCATCGCAACAGATCCTCGGCCGTGGCGACCACCGGCCGCAGCGGTTCGACCGGGGCGACCAGGACAGGTACCGCCGCTTCCACTAGGAGATGATGCCTTCACGCATTCCGATGGCGACGAGCTTGGCCCGATCCCCGGTGCCCAACTTGCGCGAGATCCGGGCCATGTGGCTCTTCACGGTCAACGCGGACAGTCCGAGATAGGCCCCGATGTCCTTGTTGGACATCCCGTTGGCCACCGATTGCAGCACTTCGATCTCGCGGTCGGTGAGTTTGCGGGCGCGCTGGCTGTGTGCCCCCGGGTGACCCCAGGTATTGCCGGTGACGACGTAGCTCCGGATCCCGGTGAGCATCGCCGCGCGGACTCCGAGCGCGTCGTGTCGGGCTGAGACCAGCATCATGCGTCGCCACCCGAGCGTCTGCAGTTGCCGAGCCAGAACCAGCAACGGGGTGTCGGTCGTGGAGCCGTCCAAGATGCAGATGTCGTTGCTCGTCTCCAGTTGCGCTTGCTGGCGGGCGTCGGCTCCCCGGCTGCAGGCGACGACGTGGCGGGCACCCGCACGCTCCAGTAGGAACGAGAACGAATCCCGTCGACCTTCGGCCGGGCACACCACCAACGCCGAGAAATGCCGCCGGGCGGTCGGCTGGGGCCGCAGTGCCGCAGACGTCCTCGTCACGGTCCACCTCCGTGGTCGTTCGAAAGTAACGATTCTGCAAGGGTATCGGTCCGTGTCCAGTCCGCCTTGAGGCCGGATCCGGGCCCGGCTCTTGCACTGTTCAGCGGATGCGATGCAGCGCCGCGACGCCCACCGGTAGCGGTTCGAGGCCGCAGGCGGTGGAAAGCACGTCCGCCCACGCCTCCACGTGCCGCGGCAGATCCGTCAACTGGGCGGTCCACGAGGCGCGCATCTGGACCCGGCCCTCGCTGCCGCGATCGTCCATGGCGCCGAACGACTCCGACTGCACCCGGGTGATGGTGCCGCCGAGCGCCCAATGGGAGGCATCGGCGTTGTCGAGTGACTCCTCCAACCATGTCCAGCCGACTTGCGGCAGCAGCGGGTCGGAGGCGAGTTCCGGTTCGACCAGGGCGTCGATGTACACCACCAGGCGGGTGGCACCTTCCCACGCGTCCTCGCCGGCTGGATTGTGCAGCACCACCAACCGGCCGTTCCCCAACTCGTTGTCGTCCAGGACGACCTCTGCGGTGAGCGCGAGCGCCTCCGGTGCCATTCGGCGCGGGGCGGGAGCCTCCGCGAGTTCCACCTCGGGGCGCAGTTGCAGTGCTCGGACGGCCGCCACCGCAGAGGCGAAATCGGAGGCTGGAAGGCTTGCCATGGGTCAAGGGTATGGCGCAGGTGCGACTCTGCTGCGGAGCGGCGGGTGTCGGGGTGTCTACCGGCGTGTCATGATCGGAGCCGTGTCTGACTCCGCGCCCGCAGTGGTGCCTCCGCTTACCGATTTGCCGCCCGACCACCCACTTGTCGACGGCCGGACGTCACACTCGGATCTCGTCCGAGCGGCGAGGCGCCAGCCGGTGTCGCGGACGCCCGTCTGGTTCATGCGGCAGGCGGGGCGGTCCTTGCCGGAGTATCGGCGACTGCGTGAGGGCATCACGATGCTCGACGCCTGCAACACCCCGGAGTTGGCCGCCGAGATCACGATGCAACCGGTCCGCCGCCACGGGGTCGACGCAGCGATCTTCTTCAGCGACATCGTGGTTCCGGTCAAGGCGGTGGGGGTCGATCTGGACATCGTGCCGGGTACCGGTCCGGTGGTTGCCGCACCCATCCGTGATCAGGCAGGTATCGCCGCACTCCGACCGCTGCAGCCCGACGATGTCGTCGGGCCGATCGCGGCGATCAGGTTGCTGGTGGAGGAGTTGGGCGATACGCCGCTGATCGGATTCGCCGGTGCTCCCTTCACGCTGGCCAGCTACCTGATCGAGGGCGGTCCGAGCCGGGATCATGCGGCCACCAAGTCACTCATGTGGGCCGAACCGCAGTTGTGGCACGCGCTCGCCGACCGGTTGGCCCACATCGCCGGGAGCTACCTAGCCCTTCAGGTCGGCGCCGGGGCCTCCGCGGTCCAACTCTTCGACTCCTGGGCCGGAGCGTTGTCGGAAACCGACTATCGGGAGTACGTGTTGCCGCACTCGCGAACCGCGCTGTCGTATGTGGCCGAGGTGCCGAAGATCCACTTCGGAGTCGGCACCGGCGAATTGCTGCCGGCGATGTCAGAAGCCGGTATCGACGTACTCGGCGTTGACTTCCGGATCCCGCTGCAGCAGGCGGCCGCCCGGGTCGGCGGAGAGTTTGCGCTGCAGGGGAACCTGGATCCGGCGGCACTCTTCGCGGGTGCCGACGTGGTCGAGGGCAAAGTGGCCGCCGTCCTGGAGTCCGCCGCCGATTTGCCCGGTCACATCTTCAACCTCGGCCACGGTGTGTTGCCCAGCACAGATCCGGGTGTGCTGACGGCGGTCGTGGCGCAGGTTCACGACTCGACCGAACGGAACTGACGGAGGCTCCTGGCTTCGCAGGGGCTAGCCTGGAAGAACGTCTGACGGGACACACCGAGGAGGCGCGGCGCATGGCTGACCTGACCGACCGCTACGACGTGGCCGTGATCGGCGGCGGCATCACCGGCCTCGCGGCCGGCCTGGAGTTGCTCAAGCAGGGCGACTGCGATGTCACAGTGTTCGAGTCCGCCGAGCAGGTCGGCGGGAAGTTGCAGACGACTGACATCGGATCGGTCACGGTGGATGCCGGGGCCGAATCAATGCTCGCAGTGCGCCCCGAAGCCCTACGCATGGCCGCCGAAGTGGGGTTGAAACCGTCCATCGTGCATCCGGCGTCAAGGACCGCCTACGTGCTCAGCGGCGGCCACCTGCGGGAACTCCCGGTCGGACTGGTGAGCGGTGTGCCCACCGACATGCGCAGCCTGGCCGCCGCGCGGATCATGTCGTTACCCGGTCTGTTGCGCATCCCGATCGACCAGCTGAAGAGTCGCCCCGAGGTGGCCGACGACGTCTCGGTCGGCGAATTCATCTCCGAACGAATGGGCCGGGAGGTCGTCGACCGCCTCACCGAACCGCTGCTGGCCGGCGTCTATGCGGGCAATCCGGATGAGTTGAGTCTGCGGATGGTCAATCCTTCGCTGTTCCGGCAACTCGCGCGGGACAAGTCGCTGCTGCAAGCCGCCCGCGCGGTGCGAAGTGGTTCGGCGATCGCCGCGGGGGCTCGCCGGGGTCCGGTGTTCGCCGGATTGCGCAACGGGGTGGCGCGGCTGGCGAGCAAGTCCGCTGAGGTGTTGGTCGCCCAGGGGGCGCACGTGCGCACCGGATGCACCGTCAAGAACCTCCGCCGGTCCGGACGCCGGTGGCAGGTGACCGGCAGCAAGGGCACCTTCGAGTTCGACGCTGTGGTGCTGGCGGTGCCGGCGGCACAGGCGGCGACCCTGTTGCGGACCAGTGCTCCGTTCGCCGCGGCTCAACTGCGTTCGATCGATGCGGCCAGCGTAGCCGTGGTCACCCTCGCCTACCGGACGTCGCAGGTGCCGGAATTGGCCGGAACCGGGTTCTTGGTGCCCCCGATCGAGGACTACCACGTCAAGGGCGTCACCTTCGTGACGAACAAGTGGGAGTGGGCCGCTCGAGCCGCGAAAACCGCGACTCCGCGCGGGTTGACCATCGTTCGGGCGTCCTACGGCCGGTACGGCGACGACGCGGTACTGGAGCGCGACGACGAGGCGTTGGCCTCGCTCGCCCGAGCGGAGTTGGGAGCCATCGTCGGCTTGCCCCCGGTCACGGTGGACCACCGCGTCACTCGTTGGTCCAAGGCCCTTCCGCAGTATCGCGTCGGCCACGTCGACGTGGTCAACCGTGCGCGGGAATCGTTGGCCGACGCCCCTGGAGTTGCGCTGGCCGGCGCCTCGTACGACGGTGTGGGAATCGCGTCGTGCATCGCATCTGGACGGCAGGCTGCGAAGAAGGTGGCCCGAGAGTTGTCGGAGGACGTAGTGGAGAACTATGGCTGAGCAAGCGGAGAACGGGGCCCGGACTGCGGGCCGGGGGAAAACCGCACGTGAGATCAATTCGATGATCCGCTACACCACGTGGTCGGTGTTCCGATCGAGCCGCGTTCCGGTCGACAACCCGGAGAAGGCCGTGATCGAGGTGTCGGAGGCGATAGCCGCCGCAGGCGACGTGGTGGTCCGTGGGTGGTACGACGTGGGCGGCCTACGCGGCGATGCCGATCTGATGTTGTGGGCACACGCCGAGACCAGTGAGGAACTGCAGCGGGCGTACCACGGCGTGCTGCGCACGGAACTGGGTCGGACGCTGCAGCCAGTGTGGTCGCAGATGGCGCTGCACCGGCCGGCGGAGTTCAACAAGAGCCACGTGCCGGCCTTCTTGGCGGATGAGCGGGCGCGACCCTACGTATGCGTGTACCCGTTCGTACGCTCCTACGAGTGGTATCTGCTGCCGGACGAGGAACGCCGCGAAATGCTGGTCGAGCACGGGATGATGGGGCGGGAGTACCCAGACGTCAGAGCCAACACGGTGGCCAGTTTCGCACTCGGCGACTACGAGTGGCTGCTCGCGTTCGAGGCCGACGAACTGTTCCGGATCGTGGACCTCATGCGCCATCTCCGAGCGTCCAAGGCACGACTGCATGTGCGCGAAGAAATCCCCTTCTACACCGGTCGCCGGTACGAACTCGAGGAGTTGGTGGCGATGATCTACCCGGACTCATGAGCGCCTCCACGCCGGCGCAGGACGGCCCGCAGAGGCCTGACGGAACGCCCCTCCCGGTGCAGCGGTCGGAGTCCGAGTGGCGGGCCATCCTCGATCCGCAGGCCTATCAGGTGCTGCGCTTGGCCGGCACCGAACGTCCGTTCACCGGAGAGTACGAGCACACCAAGACCCGCGGGGTCTACCGCTGCCGAGCGTGCAACGCGGAGCTCTTCACCAGCGATGCGAAATTCGACTCCCACTGCGGGTGGCCGTCGTTCTTCACTCCGTTGGCCGGGGACTCGGTGATGCTGCTGGAAGACCGCTCGCTGGGCATGGTGCGCACGGAAGTCAGATGCGCCAGTTGTGGCTCCCACCTCGGTCACGTGTTCTCCGGTGAGGGGTATCCGACCCCGACCGACCAGCGCTACTGCATCAACTCCGTTTCGCTGGTGCTCGAGCCGACTTCAGACCCCTGAACCCACGGCGATCGGCTAGCCTCACGCGCATGACGACGAGCTCACCGCTCACGATCGAGCTCGGCGGGCGGTCCGTCCGCGTCTCGAGCCCGGATCGGGTGGTTTTCCCGGCCGCGGGCGCCACCAAGGGGGACGTGGCCGAGTACTACGAAACTGTCGCCACCCGGTTGTTGACGGCGGTCGGGCGGCGGCCGACCACTTTGGAGCGCTGGCCCAAAGGGGTACACCCGGGGATGACTCTGGGTGAGGACGGCTTCTACTCCAAGCGAGTCCCCAGAGGGGCGCCGGACTGGGTCGGCACCGCGGAGATCACGTTCCCGTCCGGCCGCACCGCGGTCGAGGTGTGCCCCTCGCCCGACGAACCCGCGACTGTCGTCTGGGCGGCCCAGATGGGAACCATCACCTTCCATCCATGGCCGGTTCGAACCCCCGAGGTCGATCTGCCGGATCAACTGCGGTTGGACTTCGATCCAGCCCCCGGCTGCGACTTCGCCGATGCTTCCCGAACCGCGCTGGCCGCGCGGGACTTGCTGACCGAACTCGGCTGGCAGTCCTATGTCAAAACCTCCGGCGGCAGGGGAGTTCACGTCTTCGTGCCAATCGCTGCGCGATGGAGCTTCGTCCAGGTGCGGCATGCGGTGATCGCCATCGCCCGCGAACTGGAGCGGCGCGATCCCAGCGGGGTCACCACGTCCTGGTGGAAGGAGGAGCGAGGGGAGCGCGTGTTCATCGACTTCAACCAGGCGGCGCGGGATCGCACCATGGCCTCGGCGTATTCGTTGCGCGCACGCCCCCTCGCGACCGTGTCGATGCCGGTCTCCTGGGACGATCTGCCGCACGTGCGACCCGACGACTTCACCTTGCGCACCGTGCCTGAGCTGTTGGGGGCGCCGGATCCATGGCTGGGGATGCTGGATCAGGCGTTCGACCTCTCGCCGGCGTTGCAGATGTGGGAGCGGGATCTCGCCAGTGGCCTCGGCGACCTGCCGTACCCGCCGGACTACCCGAAGATGCCCGGCGAACCACGCCGGGTCGCCCCGAGCAGACGCAAACGCGACGACTGACCAGCGACTCCGGCACCTACCAACCCAGCACCTCGTCGACCGCCAACCGGTCGATCTCGGGGAACTGGTCGAATCGGCAACTGGCGGGTTCCCGATCCGGGCGCCAACGCTGGAACCCGGCCACGTGCCGGAACCTGTTGCCGATCATCGCGTCGTAGCGGACCTCCGCCACCCGCTCCGGGGAGAGCAGCACAAGAGCCTTGTTCGGGGTGCGCCGCCAGCGATTCGGCAGGTCGGGCACCCGGACTCCGGGGCCGGCTTCCCGCCAGGGGTGATCGGCCGTCTCGGATATCGCCAGCGGTGCCAACTCCTCGGTCAATTCACGCCGACGTGCCGCGCTGAAAGACGATGCGGAGCCGATGTGGTGCAGTTGCCGGTGATCGTCGTAGACGCCGAGCAGTAGTGAACCGACCACGGGTGAACCGTCGGGGCCCGGTTGTTTGTGGGGGCGCCAGCCGGCGACCACCACGTCAGCGGTGTGGGACGGCTTGACCTTGGTCAGCGCGCGCACCCCGGGTTGGTAGGGACTCTCCAGTGGTTTGGCGATCACGCCGTCCAGGCCGGCACCGGCCACCACCTCGGCCCACCGAGCCGCTTCCCGGGGGTCCCTGGTGGCAGGCGTGCGCACCATCCCGGTCGGCAGTTCCAGCTCGGCCAGCCTGAGGTGGCGTTCCCAGGCGCCCATCGGTCTCAGGTCGATTCCCGGCAGCGCCACGACGTCGAAAGCGATGAACAGAGCCGGATGCTGGGACGCCAGCGCATCGATATTGCCCCCGGTCTCGGATCTCGGTCGGAGCCGGGAGGAGAGGACTGCGAAGTCGATCCGGCCGTCGTGCACGACCGTGAGTTCGCCGTCGAGCACGGTTCCGCTGGGCAGCGCGGCGGCGGCCTTGGTCATTTCCGGGAACGCATAGGACATGTCTTCCTCGCTGCGTGATTGCAGCAACACCTCATCCTCGAGCGAGAAGATCAGGCAACGGAATCCGTCCCACTTCGGCTCGTAGAAGAAGTCGCCGGTGGGCACCTGGTCGCCACCGGCCTTGGCCAACATGACGGCGCACGGCGGGCGCACGGTGACGGCGGATTCCGCATCGGATGTCGCACCTGCGGACCGCGCACCCGCCGCGTCGGTCACTCCCTAGGCCCCGCTGCCGTCCGTGGCGTCGTCGACGGCGCTGGCCGCGTTCTTCACCGCTCCGGTGGCCGCCTGCGCCGCCTGGTTGACCTTCTCGGACACCGCGGCGGTCTTCCCACCGGTCTTCTCGTCGATGAAGTCGGTGGTGCTCTTCAACGCGTCGGCCGCCTTGTCGCCGTGCTTGTCGGCGAGGTCCGAGACGACGTCCTTGGCCTTCTCACCCAGTTCGGTCGCCTTTGCCTTGACCTCTTCGACCGCGTCCGCAGCCTTGGCCTTGATGTCTCCGGTGTCTGCCATTCCTACCTCCAGTCAAGTGCTGCGCGAGAACACGTCGCGCACAGCCGATCACGCGGGCGGGTGCTCGCGCAGGGCCTCATTCTGTCACCGGTCGGCGGTGTTCCACACCACCAACAGCGAGTCGTCGGCGGCAATCACCGACTTCAATGTTGCCTTCCGACTCGCCACCTCCATTCCGCCGAGCAAGTCCGGTGCCGGTCTCGCACCTTCGACGGGTGCCCCGAGGATCAACGGACTGGTGGTGAGGCAGAGTTCGTCGAGAATCGGCAGAGCGGAGGCGAGGAAGTGTGGACCCCCTTCGGTGAGCAGTCGCGAGAGTCCACGTTCGGTCAATGCCGACCGAAGTGTCGGGACGTCGACCTCGTCGTCTCCGACGACGATCACCTCGGTGACCTGACGCAGAGCCTGGAGGCGTTCCGGATCCGCAGACCCGGCAGTGGCGACGAGAGACGAACCGGGCGGGCCGCTGAACACCCGGGCCTCCGGCGAGATCGAGGCATGGTTGGTCACCACCACCACCGGCACCAGCGGCGACCGATCATTTGCGGCCCGCCAGCTCTGCCACTCCTCGCGCACCGGCATCGGGCCGTAGTTCTCGGCGGTCACCGTGCCCGCCCCCACCACGACGGCGTCGGCGGTGTGGCGCAACAACTTGAAGACGTCCTTGTCCGCCGGGCTCGAAATCCCCTCGGAGCGGCCGTCATCGTCGCGTGCCGAACCGTCGATGCTCGCCGCCATGTTGGCGCGCAGGTAGGAACCCTCCTCGGGCCACGCATAGACCTCAAGCAGGTCCTCCCGAGTCAGATTCGGTCGATGGTGCGGGTAGATGAGATCCATTGGGCCATTGTGGCCGGAATCGTTGCGGCGTGCGCTCGGCTGCCCCGGGTGGCCTAGGGTAGAGCGCCGTGGTGATCGCACGCCTGAGCACGCGCAACCCCGCTCCCGACAATGACGAGTTGTTGGCCTCGTTGGTGCCACCTCCGCAGTTCGCCCGGGTCAGTTTCGACTCCTATCTGGCCGACCCGGCACGGCCCAGCCAAGGCGCCGCCAGAGCGGCCCTGGAGGCATTCGCCGCGGAACGCGGTGCCGGAGCCGGCAACGCCGGCCGACGTTGGCTGCGACGCCGCGCGGCGCCGCCCGAGGCGCGGCCGGGCGTCTACCTCGACGGTGGTTTCGGAGTCGGCAAGACCCACCTGCTGGCGGCCTTGTGGCACGCCCATCGGGGTCCCAAGTCGTTCGGCACCTTCGTCGAATACACCAATCTGATCGGAGTGCTCGGCTTCGCGAATGCGGTGACCGCGTTCTCGGATCGGGCCCTGGTGTGCATCGACGAGTTCGAGCTCGACGACCCCGGCGACACCGTGCTGATGTCGACGTTTCTCTCCCAACTCGTCGACCGCGGCGTTCGCCTGGCCGCCACCAGCAACACGCTGCCGGATCGTCTCGGCGAAGGCAGGTTCGCTGCCGATGATTTCCTGCGTGAGATCCAAGGGTTGGCGGCGCACTTCGACGTGCTTCGGATCGACGGCGAGGATTATCGGCATCGTGGCGAGGTGGCCCGGGCCGAAGTGTTCGACCGTGAGGATCTTGTCGATCTGGTGGGAACCACCCCGGATTCGACCCTCGATGATTTCACCGACCTGCTGGCGCATCTGCGGACGGTGCATCCGTCGAAATATGGGGCGCTGGTGTCAGATTTGTCGTTGGTGGGCCTGCAGGACGTCGTTCGGCTCCGGGACCAGGCCGACGCCTTGCGATTCGTCGTATTCGTCGACCGGTTGTACGACCGACAGGTGGCGGTGGCCGGTTCGGGGCATTCGCTCACAGACATCTTCGCCCCGGAGATGCTTGCCGGGGGCTACCGGAAGAAGTACTACCGTTGCCTGTCGCGCCTCGGCGCGCTGGCCGTGCGCCCTACCTGATCGGCAGAGCGCGTTCGAGCACGTCGGCATCGCCACCTGTCAGGGTCGCTCCCACGGTACCGGCGGTGTTGTCGAAACGGCGCCGGATGAACGCCTCCGCGATTCCCGGCGCGGAGTGCTGAACCAGTTGCGCCGCGCTCAGCAGCAGCGCCATCTGCTCGGCGAGCCAACGGGCGGACACCTCCAGCCGCTCCGGGTCGGCCGCGAGGGTGTCGAGCACGTTCACGATGGCCGTGTCAGTGGACCGATCCACGCCGCGCAACGGTGCGATCTCAGCCAACCATGCGTCGAGCGATTCCGGCGACTTCGCCAAAGCCCGCAGCAGATCCAGCGCGTTGATGCTGCCCGACCCTTCCCAGATCGAGTTGACCGGCGCCTCCCGATACAGCCGAGGCAGACCCGAGTCCTCCACGTAGCCGGATCCGCCGAGCGCCTCCATCGCTTCGAATATCTGTCCTGGAGCCCGCTTGCAGACGTAGTACTTGCTCATCGGCAGGCCGATGCGGCGCAGCGCATCCTCCCCGTTGTCCACCGCGGCGGCCAAGCGAAGCCCCAGCCACTGGGCCGCCTCCACCTCGAGGGCCAAGTCGGTGAGTACCGCGCGCATCAGCGGGGCATCGATGAGGGTGCGGCCGAATGCCGCACGATTGGCGGCGTGCCATCCGGCCTCAGTCAGCGCCCGCCGCATCAACGCCGCCGAGCCCAAGACGCAGTCGAGCCTGGTGGCCGAGACCATCTCGACGATGGTGGGCACACCTCGGCCCGGTTCGCCGAGCCGCTCGGCATAGGTGCCGTTGAATTCGATCTCCGAGGACGCGTTGGACCGGTTGCCCAGCTTGTCTTTGAGCCGCATGATGTCGAACGGATTCCTGGTGCCGTCCGGAAGCACCCGCGGCACCACGAAGCAACTGAGTCCGGCGTCGCCGTCTTGGGCCAGCACCAGGAACAGATCGGACATCGGGGCCGAACAGAAGAACTTGTGCCCCACGAGGCGGAAGCCGTTCGCCGCCGGGTAGGCCCGCGTCGTGTTCGCGCGCACATCCGACCCACCCTGCTTCTCGGTCATCGCCATGCCGGCGATCAATCCGCGTTTGTCCGCCGGCGGGCGAAGGCCGAAGTCGTACTGTGCGGACGCCAGACCGGGGACGAACCGGGCGGCCACCTCAGGGGTGGTGCGCAGTGCCGGGACCGCGGCATAGGTCATCGAGATCGGACAGCCGTGGCCGGCCTCCACCTGATACCAGGCCATGAAGCCCGCCGCCCGGGTGACGTGCGGGGCCGGATGCTCGGCCAACCACGGTGAGGCGTGCAGTCCGTGGCCGACCGCCGTCGCCATCAACTCGTGCCACGCCGGGTGGAACTCGACCTCGTCGATCCGATTGCCGTAGCGGTCGTGGGTGTGCAGCACCGGGGGATTGACGTCGGCGAGGCGCCCGATCTCCCGTGCCTCGGCCGAACCGGCCAACTTCCCCAACGTACCCAGCGTGTGCGGATCGGCACCGAAAGTGGCCAGACCTTCCCGCAATACCGCGTCGTCCGCGATGGCGTCGAAATCGGGAAGAGGACCAGGCTGGTTCATCACAGTGTGGGTGCGGGATGCGAGCGGGGATTCGGCTGTCGTTCGCGGCAGTTCCATGGCGCTACCGTAGGCAAGTGCTCAAGCGCTTGGCCAGTCACCCGGTGGCGCGATTCCTCTCCCGTCTGGTGCGCATCTTCATCTACCGGAGGGTGTTGGGTTTGAGCGCCGAGGCCGCGTTCTGGCTGGTCTTCTCGCTGCCGTGGCTGCTGCTCGGAACCGTCAGTGTGATCGGCTACGTGGAGCAGTGGCTGCCCACCGCCGAATCGGTGGACGTGCAGACCCAAGCGCTCGAGTTCGCCGCCGAATTCGTCAACGCCGAAGTGATGGACACCTACGTGGCTCCGCTGATCGACGAGGTGTTCGCGCGCAGTGGCGCAGGTCTGCCGTTGCTGAGCTTCCTCATCGCCCTGTGGTCGGGTTCGCGCAGCATCCAGACCTTCATCGAAGCCAACATGATCATCAACAGCCAGTTCCGGGAGCGGGGCTACTTCCGGATCCGGGCCCAATCAGTGCTGCTGCTGATCGGGATGGCCATCCTGCTGGCAATCGCCATCACCTTCTTCTCCACGCTGCCGGGGCGCCTGAGCACGCTGCTCCGCATCCCGGTCTGGGTGGTCTCGGCTTTCTGGCTCACGCTGTTCGTGCTGCTCATGGTGACCGTCCTGACCGGACTGATGCACATCACGATGAGGCAACGACCCTCGTTGCTCAGTTCCCTACCCGGAGCGGTGGTGACCATCTTCGGGTGGTGGGCCGGATCGTGGTTCCTGTCGATCTACCTCGAGCGGGTGTTCTCCGACACCTCCGTCTACGGCGTGCTCGCCGCACCGATCGCAATCATGCTCTACGCCCTGGGCCTTGCTCTGGTGGCATTCACCGGGACCGCCGTCAATGCCGCGTTGCGGGGCGTCGACGCCGGCCCCCACATCGACGGCGCGGTGGCCAGCACAGTGGGACCGGTGGCTGCCTCGGCTTCGTGATCACCGCCGACTGCCGAGCCGTCGGTCGGTCCCAAGGTGCCGGACCTACTCGCCGACCTCGATGTTGCCACCGACCGGGACGGTGAGGACACTGGTGGCGTGCATGCGTGGTTGGAGCGAGAGATCATCACTCCCGGGCGGCTGCCCCTGGCCTTGGCCCTGGTGGCATTCGTCGCCACCTTCATCGTGACCAGGGCCATCACCCGGATGATCCGGTCGGGACGCGGTCCGATCAAGAACGTGACTTCTGGAGACCTGCACATCCACCACGTCGTCCCGGGGGTGGTGAGTCTGCTGGTGGGGGGAGTTCTGCTGCTGGCGGCCTCCCGGTACGGGCCTTGGCGGGAACTCGGCGCGGTGCTATTCGGCATCGGCGCAGCGTTGGTGCTGGACGAGTTCGCGCTGATCCTGCACCTCGACGATGTCTATTGGAAGCGGGAGGGCGCGCTGTCGGTGGACGCCATCACCATCGGCCTGGCGGTGATGGCCGCCGCCTTGCTGGTGGCGGCTCCTGACAATCCGCCGTCGGACACTCCCACCGATCACTTCACGCGAATCCTCGGACCCGTCTCGTTCATCGTCTTGTGGTTGATCCCGACGGCGATCACCGTGCTCAAGGGACGACTGTTGCTGGCCGCCTTGAGCATCGTGCAGCCGGTGTTCGGGTGGTGGGGGATGATCCGTCTGGCGCGTCCGGGGTCGCCTTGGGCCTCAATCGCCTATGGCGGAAATCCGGCCAAGATGCAGCGTGCTCAGTCGCGGGCCGATCGGGCGGACGCCAGAGTGGCGCCGCTGAAACGTTGGTGGGCAACGCACGTCTTCGGCATGAAGACCGACGAGGTTGCACCCACTGCGGCGCTCGAGGCGCCGAACCAGACGATCGACCCTAGCGAGCCGAGCCGGCCCGATTCTTCGGCGGCCGCAGCCGCCGAGCAACAACCCCAGCCCGATCGGTCCAACTGAGTTGGGCCCAATTCGCTTGGGCCTTGCGCAACTGACGTCGCCGCAAGGCTTGGAACTGCTCAAGTCGACCTTGGGTGACCATCTCCTCGTTGCGCATAGCAGTGCCCAGTGCCTCCACTGCCATGCCTCGGGCGGCACGCACCACCTCTGAGTCGATCATGTGAGCAAGCGTAGTGCCGTCGGGCCGGAGATCCGGCCAACGTGTACGGGGTGTCTGATCAGGTCACACGGCGGCGAGCGCCGCCCGCGCAGCGGAGTGGGCCTGCGCGAGGTAGCCGCCGCCGAAGAGCACGGCATGCACCAGCAGCGGGTGCACCTGGTGCAGGGGTATCCGGCCGCGCCATCCGGCCGGAAGCGGTGACACCGACTGGTAGCCGGCGAGGATCAGCTCCAGGCCGGGCTGGCCGAACAACGCCAGCATGGCCAGATCCGTTTCCGGATGCCCACCGTGGGCCGCCGGGTCGATCAGCCAGCCGCCCAGCCGGGTCTCGTCGTCAGTGTCAGGCCTGCCCCAGACCACGTTGCCCGACCAGAGGTCGCCGTGGATGCGGCGTGGCGTCGATGCCGGGCCCACCACGGCGGGATCCGAATCCCGCAGGGCGGCCAACAGACTCTCGAACGTCGTGTGCACCGCTTCGGGCAGACCGCCGGCAGCCCCCAGGAGGTCCAGGTACGGCCGAATCCGAGCCTCGGCGTAGAACGGTCCGAAGGCGCCCCAATCGCCGTAGGGAAGCGGCAGATCCGCGATGAATCCCTCGCTTCGATTCACACCGTCCGGCGGACAACCGAAGGCCCACGCCTCAGTGCGATGCAGGTGCGCCAGCTGCACCCCGAACCTCCGATGGTCGTCTTCGCCGGGTCGGCCGGGCACGATCCGCTCGAGTTCCAGATGATCGGTGGCCACGTCACGCACCCGGACGACGGGTGGGCCGTCCGGGACCGACAACCACCGCAATCCGGCTGCTTCGATGTCGAAGTAGGCAGACGGGACGCCAGCCTTGACCTTGCGGTAGAACGTCATCGCCGGAGTTCGCCGGCCTGCAACGCCGCCACGATTGCCTCGCTGGTGCGTTCCACCATCCGAAGCACATCCTCGAAACCGGCGGATCCGCCGTAGTAGGGATCCGGAACGTCCGGGATCGACAACTCGTCCCCAGCGGCGACGATCGGATCGAATTCGCGAAACTTGCGCACCTGCCGACCGGCCGGGCCGTGGCTCTGGAGTTGACGCAGATTGTCGTCGTCCATCACCAAGATGAGGTCGTAGGCGGAGAGGTGTCGGGACTGAAACTGCTGCGCGCTGTGGGTCGGGTCGTAGCCGGCCGCGCGGAGTGTTGCGCCGGCCCGGGCATCGGCCGGTTCGCCCACGTGCCAGTCGCTGGTTCCGCTCGAGTCGACCAGTACGTCGGTCTGGCCGGCGGCGGCCAGTTTCGAGCGCAACACCGCAGCCGCCATCGGGGAACGGCAGATGTTGCCGAGACACACCACCATGATCCGAAAACCATCCGGAGCCGACTCGCCGGTCTCGTCGTTCGTCACGTCATCCAGGGTAGGCCAGCCAACCGGCGATAATCTCTGAGCACGCAACTGTGAGGGGAGCGACCATGGTGGTGCCGCTGCGGCGCGAGGCGGGACGGGATCCTGGTTCGGCCTTGGAGCGCGTGGTGACGATCATGGCCATGCTGGGGCAGGCCGGTCCGGCGGGTGTGCCGGCCGATGATCTCGTGGCTGCCGGTCGCTACGGCGGTGAAATCGCCGGCCAACGTGAACAACTCCAGCGCGACCTGCGCCATCTCGCGGCCATCGGTTGGCGCATCACGAATGTCGCGCCCGCCGGCAGCCACGCCCGCTATCGACTCGAGCACGGGGATCCGCGGGTGCAACTGCACTTCACGGCGGAACAGCGGGAGGAGTTCGTCCGTGCCGCCGCCCTGGTGGGGGTCTCAGCCGTGAAGACCGAATCCAGTGCCTCGTTCCGCGACCCTGCGGTGCGGCGCGCGATGACCGAAGCCCCGGGCTATTCCCTGGCGTTGGCCAGCCACGGCCACGAGCATCGATGCTTGTTGCGGTTCCGGTACCGCGACCGCGACCGAGTTGTGGCGTCGGATGCGATCTGGCTGCGGGACGGACGCTGGTACCTGGTCGGCCGAGAGGTCGATCCGCAGGTGGCGCCCGCAGAATGGCAGACCAAGCAGTTCAGGCTGGACCGGATGTCGGCACTCACCCTGGACCGGCCGAACAGCGCCGGACCGGCGATCGGCGCCCCGGAGCTCAACGTCGATCCGCTGACGTTCCCGGACGGTGAACCGGTGGACGCCGTGGTGGAGACCGACCCGGCCTTCCGGTCCCGGGTGGAGAGCCGGCTCGGACACGCCACCAGCGTGCGGCGCAGCAAGGAAGTGGTCGAGTTGACTATCCCGGTGCGCAACCACACGACGTTCCGCAACAGGTTGTACGAACTCGGCACCCGGGTGCGCCTGCTGGGCCCGGAAAGCCTTCGATCGGAAGTCCGCGACGACCTACGCGCACACCTGCGGGGAGTCTCCTGATGGCGCCGCCCCGCTACGTCCAACGTCTCGGCATGGTCTTCGAGGCCCTGGCGATGTTGGATCTCCACCCCGGCGGGCTGGAGTTGGTGGAGTTGGCCGAGTTGCTCGACGTCGACGCGGAGCAGTTGCGCGCCGATCTGATCGCCTACAACTCCGGCACCGAACTCGGTCCGCTCGGCTTGACCGCCTGGGTGGAATTCCTCTCCCGGCGGCCGGCGGATCCAGCCGAAGACGACGACGACCTCTTCGTACCCGGGGAGCAGGCGGTGGCGGTCCGCTTGCACAACCCCGGGTCGGGAGTACCGGGTCAAGCCGGGGGTTTGACCGTGTCGGAGGTCGGCCAAGTGCTGATCGCAGCTGAGGACCTTGCGCGGACCGAGCCGGAGAACCTCGCGTTGGCCGAGGTCATCGCGCAGTTGCGCAGCCGTTGGCTGCCCGGGGTGACGGAGGTGTGGCGGCCCAGCCTGGGGCGCAGGTACGAAGCAGAACTGACCGACGCGGTGGAGCAGCGCCGCAAGGTGGTGATCGAATACGACCGCACGTGGCGGCCGGGCATCATCACCCGCACCATCGAACCGTATGCGTTGGTTCGCACGCAGCGCGGATTTGAGGTGGATGCTGGGCCGATCCAGCCCGACGGCAGCATCCGGACCTATCTGGTCAAGCAGATCAGGAGTTTGCAGCCGACCGCTGAGACGTTCGACCGCCCCAGCCAGACCGATGAGCTGATCGCAGCCAACCGGCGCGCCACCGACGTCAGCGTGGTGATGCCGCGCGAGCGGCAGTGGGTCACCGAGTACCTCGCCGAACACGTCACGGTCATCGACTCCGACACCGACGTCCAACTGCAGATGTCCGTGGTGGAACCGTTGGCCGACCGCGTGGGTCTGGTGTTGCTGCAGGCGGGTCCGGGCGCCTTCGTCACCGAGCCGGCAGATCTCATCGACTGTGATGACTCATTGGCCCGGCAGTTGCTGGCCCATCACGGCCTTGACGACGACTCGGCCGACGAGAGCTGAACCTCCGCGACCACCGTGTGGGTGGGGGCGGGTCCCAGCACCGAATGCACGAGATGCACGGAGGTAGGAAGCCAGCCCGGCCCGCGGTAGTCGGCGAGCGCGGTGGCGAACCAGGAGCCGATGCCGGTCTCGGAGGTGGATCGGGAGCGCGCCACGGTGACGTGCGGACGCCACTGGCGGTGCGGACGTGATCGATCCGGTGGGCAGCCATGGTTCCGGGCGAAACGCGACACCTCGGCGGCCAGTTCCGGCAGCCAAGGGCCGGCTTCGACCCCGACCCATCCGACGCCCCTACCGAAGCGGCCGCCACCCGCCAGTCGAATCTCGCTGCGATTCTCCGCGACCGGAAAGGCGGCGCCCGTGCACACCTCGACCAGCCTGCCAGCGGCATCCGCGGGCATGTCTCCGCAGAACGTCAATGTCACATGCCAACGGGTGGGGGCGGTGATCCGCAGGTGGTCGACGCACTCGTCCGGGATCCGGGATTCCAGCGCGGCGGCCAGGTGGGCCCGGGCGCCCTCCGGCACCGGTAGCGAGAAGAACAGCCGCATGCCGGTTCAATCTAGCCCGTCTCGGGGCGGCTGACGGTCGTCGGCGGTTCAGTGGCGACGGGAGGTGCCCGCGGGCGTAGGGTGGGCCTGCTCACCCCGCGACGATTGGCAGCCATGACTAGTGATCGCACCACCCATTGGTCCGTGTCGGGTGAGGGGCATCCCCGGCGTTGGGCGATTCTCGGGGTGTTGGTCGTCAGCCTGCTGATTGTGGTGTTGGACAACACGATCCTCAACATCGCGCTGCCGACCATCCAGGAAGACCTGCAAGCCACCCAAAGTGAACTCGTGTGGGCGGTTGATTCCTACATTCTGGTGTTCGCCGCGCTGCTGTTCACATGGGGCGTGTTGGGGGACAAATACGGCCGGAAGCGGATCCTGGTGATCGGACTCGTGGTCTTCGCCGTGGCGTCAGCCGCTTCGGCATTCGCACCCAACGCTCAGGCGCTGATCCTGTTCCGCGGAGTGATGGGAGTGGGTGGGGCCGCGGTGCTGCCGGTCACGCTGGCCATCATCACGGTGGTGTTCCCGCCGCACGAACGGGGGCGGGCCATCGGCCTGTGGGCCGGTGCCGTCGGCGGAGCTGTCGCCTTGGGGCCGGTGCTCGGGGGGCTGATGTTGCAGCATCCGGGCTGGTCGTCGTGGCTGACCGGCAACGACTGGGGGTCGGTCTTCCTGATCAACGTTCCGATCGTGATCATCGGATTGATCGGCATCCTGCGCGTTGTCCCCGAGACTCGGAATCCGACCCCGCAACGGTTGGACATCCCCGGCCTCGTGATGTCCTTCGTAGGCCTCGTGCTGTTGGTCTACGGCATCATTCACGCCTCCGAGACACGCAGTTTCCTCGCCGTCTCGGTCTGGTTGCCGATGTTGGCCGGGGTGCTGGTGATCGCGCTGTTCCTGACCTTGGAGGCGCGCAGCGACCACCGCTCCTTCGATGTCGCGTTGTTCCGCAACCGAGGCTACGCCGTGAGTCTCACGGCCGTGAGTCTTGCGTTCTTCGCCCTCTCCGGCATCACCTTCACGCTGCCCTTCTACCTGCAGTTGCTGCGCGACTTCTCCACCCTGCAGGCTGGTTTGTGCTTCCTCCCCTTCGCGGCGGGCCAACTGTTGGCCGCTCCCCGCAGCGCCAAGCTGGTCAACCGATTCGGCTATCGGAAGGTGATGTCGATCGGCTTGACGATCGTCGGCTTCGCGCTGCTCGGATTGGCGAGACTCGAGATCGATACTCCCCTCTGGTTGGTGCTCACGTTGTTCTTCCTGTTCGGACTGGGCATGGGGGCGGTGGTGGCTCCGGCATCGACGGTGATGCAGAACGTGTTGCCGCTGGCTCGTGCTGGCGCCGGATCAGCGGTGCAGAACACCGTTCGTCAGGTGTTCGGGGCGCTCGGTGTGGCAGTGATTTCGACCTTGCTCGCCACCCGCTTCTCCTCATTGGTGGCGCCCACCATCGAGTCGCTGCCGGCGGCGATCCCGCAGGCGGCGCGCGACGCGGCGCAACAGTCGGTGGGGGGTGCGACGGTGGTCTTCGAGCGTGCCGCCGCTGCGGGCGTTCCGGAGCCGGTGGTGATGCAATGGCAATCCGAGGCCTACCAGGCCTTCATGTCCGCCTCGCACCTGACGGCGCTGGTCTCGGCTGCCATGGTGCTGCTCGCGGCCGTGGTCGTGGCCACGCTGCTGCCTCACATCGACCCGCCCCGCAAGCAGTCCGACGTGGCTCCCGCTTCGCATCAACCGGACACGGTGCACGAGATCGCCCAGCCGACCGAGCGGGAGGCGGCGGCCGCGGCGGCCGAACTCGAACAGGACTACTCGGCGGAGGCCGCAGCCGAGTATGCCCCCGAGTCCAAGCGAGACGCCGCCCCCGACGCCTGATCGCCGCGGTCGTATCATCGGCGCATGGTGAAGATGACTGCGAAGCCTGTCGCGATTGCCCTTGGAACGCTTGGAGTTCTGCTGATCGCCGGGTGCTCCGGCGGGTCGTCGTCGGCGACCGAGAGTGAGTCGCCATCCGCCGCTACGAGCCCGTCGGCGAGTGCGACCGGGGATTGCCCGGTGACCCTGACCGACGCCTGGGTGAAGGCGGCCGATTCCGGCATGACCGGCGAATTCGGCGTGCTCACGAACAGTGGGGACGAAGAGGTGACGATCGTCGGCGGTTCGAGTCCGGCGGCCGGGGTCGTCGAACTGCACGAGGTGGCAGACGGCCAGATGAAAGCCATCGACGGCGGATTTGTGGTGCCGGCGGGAGGCACGCTGACTCTTGAACCCGGCGGCTACCACGTCATGCTCATGCAACTGACCGGGCCGATCGCTCCCGGGGACGAGGTCACCACGACGCTGGAGTGCAGCACCGGTGGGTCGTTCGAGGTTGTGGCCACCGCCAAGGAGTTCGCCGGCGGGAACGAAGAGTACGTGGGCGGCGGCATGGGCGGCATGGATGACATGAACGGCGCGTCGCAGATGCCGAGTATGGACGGAAGCCAGCCCGCCGGCTGAGAGGTGCCGCCGCAGTGACTGAACCCGGAGACAACGGCAGTGCGAGTGGATTCAGCCGGCGGCGACTGCTGCTCGGCGGAGCGGCGATCGGTGGTTCGGCGGCACTCGTCGGAGCTGCGGCGGGTGCGGCGGTGGCGACCTCGGTCAACCAACGCGACCAGCAGCCCGGCGACTCCGGGACGGGTGCTCTGGGCGAGTCGACGGTCGATCCTTACGGCCCGCACCAGGCCGGGATAGCGACGCCTGCCCAGGCGAGTGCCGCCATCGCCAGCTTCTCGCTCCGGCCGGGCTCCAGCCGAACCGACCTGGTGAAGTTGATGAAGCTGCTTTCCGACGATATTGAGCGCCTCGCCGCCGGTGAGCCTGCACTGGCCGACCCGGTCCCGGAACTCGCCGCGGTGCCGGCCAACCTCACCGTCACCGTCGGATTCGGTCCTGGCGTGTTCTCGCTCGACGGGCTGGCGCCCTACCGGCCGGAGTGGCTGGTCGACCTACCGGTGTTCGCCGGCGACGAGATCGATCCGGCCTTCACCGGCGGTGACATCCTCGTGCAGATCTGCTCGGACGACCCGCTCACCGTCGGCCACACCCTCCGGGTGGTGAGCAACGACGCCGCCGCATTCACCACCACCCGCTGGATCCAGCAGGGTTTCCACAACGCGCCAGGTGCGCTGCCGTCCGGCACGGTGGGACGCAACCTCTTCGGCCAGGTGGACGGCATCGTCAATCCGACGCCGGGGACGGCTGACTTCGACGAGGTCGTGTGGTCGGATGCGCCCGCGTGGTTGGTGGGCGGCACTGGGATGGTCGTGCGCCGGGTCGAGTTCGAATTGGAGACGTGGACTCAGTTGGATCGCGCCGGCCGCGAGGAGATCATCGGCCGCAACCTCAGCGATGGTGCCCCGCTGTCCGGGGGGACGCCGGAATCCCAGGTGGACTTGGACGCCGTCGACGAGCGTGGCCTGAGTGTGATCGCACCGACCGCCCACGCAAGGCTCGCGGCCCCCACCAATCCGCGGGAGCGCATCCTGCGGCGGCCCTACAACTTCGGCACCGGAGTAGCCGGTGACGCAGGTCAGATCTTTGTGGCCTTCGCCGCGGACCCCGCCGAGCAGTTCGTGGGGATTCAGCGCCGATTGGCTGAATCAGACCTGCTCAACACCTGGGTGACCTACACCGGATCGGCGATTGCGGCGGTGCCGCCGGGTTTCTCGCCGGGCGGTTGGATAGGGGAGACCCTGCTCGAGGCGTAACGTGTCCCGCCAGTCGGCTCGGCGCCGGATGATCCCGGGACTACGAAACGACCGGCACGCCGGTGCTGTCGGAAGCCTCCTGAAGGCCACCAGCGTCCACCACGTTGGTGAAGCCGGCTGCCTTCATCTGCGCCACGGCCTCGGCCGAACGGTTGCCGCTACGGCAATACACCACGTACGAGGAGTCCTTCGGCAACGACTGGATCTGCGACGTGAACCCCGACGACTGCAGGTTGATGTTGGTCGCTCCCTCGAGGTGTCCGGAGGTGAACTCTTCCGGCGTGCGCACGTCGATGATGGTCGCCCCGGCGACGTCCACCACGGAGGTCGGGGCGGCGGTATCCGATGTCGCGCTCGAACTCGAGCAGGCGGCGGTGCCGGTGAGCACGGCGACGGCGAAGAGGGCAACGGCGGTTGATCGCTTCCACATGAAACGAACTATACCCCAGGGGGTATATCAAGTGCCAGCGGAGGTGGTGTCGCCGGGCTGACACGCACAGCGGCTGCAAGCGATTTCTGGGTCGACACCGGATTCGGGGCCATAATGGCCCACATGTTCGCGACTGTGAACGGCCTGCCGCTTCACCCGCTGGTGGTGCATGCAGCCGTTGTGTTGATCCCGCTGAGTGCGGTTGGGCTGGTGTTGCTCGCTGTGCGGCGGTCGTGGCGGCGCACCCTCGGAGGTTGGGTGGTGCTCCTGACCGCCGCTGCGGTGATGGCCACCTGGCTCGCCAAAGAGTCGGGTGAGCGACTCGCGGCTGTCGTCGGTGAACCGGTCCGGCACGCGTCGCTGGGCGACGGTTTGCCCTACTTCGCCGCCGCGATGTTCGTCACCACGACCCTCTATGTCGGCGTCGCAGCGATCTGGGACTGGCGACAAGGCCGTGCCTCGGGCCCACAGGGGAGTGGCCCGGGGCCGGCGGGAAGTGGCGCGGTGTCGGGCGGCGCCGCGACGGGCGACGACGTCGAGGCGCTCCTGAGCCAAACTCACGACGTGTTGAGCGGTCAATCCGCCGCACCTGCCGCGGCGGCAACGGGGACCACAGCCGCCGGAGGAAAAGTCCGCACCCCGATGGGCATTCGGATATTGGCCGGCGTCGCCGTTGTGGTCGCCGCCGTGACGGTGGTGCAGACGTTCCGGGTGGGCGAATCCGGTGCCGAGGCCGTGTGGGGCACCGTGCTGGAGTCCGCCGCCGACCAAACCACCGATCCGGCGCCGCAGGCATCGGCGTCGACGGCCGGTTCACCGACGGCACCCGGGGCAAGCCCCGCCACGTTCACGATGGCCGAAGTCGCCACCAGGAACTCCGCGGACGCGTGCTGGAGCGTGATCGACGGCAAGGTCTACGACCTGACCGGGTGGGTCGCCCGACACCCAGGTGGCGAGCAGCCGATCGAGTCGCTGTGCGGCCAGGACGGGTCGGCGGCCTTCACCGCCCAGCATCAAGGGGAGCCGCGGCCGACCACCCAGTTGGAGGCCTTCGCGATTGGCACTCTGGCCAAGTAGAGCGGGCTAGCGGCTGCGATCAGCGAACGCGAACGCGGCCACCACACCGCCTAGGGCACCCATCAGGTGGGCCAGCCAGGACACACCCGGGCCGACTGCGAATGGCAGCACACCTGCGAGCAGGCCGCCGTAGACGATCAGCACCGCAACCGCGATGAGCAGATCGAGCCAGTGACGGGTCAACAGTCCGGCCGTGATCAGGTAGGCGAAGAAGCCGAAGATGATGCCGCTCGCTCCGATCGTCACCGCCGCCCCGGGCCCCAGCAGCCATACTCCGAAGCCACCGATCACGGCGATGGTGAGCGTGACGGGCCACATGGACCGCTCGGTCCGCCAGGCCACCAACAGCCCGAGCACGACGAAGGGGATGGTGTTCGCCATGAGGTGGGCGAAGCCGCCGTGCAGGAAGGGGGAAAGCGGAATCCCGATCAACCCTTCCGGGGTGCGGCTCACGATTCCGAGACTGTCCAACCGGCCTCGCAACACCACGTCGAGCACCTCGAGTGCCCACATCAGTGCCAGCAGCACCAGGATTGGACCCACCACCCGCCGAAGCCGACCGCGACCGTTCGCGCGATCCACCTCGACCGTGCCAGACGCTGACATGGCTCAATTGTGCGCCATTTCACTTCCGGCGGCGAACCCTGGCGGGGTGCTCGGAATCTTGCCCTGATCTTGACGAAATGTTGGCTGCCGGTGTGACTGCACTCACCCCAAACGCGTCAGAGCGGGGCAGCGGCGGCAAGTACGTTCTCAACGTCACCTGAAGTTCCGACATCCGCGAAGGCGGATTCGGCGGGTGATCTGCCGAATCGCCGGCATGCGGCCGACCCCCGACGGGTCGTGATCTGCGGGCGTACCGGCGTGCGGCCCCGCGCAGGCGGTGCGGCTGCACGGTCGGGAGGCAGCCAGAAAAGGACATCACAACCTATGCGTATTTCCGCTCGTATCGCTCTGCCCGCTGCCGCGGCCGTCGCTGGCGCAACGGTCTTCGCAACCGTGCCGGCATTCGCACAGAACAACGGCGAGGCTGCCGTTCGGCCGAGTTCGCAGGCAGCAATCAGTTCAGCCCTGAAGCAGGAAGAGGCCACGATCCAGCGCAAGCGGGAGGCCGACTACCTCGTTGCGGTGAAGGCTGCCGTGGTGGCCAACTGGCAGCAGCAGGCTGCCGAGGCCGAAGCCGCCGCCGCTGCCGAGGCTGCCGCCGCGCAAGCCGCCGAGGATCAGCGGCTGATGAACGAGGCCGTCGTGGCCCAGTGGCAGGCCCAGGCCGCAGCCAACGCCCCCGTCGAGACCTACACGGCTCCGGCTTCCGCTGCCTATGAGGCACCGGCCGCCGTGGGCGGATACTCGGGTTCCGGCGCAGTCGGCGCGGCAATGTCGATGCTTGGGCAGCCGTACGTGTCCGGCGGTCAGGCACCGGGCGGATTCGACTGCTCGGGTCTGGTCAAGTGGGCCTACGGTCAGGCCGGAGTCTCGCTGCCGGGCGGCTCATACAACCAGATCGGCTACGGGTCCGCGGTGAGCTACGACAGCCTGGCCCCTGGGGATCTGGTCTTCTACGGACCCGGTGGAGCCCAGCATGTCGCCATCTACATCGGCGGCGGCCAGGTGGTGCAGGCCAGCAACTACGACACTGGTGTGCACATCGCGAGCATCTACTACATCGGCGAGCCGACGGCCTTCCGCCGAATCTGACGCCTCGCGCCTGGACGACGACAAGGGCACATCACTGCACGCTGAAGCTGATGTTGCCCTTGTTGTCGTCCACGGTCACCACCGCGGTGCCCTCCTGCTGCTCCCCGCCGGCGGTGGTGCCGCTGACGACGCAGTCGAAGGTGGTGCCGGGAGGCGCAACGTAGATACCGGAACTGGATCCAGGAGGTGCGCACGTCGTGGTCCAGTTGCCCGGAATCTGCGCCGTCACCTCTTTGGTGATCTCATCTTGCGCCTGATCGAGGAACAGGATCGCCGAGGCGGATTCGAACACCACATTGCCCTCGGAATCCTCTTGGGTCACCACGACCTGGGCGGTCTGCCCGGCGACGTTCATGGTGCACTCCGAGGTGGCGCCGGCGGAGATCGCGATGTCGCTCGGGCAACTCACGGAAACCTCGGTGCCCTCGGGCACGACCGCCTGGACCTCCTGGGTGATCTGGTCCTGCAGTTTGGCCGAATCGAGGTTGCTGGAGACGCTGCAACCGGCGAGGATGGCGAGCGCGCCACCGCTGGCCGCCAACACCACGAGTGCGTTCCGACGCCTATGCGGTTCGATCCCGGTCTCAGTGCCCATCTGCATCCTCCACTCCGCCGCGCGACGCGGACCCTAGGCGCCGCATGGTCACCCTAGCGAAGTTGATCCGCCGATCGCGAGTCTTTCCGTCGGCGGTGCCCTACGGTGGGCGCAGGCGATGGTTCTCGGACCGCGCCGGCGAATGGAGGCGAGGAGGACCGTGCAACCGTATGGCACTCCGCGCCGCCGTCTCGGGGACATCCTGATCGGCTGGGGCAAGGTCTCGGAGGCCGACGTGGCACGAGCGCTGGCGATCCAACGTTCCGATCCGAACCGACCGAGATTGGGTGAGGTGCTCATCCGGGAGCACCTGTGCGACGAACAGACCGTGGCCGCCGGGCTGGCGGAGCGTCATGGTCTGCATGTGGTGGACCTGGATCGGGTCGCGATCGACGATTCGGTGGCGCGATCGCTGGACCGGGTGTCGGCTTTCCGCTACCGGGCGGTCCCGTTCGCGGTCGCGAACGGGAACACCGTGGTCGCGGTCGCGGATCCGTTCGACATCGTCTCCGCCGATGATCTGCGCACCCGCTACCAGGGCAGAGTCTCGTTCGTGGTCGCGATGCCATCGCAGGTCGAGGCCCAACTCCGGCGGTTGTGGGGCGATGAACGCCGCGCCGCGGTGGTCGACGCCTTCGTCGGCAGGGTCACCGGAACCCCGGTGGCTCCCCGGATCGCGGCGGTGGACGACGAGGGAGCCGTCGGCATCGTCGACCAGATCCTGCTCGACGCCACGAACCGCCGGGCAAGTGACGTCCACATCGAACCGTCCGCCGAGTCGTTGCGGGTGCGCTTCCGAATCGACGGGATCATGCACGTCGTGCTGGAACTGCCGCCTGAGAGTCTCGCCCCGATCGCAAGCCGGGTGAAGGTGATTTCCGGCCTCGACGTCTTCACCAAACGGACACCACAGGATGGCAGGGCGCGGGTCCGAATCAGGGATCACGATCTGGACGTCCGGGTGTCCACGGTCCCCACCATCCATGGCGAGAATCTCGTTCTGCGCCTGATGACCTCGCAGAAACAACTGCCGGAAATTTCGAAACTGGGCCTCTCCTGGGAACAGGTGGACTCGGTGGCGGCGATCATGGGCAAACCGCAGGGGTTCATCGTCGTCACCGGTCCAACGGGTTCCGGCAAGAGCACGACGTTGTACTCCCTGTTGAGCAGCTACGTCGGGTCGGAGCGGCACGCCATCACCATGGAAGACCCGGTGGAGCTCGAGCTCGAAGGCGTGACCCAGATCCAGATCGATGAGGCCAAGGGGGTGAGTTTTCCCGGTGCCTTGCGGGCGGCACTACGGCAGGACCCGGACGTCGTGATGGTGGGCGAGATTCGAGACACCGAGACGGCGAACATGGCCGTCTCCGCAGCGCTCACCGGACACCTCGTGCTCAGCACCCTGCACACTCTCGACGGCCCCTCCGCCGTGGTGCGACTGGTGCAGTTGGGCGTTCCGAAGTATCTGGTCGCCGACGCGCTCGGACTGGTGATAGCGCAGCGTCTACTGCGCCGACCGTGCGCCTTCTGTTCCCAGCCCAGCATGCCGGACCCTCAGACCCAGGTGCTGTTGGGGCTGACCCCGGCACAGGCGGCGACCCTGGTGGCGGGGAGCGGATGCGAGATGTGCGGCCAAACCGGGTACTTGGGTCGGGTCGGGGCCTACGAGTTGCTCACCGTGACCCCCAGGGTGCGCGGCGTCATCCATGCCGGCGGTACGGCCGCCGACGTCGCCTCGGCGGCTTCGACCACGGGCTACGTCTCGCTGCAGACTGCGGCGGTACGGCTGGCGATGCAGGGACTCACCACGGCCGACGAGGTGCTGCGCACCATCGTGGCGCCGGCGATGGACGTGGCCGTCGAATAGCCACGCCGGAGATTCGGCTAGCCCTGCCAAGACGTCGCTATCGTCGATCCCCAGGCTTCGGCGCGTGCCTGTTCACCCTCCGCCAGCGGGCCGGTGACGTCGACGACCGTGAACTTCTCCGGGGCGCAGACGATCTCGGCGCCGAGTTTGCGCAGAGCCTTCTCGATGCTGTGGTTGGCGTGGTCGAACTTGACGATCGCCTTGGGGTGGGCCATCCGGGTGTCGAAGGCGGTGGCCCTTTGACCGGCGGGAAGGGACGTCGCCGCCAGCCACTCGCGAATGCCGTCCCCGGTGGAGACCAGCGGTTCGTCGGTCTTCTTCGCGGCCTCGTCACGGGTGTTCGGGCGCGACAAACCGAACGCGTGGGTCGGGGCGCCGACGATCAACAGATCCACATCGGCAGGCACCTGCGTCGGCGCGCTGCTCACCTCCAGGACCTCCACCTCGGCCGACTCGCCGACCGCCGCCGAGACTCCCGAGGCGATCGCTTGAGCGACGGTTTGGGTGCCACCGAACATGGATTCGAAAATCACCAATGCGCGCATGACACCATCATGCCCCCTTCCAACCGGGAAGAGGAGCAGCTCCCGAATCCGTGGCGACCCCACAGCACACCGAACCCCTCGCAGTCCTACGGTGGAAGTAGACCGACAGGAACGGAGTTCGCGATGACCAGCGCACCGCAGGATCCGAACCCGCAATGGCGTGCGGAATCGACCGCCCCGGGTCAGGCGCGTCGAGGTGGACTCGGCGCCGGAGCCATCGTCGCCATCGTGCTCGGTGCCGTCCTCGCTTTTGTGCTGGTGGCCGGTGCGGCGTTCTTGATCATCCCCCGAATTGTCGACGACTCCACGACGGTCGAACTGCGTGCCGAGCCGGTGTCCAGCGCGGTCGCGGCGTTCACCCCACCGATCGGCACGGATACCGAGCCGGCCGAGCCGGTCGCACGCACCGGCGTGCAGCCGGTCCCGGCCGCCACCGCCGGACTGTACGGCGGAACGCTGGATCAGGCGTCGTGCGACAAGGATCAACTGGTGGCCTATCTGACGGCAAATCCGGATCTGGCCAGGGCCTGGAGTTCGGTGTTGGGATTGACCGAAACGGACATTCCGGGTTTCGTGGCGCCTCTTACGCCGGTTCTGCTGCGCAGCGACACTGCTGTCACCAATCACGGCTACCTCGACGGAAAGGCGACCGCGGTGCCCGCGGTGCTCCAGGCCGGCACGGCCGTGTTGGTCAACAGCGTCGGAGAGCCCGTGGTGAAGTGCTACTGCGGCAATCCGCTCACGCCGCCGCCCGCGGAGTTGACCGGCGCGAGGGTGACGGGAACCACCTGGCCAGCATTCCGGCCGGAATCGTTCACGGTGGTCGAACCCAGTCGAACCACCATCAGCACGTTCGTGCTGGTGGACGTGCGCACCGGAGAGCAGTTCGTGCGCACGGCCGGTACCGCCGGAACCGACGACCGTTCCGAAACTCCGCAATCGCAAGCCCCAGCCACCCCCTCGACTCCCGCACCGCAGCCGACACCGACCACGCCGGCGACCCCGCAACCGGCGCCGCCGGCGCAGGAGGGAGGCCGTGAGGGCGACGCCATAACGCTGGCGGCAACTCGACTCGACGAGTGTCAGATTCAGATCCTCGGCGACGCCACGGATTTCGTCCCGGTGCTGGAGGATCCCGACCTGAGTTTCCAGGCCGCGCCGACCGGTAACGGCCCGGGGCTCTACGGGGTTCAGATGTTCGTGGCGGACGGAGGGGTGTACACCTGGACGGTCAACGTGGACTCCGGCGCGGTCGTGCCGGCCGATGAGGCGTCGGCGGGTCTGCAGGCCGACTGCCCAGGGGTCTTCGACTAGGAGGGGAAGAGCCTCTCCATATGATCGCGGGGTGACCCCATCCAGCCCGACCACCAACACACCGTTCGGCGGGACGTCGACCTATCTGACCGATCCGGCACTCGAGGCAGCCGTCAACTGTGCCACCGTGCTGCAGAAGCCGCTGCTGGTGCGCGGTGAACCCGGAACCGGCAAGACCCTGCTCGCCGAGGCCGTCGCGGAGGCAGGCGGCTACGAGTTGATCACCTGGCACGTGAAGAGCACGACCCGCGCCCAGGACGGTCTGTACTTCTACGACACAGTTCAGCGACTATACGACTCCCGGTTCGGCGACCACGACGTGCGCAACATCCGGGAGTACATCCACCTCGGACCTTTGGGCAAGGCCTTCACCTCGGAGTCGCGCAGTGTGCTGCTGATCGATGAGATCGACAAGGCCGACATCGAGTTCGGCAACGATCTGCTCCACGAACTCGACCGGATGAGGTTCACAGTAGCCGAGACCGGTGATCACGTCGTCGCCCAAGAACGTCCCATCGTGATCATCACCTCGAATGCCGAGAAGGAACTGCCGGATGCCTTCCTGCGCCGATGTGTGTTCCACTTCATCGATTTCCCCAGCCGGGAACTGATGTCCCGGATCGTGGCTGTGCACCATCCGCGGCTGGAACCGGACTTGCTGGAGCAGGCGCTCGACGTCTTCTACCGGGTGCGGGAGATGCCGGGCGTGCGCAAACGTCCGTCGACGTCGGAACTGGTCGACTGGATCGCGGTGCTGCGGGCCTCCGGTCGCGACTCGGTGGAACTCGACGCCGATCTGCCCTTCCTGGGCACCTTGCTGAAGAAGGAGCAGGACCTCGCAAGCTACTCGGCGGCCGTGGCCGGTCGTACCCGAGGCCGGATCGGGGGCTGACCGGCATGTTCGTTCCGCTGGTGTACCGGCTGCGGGACGCGGGCGTTCCGGTGGGGGTGACCGAAGCCGTCGCGTTGGCCGAGGCTCTCGCCAAGGGCGCGCACGGGAGCACCTTCCTGGGCTACTACTACACCGCCCGAGCGGTGCTGATTCACAGCGAGACCCACCTCGACGCATTCGACCAGGCTTTCGCCGCCACCTACGGTGAGGTGGCGGCCGAATTGGGCGATGAAGGCGGGTTGAGCGACCAGATCCGCGAGTGGCTCGACGCCGCTCGCTCCGACGCCCGGATACCGGACGAGCAGGAGTGGCCGGACGAGGAGCAGGTCGAGGAATGGCGCCGGCTGTTCGCGGCGCGGTTGGCCGATCAGACCGAACGCCACGACGGCGGAAACCACTGGATCGGCACCGGTGGTACGTCGCCGCACGGCCAGGCGGGGACCGCACAGGCTGGATTGAGCACGGGAAGTTCCGGCGGGGGTCGATCGGCGATCCAGGTCGCAGGCCAACGGTCCTATCGTGGCTATCGGTCGGATCTCGTCCTCGACGTTCGGCAGTTCGAGGTCGCCCTGCGGCGACTGCGATCCTTCGTGCGAACGGGCGCGCAGCGTGAACTCGACATCGACGCGACGATAGATGCGACCGCACGCAATGCCGGCGACATCGAGGTGGTCACCCAGCCTCCCCGCCGACCCGACACCCATGTGATCCTCATGGTCGACGTCGGCGGCTCCATGTCGCCGCATTCGCTGCTGATGTCGCAGTTGTTCAGCGCCACCCGCAAAGCAACTCACTTCAAAGATCTTCAGATCTTCTACTTCCACAATTGCGTCTACGGCCGGGTGTATCGATCTGAGAGATTCACCGAGGCGCTCTGGGTGCACGAGCTGCTCGCCCGCTACGACTCCCGCTACCAACTGATCATGGTTGGCGATGCCCTGATGGGCGACTACGAGTTGCACATGCGCGGCGCCGAGGGTCCGCGTCTTGCCCTCGGAGGTTCGGGCGCAGCTGCTGTGCCCGGGTGGGCCGGAGTACGTGGCCGTAGCGGCTTGGAATGGTTGCGGGTCCTGCGCGACCATTTCTCCGCCAGCGTGTGGCTCAACCCGGAACCTGCGGGGAGTTGGCGTGGCAGCACGATCGAGCAGATCGCGGACGTCTTCGACATGTATCCCATGACGGTGGAAGGCTTGACCGAGGCGATGGCCAGACTCAGTCGAGGCTTGCCGAACGCCAGATAACCTCCACCCGGCTGCGCTACCTTCTGGATATCCGAGCGAAAGGTGAGGCGAGGTGGAGGATACGAGCACAGCATCAGACTTTCGACGACCGGCCGCGCCGCTACCCACCTCCTTCGTGGCCCTCGGCGATTCATTCACCGAAGGCATGGATGACGAGGGACTCGGCGGCACCTATGTGGGTTGGGCCGATCGGCTCGCGATGCTCGTGGCCCGGAGCGGCGCACCATCAGGTTTCGGCTACGCCAACCTCGCGATCCGGGGCAAGCGCGCTGCAGAGGTGCTCGAGGAGCAGGTGCCGGTGGCGGCTGCGTTGCGCCCCGACCTGGTGTCCTACGCCGCCGGAGTGAACGACGCCATGCGGCCGGTGTTCGACCTCGACCATGTCGTGGCCTGCGAGGAAGCGGCGGTGCAACAGTTGCGCGAGGCCGGTGCCCAGGTGTTGCTCTTCTGCTTCGGCGATCCGGGTCGCCGGTCCGCGGTCGTCGGTCGGTTGTCCGAGCGCATCCGAGCGATGAATTCCCACACTCGACGAATCGCCTTGGACTACGACTGCTTCGTGGCCGACTTCTGGGGAGAGCGATTGTTCGACGATCCCCGGCTGTGGTCGCCTGATCGGCTCCATCTGTCGCCGCTGGGTCACACCCGGGTGGCCGCCGGCGTCGCGGAGGCGCTCGGCTGGGGCGACTCGGACTGGCGGGAACCGCTTCCGACGGCACCTCCGACACCGTGGACGGCGCGCCGACGCAGTGACATCGACTGGCTCCGGCACCACTTCGGGCCCTGGGTGGTTCGTCGGATCCGACAGCAGAGCAGCGGAGCCGGAATCGAACCGAAGTTGCCCGAACTGGCTCCGGTCACCTCCGGCATCCCCTGGTGGTCGGACAGTTCCGATCAGCCTGAGGCAGCGCTGGCCAGGCCGTAGACTGACCCGGTGGCACTCTCCGAACCATCGCCTGTGCCTGCCCGGGGATTCGTCTCCGCGGCGGTGCTGGTGTGGGGGGCGATTGCCGCGACGGTGGCGGCACTGCTGGTGCGTGATCCGGTGCCGAGCGATGCCCAGACGTTGATCTACTCCGCAGCCGTGCTGCCAATGCTGGGCGTGATGGGGTGGGCGGTCCTGCGACGGCCGTTGTGGGCACGTGGCGCCTGGGCGGTGATCCTGCTCGTACTGCTGCTGCATGTGGTGGGGTTGCTGGTCCGGCAATTCACCCAGGGTGGGCAACGTTCCGGCGACTTGACCACGGCCGGGTTGGCCGATGCGGTCTTCGCGGTGGCGTACGGAACCGCTTTGGCAGCGTTCGTGATCATGGTCCGCAAGGTGCGTCGGCGCCCAGAGCCGCTCTGGTCAATCGACGCAACCATCGCGTTCATCGTGGTGTGGACGTTGGGCGCCGAACTGATCCTGGTGCCGCTCGCCGCCCAGGGGGCCAGTTGGTTCCCGATGGGAATCCAGATGTTCTACCTATCGGTGAATTCCGGGTTGGTGGCGCTCGCGGTGCGACTCGGGCTCACCTGTGCCAAGGGAATCAACCGGGCACTGCGACTCGGGCTGCTCGGCGTTTCGATCTTTGCGGTGAACGACATCGTCAGCACGTCTGGACTGATCACCGGCACCCAGGTGGGTGTACGGAACGGGGTGTATACGGCCCTGAATATCGTCGTGATCGCGTTCTCGGCCGCAGCGGCCAGCGATCCGACGTCGTGGAACGCTCCCTCCAAGACACCTCATGAAGGCCGGTTGTCGCCCTCCCGGGCGGTGCTCGCGGTGGTTCTCGTGTTCATCGTGGTTGCCACCGTGGCCTATCAGTTCACCGACGAGCCGGGGGAAATCGGAGTGCTGCTGCTGTTTCTCGTCGGCCTGCTGATCGCCCTGCTCGGCGCGCGCAGCGTCGCGCTGGTCAGCGCCTACCGGCAGTTGGTGCGGCGGGAGACGAGCCTGCGATCGGCCACGGCACGGATGCTTGATGCCGAGCAGTCGGAAGGAATCGACGTCGCATTCGACCAAGCCACTCGCACCCTGCTGCCTGATGATCGACTCACCTGGCGCTGGCGGGAGTTCGAAGCGCCGCAGGTCTCATCCGAGGCGGGCAAAGTCACTCTTGATCAGGATCCGGCACCAGTCGGGGACGGCGGCTTGATCTACTACCGCTACGGATTCGCGCTGGAGGGTGACGAACTCGTGGTCGAGTTGGTGACCGGACTGCTGCTCGATCCGCTGGATTGGACCGGCGAACAGGCACTGGTTGAAACTGCGGTGCAGGCCCGGGCCCGACAACGACTGCGAGAGGAGCGGGAGCAAGCCGCCGAAGCCGCCCGGATGTCGGGGATGCTCGCGGGTGCCCAGGACATGGTGGTGCTCGTGGACGAGAATCGCTACATCAAGCAGGCCATGGGGGCGGTGGCCGATCTCACCGGATATCCACCGGACTATTGGGTGGACCGGCAACTGGGTGGCCTGTTCGAAGACGACTCGGAGGTGCTCCAACAGGTCGCGTCGGGCGGGCGTGGCCGCAAGCGGGTGCTCACTCGGCTGAGCACCACCGCTGCGGCGGTCGAGGCCACGGTGGTGACCTCGGAGTCCGGTGAGGTGTCGGTCTCGCTGCACGATGTGACCGATCGCCTGAAACTCACCAGCGAACTCGAATACCGGGCGCACTACGACGTATTGACGGGCCTGCCCAACCGGACATATCTGGAATCTCTGCTCGCCGAGCACAGTCAGCGGTGGCGCGCTGGTGGTCCGCCGTTCGCCGTCATCTACGTGGATATCGACGACTTCAAGGTGGTCAACGATTCCCTCGGGCATCGGTTGGGCGACGCGCTGCTCAGCGCCCTGGCGAACAAGTTCTCCCTCGCCGTCCGCGATCGGGGAGTTGTGGCCAGGTTGGGCGGCGACGAGTTTGCGGTACTGCTGCCGGACAGCGACGTCTCGGCCGCGCTGGAGCTCGGGGAGCACCTGGTCAACGAGGTTCTGGCGGACCCGTTGACGATCGAGGACGTGGAGATCCTGGTACGGGCCTCGGCCGGCGTCGCCGCATCGGAGGATCGCCACGTCAGCGACGGCGAGACGGTGTTGCAGGCGGCTGACCTAGCCCTCTACGACGCACGGGCGAAGGGAAAGGGCAGAGTCGCGCCATTCCGGGCCGAACTCATGGACCTGGCAGCACGCAAACTGCACGACGCGAACGCGGTGACGGCGGCTGCTCGGGAAAGGGCCTTCCGATTCGACTACCAGCCCATCGTGAACATCGAGTCTCGGGATGTGGTGGCGCTGGAGGCGCTGATGCGCTGGGACCGCGGTCAGGACCTGCAGCGCCCGGATGCCTTCATCCCGATTGCGGAGTCGCTCGGTGAACTCACCAGGATGCTGCGCGACGCACTGCCCACCGCGCTCCTTCACCTGCGGGCGTGGCGCGAGGCCTTCGGTGAGGTGCGACTGGCCGTCAACGTACACGCAGGGGCACTCGCGGACGCCGACTTCGTGCACTGGCTCACCGGTGCCATCGCGGAGGCGTCGCTGCCGGCGGAAGCGGTGATCGTCGAAGTGAGTGAACGCTCGCTGGTGCCGGTCGGCGCCGACCGCACCCTGACCAGCCTGCGCGATGCCGGGGTGCCGATTTGGATCGACGATTTCGGCACCGGGTGGTCGAATCTCTCCTCGTTGGAGCGGCTACCCGTCACCGGGGTGAAGTTGGCCCGAGAACTTGTGGTGGACGACGCTGGTGGGGTGAAGACCGAACTCGTCTCGGCGGTGCTGCAACTCGCCGAGGCGGTGGGTTTCGTGGTGACTGCGGAGGGGGTGGAGACCACCGAGCAGATGGAACAGTTGGCTCGCCTCGGCGTCACCGTGGTACAGGGCTTCCTGGTGGGCCGGCCGATGTCGGCCGCCGATGCCCAGGAGTGGCTAGGTCGCTTCGGCCAGTCCAAGTCGTGACGCGGCGCCGAGATGGCGACCACGCTCGGCTTCCGCTGCCAAAGCCATGAGCAGGTCGGCAGTCCGGGCGGGTTCATCCACGTGCGGCTCGTGGCCGGCCTCGGAGAAGACGACATACCTGCTGTGCGGCAGCAGTGAATGCGCCCGCAACCCGTGGCTGACTGGCAGCACGTGATCGCGCTCGCCCCAGAGGATGAGGGTGGGGGTGCTGGCGAGCAGCGGTAGGCGGGCCAAGGCGGAGACCCGCTGACCGGTCTGGTCCACCACGGCTCGGAGGATCGCGAGGAAAGCGTTGCGATGCTCTGGGTCGGCGATCTCGCGCAAGCGGTCGACCGTGCTCGGAGCGAACGGGGCGGGGATCCGTCGGCCCAGCCGCGCGAAGGCGTGCCCGGCGGCGGCGAGCACCGCGAGAGTCGCGCGGTTGAATGCGAGGGCCATCACCAGTCCCGATCCGGGCAGCGCGGTCCAGCGCAACACAGCCGAAGTTTCCTGTCCGAGGCCGCCGGAGGAGACCAAGGCGAGGGCGGCAAGACGTTCCGGGTATTGGTAGGAGAACTGCAGCGCGATGCCGCCGCCCAAAGAGTGCCCGACCAGGATGCACCTGGGGACCTCGAGCGAGGCCAACAAGTCACGCAGGGTGCTCGCGAGTGCCCCGAGGCTGTAGTCGCCGCTCTCCTTCGATGAGCGGCCGTGCCCGGGGAGGTCCACGGCGATGCAGCAATAGCCATGCTCGGCGAGGATGTCGACCACCGGTGTCCAGGCCTCAGCGGTGGATCCGATCCCATGCACCAGGAGAAAAGGTATGCCGCTGTCAAGGTCTCCTCGGACCTCAAAGGCGACGTCGCGCCCGTGGAGTCGGACTGACCGGTGGTACGGCGAGGCGAGTGACATGGCCCAGAATTCCTCTCACACCGCCGATGTGCAGGCAGGCGATCTCGGCGTCGCGGCCTATTCTGCCATCAGTTCGCTCATGGTCACCGGCGTGAGGCCCTTGGCCTCCAGCGCGGGCACCAGCGCCTGCAGGATCTGGGCCGTCACCGGGGCGTTGGGGACCCCGTTGAGGTGCAACACCACGATCGAACCTGCGCTGGCTTGCGCGGCCAGTGCGTTGGCCACGGACTGCGGATTCTCGGCGAACGCATCGGAACCGTCGAGGTCGTAGTCGACGGTGGCGGCGCCGGTGCTGGCGACCAGCGCGACGTCGTCAGCGTCGTGGCAGAGGCCGGGGAATCGGAAATAACGAGGCCAGGCGCCGGTGTATTCGGCGATCAAGGAGGAGGTGGCGGTCACCTCTTCGACGGGATCTCCGTTCATCACCGGCAGGCCGTAGCAGTCGTAGGTCCAGGCGTCGTGATCCCACGAGTGGTTGGCCAACTCGTAGAGCGGATTGCCAGCCATCCGAGTCATCGCATCCGGGTATTCCTGAGCCCACAGTCCGGTGACGAAAACGGTCGATTTGGTGCCACTCGACTCGAGGTAGTCGAGTACTTCCCAATTGACCTGTGGCGGCAAAGTACCGGCGCGCACTTTGTCCCGGGTCCACTCGGACAAGTCGGCATCCAAGGTGATGGCCACCTCGGGCCGGCCGCTTTCGCTGCGTTCGATGACTTGCGGCGGCACCGGATCCGCAGGCTCGGGGTCGGAGGTTGGCGTCGGTTTCCCCGCCTCGGAAGCGGCAGCTTCCGGTGTGACCGCAACCGCGAGTTGTTCACCACCGCCAAGCGGCTCGTCGGCTAGCAGAACGGACTCCAGTTCAGCCTCTGGCTCCGAACTTCCCACCACCACGCCTGCCGCCAGGGGCAGCGGGGCGAGCAACACCCCAGCCACGGCGGCAAGGGGGATGAGTAGACGACGGCGGGAACGCCTCGGCGTCCCGGGGGAGTCGGCCGTGTCGTTGCTGCGGTCCGAACGTGTCACTCGAGAACGGTGCCATAGCCGATGGTGGGGCAACGTCAGCCACGCCGGGGGTTGTGCCGGGCGTCACACGCGTCACCACCGATTGCGCACCTCCTCGACCCAGCCGGGAATGCCTGAGACGTCCAACTCCGGCGCCCCGGGCGCGGCGACTCGGCCACTCCAGACACCGAAACACTGATGGGTTCGGTTGCCGATGATGCCCAGTTCGGTGGTGTCGGTGCGCACACGCTTCGGTGTGAACAGCAGGTCCATCGCGCCGTCTCGGGTGCTCAACTGCCACGGCGCGAGCCAGTTGCCGGGCTCGTACCGCCATTCGACGTCCTCGCTGATCTTGTGGGTGGTGTCGTCGATGAACACGGCGTTTTCGGTGCTGCCGGTGCCGTCGGTCCAGGCGCCGCCGAACTGCAGGCCGATCCGGTGACCATCGACGTGGCCAGCTCCCGAACCCCAATTCCAGGTGATGCGGTAGGGCCACTTTCCGCGGCCGAAGTCCCAGGTGGCGAAGGCCGTGGGCGGTGCGAAGGAGAACTCCTGCCCGGCGAGGCGGACCGACCCGGTGGCAGCCATCGCGGTCTCCTTGACGGTGTACTGAAAGCGGCTGGAGGACCAGGGCACTACGACGCCGAGAGACGGGTGGCTGGCGGAGCGCTCGATATGGACGTCGGCGTCGAGTTCCGGAGTCGAGGCGCGCAGGCGCAGACCCTCGGGCAGTGGTTGAAGTGAGATGGCGAGCGTCTTCGTACGCACGGAGACCTCGCCTCGGCCCGCCCGTTCGGGCATCGAGAGCCGTGGGACCGGCCGCAGTCCGGTGGCCACGTGCTCCTCGCCGGCGGGGTCGGAGAACCACACCGCGAACAGCCCCGCGTAGTCGAGGTCGCTCACGGTCACAGCGAGAACCTTCTGCTCGTCCTGAATCGCCCAATACTCCCAACGCTTCTTCCGGCCCCAGCCGCGGAGGTTGCATCGGTGCAGCGGTCGCCTGCTCCACCCGACGGCATTCGGATTTAGTCGCCCGGAGGGTGTGCACAGGTCGATCTCGGAGGTGATCTCACGCTCGTGATTCATGCACATGGCCTTCCTCGTCGGAGTCGGAGGTTGGGGTTGGCTTGCCCGGCCAGACCATCATGGCGGCGGTGAGGAACGCCAGTGCCCCGAAGAGGGTGCCGAAGTTGCTCCAGTCCTCGTTGCGCAATTGGCCGGCGCTGACTGCCAACGAACCGAGTGCCGAGAGTCCGAAGAACACCGAGCCGGCGAGATTGGCCCAGGCGATCCGTGGCGCCCGGCTGAAGATCGCACCGTGACGGCGCGACTGCACAGCTGGTTGCAGGGCGATCAGGCTGGAAATCAAGAAGAGCCCCGAACCGAACATGTCCGGCCGCCACACGGAGTGGTTGTAGGTCGCAGGATCGTTGAGTCCGATCCAGAGGGCGCGTGTGGTCATGACGTTGAAGTACAGGGTTCCGAGCAGTTGGATGACAGCTGCTTGCCAGTCTGGGTTGGCGAAGTTGAGTTCGGCGTTGAGGCGCCGGTCTTTGGTGGCGTGGTGGACGGAGGTTCGCCACTGCACTGCTGCCGCGGAGGTGAAGAACAACGCCCCGGTGAAGTAGCTCGGGTTGGCCAACGGCGAGTGAGCGACGGCCAGCAATGCACCGGCGGCGAACAGGGCCGCCCCGGTCCCGAATCCCAACGCCATCAGGCGCAGGGCGAGCAGTTCTTCGGCCTGCTTCATCATGACCGGACCCCGAATCTGAGATGCCGGCTGGGCCACCCGCGTTCGTTGTCCATGATGCTCATTTGGACAGGGTGCGCCGAAGGAAGAACACAGCAAGGCTCGCCATGGCTACGGTGACGGCGCTGAGCACGAGGAGTTCGGTCGCGATTCCACCGACGCCCGCTCCGCCGTCGATGATGGCAATCCACGCATCGTTCGCCCACGCGTGCGGGGTTGCGTGGGCGATTGCGCGCATGAACGGGGGCACCACTGAGAGTGGCCACATCGAACCGCCAAGCATGCCCATTCCGATTCCCAGCGGAACCGAGATGGCCACCACTTGATCCGCAGTCCGGGCGAGTGATCCGATGAGCATGCCCACGGCTGCTGCCAATGCCGTCCACACGACCGCGAGGACCGCCACCGCGCCCCAGTTGCCGAAGTCGACCCCGAACAGCAGGGCGCCGATGGCGAGCAGCAGAGCAGCTTGGATTCCGCCGAGCCACCAGCGGCCTAGGCCTATCCCCAAGATGTGTGGGCCGATCCCGGTGGGTGTGGCAAGCATCCGCTTGGAAACCCCGAGGCGTCGCGACTCCACCAGGGTCATCCCGGCGAGAAGACCGTTGAGAAAGACGAAGAGGGTGAGTTGGGTCGGCACGGCGGAGGCGAATCCGTTGCGATCGCTTTCGTTCAGGGCGCCCAGGGTCGTCTCATCCACGGTCGTCTCACCGGTGCTGGCGATGACCTGTTGCGCACTCGTGTTGGCGGCGTCGGCCACGGCCGGATCCGACGTGCCAAGGGCGTTGGTGGCGACCCGTACGGCGTTGCGCTGCTCCGCGAATTGCGCAGCCGCCGACTGGATCGCGCTGGCTATCGCGCCGCCGTTGGCCGAGGTTTGGTCTATCGACATCGTGACGGTGGCCTGACCATCAGGGGAATCCGCCGCGGCTGAGAATCCGGCTGGCACGGTCAGTCCTGCGGTGATGAACCCAAGCCTGATGTCGCGAGCCAAGTCGTCTTGTGAGGTGTAGTCGATGACATCGAGATTCGCGGATTCCAGTTGCTGGGTGAACTCGCTCGCTGCCGGACCCGGGTCTTCGGTCAATACACCGATCGAGAGTCGATCCGGTGTCGAGCCGAAACTCAGTCCGATCAGGACGACCAGCAGGACGGGCATCACGACGGTGGTGAACAGTGCCACCTTGTCGCCTAGGTAGCGTTTGGTCTCGAACCAGCCGATGGTGAGGACGTTGCTCATGGCTGCAGTCCCCGCCGGATCGAGATCAGCCCGATCGCACCGCTCACAACCCCGATGGCGAGGATGATCCCCACTCGGGGCAGGATGTCCTGCCAATTCGCCTGCCCGGCCGAGAGGTCGATGAAGGCCATCAGGGCCTGACCGTTGGGGGTGAAGGCGCGGGCTTGCGAGAGGGGGCCGCTGGCCGAATAGACGAAGGTGCCGCCGAGCACAGCCAGCAGCAGGGTTCCGATGATCGTCATCGACTGGGCTTGCTCCTCGTTTCGGGCCAGCCCCGTGACGATCAGCGACAGGCCGGTGATCGCAGCCACCACGGCCAGGATCACCAGCACTACCCCGAGCGGATCGCCCCAATCGACGCCGAACGCGAAAGTGGTGACCAGGTAGACCGTCAGCATGGATGCCAGTCCGAGCACGTACACCGCGACGGCCTTGCCGAGCACCACTGCAGTCGCCGGAGTCGGTCCGGCCAGGACGCGCCCCAAAGTGCCGTCGCGTTGCTCGGTCAACACCGATCGTGCAGTTGTTCCCATCACGAAGAACAGGAAGATCATCGCCATCCCGGGCGCGAAGAACGACATGATGTTGAAGGTGTTCGTGAGCCGGGAATCGGCGACCACGACCACGTCCTCGGCGTTGAGCGCCTCGGTGAGTTGGGCCGAATCGAGGGGGATCCCGGTCTGTTCGGAAACCCGCACGGCCGTCTCAGTTCCTATGTATTGAGCCCTGAGCCGGGTATTGATCCCGTCCGCGACCGAGCGTGCGACACCCGTGACGATGGGTGACGTCGCTTTGCCCACCACGGTGAGAGCGGCCGGTTCGCCCTCGCTCACCGCAGCGGTGTAGCCCGCCGGAATGTAGATGACGGCATCTGCGGCGCCGGAGTCGACGAGCGCGGACGCTTCGTCGGGATTCGCCACCGGAACCGTTTCGAACGTCACGCCGCCGGACTCACCATCGGTGGTGTTCGTCTGCGTCAACGCTGCTCCGACGGCTCCCGAGACCGCAGTCCGGTCGGCATCGGCAATCACGATGGTGGCGTCGAGGTTGCCGCCACCACCGGAGAACGCGCCGCCGACGATGACCGCGAGCAGAATGGGGGCGAGGAACACCTGCAGCAGAATCGATCGATCACGTAGCCGACGGTGGAGATCGAGGCGCGCGATGAGGAGCGCCTGGCTGAGCATGGGCGGGGAGTGGGTGGCACCGCCGGCAGCTGGGTGGAGCTTCGGCGGTGCGGAGCCGGTCATGAGCCGTCCCGCAGAGCCTTGCCGGTGAGCGACAGGAAGACGGCCTCCAGGTCGGGCGCGGTCACGTCCACACCCCCGATGGTCACCCCACGTTTCTCGGCCGCCGAAAAAGCACCGGCGACCACTTCGCTCGCGTGCCCGCAGGTGACGGTTGCCCCGTATTCCTGGGGCTGGACAGTCGAGACGGTCCGCAGTTGGCTCAGGTCGTCCCGCCAGCCACGCACGGCTTCGACGGGCCCATCGGCGCGGAAGGTCACCGCGGTGGAGTCACCCAGTCGCGCGACGAGTTCCTCGCGGGTGCCCTCGGCGATCAGTTTGCCGCTGTCGATGATGCCGATTCGGTCGCACAGTCGCTCGGCTTCCTCCATGTAGTGCGTGGTGTAGAGCACAGCCATGCCGGTGGTGCTCAGGGCATCCACGGACTCGAGGATCGCGTTGCGACTCTGTGGGTCGACGCCGACAGTTGGCTCATCCAAGATGAGCAACGTCGGCTGATGAACCATGCCGACTGCGATGTTGGCGCGGCGCTTCATGCCCCCGGAGTAGGTGTCGATTTTGTCGCCGGCACGATCGGCCAGCCCGACGATGTCCAGCACCTCATCGATCCTGGTGGCAAGTTCGCTGCCCCGCAGGCCTTGGAGTTTGGCGAAGAAGGTGAGGTTCTCCCTGGCCGAGAGGTCTGGGTAGAGGGCGATGTCCTGGGGCACCAAACCGATGGCGCCCTTGGCGGTGGTGGAACGCGGAGTGATCTCCTGGCCGAGCACGGTGACCGTCCCGCCCGAAGGTTCGAGCAGGCCGGCAACCATGGAGATGGTGGTCGTCTTCCCGGCCCCGTTGGGTCCGAGCAGGCCATAGGTCTCACCCGGGCCGATTCCGAAACTCACGCCGTCGACGGCGACTAGGGAGTCGAACCTCCGCACCAGGTCCCGACAGTCGAGAACGAGGTCAGCCATACCCCCATCATTGCGCCTCAGCCGCACTCGCGACCAGTGCCGGGGGTGGAAACGCCGACGGCCGGGGCAATCGCGACGCGCCAGCCCCCGGAGCGGTCAGACGCCGGGAAGTTGCCGGGGATCCGCGAGGGCGTCGAAGTTCCCCTCAGGCATGTGCACCCCGGCGTCGACCGGGCCGGCCTCGGCCGTCGGGGAAGCACCGACCCAGGGGTCGTGCATCTCGGAGATCTCAGCAGGGTTGGCGAGCCGGTCGACGCCAAGGTTGAAGTGCACGTTGCCATCTTGCGGGTTCGAATGGGTGTTCGACACGTTGGTGCTCCAGGTGTGGTCGGGATGTTCTCGACACCACCATGCACGCCAATCGGAGGCATGTCACCCCCTACCAATCAGTAACTTTGTTCTACTGGGGAGTAACTTGTTGCCGCGGGAATCGTTCGAAGATCGACGCGACGTTCTCCAAGCCGGCGAGGAGTTCCACCTCGATGCCATAGGTCCGAGCATCGGAGCCGGTCAGAAGCCGATTGCTGAGTTGGGCGTAGGCATCCTCGAAGGCTGCCGAGAGCGGCGCCTCCACCGGTGGTCCGGACCAGTCCGGCGTGCTCGGGGGTGTGGCCTCGGGCCTTGCGCCGGGGTCGGTCAACGGGCGAACGTGACGATCGAAATCGGCAAGTACGAGGTCGTGCACTCGAGCCACGCTCACCGTGGTCTGCGTGCTGAACGTGCACTCGTGCTTGAGCCGCCGGCGCCCGGCGCGAAGGATCCCGGCCGCTGTGGCTGCGGAGATGAACTCGAGCAGATTCCCCCACTGCAGCACTGCTTCCAGCGCATCGCGTTGGTCCTCGCCCAACTCCTCGTCGGCGTGCCTGGCGCATTCGTCCACCAGATGCTCGTGAGTTCGACGGATCTCGCCGTCCATTCGCCGGGCTGAGGCCAGATCATCGGCAGTGCCTTCGATGGCGGCGGGTACCGAGCCCTCGAGCAGGGTGCGCACGTCCTCGGCCATGCTGCTGAGTTCCTGGTGCAAGCCGGGCAGGACGCTGGGCAGCGGATCTGAGACGCGCACCACGTCGCCTTCCACCTGATCGTGCCGTCGCAGCCCAACGATTCGTCCTGCGACCCGTACGAGCAGGGGTAGCGCCGCCAGGAAGACGACTGTGTTGACAAGGTTGAAGATCAGGTGGGCGTTGGCGAGTTCACGCGGAGTGGCCGGACCTCCCGGATCCGTGCCTCCCGAGACCGCCAGGACCAGGGCGACGAGGACGTCGAGTCCGACCAGCCACACCAAGGCACCGATGAGGTTGACCAGTACGTGCACCACCGCGGTCTGCATGGCCGCCGCGCCGCGCCCCAGTGCGGCCAGCACCGCGGTGACACAGGTACCGATGTTGGCGCCCAGCACCAAGGCGATGCCGGTCGGCAAACTGATCAACCCGGCCGCCGACATTGCCACCACGATGCCTGTGGTCGCGCTGGACGACTGGATCGTGGCTGCCACGACGGCGCCGATGGTGGCTGCCAGGAGCGGATTCGAGGTTGCCGCCATGGCCGACGTGAACGGTTCGTACTCGGCGAGCGGCGCCATCGCCGCACTCATCGCTGCCAGGCCGAGGAACACCAAACCCAGACCCACGCATGCATGGCCGACGAGGCGCCACCGGTCCCGTCGGGCCAGACCCAGCAGCAGTCCGCCCGCGGCCACGATCGCCAGGGAGTATTCGGTGATGTCGAGTGCCACTATCTGGGCGGTGACTGTGGTCCCCAGGTTCGCCCCCACCACGACGGCAGCCGCCTGGGTCACAGCCATGATGCCGGCCGAGACGAAACTCACCGCCAGCACGGTGGTGACCGACGACGACTGCACCAAGGCGGTGGCGACCGCGCCGGTGAGCGCACCAGTCACCCGATTGCCGGAGAGGCGGCGGAGCACCGACGTCAGGCGGGTTCCGCTGAGAGCCTTCAGCGACCGGCTGACTTCGGAGACTCCGATCAGCAGCAGGGCAACGCCACCGGCGAGTTCAACGGCCACCAGCGGCCAGTTGATGTCGGAAGCCACACATCATGCCTAGCGCGACCGGACGTAAGAATCAACAGCTCCGAAGGCCGCCCGCCGGGGGTTCGGCTATGCCGAAGAGTCTAGTTCCAGCAGCACCTTGATGGCCCGGCGCTCGTCCATGGCGCGGTAGCCCTCGGCGGCCTCCTCCAGCGGCAGCGTGAGGTCGAAGACTGCACTCGGGTCGAGTGAGCCGGCCATCACATCGCTCAGCAGTTCCGGCAGATACGTGCGCACCCAGGCTCCGCCGCCGCGCAGTCCGACCGATCGCGCGAAGAGGTCGGAGATAGGTTTCGGATCGGTCAAATGCGGCACCCCCACGAAGCCGACCGAGCCACCCCGGCGGGCGATGTGGATTGCCGTCTCGAGACTCTCCTGTGTGCCGACACATTCAAGTACGTGATCCACGCCGCGGCCGCCGGTGAGCTCGCGTACCGCCGCCACCGCGTCCCGGCCCCTTTCCGGGACGACGTCGGAGGCGCCGAACTGTTGCGCGACGGCCTGCCGTGCGGGGTTGCGGCTCAGGGCGATCACTTGTCCGGCTCCCAGCCGACGGGCTGCGAGGATGCCACAGAGTCCGACCGCGCCATCGCCGACGACCCCGACGGTGCCACCCGGTGCGACGTGGGCGCACACAGCCGCGTGATGTCCCGTGGCCATGACGTCGCTGAGCGTGAGTAGGGCTGGCCACAACTCCCGCGGCGGAGGCTCGGGAAGAGCGACCAGGGTGGCATCCGCGAACGGCACGCGGACGAATTCGCCTTGTCCGCCATCCGAGCCGGGCTGCCCCCAGAACCCGCCATTCCGGCAACCTGTCGTCACGCCGTCCCGGCACGCCGGACAGGTGCCGTCCGACCAGGAGAAGGGGGAAATCACGAAGTCGCCTGGTCGTAGCGATCCCACGGCGGACCCAACCTCCACGACGGTGCCGACGAACTCATGGCCGATGCGTTGCGCCGACCCCACCTCATGCACCCCTCGATAGGGCCACAGGTCCGAGCCGCAGATGCAGCTCAGGGCGACCTTGACGATGACGTCGGTCGGTTCGACGATGGACGGATCGGGGACGTCACTGACCTCGATCGACCGTGGACCGTGCAGTGTCACAGCGCGCATGCCGCATAGCCTGCCATCCGTGCGGCTAGATTGGCCTGATGCGTGCGGCCGTTGTGGGAACGAACTGGGGCCGGGTCCACAAGTCGGCCCTGGAGTTGGCGGGGGTCGAGGTGGTGGCGATGCTGGGACGTGACGACGATCTGGCGTCGCTGTCTGAGTTGGAGCTCGACTTGGTCACCGTGGCGACCCCACCGCAAACCCATGCCGCTGTGATCAACGCACTGCCCGACGTGGCGGTTCTGTGCGAGAAACCTGCCGTCGGCCTGTCCGACCTCGACACCCTGGACAGCTCCCGGAATGCACCGATCTGGGTCAATTACGCTTTCGGATTCTTGGAGGTGGCCGGCCGAGCCGGCCGGGCGTTGCCTGGCATCGGGACCATCGAGCGAGTTGACATCCGGTCCGACGTCGACCTGCCCGGCGAGTTGCCGCTCCCCGCCTTGGCCGCCGAGGTGGTGACTCATCCGTGGTCATGGGTCACCTCGCTCCTGGGTTCACCTAGCCCGCAGGAGGCGCGCTGCGTGGTCGATGATGTTTCACTCACGCTGCACACCGCTTCGGATGCCCTGCCCGTGACCGTGACCTGTCGCAGAGCAGCGGGTCGACGTGGACTCACGCACGCTGTGACATTCTCAGGTTCACAGGGTCGACTCACCGTCACCGGCGGCTTCGCACTCGGATCGGAGTGGGTATTCGAACCCCCGCTGATCGAGTCGACGGACGGCTCCACGCAACGGTTGGGGCAGGTTGAAGCAGGTCCGGGCGACCCCTGGTTCCGGGCCAATGCGAGGTCCGTGGCAGCCGTGGTATCAGCGCTGCGTGGTGCGCCCGGGGACGACATGCTGTTCGGATGGAGCGTGGCCCTGCAACTCGATCGCACCCTGCAACGGGCGCTTGCGCGGGTGCAAACGTGACCATCCGGTGTTGCGTTGGAACACCGACGCCGATCCGTGTCGTACGGTGAAGCATGGCCGGAACTGATGGGCGTCAGAGTTGGCTCACGCACAAGATGCTGGTCGCGGCCACGGCCGCGGTCGCTGCGGGGGTGTTGTTCCTGACCGTCTTCGACTGGGGGTTGCTGCCGGCGGTGCTCGGTGGGTTCTCCATCGGTGTCATCTGGTGGTCGGTGGATCGGGCGATGAATCGGCCGTCGTGAACAGTGGACTGGGGTCTAGTCCATCGCCGAGGCCCCAGTTGCCGTTTGCCTGGTGGAGGAGGGGTGAGGGGTGGCAGCAGTAAAGCGAGGAAGGCTGCCGGCAGCTGCCGGTTCGGTGCTTGCAGTGCTCGTACTTCTCGGCTGCGGATCGGATCCCGGCGGAACCGCGGCGCAGTCGGATACCGCTGTCGCGAGTCCGGATTCGACGGCGACAGCTGCAACGACGGGCGGTTCCGCCCCCGCCACGACGTCCGCGCCGCCGCAGTCCTCGTCGGTGCCGTCCTCGTCGGTGCCGACACCGCAGCCGAGCTCGCCGGGGGTCGTGGTCACCGTGACCAAGGTGATCGACGGGGACACGATCGACACCACCGCCGGCCGTGTCCGACTGATCGGGATCGACACCCCCGAACGTGGTGACTGCAACTATGGGGCCGCCAGCGACGAACTGGCCGGGAAGATCAGCGAACAGAGCGACCAGGTGGTTCTAGTCCGCAGTGGCGGCGGCGACGATGTGGACCGTTACGGGCGCCTGTTGCGCTACGTCGACACCATCGGGGGACAAGACCTGAACCTCCACATGATCACCTCCGGCTACGCCGTGACGCGCTACGACTCCCGTGATGGCTACGCCCGTCACGACCGGGAGGACACCTACGTCGCCGCCGATGAGGCCTCACCCGCCAAGCCGTGCCCCTAGCCGGCTAGGTGTTGCCGGGCACGCCCCCAACAATCGGCGAATGCGCCAAGATTGGGTAGCGCGATTCGACTCGGCTGCGTTTTCGTTGCTAGCGTCGAGCATGCCTATCACCCGACGTTCCCTGTTGGCAGGTGCAGTGGCCGGAGGCGCCCTCACCGGCATCGGAGCTCTCAGCGGTTGCGCCTCCACCGGTTCAACCGGCACCGGTTCGACCTCCGGTGTGCCCACGGCCGTGTCCGGCGATCCGCTCCCCGATGCCTCGTCGCTGCAGATCAGTACGTCCGAACTCGTTCCGCTGCAGTTGTTCGCCTGGGAGGGATTCCTCGGGGAGGCGTTGTTCGCACTCGGTGCGGCGAGCTCACAGACCTCCGAAGTGGGCGAGGTCCTGCGGATTGTGCAGACCATCAATGTGGCTACCGGCAATCCCGCGGAGCCCGACACCGGGGACTTCGACGCGTACTGCGAGAGTTTCTCCGCCTTCGGTGACCAACTCGCCGGGTTGGCGTCGGCGACGGCCGATGCGAGTCCGGTGACCGCCAAGAACCGATTTCTACGCGCCTCCACCTACGCAACCCAAGAGCTCTTTTTCATCCTCGGATCCAGCGCCGGTGCGCGCGAGGAGGAGGTCTTCGACAAGGTTCAGGGTTTCTGGAATTCCGCCGTCGACTTGATGTCACCGAAGGTGGAGCGGTTCGAGGTGAGTTCGGACTTCGGGCCGATCCCGGGCTACTTCTTCGCGCCGGACGAGTCGCGGGATCCTCGGCCGACGCTCATCATCTCGTCCGGCAGCGACGGGCAGAACGTCGAGAGCATGCAATTCGGGGTGACTGCGGGTCTGGAACGCGGTTTCAACATCGTGTTGTTCGAAGGACCGGGTCAGATGACACCGCTGTTCGTGAACAGCGTCGTCTTCACCCCGGATTGGGACCAGGTGGTCGGGCCGGTGCTCGAATGGGCGAAGGCCCGCCCCGACGTGGGGAAGATCGGCCTGGTGGGTATCTCGTTCGGCGGCATGCTGTGTGCCAGAGCGGCGGCCAAACTCGACGGGCTCTCCGCCGTCGTGTTGGAACCAGCCGCCTACGACTCCATCGCGCTGTGGAAGGACACGGCCGCGGTTGCGCAAGTGCAGCAGTCGTTGAACCAACCGGCGGCTGAACAGGACAAGGTCAAGCAGCAGGTGAACCAGGTCATCACCGATGCGTGGCCCAACCTCGGCCGGGCCACCCAATTCGAGATCTTCAAGCGGGGTTCGATCTACACCAAGGCCATGCAGGCCGACGCCAGGGCGGATCGTGCGCCTTCGGACTACTACGCCCTGCTGTCCACGATGGCGACGTTCAATTTCGAAGACGACTACCGGAACATCAAGATTCCGACGATGCTCACCGCCAACCAAGGCGACCAGTTCTTCCAGGACCAGTCCGTCCAAGCCTTCCAGTGGCTCACCCAGGTGCCGACCGACCAGAAGCAACTGCTGGAACTGACCGCTGCCCAGGGGGCGCAGTTGCACGACCAACCAACCGGGCCGCAGGTGGCTCAGGAATACATCTTCGACTGGGTCACCCCCTACCTGCGCTAGCGGAGGGCCGCTCACCTGTACCTGCGTGAAGAGGACGGCTAGGGTCGGAGGTGACGGATGAGCATAGGGTTCATCGGCCGCACTGGGTGATCGACCGACGAGAGGTGCAGACACATGAGTGAGCGAGGCAGCAAGAAGAAGTGGCTCGGGGTGGCATTCGTGGCCGTTGTGGTGCTGGGGGTGGCGCTCGCCGTGGCGAAGGCTCGGCAGGTGGAGGTTGAGGCGACCGCCGCGGCGGAAGACATCGAGGCTCGTTTGAACGACCTCGACCCGGTCACCCGTGCTGCGGCGGTTGGCAAACTCGCAGAGTCGGAGGTCTAGTCGGCGCGGCGGGACGACAACCCTCGCCGGTTCACCTGACTCCTGATCCGACGTATTGGAGCACCTGCTGGGTGTCCAGCCCGTCGATGCCGCAGCGAGCAAGGGTGCGTGCTTGCGGTTGCCAGTCGGTGTCCAACAAGGCGCCGGCGATGGCCACCACGGAGGTCATCAGTGGCGTCGGTACTCCGGCCACGGCCGCCAACTCGGAGTAGATGGTCAGGCCGATGGGCACGTCTTCGGTGAGGTACCGGCTGTCGATCTCGCTGGGGCCTTTGATGCCGTTCAGCGCCGCGACGCCGCGGATCACCGACCAGAAACTGTCGCCTCGCGGCCCGTAGCCCATCGTGGGGTAGGTGTCCTTGAGGCTGAGGATGTCGCAGCCGAAGGCGCGGCCGATGGCGATCCGCTCCGCGTCAATGGCTTCGATGGCCCGGCAGACGTGCGGCGTCATGCCCTCTTCGTAGTAGTAGAACTCGCCGTGGCTGTATTCGATTCGGCTGGCCGAGAGCAGCACCCCAAGGCAATGCAGCGTTGGATTCGGATTGTTGAGGCCGGCTTCGAGAACGTTGCCGAGGATCTTGATCCCCGGGTAGATGTCGGCGAGTAGGGGTTCGAGTTGTCCAGAGCGATCCGCGGGGAAGACACCGGCCTGGACGTACTTGCGCCGGCCGAAGACCTTCAGCGTGGTCGGTCCGGTGATTCGGGTGGCGTAGGGGAGTGCGGCGATCTCGGCGAGGTTCAGATCGACGTCGACCCCCAGTTGGCGCAGGCGGCTGTGGAAGTCCAAGGAACCCAGCGAACCCGGCATCAGTGCGAAGGTCATCCCTTCTTCCACGGCCGGGGCGACAAGGTCGGCGAATAGCCGCTGATGAACCGTCGGCACCACGATCAGGCAGATGTCTGCGCCCACCACCGCGCTGGCTACATCTGGAGCGACCTCCACCGCAACGGTGCCCGACACGGCGCCCTCGGCGTGGAGTTTGCCCTCTTCGCGGATTCCAGCCAAACCGCTCGCAAAGTCGGGATGATCCGCCAGCACCACATGATGGCCGCGCAGGCCGATCTCCACCGCCGCAGTTCGTCCTCCGGCACCTCCGCCGAGGATGGCTACTCGCTTCGACGTCATGGTTCACCTCTCGATTCGGCCCCAGGCTACGCCCGCGGACGGCGCTTTCGCACCCGCATCGAGCCGGTGGCGGTGCCATGGTGTGGGGGAGACCACCGCAACGGAGAAGGAGGTCGGCCCGTGACTTGTGAGCGTCGACACGTGCTCGTGACCGGCACCTCGTCCGGCATCGGCCGGGCCACCATGGCGGCCGCCCAGGCCCAGGGATGGCACGTGTTCGCCGGTGAGCGGCGTCCGGAACCAGGAGCCGACCAAGGCGAATGGGTCACGCACGTGCGCCTCGACGTGACGGATCAGTCCGACATAGCCGCCACCGCCGACACCATCGCGGCGCATGTCGGACCGCGGGGTCTGGACGGGTTGGCGAACATCGCCGGGATCGGCATTCCGGGACCACTCGAGATCATGCCGATGGCGGACCTGCGGCGATCGCTGGAGGTGGACTTCTTCGGTCAGGTGGCCCTCACCCAGGCGATGCTTGACTTGATTCGCACGGCGCAGGGCCGCATCGTCTTCATCGGTTCGATCGTGGACCGCATCACCGTGCCCTACTTCGGCGCGTTGGCGGCGGCCAAGTCAGCCATCGCCGCGGTCAGCGATACCTTCCGTCAGGAGCTCGCACCATGGGGGATCAAGGTGGCCCTAGTGGAGCCCGGGTTCATCAGCACCGGGGCCGACGCGACGACCAAAGCGATGATCGACCGACGGATCGAATCGATGACCCCGGATCAGGCGGCTCTCTACGGGAAGTCATTCGCAGACGCGACCGCGGCCGGCTACAAGACACAGACATCCGGCAGCCGTCCGGAGGGGGTGGCCGACGTCATCATGAAGGCTTTGAGTGAGCCGCATCCGCACACCCACTACCTCACCGGCTCGAAGTCGCACCTGATGGCCGCTTTGGCCCACCTGCCGCAGCCGGTGCAGGACGAGATCAAGCGCAAGGCGTTCGACCAGCCGGAACCGGGCTCCCTCGCGTAGTTGTCGGGGGTCGGGCAGGTAGTTGTCGAGTTTCGGGCAGGTGTTGTCGAGGGTCGGGCAGAGGTTGGGCGGCCGCGGGTGCCGACGACGCCAGACGCGCCGGATCTGTCAGCCCCCGAGGACGATGCCGTGGTAGAGGAGCAATGCCGCCATCGTCCAGATGACGGCCACAGTCACCGTGCGACCATGACGGTCCAACCATCGCCCGAGAGGTGAGATCCATGCGGCGAGATGGTGGGGCAGGGTGGCCGGTGCTGCCAGCGGGAGCCAGAAGGCCGTGGTGATGATCCCGATCGACACGGCCAAGACCGCGAACTTCACCGGCAGCGGAACGTCGGCCGAGCCGATGCGCCCGACGATCGCCACGTAGAGCACCATCGAACTCACGTCACGACCCTGCATGACGGCGCCGAATGCGACGACTCCGGCGAGCGTGCGGTGTTGGCCGCCTGAATCGTGATGGTGGTGCGCCCGGGCCTGTTCGATGGTGGTGACCATGTGGCGCCATTGCAGCAAGGTGACGAAGCCGACCAGCACGAGGATCACGCCGAGCGCAACCTCCATCATGGGCAGGTCCTTCTCGAGGTCCCGAGCCGCAGACTGAAGCCAGGCCCACAGGGCGGATGCCAGGATCACGGCCCACACGACGAGGGCGATCACGCCGCCGAGCCAGAACGCCAGCCCGCGGGAACGCGAAGCTCTGGTGCTGTCGGCCAGATCGGTCGCGGTGACGAGAATGATCGGGCTCCAGGCCGCGCCGAGCGAGGCGGGGAGGACGAACGCCATCAACCCGGCCAGTTCGTGCACCTTTCGCCTCCTTCGCCGCCCCCTCCACTACACCGCATCCGGACCGCCGATCGCACAGCGGCGACGCTCCTGGCCAACTGGTCGGCAGCTACGGGGTGGGCGCGTACACCTCGATCGGGATTCCGTCCGGGTCGTAGCAGACCACGAGGGTCGCGGAAGCGGCCGTCACGATCGGATCGTGCGGAATCCTGCGGGCTTCGAGCTCGGCCGCCCAGTCTCGGACGTCGGATGGGGCGCCGACAGCGAGTGACAGGTGGTCCAGGCCGACGCGACTGGGGTCGAATCGGTCGGTTTCACGGGTTGCCTTGTGCTGCGTCAATCCGATTATCAGCCCGCTGGGTAGTCGCACGAGGTTGCGTGTGAATCCTTCGCCGCTGCGCTGGCCGACCACCAGGCCGTCCAGCACCGCGCAGTACCACTCGGTGCTGCGGTCCAAGTTGGTGACCGAGAGGGTGATGTGGTGGACGATGGTGCCGGATTCCATGCGCCGAACCCTAGCGAGTGAGGCACCCAGCCTGGATCGAACCGGCGAGGAGAGGGGCGGCTTGTGGTGGCGATGGGGCGGGGTGTGTCGAATCCGGCTGCGGTGCTTGCCGGAGGGTATCCGGCCTGTCACGATTCGGCTGTCACTACTCGTGGTCGCGGCTCCGGTCCTGCATGGGGTTCGCTCGTCGTAGAAGGGCCCCAACGTGCTGCGAATCACGTCCATAGCCATCGTCACCGTCGTCACACTGGCCGTGGGCGCCGGCTGTTCATCGAGTTCGACGGTCAGCCCGCAGGGCTCCGACGCGACGTCGGCGGTCAGCAGCCCGAGTCCCACCGGTAGCTCGAACTCGGAGGTAGCGCTGGCGCCTGAGGTGCAGGAACAGTTGCAGAAGGTCATCGACGACGTTCGTCAGCAGTTCAACGCCCCGGGACTCCAGGCTGGCGTGTGGACCGACTCCGGCCAGTGGGTTGGCACGTCGGGAACGGCCAAGGTCGACACCACCGAACCGATCACTCCAGCGGACCACACCCGAATCGGCAGCATCACCAAGACCATGACCGGCACGGTGATTCTGCAACTGATCGACGAAGGGGCACTCTCCTTCGACGATGTGATCGAAACCTTCGTGCCAGGAATGCCCAACGGCGATACGGCCACGATCAGGGATCTGCTCCAGATGCAGTCCGGCATCCCGGCCTACACCGACGGCACGACGGTCGTCGAGCAATACGCCGCCGATCCGACCACCACATTCACGCCGCAGGAGTTGGTGGACTCGGTCAAGGAGAAGCCCGCGATGTTCGAACCGGGCACCAAGTTCTTCTACTCCAACACCAACTACGTGCTGCTCGGAATGGTGATCGAGAAGGTCACCGGCAAGTCGATCGCCGACAACTTCGACGAGCGCCTGTTCACACCGCTCGGGATGTCGGAGACCTCGGTCCCCGGTGACTCCACCGAACTCCCCGCACCCTATCTGTCAGGCATCAGCACTCAAGCCGACCCTGAGGGCACCGTCAAAGACGCCACCAACTGGAATCCCTCGTTGGCGTTCACTGCTGGGGAGGCCATCTCGACCCTCGACGACCTGCACAAATGGGCTGTGGCGCTGGGCACCGGCGAAGGCATCCTGCCGCCGGAGACGCAGCAACTACGGTTGGATTCGGTGAACACCACCGTTCCGCCCAACACACCCGAGCGCTCTTATGGGATGGGCATCGTGAACACCGCGGGCTGGCTCGGGCACACCGGCGAGATTCCGGGCTACAACACGGTCGTCAACTACCGCGCCGATACGAAGACGGCGATCGTGGTGATGGTCAACAGCGACATCGTTCTGCAGTCCGGGGAGGCTCCGGCAGCGACCGCCTTCGAGGGATTGGCCGCTGTGATGACGCCTGATTCGGCAGCGAACTCAGCAGCGGCGGCAACCCCGACCGGGTGAGTGTCGCGCTGCGAATTCCCAGGGGTCGCGGTGGGCGGCAGCCGCGCAAGAAACACACCTGACCTGCACAAACAATGGTGGGCGATACTGGGATTGAAAATGAGCGCCCACACGCTCGATATGCGTCTGACCTGCTGTTATGCTGAGACAGGAGATGACAGCACGGGTCATCTCTGAGCATGAGGACACAGAAACTCACCACGGGCGTGGTGAGTTGTGGCAGGAAGAGGCGACCGAGATGGCTAGGCGACGTACGAACAAGACAGGGTGGATCGACCAACTGCCGAGCAAGCGCTGGCGGGCACGGTTCGCCGGGCCGGACGGCGTGCGCCGGGCCGCACCCGCGACGTTCGATACCAAGATGGACGCCGAAGCGTGGCTCCAGCGACAGGCGCGGCTCGTGGCTGCCGGGACGTGGCAGGCCGAAACGACGCATGCCGGGACGTTCGCCGCGTATGCCGAGGACTGGCTGCGCGAGCGCCCGCTGAAGCCACGCACCCGTGCCCACTACCGGCGTCTGCTAGACAAGTACCTGCTGCCCGAGTACGGGTCGATGCCGCTCGACGCGATCACCGTCGCGAAGGTGCGTGCCTGGCATCGTGGACTCGATCTCGCCCCGACCGTGAAGGCGCACACCTACTCGCTGCTGAGGGCGATCCTTCAGACCGCGTGGCAGGACGACCTCATCGAGTCCAACCCGTGCCGCGTCCGTGGTGCCTCGTCAGCGAAGCGTGCCACGACCACGACCCTGCCGACCCCTACCCAGATCGCCGCGCTGGCCGACGCGATGCCGTCCGACAAGTACCGGGTGGCCGTGCTGGTCGCGTCGTGGTGCGGGCTGCGGTTCGGGGAACTGACCGAGGTTCGCCGGAAGGATCTCGTGGTCGAGGACTCCGTGCCTGTCGGTATCGACGTGCGCCGGGCTGTGGTGCGGGTGGATGGGGAGCCGATTGTGCAGACCCCGAAGTCCTCGGCAGGTATCCGCCGCGTCGGTATCCCGCCGCACGTCCGCGAGCCGCTCGTGGCCTACCTCGCGACCCTGCCGGACGACCCCGAGGCGCTGCTGTTCCCAGCCTCGCGTACCGGGGCGCACATCGCGCCGGGGAGCCTGTACCGAGTGTTCTACCGTGCCCGTGCCGCTGTCGGGCTGCCGACGCTGCGCTGGCACGACCTGCGACACTTCGCCGCCACGACTGCCGCCCAGACCGGGGCGACGCTGGCCGAGATCCAAGGGTTCGCCGGACACTCGACGACGCACGCCGCGATGCGCTACCAGCATGCCGCACAGGACGCGAACGCCAGGATCGCTGAACGGATGGCTGGTATCGCTGGTGCCTAGCGACAGGGTGAACTACACTGGTGTCATGGCGACCGACCGGGTGAATGTGACCAGCGCTGACGCGCTGCGTTCGCACCTGCTCGAAACGCCGCTACAGACCGCGTGGGCTGGGCTGTTCAGCACCAACGACCCCGAGATCCGCTCGCACTACTTCGACGTGCTGGTCGAGCATCTGTCTGCCAACCGCGAGGATCGTCGCCGCGTGACTCGACGACTGTCTGCGCTGCTCGACGGCGTGCTGACCGGCGACCCCGAGGGCGACCCGCTGGCCGACACTGTCGCGCTGGCCAACCGTCCAGTCGTCCCGCTGGATCTCGACACGCTGCTCGCCGCTCTCGCGCCCGTGCTGACTGCCTCTGAGACGGTCGCCAGCACCCCTGAGACGGTCGAGACACTCGCCACGCTGCTCGTGGACATCTCCACGACTTCGCCGCGTCCTGCGCCGCTCGCTGGCGCGATGCCAGCGGCTGCCTGAACCTTCACTGACGACTAGGCCGCGCTGACTGCGGCTGTCTGCATCTCACGCCTTCCCTGAACCCACCTGGCACGACCGTGCCCGGTGTCCCAGCCAGCGCGGCTGGAAGGTTCCCTGCAATGTCCACTACCGAGCAATGGCTCGACATGGTCGAGGCTGCCGAGGTTCTCGGCATCTCGCCCCGCACCGTGCGGCGACGTATCGCTGACGGTTCGCTGCCCGCGTATCGGGCCGGTCACTTCCTGCGTATAGCCCGATCCGACATCGACGCGATGATCCGCTCGACCCCGGTTCTGCCCGAGGGGACGGTGGCCCGATGAGTACCCGAACAAGCGAAAGCCGCCCTCGTGGGGCGGCTTCCGAGAAACTGGCTGGCGACCGGGTTTCCGCGTCCATTCTACCGGATGCCCCTGCTAAGTCGCCAGCGATCAACCCTCGCCCGCTGCGGGGTCTGCTCATCGCCGTGACGCCTGATCTGGCGCTCGCGGGTGCCACGTTCGCGGTCGTCTCCAGCGTCCTCGCTGTGCTGGGGGTCGCTCGATGAACACTCCAGACCAGACCCGCGAGATCGACCTCGCGGAGTGGGATCTCATGGGTTGGATTCACCTCGGAACCCTCGCCCCGACTGACGGGCGGCTCCGCGTGTGTGGTGTCGATGTCGAGTGGTACGTCGAGGACATCGAGGCCAACGTGTTCGTGACCGAGCGCGAGTTCACGATCAACGCAGGCGTCGCGATGCCGCTAGGCGCGCACACGCTCCCGGCTGAGTTTGTCGGGATGCCGACCGAGGCTCACGTCATCGCAGGCGTGGATCTCAACCGCGTCGTGGCGCACGGTGGGATCTACCTTCGCCGGTTCACCTGTGGCTGCCCAGCCCAGATCGTCGCGTCGCGTGGCGACCGCTATGCCTGGGAGTCCGAGACGGGCGAGGTGGGCTGATGACCACCTCCGACACTCATCGCGCCTACTTGCGCGGGCAGGCGATCAGCGACGCGCTGATCGACGCCGTCTGCCGTACCGGCAAGGACGGTATCGAGTTCCACTTCACCGGCCCGTCTGGACGGAGAGCCGTTCAGGTACGGCTGGACAGCCCTCGCGACCCAGGTACGAAGTACCTCGGCCCGAAGGGGGAGCCGTCCGTCATGCCCGTGCCACCAGGCTACGAGCGGCTGCTCGCAGACACGTCGGCCCCGCTGTTGCTGGTGGAGGGGTCGAAGGGCGTCCTCGCGGCTGCCTCTGCTCTGGCCGGGAGCCGTAACGCTGTCGCTGTGGTGGGGATGCTCGGCTGCTGGGGATGGTCGAGCGAGGGCAAGCCGACCGAAGATCTCGACGCGCTGCCCGTGACGGGTCGCGACGTTGTCGTGCTGCTCGACGCCGATATGGGCACCAACCGCCAGGTGTGGGAGGCGGCGAAGGCTCTCGGTGACCAACTCGGCGTCGTGAAGGGCGCAAGGTCTGTCCGCTTCGCGACAGTGCCGGGCCGGGACAAGGAAGGCACAGACGATGTCCTCGCTCGCTCTCCCGAGGCCGACCGCGAGGCTGTCCTTCGCCGGATCATCGACAGCGCCAGCGACAAACTCGGCAGACCGCCGAGTGGCACGAGTTCGCGTGGGGACTGCTTCGACAGCGCCGGGCAACTGCTGGCGCGGAAGGCGTTCGACATCGCACAGGCGACCACGCCGCTCGCCGTGACTGCGGAACGGACGGTCGCCGCATACGGGGACGGCGTCTACAAGGCCGGGCCGGGAAGCCAGTTCAGCAACACCATCGTCAGGTTGCTGGGCGACTACTACCGACCAGCGCACGAGCGCACCATCGAGGATGTCGCGGTTGCGCTGCTGACAGCACAGGGGAAGGTCATCCCCGACCGACCGGACAGGCTGCTCATCAACGTCCGCAACGGGCTGCTCGACCCGCTGACCGGCAGGTTGCACCCACACGACCCGTCGTTCATGACGCTGTTCCAGTTGCCGTTGGAGTGGCAGGCCGATGCCGAGTGCCCGAGGTTCGAAGCGTGGCTGGAGGAACAACTGCCGGGAGGCGCTGCTGCGCTGCTGGAGATCCTGGCGACGGCTCTCGACCCGACGTGGACGCCGCCCAAGGCCGCGTTCCTGTTCGGGCCGTCGAGGTCTGGCAAGTCCACGGTGCTGCGCATCCTGCGGGCGATTCTGGGCAAGGACAACGTATCCAGCGTGACGCTGCATCAGTTGTCACACGACCAGTTCGCTGCGGCGAATGTCTACGGGAAGATCGCCAACATCGCGGCGGAACTGTCCAGCGAGGAGGTTCGCGATCTCACCAACCTGAAGATGATGACCGGCGAAGATCCCGTCCACGCGAACCGGAAGTACGGCAACCAGTTCTCGTTCGTGAACCAAGCGTTCTTCGCGTTCTCCGCGAACGAGATCCCCAACGTGGGCGAGGGTTCGCGGGCGTATCTGGCGCGCATGGTTCCGTTCCACTTCGCCAACTCGTTCGAAGGGTCGGAAGATCCAGCGGTCGAGGCTGCGCTGATGGCCGAACTGCCGGGCATCTTCCGGCTGCTCGTCGAGGCGCTAGGCCGGTTCGTCGAGCGTGGTCGCCAGTACCTGCCTGCGGATGCAGACACGATGGATCTGTTCGCGGCGGGGTCGGACAAGGTGCGGGAGTTCCTCAACGAGCGCACCGTCGCGACCGTGTCGCCCAAGGGCACGAACCAGGCCGATCTGTTCGCCGCGTTCAAGGTGTGGTGTGAGGCCAACGGGAAACAGCAACTCGGGCGCAACAAGTTCTACGACAGGGTCAATCTGGCCGGGGTCGAGAGGTTCCGAGTGCCTGGCGGGGAGCCGAAGGCAGGCGAGCGACGGTTCGCTGTGAGGCTGATCGACCCCGACAGGGAGGGGCCGGAGGGCGCGACGGTTTTCCCCGAAAAAGTTTCTGGAGATATACACACTGTTTCCACACCCTCTAGTGAAGGTTCGAGATCAACCTCAACCAAAACCGTCGCAACCGTCGCTAAGCAGGGGAAAAGGGTCACTGAACCGTCACGGGGAATGTCGCCAGGGTCGTCGCCGGCCCGACCGGCTGCCTCTGCCGACCTCCCGACCGGCCACCCGACCGACTCCGTGACGGTTTTGCGCGACGGAAATCTGTCGCGGAGTCATCGCACGCCGGACGGGGCGATCATCCTCTGGCATCAACGAGCCGACTACGTCCAGCCGCTGGTGCCGTCCTTCCACGCCGAGTACGTCCACAGCGACGCCGAGGACATCCCCAACGACCTGCCCGACGACTTGTGCCGTCGCTGCCTGCACGGCACGACCAGCGGCGACCGCTGCGAGGGCTGTCGAACCGAGGGCCTCGAATGGTGGGTTCCGTTGGAGCCGCCACTCGTGGATCGCGACGAGTACGACCCTGCGGAATCTCGCCGCGTGGTCGAAGAACTGCTGGTGGCCTACCTGCTGGCCGACACAGACCGCCCCTTCGAAGGGGAACCCAACCGCGTCGAATCCGGCGCGAACAACGAAGGAGAGATCGCATGACCGGGAACGAACACGACAGCGCGCAGGTGACCAACCTGCTGGCAGCGGGCACCACGTCCGGCGCTGGCTATTGGGCTACGCAGGGGTGGCTGGAAGGTGGCACGATCCGAACCAAGTCGATGCCAGTCGTCTGTTTCCGTGACGACCTGCCGTGTGTCGTGAGTGACGGAATCCTGCTCAGCCTCAACCCAAGCGACCACGACTACTGCCTCTGGCACCCAGACGTGGAGGTGGCGGGGCCGGTCGAACCCGAAGCCGAGCGCGACGCCGCTGAGCGTTGGCTGGAGTACGAACTGGCCGAGCGGCGAGAGTGCCAGGTGCGGTCTGGGCCGAGCCTTCGCGTGGTGAAGGGGGCCGGGGAATGACCGACTGCCACTACTGCCACCAACCTTCCCGTGCGGTCTGTGACGCCTGCACGGACATCGACCGGCAGGTTCGACGCCGTGCTGAGCAGATCCTCGGCCCGGCATCTGTGAGGGCTGCTGAGGCGCTCTACGGGTCTAGCGGTCTGTACCTGCTGAGGTTGGCCGGTCTGTACCACCAGACAGGGCTGAAGCCTCACAGCAACCAGTACCGGCAGACGTTCCGCGCTGATGAACGACCGGCGCTGCCGACCGGCGTGTGGTCATGGAATCCGCACGCCATCCACACCCGCGTCGATCACCCCGTCCTCATGCGCCACGAGCACGGAGGTTTCGGCGTGCTCAGCCAGGTGTACGGCGAGCGCCACGGGGAGGGCTGGGCATGGCCGGGGGAGTCCCCGTTCGGGCACGGCACCCGCGCCGAACTGTTCCTCTCGCCTGTCGCCCGGCGCAACGTCGAGGCATGGATCGACAACGACCAGACAGCGGCTACCGACAAGGGAACGGAGAACTGAACGATGACCGCACTAGAGAACCTAGGCGATGCAGCCGCGAATCTGCTCACCCATCACGACGGCACGCTGACCGGCTCCCGCCCGTTCCTCGTCGAGAAGGACGGGCGCTTGGGCGTCGCAATCGTCATCGACGGTTGGTACTCGTCCGAGGTGATGGCAACCGTCTCGCTGGACTACTGGACGCCGCTACAAGTGGCGCTCACCGAAGCGCTCACCGCCTACCGGAAAACGCGACACGAGGATGCCTAGGCATCTCGCGGCGGTCGGCCCCACATCCCCTGCGGCGGGTGGGGTCGGCCCGGCCTCTTCGAGAACGGTCGGAGTGCCCGGAGTGGTCGGAGTTATACAGCCAGAGCGACGTGGTCAGAACAAAAAATGTGTGTGGGGAACCAACTTTTTTCCTCCAGCCAGCCCGCCAGCGGCGGCAGGACTCCGACCACTCCAGGCACTCCGACCCCCGCCACGCCGGGCGGGCGATCCCGGCGACATCTCAACACCAACGAAAGGAACTGACCAATGACCGAATACATCGACCCGAGCGGCAAGAGCCGCCCACCACAACTGAGCCGCGAGGATCTTCGCGGTCTGGGCCACGAGCAGATCGAACGTGCTCGCGCACTCGGGCAACTCGACGACCTGCTCGCGGGCAAGACCGAACCGGAACGTGACGCCGAGGGGCGGATCACGAGGGCCGGACTGCGCGGCCTCGCACCCGAAGAGATCGTGCGTCTGCACGAATCCGGCCAACTACGACACCTGCTCGACCCCAACCGGAGGTACTCAGAATGACAAGCACCCGATACGACGCCCCAGACCTGTCTGGACTCGACCTGCCGACCCCCGTCACGGACGCCTACGCCGCGTTGCAGGACGCGGTCGCCGCGCTGAAGGCTGCGAACGTGAAGGTGGCCGAGGCCAGGCGCGCACACGCCGCCGCGCCGGATGCCTACGCCGAGGCGCTGCGCTCGGCTGCCGAGGCCGGGGAGGATCTCTCCAGCGTGCGTAACGACACCTGGCGGCTGGAGGAAGCCCTCGCGACAGCCGAGCGGTTCCAGGCTGTGCAGGCCGACCTCGTGGATAGGCGCTGGTGGGCACTGCACGCCGCGCTGGGCGAGGCTGCCGACGCCGTGCTGGGCCAAGCCGAGGCCGAGGCCGACGCCGCTGTGAAGGCGTGGGAGCGCAAGCAGGCCGCTGCCGACAAGGCCGCTGCCGACGCCCAGGCTGCGCTGGCACAGCGTCTGGATCTCGTGCGTGTGGTAGCCACGCCGCCGCACGCGCAAACATCGACGCGGGCGAAGTTGCCCGACCTCCCTGTCGCTGTCGCGTCCGAGTACGTCTCGGCACGTCAGCGACTCGTCGCGGAAGTCCAACAACTCGTGGACAGCGGAAAGGATCGACAGATCGTGTCTCGACTTGCGCAGACTGTCGCGAGCGAATGGAGCACTCTCGCCGGTGACTGGCGAGCGTTACAACGCAACGGCGTGAAGGCCACGGAGACGTTGCAGCGTGCGTTGCGCAAGTCCCTGACGCATCGGGGCGATGGGCCGCGTGGGTCGTTCTGAGCGATGGGCGCGGAGGGTGGCGGCTGCGTGTCTCGTGGTCGCCACCATGACCCCCACCCAGGAGAGCCTCCCCAGCAGGCACCAGGGGCGGCGCGGGATGAGCCTGATCGTCGCGACGTATCCAGAAGTCTCAACCCAAGGTTGAGGGTTTGGACAGGGAGCCTCGGCAGGCTGAGCGTCGCGGCAGATCCAGACCCGACGCGCTGGTCACAGACGCGGAGCGGCCCCTCCCGAGGTCGTCGAGAGGGGCCGCGTACATCGCTGCGAGATGCGCCCCCAGCATACCCGCCCACGAGCCGCAGACGCGACGAACCGGCGAAGGGTCACATACCTACCGGCATGGGCGCAGAGGGCGTCCTAGGCCGTTCCCACGCACTCCTGAGAGGCATACCAGCATGAAGTCACCCGTAGCACGTTGCAGCGTCCGAGCCTGCCCGTTCGTAGGCCGATGGGGGAACGGATATTGCCCCTTCCATCAAGGTGAGGCTCCGCCAACCGAGGCCAGCACGACCCGGTTGGCGGAGCCTCTCGCGGGAGCGATGGCGACCTCGCTCGACCGCGCCGGAGATGGAGATGATCTCCAATGACAACGATACCCGTTCCCGACAGGTACGACGACTGGCAGGACGAGGCCGAGTGCCGAGGCACGGAACTGGACATGTGGTTCGACGACGCCAGGCAGGCAGAGTGCGCCGCGATATGCGCCCGTTGCTGGGTCGTGGACGAGTGTCTCGCGGATGCTGTGAGGCTGGAAACGGGCCAGACCCCTTACGGGTTCAGGGGCGGAAAGACAGCCGCTCAGAGGCTCAAGGAACGCCGGGCGAAAACTCGGGCGCGGAAGTGAGTCGAGCGCCGCGAGAGAGCCTCGGGGACAGCGTGGGGACAGGTCGGGCGCTGGTGGGACAACCGTCCCCCCGTTACCGCCTACCTAGCCTCTCTAGCCTCACTGTGCGTCTCGGACGCCTGGTAGGACAGAGAGGCTAGATAGGCACTCTCCCCAGGAGAGTTATCCCACCTGCGCGCCCGAGCCTGTCTGACGCTTCGACACCACGAGCGCCGGTGACTCACCACGGGCGCGACCGTCGTGGAGAGTTACCGGGCCGACTCTCCACGAAACTCACCACGCGGGGGTTGTGGTGAGTTCCGAAACCGGGTCTGACCTGCACAAACAATGGTGGGCGATACTGGGATTGAACCAGTGACCCCTACCGTGTCAAGGTAGTGCTCTCCCACTGAGCTAATCGCCCGCGTTGCGGATGGGACTATCGAGGTGGAGACGGGATTTGAACCCGTGTAGACGGCTTTGCAGGCCGTTGCCTCGCCTCTCGGCCACTCCACCAGAAGCCCCGTGGCCTCCGAGCGGACGACGGGATTCGAACCCGCGACCCTCACCTTGGCAAGGTGATGCGCTACCAACTGCGCTACGTCCGCGTGCAACGCCCAGCAACCCCGGCGCGCGAAGCAACCATACCCAATCGATTCGACACGCTGCCAGAGGGGGTCAAGCGTGGCGGAAACACCTCCGGAGCGGCAAAGATTGCGGGGTGGATCCGTCGCGTCTGCTCAATTCCGGCGAGCCCGCCGCGTGGGTCGGCGGGCAACTCGGTTCCGACCTCGTTGAGCTGAGCGACGATCCTCGGGTGTTGGACACCACCGGCAGGTGGGCTGTTTGCCTCGACTTCGAGGGCCGTTTGACCGCAGCCCGATTCGGCGAGTGGCGCCCGATGTCGGCTGACGGACTCCCCGACGGTTGGAGCGGACCTACGGCGGGCGAGTGGCGTTCAAGTCTGGACTCGGCGGCCTATCGGGCGGCCGTGGAATCGATCCGCGGTTCGATAGCGCGCGGCGACGTCTACCAGGCGAACCTCTGCCGCGTACTCACCGCGCCGACATCGCAGGTGCCGAATCCGTTCGCGCTCGCGCGCGTCCTGACTGAGGGGAACCCGGCACCCTACGCCGGAGCGATCAGACTGCCGGCGGTCGGGGAGGCGGCGCCACGGCTGGTCACTTGTGCCTCGCCCGAGCTCTACCTTGCCCGCAGTGGGGAGGGTCGGCTGTTGAGTCGTCCCATCAAGGGCACGGCCCGAACAGCCGACGGCTTCTTGGCCAAGGACACCGCCGAGAACATCATGATCGTGGATCTCGTACGCAACGATCTCAGTGTCGTCGCCACCGTCGGCAGTGTCGAGGTGCCGGACTTCCTCGTCACCGAGCACCACCCCGGACTGGTCCATCTGGTTTCGGCGGTGGCGGCCCGGCAACGTCCCGACGCCACCTGGGGGGATGTGTTCGCAGCCACTTTTCCGCCCGGGAGCGTCACGGGGGCACCCAAATCCTCGGCCCTGCGCATCATCGGAGAACTGGAGCCGACTGAACGAGGGCCCTATTGCGGGGCTTTCGGCTGGATCGACGCCGACACCGGTGAGGCGGAACTCGCCGTGGCCATCAGGACCTTCTGGTTCAGCGATGGAGACCGTGGATCGGAACTCAACTTCGGAACGGGCGCCGGCATCACCTGGGGGAGTGATCCGGAGCAGGAGTGGAATGAGACCGAGTTGAAGGCGGCTCGCCTGGTCGGCCTGGCTAGCGGGGCGGTGCCTGCCGGATAGGGTCTCGCCATGACGCAGGTGTGGCTCAACGATCGGCTGGTCGAGCTGGCCGACGCTCGGGTGAGTGTGCTCGATCGGGGGCTGACAGTCGGCGACGGCGTCTTCGAAACCATGAAGGTGGTTGACGGGGTTGCGTTCGCGCTCACCCGCCACCTCGATCGGTTGACCCGCTCGGCCGAGGCGCTCGGGATCCCGATGCCGCCCGAATCCCTGTTGCGGGACGCGATCGCGACAACAGCGCGGGCCAACGCGGCCGAGGTGGGTTCAGTCGGTCGCCTACGGCTGACGCTCACCCACGGGCCGGGTCTGCTGGGCGATCCATACGCCGGAGACGGCGAACCCACACTCGTGGTCACGATCGTGCGGCAGCAGCCGTGGCCGTCGGATTCGGTGGTTGCGATTTCGCGCTACCGGCGCAACGAGCGCTCGGCGTTGACCGGTGTGAAGAGCACCTCCTACGCCGAGAACGCGGTGGCACTGCGGGCGGCGAAGGCGGCAGGTGCGGACGAGGCGATCCTGCTCAACACCTCCGATCAAGTCTGCGAAGGCACCGGAAGCAATATCTTCGTCGTGCTGGAGGGCCGGCTGGTCACACCGCCGCTGGACTCCGGATGCCTCAACGGGGTCACCCGACAACTGGTGCTGCATTGGACGGATGCCACCGAACGTCCTGTCGGGGCCGCCGAACTCGCACAGGTCAGCGAGGCGTTTCTCACATCGAGCACCAGGGATATCCACCCCATCTCGCGGATCGACGGCCGCGACCTGCCGTCGCCCGGTCCGCACACCCGGACCGCCATAGCCGATTGGGAACGCGGTTCCGCCCGGTTGGATCCCTAGCTCCGTTCGGTGGCCTCGGCGGCGTACGTGGGCCAGAGCAAATCCGGAGTGAGGTCCGCCAGGGTCGGCGCTCCGAGCAGTGCCATGGCCATTTCGAGTTCGGTTCGCAGAATTTCGATCACCTGCTGCACGCCAGCTGCTCCGCCCAGGGTCAATCCCCAGATGATCGGCCGCCCCACGAGCACCGCCGACGCGCCCATCAGCAGTGCTTTCACGACGTCGGTGCCGCGCCGGATGCCCCCGTCGACCAACACCGGCACCCGGTCCGCGACCGCGTCCACAACGAACGGCAACGCGGTGGCTGTGGCCGGAACCGTGTCGAGGTTGCGCGCACCGTGATTCGACACGATCACCGCGGCCGCCCCGCAATCGACCGCCCGGGCGGCGTCATCGCCGCGCAGATGGCCCTTGGTCACAACCGGCACCGGGGAAATCTCCACCAGCCACTCGAGGTCAGACCAGGTGATGTCAGGTGCGAGCAGCGGATTGAAGATGCGCCGGTGGGGTGCGACTTCCTCCGCCGCGGTGGGAGCGTCGGCGAGTATCGGATAGGTATAGCCGTCGATTCGGCCAAGTTGGTTCCGCTTGTCCCGGTCGCGCGCGCCCAACGTCGGGGTGTCGACCGTGAGTACGAGCGCCTTCGCTCCGGCCGCGACTGCTCGCCGGACCACCTCCTCGGTGAAACCACGATCACGCTGCACGTAGAGCTGGAAGAACCATGGATCGGATCCGGCTGCCGCGCCAAGTTCAGCCAGGGATGTTGCCCCCAAGGAGCTCATCACGCAAAGCGCATCCGCTGCCCGGGCGCCTTGGAGCGTCGCCGCCTCTCCGAGTGGGTGGTAGGCCCGATGCTGCGCCGTCGGAGCGAGCAGGATCGGATGTGCGAGTTCGATGCCCAGAAGTTGGGTCTCGGTTGCGAGCGAGGACACATCCACCAGGGTGCGAGGAGCGAGGCCGATCTCGGCCCAAGCGTCAACGTTGCCCCGAAGGGTGTGTTCGTCGGCCGCACCTCCGGCCACGTAGTGGCGAATCGCGGGGGCCAGTTGCGCGTTCGCAGGCTCCTCGAACATCGGTAGTGACACCAGTTCAAGCAGGTCGACCGCCTCGTCGGAGGGTTCGCTGTTCTCCACCCCGCCGAGTCTGTCACGCGCCATCCGACCGCGACGGGCGTGTCCCTGCCCTTCCGCGGTTGCAGACTCCTAGAGTCGGCAGTCATGGACATCATCATCATGGTGCTGCTGCTCAGCCTGGCAGTGCTGATCTACCGCGGCGTGCGACGCGGCTGGATCCTGCTGCTTTGGTTCGTGACGTTGATCGCGGTACTGGCGCTCTTCCGCTACCACGTCACCTCACCTCTGGATCTGAGCTTCTGATGGCTGACGAGTACTCGCGGTCCGATTCGACTGAACCGCTCATCATCGAGGACCCCACCTACGTTCAAGCCGTCGAGGAGGCCACCACCGTGATGCCGGCGGTCGGCCAGCCGACCGGAGGCGCCACGTCCGCCACCGAACCGCCCAAAGATGCCCCGTGGAGTTGGCTCGGGAAGCTCATGTACTGGGCGGTGCTGGCCTGGATCCTGGCCTACACCGGCGTGATGCTGGGTGCGTTCACCGTGCAATTCGTGGCCGGCGAATATCCGTGCCCGTTGTGCATGTTGCAGCGCTACGCGATGATCCTCTCCAGTCTCGGAGCCATGTGGATCGTCATGCAGGCCCGCCGCGGCACCCTCACGACCGGCAGGTACGCCCAGGGCCTCGGTCTCGGCCTGCTCGCCGCCCTGGCGGGTGCGGTGATCTCCACCCGCCAAGTGCTGCTGCACATCCTTCCGGGCGACCCCGGCTACGGCAGTGCGGTCCTTGGCATGCACCTGTACACCTGGGCGCTGATCACTTTCGTGATCGTCGCGCTGTTCACCGCGGTGGCCCTGATCCTCATGCCCCGCGCCGTGGCCACGGCGCCGGGTCGGAGCTGGCTGGGACGCCTCGGCGGCGGTGTCAGCGTGTTGGTCCTTTGGCTGTTCATGCTCGTCGTGGCGGCCAATGTCGTGGCCATCATCTTCCTCGAGGGTGCGGCGTGGGTGCTGCCGGACAATCCGACCAGCTACAACCTGCTCGATCAGATCGGCCTCGGTTCGTGAGTCCGGCGGACCCCAGTTCGGCCGACGAGGGCTCAAGCGTTCAGCCCGGAGTCTCCAAGGGACGCACGATCGGCGGTTCGCTCGTCATCTTCGCGCTCGCGCTGCTGGCCGGTCTGATCGTGCTGACGCTGGTGGAACAGGCGATCCACTACATCTGGGTCGAAGCGGCCGCCGACATCAGCGGCCCCACGATGTGGATCGCAGTTGTCGGTATCACCACCGTTGCCGGTGGATTGGTCGCACTGCTGCGGCTCAAGGGCCAGGACGGTCACAACCCCATGGGCGGCCTGGCCATGGTGCCGGTCACACTGCGGCACTATCCGTCGACCCTCGCGGCCATCCTGGTCACCCTGCTGGGCGGTCTGGTTCTGGGACCCGAGGTCGCCCTGGTGGTGACCGGGTCGATGGTAGGCACCGAACTCGGGCGTCGCCTCGGGGTCGTGGGGAAGACGGCGACGCTGGTGGGCATCGTAGGTGCGATCTTGGCGCTGGTGGTGCGTCCTCTGCTCTCCGGCTCTAACATCATCGTCCCGCAGTACACCTTCTCGCCGATCGATGTGCTGGGCGCCATCGGTGTCGCTGCGGCCACCGCAGGCACCCTCTATCTCGCCCGGACCCTGGCGCTTGCCGTGATCAGCCTGCGCGGCGGCGACGTTCCGCGCATCATTCCGATGATGGCCATCGGCGCGGTCATCGGACTCATCGCGGCTGGCTACCGCGAGTTCACAGACAACCCCATCGCGATCATCCTCACCTCCGGTGAAGGGATGATCGAACCGCTGTTGGGCCTCGGAACCGCCGGCGCCATCATGCTGGCGACGGCATTCAAGTGGCTGGTCTACGCGCTGAGTCTCGGCGGCGGATTCCGCGGTGGCCCCTACTTCCCGGCGCTTTTCGTCGGAGCTGGCATCGGCGGATCCGCCTCCCTGGCGATTCCCGACCTGTCCGCGGGGGCTGCCGCAGCCGGAATCGCCGCTGCATTCGCCTACCTCTTCCACGGCTCGTGGAAGGCCATCATCATCCTGGGCGCACTGGTCGGGTTGTTCTTCGGTGGTTGGCAGGCCATGCTCATCTGCATCGTGGCTGCGGCAGTCGCCAAGATCCTGCCGGCGGTGAAGATCACCACCAGCCGAGAAGGGGACGTCTCGGAGACCCTGCAGCGCTAGGGATTCCTCGCCGGGAGGCGCCGCTAGACCGCCGCGGATTCCGTGGACAGCCCGAATGCGTCCACCACCAGCGGCGGCATGATGGTTCGCGTGAAGTAGTCGGCCCACTCCCTGGGCAGGCAGCGCACCGATTCGCCCGCGTCGACGATCCGGGAGAGCAGGTCGATCGGCGAGTCGTTGAATCGGAAGTTTCCGGTGGCGCCCACGATCTCACCGTCCTCGACCAGATAGGTGCCGTCGCGCGTGAGTCCGGTGACCAGCAGGGACTGGAGATCGACCTCTCTGATGTACCACAGGCTGGTGATCAGTAGCGCCCGCTCGGTCCGAGCCACCACATCGGCCAATGAGCCCTCGCCTGCGGCATCGGTCATGATCAGGTTGTCCGGCGAGGCCACCGCCGGTAAGCCGAACTCGCGCGCCGCTGCCCGGGTGGCCGCGAGCGCAGAGAGTCGGCCGCCGTCGATCCAGTCCACCGGGCGCAGGGCCATACCGGTGTCGAACACGGTGGCGGCCGCCGAACTGCCCGGGGTCCACAGCAGATCGGGGCATCCGAGGTCGGGCCAGTGGGCATCCGAGGTCAGAGTGACGTCGCGATCGCTCAGCACGCGGCCGATCGCCGTGCCCGATGGCCCCGTACCGCTGAATGGGCTATGGCCCTCGGCGGCATCACGGGCAACAGCGGACCACCACAGGACAATCATGAGGTCAGCCACCGCCGAGGGGGTGAGGATCACCTTCGTCGGTTGCGCCGGCAGGTCCACCCGGCGTGCCTGGGCAGTCAGACCCTGGTCGATGATCGAAAGTCCGGCCGCCGCGTCGATCTCGGCCACCTCCTCACCAGCAGCGCCGTACCACGCCGAACGAGTCCGGCCAACGTGCTTGGCAGAGATCTCGAACCGTCCCGATCGTTCGACGGCGCGCCAACGCGATCCGTTCGAGGTCCCGATGTAGCTGGTTGTGACGGACTGCTCGGCGAACCCGAATACCTCCCTGCCCTCCGTGCCGAACGCCTGGTCCAAGCCGGTGGGCAGTCCGGCTGCGGCTGGGGCGGCGGGAACGGAGTCGAAGTCGGCGCGCACCACCGGCTCGGGCAGTTCGCTTCCCTCGCCGCCGGGCTGGCCGGACTCGGCATCCGCCTCGGCCCCTGCCAGCAACGCCGGCCAGTCGGCCACCGGACCACTGCGGGTGCCGGCTTTCCAACCGGTCCCATCGGACGCGAGGGCGGTTATCGTGACGTGGCGGGCGCGAGTGTCGCCGTTGGTCGTCGGTGTCGAGACGGCCCACCGGTAATTGACTCCGCTCTCCTCCTGTACCGCCACCACTGCAGCGGTCGACCTGGACCGCGCGAGCACGGCCTCGACAATCTCCTGCGGAGTGGTGGTCGTCATCGCACGCCTCCTGCACCGGTCTGCAGCACGTTGACCTGTTCGAAAACGGCCGCCGGGCAACCGTGTGACACGGCCGCCACTTGACCGGGTTGACCTTTGCCGCAGTTGAGCGCACCTCCGAGCACGTAACTCTGCGGACCCCCCAGGGCTACCAGCGAATTCCAGAAGGTCAAGGTGTCGCTCTGGTAAGCGATGTCCTTCACCTGACCGGCCAGCGTGCCGTTGCGGATCCGGTAGAAGCGCTGCGCGGTGAACTGGAAGTTTCGCCGATTCATATCGATCGACCAACTCTTGTCGCCCACCACCAACAGCCCGTCGGTGACTCCGCCGACAAGTGCCTCCATCGAAGGTCCAGCCATTGCGGGCTGCAGGGATACGTTCGGCATGCGCTGGATCTGTACGTGCGCGCTGTCGTCGGCGTAGGCGCACCCGTTCGATCTGGTCAGGCCGATCTGTGCGGCGCCCCAGCGGTCGAGTTGGTAGCCCACGAGTTGGCCCGCCTGGACGATGTCCCAGGATTGGGCGGCAACGCCTTCGTGATCCCAGGCCGCGGTGGCGAGACCGAATTCGGCAGTTCGATCACCGGTGATGTGCATCAGCGACGATCCGTACTGCAGGTGTCCCAACTGGTCCGGGGTGGCGAACGAGGTGCCCGCGTAGTTGGCTTCGAAGCCGACCGCCCGGTCGTACTCCGTGGCGTGTCCGACCGACTCGTGGATCGTCAGCCACAGGTTCGACGGGGCGATCACCAGGTCGTACTGTCCGGCCGGCACCGTGGGCGCGGCGACGCGCGCCGCGAGATGCTCTCCCAACTCGGCGACATCGTCGGCCCACATCGGCTCCGACGTGTATTCCCAGCCCCTGGCCGTCGGTGCCCCAAGGGTTCGCATGTCCTCGAAGCCGTCGTCGGTGACCGCGATCGCGGTCGCCTCCGGTTGGCACCGTACGCGTTGTTGGATGGTCCGGGTACCCGCCGAGTCGGCGTAGTAGAGCGCCTCCTTGGCGGCGTCGAAGGATGCCTTGGTATGGCGCACGAGCCTGTGCGACGTCATCACCGCCGACCAACCGGCGAGCAGATCGATGACGTCGGAATCCGCAACGTCGATCGGGTCCGTCTGGTAGGGCGCCACCCAGATTCCGTTGTGCACCGGCTCGTCGGCCAGGACGACGTCGGCTCGCCCCAAGGGCGCCACCGACCTGGCCATGGCGACTGCTCTGCGGGCGGCCTGCACGGCATCCTCGACTGTGACCTCGCCGCTCGCGGCGAATCCCCAGGCGCCGTCGGCTATCACCCGGACGCCGATGCCGACACTGGCATCGAGCCTCGTACTATCCACCCGACCATCCCGCAGCGACACCGATCGCTGGTGATCGCGTGCGATCCGCACGTCGGCCCAGGAAGCACCGGCCGCCTCAGCTGCACCGAGTGCGGCGTCGGCACACGGATGCAGCGGCAGCGCGAGGAAGTCGCCATCTGGATCTGCCATGGCAGGCAAGCCTAGGCCACTAGGCTTGCCGCATGCCCACACTGCAACTCCTGCGCCATGCCAAGTCGGCGTGGCCGCCCGGGGTGGCCGACTACTCGCGGCCGCTGAACGATCGCGGCCGGCGGGACGCGCCGGCGGCCGGGCAACTGTTGGCCCGCCGGGAAGAACTCGGACTGGCCCTGGTGTCGCCCGCCGCACGCACGCGGGAAACCTTCGACTTGGTCAGCGCGGAGTTGCCGGTGGCTCCGGAGGTCATGTTCGACCCCCGCATCTATGAGGCGGGCCTCGGCTCGCTGTTGGAGGTCCTCAGCGAAGTTCCTGCCGGAGTGGATCAGGTGTTGCTCGTGGGCCACAACCCGGGAGTGGAGATGCTGGCCTGGCACCTGGGCGGCGACGACGACACCGACGCCGGCGACGCGATGCGCAGGAAATACCCGACCGCCGGCCTCGCCGAGATCGAGCTGCAGGTGCCCTGGTCCGAATTGCCGGTGCGCGCGGGGTTTGGAGACGTGGCCGTGGGCAGGTTGAAGAGTTTCGTGGTGCCTCGGGGCTAGCGGCCCGGACGTGTTATGAGGGTGGACTCGGTCAGGTCGGCTCGAGTCGGGACACCATCGGCGGCGTCGGCGGCCTCCACCTCTTCGCGGGTGATGCCTAGCACGTAGAGCACTGCATCCAGGTAGGGCACGTTGACACTGGTGTCTGCCGCGGCTTTCAGCGCAGGTTTGGCGTTGAAGGCGATGCCCAAACCTGCGAGACTGATCATGTCCACGTCGTTGGCGCCGTCGCCGATCGCGACCGTCTGCTCGAGTGGGATGTTGCTCTCGGCGGCGAAGCGCCGAAGGGCCTCGGCCTTGCCCCGCCGGTCGACCACCGGACCCACTACCCGTCCGGTGAGCACCCCGTCGACTACTTCGAGTTCGTTGGCCAACGCGTAGTCGGCCCCCAGCCTGGCTGCCAGCGGCTCCACGACGTGCGTGAAACCCCCGCTGACCACGGCGATGCGGTAGCCGAGTCGTTTCAGCGTCCGGCACAACGTCCGTGCCCCGGGCGTGAGGCGGATGGTGTCGCGCACCTCATCCAGTGCCGAAACGTGGACACCGGCTAGCAAGGAGACCCTGGCATGAAGGCTCTCGGTGAAATCCAGTTCGCCTCGCATGGCCGCTTCGGTGACGGCTCGCACCTCCTCCTCGCAACCCGCGTAGTGGGCGATGAGTTCGATCACCTCGTCCTGGATGAGCGTGGAATCGACGTCCATCACCACCAGGTGCGTACCTCGTCGGGTGAGTGCGAGCCGTTGCACGGCGATATCGAGGCCGCCGGACGCGGACTCGGCCGCGAGTGCCTCGCGCAGATCACCCTCATCGGCCCCGGAGACTGTGAGGCGCACCACCACCAACGGGTAACCTGCGAGCCGTTCGATGCGGTCGATATTGCCCCCGAGGTCGGCGATCCTCCGAGTGATCCCGGCCAGGGCGGTAGGGCACAGGGGTTCGGCCATGACGGTGACGAGCACGCGCCCGAGCCGTCGGGGATCGTCCAACGCGGGCTCTTCGTCAACGGCGATGGACATGCCTTCCCGGAGCGCCGCCGCCTGCAGCGAACGGGTCACGTCGGGCTGGCTCTCGGCGGGCATGTTGAGCAACAGGCACAGCACCAACTCGCCACGGATCACGATCTGTTCGGCATCGATCACCTCGGCCCCGGTGGTGTCCAGCGATTCGAGTAGACCGGCGGTGACCCCGGGTCGGTCTTGACCTGTGATGGTGTAAAGGACTGGCGTGGTGTTCATGCTACGAACGCGCCTCGCCACCGGCGTTGGAGAAAGCCACGGCCAAACCGCGCCGCCCGGCACGACCGAGAGGCGCCAAGGCCTCCACGAGTGTCGCGTCGCGGTCGCGGGTCGCCACACTGGCCAGGGCATCCGAAACGATGGTGATCAGCGTGGCGCTGCTGCGTGCGAGTTCGACTGCGGCTCCCGCGCTGCCGGGTGGCATCGGCACCGTGGCCAAACCCGCGACGCGGCGCGAGGTGGCCCGGCCATCGGCCGACGGCAGCGTGGCGGATTCAACCACCGACACGGCGAAGGTGAGCAGTTCCATGATCGCCAGCCGCTCGGATCGGATGTCGCCGACCGGCTCGACAGTCGTCGGCACGAAACCGGCGTGCCATACCGTCCGACCCTCCGCGGCCATCGTGGGGGTGATCGCCACGGTGCCCCCTGCGAGGGGGATGAGAACGGCCTGGCCGGCGTCGGCGGCGCGCGGCACCACCGGAGTGGGAAGTCCGGCGGGGTCGCCCGGCACCGGCAGCACCACTGCCGCCTTGGCCTCGTCGGGCAGCATCGACAGGGCGGCGCCCAGCGGCAGTCGGGCGGTCTGCCAGCCCGGAACGTCCACGTCCGAGCCGTTGAACGGGTCGTCCGGGCGCACCACCGGGCAGTCGATCAGACCATCCACGGCGCCGGCTCGCCAGGCGTTGAACCACGCCGCCAAGATCGCCGCGCGGGGATACAACTCGACCACGGCATGGGGCGGTACGGCGAGGCCCGGACGCGCGGCGGTGTGCGCGGGCTGCCGTTGCTCCATGGACAGCAGCGTACGCGCAGTGGGTACTCTCGGGGACGTGATGGCCGTTGTGGATCTCTCAGGTGTCGATGTCGTGCGGGGCTCCAACACTGTGTTGCGCGGGGTGACCTGGTCGATCGAGGAGGGGCAGCGGTGGGCCATCCTCGGACCGAACGGGGCGGGGAAGACGACGTTGCTCGAACTGTTGGCCGCTCGACGACACCCGTCGAAGGGCCGGGCCCGATTGCTGGGGGAGGAACTCGGCAAGTCTGACGTGTTCGAACTGCGCCCCCGGATCGGCTTGGCTTCGGCATCGCTCACCGGAGCCATTCCAGGCAGCGAGACCGCACTGGACACGGTGCTGACGGCGGCCTGGGCGGTGACCGGTCGGTGGCGCGAGGAGTACGACCCCGAGGACGTCCAGCGGGCCCGTTCGTTGCTGGCCACCATGGGGGTGGACGATCTGGCCGAGCGGCGACTCGACTCGCTCAGCGAGGGTGAACACAAGCGGGTGCTCATCGCTCGGGCGTTGATGACGGATCCCGAACTGCTGCTGCTCGACGAACCCGCCGCCGGCCTTGACGTGGGTGCACGGGAGGACCTCGTCGACCGGCTGGGCGAGTTGGCCGACGATCCCGCCGCACCCACCACCGTCATGGTCACCCATCATCTGGAGGAGATTCCCGCCGGATTCACCCACGCTCTGCTGCTGCGGCAGGGCGACGTGGTGGCTGCGGGTCCGATCGTGGACACCCTCACCACTGCCAACCTCACCGAGACGTTCGGATTGCCGCTGGTGGCCATGCGAATCGGGACTCGGTGGGGGGCGCGCACCTGGCGGTGACCGAAGGTGCGGGTCGTCGAGGTCGGTGCGGCCGATCCGAGGGTTGCCGACTACCGGGATCTGACAGACATGCAGTGGCGCCAACGCATGGAGCCAGCCCAGGGTCTGTTCCTGGCCGAGGGGGAGAAGGTCATCCAGCGCGCCTTGCAGGCCGGATACCGCCCCCGCAGTGTGCTGCTCACTTCCCGTTGGTTGGCCGGACTCAGCCCGGCTCTCCAGGACCATGACATCGAGATCCTGCTGGCCGACGAGGCGACGCTGCGCTCGATCGTCGGATTCCGGCTGCATCGTGGGGCACTGGCCGCCTTCGAACGCCGTGCCCACCCCCCGATATCTGACGTCCTCGACTCCGCGCGCCGGTTGGTCGTGCTGGAGAACCTGGTCGATCACACCAATGTCGGACTGGTGTTCCGCACCGCTGCGGCTTTGGGTGTGGACGCGATCCTGGTGTCGCCGAGTTGCGCGGATCCCTACTACCGTCGCTCGGTGAAGACCTCGATGGGTGCGGTGTTGAGCCTGCCGTGGACCGTCGCCGATCCATGGCCGGCGACGCTTGATTCGCTGCGTCGGGACGGCTGGCTGCTCGCCGCCTTGACACCCTCCGAGCAGGCGGTCGAACTCGCCGCATTCGTCCTGGCGGAGGCAGCGGGAAGCAAACTGGCCCTGCTGTTGGGCAGCGAAGGCCCCGGGCTGACCGAGCAGGCGGCCCAGCGCTGCTCGGTCTCCTTGCGCATCCCGGTGACCGATCGGGTGGACTCGCTCAATGTGGCCGCCGCGGCGGCCATCGCCTGCTACGAGTTGGCGCAGGTGACTCCGCCGCAGCCCTAGCTGGCCTGTGGGAAAGTGCGGAACACGGACAGGTAGAAGTTGATGGCGGAGACGACCTGTTGCGGATCTTCCGGCTCCCCGCTCGCCGCCTTCACCGCGAACATCGCCATGTCCTCGAAGGTGGAGTAGGGCCAGCGGTAGCCGATCACCGCCGGATGGTGGTGCCAGGGGTGGGCCGGACGGTCACGGCAGTACACACCCCAATGCAGTACTGCGGAGTCGCGTGAGACCAGCAGGTCACCGAGGTAGAGCGCCAGCGAGTCGACCAACCACAGGGACTCCGGCCCCAATTCGAGGTAGCCGCTGTAGTGCTTCTCCTCGCACCACACCGGCAGTTGGCGCGGGCCGGCCGAGGGTCCGAAGGCGAACAGATCGATCGAATCCTGCAGCAGTGAGCGAAGCGATGCATCGCTGTAGTCCAACACTGTGCTCGGGAACTGTTGGCTCAGTCGGCGGACGGCGCGGGGTGCAGACGACACCCAGTCCAGCGCAAGCGCTTCGGCCTGCGCGTGGGAAAGTTCGTTGAGATACATGATCTTTCCCTTCTCGCAGGGCACCGGCCCGACTGTCTCGGTCTCAGGCGTTATCGGTCGCCTCAGTTGCGGGCTTGACCCTCATTCGACTGCGACGGGTCGGCTGAGATGACGTCGAAGGGCTTGACGGATTCGTGCGCCGGCGGCGGCGGTGTGCGCAACTGTCGCAGCACCAGGACGAAGATCGGGACGCCGACGAGGAACAACATGAAGCCGAGATAGACCTCCTCGGTGCCGGCCTGGCTCATAGCCCACAGCGAGTAGACCACAGCCAACGAGGTGACGGCCACCTTCACCCCCAGCCTGGTGATGCGGGTGCCCGGAGCCCGATCGACGATGAGGAATCGGAGTTCGGCTGCCGACACCATGAGGTAGGGCAAAAGGGTGGCGAGGGTGGAGATGAGCAGGAGTTTGGTGTAGACCTCCACCAGCCCACCGTCACCGAATCCGAAATAGGTCATGGCGCCGGCCAGCACGCCGGAGATCACCAAACCGATGGCAGGTGCAGAATTCCGATTCAATTTGCCAAAAACCCCCGGCGCCAGCCGATCCTTCGCCGCAGCCATCGGCATCTGACCGGCCAACAGGATCAAGCCGTTCATCGCTCCCAGGCACGAGATCACCGCGACCAGCGAAATCGCCGGTCCGGCCCAGTCGCCGAACATCACCCGGGCGGCGTCGGAGAACGGCGCGGCCGATTCGGCGAGCGCGGAATTGGGCAGTGCTCCGAACACGGCGAGGGTGCTCAGCAGATAGACCACCGCCGCCAAGCCGGTACCGATCAGGGTGGCGCGGGGGATCGTCCGCGTCGGGTCCTTCACCGCCTGACCCGGGATCGAGGCTGCTTCCACCCCGATGTAGGCGAACAGCGTCAGCGCCACCGACAGGCCGATGGCGTCGACCAAGGAGTCCGGCGTCGCATTGGCGGGTCCGAGGTTGGCGGCATCGAAGGCTAGGAAGCCGACCGTTCCGATGATGAGCAGGGGTACAACTTTGAGCACCATCAGGACCAACGACAGCGCGCCGCCGGTGGCCAGCCCCCGGGTGGCGACGAAGGTGAGAACGGCCACCAGCGCGATGGCGGTGGCTATCTGAGCCCATCGATCTTCACGCAAGGCGGGGATCAACTCGCCGAGGTACCCCACGGCCGAGACGCCGATCGCCGCAACCCCGACCCAAGCACCGATCCAGTAGTTCCAGGCGGTCTGGAATCCCATGAAATCGCCGAAACCTTCGCGGGCGTAGGCATACGGACCACCCGCCGCCGGATGCCGGTTCGACGCGTAGGCGAACACCATCGCGAGCAGCATCGCGCCGATACTGGAGATCGCGAAACCGACCATCGCGATCCAGCCGATCTCGGCGAGCGCCGCCGGCAGGGTGAAGATCCCGGAGCCGATGATCGTGCCGGCGACCAGCGCGGTGGTGATGCCGAGGCCGATCGGGCGGGCCTCGGCGGGTGTGTGATCCGATTCGGTGGCCATGTCGCCACACCCTACGCACACTGCCGCGACGCCGTCGGGTCTTCGCCGCGGCGCCCGGTAGTGCACCCCGTCAGCCGAGGATGTGCGGATCGAATTGTGACCCGGGTCGCTGCGGTGGCAGGCTGGCCCAATGTCTATGGGACGGATCTACCTGCTGCGACACGGCGAGACCGAGTGGAGCAAGTCCGGTCGGCACACCGGACGCACAGATATTCCGCTGACCGAGGATGGTCGCCGCCGGGCGGCGCTGGAGGCGCCCATGATCTCCGGCGTCGAGTTCGGGTTGGTGCTGTGCAGCCCGTTGTCCCGGGCTCGCGATACGGCGGCCCTGGCAGGACTGACACCCGACGCCATCGATGACGACCTGGTGGAGTGGGACTACGGGGTGTTCGAGGGCAGGACCACGGCGGACATCCGGACCGAACTCGGTGATCCGGGGTGGTTGATCTGGGATTCACCCATTCCGGAAGGGGAGTCGCCGGACGATGTCGCCGTGCGAGCGCGTCGGGTGTTGGAACGAGTGGCACCGGTGGTGGAGGAGGGGAAAAACGTGATGCTGGTGGCGCACGGACACTTCCACCGAATCCTCACCGCCACCTACCTCGGCCTGCCAGCCGATGCTGGCAGGCTCTTCGCCCTAGACGCCGGCGGGGTGGGTGTGCTCGGCCACGAACGCGTTCAGCCCGTGATCAGCGGCTGGAACATCAGCCCGGACGGGTTGACCGGCTAGCGGTTGCGCCGGTTGAGGATTCGGCTGGTGCCGTAGCCGGCCGCACCTCCGACGAAACCTGCGAGCAGGAACCGCACCGTTTCGACATTGCCCAGGAACGGGATGATCCCGAACACCCAGGCGGCCAACAGCCCGAGAACCGCTCCGGCGATGCCGGCCATCAGCACCTGGGCGCCGGTGTCCGAGCCTGATTCAGCGACCTCCTTGCTTGCCGATTCCCGCCTTGCGGGGGTTCCCGGGGACGGGCTTCCGGCGGCGGGCTTCGATGCCGAGCCTTGGGTCGCGGCGTCGACTTCGCGGAGCAGTCGGGCGATCTCATCGTCATCTGCCATGTCACCATCTTCGCCTCTGTGTCAGCGTTCGGCAACGAGCCGCCCCCCGGCACGGGCTTTCGACGGCGACTGAGGACGGATTATCCTCGGTGGATGTTCGGCACAATTGGACACTCAAGAGTCGGTCTGCTGCTCGGCGCCGGTGTCGTCGCCGCCGCCCTGGTCGCCGGGTGCGGCTCCAAGATCGACGGGCTTGCCGACGGTGGCCACGGTGGGCCGGTGGGCCATTCCGCGGCCAGCGCCGAGGTGGCTGAACTCGCCGAACTGCCGGGCCAGGAGATCGTCACCCTGTCGTTGCCCGGCGGCAGCTACACGCCGAGCGCACCCGAGGGTGCCACCGATGACTATCGCTGCTTCGTACTCGACGTGCCCGAGCAGGGCTTCGCCACCGGGTTCCAGGTGATTCCAGGGAATCCGGAACTCACCCACCACGCCATCCTCTATCGCATCTACCCGGAGCAGGTGGCCGATGCCGAGGCGCTCGAGGCCGCCGACGATCGTCCCGGCTACGAGTGCTTCGGCGGTTCCGGGGTGCCCGCCCGCGACGGTGACGTCCTGCGCGGGTTGGACGAATCGGACTGGATCACCGCGTGGGCACCCGGTGGGGAGGCGTCGGACACGCCGGACGGCTACGGCGTGCCGATACCGGCCGGAGGCAAGGTCGTGCTGCAGATGCACTACAACACCCGGGCGGGAACCGGTAGCGACTCCTCAACGGTCAAAGTGCGCATGGCTCCCGAGGCCAGCGGACTCAAACCGCTCTACTCCATGCTGCTGCCGGCCCCGGTCGAGTTGCCCTGTCCGGCGGACGGCCCGCAGGGACCGCTATGCGATCGCCAGGCCGCGATAGCCGACGTCGCCAGCCGATTCGGGCGGGGCAGCGCCGCCCAGGTCTACGGCCTGCAGGCACTCTGCGGCGGTGATCCGGGCAACCCGGCGGCCGGCGAGACCCAGTCGTGCACCCGCACGGTGCGGGAGGAAAGCACGTTGTTCGCGGTGGCCGGCCACATGCACCTGCTGGGTGACAGCATCACCGTCGACGTGGCGAATCCGGACGGCACGCAGCGGGTACTCGACGTGCCACAGTACGACTTCGACAACCAAGACGCGGTGCCGCTGGCAGTGCCGATGCAGTTGCGGCCCGGCGACGAGGTGACTGTGACCTGCACGCATGACCCGACCTTGCGCGGGAAGGTCCCGGGCATTCCAGTCGAACCCCGCTATGTTGTGTGGGGGGAAGGCACCACGGATGAAATGTGCCTGGGGGTGTTGATAGTCGGAAAGGACGCCTGACACGTGGGAGCCCGTTGGCAGCGTGTGGCCACGGCGCTGGCCACACGGGACTACACCGAACGCACCGCCACCCTGGCCGCAGCGCTCGCGGTCGGCCAGAGTTTCGCCCCCAGCCTGCTCCCACGCAGCAAGACCCAACAGGCGTTCGTGACTGGCCTGTCCGCGGCGTTGATCTATTCCGTGGCACGCACGTCGCAGTCAGCCATCGGCTCGATCGCCGCACGGATCCGGCCCGGTCATGACGGTCAATCCTTCACCGACCGCCGGAAGTTGGCCGCCACGGCGAATTCCGTCGCGATTGCCGCCGGCCTGGTCGGCCAGCGGGTTGTGCCGGCACGCCGTGGGGAGCCCACCAAGCGGGCCGTGCTGCGCACAGCGATGTGGACCGTGACTGCCACCGGCGCTTTGGGCTTGAGCATCACTGTGCTCAATGCTGGCGTGAATTCGCTGACGGATCGCACCGGCCGGATACCGCCTTCGGTGGTTCCCGCGGGCTTCTTGGCCGGGGCCACCATCGCGGCGGGCGAAATCGCCTGGTATCGCCGGAAGGCTCCCGGTCAAACACCGGTGGCCCGTTCGCTGATCGAAGGCTTGGGAGTGATGACGGTGGTGAGCGCAGTCGCCGTCGCTGAACGCAAAGGGGCCCGCATCGTGTCCCGGTGGGTTCGTCGGAACGCACCGGGATTCGCCGGACTCGCCGAACCGTTGGGCCATCTGACGACATTGGCTCCGGTGGCGCTGGTGATCTGGAGCGGTTTGGAATGGGTGTACCGCCGCACCGAACACGGTGGTGCCGCCGTTGAGGACGCCTACAGCACCCCGCCAACCTCCCGGACTGCCAGCGGGGGCCCCGCGTCGGGCGTCGGTTGGGACACTCTCGGCCGGGAGGGTCGTCGGTTCGTCAACATGACGATGCCGGCCAAGGAGATCACAGCCGTGACGGGCCTTCGGGCCGCCGATCCGGTCCGGGTGTTCATCGGCTTGGATTCGGCGGCGACCGTCGACGCCCGGGTGTCCAAAGCCATGGACGAGCTCGAAGCCTTGGGTGCGTTCGATCGTTCCGTGCTCTGCCTCGCCTCGCCCACGGGAACCGGCTATGTCAACTACGTCGTGGCCGAGACGCTGGAATACCTCACCGAAGGTGATTGCGCGATTGTGGCCATGCAGTATTCGCTGCGGCCGTCGTTCCTCTCCCTGGATCGGGTGCAACTCGGACGCGAGCAGAATCGGGTCCTGCTGCATGCCATCAACGGCCGACTGCGGGCCACTCCCGCGCACGCCCGACCGCGATTGGTCGCGCTGGGGGAGAGTCTCGGCGCATTCACCCTGCAGGACGCGTTCTTGCATGAAGGAACGGCCGGTCTGCACCGTGCCGGCATCGAACGTGCGCTGTTCATCGGGACGCCGGCCGAGAGCGGCTGGGCCGATCAGTGGCGACTCGATCGGGAGAATGCGGATCCGGAGTCCGAGGTGGTTGAAGTCGCCTCCTACCGGGAGTGGGAGTCGCTGCCGGAGGAGGTGCGCAAGTCAGCCCGGTATTTTCTGCTCAGCCACCACGACGATCCGATCACCAAATACTCCCCGGTGCTGGCGGTGCAGGCCCCCGACTGGATGGCCAACGGTCCGCAGCGCTCGCCGGCAATGCCTGCAGGTGTTCCCTGGCGGCCGGTCAGCACCTTCTTCCTCACCACAGTCGACGTCCTCAACGCGAGCAAAGTGACACCGGGGGAGTTCGCGGCGCGGGGGCACGACTATCGCGCGGACCTGGCCCAGTTCACGCGGTTGGCATTCGACTTGCCCGGCTCACCCGAACTCATGCTCAAAGTGGAGTTGGCATTGCGGCGTCGTGAGCGGAGTTGGGCGGAGCGGCGCGTCGTGGCCGAACAGTTGGCCCAGGCCCGGGAGTCGATCAGCCGTCAACTGAAGTCATGGTCGGCAACTGACTGATACGGGCTGCCACAATCGTCCGGTGGCGGATACGACGACCCCAGGTGACCCCGAACCGCAAGCGACGGAGGTGCTCGGGAAGTTCAACCTGGCCGTCGTAGGTGGTGCCGGCGTCGGCAAGACCACTCTGGTCGACGCAGTCTTCAGCGCCGTGGTGCCCGACGATGATCGGGCACCCGAGGGGACTGCCCGATCGTGGCCGAGCATGGATGCCGAGATGGCAGAGTGCTTCATCGCCCGCCGTGACCCCGACGGCATCGTGACCGTCGTCGAATCGGCTTCCATCAACGATCCGGTCGTGCTTCGCCGGGCCGTGGCGGTGCTCGTCAGCCGTGCCCGCGCGAGCGGCGCGGCCCCGCTGAACGAGCGACTGCACGCGGTCTGGTGGGTGGCTGACGCCGACTCCGAGATCACAGCCCCGGTATCGGCGTCGATCGCGGCGATCGCCGAGGTGGTACCGGTACTGGCCGTGATGACCAGGGTGCCCGCAACACTCGCCGGCCGACCGCATCAGGAGGTTGTGCGACGAGCACGATTCCTCGAGTCGCAGTTGCTCCCGGTGTCGCAGAATCGGGTCTTCCTGACGAACGCACGGGCGGATGCCACGACCGGGAGCCCGGTGCACGGACTGGCCGAGTTGCGCGAGGCGACCTTCCAGGCTGCCCCCGAGGCCGCACGGAGGGCACAGGCGGCGGCACTCGCGAAACGTCGCAGTCGCACGTCCGGGCGCACGTCCGACGAACCGTTGACGGCGACGCTGCGCGCCCGGCTGTCGCAATTCGAGGCCGAATCGCGTCCGCTACGGGCAGCGCTGCGGTCGGGTTGGAACCGGATCAATCCCCAGCGGTGGCGATGACTTCCTCGAAGGACTCCCGGAAACACCGCACCAGTTCGGGCGGTTCCGGCACGGCCTCGGCGTCGATGTTGATGCCGATCTCCGCCCGACCGTTGTAGGACAGCAGTCCGATGTTGAGCGCCGCGCCCGCCTTGGGTGCGAACGAGACCAGCCGGGTGACCCTCGAGCCTGCGATGTAGACCGGGAACGGCGGACCGGGGACGTTCGTCGCCGCGAAATCGGTGCCCTTCATGAGTCCTCCGGCGATCCGGGTCGTGAGCGGTCTCGGCAGCGTCATCAGAACCTTGTACACCGGGTCGGAGACGCTCAGCGCGGGTTCGTTGCGGGCCTGGGCCAGGATCGGATGCAACTGCCTGATCCGCTTGACCGGGTCGGGTTCGTTCAGGGGCAGGGGGATGCGCACCGGCGCCCACTTGTTCCCGCCGGCTTCGTCTGCGTCGGCGGCGGTGCGCATGTTCACCGGCATGTTGACCCGCAGCTCGTCCGGGACCTCGCCGTGGATTTGGTGGTACTGGATCAGCCCGCCAACCACGGAGGCCATGAACGCGTCGTTGAGGGTGCCCCCCACAGCCTTGCCGGCCGCCTTCAAGTCGGCCAGGTCGAAGGTGAGCGCGGCGAACCATTCCGCGAGCGAACGCCCTGTCATCAACGGCGAAAGTGGGACCGGCGCGGGGGCCAGAATCCTGCTGGCGCTGGACACGAACTCCTGGGTTGCGAGTAGCGAGCCGCCCGGGTCGGTTGCGGCCGCCCGGCCGGCGCCGAAGGCGAGTTTGGTGGCGCCGACGGCCGACTGCAGCAGGCTCGAGGCTTCGAAGGCACTGCCCTGCTCGAGGCGGTCGCGCCAACCGGCGAAACTCGGGGTCGGCGGCTCCGGCATGTCCTCCGGGTCGGCCACATCCGGGGCGAGATCGAGCAGGGCGGCCGCCAGGTGCATGCCCCCCACCCCGTCGGTGATGGCGTGGTGGATCTTCACGGCGACCGCGCCGCGGTCGCCGCGCAAGCCGGTGAAGTAGATCATCTCCCACAATGGCCGGGCCCGATCGAAGTCCTGGGCTGCCCAGTTGGACAGCTGGCCGAGCAGGTCGTCCAACGTGCCGTCCGGCAAGGCCAGAACCCGGAAGTGGTAGTCCAAGGAGAAGTCGCGCTCGGTCTCCCATCGCGGCGGCACCAGCGAGAAGGGGTTGCCGACGACGTGTTGGCGCATCTTGGGCACCAGCCGGGTCAAGCGTTCGACGCGATAGCGCAGCCGTTCGGGATCCGGCGGCGAGTCCGTCTCGATCAACACCGTGATGAACGACCGCAGCACCGGATCGTCCTCCACGCCGAACATGACGGCGTCGAAGGCGCCCATACGAGGATCCATCTATTCCTCCTGCTCGTTCCGAAGCGCGGCTGGATCGGCCTCGTGTCCGACAATAACCGTTGCGGCGCAGATACGGTGGCACAGTGGCGGTCTCGGATGGCAACGGCTGGGTCGAGTGCGGATGCGGCTCGCGGCACTGGGGACGGTTCGGTGCCGCCGGACTGCTCCTGATCCACGAATCCGGTTCCGACGTCGCCCGGCATTCCGAGCCGGCAGGCCTGAAACCCACCTCGGCAGTTCTGCTCCAGCACCGCGCCACGTGGTCGCATGAAGGCGGCACCTGGGGACTTCCGGGTGGCGCGAGGGACAGCCACGAGGATGTGGTGACGACGGCGTTGCGGGAGACGTGGGAGGAGACGGGCATCGATGCAGCGTCTTCGGCACTGCTCGGGATCCACGTGACGAATCACCCGTCGTGGTCTTACACGACCGTGCTCATGAGTACCCGTCTGCAGGGGGATCCGCGGCTGAATCGGGAGAGCATCCAGGTGCGTTGGCTGCCGGTGGCCGATGTCGAGGACTTGCCGCTCCATCCCGGCTTCGCGGCATCATGGCCCCGGCTGTCCGGGAGCAGGGTCCGCCTCGTCGTCGATGTCGCGAATGTGATGGGAAGCCGGGCGGACGGCTGGTGGCGGGATCGCGCGCTGGCCGCACAGCGCCTCGTGGACGAGTTGGCCGCCGTGGTCGGACGAACGCTCACCCCCGACGGGGCCCTGGTCACCTTGATCTCCGCAGTGGTGGAAGGCGAGGCATCACCGGTCATCAGCACCCACCCGGCGGTTCTGGTCACCGCCGCCGACGGTTCCGCCGACGACGAGATCGCGGCCACCGTCGGATCCGCGGACCTGGTGGTCACAGCCGACCGCGAGCTCGGTGAGCGGGTGGCCGCCGCCGGAGCTTCAGTGGTGGGCCCGCAATGGCTGCTGCACCGGATCGCGGCCGCGAGCGGACCATGAGCGCCGTCGCGCCCTTGGCCGACGTGATGGACCCCAGCTGGGCCGAAGCGTTGGCCGACGAGGAGGAGACGATCCGTGCGTTGGGGGACTTCCTTCGTCGAGAGTCCGCGGCCGGACGTGGCTTCGCACCCGCAGGCAGCAACATTCTCCGGGCGTTCTCGCTGCCCCTCCAGTCGGTGAAAGTGCTCCTGGTGGGGCAAGATCCCTATCCCACACCCGGGCACGCGGTGGGACTGTCGTTCGCGGTACCGCCTGGCACCCGGCCGCTGCCCAAGAGTTTGACCAACATCGCGGTGGAGTTGCGCAGCGACCTCGGGTGCGACCCGCCGGCGGATTTGGCCTGCTGGCTGGACGAGGGTGTGCTGCTGCTCAACCGGGTGTTGACGGTTCGCCCGGGGGAACCGGGATCCCATCGGGGCAAGGGGTGGGAACAGGTGACCGATGCGGCCGTGGCGGCGCTCACCGCCCGCGGTGGCCCGCTGGTGGCCATCCTCTGGGGTCGTGATGCGCAACGTCTGGCGCCCGCACTGGCGGGGGTGCCGATAATCGCGAGTGCGCATCCGAGTCCGCTTTCGGCAGCCCGTGGGTTCTTCGGCTCGCGTCCGTTCAGCCGGGCCAACGAGGCGCTCGTCGCCCAAGGTGCCGAACCCGTCCGCTGGTGTGCCTGAGACGGATCAAGCATGGGCTAGTGTGACGCCGTGGCCGGATACGAATGCGGGGTGGATGTCTACTCGACCAGAGAAGTCGTGTGGCGCTACCTCACCGACTCAGACGGCTACCCGGAGTGGAACCGGGCGATCGTGCACGTCGCCGGACCGCTGCGGCAAGGTGGCCACGTGATCACCACCGGGGTGGACGGCTCCCGCTCCCGTTTCGCAGTCCGCACGCTCGAACACGAGAGCAGCATGGTCTGGCGGCGCACCGTGGTGCCCGGGTTGGTCACCGAGTCGCTGGAATTCATGCTCGGGGATTCCGCGAACGGGGTTCGGGTGCAGGCGGCTCAGTCCGTCGGTGGTCCGTTGGCGCGACTGCTCGGCGGTGCGGTGCCGGATCGATCCGCGATGCTGACGGGGTTCCTCGACAGCCTGAAGGCTTCTGTCGAACAGGCTCCCCGCGGGACGTCGAGGTGATCATCGCCGGCCTCGACGGCGGCTTGCTCGGCGAGATGGTGGCGCTTGGCCTGGGGGCCTTCGACCCGGTAGGGCTCGCCGCGATGCCGATCCTGCTGTCCCAGGCCCAGGGGGTGAGGCGGGCCTGGACGTTCATCCTGGGCTCCGTCACGGCCATCATGATTCTGGGCATCGCGTTCGCCTCCGGTCTCGGTCGGCCCATCGTGAGCTTTTCCAAGCAATATCCGTGGCTGAACTCGGCGATCGAACTGACCGCTTCGGTGATCCTCGTGGGCATCGCCGTGTGGCTGTTGTGGCACGCCCGGTCGGTTGCCCGCAGCGGCAAGAACGAGTCGCTCGCCTCCGAATCGTTCACCAAACGTCTTGAACTGCCGCTGGCGCTGCTTTTCGTGTTCGGATTCCTGCTCGTCACCGTTCAGTCGTTGGTCGATGTCGTCTTTCTGGTAGCGATGGTCGAGATGGGCACGAGGGAGTTGCCCCTGGTCGGCACCGCGGTGGCGGTGGCCACCTACACCCTGGCCGCCCTCGCGTTGCAGATGATCGTGGTGGTGGTCTACCAGCTGCTCTCGACCGATCGTCGGGATGCCGCACTGGCCCGTTTTAACGCGTACCTCGACTCCCACGGTGAACTCGTCGCAGGGGTGTTGACCCTGGTGCTTGGTCTCGTACTCGCCGGCATCAGCGTGCACGAGTTGCTGAAAAACGTGTAGCGGGCGCGCCAGCTACACGGGTCGAGCCCAGACGTAGTCGTCCATCACGAAACCGTTGCCGATATCTGTGATCACCTCATCGACGAGGGCGAAGCCGTTCCGGGCGTAGAAGCGCTGGGCCCGCAGATTCGCTTTGTTCACCGTGAGGTCGATTCGCTCGGCGCCGGCATCTTCGGCGCGCGACATGGCCCGGTCGAGCAGCGCCTGCGCGAGCCCCGAACCCCAGCAGTCGGGCACTACGTAGATCTGCTCCAGCCGGGCCGATGTCGGCGAGGTGAGGCGTCCGGAGGTGTAGCCGACCACCTCTGTGGCAGCGCTGCCGGATTGCCGCAGGGCGACATCGAACCACCTGTCGACGGCACCTAGGTAGGACTCCAACGCGGCCACGCTGTTGCGCTGCGCCAGCATGTGCTCGACTTGGCCGGCGGGGAGCAGTGCGTCGTAGGCAGCGTGCCAGACCCGCACCGCGCACTTCTGGGTCGGCACCACCAGATCCGGGCGCAGACCTTCGATCGCCGTGGCGCACCCGGTTCCTGCGGTCACTCGTCGACGGGTTCGACGTAGCGCGGCCAGGAGGCCATAGCGTCGATGTAGAGCGACCGCACTTGTTCGACGTGGGCGTCGAGGTCCTTCACATCCCAGTCGCTGGTGTCGATCGGATCCAGCACTTTGACATCGAGCCGGCCCGGCGCCATGAAGACTGCGTGCGGGCGCATCAACTCCCCAGCGTTGCGGATCACGATCGGAACCAGCGGGACGCCAGCCTGCATCGCGATGTGGAAGGCACCCTTCTTGAACGGCAGGATTCGATCGGTGGGCGACCTCGTGCCCTCCGGCGCGATGGCGATCGAGCGGCCGCCCTGCAAGGCGTCCACCACAGGTTTGAGGGCCTTGCGCGCCTGGGCGCTGTTGCCCCGGTCGATGTAGGCGACGTCCATCAGGTAGCCGACTGGGGCGAACATCGGATCCTTGCTGACTTCGATCTTGGCGACCCCGGTGAAGTCCTGCCGCAGCAACGCTCCCAGGATGAGCACATCGAGTTGGCTCTGGTGGTTGAAGAGGAACACCGCCGGCCGTGCCTTCCAGAGATTCTCCCGGCCGATCACATTCATGGTCACCCCGCCGGCGGCGAGCGCGAGGTCGGATCCGACGCCTGCTGCGACGTTCGCGCCGTCCCGGCGCGATCCGTTCAGAAGCGCCGTGCCGACGCCGACCGCCACTCCGAAACCGAGACCGGCGTAGGCGCCGAGGCTGCGCACCGCATCCACCGGTCCGATGCTCTTGGGCTGGTAGAGACGCGAGGTGGGCCATTCGCGTTCCGCGGCGAGGTCCTCCAAGGTCTCGTCGGGATTCAACGGCCGGGGTCGGCCGACCGCCTCCAGCATGGGCACATCCTCGGCGCCGTTGGAGTAGCCGAACGAGACGTCGAGGTCGATGCCGTGCTCCGCGGCGAATTCGCGGATGGCGTTTGCTTTGCCCTGGCCCCACTTGATCTCGCCGTCGATCTTCCCCGTGATGACGCCGCGGTCGTCGACCTCGTACTCGGTGGCGATGATGTGGGTGATGCCGAGGTCCTCGGCCGCCGGTGCGATCTGCGGCGGGGTGGCCGACGAAGCGATCACCACGGTGTGACCTTTGGCTTCGTGTGCCTCCACCAGCGCCCTGGCGCCGGGGAAGATCATGCCCGAGATCTTCCGGGCGAACAGATCCCGACCCATCTTGGCCAAGGAGTCCTCGGTTCGTCCCTCGAGCGCGCGGATCGCCGTGTTCATCAACCTCGTGATGTCATCGCCGCGACGCTCCACCTTGGCACTTTCGACCAGGGTCCTGGTGAGCTCCCGGAAACCGATGTCCCGGTTCTTCAGCCGATCGGTGAAGTACACCTTGGCCGAGTACCCGTCGATCAAGGTGCCGTCGAAGTCGAAGAAGGCGCCGACCTGCGGGCCGTCGGGAGAATTCGCCACGTCTTCCAGCAGCCAGCCGAGATCGGTCATGCCGACACCTCCTGGGTGAGTCCTTCTTGTGCGTTGGCCATGCGTCGTATCTCTTGCACCAACGCCACCGCGTTGCGCAACTCGTCGGCGAAGGCCTGCCTTCGCAGGCGCAAGTCCTCACCGCCGGGTGAGATGAGATCGCGGTTGCCGGCAAGTTTGAGGGCACCGTCGAACAGATTCTTGGAGATCGACTCCGGTGAATGAAGCGATCGTTGCAGCCAGCGCATCTTGGCGAAACCGATGCATTCGGCGATGAAGTCCTTAGGTTCGATCGGCCTGCTCGGGAGGCGTTCCGCCAGCCGGATGGCGACGATTTCGTAGGCCTCCAGGAAGGGGCCGATGGTGCGGTGTGCCACGTGCATCGGCGTCTCGCGCAACTCGTCCAAGGCTGTCACCGCGTTCCATTCGCGGTTCTGCCAGTTCGGGGCCACCAGTTCGGTTTCGCGCGCCACCGAATCTGCGAGTTTGCGACTCGAGGGGAAGAAGAACTCGTACTTGAGCAGGTCTTCGAGCGCCTTCACCGCCGGCCACAACCCGTCCACGATGTCCTCGCCGGACTTCACCACCTGCAGAGTTGCGACTTCCACCATCGCTCGGGTGAGGAAATGGTGGGCGATCGAGTTGCGGTAGAAGCCCGCCTCGTGCACCCGATCTGGATTGATCGAGTAGACCGGTTCGGTACCGCCGTCGTAGCGGTTGACGACGCCTTCGGAGATCAGGGTGTCCATTGACCGAAGCAGTCCGTTCGTCTCCCCGATCTCCACGTCAGAGGTGAGCGGGAGACCTCGGAGTGCGATGTACTCGAGCAACGGGTTGAGCACGGATTGGGATTGCCCCAGCGTCAAGGCTCGGTCGTCGTTGTCGAGCAGGGCGAACGTGACCAGGGAGGTCGGCGTGATCGGGGTGACCTTGTTGATGCGGTGGCTCACCTCGAAAGCGATCTTCGGCACGGCGTAGCGATCCAGGTTCGTCGGCGGTTCGACGCCGAGTTCCTCGGCTTTGGCCAGTTCGTCCCGGCGCACCGTCTCGATCGCCTCGCCGATGCTCAGCGGCTCCCCGAATCTCAGATGCACCCGGCCGAGGGCGCGCGACTGGTCCTTGGCGTACTGGTAGAGCCATTTCACGCTCTCGGGCGACTTCGACGCGCCCATCTCCTCAGCCGAGATCGCCCCGATCTCATGCTGCTGGTCGTAGGTGACCGAGACCGGAACGCAGTAGGCGGCTTCGTCTTCGATGGTGTTGAAGGCGTCCACCACGTAGGAGAGGATCCCGTATCGGGGGGGACGGAGCTTGCCGGTGCGGGATCTCCCACCTTCGATGTACCACTCCAGGTTGGCCTTGTTGGAGAGCAGGAAGCCGAGATAGGTCCGCAGCGTGCGTTTGTAGACGTCGGCGTCCTTGAACTCCCGGCGGATGAACACGATCCCGTTGCGTCGGGCCAAGGGCGCCATCGGCCAGAACGCCAAGTTGTCACCGCCCAACACGTAGTTGGGCGGGAATCCGTGCTTCGCCAGTGTCGATCGGAGAATCACCGGATCGAGATAGGACTTGTGGTTGGGCAGGAAGATGAGGGAGGCCTCTTTGCCGAGTTTGCGCAGGTGTTTGAGTCCGTGATCGTCGACGTCGACCCGGTAGGCCCGGGACATGAACTTGCTCAACCGCTTCCACACCAGTTGCGAGGTCTGCGTCGCGCTCGGCACCACCGCCATCTCGCCGAGGCAGTCGCGCACCTCCTCGGCCACCTTGTCGCGGGGCCGTTCGGTCTCTGCGGTGATGGAATCGATCAACTCCACGAACACCGGCGTCTTCACGACCTCATCAGGAGGCAACGGGCGGTGTTGCGGGTCGTAGGCTGCAGATCCTGGCACCGATGCACCTTCTTCAGATCGGCCCGGTGGTGCGCGGACGAGCCACCACGGGCAGCGGCGGGGTATCGCACCACACCCTAGTTCGATCCTCGCCCGGTGGCTTGCCGATCGGCGTCGTCAGCGGAACAGGCCGTGCTTGCGAGCCGCCTCGGTCAACTTGTCTTTCGCGTCGGGGTGTGCGGCGGAGTCGATCAACTCCTTCGCCTGTTCGGCTTGACTACGCCCCCACAGATGGGCGACTCCCTGCTCGGTCGCGACCCCGGTCTGCTGGAAACTGGTCACCCGTGCGTCGAGGGAGTCGACGATGGTCGACGTCTGGGACTTCTCGTGCCACGACTTCAGAGCGATGAACGCCTGGCCTTCCGGTGCGTGCATGGCGCCGACGATGAAGTCGGTCTGACCACCGAAGCCGGAGTAGATCTTGTTGTGGATGGTGCTGGCGTTCGCCTGGCCGTAGAGGTCGACCTGCAGCGCGGAGTTGACCGACGTCATCCGCGGGTGCCGGGCGATGACGGCCGGGTCGTTGGTCTTCTCCGTGCGCAGCAGCCGGATCCGGGGGTTGTCGTGCACCCAGTCGTAGAGTTCCTCGCTGCCGAGGATGAAACTGGCGATGATGGGGCGGTCCTTGCTGAGCGCCCCGGCCCGCTCCAATCCGAGCACCCCGTCGGCGAAGGTCTCCGACCAGATCGTGAGCCCCCGGTGGCCTTTGAGTTGGGTGAGAACGGCGTCCGGGATCGCGCCGATGCCCAACTGCAGGGTGGCGTTGTCCTCGATGAGGGCGGCGATGTTGGTGCCGATCGCCCGGCTCACCAGATCCGGTTCGGACGGATCCACGGAGATGATCGGCTCGTCGACCTCCACCAGGTAGTCGAAGTGGCTGGTGAGCATCTCGGCATCGCCGTAGAGGTAGGGCATCCGGGGGTTCATCATGCCCACGACGATTCCGCCGCGCGCTCGGGCGGCCTCCATTGCCGCCGGCAGCACATTCACCTCCAGTCCCAGGCTGACGCGGCCATAGCGCGGGGTCGACGTGTGCAGCAGCACCACATCCGGGGGCAGCGGACCGGTGAACAGGTGCGGCACCATGGAAAGGCGGCACGGCACGTAGCGCAGACCCTTCCGCTTGCGCATCGCCGGCCCGACGAAAGCCGTCTCCAGCAGCACACCCTCGCGGTCGGGGAGTTCGCCGTGGGCGTTGAGCATGTGGAGCAGGTACGAGTCCAAGGATTCGTCCAGGGCCTTGATCAGCGGCCCGGGGGTGGCGAAGTTCCCCGATGCCACGACTCGCGAACCGGAATCGAGTCGGGCGAAGACGTCGCGGAGTTGCTCCAAGGTCACATGTGCCATGCCCCTATCTTGTCCTACGCTCTCGGGCGTGACGTGCGTCGGTGCTCGACCTCGACCTTCCTGCGGGCCGACCGTTGCCGAGTCGCCGCGGATCGCGCTCGTGGTGGCCGGATCCAGGGGGGACGCCCAGCCTTTCGTGGCCCTGGCACTGGCACTTGCCGACTTCGGTGCACAGCCTGTCCTCATGTCCCACGGCGAACACCGGGGACTCGCGGAACGGCACCAGGTGGCGTTCGTCGAACTACCCGGCGATCCGCGTGAACTGCTGGCCACCCGCACCGGTCTGGAACTGCTCGCCACTCGCGATCCATTGCGGGCGTTGCGTGGCCTTCGGAAACTCGCCGACGGTCTGGTGGAGGATGTCCTCGCGGCCCTGGAGACAGCGCTGCGAGAGGTCGATCTCGTGGTCTTCTCCACCTTGGCAGTGGCGGCGTATCACGTCGCGGAGGTACTGGGCGTCCCGGCGGTCTGGGGTGTGCTGCAACCCGTCGTCGCCAGCGCCACTTACCCGTCGCTGCTCATCTCGCCGGGTCGTGATCTCGGCCGGTGGGGCAACGTGGCAAGCCACCGCTTGGCGGATCGTCTGGCGTGGATCCTGTTCGCCCCGGCATTGACGGACTACCGGGTCAAGCGTGGACTGCCGAAGGCCGGTCCCGGCGAGGTCCGCGGCAGCATCGTGACCCTAGGTGGGTGGTCGTCACTGCTCGCCCCGGCGCCGCCGGATTGGCCGGCGACCGCCTCGGTGACGGGTGCCTGGATGCTGCCGCCTGCGCTGGAGCCGCCGCTGGACCGGCGAATCGTGGACTTCCTGCACGCTGCGGATCCGCCGGTCTACATCGGTCTGGGATCTGCCACGGTGCCCGATCCTGATGGAGTCACCGAGTTGCTCCTGGCGTCGGCGTGCGACGCGGGAGTGCGGGTGATCCTATCGTCGGGGTGGGCCGGTCTGGGGTCACGACCAGTCGGGGCGGTGCAGGGCGGCGGGGAGGTGAAGGTGGTAGACGACCGGGTGCTGGTGGTCGACGGTGACATCGGCCATCAGCAACTGTTCCGCAACTGCGCCGCGGTGGTGCACCACGCCGGAGCCGGCACCACGCACACCGCCCTGGCGGCCGGCACCGTCGGGGTGCCGCTGCCGTTCTGGGCGGATCAACCGTTCTGGGCGGCGCGCACGTCGGCGCTAGGTGTGTCCACCCGACCGGTTCCCAGGTCGCAATGGTCCCGTCCCAGGATCGCCAATGCCATCGCGCAGGCGGTGGGGGAGCCATGGCGGAGTCGTCGGGCGGCTGCGCTCGGCGAGGCGTTGGCGGCCGAAAGCGGTGCCCACGCCGCGGCCAGGCGGATCATCGAGATCCACCGGGATCGGGGCCGGAAGCCCAGTCCGATTCCCGGCGGCCGTTGATGCCTTTTCGGTAGCGTGATCCGGTGAGCACAGCAGATTCGCGACTGCAGCGCTGGCTGGGAGTGCTGGCTTCGCCGATCGAGGGACGAATCGTTCTGGGTCCCAACTGGTTCGCGTCGGTGATGGGCACCGGTGTGGTCGCGGTGGCCGGGGCAAGTTTGCCGGTGACGTTGCCGATCCGAGTGCTGACCACGGCCGCGTGGCTGCTCGCCAGCCTGATTCTGGTGATTCTGCTGGTGCTGATTCCGTTGCACTGGTGGCGTTCCCGGGGCACCTTCACCTCGTTGACCGAAGATCCGGTGGCGATTCAGTTCTTCGGCGCCCCGCCGATGGCTCTGATGACCGTGGGCACGGCGACGCTGCTCGTCGGCAGCGACTACCTCGGCTCGGCCGCGGTCACGATCGACTGGGTGCTGTGGACATCGGGCACCGTGTTGGGTCTGGTCACTGCGGTGGCGGTGCCCTATCGACTGTTCACCAGGTTGCAGGTCCGCCACGACGGAGCCTTCGGAGGTTGGCTGATGCCGGTGGTGCCGCCCATGGTTTCGGCGGCAGGTGGCGCGCTGCTGGTGCCCCACGCCCCGGCGGGTCAACTGCGAGAGACGATGCTGTTCGCCTGCTACGCCATGTTCGGCATGAGTCTGATGGCCTCGGTGATCATCATCACGTTGATCTGGAGCCGCCTGGCACACTTCGGATCCTCTGGCTCGGCTCGGGTCCCGACACTGTGGATCGTGCTCGGACCGGTCGGGCAATCGATCACCGCCGCAGGGGCCCTGGGGACCGCAGCGTTGACCGCAGTGGCCGCGCCGATCTCCACCGGGTTGGATGTGTTCGCGGTGGCTTTCGGAGTGCCCATGTTCGGTTTCATGATGCTGTGGCTTCCCATCGCCGCCTTGCTCACGTGGCGTGCCGCGCGGTTGAAGATGGGCTTCGCGCTCACCTGGTGGTCCTTCACCTTTCCGGTGGGAACCTGCGTCACCGGGACGAGTCAACTCGCCAAGCACACTGAGCTGGTGGCCTTCGAGGTGGTGGCGGTGGCCATGTACGTCGGGCTGTTGGTGGCGTGGGTCTTGGTCGGGCTGCGCACGGCGACGGACGCGGTGCGCGGGCCGCTGTTGACTCCGCCGCTGGTGAGTCCGCAACCGCCCGCGCAGAAGACCTAGCGAACCCGGGCGTCGGTGCGTCCGGACGGCGTGGGCGATGACTGCGGAAGGTCGACGCGCTGCAGATCAACCACCCCACCTAGGGGTGGCTTCTGAGTGGAGGCGTGGTAGGCCACCGCGAATCCGGGGCAACGCGCTTCCCAATGGTCCACTCCGGTCTCGATGGTTCTCAGGTACTCCTCCGGCACCACGCCACGGTCGCCGCGGAATTCCGGCCTGCCCACAAACGCGACCACGCGTCCCGCACCACCTCTGTAGTCCGGCCACGGCCTGATCAGGTCGGTGACCTCGACGATGCGATAGCGACGCTCGCGTGCCCGTAGTCGGGCCAGATCGGCGTCGCGCACCGGTAAGAGCACGCCGTTGACGCCGGCTGCAGGCACCTTCGTGCGCGTGGTCGACTCGGGTTCGCGGCACGGCACGATGTCGGCGAAGAGCACCACTGAAGGACGCCGACCCCGGAGGTCGAAGTAGGCCTTGTCCGATTGTGATCCGTCGTTGGGGAAGGCGACGGTGAAGCCTCGACGGTACCCGCTGAGGATGGCCGGTGTGACCTCTCCGGCCGGCCCGGCGGGCAAGGTCCGCCGCAGTGAATCCGGGTTGAGCAGGGATCCGTAGGCGAACACGCTCAGGCCGGGTCGGCCCGGCGGTCGCGCTGACGACACCTAGGTGACCTTACTGTGTGATTCGAAAGGGGTGCCACAATCAGACATGATCGAAATCATCGGATTCGTAGCCGCGGCCTGCATCCTGGCGGCGTCGATTCCGCAGATCGTCGAATTGGTGTCCCACGGCGCCCACGGCGTGAGCCTGGGCTCGTGGGGGCTGCTCCTGGCCACCAGCCTGGTGTGGACGGCGGTCGGCTTCCGCATTGAATCCGCCTCGGTGATCGTCGGCAACGTCGCCGGTGTGGTGGCGTTCTCGATCGTCGTGGTGCTGCTCGTGCACAACCTCACCGGGCGGTGGGTGGCCACAGCGGCGGTGGCCCCGGTAGGCCTGGTGGTGTTCGGGTTGGCCATGGCCCTGCCCCTGTCGGTGACGTCTGTGATTGCCGTCCTGCTCGGACTCGCGTTGGCATTGCCGCAGGTCCGCCAGTCGTACGGAACGCTGCGGCGGGGCGGCACGTCCGAGGTGGCGCGAGGCGCCTGGCTGCTGCTGTTGACTGGTCAGTTGCTGTGGCTGGGGTACGGACTCCTGGCCGCCGAGTGGTCGATCGTGATTGTGAACGTGGGTGCGGCGTCCGCGTCGGCGACGGTCCTGGTGCTGGAGGGGAAGATTCACGCTTCGACGTCTCGGGTGGCGCACCCTGCCGAGCCGTCGTAGCGTTCGTCTCGTGACTCAGGCAATCTGGCAGGGCAAGGTCATCGCCGACTCCGAAGACATCGTGCGAGTCGAGGGCAACGCATATTTCCCGCTCGATTCGGTGGCACCCGGCGTGCTCGTCGCCTCGGAGACCTCCACCGTGTGCCCGTGGAAAGGTACGGCGAGCTACTACGACGTGGTCGTGGATGGTGCGACCAACTCTGATGCGGCGTGGTACTACCCGAAGCCGAAGCCGGCAGCCGACGAGATCGCCGGCCGGGTGGCATTCTGGCGCGGCGTCGAAATCATCGACTGACGTCGACGCCGCGGCCCAGTCAGCCCAAGGTGATGGCGGGTTGTAGGCCAGCCGCGGAGACTTTTCGCTTGCGGGATCCGACGTACACCGTCAACGCGATTGCGATCACGGTCACGCCGGCCAAGACCAAACCGTCGAGCCACAGGAACGGACTCAACGGCCCGCCGGCGATCGTCCGCCGGATCGCATCGGCCGCATAGGTCATCGGCAACACCGGGTGGATGAACGCGAAGAATCCGCCGAGCGTCTGGATCGGGAAGATCGCCCCTGCGGCCACGATCTGCAAGAGCAACAGCGCCATTGCCACGAGTTGCCCGCCGCCGCCGAGAGTCGCCTTCAGCAGTTGCACCAGCGAGAGGAACGCGACACCGGTGAGGAGCAGCATCCCGATCAGGCCGAGCCAGGTGGAGGCCCGGACACCGAGGATGAGCATGCCGACGCTCACCAGGGCAACTTGCACCAGAACCCAGACGAAGCCCGGTATCCAGCGCGTCGCCGTCGCCTGCCACGCGGGGAGTCCGAGATCGAGTTGACGGCGGTTCAACGGCCGGTTGAGCAGGAAGATCACCATCGCACCCAGGAATAGGGCAGTCGCCAAGAACAGCGGTGCAAATCCCTCGCCCATGAATCGGACTTCGTTCTGCCGCTCGGCTTCGATGTCCACCGGCTGCGCCAGGACGGTGGTGAAGGCCTGACGCTGGGCGTCGGACACCGGCGGGACTTTGCTGGCCGCGTCTGCGAGGTTGGCGCTGAGCTCGGCGGACTGGGGCAGCAGCGTGTTGTTGAGGGTGCCGGACAGGGTCGCTGCTGCGTCGGCGCTGCCGCGGGCGGCAGTGGAGAGAGTCGTCAGAGAACCGCTGGTCTGGGACAAGTTGGTGTTGACCGTGGTCGCGTCGGCGCTCAACTGCTTGGTCGCGGTTGCCAGCGAGGTCGACTGCGTCACCAGATCGCCGGCCGGCTTGGTGACCGAGGATGCCAGGGTGGTCCGGATGGCCTCCACCTTGGCCACAAGGTCGGGCAGATTCTTCGCTCGAAGATCCGCCGCCAGGCTCTGCAGATTGGTGTCCACGGATTTGGCCCCGGTGTTCAGCGTGTTCACCGTGGTCGACATGTCCGTGGCCGTCTTGTTGATCGTGGTGGCCGCAGTGCTGAGGTCCTTGGCCGAGTTCGCCGCGGCGGTGGTGCTGGTGGCGGCTTGAGCCACGCCGTCAGCCACCGACGCAGTGGAAGTGGCCACATCCTTCGACTGGGCAGCGGCACCTCCGATTCCTTCGCTCAGCACCTGCGCTTGGGCGACTGCCGATTCACCTTGTTCCCGTGCCTGCGGCAAGGCGTTGTAGACCTCGTTGATGAAGTTCAGGCTGAGGTCGGCCGAGAGTTGGGCCTCGATATCGCTGATCGAATCCGCGGCCAGCTCTCCGGAGAGATAGTTCGTCGCGTCGTTGGTGTAGGCCACGATGTTGGCCTGCACCGGGTTGCCGCTGTCGAGGCTGGCGACGCTGGCGCTGAACGATTCCGGAATGCGCATCACCAAGGCGAATCGGCCGGAGTCCAGCCCCCGCTGAGCCTCTTCGAGCGTGGTCTGCGACCACTCGAGCGTCCCGCTATTCGCGATCTTGGTCGTGATCTCGGTGCCGGCATCGATGGTGCGCCCGTTCGATGACACCGGCACGTCTTCGTTCACGATGGCTGCCGACAACCGCTCGGTGTTGCCGGGCGGGTTCCAGTAGGCGCCGATGAGCAGGGTGGCTGCCAACACTGCCGTGGCCGCGAGGGCAAGGGCCCCCAGCATCGCGCGCGGTCCGCGGAACCAGCGCGTCAGCGCAGCGCCGACGCTCGTGCCGATCATGACACCACCTCCATCGGAGCGGGAATCGGGATAACCACGTCGAAGGCCTCGTGCGCGGCTGGCGCTCCGACGAGCACCAGCCGGCCGCTCGAAGCCAGCTGGCGCAGCAGGCTCATCAAGCCGGCGATGCCCGGGTCGGAGGCGACGGCGGACACATCGAGCACGATGACCGACGCCCCGGATGCTGCGGCCAAGGCCAAACCAAGCCGCACCCGTTCCGCCATCGTGAGGTCTCCGATCAGACGCGTGGAGCGATCTGCCAGACCTGCGGCGCCCAGCGACCAGTCGGTGAAAGACGCCCGGTCGCTGCCCTGCGGGATGCGCGAGACCTCCGCTACGGCCTCGCGCACCTTCATGAGCGGATCGTCGATGGCGTCGGTGATGGGATCCGCCACCACTGCGATCGATGCCGGGGCGCCGACGATCGACACGTTTCCCCGGATCGGCACGTACCGGCCGACCAGGGTGAGCAGGGCGACATCGAGACTCTCCGATGCCGGTCCGACGACACCGATCAGCTGCCCGTCGGAGGCGGTCGCGGAGAAGCTGCGGAGCAGACCGACGCCGTGGTGCTCCACCGTCACGTCGGTCCAGGTGGCCCGCCGGGCCACCGGGGCTGGTTGTTCCATGCGATCAGGCTAGGCCAGCGTGCACGGGCAGGTGTCGGATTCCGTCAGTTGGTGGAGCGTTCGCGTGCTACGAGACCACCGCCGGATCCCGATTGGGTCCCCGCCTGCCGCGCCAGCGGCGCCTGATGCGGAAGAACAGCCAACCGAGCAACGCGAGGAGCACCAGGACGAGCACCGGCGCGAAGATCGCCGCGAGGGTCAGCGAAACCGAGATGGCGTCCTCGACCACGCTCGATACCGGACCGCCCACACCTGCTGTGGTGACGTTGACGACGGGCCGGGCGGTTGCCTTGGCGCCATGAACTGTGCCTGCCGTGACCAGACCACCCACCAGGGCGAGTACCTGCACCCACTCGGCATCGCCGGCGAACACACCCGCGAAGAGCAGAGCCCCCGACGCTGGCCGGACCAGGGTCTGGACGGCGTCGTTGACCGAGTCGACCGCCGGAATCTTGTCTGCCAGCAGTTCGATCACCAGGAGCACCGCAACGATCGCCAGTGCGGTCGTCGATTCCAGCAGGTCGTAGGGTTCGGCCAGCGAGATGACGTCGAACCGTGCAAGCAGGCCCGCCAGCAGCAGCGGGATGTACGCGTTCAACCCGGCTGCGGCGGCGAGCCCGATGCCGGTGAGCAGCAGCCAGGTCGCCTCCATGGCGGACATCGTAGGTGCCGGAGCCGACATCTGGATAGGTATCGACCTTGCCGAAGCGCCTCAACCCGGCGCTGCAACAGGGGTCGTAGGCTGGTGCCGTCAGGAAGTCGGGTGGCACGTCGTTGGAGGCTGGCAGTGAGAAGGAGTCGAGGTGCGGCCGTCGGTGTCGCGGTCGCAACGGCCATGGTGGTCGCCGGGTGTGGATCCACAGCGGAGTCCGACCGCACAAGCGTGTCCCCAAGTGCCGCCGCAAGCGCGGGAGTTCCCTCGTTCGCGCCCGTACCGGCCGATGCCGTGCTCACCCTGACCACCAACGAGGGCGAGATCCAGATCGCAATGGATCCCGCCGCCCCGACCACCGACGCGTCGATGGCCTACCTGGCCGACCAGGGCTATTTCGACGGCACGTCCTGTCACCGACTCACCACCGACGGGATCTACGTGCTGCAGTGTGGCGACCCGACCGGTACCGGACGAGGGGGCCCCGGCTACACGATTCCGGACGAGAACCTGCCCGCAGCCGCCGCCGACAACTATCCGACGGGCACTGTGGCGATGGCCAACTCGGGACCGGATACCAACGGATCGCAGTTCTTCATCGTCTACCAGAACACGACGCTCCCGCCGGACTACACGATCTGGGGCCAGGTGACCAGCGGACTCGAGGTGGTGGAGAAGGTCGCCGCGGCAGGGGTCGAAGGCGGCGGCACCGACGGACCGCCGGCTCTGCCGCTGACCATCACGTCGGCAGAGGTATCGGCGTCGTGAGTGAGCTCCCTTCCTCCGCTGTGGCGGAGCGTCCTCGGTACAACGGGTTGCTGTGGTCGGGCCTCCCGATGATGCTCCTCGGCATCGTCCTCGGGCTGATCAGTGCCGCGGTACTCGTCACCGGCACCGCGCGCACCGTGGTTGCGTTCACCGGCGACCCGCTGAGCACGCCGGGATCGGCGACGCTGGAACTCGACGCCGGCGCTCACACCGTGCTGCAACGTGCAGACGGCACCGCGGTGCAGTTGATGCCGACCGACATCGCCATCACCGGCGCGGACGGCGAATCGGTGACCGTCCAAGCCGCGACTTTCTCCGAAACCATGACGCGGGGCAATGTCGTATACGAGGCGGTGGCGACTTTCGAGGCGCCTCAGGACGGTGCGTACCTGATCACCATCGGCGGCAGCGATTCCTCCGCGGTCCTGATCAACCCCAGCCTGCCCTCGGCTTTCGCCCGCGGCGCGCTCTGGTTCGGCATGCTGGTGCTGGCTGCAGTGCTGTTCTTCGGAGGTCTGGCCCTGCTGTTGGTGCGCGCCGTGCTGCGCGGCAGCAAGAAGCGCCCCCTGCCCGCCGGGCGCCCGCCGGCGACCGCCGTCCCGCAGGCCGCGGTGCCACCGCCCGGGTGGTATCCGGACCCGCAGACCGCGGGCCGGATGCGGTATTGGGACGGCAGCGGTTGGACCAGCCATCAGGCCTGAGGAACCGCTTCGCTGATCGGGCGGAATGTGGTGTGATTGGAACTGACGGGCTCGTGCGCACTCGACCGGGAAGAGGTCCCCGCAATGGGTAGACACAACCGAACGTCGGTTGACCCGACAACGGACAGCCAGGCAGGCAGCGGAAGCGAGATTACGCTCGCACATGCCGTGAAGGTCGGCCTCGGGCTCTCTGCGGTGGCGCTGCTGACGGCGCTGGCGGTCGGCTCGCTGCTTGCGTGGCAGACCCGCCGCAAGCAGGCCGCGATGGCCGTCATGTGGCAGGAGGATCCCGCACAGACGCCCCGCTAGGGCACCGCCGGGGCCGAGGAGTCCGCCGCCGGCGTGGCGGGGTCCCCGGCCTGCGCAGCGTCGCCCCCTACCCGGTTGAGTTGGTCGACGACGTCGAAGACAGCGCCGATGTTGTAGAAGTTCACGGCCACGAAGTTCGGCAGCTGGCCGCGCACCTGGGCACACTCGAATGCCCGCGAACCGAGCACTTCCTCGGTGTTGACCGCCGCCGCGTTGGACACGAGCGAGCCGAACCCGGCGAGCCAGTGGTTGAGCTGGAACAGCGGTGCATCGGTGGGTCCCCGGTTGGGCTCGCAGGAGAAGTCCGCGGCGCTGGCGAACGTATAGGGCGTCTCCTGCACCCAATCGAAGCCGGGCAGCAGGTAGGGGTACTGCGTGCCGCCGGATTCCTCCTCCATCAGCACCACCAGACGCTTACCCGTGTCGATCATCTCCCGCAGTGTGGGGAAGGGCTGTCCGGGGACTGCGACGTACGCCTGATCGGCGAGCCCGGTCCGCTCCAGGACGGCCGCGGTATCCGCCGGGGTGACGACGTCCTGGATGAAGAAGGAGACGACCTCGCGCGGGTTGTTGCGAAGCCAGGCGGCCACTCCGGCCATGGATTCCTCGAAGTCGGTGGCGCCGAGTTCGCACAGCGTGTGACACATGTACGGTCGCACGGCGCTCCCCGGCTGGGCTTCAGCGGAAGCGGCTGATCGCAGCGCCGAATCGACCGTGGCGTCTCCGAACTGCTCCCGCGCCTGTTCTTCGGCGGCGGCACGGTCACGCGGGACGGTCACCACGCCACGGTCCGTCGCTTGGCCGTACCAGGTGTCGAACAGCAGAACCCGCACACCTGCCTCCAGCGCACCGACCAGGCTGGTGGGCTGCTCCGGCAGGTACCAGCCCGGCAGGTCTGCCGCCGACATGGCGTTGTGCGCTGCTGCGTAGGCGACCTCGTCATAGCGGCGGTCGCACAGTTCGACGTGGCCGTTGCAGGGGCCGTTGGGATCGTTGGCCGGCACAGCTGCGTCGACGGCGACGGAGTCGGTCGGATCGTCGCCGGGTGCGCTGGCCAACGCCGCCGAGCCGAACACCACCGCTGCGGTGACGGCTCCGGCAACTCCGGCCGTGAGCCACCGACTCAAGAGCGGTTCGGGCGGGTGCGAATCTGTCTCGACGACGATCCGATCGGCCGCCACTCGCGAGATTTCCGCCATCCCAGCCAGCACGATGAGTATGCCGGCGGAGACGGTGACGGTGATCAATGCAGCAGTCGGCCAGGCGATGATCGCCAAGCCCAGAGCGATCACCAGAACTGCATGAAGCACCGCCATCCCCGGCCGCCCGCGACTACCGGCGATGCCTTCCCAACCGGCGCGCAGCAGCCTGGGCACGTCGAATCGGGGGAGCAATGCGCCGGCGGCGGCGATGAGGAACAGGCCGATGACTGCCAGCACGATGCCCGGTGTGATGAACGCACTGGCGAAGGCGGACCAGAGCGCGCGGACGAAGGCCCCGGCGAGCGTGTCGCCGGGTTGCGCCCAGGCCGCCCCCGCGCCGGCCGCGATGACGATGCCCAGGACACCGGCTGCGACGAGGCAGGCCGCTCCGGCGCGCAGGACGAATCGTCTGCGGTCCCGGCTGACCAGGACGGCACCCAACAACAGCCCGGCACCCACTAGGGGCAGCACCCAGGCCAAAACGTAGATCGTGGTGGCGGCGGTGATGATCGGCGTGAGTGCCGTTCCCGAGCCCACCTCCGAGAGGGTGACCGGCAGGTCCGGCGGAATCCGGTCGGCGAGGTCGGGCGCCAGTGTGTCCAACGCACCCGTGACCGCGGCCGACAGGTCGACCAGCCTGAGGACGAGGGCGTTGCCATCCGCGTCGGTCAACGACCTGTGCAGTTCACGTGCCGTGGTGATGAAGGGTTCGTCGAGCGCCGAACTACCGGCCACCCAGGTGATCACACCTTCCAGCAACGGTCGCACCGCTATCAGATCAGGCTTCGCCTCGACTATCCGCTCGGTGGCGAGTTGCCCCGCCTCTGCCGCCACCGTTGGATCCTTGCGAACCTCGTTGAGGCGGGTGGCGAAGGACTCGCTGTCTGCCAGGGCGGAGTTGGCCGCGATGGACAGCCCGGCGACACTCAACACGACGGCGCCCAACACGAGGAGCACCCACGCGATTGTGTTCCGCCGCGAAGATTCGCCTGGCCGGGTCGGTTGGGTCACGAGGTCCTCGGCGGGCTCTGCGCCCATCCGACGGCCTGCTCCAATTCGAAGGCTAGTTCGAGCAGGACGCGCTCCGAACCCGTCGGCCCGCCGAGTTGGATGCCGATCGGCCGCCCGTCGGCGGCGGTACCGACTGGAACGTTGATCGCGGGCGTGCCGGCGACGTTCTGCACTGCGGTGAATCCGGCGAAAGGCAGCAGCCGGGTGGCATGGGTGCGGAAGTCTTCGTCCGGTGACAGGTAGCCCAATGGCGGCGGCGGTGAGCCGATGGTTGGGGAGAGGACGACGTCCACGGTTTCGAAGTTCGCCGCATGACGCTCGCGGAAGGCCCGCAGTCGGAGCAACGAGGCGGGGACGCCGAGGGCGATGGTGCGGAAGAACTGCCCGAGCCCGAGCGTGAACGGCTCCAGGCGAGACGTGGCGAAGTCCGGTCCATACAGGCGAGGACCGCCGAGTTTGAGCGCGAATGCCAGACCGGCCCAGTAGCGCAGGAAGTCGCGGCCGAACTGCGGCGTGACGCCCAGGTCCACTTCGTCGACGTGGTGCCCGAGGCCGTCCAGCACGTTCGCGCACGACCGCACGTTCGATGCGACCTCCGGACTCACCGGGCCCGCAGGTCCCTGCACGACGAACCCCACGCGCAGGCGGCGCCGACCAGGTCCCTGCACAAGTCCGATCGGTTCGAGATCGACCGCGGGACGGTACCGCTTCTCGGCCTCGGCCAGGATGAGGGCGGTGTCACGTACCGAACGGGTCAGGACGCCCTGGGTGACGATCGGGATCGGAAGTTGATCCGCCTCCGGAGAGTTGGGCAGGCGACCACGGGACGGTTTGAGTCCGACCAGTCCGCAGCAGGCCGCCGGGATCCGGATCGAGCCGCCGCCGTCGTTGGCGTGTGCCCACGGCACCACACCTGCAGCCACCAACGCCGCAGCTCCGCCGGAGGAGCCACCGGCCGAGTGGCCCAGCGCCCACGGATTGTGGGTGGGACCGGTCAGCAGCGGTTCGGTGGTGGCGGTCAATCCGAACTCAGGCATGCTCGACTTGCCGAGGAACGTCGCGCCCAGCTGCTCGAACAATGATCCGATGGGCGACGTACGTTCGGCTAACTCGGACGGGACCGCGCGGGACCCCTCCCGTGTGGGTAGGCCGGCGAGTTGCTCGTTGTCCTTGAGGAAAGTCGGGATTCCCGCGAGCGGGCCGGCATCGTCACGAGGGGTGGGCTGATCGACCCAGGACGTCACCGCGTTGAGGATCGGTTGGGAGTCGGCGGCACGCTCCCTGGCGGCAGCGACCAACTCGGACGGATCCACCTCACGCTTGGCGAGCAGGTCGACGAGTCCGACCAGGTCGTGGCTGCCGAGGGCATCGTCGGTGATAGCCGAGTAGGTCCCTGACGCCGGCGGGTCGTGCAGAGCTGTCATGTGGTCGTCACCAATCCGGCTACAGCCTCGCTGCCGCTTCGGCGGGAGACTGGTCGCGCCAGCCCGGGATGTCGGAACCCGGCGCCCAGGTCGAATGTGTGCCGGAACTGACGCGTTCGGGCAGCTCCACTCGCGCGATGGGGCCGTCATCGATGTTGGCTGCGTGGAACACCAACGCAGCCGACGAGTCGGAGTTCATGTCGGTGACGATGGTCACCAGGTAGGCATCGTCCTCGGACTTTGCCCCCGGACGGGGTGCGACGGCGGTCTCCGACCCGAACACTCCGTCGGCGAGCGAATAGTGGACCTCAGCTCCGGTGACGGAATCGTGGCGGGTCAAACCGTTGAAGAGGAAGCGTCCGGGGACGCCGGTGGCGGCGTAGGTGTAGCGATGGGCCCTGCCTCCGTGCTGGGCGTTGATCATGCCGAACTCGGTGATCGAGTCGGTCAGGGACTCCTCGGAGCATTCGCCGGTGACCAGATTCATGCGCCACCGATGCAACCGCGATTCGAAGCCGTCGAGGCTGATGAACCGATTGATCCGCTCGTAGTAACTCGCGTCGGGCGCGATACTGGGCTCCGGATTGTGCTGGAAGAAGCCTTCCACCACCACTTCGTCACCGACTTCATAGGCATTGGTCCAGTGCAGGACGTAGGTGGGGTCGAAGGAGAACCACTTGATCTCGCTGGCTGCCCCGCGCCGGGGAAGTACTCCGATCCTGGTCGGCAGTTCGGGGTGGAACCGCGCGAGGAACATGCCCCTGGACATCAAGCCCGGATCCCAGATCATCGGAAGGTCGTTGAGGATCGCGTAGTTCTCGGTGTAGGTCATGTCGTGCGGCAGTCGCGGACCCGGTAGTTCGATGGGTACGTAGTGGACGAGGCGATTCTTGTCATCGACCACGCCGTAGTTGAGGTAGGGGGCTTTGGCGTTGTAGTTGAAGAACAACATCTCCCCGGTGTGTTCGTCGACCTGGGGGTGGGCCGAGACGCCGCGGTCGCGCGGGAAGGCGCCGTGCCAGTCGGCTTTGCCGCGTGGCTCCAGGGTCATGGCGTCGAGGGCGTAGAGGTCGCCGCATTCGTAGAAACTCGAAAGGACCTGGCCGTTGTGGACCACGACGTCGGTGCTGGAAGAGTCCTTCAGATGTCCGCGGGCGCCCCAGCCGTCGGTGCGTTTCCCCTTGTCCGCACGTTCGGCGAGACCGACCCAGAGCGACTCGCCGGCCTCGGTTTCGGCGAGCAACGCATCGGTTCGGACGAACCTGTTGCGGTAGAAGGCCTTGCCGTCCCGGAAGCCGACCAGATGGATCATGCCATCGCCCTCGAACGGGTGGTAGCGGCCGATCGCCGGGTGCAGCGGATTTTCAGTGTTGCGCAGGTAGACGCCGTCGAGGTCGGGAGGCAATTCGCCTGCCACCGGCAGATCATCGGCCCGCCATTCGGTGGTTTGGGGTCGCCAAGGTCCGGTCCGGTAGGGGTGATCATCGTCCGGCGGAAGAGTGGAGAGCATCCGTCCGACGATTTCGACGTCCATCGTGAGTCAACCTTCTCGTGGTGCGGGGCCGGGGACACCCAACCGTCCTGGGCGGAGTGTGGTCGGGCCGACGCGGAGGCTCCGCGCATCCCTACCGTAACCCTCCGAGTGCCCTATTCGACAGCACCGACGACCAGCGACACCACGGTGGCCGTGGAACCGCCGATGTTCAGGGTGCCCGCCCGGTTGGCGCCGGACACCTGGGCGTCGCCGGCGGCGCCGGTCACCTGCCGGTGGGCGTCGAGCAGCATGCGCACCCCGGTGGCGCCGACCGGGTGACCTATCCCGATGAGTCCGCCGCCGGGATTGATCGGCAGCGCTCCCGTCCGGGTGATGGTGCCATCCTCGACGGCTCGCCAGGATTCACCCGGAGCGGTGATTCCGAAGTGGTCGATCGCCAGGTATTCCGAGGGGGTGAAACAGTCGTGGGTTTCGATCAGATCGAGGTCCATCGGCCCGGCCACCCCCGCTCTGGACCACGCGTCGAGGATGGTCTGGCGCACGTGCGGCAGCAGGTAGGGCGAATCGGACTCCCCGCCGAGTTTGGCGGCAAGCGGAAGTCCGACCGTGCCGTGACCCCAACCCTCGATCCGGGACAGCGGTCTGGTGCGCCGTTCCGAATCCGGCTGCGATGCCCGCTCGAAGAAGCGAGGAGACGCCAGGATCACGGCGGCCGCCCCGTCGGTAACCTGGCTGCAGTCATGGCGTCGTAGACGGCCCTCGACGATCGGATTCGCCTCGTCGTCGGCCGCGAAGTGCTTGTCCTGCAAGGCCCACCCCCTGGTCTGCGCGAGTGGATTCGCGCGTGCGTTGAGCAGGTTCAACTCGCCGATAGCCCGCAGGTGGGCGTCGTCGAGACCGTAGCGCCGGTCGTATTCGTCGGCTACTGCGCTGAACGTCCACGGCCAGATGTAGGTCGCTTCATCACCTTCGTGACCCACCCACGACGCGGCGGCCATCAGGTGGGCCGCCTCGTGCCCGTTGACGGCTCGCTCCAACTCGACACCGAGCACCAGGGCGCAGTCGTAGCGGCCGGACTCGAGGTCGGCCATGGCGGCCAGAACCGCGATTCCGCCGGACGCGCACGCCGCTTCGTGGCGGGAAGCCGGGATCCCGGCGAGTTCGGGCAGCACCGTCGCCGGCAATGCCCCCAGGTGTCCTTGTCCGGTGAACAACTGCCCGAACGCATTCCCCACGTGGATGACCCCGATGTCGGCCGCGTCCACCTTGGCGTCGGTCAACGCTCCCGCCACGGTCTCCGCCACCAGGTCACCGACATCACGGCCCTCGCGGGTCAGGTTGCGGGCGAAATCGGACTGGTAGCCGCCGAGCACGGCAACAGTTGCTGGGGTCATCCGTCGTTCATAGTCGAGCGGGCGCGGCAGGTCAACGACTGCGGGCGACTAGGGTCGGTGTCCATGCCCACGTTCGCGTTCCCGACTGCTGAACTTCCGCCCGAGGCCTACGTGCTCGACTACGTGCGCACCCCCCGCGGAAAGGCGAGTCCGCGGGGTGCCCTGCACCACCTGACCCCGGCGGACCTGGTCGAGCGACTGCTGGGCGCTCTGGCGGAGCGCAACGGACTGGATCCGCATCTGGTCGACGACGTCGTGCTCGGCGTCGCATCTCAGGTGGACGAGCAGGGCGCCAACCTCGCTCGCACCGCGGTGCTGCTGGCCGGGTGGCCTCGATCGGTGCCCGGCGTGACGCTGAACAGGTTCTGCGCGTCCGGAATAGACGCGGTGTCCTGGGCCAGCGTGGCGTTGCGTTCGGCATCCTCCTCGGTGATGGTCGCCGGCGGCGTCGAGTCGGTCTCCCGGGTGCCGATCTTCAGCGATCGCGGCCCAATGTGGGGGGACGCCAAGGTGGTGTCCGCAGTGGGGTCCGTGCACATGGGGATCGCAGCGGATCTCAATGCGACGCTGTCCGGATTTGGCCGGGCCGAGTTGGAGGAATACGCCCTGCTCACCCACGCGTTGGCCGCGGCGGCAAGGGACGGCGGTGCCTGGCAGCGTGCGATCGTGCCGATTGCGAGCCCCGACGGCGGTGAAGTCGCACGGGATGAGTTGATACGTGACGGCTTGACGCCGGAAGGACTTGCGGCGCTGCCGCCGGCGTTCGCCGACCTGCCCGAGCAGGACGCCATCGTTGCGGCGGCCCATCCGACGGTCGGTCCGCTGCACCACGTGCACACGGTGGGGACCTCGCCGCAGATGGCAGACGGGGCTGCGCTGCTTTTGCTGGCTGATGCCGCCGGAGCCGCAGCGATCGGAGTCGCGCCACGGGCGCGGATCGTCGCCACCGCCGCAGTGGCGGTGGATCCGGTGATCATGCTCACCGCCGGTCAGCGGGCGGTCGAGTTGGTGCTGCAACGGGCCGGTCTTTCGGCTGACGATATCGACGTTTACGAATTCGCCGAGGCCTTCGCCGCCTTGTGCGTGCGTTTCGGTCGGGATCTCGGACTTGAGCGTGACCGGCTCAATCCCAATGGGGGCACCATGGCTACCGGGCACGCCTTCGGTGCCACCGGCGCCATCATGGTGGGAGGCTGCGTCGACGAGTTGCACCGACGAGGGGGTCGTTACGGTGTCGCAGCGGTGAGCGGTGCGGCGGGCTTGGGCGTCGCAGTGCTGGTGGAACGGCTCTGAGGCCGGTCGCCGGTACCCTGGCCGGTCGGCTACGCGCCGAAGTTGCAGCTGGCAGGATCGCCTGACTGGAATCCTTTGGTGAACCATTCCTGCCGCTGCGCCGAACTTCCATGGGTGAAGGCTTCCGGATTCACCCGAAGACCTGACCCAGCCATGATCCGATCGTCGCCGACGGCCGCTGCGGCCGTGATGGCTTGCTGATACTCGGTCGGGCTGATGACCACGTTGCCGCCGTCGTTCGCCCTCCGGCCCCACACCCCGGCCAGGCAGTCGGCCTGCAACTCCAAGGCGACGCTGTATTCGTTGGCCCGGCTCGGATTGCGCTGCTGCTGCGCTCGGACCTGCGACTCGATTCCGGTGATGTTCTGGATGTGATGACCGACCTCGTGCGCCACGATGTAGGCCGTGGCGTAGTTCCCCGGGAGTCCGTACTGCTGCTGCAGTTGGGCGAGGAAATCCAGATCGAGATACACGCTGCGGTCGGCCGGGCAGTAGAACGGGCCGGCCGCAGCGGACGCACTCCCGCACCCCTGGGTGCGTACGGAATCGCTGAAATACACCAGCGTCGGTTCGGGGTAGGCCTGCCCTTGGGCGGCGAAGAAATCTCCCCAGACCTCATCTGTCTCGTTGAAGACCTTGAGCACGAGGCACTCACGGCGGTTCTCCAGCGCCTCGGCGCTGGCACACGTGACGGAGAGGTTCTGGCCACTTGAAGCAGTCGTCGTCGACGAGATGGAGTCCTGCGTCAGCAGGGCCGACGGGTCACCGCCGCCACCGAAGATCAACCACAGCACGACTCCGATCAGGCCCAAGCCGCCGAGACCGCCGATTCCGGCGCCGGCACCGCTGATCCGAGTTCCCCGGCGATCATCTAGTCGAGAGGAATCGACCCGCGAATCGTCGAATCTCATGGCCACCTGCTTCCCGTCCGCCCGCTGTAGCAGCACAGCCTAGAAGAACGAGCGGATCGTCACCCGTCGGAAGCGTCGCCGAACACCGCGAGCAACTCGCCGACGGTGTGGTCGGCCTCATGCGGGTGACGCAGCGGGAGTTCTGGGTTGAGTGCGTAGTGGTTTCGGCGGCCGACCCTGGTCACGGTCACGTAGCCGGCCTCGGCGAGATCGCTGAGGATGCTCTGCGCAGCTCGCTCGGTGATCCCTACCCCCTCGGCCACATCACGAACCCGGGGATCGTCGTGCTTGGCCAGGAACACCAAGGCGTGCCCATGATTGGACAGGAAGGTCCAGCGTCCCCGGCTTGCTGAGGAACTCGTCACGACCTCATCCTAGGGCACTGCCGGGGCAGGGGAGCGACCGAAAGTGGCAGATTAGCGGAATAGGGGTTCCGGAATCACTGTTCAGTTGCCAATGCTTTGCCTTCGTCCCGGAAGCGGGACCCTACTCGGTGAGACCGGAGGACTATCACGATGAACGTTCCACTTTGGGCCTGGTTCGCGGTGCTCGCAGTCATCCTCGTGATGCTGGCGATCGACCTGTTCGCCCACCGCAAGGCCCACGTGATCGGGGTGCGGGAGGCGGCGAAGTGGTCGGCCTTCTGGGTCGTGCTCGGGATCGGCTTCGGAGTTCTGATCTGGTGGCTCTACGGGGCCGAGTTCGGCGCCCAATACTTCTCCGGCTACGTCATCGAGAAGTCGCTGTCGGTGGACAACGTCTTCGTCTGGGCGATGATCTTCAGCTACTTCGCGGTGCCACGTGAGTATCAGCACCGGGTGCTGTTCTACGGCGTACTCGGAGCCTTGGTGTTCCGCGGTGCATTCATCGCAGCGGGTTCGGCCCTGCTGGCGAGTTTCGCGTGGGTGATCTACCTGTTCGGCGCTTTCCTGATCTTCACCGGCATCAAGATGCTGCGGCAGCGGGAAGAGCATTTCGACGTCGAGAAGTCCCGCGTCGTGTCCTGGTTCCGACGCACCGTGCCGCACACCGACGACTACCGCGGCCAGAGGTTCTGGGTGCGAGAGGGTGGCAGGTGGCTGGCCACGCCCCTGCTCACGGTGCTGGTGCTGATCGAAGTCACCGACATCATCTTCGCGGTCGACTCCATTCCGGCAATCTTCGCGGTCACGCAGGAACCCTTCCTGGTCTTCACCGCAAACGCCTTCGCGATCCTCGGCCTGCGAGCCCTCTACTTCCTGCTCGCCGACCTGATCCACCGCTTCGTCTACTTGAAGACCGGACTGGCCATCGTGTTGGTCTGGGTCGGAGCCAAAATGATGCTGCACATTTGGGACATCAAGATCCCGACACTGGCCAGTTTGGCCGTCGTGGTGTCGATCCTCGCGGTCAGTGTCGTTTGGAGCATCAAGTCGACGTCGGGGGCCGAAACCGCGCCCGGGGATGAGGACGACGAGACTAATGCCACCAGCCGGGTCGGATGATGGTGTAGGCAGTGATCGCGGTGACGGTGGCCGCCAACAACACGGCCAGCAGGATCCACGGGTTGCGCAGCATCTCGAACAATCGCGCGCTCTGCTCTTGGCCGATGCGCAGGATCGACGACGCCCACACGAACTCGGTGGAGAGGATCACCACTCCGGCGATCACGAAGGGCAGCGTGAACGGTCCCGGAAGCCAGATCAGCGAGACCCCGATCAGAATGAGCACCGAACCGGTCACCGCGACGAGAACTTTTCGCACCGGTGCGGGGATGCCGCTCAACGCCGAGCGCACACGCTCGCGCCACGGGTTGGACTCGATTTCCGAGTCGATACTCCGCTCCTCGCGCGTCGTCACATCCACAAGTATGAGGATTCCCTACATCGGCGCATGCCACAACTGCTGATTTCGCCGATACCGGGGAAGTGGCTCGCGCCTCGCCGGTGTCCGCCGCAGGTCACAGCACGGTGCCATCGAGCAGTTCCTCGCCGGCGGCGAACCGTCGCATGTTCTCGCTGGTGACGTCGGCGATGTCAGTCAAGGCCTCCTCGGTGAGGAATGCCTGGTGCGCCGTGATCACGACGTTGTGGAAGGTGAGCAGCCGGGCGAGGGTGTCGTCGTGAAGGATGTGATCGGAGTGGTCCTCGAAGAAGACCCCTTCTTCTTCTTCATAGACGTCCAGCGCGACACCCCCGACGCGACCCTTCTTCAGTGCCTTGATGAGAGCCTTCGTGTCCACCAGAGCACCCCTGCTGACATTGATGATGTAGATGCCACGTTTGACCTTCTTCAACAGATCGCCGTCGACGATGTGAAGGGTCTCAGGGGTCAGCGGGGTATGCAGCGACATCACGTCGCTGTTCGCCGCCAACTCGTCGAGGTCCACGTAGCGGAAGCCGTGCTCGTCGGCCCACTCCTGGTTCGGGTAGGGATCCGTCAGCAAGATCGTCATCCCGAATCCGCTCAAGATTTCGGCGGTCACTTGTCCGATCCGCCCGGTGCCCACGATCCCCGCCGTGCGTCCGTTGAGGTCGAACCCGACCAGCCCGTTGAGTGAGAAGTTCAGTTCGTGCACCCGGTTGTGCGCCTTGGCCACCTTGCGGTTGAGTGCCATCAGCAGCGCCACGGCGTGTTCGGCCACCGCGTAGGGCGAATACGCCGGCACCCGGCAGACGGTCAGACCTGCCTCGTGGCAGGCGTCGAGGTCGACGTTGTTGAAACCGGCGCAGCGCAGGGCGAGCAGGCCCACGCCGGCCTCGCGCAGTCCTGCCACCACCCGGGCATCGATTCGGTCGTTCACGAAGACGCACACACCATCGACGTCGTGGACGAGGGCGACGGTTTCAGGTTCCAGGCGGAACTCGTAGAACTTCAAAGTCACGCCCTTGCTTTCGGCCGCGGGTCCCAAGGAAGCGCGGTCGTAGGGCTTGGAGTCGAACACGGCGAAGGTAGTCATGGAGGTATCGTCCTCGCGCTGCGGGTCGCACGCTTGACGACGGGAGGAATTTCCTCAGAACCTTGATTCGCACGTCGCCGATGATTCCAGGCCAAACAGTCTCGTCATCATTTCGTGCTAGTAACCCGCACCACATTTGTCATGGGGGTGGAAGCGTTTATCAGCCGGTGCGGGGCACCATGGTTGCATGACTCCAGAAGAGAAGGCCGCAGCGGCTCTTGCGGGAGCTGCCGCCGCCACCCGTATCAATGACGTTGTCGAGCAGGTCAGCGGAGTCGTCCGTGGAAGGGTGCGTCGCAAGATCTCACCACTGGGCGCCGTGGCGCAACTGCCCATGCGGGCCGTCGACGCCACCCACGCCGGTGTTCATCAGGTCATCCGGAGCGGCGCGAGGTTCTCCGGCGACGCGTCCGCGGCTGCGTTGAAGGTATCCGGCGACCCGTCGGCGCCGTCGGTCACAGAACGACCGGCCGGATTGGCCGGATTGGCCGTACTCGGTGCCGCATTCGGCGACTCCATCCCTACCGCGCTGGGGCCGGCGATGACCCTTCACGCGCCTGAACAGATGGGCGACTCGGGCACCGCAGTGGTGTTCGTCCATGGTCTTGGCGGTCACGAGCAGCAGTGGGGAGTGGACTATGCCCTTGCCTGCGCAGCGCAGGGGGCGACGCCGCTTTTCGTCCGCTACACCACCGGAAAACCAATCGATGACAATGCCGCCGAGTTGAACGCCGTGCTCTCCAGCCTGGTTACGGACTGGCCGAACGGAGGACTGAGTCGAATCGTGTTGGTGGGCCATTCGATGGGTGGCCTCGTTGCTACTCGCAGCGTGCAGACGGCGGCTGCCGATGCGCCGTGGCTGGCGTTGGTCACCGACGTCGTGACCCTGGGATCGCCGTTGGGCGGGGCCCCGTTGGAGCGCTTCGCAGATTCGAGCCTGGACGCCGTCATCACCCGGTCCGAGGTCGCCGCCCCGATCGCGGAGCTGGGGCATTGTCGATCTGCCGGTATCAAGGACTTGGGCGCCGGGGTGGCCGATCCTCTGCCAGGACACATCCGGCACCTGGCCGTGGTGGCAGCAGTGGGTTCCACGCCTTCGGCCCCCACGTCGCGCATCATCGGCGACGGCATCGTGCCGACATCCAGTGCGCGGGGGAGGCACCCGGATCAACCCCAGGTCACCGTGGTCGAACTCGTGCGTTCGCACCACCTGAGCCTGCTCAACCACCCGGGTGTCACCGAATTGCTGGGCCAGGTGGTGGCCGCCGAGGGCAAGGCCGACTAGCCGATCTGCCAACCATCCCTCAGCGCACGTTCGGCGGCTGCCGCGCCGAGGGCGATCTGAGCGGTGAAGTAGGACTCGTCGAACATCACGTAGCTGAGTAGTTCCCGACGTCCAGGACCGTCGCCCAACCCCCTCAGCAGGTGGTTGAGGGCATAGAGATCCGAAGAACGCCACAGCCCCAACGGTCCTCGGCCGCGTGTGGCGCACTGCTCTGCGAGCAGTCCCAATTCGCCGGGAGACGGGGAAACGACCATCACCGGAATCGTGCGATGACCCTGCTCGACGTCGGACTCGCGGGGCACTCCCTCCGGCGTTGCCACGCGTGCCAGCTTGAGATTGATCGAGCGCAAGGTGTGCAGATCCTCGGTGATCTGATCGGCGAGCACCGAGTGCAACACGGCGGCTCCGGTATCGGCGATGGTGGGGGTGTCACCGATCGCGGCAGGCGGCTGTGGGGGTCCGTCTCCACCCGTGGACATGGCCGAGACCACCAGGATTCGGTCCGCTTCGAGGGCCACCGCGGGACGCAGCGGTGTGTTGAGTCGCACCCCGCCGTCGGAGTACCAGCCCCGGAAGGGGGCCGGTTCTTCGATCCGAACTGGAGGAAAGGCGATTGGAATCGCGGCTGAGGCGAGGACATGCTCGGGGCGCACCGGACCAACGGCGACGTCGACTCCACGAACCGGATCCGCCACCGCGGCGGTATCCAGGGTCGAGTCGAGGAAGACGACCGTGCGCGCGTGGGCCGGAGCCTGACTGGTCGGTTCGGCACCCGGGGGCGGCAGTCGGGTCGCCACCACTCCGACCGCATCAAGGGTGCCGTCGCGTACGTTCGCGGCCAGTTGCTCCCCGTCGAGCACCTCGGCGGCGGTGTCGGCCAGCGCAGAAGTGTCGAAGATGGACGTGACTCCGTTGCCCAAGCCGAGCGAGGAACTGAGGAATGCCGGGGTTCCGCTGAGCAGCAGGGTCCGCAAGGGGTGCGCGATGACGTCTTCCCGGCCCATCGTCGACCAGGTGTCCACCACCTGAGCACCCGCGGCCTTGTACCCGAGATGGGCCGACTGCCCCCAGAGTGCGGCGTTGATGGCCCCTGCGCTGGTGCCTATGAAGATGGTCGGGGTGTGACCTTGGGCCTCGAGGGCGGGGAGGATGACCTCCAGCGCTCCGGCTTGGAACGCTCCGCGGGCCGCTGCGCCGCTGAGGACCACCGCAACTCGTGACGACAACTCGAGACTCCCTCCTCGCTGTTGGTGCAAGAGGCTACGCTTGGCCGGGTGAAGCCCACAATGCGACTCTTCGCTGCAACTTTGACCACCGTCGTCGCCGGTTCGGCTGTGCTCGCCGGATGCGGATCCTCAGACTCGACGTCTTCGGCCAGTCCTTCGGCGACCGAACCCTCGGCGGTCGCGTCGGCGACCCAAAGCAGCCCGGCACCGGCCGCATCGAGTCCGACGTCATCTGAGTCGGCGGCCTCGGCCTCTCCGGCCGCAGCCGAGTACACCCTCGATCAGGTCGCCACCCACAACTCCTCCGGTGACTGCTGGACGGCGATCCAGGGCAAGGTGTACGACCTGACGGACTGGGAAGACCAGCACCCCGGCGGGGCCGCCCGGATCCAGAGCCTGTGCGGGATCGATGGCACCTCCCAGTTCCTCGACCAGCACGAGGGTGATGCACAACCGGAGAGCGTCTTGGCTGGCTACGAGATCGGCGTTTTGGTCGGAAGTTGACCGCCAGGCGCGGCGACTAGATCGACTAGATCGAGTAGTCCTGCACTTCCCAGGTCCACTTCAGGTCGGTGGCCGACCGGCTGGTCGGGGCGACCCGACCGGGCACTCCGACGACGACACTGCCGGGCGGTACTGACTTCACGACCACGCTGTTGGCCCCGATCCGTGAGCCTTCGCCCACCGTGATCGGGCCCAGGAGCGCCGCCCCGGTACCGATCAGCACCCCGTCCTCCACGGTCGGGTGACGCTTCCGGCGGTTCATGCTGCGCCCGCCGAGTGTCACCCCGTGGTAGATGGTCACGTCCGCACCCACAACGGCGGTTTCGCCGACCACGACGGCGGCACCGTGGTCGATCACCAACCGTGGTCCGAGTGTGGCGCCGGGATGGATCTCGATGTTCGTCAGCATGCGGGTGAACTGCGACAACGCTCGAGCCGGGTACTTGGCGCCGCGCTGCCACATCGCGTGGCTGATCCGGTGGCTCCAGACAGCATGCACGCCCGGGTAGAGGGTGGCGACCTCGAATCTCGACCGTGCCGCAGGATCACGTTCGATGACGGCGTCGAGGTCCGCGAGCGCCCCGGTGACGACTCGTCGCCAACGCCCGACCAAGGATCTGGCTCCTCGCATCGTGAGTCAGTCGGCCAGACCGGCGAACAAGGCCGTACTGAGGTAGCGCTCGCCGAACGAGGGAATGATCACCACGATGAGTTTGCCGGCGTTCTCCGGGCGATGGGCGACCTGGATCGCCGCCGCCAACGCGGCTCCGGAAGAGATGCCCACCAAGAGGCCTTCTTCTGTCGCCGCTCGACGGGCGGTGGCCATGGCATCGTCGGCTTCAACCGTGATCACCTCGTCGTAGACGTCGGTGTTGAGGATCTCGGGGACGAAACCTGCGCCGATGCCCTGCAGCGGATGCGGGCCTTTGGCACCACCGGAGAGCACCGGTGACGCGGCCGGTTCGACTGCGATCACCTGCACCTCGGGCTTGCGCTCCTTGAGAACCTCGCCGACACCGGTGATGGTGCCGCCGGTGCCGACCCCGGCGATCAGGATGTCCACTTCGCCGTCGGTGTCCCGCCAAATCTCCTCGGCGGTGGTTGCGACGTGAATGGCGGGGTTCGCGGGATTGGCGAATTGTTGCGGCATGACGTAGTTGGCATTGTCCGCCGCCAGTTGCTCGGCCGCAGCGATCGCACCGGCCATGCCCTCCGCCCCGGGGGTGAGCACCAGAGTCGCCCCGTAGGCCCGCAGCAGAATGCGGCGTTCCACGCTCATCGTCTCCGGCATGGTCAACACGATCGGGATCCCGCGCGCGGCACAGACCATCGCCAGTGCGATCCCGGTGTTGCCGCTGGTCGGTTCCACGATCACCGTGTCCGGCCCGATCTGCCCGGCCTCCTGGGCAGCATCGATCATCGCCACCCCGATCCGATCCTTGACGCTCGCCGCCGGGTTGAAGAACTCCAGCTTCGCCACCAGCTCGGCCGGCGCGTCGCCGGCCAACCGACGGATCCGCACCAGCGGAGTGTTGCCGACGAGTTCAGTGATGTCCGCTGCGATTCGCATGGGTCGATTGTTCCACGGAGATCGGCTTTTCCGGACGGTCAACTGCTGTCGGAACCGCCCAATCGTCGATCAGTCGAGAACTCAGGCCTCGGCCAGCGCCGCCAACGCCCGCTCCCTGATCTCGGCGATGCGTTCGTCGGTGTACACCCCGTTGACGCCCGAGATGGTGGCCAGCCGCATGCCGTGCTTAAGACCGAGCTGGTAGATCTGCTTGACCTTCTCCCACTCGATGTTGCGCCCTATGGTGAACGTCTCGTAGCGCCCCTCGAGTGCGAGCACCACCGTCTCGGCCAGGCAGGCGTAGGCGACGCCGTGGGGCAAGCCGATGTTCTTCATGTGCACATCGCCGGGCAACTCGATCTCGCCGGACTCCACCACAAGCACGTCCGGCCGTTTGGCGACGTCCTCGGCCGAGAGGTCGAGTGGCCGGGCGACGTCGGTGATCACACATCCTGGCTTGACCGCCATGATGTCCAGCACCCGCTTGCCCGCTCCCGACGTGGCCGTCACGATGACGTCCATCTCGGGCAGGTAGTCGTCCGGCTTGGCGGCGACCACGATCTTGGCACGAGGGTCTTCCCGCTCGATGTCGTGTTTGAGTGCCAGCAGTTTCGCGGACTCGGGCGACACCAGCACCAACTCGTCGCAGGCGAGCGCCAGCAGCCTGGCGCAGACCGACCCGATCGCCCCGGTGGCCCCTACCACCATCGCCTTGCCGCGGAATCTCCCCTCCTCGTCGGTTTCGGCGATCCCGAGCCGATTCAGGGCGTCGTGGGCTGCCCAGAGCGCACCGGAGGCGCTGTACGAGTTGCCAGTGGTGATGGGAAGGGGAGCGCGTTTGGCGACGGTGACTCCGGCATCGCCGACCACTTTGGTGAAGGCCCCGAGGCCCATCACCTGGGCCCCGAGCCGCTTGGCCATGTCCGCCGCGGCCAGCAGTCGACCGTAGGTGAACTCAGGACTGTGCGACATCAGTTCCTTCGGGGTCCCGCCCACAGTGAGCAGCCAACCTTCGGCTTCCGCGCCGGTGGGGGACTTGATCCCGGTCACGTGGGAGTACATGAACGGTGGACTGTAGGCCATGGCCTTTTCGACAACGTCCATCACCGGCGACGGCGAATATTTGGCGATTGTCCCCAACGGTTCCACAGTCCGGAAATACTCCTGGGACAACGGGTGGATCACGAACGCGAAGCGGCTCTTGCGCCGGAATCCGTTGGGATACAGGATCCTGGGTTCCATATCGGAGCTGACGATCATGTCGAGCAGATCGTCGTCGGTGAGGCGGCCGGAGGCGCCATCGGCCAGGGCCTTCATCATCGCCTCGAGGGTGGCGGCGTTGATGGTCACGCCGGGGAAGGGCTGCGGGGTGTAGTCGAGGACCATGTCCACGTCGAGTGCCTGGTAGTAGGCGAGTCGCTCGTCGGAGACGGCCGAGGTGATCACGCACTTGCCGGCCAGCGAGGTGAAGCCGAACGATTCGATCTCCTCGAAGGTGCCCACGATCACGTCTTTGTCGCCGGCCCCGCGCCGGGCCAACATGCTGCTCACCTGCGAACCGGGGGCTTTGATCTGGGACTGGATGAATCCGGGCAACTTGCGCAGCGGCCACATCGACACATCTGCCGCGATCCCGAGTAGTGCGTTGCTGCGCAATTTGCCGGGGATGTCCAGCCGGAGCAACGGATCGGCGAATTCGATGTTGTCGGTGTATTCACTGAGGATGCGCACCGCACGTTCGTGGTTTCCGCTGCCGAGAACGAGCACCCGGGCGTTGCTGAAGTAGCCGGGCATCTCGGCGTTCACCTCGCGGATCGCCCACTCCTGCAGGACGTCACGCAGCGCGTGACCGTCGGCAACCGGCACCGCCTCGGTAGCCTGGCGCACCTTCTCGACGGCGGCGATGTCGCCGTCATAGAGGCCGGCTGCCCTGGCTTCCCGGATCCCGGTCACGGCGATTGCCGTCGCGGAGTCGGACCAGTCGCGCACCAACTGCTCGGCAGCTCCGACGTCTCCGTCGGTCCCCAATCGGACCAAGCGGAAATCCCGCTCGGCGAAGGGCACTTCAGCATCGAAGTCCCGATCCGAGGTGGCCAGGCTGACGTTGATGATCACTGTTGGGTCGGTGGTGTCAGTCATGCGGGGCGCCTTTCGCTCAGATCATCGCTGAGGAGTCGAATTCGGGGTGGGCGATCATGTAGTCGAGGAGTCGGGGGGCGTAGTCGTCGAAGGCCGGGCAGGTCACGCCGGTGCCGGCGAGATCGGTGGTGGTGTTGGCGGTGGCGTAGGTGGTATCCGAGGCGAAGTAGTCCAACCCCTCCGCCGGGATGCCGATGAGCCATTCCACACCGGGCACCTTGTCCACCAGAGTTCTGGTCGGGCCCAGTGGCAGCGGCACCCAGACGACCTTCTTTCCGAGATGGCCGGCGAACTTGTCGACCAGCTCCCGTGCGGTCGGCGGATTCGGGTCGGTCAGGGCATAGGTCTTACCTATGGAGACGTCCATCACCGAGAGTTGATCCATCGCTGCGACCACGAAGTCGCGCGGCACCAGACACACTTTCACAGAGTCGGCGTCGCCGACGGCCGGCACCACGGCCAGCGGTGGTTGCCGTCGCAGGAAGGACGCCAGGAAGTAGGGTCCGTCGTATTTCTGGGTGGCACCGGTCTGGGAGTCGCCGACCACGATGCCGGGACGGTAGATCGTCGCCGCCAGACCGGCGGACATCGCCTCCCGCACCAACTTCTCGGCTTCGAATTTGGTGGATTCGTAGTGGTTGCGGAAGGCTTGACCGGTGTCCAAATCGTCCTCCGGGTACTCCCCGGGATGGCTGCCGCTTACGTAGCAGGTGCTCACGTACTGGAGCCGGTTAAACTCGGGAAGCGACGCACAGAAGGCGAGTACGTTGCGCGTTCCTTCGACGTTGACCCGCCGGGCGACCTCTTCCGGTACTGCGAGGTCGTAGACCGCCGCCAGGTGCCACACCTCGGCGATGTCGTCGAGATCGGCCCGGACGTCGGGGTCGATGCCGAGACCGGCAGCGGTGATGTCGCCGGTGATCAGTTCAACGCGGTCGGCGACCGCGGGATGCTCGGCGACGATCTCTTCCAATCGTTCGCCCGCAGCCTCGAGGTAGCGCTCCTGGACCAGGCACACAGCTCGCCAACCGGCGCGTTCAGGCCGCGCCAAGATCAGGGGCAGCAAGGCCGAACCGAGGAAGCCCGGGAAGCCGGTCATCAGAAGGGAGGTCATGGACGGTGGTCCTCTCGTGGCTGGAACAGGTCTGCGGTCACGGGATGCGGGATCAGCGGTTCACTTCGACGCCCATGATCGCCAATTCGTCCACCACGTTCTCGGCGATCTGGCTCGGACTGGGCACCAACTGGGCATCTGTGGCGAAGCCGACCGTCACATGGCCGTTATAGCTGAAGATCGTTGCCGTCATCGGCTGGTTGCCCGAGCAGGGGGCGAACCCCACAACTTGGTGGACGTCCTCGCCGGCGAAGGTCAACAGTCCGGTCGGGCCGGGCACGTTGGTCAGGACCCCGATCGCCTTGTTGGCGAAGAAGTTCGTGAGGAAGTAGGCGACTTGACCTGGGGAGGTGGACACCACCCGCTGCAGACCGAAAGTCAGGACGGCCTCATCGGAGTTCTTGATCCGCTCCATCCGATGGTGCATCACCTGCAAACGCTCGGCCGGGTCGGCCACGTCGAGCGGCATCGGTACGAACACGAGCGCGAAGTAGTTCCCCAGTTCCGGCGGCAGATTGTCCTCGAACGGCTTGAGGTTCACCGGCACCATCCAGACCACCTCGTCCACTTCGGCGCCGGCATCGGTGAGGTAGCGGCGCAGGCCGCCGGCGACCGCGGCGAGCAGGACGTCGTTCACAGTTGCTCCGGCCGCTTTGCCGATGGCCTTGATCTGGTCCAGCGGAATCGGATCGGACCAGGCCAGCGCCTTCTGGGTGCCCGGTTCGCCGGACCAGACCGTGCGCGGAGATGAGGCGAGGGCGAGTTTGGTCACCGACGAGAGGTCATTGGTGCCCCGGAAGTTCTCCACGCCGAGCACCTCGAGGGCATCGAGTAGCCGGTCGGGGTGCCGCACGAGTTCGATGCCGTCCTCCACCCCGTGAACCCCGGCGGTGACGGCCGAGACGGCAAGGTCCGGGGCGTGGCTGACGGTTTCAAGGGGGTGTCGGGCGGCGTGGGCGGCACCTGCCATGAGACCTCCGACGCCGTGGATCACTGCGGATCCGGCGTCACCGGCGGCGTGCAGCACGGAGTCGGCCACCGAGGAATGCGGATGCTGCGGTGGCTCCGCGCGTCGTTTGGCGCCCTGGCGCTGCACCTTCGCGGCGACCGAGACACCGTCGCTCTCGCACATGCCGAGCATCACCTGGGTCAGCCGAACACCATCGGCGATGGAATGGTGGAAGCGACTGACGGCCGCCGAACCGAGACTGCCGTCGGACAGGAGCACCGGGGAGAGGAGGAAGGACACCCACAGCGGGCGATCCTTCGCCAGCGGGGTGGCCCGCTGCTGCGCCAGGAAAGCCTGCACCTCGGTCATCGTGATGGGCTCGTCGTATTCGATCCGTTGCAGATGTCGCTCGATCTCGAATTCGGGATCGTCCTCCCAGGCCCAGCCCACCCCGGCCTTCACCGGCCGACGTCCGAACACCGGGAACTTCCGCACGACCTCACCGAAGACTTCGATCACAGCTTCGGATTCGGGAACGCCGCGCAGCATCATCGCGCCGTCCACCACCATGAGGTTGTTGGGCCGGTCCATAGTCAGCCACAGCGCATCTTGCACGCTCATCGTTGCCGTTGCCATCGTCGTCGATCCTTCGAGGGGTCCGGATCGCTCCATCCACCGGAGCGGTCAGCCGTCAGGCCTCAACCTACGCCGGAATCACCCCTGTTGCCAGGTGCGCCGACCTCGTTCCCGGCCAGTGCCGCGCACCCGTAGCGACGGCCGATCAGGCATGCCAAAGTTGAGCGAGCAGATCCGCGCCGGAAGGGAAACCGAACGCAATGTCCACCGTCCCGAACGTCCTGCTCAACAACGGCGTCCTGATTCCCCAATTGGGCTTCGGAACCTTCAAGGTGCCACCCGAGAAGGCCGAGGAGGTGACCCTGCAGGCGCTGGAGATCGGCTACCGGCACCTCGACACGGCGCAGATGTACGGCAACGAAAGGGGAGTGGGAGCCGGGGTGCGTGCCAGCGGTCTGCCGCGCGAGGAAATCTTCGTCACCACGAAGCTGAACAACGGCCGCCACGGTCGCGACCAGGCACTCGCAGCATTCGACGCCAGTCTCGATGCCCTCGGTTTCGACTACGTCGACCTCTTCCTCGTGCACTGGCCGCTGCCTGCGCGAGATCAGTATGTCGAGGCGTGGCGGGCGTTGGCGGAGATCGCGGCGGACGGACGCGCCCGTGCGATCGGCGTGTCCAACTTCCACCAGGAGCATCTACGGCGCCTCGCCGACGAATGCGAGGTGGTGCCCGCGGTGAACCAGATCGAGGTCCACCCCTACTTGACCCAAGACGCCCTGCGCGCCTTCGATGCTGAAGCGGGTATCGCCACCGAGGCGTGGTCCCCGCTGGCACGGGGACGGGTGCTCGACGATCCGGTGGTGGTGCAGGTGGCGGATGCGGTCGCGCGGACGCCGTCGCAGGTGGTGCTGCGCTGGGCGATCCAACGCGGTGACATCGTCTTCCCGAAATCAAGCGATCCCGGGCGGATGGCTGAGAATTTCGACCTCTTCGACTTTGACCTCAGCGAGCAGCAGATGGCGGCGATCTCGGCACTGAATCGAGACGAACGCACCGGCCCGAATCCGGACGAGTTCAACTGGATACCTCAGTGACGCCTGATCGACTTTCGGTCACGGCGGTGACGCCGTTTGCCACCGACGGCGGAGGTTCCGAACAGTGGCTGCTCTCCTTGGTCCGCAATGCGCAGCGGCTGCGCTTCCGCGTGATTGTGATGCAGCAGGGACCGCTGGTCGGACTGCTCCGGGAGGCGGGCGCCGAGGTGGTCGAGTTGCCCACTGGCGCCGACGCCTTGGCGCTGGCGAGGGCAGGGCGGGCGGTGTTGGCCGATCTGAGAGCACACCGCCCCGACGTTGTGATGGGCAACGGCGTCAAAGCGCAACTCGCGATCACCGGTCCAGCGAAAATGCTGGGTCTGCCGACCGCGTGGGTCAAGCACGACCATTCGTTCGACTCATCGTTGGCTCGCCCGCTGGGACGGCTGGCGCAGCAGGTTGTGGCCACCGCCGCAGAGGTTGGCGAAGCGGTAGAACGACCTGACGTGGTGGTGGTCGAACCCGAACGGCCCCCGCAACCACTCGGCTCCGAAGCTGCCCAACGGGCCTTGGCCGAGCTGGGGATCCACACCCGTGGAAATCGGATGACGTTGGCGATGGTGGGTCGACTGGTTCCCTACAAAGGTGTGGATATCGGGATCAGCGCCTTGGCCTATCCGGCGAGCGAGGGATGGGACTTGATGATCATCGGGGGTGATGATCCGGCGACGCCAGGGGAGGGTGCCAGGCTTGCGCGACTTGCGGCCGAGCTCGAGGTCGGGGATCGGGTCCAGTTCGCCGGGCCGGTGCCGCATGCCAGCCGATATTTGGCGGCGTTCGACGCCCTCGCCGTGCTGACCCGACCCGGCCAGGCCGGAGCCCCGCAACGTGAGGGCTACGGCATCACCGCGACCGAAGCAATGCTGGCCTCGATACCCGTGGTGGTGGCAGGCGAAGGCCCAATCGCTCGACGGCTGCGCACCGGCAGCGGGCCGGCCGGCCTTGTGGTGAGACCGGCCGATCCACTGGCGACGGCGGTGGCTCTGCGACAACTTTCCGATCCCGCGGTGCGGTTCGGGATGGGGCAACGAGGCCAACAGCGGGCGTCGTCGTTGCCGTCGGCGACCGACGTGGCCGAGGCGATGACTCGAGTCTTGCAGCAGGCGGCTGCGAGGGGCGGCGCGTTTGCCTTGCCCGGCTAGGCTGGCGGCGTGGCGGATGGGGTTTCGACGGGGATCCGGCTGGTGGTTGTCTCCGCGTTCGGCACCGCTACCGGTGGAGCGGAATTGTGGCTGCGGTCGATCCTGACCCACTGTGAGTTCGACCGGGTGGATCTCATCCTGCTCGAAGACGGCGAGTTGGGCACCGTCCTTGCCCCGCTGGTGCAGTCGATCGACGTCATTCCGACGGGGAACTCCGGGCCAGCCATCGCTGCGGCCGCGTCGCGGGTGCTGCCCATTCTCCGGCGACTGCGCCCCGACGTTGTGGTGAGCAACGGAGTGAAGGCCCAGTCAGTGGCCGTCGGACCCGCCCAGGTCCTCCGAATCCCAACAGTGTGGGTGAAACACGACCACTCCTACGATTCCTCCTTGGCTCGACCGCTGGGCCGGTTGTCCACCTCTGTGGTTGCCGCCTCCGCCGAACTCGCCGCCGCCACCGGCCGTGATGATGTTCACGTGCTCGAACCGCCATGGTCGCTCGCACCGCTGGGGCGAGCCGACGCCGTCGCCGCGCTCGCCGGACATGGCTACCGTCCACCCACCGGACCGGTGGTTGCCTGCGTCAGCCGACTGGCTCCGTTCAAGGGTGTCGATGTCGCGATCCGGTCCCTGGCCTACCGGCAGTCGACTCGCTGGCACCTGGCGGTGCTGGGAGGCGACGATCGATCCTCCCCAGGCGAACTGACCCGGCTGCAGGACCTGGCCAAAGTCCTCGGCGTAGCCGGGCGGGTCCAGTTCCTCGGGCCCGTGCCGGACGCGGGCCGCTACCTCGCGGCCTTCGATGCGGTTGCGGTGCTCACCAGGCCCGGCCAGGCAGGCGCCCCGGGCCAGGAGGGATACGGGACCGTTGCGGCTGAGGCGATGCTTGCAGGGGTGCCCGTGGTGTACGCGGGCCGGGGCTCCGTCGCGCGTCGGATCGAATCCGGGCCCGGCCCGGCCGGGTTGGTCGTGCGACCAGGTGACCCTCGCGACACGGCCGGCGCCCTCCAGATCCTTGCTGACGATTCCACCTGGTTCCGATTCGCGGAGTCAGCGCGACGTGTAGCCGAGCAGCAAGTTGACGAGACGGAGGCGGCGCAGGCGTTCGCGCGGATCGTGACCGAGGTCGGGATGCCAGGACCGGAGTCCGGCTCCGGAGCAGGAGGCCGCGGCACCGGCGGTATTGTCGGCTCATGATTTCGGCCGCACTGCCGCTGGTGGCTCTGGTCGTAACCGCGGTGGCGATGCTGCTCTTCTACCGACCCGGGTACGTCGCCGTCATGTTCGGCTTGGCATTGCCGCTAGGCGGGGTGGACCTGCCAGGTGGGCTGTCCATGGCAATCGCGATGTCGATGCTGGTCATCGTCGTTGCGATGGTGCAACGTCTCCAGCGCGGTCTGCTCCCATTGCCACGCTCCTGGCCCGCCGTCATGGCGATTCTGTGGTCGGTGGGGGTGATCTTCTCGGTACTGCTCGGACCTTCGTTGGTGAAGGCTGCGACCTTCGGCATGTGGCAGATCGTGTCGTTCTTGTTGGCCGTCTTGTGGGCCGAGGTCGCCGGCAAACCCGGTGTGTTCCGACCGGCCGTCATCGCCACACTCCTTGGTGCCACAGCGGTCGCACTCACCGGACCGTTCATGGCAACCGGCGAGGTGGAAGTCGCCTTCGGCGGCGGAGTCGTGAGCAACCGCCCGACCGGAATCTTCGGTCAACCGAACGAGTACGGACTGTTCTGCCTGCTGCTGCTCGTCTTCGCGCTCGGGATCCTTGCGGCGACCCGCGGACCGTTGCGATTACTCGCTGCTGTCGCTGCGGGAGCTGCGACGGTGGGTCTACTCATCTCGCTGTCGCGCGGGGCCTGGGTAGGGGCTGTCGGGGGAGTGGTGGCGCTACTGGTGCTGATGCCTCAGTTCCGCCGAGTTTTTGTCATCGGCGGCGCTGCCATGCTTGCGGTGCTGGTCGCGATCATGGCCTCACCTGTGCAGATTCCCTACGCCTCAGTCGTGGTATCCCGCGCCTTGACGATCAACTCAGAGAGTTCCAACCCGTACGACCTCCGGCCTTTGTTCCGAGCCGAAGGGATGCGGCTGTGGAACGAATCACCAATCTTCGGGCAAGGACCCAACTCCTTCCGGGAACTCTCGATGGGAATCAACTCGGTAGCACGTCCCGGAGGGGCCGAACATCCGCACACACTTCTGCTCGCCATCGGATCCGAGCAGGGACTGGTCGGCGTGGTGGCGCTGATCGGACTCGGCGCATCGGTTCTCGCGGCCGCTCTCTTCGTCCGTCCAGCTCTGGTGCTGGCGCACCGAGCTCGTCGCACGGACCCGAACGAGGGGCGGAATCGGGCGCTTCCGCCCCTGTCGGCGGTGGTAGCGGTCAGCGCGACGGCGGCGCTAGCGGGCTTCGTCGTAGAGGGCATCGCCGACTTCGCGATACGGAACCCGCTATCCCGGACCACTGTGTTCCTGATGGTCGGCTGGGCTTTGGCGGGCTACCGGATGCGAAGGATCGAACTCTCCCGCGAAGCCGAGGTCCGCGCCGGCGATTCCAGCCCGAAGGAATCCCGGACAGCAGTGCCCGCTTCGTGAACCGTCGGTATCAACGAACCTCCCCTTGAGTTCCACTGCTCCGACCGTCAGAACGCGGTGAGGGAAGTGCCCACTTAGTCAAGATATCCTTACGCTAAGGGTCACCCAGATGGGTCAAGTCCACAGTCGGCGCTGCCGAAGTCAGTGTCATGAGCAGCGACAAGATGACCTCCAAGTCGATCCGTTGGGTCGCGCGGACTGTCGTGGCGACCATGATTGCGGCACTGATCGCAACGATGATGGCCTTCACCCCGGCGTCCGCCGCGTCTAGTGTCGGTCCCGTGTTCGGCGTGCAGTTCCACGGAACGTGGAGCAACTACACGGACGCCGAACGCGCCATGGTGCTCGACACCCTGAAGGCCAACGGCGTGGAGTCGGTGCGCATCGACATCTCGTGGCGCATGCTCGAACCCGACAAGTCAGGCACCTTCAGTTCATGGGGGCTGGCGCAAGTGGACAACGCCATCCGGATGGCGGCCGAGCGCGGCCTCAAGCCGCTGGTGACACTGTGGATGGCACCGAAGTGGGCCAACGGCTCCAACGATGAGCGCGTTCCTGTCACCAGCGCCAAAGGACTGAAAGGCCTGAAGAGCGTCAGCCAGCGCCTCGCTGCTCGCTACGCAGGAGTGGTGGACGCCTGGGAGTTCTGGAACGAACCCAACGACAACAACTTCATGCGCGGTGCCGACCCGAAGGTGTACGCGAAGATGCTGCAGTACGCCTACGCAGGATTCAAGGCCGGCCACGCTGCCACCCCGGTGGTATTCGGAGGCCCGAGCTACGTCGACGATGTTTGGGTCGGCAAGGCCTTGGCAGCCGGGGCGCGCGGCAAGTACGACATCATGAGCGTCCACCCGTACATGGGTGTGTTCGACGAATCACCACTGCTGCCGGACAACGGCACCATGTGGCGGATGAACCACCTGCCTGCGCTGCTCGCAGTGATGAGCAAGTACGGCGACGGCGGAAAGCAGGTGTGGTTCACCGAGTTCGGCTGGCGGGTCAACCCGACGCCGGCGAACGCAGCGAACTGGGAGCGGGGTGTGACCCCGCAGCAGCAGGCCGAGTACCTGGCACAGACCATTGACCTGGTGCGCTCGACCTACCCCCAGGTCACCCGGGTGTACTGGTACGACGACCGGGTGGACAGCACCGATCCCGCCAACACCGGCTGGGGGATGGTCTACCCCGACGGATCGGTCGTGCCCGCTCTTGCCGGGCTGCGCTCCGTGCTCGAAGGTTAGTTCCGACGATCGGAAACGTCACCGGCGCGGCGGACCAGGACATCCCGCAGGGCATGGTCGATCGCCGCGACGGTGGCGTCGAGCGAAAACAGCGATGCGGCCCGGCCTCGGGCCGCATCGCTGATAGTTGTCGAGAGTCTAGGTTCGATCGACAGCCAGTGCGCCAAAGCCTCGGCCAGGGTTTGCGGTTGATCGGGCTCCACGAGGTCACCGACGTTCGGGGAGACAGCTTCCCGCAATCCCGTCACGTCGCTGCCGACCACCGGCGTGCCGAGGGCGAGCGCCTCAAGGGGTACCAGAGCCATACCCTCCCACCTCGATGGCACCACTGCCACGTCAGCGGCTGCCAGCCACGAGAGCGCGTCGGCGCGCGGCAACGGGCCGGTGAACGTCACCGACTCGTCGCCGGCGGCGGCGGTGTGCAGATCGTCTGATAGCGGACCGTCCCCGATCAGCACCAGGTGGCGATCGATCCCGCCTGGCACCAACGGCCACGCACTGACGAGTACATCTTGGCCCTTCTGCTCGGTCAGTCGACCCAGGCACACGGCGATCCGTGCCTCCGGCGGCACCGAATAGCGCTCGCAGAGTTCGCTTCGGCTGGGGCCTTCCGCGGCGATCCGGCGCAACTCGGGGACGTCGACACCGTTGCGGGTCACCTGATAGGTCGTGCGAATCCGGGCCTCAACTCCTCGGTGGTATTCCGCGGCGCTCACGCACAACGTCAGATCCGTCCAGCGCCATCCGGCCGTACGTTCCCACGCCAGGGCAGCCCTAGCCGCCAGACCTTCCGCCGCATCGAAGGACCACGCGTGAGGCACGAAGACGCTTGGGAGCGATCCGCGGATGGTGAGGCGACCGTCGAGGCCGGCCTTGCTGCTGTGCAGCATCACCACGTCCGGTTGGGTCATCGCCAGAATGCCCTTCAGCGCACTACTCTCCTCGACGACGTCGGCCGTTGGGGAGCGCTGCGACGGCCACTCGACGGATGGGATGCCAGCCGCATCGCACCAATCGCCGAGGTCTCCCGTGGGCGGGCACGCGACGGTCACCTCCCACCCTCGATCGCGTAGCCCAATCGACCAATCGAGCACGCACTGTGCCACCCCGGCGACCGTGGGCTGGCTCACCATCAGCAGGCGTGGCATCTAGCCGTCGCCATCGAGCAGCAGGTCGGCGATGAGCGCCGCCAGGACGGCCACGATTGCAGCGAGGACAACCACGCCCAAGGCAAGCAGCAACTTCGGCGGCCCGGGGTCTTCAGTCGCCCGTGCCGGTGGCTGCACCGACAGGGCCTCGAGGTAGGGATCGTCGGCGTTCGCCGCGACGACCGACTTGAACACCGACTGCACCGCGGCGAGAGCCTGTTCGGGAGTATCCAGAGTTGACGTGATGCTGAGGTTCAAGGTTTCCGCTGCGACGGAGGCGGTCAGACCCGATTGCAGCGTGGCCGTCGAGACCCCGGCAGCGATTGCGGCGTCTCCCACGGATTGGTCGGACTGCGCGACCTCGGGGTAGCGCCGAGCCAGCAGCGACGTCAGGTCGCGACCGTTGCTCTCGTCAATACGCGGCTGGAAGGCCACCACTCCGGTGGCGCTGTAGCTGGATGACAGCGTGAAGATGTAGATCCAGCCCAGCAGCAGCGGTACCAGGAAGACCACGAGCACCAGCAGCGGTCGTCGGCGGATCGCTGCTACCAGGCTGCCCCGGGTGACCTGCGGCATCGTCGGTCAGCCCTGACCGGGTCCGCCGGGGGCGTCCACCTGTTCGGCCGAATCCCCGTTGCGCTTGGCTCCACGGCTGAGCAACCAGAGCACCAGGACGACGACGGCGAGCAGCAACACCAGCAGGCTCGCGACCCAGAGCCACGTCTGCACGCCGCTATCTTCTGACTCGACCTGGACCGCCTCGCCCACAGGCGGGGTGTTGACGCTGAGGAACGTCGCCTCGACCGTCCCGTCGGGGCCCGTCCTGGGCGTGTCACCGATGAACATCACGTCGCCGGTGAGGCCGAACCAACCGTCCGGAGCCGGGGCGACCGCCGTCGCGAGATCGGTCTGCAGAGATGCCGCCAGCGGCACGTCGTCGGCCGGGAACGCGCCCAACATCAGCAGATCCCGACCACCGTTCTCGAAGGCCTCAAAGGCGGCGAACGGGCGTTCGACGGTGACGCTGAACGAGGGGTCGCTGGTCACCGGGGAACGCTTGGGGTCGAAGGGCAGCGGTGCACCGAGGGACGTGCTTTCCTGTGGACCTGCGTTGATCAAGAGGGCCGACTGCGACGACGAGTCGAATTCTTCGACCGACACCACACTCACCGCGGGAGCGTTGACCTCCAGCCGAGAGACCGACGCCACCAAGTCGACGGCGTTGCTCAGGTCAGCCGGGTTCGGACCCTTGGCGAAGGCAACGGGCAGCTCGCCTCGCAGCACCTGCGGGAAGCGTTCGAATCCCGGCGGGAGGGTCTGACCCGGCTTCGCGGTGAAGGTGGAGGCATTGGCGTCGATGTCGACCCGCGGCACCCAGACGGCGGCCCGGCAGTCGCCACCGATCGGAGCCGAGTCGAGTTCCACCTTGACCTGCGTGTTGCGGGTCATGTCCTCCGGCGTCACAGTGCCTTGCAGGGTGTAGGTGTACCCGTCACCGAGTCGTTCGGAGGCCACCAGCCGGTCGTTGAGCAAGAGGGAGACCGTCGCCCCGGCGTTCGTCGGCACCGGGATGTAGGTGCCCGAAACCTTCACCTCGAGTTCGGAGATGGGGCCGCCGAACCTGGTTTGGGCCAGGGTTACCGCCTGAGAGACCGTACCCAGACCCTCCAGAACTGGGGCTTGCCCGCCTACGTCGGACCAGCGCAACGACAGTGCGGTGCCGGCGGCCCCTGTTTGGGACAGCGCACTGCTCTGCGGATCGGTGGCCAGGGCCAGGTCGGCCGATCCCAGGGCGGCTGCCGCCGGAACCAGGGAGGCGGCGTCTCCGCGCAGCACCATGCGGGGGGTTGCACCCACGGCGTCCACCGTCACCTGCACCGGTCCGGCATCCGGGATGAATTCGACGATGCGGGCGTACGGGCCGGCGTCCGCGCCCTGACCGGTGCTGATCTGCGCACGTGGGAATTCGGTGGCCAGGGACGCGGCGGCCTGCAGCACCGCCGGTGACGTGAACGACACCTGGTCGTCCGCGGTGACCAAGGTGATGGTGCGCACCGCCGCGCTGAAGAAGTCGGCCGGGTTCGTCGGGTTCTCCGGTGCGCCGGAGTACGTGATGATCGCCTCGTTCACCCTCGCCACGACACCCTCGGAGATGTCGACGTCGGCACAGCCGAGGTCGTCGAGGAACCTGGCCGTCAGCGTCACCGGGATGGCTCCGTCAACCACCGAAGCCTCATTCAGCGGAATCGTGATGTCGGCAGCCTCGCGGGAGTCCACGATCGCGGTGTTGCCGCCAGCCTCAAGCGTGTAGTTCCCCGTCGGCGATAAGGAGCCCGAACCGCCCTCCAGCTTGGTGCGCAGCGACACCGGCACCAGCCCGGGTAGCACTGGGACGGAAGTGGAATCGGTGCCGGTGGCGCCGGCAACCGAGAGGTTGAGGTCCACCGTGTCCTCGACGTCGCCCTCGGCGGCTGCGGCGCTGGAAATGGGCACCACCAGCGTGAGCAGTGCGACGAGCGCTACCAGCAGCGCAGGCCAAGATTTGTGAGTGGCTGAGAAACGCACGATTTCGGCCTCCGAGGGCAGCAACGCGACAAAGCGGGTATCGTCCGGAATCTAGCATGGGCCACCGCAGCCACAGGCTGTCTGCTCACCGGAAACCTCATGGCCACTAGGATGGATACGTTGAGTGTCCGAACGACGACGCGGTGCTATTCAACGGGCTCCATCCGCTATCCAGAGGGCCCGGAAATGAAGGTGGTGACGTGACGCAGGAAGCCTCCCCGCAACGGGCAACAGCCGAAGCCGCAGTCGTGACACCGCGGCGCAGTTGGCTTCGTCGGCGGGCCTTGACGCTGGTGCTCCTGGGAGTGGACGCCGGCACCTTCCTGATCGTGGTCTGGCTGCTCGGCGAACTCAGCGTCGGATCGCTGGTGTTCGGCATCCTGCTGGCGGGCGGGTTCTGGAACAAGGATCTCTACCGCAACCGGCTGACCCTGTCCATCCTCGACGATCTGCCGGGCATGGCCGGTCGATTCCTGATGGCTGCGGGATTCACGCTGCTGCTCTTCGAGGCCCTGCCATTCACACGCGTCGAATCGATCTCCGTGTGGAAGTGGGCGGCGCTGTTCGTTGCGATGGTGGGCATGCGCGCGATCGCCTACGCCGTGGCCCGCCGACTGCGGGCGAGCCGGGTCCTGGGCAAGACGACGCTGATCGTGGGGTGCGGCAAAGTCGGACAGGCGCTCACCTACGCGCTGCAGCGTGAGCGTCAGTGCGGACTGGAGCCGGTCGGATTCGTCGATTCACCGCCGCCGGGCAGGGGGTCGAACCTCCCGCTGCCCCTGCTGGGACGGATCGACGACTTGCCGGAACTGATCGAGCGTCATTCGGCGGAGATGGTACTTGTGGCCTACACCCACATCTCCGAGCACGACCTCGTTCCGATCATCCGCGATGCGGATCGCCTGCCGGCGAGTTTCGCCGTGGTGCCGCGACTGTTCGAACTCGTTCCAGTTCGGGGTGCGATGGATCATGTCTCCGACATCCCGCTGGTCGGCCTACCGCGGCCAGCCTTCCGGTCGCCGCTGTGGCCGGTGAAACGAATCGGGGACGTGATTGCCGCTGCGGTGGCGCTAATACTGCTGTCGCCGTTGCTGCTCATCCTTGGGCTCATCAATCGGGTTGTCGACGGGCCCGGGGTGATCTTCCGCCAGGAAAGGATAGGGGTCGACGGGAAGCCTTTCGAGCTGCTCAAGTTCCGCAGCCTGCGGCCGGCCACCTCAAGTGAGTCCGCCACGAAGTGGAACATCAAGAACGACGATCGGGTGAGTTGGTACGGCAAGTTCCTTCGCAAGAGTTCGCTGGACGAACTCCCGCAGTTGGTGAACATCCTTCGGGGAGACATGGCCATCGTCGGACCGCGTCCGGAGCGGCCGCATTTCACCGAGCAGTTCAGCGAGATCTACCCCTACTACGGAAGCCGCCATCGGGTGCCCTGCGGTCTCACCGGATGGGCGCAGATCCATGGCCTGCGCGGCGATACCTCGATCGCCGGCCGGGCCAGGTACGACAACTTCTACATCGAGAATTGGTCGCTTTGGCTCGATTTCAAGATCGTCTTGCGGACGATCGCTACGCTCACGAAGGGTTCTGGGTGACGTTGCGTCTGCGAAGACCGTCGGCAACGAGAGCGACGGTGAACGCTAGGGTGACGGCGGCAATCATCACAGCGGCCGTCCACAGCGTGGTGGACGCTCCGGTCGGACCCCAACCAAGTGGCTCGGAGACGGGTACCGCCCGAAGATCCGGGTCGGTGCGATTCACTTGCAGCAGATTGTCGTAGATAGCCTGGGTGGCGGCGACCGCCTGGTCGTTGGTCGGAAGGGTGGTCGAGAAGACCAGATTCAGGGTCTCCGGTTGGATGCCCGCCTGCAGGCCGGCTGAGACCGCCGCAGGATCCACCCCGGCTGCGGCCGCCGCGGCATCGATGGAGTTCTCGGAGGCAACGACCTCGGGGTAGCGTTCCACCAGCAAGGACGTCACTTCGCCTCCGACCGTGCTGGCGACCCGGGGCATGAAGGAAACCACCGCTCCTGCTTGGTATTCGGTCGGTATCCGCAGCACATAGAGCATGCCGAGACCGGCGATCAGGAGGAACGTTGCCACCGCCGCGATCCACTGCCGGCGCAGGGCCTGAACCGCCGGGCGCAAACCGTCCTCGGGTTCGGCAGTCACTGTGGCGGAGGGCCTGGGATCGGTCACAGCGCGTAGCCTACTGCCAGGTCGGCGTTCACATCTCCGGCCAGGGTGCTCGAAACGTTCCCCGTGCGGTCAACCGGTGCAGTGGTCGAGGTGGCGTCGCTCGCGTTGATCCCACAGCCAGCCCAGTGGCGTCAGGCGGCGGTGCCACCCGTCGGCCCACACCGTTGTTCCTGAATCCGACCAGGACAACGTGTGCAGCCCCCGCTGATGGTGGCCTCCGTCGTCGGGTCCCACGGTTGCGGTGTCCACCCTGATGATCACGTCGAGTGGCTGCGTTTCAGGGAATCCGAGCAGTTCCACGGCCCGGCCGTACTCACCCGAGCAGTCCTGTGTCGCACGCAGGCCACGTGCGAGATCCAAGGTGCCCCCGCCGCGGCCGTTGCGCACGTCCACCCGAGTCGCGCGGTCGAGCCGCCGCCAGGTGCGATCCCGATCAAGGGTGTACTGCACGACCACGGCGTCGGGGTCGACTCTCGCGTCGGTACCGATCAGCCCGCTGACCTGAGGCATTCCGGTCGGGTCGTCGTCGGGCGGCGCGATGAGTAACACCGGGTCGGCCACATGGGGAGGCAACGGCGGCAGGTCGTCGGCGACCTGCCACGGGTCCCCGACCTGGTCGAAGGTGTAGATCGGGTTGTGGCGGGCACAGGTTTCCACCGTCGCCAGCCAGCGGTCGCCCACCCGGTACACCTGCGGGTAGGAGAGGTGATGATCCGTGCGTAGGACGATCCCGAGCGGAGCGATATCATCTCCTTCGATCTCCAGGAGCCGGATCGCCCCACGGCCGGTCTCCATGTCGAGTTCCTCGACGAGGAGGAAGTCGCCCTCCTCCGTGGCGAGGACGTGCGGGTCGGCCCAGAAATCCGGTGTTGGAGCCGAATGCCAGCGCACCGGCCGCGGTGGGGTGCCATCCGAGGCGAGCAAGAGGCGGATCGGCTTGCGGCCGGGAATCCTCCCCAGTTGCCATTGACGCACCGAGGCCACCCTTTCGGCGATGCGCCCGGCGAACCACACGCCGCCCAAAGCGTCGGCCGAAGCATTCCCCGGCCGGCGGGCATCGCGATGCAATGCCGCTGCGGGCGGCGCCGCGGGCAACGGCAGCTCACGGGCACCGATCACCAGCAGTGGGCCAACGACGCGCTGCGCCCGCTCGAGGGTGGCGGCGACCGTCCTTCGGGACGCGACCTCGCCGGTGGCGAGCACGGCACCCATGGTGTCGGCCAACCTGACCTCGAATCGTGGTCGATTCCAGCGGACGGTGTCGGCCAGCGTCGCCGATTGCTCGAGCGCGATGCCCTCGTCGTCGGTGACCACCAGGGTGGGAACACCGGCAAGGTAGACCGGGGTGGCCCCGAAACTGAGGATGGCGTCGAGCCCGGATCCGGTGTCGGCCGCCTCCACGGCCGCTCGTGTCACGGGCACCAGCGTCACCGTGTCCCCGCGGGAACAGAAGTCCGCAGCCAGACGCTCCAGGGAGGACATCGACGACCCCTGCAGCACCAGGGCGATCCGGCGTGGCCGCTCGCCGCCGGCGGATGTCGACACCCGAGCGTGGTTCTGCAGTCGATCGCAGTAGGCGTCTACGGCTTCGACGGTGAGGCGCGTGAGCGGCCGATGCGAGGGCGCGGCTGAGGGAGGTTCAGGTGTCGCGGAGGGTCTCGTGCTCGCTCGGGTGAGCCGCTTGAGCGCGAAGACGGTGGAGTAGGGGACCTTGAGCAGGGCCCGGGTGCGCGCCCGGCCCAAGCGAGCCGCCCAAGAGCCGTCGTCGTGCGCACGTTGGATCTGCAGACGCGACGTGAGTTGGGTGGTGCGCTTGCTCAGCGAGATTCCGCCCGGATCGAGTTCGTAGTCGATCAGGACGTGGGGGAGGTTCGCCACCCGGCCGGCGTCAATGAAGCGCCAGAAGAATTCGTAGTCTTCCGCCGCCGGCGTGTCGAGCGGATAGTGCCCCACTGTGGACAGTGCCGAGGTACGGAACATAACCGATGGGTGCATGAAGGCCGAGTTGTTCCGCATCTTCGCCGCGATCGCCTCGTGGCTGGTGGGAAGTCGGTACACGAACTGCTGGTTGCCCTCGAGATCAACGAAGGCGGCGGCGCCGCCCACGAGCAGCACGTCCGGGTGGTCATCGAGAAACGACTCCTGCAGCGCCAGGCGTCCCGGACGGTTGAGGTCGCCGCAATCGAGCCGTGCGATGTAGGTGTAGTCCCGCTCGGCGATCCAATCCAGTCCAGCGTTCAACGCGTTCTCGATCCCCCGGTTCTCCGGCAGTACCAGTCCGTACACCGTTCCGTTGGCCGTGAAGGCCGTCCGCGCCGATTCGAGGTCCAGCGGGCGCTCGGTGCTTCCGTCATCGACTATCAAGACGTCGCAGTTTTCAGCCGAATCCACAGAGGCAAGCGAGGCGAGTAGTCTTTCGGCGCTGTTGTAGTAGGGAATGAGCAGGATTGTGCGACTGGGGGCCATAGTCAGGAGCGTGGCATGCACTCGATGGCCTCCGCACTTCGGCCTGCGAGTTCGTTGGGATGCGACCACGGCGTGACCGGACACGCACCGGGGCAGGTATGAGCGAACCCCGATCAGATGGTGACGACGGCGTCGGTGTGCGTCACGCGCGCACCGTCTCGCTGCTGGCGGTGGCGGAGGTCGCGGGCAAGCTCGCGTCGTTCGTCATGTTCGCGGTCGCCGCGCGGGTGCTGGGTGTGGCCGACTTCGGGGTGTTCAGTTGGTCGTTCAACCTGGCTCTGATGGTTTCCACGTTCGTGCTGTGGGGTTTCGACATCGCCCTGATCCAGTTGGCGACCCGAATTCCCGCCCGTCTCGACGAGTTGCTGTCCAACACCCTCGCGTTGCGCGGCCTGTTGATCCCACCCGCGGTCCTCGTCGCGGTGCTGGTTCCGGGGGCGCCCGAGGGGGCTCGGCCGGTGACCCTGCTGTTATCGATCGCGGTGCTGCTGGATTCGGCGAACCAGGCCATCCGGTCGGCCGCCGCAGTGCGCGATCGACAACGATCGGTGGCGATCAACCTGGTCGTGCAGCGACTCGCCACTGCTGGCCTCGCGGTCGCGGTGTTGTTCTCCGGTGGCGGAGTGGTCGGAATGTCGGCGGCATACCTCGCGGGCACCTTGGTGGGGGTCGTGCTGATGTTCGTCACCGGCCACCGCATCGGCCTGCGGCCGAGGTTGGGCCAAGTGAGTCGGGCCGGTATCGCAGAGATTGCACGGGGATCGACCGCGTTGGGTCTGAGTACGACGATCAACATGTTGATCTTCCGAATCGACACCGTGCTGCTGGGGTGGATGCTCAACGCCACCGCGGTGGGCTCGTATTCGGCTGCGTACAAACTGTTCGAGACCGCACTCTTCGTGCTGTGGTCGGTGGACCGGGTGGCGCTTCCCACCATGGCCGCGGCAGAAGGGGACGAGCCTGTTCGCCGCGGGGTCCATCGCGCCTGCTCGGTGGTGTTCGCGGTCTACTTCCCCTACGCCTTGCTGCTCGGGATACGCAGCGAAGAGGTACTGCGGTTGATCTTCGGATCGCCGTACGGGGTCGACAGCGGCAACTCCCTGAGGTGGCTCATGGTCGCCCTCATCCCCTATTCGGTGCAGTACCTGGTGGCGGCGGGTTTGTTGGCCAGGAGCAAGAACCGCCGTGTCACCTCCGCCGGGATCGTGGCGCTCGGCATCAATGTCGGCGCCAACCTCGCGCTGATCCCTCGATTCGGTCCGGCCGGCGCGGCCGCGGCCAGTGCCGCCGCCATGTCGGTGCAGGCCCTGCTGCTGTGGGGCATGTTGTGGCGCCTGGTGGGTTCACCCGGGGTGTTGCGGGCCGCTTTCGTGCCCGGGGTGGCGAGTGTGGTGATGGTGCCGGTGTTGCTGACGTCGCTGCCGTTGATTCCGGCGGCGGTGGTCGCCGCGGTGGTGTACGGCGTCGTGTGGCTTGTGGTGGCGGGCAAGTTCGATCCGGTCGCGCGCCGCACTCTGGTTGGAATGGTCGCCAGGAGGGGGTGACCGGTGGTCAGCGGTCGGTGATCTGCCGACGTTTGCTCTTTTTCGGCGGTTTCGGGTGGCGCACCTGGAGGCTGCCGAAGATGACTGCTCCCTTGAGCACCAAGGTGGGGACTTCTGCGGAGCCGGCCTCCACCCGTACGTCGGCTTCGCCCATGACCGCCACCACTTCGTTGCGCACGCCCATGCCCGGCGGCACCGTGAGTTTGACCTCGCCGAAGATGGCGACCACGTTGATCACCGTCTCGTTCGAGGTGAGCGTGGTCTGGGTGAAGTCGAGTTCGCCGGAGCCGAAGACCGCGACCGCGCTCATCTGGTCGGGGACGGTCCAGGGTCCGGTGCGTGCGAATTCGCCGAATACCGCAGCGGCGGTGGTGCCGGTGTCGAGGGGTTGGCCGGGCCGGACCGACACCCCGGTGCCTGCCGTCGATTCGGCATCCACGTTCGGTAGTGCAACCGGCGACGACGAGTTGGGAACGGTCAAAGTGCCGGGCGGAACCGGAAGATCGCGCAGCGTGGGCACGAGTTCGGCGTAGGTCGTGGCCGCGTACACCTCGGCCAACCGTTCCTCATGCTCCACCGGGGTGAGACGGCCCTCGGCGAACGCGTTGTTGATCACTTTCGCGACGCGGTCCCGGTCGGCGTCGGACGCCCGCAGACGCAGCGGGGCGGGTACGTCGTCGTCCGGCGACCGTGGTGCGGGACTGTCACTCACGCCTCCGAGGGTACTCGCAGCGGACACCTGGGGGTGGCCGTGCCGGGGCACCTGGCAGACTTCTGGACAGTTCATCCGTCGCACCCGGAAGGCGTTCCCGTCGTGACTGCATACCCCCATCTGCTGGCCCCGCTCGACCTTGGCTTCACGACACTGCCTAACCGGGTGTTGATGGGATCCATGCATGTGGGCCTGGAAGAAGCTCCCGGCGGCTTCGACCGGATGGCGGCGTTCTACGCCGAACGGGCGCGGGGTGGAGTCGGGCTGATCGTCACCGGTGGCATCGCGCCCAACGACGAAGGGCGCCCGTATCCGGGCGGAGCCAAACTGTCCGATGAATCCGAAGTCGCGAACCACCGAATCGTCACCGATGCCGTGCATGACGCGGGTGGCCGGATCGCCATGCAGATCCTGCATTTCGGCCGCTACGCCTATCACCAGGACATGGTGGGGCCGAGCCCGATCAAGGCACCCATCGCGCCCTTCGTCCCGCGGGAACTCAGCGATGCCGACGTCGAGCGCACCATCGACGATTTCGTGTCCACCGCATTGCTGGCACAGGCCGCCGGATACGACGGTGTGGAGATCATGGGCTCCGAGGGCTACCTGATCAACGAGTTCATAGTGGCGGCGACCAACCAGCGCAGCGATCGTTGGGGCGGCCCCTACTCCAACCGGATCCGTTTCCCGCTGGAAATCGTCCGGCGGACTCGGGAAGCGGTCGGTGCCGATTTCATCATCATCTACCGGCTCAGCATGCTCGACCTGGTGCCTGGGGGCTCCACCTTGCCTGAGGTCCTCGAACTCGCGGCCGAGATCGAGGCGGCCGGAGCCACGATCCTCAACACCGGGATCGGTTGGCACGAGGCGCGGATCCCGACGATCGCCATGTCGGTCCCGCGAGCGGCCTACACGTGGGTGACCAGCAAGGTGATGGGCTCGGTCTCGATTCCAGTGGTGACCAGCAACCGGATCAACAATCCGGAACTCGCCGAGCGGTTGCTCGCCGATGGTGTGGCCGACATGATCTCGATGGCCCGGCCCATGCTCGCCGATCCGGGATTCGTGGCGAAGGCGGCCGCCGGAACCCCGGAACGGATCAACACCTGCATCGCCTGCAACCAGGCCTGCCTCGACCACACCTTCCAGTTGAAGCTGACGTCGTGCCTGGTCAACCCCAGGGCCTGCCACGAGACCGAACTCATCCTGGAACCCACCCACTACGCCAAGCGGGTGGCTGTGGTGGGCGCCGGCCCGGCGGGCATGGCGTGTGCGGTGACGGCCGCCGAACGCGGCCACGAAGTGTCGCTATTCGATGCCGCGGACACCATCGGGGGGCAGTTGCTGCTGGCCAAGTCGGTGCCCGGCAAGGAGGAGTTCAACGAGACGTTGCGCTACTTCGACGTCCGCCTGCGCGAACTCGGCGTCAGCGTGCGAACCGGTGAGCCCGTGTCGGCCACCGAGCTGGTGGCGGCCGAACTCGGCCTGCCGGAATACGACGAGATCGTGGTGGCTACCGGTGTGGTGCCCCGGATTCCGGAGATCCCCGGGGTCGACCACCCCAGCGTGGTGTCCTACATCGACGTGCTGCGTGGGGAAGTCGAGGTGGGCAAGCGGGTGGCGATCCTGGGCGCAGGTGGAATCGGATTCGATGTCGCCGACTTCCTCACCGACGATGGACTGGAGGCGAGCGAGGATCCGGCCGTGTTCTTCGCCCGGTGGGGCGTCGACACCGACTACGCGGAGCCGGGGGGTGTGGTTCCCGCCCAGCCCGAAGTGTCGCCGCGCGAGGTCTACCTGCTTCAGCGCAAGACCTCCAAGGTTGGTGGCGGTCTGGGCAAGACCACCGGGTGGATCCACCGCGCGGAACTGTCACGCCGAGGGGTGACCATGATCCCAGGTGTGACCTACACCGGAATCGACGATGCCGGCGTCCACGTGGAGATCGAGGGGACGCCGCAGACCCTGGCAGTCGACACCGTCGTGCTCTGCACCGGCCAAGAACCCCGCCGCGAACTCTATGACGACCTCGTGGCGGCGGGTATCACTCCGCATCTGATCGGTGGCGCGGATGTGGCAGCGGAATTGGACGCCAAACGTGCGATCAAGCAGGGGACCGAAGTAGCCGCAGCTTTCTAGCCGTGACACGCGCCGGCGACTGGGACTTTCGTCCCCGGCCGGGCTAGGTCGATCGCCTCTGGGCGCGAACTCCGGTGCGAGCGTAGATTCAGTAGGACGCGGACCTACGGCGTCGCCGAATGCGTTGATACCTCATGGGTATCGCCGCGTGGAACTCGGAGCGAGAGATGTCGTCGAAGCATGTCATCACGGCCGTCACAGCGCTGGTCACCGGGCTCGCCTTGCTGGCGGCACCCATGGCGGGCATCGGGAACGCGAGCGTGGGCGGAACGCCACCGGCCATCGCCCCCATGGCCAACGCGGAGGGATTCAACGAGGTCGTCCTCTCCCTGAGCGCCGCCGACGATGGCAAGGTGTGGGTGGGTGGCGCCTTCACGACGCCCTCGGACTATGTCGCCCGCCTCAACCCCGATGGCACCGTCGACCCCACCTTCGACTCCTCGGCGATCGAGGATTTCGTCTGGTCGGTCTCGGCCTACCCCGGCGGCAAAGTTATCGCCGGCGGCAGATTCATGCCCGATCCGATCACCAGGCTCAATTCCGACGGAACCCAGGACGCGACCTTCGATCCAGCCGAGCTGGATGGTCCGGTGGGTTCAGTGGTCACTCTGCCGGATGGCAAGGTGATGGTCGGCGGCTACTTCTCCGAACCCGATCCTCTGCTCACTCGGCTCAATCCGGACGGCTCGCACGACGACACCTTCCAGCAGGACGAATTCGACTGGAAACTCCTCGCCAACGTTCGGAAGATTCTCCCGGTGGCCGACGGCAAAGTGGTGGTCACCGTGGTGCAGGATGCCGGGCCGTATCTGCTTCGATTCAACTCCGACGGGTCCGTTGACCCCACGTTCAACCCGCCAGCGTTTCCTGAGGGTGTGGAGAGCCTCGCCGATGCGGGAAACGGCCGAATCTACGTCGGCGGCAATCAGGACCCGAACATCGGCGGACCCGTCGTGCGGCTGAATCAGGACGGCAGCCTCGATCCAACATTCGAGGCCGCCGGATTCAACTCGCCCATCGTCGATTCCCTCCTGGTCACGCCTGCGGGGCAAGTGGTGGCAGGTGGAAGTTTCCAGAGCCCGGTTCCGTATCTGGCGCTGCTTGAGAATGATGGTTCGCCGGTCGCCGGCTTCGTGCCGCCGGACTTGGATGCACGGGTGAATGCCACTGCGTTCCTGCCGAATGGTTCGGCCGTGCTCGGAGGCTTCTTCACGACTCCCGAGGACTACTTGACCACCACCCCGTTGACTCCCTGGGCACCCACAAATCTGGTGGCAACGCCTGGCTACTCATCGGCCGTAGTCGATTTCACATTCGGTGCCAACGGCGGTTCGCCGGTGACCGGAGTGGAGTACTCCACAGATGGGGGAGTCACCTGGGTGCCGACCGGTTCGACCGCACCGACCGCGACGGTGGCCGGATTGCCGAACGGCGTCCAGACGGAAATTCTGCTGCGGGCCCGCAACGCCGTCGGCCCGGGGGCGGCGGCGTCGGTGTCGGTGACGCCGGTGGGGGCGGTGTTCTCGGGGTTGGAGTCGTCGTTCCGGGTGTTCGATTCGCGCCCCTCGGAGGGTGGTGCTGGACCGCTGCAGCCTGGGGTGCCGGTGGTGGTTGATGTGCAGGCGCCCGAGGGTGCGGTGGCGGTGGCGTACAACGTGACGTTGGTGGACACGGTCGGGACCGGTCACGTGGCGGTGGGTCCGGCGGGTGCGGACTTGTCGGGCACCTCGACGGCCAACTGGTTCGCGACCGGGCAGCGCTGGGCGAACGCGTACGTCTCCGCGGTGGATGAGGCCGGGATGATCCAGGTTGTGGCCCGGGGTGGGGCCACGGAGGCGATTGTGGATGTGACCGGGTTCTACCTGGCCGATGGCACCGCGATGCCCAACGACGAACCTGCAGCTGGACCCGGTGGCGCTGGTTCCGGGTCCTCTGTGACTTCGCCTGCGGCGGTGGCGGATTCGTTGTTCGTGCCGACGGCGCCGGTGCGGGCGTATGACTCCCGTGGGATTGATGGGCCGATCTTCTCCGGCCAAGAACGAACGGTTGACCTCTCGCCGTGGGTGCCGGCTGGTGCGACTGGGGTGGCGTACACGTTGACGGTGACAGACACGGTGGGATCGGGCCATTTGGCGGTGGGGGTTCCGGGGACGGGAAAGCCTGCTACGTCGATCATCAACTGGTTTGCCTCAGGGCAGAACGTCGCGAATTCGGCGTCGGGTGTGGTCAACGAGGGTCGTGAGGTGGCGGTGTTCGCAGGTGGCGGGCCGACGCAGTTCGTGATCGACATTCTGGGCTACTTCACCCCGGTGGCCGAGGTATCTGCCACCGGTGACGTGGGTGCGGCGAATGGGCAGCAGGGTCTGCGGTTCACTGCGATCCCTCCGTCGCGGGCCTACGATTCGCGGACAGTCGACGGGCCGATCGCCGGGGGGCAGGCTCGCACGACCACGGTGATTACGGCTAGTGGGCAGGTGCCGGCGGGGGCGGGCGCGGTGGCGTTCAACCTCACCGAGACCGACACGTTGGGTCGTGGGCATTTGCGTGTGGCACCTGGCGGCTCGGGTATCCCGGCTGTGTCGACGATCAACTGGTACACCGATGACATGCGCGTGGCCAACGGTTCCGTGGTCGCGGTCAACGGCGACCAGATGACCACCTACGCCCGAACCACCCGAGACGGTTCGAGCCAATACCTGGTCGACATCGGCGGCTACTACAACTAACCAGACCTAGGCGCGCAAGCAGGCCGCCCACAAAGGGCAGGATCGAAGGGACGGGGACCATGAGGTCAAGCGGACGTGACCCAAGAGGGCGGATATGGGCGGCGTCATTCGCCGGGGTGATCGCCGTGTTGGCGATGGGGCTGATCGCCCCGTCAGCGGCGATGGCCGCGACCCCACCGGGACCGCCGCAGCACTCCTTGTTTCAACCGCGGGATGGCGGAGTAGAACTGATGTTTGAGGGGCCAGAGGACACCGGTGGTGTGCCTTTGACCAACTACGAGTACACCCTTGACGGCGGCGGCACTTGGAATCCGTTCGACCCGCCCGTCACGGGTGTCGAGCCGCAGCACGTTGAGCTTGCCGGTCTAGCCAATGGTCAGTCTGTGGAAGTGGCTGTGCGGGCGCGGAACGTAGTTGGACCCGGACCAGCAACTGGCGTCGTACAACTGGTCGTAGGAGCGCCATGGGGGCCGTTTAGCGTCAACCCGATCCCCAGAGATGGCCGAATTGATTTGTACCACGCCTTGTCGACAAACGACAATGGCTCTCCGATCACGAACTACGAATACTCGCTAGACGCGGGCATGACGTGGATCTCCCCGGATCCGCCGGAAACAGATGAGTTGATCATCGTTGACGGAGTTACCAACGGGCAGACCTACACCCCCTGGGTGCGCGCCGTGAACGCGCGAGGGCCGTCGACACCCACCTTTGGCCTGTCGGTGACAGTGGGCGTTCCCTTGGCGCCGAGGATCGACACGGTTGTGCCGGGCCGCGGCAGGGTCACGGTGTTCTTTACACGCGCGGCGAACAACGGGTCTCCCGTGACGAACTATGAGTACCAAATCATGGAGGACCCGTCATGCTTGCCAGTCGCGCCACAACTCGACGAGGGCGACGTTGGCCCGGTCGGGGACGAGGAGGATTGGGTCCCGTTCGACCCACCGATTACGCAAGGCCCGGTGGCCTTGGAAGGCTTGACAGACGGCGTCTGCTACCGACTCAGCCTTAGGGCGGTGAATGCTCGTGGCGCGGGACTACCAGGAAGTACCGACAATGTGTATCCAGGTGCGCCCACGGCACCAACAGACTTGCGGGCAACGCCTGGCGACACCAAGGCCGATATCGCGTTCACCTTGCCGGACGACAATGGGTCACCCGTGACCAAGTACTGGTATCAGGCCTGGTACCTGCAGGAATCCGAGTTCGGGATGGTCGATCCGCCGGCGCCTGGCGCCCCGCTGACTATTCCGAACTTGGAAAACGGTCTGTTGTGGGACATCAAGGTCAGCGCGGTCAACGCCAACGGGCTGGGGCCTTGGTCGAAGTCGGTATTCGTCACGCCACGGACGGTGCCCGATGCGCCGAGCAACCTGGCGGCTTCGCCGATGTATGCCGCCGCGGAGGTGGCGTTCGTGCCGGGGGAGGATGGTGGTGCGCCAATTACGGGTTATGAGTCTCGGTGGATGCCCCAGGGTGGGCAATGGTCTGAGTGGGCCTCGGCCGGGGTGGCGGACTCTCCGGTGACGGTGTCGGGGTTGCCCAATGGGGTGCCGGTCGAGGTGGAGTTGCGGGCGGTGAATGCGGCCGGTCCGGGGGCGGCGGCGTCGGTGGTGGTGACGCCGGTGGGGGCGGTGTTCTCGGGGTTGGAGTCGTCGTTCCGGGTGTTCGATTCGCGCCCCTCGGAGGGTGGTGCTGGACCGCTGCAGCCTGGGGTGCCGGTGGTGGTGGATGTGCAGGCGCCTGCGGGTGCGGTGGCGGTGGCGTACAACGTGACGTTGGTGGACACGGTCGGGACCGGTCATGTGGCGGTGGGTCCGGCGGGTGCGGACTTGTCGGGCACTTCGACGGCCAACTGGTTCGCGACCGGGCAGCGCTGGGCGAACGCGTACGTGTCGGCGCTGGATGAGCAAGGTCGGCTGCAACTGGTGGCCAGGGGTGCCCCCGTGCAGGCCATTGTGGACGTTACGGGTTTCTACCTGGCTGATGGCCAGGTAGCGGCGACGGCGGGATCAGGCGGGGGTGACGACGGTTCGGTGGTGCTTCCGGCGGCCGCTGCCGATGCGCTGTTCCATCCCGTGGCACCGCGGCGCGCCTACGATTCACGCGGTATCGATGGGCCCATCAGTTCTGGCCAGGAGCGCACCATCGACTTGGCGCCGTGGGTGCCCGCGGGCGCGACTGCGGTGGCTTACACGTTGACCGTCACCGACACCGTAGGTGCCGGGCACCTGGCCGTCGGCGTGCCCGGTGCAGGGGAACCGGGCACTTCGATCATCAACTGGTTCGCCTCCGGGCAGAACGTCGCCAACTCGGCAACCGGAGCGGTGAGTGGAAGTCGGTCGATCTCCGTTTTCGGGGGCGGGGGCCCGACCGAGTTCGTCATCGACGTCCTGGGCTACTTCGCGCCCATCGTGCCCAACGGCGGCGTCGGCGCCGCGAACGACTCCGAGGGTTTGCGTTTCACTGCTATACCACCGTCGCGGGCCTACGATTCGCGGGCGGGTGATGGCCCGATTGCCGGGGGGCAGTCGCGAACCACGACGGCAGTTCCGCTCAGCGGCGCCGTGCCGGCGGGAGTGGGTGCGGTGGCGTTCAACCTGACCGAGACGGACACGTTGGGTCGTGGGCATCTGCGTGTGGCACCTGGAGGCTCGGGTATCCCGGCTGTGTCGACGATCAACTGGTACGCCAACGGAATGCGACTGGCCAACGGTTCCGTGGTCGCGGTCAACGACGACCAGATGACCACCTACGCCCGAACCACCCGAGACGGTTCGACCCAATACCTGGTCGACATCGGCGGCTACTACAACTAGTCCCACGGCCCCTTCTTGGACCGTGAGGCGGTGCTAATATTCCGCCAGAATTTGGCGGTCTCGCGTGTGTCTGGGGGCACCTGTGGGCCGGACTGCCAGGCACCACAGGAGGTCGCTATGTCGACAGTTCAACCCGACCGCACACGTGTGGCAGCAACGGTTTGGTTTGCGATTCTGGCCCTGATGGCGGGACTGGTCACGGCGCTGAGCGCCGCAACGCCGGCCCAAGCTTCCGGACAGCAGGTCTTCGACGGCCCCAACGGCCCGGTCGAGGCGATCGTCTCGGCTGGAGACACCACCTACGTGGGGGGCACCTTCACCAGGTGGGGCCCACAAACCGGCGGCTGGGCGGCCCTGGACCCAGTCAACGGAGCTGTCGATCGCACTATGGCCGCTGTGGCTGGCGTGGTGTGGTCGGCGATCCCTGATGGAGCAGGTGGCTGGTATATCGGCGGCGACTTCAGTGCCGTCGCCGGCCAACCGCGGGATAACCTCGCCCGAATATTGTCCACCGGGGAAGTTGACCCAAACTGGAATCCGGGCACCAGCAGCGCAGTGTTCGCCTTGGCTCTGGCAGGGAACACGGTGTACATCGGTGGCCAGTTCAACCGGGTCGCCGGCGAGACCCGAGTTGGACTAGGCGCGGTGGATGCCACGACTGGCGCTGTGAAGGCTTGGAACCCGAGCGTCAACTCCCCAGTCTTCGCGTTGGTTGTGTCTGGGGTGAACGTGTACATCGGCGGAGCGTTCTCCACCGTCTCCGGGCAAACCCGCAACCGACTTGCCGCGGTGGACGCCACCACCGGAACGCTGGCCGGATGGAATCCGAACGTCAATCTCACTGTCTTCTCGATGGTGCAGTCCGGCTCAACGCTGTACATCGGCGGTCAGTTCACCACCGTGGGTGGGCAACCGCGGAACCGCTTGGCCGCCGTCAACATGACCAACGGTGCAGTGACCGGTTGGAACCCGGACGCCAGCGACACTGTTCGAGTTATCACTATGTCCGGATCTACCGTCTACGCCGGCGGCCACTTCACGGCCGTGGGCGGTCAAGTTCGCAACCGACTCGCCGCGATGGACGCCACCACTGGCGCGTTGACCGGCTGGAATCCTGACGCCAACGACATCGTGCTTGGGTTGACTTCCATAGGTTCCACCGTCTACGTCGGTGGTGCCTTCACCTCGGTTGGCGGCCAACCCCGCAACCGACTCGCCGCCACGGATGCCTCCACCGGCGCCGTCTCGGCGTGGAATCCCGACGCCGATGGCAATGTCTTCCGGCTGGCATCGTCCGGCACCACCGTCTACGCCGGCGGCAACTTCCAGACCATCGGAGGCCAAACGCGCAACAGGCTCGCTGCTGTGGACACCGACACAGGTGTGCTGAGCAACTGGCACCCCGACGTTGACGGAGACGTGAACGCTCTTGCCGTATCAGGCAGCACCGTCTACGTCGGCGGCGCGTTCACCTCGATCGGCGGGCAGCTTCGCAACAACCTGGCCGCGGTGGATGCAACAACGGCAGCGGCGACCGGGTGGAATCCGAACGCAAACGGTCCGGTGCTGGCCCTGACCAACTCGGGAAACACCGTGTACGCGGGAGGGGCCTTCAGCTCGGTCGGCGGTCAAGTACGGCAACGACTCGCCGCCATGGACACCACCTCGGGGATAGTGACCGGTTGGAGTCCAACGGTTGGCGGTGTGTCGGTACCGACCGTCCGAGCCCTGGCCCTGAGCGGCAGCACCGTCTACGCAGGGGGCGAGTTCACCACCGTCGCTGGCCAACCGCGAAACAACATCGTCGCCGTGGACGCGGTCACCGGCACGCCAACGTCGTGGAATCCGAGTCCGATCGGATCGATCGAGGCGCTGGCGGTCGCCGGTGGCACCGTGTACGCAGGCGGCCAATTCACCGACATCGGCGGCCAGCCTCGCAACAACATCGCCGCGCTGGACGCAACCACCGCAGCAGCCTCTGGGTGGAATCCCAACTCCGACCAACCGGTCCTGGCACTGGCAGTTGCAGGTTCCACGGTGTATGCCGGCGGCGGATTCACCGCAATCGGCGGCCAGTTGCGCAACGGCGTCGCAGCCCTCGACGCCACGACGGGTGCCGCAGGCGCTTGGGATCCCAACGCCAACGAGCCGGTGAACGCACTGGCCGTCAACAACGGCACTGTCTTCGCCGGTGGCCTGTTCACCACCATCGGGCTGAACAAGAATGGTGCGCCGTCGGCCAGGTACTTCGCCGCCCTGCCCACGCTCAAGGCAGCTCCGGGGCCGCCACAGAACCTCACCGCGAATCCGAGGTACACCGCCGCGGAACTCGAATTCACCCCGGGTGACAACGGTGGCGGAACAATCAGCGACTACGAGTACCGTTCGAAGGAGCCGGGTGAAGACTGGGGTCCGTGGATGTCGGCTGGGGTGGCGGCTTCGCCGGTGATGGTGACCGGATTGCCCAATGGGGTGCCGGTCGACGTGGAGTTGCGGGCGGTGAATGAGGCCGGGCCGGGGGCCGCCGCTGCCACGGTGGTGACGCCAATTGGGGCGGTGTTCTCGGGCTTGGAGTCGTCGATCCGGGTGTTTGATTCGCGCGCATCCCAGGGCGGTGGCGGTCCGTTGACACCGACCATTCCGGTGACGGTGGACGTGCAGGCCCCACCTGGGACGGTAGCCGTGTCGTACAACCTCACGCTGGTCGGCACCGTGGGTGTGGGCCATGTGGCTGTGGGCCCGGCGGATGCGGACTTGACCGGTACCTCAACGGCGAACTGGTTCGCCTCCGGTCAGCGGTGGGCCAATGCTTACGTCAGTGCGGTCGACGATGCCGGCATGATCCAGTTGATTGCCCGGGGCGGCCCGACCGATGCGATCGTCGATGTGACAGGGTTCTACCTCGCCGACGGTCAAGTCGTGCCGCTGGGCGAGGGCGGACAAGCCGAGCGGCGGCCGGGTGAGGCCGGGCCTGCCCAAACTCTGCCCGCAGCCACAGAAGATTCGTTGTTCGTGTCCGTACCACCGCAGCGGGCCTATGACTCCAGGACCTCCGATGGGCCGATCTCGTCCGGTCAGGAGCGCACCATCGACCTCAGCCAGCTGACGCCGGAATTGGTGCCGCCGGGGGCCAATGGGGTGGCGTACACGTTGACGGTGACCCGTACGGAGGGATCCGGCCACTTGTCGGTGGGGGCGCCAGGCGCGGGTAAGCCGGCAACGTCGGTGATCAACTGGTTTGAAACGGATCAGAACATCGCCAACTCGGCCACTGGAGCCCTCGCCGGCGATCGATCCCTCGCCGTGTTCGGCGGCGGTGGGCCGACCGAGTTCATCATCGACATCCTGGGCTACTTCATCCCGGTCACCCCGCCAGCGCAAGTCGCCACTTCGAATGTTGAAGGGCTGCGTTTCACCGCGATCGACCCCTCACGTGCCTACGATTCGCGGCCTGCTGCCGGGGGAGTCGGGCCCTTGACTCGGGGCGAATCGCGCACCACGTCAGCGATCCCCGCCAGTGGCGCAGTTCCGCCCGGAGTGGGCGCGGTGGCGTTCAACCTGACCGAGGCCGACACCGTGGAGCGCGGTCACCTGCGGGTGGCTCCAGGGGGTGCGGCCCGGCCGTCGGTGTCAACGATCAACTGGTACACCGACGGGATGCGCCTGGCCAACGGCACGGTCGTCGACGTCGCCAACGACCAGATGACCACCCACGCCGGCGCCACCGAGAACGGGTCGGCCAACTACATCGTCGACATCGGTGGTTACTACAACTGAGGGTGGGTCGCCAACGGCGGGTTCGGCCGTTGGGCCGGCGCCCGTCGCTGATCAGACTGTGTTGGCCAATTGGGGAAGAACGAACACCTGACAGGTGAAGTGCAGGAATCGCCATCCGTCAATCCAGCGGCGATTTGCTGGATTGAACTCCATCGCTGGGAGCCCCCGTCCGGGACCTTCAGCACATCGGGCAGGACCAAAGTCCCCTGATATTACGAATCTTGATGGATCTTGGCCCGATTCCTCACTCATTCCTAATGTCTGCGCGCCTGATCGCCGATAGCGGGGGAGTAGCAAGCAATCAGCCGGGGCAGTGTCCTCGACCTAGCAAAGAAGGAAGGTGCGGGCCATGTACTCCGCAATCAGGAAGTTGCAGGCGAAGCGAGCCGAGGGCGAAGAGGGATTCACCCTCATTGAGCTCCTCGTCGTCATCATCATCATCGGGATTTTGGCCGCCATCGCCATCCCGGTGTTCTTGAATCAGAGGGAGAAGGGTTGGGACGCTCAGGCTGAATCCGACGTTCGGAACGGGGCGATCGCGGAAGAGACCTACTTCACTGAGAATGGGACGTACGCGCCCGCTGATGGGCTAGTTGACTGGGACACCAGCGCGGACGTGACGGCTTCAGCTGTGACGGTGTCTGGTGACGGCAACAGTTACTGCATCTCGGCGACATCAAAGAGCGGCACGACTTTCGCGATGTCTTCTGAAACGGGAGCCCCGGCCGAAGGAACATGCCTGGCGGGGGCGTTTGTTGCCCCGTAGCGGGATAGCTGCAATTGCGCAAAGGAACGTGGACCGGGCGAAACTCCAGCCGCTCGGTCCACGTTTACTGCTTCGTGCGACGCAGCCAGGGTCACACACATGTGGCTGCGCGAAAAGAATTCAAGCCGACCCCCCCAAATGCCGATCGGAGAAGCGTGGAAGTCCGTTGGCCGCGACGATGGGCCAAGGGCGAATCCGACGACGGGTTCACCTTGGTCGAAGTCGTCGCGGCCATGGGCATTGCGGCGATCGTCTTGACCGCCCTGCTCGGTGCCACGCTCAGCGCCGCGCGAGCCTCGCTCAACGCCCGCATCGACCAGCAGGCCGGCGACCTGCTGGTCAAGACGGTGGAGGATCTGCGCTCCCTGGACTATGGCGCAGTGGCCATGTCACCGGCTGCTGTGGCCGCAGATCCGACGATCGTCACCCCGGACGAGAACGGCGCCTGCACTGCATCTGCGTGCTGGAGTGTGCCGAACGGGATCGGACTTGAGCCGGTGGTGCTCGCGCCCACCGGCGCCGTCGAACCCCACATCAGCACGGTCACCGCCAACTCCAACAACGTCGTCTTCACCTTGCGGCGCTACGTCACCCAACCGCCCGGGGAGAACACCCGGCGCGTCACCGCAATCGTCGAATGGTCGATCGGTGGGGCTCCGAGAAGCCGGGAAGTGAGCACCATCATCGCCAACAGTCGACGCGGATTGCCGCTGCCGAAGTTCACCGTCGCGGAAGCCGGCGGCGGTGTCACGATCGTCAACCCCGGCGGGATGCTTCAGGTACCTCTCATCGTGAAGAACCTCGGCGCCCGCGATGCCTTCGAACTTCGGGTCCTGGTCGACGGGGTTAATCAGCCCTCCTGGGTGCTCTACCCGGACGACACTTGCGCCGGCGGGCTGGATGAGGAAAGCCTGCCTTCGCCGCTGCAATCCACTGCTGGGGTATACCGGACTCCCGAGGTTTTCCCCGACAGCATCACCTGCTACATCGCGACTCTCCAGACAACCGACATCACAGCCATTGAGAGCTACCCAGTGGTGGTGCAGGGACAGTCGACCAAGCAGCCGGAGGCCCAGACCGCGGTGATGACCACTGAACCCATCACGGTCTCAATCCAAGAGGGGGTGGTGGTGATCCCGCCGACCCCGACTCCCACCGCAACCCAGACCCCGACTCCCACCCCGACACCAACTCCAACGCCTACCCCAACCGCTTCGACCACCCCGGTCTGTTCGACCCCGGAACCGGACATCGACCCGCCCAACGGCTATACGGTGCACCGATTCGTGCTGCAGAACGATCCGGCCGGCGACACCGAGACCGTTCCCCACAACCCGATGCAGCGCGACGATTGCGGTGTGCAGCCGGCTTCATACGCCTTCTCCACCGAACAGAGCAGCGAAATCGGTCGCAGCATCACAATCGGTGGATCCACCAACCAGGACGGTGGGGCCTCGGTGGCCGAATGGCGTTGGCTCGCTCCCGTCATCACTGAGGTCCGCGGTGAAGCGGTCGTGCGTTTCGACTACAAGTGCAATTCAGGAACCACCACCTTCCAGATCGCGCTGGGCGACTACAACCAGACCAAAACGACAGCGCAGTGGACCTCTCGAGCGATCACGACGACGGTTGTCTCCTGCACCGGCAACTGGAACACGGTTGAATCGACGCTGGACATCCAGACCGCCTTCGCGATGCGCTCCAAGAATGGATCCGGTGCGGTGCCGACCTACCTCTCCCTGCGCATCGCCGTGCCCACCGGATCTACCACCCGCATCGACTACGACTCGCCCGATGCGCCCAGCACTCTGTTCGTCGGGATCAAGCCATGAAGGCCTCGGGGCGAGGAGCTGACGAAGGACTGACGCTCATCGAGTTGATGGTCGCCATGACGCTGCTGTCGGTGCTCGGGGCCGTGATGCTGCTCGGCGTGCAGAACAATCACCAACTCCACCGCGAGACGGTGGACGAGAGTTTCGGTCTGGCCGACGTGCGCACGGTGGTGGAACGCCTCGGGCGCGACGTGCGCTCGGCCCGCTCGCTCTACCCGGGGGCCACCGAATCCCAGCTCGTCCTGTGGGTGGACAAGAACTCCGACTACTTGCCGACGCCGGATGAGATCATCACCTGGCAACTTGTGAAGGAGAACGAGGACGGCGTCCAATACAACGTCATCCGCTCCACCGAAGGCGGGGACACCGTGGTGCAGGCGCGCACCGTGGTGAGCGACATAGCGTTCTGCTACTGGACCCAATCCGCCGATCCGACCCTGGGCGACTGCACCGGATCGCTCCCGGCCCAGGCCAGCAACGGCGGCCTCAGCGCAGAGGATGCCGCCGAAACCCGGCTGGTCACCACGACGACCACCTATGACTTCAACCCGACCGGTGGGGTGGACACACGTCAGGTGTCGTTCTCCTCGCGACTGCGAAACGTGGAATGAGGAGGTGACGACGATGCGACGGCGGCGGCTCGACCACGACGACGGAATCGGCATGATCACCGTGATGGGACTGGCCAGTGCCGTCGCGATCGTGGTGGCGCTCTCGGTGACCGTCGCGATCAACAGCCTCTCCTCGGCGAGGAATCACGTGGAGTTCGAAGCCTCCCTCGCCGCTGCCGAAACCGGCGTGGATCAGGTTCTGGGGGAGATCCAGACTGCGTATGACAACGGCACCGCATACGCCCCGGACGACCCCGACTGCGCCGCATCCTGGACCTGGGCGACCGGCTCGCTACCCACTCCGGAGCAGGAGATGGCCTGGCTGGAGTCGGCCGTTGCGGCGATGCCCGAGTCATGTGTGCAGTCGGCTGGCGCGGGGGAGTACGTGGCGTTTCGGGCGAAGGCCAGCAACGGCACCGCGATCCCGGTGGTGTACTCCCTCGGTTGGACACCCTCTCGCGAAGCGCCACAGGCCGCCGCCCGGGCGATCCGGGTGGAGTACCTGTTCAGCCCCTACAAACCGAACCAGGCGATCCTCACCGAGGCCGATCTCGTGTTCTCCGGCAGTGTGGAGGTCGATCTCGCCGACAACAGCGGTGCCACCTCGGCCGACGTGCACTCCAACAGCGACCTTTCGGCCGGCAACAACTCGCTGAAGGTGAACGGAAGTGTGACCGCCTCCGGCGCCAACGACCGTAGCGGCACCTGCCCGGACGGCAAGATCACCGGAACCTGCGAGGCCGGAGCACCCCCGCAGGCGATACCCCGGGTGAACGCCCGTTCGCTCTACCGGGCGTTGGCCACCGAAGCCGCAGCCGGGTGGTTCGACCTCTGCCCGGACGGCTCAGTGCGGGCACCCGACCTGAGCGATCCAGCGTCTCCGACTCCTTGTACCGGCGAAGTTCTCTCACCGGACGGTACCTACCGTGGCTGGGTGCTCGAGGACGCGAACACGACCGATGCGACGTGGGTGTTCACGCCGGTGGACGGCACCGACTACCCCGGCGCCTACTACGCCTACCAAACAAATGTGAGCCTGGAGAAGGGCAAGGGCAACAAGAACGAGGTCACGATGAGCGTGATCGTGGAAGCCAAACCCGACGGCTGGCCCAACCACGCGGAGAGTTGCGACAAGTCCGGTGGCACGCTCATCTGGAAGCACGGGTACATCACCAACTACCTGCCAGGGGTGCTCTTCGTCGCCGATACCGCAGTGATCGGGGAGGCGAACTCCGACGTCGGTGTGGGTGTGATCGCCGCGGGCGACTACATCGACTGGAACACCAGTTCAAGCACGGTTCGCGGATCAATGGTGACCTCGGGCAACTGCCCCACCTCACCCACCAACGTCATCCAAGGTGTGGCACTTAGCTACGACTCCTCGTCCGAGGTTCCGCTGTCCACCCTGATCCGCACCACCGGATGGCTGGAGATGGTCGGGTAGTCGGGATCATCCGCGCGACCCGGCCCATCGGTGCCCTGCCCTCAGAGCAGGCTCGCGTACCAATCCCCGATCTGCTCACCGAAGGCGAGGGCCACGAGTGCCCCGACAAGCATGAACGGACCGAACGGCAGGGCCGTACGGCGACCGGCCTTGCCGGCCACCATGAGGCCGATGCCCACCAGCGAGCCAAGCAAGAAGGCCGCGAAACCGCCGATGAGCAATGTGCCCCAGGAAATCCACGCCAACCCGAAACCCAGTGGCACCGCCAGTTTGACGTCGCCCATGCCCATGCCTCGCGGGTAGACGATGTGAAGCAGCAGGAAGAAGGCCCCGAAAGCGACGCCGCCGAGGAATGTGCGCAACGCCTGCTGCGGGGCACCTTGCACGAGCGCCGCGACGACGAGCCACCCACCGACCACCCCCGCCGTCGGATAGGTGATGGCGTTGGGAAGTCGTTTGGTGTCGAGGTCGATGGCGGCCAGCGCCACCCCGGCCCCCGCCAACCACAGGTAGGCGGGCAGTGCAGCAACCGCCACCAGAAAAGGCATCAAGGCGAACAGGACACCGGTGGTCAACTCCACCACGGGATACCTGGCCGAGATCAGGGCTCCGCAGTCCCGACACCGGGCACGCAACAGCAACCAGCTGAGCAGCGGAACGTTGTCGTAGGGTCGCAAGGTGTGCCCACAGGCCGGGCAGGCGGACGGCGGTCGAACGATGCTTTCTCCGCGGGGCACCCGCCAGATCACCACGTTGAGGAAAGAACCGATGAGCAGGCCGAACACCCCGCAAATTGCAGCCAGGGTGGCGGTGGCGGTCGGCATAGCCGCCAGCCTAGGGGCACACCGACCCAGCACCGTGCGCTTTACCCACAGGTGGGTCGGCTTCGGCTTTGGCCCGCCACCGGCTAGGCAAACTCGCTAGCGTGGTCAGGTACGAGCCAAGGTGATCAAGTCCGGTTCCCTCGACGTCGATACCTGCTGGCAGGACAAGGAGGTCGCCGTGGCCAAGACCGCCATCGGGCTCGATATCAACACCTCGAGTGTGCGTGCGGCACAAGTCCGATACGACAAGGGCAGCACCAGCGTGGTGGCGTTGGCGGAAAGCACCCTGTTCCCGGGTGTGGTGACTGCGGCCGGGGTGGCGGATCCGGCGGCTCTCGCGGCGGCTCTGTCCGCGTTGTGGAACACCTTCGGAATCAAGGGCAAGCGAGTCATCCTGGGCGTGGGCGGTCAACGCGTGGTGGTGCGGCCGGCGTCGATACCGGTGATGCCGGGCAAAGAGATCAAAGAGGCGTTGCCGCTGTACGTCAGCGAGTCGGTCCCGTTCGATGTGAATGAGTCTGAGTTGGATTTCGTAGTGTCCGGCATCGACCTCGACGGTGACGGCAACCAGGTCTACGAGGGTATCCTCACCGGCGCCCCAACCGCATACCTGACCGAACTCGTCGAAGCTGTCCAGCAGGCCAACCTCACCGTGGTCGCCATCGATGTCGCTTCTTTCGCGCTCATCAGGGCGGTCGTGCCGCCGGTGCCGCCCGGGTATCTCGTGTCCGAGGCGGTGGTGAATGTCGACGAGCACGCCAGTCAAGTTGTGGTGCACGTCAACGGACGCCCGATGCTGGTGCGCGATCTGCCGCTGGGGGCGGATGTCTTGGCCGGAGGTTCGATCGAACCGCTGGTGGAGGAGATCAGCACCACAGTGGGGTTCTACCAGTCGGGTGAGAAGGCCACCCCGCTTCAGCGCATCCTGCTCGAAGGCGCCGGCTCACAGTTGCGAGGCTTGGACCTCGCCGTCAGCCGCAGCACCAACCTCCCCGTGGCCCACGACGCTGCATGGCTCGCGCTGCCCCGAGATGCCGCCAAAGCCTCCGATGAGGCCGTCCGTGCCGTTGGGACCCACATGACCGTTGCGGTGGGCCTGGCCATGGGGGCCGCGCTATGAGCACCTACGGATCTCCCAATCAAGCCCCGGACAGCGGTGCAGCCCCCTACGGCCTGCCCGAAAAAACGGCAGGGCCTGCGCCGGGGGATCCGGCAAACGTCGGAGCACCTCCGGAATTGACGCCACCAGGTGCAAACCAGCCCGGCCCCCGGCCACCGACGGATGGATCGGCGCATCCACCCTCGGCGGAATCCGTGAAGGGACTCATCACCGAAGCCCAGCCGGTACGGGCCGACCTACTGCCGCAGTCGTTCCGGGCCAGGATCGCGCTGGCGGGCGCGCGCCGGACGACTGTCGTGGTGATCGCGGCCGCCATCGGTGTCGTGATCCTCGGATTTGTCCTCGCCTCGCTGCAGGTGAGTTCGGCCACCACCGCACGCAACGCCGCGCAGGCGGAGAAGGCCAACGCGGAGCAGGCGGTGGCAGCATTGGCCAAGGTACCTCGGGTGACCAACCTGGTCAACGAGGTGAGCGCCGGCCTCGAATTGGCGCTGTCGAACGAAGTCCTCTTCTCCGGCCTCACCACCCAAACCGCGTCCGCGCTGCCCGCCGGCACTGTGCTGGAGTCCATGTCGTGGACCTTGGTGGAGCCCACCGCCGCGCTCGCGGGAGAGGCGGACGAACCGCCGGACCTCGGCGATCTGGCGCTGAACGGCCAAGTCTGCCAATTCGTCGGCGGAGCCTCGCTGCTCGACTCACTCCAGCAGGTCACGGGGTTGCAGAACGTCTGGCTCAGTAGCCAATCGTTCACCGACCTCGGCCCTGCCGGTTCACCCTGTGCCAATCAGCCGCAATACGCCTTCACCGTGAACGCTGACCTCTCCGAAGATGCCCTCAGCAATCGCTACGCCGCCGAGACCCCCGACGGGGGGAACCAGCCATGAACGAGTTGCTGGGCAAACCGAAGGCGTGGGCGATCATCGCGGCGTTGACCGTGCTGGTGATAGCTCTACTCGGATGGTTCCTGTTGATCTCCCCGCAGTTGTCGAACGTCGCCACGCTGCAGGCGGAGACCGAGACCGCACAGACTCAGACTCAGACGCTACGGGCCCGCGAGGCGGCGCTGACCCGGCAACTGGATGAACTGCCGGCGCTGCGCGCCAAACTGGCAGACCTCTATGCCCAACTGCCCAGCGAATCGGATGTCGCCGACCTCGTCCGCCAGATCGACGCGGCCAACCAAGCCAGCGGTATCCGGGTGCTCGAGTTCACCGTCGATCCGCCGGCAGCGGTGACGTTGCCCGAAGCGGCAGCAGCGGAAACGCCGCGGCCCGCCGATGACGCGGGTGCCGGTGACGCCGCCGCCGAGGCCGCCACTCCCGCTCCGGCCGAACCAGCTGGCCCTGAGTTGGACTACTCGACCGTCTCGATCAGCCTCGACGCGGCCCCGTTCGGCCAGGTGATCGCCTACCTCAACGCCATCGAGAACCTCGACCGGGCGCTTCTGCTGAACAGTGTCGAAATCGCCGACGCGGGCGATGGCAAGGTCACCCTGCAGGTCGCCGGGCGCATCTACACCCGGCCGTTGACGCCCGCCGAGGAGCAGGCGCAAGCCGCCGGGACGGATGCCGCCACGGCGCAACCGAGCGCATCGCCTTCACCCTGAGGTGCCTGAATCTGCACGTGAGGGTGCGTTCTGAGAGCATGGACCCCATGTTGCGTTGGCTGACTGCTGGGGAGTCGCACGGTCCTGCGCTGGTCGCGATCCTGGAGGGTATGCCGGCCGGGGTCGAGGTGACCACGGAATCGATCGCCGCCCAACTGGCTCGTCGGCGACTCGGGTACGGCCGCGGTGCGCGCCAGAAGTTCGAGGCCGATGAACTGCAGATCCTCGGCGGCGTGCGCCACGGACTCTCCATGGGGGGCCCGATCGCCGTCCAGATCGCCAACAGCGAATGGCCGAGATGGACCGAGGTGATGAGTCCCGACCCGGTGTCCTCGGATGCGTTGGCAGGCAAGGCCCGCTCGGCGCCGTTGACCAGACCCCGACCCGGGCATGCTGATCTGGCCGGCATGCAGAAGTACGGCTTCGACGAGGCGAGGCCCATCCTGGAGCGCGCCAGTGCCCGGGAGACCGCGGCCCGGGTCGCCCTCGGTTCGGTCGCCCGGTCCTTCCTCTCCCAAGTCGGCACTATCGAGGTGGTCAGCCACGTCGTGCGCATCGGGCGGGTGTCACTTCCCGAGGGAATCCGCCCCGCGCCGTGGGAATCCGCCGCCATCGACGCCAGTCCGGTGCGTTGCATCGATGAGGCCACATCGTCGGCGATGGTGGCGGAGATCGACGCTGCGAAGTCCGACGGGGACACACTCGGCGGGGTCGTCGAGGTGCTCGTCTACGACCTTCCCCCCGGACTCGGCTCTCATGCCCACTGGGACCGCCGGCTGGACGCCAGGCTCGCCGGGGCACTGATGGGCATCCAAGCCATCAAAGGCGTGGAGGTGGGCGATGGATTCGCCCTCGCGGCAGTCCGAGGGTCGGCGGCTCAGGACGAGATCATCCCGGTGGACGGCGGACTTGGACGATCCTCGGACCGGTCGGGCGGCACCGAAGGCGGCATGACCAACGGCGAAACGCTGCGGGTGCGCGCGGCCATGAAACCGATCTCCACGGTTCCGCGGGCGCTGCGCACCATCGACACCGCAACTGGGGAACCCACCACGGCCCACAACCAACGTTCCGACGCCTGTGCGGTGCCTGCGGCTGCGGTAATCGCCGAGGCCATGGTCTCTTTGGTGATCGCCGATGCGGTGTTGGAGAAGTTCGGTGGTGACTCCGTGCCCGAGACCCGGCGCAACCTCGCGTCCTATCTGGAAAACCTGGCCTACCGGTGAGCACCACGGCACAGCCATCCGCCGTGGTGCTGCTCGTCGGCGCCCCGGGCGCAGGCAAGTCCACGGTCGGGCGCATCCTGGCCGAGACGCTTGGGGCCACCTACCTCGACACCGACGATTTCGTGGCCCGTGCAGCAGGCCGCGTCTCGGCGGCCGAGGTGATGACCGAGGACGGCGAGGAGAGGTTCCGAAGCTGGGAGGCGGTGGCGGTGCGCGAGGCGTTGGATTCGGCCGCCGGTGAGAAGTCCGGAGCCGTTGTGGCGATCGGATCCGGCGCTGTGGCCGAACCCGCTGTGCGCGACCTGCTGAGCGCCCAGAAGGTGGCCTGGCTGAAGGTGACTGCAGCGAACGCGGCCACAAGGACTGGACTCAACGCGATCCGGCCGGTGGCTCTGGGCAACATCCGGGCGCAATTCGCCGCCCAACTCCGGGCGCGCGAACCGTGGTACGACGAGGTGAGCACGTTCGCAGTTGAGACCGACCACCGGCAGCCGGCCGAAATCGCCGCCGAGATCGCTGCCCGGCTGGCCACCGACCCGGCCACGGAGGCGTTGACGTGAGTTCTGAACCTCAGCGCATCACCGTGGCGGTGGAACAGCCCTACGACGTGGTGATCGGCACCGGACTGCTGTCGAGCGTGCTGGAGGCCATGCCCGAGAACGCGGACCGGTTGGCGGTGATCCACCAACCCACGCTGCGGGTGACGGCCGAAGCTCTGCAGACGGCCTTGGCCGACACGGGCCGGGAGGTGATCCTCATCGAGGTGCCCGACGGCGAGGATGCCAAGACATCCGACGTCGCGGCCTTCTGCTGGTCGGCCCTCGGGCAGTCCGGGTTCACCAGAACCGACGCCATCATCGGCCTCGGCGGCGGGGCGGCGACCGACCTCGCCGGATTCGTCGCCGCGACCTGGCTGCGCGGTGTGCCCGTGGTCCAGGTTCCCACCACCCTGCTCGCGATGGTCGATGCCGCTGTCGGCGGCAAGACCGGAATCAACACCGCCGACGGCAAGAACCTGGTGGGGGCCTTCCATTCGCCGACCGCAGTGATCTGCGACCTCGCCACGCTCGAGACGATGCCGGCCAACGACTACGTGGCAGGGCTCGCGGAAGTCATCAAATGCGGCCTGATCGCCGACCCGGCCATCCTTGAGTTGATCACCGCCGACCCGGCCGGTGCCCGAACCCCGGAGGGTCCGCACACCGCCGAACTCATCGCCCGCAGCGTGAGGGTCAAGGCCGAGGTCGTGGCAGGCGACCTGACCGAAGCAGTCGCCGGAATCGGCAGCCGCAAGGTTAGTCGTGAGGTGCTCAACTACGGCCACACCTTCGGCCACGCCGTGGAGCGCGTCGAGCGCTACAAGTGGCGTCACGGCGCGGCCATCAGCGTCGGCATGGTGTACGTCGCCGAACTCGCACGGCTTGCCGGGCGGCTCGCCGACGACGTCGTGGATCTGCACCGGGATGTGTTGCGCAGCGTCGGACTGCCGACGACGTATCCGTCCGGTCGCTGGCCGAGGTTGTATGAGGCGATGCAGTTGGATAAGAAGGCACGCGGTTCGAGGTTGCGGTTCATCGTGCTCGAAGACGTCGGCCGGCCGGCGTTGCTCGACGGCCCTGACCCGGCGCTGCTGGTCGCGGCCTACGCGGAGGTGAGCGATGAGTGAGAATCGCACCAAGGTGCTTGTACTCAACGGCCCGAACCTTGGCCGCCTCGGCACCCGCGAACCCGAGGTGTACGGTTCCATGACCTTCGACGACATCGTCGCGGCATGCGCAGTTCTGGGCGAGGAACTCAAGATGGCAGTGGACGTGAGACAGACCGACAGCGAGGCCGAGCTCGTCGGGTGGTTGCACGAGGCTGCCGACGAGCGGCTTCCGGTTGTGCTGAATCCGGCGGCCTTCACCCACTACTCCTACGCCCTGCGCGATGCTGCCTCGCAGCGCACGGCCCCTCTGATAGAAGTGCACCTGACCAACCCGGCCACCCGGGAGGCGTTCCGCCACGAATCGGTGATCGCCGGGGTCGCGACCGGAACGATTGCGGGTTTCGGCGCCGACTCCTACCTGCTGGCGCTCAGGGCGATCCAAGGACTCGAAGATGTCTGACCTCAAGCGAAATCTGATGCGGTCGCGTTGGCTGGCCGTCGCAGACCTGATGAAGGCCAAGGGCTACGACGCCCTACTCCTCACCGATACCGCCGATGTCCGTTGGCTGACCGGCTTCACCGGGAGCAACGGAGCGGTTCTCGCGATCACCGCCGGGCCACCGTTGCTGGCTACGGATCCCCGCTACGCCGAACAGGCCAACGAGGAGTGCCCGGAGGTCGAACTGATCATCACCCGGGACCTGATCGAACAGTTGCTGCTGCGCCTGCGTGAGAAGGGTGCCGGCAGTCTGGGAGTTGATCCGACCACCCTCACCCTCGCCCAATTCCGGGTGATCAGTGCACACCCCGGGATGTTCGGCATGAGCATCCAGGAAGTGGATTCACCGCTGGGACGGCTTCGCATGCGCAAGGACATCCACGAACTCGAAGCCATGCGCCAGGCCGGCCACATCGCGGCGGAATCGCTCGGCCAACTGCTCACCGAAATCGCAGTGGGCCAGACCGAGATCCACATCGCCCGCACGCTGGAGGCGATCATGGGCGACCACGGATCCGCCGACCGATCGTTCCCGTCCATCGTCGCTGCGGGGCCGAACGGTGGTCAGCCGCACCACAGCCCGTCGGATCGGCCGGTCGGAGCGGGCGAGATGCTGACCATCGACTTCGGCGCCACCGTCGAGGGGTATCGCTCCGACTGCACCCGGACCGTCATCGTGGCCGCCGACCCCGAGGAGTGGCAGGTCGAGATTCACGCCGCCGTGCTCGAAGCCGCTGCAGCCGGTAGAGGGGTCGCCGCTCCGGGCGTGCGCACCCGCGATGTCGACTCGGCCGCCCGCGAAGTCATCGCCCGCGCGGAATACGCGGAGTTCTTCGTCCATGGAGTCGGCCACGGGATCGGCCTGGATATCCATGAGCCACCCATGTTGGGTTCTTCTTCGAAGGGTAAACTCCACAAGGCGGTGCCGTTCACAATCGAGCCCGGGATCTACCTGCCGGACCGGGGCGGGGTCCGGATCGAGGACACCTGCGTGCTGAATGACGACGGACTTGAGGTCTTCACCGAATTCCCTCGGGAACTGATCCGCGTCGGCTAGCCGAGCGGCCACACCACGACGATCACCTGACGCAAGAGAGGTACCACATGGCCACCACGAACGATCTGAAGAACGGGCTCGTGCTCAACATCGACGGGCAGTTGTGGACGGTGGTGGAGTTCCAGCACGTGAAGCCGGGCAAGGGCGGCGCCTTCGTCCGCACGAAACTGAAGAACGTCCTCTCCGGAAAGGTCGTCGACCGCACCTTCAACGCCGGAGTCAAGGTCGACACCGCGACGGTGGACAAGCGCACGATGCAGTACCTCTACAAGGACGGCACCGACTGGGTGTTCATGGACACCCAGACCTACGATCAGCTCCCGGTGTCGACCACCGTGGTGGGCGAGGCCGCCAAATATCTGCTCGAGAATCAGGAGGCCATCGTCGCGGTGCACGAAGGTGAGCCGCTCTACATCGAGTTGCCCGCCAACGTCGAGTTGGTCGTCGAATACACCGAACCCGGACTGCAGGGCGACCGCTCGACCGGCGGCACGAAACCGGCGCGGCTCGAGACCGGCGCTGAGATCGCGGTGCCGTTGTTCCTCAACTCGGGGGAGCGCATCCGGGTCGATACCCGGGACGGCTCCTACCTCGGCCGTGCCTAAACCCTCCGCCCGCAGCAAGGCCCGACGGCGCGCCCTCGACGTGCTGTACGAGGCCGATATCCGCTCGGCGGCGCCGCTCGAGGTGCTCCACGTGCACGAGGAGCAGATCGGCTCCACACCGATGAACCCCTACGTGCGAGTTCTGGTCGAGGGCGTGGCCGACCACGCGGAGCGAATCGACGAACTGCTGGAGACCTACTCGAAGGGATGGAGCCTCGCCCGCATGCCGGCAGTGGACCGCAACGTGTTGCGCATCGGCAGTTGGGAGATCCTCTGGGGCGACGTGCCGGCGCCGATCGCCATCGCCGAGGCCGTGGCCATCGCCACCGAACTGTCCACCGAAGATTCCGGACCGTTCGTCAACGGTTTGCTGGCGCAGATCGCCGAGGTCAAGCCCAGGCTGGCCCTGAATTAGCACAACCAGTCCCAAGGAAGTGCCCCCGGTGGGATTCGAACCCACACTGGCGGGATTTTGAGGCCCGTGACTCTGCCGGTTGGTCTACAGGGGCGGCGGCGAGCCCTAGCGTACAAGCATCCGTGCGATCCCCTGACTGCCGGTCGCCCAACTGGCCGGTGAACGGCTCGAGCACTATGACTACGCTGGCTGCCATGGCGACTCGGGTAGTTGTGGCCGAGGACGAAGCGCTCATTCGGCTCGATTTGGTGGAGATGCTGGCCGACGCCGGTTACGAGGTTGTGGGGCAAGCCGCGACTGGCGAGGCCGCCGTCGAGTTGGTCCGTCGGGAGAGGCCCGATGTGTTGCTGATCGACATCCGGATGCCGGTGATGGACGGCATCACCGCCACCGAAGCGATCACGGCCGAGCAGCAGTGCGCAGTGGTGGTGTTGACGGCCTTCAGCCAACGCGACCTCGTCGAACGAGCCCGGGCGGCCGGTGCCACGAACTACCTGGTGAAACCTGTGGCACCGTCGGATCTGGTGCCGGCGATCGAGTTGGCGTTGGCCAAGGCGCGGGAGATCGCAGGACTCAACGATCAGGTCGAGGCGTTGCAGCGTCAGTTGGCGGCACGCAAGCAGATTGACCGCGCCAAGGCTCTGTTGCAGGCCAGGCACGGATTCGACGATGAGAAGGCGTATCGCTGGCTGCAGCGCACGGCGATGGATCGTCGGACCTCGATGGCCGAGGTGGCTTCCGAACTTCTGTCGGCCGAGTAGGTCACGGAATCATCACGACCGGTGGGCGACAAGGTCCGGTTGGCGACACGCCGGGGGTGACGGTGAGCCCTCGAGGGTCGGTCGGCTAGGTTCCATCCAACCGCTGAGTACCGCAGCGGGGAATCCACGGGACGTGGACGCCTCACACTTAGGAGAATCACACATGGCCAAATCAAAGGTCGTGCGGTCGGCTGTGGTGCTTAGCGCACTCGGTCTCGCTCTCGCCGCTTGCAGCAGCAGTGATGCCAGCAGCGATGAGTCGGGGGCTGCCAGCCCAGCCGCGTCAGCCGAAGGCAACGGCACCCTGGTCATCGGCACCCTGCTGCCGCAGACCGGATCCCTCGCCTTCCTCGGGCCGCCGGAGTTCGCCGGCGTCGCCCTTGCCGCCCAGGAGATCAACGACGCTGGTGGCGTCAACGGTGGCAACGTCGAGATCATCGACGGTGACTCCGGTGACACATCCACCAACATCGCCGCGCAGACTGTCGACCGTCTGATTTCGCAGGGTGCGGACGCCATCGTCGGAGCCGCTTCCAGTTCGGTGACGCTCACCGTGATCGACAAGGTCACCAGCGCGGGCGTCGCCATGGTGTCGCCGGCCAACACCTCGACGGAGTTGACCGACTACCCGGACAACGGCCTGTACTTCCGTACCGCGCCGCCGGACACCTTGCAGGGTCAGGTTCTCGCCGACCAGGCTCTCGCCGATGGCAACCAGAGCATCTGCATCATGGCGCTGCAGGACGCCTACGGCGAAGGTCTCGCTGACGTCGTCGACCAGGTCTTCACCGAAAACGGCGGCGAAGTGACCGAGAAGATCATCTACGACCCCAAGGCTGCTTCCTTCGAAGCCGAAGTCGGGCAGTGCGCGGCGACCAACTCCGACGCCATCGTGCTCATCGGATTCGACGAGTCGAAGAAGATCCTGCAGGAAATGATCAAGCAGGGCGTCGGTCCGCAGGACACCCAGCTCTACCTCGTGGACGGCAACCTGTCGAACACCCTGGCCGAGGGTCTTCCCGCCGGCATCATGGAGGGCGTCAAGGGCACCACTCCCGGTGCGGCTCCCAGCGACGAGTTCCGGGCGTCCCTGCTCGAGACCGACCCGAACCTGGTGGACTTCTCCTATGCGGCCGAGTCCTACGACGCCGTCATCCTGATCGCGCTCGCAGCGCAGCAGGCCGGGGACGACTCCGGGGCCTCGATCGCGGCGAACATCGCCTCGGTGAGCGGCCAGAACGACGAGGGCGAGTCCTGCAACACCTTCGAGGCGTGCAAGGCGCTCCTCGAGGACGGCAAGGACATCAACTACGAAGGCCAGTCCGGCCCGATCAACCTCGATGACAACGGAGACCCTGCGCGTGCCGCGATGGGTGTCTACGTCTTCGGCGCGGACAACACCAACTCGCGCCAGGACACCGTGGTCGCCGACGTGCCGGCAGCCAGCTAGCCGCACTGAAGTAGCAGGAAGGGGCCCCGCCACTACGGCGGGGCCCCTTCGCTTTGGGGCTTTGCGTAGTCTGCCGACTCGCCTTGCTGGCCTCGGCCCGACGCGAGGCGAGGCCAGACGCGGCCTGGCGGGGTCAGGTGCAGCGACAGTACGGGTTCGTGGCACTAGGGGGCCGGAACAGACGGCCTAGTGCGACGAAGGCGTGCGCACACGGGGGCAGTTGGCCGCACGGTTGGCGGGGTCCAGCGGGCGGCTGTGGGTCGGGTCAGGCCTTGGCCAGGGTTCCCAGGTAGAGCTCGATCACCTTCGGATCGTTGGCCAGCTGACGCCCCGTGCCGGTGTAGGCGTTGCGACCCTGGTCGAGCACGTACCCGCGGTCGACGATCTGCAGGCACCGGGCGGCGTTCTGTTCCACCATCACCACAGTCACGCCGGTCTTGTTGATCTCCCGGACGCGGACGAAGGCTTCGTCGGTGAGCACCGGCGACAGACCCGCACTCGGCTCGTCGAGCAGCAGGACCGAGGGATCCATCATCAGCGCGCGGCCCATGGCGACCATCTGCCGTTCACCGCCGCTCAGGCTGCCGGCGCGCTGTTTGCGCCGATCGGCCAACGCGGGGAACAGCCCGGAGACGAACTCGAATCGTTCCGTGAAGGCCTGCGGTCGCTGGAAGCACCCCATCTGCAGGTTCTCTTCAATGGTCAACGAGGGGAAGACGTTGTTCGTTTGGGGCACGAAACCGATACCGCGGGCGACCAACTGGTCGGCGCGCATGTTGGTGATGTCTTCGCCCTCCAACGTGACTGTGCCCGAGCGCACCTTGACCAATCCGAACAGCGCCTTGAGCAGAGTCGACTTCCCGGCGCCGTTGGGTCCGATGATGCCCACGAGCTCACCCTGCTGGGCGTAGAGGTCGGCTCCGTTGATGATGTTCACGCCGGGGATGTAGCCCGCCACGATCTCGTCCATGCGCACCACGGCGCCTTCGGCGCGGTCGAGGTGATCGGACCGGTCCACATGCTCGGTGCTGGGGGCGTGGTGGGGGTAGTGGTGGCCGCCGCGCTGCTGGGCATCGAGATCGATCTCGCGTTCGAACTCGGCGGGGTCATTGGGGGAGACGCTCATGGTCTACTCCGGTTCCGTGAACGACAACGATTCGCCGGTGTCCGTCAGGGCCTTGTCGTGGTGGGCCCCGAGGTAGGCGTCGATCACCGCAGGATTGCTCATGACGGCGTCGGGCGGTCCCTCGGCGATCACTTTGCCCTGTCCCATGACGATCACCCAGTCGGAGATGGAGCGGACCACATCCATGTCGTGTTCCACGAAGAGCACCGTCATGCCCTGCTCCCGCAGATCCATGATGTGGCCGAGCAGCGATTGGGTGAGAGCCGGATTGACACCGGCCATGGGCTCGTCGAGCATCACCATGTCCGGGTCGGACATGAGTGCCCGCGCCATCTCGAGCAGTTTGCGCTGGCCACCGGACAGTGAACCGGCGAAATCCTCACGTTTGGTGTCGAGTTTGAACCGGGCCAGCAAACCATCCGCTTTGGCCTCGATCGACTGCTCCTGCCGACGCCAGATGCCCGGGATCACCGCGGCCCAGAAGTGTTCACCCTTCTGATCCTTGGCCCCGAGCGCCATGTTGTCGATGACCTTCATTCGACTGAGGGCCTTGGTCAGTTGAAAGGTGCGCACCATCCCGAGCCGGGCGACCTTGTAGGCCGCCTTGCCCTTGAGTTCGATGCCGTTGAACGACCACTTCCCCTCGTTGGGCTGGTCGAATCCGGTGAGGAGATTGAAGAAGGTGGTCTTGCCGGCACCGTTGGGGCCGACCAGTGCGGTGATGGATCCACGTTGGATCTCCGCGTGGGCGACGTCCACCGCCACCAAACCGCCGAACCGGCGCACGATCCCGTCCGCCACCAGGATCGGATCGGGTTTGGGTACTCCGGGCTCGTGCGGGACATCGGCGAGGGCTTCCACCGCCTTGCGCCGCCCGAGGAGTTCACCGGCGATCGTCGTGTGTGCGAACTGCGCGCGCTCCTCGGCGATGTCCGCCTGCTCGAGGGCCGCAGCGTCGTCATCTGGCATCGAGCGCCAACTCCTTCTTATCGCCGAGGATGCCTTGCGGTCGGTAGATCATCAACAGCATCAGCGAGAGCCCGAGGATCCAGTACCGAACCTGCCCGACCTGGTCGGTTCGGATGAACGTGATGGTGCCATTCTGCACCAGTTGCGCGAGCGTGCCATCGATGAAGACGAGCAGGAACCAGAACACCACCGCGCCGAGCACCGGCCCCATCACCCGGCCGGCGCCTCCCAGGATGAGCACCGCGTAGGCGAAGAACGTGAGGTCGGTGGCGTAGCTGTCCGGCTGCACTGACTGGAAACCGACGGCGAAGATGAATCCACCGAGGCTGCCCAGCACACCGCCGATGATCAGCGCCTGCATCTTGTAGAAGTAGACGTTCTTGCCTAGCGAGCGGACCGCGTCTTCGTCCTCTCGGATGGCCTTGATCACCCGACCCCAGGGCGAGCGCATGAGGAGCCAGACCAACAGGCAGCTCAACGCGACCAAGGTCCAACCCACCACAACCACCCACAGGTCGTTCTGGCTCAACCGGACCGGGCCGAGTTCCAGGCCGGCGGAGAAGGGGGAGTAGGAGAAGAACTCGTTGGCGAACGCGTTGATGCCGTCCGATCCGCCGAAGATGTCGCGCAGCGTGACCGACCGCACCAGCAGTCGGATGATTTCGGCGGCTGCGATGGTCACGATGGCGAGGTAGTCCGCCCGGAGTCGCAATGTCGGTATGCCGAGCAGCAAGGCCAGGGCCACCGCCGCCAGTAGGCCGATCACCACACCGACGAACAGTGGTAGTTCGAGCACGACGATCGTGACGGCGAGCCCGTAGGCGGCGACGGCGAGGAAGCCCGCCTGACCGAAGTTCAGCAGGCCGGTGTAGCCGAAGTGGACGTTCAAGCCGATTGCAGCCAACGCGTAGATGACTGCCAACACACCCAGACCCTGGGTGATCGACTGGCCGAGGATGTTGCCCCAATCCATGTCCCGTTCCTCCCTCAGCCGACCCGCTCGCGACGACCCAGGATGCCCTGGGGTCTGATGAGCAGAATGATGATCAAGATCAGCAGGGCTCCGACGTTCTTCAACTCAGGTGGCACCACGAGAGTCGAGACCTGGATCATGACTCCCACGATGAGTGAACCCACGATGGCCCCGAAGGCGGTTCCCAACCCACCGAGGGTGACACCTGCGAAGGTGAGCAGCAGGATCTGGAATCCCTGGAACCAGTTCACACCGTTGTTGAGGCTGTAGATGATCCCGGCGAGGGCGGCGAGTCCGGCGCCGTAGATCCACACCCGGTTGATGACGCGCTCGACGTCGATGCCCGAGGCGCTCGCCAACGCCGGGTTGTCCGAGATCGCGCGGCTCGCCTTGCCGGATCGGGTGCGCAGCAGCCAGAACGCGGTGGCGAGCAGGAAGGCCACCGCGACGACCGCCGCCACCATCGACTTCGGCGTCACCAGAACCGGACCGAGCTGGATGCCCGCCTGCCCCGCGTAGGCGTTGAACTGCCGGGTGTTGCCACCGAAGAAGAACAGGTAGACGTAGCGGAGCAGAATGCCGAATCCGATGCTGACGACCAGCATCGCGATCACGCCCGTCCCGCGTTTGCGAAGCCGACCCCACAGCGCTTTGTCCTGCACCCCGCCCAGCAGGCCACAGACCAACACCGCCACCGCTGCGGCCAGTACGAACGGCAGGCCGACGATCGAGGAGAAGAAGTAGGTGGTGAGGGCACCGAGAGTCACCAACTCGCCGTGCGAGAAGTTGGTCAACCCGGTAGTCCCGAAGATCAGCGACAGTCCGATCGCGGCCAGGGCGATGGTCAGACCGAACAGCAGGCCATCCACTGTGAGTTGCAGCGCACGGTCCAGGGTGGATCGTCCAGCCGTACCCCCACCGTTCTCGCCGTCGGCGGTGCGGAAGAGCACCGTGCCGGACTTCTCCGGGAGGACGTTCACGGTCCTGGTGTCCTGGTCGGGGTCGGCCAAGCCGATTCCCTCCGGCAGGGTGCCGGTGTCGATGGTCACCGAATAGCGGCCTCCGCCGGGCAGCGGCACTGCCCAGGTGCCGTCGTCCTTGGTCTCCACAGTTGCCGTGAACTCACCGGCCGGGATCACAGTTCCAGAAGGGTCGGTGACGTCCTCGGAGTTCGTGACGTCGAGTTGAACTGCGGCGATCGGTTCCCGATTGGGATCGGTGACGACCCCTTTGACCTCGGTGGCTGCTACTGCTGAGTCGTCGTCGGCGAGGGGCGTGTCCGCGAGACTGCTGACGCCGCCCACCTGCCCCGACGCTCCTGCGGCGGGCGCGGCTGCGGCCACTCCACCGATCCCCAGCAGCATGAGCACGGCGGCCGCCATAGCCGCGAGCCATGACGCTACACGTGGACGCACCGGAGGTGCCTCCCTCCCACGGGTCGACTCAGGGCCGAACCGGCCCATGAATGGGTGAGAGCATAGACCCTAGGGCGAAGGGGGTGTCTCCGACCCGCTAACGAGCGCTCACTTTCCTGAACACCGGACGGGGCAGTGCCTTCATCGCTCCCATCACGGCTCTGAGCACCGGTGGGCTGTAGACCACGTGCTTGCCGGCCGCCCAGGCCTTGGCGGTGTCCGCCGCGACAGCCTCGGCGGTGGTGGCGAAGGGTGCCTCGGTGAGGCCCTCGGTCATCCGGGTGTGCACGAAGCCCGGGCGTACCACGAGAACACTGACACCTGCGTCGACCAGCGAATCCGATAGACCCTGGGCGAGTGCGTCGAGGCCGGCCTTGGTGGAACCGTAGACGAAGTTGCTGGCCCTGGCCCGATCGCCCGCCACGCTGGAGAGCACGATGATCGATCCACGGCCCTGGCGGCGGAGCAGGTCGGCGCTTTGGAGCAGAGCACTCGCACCACCGACGTAGTTGGTCTGGATCAGGGGGAGAGCGGCGGCAGGTTCTGCGTTGATCTCCTCCTGATCCCCCAGCACCCCGAACGCCACGATGATGACGTCGATGTCGCCTCCGGCGGCGATCGAGTCGAGGACCTCGGCATGGGTGTCGGGCCGGTCGGCGTCAAATTCGACGCTGCTCACGTCGACTCCGGCGAGGCCGGCGGCGAGCTCGTCCACCGCGGCGGCGAGCCTCTCGCTGGGCCGGCCAGCAAGCACGACGCGCTGGAGCCTCGCCGTGGGCAGCGCCCGCACGATCGCGAGGCCGATTTCAGACGTGCCGCCGAGGAGTACGACGGATTGGGGTTGTTTCACTGCGTTGATCACAGGCCTAGCCTCCGGCTTTGATCCGATACGAATAGGTGGTCGGGGTCGATGGCCGCTTTCACGGCCCGGAAACGGTCGATCTGGGGGTAGCCCGCCGCCAGCGTCGCCGGGGTGGTTCGGGAGTCCTTCGCCAGGTAGAAGCGGCCGCCGGCGGCGAGCACAGCCTCATCGAGGGAATCGAGCGTGGAGCCGAGCGAATCGACCGCGGCAGGAAGATCCAGCGCCAGGGTCCAGCCCTTCATCGGAAAACTCAACGGGAAGCCGTTGTCCGGACCGAAACGCTTGAGCACGCTGAGGAAACTGGGCGCGCCGATGCGCTGCAACTCTTCGAGAGCCAGCCGCACCACGTGAGCGCCTGAGTCGGGTACGGCAAATTGGTATTGCAGGAAGCCCTTCGGGCCGTAGATGCGATTCCAATCGCCGACGCCGTCGAGTGGATGGAAGAAGGCCGGGATTGACTGCACCTCGGCGTCTCGGCTCAGGGGCGCCTTCCGGTACCAGGCTTCGTTGAAAGCGCGCACCGTGAGCGGCGTCAACAACCCGCCGGGTACGAAGGGTGGGGCCGAGGCCAACATGGATGGGTTGTAGCCGGTGGGGTCCTTGAGGTCCGGGCCGGTCAACGCGGCGAGCGGCGCGTGTTCGCCCGTGGTCAGGACACCGCGGCCGAAGCGTTTCCCCTTGGCCACCGAGTCGATCCAGGCCACCGAGTAGGTCGCCGAATCGTCTGCAGCGACCATGCGTTCCATCACGTCGTCGAGATCACGTGTCCGCCGCGTATCGACCAGGATCTTGGACGTCTCGATTGGCAGCAGGCCGAAAGTGGCCCGCAGGATCACACCGGTCAACCCCATGCCGCCGACGGTGGCGGCGAACAGGTCGCGTTCGAATTCGTCCGCGGAATCCGGCCGGAGGGTTCGCACCTGCCCGTCGGCGGTGAGCAGGTCGAGGCTGCGGACGTGGGCGCCGAACGTACCGTCGCGGTGGTGGTTCTTGCCGTGGATATCGGCCGCGATGGCACCTCCGACCGTGACGTAGCGGGTGCCCGGGGTGACGGGCACGAACCAGCCCTGCGGCACGATCACCCGCAGGATCTCATCGAGGCTGGTTCCCGCCTCCGCGGTGAGTGTGCCTGAATCGGAGTCGAGCAGGAGGCCCCCGGAAGGCAGTTTGAGCACCAGGCCGCCGCCGTTCTGGGCGGAATCGCCGTAGGAGCGCCCCAGTCCTCGTGCCACCAGTCCTCGCGCGGCTCGGTGCGGATCCCGCACCACCGATTCCAGCGCCACGCGCGGATCCTCACCTGGCGCCGGCAAGGCCACGGTGGCCGCCGACGCAGCGGTGCGTCCCCAGCCGGTGAGCAGTTCATTGCGCTGATACATGTGTTCCTTTTCCCGATTCAGCTAGCCGAGTGTGCGGTGGAGGGTTCGAGCTCGATCCGTCCCGGTCGGGTCAGATGCCCCATGCGCCGAGTGCGAAGGTCACCACCCACAGGGCACCCAGCCCCAGCAGCACTCGATCGGTCAAGACCACTTCGTCCGGCGCGCCCGCGGAGTGTGAATCGATGTCCACCGCGTAGCGCAGGATCGCCATGACGAAAGGCACGATGCTGATCTCCGCCCAGGGCACCGAGCTGGCCACCTCGGCCACTTCGAACGCCCACAGGCAGTAGGCGGTCACCGTGACGGTGGCCGCCAGTCCCCAGACGAATCGCAGATAAGTGGGGGAGTAGCGGGCGAGCACCTTCCTGGTGCTGCTGCGGTCGGACTCGGAGTCCATCATGATGTCGAGTTCGCTGGAGCGTTTGCCGGTGGCCATGAACAGCGATCCGAAGCCGGCGACGATCAGGAACCAACTCGAGATCGGGATGCCGCTGGCAACACCGCCGGCGATGGCCCGCAACAAGAAGCCAAGAGACACGAACACCAGTTCGATGACCGGTTCGTGCTTGAGGCGCAGCGAGTACGCCAGCGTGACCAGGATGTAGGCGGCAACCACCGCCCCCAGACCGGGTGCGATGACCGTGCCAAGCCCGACGGCGGCCACGAAGAGCACGATCGCGGCGACGACCGCGACAGTGGGGGAGAGGTCGCCCGACGCGATCGGCCGGTGCCGTTTGGTGGGGTGCGCCCGGTCCGACTCCACATCGACGGTGTCGTTGATCAGGTAGGTGGCGCTGGCCGCCAGGCAGAAAGCCACGAACGCCCCGAGAGTGGGGAGTAGGACATCGAGGTCGAACAGGTGCCCGGACGCCAGCGGAACCGCAGCGACCAGCACGTTCTTGGTCCATTGGCGGGGCCGCATCGCCCGCAGCAAAGCCGCAGCCGTGTTCGTCCGGCTGTCGTCGGACACCGGCGGGGAGTGCGCGGATTGAGTTGTCGGCACGTCGTTCATTGTCACCCAGCCTGTTGCGGATTATGCGTTACGGATCACGCGTGTGGCGCACAACACCTGCTGGCGGGATGCCCCATTTCAGGCATCGCGCAGCAAACAGGTGAGGCGCGCCGTGCACACCGGACGATCCTGGTCGTCGGTGATGGCGATGGCGAAGCTGGCCAGCGTTCTTCCGACTGACAGCGGCGTGGCTGTGGCGTGGACGAACCCTTCTCGCACCCCGCGGTGGTGACTCAGGTTCAACTCGATCCCCAACGCGATCCGACCGGGGCCGCCGTGCAGCGAGGCGGCGATGGAACCGACGCTCTCGGCCAACACCCCGGAGGCTCCGCCGTGCAGGAGACCATAGGGTTGGGTGTTGCCGAGTACGGGCATCCGCGCGGTCACCAGGTCGGGCGCCACGTGCAGATATTCGATGCTCATAGTGGCGCCGAGCGCGCCCTGGTTGTCCGTCATCGCCGCCGCTGCGACCTCGGGCGGGGGCAACTCCTCGGGCCAACTCGGAACCTCGTGTGGCTCATCGCTCATGGGTCCAGCCTAGGATCAAGCGGTGGCAACTGACGAACCGCTCCGGCTGATGCTCCTCGACGGCCATTCGTTGGCCTATCGCGCCTTCTACGCGTTGCCGGTGGAGAACTTCTCCACCACCTCGGGCCAACCGACCAACGCGGTCTACGGTTTCACCTCCATGCTCATCAACGTCCTGCGTGATGAGAGGCCGAGCCACATCGCGGTGGCGTTCGACGTCTCCCGAACGACGTTTCGCACCGAACGCTTCCCCGACTACAAGGCGACCCGCTCGGCCTCGCCAGCCGAATTCGCCGGCCAGGTGGATTGGGTTCGAACCGTGCTCGACGCCTTGGGCATCCGCTCGTTGAGCGTCGAGGGCTACGAAGCCGACGACATCATCGCCACGCTCGCGCACGAGGCGACCGGCAAGGGATTCGACGTGCAGATCGTCACCGGCGACCGCGATGCCTTCCAACTCGTCGATGATCAAACCACCGTGCTCTACCCGAAACGTGGAGTGTCCGATCTCGCCCGGATGGACCCGGATGCGGTCGAGGCCAAGTTTGGGCTGGCGCCGGAACGCTACGCGGATTTCGCCGCGCTGCGCGGGGACAAGTCCGACAATCTGCCCGGGATCCCGGGTGTGGGGGAGAAGACCGCGGCAAAGTGGATCAATGAGTTCGGCGGCCTGGATGGGCTCGTCGAGCACGCCGCAGAGGTGAAGGGGAAGGTCGGCGAGTCCCTGCGTGCGCACCTCGACCAGGTGATCCTCAACCGCCAGTTGACCCAACTCGTCGACGATGTTCCGCTCGACACCGGCGTCGACGACCTGCGTTGGGATGGTTTCGCCCGCGAGCAGGTGCACGAGGTCTTCGACGATCTGGAATTCCAGGTGCTCCGGGAGCGACTCTTCAGCATCTTCGCCGACGAGGTCGCATCCGAGGCGGCAACCGAACTCGGGGTGAACCTGTCCGATGCCACGCCGGCGGAGTGGCTGTCCCGCCACGCATCGGCGGAGATCGGGCTGGTCGTCGTCGGCAGTTGGGGCAGGGGGACGGGCTCAGTCGACGCGCTGGTGCTGGGCGCGGCGGATGGCGACGCACTGTGGGTGGCGATTGATCCCGACGGGCAATCTGATCCGAGTGTTGTCAGTTGGCTGGCCGACGATTCGGCTCCCAAGGTGCTGCACGACGCCAAGGGCCCGGAATTGGCCCTCATGGCCCAGGGTTGGCAACTCGGCGGGCTGGTGATGGACACCGCCCTTGCCGCCTATCTGCTGCTACCGGGTCAACGCTCCTTCGACCTGCCCGACCTTGCCGCCCGCTTCGCACACATCGACTTGAGCGATGCCGCCGATGCCGCCGACGGCCAACTGAGCCTGGGCGACTTCGCCGTGGCCGATCGCATGGAGCCCCGGGCGCGCGAGGCTGTCGCCCTGCTGGCCGTCGCCCACCAGCTTCGCGAGCAATTGGCGGCGCGGGGAGGCACCGCGTTGCTGGACGAGGTCGAGCTGCCCACGCTGCACCTGCTGGCCCAGATGGAACGTGACGGAATCGCCGTCGACCGCGACTACCTGACCTCGCTGGAGGCCCAGTACTCCGAGTCCGTGAAGGCCGCCGAGGAGGAGGCGTGGGCGATTGCCGGACGGAAGTTCAACTTGGGTTCGCCGAAGCAGCTCCAGGAACTGCTGTTCAACGAACGGCAACTGCCCAAGACCAAGAAGATCAAGACCGGCTACACCACTGATGCCGAGGCACTCGCCGGTCTGTACGCACAGACCGAAGATCCGCTGTTGGCGACGATCCTCCGGTTCCGGGATGTGTCCAAACTGCGCCAGACCGTGGCCGGACTACTTCCGCTGATCGACGGATCGTCGCGCATCCACACCACCTTCAACCAGATGGTCGCGGCCACCGGACGGTTGTCCAGCACGGATCCGAACCTGCAGAACATTCCCATCCGCACCGAGGAGGGGCGCCAGATCCGCGCCGGATTTGTCGTCGGTGAGGGCTACGAGACCCTGCTCACGGCGGACTACTCGCAGATCGAGATGCGGATCATGGCGCACCTGTCCGCGGACGAGGGCCTGATCGACGCCTTCCGGTCCGGTGAGGACTTGCACACGACGGTGGGCTCCCGAGTGTTCGGGGTGCCCGCCGACGAGGTCGATCCGGAGATGAGGCGCAAGGTGAAGGCGATGTCCTACGGCCTGGCCTACGGACTCAGCGCCTTCGGACTCGCGGGACAACTCGGAATCAGTCGGGGTGAAGCCTCCGACCTGATGGATGAGTATTTCCTCCGATTCGGCGGTGTCCGCGACTACCTGCACGCCGTGGTGGAAGAGGCAAGGGCGACGGGATGGACCCAAACGTTGCTCGGGAGGCGCCGGTACTTGCCGGATCTGAACAGCGACGACCGGGGTCGTCGGGCGATGGCCGAACGGATGGCGCTCAACGCTCCGATCCAGGGTTCGGCCGCTGATCTTGTGAAAGTCGCCATGATCCGGGTGGATCACGCCCTAAGGTCGGACGGGATGGGCACCCGGATCCTGCTCCAGGTCCACGACGAACTCGTGCTGGAGGTGGCACCGGGTGAGACGGCGGCGGCCACCGAGGTGGTCACCCGCGAGATGGCGGCGGCGTACGAACTCGCCGTCCCGCTCGAGGTGTCGATCGGCACCGGCCGTAGTTGGGCCGAGGCCGGGCACTAGCAGCGTCGTCGGTGCAGCACCCACCCGACCACCTCGGGCGGTGCGAGACGGTTGGCGACACGAGGAGGAGTGACAGCGTGAACATCAATCTGATCGGCATGCGCGGCGTCGGGAAGTCGAACGTTGCGCGTCGGCTGTCGGTGCTCACCAAACGCCCCGTGATGAGCACCGACGTGTTGATCGAATACGAATCAGGATTGCCGGTGCCGCAGTTCGTGGAGGCCCGGGGTTGGCGGGACTTCCGAGACCTCGAGTTCACCATCATCGCCAAACTCGCGGAGATGGACGGGATCATCGTCGACTGCGGCGGGGGAGCGCTGGTCGATCTGGACCCGGCCGGCGACGAGGTCTACAGCACCCGCAAGGTGCAGGCGCTGCGCGACGGTGGGCCGATCATCTACCTTGAGGGCGACATTCCGCGGTTGGCGGCGAAGACCGAATCCGATCCGAACCGCCCGGTGATCGACCCGCAGCTCAGTGCCGAGGCCGTGATGCGCCGCCGGGAGCCGTTCTACGTCGCGGCGGCCGACCAGACCATCTACGTGGAGCGGGAGACCCGCCAGCAGGCGGCTGAGTCCATCGCGGAGAAGTTCGACCTCTGAGCGCCCGGGCCTGATCAGCGCGGGTCCCAGTCGGACCAGACACGCCCGACGTTCGTTAGGACCGCCCTTCCTCCTGAGCCTGATGCAGTGTGGGTGCGGTGTGCATCCAGGTGGCGTGGATCACTTCGAATCCCGCCGACCGCAAGGCCTCGACGACCCGATCGTCGTCGTCCACGAGGTACCGAATGGGCAGTTGCGCCTGCAACCGACGGGCGACCTGCACCTTGGTGATGCGCGCCGGCCGACGGTCGTGGTCGGCGCGCATGTGCAGATCGCCGGCTGGCAGGCCCACTCGGATCAGCCAATCCTGGGTATCGGCTCGGTAGCGCTCGGGTCGCCCGGTGGAGTAGGCCACCGTCAACCCCTGCGCTACTGACTCATGGGCGAGTTCGTACCCATCCGCGAGCACGTCGTCCCGCACCGCCATGCGGAAGAAGGTCTCCCAGCGCCGCGGTCGCCGCTCGAGGTAGTGCAGCCGATGACGGACATCGGCCAGGACGCCATCGATGTCGAAGACCGCGTAGCCACCCACGCGCCGACGGTAGCGCAGATCGACACGGCTAGCCTGAGCCCATGGGACTCGACTACAGCATCGTGATGGAGAACATGCCCACCCAGGTGCCGATGGTGGGAACACTCAACATCGAATACCTCGAACTCAACGCCGACCACGCCCTGCTGCGGATGCCGGATCAGCCTGAGTACCACAACCACATCGGCGGGATTCATGCCGGCGCGATGTTCACGCTGGCCGAGACTGCCTCCGGTGCCATCGTGCTCGCCGAGTTCGGCGACAAGTTCGACCGCGTCGTTCCGTTGGCGGTGCAGGCCACGATCCGCTACCTGAAGGTGGCCATGGGTCCGCTCACCGCAGAAGCCACCATGAACGCCACAGTCGACGAGGTGCTCGCCGACCTGGAGTCGGGCACTCGGCCGGAGTTCACCGTCGATGTGGCCATCCGCGACGAATCCGGCACCCAAACTGGGGCCATGACCATCATCTGGACCCTCAAACGACTCAAGAAGTAGCTAGGTTGGCGCCATGTGCACCCTTGAGATTCAGGAAACTGGCGTCCAAGTCAAGCCCGGCGGTATGGAACGGGCAGAGGGTTTCGTCGGCGAATTCCTGGTGGAGTTCGCCGCGATCGCCTCAGTATCGGTGCAGGACGATCCGGCGTCCCTCGCACACGGATTGAAGTCGGGCGTGGGGTTGCCCAACACGAAGGTCGGCACGTGGCGCCACGACGACGTCGAGGACTATTTCTGCGTACACCGGGACGGCCCGGGGATCATGCTTGAACTTCAACCGGGCCACAAGTACGCCCGGGTGGTGGTGACGGTCGAACACCCGCAGGACGTTGCCACCCAGATCCAGCAGGCTGTCGCAGGACAGTAGGGGACAGCCAATTCAGCCAGCTCGGCGCACGGGCTTCGATTTCGCGTGAAGTGTCATAATGTACATTATCGGCGTTTCCCAGGCTCAGCGCACGAGTCCGCTGAGCCGTCGATCCTCGACCACCTCAGGGGCCGCCGCGTAGACACCCGGATCCGAAATCGACGACCAGCGTTCGGCGATTCCCGCCAGTTGCTCGCGCGCCATCCGCTCACCGAGGTTGATCCGACTGCCGATGTCGGCGAGAGTCACTCGGAACGGATCCGGCACCGACACCATCACAACAGGTATCTGCGCGGCCACCAGTGCCACGTCGTGCGCGGCGTTGGCCGCAACCTGATGATTGATCGACACCAATGCCACGTCGTACCACCGGAAGTGTTTCTCCTGCGAGGCACGCAAACCCGCGCGGCCGGTATCGAACGCGATGATCGACCGCGCTCCCCCTTCGAACGCCTGTGCGACTGGCAATGGTGCGCTGAAGCTACCGTCGATCAAGATCGTGCCGTCGCGTTCCACCGGATTGGCGATCACCGGGAAGGCCGCGGAGGCCTGCACCGCGGGGGCAAGACGGCCTTGGTTCATCACCTTCGGCAGTCCAGTTCCAAGATTCGTCGCCACCAGGGATTGCACCGCACCCGGGGCGAAGTCGGCGTCGCCGAAGAGCTCACCGAGCAGTTCTTCGACGTGCCGGGTTTGCCGTGCGGTTTCTTTCCCCGACACCGCCGAGTAGACCCGACCCCAACTCAGATGCATGAACTTGCTCTCGGCGAGCTGCTTCCACCGCCGGTGCGCCTGCTGAGCCGGATCTTCGCCGACGTACATGCTTGCAGCCGTCAGGGCCCCGCCCGAACTGCCGAACACCAAGTCCGGACGGTACGAGCCGAGCGCTTTCAACATCCCTGCCTGGGCAGCGGCGTTCAGGCCGCCGGAACCGCACACCAGCGCGGTCGGTGACGGCAGCGAATGCAGCAGGTGATGGGTCACGATGCGCCCCCCGCTGCGACCCTGACCGGCACCGGCCGCATCACTCGGCTCAGGTTCTCGCTGTCGATGCTGAAGGCATCCGGGCGGCAATAGAGTCCGGGTTCCAGTGCCGGGCTACCCGTCGGGTAGGCCTCGGCCAAGTCCAGCAGGAACGCCCGGGCCAGCAGGTAGGAGTCGCGGGAGGTGGTGAAACTCTCGTTGAAGCTCAGCGACCCCGGTAGGTCGGCCGGGGTCGGCAGATACAGCACCGGCACCTCGGCGGCGGCTTGGGCCAGGGACGAGATGCGTTGTTGGGTCGATAACAACGCGTTGACTGCGGGCACCAACTGCTGCAGCGACGTCCCAATCGTCTTGTCCGGCGAGGAACCGGTGTCGAAGGCGACGATCGACCCGGCTCCGCGGCGCATGGCGAGCGACGCCGGCAGGTTGGCGCTTGCAAGAGCGTCGATGTAGTAGCGACCATCGATCTCGACCGGCGGGAACACCCCGGGAATCGCCGACGACGCGAGCAAGGCCGGCAGCAAGTCACCGCTGTCGAAGACGGTGGGCTGTCCGCTGATCATGTCCGTCGCCACCGCCCCGAATGGAATCACGAGGTCCTCGAACCGGCGGGCGTCGTAGACCTCTTCAAGTGACGCCATCTCCCCCGCGTTGTCGGCCAGCGAGGATCGGGTGAACGACGTCGGCGACACCATGCCCACCCAGCCGCCGCCGACCAGATCGGTGAGGTCCAGATCCGCCCACAGGTAGAACAGGCGGTTGACCGCGGCCACCGGATCCTCGGCGATCAATGCACCGGTCAGTGCGCCCGCGCTCGAGCCGAGCAATTGCTCGGGTTCCAGATCCGTCTCGCGGATCGCCTGCAGTGTTCCCAACTGCACGGCACCGTGGGCACCTCCCCCGGCCAAGGTCCACCACACCGGCGGTGTCAGCAATCGAGACAGCGGCAGGATGCCACCGTTGTCGTCGATAACTGCCCTCGGTCGGGCCCCCGGTACCTGCAAAGAGGTGCCGGGAGCATTCCGACGTCGGAGGGCCACTGTTCAATCATGCCTATTCCGACCCGGGTGTCCACCAGCCGCGTAGTATTCCTGGCGTGCATCCGTATCTCACGGTGGATCCGCCGATCGTGATCGCCCACCGTGGCGGACCCGAGGCCGCGACGGAGAATTCCGACGCGGCTTTCGCGCGGAGCGTGGGGCTTGGGGTGCGCTACCTGGAATCGGACATCCGGACAACGTCTGACGGCATTCCGATCCTGCATCACGACGCGGATCTCACACGGGCCGCACACTTCGGCGCGAAGGTGGAGGACGTCACCTGGGGTGAGGTGTCGCGGATCGAGCTGCCCGACGGCGGCCGCATCATGCGCCTGGACGAGGCGCTCACCTCCTGGCCAGGTATCCGGTGGAACCTCGACGTCAAGGATGACCGATCCGTCGATCCCACGGTGGACGCGCTGTTGCGTGCGCGAGCTCTGGATCGGGTGTGCCTGGCGTCGTTCTCCCGGGCGAGGCTTCGACGGCTGCGAGCGGCCCTGGGGCCGGAAGCCGCCACCAGCGCCACCTGGCAGGAGGCGCTCACGTTGCTGGGGGTACCAGGCGGCAGCCGGATTTGGCGACGTACCTGGAAGCAGCGCCCGGACCGTCCGGTGGCGATTCAGATGCCGCCCACCGCGCGCGGGGTGCCGTTGCTGACGCAACGTTCGGTGGCCGCCGCACACGCACTGGGCCTGCACGTGCACGCCTGGACCATCAACGACGAGACCCAGATGGGTGACTTGCTCGACATCGGGGTGGACGGTCTGGTCACAGACCGGCCGAGTGCGGCCCTTGAGGTGTTGCGTAGCCGGACGTGAGGCCTTACATCCTCTTTACCCGGAATCCTGCAACCAATCGAAACTCCGTTGCATCAGACGGAGTAATCCTGGGTTGAGGACCCCACGGACCCGGCCGATGCCCTATTCGGTCGCCACCCGATGTCTAGACCCCGGTTCCGCCGGGAACAACTGCACCACTGGCCGTTGTTGAGGCCATCACACCCGCACGCAACGCGCGCCGGCCGGCTCGGAAGATCCCGAGCGGAGGCGCGGGAGGAAAGGATCACCATGGCAGACGGCGCACTGCGCGGCACCAGACTGGGCACGTCGAGTTTCGAAACCGACGAGAACGTGGTCTTGGCCCCGCGCCAGACGATCGTGTATGACTGCCCGGCCGGACACGTGCTGACCGTACCGATGGCGGCTGAGGCCGAAGTCCCGGCGGAATGGGAGTGCCACTGCGGCGCCACGGCGTTGCAGCGCGACGGTGTCCGACCGGAGGTCAAGGCCGGGAAGCCGACCCGCACGCACTGGGACATGCTGCTGGAGCGGCGCAGCATCGAAGAACTAGAGATTTTGCTCGCCGAGCGGCTGGAGATCATGCGGGGGCGCCCGGCATCGTTCTCCGACCAGCTCAAGAGCGCCTGAGGATTCTCCCGACCCGCTAGGAGCCGTCGCCGGACCGTTCTGGCCCCGGCCGCGTCTGGTCCCCCGGCCCCGCCGCCCCCGGCGGGGTTCGGGGGCCGTTCTCTGGGCCCACTATCTCCCCTGAAATCACGATCGGGCCGCCTCCGCCGGACTGGGCGCCGGGCGACGGCTCTGAACTGCGCACCACGGTCTCCCCCTCGATCACCGTGATCCGCTGCTGTCCGCGGGCCGTGGCGGCGGCGTCGACCCGGGTACCGATGACACGACGCACCAATGCGCGGGTGGGCGGGAATACGAAGACAAGCCCGAAGATGCCGGTGATGAAACCGGGGATCACCAGCAGCGTTCCGCCGATCAGGAGCAGGGCTGCACTGCCCAGTTCGGCGCCGAAACCAGTGTTGACGTAGCCCGGATCGCGCTGGGCCCGCTGAATCGCCAGCCCCCAGGCCCGGGAAGCGCGCCCCACCATCGCCAATCCCAGGCCGAGGAACACCGCTCCGGCCACCAGCACCGGACCCCACCCGAACTCCCCCACCAGGAAGACAACCAGCCAGATCTCGGCGATCGGCAGCGCCAGGATGGCCAGCAGGATCAGCAGTGCGCGCATGCCCGACTACCAGCCTTCGCCGGTGGAGTGCCGGCGCCGGGAATTGCGCCACCTGCTCAGCCGCCGGGTACGGTCCCGGAAGCCCCACACGGTGACCCTCCACAACGCTTCCGAGACGATCTTGCGGTTCATCTTGCTGTCGCCGACTTCCCGTTCGACGAATTCGATCGGCACCTCGACCACGCGCATACCCTTCGCGAGGGTCCGGTAGGCGAGATCGACCTGGAAGATGTACCCGGCACTGCCGACTCCGTCGAGGTCGAGCGCCCGCAGGGTCGAAGCGCGGAAGGCGCGGTAGCCGCCGGTCGCATCCTGCAACGGGATCCGTAGGGCCCGACGGGTGTACCAGTTGCCCCCTTTGGACAGGATTTCGCGCGACTTCGGCCAGTTCACCACCGACCCACCGGGTACCCAGCGCGAACCCAGGACCAGATCCGCGTTGCGCAGCGCATCGAGCAACAGCGGCAACTGCTCCGGCTGGTGACTGCCGTCGGCGTCCATCTCGACCACGACGTCGTAGCCGTTGTCCAGCGCCCAGGAGAAGCCGGCGAGGTAGGCAGCACCCAGCCCCTCCTTGCCCAGGCGGTGCATCACCTGCACGTGGTCATCGGTGGCAGCCAATTCGTCGGCGACCCGGGCAGTTCCGTCGGGGCTGTTGTCGTCAGCGACCAGGACGTGGGCCTCCGGCACCGCGGATCGGACCCGGCTGACGATCCGAGTCACGTTGTCGCGCTCGTTGTAGGTCGGGATGATGACGAGGATCCGCCCGAGGTCGGAGAAGTCGTTCACGACTTCGACCCTAGTGCCCGGCGCCTGGCCATGGCGCCAACAACCCAGCCAGCCAGGCCGATCACCGCGAGCAGTGCCTCCGGTCCCCACTTCACGGTGTCGGCGATGGTGAGCGAATCTCGCATGGGGACGTCGGCGACGATCGAGCCCGATACCTGTTCGGGCAGTTGCTCGACGACGTCTCCGGAAGGTGTGATCACCGCGGTGATGCCACTGGTCGCGGCTATCAGCACCGAGCGGCCGTGTTCCACCGCCCGCAACCGCGACATCGCCACCTGTTGGGCGGGTTGCGACGTTCCGGCGTAGGTGGCGTTGTTGGTCTGCACCACAAGCACCCGGGCCCCGTCGAGCACGGTGTCGCTCACCAGCGAGTCGTAGGCCACTTCGAAGCAGATGATGTCGCCGATCCGGGCCGGCCCAAGTTGCAGCACACCACTGTCCGGCCCACCGACGAAGTCCTTGGGTATGCGATCGAAGCGGGTTATCACGCTGGTGAGCAGACTGCGACCCGGCAAATATTCGCCGAACGGCACCGGATGCTGCTTGATGTACTCGTCCGTCGGCCCCAACTGCGGATCCCAGACGATGCCGACGTTGTAGAGGGTGTCTTCTCCGGCCTCCACCACCGCGCCGACCAGGATCGGCACCCCGATCGCCTTGGCCGCGATGTCGATCTGGGCCCTTGCTGCGGAATCGGTGTACGGGTTGACGTCTGAGGAGTTCTCCGGCCAGATCACCGCCGCCGGCGCCGGTTCCTCGCCCCGCTGCACCCTTTCGGCGAGCTCGAGCGTGGCCGTGACGTGGTTGTCGAGCACCGCCCTGCGTTGCGCCCCCTCTGTGAGTCCGATCCGCGGCACGCTGCCCTGCACTACCGCAAGGGGGACGTACGCGGGCGAACCCTGACCGACCGTGGGCAGCGGGATCAGCACCCCCGACAAGGCCAGTACCGCGACGATTCCGATCGCCCCCAGGGCACGGTCGAAACGGCGGGAATAGGCCTCCCGGACGATCACGAGCAGCATCGCCCCGATACCTGCCACCAGCGCTGTGACGGCCGCACTGCCCAGGACGGCCGACCATGGCGTGAGCACCGTGTCGCTGTTCGCGAACGCCAATCTGCCCCAGGGAAAACCACCCCACGGCATCCGGCCGCGCAAGGCTTCGACCAGTACCCACAGACCTGCCACGGCCAGCGGCCACCAGCCCCGCAGCCACGTCGCAGCGGCGGTTCCCAGGCCGAGCAGGATCCACCACACGCTCCAACCGACTGCGAGAGCCAGCCACGCATCCACGCCCAGCACGCGCAGCCAGGACAACAGCACCAGGTTGAAGGCCAGGCCCCCGAGGTAGCCGGCCAACACCGCGTGCCGCCACGGGGCACGCCACCAGGCCGCCGTCATCACTGCCACCCCAACCGGGGCCGCCCACGGCAGTCCCGGTTCGGGGAAGGCCAAAGCGCAGGTCAACCCCCCGAGCACAGCAAGCAGCACTCGGAGGCTGAGACTCATGGACCCCCGCCCCGGCGTGGCCGTGCGACTGCTTGCCGTCATCCGAGCCTGCCCGCATCGAACACGACGTCACCGTCGACGACTGTGCGCAAGCACTGCGGCAGCGGCATCCCTTCGGCCAGGTTGGGTAGGCCGGGTGTTCCCGAGCGCGGGTCGGTCGACCACCCGGCGACCCTGTTGTCCGGTGCCTGCACGACCAACTCTTCGGTCTGCCACACGGCGAACGTCGCGGCGGCACCGACCGCCAGCACACCACCGTCTTTGCCGGCTGCCCGCCAACCGCCACGGGTATGGGCGGAGAAGGCGGCGCGAACGCTGATCCGGTGATCGTGGTTGCGATGCAGTGCGGCGGCGCGAATGGCCTCCCACGGGCCGAGGGTGGTGACGGGCGAGTCCGAACCGAGGGCGAGGACCACGCCTGCGGTCTGCATGGCCGCGAATGGATTCATCAACTCCCAGCGGTCACCGAGACGGGCGGCGTACATACCGTCCGGTCCGCCCCACAGCGCGTCGAACAGCGGTTGCACGCTGGCCATGATTCCCAGCGACGCCAGCGTCCTGATGTGCTCGGAGTGGACGAGTTCGACGTGTTCGATGCGATGCCTGCCCGCCCGGATGCGTTCCGGACCGATGCGCTCGGCGGCCTCGGAGAAACCGGCCAGCACAGTATCCATCGCCCCGTCCCCGATCACGTGGAAACCGGCCTGCAGCCCCGCATCCGTACATCCGATGACGTGGTCGCGGACTCTCGACGCGGTGAGATAGAGGTTGCCGTTGCCCGGGTGATCGAGGTAGCGCTCCCGCAGCGCGGCGGTATGCGATCCGATCGTGCCATCGGCGAACAAGTCACCGGCCAGTCCGACCACCCGGGGATCAGGCAAGCTGTTGAGGGCCCCTTCGGCCGCCCAATAGCCGACCACCGACGGCCCGGGTTCGGTGGCCGCCAAATCCAGCAGCGCCACCAGGTCTTTCGCTCCGGCGAGGTTCGGCCCACCCATCTCGTGGAACGATCCGATGCCCAGCGACGCTGCAGTTGCCCGGATCTTGCGCTGCACCTCGAGCCGATCCACAGTCGGCAGGTCGTCTGCCACAGCGGCCCGAGCGGCGTGGTGGGCCATGTCCGTGAGCAGCCCGGAGTCCGAGTAGCCCTGCAGCGATGCGATGTGCGGCAAACTCGCCAACAACGCGCTGGAGACGGCCGAGGAGTGCACATCGACCCGGTCGAGGAACACCGCCCCGCCGTACGCGGCACGATCCAGTTCGGTCCGGGTCGGCGCCCGGTGATCGGGCCAGCGGCGCTCATCCCAGCCGAAACCGACCACGATGCCGTGACCGCGCCGACGTTCAGTCTCCCGGCGGACTGCGTCCAGGAGTTCGCCGACCGAACCGCATTCGGTCAGATCCAGCCCCACGCCCGCCAAACCCGTGGCCGTGGTGTGCACGTGTGCGTCCACGAAGGCTGGCGTCACCAAGGCCCCGTCGAGATCCACGACCGCGTCGACATCATCGGCGTGGGCCCGTGCCGCACCATCGCCGCCCAGCCACGCCACGGTGCCGTCTGCCACCAGCATCGCGGTGGCGAACGGCTCCGCCGGGCTATGGATCGAACCTCCGAGGTAAAGCGTGCGCCCACCGCTTTCGGCTTCGGGCCGATCCCCGGCGATGGGTGTGCTCACGGGGACGAATCTAGCCGTCTTCGCCCAACCGGGCGCGAGGCGCGCACCCGAATGGCCCTCGTCGGGCAGGATGGGGGCATGCCGGACCTCCTCGCCGTCGGATCAGCCGACTTGGGGTCCACCCTGTTGGAGTTCGGCCTGCTGGTGCTGGGTCTGGGCATTCTGGCCAGAATCGCCGGCGCCTTCGGATTCTCGGCGGTTCCGCTCTTCCTGCTGGCCGGACTGCTGTTCGGCGAAGACGGACCGGTGCCCATCGTCAACGACGAGGAATTCGTCGGTGTGGTCGCCGAACTCGGCGCCATCATGCTGCTGTTGATGCTGGGTCTGGAGTACAGCGCCCGAGACCTGGTGTTCACGGTGCGCAAACAGTGGCTCGGCGGCCTGGTGGATGTCATCCTCAACTCGCTTCCCGGTGTGGCACTCGGGCTGCTGCTCGGCTGGCCACCGGTGGCCGTTGTCGCGCTCGGCGGCATCACCTACATCTCCAGTTCGGGCATCGTGGCCCAGGTGGTTCGCGACCTCAAGTGGCGTCGCAATCCGGAAACGTCCCGGGTGGTCGGCATCCTGGTGGTGGAGGACATCGTCATGGCCCCCTACCTGCCGGTGCTCACGGCTTTGGCCACCGGCGCCGGGGTGCTCGGCGGTCTGATCAGCGTGTCCGTGGCGCTTGGAGTAGTGGGTCTCGTGATCCTCGTCGCGCTGCGCCGCGGCGAATCCGAGCAGTCGTTGCTCGATCCCAAACACCCGCTGTCGCTGTTGTTGAGCGTGTTCGGGGCGGCGGTCGCCATCGCCGGTTTCGCCTCGTTGACCGGCTTCTCCTCGGCGGTCGCAGCCTTCTTGGTGGGTCTGCTGCTGACCGGCGAGGTCGCCAACGTCGCGCGGGCCACGCTGGCGCCGCTGCGCGACCTCTTCGCCGCGGCCTTCTTCGTCTTCTTCGGCTTCATCACGCCGATCGAGCAGATCCCCGGTGTGTTCTGGTTGGCGTTGCTGCTCACCGCGGTGAGCGTGGCCACCAAATACGCGACGGCGGCCGTCATCACCCGGGACCTGGGCGTGTATCCGGGTTCGACTCGGCGGGCCGGAGCGCTGCTCGCCGCCCGAGGGGAGTTCAACGTGGTCGTTGCGGGAATCGCCGCCACTTCAGTCGTCGCCCCGCCCCAGCTGTCGGCTCTGGCGGCCACGTTCGTCTTGCTCACAGCCATCGTGGGGCCGGTGCTGGCGCGATTCAGCCCCCATCCGACGCGTCGGATAGTGCCCCGAGCCTCCGTGCCGTGACTGGTGCCGCTGCGGCAGGGTCAGTCGTCGACGATAACGAGGTCGTGGGTTTCGTTGTTGCACCGCAGCACCCCGTCCTCGGTGGCCACCACGATGTCCTCGATACGTGCGCCGTAGCGGCCGGGCAGGTAGAAGCCGGGTTCGACGCTGAAGGCGAAGCCAGCCTCCACCGGAGTGTCGTTGCCGGCCACGATGTAGGGATCCTCATGCGTGGACATTCCGATCCCGTGACCGGTGCGGTGCACGAACGCCTCGCCCAACCCCGCGTCCGCGAGTACGTCCCGCGCTGCGGCATCAACCGATGCGCAGGTGACGCCCGGCCGCACGTGTTCGACCGCGGCCCGCTGCGCCTGCCGCAGCACTTGATAGGCCGCCAGGTAATCATCCGGCGGCTGCCCGATCGCGTACGTTCGGGTGCAGTCGGAGCAATAGCCGCTGGGCATGGTGCCGCCGATGTCGACCACGATCGGATCACCGACTTCGATCACCCGGTCCGAGACCTCGTGGTGGGGGCTGGCGCCGTTGGGACCGCTGGCGACGATGACGAAGTCCACTGTCGCGTGGCCCTGGGCGAGGATCTCCTCAGCGATCTGGGCACCCACCTCACGTTCGGTGCGTCCGGGTCGCAGCATGCCGGGCACCTTCGCATGCACCCGGTCGATTGCCGCTCCCGCCTCGGCCAGGGCGGCGACCTCCACTTTGGACTTGCGCAGCCGCAGGGTGGCGACGATCTGGTCGGGACCCAGCCGGGCCAGCCGGAATTGGTTCTGGAAGGCGAACACGTGGGACGCCCACATCTGCGGATTCACCCACACCCGGGTGGCCTTCGCGCACAACTTGGCCACCGCCCGATGCGGGTCCTCGGTTTCGGTCCAGGAGACGATCTCAACATCGAGGTCGGCGATCGGACTGGCCTGCGCGGCGAGTACCTCCAGTTCGGGCACCACGATCCGGGTGGGCCCGTCCGGGGTGATCACCAAGCAGGTCAACCGTTCGAGTGCGACCGCGTCGTAGCCACACAGGTACTGCAAGTCCGCACCGGGAGTGACCAGGAGCGCCCCCACGCCGGCATCTTTGGCCTCCCGGGCGGCCGCCTTGAGCCGCCGCCGGTATTCCTTGACCGTGATGTGGGTAGACATGCCTCCACCCTAGCCACCCCCGCATCTCCCAACCAGGTGGTCGCCGTGCGTCAGGCGCTCAACTCGGCGTTGTAGTCGACCACGCCGCGGCGGATCTGCACGGCCGCCTCTCGCGCAGTCTCGGCCACGGCGGGTGCCGTGCCCGCCGCGGCAACACCGATCTGGTCGAGGAAGTCTGCCAACTGCTTGCACCAGCGCACGAAGTCACCCGCGGCCAAATCGACCGCATCGAGCACCTCCGGCAGCCCACGACCGGATACCCAGGAATACGCCGCCCGGGCGAATCCGGGGTCGAGCGATCCCAGGAAGGCCACTCGGTGCTCCCGTTCCACCTCTTTGAGTTGCGCCATCAACCTGGCTTGATCCCGCAACACCTGCGCGACGCGTTGGTCCGGCACCCGAGGTGTGATGGCGTCATCGGGGTTCCGGCTGGTGAACACCAGCGCGGAGGCCGCAGCCGCCAACTGGGCCGGATCGAGATCGGCCCAGAGATCCTGCCGAATCGCCTCGGCGGCCACCAGGTCGTTCTCGTTGTAGATCCGGGCCAGCCGCTTGCCATCGGCAGTCACTTCGGCGTCGTCGCCGCTGCTGGAGAGGTAGCCGAGTTCGGCGAGCACCGCGCAGACCCGGTCGAACTGCCGGGCGATGGTGTTGGTGCGCTGATCCACCCGCCGCTGCAATGAATCGATCTCCCGACGCAACCGGTGATACCGCTGCGCCCAACGTGCGTGGATCTCCCGATCCTCGCAGCCGTGGCAGGGGTGCCGCCGGATCGCCGCACGCAGTTGCGCGATCTCCGCATCGCCGGCACCGTCGCGGCGTCGTCCGCTCCCCCGCGGCCGCTCGATCCGCAGGTCGCGGGTGCGTTCGCGCAGGGCAAGCGCCAAGTCACGTCGCCCGGAGGCACTTCGCGGGTGGAACCCTTTGGGCACCCGCATCCGGGTGACCGGTGCAACCGGAGAGGTGAAGTCCGCAGCCGACAGCCGCCTCACCTGACGGTCGACCGTGACCACTTGCGGCCGGGGCTCGAATTCGTCGGACACCCCCGGATCTGTGACCACGGCCGGCCCGGCTCGCCTGCCCGCCGGAACGACGATGACGTCCCCGCGTCGCAACTTCCCGAGACTGTCCGTGATGTCTGCACGTTCGGCCGCGGAGCTGCGTTTTGCCAGTTCCTTCTCACGTCGGCCCAACTGCTCGCGCAAGCGCGAGTATTCGGCGAAGTCACCGAGGTGGCAAGTCATCGCCTCGGCGTAGCCCTCAGCCGCCTCCTCATCCCGTCGCAGCGCCGTGGCGAGGCCCACCACCGCCTGATCGGCTTGGAACTGGGCGAACGAGGTCTCCAGGACTTCCCGGGCGGTGTGTCGGCCGAGGCTGTCGACCAGATTGACCGCCATGTTGTAGGACGGGTGGAACGAGGAGCGCAGCGGATAGGTGCGGGTGGCGGCCAAGCCGGCCAGTTCCTGCGGCTGCATTCCCTCGTGCCACACCACCACGGCGTGACCTTCGACGTCGATCCCCCGCCGACCGGCCCGACCTGTGAGTTGGGTGTATTCGCCTGGGGTGATTTCCGCGTGGGTCTCCCCGTTCCACTTCGTCAGTTTCTCCAACACCACGCTGCGGGCCGGCATGTTGATTCCCAGCGCCAGGGTCTCGGTGGCGAACACACATTTGATCAGGCCGGCCTGGAAGAGTTCCTCCACGACTTCCTTGAAAGTCGGCAGCATCCCGGCGTGATGGGCCGCGATGCCGCGGCTCAACATGGCCAGCCAACTGTCGAAGCCGAGCAGCGCCAGATCGGATTGCGGAAGATGTGCGCATCGCGTCTCCGCCACGATCCGGATCTGCTCGGCCTCCGCGACGGTGGTGAGCCGCAGGCCGCTGGCAGCCACCTGTTCGGCTGCCGCTTCGCAGCCTGCGCGGGAGAAGATGAACGCGATCGCCGGCAGCAATTCGGCTTCCTGCAGGCGCCCGATGACCTCGAATCGCATCGGGACCCTGGGGCCGCGGCGACCCCGACGCTGGTATCCGGTGCGTTTGCTTCGTCGGTGTTCAGCCTGGGCGTCCTGGGCCAGACCCACCAGACTTGGGTTGATGCGGGTCCTGCCGTTGTCACCTTCGACGAACAGGTCGTACAGCCGGGTGCCGGCCATCACATGTTGGAACAACGGCACCGGGCGATGCTCCTCGACGACTACCTCGGTTCGCCCACGCACCGCGGTCAGCCAGGCACCGAACTCCTCGGCGTTGCTCACTGTGGCCGACAGCGCCGTGAGCGAGACGCTCAACGGCAACTGGATCAAGACCTCTTCCCACACGGCGCCGCGGGATCGATCTGCGAGGTAGTGCACCTCGTCCATAACCACGTGCCCGAGCCCAGTCAGCGCACTGGACCGCTCGTAGATCATGTTGCGCAGAACTTCGGTGGTCATCACCACCACCTGGGCGTCGCCGTTGATGGCGTTGTCGCCGGTGAGCAGTCCGACCTTGGCGCTGCCGTAGGTGTCGCGCAGTTCGGCGTACTTCTGGTTGCTCAGAGCTTTGATCGGGGTGGTGTAGAAGGCCCTGCTGCCGGCGTGCAGGGCCAGATCCACAGCGAACTGGCCCACCACGGTCTTGCCACTGCCGGTGGGAGCTGCGACCAGCACGCTCCGTCCGGCCTCCAGTGCCCGGCAGGCCCGCAACTGGAAGTCATCGAGTGCGAACGGCTGTCGGGAGGCGAAATCGTCCAGACGGCTCGTCGCGTTTTGCCGACGCTTTCTGGCCGCCTCGAATCGCTCACTAGCGCTGGGCATCGGACCAGTTCATGCGCTCGGGACGAACGCCCGCAGCGCGGCCGGCCGCACCTCGACAGTCACCGGCAACGCACCCACTCGCTCACCATCGGCGTAGGCCACCTGATCCGGCGCATCGAGGCGGATCGTCTTGCCGGTGTGCTCGGTGACCGCGGGATGGCTGGTGTGGGTTCCGGAGAACACCTTCGGGAAAACCTTGAGGAAGGTGGGTTTGCTGACCCGTCCCAGGAAGGTCAGGGAGAGTTCGCCGTCGTCGGGTACCGCGCTGGGGCAGACCTTCATGCCGCCACCGTAGGACACACCGTTGCCCACCGCCACCAGCATGGCGACGCCGTCGTGATGGACCCCGTCGATCTCCACGGTGTAGGGCAAGGGGCGGAAGACGCTGAGTTCGGCGACGATGGCCAGCAGGTATCGTGCCTTGCCGCCGGGCCAGCGCATCCGGTTGGCTCGCTCGTTGACCAGCGAATCGAAACCGGAACTCATGACTCCGAGGAACCACCGCGCTTCGCCGCCGGCCGCCTCGACGTGTCCGAGGTCGAGTTCTCGCACGTGACCGGCGGCGATCACGTCGGCCGCGGCAGCCACATCGTTGAGCGGGATATCGAGCGTGCGTGCGTTGTCGTCGCCGGTGCCCACGGGAATGATTCCCAAGGGGATCTGCGTGCCGGCCACCAACTGAACGGCCAGGTTGACGGTACCGTCCCCACCGCACGCGATGACTGCATCGACGTTGCCTTCGGCCAATTCGGCACGCGCCATCGCGGAACTGGCCTCGGCCGACGTGCCAGTGGCTTCGACGACCTCGATTCCCCGTTCGGTCAGCCGTTGCACCGCGATCGGAGCGTTGCGTCCCCCGCGTCCCCCTCCGGACGTGGGATTCACCAGCAGAATGACCCGCCGGGGCGGGTTGGCTCCAGTCATGGATGGACGCTACTCCTCGGCGATAGGACTGGTCTCGTCATCGCCCCACGTGTCGTAGTCCGGTTCGCTGCCCCGACGCGCCCGGCGTCGATCGTTGAGGAAACTGAAGCCGATCGCGCTGCCCACGAGGATCAACATCGGCAGGGCGAGCACGAACATCGTGATCGGATCACCGGACGGGGTTGCGACCGCGGCGAAGAGGAACACCCCGAAGATGATTCCCCGCCACCAGGACAGCAGCCGCTTCCCGCTGAGGATCCCCACCACGTTCAGGGCCACAAGCACCAACGGCAGCAGGAAGCCGAGGCCGAACACCAAGGCCGTGCGCAGGAAGAACGTCAGGTATTTGCTGACTTCGACGTAGTTGCCCACGTTCTCCGGGGTGAATCCGAACAGAAGATCCAGACCTTTGGGCAGCACCAGGTAGGCCATGGCGATCCCGGCGAGGAAGAGCGGGAAACCGAAACCGACGAAGAGGTACGCCGTGCGTCGTTCGTTCTTGTGCAGGCCGGGGGTGACGAAACGCCAGAGTTGGTAGAGCCACACCGGTCCGGAGAGCACCAGCCCGGCCATGGCGGACACCTTCAGTTTCAAGGTGAACGGGTCGGTGACGCCGAGCACCACCACTTGGATGTCGCGGCCCTCGGATTGCGCCTGCTCGATCACCTTGGTGATGGGTTCGGACAGGAAGGCGTAGATCGGATCGTAGAAGATCCAGGCCACCACCATGCCGACGACGATGGCAAGGGCACTCTTGAACAAGCGGCTGCGCAACTCGCGCAGGTGTTCGGTGAGCGTCATCGCTCCAGGAGCCGGTTTGGCGTCCGGTTCACCGGCAGACGAGGACACGCCTGAGTCGAAGGTGGTCATTGCCTGGCAGGCGGATCAGGCGTTGGTTCGCCCCGAAGGCGGTTGTTGCTGCTGCTCGACCGGCTCGGCGGGCGGCGCACTGGCCACAGGGTCCTTCGCCGTCGTCGGAGGGATTTCGGGGGTTTCCGGCGACGCGGCCACTTCCTGCCCGGACGCGCCGGCCTTGTCCTCGTCCATCAGTCCCTTCGTCTCGGCCTTGAAGATCCGCAGCGAACGGCCGATGCCGCGGGCGGCATCCGGGAGCTTCTTCGAACCGAAGAGCAACAAGACGATGACGACGAGGGCGATGATTTCCCAGCCGCGCAAATTGGCCATACCTACACGCCTTTCGTTGTCGTGTGCCCCGGAGACGAGGCGGCGTTATCGAAGAGGATACGCCGTCGATGCCCGATCTGGCCAAGCCAGGCACTCCAGCGGCGGGCGAGTCGTCACCACCGCAACCTTCGACGCTTGCGCTGGCTGCCACCCGCGGGTTGGTGTTCAGCCAGCAGTCGCTGCAGCGTCGACTCGTCGCGGAGGGCCAAGGCGAAGTCCAGCACGTCGTCGTACGAAATCACCGGGCCGCTACGAACCTCGAGGACTTCGGCCGGAATCACGCTGGTCGGCACCCCGGCACTGCTGAGCAGGTCGACGATCTCGGTGTCCGCCGGTTTGCGCACCATCTCGCCGCATTCACTGCAGCGAAACCGATAGGTGGCCCAGGTGGGTGCCACGCTGAGTTGCAGATCGGTCGGCTGCAGGTCGATATCGCCGCAGTCGGGGCAGGTGACCTTGATGGTCGTCACCGTGCCACCACCTCCTCGCACGTGTCGCTTCCGCGTTGTCATCCGACTGCCCTCGCGGTTGAAGCGAGATGCAGCGGTTCCCACGCAGTGTGGTGCACGCACGAGTGCCCTGTCTGGCGATTCGGCAAAGTTCGGCGTCGGACGGCGACGCCGCCCCGGAACTAGGAAACGGCCAGCAGGTCGATGACGAAGATGAGGGTGCAACCGGCGAGCTGGTGGTGTCCGGTCTCGCCATAGGCCATACGTGGCGGGATCACAAGCTCCCGGCGACCGCCCACGCGCATCCCCGGGATCCCCTCCTGCCAACCGGCGATCAACCCCTTGAGCGGAAACTGGATCGGCTCACCGCGCAGCCAACTGGAGTCGAACTCCTCGCCGGAATCGAAGTCGACCCCCACGTAGTGCACCACGACCGTGGATCCTGGCGTGGCCTCGGCCCCGTCGCCCACCTTGATGTCGCGAATCTGCAACTCGGTCGGGGCTTCGCCCTCGGGCATTTCGACGATGGGTCGTTCGAGTTCACTCATCCGGTCACTTCCTTCAGGTCGACGACGAATACCAGAGTCGAGTTGGGCGGAATCCCCGGCAGCGCCCGGACACCGTAGGCCAGATCCGGTGGCACGATCAACAGCCGACGCCCACCGGCCTGCATGCCCACCAGGCCCTCCTGCCAGCCGGGAATCACCCGTTGCAGGGTGGCGGCGATCGGCGACCCCCGATCCCAGGAGGAGTCGAACGTGGTGCCGTCGCTGAACAGCACGCCCTCGTACTCGAAGACCCCCGAGCCGCCAGCTTCGAGTTCGGCGCCGCTCCCCGGGTAGATGTCCAGTGCCACGAGTTCTGCGGGTGCAGGTTCACCTGGGGTCACGGTCACCTTCGGTTGCTCCCCACGGTTGCCGGACACGGTGACGCCGTTGCTGGTGACCGTGGGGGCCGCGGCCCCGCTTTCGTCCGTCGTACCCGGGCTGGTGGGTGATGCCGCCGGTGAACCGGAGGCGTTTCCGGGAGCCGTCTCGGAGGTGGCAGAAGTTGGCGAGGCGGCGTTGCCGGACTGCGAGTCCGAGCCGCAGCCGGTGAGCAGCGCCAATGCCAGCAGCGGGGTTGCGACGGCGGCCACTGCGGCACGAGGGGATGTCAGCACGTGCGCCACCCTACCTGGCTCTTCACATGCTTTCGATCAGGCGCGTGACCCGTTCGTCCACGTTTCGGAACGGGTCCTTGCAGAGCACGGTGCGCTGGGCCTGGTCATTGAGTTTGAGGTGCACCCAGTCGACGGTGAAGTCCCGGCGCTTCTCCTGTGCGCGCTTGATGAAGTCCCCGCGCAGTTTGGCCCGGGTCGTCTGCGGGGGGATGGATTTCGCTGCGAAGACCTCGATATCGCTGGTCTGTCTGTCCAGCAGGCCCTTCTGGGACATCAGGTAGAACAGCCCGCGTTTGCGACTGATGTCGTGGTAGGCGAGGTCGAGTTGTGAGATTCGGGCGTCGGTCATGTCCAGGCCGTGTTTGGCCATGTAGCGGTCGATCAGGGTGCGTTTGATCACCCAGTCGATCTCGGTCGCGACGTCCTGCAGACGATCGGACTCGATGGCGTCGAGCACACGTGTCCAGAGGTCGACGACTCGCGCGTGGACACTTGTCGGATCGGCGAGCAGGCCGTGGGTGCTGGCGAACGAGGTGACCCGGCCCAGATACTCGCGCTGCATGTCCAGCCCGCTGATCGAACGTCCCGTCGCCAGGCGCACGAGGCGTCTGCCGGTGGGGTCCTGGCTGATGTCGCGGATGCTGCGGATCGGATTCTCAAGAGTCAGGTCGCGCATGGGCAGGCCCGCCTCCAGCATCCTGAGGACCAGGTCCGTGGAGCCGACCTTGAGCAAGGTGGTCGTCTCGCTCATGTTGCTGTCTCCCACGATGACGTGCAGCCTGCGGAACCGTTCAGCATCGGCGTGCGGTTCGTCACGGGTGTTGATGATCGGGCGGCTTCTCGTGGTGGCGCTGCTGACCGACTCCCACACGTGCTCTGCGCGCTGACTGACCGTGTAGGTGGCTCCGCGCGGGGTCTGCAGCACCTTGCCCGCGCCGCAGATCAGTTGACGTGACACCAGAAATGGGATCAGGACTTCGGCGAGCCGGAAGAACTCGCCCTGCCGTCCGACGAGATAGTTCTCGTGGCAGCCGTAGGAGTTCCCCGCGGAGTCGGTGTTGTTCTTGAACAAATAGATGTCCCCGAGGATCCCCTCGCCGGCCAGCCGCTGCTCGGCATCGACCTGCAAGCCCTCCAGGATGCGCTCTCCCGCTTTGTCGTGGGTCACGAGTTGGGTGATGTCGTCACACTCGGCAGTCGCGTATTCGGGGTGCGATCCGACGTCGAGGTAGAGCCGGGAACCGTTGCGCAGGAACACGTTGGAACTGCGTCCCCAGCTGACCACCCTGCGGAACAGGTAGCGAGCGACCTCGTCCGGGGACAGTCTTCGCTGCCCCTGGAACGTACATGTCACGCCGTACTCGGTCTCGATCCCGAAGATCCTGCGCGACATGATGAGCCTCTATTCGCTGTTCAGCAGATCGGATAGCTCGTCACCGGTCAGTCGCCGGAAGCAGCGTCGGGGACGATTACGATCCAGGATCGCCACCTCGAGCAACTGCTCGTCCAAGGTGCGGGGCCCCTGCCCACCGTGTTCGGACAGCGCGGCGACGGCCATGGTGAGCGCCTGCTCGAGGCTCAGGTCGGGACGCCACTGCTCCTGCAGTTGGGTCGAGATCGCCTCGGCCGCACCGCCCATCGCCACGAATCCGTGCTCGTCGCCCACCGATCCGTCGAAGGTGAGCCGGTACAACTGGTCGCTGCCCTCGTCGGCTCCCACCTCGGCGACGATGATCTCCACTTCGTACGGCTTTTGGGCCTCGGTGAAGACAGTTCCGAGTGTCTGGGCGTAAGCGTTGGCCAGACCTCGACTGGTCACGTCGGCGCGGTCGTAGCTGTAGCCGCGCAGGTCGGCGTACCGGACTCCGGCGACGCGCAGATTCTCGAACTCGTTGTACTTGCCGACCGCGGCGAACGCGATCCGGTCGTAGATCTCACTGATCTTGTGCAAAGCCCGCGACGGGTTCTCCGCGACGAACAGGATTCCTTGGTCGTACTGAGCGACGACCACTGAACGTCCCCGCGCGATGCCTTTGCGGGCGTAGTCGGCCTTGTCCTTGATGATCTGTTCGGGCGAGACGTAGAAGGGCATCGTCATGATGTCGCCTCCCCCGTCGGGTCGGTGGCCACAGGGCCGTCGGGACGCTGGAACCGCTGATCCACCACGGCGTCCATGAGAACCTGCAGTTCGGATTCGTGGATCCGGCGGGCCCCCCGCGCGTCCACGGTGTACACGACCGGAAAGATCCTGCGGGTCATGTCGGGACCGCCGGTCGCCGAGTCGTCGTCGGCGGCGTCGTACAGCGCCTGTAGGCACACTCTGACCGCGGCGTCGGCATCCTGCTCGGCGCGGAACAGCTTCTTCAACGACCCCCGGGCGAACGGACTTCCGGAGCCCACCGAGTAGTAGTCGTGCTCCTCGTAGCGACCTCCGGTCACGTCGTAGGAGAAGATGCGCCCGATGTCCGAAGCCTGGTCGTACCCGGCGAACAGCGGCACCACCGCCAGCCCCTGCATCGCCATCCCGAGATTGCTGCGGATGAAAGAGGAAAGGCGGTTCGCCTTGCCTTCCAGGGACAGTGTCATCCCCTCGATCTTTTCGAAATGTTCAAGCTCGGTCTGGAACAAGCGCACCATCTCCACCGCCAACCCGGCAGTGCCCGCGATACCGACCACCGATAGTTCGTCGGCGGGATACACCTTCTCGATGTCGCGCTGGGCGATCATGTTGCCCATGGTGGCCCGCCGGTCACCGGCCATGATCACGCCGCCGTCGAAAGTGCTGGCCACGATCGTGGTGCCGTGCGGCGCCGAGACCTGCCCGGATCCTCGTTCAGCCGACTGCCCCCCGACGCCGCTCCCCGCCGGGGCCGACGACCGACCCGCGGCACCCGGCAGGTGTTCCGGCGCGTGGGCGGCCAGGAACTCCACGAACGACGACGAACCTGCTGTGAAGTAGTGAGCCGGCAGTCGACTGCTCTGACTCTCGGATGTCACCTACTGGCCACCTTTCTGCACGAACGCAGCCACGAACTCCTCGGCGTTGGTCTCCAGCACATCGTCGATCTCGTCGAGCAGGGCGTCCACATCGGCGTCGCGGGCCTCCGCCTCGGCGGTCGCTTCGGCAGCGGGCGCGGCCTGCTCGGTCTGCGCCTCCTCGACGCGTTCTCCCCGTTTCGCAGCGTGCTCCTGAGCAGACATCTCCGACTCCTCCTCTGTGCCTCGACGTCAAGCGGCGACTCGCACCCGTCGCAGCCGTCCCACAAGCGTGGGTCCAGCTTTGAACGACTACGACCCTAGCCCGAAACAGGCCTCGTGTGAGGCGCCATCCCCATCGTGGCATGAAGAGCCGGTTCCCGCGTGGGCAACCACGGCGGCGGAGTCAAGCGGATCAACCCCGCCGCGGCCGGCTGGTCTGACCGCCGGCGGTCAACTCCGCGACCAGGGATTCGGCGTCGGGGCAGGCGTCCAGCAACTGCTTGACGTGGCCGGCGGTGCCCTTGAACGGGTCGAGTGTCGGCACCCGGACCAGCGGGTCACGACCCGGCAGGTCGAAGATCACCGAGTCCCAACTGGCGGCGGCGATATTGGCTCCGTACCGACGGATGCATTCGCCACGGAAATACGCCCTGGTGTCCGTGGGGGGATTGGCCAGGGCGTGCTCCACCTCCGCGTCGGTGGTGAGGCGCTGCAGCAGACCGCGCTCCTCGAGTCGGGCCGCGAGACCCTTCTCCGGCTGCACATCGGAGTATTGGAGGTCGATCAATTCCAGCCGGGCGTGGCCCCAGTCGATCTTGTCCCGCCGACGGTAGCCGTCCAGCAGACGCAGTTTGGCGACCCAGTCGACCTGATCGGCCACGTCGTCGGGATCGTGCTCGAGACCGTCGAGCAGTCGATGCCAGCGGGTGAGCACGTCAAGGGTTTCATCGTCGACGTCCGAGCCGAAGGTGCTGTCGACGAACTTCGCAGCCTGGTCAGCGTACTCGCGCTGCAGCTGCAGTCCGGTCAGCTCTCGCCCATCACGCAGTTGCACGGTCGACTTCAACGTCACATCGTGGCTGATGGTGTGCAGGGCGGTCACCGGACTGGCCAGGACGAGATCGTCGGCCAGCCAGCCAGCCTCGATCATCCCGATCACCAGCGACGTCGCGCCCATCTTCACGTAGGTGGCGACTTCGCTGAGGTTGGCATCTCCGATGATCACGTGGAGCCGGCGGTGGAACTCCGGATCTGCGTGTGGCTCATCGCGGGTGTTGATGATCGGCCGCTTGAGGGTGGTCTCCAGCCCCACCTCGACCTCGAAGAAGTCCGCCCGAGACGACAGCTGGTAGCCGTGATGTTTGCCGTCCTGACCGATCCCCACCCGGCCGGCTCCGGCGAACACCGGGCGGGACACCAGGAAGCCGGTCAGATGCCGGACGACGTCGGGGAATGGGGTGCGCCGACTCATGAGGTAGTTCTCGTGCGTGCCGTACGAGGCGCCTTTGTTGTCGGTGTTGTTCTTGTACAGCCCGACCTTGCCCACCGAGGGCACGGCGGACGCCAGTCGCCCAGCCCGCGCCATCACCACCTGACCGACTCGGTCGTACAACACCGCCTGTCGGGGCGAGGACACCTCCGGCGACGAGTACTCCGGGTGGGCGTGGTCGACATAGAGCCGGGCCCCGTTGACCAGGATCACGTTGGCCAAACCGAGGTCGTCGTCGGTGAGTTGGGTGGGATCGGCCTCCGCCCGCGAGACGTCGAAGCCGCGCGCATCGCGCAGCGGCGACTCCTCTTGGTAGTCCCACCTGGTGCGTCGTTGGCCGGTGAGCCCACATTCGGAGGCGTAGGCGTTGACGACGTGGGTCGAGAGAACCATCGCGTTCACATTGGGCCGACCCGGAACCGTCACCCCGTATTCGGTTTCGATCCCCATCACCCGTCGAACAGTCACGGGTCGAGCCTATCCGCTGCCGGGTGTCACAGGTACTGACCGGTGTTCGACGTGGTGTCGATGGATCGACCCGGCTCGCCGCCGGTCTTGCCCTGCACCAGCGTGCGGATGAACACGATACGTTCACCCTTCTTGCCCGAAATCCGCGCCCAGTCGTCGGGGTTGGTCGTGTTCGGCAGGTCCTCGTTCTCACGGAACTCGTCGACGCACGCCGACAGCAGGTGTTGCAGGCGAATACCCTTCTGACCGTGGTCCAGGAAGTCCTTGATCGCGTTCTTCTTAGCCCGCGAGACGATGTTCTCCAGCATCGCGCCGGAGTTGAAGTCCTTGAAGTAGAGGACCTCCTTGTCACCGTTGGCGTAGGTGACCTCCAGGAAGCGGTTCTCATTGGACTCCGAGTACATCCGCTCCACCGTCCGCTGGATCATGGCGGCGACTGTCGCATCGGGGTCCCCACCGTGTTCGGACAGGTCGTCGGGATGCAAAGGCAGTCGGGATGCGAGGTACTTGGCCATGATGTCGGCGGCGGCCTGCGCGTCGGGGCGTTCGATCTTGATCTTCACGTCCAGGCGTCCGGGCCTCAGAATGGCCGGGTCGATCATGTCCTCGCGGTTGCTCGCCCCGATCACGATGACGTTCTCGAGGCCCTCGACGCCGTCGATCTCCGACAGCAGTTGAGGCACGATCGTGTTCTCGACATCGCTTGACACCCCGGAACCCCGGGTGCGGAACAGTGAGTCCATCTCGTCGAAGAACACGATCACCGGCATGCCCTCGCTGGCCTTCTCCCGGGCCCGCTGGAAGACCAGTCGGATGTGCCGCTCGGTCTCCCCCACATACTTGTTCAGCAGTTCCGGGCCCTTGATGTTGAGGAAGAAGGATCGCCCGGCCTCCAAACCCTCCCGGGCTGAGACTTTCTTCGCCAGGGAGTTGGCCACGGCCTTCGCGATGAGCGTCTTTCCGCAACCGGGCGGACCGTAGAGCAGGATCCCCTTGGGCGCGCGCAACTCGTGTTCGCGGAAGAGATCCGCGTGCATGAAGGGCAACTCGACGGCGTCGCGGATCTGCTCGATCTGCGACCCGAGGCCACCGATGTCCTCGTAGTCGATGTCGGGCACCTCTTCAGTACGAGTTCCACTTCGACTTTGCGCCCGCTCGTAGGCGTACCCGCCCCGGACGTCCAACAACAAGGAGTCGCCGGCGCGGATCACGACGTCGCGCAGCGGTTCGGCGAGCCGCACCACCCGCTCTTCGTCGGTATGGCCGAGCACGAGTGCACGGTCGCCGGGCGGCAGGAACTCCTTGAACATCACGATCTCGCCGACCCGCTCGAACTCGCACGCGGCGACGATGTTCAACGCCTCGTTGAGCATCACCTCTTGGCCGGGCACCAGGGATTCGACCTCCACCGTCGGGCTCACCACCACCCGGTGTTTCCGCCCGGACGCCATGATGTCGGCCATGCCATCGCCGTTGGGTGCGAGGAACACGCCGTAGGTGTTCGGCGGCTCGCCGAGCCGGTCGAGTTCCTCCCGCAGCGCCACGATTTGGTCACGGGCGTCGCGCAAGGTGCTCGCGAGGCGCTCGTTGGATTCCCGGGCCGATGCCAGCGAAGCGCGGAGCGCCGCCGTCTCCCCGCCGCCACCACCGCCGCGGTCCACCCGACCCTCGTCGCCATCCGCCATCTTCGCCTCCTAGGCCTCGAGCCGACTGCCCCAACCCTACCCAGCCGGGTCAGAAATGCCACCAGATTCGTCTCCGACGGATTCCCCCGGCCGCTTCCAGTCGCGCCCGTATGCCCCCTTGGCGGGGCGGGTACGGCGCAGCGGCAGCACGGTTCCGTCGGCCAGTCGCCGGGCGGCCACCAGAAATCCGGTGTGGCCGACCATGCGATGGGAAGGCCGGACTGAGAGTCCTTCGACGTGCCACGGCCGCACCAGCGTCTCGCTGGCTTTCGGCTCGGTCCAGCACCCCTGGTCTCGCATCGTTTCGACCACGCGGGAGAGCTGGGTGGTGGTGGCGACATACACCACCAGCACCCCGCCGGGGCGCAGCCAACCCGCTGCCGCAGGCAGGCAGTCCCATGCGGCCAGCATGTCGAGCACGACGCGGTCGGCGGTGCCGTCGCCGTCGGCGGCCGCGAAGTCCCCCACCTGAATAGTCCAGTTGGAGGGGCGCCGACCGAAGAAGGTCGTCACGTTTGCCTCGGCGATCTCGGCGAAGTCGGCTCTGCGCTCGTACGACAGCACCCTTCCGGTCTCCCCCACCGCGCGGAGCAGACTGCACGTCAGCGCCCCCGACCCGGCCCCAGCCTCTACCACGAAGGCCGAGGGGAAAACGTCCGCGAGCCCCACGATCATCGCCGCGTCTTTCGGATAGACCACCGCGGCCCCCCGCGGCATCGAGAGCACGAAGTCGGACAGCAGCGGTCGGAGCGCGACGTATCCGGTGCCTTTGCTGCTGGTGACCACCACTCCCTCCGGACCGCCGATCAGGTCGTCGTGGGCGATGCTGCCCTTGGCGGTATGGAACAGGCGCCCCCGCTCCAAGGTGACGGTGTGGAGCCGACCTTTGGGATCGGCCAGTTGTACCCGATCGCCGGGTTGCAGCGGCCCGCGGGCGGCGGGTCCCGGATTGACGCTCATGGTCTGCGAGCCTACGTGGTGGCGTTGCCGGACCCCGCCGGCCGCCGAGCGTCGAAGGGGCCCGAGCCCGGGACTGCCGATAAAGTTGTTCCTATGGCCGACGATGCGACCCGCCGGAGCGGTGGGCTGCAATTTTCGTTGTTGGGCATGCCGGTGTCGGTGCCGCTGTCGGGTCTGCTCGGCGTCGGGCTGATCGCCTGGCTGTGGGCTCCGACCTTCGGCGCAGGCGGCACCGGCCTCGCCGCCGCGGTGGTTTTCGCAGTCCTGCTTTATGCGGCGATCCTTGTTCACGAGTTGGCCCACGGCCTCACCGCCCGCGGCCTCGGCAACGCGGTGCACGGAATCACGCTGTGGATCTTCGGCGGTTTCACCGTCTATGAGCGGGCCAATCTGACCCCCGGTCGGGAGGCGGCGATCGCCGCCAGCGGGCCACTGGCCACTCTCGGGGTGGCGGCTGCCGCGCAGGGCCTGCTGATGACGGTAGGCACCTCGTTGCCATCCGTGGCGGCCAACATCCTGTCCGCTCTGGTCTGGACGAACATCCTGCTCGGAGTGCTCAACTTGTTGCCCGGCTTACCGCTGGACGGCGGCGGCATCGTTCGGGCGGTGGCGTGGAAACTCACCGGAAGCGAGCACCGGGGCACCAAGGTTGCGGCCTGGTCGGGGCGGGTGTTGGCGGTCATCGTCGTGGTGATCCCCCTGGGCTTGGCTGCGTTGCCCGGCTCGAACCTCGGACTGCTCACAGTCGTGGTGGCTGCCGTATTCGGGGTCTTCGTCTGGATCGGCGCCACCGCGTCGCTGCGGCAATCGACCTTGGAGCAGCGGATTCCGGAACTACGGGCGGGGTCATTGGCCCGTCGCGCCGTCCCGGCCCGTACGCAGGAATCGTTGGCGCTTGCCCGTCAACGCATGGCCGACGCGCACGCCGGGGCGATCGTGGTGATCGACGACTTCGGCCACCCGACCGGGGTGGTCAACGAGACAGCCGCCTCAGCTACGCCCCCCGATCGTCGACCGTGGATCCCGGTCAATTCGCTCTCGACCCCGCTGCCCGCGCGCGCGATGGTCCGTGCCGACGTCGCCGGCCATGACTTGATCGACGCGCTGCGCCAGGCGAATGCCCCTGCGGTGATCGTCGTCGACGCGACCGGAGCGATCTACGGAGTCCTTTTCATAGATGATGTGGAGCAAGCGCTCGCCTAGCGACGCCCCGACACTCGCCGCGCGAAGCGGGCACTCACCGCACGACTCGTCCACAAGGCTGCGCCGTCTTTGTCGGACCCCCGCATAGGGTGTTCCCATGACGTCGAGCACCACCACGCGAACCCGGGCGGACTTACCGCCGGTCGTGGTAATCCCGCCGGCTGAACTGTGGCAGGCCACCCGCCAGGCTGGCCATCCGCAGTTGGGGGCACTGTCACCGTCACGAGCTTCGGACTTCACCACCTGCCCGTTGCTGTACCGCTACCGCACCATCGACCGTCTGCCGGAAGAGCCCTCGCCGGCCATGGTTCGGGGCACCTTGATCCACACCGTGCTGGAGCGCATCTTCGACCTCCCCGCCGCCGACCGGACACTCGACGAGGCCATCGCGCTGCTTCCGTCCTCCTGGGACGACCTGTTGGCCGAAGAACCGGAAGTCGCTGCTGTCTTCGGCGGTGATCCTGATCCCGCGCAATCGGCCGCCTGGCTCACCGACGCCGAACCGCTGCTCGCCACCTACTTCGCCATGGAAGATCCCCGCTACCTGGAGCCGGCGCACCGCGAACTGCACGTCGAGTACCAACTGCCCGACGGACCGCTACTGCGGGGATTCGTGGATCGGGTAGACATCGCCGAGGGTGTCGGTGTGCGGATCGTCGACTACAAGACGGGCCGCTCCCCCGGACCGCAGTTCGAGCAGAAGTCGATGTTCCAATTGCGCTTCTACGCTTTGGTCATCTGGCGGATGACCGGAGCCTTGCCGGCACTGCTGCAACTGAACTACCTCGGCAACGGCGAGTTCCTTCGCCTCGTTCCGGACGTGGAGGACCTGCGCAGCTTCGAGGCCAAACTGCGCCGACTCTGGGAATCAATCGTGCTGATCGCCGAAACCGGTGACTGGCAGCCGCGGCCGGGCGGGCACTGCCGCTGGTGCTCCTTCGCCGAACATTGCCCTGCCCAGGGCGGAGCCCTGCTGCCGTTGCCCACCCAAGCCGCTGACCGGGGGGAAGTCGGGTAGCGTCAGGGCATGACCGCTGATGCCGCATCATCCGACGAGCCCGGTCTCGACCAGACCGTAGCCGCCGCCCACGCCGTCGGACTGACCAAGGTCTACGGCAGCGGAGCCATGCAAGTCGTCGCACTCGACAGCGTCGACGTGCAACTCGCCGAAGGCGAATTCACGGCCATCATGGGCCCCTCCGGATCCGGCAAGAGCACCCTCATGCATTGCATGGCCGGTTTGGACTCGATCACCGCCGGCGAAGTGTACCTGGGCGAAACGCCGTTGTCAACACTCTCCGACAAGGCCCTCACGCAATTGCGCCGCGATCAGGTCGGGTTCATCTTCCAGAGCTTCAACTTGATCCCCACGTTGAACGCCGCGGAGAACATCACCCTCCCGCTCGACATCGCCGGCCGTTCACCGGACCTCGCCTGGTACGACACCGTGATCGACACGGTAGGCCTGCGTGATCGACTCGATCACCGGCCGAGCGAGTTGTCCGGCGGCCAGCAGCAGCAGGTCGCCTGTGCCCGAGCCCTGGTGAGTCGGCCCGCGATCATTTTCGCCGACGAACCGACCGGAAACCTCGATTCCCGCTCGGGTGCCGAGGTGTTGGGCTTCCTGCGCCGCAGCGTGGACGAGTTCGGTCAAACCATCGCCATGGTCACCCACGACGCAACCGCAGCGAGCTACTCCGACCGAGTGCTGTTCCTGGCCGATGGCCGGGTGGTCGACGAACTCCGCAACCCTTCGGCGGAGGCGGTGCTGGACCGGATGAAGCACCTCGACCGCGCCACCTCCGCGCAGGCCGAGTAGTCCGATGCTCAGAGCCACACTGCGGGCACTGGCCGCCTACAAGGTTCGCCTCGCCCTCTCGGCCCTTTCGATCATCCTCGGGGTGGCCTTCGTCGCGGGCACCTTCATCTTCACCGACTCGCTGCAGAAGGCTTTCAACGATCTCACCAGCGCCGGACAGGTGGACCTCGTCATCGAGCCCGCCACCACCTTCGACGCCGGCTTCGGCAACGAAGGTCCGGTGCGGACCATGCCCGATTCGCTGGTCGGCGAGGTCACCGACGTCCCCGGCGTGGCCGAGGCGGCCGGCGCCGTCGTGGTGCGCAACGTGGCGGTCCTCGGACCCGACGGCAAACCGTTGGGCACCGGCGGCGGTCCGGGTTCGGTCGGGTTCGGCGAGGGTTGGATCGACTCGGCTGATTTGGCCGAATGGCGTCTGACCTCCGGCTCGGCCCCCAACGGTCCCGATGCCGTGGTGGTCGACGAGCGCACCTCCGAGCAGGCCGAGGCGCCGATCGGTGGCACCGTCACGGTCCTGCTCCCGAGCGGAGAGCGGGTCACCCCCACCGTCGTCGGCATCGTTGAACCGGTGGTACTCGGCGGTGGCGCCTCGGTGGTGATCTGGCCGACCGAGGTCGCCCAGCAGTTGCTCACCGCCCCGGGCCAGGTCACCTCGATCCGGGTGCTGGCCGAACCCGACGTGTCGCAGACCGAACTGCAGAACCGGGTCGCACCGCTGTTGCCGGAGGATGTGGAGAGCAAGACCGGCGAGCAGGTGGCGTCGGAACTGACCGAACAACTCAACCAGGCCCTGGGCTTCCTCAACACGTTCCTGCTCGTCTTCGGCCTGATCGCCTTGTTCGTCTCGGCGTTCTTGATCTACAACACGTTCAGCATCCTGGTCGCCCAGCGTTCGCGCGAACTCGCCCTGATGCGCGCGATCGGCGCCACCCGGCGCCAGGTGCGCACGTCGGTGCTGATCGAGGCGATCCTCGTGGCCGTGATCGCCGCCACCATCGGCCTGGCGGTCGGTGTCGGTGTGGCGCAGGGGCTCAAGGGTCTGTTCGCCCTGTTGGGTGCTCCGCTGCCGGGATCCGGGTTGGTGCTGCTCCCCCGGACGTTCGCCGTGGCCTACGGCATCGGCATCGTGGTCACCTTGGTCAGCGCCCTGGTCCCGGCGCGCCGGGCCTCCATGGTCCCGCCCGTCGCGGCGATGCGCGAGGAGTCGACGCCGACGGCGGCACCGCTGTTGCGGCGCGGCATCGTCGGGGCGGTCCTCCTCACCATCGCGGTGATCTTCGCCATCCTGGCGCTTCGACCGACGGACAACAGCACCGCCGCCGCTCAGTTGCTCGGTGTCAGCGCCCTGGCCGCCGTGTTCGCCGCCCTCGCCCTCGCCCCCTTGGCGGCACGGCTCTTGGTGCCGGTGCTGGGCTGGCCGTTCTCCCGCTCCACCGTGGGGCGACTGGCCGTCGAGAACGCCCGCCGGAATCCGCGCCGGACCGCCGCCACCGCCGGAGCTCTGATGATCGGCCTGGCCCTCATCAGCGCGATGAGTGTGATCGCCTCCTCGACCATCAAGTCGACCGACGCCGTGGTGGACGACGTGATCGGCGCGGACTACGTCGTCTTCGGCGCCACCTTCCAGCCGTTCCCCCCGGTCGTCACCGAAACCGTGGCAGCTGTGCCAGGGGTGGAGACGGTGACCGCGGTGCGCTCCGCGGTGGCGCAGATCCCGGGTGCCGGCGACAGTCCCACGATCATCACGATCGTCGATCCGGACGCCATCACGGATGTGCTCAACCTGAGCCTGTCGAACGGCGAGTTGGCCCGCCTCAACGATGCCGGTTCGGTGATCGTGGACACCACCACGGCAACCGATCTCGGTCTCACCGTGGGCCAATCGCTGAACGTCTTGACGTTGACCGGTCCGGCCGAGGTGAAGATCGTCGGCACCTACGAGCCGGCCGGGTTCTTCCAGGGGTTCGTCGCGGGCAATGCCAGCGCCGACCTGCTCGGCGCGCCCGGGCAGGACTCGGCGGCCTACATCACGACCACACCCGGCAGCGATCAGGCCGAGGTCCGGGCTGCCCTGGATGCCGCCTTGGAGCCGTACCCCACGGTGACGCTGCAGGATCAGGTGGAGTTCAAGGCTCAGATCCGGGAATCCATCAACCAACTGTTGGCCTTCATCGTCGCGCTGCTGATCCTGGCCGTGTTGATCGCCTTCCTCGGCATCGTCAACACCCTGGCGCTGAGCGTGTTCGAACGCACCAAGGAGATCGGCCTGCTCAGAGCGGTGGGAACCACCCGGAAACAGGTACGCCGGATGATCTTGATCGAATCGGTGCTGATCGCGGTGTTGGGCAGTGTCCTCGGTTTGGTGCTCGGCGTGCTCTACGGCATCGGTCTGCAACAGGTGCTGTCCAATGAGGGCATCACCGAGCTGGGCATCGACGTGCCGCAACTTGTCCTGTTCGTGGTGATCTCGGCCCTGGGCGGGGTGGTCGCCGCGCTCTGGCCCGCCTGGCGAGCCTCGCGACTGAATGTGCTGCAGGCGATCGCCAGCGAATAGCCCGCGAACATGCGTTGTGTCCGTTTAGTCTGACGCCTATGCCGAGTACCGATACCGCCCGCAACACCCGCAGGAGGCGTCGCCGGCGACCAGACGAGCCGTCCCCCTGGCAGCCGTTGGCCGTGGCGATCGTGCTGCTCACGATCTTCGGGGTGCTGCTGGCGGCCGGCGGCGTGGCGGGTTGGTGGGATCCGGCGGCCAACGAGCCGGCGATCGGGAACCTGTCGCGTTGGTGCGAGCGGGTCTCCGGCGGCGTCATCCGGGAGCCGGTCAACACCGCCGGCAACCTCGCCTTCGTGGTCGCCGGCCTCGCCATGATGGCGGTGCTCGCCCGCGACACCGGCCGCGACAGACCGCGACGCAACCCGTTCATCGGCAACCAACCGATAGCCCTGCTGTATGCGGCAGCGGCGATCTTCCTCGGCCCCGGCAGCATGCTGATGCACGCCAGCCACACGTTCTTCGGCGCCTGGTTCGACAACCTCTCGATGGTCGCCTACATCATGGTGCCGGTGCTGTACAACTTCGCCCTGCTGGGGCGTTGGCGGGCCCGTTGGTTCGCCGCCGCCTACCTGGGCACGGTGGCGCTGTACGGCCTCGGTTATTGGGTGCTGGGGCCGGACCTGGGCATCAACTTCGAGTTGTTCACGGTGGCGATCCCGCTGTGGCTCATCTCCGAATCACTCGTCCGATTCCCCTCGCCGCAGTTCCGTTGGTACTCCGGGCTGGTCGGCTTCGGCATCGCGCTGCTTTTCGGGGTGTTCCCCTGGACCATCGTGCTCAACCTCGACGAGTACTGGTGGGTGATCCTCTTCTGGCTTCCCGCCCTCATCACCCGTGGCCCGGTGCCGGTGCGGCGCACCTACACCCCGTGGTTCTGGCTGGGTCTGGCGTCGTTCCTCGCCGCGTTCTACATCTGGAATCTCGGCCAGCCAGGCACCTTCTTCTGCCAGCCGGACAGCCTGATCCAGGGTCACGCGATCTGGCACGCACTTTCGGCGTTGGCCACCTGGTGCTTCTTCATGTTCCTGCGTACCCAGCGATTCGACCCCGGGTTGGCCGAGCAGCCGTCAGCCGTCGAGGAGCCCGTCGAGCCGGTCGGGAGTCCAGCCGACGAGTGAATGGGTGACGGTCAGCCGGGGATGCGGGTTGAGTTCCCCGACGTGGGGCACGCCGAGCACGGCGGCTCCGGCCGCCAATCCCGCAGCCACCCCGGTGGCGGAGTCCTCGATCACGACGCACCGCTCTGGGCGTACACCCAGCCGGGCGCACGCGGTCAGGTAGGGCAACGGATCCGGTTTGCTGCGTTCGACTTCATCGCCGCCGATCACGACGTCGAAGCTGGTCTGCAGGTCGGCCAGGGCCGCCGTCATCAGTTCCCGCCATGAATTCGAGACCAGGGCCTGCGGCACCCCGGCTGCGGCCAGTTCCTCGTGCAATTCCCTGGCACCGGGCATCCACGGCACGTGCTCGGCCGCGACGAGCTGCTCGATCGTCCGGTTCAGGCGTTCGCTGAGCACGTCCACGTCCACCCCGACCCGCTTGGCCATGTAGACGGTCACCCGGTCGAACGGTCCCCCCACCGCCACGGCCTGATCCTGGGCGTCCCAATGGCCACCGAACGACTCCATGGTCTGGCTTTCGGCGGCCATCCACAGTTCCTCGGTTCGAACGAGGGTGCCGTCCATATCCCACAACACTGCCTCCGGCACCGGAATCCATCCCTTCGTCCACGCCGCCACGGCTGCATCATTGCCGTCCACCGACTAGCGGTGCGACAACCGTGCGTTCTCATCAAGGGACGCCAAACCGCGTCCGATGTATGCGACGGTAGTGCCATCGAGGCCCATCTGTCCGCTCTCCGGAGGACGAGAGAACATGAGTCAGCTCACGAATAGCAGCGCCAACGCTCGTTGGTTCACCCAGAGCGCCTCGGCGGTGGTCGCTGCACTCGGATCCGACGAACAGAACGGGCTCGAGTCGAGCACCGCAGCTGCCCGACTCGATCAGGATGGGCCCAACTCCCTACCCACCGCACCACGGCCGTCGATCGCCACCTTGATCGCACGGCAATGGCGCGATCCCATGACCGTCCTGCTCAGCATCCTCATCGTGGTGAGCGTTGTGGTCGGTCAACCGGAGACCGCGATCCTGGTGGCCCTGCTGGTGCTGCTCAACGTCGCCATGGGGTCGCACCAGGAGTACAAGGCCCAAGCCAGCGCCGACGCGTTGTCGTCGATGGCGGTGCCCACCGCACGGGTCAAAAGAGACGGCGTACTCGCCGACATTCCGGCCGTCGACCTCGTCGTCGGCGACCTGATCGTGGTGGAGGCCGGTGACTTGGTGCCCGCCGATGCCCGCATCACGACGTCGGCCAACCTGCAGGTGATCGAAAGTTCGCTCACCGGCGAGAGCACCACCGTCGACAAGGACGCGAATCCGGTCGAGGATCCAGAGGCCGCGCTCGGCGACCGCACCAGCATGCTGTTCGCCAACACCTCGGTCACCCGCGGCACCGGGGAGGCCGTGGTCGTCGCCACCGGCGAATCGACCGAGATGGGCCGGATCGCGAGCATGCTCAACTCGGTCGAGTCCGAGCCGTCGCCGTTGCAGAAGGAACTCCGGGCGTTGACGATCCGGCTGGCCAGCGTCTGTCTGATCGCGGTGGCCTTCATCATCGCAATCGGGTTCGCGCGGGGGCTGGATGCGAACACGATCGCCCTGGTGGCCATCGCCACCGCCATCTCCTCGATCCCCTCCGGTCTGCCCACCTTCCTCACCGCCATGCTCTCCTACGGCGCGCAGCGACTGGCCTCGGCGAAGGCGATCGTGCGCACCCTCACCGACGTCGAGACGCTCGGATCAGTCTCGGCAGTGAACAGCGACAAAACCGGCACCCTCACCATGGACATGATGACCGCGGTGGAGATGTTCACCGACGGCGATTGGTTCCGCATCGAAGGTGAGGGCTACTCCACCCAGGGGGCGATTCTGCACGCTGCCGGCGCCGGGCTGCCTGACTTCACCGCGCTCGGCTACGGACTCACCCTGTGCAGTGACGCCCGGGTCGACGCCGAGGGCAATGTGATCGGGGATCCGACCGAACTCGCCCTGGTGGTGCTCGCCGCGAAGATGGGTGTGGATGCCGACATCAGCCGTCGGGAGTACCCCCGGGTCGCCTTGGTGCCGTTCGACTCCTCCTACAAGTTCATGGCCACCTTCCACGTCGCTCCGCTCGAGGACGGTGCTCCGGATTCGTTGATCGGTCTGGTCAAGGGTGCCCCCGACGTGGTGCTGGCACGTTGCGACCGGGCCATGTGGAACGGTGAGATCGTCGGAATCGACGAGGTCTCCGAGCGGATCGCCGCGGCCAACGCCGAACTCGCGGGCAAAGGCCTGCGTGTGATGTCGTTCGCCTACGTCGATCGACCCGCCGACGAGGCCGACGCCGTCGCTGCCGATCCTATGGCGGCCGTCTCCAACCTTGTGTTCGTGTCACTCGTGGGCATCATCGACCCGTTGCGCCCTTCGGCGATCGAAGCCGTCCGGACCGCCCGGCACGCAGGGATCGAAGTGCGCATGATCACCGGTGATCACGCGGTCACCGCCGCAGCGATCGCCGCCGATCTGGGTCTGGGCGAGGGTGTGGTGACCGGCGCCGAGATGGACCGGATGAGCGATCAGGTCCTGCTCGACACACTCCCCCACCTGCACGTGTTCGGCCGGGTGTCACCGCAGGACAAACTCCGACTGGTGTCGTTGATGCAGCGCGACGGTGCCATCGTGGCGATGACCGGTGACGCGGTGAACGACGCGGCGGCGTTGAAGAAGGCCGATATCGGAGTCGCCATGGGCAGCGGGGCGGAGGTGACGAAGCAGGCCGCCAACATGATTCTCACCGACGACAACTTCGGCACCCTGATCACAGCGGTGAAACTCGGCCGCGACATCTACAGCAAGATCACTGCGCAGATCCGCTACGTGCTGGTCGGCCTGTTTGGGGTGCTCGGCCTGATGCTGCTGGCGAGCGTGTTCAACATCAACTCCGGCAACGCCCTGACCGCGGCCCAACTGATTTTCGTGACCTTCCTGATCGGGTTGTTCCCCGCGCTGGCGATCTCCACCGATGCGGTTGGGCCCGGCATCATGGACGCGCCACCGAGGGATCCGAGTGTTCCCATCCTCAACCGTCGCACGATGCCGCGCTGGCTGCTGTTCGGCCTCACGCAGTCGGTGGTGGGCTTGCTCGCCTACGTCATCGCCGACGCCAGCGGGTGGGGCAGCGAAATCGGTCAGACCATGGCCTTCGCCGTGATGGGCCTGTCGACCGTGCTGCTCGCGGCCGCCCTCCGCCGCGATCTCACCCCGGGTTGGTTCGGGCCCTACCCGGCGTACTTCTCCTGGCTGGCCGTTCCGCTGGTGCTCACCTGGCTGGCGGTCGACTGGGATGGCCTGCAGCCGCTGATCGGCACGGTGGCGCTCAACGGTTCGCAGTGGTGGATCGCGATCGGCCTGGCGCTGGTCCCGGCCGTGGTGATCGAGGTCGAGAAGGCCTTCCGCCGGCGCCGCGGCTGATTCCTGCGCCCCACCGAGCCCGTCATCCGGCGTTGAAGTACATCGCCTCGGGGTGGTGGAAGATGATCGCCGACGTCGACTGCTCCGGGTGCAGCTGGAATTCCTCGCTCAACTGCACGCCGACCCTTTCCGGGCGCAGTAGTTCGAACAGCAAGGTCTGCTGTTCCAGGTCCGGGCACGCCGGGTAGCCGAACGAGTAGCGTTCGCCGATGTACTCCTGCTTCAGGATTCGCGCCATCTCCGGTGAATCACCGTGGCCGATCCCCCACTCCGCGCGCACCCTGCTGTGCCAGTACTCGGCCAGCGCTTCGGTGAGTTGCACCGACAGGCCGTGTAGTTCCATGTAGTCCCGGTAGGCGTCGGCGGCGAACAGCTCGTTGGCGGCTTCGGCGATGGCGTTGCCCATCGTGACGATGTGGAACGCAACGTTGTCCACCTCCGCCGGCGCCGAACCGTCCGGCTCACCAGGTCGCACATAGTCGGCGAGGCAGAGGAACCGTCCACGCTGCTGCCGCGGGAAGCTGAATCGGCCGATCTCCCGCCGTGGCTGTTCCGGATCCCCGATCACGATCTGGTCGCCGTGCGCCCAGGCCGGCCAATAGCCGTAGATGACCGCAGCCTCCAGCATGCCCTCGGTCTGCACCCGGCTGAGCCACTCCCGCAGCCGCGGCACGCCCCCTCTTCGGCGACGATCTCTCGTAGCTGCGTGGATCGGTCTTCGCCGGTTTTGAGTCCCCCACTGTCCGCGGAACAAGGCCCGTTCGTCGAGGTAGGCGACGTACTCCTTCATCGCGATCCCCTTGACGATCCGGTCACCCCAGAACGGCGGGGTCGGCACCGGGGTGTCGCGGGCGACATCCGAGACCGCGTCGGGATCCTCGGGTGCCATCGGGCGGGCCGCCGTGCGCACGCGACGTTGCCGACGTTCGGGTAGCGCCGCCCCGGGTTCGCCGCGCTTGACCGCCATCACCGCATCCATGAGGGCCAGGCCCTCGAAGGCGTCCTTGGCATACCGGACTTCCCCGTCGTACATGTCCGCGAGATCCTGCTCGACGAACGCCCGGGTCAGGGCGGCTCCGCCCAGCAGAACCGGCCACCGTTGAGCCATTCCGCGCGCATTCATCTCCTCGAGGTTCTCGCGCATGATCACCGTCGACTTCACCAGCAACCCGGACATGCCGATCGCGTCGGCTTTCGCCTCGTCTGCGGCCTGCAGAATCGCGTTGACCGGTTGCTTGATGCCGATGTTGACCACCGAGTACCCGTTGTTGCTCAAAATGATGTCGACGAGGTTCTTGCCGATGTCGTGAACGTCGCCCTTCACAGTGGCCAGGACGATCGTGCCCTTGCCGGACTCGTCGGTGCGCTCCATGTGCGGCTCCAGATGGGCGACGGCCGCCTTCATCACTTCCGCGCTCTGCAGGACGAACGGCAGTTGCATCTCTCCGGCGCCGAACAACTCGCCGACTGTTCGCATCCCGGGCAGCAGCACATCGTTGACGATGCCCAAAGCGGGCTTCTCCCCCAGCGCCTCGTCAAGGTCCGCTTGCAGTCCCTTGGCCTCGCCATCGATGATGCGCCGTTGCAAACGTTCCATCAGCGGCAGCCCGGCCAGTTCGTCGGCGCGGTCGGCGGAGACGCTCTTGGCGTCGGCGAAGACCTCCAGGAAATGAGTCAGCGGGTCGTGGACCAGACCTCCGTCGTCGTCGTAGCGGCGCCGGTCGTAAATCAGGTCCATGGCGGCGTCGCGTTGCTCATCGGTGATCCGGTTCATCGGCAGGATCTTCGAGGCGTGCACGATGGCGGCGTCGAGTCCGGCTTGCACGCACTCGTGCAGGAACACCGAGTTGAGCACCTGCCGAGCCGCCGGGTTGAGCCCGAACGAGACATTGGAGACGCCCAGCACCGTGTTGACGTCCGGGTGCAGGCGCTTGAGCTCCCGAATGGCCTCGATCGTCTCGATCCCGTCGCGACGGGTCTCTTCCTGTCCGGTCGCGATTGGGAACGTCAGAGTGTCGACGAGGATGTCGGAAACGGCCATCCCGTAGTTGGAGGTCAGGTCGTCGATGAGGCGCCGGGCGACCCGGACCTTCCACTCCGCGGTGCGGGCCTGACCCTCTTCGTCGATGGTCAACGCCACCACCGCTGCACCGTGCTCTGAGATCAGCGGCATGACTCGCTGGAAGCGGGAGCCTGGACCGTCTCCGTCCTCATAGTTCACGGAGTTGACGATCGCCCGCCCACCCAGGTGCTCGAGACCCGCCCGGATCACCTCTGGCTCGGTGGAATCGAGCATGATCGGCAAGGTCGTCGCGGTCGCCAGTCGCGCGGTGAACGCCTGCATGTCGGCGACCCCGTCACGTCCCACGTAGTCGATGCAGACATCCAGCACGTGGGCGCCGTCGCGCTCCTGGTCCCGCGCGATCTGCACGCACTCGTCCCAGTTTTCGGCAAGCATCGCCTCCCGGAACGCCTTCGACCCGTTTGCGTTGGTCCGCTCCCCCACGGTCAGGAACGTCGCATCCTGGCGCAGCGGCACGGAGTGATACAGAGAACTGACCGCCGCCGGCGCGGAGGGGCTACGGTCGACGCGGCCTTTGTCGTGAAGCCTTTCGACCACCTGCCGAAGGTGCTCAGGAGTGGTACCGCAGCAGCCGCCGATCAGGTTGAGGCCGTAGTCGGCGACGAACGTCTCGTGGGCGTCGGCCAGTTGCTCTGGCGTGAGTGGGTAACGCGCGCCGTCGGGGGTGAGTTCCGGCAGCCCGGCGTTCGGCATGCAGGTGAGCATCACCGACGAGTTGCGGCTCAGGTGCCGTAGATGCTCGCTCATCTCCGCCGGGCCGGTGGCACAGTTCAGCCCGATCGCATCGATCCCCAGGGGTTCCAGTGCGGTCAGTGCCGCCCCGATCTCCGAGCCGAGCAGCATGGTCCCGGTCGTCTCCACGGTGACGCTGACCAGAATGGGAACGCGCCTGCCGATTTCGCCCATCGCCACGTGACTGGCAAGTACCGCCGCCTTCGCCTGCAGCAGGTCCTGACTGGTCTCGATGAGGACCGCATCCACCCCTCCGAGCAGCATGCCGATGACCTGCTCGGTGTACGCGTCACGCAAGTCCGCGAAGGGTGCGTGGCCCAGTGTGGGGAGTTTGGTGCCGGGACCGACGGAACCGAGGACATATCGCGGGTGGTCTCTGGTGCTGTAGTCCCGGGCGGTGTCAGCGGCGATCTGGGCCCCCGCCTGCGCCAGTTCCCGGATCCGGCTCTGAATGCCGTACTCGGCCAGGTTGGCGAGATTCGCCCCGAACGTGTTTGTCTCGACAGCGTCTACGCCGACGTCGAAGAAGGCCTCGTGCAGCGATCGGACGACATCGGGCCGGGTGACGTTGAGTACCTCGTTGCAGCCCTCATGTCCTTCGAAGTCGTCGAGGCTCAGATCGTGGGCTTGCAGCATGGTCCCCGTTGCACCATCGGCAATGACGACACGGCGGGATAGGGCAGTCAACAGGTCATCAGTCATGGTGAGGCAAGCCTACGTCCACCCCGGGACAGCCTTCTGCCGTGGTCACGAGCGAGTCACCGACAACGGACCGCAGATTCGTCCTCAAGCAAGTCGTGCGCGGCCGTTGCAGGGGTTCGCGTCCGAAGCATTGCCCGCATCCTTGCCGCGCGGCCATTTGTAGGCCTCAGCTGTGGTGCCGCCGGTACCGCCCCGCCAACGCCCGGGTGGACGAGTCCAGATCGGCACCGTCATCGTCTCCGGTGAGCGCGGGGGCGATCTTCTTGGCCATGACTTTGCCGAGCTCGACGCCCCACTGGTCGAACGGATTGATCCCCCAGATGACGCCCTGGGTGAAGACGCTGTGCTCGTACAGGGCTACCAGCCGGCCCAGCATGCGCGGATCCAGTCTCTCGCCCACGATCATCGATGACGGACGGTTGCCGGGCATGACCTTGTGTGCGACAAGCTCGGCCGGGGTTCCATCCGCGGCGACCTCCTCGGCCGTCCTGCCGAAGGCCATGACGGCGCTCTGTGCGCCAGGACGTTGGCCACGAGCAGATCGTGCTGATCGGGCGCGTCGATCGCAGGCAGCGGATTGATCGGTTCCAGGAAGAAGAGGAAGTCACAGGGGATCTCCGACGTGCCCTGATGGATGAGTTGGTAGAAGGAGTGCTGCCCGTTGGTGCCTGGTTCACCCCAGTAGATCGCGCCCGTTTCGCAGCCGACTGGCTTGCCGTCGATGCGCACGGACTTGCCGTTCGACTCCATCGTCAGTTGTTGCAGGTACGCCGGGAACCGTTTGAGGTACTGCTCGTAGGGCAGCACGGCACAGGTGGACATCTTGAGGAAGTCGCGGTTCCACACGGCCAAGAGACCCATCAGCGCCGGGATGTTCTCCCGGGTGGGCGCAGTGCGGAAATGCTCGTCCATCTCGTGGAAGCCGGCGAGCATGTCCGCGAAATTCTCGGGACCGATCGCCAGCATCGTGGATAGCCCGATCGCCGAGTCCATGGAGTAGCGGCCACCGACCCAGTCCCAGAAGCCGAACATGTTGTCGGTATCGATGCCGAAGACTTCCACCGCCTCCGCATTGGTGGACACCGCCACGAAGTGCTTCGCGACAGCCGCCTTGTCACGCAGCGCCTCCAGCAGCCAGCGCCGTGCGGCGTGGGCGTTGTTCATCGTCTCTTGGGTCGTGAAGGTCTTGGACGACACGACGAACAGGGTCTCTTCGGGGTCGAGGTCATGGACCGCCTCCACGAAGTCCGTTCCGTCGACGTTCGAGACGAACCGGAACGTCAGGTCGCGATCGCTGTAGTGCTTGAGGGCCTCGTAGGCCATGACCGGACCCAAGTCGGATCCGCCGATCCCGATGTTGACCACGTTCTTGATCGGCTTGCCGGTGTGGCCCAGCCACTGCCCCGATCGGACCCGGTCGGCGAAGTCGGCCATCCGGTCGAGCACGTCGTGGACTTCAGCGACCACGTCGACCCCGTCCACCACCAACGACGCATCCTTGGGCATGCGCAACGCAACGTGCAGCACGGCCCGGTTCTCGGTGGTGTTGATGTGTTCGCCGGCGAACATCGCCGCGAAGTACTCCCGGAGTCCGCGTTGGTCGGCCAGTTCGGACAGCAACGCCAGAGCACGCTCGTCCACCCGTTGCTTGGAGTAGTCCAGGTAGAGTCCGGCGCCTTCTGCCACCAGCGAAGTGCCGCGCCCGGGATCGGCGGCGAAGAACTCCCGGAGTGTGGTGCTACCGATCTCGTCGGCATGGGCCAGCAGGGCTGACCAGGCCGGATCCGTCCGCGGGCTGGTTCCTCGTTGTGTCATGGCGCTGCTTCCCTCACTTCGTCGGTTGCGTGGTTGGCTCGTGGTGCGATTGCCCGCGCCTGCTGCGGCAGGTCAACGCGACCCCGGGGTCTCATGCGTCGGCGATGCCCATCGGAATGCGCCAGCCGCCCACGTGCCGGGTCATCTGTTGGGCGGCGGCCGGCCCCCAGGTGCCCGGCTGGTAGGTCTCCACCGGCGGCGGGGCGTCGATCAGCGGTTGCACGATCCGCCAGGTCTCATCGATCACGTCCTGGCTGGGGAAGAGCATGTCGTTGCCGTTCATCGCATCAGTCAGCAGTCGCTCATAGGGGGTGGGGGTCTCGCCCAGCGCACTGGCGAAGTCGAGATTCAACATCTCCGGCTCGGCCTTGTCGCTACCTGGCTTCTTGACCCGCACCGACACCCCGACGCCGGCATCCCCGCCGATGCGCAGCACGATGTCGTCGTGGCCGGTGTGACCGATCATCCGCTTGTTGATCGACGCCATCGGCGGCTCGTGCAGCCGCACCACGATCTCGGTGGCGGTACCGGGGAGTTTCTTCCCCGCCCGGATGTAGACCGGCACCTGCGACCAGCGCCACGAACGCAGGATCAACTTCAGCGCCACGAAAGTCTCCGTGGTGGAGTCCTTCGCCACGCCCGGGATGCCTTGGTAGCCCTCGTATTGCCCGCGGATCGCGTGCTGCGGATCGACCGATTCCACGCTGCGGAAGAAGTCCAGTCGGCGACTCGACAGCGATCCGCCGGTCGGTGGCTCCAGGCCGGTCAGAGCCAGCACCTGCAGAAGATGGTTCTGCACCACGTCGCGCAGCGCCCCGACCGCGTCGTAGAACGATCCGCGATCCTCGACGCCGAACTCCTCCGCCATCGTGATCATGATCGCCCGGACGTACTTGCGGTTCCAAACCGGCTCGAACAGCGAATTCCCGAACCGCAGGTAGGTGAGATCCTGCACCGGCTCCTTGCCGAGGTAGTGATCGATCCGGAAGAGTTGCTGCTCGGTGACGTACTGATGCAGATCCGCGGCGAGCGCGTCGGCGCTGGCGAGGTCATGGCCGAAGGGCTTCTCCACCACCAGCCGGGCCCGGCCGCCGAGCAGATTGGCACCGGCCAAACCCTTGGCCACCATCGCGAACAGACCGGGGGGAATCTCGAGGTAGAAACACGGCGCCTCGGCATCTCCGATCGCTTTCGCCACCTCGGTGTAGAGCGCGGCATCGCCGAAATCGCCGGCGATGTAGGACATCCGGGCGATCAGGGCGTCGAACACCTTCTCGTCGAACGGCTCGTCACTGTTCTCGGTGATCGCCGCCCGCGCCCGCTCGGCCAAGCCGTCCGGACCCCACTCGGTGGCTGCCACACCCAGGATGGGCACTTTGAGCAGTCCCCGACGTTCCAGCCGATACAGCGAAGGAAGGGTCATCTTGTAGGCGAGGTCGCCGGAGATGCCGAAGATGACCAAGCGGTCCGAAACGCCGAGTTCCATGAAGCCTCCTTGTCGGAACTTCACCCTAGTGCGCCGAACTGCCCCGGCTCCACCGCTGCGCGCACTGACGCGGCAGTTCGACCATTTGGCCGCGGTGAGCGTCCGTCTCACCGCCGACACCGGGCTTCTGGCCGATCGACGTGCCAGACTCCCACGTGGGGCCCATCCACCTCGACGGACGGGCCTGCGGCACCTCAGAAACCGGACAGCAACGATCTAGGAGAAACCAGTGACCACGGATTCACCGATGACCCTCGGAATGGTCGGCCTCGGCCGGATGGGCGCCAACATGGTTCGTCGGATCATGCGCGACGGGCACAGTGCAGTCGTCTACGACACCAACCCGGACAACGTGGCCGCACTGGTGGCCGAAGGCGCCGTCGGAGCCGATTCGCTGGCCGACCTCAAGGCGAAGATGACCGGACCGCGCCACGTGTGGGTGATGGTGCCCGCGGGGCACGTGACCGACTCGGTCATCAGCGAACTGGCCGACGTGCTGGAACCGGACGACGTGATCATCGACGGCGGCAACTCGTACTACCGCGACGACATCCGGCACGCCGCGAGTGTGAAGGACAAGGGCCTGCACTTCGTCGACTGCGGCACCTCCGGCGGTGTCTGGGGTCTGGATCGCGGCTACTGCCTGATGATCGGCGGCGACGACGTGGCGGTTAATCGCCTCACCCCGATCTGGCGCTCGATCGCCCCGGGCGTCGGTGATGTCGAACGCACACCCGGGCGCGAAGGCGCACTGGCCCCGGCCGAAGAGGGGTGGCTGCACTGCGGCCCGTCAGGCGCCGGCCACTTCGTGAAGATGGTCCACAACGGAATCGAGTACGGCATCATGGCGGCCTACGCCGAGGGGCTGAACATCCTGCACAACGCCGACGCCGGCACCCGGGGACCGTCCACCAGCGCCGAAACTGCGCCGCTGAGCGACCCCGAGTTCTACCAGTACCACCTCAATCTCACCGACGTGGCCGAGGTGTGGCGTCGCGGTTCCGTGATCGGCTCCTGGCTGCTCGACCTCACCGCGATCGCCCTGCTGAAGGATCCAGGGTTGGAAGGCTTCTCGGGCCGGGTGTCGGATTCCGGCGAAGGCCGCTGGACTTCGATCGCGGCTGTGGAGGAGGGCATCCCGGCGCCGGTGCTCACCAGCGCCCTCTACTCGCGCTTCGCCTCCCAGGGCAACGCCCTCTTCGCCGACAAGATCCAGTCCGCCCAACGCAAGGAGTTCGGCGGCCACGACGAGTTGAAGAAGTCCTAACCCCGGTACCGCTCCGGGTGGCAGGTGAAGCCGGCCAGTCGGAGTCGGTCCGCCAGCGCGCCGTCCATGGCCGTGGCGGGGGTCAGCACCCCCGCCCGGTCGGGCAGCGCCTCACCGTCGAAGGCGAGGCTCAGAGCCGATTCGCCGAGCATCACCGACGTGGCTGCGTAGCCGGGATCACCGTGCGCAGACACCTTGGTGCGCAACATGGCACCGGAATCGGTGCGGGCATAGATCTCGATCCGGAAGTAGCCGTTGCGGCGGGCGTCTTCGCCGGGTCCCTCCCCGGGGTCGGGCAGCAGGCGGTCGAGGACCGCCCGGGAGGGTGCGAAGGACATCCCGGCCACCAATCCGGCGAGTCCGGCAGCCATTCCCCCGGCCAGCACCGGACCCAGCGGCGACCGGCCGAAACCCACGGCTTCCCGGTAGCGGAAATCCTTGCCGTAGGCGTAGTCCAGCAGCGCGTTCGAGCGCCGCACGATTCGGGTGTTGAACGGCGCCATCACGAAGGGACCCAGCCACGCACCGGTGGCGGCGTTGCGGGTGGGGCGAATCGAGTCGTTGTGGGGTGAGTCCTTCCCGCGCGGCGGATCCAGTTCCCGATTCGGGCTCAAGCCGAACGGGTCGGCCACGATCCGCCGGGATTGCGGATCGTCGGCGATCACGTCGATCTGGTTGCGCAGCGAATCGACGGTGCCGCCGCTGAAACCGCCGCGCATCCCGGTGACCACCAACAAGGTGTCGGTGAGGTGACCGAGGTCGTGGTCGGCCGCGAACCGGTAGGTCTCGTACACCCCAATGTCGGACGGCACTGAGTCGAATCCGCACGAGTTCACGATCCGGGCACCACTTGCTCGCGCCGGGGCATCGAATCGGTCGACGCATTCCCGCACGAAGAGCGCCTCACCGGTGAGGTCCGCGTAGTGGGTGCCGTGGGCGGCGCAGGCTTCCACCAACGGCAGGCCGTACTTCGCATACGGTCCCACTGTTGAGGCCACCACCGAGGTGGTGCCGGCAAGCCGTCCCAGTGCCTCCGGATCCGCCGCATCGGCGATGATCAGCGGCCACTCGGCGGCGGCCGGGCCGAGTGAATCACGCACTGCGGCGAGTTTGCTTTCCGAGCGTCCCGCGAGCCCGATCCGGGCGCCCGGATCCGCCTCGGCAAGGTAGCCGGCGACAAGCCGACCGACGAATCCGGTCGCCCCGTAGACGACGATGTCAAGGTCCCTGCTGCGCTCGTTGGCCATGCGCCGACGCTATCTGCGCATTCCCCGATCCGCCACACCGGTGAGGGCTACGCTGTGCCGTCATGGAGTCCGCGACAACTCCGGCGATCGCCACCGCGGTCCGGCGGCCGGTGCCCTCCGGTCTCGGGCGGCTGGCACTCGGTGCGATCGGCGTGGTGTTCGGCGATATCGGCACCTCCGTGCTCTACACCTTCGAGGAAGTTTTCGCCGGTCCCCATCGGATCGATCCGGAACCGGAACGTGTGCTCGCGGCCGTCTCCATGATCTTCTGGACCCTCACGCTGATCGTCTCGGTGAAATACGTCCTCGTGGTGATGCGCGCGGCCAACAACGGTGAGGGCGGCATCATGGCGCTGACCGCGCTGATCACCCGCCTGCACCTGTCCAAGCGCTCGCTGGCGCTACTCAGCGCTTTGGGTGTCTTCGGTGCGGCGCTGTTCTACGGCGACGGCATGATCACCCCGGCGGTCTCGGTGCTGAGCGCGATCGAGGGAATCGAAGTCGCGGCACCGGGGCTGCGACACTACGTCGAAGTCATCGCGATCGTGGTGCTGCTGGTGCTGTTCGGCGTGCAGCGCTTCGGCACCCATCGCGTGGGCGGAGCCTTCGGCCCGGTGATGCTGCTGTGGCTGCTGGCGATCGCCGGACTCGGGGTTGCCAGCATCGTGCAGACGCCAGAGGTGCTCGCGGCGATCTCCCCCACCCACGCGATCGGTCTGATCGTCTCGGAACCGTTGGTGGCGTTCCTCTCGCTCGGTTCGGTGGTGCTGTGCGTCACCGGAGCCGAGGCGCTGTATGCGGATATGGGCCACTTCGGGGCGAAACCGATTCGGGTCTCCTGGTTCGCGGTGGTGTCGGTGGCGCTGTACCTGAACTACTTCGGCCAAGGCGCGTTGGTGATCCGGTCGCCGGAAGCCGCCGAGGACCCCTTCTATCTGCTCGTGCCGACGCCGCTGCTCTGGCCGATGATCATCCTCGCCACACTGGCCACGGTGATCGCCTCCCAGGCGGTCATCTCCGGCGCGTTCTCCATGACCGAGGAGGCGATTCGGCTGCACTACCTGCCCCGACTCGCGGTGCTCCACACCTCGGCCGAGCAACGCGGGCAGATCTACGTCCCGTTCGTGAACTGGGCGCTCTGCGTGGCGGTGGTTGCCCTCATTCTGGGCTTCCGGGACTCCTCGAACCTGGCTTCCGCCTATGGCATCGCGGTCACCGGCACGTTCCTGATCACCACGGTTCTCATCACTGTGGTGGCGCGACGCCATTGGCACGCCCCGCTTTGGCTCGTGATCCCCGGCGCGACCCTGTTCGGCATCATCGACCTGTCGTTCTTCGGCGCCAACCTCACCAAGTTCTTCCACGGCGGCTGGTTCCCGCTGCTGGTCGGCGTCGTCCTGTTCACGGTGTTCATGACCTGGAAGCGGGGACTCGATCTGTTGCGTGCCAAGAGCGCAGCCGCGACCTTCACCCCGGCCGAGCTCACCGAACGGATCGCCGCGGATCCGGCCCGGGACCCGGGCACCATGATCTTCGCGACCGGATCCACCGCCATCCCGTTGGCCGTCAGCGAGTTCCTGCGCCGTGGCGGCCGCCTGCGCAGCCACAACGTGCACGTCGCCCTGCTGGTCCAGCCGGTACCCGAAGTCGCCGACGATTCGCGGGTCCGCTTCGTCGACATCGTTCCCGGTGCGCTGGTGCGCATGGAGGTGAGGTACGGCTTCATGGAGACCCCGGACGGGGCGGCGATCATGACGGCGCTGAACGAGCACGGGGTACCCACCGAGATCGGCAGCACGATCGTGGTCTACCACTCGATCCGTGCCATGCCGACCTCATCGAAGGGCATGGCCATTTGGCGCAAACACCTGTTCTCATTCCTGCTGCGCAACAGCAGCGCGCCGCAGGTCATCGTCACCGCACCGTCGGAGTTGGTGATGGAGTGGTCCTCGCTGCGCCGCCTATGACCTCGTGGCTGCGCAGGCGCTGCGCGTCGCCGGCGGACTGGGCTAGAGCGCCACGCCCAGCAGCGCGTCGGACATCCGGCTGACCACACCCGGGGCGCCCGGGTCGTCACCGCCGCGCAGCCGCTGCTCCTCGGCCCACCGATCGATAGCCGCCATCGCCCCGGGGGCGTCGAGATCATTGGTCAGGCGGTTGCGTACTTCGGCCAACACGCCTTCGGCGGGCGGCCCGGTGGGCCAGGACACCGCTGACCGCCAGGCGTCGAGCCGCCGGGTGGCGGCGTCGAGTTCATCGTCGTGCCATTCCCAGTCTTCGCGGTAGTGGTGGGCCAGGATGGCCAAACGGATCGCCATGGGGTCGTGTTGGGCCCGCAGGTCGGACACAAACACCAGGTTTCCGCGCGACTTGCTCATCTTCTCGCCGTGGTAGGCCACCATTCCGGCGTGCGCGTAGAGGCGCGCGTAGGGCCACTCGCCGGTCATCACCTGCCCCTGCGAGGCACCGATCTCGTGGTGCGGGAACACAAGATCGCGACCGCCGCCCTGGACGTCGAAGGTCATCCCCAGATCGTCGATTGCGATCGCGACGCATTCGATATGCCAGCCCGGCCGGCCGGGACCGAACGGACTCGGCCAACTCGGCTCCCCCTCCCGGGCCGCCCGCCACAACACCGCGTCGAGCGGGTGCCGCTTGCCGGGCCGATCAGGGTCGCCTCCCGCATTTCCGCTCAGTTCGATCATCGTGGGTTCGTCCAGGTTGGCGACCGAGCCGAAGCGGGGGTCCGAGGTGATGTCGAAGTAGAGGTCTCCTTCGAGTTCGTAAACCGCGCCGGCCTGCCGGAGTTTCTCGACCGCCCGCACGACGTGGGGAATCGACTCGACCACGCTCACCCACTCGTCGGGGGCCCGCAGGCGCAGTTCGGCCATATCGTCGACGTAGCGGGCCATCTCGCGGCGGGCCAGATCCTCCCAGTTCTCGCCGGTGGCCGCGGCCCGATCCAGCAGCGGATCGTCCACGTCGGTGATGTTCTGCACATAGGCGACCCGGTGGCCGGCGTCGATCCACACCCGCTGGACCAGGTCGAACGCGATGTAGGTGGCGGCATGGCCGAGGTGGGTCGAGTCATACGGGGTGATACCGCAGACGTACAACGTCGCGGGATCTCCCGGAGCGGTCGGCCGAACGGATCCGGTGGCGGTGTCGAACAGTCGCAGTCCGGCATTGTCGCCGGGCAGTTCCGGAATGGAAGGTGATGGCCAGGTGCGCACCTGATCCAGGCTAGTGGCTGGCGCACCCGGTCGGTTTGGCGGCTACCAGAGCGGCCACGGCACCACCGGCCAGCCCGGCCGTGGCCGTGGGAAGGCGCCGGTGTCGAGCAGGTCTCGTACCCGATCCGCCAGCGCTGTTCGGGCAGCCGAATCGAGACCGTCGAGTTCGATTTCGCCAGCCGCGAGCCCCTGACCAAACAGGCGCAGACCCGAGACGTGTCGATCCGACAGCGGCCGGCCGGCGAATCCCCACAGCACCGTGCGTAGTTTCCACTCGGGATGGAAGGCGACGCCGTGGTCGATACCCATGGTCGCCTCGGCCGATCCCAACAGGTGCCCGGCTTTGCGGTCGGAGTTGTTGATGGTCGCGTCGAACACCGCGATATCGGCCAACCGTTCGGTGTCCCGATGGGCCACCAGCACCTCGCGGCCGCGTTCGTCCTCGCCGCGCAGCACCGGCAGCCAGCCAGGCGTCAGTTGATCAGGAGGCAGCACCGCAACCTCCGCGCTCGGCTCACCGTCCACCCATTCCTGCAGCACGCCCGGGCCTGCCGGCAGGTCGTCACGCCACACCGTCGGCGGCACGAGACCCCAGCCCAGGGCCTCGGAGACGCGGTACGCCGCGACTTCGTGCCGCGCCAGAATCGCGCCTGGGAAATCCCACAGCGGCCGCTCCCCCGCCGCCGGCTTGTACACCGCGCGCACCCCCTGGGCGGCCCCACCCGGACCGCTCACCAGCACCTGGTACACCTCGTTGCTGGCACTGGCCACCCGACCTGTCAGGGCGACCTGGCCGGAGGTCAGCAGGTCCGCGACAGTCAGCGTCGATACCCGTTCGCACGGGGACAGATGTGTCCACCCGGATCCAGCGGCAGATGGCAGAACGGGCACGGCGGTCGACCGGCCGCCACCAGCGCAGACGAGCGCTTCGCGAACGCGCGGACTTCGGCGGCGGGCAGCCACACCCGCAGGCAATCCGGACCCTCGGCCTCGTCGTCGCCGATGTCGGGGACGTCGCCATCTTCGCTGCTCTCATGGATCTCGATCACCACACGACGGCTACCGGTGTCCCAGCCGATTCCGAAAGCTCCGACCCGGAAGGCTTCGCTGACCGGGAGTTCGAGCGGGTCGAGGTCTTCCGGCGCCGGTACCGCGGCCGCCACCTGCTCATCGGTGCGTCCCACCTCGTCGAGCATCTCGATGAGCTTCTCCGCCAGCAACGCCACTTGCTGCTTCTCCAGCACCACGGTGACCACTTCGCCGTCCTTGCGGGACTGCAGGTAGAAGGTCCGCTCACCGGGCATGCCGATGGTGCCGGCGACGAATCGGTCCGGCGTTCCGTGGTCGGTCACGTTCCTTGCCACGATGCGACTCTACCTACCTTTCGATCCACCGGGTACGGCCTCGGTCGGTGCCGGGGGCACGAGGTCGTCGTAGTTGCCGTTGCAGTCGTTGATCCGTTCGACGAACGGACGCCCCGCCACGTAGTTGATCACGGAGACCGATGCCGGATGCACCACTATGCGCTGGAACGTGTCGAGGTGCAGGCCCAACGCATCCGCCAGCACGGCCTTGATCACATCTCCATGGGAGACGAACAGGATATTGCGGGGGGTCGAAGGATCCGCGGTACCGTCCGTCGGGTCGAGGCAGCGCGACCGCACGGCCGCCACCGCCCGAGCCGACATCTGAGCCATGGATTCGCCCTCCGGGAACCTCACCGCTGCGGGGTGGGACTGCACCATCGACCACAGCGGATCTTTGGCGAGTTCGGCCAACGGACGCCCGGTCCAGGATCCGTACTCCATCTCCGCCAGACCGTCGTCGGTCACGACCTCGACCGCGTCCGAACGGGCGTCGAGCAGCAGTTGGGCGGTCTGCACCGTGCGCCGCATCGGGCTGGTGACGACTTGTGCCAGCGGTACGTCCGCCAGGGTTCGGCCCAGCCGCTCGGCATCGGCGATACCGGAGTCGTTGAGTTCGACCTCGCTGCGTCCGGCCAGCACTCCGGCGGCGTTCGCCGTGGTCTGGCCGTGCCGCACAAGAATCGCCCGCGTCATGGCCCAACCATATGTTGCGGGCTCCCGATCCGGTGTTTACTACCTATTGTGATCCGGGGACTCGGGCTCTACACCGAAGGAGTGCGCAGCAGTACGTCGCCCTTCTTCCGCGGCGAGTTGCCCGGCTCCCCCGGCCTCGCCGAACACGTTCAGGAGATGGCCACCACGGCCCGCGACGAGGACGGATCGTTCGCCTGGATCGGCCTCTCGCACCCCACCAAAGTCGAACTCGACCTGATCGGCAAGGTCTTCGGGCTCGACCCGCTCTACCTCGACGATGCGCTGAATCCGCACCACCCCACCAAGCTCGATCCGCGCGAGGACTACGACTTCCTGGTGATGAAACTGCTCACCTACGTCGAGCGCACCTCCGACGTGGAGACCGGCCAGCTGTCGGTGTTCGTCGGCCCACACTTCATCATCACGATTCGGCTGGGGCCCTTGGGTGACCTCGACGACGTGCGGCGCGATCTCGAATCACGCCCGGAGTTCCTCCGGCACGGGCCGTCGGCGGTGCTCCACGGGATCATGGATCACATCGTCGACGAGTACCTCCACGTCGCCGACGAGATCAACTTCGACATCGAGCATTTGGAGGAGGACATCTTCTCGCCGCGGCCGTCCAATCCGGAGGCGGTGTACCGGCTGAAGCGGGAGAACCTCGAACTGCGACGTGCGGCCGCACCGCTCACCCGGGTGGCAGCGGAATTGGTGACGTCCGGGCCCACCGAGTTGCGCGGACTCTTCGGGCCGCTGTTCAGCGACGTCAACGACCACCTGCTGCGGGTGCGGGACTCCACCGAGACGAACGACAACCTTCTGATGGCGCTGCTGATGGCCGCCACCGCCCGGCAGGATCTCCAGCAGAACGCCGACATGCGCCGGATCTCGGCCTGGGTGGCGATCGCGGCCGTGCCCACCATGACCGCTGGGATCTACGGGATGAACTTCCGGGACATGCCCGAGCTGGATTGGCAGTTCGGCTATCCGCTGGTCCTTGCCGTGATGGCCACGGTCTGCTTCCTGCTCTATCGCGGATTCAAACGCAGCGGTTGGCTGTAGCGGGGCTCAGCTGGTGAGCACGCCGGTGCCGAGGAGGACCAACACCAGCGATCCGAGTGCCACCCGGTAGATCACGAACGGCATGTAGGAGTTGGTGGCGACGTAGCGGATCAACCAGGCGATCACCAGGTAGCCGATCACGAAGGCGATCGCCGTCGCCACGATGGTCTGGCCCCAGGGCACGTTGGCTTCGTCGCCGATCTTGGTCGCCTGGTACAGCCCCGAGGCGAGCACGGCCGGGATGGCCAGCAGGAAGGCGTACCTGGTGGCGGCCTCCCGAGTGAACCCGAGGAAGAGGCCGGTGGTGATGGTGGCACCGGATCGGGACACGCCGGGGATCAGTGCAAGGGCCTGGCCGAGGCCGAACAGCAGGCCGCTGCGCATGGAGAGGGTCTCCAACTCCCGGGTCTTGCGGCCGACCCGGTCGGCGATGCCGAGGATGATGCCGAAGACGATCAGCACGGTCGCCACCAGCCACAGGTTGCGTGCAGCGGTCTCGATCTGATCGGAGAAGAAGAAGCCGAAGAAGCCGATCGGGATCGTTCCCACGATCACGTACCAACCCATCCGGGCGTCGATCTGCCCGCGCAACGCGGGGGTGTAGAGCGACTTCGTCCACGTCGAGATGATTCGCCAGATGTCGCGGCGGAAGTAGATGAGCACCGCGGTTTCGGTGCCGATTTGGCTGACCGCGGTGAAGGCCGCGCCCGGATCGTCCCAACCGAAGATCTGGGAAAGGATCAGCAGGTGGCCGCTGGAGGAGATCGGGAGGAATTCGGTGAGTCCCTGGATGATCCCCAGGACGATCGCCTCGAACCAACTCACGCCAAGCCTGCCTCGTCCATCAGTTCGACCATCGTGCGCACAGTGGCGAGGCGCTCCTCGAGGGAACCCGCGTAGGTTGCCACCGTCAGCGTCGTCACCCCCGCGTCGGCGTAGGCGTGGAGCCGTTCCCGGATCCGTTCCCGCGGTCCGATCAGGCTGGTGCGGTCGATGAACTCGAACGGCACCGCGGCCATCGCGCCCGGGACGTCCTTGCCGAGGTAGCGGTTCTGCACCTCTTCGGCGGCCTCGCCGTAGCCCATCCGGGTGGCCAGCTGGTTGTAGAAATTGCGGTCCCGGCTGCCCATTCCGCCGACGTAGAGGGCGGCGTAGGCGCGCAACGGTGCCGCGCACGCCTCAAGATCGTCGCCGATCACCACCGGAACTGTGGGGACGACGTCGAATCCCTCGAGGGTCTTGCCGACTTTGGCCCGACCGGCGGCAATCGACTCGAGCAGTTCGGCGGCGAACTCGGGCGAGTAGAAGATGGCGAGCCAGCCGTCGAAGAGCTCACCGGCGAGTTCGAGGTTCTTCGGTCCGATCGCGGCAAGGTAGGTGGGGATGTGCTCCCGCACCGGGTGCACCGTGAGGGTCAGCGCCTTGCCCGGCCCGTCCGGCAACGGGAGCGTGAAGAACTCGCCGTCGAAGGTGAGTCGCTCCCGCGCCAGCGCCTTGTTCACGATCGAGACGTATTCGCGGGTGCGGGCCAAGGGCTTGGCGAACCGGACGCCGTGCCAGCCCTCGGACACCTGCGGGCCGGAGACGCCGAGGCCGAGTCGGAATCGGCCGTTGGAGAGGGTGTCCAGGGTGGCGGCCGTCATCGCGGTGTTGGCCGGCGTCCGGCCCGGGATCTGCATCACCGCGCTGCCGACGTCGATGTTCTCAGTCTGTGCAGCGATCCACGTGAGCACCGTGACGGCGTCGGATCCATAGGCCTCGGCCGCCCAGACCACGCTGTAGCCGAGCCGATCCGCCTCCCGCGCCAACTCCAGGTTGTCCGCGTCGTTACCCATTCCCCAGTAGCCGAGGTTGAGACCGAGTTCCATGGTTGGCGAGCCTACGCCGGTGCCGTTGGCCACTCGGGTACGACCCACCGCTGCAACCGAGTAGATTGCATCCCGTGGAACAACGTCAGTTGGGCAAAACCGGACTGCGGGTCAGCCGACTCGGTCTCGGCACCATGACGTGGGGCCGCGACACCGACGAGTACGACGCCCGGGAGATCCTGGCCATCTTTCTGGAGGCCGGCGGGACCCTGATCGACACCGCCGACGTGTACACCGAAGGCGAATCCGAGCACCTGGTCGGTCGGCTGGTCAGCGAGATGGAGATTCGTGATCAGGTGGTGTTGGCGACCAAGGCGGTCTCGCGACCGGGCACCGAACGTCGATTCGACGGCTCGCGCTCGCACTTGCTGACGTCGTTGGAGGCCTCCCTGCGCCGACTCCGCACCGACCACATCGACCTGTGGCAGCTGCACGCCTGGGATCCGTGGACGCCGCTGGAAGAGACGCTCGCCGCCGTCGACCACGCGGTGCAGTCCGGCAAAGTGCGCTACGTCGGCGTGTCCAACTACTGCGGCTGGCAGTTGGCCGCGGCGAGCACCTGGCAACGGGCCGTGCCGGGACGGGTGGCGTTGGCGAGCAACCAGGTGGAGTATTCGCTGCTCAACCGTGGCGTGGAGCGCGAGGTCGTGCCGGCCGCGCGGCACCTCGGCGTCGGGTTGCTGGCGTGGTCGCCGCTCGGCCGGGGGGTGCTGACCGGTAAGTACCGCAACGGCACGCCGAACGACAGCCGGGGTGCCAGCCAATCGTTCGCCCAATTCGTCCAGCCGTATTTCTCCGAACGTGCCGGGGGCATCGTGGACGCCGTGGTGACGGCGTCCACCGGGCTGGAGGTCAGCCCGGTCGAGGTGGCGTTGGCGTGGGTGCGCGACCAACCGGGCGTCACCGCGCCGATCGTCGGCGTGCGCACGCCTGCACACGCCACTCTCGCGGTGGGCAGCGAATCGGTCGAATTGCCCGCGGAGATCCGTGGGGCCCTCGACGATGTCTCCGCGATCCCCCTGGGCTACCCCGACCACGGCTGGAACCAGCGCTAGCGGCGCCGTCGGGCACCCCCTCTCCGCCAGCCGCACCTGCCTCCCGCCTCCGCCTCCCGCCTCCGCCAGCCGCGCCTCCCCCGCTCCCCCCGCACCCGCCAACCCCGGCGTCCCCCGGCGACCTCCCGCCTCCGCCAGCACCTGCAAATCCCGGCGTCTCGTTCAAACCCCGTAGGTCCAACCCCGGGGACCTGCATCAAGCCCGGGATCTGCGGGGATCTGCGGGACCCTGCGGGGCTCCGCGGAGCGTTGCCCCCCATGGCCCTCCGGGCGGTCGAACACAACCGGGTGGCGTAGCCGATTCAGAGGCTGCCGCCGGCCTGTGGATAGTTCGATCGCGGGCGCCGAGATGCGCAAGGATTGCTCGATGGGGGAATCGAATTCGTCGCGTCGATCGATGCGCCACCGCGCGTCCGAACTGGTCACGCCCTCCGGTTTGCGCTCGCAGGGTATGGACAGTTCTGAGATTCGATCCGTGCTTCGATCGCTGCACCGGGTGCGTCGCGGTGTCTACGTCGAATCAATTGACCGCGACCCACACGAGCATCACCTGACCCGCCTACGTGCCCTGCAGATGATCCGCGGCAACGTCGCGGCGAGTCACGCCTCCGCGGCGGTGGCGCACGGACTGTGGGTGCCACCCGAGTATCTCAACGAGGTACACCTCACCGCACTTGTTGGCGGCGCGAAGGGTGAGAGGCGCGGCGAGGTACACCTACATGCCGGCCCCTTGCCGGACGGGGCGGTCAGCATCGTCGATGACGTGGTCACCACCACGCTGGCCCGGACGGTTCTCGATTGCGCCACCTGCCTACCGTTCGTGGACGCTGTGGTGGTGGCTGACCAGGCACTGCGGCGCCCGGACGTCACCGCGATCGACCTGGCCTCGGCGATGCGTGAGGCAGGGCGGCGACGTGGCATCGCACAAGCTCGCCGCGTGTTGCGCCTGGCGGACGAGGGTGCCGAGAGTCCAGGCGAGACGAGGGTCCGGCTGATCCTCGCCGAAGCCGGATACGACGTCGAGTCCCAGGTGGAGGTGCGGGACCGGAGTGGACGTTTTGTGGGTCGGGTGGATCTGATGCTTCGGTCACATTCAGTGTTCGTCGAGTTCGACGGTCGGTCGAAGTACCAACTGGGTGACTCGGTTGAGTCGGTTCTATGGCGGGAGAAGCAGAGATTCGACGCACTCGTCGAGCTCGGCCTCGAAGGCGTGCGCGTGGTCTGGAATCAGTTGGCGGATCCCGGTCGAATCGCGCAACGCATCGCAGCGGCGATTGCGCGCGTACACAAACGCGGACTCGGCCACGGCCACTACCTCACGTCTTCGCGCCGGCCTGGCTGAGCCGCCTCCCGTCCTCGCCGTCGGGGCCACGCTCCCGGGGCTGCCGCCGGCTCCCGTCTCCCGTGGCTGCCACGGGGCCCGGCCCCCGTGGCCGCCGCCGGACCCCGGAACCGCTTCAGGCTGCAAACCCCGGGGCTGTCACCCGCTCTCGTCTCCCGGGGCTTCGCCGGACCCCGGATCCGGTTCAGGCTGCAAACCCCGGGGCTGTCGCAGGATCCCGCTTGTGGAACTCCGGGGAACCGCCACAACTCCGGGATACGCAATCAGATCACGGCGCACCGGGGCGGGGCGCCGAGGTCGGGCGCCGGGCGAGGCGGGAGCGGATCACGGCGCACCGGGGCGGGGCGCCGAGGTCGGGCACCCGGCGAGGCGGGAGGAGATCACGGCGCACGGGGGCGGGGCGCCGGTCGGGGGCGGGGCGCCGGGCGTGGCGGGGCGCCGGCCGGGGTGGGCGCCGGGCGTGGCGGGGACGGGCCGCGACGGATCCAGCGCTAGAGGCGTCGGATCACGTCGTCCAGGACCTCGACGCCGAATTCCAGGCCGCGCACCGGCACGCGTTCGTTGACTCCGTGGAACATCGACCAGAAGCTCTCGATGCCGTCGAGTTGCAGCGGCGAGAAGCCGAAGTAGCGCACCCCCAGGGTGGAGAACGCCTTGCCGTCGGTGCCGCCGGTCATCAGGTACGGCACCACCACCGCCTCGGGATCACGCTCGCCGAGCACCTCCACGATGGCCTCGATGATTCGTCCGTCGAAGGTGGTCTCCAGCGCGATGTCGTCGTTGGCGAAGGTCATCGTGGCGTCGTCGGGCAGCACCTCCGCGATGTGGGCCAACACCTCCTCGCGACTTCCGGGCAGGTAGCGCACGTCCATCCCGGTGGTGGCTTCCGAGGGCACCACGTTGTGCTTGAAGCCGGCGCTGAGCATCGTCGGATTCAACGTCGTGCGCACGGAGGCCCCGATCACCGTGGCGAGGCCGCCGAGTTGAGCCACCAAACGCTCGTGGTCGTCGAACGCCAGCGGCTCCCCGATCAACTCGCCGACCGTATCGGCGAACCGCGCCATCGACGGCGTGAGCGAGACCTCGAACGGGTGCGTGGCCAGCGCCTCCAGCGCCACGATGAGTTTCTCGACCGGGTTGTCGCTGTGGATCAGCGAGCCATGCCCAGCCGTACCGACCACCCGTGCGGTGATCCACATCAGGCCCTTCTCGCCAGTCTGTACCGGGTAGATCCGCTGTCCGCCCGGCAGGTCGACGCTGAATCCGCCAACTTCGCCGATCGCCTGTGTGGCGCCGTGCAGGAGGTCGGGACGATTCGCGACGATCCAGTGGGCGCCGTGGTGACCACCCGCCTCCTCGTCCGGGGTGAGCAGCACCGCGATCGGCCGGCGCGGGGTGTAGCCGGTGCGGGCCCAGCCGCGGACGATGGCGAGGATCATCCCGACCATGTCCTTCATATCGACCGCACCGCGGCCCCACATCACGCCGTCGTCGTCGATCAGCCCCGAGAACGGCGGATGGATCCATCCCGCGGGTGGTGCGGGCACGACGTCGAGGTGACCGGTGAGCAACAACGGATCGAGGCTGGGGTCCTCCCCCGGGATCAGCAGCGAGACGCCGGCGCGGTGGGTGGCCGTGGTGGTGAAGACCTCGGGTTCGTAGCCGACGTCGCGCAGCAGCGCAGCGCAGAATTCGGCCGCCGCCAACTCACCGGGGCCGGAGTTGTCCCCAGGATTCGACGTGTCGAACCGGATGAGGTCGCCGACGATGGCCACGACATCGGCGTGGAGGTCGTTGAGTGGATCCGAGGCAACCACACCGCCATCCTGCCCCAGCCACCGCCGAGGAGGAAATCGCACGAACCGAAAACACCGAATCGGCGCTACTGTGCACGCATGCAATCGGACGCGACCACGGTGGACGACTACCTCGAACAACTCCCGCCGGATCGACGCGAGCAGATCGAGGCGTTGCTTGAGACGATCCGACCGGCGATGCCCGAGGGCCTGTCCGAAGAGATGGGCTTCGGCATGATCAACTGGGTGGTTCCGCTCGACCGTGAACCGGACACCTACAACGGGAAGCCGTTGATGTTCGCCGCGCTGGCCTCGCAACGGCAACACATCTCGCTGTACCTGATGACGATCTACTCGGGCAGCACGTTGGACGAGGAGACATTCAGGGCCCGTTGGCAGGGTGCGAAGAAGCTGAACATGGGCCGGTCCTGCGTGCGCTTCAAGAAGGTCGACGATCTTGACCTCGACCTGATTCTGGAGTCAATCTCCGGGGTGACTGTGGACGAGTTCGTCGAGGTGTATCGGCGGGAGCGGGAATCGCGGAAGAAGCGGTGACGATCGCTGCTTCGCCGCTGACGATCCCCGATCGCCTGGGTTGGCGCGGGGTTGCTAGTCTTGCACCACCCATGAGCCTTGAGGCTCTCGTCCGGGTGGCGGAATAGGCAGACGCGCTAGCTTGAGGTGCTAGTGCCCGTTATAGGGCGTGGGGGTTCAAGTCCCCCCTCGGACACAATCCTGCGTGCGCGGGCCCGGAAAATCGGCACTTGAACACCCGTGGTCCTCGTCGACACGCCGGCGGGTCAGCATCCCCGACTCCGCCACACCCACGCTCGGGGCGCGACGTCCCGTCGCCGCCGGTGAACGGGGGTCGGTGTTTCTCGGTGCCGGTGTCGTCGGGTTCGATGCTCGCCTAGGTGCCAGTCGCGGCTGAGAAGCCCCGCCGTCAGCCGGCGAGGAAGACTTCGTCACCGTGCCATTCCAGGAAAGGCTTCCCTGGACGATCCACGGTGCGTTGGGGCAGCGCGATGACTGTCCCCTCCCGGGAGTAGAACTCTTCACCGTTGCCGAACTCCTCACGAAGTCGTGGGCTCACCCGAAGCCGGTGCGAGGTGTCCACGGTGAGATACCCCCGGTCGAACATGGTGTGCACGTCCGAGCGGAGCAGGAGCCCGTTGTCCACACGGTTCTCCCCACCTCGTGACACCGGCTTGATGTGCGCAGCCTGCAGGGTTGGGGCGATCTTGTGTCCGGTGATCGCGCAGCGTCGTTCGTAGCTCTCCAGCACGAGCGCCTTGAACGCCCCCTGACCCATGCGACGACGCACGACCGCATCCTCACCGAACACCGGTCCGGCGACGACGAGAGGTTGCGCCGAGCCGACACCGACGGCGTTCCCAGCCATGAGAAGCCCGAAGAGCCGCTCGGCATCCGTGTCCACCTCGGGTCCGTCAAGCTCATAGCCCTTGCCTCGAACGATGTTCTTGGCGAATGACCGCGGCGGTGCCAACTCGACGGACTCGTCGAAAAAGTCGACGTCGCCCAGGATGACGCATCCGATCCAGGGGTCGGCCTCGACGTCGCCTCGCCGATAGCGCTGCACCCGCGCCCGCAACTCCTCTAGCGAGTCGACCCCGTTGGCCAACCCCAAGAAGTCCCACGCCTCACTGGCACGCAGGAAGGTGAAGTGCTCGAAGAAGCCGCCACCGACGATGCGGTTGTCCGGCGAATGGGTCTTGAACAGAAACGGCTCTCCCGGCTGCAACGCCCGGAATCGTGTCCTGCCCGAGGGCGACCAGAAGTTCGCCTCGCGCTGCCCGGTGGCACGCAACTGCGCGGCCCAACCAGAGTCGGTGACCCCGATGTACCCCCTCATGACCGCCATCTTGCCTGCCGAGATTCGCGGATGCCACTGCTTCCACCCAGCGGCAACAGCGGGTAGCTGAAACCGCCCCGATTCCGGTCGGAGTCTCAACTCCCAAGTCTCCGGACTCGCCGAGGCGTTTGCACATCCACTTCCCACACCGGGCCGCTGCCCGTTTGCGCTGCCTGTTTGCTGTGCCGGAGTGATTCGGTGGATCATGGCTGGGTGGGTGGCGTACCGCGGTGGGCGAAGATCGGCGGCGTTGTCGTGGCGTTGGCTGCCGTGGCAGCGCTCGTGCTGCTTGTGGGGTTACGCAACCAGGCCGACGAGGCCGGAGCGACGATGTACGACGGACGTCTGGTGGCGGCGGACTACTGGACCGACCAGCCGGAGATTCTTTCCGCCGGTCTCGGGTTCGACGGCATCATCGCGACCGCCGGCGACGATGAGGCCTCCACCCGCGCTGTCGGTGGTGCCTTCGACTCTGCGATGCAATGCCGAAAGGACGGCGGACCCACCGATGCCGATCGCAGCAGCGTGGCACCGGCACGCGGCTTAGGGATGATCACGCTGGTCGCGCCGGGCAAGGACCCCACCGACGTCGACGGGCTGCCGGTGGTGTTCAGCTGGCCGATCCGCACCGACACCCTCGATCCCGCGCAGTTCCGCTTCACCCTCAACACCGGCGAGGTGGTGGGTGTGGATTCGTTGACGATGACGCCGAACTTCGAACTCAACGAGCGCAACACGGTGGTGATGTTCAGCGATCTGGGCAACCGTGGGCGCTCCGGTGAACCCGATGCGAAGTATCCCGTGCGGTTGGACATCGTCGCCGCGCCGGACGGTAGTGAATTGCTGCTCGCCGGGCCGCAGGGCGATGTCGCGGCCACCGGGTTGTCGTGGACCACCGAGCAGACGCCGTACGACTCCGGTCCCACACTGGCGGGGGCGAAACTCAACCGCGTCGACGTCCCGGTGCAGGGAGAGGGCGGTGTGGCCAATGTCGGTGGGGCGACGCTGCCCAACGATGAGCAGACGCTCTACGGCGATCAGGCGGATTTCCGGCTGCGCATGCTCACGACCGGCGGGTTCTCCCCGGATGGGGTGCGCGGGATCACACCGGAGGACTTCGGCACGTTCTTCCGGGTGCACGCGCGCGGGGTGGATGGCTCAGATGTGGTCATCTCGGAGGTGGGCCGTGACTACGAGGTGGCGGGCGGGACGCTGCGGTGGTGGGCCTGGCGGATTTGGGGCAGCCGGAGGATGCGGGCGCGCAGGTGTTCTACGACGACTGCTACGCCGAGGACCGCGACAACTACATCGACGTGATGATCGCCGGTGATGAGGCGGCCGCGCGCAACATCACCTTCCTGGAGATTCCGGCAGCCGAGGGCGGCAATGCGTCGCTGTATAACCCGGGTGGGCCCGGACGCACGCCGTTCCCCGAGTGGCGCTACACCGCCCCGGGTCCGCCGACGATGACACCGGTGGTGATCGCCCTCGACGACCCGATGCGGGTGAATCGCTAGCAGACTGCGGACCGGGTATACGTCCCGCGGCTGCGTGCCCAGGTAGGCCTCGAACGTGGTGCGGTTGTGGCGCCCGACCAGGAATGGCCGGCCGGCATGGGCAAGCCCCGCGCGCCAGCGTGGGCGGGCACACGATTCCTGGGCCCGATGAGCTATACGTGGCAGGGCCCGTCAGTGGCAGGTCGCGGTTCCGGAGTCGGTGTGTTGGCCGTTGCCGGTGATGCCGTCTGCGGGGATGAACCTCCACTCGTAGGAGCCGGCGGCGAGCGCGAGTTCGAGGTGTCCGTAGGTGTTTGCGTCGGCGTCTGCTGTTCGGTGATTTCCTGACACGCTGCGCAGGCTCTTGCCGCCGGTTCCGACCACGAATGTTGTGGTGCCGACCTGGGTGGGTGCGCCGTCGGCGGTGAGGGGGTAGGTACGTTCGTAGTGGTGATCGTGCCCGGCGAGGACCACGTCGACGTTGGCATCGGCGAGGGTTCGCCAGAGCGCGTCCATGGATGAGGTGTCGCCGTGCGATCCGGCGGAGAATCGGGGCTTGTGCATGTAGGCGAGGGTGCATTGTGCGTCTGAGGCGGCCAACTGTTCTTCCAGCCAGCGCTGCTGGCGGGTTCCGCACTCCTTGCCGACGCATTCGGAGTTCAGGGCGATCACCCGCCATGTTCCGAGCGTGTAGGCGTACCAGCCGTCGCCGCGTGTCCCGGCCAGACCGTCGGTGACGCCGACGCCGTTGAAGTAGTCGAAGTAGCCGTCACCATTCGATTCGTGGTTGCCCATGACGGGGGCAACTTCAGAGTTGAATCGCCCCCACGAGGCGTCGTAGGAGGTGAGGAAGTCCGCGTAGCGGCCGACTTCGTACTGGATGTCGCCGAGCGGCAGCACCTTGGTGTAGGCACGCGTGGCGATGCTGTCGGCCACCTGCTGCTGGTGACATCGCATGTTGCGACCTTGACCGTTGTTGAAGTCGCCGTCCCCGGGCGCGCAGGCGATGTCTCCGACGGCCGCCATGGACACCACGGACCCGTCCGAAGGCGTGGGCGTCGGCGTCGGCGGGGACGTGGGCGTGGGTGCCGGCACCAGCCACGCACCACGTTGTAGTGTCCAGGCGAGGGTGGCGCGTTGGAGTCGCGATTGGTGCCCCTGGGCGCCGAAGGGTTCCTCGTCGCCGACGGGCAGTCCCCACTGGGCTTGGGTGGCTGTGCTACGGCTCGCCCAGAAAGCCCAGATCGCGCCGTGCATCTCGTGGGCACCGGTGGCGGGCGACCAGAAGATGCCGCCCCGCTGGAACGGGACCAACCGCCCGCCGTCGGCGGCGGTGGCGCGCTCGCTGGCCGTGGGGAACCCCAGGTAGGTGCGCAGACTGGGCTGCAGGGCATTCCACTTCGACCACAAGGCGCCGATGACGGCGTGTGCCCCGGTCGACGGGGACCACAGGATGACCCCTTGGGTGAAGGTGTTCATCCGGCCGCCGGGCAAGGTTGCCGGGGTCTCTCCGCTGGTGCTGTGACCGAGGCTGACCTGCTGCCCGGCGGGCAAGGTGGACCAGCGCTGCCAGATGGCGCCGTACAGTTCGTGGGCGCCGCCGGCGGGAGACCAGAGGATCCCGCCGCGCTGGAAGGTGTTCATGCGCCCACCCGCGGCGGGGGTGTCGCGTTCACCTGAGGTGGGGAAGCCCAACGTCAGGCGCACGTCGGCGGGCAGACGCGTCCAGGCCGCGTGGATGCCGCCGTAGATCTCGTGGGCTCCGGTGGCGGGTGACCAGAGAATGTCGCCGCGTTCGAAGGAATTGAATTGACCTCCCGGCAGTGAGGTCGGATGCTCGCTGCCGGTGACGTGCCCGAGGACGTTCTTCGTGGGCGCGGGCAGTTGTTGCCACCGCGCCCAGATCGCTGCGTGCATCTCGTGCGCGCCGGATTTCGGAGACCACAGGATCGCTCCGCGCTGGAACGTGTTCATGCGTCCCCCCGCCATGGGCGTGTCCACTTCGTCGCTGGTGGGCAACCCCAGATGGGTGCGCAGGCGGTCAGGCAGAGCCAGCCATTTGGCCCAGATGCCCCCGTGCATCTCGTGCGCGCCGGTGGCGGCAGACCAGAACAGTCCTCCCCTTTCGAAGGTGGTGACCTCTCCCCCGAGCCTCGAGTCCTGCTGGGTGCTGCGCAGCGGGAATCCGATGGAGGTTTGCACACTGGGATCGAGGGTGGTCCACAACGTCCACGCCTCACCCTGCACTACATGCGCCCCGGTGCGCGGGGACCACACGATTCCTCCACCCGCGAAGGTGTTCACGCGTCCACCCACGATCGGCGAGTCGCGTTCGCCGGAGGTCGGGGGTCCGAGCGCCTGCTGAGCGGCGGCGGGGAGCCCTGCCCATCGGGCGTAGATGGCGCCGTACAACTCGTGGGCACCCTGGTTTGGCGACCACACGATGATTCCGCGGGCGAACTGCTGCTCGTAGGTATCCGTCCAGCGGCCTGGGCGAACAGCGCCCGAGGCACGGCCCAGCCACCCCTGCGCCCCTCCGAGTGCTGCGTATCGCCGAGCGATCTCCGCCGCCGCGGTGGCGCCCGGGTCGGTGGGGGCGGAACTCGTGGGCGGAGGGGAGGTGACCGTCGGCGCCGCAGTCGCGGTCGGCGCCGCTGTGGCGGTGGGTGTCACCGAGGGGGTGGCGGTGGGCGTCACCGAGGGCGTGGCGGTGGGCGTCACCGAGGGCGTGGGGTTCGGGCTGGTCGTGCAGCCGGCGGGGCTGGTGTCGGGGTTGATGGTGATGCGAAGCGTCCCACCGTCGGGCAGACCCACCAGCGGGTTGAGGCCGGGATTGTCGTTGAAGGTGTCGCCGAACGGGAACGCGTAGGCCCCGGTGTAGTCGAACAGCGTCGCGGCCCACACGTTGTAGAACGGATTCGCCGGCTGCGCATTCGCATACGGCCCGGGCCGTGACGACACTTCGAAACGTGCCGAATCGTTGCCGTAGTCCTGCGAGCCCCAGAATCCGTAGGCGAACCCGGCGACCAGGTCACGGTAGACGGCGGCGTACACATCGTTCTCGCCCACATAGTGCGGCGTGGCACTGTCACCGAGGTAGTACGCCTCGTTGTTGGAGTAGATCGCATCGGTCCCCGGGGAGTTGCCCGGAAGGCTGCTGCCCTTGACGTACACGTTGGACAGCTGCGCACTGCTCTGGTTCGTCAGCACGATCGAACCAGGACCTCCGGGGTCCTTCGGGTCGGGTCCGAACACCCCGGTGTAGTGGTAGGGAATGCCCAACGCGGTGCCGCGGATGGTGAGCGTTTCGCCGACGATGCTGGCGATGTAGTCCTCGAACGTGGGGTACCCGCTCGGGTGCAGACCGCTGGAGATGTTGGGCGAGACCAGCCGGGCGAAGGAGCCGTCCGGGCGGGTGCGCACGGTCTTCGCATAGTCCCCACCAGCGGCAGTGAGTCGTTCGTCCAACCGCTGCTGGATGACGTCGGTGTAGCACTTCCACTTCTTCTCACTGACAACCCTGCCCTGTGCGTCCAGAGTGGCCAGATCCAGCGGGATCCCCAGCATGTCGACCGCGCTCAGGTTCGCCACACCAGGAAACGTGAACTCAACGGCGTCGAAACGGATCGGGGACACATCCGGGCTGGGGAACGGTGCGGCGGGGACCGGCTCATCGAACGACACCCACACCCGCCCGCTGGACACCTCCCCCAAGGTGAACCGGGTGCGGTCGGACAGGCGGGCAGCGCCAACACTGTCACCGTTGCCGGTGGAGGACACCCACACGTTGGAGTCGTCGACCCCGGACCTGTTGACGATCTCCACCGTGATGGTGCCATCCGAACCCGCCGCCAACGCCGAGGTCGACGCCTCGACCCCTACGGCGGGCGCCACCGCGACCGCCGCCACGATCGATCCGATCGCCATCGCTCTGGCATACATCCACGAACACCTTCTCTACCCCGCAGCTGCGTACAGGCACGCGTGTCAACGGCTCACGGCGGCGCCGTGCACGTTGCGGGCGGTTCCGGGCTCGACGTCGGCCCACAGGTTGAGGTGCTCGCGGCGTGGATGATTCGCGGATCGTCGAGTGCGAGCAGCATCAGCCCATTAGCCCAGGCGACGAAAATCGTGTCAAGGCATCAACCGGCAACCTGACACCCCTCCCCGCCTGGATCCTGAGCCGAGCCGGAACCGACGGCTATGCCCCGCGCCGGTGCAGTAGTTCGGCGAAGCGGGGGTTCGGCTGCGCGTGGGGCAGCACCGCTTGGACGTCCCTGACCGCGTCAGCGAGGGGGGTGCCGAGGGTGGCGCCGTAGAGCGCCGCGACGGTCGGGGTGCGCGACTGGGCTTGCACGCAGTGCAGCAGCACCGTCTTGCCCTGTGCCCGCAGTTCGGTGATCGCGGCGACGGTGTCGTCGAGCACGAACTCCAGGTGCGGGTTGGCATCTGGATGGGCGCTGTCGACCAACCACACCTCGATGTGGTCGCCGGCATCGATACCGAAGGCCGGGACTTGGGCGGATCCCAGCCGGCACAACGACACCACCGCATCGACCCCACCAGGTGAGTCCCGCAGGGCATCGACGCCCCCGAGCAGCACGCCCCGATCGTGCGGATGCACGGCGAGGGCGTCAGTGCCGACGTATCCGCTGTAGTCCACCTCCTCAACCGACGGCCACCCCGAACCTTCACCGCCGCTCGGGTTTGCCAGCAACACCGCCCGGGTGACCAGGTCGCGAGAACGCAGCCCCGGCCAGCCGTGCAAGATTCGCCGCCACTGCGCGGGCACGGCGGATGCCCCGTACAACGCCCCGAGCAGGGCGCCCGCGATCGCTGCGACCGTGTCGGTGTCCCGCCCGCCACGTACCGCGGCTTCCAACGCCCGGCGCACATGGGCAGGATCGGCGTCGTTCGGATCACCGGTGGTGGTGATGGCGCACCACGCGGCTTGCAGGGCTTCGACGACCCACCCGTTGCGACTGAAGTCCGCGGGGCGTCTCTCGGTCGCCGCAGCCAACCTGGCGTGCCACACCTCCGCCCGGGTCTCGGGAAGTGCGGCCAGCGCGACCGCGGTGTCCAGCTCGCCGGTGAGTACGGCCTGGCGGATCAGGTGGCACCACAGCACACACGCCTCACCCGCTTCCGGGTCGAAGTGAGTCAGCCGGCTGACCGCAGCCGCCGCCTCGGTCAGCCCCTGAGGATCATGCAGGTAGGCCAACGCCACTGGCGCGGTGCGCATCAGCGACCCGTTGCCCGCGGTGTGCCCGGTCCGCTCATGCAGCGCCTCGGACACCGCCAGCGCATCCGCCGCGCGCGCCATGTCGTTCCCTGCCACCGCGCCGAGCACCGTACGGGTCTGGGTTCCGACGTCGGCAGCGTCGGCCATCCACCCCACCCAGCCGCCCACGATCCGGTCCAGCGCTTCCGGCTCGCGCAAGTCACCGCCGGCACAGACGGTGTCGGCGATCACCATCGCCATCTGCGTGTCATCGGTCCACTCCCCCGGCGCCCAACCGAATGTCCCGCCGCCTTTCATCACCACCGGCATGTCCTCGGCGTAGGGTCCGCCGAACTCGTAGGCCGCCCCGAGCGCATCCCCGGCAGCCATCGTCAGCAGCACCCCAGCCGCCCGGTGGGTCTGACCAATGGTCAAGTTCACAGTCACCCGCCTCCCCGTATCACCGTCGACTCTGCTCCACACCTCCGACAGCTCGATCGTCGGCTCGACCCACTTGTGGTCTTGGCGCGTCGAGCCGCCCGTCCACGCGAGATGCGCGGGCGTCGTACATGCGCCGGTCCGCGGTGCGCCACACGGATTCGAAGTCGTCGGGGTTGCCTTCGGCCAGGCCAAGGGAGTAGTCGGGGACGGTGATGCCGTCGCTGGTCGTGCTATCAACCGCCAGCCGGTCGAAGGCAACGCGTAGGTCGTACATGTCGCCCACCGCCAGAACCAAGAACTCGTCGCCTCCCACCCGGGCCACGATGTCGCTGCGGCGCAACACACCTCGAAGACCGTCCGCCATCGCGACGATGACCTGTGAGCCGGCATCGTGGCCCTGGGTGTCGTTGATCCGTTTGAGGCCGACGAGGTCCACAGCCGCCACAGCGACCAGACGGTTTTCGCGGCGCGCCGTGGACAAGATGGGCGCCGCCACTTCGTTGAGCCCTCGCCGATTGAGCAGTCCGGTCAGGGGGTCGGTACAGGCGAGGCGCTGGTAGGCCTGTTCCAGCCTCCACACCCGCCGGGCGACGACCATCATCGCCACGACGAGCAGAGCCACGGTCGTGGTGAGGCTGACCGCGAGGCTCAGGGGTCGTTGCCATCCCAGAACAGCGCCCAGCGCCACAGCTAGTCCCGCCATCACCAGCGGACCAAACACCATGACCGGCAGCAGCAGGCGTATCAGATGCCCGGTCGCTGTCGCACTGGTCGCGAGCGGCCAGCGACCGTTGAACTGCATCACGGCGTACCACGCGCACAACAGCAACGACATCGTCAGCGCAGTAGTCGGCGAGTTCTGCGAGTACAGGCTCGTTGCGATGATCTCCTGAGCCGAAAACACGTGGGCGCTGACCAAGACCAGGGTCCACAAGCCGACAACAGCGACGAAGGCAGTCGTCAGACGCCCCGCCCAGCGGGCACGCGTCTGACTCACCGCCACCCCTATCCCGAACAGCAACTCCCACGCCAACGTCTGCAACGACGACGGTGCGCCGGTGTGCGACGGGCCGGAGAGCAGAACCGCCGGTCCGCCGTTATCCGTGAACACCCAGCCGAGCAGTCCCACCGCCGTGAGCAGCAGACCCACGCACGTGATGGCAAGCGCCAAGATCGAGTCCGGCCACAACAGGCATGCGCACAGCGCGATCCCGTAGAGCAACAGGACCATGCCAGTCGCCCCGACCATGCTTCGCCACTGCGCGGGCAGGACGTCGGCCAGCGCAGGCAGCCACCACGCCAGCAGGATCGTGCCCGCGATCGCCAGGGCTCCCACCAGGCAACACACCGCCACCACGCCCAGTGTCCGGCGTACTTTGGGGTCCGGTCCGGCCAGCGTCGGGTCCAAGATCAGCCGCAGCCCGAGACGGTCTTGATCCTCGACCATGGGGTGAGAGTAGTGCCAGCACGCCGACAACGGTGGGCAATCGTCTGACCCCTACAACCTCCTGGTCCGATGTGTGAGTACGCGAGTCCCGCCCGCGCCGCAGGAAAATCGAATTCGACCCGCCTTGCCGTTCCCACTGTTGCCGCAGGCATCAGTTGGATCATCCGTGAGGTGTCGGCAGAATGCGCACATGGATCGAATCGCCGCCCACGCTGCGCACATCACCGGTAGCCAGGACGCGACGATGGTGTTCGGTCACGGATTGGGCGGCAACCAGGGTCAGTGGGATCCGATCGCTGCGCATTTCGCCGAGCAGTTCCGCGTGGTGACGTTCGACCTGGCCGGTTGCGGTGACAGCGACCCGGCGCTCTGGTCACCGGTGCGTCACCAAAGCATCCTCGGCTACGCCGACGACCTCGCCGTGCTCTGCGCCGAATTGGACATCCGCGGGGCGCATTTCGTCGGGCATTCGATGGCCGGCATGGCCGGACTGCTGTCCGCGGCTGCCGATCCGGGACTCTTCAGCAGCTTGGTCCTGATCTGCGCCAGCGCCCGCTACATCGACGAGCCGGAGTCCGGGTACCAGGGCGGATTCAGCGCGCAAGAGGTGGATTCGCTGTTGGAGGCGATTGAGTCAGACTTCTCCCTGTGGGCGGCCGGCTTCGCCCCGCTGGCAATGCAGAACGCCGATCGACCCGAGTTCGCCACCCAGTTCGCGGTCAGCCTGGCCCAATACCGTCCCGACATCGGACTGTCCGGTTTTCGTGCCGCGTTCACCAGCGACTTCCGCTCCGTGCTGCCGCGGGTCCACACGCCCACCCTGGTGATCCAGACACCCGACGACCCGGCAGTGCCACTCGCCGCCGCGGAGTACCTCGTCGAGCACCTTCCCGACGCCAGGCTGGAAATCCTGCCGGCGGAGGGGCATTTCCCGCATGTGGTGGCACCGCAGAGGGTGGAGGCGGCTATCAGCAGGTTTCTGGACAGCCTGTGAGTCGTGCGGATCCGCTCGCGCAAGCGCTGGCGTCCACCGCTGCGATGTGCGACGCCGATGCCGCCGTCGCCTGGCTCGCGCAGGATCAGTCCGGGGTTGAGGTGACCGCGGTGCATCCGCCGACGCTGATGAGCGTCGGGGCGGTGTGGCCTGTCATCGACGCATCGGGCGTCGATGATGCAATCAGGCAGGGTCCACACACCGATCCGGCAGAGCTGTCGCGACTGCTACCCATTAGTTTCCGGCTCTCCGCGCCGCACCCGGTCACCGCCGCGTGGCCAGTCCGGTTGACAGACGACGGCTCGGGCTTGATGTTGATCTGGTGGCACGAGCCGTCGGCGGACACATCCGGTGCCCCGGTATCCCGGGAGCAGCTCGCGATCGCCGCTGAACAGCTCGAACTTCGCGCACTACGGCGACGGGTTCACCAGGAAGCTGCGCGGCTCGACGCGGTCAATGCTCTGCTGCACCAAGCGCTGGTCTTCACCGACGACAGCGGCGGACCGGGGCAGGTGAATGCGGCAGCGGCCCGGCTGTTGGGACTGCCGGTGGGGCAAGTGCCCTTCGAGCGGATCGGGCGAGCGTTGGCGTCGCTGCGGGACCGCAGCACCGAGGCGGATTCCATCGCGGCGCGGGCGCGGCAGATCTTGAAGGATCCGGCGGGTCGGATCGAGGACTGGTATTGGCACTTCGAAGAGGACCCCACCGATCTGCGGGTGAGTTCGGCACCGATCACAGCCGAAGGTGTGTCCGGGCGGTTGTGGGTGTTCGACGACGTATCCATGCACTTGCGCCTGGTGCGTCAGGCGAAGGCCGCGCAGGCCGCTGCGGAGTCCGCCCGAGCCGAACTGGCACGGTCGGAAGAACGGTTTCGGGTCGCGATGGAAAGTTCGGCAGTGGGTGTCGCGCTCGCCCGACCGGACGGCACGATCATGACTGCTAACCCTGCGTGGCGTGCCCTGCTCGGGCAGCCGGGAGCCGAGGTGGTGGGTTCGAACTGGTTCGACCTGGTGGCGCAGTGGGGCAACGACGACGAAGCCTCCCTGCGCAACTCGCTGCTCGCGGGCAAGGTCGATTCCTACCGAGCCGATGTGGTGGTGACCGTAGACGGCAGACAGACGCTGCACCTCGACGCGTCTGTGGCCGCCAGCCGAACCGCGCAGGGCGCGGTCTCCTCGCTGGTCATTCAGGTCAACGACGTCACGACGGTGCGTGCGCAGTTCCATGAGGCGAAACACCTCGCCGGGCATGACTCCCTCACCGGATTGCCCAACCGGTCGACGCTGTTGGCGAGGTTGGCGGCCGCGAGCGCTGACGATGGTCCACCCGTCGGTGTGCTGTTCTGCGACCTCGACGGTTTCAAGGCGGTCAACGACACCTTGGGACACGCCGCCGGTGACGAGGTACTCGCCGTGGTCGCCCGCAGGCTGGAGGCAGCGGTGGGGTCGGCGGGAATCGTCGCCCGGCTAGGTGGCGATGAGTTCGTGGTGATGTGTCGGCACGGCGCAGGATCAGATGGACTCCTGCCCCTGGGTGAACGGATCTTGGCAGCCGTGGCACATCCGATCGACCTCACCGACGGCGCGCCGGTGACGATCGGGGTGAGCATCGGTGTGGCGGTGCGGACGTCTGGGGAAACACCGGCGGACCTGCTCGCCAGGGCGGACGCCGGCGCCTATGCCGCCAAGAGGGCCGGACGCAACCGGGTGGTGGCGGCACCGCCACCGTAGTTCGGCGCGCACCGCTGGTCTTCGCAGGCGTGGCGGTGTCCACCGGTCCGCCTGCGCCGGTGCGGCCCAATCCGACCCCACGCCCGGTGCGCCGGTTCCGGAGATCAACCTTGCGGCACGGGGTCTGCTGCGTGGCCGGGCTGTGGCATTGTGCGGTGGACCGGGAATTTCCCGACCACGTGTGGGGACAAGGAGTCGTGGCGATGCAGGTGTTCGACGTGCTGCGCTCCGCCGTGGCGTTGTCGGCTGCGCCCCACATGCTGACCAATGAGCGTGGGTCTTTGTTGTTCGCCAATGAGGCTGCCTGCACGCTGTTCGGGCGCAGCCTGCAGGAGTTGACCCGGTTGTCGCTGAAGCAGCTCACCCACCCCGACGACGTCGCCAGTGACCTGTCCGCAGTTCGAGGGCTCGCCGCCGGCGAGTACGACTCGTTCAGCGGACGCAAACGCTACCTGCGTGCCGACGGCGCAACGATCTGGACAGATGCGACGACGACGTGCATCCGCGACGGCTCCGGTGACATCACCTGCCTCTGGTGGCAGATCGTCGATGTGGACGCTGAGGTGCAGGCGGCGCGGCAGTCCGCGACGGGCAAGGAACTGCTCAACGGGCTGCTCGAAGCGGAGGTGGACGGTCATGTCATTCTCCGGGCGGTCCGCGACGCCGACGGGGTCGTCGAGGACTTCGAGTACGCCGAGGTGAACGAGGCGGCGTGCCGGATCCTGTCGGTCAGCCGGGCGGAGGTGATCGGCAGGCGTGTCACCGAGGTGTTCCCGGAGTCGATGGACAGCGGCCGCCTGGTGGAGTACCGCCAGGTGGTGGAGACCGGGGAACCGCGGCAGTGGAAAGCGATGCAGGTGCGGTCGTCGGTGCACGACTCCGCGCGCCTCATCGATGCCCACGTGGTCAAGGTGGCGGGCGGCGTTTCGTGTGTCTTCCGCGACGTGACCGCGCAGGTGCGCTCCAGTCAAGCGCTCGCGCAGAGTCAAGCGGAGTTGCAGCTGGTGTTGGAGCACGCCCGCGACGTTCAGTTGCGCGCGAATGCCGACGGTGTCATCGAGTTCGTCTCCCCCGCGGTGCGCCATGTGCTCGGCTGGGAGCCCGCCGACTTGATCGGCAAGACGCCGGCAGACTTCCTCCACCCTGACGATCTGACGATGCTGCGACAGGCCGGACAGGAGCTGCGTGAGGGCGGATCCCCGGTCAGGGTCGGGCGTTTCCGCCGACCGGATGGCTCCTACGCCTGGATCGAGTCGGTGATGTCCTCGATCCTCGACGGCGAGGGTCACCTGACCGCCCGGGTTGCCTCCTGGCGCGATGTCGGCGACCGGGTGGAGGCCGCCAATCGGGTGGCCGACGCCGAACGGCGGTACCGCCTGCTGGCCGAGAACTCCTCCGACGCGGTCTTCGCCGTCACGCCAGACGCGGTGTTCACCTATGTCTCACCGTCAGTCACCACCCTGCTCGGATGGGCGCCGACGGACTTGGTGGGCCACACTCCGATGGATTTCCTGCATCCTGAGGACGTGTCGACGATGGCGGAGCACTTCACCCGGGCGGGCACCGGTCAGCCGGTGTCTCTGCGCGTGCGGATGCGGACCTACGCGGGCCAATACCGGTGGATCAACGCGACGGTACGGTCCGTCCTCGACGGTTCCGGCGGCGTCGTCGAACGCATCGGATCCTGCCGCGACGCCGAGGCAGAAGTCGCCGCCGAGCAGGCGCTGTCCGCGGAGCGTGACCGCCTCCGCGCCACACTCGACGTGGAACTCGACCCACACATCACTCTGCGAGCAGTCCGCGACGATCACGGCACCATCGTGGACTTCGCGTTCGTCGACGCCAATACCGCGGCGCTGGACTACATGGAAATGGATGCGGACAACTTTCCCGGCACGCTGCTGACCTCGATCTACTCCAGCGAGTCGGGCCGCCGACTGGTCGCGCAGTACTCCCACACGGTGGAGACCGGTGAGCCACTGATCGAGGACGACTATGTCTACCCCAACGAACAGTTCGGCGGCGAGGTACGCAAATACGACCTGCGAGGGGTCAAACTCGGCGACGGCATGAGTGTGGCCTGGCGGGATGTCACCGAACGCAGCGCGATGATGGCGGCGCTCGCCGAATCCGAGCAGCGATTCCGGCTGCTGGCGGAAAACTCCTCCGACGTCGTGGTCCTCACCGACGGCATTTCCATCCAGTGGGTCTCACCTTCGCTGACCACTCAGCTGGGGTGGGAACCGGACCAGTGGATCGGACGGCGCCCGGAAGAACTGGTCCACCCCGAAGATCTGGCGCACTTGAGCCAATCGAGTGACCCTGCCCTGCGCGACCGTAGCCATGTCGTGCGCATGCGTGTCCTCGACGCCGACCACTCCTACCACTGGGTGCAGGCGCACTACGGACCCTTCCGGGATGCTGCGGGCGACAGCCGTGGCCTGGTCGCCTCCTTCCGAGTCGTCGATACCGAAGTCCAACTCGAAGAGCGCCTCAAACAGCTGGCCATGACCGACTCCACCACGGGACTGCTCAACCGACGCGAAGCGGTCGAGCGCCTCGAACGGCTCGCCGAGGAGCGCGAGCGCACCGGCACCCACCTCGCGGTGCTCTTCTGCGACATCGACAGGTTCAAAGACATCAACGACACCTTCGGTCACAGCACCGCAGACGAGGCCCTACGCCAACTCGCGGCGCGCATCACCGACACGGTGGGCGCAGACGGCATCGTCGCCCGCCTCGGTGGCGACGAAATCCTCATCGCGCTCAACGATGTCGACAGCCTCGACCACGCCCAGAAGATCGCCGAAGGGGTGCGGTCAGCCGCGGCACGACCCATCACCGTCGCGCACCAGCACGTCCAGACGACGCTGAGCATCGGCGTCACCGTGCTCCACCCCGGCGAAAGCGTGGAAGCCCTCATCACCCGCGCCGACGTCGCCATGTATGCCGCCAAGGACGCCGGACGCGACCGCGTCACCACCCTGCCCTGAACCCCAAGGGTGAGAGTCTCCACCGTCACCGCGGTGGGCGGCGGGTTCACCACCTGTTTCGTGCTCGCGATCCCGGTCAACCACTCGGCTAGGTAGCGGACCTCCGGTCGAGAACGTCCCGGGAGACTCCGCGAAACTGCGACGAAGCCGTGCGAACCTCGCTGCCGAGCCGATTAGCCGCTCGACATTCGATCGCTGTCGAGGTCACCGACCAGGCGCAGCCGTGATCGGCGCGTGAATTCCGGGATTCGGTCGCCGGGAAGCGGCTTCGAGAAGAGGTATCCCTGGCCGTACTCACAGCCGTCCGCCACCAGCATGCTCCACTGTTCCTGGGTTTCGATGCCTTCGGCGACGACCACCAGGTCCGAGCGGTGAGCGAGGTCGACCACCGTCTTGACGATTTCGCGATGCGCCCCGCTGCCCGTCATGGTGAAGCGCCTGTCGATCTTGAGTTCACCCACCGGCAGGGTGAGTAGCCGGCTAAGGCTCGAATAGCCGGTCCCAAAGTCGTCGAGCGACACACACGGACCTAGGTCACGAACCATTTCAAGGTGGCGCAGCACGTCTGCCTCTGCCCTCTCAACGGACGATTCAGTCAGTTCCAGTGTGATGCGACCAGGATCGACATCGTGGGCACCGAGTATGTCCGTGAGCCATGGGATGAAGTCCTGGCTGCCCACCACGTTGGGTGTGATGTTCAACGAGAGTCGCAGGCCATCCGGGCACAGACCCATCTGATCCCACACCTCGAGTTGATCCAATCCCTGCTCGAATACCCGTTCTGATAGCGCCGTGATCATCCCGTCCGCCTCGGCAATCGGGATGAACTCGCCAGGGGGAACGCTCACACCGTCGTGGCGTTTCCACCTCGCCAGCGCTTCGACACCCACAATGCGTTGCGTCGCCAGTTCCAGAATCGGCTGGTACTCGACGTAGATCTCGTCATCCCTGATGGCGGCGGCCAGCTCCCTGCCCATCCTGCGGCGGACATCGCGAGCCTCCCGTTCGAAGCTGTCGTACGAGGCACGTTTGACCGAAACCGCCTTCGCCTGGAGCAGCGCAACCTCGGCCTCGTGGACCAGCCGATCCGGCTCGGCTTCCGAATCCTCTGAGGTGACGACCCCGACACAGACTTCGAATGGCACGAAATGGTCGTCCACCGCCAGCGGTTCATTGCCGATCATCGCCGCGGCGTTGGAGAATTGATCAGCCTCGAGCGGGCCGTCCACAAGCCGAGCAACAATGAACTCACCGCCGCCAGTGCGTGCGACGGTCCCGCCGCGACCGGCGACCTCAACGAGGCGGGCACCTATCTCGCGGAGTGCGGCATCCCCGATTTCGCGGCCGAAATCGTCGTTGATGACTTTCAGCTCCTTCACATCGCAGCAAAGCACCACCACGAGACGCTTCCCTCGGCGAGCGAGGAGCCCACCGATCCGATCGTGCAGCAGTATCCAGTTGGGCAGTCCCGTGACCGCGTCGCGCAACGCTTGGTCGCGCAACTCAACCTCCAACTGAGCCCTGCTAAGCGCAGCACTCAAGATCAGTCCCACTCCCCGCAGGAATACCGAGTCGTTCGCCTCCACCTCACCGGCAATGCTGAGTTCGCCGAACAACTGACCAGAGGCCTCCAGCGGCACTGTCACACTCAGCACGCCGACCGAGGTTGGCCGAACCCCTGCTGTGGCGACAGGGCGTCGGTCGCCTCGGATGTGTTCGACGCATTCACAATAGGTCGGTTCCAGTACTTCCATGACCAACGTGACTGCCGCTTGAGCTGGGATCACGCCGCCGGGGGTCAAAGCTTGACGGCCGAATTCAGCCAGCCGCGCTTCTCGATCCCTGGACTCCGCCACGGCCCGGTATTGACTTGCCATCCGACCCAGGAGAACTGCCTGCACAACGAGCACCGGAATCGACAAGATGGCGACCATCAGGTAGTCCTGCAGTGGCAGCGGCGCAACAAGGAGGGCCCCGAACAGAACCCCCGCCGGAATCAGTGCCCACATCGCGGCACGGCGTGCTTTTGGGTAGCGCCAGGGCCGCGACATGACGACGCCGACGATTGCGAACGTGAGCACGATCTGGGCTAAGACCCCCCAGCCCCGCGCCGGGCCAAATTCCGGTGTCCCATCGGCCGTGGTCGTGCCACGCCAAAACCAGTCGGTGGTGACCCACAACACGGCTCGAACGACATTCAGCACGGCGAACAACGCCGTCAAGACTCGCGCCCAATTGCCCGAGATGGCCTGCAGCACCCAGACCATCGCGAACAGCGCGAAGGCGAAGGCAAGTTGGCGGGCTGTGAACAGCGGGGCAAACCCTGGCGAGGACACCGGTGTCTGGGACAGCAGTACCGTCGTGACTGCCGAAAGCGCGACCAGGCATGCCCACACTGCTGTGCCGATCCACATGGCAGGTGTCTCGCGCTTTCGCCACACGAGAACGCTGACCAGAGCGGGGAACAGGACGAAGCCGGTGAGCAGCAGCAGCACGCTGTTCGGGACCAGGTAATCCACCTCGACCTCCCCGTCAGTTGGGTTGAGGATGGGACTGCTGCACGATCGGGTCGCAGGTTGGGCTACGCAGCCTGAGGGGCTGGCGCGTTCATGATGGCCTTGAATTCGATGCGGGTCAATCCGGCGGGGGACCTGCCGGCGGCGGCGGTGTTAGCGCCTCCCGGGTGGCAGGTGTTGCAGGTTCTCCGTCATCATCCGAACGTAGGCCCCGAGGCTGAGGATGCTGTTCATCGCCACGAGCGGAAGCAACGGTGGACCTTCGCGTTGCCCCCACGGCCACGTCTCGAGTCGGCGCAGCAACGCTGTGTGATCCACCCAGCCGCCCAGGATCGGGGTTTGCGCCAAGAGCGCGGCTTCGTCGTGGTACCGATCTCGATGGTTTCTCATGAAGTACCACTGGTCCATGGACTGACCGCCTTGTCGGGTGCGCAGCCTGATGCTGTCCGGGACCCTGCCTTGCCCGAGGAGTCGCGCGTAGCCCCGCGGCTGGGGCCCCTTGGACCACTCCAGTGGCGTCATTGCTGCCGCCAGACGCAGAACGTTGGGGTCGCAGAAGGGGTCCACCAGTGGAGCTGGCCAGGCTTCGAACATTGCTGCGGCGGGCGGGTGTGGTGCACCTGCGAGCCAGTCGAGGTAGTGCTTCCGGGGACAGGTCAAGGCAATCAATGGGGTCCAGATGCCGTGGAATCCGAGGGTCCACAGACGGGTCACCAACCAAGCCTCAGGGTTCCTGAGAGTCGCTTATCGGCCAAACCCACGCCAGCCAGGACGCGGCTCATTCTGTAGTCCGCGCTCTACACGCCGAGTTGCACCGCTCATTGAGTCGCGTCGGTTGCCAATCGGGCGTGGGCGCCCCCGCCGCGAGGACCGAGACTTGAGCAAGGCGCCCATCAAGGTGAGCCAACCGGGTTCCGACCGCCGGGCCACGCAGGGGAATAGCAGGCATGCGCCGGACCGCGGTTCGCAAGATCTGCTTCTCAGCGATGTTCATAGTGCACTCGTCGTAGGTGTTCATAGTGCACTTGTCGTAGGTCGCCTCAATCGGGACGAGCGGGCCTGGGCGCCTGGCAATCTGCTCACCGATACGGATCCGCCCCCTCACCGTGCGGAGGGCATCCTCAGACGTGCGATAGCCCTGCAACACGCCAGGCCGAGTCGCTCGCTCGCCCAGTCGCTCCGCACACCCGTTTCGGGCTGATCGGCCACAGTCTGTGTTGCACCTATCCCCTCGGCGGGATTCAGCCTGCCAAGACCGCTGCGATGAGGAAGAACAGTGACATGACCGATTCGATCGCGCCGATCACCGCCGGGCGCAGGCCCGGCCGCAGGGCGACCGCCCGGACCAACGCCGGCGCGAAGCCCACCAGCCACCATGGCGAGACCAGCGCAAACCCCACCAGTGCCAGCACGTGGTAGCCCACGTTCAGCCAATGGAACCAGCAATTGCCCGCCTCCCGCAGCAGCGACCTGACGTGCAGCACCGTGCCGAACAGGAACACCCCAGTGGCTGCCGTCATCCACCACACCGCAGCCGGTACCGGGGGCAATTCGGGCCACACTCCTGGGGCAGCAGCGCTGATCGCCCACACCGTCGGTACCGCCACGACGGACAGCAGCACCAGCACCACATCGTTGCTCAGCGCCCGTTCGGACTCCCGCAGGGTGATGAGCAGTGACACCCCCCAGATCGCCGCAACCCCCACCGCGACGGCCGTCAGCCAAGGCCGCAGCACCACCAGCGGCAGCCCGAGCAACACCAGCGCCACCGCCCACGGCACTGCTCGGCGCGCCTCCCGGCGGGCCATTCGAGTCCACCAGCCGCGTCGGATTCGCGTGGCGAGTGCCCGGCCGCCGAAGTACCCCACCGGGTAAGCCACGATCCACGCCACCGCGAAAAGCAGCGCCACTCGGCTGAACGGCACAGTCATGAAGCCGACCACCAGCGGCACCACTAGGAAGGCCCATGCCCCGTGCTGCGGCGGAATGTAGGCGGACCAGGTGCGCCTTCGCCGTTGGGCAACCGATGCGGTGTCAATTCCGCCGTTGCGTGTAGATGAGTCCGTCATGCCGCGGACCGTTGTTGATCTTGGCTGGGTTGCCGTGCTTGTGCCACGGGGCTGATCCCACCGCACCAGGAGTGGCGTCGGCGGTGGTTGTAGAACTGGTCGATCCATGCTCCGATCTGTTGGCGGGCCTGCTCGCGGCGGGGACCCATCGTATGACCCAGGGCGCGCCGGAAGAACAGGTCGATCACCGTGACCAGGAACGGCGGCCCCCCGGCGGTGCGAATCATGGTGACGTCGCCGCACCAAACCCGGTCCGGGCGTCGGCCGCGAACACCGGGCGCACCCCGTTCGGCGCCACTGGGCGCGGCCCCTGGCGGGTCAGCGATCGGCGCCGGCGACGCGAGCACCCGGCAGGACACCCGCACCGAGCCGCCATGGTCGGCTCTCTGGGCGCTGATGAGCGCGGTCACTTCTGCCGGCCCTTCGCCTCGGCCACCCAGTTGCCTAACGTGCCCTCGTTCACGCCGACGTCACGGCCGACCTGCGCGACCGGCCTGCCCGACTCCAACACGATTCGCACCGCACCCTCGCAGAACTCCAGAGCGAAACTTCTCCTGCTTAGCACCACTACCTCCTCTGCAAGCTGGGCGTTTACACACTACGAAGGGAAGGGTCAAGTCCCTTGGAGTGGTGTGGTGCTGCGTGTTCCTCCGTGGGTGCTCAGGCGGTCAGTGATGGTAGGTGGTCGGCGCCAATCTTGCGTTCGGTGGTGGGGATGAGGCTCATGCGGGAGCGGGCCAGGACGTCGAGTCCAAGGTAGCGGCCGCCTTCTGCCCATTCGTCGGTCTGCTCGGCCAGCACCGCCGCGACGAGGCGGACGATGGCCCCGCGGGTGGGGAAGATGCCCACCGAGTTGGTACGCCGCCGGATCTCCTCGTTCAGCCGCTCGGTGGGGTTGTTCGACCAGATCTGGGTCCACACCTGCTTGGGGAAGGCGATGACGGACAGCAGGTCGTCCCAGGCGGCGTCGGGCTGGTCGAACACCTCGGGTGGCGTGGCGTAGACGTAGTCCAGCAGCCGGTCGGACTGGGCGTGCACCGCGGCGGCGTCGGGCTGGTCGTACACGCTGTGCAGCATCGCCTTGACGGGCTGGCCACATGCCCTTGGGCGTCGGAGGTGACCAGCCGCACCCCGGTCAGGCCGCGGGCCACCTGGTCGGCGAAGAACTCGTTCCACGCCGACCCGGTCTCGGACGTGACCACGCGCAGGCCGAGCACCTCGCGATGCCCGTCGTTGTTGACGCCGGTGGCCAGTAGCACCACCGCGTTGACCACGCGGCCGCCCTCGCGGACCTTCATGGTCAGCGCGTCGGCGGTGACGAAGGTGCACGGGCCCGCCTCATCGAGCCGGCGATGGCCGAAGTCCTCAACGATCGTGTCGAGCTCGGCGGCCATCCGGGAGACCTAGGACTTCGACAGCGAGTCGACGCCCAACGTCTTGACCAGTTTGTCCATCCGCCGGGTGGACACCCCGGCGAGGTAGCAGTCGGCCACGACACTGATCAGCGCCAACCCCGCTCGCCTGCGCCGCTCCAGCAACCACTCGCCGGAAGTAGCCGCCGGTGCGCCGCTTCGGGATCGCCACGTCGATGGTGCCGACGCGGGTGTCCAGGCCGCGGTGGCGGGAGCCGTCGCGCTGGGCCGTCCGGCTCGGGCTCGGCTTGCCCCACTCCGCACCCACGACGGCATCAGCGTCGGCGGACAGCAAAGCGTTGATCACCGTCTGCAGCAGCTGGCGCATCAGGTCAGGACTAGCTTCGCCAAGGGCCTCGCCAACCAGGCCAGCAGGGTCAACAATGTGAGGTGCGGCCATCGTGTGTCTCCATTCGAGAGTGCTGTGGAAGGTTCACTCGAAGGATCACGCGGTTACCTCGTCCTCGTCAGCCAAATCGCTGCCAACGACGACCCAGGCAACCGCGCTACACCACTATGCGGGACTCAACTACAGCAGGGCGACTGCCTCTCCTGCTTCGGGCGATTCTTCCCGTCCTGTTGCCCAGCGCAGAAGACATGCGCCAGGCAGCAGCGGCCCGCAATGACTAGGCGACACGAGACCTGACCAGACTAGCCCGTCAGCAGTCTTCCAGGTGCAGGTTGAAACGTCCCGGCGGCGCAGCGGAGAGGATCTTCCCGACCTATCCGGCGATCTATTGGACTTCTACCTCGGACTGCTGGGGCATAGCCTCCCGACCCTCTCGACTAGCCCTTCACCACCCCCCTGAATCGAGGTAGAGTGAACCTCATGGACCCATTCTTTGAGGGTCCGCGCCCACAGGGCAGCCCGAGAGTCCCCCCTCGGACACCGGGAGTATGGCCGGATATCCCCGCGAACTGCTGGCACCTAGCTGCCGTCAACTTGGCTCGACGGCCACGATTCCGGCAGTCGTCGCCGCAGCCGCGAGTTCGACGTCATAGGTGACCAACACGTCGGCGCCGACGCGAAGCGCGACGGCCAGATGCAAGGCGTCGTTGGAGCGCAGCCGGCCAGGAAGCGTCCCGGCCGTGAGCAGGTCACCGCGGGTGAGGTCGATCAGCGTGACGGCGTCCAGAACGATTGCGACCGAATCGAGGTCGACATCGTCTGGGCGCCGGTTGGCGGCACAGTGCAGCTCTGTGTGCAACAGCCATGACGAGACGAGCCGTCGTTCGTCCTCAGCAGACTGCAGGTAGGCAATCAGGGCTGCGGATTCCGCCTCCTCTACGAGGAGCTTCATTGCCGCCGACGTGTCGAGGTAGCAGATCACCAATGCCCTCGCGCGTCCTCAACCAGCTGGGCGCTCGTCCGCTGTGCTGTGCGACGGCGGATGGTGCTCAAGTCAGCGACACCCCGGCGAGCCGGCCGAGCCTGACCCTGCGCCACCAGCCGGTCCAGCAAGCCTCCAGTCGGTGGCGAGATCACCGCCGCGACCTGCCCGTTGTTGGTCACCTGCACCGTCTCCCCAGCCGCCACCGCACGCAGGATCTCCCCACTGTTATTGCGCATCTCGCGGTGTGTGATGCTCCTCATGTAGCACAGCGTAGCACGGGAGGAGCGTCGCAGCGACGGGGCTGTTCCCGACCCACCACGTTGCCAGAACAGGACCCGGCAGACGGGAGGTGACCGTCGCATCAGAGCTCCCCACGACGGCGGACTTGTGCTGGTCAACGAGATCGGCCAGTTGATCGTGACGAAGCGCCCTCGCCAATGCACGCTCTGAACTCGGCACTACGAGGATCAAGGACACTGTGAACACGGCCCTCCCGGAACCATCGATTGACCCCAAAGCCATGCCTACCCGACAATCCGGGATGCGTCCCGCGCATGCGCGCCCTCCTACCTCCTCGGACACCGAACCTCGGCGAACTGACGCACCTGCCGAAGTCGGGGCCGCTGGCCGCGGCGACCAGCTCCCAACCTCAGCAATCCGCCGAGGCTGGCCGGGCCTTTCCGGCCAAACGGGGCCAGTCGCCGGCGACCGGGCGAGGTGCGCCGATTCCATTCGTGTCAACACCTCGCGATCGGGGCGGTTCCCGTGGTGACCGTTCGGGTCCATAGTGGAGCCCATGACCGTCAGCCTGCGCGAAGCCACCGCCGACGATGTTGCACTGCTGACCTACTGGGATTCCCAGCCCCATGTGGTCGCAGCCTCGGGAGACGACGACAACGAGGACTGGTCTCATGCCCTTGCTACCAAGGACGACGCCACGTGGTACCTGGTGGCCGAAGAGCGGGGTCGCCCGATCGGGCTCGTCCAGATCATCGACCCGGCACTCGAGTCCTCGCACTACTGGGGCGATGTCGAGCCGAATCTGCGGGCGATCGACATCTGGATCGGGGAGGAGGCCGACCTCGGGCGAGGTCTTGGCACGAAGATGATGGCCTTGGCGCTGCAGCGGTGCTTCGACCCGGCCGAGGTCACCGGTGTGCTGATCGACCCCCTGGAGTCCAATACCCGAGCGATCAACTTCTACCGCAGGTGCGGCTTCCAGGACGTCGGGCCACGGCGCCTCGGCCAGGACGACTGCTTGGTGATGCGCATCGACAGAGAACAGTGGCGGCGCGCCACCACGAGCGACATTCCGTGATGATCCGGAATACGGTGTCGCTGGGAATGGCCACGACGGTGACCGTTCTGAGGCCATGGACCACGCGGTGTTCGCGATGGTCTAGAACCGCTACTTCTGGACCGCCGCCACGTGCACCCCGCTGCCGACCGGCGGCAACGTCAACGAACCGATTCCCCACTTGACCCACGACAACACTGCCGAGACGATTCTCGATCGGCTGGAAGCGCATGGCCACACACTTCGTTCCGTTCAGCGAGTTCGAGCAGGATCTCCAGGACGCCACGACCCCTTCCAGTTGACCGCGGGGAAGCAGTCACTGCCATCGCCACAGGAAGCGGGCTGTCGGCGCAGATCGTGATCACGCTCGACCCGGTGCACGATCTCGTGCGCGTCACCTTCGCACGCCGTGGGACGTCATCGTCGCGTGCACCTTGTCCCGGCCGGGGTCCGTGTTCAGGTGCGGCCTCTTCGGGCGGAGCCCTTCTGCGGTCTACGGTCGCACGCGCTGGCCGCGGCTGCCGAGGAGAATCGCCGCAATCACGGCGACGAGGGCCAGAATCGGGCCCCAGCGAGCCCAACCTTCCGGCAATGGGAAGAACGTCACCGCAAAGATCACCAGCGCCATCACGGCACCGAGCGCCATCAGCCCCGCTCGTATCAGTTTGCCCTCCCGGAGAAGCACCCGAGCAGCCACCGCGCACACTGCCGCATAGACGGTCAGGAAGAGGAATCCGGTGGTCACGCCGGCCAACTCGAATACCTTGAACAAGTTCGGGCCCACCAGTGCCACGCAGCCGGCAGTCGCCACGATGCCGAGGATCGCGGTAGCGGCCAGTGCGCGTTCGGGTTCCTCCGACTTGACCCTTCGCTGCAGGAGTCCGCGCGGGAGTCTGCCACCACGCGCCAACCCCACCAGCATGCGTGATCCGGCGACGCACGCGCCGATCGAACCGGCGAGGCACGTCAGGGCCGCCAATGCCAACAGCAGAGTGCCGACCCAGGTTCCGAAGAACTCGTCGGCGAGCGCCACCGGCAGCGACAACTGCGCCTCAAGCGAGCCGAACTCGCGCGTGGGATCGTCGAACGCCCACACGGCCACCGCCGCGACGCCGGCGTAGAACAGGATGGCTCCCACAGCCGTTCCCACGACCGCCCGCGGGATGTTGCGCTTGGCGTTGTCGGTGGACTCCCCGACGGCGGCTGCCGCTTCGAATCCGGCCACGGACACCACCGCGAACGTCAACGCCACCCCGATGGCCGGGAGGTTGACGCCGGTCAGCGAAAGATCGGTGAGTTCGACCCTTTGATCTGCCGATCCCAGTCCGCGCACCATGACGAAAAGGGCGGTCAAGGACACCAGAACTATGCCCACCACCGACAGTCCCTCGATGCTCAGCAGCACGTTGCCAACTGACTTGATGGCACTTCTGGCGATGAGGAAACTGGCCACCAGCACAATCACCCCGACCGGGAAGAACCACCAGTCGGCTAGGTCCTCGCTGAATGCCCTCGCCAGCAAGCCCTGGCTGAACATCCCGAAGGCGGAGAGGGTGCCCGGGATCGCCATGAGGTAGGCCGTGAGCAACACGAAACCACTGACCGCACCGGCTCGCGGCCCAACCGTCGTGGTGAGCAGGCCCACCACCGAGTCCACGGAGCCGAACCGCGACGTCAACACCGCGAACGCACCCGCGATGAGCAGAATCGGCCCGAGCGCCAGGAGGTAGACCAACGGAACCGCGCCGCCCACTTCCTCGGCGATTGCCTGTGGATTCAGACTGACCGCCAGGGTTGGGCTGACGATCGACAGTGAGACTGCCACTGCACCCAACAGGCCCAGTCTCGTGGGTCTTGCCATAGTCAGAGCGTATTGCTCCCGACTTGCGAAATCGGTGTGGCGGCGATGTGACGCTCACATGCGACGATCGCCCAGCCCGAAGGCCCTCACACGTTTCCGAGCAAGGACGCTACCCAGCAGGTGCGGCCTTGACGTCCCGGCGGAACCTCAGCGTCATGGCGATGCTGCGGGTGATGGATTCCCCGACCACGACCCCGATGCCGGCGGTCACGGCCCAGGCGAGGATCGAGTTGTTGTCGATCGAGAAGACATCGGTGCCGAGTTTGATGACGATCAGGACCCCGAGGAGCACGAATTCGAGCACACTGCGGCGCATGACCACGTAGCGAATATCGGGAATGGCCCGGACATACATTGTCCGGGAACGTGCGATCCCGATCGGGATCCCGACAACTCCACCGACGATCACCGCAATCACGTGCGATGGGTATCGACTCAACTCCGGCCAGAGCACGGCCGCCGCGATCAAGAACTCCAACAATGGGTCGAACCACTCCAGTGAAATCGGTCGCGCCCGCTGGTGCGCCGGAAGTGTCTGGTTGACGGGATTGTGCCGGCCTTTGCGAAGAACAATCACCATGGCCAGGATGACCAGCATGATGAGGATGTTGACCCAACTGGGAATGCTCTCCGCCTGTTGAAGGCCTGATGGCAACTCTTCCAACGTCATGTCGTCACCTCGCCGTTTCTCTCGGGCCCAGCCTTTCCTCTCAACCTAGCCGACTCGTCGAAGGTCACAATCGATGCGTTGGCTACGGCAGGAGACCGCCGAAAATCAGCAGCGCCCAAAGCGACACCGGAAGGCCGATGTCGTATATCAAAATCAGAGAGTTGCCCGGTTTGAAGTTCTTGTCGCGGGCCATCTCCAGGATGTGGTTGGCCGTGGCTCCCAATAGGAACACCGTCACCACGATCGACAGGGGCAACCACGCCTCCGGACCGAGGTAGCACGACACCAAACCTGCGATTCCGATGCCCAAGCTCGCGAAGCCGATCTCGTACTGAAATCCATTGGTCTGCCAGCCGATCATCGCTGCCGTCTTCTTCGCAAGCACGGTGTGCATGAAGGCACTGATCAGGAACTGGATCCCGATGGGCAGAAACATCATCCACCGCATGGCCGAGGTCGCGAAGGTGTCTCCGGCTTCGGCACCGATGGCATCCCATCCGAGGAGTGCGAACAGCCACGCGAAACCAACCGTGAGTCCCATGATGACGACGCCCATGCCGACAACCTAGACCGAAGGCGGCGACCCGATGCGCGATTGCCCCAACTGTCACTCTCGGAGAGCGGTTCTGTCGGATTGCTTCCACCCGCCCTCCGGTGTGACGCTGGTATCTGGATCGTGCTCCCTTGCGGTAACGGAGTAGATCGTGCGGAAGTCCCAACAATCGAAAGCAGGCACACCGCAATGGACAACAACAAGCTCCCTGACGATCCGACCGTACGCCAGGTGGAGGAGCAGACCCGCTCACGGTCGTGGTGGGTCTCGGGCATCTTTGTGGGAATCATCGTCGTGGTGATGGTGTTCGTCGGGATCTCGCTGTTCGCCCAGAACTAGCGGCCTCGTCACGCCTGCGGATCCGAGCGCAGCGCACCCGGCACGGCGTCACCCGCCCGGATCTCCTCCCTGCGCCGCACCACGAAGAACATGCCGGCCGCCACCATGGTCACTGCACCACCGACGAGGCCGTGCGCATGCAGCCCTTCCAGGAATGCGCGGGTCTGCATCTCAGTGATCTGTTCAACTTCCGCGACCGGCACTGCGTACAACGCGGACACGTCCTCCGAGGTGCTCCCGTCGCGCATGTCGGCAGCGATCACAGACGACGTGCTCGGGTCGATTCCCGCCGCCTCCGACTGCTGCTCCAGGGACCCGGAGACGGCGAGGAAGACGATCGTCGTCATGCCGGCGACACCGATGGCACTGCCGAGATTCAACGCCGCCCCTCGATAGGACGACGCGCTGCCTTCTTCCCCGTCCGGCGCCAGGTCCATCACCGCGTTCGTCAAAGCCACGCTCGCGCCCACCGCCGCCGCCGAGTACACCGCGAGCATCAGCACGCACACCCACACCGGAGTCCCCAGCCGGATCAGCGAGGTGGCGAAGAGACCAATGGCCACCCCGACGAGAAGCACGGTGCCCGCCACGGCGATCCCCCGACGTTTGATGAAGCTGCCGGCAAGACCCGAACCGACGATGCTGAGCACCTGCGCCGGCACGGTGACCAGGGCAACCTCGATCGAATCTAGCCCGAAGATGTACTGCAGACCCATGGTCATGTAGAACCACAGATTCGCGAACATCGTCAGCACGAGCACGACCAGGAGCAGCACCAGCCCGCCGTTCCGCAGGGGGGCCAGCGACAACGTGGGGTGCGGCAATCGCCGCAATGCCACCACCAACGACGCGGCCGCCCCCACCCCGATGAGGACTGTGAGCCAGACCCGACCACTCAAGCCCTGGCTCGGAACTACCGTGATGACCTGCACGATCGCCGCCAACAGCAGCCCCGCGAGTGCCGGGGTGAGCATCTCTCCCGTGGTGGAACGGTGGTCGCGGCGCCGGGGTAGCAGCCTCCCCAGGGCCACCGTGCCCACCACCCCGCTGATAGCCCAGACGACCGCAACCCAACGCCAACTCGAATACTCGAGGATCACCCCGGCTACCAGCGGCATGACCAAGAACGTGGCCGGTAGCACCGCGGCGAAGGCGGCGAACGCGGTTGCCCGCCCATCCTTGTCCTTCACCTCGGAACTGATGAACGCCAAGCCCACCACGATCAACACCGACCTGCCGACTTCGGCCAACAGCAAACCCAAGGTGACTACTTCAAAGACGGGCGCGATGGCGACCACCACGCCCCCCACCGCGTAGAGAACCGTGCAGGCCAACATGACCCGGCGCTCGCCGAGCCGCACCCCCAGCGTTCCGGCGAGGAAGATGACGAGCAGCGCGGCGACCGACGGAACCTGCCGGATCAGCGACGTCTGAGCGCTCGAGGCGTCGAGATCCCCGACCATGGCGTCGAGGACGAAGTTGAAACTCCCGTCAAGGGTCAAGACCATAACTGCCGCCACGGCGACGGCGACCACCACACGCAGTTGGCCGGTGTCCAGGGTTCCTCGCAGGTGGGCCGCAACCTTCACGCGGGTCTCGCATCCTCGCGCTGGTCGCCGCCTGCCGCCCGCGGGGTGTTCGCGGCGGGTGCGGTGGCCGGACCCGACCCTCCACTGCCCGCGGACACGCGCGGTGGGAGTGGGGCCATGCCGGGAGTCAAGCACAACCAACGCGACCCGATGTCCCGAGCCGACCACCTGCCCGGCGGGCCGTGCGGACACCACGCGACTGCTGAACGTGGCCGGGACGCTGGCTTCGGTCCGGGGCACGCAGGTGCCCCAACAGCCCTCGATGGGACCCGCTCGCTTGCGGGCGGTTTCGAACTCGTGGGCGCCCTACTCCCCTGCTTGAGGCATTATGTGCAGTGACCGGTCCTGGTGATGCGGTCCAACAGGAGGGGAGCGTCAAGTTGACTGAGCCGTTCTACGGCCCCAAGGTGGGTGAGGCGCTGGCATTCGCCGCGGACGTGCACGCCGGGCAGCGCCGCAGGGGGAAGGATGAGCCCTACCTCAGCCACCTGCTCGCAGTGGCCGGATTGGTGGCGCACTACGGCGGGGACGAGGAACAGATCATCGCCGCGGTGCTCCACGATGCCGTTGAGGATCAGGGCGGCGAGGCGATGTCGGACGAAATCGGCGCACGATTCGGCACCAGGGTCCAGTCGATTGTCCTCGACTGCAGCGACTCCGTGGCGCCCGTTGGGGTGGCGAAGGCAGATTGGCGTGTACGCAAGGAGGCCTACCTGGCAACCCTGACCGCACCCGACCCGAACGGCGCGCGCCTGGTGGAGGCCAGCGACAAGCTGTCCAACCTGCGCGACATCGTCGAAGACTTCCGGACTGAGGGTGTGGCGTCGCTGGAAAGGTTCAAGGGTGGCCGTGACGGGACTCTTTGGTACTACCAGCAAATCGAGAAATTGCTGATGCCCCAAGTCCCCCAGATCGCCCCGCAGTTTGCTCGCGAGCTTCGCGAGATGGAGGCGATTGTGGCGGCGGACAACGTCCCTGCAAGGCCGGCAGCCACCCCATAGGAGCGGCTTGGGGCTGCGGCCGGATGCATCGTCTTGGATTACGGACCCCTTCGAGTGCGCGCCTCCTCCGCGCCGCTGCACCGAAGAACGCGCGGAACGGTCCGAGTCGGACGGATGCGCGCCGAAACTGCACAGATGTGTACCCATTCCAGCGGCGGATCCAGCGAGCGCGGCCAACATGCGTGACTTCGTGCACCTTTGAGCCCGATTTCGGGGCGATAAAGTGCACAACTTCGCGCATCCCCGCAGTGAGCCCCGACTGCCGACACCCAATGGAGCCACTTCTCCGCGTCGGGCCGCTTCCTCGTACGGCCGGGCCGCGTGTCGCTCAGTGTTGTGCAGCAGGAAACGCACCCGCCACCCTCGCAATGCGCACGAGCGCCGCGCTGCCGCGCTGCCGTGCTGCCCCCGGCCTCGGTAGGATCCGCGGCATGACGGTGCTCCTTGTGTGGCATAGATGACCACACTGGTCACCGGTGCCGCCGGACACCTGGGCCTGACCTTGGTGCAGACATTGCTCGAGCGTGGCGAGACCGTCCGAGCACTTGACCGGCGCCCCACAGATCCGCTGCGGGCTCTGCCCGTCGACGTCGTACAAGCCGACGTCACCGACCCGGTGGGCCTCGCCGAGGCCTTCGTAGGCGTGGATCGGGTATTCCACACCGCCGCCCTCATCTCACTGGCCATGGATCAGTGGCCGCAACTCGAAGCCGTCAACGTCGAAGGTGTGCGCCAAGTGGTCAGCCAATGCCTCGCGCACGGCGTGAGCAAGTTGGTTCACTTCAGTTCGATCGAGGCGCTTGATCTGGAAGCCGATGGACCGGTGACCGAAGCCACGCCACTGGTGGCCACGGACTTCACCATCCCCTACGGCCGATCCAAGGCGATGGGCCAACGGATCGTCCAAGAAGCCGTGGCCCAGGGCCTGGACGCCATCGTCTGCTACCCGACCGGCATCCTCGGGCCCAACGACCATGCGTTCCACGCCTCCAACCAGGCACTGATTCGACTTCGCGACGGTGAACCTTGGGTGATGGTCGATGCTGGGCTGGATTGGGTGGACGTACGCGATGTGGCGGCTGGAGCAGGGGCGGCTGCTGACAGAGCCCCGGCCGGCGCCAGCTACCTGCTCGGCGGGCACTACGCCACGATCGAGCAACTGCAGTCCATCATCCGTGACCTCACCGGTGCGAAACTGCCCAGCCGACGCATCACCATGCGCCAGGTGGAGTGGCTGTTGCCACTGGTCTCGCTGCAGGCCCGACTCACCAGGCGCCCTCCGGCCATCAGCAAGACGATGCTGTATCCGCTCAAGCACGGCGGCCCTGTCAGTCACACTCGCGCCGCCGAGGAACTGGGCTACGCGCCGCGTCCGCTGGAGGACACCATCGCCGACGCGCTCGCCTGGTTCGAAGAAGTCGGAACCCCGAAGTCACCGCCGCCCATCGGACGCTGACCGGGCCAGCGATCCCCGGCAACTCCCCCCGGCCAGACGCGGCATCACCGGGCGAAGGGTCCACGCTACAACTCCCGCGGGTACTCCTCCTCCGGGGCCGCGCTGCGGTACACGAGGTTGTAGATGGCCAACCCCAGCCCTCCCCAGAGCACCAGCATCGCGAAGACCATCATGACGATCGCAGCACCGCTCATCGCTCCTCCTCCCCGACTGTCAAGGAAGTGGCGGGCCTCCACTTGATCCGCGAGGCGAGCGCGGCGAACACCACAACTCCGATCACCACACCCCATCCGAACAGCCACAGCATCCAACTTGGATAGTCGCCGTAGGGCGCCTGCACCACCGCCAGGAACTCCCGCACCAGCACGAAGCCGAGCATGACCGGGATCACCACCGCCACCAACACGCTCCACCAGCGGCCGAGTCGGATGGAGCCGGTGAGGTTCATGTGCCGGGTCAGACCAGGCAGGGCACGAGCCACCCACGCCACCACCAGCATGCTCACCACCGCGGCCAACAAGATCCCGAAACGGTTGATGAAGTAGTCGACGATGTCGAGCACGTACACCCCACTTGTGGTGCTGAAGAAGAGCAGGCTCACCACTGCGGCCGGCACGCCGACGAACAGCGTGGCTCGCACGCGGGTGAGTTCGAACTTGTCCCGGAACGCGGAGATGACAACCTCCATCACCGACACCAGCGAGGTGAGCCCGGCCAGCAGCAGCGAACCGAAGAACAACAGTCCGATCAACGCACCCGCGGGTGCTTCGTTGATGATGGCCGGGAACGCCACGAAGGCCAACCCCAAACCCTCGGTGACCACCTCGTCGACCCGGACGGCGGAAGCCTGCGCGAGGAAACCCAAGACCGCGAACACTCCCACGCCGGCGAGCAGTTCGAAACTGGAGTTGGAGAACCCGACCACCAGCGCCGAGCCGGTCATGTCGGTCTTCTTGGCCACGTACGACGAGTAGGTGATCATGATTCCGAAGCCGACCGACAGCGAGAAGAAGATCTGTCCGAAGGCCGCGGCCCACACCGACGTCTGAGTCAATGCAGACCAGTTCGGGCTGAAGAGTGCATCCAGACCGGTCATCGCCCCGGGCAGGAACAATGCGCGCACCACGAGGAATCCAAACACCACCAGCAACAGTGGAATGAACACCACCGCGGTGGCGCCGATGCCCTTCTGCACCCCGAGCGCCATGATCACGAGCACCACGAGCCACACCACGGCCAACGGGATCACCACGCCTGGCACCAGGCTCGCGCTCACGCCGAGGTCACCAGCCCGCAGATATTCGCCGAAGAGGAATCCCTCCGGGTCGTCGCCCCAGGACTGGTTGACCGAGAAGAAGGTGTAGCTGAGCGCCCAGGCGACCACCGCCGCGTAGTAGATCGCGATGACCGCGCAGATGCCCACCTGCCACCAGCCGACCCCTTCGGACCGGCGGAACATGCGGGCGAAGGTCAGCGGCGCGGAACCTCGGTATTTGTGGCCGAGCGCGTAGTCGAGCAGCAGGAATGGCAGTCCCGCGGTGAGCAGCGCCACCAGGTAGGGCAGGATGAACGTCCCGCCGCCGTTCTCGTAGGCGACGTAGGGGAATCGCCAGATGTTGCCCAGGCCCACCGCCGAACCCACCGCGGCGAGGATGAACACCCGCCGCGAGGAGAAGCTCCCCCGATGGGCCTCGTCGTGTTCCGGCACGGCCGCACTGCCGGCGCTGCTCATGGCTTTCCCTGCCGATCCATGACCGCAGCATGCCGCACCCCGGCCCGCGTTTGCCCCAACCGCAGCGATATCCCCGATATCGCGCGATTCGAAAAGTGCCCCAGTGTCTGGCGAAAGGGCGTCGAATCCGCGTTCGCCCTGCGCATTCGTCGCGTAGTGTGGCTCGGCGCATTTGCAGGAATCCCCTGGAACCTCGCGCGAAGCTAGAGTGTCGGCATGGCTGCGGTCGAGCAGGGGGTCGACTCGTTGCCGGCCGTCGGTCCGGCACTGGGCCGATGAACGACCCCGCGACCACGTCGCCTTTCCTGCAGATCCCGCCAGCAGATCGGATCGTGGCAAACGACCTGGCCTTTGCGGTGCACGACCGCTTCCCGGTCTCCCCCGGGCACACCCTGGTGGTGCCGTTCCGCGTGACTGCGCAATGGTTCGATGCCACCGCCGCGGAACAGCGAGCGATCATGGATCTGGTCGCCGAGGTGCGCGAGTTGATGCTCGACGACAGACGCCGGGCGTTGGTCTACCCGGGCCTGCCGCGGCCAGACGGGTTCAATGTCGGGTTCAACGCCGGAGGTGCCGCGGGCCAGACCGTTGCCCACCTGCACGTGCACCTCATCCCCCGCTTCAGCGGCGATGTCTCCGACCCCACCGGCGGTGTGCGCCACTTGATCCCCGGACGTGGGAACTACCTGGCACAGATGCGAGAGCGAACGGCGGCCGCCACCACGCCGCAAGACACCCAACCTGCCGCACCCGAATCCCCGGTCGAGCAGGCCTTCGGATCTCGGCTGGAGTCGGGTGAACTCATCCAGCGCGTGCTGGCACTGCTTGACGATGGGCGCCGGGTGGCCACCTACAAGCCGGCGCTGCTGCTCGCCCTGGTCGAGTTGTCCCAGGAGCGTGGCGATGGCCAGGCTGCACTCGTGCTTCCCCTGGCCGATGTGGCCGATCGAGTCGTGGCGCTCTATTGGCCGCACTCGAGGCCCTACTCCCCGATCGGGGAGGTCTTGCGACAGGCCACCACACCGCGCAGCCGCATCCTCGAAGCGCTCGCGCAGCTCCGCATCGAATCCGGTGCCACCGCTTCAACACCGCTGGCTCGGGTAGCCGCCTTCCACACCACGGCCTACGCCAAGGCCCGCGACGAGGTCGCCAGAACCCTCGCCATGCAGCCCATCCCCCGGTTGCAGCGACCAGGCTCGGGAGCTTCGGCGACCGAATATCCGCGGTTCCTCTATGACGACTCAGCCTTTCGTGCCGAGGGTCGCCCACGGACGAAGAATCCGACCATCGTGCTCTACCCGGGTGTGGCGCAGGCGTTGGCACGAAGCGCCCCGCTGCTCCGCATCGCCGTGCAGGATGTCTGGACCCGCGAGGTGTTGCACATCAACCGCCTGCGTACCGAGGAGGAACAGCTGCGTGCATTCCTGTTCGGCGCCGGCCGCATCTCCCTGCGGGCGGTCGCCGAAGGATTCCGCGACGCCGGCGTGGACCGCTGCTTCTGGTGCGATAGTCCACTTACCGGCGTCGGACAGGTGGACCACGTGATCCCGTGGAGCTACGACGCCAATGACGACCTCGCCAACCTGGTGCTCGCCGACGCCAGCTGCAACGGCGACAAACGGGATCGCCTGGTCACCAGCACCTTGGTGGCGCGCTGGCGAGCACGTGACGTCGAGGCGCTCGAGGCTCTGGCCACGCACGTCCAGTGGCCGTTGGACACTGCACGAACCTTAGCCGTGGCGTCGACGGCCTACCGCTACCTCGCCGATGGCATGCCGCTGTGGGCCGGCCGTCGCACACTCGCAGCCATGGACGGTCGGGAGCGAGAGCGGGTGCTTGCCGAATTGTCGCGCTGAGTGCGTGGTTGCTACCGGAACGCAGAGGCCACGCAACGCCCGCCATTCGGTGACACACTCAGATGGTCGGTCGGCGACAGCCGTCCCACCGCAGGAGAGCAGGTGCGCATCGTGGCGACGGAAATGATCCTGAAGGCTTCGTCGATCATCACCATGGAGGAAGGCCAACCGCGGGCTGAGGCGATGGCGATCGACACCACCGATGGCACGATCACAGCCGTGGGCTCGTTGGCCGACGTGCGCTCGACTCGTCCATCCGCCGAGTTGACCGATCTCGGATCGACGGTGCTCATGCCCGGGTTCATCGACCCGCACAATCATCCGGCCCTCAGCGGCATGCTGACCCAAGAACCCGCACACTGGATCGCCCCTTATGTCGGCTACCCCAGTTTTGCCGACGTGCAGGAACGCTGGCGCACCCTCCAGCGGGAAACCCCGACCGATCAGCCCTTGGTCTTCGCCGGACTCGACCGCCTGCTGCAAGGGGCACCGGAGTTGACCAACAGCCTGCTCGACGAGGTGTTCGGATCCCGGCCGACGGTGGTGCTCGACAACTCCGGCCACGAGGTCTACTTCAACTCGGCGGTGATGGCGGCGAATGGCTGGACCGACGGCAAACCACCGGCCGATCCGGCGGGGGCGCGCTTCGGCCGCAACACCGACGGCACCTCGAACGGCCGCGCCTACGAGACCGCCGCAGTGCTGCTTGCCGCCGGAAAGGTGATCAGCCAGGCGATACCGCACCCGCTGCTCTCGCTCGCCCGTTGGTTCCAGACGATGGCCGGGAACGGCATCACCACGACCTCCGAGCACACCTACACCTCCCGACTTGCGAAGGGCTACCAAGCCTGTGCGTCGGTGGGGCACACCCCGCTGCGGGTGGCGCTCTACCAGATGTCGATCGACCCGGACTGCGGCGCACAGTTCAACAGCCCTGTACCGACGAGCTTGTTGTGGAAGCAGGGCATCAAACTCTGGGCGGACGGATCACCCTGGGTGGGCACGATCGCAAGTTCGTTCCCCTACCTCGATTCGGCGGTGGTGCGCAACGCCGAGATCCCGCTGGGACCCGGCGGCGAAGCGATGATGAACTACAGCCGGGCCGAACTCGATGAGGTGCTCACCAAATACACCCCGCTGGGTTGGCAGTTCGCATTCCATGTCAACGGCGACGTGGGCCTCGACATCGTGCTCGACGCCTACGAGCGTGCGCTCGCCACGCACGGCCTCCTCGGCACCGATCACCGTTGGCGCGTGGAACACGTGGGCGGCTGTCGCGGAGACCAGTTCGACCGCGCGGCCTCGCTCGGCGTCACGATCTCGCTGTTGCCGGCCCAATTCATCTATTGGGGAGACCTGCTCGACGGGCAGATGTTCCCCACCGAAATTGGCAGCCAATGGATGCGGGCAGGTGATGCCTTTCGATCAGGGGCCCTGGTCACGTTCCACAACGACGGCCTCGTGAGCCCGCCCATCCCTTTGCTCAACATCCAGTGCATGGTCACCCGCCGCACCCCGGGGGGAACACTGCACGGACCGGAGCAGCAGGTCAGCCTCAACGACGCCTTCAAGGCCCACACGATCAACGCTGCCCGGCAACTGGGACGCGAACACGATCTCGGAACGATCGCGGTCGGCAAGTCCGCCGACCTGGTCGAACTATCGGCCGATCCGTTCGTCGTCGATTCAGCCAAACTGACCGACGAGGTGGCCGTCCAGGGAACCTGGCTGGCCGGCACCAAGGTCGACACCGCGGCCTTCCTCAACGCCATCGGCGCGATCGACCCCAAAGAGCACAAGGACCTCCCCGGTTCCGCGCTCTCACACCGGTGCTGAGCGCACCCGCAGAGACGCGCACGGGCGCAGGACGGGCAGAGTGAGGCAATGAGAACAATCGGCTTGCTCGGTGGGATGAGTTGGGAGAGTTCGGCGCACTACTACCGACTCCTCAACGAGGGCGTGCGGGACCGGCTCGGCGGCCTGCATTCAGCGCGGGTGGTGATGCACTCGGTTGACTTCGCGGAACTCGAGTCGGCAATGCGCGCCGACGACTGGGAGACGGTCGCCGATCACATGGTGCGGGCTGCGCGCAGCGTGGAGGCCGGCGGCGGCGAATGCCTGCTGATCGGCACCAACACCGGTCATAAAGTTGCCGACCGGATCGCCGATGCCATCGCGATTCCGGTGATCCACCTCATCGATGTCATCGCCGACGAGGCGCTCAGGTTGGGCCTGGACCGCGTGGGGCTGCTCGGTACGTCGTACACGATGGAGCAGTCGTTCTACCGGGACCGGCTCGCCACCCACGGACTGCGAACCGTCGTCCCGGACCAGGCCGGACGTGAGGAGGTGAACCGCATCATCTTCGAAGAATTGGTGCGGGGCGTCTTCCGTGCCGAGTCTCGGTCGCGGCTGGCCGAGATCGTCGACGAGATGCAGCTCGGCGGAGTGATCCTCGGCTGCACCGAACTGGAACTGCTGCTCGACGATGACGACGTCGCGTGCCACCTCTTGCCTTCCACCCGGCTGCATGTGCAGGCGGGCCTGGAATGGGCCCTGCACTAGGCGCGGGCAGCGGGATGCCATGGAACGGCGGCCGGGGGCCGGTGCCTTTCGTCGGCATCAATCCGGAGTTGACCTCGGCTCGCTACGGCCAGAGACGTGCGAGCACTCGCCCCCGCGGGGCTTGCCAAATCGCAGGATCGTCTCGTCGGCTGCCACTGCCACCACCTCGTCGTCGGCATCGGCCAACACCCGCACGGGTGTACCCGCACACCAGGCCGCGACCGCACTCACGGTGAGCGCATTGACATCGACCACGGATCCCACCGTGAACAGCGATGCGGTCTCGGCGATGGCGTCGTGGTCCCCCGCCCGCAACTCCACCTTCACCCCGGGAGCGAGCGCGCGCGCCGTGATGGCCACCGCGATGTTGTCGAGTTCGTCGCTGGCCACTGCGGCCAAGGCGATGGCGCGTCCCACTCCGAGCCGGTCGAGGGTCCGACGGGAGCTGCCGTCGCCGAGATACACCGGGATGTCCTTGTTCCGGGCGATGGACAGGTTGCGGCCCTCGGGATTGCGCTCCACGCCGGCAACGGCGACACCGGCGTCCTTGAGGGCTTCGCACAGCCGCAGCCCAACCTGGCCCATACCCACAACGATGACGTGCCCGGAACGCGGCATGACCCGCCTTCCGAACAGGCCGATGTGGCGACCGGTCAAGAGGTGGTCGACGAGGCCGGCGGTGAACACGGCGAGCAGGATGATGGCGGCGAGCATGGCGGCTATGGCGAAAACCTGATACTCCGGATGCTCCTCCGCGTGTGGCGAGGGCCCGACGGTGGCCAGCACTGCGACTGCCTCCTGCAGTGCGGTCAGAGGTGGAACATCGAGCCGGAGTATCAGCAGCAGGGTGTCGACGATCAGGATCGCGATGAGGCCTGCGAGCCCGCTCAGCAGGATCGCCGAACTGCCGTTCCAGGGGCGCAACTGACCGCGAACCTTGCCGAGAAAGCCAGCCCGTCGAAGACCCGGCGGCAACTGGAACGCTTCGATCTCCACCCAACCGTTGCGGTTGGCCAGAGCCGTCGGCTCAGGCAGTCCCGCGGCCGACGGTGGGCACACAGCGATCTCGCCGGTGCGGCCCAGCACGCCGGCGAGCAAACTGGGCAGAGCCACCTCGGCCGGGGAACTTGTGGTGAGGTTGACCACCACGTTGTCGAGTTCGACGCTGGCGGTCCGATCGAACAGTGCCACCCAGATCGGAACACCCGGGCGCAGATGCTCGACTGCGAGGACGTAGCGCATCGCGGTGGGATCGTCGTGGAACAGCACGATCACCCCGTCGACGGGCGTGCTGAGGGCCGCCCGCAGTTCGTCCTGCGAGGGCCGCAGCGCGTGGTCGAGGCTGTGTCCGAGTTCGGTCAGGGCCGCACATGCCCGTCCGGCGATCTGGGTGTCGCCGAGGATGACGAACCGGCGAGGAGCCACCCGTGCATTCTTCCGGCTGCCGAACCGCGTTGCCACGCGGCGAACCACCCGCCAACCGTTGGCCCATCGTGCTACCGGCGAGTCGACCCGCTGGGATCCGCTCCGCCGCGCAGCAGCACGATAGCCGCCGCAATGCCCACCAGGGCCATCACGATCGTGGGCCACATCGCCAGTCCGACCGCTGCGTCGAAAACGTCCGTGACGACCTGCCTGGCGTCGCCCGGGATCTGGTCGGCGATCTCACCGAGGCCCAGGCCGCCGGTGAGCACATCGAGCACCTGACCATGCAGTTCCGTGGGCGGCGTGCCGAGGACGTCCTCGAGCTGGCGGCGCACATCGCTCTGGAAGACTGCCGTTCCCACCGCGACGGCGAGCGACGAACCCACCATCGACGCCGCCTTGAACACCCCCGAGACCGCACCTTCGCCGGCCGGGCCGGGATCCTCGACGGCGGCCACCGCACACGGGGTGATCTGCAGGCCGAGGCCGACGCCGATCAAACCGAACGGCACCAGCAGTTCAGCGACACCGCCGGTCAGATCCAACAGCAGGAAGGCCGCGACGGCCAGACAGGCCATGCCAAGTGCCGTCGGCCAGGCGGGTCCATAGCGCTGGCCCAGCCAGGTACCGATCGGGTTGACGAGCAGAATCGGGATCGTGGCGGGCAGCAGGGCGATGCCGGCGCGCAACGGGTCGTAGTCCGCCACCACCTGCAGGTACAACGCCATGAAGAACACCACACCGGCGAACACGAAGTTGGCGATGAGGTTGGCGAGCACCGCTCCGTCGAATCGACGCATCCGGAAGACTTCGAGGTTCACCACCGGGTTCGACGCTCGCCGTTCGATGGCCACGAAGCCGCCCAGCAGCAGCACGGCTGCAGCCATCATCCCGGCGAATGCGAACGTGGCGAGGGTGTCGAAGAGCACCAGCGCCCACGACAGTACGAACAGGCCCCCCACCAGGGTCACCACCCCTGGCACGTCGATGCTGCGCACCGCCCGCGGGTCCCGCGTCTCCGGCGTCGACCACCAGGTGAGCAGCAGCGCCACGGCACCGATGGGCAGATTTATCCAGAAGATCCACTGCCAATCCAAACCCTGCACGATCACTCCGCCGACCAGCGGACCGATTGCGCCGGCACCCCAGCAGACCGCGATCCAAATCGCGATTGCGGCATCGCGTTGCTTTCCGCTGAAGATCACCGCGATGATCGCGAGGGCCGTCGGCAGCACCGCCGCGGCACCGATTCCCTGGATCACCCGGCCGATGATCAACAACTGGGGCGTGCTGGCCAGGGCGGCTACCACGGATCCGAGCAGGATCAGCGCGGTGCCGATGCCGAACAGCAGGCGCCGACCGTAGATGTCGGCCACCCGGCCGCCGACGATGATGAGCGCCCCAGCGAGGAAGTAGCCGTTGACCGCCCATTGCAGGGTGTCCATGGTGCCGCCGAGTTCGCCCGCGATCGTCGGCAGCGCGATCGCGATGTCGGAGGCGGCGAACCACACCAGCGCCGTGACCAGGCATAACGCAATCAGTGACCACCAGCGTCGCTTCGCCTTGGGCAGCGCCGCCGGTGCCTCGACCGGAAGCTGCGGCGTCATACCCCCAGGCTAGTCCGAGGTTGCCTCATGGTGGAGCCGGATTTGCGGTCCCATCGGTTTCGGCGTTCAAGTCGCGCGTGGCCGATTCGAGTCGCAACTGCTGCTCCGCCACCGCCAAGCGTTCGGGTGAGTCCACCGCCGATCCACCGACCGTGCGTGGCAGTTCCGTCCCGCCCGCCACCCTGGTGTAGAACGACAGCGCGACCAGGCATACCTCCATCCGCCACGCGGCCTCCAGCGCAATAGTCAGCCGCACCCCCTGCGACCGCATCCGCGGCTCGAATAGGGCTGCCTCAGACGCGCTTCCTAGCTTCTGCAGTTCGGCTCGCGACGCAGCCAGGGAACGCGCCAGGGTTGCCGAGTCCGAACCATCGGCACCCAGCCCGGATCTCACCTGAGCCGCCCACTCGCCGAACGTCGCCGCCACCTTCGCGATGATCACGCCTGCGTTCGCACGGGGCGCCACCGGCACCGCGACAACCACGATCAACGCCAGCAGAGCCCCCGCAGCTGTGGCAGCGATGCGCGTGAAGAACAGGTCGCCACCCGGCGCCAGTGTGGTGTCGAGCACCAACACCGTGCCCGCAAGCCCGAAACTCGTCAGCGCGTAGTTGCCGGTGAAGAATCGATAGGTGACGGTGGCCAGCGCCAGCACGACGGTGACCAGCACGACGCTGCGGCCCGCGGTGACCGCGAGCAGGGTGGGGACGGTCACCACGGCGACGAAGTTCCCGGCGAGTCTGGTGAGACCCCGAAAGAGTGTGTTCACCACCTCCGGCCGCAAGATGAACACCACCGTCAACGGCAGCCAGAACGAATGACCGACCGACACCAGCAGGGTCAGCGACTCGGCGATCGCGAGGGCGAGCGCCATCCGGAGCCCGAATCGGGCGCCAGGAGCACGCGGATGCAAGGCCGACACGATGTCGCGCCAGCTTCGTCCAGGAGAAGATGGTGGCCGAGTGCCCGGCGGAGGTATCTCCCAGTCCGCCGCCTGCACCTGTCCCGGCGTACCTGCCCCCGCCGCAGCAGACGCAGCATCGGACAGCCGATCCATCGCCTCGCCCAAGGCCGCGGTGGCTAGCCATGGTTGGGGTTCGGCCGCACCGATGGCCTCGGATGGTCGTTGCATGGATGCGTCAACCGGTTTGCCAGATCGGAGGGAGGCTCCAATCGCCTCCAGATGCAGCGCCACAGCCATCCGCGCCTGCAACCCCGGCTGCCGCAATGCGATCCACGTGAGCAACGCCCGGAGCACCTGCAACTGCGCGACCAGGGCCGATTCCAGGGCCGATCGCTGATCTGACGGCAACCCCGCGCCCGACAGTGCATCCCGGGCGCGATCGGTGGCGGTGAAGGATCGTTGCACCACACGTTGGTCCACCACCCCGCGACGTGCGATGTGCGACAACGATTCGGTCTTGACCGCGAGCAACCGCCGGATGTGACGCCGGCGGTCGTGGCGCAGGTCGAGCAGCCACAGCGCGGCCTGGACCGCGCCGCCGATCGCCACCCACATTCCACCCACGGCCGCGTCGTAGGGCGACTGCGGGATGCCCGCGAAGATCACGGCGATCGCCACCGAGCCGAGCGACACCGCCAACGGCCCCAAGCCCAGCTCACTCACGCAGCCGTAGACGTAGCCCAATGAGACCACCAACGGGAGTACCCACCATTTGCCGCCGAGTGCTGATGCCGCAAAGGCTGAGACTGAGATGGCCAGCACGCTGACGCCCAGGACGGCAGCCAATTCCCGTCCCGGTCGCACAGCCTCCATCAACCCCACCTGCAGCGCACCGAAGGCACCCATGATCGTCAAGTGCAGCGAGTCGGTGGCCAACCCGGCCGCGAAGAAGGCGGCGACGACGATCGCACGTCGCGCCGCCGACCGCCAGGTGCTCCCGGGCGGAGGCAGTTCCATCAGACCCTGACGCAGGTGGATCCGCGCCAGCCACAGCCACTCCACGGTGCCCTCCTCGCGGTCGGGGCGGGTACGGACGATGCGACGTACATCCTTCCCGAAGATCCCACCATCACGCCGGGCAACAGGGCCTTATGCACAACGGCGTGCACGACCCTCGGGCGGCGTGTCACGATGGGAGGGATCCGCAGCACACCGGCGACAGGGAGCGCGACATGGCACATTTCGCATCCGTCGCCGCTGCGTCCACGAGCGTGATCTGCATCGCACTGGCGGGATGCACCGCCGGTGCCGCGACCGAAGGTCCACCCGGAACCGCCACCAGCGCATCGGCGTCCTCGTCGGCCACCGGCGACACCCACCTCTGGCAACTCGGTGCCGCCGGTGGAGACTTCGTGGTGCCGACCGCCGCCGAATTGCGGGACCCGATGGAGTTGCGGCTGCACGGCGTCAACGAGGTGGCCACCGAGTTCTCCGATCGCCCGGCACGACGCGGCTGGGTGCTTCCGATCGCCGACTTAGCCGCCAGTTGGTACGACCTCTTCGGCGACGACCCACCCAATGCCGTCCTGAGCTATTCCCGAGTGAGCGGCGAACCCCCGGAGTCGGTGGTGCTGGAGATCGATGAGCCGCGCTACGACCCCCTCACAGCAACCTTGACCCTCCAGGCGACGCTCATCCCGGTGGTGGCACAACCCCACCCCTCGGCCAGTGCCCCCGTCGCCGCCGAGCCACTGATCCCACCGCCGAGCTTCGCCACCGCCGCCCTCTTCATCGATAGCACCGAGGAGACGCCCAGCCAGCCAGAGGGCACATTCGAGGTGCTCGAGGAGCCCGATGGCGACGGAGACTTCAACTACTCGGTCTGGCCGACCGACCGACCGATCCCGGCGGGCTGGACGGGTACCGGCTTCGAAGGCACCTGGAGCGAGGCCGTGGCCCAGATCGAACAACTGTGGACCGAGCAGCGGCCCGCAAGTCTGTCGGAAACGTTGCGGAACAACGTCACAACCGCGGAGTGAGGACGAGATGAAGGCATCAGGGAAGGTCTGGGTCGTCACCGGAGCCGGCAGCGGTATGGGCCGCGAACTGGCGATCCTGCTGCTCCGACGGGGTGCTGTGGTGGCTGCCGTGGATGTGCGTGCGGAAGGTCTGTCCGAGACCCAGCGGCTGGTGGAGGAGTTGTCCGGATCCGCGAATCCCACCCTGTCCCTGCACACCGCAGACATCACCGACCGGGCTGCCACCGAGGTGTTGGCGGAACAGGTCGAAGCTGCTCACGGCCGAGTCGACGGATTGATCAACAACGCTGGAATCATCCAGCCGTTCCGACCGGTGGTCGACCTCGACTACGCAGCCATCGACCGGGTCCTCGACGTGAACCTCATGGGCACGATCCACATGGTGAAGTCTTTCCTGCCTCGGCTGTTGACCCGCCCCGAAGCCCACCTGGTCAACGTCTCCAGCATGGGAGGCTTCTTCCCCTTCCCGGGGCAGACGATCTACGGCGCCAGTAAGGCCGCCGTCAAACTGCTGACCGAGGGCCTGTACGCCGAATTGCTCGATACGCCGGTCGAGGTGTCGGTGGTGATGCCAGGCGCGGTGAGTACGGACATCGCGGAGAACTCCGGGGTCGCGGTCGTCGCTGATGCGTCGTCCAGCAAGATCCCGCAGACGTCGCCGGAGAAGGCCGCGCGGATCATCCTCGACGGCATCGCCAGGAACAGGCTGCACATCTTTGTCGGCCCAGATGCCCACCTCATGGATGTGGCGATCAAGATCGCCCCCAAGTTGGCGACGGGATTGATCCAGCGGCAGATGAAGGGCCTGCTCGAGCAACCCTGAGAGAGACTCGGCCCGGACCGTGGATCTACCCGACCGCCGCCGGGGTGCCCCGACCAGGTGTGGCCATATCATTGACCCCTGGAGGTTGCCCACGTGTGGATCGAAGCCGCACTCCTACTCTTTGTCGTTCTACTCATCGCCGCGAACGGCGTGTTCGTCGCCGCCGAATTCAGTTTCGTCACCGTCGATCGTCCGACCGTCGATCGGGCGGTCGAGTCCGGGGATCGTCGTGCCGCCCGACTCCGGCAAGGGCTGCGCGGGCTGTCGACCCAGATGTCCGGGGCTCAACTCGGCATCACCATCACCAGCCTGGTGGTCGGCTTCATCGCCGAGCCCGCCGTCGCCAGACTGTTGACCGGTCCGCTCGCCGCCCTGGGGCTGTCGGAGAGTGCCGCATTGCCCATCGCCCTCTTCCTCGCCCTGATGCTCACCACCGGGTTCCAGGCCGTGTTCGGGGAGCTGGTGCCCAAGAACTGGGCGATCTCCCAGCCGCTACGGGTGGGTCGGGCAGTCGCCGGGCTTCAGATCGGCTTCACCCGGGCTGCGGGCCCGCTGCTGAAGGTCTTGCACGGCAGCGCGAACAAGGTCCTGCGCCTCATCGGCATCGAACCGCGGGAAGAACTCACCTCCGCCAGATCGCCGCAGGAGTTGGCGTCGCTGGTCACCAGATCCCGTGAGTTCGGCGCCCTGGACGACACCACCGCAACTTTGGTCACCCGTTCGATCCTGTTCGGCGATCGCACCGTGGCAGACGTCATGACGCCACGACCCAAGGTGCACTTCCTGAACGAGAAGGACACCGTCAACGATGTGATCGACCTGGTGCGCCGCACCGGACATGCCAGGTTCCCGGTGATCTCGGCCAACCCCGACGACGTGGTGGGAGTCGTGCACTTCAGGCAGGTGCTGGGTGTGTCCGCCGAGGACCGGAACACGGTCACGGTCGGTGAGATCGCCCGCCCGGCGCCGTTCGTGCCCGACACGCTCGACCTCGACGCCGTGCTGGAGGTCTTGCGGGACTCACCCATCCAACTCGCGGTGGTGATCGACGAATACGGCGGCACGGCGGGACTGGTGACGTTGGAGGACCTCGTCGAGGAGATCGTCGGGGAGATCGTCGACGAACAGGATCCGGCGAACCCCGACTACCTGCGCACCGACGACGGAGCATGGATACTGTCCGGTCTGCTGCGACCGGATGAGGTCAGCGAACTGCTCGAGATGGACGTGCCGCAAGGGATCCAGACGGAGACTTTGGGCGGCCTGATCATCGAGACGATCGGACGACTGCCGAATGTCGGCGATTCGATCGTGCTGACCTGCGCAGACCGACGTGGCGACACCCCCACCGAGGTTGATCTCGCACTCACGGTGAGCCGCCTCGACGGTCGTAGGATCGACATGGTGAGGGCGCGTGTCGTCAACTCCGCCGGGGACCTCTGATGAGCTACACCACGGCGGCGGTGGTCGCCCTTCTGCTGTTGGCGGGGAACGCCTTCTTCGTCGCCGCCGAATTCGCGCTGATCTCCGCGCGCCGCACCCAACTCGAACCGCGGGCAGAACGCGGTTCACGTGCGGCGAAAGTCACCCTGCGGGCCTTGGAGCGGGTCTCGTTGATGATGGCGGGTGCCCAGTTGGGCATCACACTCTGTTCGATCGGACTGGGCGCCGTCGCCAAACCCGCGGTCGCGGACGCCTTGACCGAACCGCTCGCGCTCGTCGGCCTGCCCACGTCTGCGGTCGATCCGATTGCCTATGCGGTGTCCTTGGCCATCGTCGTCTTCCTGCACATGGTGTTCGGGGAGATGGTTCCGAAGAACATCTCGTTGACCCTGCCGGAGCGGGCGTCGTTGATCCTGGGTCCGCCGCTGTACGCGCTGGTGTGGCTGCTGCGCCCGGTGATCTGGACTCTGAACCAAAGCGCCAACCTCGTCCTGCGACTGCTGCGGGTGCCGATCAGGGATGAGGTGGCGACTGTGTTCACCCGCGATGAGGTGGCCGGACTGATCGACGAATCGCGGCGCCACGGATTGATCGACGACCCGGAGCGCGACCTGCTCACCGGTGCCCTGGACTTCGTCGAGGTCAGAGCCGCCGACGTGGCGGTGCCGCTGGCCCAACTCGTCACGGTCACCTCAGACGCCACTCCGAGGCAGCTTGAGCAGCTCAGCGCCACCACCGGATACTCCCGCTTCCCGGTGACCGGGGCGGATGGCGAATTGCGCGGCTATGTGCACGTCAAGGACATGGTGGTGCTGCCCGAGCGGCGGATGGACGTACCGGTGCGGCCACATTTGATCCGGGCCCTTCATACGGTGCACTGCGACGATTCGCTGCGCGATGTCCTCGGCACGATGCAACGACGAGGGGCGCACGTGGTCAAAGTGCTCGACCAGGATCGCGAAGCCACCGTGGGTCTGGCCATGATGGAGGACGTCTTGGAGGAGTTGGTCGGCCAGGTGGCCGCCTGAGGCGGAGCCCCGGCCCGCCGGCGACTCAGGCCACGGGTACCAGATCCACCGTTCCGCCGCCGACGATGTCGGTGGGTGGAAGGCCGCAGCGAAGGGCGCGGAAGTTGACCGAGCCCTGGCCAAGATCCTGCCACTGGCAGGCGAAGTAGTAGGCCTGACCGTTCGGGCTCGGTACCCCGCCGTACTGCCCCTCGGCGCCGACAGCGTTGGCGATGTTGGTCGCGAAACCTTCGCTGATGGTCGATTCGGGGCTCAGGCATACGTGCCAACCGTTTGTGGTGGCCACCTCCAGGCGTCCCACCGGACAGTTGCGCCGGTCGGCCTGGGTCCAATCGACCGTCGTGGAGTAGGGGTCGATGCCCGGATTGCACGCGGCGTTCCACATGGACTCCGCCACCGCCCCACCGCCGGCGCTGCTCGAATCGAGCATCGCGCCCGTCTGCACGTCGACCCAGGTGTCTGGACCCTGCCGCCGCAACGTCTGTTCCGACCCGGCTGGATCGGTTCCCCACGGACGCACCAACGTGGCAGTGGAACAGTCGACTACCGCCCACGATGTCGCCGGGTCGTTGTCGATGTAGTTGTCGGGTCCGCCGGTGCAGAGGCCATATCGGAAGCAGAACTCGTTGGCGGTGTCGACGGTGGTCGCCCAGGTGATCCGAATCCGGCCGTCGTCCTCCCGAGTCCTCGACTGCAGCACGGCAAACGGACCCTTGCCGGAGATGAGGATCCAGGTCGAACCCACGCCGGTCTGGTCCGGTGGGCTCAGATCCACTGCCGCGCCCGATGCGGAGGTCGTCGCCCCGGCAGTGACCGTGGGCGCGGCGGTTGCCGGAGTCGAGGCGGTGGCGGATGCTGCTGGTGTTGACGCCGCATCCGACCGTCTCGGTGTGGTGGTGGCGTCGTCGGAGCTCCCGCAGCCCGCAACCACGACCAATCCCACGGCCACCACTGTGGTCGCAATCCGCCTGTTCATCAGCCCTCCCCCGCGATAGCCCCAACGTGTCCTGCTCAGCGTAGCGGCCTCAGTCGTTTGGGGGTGTCGATTCGCCTCTCGAGGCATCTGCGACCAAACTTGTGCCATCGCATCGGTCCCGGAGGAGATCCCCATGCTGTCGAACGCGAAACTGCCCACGCGAGTCGGAACCCTCGCCTTCCTCGCCAGCGCCGCCGTCGTGCTCGCCGGCTGCGGAGGCGACGGATCCTCTGCCGATGAAACCGCCACCGAGTCGGCGCCGGCAGGTGGCGACGCCGCCGCGATCGCAGCATCGGAGGCAGAGCAGGCGCAGGCGGGAGAGCAAGGACCATTCGCAGTCGGCCACCGGACGATCACCGTGACCGACGACTCCCGCGATGGGCGGACGTTCGAGGCCGACATCTGGTATCCGTCGGATCCGTCCGCGACCGCCGGTGTGAACCCGACCGAGTACTCCTTCCTGCCCGGCTTGGGCTACACCTCGAAGATCTCGTTCGCCGACGCTCCGGCCGCCGAGGGCGAATTCCCGCTGCTCGTCTACTCCCACGGTGGCGGCGGGTTCCGTTGGGTCGCCACCTTCTTCACCGAATTCATGGCCTCCCAGGGTTATGTGGTGATCGCACCGGACCACCCCGGGAGCACCGCACTGGATCAACTCTCCGGCGCCGGCGTCGATGAGCAGACCAACGCGTTCGAGCGGCCCGCGGACATCACGGCCACGATCGACGCCGCCCTCGCCGCAGACGCCGATACAGCCGACCCGTTGGCAGGGCGGATCGACGATCGACTGATCGCCCTGAGCGGTCACTCGTGGGGCGGCTACACCTCGCTGGCAACGGTGGCCGGCCACACCAACAGCCTCGGTGCCACGACCACCGACCCACGAGTCAAGGCTCTGGTGCTGATGGCCCCGTACACCGAGATGCTCAGCGACGAGGAACTTGCCCAGGTGGATGTGCCCACTTTCGTCGTCAGCAGCACCGGTGACACGAGCACCCCGATCGAGTCCAACACCGAACGGCCGGTGTCGCTGATCGAAGGTCGGCCGCTGCTGCGGGTCGACATCCAAGGCGGCTCCCACAATTCATTCACCGACGTCTGCAAACTGCGCGACGCTGTGGCCGGCAACACCAACTTGCCCGAGGCGGTCAAAGCCGAACTCGCGCGTGGATCCCAGGACGCCTGCGACCCGGCGGCGCTGAGTGTGGAGGTGGTCGCTGACATCACCAACTCCTACGCCAACGCGTTCCTCGCCCGGGAGATGACCGGCACGGACGAATTCGACGAGATGCTCAACTGCGTCGCCCCGCCGGCGGACGCGGTGTGCACGGTCATCGAGTGACGTGACTTCCTCGCTCCAAACCGCGGCCCGGCTGATTCTGGCCGCCTTCCTGGCTGTGGCGGGCATCGGTCACTTCGTGGCGACCGACGAGTTCAAAGCTCAGGTGCCGAGTTGGATGCCTGCTCCGGGAGCAGTCGTGCTGGTGTCAGGCGTTGTGGAACTCGCCTTCGCCCTGGCTTTGATTGCCCTCCCACGTTGGCGGGTTCCGGTTGGGTGGGCGCTGGCGGCCTTCTTCGTGATCATCTTCCCCGGCAACATCGCGCAGTTCCTCGCCGGCACGGACGCCTTCGGGCTGGACTCCGATGCCGCCCGATTCGTGCGACTGCTCTTCCAGCCGCTCCTGGTGGTGTGGGCGCTGTGGTGCACGGGCGCCTGGACGGCCTGGCGCTCGGGCCGCGCACCCTCGGAGCCGCCGCCGACGTGACCCGGTGCCAACGTGACCCGCAGCCGAATCGGCCCTGCGGTTGCCACCGCCGCCGCGGTACGTCGATCATCGTCTAGTCAACTACCGGCACCCAGGTATGAGGAGCACCCATGGCCGAACTCGACGAGCAGTTTGAGGCCGCGGTCGCGGCCTCGACCTCCCTTCCGAACAAGCCGGACCAGGCCACCCTGTTGAAGATCTACGCCTTGTTCAAGCAGGCCAAGGAGGGTGACGTGAGCGGCAAGCGACCGGGGTTCACAAATCCGGTGGGCCGGGCCAAGTACGACGCCCGCTCGTCGTTGAAGGGCATGTCGAGCGAGGACGCCAAGCAGCAGTACGTCGATCTGATCGACTCTCTGAAGTAGGGCTGACCGGACCTTCCCGGACGACCAGTTGCGTGGCGGCCGAGGGGGCGGATCGACGGTGGCCGAGTGGTGTCATGGCCACTGACCTGCTCACTGCGGTGACCGCGCGCTACCCACAGTCCGAGTTCCCCGCGTTGTGGTGGCAATACCGGACCTGGTCATCGAGTCGGCCGCTGGCGGGGATGCGAATCCTCGACGCGACGCCCGTCTTCGCGAACACCATGGCCAAGTACCTCGCGTTGTCGGCCGCCGGAGCCCGCCTCACGGTAGCGGTGAACCCGACGCTGCCCTCGGATTCCGCTGTGGTGGCCGCGCTGCCCGGCTTGGGTGTCCCGGTGACGTCGGAACCATCCGGCGAATTCGACATCGTGCTCGACTGCGCCGGCTTGCATGCGGACGTGCCCTCGGGGTTCGGCTACGCGGAGCTCACCCGGTCCGGCCTGGATCGGTACGTTGCCTCGGCCAAACCTGTGTTGAGTGTGGATTCAGGGGCGATTAAGCGCATCGAAACCACACTCGGTACCAGCGACGGCTTCGTGCGCGCCATGACCAGCCTCGGGCACCCGATTCCGGCAGGTGCGGCGATCGTGATCTTCGGCCTGGGGAAGGTTGGAGCCGGGGTGGCACACGCGGCCGCCCGGCACGGTGCCCGCATCACGGCGGTGGATCCGGTACCCGGCCAGGCCGAACGGGTGGCGGTAAAGCTGGGCGTCACCATGTCCGCCGTCGGCCCAGACGACCGCGCGCTAGTGCTTGAGGCCGTCGAGGACGCCTGGTGCGTTGTGGCGGCGACCGGTGTGTACGCGGGCCTGGACAGCTACGCAGACGAGTTGTCCGCCAGTTCCGCGTTGCTGGCCAACATGGGCGCCGAGGACGAGTTCGGCCCCCGGATGCCGCCGGCCCGGGCCCTCAACGGCAAGTTCCCGGTCAACTTCGCTCTACCCGAACCGACACTGCTGCGCTACCTCGACGCCACGATGGCGTTGAGCAATGCGTGCGCGGTAGAACTTGCGACATCCGACTTGCCGCCGGGTCTGGCGCTCCCGCCGGTTGGAGTGGAGACCGAACTGCTGCGGATAACCCGCGAGCAGGGACTGATCACGGACGAAATCGACGACCTTGGAGGCTTCACCTGATGTCACGCCTGTTGGTGCGCAACGTCTTGCTCGATGGTGAGGTGACCGACGTCCGGGTGGAGGACAACCGCATCACCGCGATCGGTCAGCACGCCTCGATCCCGGAACAACTGCTCGAAGGCGACGCCGACGTCGTTCTCGACGCCGCCGCGAGGCAGGCGATCATCCCGCCGTTCTACAACGCCCACACCCACGCCGCGATGACCCTGCTGCGCGGGTACGCCGAGGACCTCGAACTGGCCAACTGGCTCGGCGACCACATCTGGCCGGCCGAGGCGCAGTTGACCGAGGAGGACATCTACGCCGGATCGCGCCTGGCAATTCTGGAGATGATCAAGTCCGGCACGGTCTTCTTCAACGACATGTACTGGGAACAGACCGCGACCCTCCGTGCGGCCGAAGAGATGGGTGTGCGCGCCGAGATCGGACTGCTGCACATCACCGGACCGGCAGGACAACCCAATCCGCGATCCCAAGCTAGCAACGCCGAACTACTCGCGGCCGAGCCAGGGACCAGCGACCGCATCAGCATCGCCCACGCACCCCATTCGGTGTACGCCGTCGATCAGGCGACCCTCACGCGGGTCGCTGCCGACGTTGCCGAATCGGGGCGCCGGGTGCACATCCACGCCTCGGAGACGGCCGAGGAGGTCCGCGACTGCCTCGCTCTCCACGGCCTCACCCCGATCGGTTACCTTGACTCGCTGGGGCTGCTCGGGCCCGGAACCATCCTCGCCCACTGCGTCCACCTGACCGACGACGATCGGGCTCTGATCGCCGAGCGGCAGGCCGTCATCGCCCACATGGCTGTCTCCAACCTCAAACTCTGCAGCGGCTTCTTCCATCACCAACAGGCCCACCGAGCGGGCTGCCGGATCGTGCTGGGCACCGACGGTGCGGCGAGCAACAACAGCCTGTCGATGTTCGGCGAGATGAAAACCGCCGCACTTCTCGCCAAGGCCCAGGCGGGTTCACCGCTGGCAGGCAAAGACCACGCGATCTACCGAGCCGCGACCCGGGACTCCGCACTCGCGTTCGGCATCGATGCCGGTGTCATCGAGGAGGGCCGCGTCGCAGACTTCCTCTTGGTCGACCTCGACAATCCCACGATGGTGAGCGATCACAGCCTCACCGCCAACCTGGTGTATTCGGCGGATCCGAGCGTTGTGAACACCGTTGTCTGCGATGGGCGAGTGCTGATGCGCGACCGTGTGGTGGCCGACGAAGCGGAGATCATCGAACGTGGCCGGGAGGCCAGCAGGCGGGTGGCGCAGCGTCGCTGACGAGTGACGGCTCCGACCCATCGGCGCAGGGGCGGGGGGGTATCCGTGCGCTCGGCGGACCGGAGCCGTCATGATCAAGTTTGCCACGGCGGTAGGGGCAATGCAGTACCGGGTATGGTCCTTCGGCGCGTCGGCAGGCGCTCCCCAACCGGTTCCCGAGCGGTCACCCGATGGCGGAGGACGGCGGCCACCTGGCCCCCGCGGCGGCGGAAAGGGCTACCGTGACAAGTATGACGGCGCTGAGCATGACAGAGGTGACGAAGAGCTACGGCCGCACAGTCGCGCTGTCCGACTTCTCGATCGGAGTGGAACCCGGCGAGATCGTCGGACTCCTGGGTGAGAACGGTGCCGGCAAAACCACGGCCATGCGTACCCTGCTCGGCTATCTCAACGCCGAGCAGGGCGAAGTCGCCGTCCTCGGACAGTCGCCGCGTGATCCTGCCACCCGGGCCCGGATCGGCTACCTCCCGGGTGATTTCCGATTGGTCTCCAACCAGCGGGTCAGTACGGTCCTGAAGTCTTTCGACCGCCTGCGCGGAGGTTGCTGGGCAACTGAGACGCAACGGCTGGTAGCCGCTCTCGAACTCGACACCTCCCGCAAGTTCGGCCAACTATCCAAAGGAAACCGGCAGAAGGTCGGCGTGGTGGCGGCGCTCATGCATGCCCCGGATGTCTTGGTATTGGACGAGCCCACCTCAGGACTCGACCCGGTGGCGCAGCGAACCGTGCTCGAACTCGTCGATGCCCGACGTGACGTCGGCGCTGCGGTGCTGTTCAGCAGCCATATCCTCAGCGAGGTCGAGGACATCGCCGACCGGGTCACCATCCTGCGCAAGGGCCACAAGGTTGCTGAGGGCACCACGACCGAACTTGGTGCCGCAGCCTTGCAGACCATCGACGTGGTTCTCGACACACCTCCCCCGGCGGACGTGTTCGACGCCTGCGAAGGCGTGACCTTGGACTCGCTGGAAGGGGTCAAAGCGTCCTTCCGGGTGGCGGGCAGCGCCGCAGCCGTGATGTCGGCCCTGGCCCCATACGGGATCGCCAGGATCGACACCGGCCGTCATGATCTCGACGCGGTCTTCTACGGCTACTACTCGGCAGAAGGGGGCGACGACCATGGCACGAACTGACTCGATCCCGAGTGTCGGCGCAGCCGACCACACCGAAGGGCGCCACTACCTCGCCGGGCCCCGAGCCGCCCTGGCGATCGCGGGACAGATGGTCGCCGAACGTCGTCGCAGCCTGATCGGGTACTCAATCGGGATGGCCGCGCTGATGGCACTGATGGTCGCGGTGTACCCCAGCATCCGCGACACCGGAGAGGAACTGGACGCCTACGCAGAATCCCTGCCGGAGGCGTTCCGAGATGCCTTCGGACTGGCCGCCGACTCGATCGCGAGCCCGGCCGGCTACCTCATGAGCCAGTTGTACTCCAACATGTTTCCGATCATCCTGCTGGTGCTCGGAATCGCTCTGGCCGCGTGGGTGATCGCCGGCTCGGAAGCCGAAGGCACCCTCGAGATGCTGTTGGCCAACCCCGTCACCAGGGTGTGGGCGGCGGTCGGTCGGGTGATCGGGATGTGGGTGCTCGTTGCGCTCGTGACCGTTGCGGGAACGCTCATCCTGGCGCTGACTTCCCCCCTCGTGGGCCTCGATGAGGGACTTCCCTGGTGGGGGCTGTGGTCCGCGGGGGTGGCGACGTACGCCTTGGTGATGTTGCAGGCCAGCCTCGGTTTCGCCGTCGGTGCCGCCAGCGGCAGCCGGGGTATGGCCATCGCCGCAGCGACAGTGTTCGTGGTACTGGGCTTCGCGGCGCAACTGGTGGGTAGCGCCGCCGAGTCGCTGTCCTGGTTGCGGGATGCCTCTCCGTGGTACTGGTTGCTCAACTCCAACCCGCTCACAGAGGCTCCCGGTCTGCTCAACACCTGGATCCCGCTGGCCATCGCACTGGTGCTCACCGCAGTGGGAATCGCCTGGTTCGACCGACGCGACTTGACGGCGTAGGACGGCACCTGCCGCCCATTGGCCGGATTCGTGTGGTTCGGGGCGGCCGCGGTGATCACGCGGCCTCGCGTTGTCGATGCCAATCGCGCAACCCCGGAGTCCGCCGGGCAGATGTACGGCGACGCTCGGGAGTCGACGTTGCGCGGGGGATGCCGTCGGTGACAGTGATGAGCCACCGGCCAAGGTGCAGTTCTTGATGATGCTTTCTGCAAATGAGGGCCAGATTGTCTGCCGAAGTTTCGCCGCCTGCCGCCCAGTGGCGTACGTGGTGAGCTTCGCACCACCCGGTAGGGCGATCACAACCGGGGATGATGCAGCCACCATCACGCAGCTCGAGGACCCGCCGCAAATAGGCCGGTACCACGCGGTGGGTGCGCCCGACGTTCAATGGACGAGAATCGGGTCCGAACACGACGCGAGTGATCTCACCGTCGCAGGTTGCCCAGCGTGCGAGGCAGCGGGGTAGGAATCCTTGACCCGGCCCGTTGCCCACCGCCCACGTTGCCGAGGCTCCGGCGAGCATTCGAGTTGAAGTGGTGGAGTTGCAGGAATGCACGTTCTCTTGCTGGCCTTCGCAGCCGGTGCACCTGTGGGCCGCGTCAATCCCGACAGTGATCGCGACGTTGGCCCGGTCACGTGCGCCGACTGAGAGGTCGGCGGCGCTTGCGGCCCGAGCCAGTTCAAGCAATGCGTCGGCCCGACGGGCGGATGTCGGCATCGGCGCGACCGACTCATCGCCTTCGGCGGCGCGACGGGCGCGTTCCATGTACTCATTGAGCACCCCCGCCAGTTCGGCTCCGAGCACACCGGGCAACCAACCACGCACGTCCCAGCCCTCGCCGACTTCCGACAGATGCAGTGAGCGGCGGTCGTATGCCGCGTCAGCGTCCTCATCGGCTGCTTCGGGGTCAACCGTTTCGGCCCAGGCATTCATGATGCGCGCCACCACACGGGCATCGGTGTGCACTGCCGCGTCAAGCACAAGTGACTCAAACTCACCGAAGGCCGCACGACGCGCATCCGTTGCATCGGCGACAACGCGAATCGCGTTGACATGGGCTTCGGTGATGGTGCCGGATGCAAACGCCGAGGCGGTCATGCTGTGTGAGGTCAGCCAGACACTGTTACGGCGCAGCCTGCCAGCGCGGGCGGCATCGAGGTGGTGAGAAGCGCCGAGCCACGCGTTGAGGTTGGCCGGACCCGGTGGCAGCGCCCCGCACGAATCGACCATCCCCACCGCTGCCTGGTGGGCGGCGTCGAGTCTGGTGACAAGGAGGTGAAGCCGCAATGCAAATTCGGGGAGATCGGCGACGGCTACCGCAGCGGCATCCGAGTCGAGGAGTTCGTGCAGCCGGCTCACTTGCGAATCGATGCCCGCGAGCAGGTCGAACACCGGCCCCACCCCAGGCGCCTCAAGATCGCCCCGAACGGCACCCCACTCAGGTGCCGTGAAGTCAGCAGCCGGCGCTTCGTGCGACGAATCGGCGGAATCTCCTTGGCATCCAGCCATTTTGGGCACCCCCTTTCCATGTGTGCAGTGCCGCGACCAATGCGGCGAACCGAGGAATAGCTCAGCCGGTGCAACGGCCGTGTTCCCCACACCCACCCCGAATGGCCAGTTCAGACCCGAAACGAACATCTGTTCGATTTCTTGCTCAACACTAACCCGCCGGCGACCCAGGTGCAAGCACCATTCCGTCACCTTGTGGACGATTCGCCAAGACTCCGCGCGGTTCAGCGCCGCTGCACCAGCAGGGTTTGAGCCACCCGCCCGATAGGGCCGACGGCTGCGTCGAGCATCACCGCCGAACTCAGGCCCAAACCATCCGGACCCACCGAGGTTTCCGCTGCCAAGCCGATCCAGGATCCCGTCGGCGCATCGAACAGGTGGATCGTAAGGTCGGTGTTGAGATACGTGAAACGTTGGGCATCGAGTCGAGCACCCACGCCGTTGGCCGTGTCTGCGATTGCCGCGCATTGTTCCAACGGTGTGGTCGATTCGCCAGCAACGAGGGGTATGGCCAGTCGCAACCAAGCCAAGGAGGTTCCCGGGCCACCGAAGGACCGCTCGATTCGCCAGTCCAGGGCGTTCACGAATCCCACCCGCCACTCCTCGGGTAGGCCGGCGTCGGTGAGGCCCTCGATCTCGGGTGAAGGGTCCCCCCAGGACCATTCGTCGGCGCGGTTGACAACGTCCTCGGTCGCCGAAGCGGCCAGCCGCCAGGCGCGCGCTTGCGCCGCGAGCTGCCAGCGCCCATCTCGGGTCACTACCCACAGGTCCGATTCGAGCAGCGCGACACGCCGCCCCGGTCGCACGACCCGGGCCGCCGTCCGCACACTCGTGAGCGGGATCGGGCCAAGAATCTCCACCACGATCCGGCTGATGCGAGTCCCGACAGCAGGTTGACACCGGTCAATGGCACGCACGAGCAGTGCAGCCACCGGTCCCCCATGCTGCATGTCCGGGCCCCAGGCGCTCCCCGCGTACTCCGTCGATGCGAATTCCTCCACCACCTCACCGACCTCGGACTCCCACGTGTGCACCGGCCGGTAGCATGCGGCCACTCCGGCGTGCGATTCGGAACTGAGGGGCGCATCGGGAGACATATCACCAACCTATCGACGCCGAATCAGCGGGAGAATCGCCTCATGCGCAAGTGCGAAGAGGTGGCCGACGGGGTGCTGGTCATGACATCCCGACGCTATGCCACCACCACGACGGCCGTGCTTGGCGCGCGGGAAGCGCTGGTGGTGGACCCCGCCTGGGACGCCGACGAATTGGCCGGGGTCGCCGAGGTGCTCTCCGACGCCCAGGCTCACTGCGTCGCCGGGGTGGCCACACACCTGCACTACGACCACGTCCTGTGGCACCCCGGCCTTGGAGACGCCCCCCGCTGGGCAACACCGTGGACCGTTTCCCGATGGCGGGTGCAACGCGACGACTTGCTGGCACCGCTCGTGGGTGATCTACCCGAGGAATTGCTCGACCTGGCAGGCAGACTCCGACCCTTCCCGCCCGCCACCCGGCACGAGTTACACATTTTGGCGGCGGGCCGCGGTCCCGCGACGGAACTGCCAAGTCCGTACAGCGTGCCATGGGGCGGCCGGGAGGTGATCGTGCACGAACACGATGCCCACGCGCGCGGCCACTTGGCCCTGGAGCTCCCCGATGTCGCCGTGGTGATCGTCGGCGACATGCTCAGCGACATCGAGTTGCCCTACCCGGACCCCGACGAACCTGACCTCGTGACGTACCTGGTCGGCTTGGACCGGCTGAGCGAAGTGGTGCGGCGGGCGAGAGTGCTGATCCCCGGGCACGGCGCACCGACGACGGCACCCATGGCGCGACTCGACGCCGATCGGCGCTACCTCGACGCGGTGCTCGCAGGCCGAGACCCGCGCGATTCCAGGATCGACAACCCCGACATGGCCGCAGTGCATGAGCGCACGCTGGAGCAAGCACGAAGCACGCCGCCACTCAGTTGATGCCGGCCGCCGCCAGCAGATGATCAACCCGGGTCTCGATCCACGCTTGGTCAACCGGAGCGCGCATGACCAACGCGTGGAAGAAGATGGGTGCCGACACATCGTCGACCAAGCCAGCCACCTGAATTCCGGCGGGCATCTCCTTCTGATCCAATGCCGAGCGGAGAACTTCGGCCACCTCCACCACACGTTGGCCGAAGAACTTCTCCCGGAGTTCGTCCAACTGCTGGTCCCGGCGTGATTCAGCGATCAACGTGGCGACGATGGATCCGAAGGGTTCGGCGGCAAGCATGTCGTTCAGTTGCGTCGCGAGGGCGGTCAGAATGCTCCGAGCATCTCCGCCGGACGGCACCTGCGGCGGCCGCAGCAGCGACCGGACAGCCTCGAGCAAGAGAGTCATCCGATCCGGCCAATGCCGGTAGATGGTGGAGCGAGCTACGCCCGACCGCTGAGCTATCGCGTCGATCGAGGCATCGGCGAACCCGCGCTCAGCGACGACCTCCGAGGCGGCCTGCAGGACGACTCGACGCGTGTGTTCGATGCGCGGATCCATTCCCTTCCCACCCATGCCTCGCCCCTCCGATTCGCACCAATCCGTCAGCAAAGTTCCGCTACAGTTGTGTTGTTCTGCGCAACACAACTGTAGTGTAATATTCCATCACGCATCCCGTGTCGCCGTGAAGATTGGGGTGAAGTGGTGGCTGCAGTTATCCGGACTGAAGGTCTGGTCAAGTCATTTGGTGGATTCACGGCCCTCAACGGCCTGGACCTGCACCTCGAGCAGGGCGAGGTCCTCGGATTCATGGGCCCCAACGGGGCGGGCAAGTCGACCACGATCCGGGTGTTGTTGGGCCTCCTGCGCGCGAACGCTGGGAGGGCCGAACTATTCGGCCAGGACCCATGGCGAGATGCCGTCCGGTTGCACCGGAGGTTGGCGTACGTCCCCGGCGACGTCAGCCTATGGCCGGGGATGACCGGCGGCGAAGCGATCGACCTCCTCGGCAACCTGCGCGGCGGCCTCAACCAGACCAGACGGGCCGAGTTGCTTGAGCGATTCGAACTCGATCCCCGCAAACGGGGACGTACCTACTCCAAAGGCAACCGTCAGAAGGTCGCCATCGTGGCGGCTTTGGCGTCAGATGTTGAGCTGCTCATTCTCGACGAGCCGACGTCGGGACTCGATCCCCTGATGGAAATGGTCTTTCAGGAGGAAATCGCCCACGAGAAAGCCGGCGGGCGCAGCATCCTGCTCTCCAGCCACATCATGTCCGAAGTCCAAGCACTGGCGGATCGGATCAGCATCATCCGCGACGGCCGCATCGTCGACACGGGCACGTTGGATGAGATGCGTTCCCACGCGCGGACGTCCATCACTGCGGTGGTCACTCAACCCGCGGATCGACTCGCCCAACTGCCTGGTGTGCACGACTTCCAGGCCGACGGATCGCGCCTGCGGATGACTGCGGACGCCGATCGAGTGGGCGACGTCATGTCGACCCTGGCCAGCTTGGGAATCGCCTCGATAACTGTCGAACCACCGTCACTGGAAACTCTGTTCCTCCGGCACTACGAGCAACCCGCGTCGACGGGCGACGACCGATGACCACCCAGGTCGCGCCCACCGCAGATCAGCAGCATCAAGGCGGTCCGCTGACCGGGTTGCGCCCGCTGTTGGCCGCCTCGCTGCGCCAAGACACCAGACTCATCGTGCCCTGGATCGCCGGGGTCAGCGCGCTTGCCATGTCGTCGGTGCTGGCGTTCAACATCCTCTTCAACGACCCGACAACCAAGGCCGAATTCATCACCTCAGTCGGCGCCAACCCCGCATTCAACCTGATCTTCGGTCCGCCGCAGGACCTCAGCACCGTGGAGGGTTTCACCTCCTGGCGGTCGCTGACGCTTGGCGGCTTCTTCGTGTCGCTGATGGCGATCCTGATCGTGATCCGCAACAGTCGTGCGAACGAGGACTCCGGTCAGGCCGAACTCATCGCCTCCGGTGTCGTGGGACGATCCGCGCGACTGGCCGTCGCCGTCGCCATGGCACTGATCGCCTCCGCCGCCGCGGGTGTCGTGGCATCCGTCGGCTTGGTGCTACTCGGTGGGGATGCGACCTCGTCGATCGCGCTGGGTGCTACTTTCACCGCATCCGGCTTCATGTTCGCCGCATTGGCAGCAGTCACGGCGCAGGTGGCCTCGGATGCCAGAGCAGCGGGTTCGCTTGCCATCGGAATATTGGGCGGTGCATTCCTGCTCCGTGGAGCCCTCGACACCGCAAGCACGGACGGATCGAGCTGGTGGCTCTCACCGCTCGGGTGGACTCAGCGCGTGGCTCCGGGCACGGAGAACAACTGGTGGCCGCTGCTGGCCTGCCTCGGCCTCACCGCTGCGTTGGTCGTCTTCGCCTTTCTGCTGCAGAATCGACGTGACTTCGGCCAGGGTTTGATCCCGGCCCGACCGGGGCCGGCGAGTGGCGGCGCAGCCGCCCACCTCTGGGGTTTCACGATCCGCCTCAACCGGAGCGCCATCGTTTCGTGGACTGTGGGCTTGCTGATCGTCGGTGGAGTCTTCGGCCTGCTCTCGACCACGATGATCGAGGTCATCCAGACGAATCCTGCGATCGCCCAACTCCTGGCCGGTGGCGCTGCCACCTACGAGGCCCTTGCACTGGGACTGATCATCACCCTCATCGACCTGCTGACGATAATCGCCGCGCTGTACGGAGTCGGGGTGGCCAACCGGGTCCACAGCGAAGAGGTGGCCTACCGGGTGGAACCTCTTCTTGCCGGCCAACTCAGCCGCTCCCGCTACCTTCTCAGCAACGCAGCGGTGGCACTTCTCGGCCCTGCTGTCGCACTCCTCGCGGCCACCGTTGTCATCGGATCGATCGCTGCTGGCGCTAGCGAGCCCGTCACGGTGGGTGCCGTGCTCACGCAGGGAGTGTTGGCATTGCCGGCCCTATGGCTCCTGATCGGAATCGGACTCGCCGCGGTCGCCGTTCGACCGCAACTTCGCCTAGTGGCGTGGATTGCGATTGTGGCCACTTTCGGACTGACTTTGCTGGGACCGTCATTCCGGCTCCCGGACTGGGCTCTGGCCATCTCGCCGCTGTGGCACGTGCCGAACCTGGAGTCCCCAGGACCCGACTACGCAGGTCTGCTGGTGACGCTGGCGCTTGCGGCCCTTCTGGTCGGGGTTGCCTTCATCGGCTTCCGCCGACGCGACATCGTCTAACCCGTCGCTGTCCCGCCGACGGGCGGCGAGGTGCTGTCCTGGTCCAGTCCCCTATCGGCCCTCGGCACACCCCACCGCTTCAACTGGGGCCGCCAATGCGGCGCGTTGACTCCGATCACGTCCGGTGGCACGAGTTCCCGGGCCGCGTGGCGCAACAACAGGAAGAATAGGACTGCCAACACCACGGTCGGCACCAACACCACAACGCTGACCGCAACGGCCTCCCCGGCTGATTCCATGGTCGGAGGTTTGAGCGTGGAGGTATTCACATTGCGCCCCATGAGGCCGTCGTGCAGGGAGTGGATGGCCATCGCCAACACCCAGGCGCCCACTCCCACAGCTGTGACCGGTCGCCTGGCACGCCACGCCGCGAGCCAGATCACTCCGGCCGCGAATCCGGTGAGCAGTGGGTGAATCAGTTCGGTACCCGGACGGATGATTCCCATCAACAACGGTGTCCATTTCAGGTCCGATTGCGCGGTGTATTCGGCTGCCTCCATCCCACCCAGCACCACGCCGCTCAAGATCACCAGCAGCAGACCGGCCCGTGGATCCTTGAATCGACTGCCGCCGAACACCAGCAGCAGAAACGGGATGGCAAGTTTCAGAGTCTCCTCCACCGGCCCTGCCAACCAGAGCCTGGCCTCGGTCGGAAGGCCAAGATCCGGTTCCAATCGATTCTCGATCAGCACCGCGAGCGCGAAAGCGACGAGCCCTGAGACGATGCCCCATAGCAACAGCGGACGCAGTGTAGTCAGTTGCCCAAAAGCCTCACGCCGGTCGACGAGCAGCACCACCCCTGCGCCGAAAACGATCATGCCGACCACGACAACCGCCCAAGTCAGCGGCTTGCTGTCCGTGGCGACCATGAGCAGCCCGCCACCGATGACGATCAGGTTCCCGACCGCCACCGCCCAGAACCAACGGTGCCCCAGGAACCTGAACGGATGATGCTTCCGCTTGGCCGGTTCCGCTACTGACTCATCAGGACGGGACTGCGACGTCCAGGCATGCCCATCCCATTCCGCGACGGATCCTGGTCGCCCGAACGGGTACCAGCCTGGCGTGGTTGGAGATTCGTTGGTCACGGGTTTGCTCTGGATCGTCATCGTCGACCTCCTCCTCGCACACCAACTGCTACTTGATCAAGTCGAACACCTTGAAGATCGGCATGTACAAGGCGATGATCATGGCTCCGATCATTCCCCCGACCACGGCGATCATCAGAGGTTCGATGAGTGAGGTGAGCGATTCCGTGGTGGACTCCACCTCGGCGTCGTAGAAGTCTGAGATCTTCCCGAGCATCAAGTCGAGGGCGCCGGTGTCCTCGCCCACGGCCATCATCTGCACCACCATCGGCGGGAAAACGGGGTGGTGGGTAAGCGGCCTGGCGAGGGGCTCGCCACGACGGACCGAGTCCTGCACATCCGCCACGGCGCGTTCAATCACGATGTTTCCGGTTGTCTGGCCGGTGATGTCCAGCGCCTGCAGGATGGGCACGCCGGAGTGCACCATCGTTCCAAGGTTCCGGGTGAATCGCGAGATGGCGATCTTCTGCGCCAGCGGTCCGAACACCGGCGCTTTCAACTTCAGCGGGTCGACGAAGTCGCGCACCTTCTGGTCGTGCTTGTGCCGTCGCCACCACCAGAAGAAGACCAGCAGCAGGACCACGATCACCGGGGCGAGGATCTTCAACGTGCTCGACATCCACACCAGGATCCGGGTCGGCAGCGGCAACTCCCCGCCGAGGCTTTCGAACATCGACGCGAACACTGGAACGATGAAGAGCAGCATCGCCGTCATCGCCAGGATCGCCATGACGAAGACCACCACCGGATACGTCATCGCCGACTTGATCTTCCCGCGCAGCCGAACTTCGGCTTCGAAGTTGGCGGCGAGTTGACTCATCACCTGATCGAGGAATCCGCCGACCTCGCCGGCCCGAGTCATGTGCACCATGATCGGCGGGAAGACATCCGGGTGCTTGGCCATGGCACCGCTGAGGGACGCTCCGCCCTCCACATCGATACGCACCTTGCCCATGACCGCTGCCAGCCGGGAGTTCTGCGTCTGCTCCTCGAGGATGCTCAGCGAACGCAACAGCGACAGACCAGAGTTGATCATGGTTGAGAACTGGCGGGACAGGATCGCGAGATCCTTGAGTTTGACTCGCTTCTGGCCACCGAGTGTGATCTCCCGGCTGAGGCCGGTGGTCTTGACCTCCTCCAGCGACACCGGGGTGTAGCCCATGGCCTTGAGTTTTTCGGCCACGACCGCCTTGGAGTCACCCTCGACGCGGCCCTTGGTGACCTTACCCTCGCGGGTCCGGACCGCGTATTCGAACGTCGTCGTCATCTCACCGCTCTCCTGCCGCTTCCGACCCCGCTAGGCGTGCCCGCACAGCCGGTTGAAGTCTTCTGCATGATGGCACTTGTCCGCACCAACTTCATAGGTGATCGTCCGGCTCTTCACCAGACTGGCGAGGTGCTGGTCCAACGTGTGCATCCCATAGGAGGCTCCGGCCTGCATGGCTGAGTAGATCTGGTGGGTCTTTCCCTCCCGGATCAGGTTGCGGATCGCCGGCGTGGCCACCATCACCTCAGTGGCCACCGCCCGACCCCGGCCATCCGCCGTGCGGCACAGGGTTTGGCACACAACTCCCTGCAGGGTTCCCGCCAGCTGCTGCCTGATCTGCTGCTGTTGGTGGGGTGGGAACACGTCGATGATTCTGTCCACGGTCTGCGCGGCGTCCTGGGTGTGCAGGGTGGCGAACACCAGGTGGCCGGTCTCGGCCGCCGTGAGCGCCACCTGGATGGTCTCCAAGTCACGCATCTCACCAACCAGAATGATGTCCGGGTCCTGCCGCAACACGTGCTTGAGCGCCTCCCCGAACGAGGTGGTATCCGAACCGACCTCCCGCTGGTTGACCAGGCACAGTTTGTGCTCGTGCAGGAACTCGATCGGATCCTCAACGGTCATGATGTGCTCGCGACGAGAGCGATTCGCCAAGTCGATCAGCGAGGCCAGGGTCGTCGATTTGCCCGACCCGGTCGGGCCGGTGACCAGGACGAATCCTCTGGGCAACGAGGCGAAATTGGCGACCACTGCGGGGATGCCCAGTTCCGAGAGCGGCTTGATCTCCATCGGAATCACTCGGAACGCCGCACCCAGGTTGTCCTTCTGCCGGTAGACGTTCACGCGGAATCGTGAAACGCCCGGGATGGCGTAGGAGAAGTCCAGTTCGAGATCCTCTTCGAACCGCTCCCGCTGGGCCTGTGTCATCACCGCGTACATCACGCGTCGAACCTCGGCCCCGGAGAGGACCCCATAACCTTCCATGGGCTGCAATTCCCCATTGACCCGAATCGTGGGGGGCGCACCGGCCGTCAGGTGAAGATCCGAACTGTTGAAGGCCAGCATCTCCTCGAGCACATTCGTGAGCGACAGATCGCCTGTGCGCACCCCTTGCTCGGTGCCGCGCGAGAGCGTGTCCCAACCTTCGTCCCCACTTCCGTCGGCCGGTGCAGTGGGCCGAGGCGGCGGCTGGCGGACCGGCGCCACCGGCGGTGCAGGTCGATTCTGGTACCCCGGCGGCGGAGGTGGCGGGGCCTGCGGCTGTGCGGGCGGGCCATAGGCGGCAAAGCGTTGTCCGTTGCCCGGCGGCGGCGCACCCCATTGCGGCTCAGTCATGGTGCACCTCGCTCTTCAGCAGTCCGCGGCCTGTGGTGATGATCGGACGCCGTCCATCTGTCAATCTACCCCGCTACTGCATCCGTGTCGGGTTTCTCGCACTCCAGCATCGGTCACTGCGAAGGCCCCGGTGCTTCACACCACCACCCGGAGCACCTCCTCCAAACTGGTCAGGCCGCTGATGACCTTCGCCATCCCGTCCTCGCGCAGGTTGACCATGCCTTCCTCGCGCGCCACACTCTCGACCTCGTTGGCCGAGGCACGCGCTGCGGCCAACCGCTCGATCGCCGGCGTCACCGGCATGATCTCGTGCAACGCGAGACGTCCCCGGTAGCCGGTCCTCGAGCAGTGCGAACAGCCGACCGGTTCGAACAGGGTCGGCAGCGGCTCACCGTCGTGCCAGGGAAAACGTGCCGCCTCCAGCACCTCCGGCACCGGCGTGTAAGCCCTCCGGCACTTCGTGCATAGGCGTCTGGCGAGCCGTTGGGCCAGCACGCAATCCACCGCCGAGCCCACCAGGAACGGCTCGATCCCCATCTCCACCAACCGGGTGACGGCACTGGGGGCGTCGTTCGTGTGCAAGGTGGTGAGCACCAGGTGACCGGTGAGTGCCGATTCGACGGCGATCTGGGCGGTCTCGTAGTCCCGGACCTCGCCGATGAGCACGATGTCGGGATCGGACCTCAGGATGCTGCGCAACGCTGCGGCGAAGGTCAAGCCGGCCTTCACATGGGTCTGCACCTGGTTGATGCCGGCAAGGCGGTATTCGACCGGGTCCTCCACCGTGATGATGTTGACCTCGGGTTTGTTCAGGATGTTCAGCGTGGCGTACAGGGTCGTGGACTTGCCCGATCCGGTGGGTCCTACCACCAACAGCATTCCGTAGGGCTTGCCGAAGCTCTCGCTGAACCGCTCGTAGTTGCCGGTGCTGAAGCCGAGTTGGGCCAGGTCGAGCATGGCGGTGGAGTTGTCCAAGATCCGCATCACAACTTTCTCGCCCCAGACCGTGGGGAGCGTCGCCACCCGCAGGTCCACCTTGCCCCCGGGCACGTTCACCGTCAGTCGGCCGTCCTGTGGAATCCGTCGTTCGGCGATGTTCATGTCGCACATGATCTTGAGCCGGCTGATGACCCCCGATTGGATGGACTTCGGCGAGTGCATGACCTCGTGCAGCACCCCGTCGATCCGGAAGCGCACCCGCAGATCCTTCTCGGTGGGCTCGAGGTGAATGTCGCTGGCACGGTCGTTGATCGCCTGCGTGATGAGCAGGTTGACGTACTTGACGATCGGGGCCTCTTCAGTGATCTGACGAACGTTCGCGAGGTCCTCGAGTTGCTCATCCTCGGCATCGATGGCCAGGCTGATGTCGCCTAGTTCGCCCTCCGATCGATAGTGGCGGTTGATGGCGGCGACGATGTCACCCCGGGTCGCCACACCTACCTTGATCTCCCGGCCGGTCGTGGAACGCAGATCGTCCAGCGCCACCACGTTCGAAGGGTCGGCCATGGCGATCCGCAGCGCCTCACCGGAGAAGCCGACCGGCATCAGTGCATATCGACGGCACATCCCTTCCGGGACGAGCGCGATGGCCGAACCGTCCACGGACACGTCGGCGAGTTCATAGAACGGCATGCCCAGTTGGGAGGCGACGAACTTGACCAAGGTCGATTCCGGCAAGATGCCCAGGTCGACGAGCACCTGGCCGAGTGTCCGCCCAGAGGCATGACTTTCCGCCGCTGCGGTCTCCAAGTCGTTGGGCGAGACCAAGCGATTCGCGAGCAGATAGTCGGCCAGTTGTGCCATGGCTCCATCATTGCCGAGAAAAGCGCGCTAGAGGCCGACTGCAGCCTTCATTGCGGCCACATCGGGGTCGAATCCTGCCATGAGACGCACCTGCGCCACCGCCTGCCAGAGCAGCATCGACAGCCCGGACACCGTGATGGGGCCCGGCCACACCGCAGACAGCGCCGACGGCCACGGCTGATAGGCGACATCGAGCAGCGCGGCACCGGAATCGCGCCCACGGATCGATGAGGCGAGCGACGCCGCGGCACCTGCCGGCACGGTGCTCAGCACCACATCGGCCGCGAGACAGTCTCCGGCCTCCTGCCATGGTCGACCGAGTGCATCGCAGCCGAGGTCACGCGCGAGTGAGACCACCCGTTCGGCCGCCGACGCCCGCCGGGCGTAGACGTCGATACGTTTGGCGCCGCGTCGTGCCATGGCGGCCACTGCCGATCGTGCGGTGGCGCCGGCCCCGAGCACGGCCGCGTGACGGGTCGGCCCGACCTCCGCCTCGGCGAGCGCGGCCACGATGCCGTCGACGTCGGTGTTGTAGCCACTCACGCGCGCGCCGGAAGCGTCGCCGAGTACCAGAGTGTTGACTGCCCCGGTTGTCGATGCGACCGGATCCACCCAGTCCGCAGCCGCGAGACCCGCCTCCTTGCAGGGCATCGTCAACGACAGCCCGAGCCAGGTGCGGTCCAATCCGGAGATGAAGCCGGCCAGATCATCGCAGCGCGACTCGATCGCCTCGTACGTCCAGTCCGGATGCCCGGCCGCCCGATAGGCCGCACGGTGCAGCGCCGGCGATTTGCTGTGCCCGATCGGGGAGCCGAGCACGGCGGCCCGGCGCGGTCCGCCGGGACCACCCATCACTCCCCCGGCTGCGGCGGACGGGTGGCGAGGTAGGCGTTCAACTCGTCTACGAAGCCGAGGAACTCGTCGTAGTCATCGGTGAACTTGGTGATCTTCTTGTCCGGGTTGACGGAGACGAAGAACACCCAGTTGCCCTCGTCGGGGAACAGCGACGCCTTCAGCGCCGCCTCACCTGGCTGGTTGATCGGGGTCGGCGGGAGTCCCGTGTAGAGGTACGAGTTGTACGGGGTGTCTTCCGCCAACTGGTCTTCGGTGAGTTGGATGTTCGACGAGTCGCTGGCGTAGTTGGAGGTCGAGTCGAACTGCAGCGGCATGCCCTGCTCGAGTCGGTTGAGAACCACGCGCGCGACCTTGCCGAAGTCTTCGGCCCCACCTTCGGCCTCCACCAGGCTGGCCGTGATCACCACGTCGTAGGGGTTGCGGCCTTGCGCGGCGGCTTCACCCTCGAGGTTGATCGCGGTCGCCACTTCGTTGAACTTGGCCACCATCTGCTGCATCAGTCCGAGCGCGGTGGAATCCGGCTGGAACTCGTAGCGCGCCGGGTAGAAGAAGCCCTCCGGGTTGCCGTTGGCGTAGGCGGGCAGGTTCAACTCCACCGGATTGGCTGCGACCGCCTCGAATTCAGCCACCGGGATGCCGGTGGCTTCGGAGGCGATCGCGAAGACCTTCGTCATCCGCGCGCCCTCCGGGATGGTGAAGCCGGAAACGACCCTCGATACCGGGTCGAGGATCAGCGCGAGGGCTGCTTCACCGCTCATCTGTTCGCGAAGGTTGTAGGTACCTGGTTGCAGGCCGGTCGCGGCGTCGTTGCCGGATGCGGCCCGGGTGAACGCTGTGGCACTGGCGGTGACCCCGTTGTTGGTGAGTTCCAGCGCAACGTCGTAGAGGGTGTCGCCGGGGTTGACGACTACGGTGACCGTGCCCGTGCCTTCCCCCTGGTAGTCCGCGACCGGCGGACCGGACAGGAAACGCGGCGCGAGGAAGCCGGCCACCAAGGCCACAATTCCGAGTCCGACCATGCCCATCACGAGGAAGGGGAAGGCGCCGCTACGCCGTTGATGCGGCCGTCGCTGCCTGCGGCGCCCACTGGGCGCTTGCGGCGCCGGCCGCATGGGTAGTCCGACGTTGCTCATGGATTGACGACCATCCTCCCGGGACGTTTCCCCGTGCTCTTCTCGAAGTCCACGGCGCTTTGCACTATTAGAGTCGCTGCGGCGCTGTCGATGGCGCTTCTGCTGCTCCGCGTGTCGCGACCCGCACTGTGAAGTCTGCGCTGAGCCGCCACGGTTGACAACCTCTCGTCAACCAGTCTGACAGGCACGCTCACCGCCGAGGCCAGTCCGGTGGCGAACTCTGTGACCGAGGCCGCAGCCAACCGGGCCTCTCCGTCCAGCGCCAGCGGTAGACCCACGATCACCTCGCGGGCTTGGTATTCGTCCACGAGTCGGGCGATTGCCGCGAGGTCGCCCTCACCGCGTCGGATGGCCGGCAGCGGCGTCGCCAGGATCCCGTCGGGGTCGCACTTGGCCAAGCCGATGCGCACCGAGCCGACGTCGACGCCGATGCGCACCCCACGGGTGAAGGTCATGTGGCTCCGACGAATTCTTCCACCCAGGAGACCACGTCGGCCAACGCCTGGGACAGGCCCTCAGCATTGGTGCCTCCACCCTGCGCGACGTCGTTCTTGCCGCCGCCACGGCCGTTCACCGCTGGGAGCGCAGCCGCCAACAACTCCTTGGCCGGCATCCCGCGTTCCTGGGCCCGATCGTTGGCCGCTGCCACCAGCGCGACCTTGCCGTCGTGCACGGTTGCACCGACGATGGCGACCGGACGGTCGGTGCGGGTCAAGCCCTTGGCCCTCACCACGAGGTCGCGCAGATCCTTCGGCACCATGTCCGCCGGCGCGGTGAAGGTCCATAGGCGCACATCGCCGATGTCCATGCCGCTGCCGATGATCCCTTCGATGTTGGCTGACAGTTGAGCGCTCTTGTAGCGGCTGATGTCCTTCTCCGCCTCCTTCAACTTGACCATCAGGCTCTCGATCCGCGCGGGCAGGTCTTCGGGTCGAGTTTTCACCAGTTCGGTCAGCTGAGTCACCAAGGCGTGCTCCCGGGCGAGGAACCGATAGGCATCCGCACCCACGAGCGCCTCGAGTCTGCGCACACCGGCTCCGATCGAACCTTCGGACAGGAACGACACCACCCCCAGCTGCCCCGATCGCAAGGCGTGAGTGCCGCCGCAGAGCTCGTGCGCCCAGTCGCCGATGCTGATCACCCGGACCTGGTCGCCGTACTTCTCCCCGAACAGCGCCATCGCCCCCATGGCCCGCGCCTGCTCGATCTTCATCTGCTGGGCGAACACCGGCAGGTCGTCGAGCAGCACCTCGTTGACCCGCGACTCCACCTCGGCCAGCACGTCGGCGGGCACCGGGCCGGAGGACGGGAAGTCGAATCTGAGTCGACCGGGGGCGTTCTCCGAACCCATCTGCGTCGCGGTCTCTCCCAACCGCTCCCGGAAGGCCTTGTGGATCACATGGGTGGCGGTGTGTGCGCGCGAGATCGCACGGCGCCGATCCATGTCGATCGTTCCCAGCGCCGCCGAGCCACGCTCGATGACCCCGTTGCTGACCGTGCCGCGATGCACCCACAGTCCGGGCACCGGCGTCTGCACGTCGAAGACGTCCACTCGGGCGCCATCGGCGAGTTCGATCACGCCGTGGTCGCCGAGTTGCCCGCCGGATTCGGCGTAGAACGGGCTGCGATCCAGGACGATCTCGACGGTTTCGCCCTCGTGCGCGGCCGGAACGGATTCCCCATCCCGGACGATACCGGCCACACTCGCCCCACTCGCGACCTCGCGGTAGCCGGTGAACTCGGTGGTGCCGCCGGCAGCCATGATCTCCCGATAGACCGTGGTCGACGTCAGCCCGGCTTTGCGAGCTCGGGCATCCGCCTTGGCCCGCTCACGCTGTTCACCCATCAGCCGCGTGAAACCCTCCCGGTCCACCTCGAGGCCCACCTCGGCGGCCATCTCCATGGTGAGGTCGATCGGGAAGCCGTAGGTGTCATGCAGTGTGAAGGCGTCCGCACCGGGCAACACCTTCCCGCCCTGGCCGCGCAACGTCGACACCGCCGCATCGAACAGGTTCTCACCCTTGGCGAGGGTGTCGAGGAAGGCGCTCTCCTCCCCGACCGCCACGGACACCAGTCGGTTGCGGTCGGTGGCGAGCTCGGGGTACTGCGGGGCCATCGAGTCGATCACCCGGTTGACCAGTTGCGCCAGCGTCGGGCCGGTGGCTCCAAGCAGTCGCATGTTGCGCACGACCCGCCGCAGCAGTCGCCGCAAGACGTAGCCCCGACCCTCGTTGCCGGGCAGCACCCCGTCGGCGATGAGGAAGGTGCAGGTCCGGACGTGGTCGGTGACCACCCGGAGGGCGATGTCGTCCTTGCCGTCGGTGCCGTACCGCTTGCCGGTGATCTCGGCCGCGACATCGAGGACGGCCCGACTGGTATCGATCTCGTAGATGTTGTCGACCCCCTGCAGGATCGCCGCCATGCGCTCGAGACCGAGACCGGTGTCGATGTTCTGGGCGGGCAGGTCACCGAGGATCTCGAAATCGGTCTTCGAGGTCCCTTCTCCTCGCGCGAACTGCATGAACACCAGGTTCCACACCTCGAGGTAGCGATCCTCGTCGGCGATCGGACCGCCTTCGCGGCCGTACTCCGGACCGCGGTCGTAGTAGATCTCCGAGCAGGGTCCGCACGGTCCGGGCACACCCATCGACCAGAAGTTGTCCTCCATCCCCCGCCGCTGGATGCGTTCGGGTGGCAACCCGACCAGGTTCTGCCACAGTTCCACGGCCTCGTCGTCGTCTTCGTAGACGGTCACCCACAGCTTCTCGCCCGGCAGGCCGTAGCCGCCCTGGTCGACCGGGGTGGTGAGAAGTTCCCAGGCCAGCGGAATCGCGCGGGCCTTGAAGTAGTCACCGAAGGAGAAGTTGCCGCACATCTGGAAGAACGACGCGTGCCGGGTGGTCTTGCCGACCTCTTCGATGTCGAGCGTGCGGACGACCTTCTGCACACTGGTCGCCCGCGGGTAGGGCGCCACCGCCTCACCGAGGAAGTAGGGCTTGAACGGCACCATCCCCGCGTTGACGAACAGCAGGGTGGGGTCGTCGAGGATCAGCGAGGCGCTGGGGACCTTGGTGTGTCCGCGCTCGGCGAAGAAGTCGAGGAAGCGACGTCTGATTTCGGCGGAATCCATGTCCGCAGCCTACTGGCAAGCGGCACCGGCTCCGCCGCTCCACCGTCGGCCTCGGGCGGGGACGTGGGGGCGCCGACGGCGGCGACGAAGTGTTTGGTGCGCTCGACGAAGGAGTTGGCGCTGGCCGTGGCCGCGTTGACGTTGCCCACCAGAGTCCGGCCGCGGGCGTCTTCGACGACCTTGCTGACCTTCTTGTAGGCGTAGATGCCGCCGGCGGCACCAATCGCCACCCAGACCATGCGTGCCATCGTCGACCTCCAGGCTTGTGAACCAGAGGCCTCAGCCTACTTCGGACTCGGCCTCGGGGTCGGCGTCCACACCTGCCTCTGCGCGTTGCTCGGCGGTGATCGGAGTCGGCGCCGAGGTCAACGGATCGAACCCGGCCCCCGTCTTCGGAAAGGCGATGACCTCGCGCAGCGACGACGCACCGGCGAGCAGCATGCAGATCCGGTCCCACCCGAACGCGATGCCGCCGTGCGGCGGCGGCCCGTAGTCGAAAGCCTCGAGCAGGAAGCCGAACTGCTCCGCGACCTCCTCGTGGGAAAGACCGAGCACGTCGAACACCCGCTCCTGCACATCGCCTCGGTGGATACGGATCGATCCGCCGCCGATCTCGTTGCCGTTGCACACGAGGTCGTAGGCGCTGGCCAGCGCCTGGCCGGGTTCGGCGTCGAAACGGTCGAGCCATTCCGCGGTCGGCGAGGTGAACGGGTGATGCACCGCCGTCCAGCCGGTCCCACCGTCGGGGAGATCGATCTCCTCGAACATCGGAGCGTCCACCACCCACACGAACGACCATTCCGCCGGGTCGATCAGGTCAAGCCGGTCCCCGATCTCCAGCCTGGCCGCGCCGAGCAGCCCGCGCGCCTCGGACGGCTTGCCGGCCGCGAAGAATGCGCAGTCGCCCACTTCGGCTCCGACCGCCGCCATGAGCCCAGCACGTTCGGCCTCGGAGAGGTTCTTGGCCACCGGTCCCGCGGGTCCATCCGGTGTGAACAGGACGTACGCCAACCCGCGGGCGCCGCGCTGCTTCGCCCAGTCCTGCCAGGCGTCCAGGGCCCGGCGCGGCTGATCGGCACCGCCGGGCATCACCACGGCACCGACGTAGGGCGCCTGGAACACCCGGAACGGCGTCTCGGCGAAGTAGTCGGTCAGGTCCGTCAATTCGAGGCCGAAGCGAAGGTCCGGCTTGTCGGTGCCGTACCTGGCCATGGCATCGGCGTAGGTGATATGGCCGATGTCGCCGATCTGATAGTCCAACACGTCCGACCACAGCGCCTTGACGACGTCTTCGCCCACGGCCATGACGTCGGCGGCATCGACGAAGGACATTTCGATGTCGAGTTGGGTGAATTCAGGCTGCCGGTCCGCCCGGAAGTCCTCATCCCGGTAGCAGCGCGCGATCTGGTAGTACCGCTCCATGCCGGCGACCATGAGCAGTTGCTTGAACAGCTGCGGGGACTGCGGCAACGCGTACCACTTGCCTGGCTGCAGCCTGACCGGCACCAGGAAGTCGCGCGCTCCCTCCGGCGTGGAGCGTGTAAGGGTCGGCGTCTCCACCTCGACGAATGCCTCCGCGTCGAGCACATCGCGGGCCACTTTGTTGACCCTGGACCGCATGCGCAGGATGCGCGCGGGTTCGGACCGCCGCAGATCCAGATAGCGGTACCGCAGCCGGGTTTCCTCACCGACCTCGGTGTGCTCGTCGAGGCTGAACGGAAGCGGCGCGGATTCGCTGAGCACCGTCAGCGTCTCGACGATCACTTCGACCGCACCCGTGGCCACGTGGGGGTTCTCGTTGCCCTCCGGTCGGCGGGACACCTCGCCGGTCACCTGCACGCAGTATTCATTGCGCAGGTGATGTGCCTGGGCATCGTCGCGCACCACGATCTGCACAACTCCTGAGGCATCGCGTAGGTCGAAGAACGCCACCCCGCCGTGATCGCGCCGACGTGCGATCCAGCCCGCCAGCGTGACGGTGTCGCCGGCGTCGTCGGCTCGCAGCGAGCCTGCCTCACGGGTGCGCAGCATTGTCTACCTCTCCCTCGGCGGTGATCCGCCGGATGATCTCATCGATGTCGTCCAGCGGAGCCTGCACCTGTTCGCCGGTCGACAGATTCCGCAAGGTGAGTGCACCGGCGGACAAGTCCCTTTCACCGATCAGCAACGCCCACGGCGCACCCGATCGATCCGCCGCCTTCATCGCGCCGCGCAGTCCGCGGGAACCGAACGACATGTCGGTACGCACTCCTGATCGACGCAACTGCCCCAGGGTGGCCACCAAGGTCGGCTTCGCCTGCTCGCCGAGGGCGATCCCGTAGACGTCTATCCGGGGTTCGTCGCCGGGGGTCAATCCTTCAGCCTCGCAGGCGAGTAACGTCCGGTCCACACCCAGGCCGAAGCCGATGCCGCCGACGTCGGCACCACCGAGGTCGGCTGCGAGTCCGTCGTACCGGCCGCCGCCTCCGATTCCCGACTGCGCACCCAGCAACTCGTGGCTGAACTCGAAGGTGGTCCTGGTGTAGTAGTCCAAACCCCGCACCAGCCGCGGCGCCTCCGACCAGGGCACACCGAGTGCGTCGAGGTAGCTGCGAACGGCGTCGTAGTGCGACCGGCACTCCTCGCAGAGGTGATCCACCGGCATCGGTGCCGCGGCGATCATCTCCGCGAGTTCCGGCCGCTTGTCGTCCAGCACCCGCAGCGGATTGAGTTCGGCACGCTCGCGAGTGGCGGGGTCGAGGTCGAATCCGGCGAGGTAGGCGAGCAGGTGCGAGCGGTATCCCGGGCGACACTCACGGCACCCGAGGGAGTTGAGCAGCAGTTGGAACCGGCGCAGGCCCAAGTCCCGGTATCCGGCATCCGCGATGGCGATGACCTCGGCATCCAGCGCCGGATCGTCGCTTCCGACTGCCTCCACCCCGACCTGGCTGAACTGCCGATACCTTCCAGCCTGCGGCCGCTCCGCCCGGAAGAATGGACCGGAGTAGAGCACTTTCACCGGCAACTGCCCACGGTCGAGTCCATGTTCGATGATCGCGCGCAAGGCTCCGGCGGTGCCTTCCGGGCGCAAGGTGAGGGAACGACCGCCGCGATCGGTAAAGGTGAACATCTCCTTGCTCACCACGTCCGTGCTCTCACCCACGCCCCGCACGAACAGCGCCGTGTCCTCGAAGACCGGCAATTCCAACATCGCGTAGCCGGCGACCTGCGCCGCGCCCGTGAGCGCCTCGCGCACCGCATCGAACGCCGCGGCTCGGTCGTCGACGTATTCGGCCACGCCCTTCGGGGCGCGGAAGCTGCCTGCGCTCACAGCGACGCCTGGCCGGTGAGGAACGGGTTCGTGGCACGCTCCTGAGCCATCGTGGTCTGCGGGCCGTGTCCGGGCAACACCACCGTGTCATCGGTGAGCGAGGTGAGCGCGGTGGACAGTGAACGCATCATGGCGATCGAATCGCCCCCGGGCAGGTCGGTGCGGCCGATGCTGCCGGCGAAGAGCAGGTCGCCGCTGAACAGCAACGGTGGCATGCCGTCGCCACCCGGGTGGGTGAAGACCGCCGATCCCGGTGTGTGACCAGGCGTGTGACGTACTCCCAAACTGACGCCGAGAATGTCGATCCGACCGCCGTCGGTGAGTTCCTCCACATCGTCCGGCTCGGCGAATTCGAACCTGCCGCCGGTCATGGAGCGCACAGCGGCCACCATCTCCGGCAAAAAACCCACGGCCGGATCGGCGAGCATCACCCGATCGTCGGAGTGGATGTAGGCGGGGACCTGGGCGGACTCACAGACCCCGAACACCGACCAGGTGTGATCCAGGTGGCCGTGGGTGAGCACCACCGCCGCGACCTTGAGCCGGTTGTCTGCCACGATCTCGTCGACCCGGGCCATCGCATCCATGCCGGGGTCGATGATCAGGCACTCCGAGCCAGGAGCTTCCGCCACGACGAAGCAGTTGGTACCCCAGGGGCCGGCGGGAAAGCCGGAGACGAACACCCGATCCTCGCTTCGCGGGCTAGAAGGCCACGGCCGCTTGGGCGTCCGACACCGCCGGATGCCGACCGCGGTCCTGCTGCTCCTCCGGTTCGGCACCGGTGACGGGACGGTAGGTGTAGAAGAAGGTGACGCCATCCGGGCCGACGCTGGAGACGCCGTGCGGAACACCCGGCGGCACGTAGATGTAGGCACCGGCCGACATCCGCGTTCCCACCATCTCCGCCTCACCCTGGGTGACGAGGATGTGATGCTGCGCCGACTCGTGGATGTGCACCGGGTTCTCACTGCCCGGTTCGATCCGCATCAGACCCAGCCGCACCGAACCGGAACGCCACAGCAACTTCTGCACCACGCCCGGATCGTCGCCGAGTTGTTGCCACGGCATGTCCTCGACGTCCGCCGCCGACATCACGATCAACTCGCCAAGGTCGTCGCGTTCCATGGCTACTCCTTCCGCGGTCCGGTACATATGCGCCCTAGGCTAGTGCCTGACCGAGTCACCGAGCAGGGCGGGATGATGGACGAACAGACCCTCGAAGGCGGGGAAGGCACTGCGGAGCCGACGCGGACCGCCGGCACCGACGAGCACACCCCGGCGGCCGAGGCACCCGCCCCGCTTCCTCCCCTTCCGTCGCAGGTGGGGCGCTCCAAACCCGGCGAGCCCGGTTTGCGTCCCCCGCGAGCAGCCGGTCCGTCGCCATCGGAGAAGTTCGGCCGGATCGATTCCGACGGAAACGTCTTCGTGACTCTGCCCGACGGCAACGAACAGTTCGTCGGGCAATGGGCGGCCGGTTCCGCCGAGGACGGTCTGCGGATGTTCGCCCGGCGCTTCGACGACCTGGTAGTCGATGTGGATCTCGCCGGCCAGCGGATGGCCGAGGGCAAACTCTCCCCGGACGAGGCGCAACGCACCGTCGAACGCGTGCGGGCGGCGTTGCTGGATCCGAAGTTCGTCGGGGACCTCGCCGGACTTGCCGACCGGGTGCACCAGTTGGAGATCCTCATCAACGTGCGCCGGGAGACTTTGGTCGAGGAGCGCGAGGCCGCCCGGCAGGCGGCGACCGCCCGACGTGAAGCGATCGTGACCGAGGCCGAGGGACTGGCAAGTTCCACGGATTGGCGCAAGACCACTGAGAAGTTCCGATCCCTGGTCGATGAGTGGAAGACGATCCCGCGATTCGACCGGGCGTCCGAACAGGAACTATGGCAACGCATCAGCGCCGCGCGGTCGTCCTTCGACAAGGCTCGGCGCACGCACTTCTCGGCACTGGACAAACAACACGCCGCCGCCAAGGCCGCGAAGGAGAAGTTGGTGGCCGAGGCCGAGGCGATGGCCGACTCGCAGGACTGGAACGCCACCTCCCGGGCCTACCGGGAGTTGATGGATCGCTGGAAGAAGGCGGGCTTCGCCGGCAAGCCGGACGACGACAAGCTCTGGCATGCCTTCCGCAAGGCGCAGGACACCTTCTTCAACGCTCGCAAGGCCGCGCTGGACAGCCGGGACCAGGAGTGGCAACGCAACCTGGAAGCCAAGCGCGAGGTGATCGCCAAAGCCGAAGCACTGCTGCCGGTGCGGGATCACAAGGCAGCCCGGCGGGAGTTCCGCCACCTGCAGTCGAGCTACGCCGCCATCGGACACGTACCTCGGGCCGACAAACCCAAACTGGACGCCCGCCTGCACAAGGTGGACGAGGCGATCAAGTCGGCTGAACAGGAGCAGTGGCGGAAGTCCGACCCGGAGCGCAGTGCCCGGGCCCAGATGATGGTGGGTCTCTACGAGCAGTCCGTGCGGAAACTCAAGGATCAACTCGAGCAAGTACGAGCCCAAGGCGGCGACACCGCAGCGGTGGAGTCAGAGTTGCAGGCGCAGGAGGAGTTGCTCGCCGCGGCGAGGAAATACGCCTGACCGTGGTCGGTCAGACCCGGTAGGCGTCGTAGACGCCGGAGATGTTCCGCACCGCTGCGAGGACCGCCCCGAGATGCTGCGGGTCGGCCATCTCGAAGGTAAAGCGAGAGGTGGCGACCCGATCCTTGCTGGTGGACACCGTCGCCGACAGGATGTTGGCGTGCTGCTCGGACAGTGCCCTGGTCACGTCGGAGAGCAGGCCCGCGCGGTCGAGGGCCTCCACGGAGATGTTCACCAGGAAGGCGGTGTTCGCGGTGGGTGCCCAATGCACCGCCACGAATCGCTGCGGCTGGGTCTCGAGCTCCGGCAAGTTGCCGCAGTCGCTGCGGTGCACCGAGACTCCGTGACCACGAGTGACGAAGCCGACGATGTCGTCGCCCGGCACCGGGGTGCAGCACTTGGCCAACTTGACCCAGACATCATCGCTGCCGTCGACGCTCACGCCGACGTTGCCGTTCACCGAGGCTGTTGCGCTGCGGCGTTGCAGGCTGACCGGGTTGAGCGCCTCCGCAACGTCGTCGCGGGCGGCCTCGATGCCCCCGCGAGACGCGATCAGGCGTTCGATGACGGTGTCCACCGAGACGTGGTGGTCGCCGATGGCACGGAACAGCGCGGAGATGTCCTGGTAGTGCATGTCCGAGGCGATCGCGGCCAACTCCGGGCCGTCGACGGTGCGCGCCACGCCCATCCCGCTGCGGCGCAGACCTCGGATGAGCGCCTCGCGGCCCTTCTCCACCGCCTCTTCGCGCCGCTCCTTGGAATACCAGGCCCGGATCTTGCTCTTCGCCCGGCTTGACTTGACGAAACGGAGCCAGTCCCGACTCGGCCCGGCGCTGTCCGATTTGGCCGTGAAGATCTCGACCACATCACCATTGCCAAGCTCGCTCTCGAGCGGAACGAGTTTGCCGTTGACCTTGGCACCCACACACCGATGCCCCACCTCGGTGTGCACGGCGTAGGCGAAGTCCACCGGGGTGGACTGGGTGGGCAACGCGATCACGTCTCCGCGTGGGGTGAACACGTAGGTCTCGGCGGTGCCGAGTTCGTAGCTCAGCCCCTCCAGGAACTCATCCGGATCATCGACCTCGCGTTGCCACTCGAGCAACTGGCGCAACCAGCCGAAATCGTCCGGGCCTTGCTTGCCGCCCACGTCGTCTTGTTTGTAGCGCCAATGGGCCGCCACCCCGAACTCCGCCGTGCGGTGCATGTCGAACGTCCGGATCTGCATCTCCACCGGCTTTCCATCCGGACCTATGACGGTGGTGTGCAGGGACTGGTACATCGTGAACTTGGGCATCGCGATGTAGTCCTTGAACCGGCCGGGCACCGGTGCGAACCTCGAGTGCAGGATGCCGAGTACCGCATAGCAGTCGCGCACCGAGTCGACCAGAATCCGCACCCCGACCAGGTCGTAGATCTCGGCGAAGTCCCGGCCTCGAACGATCATCTTCTGGTAGATCGAGTAGTAGTGCTTGGGCCGCCCGGTGACGGTGGCGCGGATCTTGGCCTTGCGGACGTCTTCCTCCACCGCCCCGATCACCCGGCCGAGGTACTCCTCGCGGCCGGGTGCCCGCTGGGTGACCATGGCCGAGATCTCTTCGAAGAGCTTGGGGTAGAGAGTCGCGAAGGCGAGGTCCTCGAGTTCCCACTTGAGGGTGTTCATTCCGAGTCGGTGGGCCAGCGGAGCGTAGATCTCCAACGTTTCGCGCGCCTTGCTCTCCTGCTTGTTCGGCGGCATCGCAGCCAAAGTGCGCATGTTGTGCAGCCGGTCGGCGAGTTTCACAACCAGGACCCGAATGTCCCGAGCCATGGCCACGACCATCTTCCGAACGGTTTCGGCCGCGCTCGACGAGCCGTATTTGACCTTGTCCAGTTTGGTGACGCCGTCCACCAGCGCGGCGACCTCTTCACCGAAGTCCGCGCTGAGCATTTCCAGGGTGTAGTCGGTGTCTTCGACGGTGTCGTGCAGCAGCGCGGCCACGATCGTCGACGTGGTCATGCCGAGTTCGGCCAGGATCGTGGCCACCGCGACCGGGTGGGTGATGTAGGGATCACCGCTACGACGACGCTGATCCCGGTGGTAGTAGGCGGCGACTTCGAAGGCTCGCTCCACCGAGTCCCAGTCGCACCTCGGATGGAATTTCTTCAAGCCGCGCCGCACCGGCTCGAGCATCGGGTCGCTGTGCCGGCCGACTCCCAGCCTGCCGAAACGGGAGAGCCGTCGGCGCGGGGGGATGCTCGGGGCGTTGGTGGCCTCGGGCACGTGCGAGGCAACAGCGTCGTTGGTCATCGCCGCCTCCTCGCCTCACAGGTGCTGCAAGTGTAATGGCAGAGCCTGAAGTCAGCCCCGTTTACTTCGTGGTGTGCGCTTGGGCTGGTTGCGCGGCCCGGTCTGGCGATGCGGACGCTCCTTGCGCACCGGCGCTGTCGCCCCTGCCGTGGCGGACCCCCCGTCCGCCGTGGACGCCGCGCCGGCGCTGGCAACCGCCGCCGCGGGATCCGCCCCGCGGTTGCCACTCGACCTGCGAGCCATCACGCGGGAGTGGAGCGCCTTGATCTGCGGCTGGCGCTCCTTGAGCTGGCACAACAACGGGGTGGCGACGAAGATCGACGAATAGGTGCCGGCGATGAGACCGATGAACAGTGCCAGGGCGAGATCCTTCAGCGTGCCGGCACCGAGGACGCCGACGCCGACGAAGAGGATCGCGGCCACCGGCAGCAGCGCCACGATCGAGGTGTTGATCGATCTGACCAGAGTCTGGTTGAGCGCCAGGTTCGCGGCCTCGCTGTAGGTCATCCGGCTCTGGCCCATGATGTCGCGGGTGTTCTCCTTCACCTTGTCGAACACCACCACGGTGTCGTAGAGGGAGTAGCCCAAGATTGTCAGCACACCGATCACGGTTGCCGGGGTCACCTCGAAACCCACCAGGGCGTAGATGCCCACTGTGATGACGACGTCGTGGAGCAGCGCGATCATGGCCGCGACCGCCATCCGCCACTCGAAATACAGCGAGAGGAAGATCACGACGGCGATGAGGAAGACCACCAGTCCGGTGAGGGCCTTCTTGGTGATCTCGCCGCCCCAGGTCGGGCCGACCAGTTGCACCTTGATCTCCCCGGCGGTCGTGTCGCAGGCGTCGGCCAGGGCGCTGACCATCGAGGCGCTCTGCTCGGCAGTGAGCGCCTCGGTCTGCAGGCGCACGCGGTTGTCGCCCAAATCCTGCGTGATGACCGCGCTAGCACCTTGATCCTCGGCCACCGTGCGCACATCTTGGGAGGTGCAGGTGTTGGCGGGCGCGACGAACTCTGCGCCGCCGCGGAACTCGATGCCCAAGTTCAGACCGCGACCGAAGAGCCCGACGGCGGCCAGCACCAGGATCACGGCCGAGACGATGTACCAGATCTTGGTGCGTCCGACGATGTCGTAGGAGACCTCGCCGCGGTAGAGCCGGTTGGTGAAGTTGCCGACCTTAGACATCATCAGCCCCCTTCCCTGCGGCGACCTTCGACGACGGCGCCGGCGTCGAGTCGCGCTCCAGGATCAACTCTGGACTCACACCGAGTCGCTTTGGACTCACTCCGGTCAAGGCGCTGCCGGAGTTGAACCACGCGGTCCGCGCGAACGCCGATACCAGCGGCCTGGTGAACATGAAGGCGACGATCACGTCGATCACGGTGGTAAGGCCCAGGACGAAGGCGAAGCCCCGGACATTGCCGACCGATACCGAGTAGAGGATGACCGCGGCGAGCAGCGACACGAAGTCGGCCGCCAAGATGGTGTTGCGGGCACGCGCCCAGCCAGTGTCCGCCGCCGACCGCAGGGATCGACCCTCGCGGATCTCATCCCGGATACGTTCGAAATAGACGATGAACGAATCCGCCGTGACGCCGATCGCGACGATGGCACCGGCGACCCCGGCAAGGGTCAGCGCAAGGCCGATCGTGCGACTGAGCACGACGAAGACCGCATAGGTCATGACACCGGCGAGCACGAGTGAGAACACGGCGACCAGGCCAAGTGCCCGGTAGTAGAGCAGCAGGTAGCCACCCACCAAGGCCAGGCCGAGGAGTCCAGCCAGCACGCCGGCCCGCAACTGGTCGCTGCCGAGTGTGGGCGACACGGTGGTCACCTCGGCCACGTCCAGGGTGACCGGCAGCGCCCCGTAGCGAAGGATGTTCGCCAGGCTCTGGGCGGTCTCGATGGTGAAGTTCCCGGAGATCTGTGCCTGGCCGCCCAAAATCGCCTGCTGGAACACCGGCGCCGACTGCACCAGGCCGTCGAGCACGATTCCGAACTGGTTCTGCGGTGACGGCAGCCCGACCAGTCGACTGGAGGTTTCGGCAAGGGCGGTGGCGCCTTCGTCGTCGAATTCCAGATCCACCTGCCAGCCGCCGCCCTGCTGGGAGAGGTTCGCCTGCGCGCTGGTGACGTTGGTGCCCCGCAAGAACGCCGGTTCCAGCAGGAACTTCGCCGTGCCGTCAGAGTCGCAGGCGACGATCCACTTGTCCGGGTTGTCCGGTCGGCCACCCTGCAAATTCTCCGGCAGCGTGCAATCGAGGTTTGTGAGCGCCTCGAGCAGTCTCGGATCGTCGGCGCTGTCGCCCTCCACCGGACCGAGCAGCGACTCTGCCGCGGTGGGCGATGGCGCAGGCGACGGGGACTCGGCCGCAGGCGACGGGGACTCGGCCGCAGGCGACGGGGACTCGGCCGCAGGCGACGGGGACTGGGCCGCAGGCGACGGGGACTCACTGGGTTCGGTCGCTTCCGGCGGAAGGGCCTCGGGCCCGACGATGGTGGCGACGGCCCGGAAGTCCAACAGGGCCGTCTGTTTGATCTGCTCGGCGATCTCCTGTTGGTTCACCCCCGGAACGCTCACCACGATAGCCGCGCCGTCGCCGGAGCCCTGCGTCGTGACCTCTGCCTCAGCAACACCGAAAGCGTTGACGCGCTGGCGGATGATCTCCACCGATTGCTTCAGCGCGACGTCAGTCACCGGCCCCGAGTCGCCGATCGGACGCGGGACCAGGATCACCTGGGTGCCGCCCTGGAGGTCGAGACCGAGTCGCGGCGTGTGGCTGGTGCCGGGCCAGAAGGCCCAGACGAGCAGCCCGATCACCACCACGGCAAGCACCAGGAGTGTTCGGCCGGGCCGGTACCGGCGTGGGGGCGCCATCGACTCTAGGCGTTGGAGTCGCGGTCGCCGCCGGCTCGATCGGCATCGGCGTCGGACTCGGAGGCAGGTGCCACGTTGGGGTCATCGACGATTCGCGCGATCGCGACCTTCGCGTATTTCACGGCAGTCCCCGGTGCCACCTCGATCAGTACCGTCTCGTCGTCCACCGCGCGCAGCGTTCCGAAGATCCCGGCGGTCGTCATCACTTCCTGACCCACGGCGAGACGCGCCACCACTGCGGCGGCATCGCGCTGGCGCTTCTGGGCGGGTCGGATGATGAATAGGTAGAAACCGAGAAAGACGGCGCCCAAGAAGAGCAAGGGCAATAACTCCTGCACACGTACCTCCAAGTGGTGACCGCGACGATCCTAGCGGGGGCAATCTCAGGTGAGGAGGGTCGGCTGGACTCCGGGAGGTGGGGCCACGCCGAAGTGCTGCCAGGCAAGTTGGGTGGCTACCCGCCCCCGGGGCGTGCGGATGAGCAGTCCCTGCCGGACCAGGAAGGGCTCGCTCACCGTCTCGACCGTCTCCGACTCCTCGGCGACCGCGACCGACAAGGTGTTCAGTCCCACCGGTCCCCCGCCGAATCGGGTCAACAGAGCCGACATCACAGCCTTGTCCAGACGGTCGAGCCCCAAATCGTCGACGTCGTAGAGCTCCAGCGCCGCCCGCGCGATCGGTACGGTGACGCGGCCGTCGCCGTGCACCTCTGCGTAGTCGCGCATTCGTCGCAGGAGTCGGTTTGCGATTCGCGGTGTACCTCGGGATCGCCTTGCCACCTCTGCTGCGGCGTCGTCGTCGATCGGCACGCCGAGCAACTCCGCGGATCTGGAGATGATCAATTGCAGGTCGCCAGGTTCGTAGAAGTCCATGTGGCCCGTGAAACCGAAGCGATCGCGCAACGGTCCCGGCAGCAGGCCCGCCCGGGTCGTGGCACCGACGAGCGTGAAGGGAGCCAGTTCCAGCGGAATCGCGGTGGCGCCCGGCCCCTTTCCCACCACGACGTCGACCCTGAAGTCCTCCATGGCCATGTAGAGCATCTCCTCTGCCGGTCTGGCCATTCGGTGGATCTCGTCGAGGAAGAGCACCTCCCCCGGCTCCAGACTGGTGAGCACCGCGGCGAGGTCGCCGGCATGTTGGATCGCCGGACCACTCGTGATGCGGAGCGGCACCGACAGTTCGGCAGCAATGATCATGGCTAGCGTGGTCTTGCCCAACCCGGGCGGACCGCTCAGCAGCACATGATCGGATGCTGATCCGCGCTGACGGGCCGCGGCCAGCACCAATCCCAGTTGTGCCCGCACCCGCTCTTGCCCGATGAAGTCGTTCAGAGTGGTCGGGCGGAGCGCACCCTCGACATCCAGATCGTCCTTGGACGCGCGGGCGTCGATAACCCGATCGCGGTCCGCCGCGGAGGACTCGTCCGGCACCGCGCTCACACCCGATCCAGTCTGGTGAGCGCCAACCGCAACAAGGCGGACACATCAGCAGTGTCGATCGTTCCCTGCGCCACCTCGGTCGCCACACCTGCAACCGCCTCTTGGGCATCCCGGGTCTGCCAGCCCAGACCGACCAAACCATCGAGCACCTGGCGTTGCCAACCGCCAAGCACATCCTCACGCAGCGACGGTGGCGTACCGGTTTCAGCTGCCGGTGGTGTGGGTCCCACCTTTTCGCGCAATTCGAGCACCATGCGCTCCGCGGTCTTCTTCCCGACGCCGGGAACAGCGGTGAGTCTGCGGATGTCGGCCGTGGTGATGGCCCGGACCAACTCGATCGTTCCGAGACTGCCGACAGTGGTGAGGGCCATCCGCGGACCCACCCCGGTGACGGTCTGCAGTTGGTCGAAGAGCCCACGTTCGTCGGCGTCGGCGAAGCCGTACAGTGACCAGCCGTCCTCGCGCACGATCAGGGCGGTGGCGAGTCGGCACTCATTGCCCACCCTGGCAGCAGCCATCGCCGAGGGGGTGCAGGTGACCTTGAGTCCCACCCCACCCACTTCGACGACGAGGGTTTCGCCCTGGTGGGCGACGCAGGTGCCGCGCAGGGAGACGATCATCGCCGCGCCACCGCCCGTGCCCGATCACGCAGCGCGGTTCCCCGCCAGACATCGGTGATCGCCAGAGCGAGGGCGTCGGTGGCGTCGGCCGGTCGCGGTGCCTCGGCGAGATTGAGTATCCGCCGCACCATGAAGGCCACTCCGGACTTGTCTGCCCGCCCATCGCCGGTGACGGCGGCCTTCACCTCCGACGGGGTGTAGGTGGCGACCGAACGTCGCGCCCGATGGGCAGCCAGCGCGCACACGCCTGCGGCCTGCGCGGTGCCCATGACGGTGCTCACGTTGTGTTGACTGAATACTCTCTCGATGGCCACCCGATCCGGGCGGAAATCCGCGAGAGCGGCGGCGACCGCCTCATCGATGCGACCCAACCGGGCCCCGAGTGCGACCTCGGGGTCGGTTCGAACAACCTCGACGTGCACCAGCGCCAGTCTTCTGCCCGGGGATCCTTCGACCACGCCGATACCGCAGCGAGTCAGCCCGGGGTCCACTCCCAGCACCCGCATGGCACCTCCGATCGGCGGCCGGACACTTCATTCGGTCACGTGTTCGAAGAGCCTACCCGACTCGATGGATTCAGTCGGCCGCTTTCGACTTCGACGCGGCTGCGTGTCGCCGCCGGGTGAGGGGCGTCCCTGCGGCGACCGGGGACCCGGTCACGGTGCGGAAACCAGTGCGTAGACAACGGATCAACTCGTCGCGGTCATCGACCGCAGCGTCGTCGGTGCTGATGCCGACCGAAGCGGTGCCGTTGTAGGTGAGCATCGTGACATTGACCGCCGCGCCGATCGTGGCCACCAGCGGATACATGCGCAGCACTTTGGCGCCGCCGAGCCAGACCGGAATCGGCACCCCGGGCACGTTGGAGGCGGTCAGGTCGCTCGCCTGCGCGACTGCCGAGATCAACTCCGGTGGGATCAACCGGGACAGTTCGGCGATCTCGTCGGCTAGCGCAAGCGCCGGCTCCGCCCGCCACTTGCGAACGGTCTCACCCACTTCGCGCATGATCTCGGCCGGCGAATGGACCGACACCGGCAACTCGAACCGCGCGATCGTGACGGCGTTGTCCGTGCTGGTCGAGCCCGGTTTGCGCAGGCTGATGGGCATGTTGACCCGGAGTTTGTCCACCGGTTTGCCCATCCGCCGGTGGTATTCGCCGAGGCCTTCGGCAATGGCGGTGAGGAAGACGTCGTTCGCGGTGGCATCGTTCGCCTTCGCCGCTTTCTTGATCGCGGCGAAGTCGATGTCGAAGGTGTCGAAGTGGTAGTTGATGCTGCGTTCGGTCATCAGCGGCGACAACGGGCCCAGCGGGATCTTCGTGAACCGCAAGATGGAACCGGCTGTTTTGACCACCCGTTGGGCCATGGCGCCCGGGTCCTTCATGCCCGCCAGGGTGGCCGGGCCAAGACCACGCACGAAGTCCGAGGTGGTCCGTGCGACCCACCCCAGGTTGTCCTTCACCATCGCCTCGAGGCCGCCGTCGGCGGGCTCCCCGGACACCGGCTCGGGGGGCATCGGCCCAAGGTCGGGGGGCTCGGCGGCGAAGTCGAAGAGCGCCGCCCCCAGCATCACCGCACCTTGGCCGTCGGCGATGGCGTGGTGCAGTTTGACGATGAGTGCCGCTTTGCCCTCGGGCAGCCCCTCGAGCAACGTCACCCGCCACAGCGGGCGGTCACGGTCGAAGTCGGTCATCGACTGCCGGCGGCAGTCCTCCAGCACATCGGCCCAGCGGGAACGGGCCGGCATGCGGAACCGGCGCATGTGGAAGTCCAAGTCGAATTCCGTGTCCAACACCATCCGCGGGCTCTCCAGCCCGCCCGGGCTCTCCACCACCTTCTGCCGAAGCACGGTGATGGTGCGGCTGGCACGATCGAATCGACTCCTCAGCGCATCCCAATCGGGGGTGTTCTCCAACAGCAACAGGCCAATGATGGTGGAGCGCATCACCGGGTCGTCGGAGGCCACTCGCCACGTGGCGAAATCCCAGCCGGACATCCGCTTCGGCGGCGTCACCACGGCAACAGGATCCGCGGAGTCGCCGTTCGGGCCCTCTCCCACGGCACCTCACATTCACGCGAATTGATTCATCGGTTCCGTCGAACCTACCCAATGAATACGAGGCATTTCCTGCTGTTGTTCCGATTAGGAGTCCAACTCCGCAATTACTTCGTCGGAGACATCGGCATTGGCATAGACGTTCTGGACCTCGTCGGAGTCTTCGAGCGCTTCGATCAGCCGGAAGACCTTGCTCGCCGATTCGGCGTCCAGCGGCACCTCCACGCTGGGCAGGAACGAGGCCTCGGCCGAGTCGTAATCCAACCCGGCTTGCTGCAGCGCGGTGCGGACGGCGACGAGGTCACCGGCTTCGCTCACCACTTCGAAAGTCTCGCCGAGATCGTTGACCTCTTCGGCGCCGGCATCGAGCACGGCCAACAACACATCGTCGTCGGTCAGCCCATCGGCTTTCGGAACCAGCACGACTCCCTTGCGCGAGAACAGGTACGCCACCGAACCGGGGTCGGCCATCGTTCCGCCGTTGCGAGTCATCGCCGTACGCACTTCCGAGGCGGCCCGATTCCGGTTGTCGGTCAAGCATTCGATCAGCACCGCGACACCGTTCGGCGCGTAGCCCTCGTACATGATCGTTTCCCAGTCGGAGCCACCCGCCTCCGCGCCCGATCCCCGCTTGATCGCACGGTCGATGTTGTCCATGGGCACCGAGTTCTTGCGTGCCTTCTGGATGGCGTCGTAGAGCGTCGGATTGCCATCGGGATCGCCACCGCCGAGGCGAGCAGCCACCTCGATGTTCTTGATCAGTTTGGCGAAGAGTTTCCCGCGCTTGGCGTCGATCACGGCCTTCTTGTGTTTGGTGGTCGCCCATTTCGAATGACCGCTCATCAGCGCCTCCTTTCCCTCGGCTGTCTCAGTCGATCATGTCCCGGAACAGTGCATGCACCCGGAGGTCGCCGGTGAGCTCTGGGTGGAACGACGTCGCGAGCACCCGTCCGGAACTCACAGCGACGATCCTACCCTCCGCGGGTCCCCCGGTGACTCGTCCCAGAACCTCCACCTGCGGTCCCATCTGCTCCACCCAAGGCGCCCGGATGAACACCGCCCGCAGCGGTTCCTCCCCCAGGCAGGGCATGGCCAGATCCGCCTCGAAGGAGTCCACCTGCCGACCGAAGGCGTTCCGGCGCACGGCGATGTCGAGAGCGCCCAGGGTCTGCTGATCGGGACGGCCGTCCAGCACTTCGCGAGCGAGCATGATCATGCCCGCACAGGACCCGTACATCGGCATCCCCTCGGCCACCGCCGTCCGGAGCGGCGGAAACAGTCCTTCGCGGGTGGCGATCAAGGACATGGTCGTGGATTCCCCGCCCGGAATGATCAGGGCGTCGACAGCGGCCAGATCGGTCGGTGTCCGGACGACGGCCGTGGCCACCCCGAGCGCGGCCATCGCTGCGACGTGCTCTCGGACGTCCCCTTGCAGTCCTAGGACGCCGACCAGCGTCACCAGCCTCGTCCGGCGTAGCGCTGTTCGGGACTCAACTCATCCAGGTTGATGCCGACCATCGCTTCGCCGAGACCGCGCGACACCTTGGCGATCACATCGGGGTTGTCGTAGTGGGTGGTGGCTTGCACGATGGCGTTTGCCCGCTTGACCGGATCGCCGGACTTGAAGATGCCGGATCCGACAAACACACCTTCGGCTCCGAGTTGCATCATCATGGCCGCGTCGGCCGGCGTGGCGATGCCACCTGCGGTGAACATCACCACCGGCAGTTTGCCGAGTTCGTGCACCTCCCGGACCAACTCATAGGGAGCGCCGAGTTCCTTGGCCGCGTTGAAGAGTTCTTCCTCGCCCATCGACTGCACCGAACGGATGCCGCTGACCATGCTGCGCATGTGCCTGGTGGCTTCGACCACATTGCCGGTTCCGGCCTCGCCCTTCGAGCGGATCATGGCCGCACCCTCGGCGATGCGACGCAGCGCCTCGCCGAGGTTGGTGGCACCGCACACGAACGGCACGGTGAACTCCCACTTGTCGATGTGCAGCTTCTCATCGGCCGGGGTGAGCACCTCGGATTCGTCGATGTAGTCCACGCCGAGGCTCTGCAGCACCTGGGCCTCGACGAAGTGTCCGATCCGGGCCTTGGCCATCACCGGGATCGACACCGCCTCGATGATCCCGTCGATCATGTCTGGATCGGACATCCGAGCCACGCCACCTTGGGCACGGATATCGGCCGGCACGCGCTCGAGCGCCATGACGGCCACCGCTCCGGCATCTTCGGCGATCTTCGCCTGCTCCGGGGTGACGACGTCCATGATGACGCCGCCCTTGAGCATTTCCGCCATCCCGCGCTTGACGCGGGCGGTACCCGTGGCGTGGGCAGTCTCAATCACGTCGAACCTCACTGAATCGTTGTCGGGGTGTGGGGTGGGGCCGCAGTCACGGCACTCTGGGACGAGTGTACGCAGCGCGCTAGCGCCCCGCGAATCCCTCCGGGGGGGCATCGGCCATTTCGACGGTCTCGGGCATCGCCGCACGACCCTGCAGCCGGAAGATCCGGACGATGGCCCGGTTGCGCTGATTGCGCGTCGCGAGGACGGCGTCGTTGTAGAAGCGGCGCCCGATCTCCACGCGGTGGCAGGAATCCGCCAGCCGTGCCACCACTTCACCCCCGGGTTCATCGATGATCTCGTCGACTTCCGTCGGATCCGCAAAGACCGCCGTCAGCACCGCCGTGAGGTCGGATTCGGCCAAGTAGGTGGCCACCCGATCGGACGGTTCGGTCGCATCGACTCTGGCTACCGCATTCGCGATCAACAGCGATGACGCCGGATCCAGCACGCCGATGGCTGCCGCGTGGTCGGCAAGGTCGCGGCGTCGTTGGAGGGCGCGGTGGAGATTGTCCTGGCCCACCTCCACCCGCCGGTGCAAACGATCGAGCCGACCAGCCGTACTCGACAGATACACGACCACCGCGATGACCACCGCGACGGCCAACAGCGTGACCAGCCATGCCGGTCCGCTCACCGGGAATCCTCCTTCGCCGCCCGGCGCGCCCACCGGCCGAGCAACTGTTCGCTGAGGTCCGCGGAGACGGGTTCTCCCGGTGTGATGACCGAGGCGTAGACCCGTTCCACGTCCCTGGCGACCGTCGACCAGTCGTATTCCCGTGCACGACGCAAGCCCAGCCCAGAGAGTTGGCGTCGGCGATCCGGTTCGGCGAGCAGCGACAGGCATTTCTGCGCGAGGTCGTCCGGGTCGCCGGTGCGGAAGAGTTCGCCGTAGCGTCCGTCACCGAGCACCAGTCGGAAGGCCTCGAGGTCACTGGCCAAGACCGGAGTGCCGGAGGCCATCGACTCGAGCAGCACGATGCCGAAACTCTCCCCGCCGAGTTGCGGGGCGATGTAGACGTCCGCGGAGTGGTAGGCGCGGACCTTGTCGGTCTCGCTGACGAGTCCCAGGAACCTCACGTGCGGCGCGATTTCCGGCGGCAGTTCGGCGGCGACCTCGTCGGTATCCCCCGGACCGGCCACCAGCAATTGCAGATCGGGGTGTACCGCGACGATCTTCGGCAGCGCCTCGATCAAGGTGGGCAGGCCCTTGCGGGGCTCGTCGATCCGCCCGATGAAAAACAGCGTCGGGCCTTCCCGGGGGTAGCCGGGCAACTGCTCGGGCGCCGCAAACGTTTCACAGCTCACTCCGTTCGGGATCAGCACGGCGTCCCCGCCGACGTGCTCAACCATGAACTGGCGGGCCTTCTCACTCACCGCGATCCGCCCGGAGACCTTCTCCAGCGCGGTGTTGGCGAGCAGTGAGAGCGACGACAGCGCTTTCGACCGCTCCATCGCGGCGTGCTGGGTCGCCACCAATGGTCCGTTGGCGATCCAACAGGTCAGCACCGAGACGGTGGGCGACACCGCCTCGTGCACGTGCACCACGTCGAAGTTGCCCTGCTTGATCCAACGCCGCACCCGCGCGGCGGAGACCACGCCGACGTTCAGTCGAGCCACCGAACCGTTGTAGGGCACGGAGACGGGCCGTCCGGCCGGGGTGACGTAGTCGGGCAACGCCGACTCGTCGTCGCTGGGCGCGAGCACACTCACCTCGTGGCCGCGTCGCTTCAGTTCGGTGGCAAGGTCGCGGATGTGGGCCTGCACTCCGCCGGGTGTGTTCCAGTCGTAGGGGCAGACGATCCCGATGCGCATCAGTCGTCCGCACTGAGATCGTCGTAGTCACTGGCCCGGACCCGGGACTGGTCGAGGTCCGAAAGCCACAGCGGCTGCAACATGTGCCAGTCGGTCGGATGCGCGGCGATGCCGGCCGCCAGATCGTCGGCGATCGCCTGCGTCAACTGTTTGATCGCCGTCTTGCGTCCGATCGTCCGATCCACCGGGATCGGCTCCATCACGCGGGCATAGGCAAAACGGTCGTCTGCCCAGAGGTTGGCGACGAACAGTTCCGCGCCGGTGTCGTAGGCCAGCGCGGCCGGGCCCGCCGGCATTCGGGTTGTCTCACCGAAGAACTCGACCGGCACTCCGCGTCGGGTGAGGTCGCGATCACCGAGCAGGGCGTACACCTCGCGCCTCGGAGCCATGTCGACCAGACGACCATAAACGTCCTCCCCCCTGCGGAGCGTGAGGATATCCATGCCCAATCCGCGTCGGAAGTCGAGGAACTTCTCCGTCAGCCGCTCTGGCTTGAGGTCCTCGGCCACGCTGATCACGCCGCCGTGGGCAACGCCCATGTAGGCGCCGATGTGGTCCCAGTTGCCAGAATGCGACACCGCGGCCACCACCCCCTTGTTGGCGGCGATGCCCTCGAGCATCAGGTGCTTGTTCTCCCACCTGACGGTCTGAAGGATCTTCTCGGGACTCTGATCCGGCAGCCGGAAGACGTCGCACCAGTACCGGAAGTACTTCTGCATCCCCTCCCGGGACATCATCCGCAGTTGTCTCGACGTGGCGTCGGGCACGATCCGGGCGTAGTTGCGTTCCAGCTGCCGCACACCTTTGCCGCGTTGCAGCCAGGCCTGATCGGCCAGTTGCGAGAACGTGGCATAGGCGAGGCGTCGTGGCATGAATCGGACGGTTCGCCAACCCGCGGTGTAGCCGGCGTAGGCCAAGAACTCGCTCGGTGTCTGCATCAGGGTCACCCGTCCGTGCCGGGGTCGTTCGCCTGCCGGTACACGTGGATCATGCGCTGGAGCACTGTGACGATCGACAGCACGGCCAGGATCCACATCGCCGCCGGTAGCACGTACGGGACGCCGAGGCCGTAGACGAAGGCCGCGAGCAGGATGAGCACCAGTCGCTCGGTGCGCTCGGCGATGCCGACGTTGCCGGTCATGCCGAGACCTTCGGCCCGTGCTCGGGCGTAGGAGATCACCATGCCGCCGACGAGGCAGATCAGGGCCGCGGCCACGGTCGGATCCGACTGGGTGCGGGCTGCCCAGATCAAGAGGGCGCCGAAAACGAAGCCGTCGGCGATGCGGTCCAGGGTGGAGTCCAGGAAGGCCCCCCAGGAACCGGACCGACCCATCTTGCGGGCCATGGCACCGTCGAGCATGTCGCTGAAGATGAACAGCATGATCACCAGCACGCCGACGACGAACTGGCCCCTGGGGAAGAACCAGAGTGCGGTGGCGCTGACGCCGATGGTGCCGATCAGCGTGACGGCGTCCGGGGTGAGGCCGATCTTGATCAACCCTCCCGCAACGGGGTCGATGATGCGCGACGCGGCCGCACGGGCGCCGGTTTGATTGAGCACGTAGCTGAACCTCCACGATGGTGGCTTTCACCATAGTGGGGAAGCTGCCCGCCGTGGGCACGACACGGGTGGGTGGGACATCGCGGCGGGAACGACCGCTGGGACCGGTGTGGTTGTATGCCCCCGTGGTCGTGGACGAATCCTTGGGTGAAACCCTGCCGGGGCCGGTCGTCGTCCTGCTGGCTCCGGGGCGACTGCCCGAGCCGCTGCCGGCGGCAGTCTCCCGGATCTGTGTACCGGTCCCGTTCGATGACCTGGCATCGGCCGGACCCCACCGGATCGTCGGAGCTGCAACCGCCGCGCTTGCTGCCGATGTGCTGCTCGTCGTCGTGGGAGCAGACCTCGGCATCGACCCGACGACGGCGAAGATTTGGCAGATCGCCGCGGACGCCGGAGTGCCGCGGGCCGTTGCGGTCACAGCTCTCGGCGACGGTCGTGCGGACATCGAGGACATCGCGGCCATCGCAGGGCGGATGTTCGGTGACGAGTGTGTGCTGTGGCGACTTCCGGTGTTCGACGACGATGGCGAGCTGGCCGGCAGCCTCGACCTGGCCCGCGGAGTGCTACGGGTCGACGGGAAGGACATTCCGAGCAGTCGTGCCCACCGCAGGGTCAGTGTGGGAGCCCGGCTGCGCCTGTTGGAAGCGTTGAGCGGCGTGATCGACGACCCGGATACCGCCCAACGTGCCCTGTCGATCGCAGCGGACGCCAGTGACGACGACCCGGATTCGGACCTGCCCATTTGGGGCGAGCCGGACGTCTGGGACGTCAGCCGTCACGGTGTCGATGCCTTTCGTTCCGGCGAACTTGCTCCGGTCCTTCCCGCAACCGAGGACTGGGACGACGTGGCGCAGCTGCTGCAGCCTTGGAGCGCGGCAGGCGGGCCCACGGTTCCGCGGTTCGTCCGCCGCAACGCCGAGGGCGAAGCGACCGACGGCCCCGCCGCGGTGGTGCTTGCCGCAGAGGGAGATTGGGCTCTGGTGCGGACTGTGTACGGACCGGCACTTCCCGCCGAGGGGCTACTCACCATGACCCGTACCGGCGTGGGCCTGCCGGAGTCCGGAGACGATGGGTGGGCGTTGGCACCGTATCGCGCCTGGCCGGTGGGTGTGGTCGACCGTCGGAGCGCCACGGCTGGTGAATCGGCCGCGGAGGACCTGTCCTGGCAGCGCCTACGACTCACGCTGCGACCGCAGGTCGGAGACGTGTTGGCGCTGGACTACCTGTGGCTGGTCAACGAACAGTTGGCCTGATCAGGGCGATCGACGGCGCTGCGAGTTCACTGCTGGGTGCCGGGCCAGTGCTCCGCCAGCAGATCCCTGGTCTGCTCGAGCAGCATCGGCATGGTCTTGGTGCCCCCCACGATCGGCATGAAGTTGATGTCACCGCCCCAGCGGGGCACGACGTGTTGGTGCAGGTGGGCCGCGACCCCGGCGCCGGCGATGTTGCCCTGGTTGATGCCGATGTTGAAACCGTGCGGCGCGGCAGCCGCCCGCAAGGTTGCCATCGCCTGCTGCGTGAGCCTGGCGATCTCCGCCGCTTCCACGTCGTCGATGTCGGTGTAATCGGCAACGTGGCGATACGGACACACCAGCAGATGCCCGGAGTTGTAGGGGTAGAGGTTGAGCACCACGTAGGCGGTCTCACCACGGTGCACGATCAACGACTCCGGCTCGGCCATCTCCGGTACCCGGCAGAACGGGCATTCAGTGTCCTGCTTCTCCTTGCTCGGCCGGTTGGCGCCCTTGATGTAGGCCATCCGATGGGGTGTCCACAGTCGATTCCAGCGGTCGTCACCACCGCCGGCCGGTGCGGGTACTCCCCCATGTTCGGTGTTCACACTTGAGCCTTGGACTCGATGACTTCGACCACCCGCTCGATCGCGTCGGCCACCGGTATGCCGTTGTCCTGCGTGCCGTCCCGCATCCGGAACGACACCGCTCCAGCGGCCTGGTCCTCATCCCCGGCGATCATGATGAACGGGACCTTGGCCCGAGTGGCGTTCCTGATCTTCTTGGGCATGCGATCGGAACCGCTGTCGATCTCCACCCGGATCCCGCGGGCCCGCATCTGACTCGCAACCTCCGCCAGATAGTCCACGTGGGCATCCGAAACCGGCACCCCGACCACCTGCACCGGTGCCAACCAGGGAGGAAACGCACCGTTGTAGTGCTCGAGCAGAACTGCGAAGAACCGCTCGATCGAACCGAACAGTGCACGGTGGATCATCACCGGTCGCTGTCGGCTGCCATCCGCCGCGGTGTACTCGAGCCCGAAGCGCTCGGGCAACTGGAAGTCCACCTGGATCGTCGACATCTGCCAGTAGCGACCAATGGCATCTTTGGCCTGCACTGAGATCTTCGGACCGTAGAACGCCGCCCCGCCCGGGTCGGTGACCAATTCGAGGCCCTGCGCCTCCGCCGCCGATCGGAGCGCTTCGGTGGCCTGCTCCCATTCGGCCTCGCCGCCGACCGACTTCGCCGGATCCCTGGTGGACAGTTCGAGGTAGAAGTCGTCGAGTCCGTAGTCGCGCAGCAGATCGAGCACGAAAGACAGCAGATCGGCCAACTCCGCGGGCATCTGCTCAGGTGTGCAGTAAATGTGCGCGTCGTCCTGGGTGAATCCGCGGGCCCGGGTCAAACCGTGCACGACGCCGGACTTCTCGTAGCGGTAGACACTTCCGAATTCGAACAGCCGAAGCGGCAATTCCCGATAAGAGCGGCCGCGCGAGTCGAAGATGAGGTTGTGCATCGGGCAGTTCATCGGCTTGAGGTAGTAGTCCTGCCCCGGTTTGCGGACGTTGCCCTCGCCGTCGGTCTCGGCGTCGAGGTGCATGGGCGGATACATGCCCTCGGCGTACCAATCGAGGTGACCAGACGTCTCGAACAGACCCGCCTTCGTGATGTGCGGGCTGTAGACGAATTCGTAGCCGGACTCCTCGTGCCTTCTGCGGGAGTAGTCCTCCAACTCTTTGCGGATCAGTCCACCTTTGGGATGGAACACCGGCAAACCGGACCCGATCTGCTCCGGGAAACTGAAGAGGTCCAACTCCGCACCCAGTCGCCGGTGGTCGCGCTTGGCCGCCTCGGCCAAGAACGTCAGGTGTTCGCGCAGCTGGTCCTTGTTCGGCCAGGCCGTGCCGTAGATCCGCTGCAACTGCGGGTTGTGCTCGTCGGACATCCAATAGACGGCGGCGGTGCGCATCAGCTTGAACGCGTTGGCCGGGATGTGCCGGGTGGTGGGCACGTGTGGGCCCCGGCACAGGTCGGTCCAGACCGTCTGGTCGCGCCGGTCCACGTTGTCGTACATGGTGAGCGCGGAACCGCCGACTTCCATGATCTCGGAGTCCGGCTCGGCTGACGCATCGCTGCCGCCCTTGGACTGGATCAGCAGCAACTTGTAGGGCTGGAACTCCAGTTCGGTCCGCGCTTCGTCGTCCGTCACAACCCGTCGGCTGAATCGCTGCCCGGACTTGATGATCGCCGTCATGCGCTTCTCGAGTTCGGCGAGATCCTCCGGTGTGAACGGCCGGTCGACGTCGAAGTCGTAGTAGAAGCCGTCTTGGATTGGCGGCCCGATGCCCAGTTTGGCGTCGGGATCGACCTGTTGTACGGCCTGGGCGAGCACGTGGGCGCAGGAGTGGCGCAGCACCGCCAGACCATCCGGGTCTTCGGCCGTCACCGGCTCCACCAGGTCGCCGTCGTTCAGAGTCGTGGCCAGATCGACCAGTTCGCCGTTCACTCTCGCCACGAGCACCTCACGACGATCTCGGAACAGGGTCGCGGCATCGGCACCGTCGGGGAGTTCCTGCGGCTGGCCTTCGGGGTCGAGGACGACGGTGATGGACAAGGAGGTTCCTTCCTGCTTCCGGTGCGTCCAGCCTAGCGCCCGCCCTCGAGCGAACCCGCCGGCCGAGGCCTAGGGCCGACCGCCCAGGGCGGCGACGTGGACGGCCACCATGCGCCGCCAGGTCGGCCAGTCATGATCGGCATCCTCACCCCACACGTCGAGGTGGTTGGGGATTCCCTTGCGGCCGAGCAGGTCGGCCAACGCCCGGCTCGATTCCAGCGCCCAGGTGGGGTGGTGTTCCCACTCTCCACTCCCGGCCACCAATTGAACGAACGCCGAATGCCGCAGCCAGTCCAGGTGTTCACCTTCAGCGTTGGCGACATAGGCGAAGGGGTTGTTGAAGTACAGGGAATCTCCGCGTTCACCCCAGGGGTGCCAGGTGGACGGGTCGTAGTTGCCCGACATGCCCACCGCGTGGGGGAACATGTCGGCCCGTCGCAGGGTGAGGTTCACTGCGTGAAATGCGCCCATGGAGATGCCGGCCGCGGCCACCTTCACCGCTCCCCCGCAATCCCCGTGGATCGCCGGAGCCACCTGGTCGACTAGCCAGGAGTGGTAGTGCTCGTGGCGGCGCGCCCGCTCCTCGCAGGGTATCGAGGTGTCCGCCCAGGTGGACTCGTCGTGGGTGTCCACCGCGTACAGCTTGAGTTCACCCCTTTCCAGTGGAGCCGACAACGCATCGACTATCCCGTGTTCCTCGAGATCGCCCGCCGCGCCGCCCTCTGCCGGGAAGAAGAGCACCGGCGTGCCCCAATGGCCGTAGGCGATCACTGTGCCGCCCGCCCCTCCTGGCGCGGGCACGGTCCACACCTCTCGCCGCATGACCTCAGTCTGACGCATCCACCTGGCGATGGGCGAGACCTCGCGCCGCTATCCGTCGGTCATGTCGTCGGTGAACACTGTGGCTCGGGCGCGACCCGCGGCCTTGCTGGCATACAGCGCGACGTCCGCGCGTCGAAGCAGCCCATCGACATCGTCGTCGGGTCGGGCTTCTGCGATCCCCATGCTCAGACTCATCCTCAGCGGCTGACCTTTGATCGTGATCGGCTCCCCGAAGGTTTCCTGCAGCTTCGCGGCGACCCGTTCGGCGTCGGCGAGATCGTGCACGGCGTTGAGCACGACGACGAATTCGTCGCCGCCGATTCGGGCCACGAGATCGCTTCGCCGCACCGCAGCTCCGATCCGGGTGGCGGCCGTCCTGATCACCTCGTCGCCGGCTTCATGCCCGAAGGAGTCGTTGACCGTCTTCAGGCCGTCCACATCGACGAATATTGCGACGAGTCGGCCGTGGCTGCCATCGGCATGCTGGGCCAGTAGTTCGCCGAGCCGAGCATTCAACGCGGCCGGACGCAGTTGCCCGGTGAGGTCGTCGTGGGAGGCGAGGAAGCGCAGTCGTTCGTTGGCCGCGCGGGCGTCGGTGATGTCGACGATGTGGACCACCGACCAGTCCTCGCCATCGGCACCCTGCATCGACCCGACCGATTCGGCCACCCAGACCGGCTCGCCGTCGGCACGCAGACAGCGCAACTCGGCTGACGGCGGCGCCTGGTCCGGAGCTCCTCGACCTGCGTGTAGCGAGCGCTCCAGCGCGTCATCCTCGGGGTGCACGATGTCGTCCATCCGGTGGTCGAGTAGCCACGCCTCATCACGTTGGAGGATCCGGCAGAGCGCCGGGTTGACCGCACGGAATTCACGCCTCGATCCCACCAGGGCGATGCCCGATGGTGCGGAGTGCATCGCAAGTCGGAATCGCTGCTCGGACTCCTCCAATGCCGCCTGTGACCGCATCTCGGAACTCACGTCCCGCCAGACACCGGCACGGGCCACGACCCGACCATCTTCGGACAGAATCGGTTTGACGTGCTGCGCCATCCAGACCCAGTCGCCGGTCTTGGTCTTGAAGCGCGTCCGGAGGAAGACCGGCTCGCCCCGGTTGAGCCGGTCGGAGAAGTCTGCCGCCAGTTGTTGATCGTCCGGGTGCAGGAGTTCGGGCATGTGACGCCCGACGAGTTCCTCCGGCCGCCACCCCATGACGCCTGTCACCGAGTTCGACACGTACTCCACCACGCGATCCGGTGTGGTGCGCATCGCGAAGTCGGCGGAATTCTCGGCCACCTCGCGGTACAGAGCTTCGGACTGCTCTAGCGATTCCCGAATCCGCCAATCGTCGGTGGTGTCTGCAGCGGCACCGACGATCAGCGTTCGACCGTTGTCGATTCGTCGCACGAAACGGTGGAGCAGCCGCACGGAATCCCCTGGCGCGACGACGTGGTAGCAGACAACTTCCTCGATCTCGGCGCCACCCAGGCGGCTCGCGGGAGCGGATTCGCTGAGGGCTTCCTCCCAGACGTCGTCGAACAGCGCCTCGCCCACCGCATCGTGTTGACTGTCCTCGGCTTCGGCGCTGCTCGCGCGCAACCGATCAACGAGTTCGCCCGCGAGGTGGCGGATGCGACGCGGGTCGAGTTCGACCACGTATTCAATGCTGGCGAATGATGCGGCCAACGCCGAAGTCAGCGCCGCATACTCGTCCTGCGCCCGCAATTGAGGCCCTTTCGCCGTGGGTGACCTCACCCTAGAGTTCGATCATCGGCGAAGCAGGTCGATCGGGTCTGTGCGCCGCCGAACGTGGGAGCACCTCGGCGCCCAGGTGCTGGATCCAGTCCGTCGCGGCGTCTGCTAGCCTCATCCCGTCGCCACGTCGGCGGCAGCAGGGGCGATTAGCGCAGTGGTAGCGCACTTCGTTCACACCGAAGGGGTCACTGGTTCGAACCCAGTATCGCCCACCATTGTTTGTGCAGGTCACTACGGCTTTGGGTACGACAGAATTTGGTGCCCCTCAGCACCCCCGATGAACCCACCGAAGCGATGAATGGACGTTTCAGACCCCGACTCTAGGGTCCGGGCAGTGGTGGGTCGGGTTGGTCGGTGTGGGTCAGGCCGGAGGGGAAGGTCCATTTCCAGGCGTGGGTCTGGGCGTTGGGGTGGTTGGCCAGTGCGTAGCCGTGGTGGGTTTTCAGGTTGTGGTGGGCGCGGCATAGGGGTCCGAGGTTGTCGGCGTCGGTCCGCCCGTGCGGGTAGGGGGTGGTGTGGTCGAGGTCGCACAGGTCTGCTCGTCGGGCGCATCCGGGCATGCGGCAGTGTGGTTCCCTGGCGCGTATCAGTCTGGCCAGTTCCGCCGAGGGCGTGTAGGTGCGCGAGCCGGTGACGGTGACCTGGCCGGTGGCGGGGTCGGTGACCCACCAGCGCCAGCGGCCGTCGGCGGCCAGCGCGCGGGCGACGTCGGCGTCGATCGGACCCAAGCCGGGCACCTCGCCCGGGGCATCCGCGCAGCCGAGCAGGGTGGCCAGCGACACCACGACGCAGATCTCCGGCCGCGACACCGACCGGCCAGGCGTGGTGGACCGTGGGGTGGAAGGTGTGGTGGCGGTGTCTGCCGGGGTGGGAGGCGTGGCCGCGGTGTCTGCCGGGGTGGGGTGTGGGTGGTTGAGCAGGGCCGCGACCAGGGCATCGGCCCGGTGCTCGTCGGTGCTGCGCGCGCCGCTGGGGTCGTCGGCGGCCGCGGCCGCGGCAGCGGCGGTGAGCCGGTTGTAGATCCGGTGGGCGTCGACGTCGCGGATGTAGCCGCTCAGCCACGCCATGCCATCCCCTGCCGGCGTGACCGCCACCCGCCGGCGGGCATGGGCCCGGGCGCGGGCCTGGGCCGCCTCCGCCGCGGCCACCGCGGCGATCGCGCGCTTGACCGCCCGGCGCGTCTCCCCCGATGTCCACGGGCGCCGATCCTGGGCATGGCGGGCCTCGACCGCGTCCACCACCCGCTGCACCACCCGGGCCCGGGCACCCTCGGGCAGGTTCGCGGTCTCGTAGAGCACGACCCGCCACGACGAGGTGAACATCAACCCCGACCCCGCCACCGCGGCCAGGGCCGGGAACGCGTGCAGATCCCGGGCCTGCACCAGCCGCGCGTGCACCGAGGCCGCCGACAGGTGCAGCATCGCAGCCAACTCCGCCCGGCAGGCATCGGCGGCCCGCGCCCGGGCGACACCTGCCGGCGTCGCCACCACCGGCACCGCACCCGCAGCACCGACCAGCGACGCCGCGGCACCGACCTGAACCCAACTGTCCACCGCCTGCCACCCCGCCGCCACGATCAACTGGCACGCACACGGATACCCCGCACGACTCCCCGGCACCGGAGTCGGATCGGCCGCCTCCACCACAGCATCAGGGTGGCCATGATCGACCGGACACGACCCACCCATCCCAAGCTCAGACAACCCGGCGATCAACCCCACCCCCGGGGCCAACAACATCAACCGGCGCACCTCGGCCCGAACCGGCGCCAGCCACCACTCCCGGCGCACCCACCGCGCCAACCCCTCCGGCACCGGCCCCGAACACGGATCCACCCCGCCACCACCGCCGGGGTGCTCAGCCGGCACCGGCCCCGGCGCAAACTCGGCAACAGCAGCCCCAGTCAAAACCGCGTCCGGCAAAGAATCCTCGGACAGATCCCCGCCGAGCACGGCCGCGTCGGGAAAGACGTCCTCGGAACAGAGCGTGTCGGGCAGGTCGGTGTCGAGGGCCATCACCTCGGCGGCCTCCCGCAACTGCTGAACCGTCGGCGCCATCACCTCATCCAGCCACACACCCCCCACGGCCGCACCATCCCACCCGACCTCCGCGGCACCCACCCGCCCAGCCGACCACCCCGCATCGCCGCCGGCACCCCCACCACACACCTGACCCGACCCCCCACGGACAAACGCGCCCGCCGGCCGGCACACGGCCGCAGGCTGCACAGGCGCAGAGGACGAGGACATGCCCCCATTTTAGTACGCCTGTACTACCAGTGCAACACCTTCACCCAAGAAATAGTACACATTTCCGAACCGGGGCTGCTGCAAGTGGCCGGCCGGAATTCCCACATTGCCAAGGAGGCCCTCAGGTGGACCTCTACAACAGGTCCGTTGACAGTCCCGCTCCGTCCGGGCGGCATTCCGAAAACCTCGTGCTCCCAGGCACGCCGGTTTCCCGCAGAGCCAGCGAGCGCCGCCATAGCGCGGCCGAGTCATCCTCGGCCCTCGAGGACCCTAGAAGCTCGCTCGGCGGCTTGAGGTCGCGCATGAATCGCCGGAACGCCACGGGCCAGCCGAAGGGGCAATCGAGCCAGTCCGGTGTCGCCTGGGGTGGTTGCCAGGTCGCCGCCCACTCGCACACGTCAGCCACCACCCGCGGGCGATCACTGAGGCAACCGAGAGGGCGCCCGCACCAATCCGCCAGCCTGAGTGCCGGGGTTCAACCGGCGGCGTTGACCACCAAACCACCGATGGCGCTCAGCACAGCGACCACCACGACGAAGAAGACATTCTCGCCGCCGGTCTTGCCACGTTCGGCCCACAACGCCGTGGCGGCAACAACAAACAACAGCACGCTCACCAGAATCAGGTTGGTCATTTCATGTGCTCCTTGTCGCGATTGAGCCCTACCTTAGTGGGCGCTCCGAGCCGGAGCGCACCGCGTTCACGGCTGGCCGTGCTCGTGCGGATCGTCGAGGAATCCCTCCCAATCGTGCAGGCTGCCCAACCCGAAAGCCACCTCGAGGTTGCGGCGGGTGCAGACCTTGTCCGGCGGCCCGTAGGCGACCACTTCCCCGCTGACCAGGAGCACCCAATCCGCGGCCCTCGCCTCGTCCAAATCGTGGGTGGTGAGGATGACCGAACAGCCGTCCGCCCGTTCGCCGTGGATCAGCGAGTCGATTGTCCGTGCGGAATTCACGTCCAGGCCGGTGAGTGGCTCGTCGAGCAGCAGCACGTCGTGATCCTGCGCGATTCCCTGCGCGACCAACACCCGCTGACGTTGCCCGCCGCTGAGTTCCGACAGGTGCCGGCCCGCGAGGTCGGTGATGTCCATACGTTTCATCGCCGCGGCGACCGCGGCGTGGTCGCGCCGAGTGAACCGTCGCCATAGCCCCGTTCGCGGGTAGCGCCCCATAGCCACGGCCTCTGACACCGTGATCGGCACTCCAGGTGCCACCGGGGTGGACTGCAACACGTAGCTGATCCGCCGTTGTGCCTTTTCGGGCGACGTTCCGAGCACCTCGAGACTGCCCTTCGACACGTCGACCAAACCCACCAGTGCCGACAGCAGGGTGGACTTGCCTGAGCCGTTCGGCCCGATCACCGCCGTGGCGCCCACCTCGGGCACGACGAAACTCGACGAACGTAGAGCCACATGGTTGCCGTAGCTGAGCACCAGATCGCGAGCCCGCACCAGATCCGAACTCATGCCGCCACCGGCGCCTTGCGCGGCACGATCTGGCGGAAGGCGAGCACGACGAAGAACACCACGATCGGCACCATGGCCATGGTCGCCGATCCCGCTGTGCCGAGGTGGTAGCTGAGCATGAGCCCCACCCACACCGATACCACCGAGATCGCTGCGGCCCCCAGCATCATCCTCGGCACCGTTCGGGCCACCAGCGCCGCAGTCGCTGGCGGACCCACCAACAGACCGAAGACGAGGAGCGTCCCCACCGATTGGTAGCTGCCGATCACCGAGGCGGCGATCAGCACCAGCAATGCGGCGTGCGCCCGCTTGGGGTGCAGGCCGAGCACCTGCGCCTTGTGTTGGTTGAAGGCCAGCGCGAGGAAGGGTCGGTAGAGCACCACTGCGGCCACCACGACGATCACTCCGAGCACGGCCTGTCGCACCAAGTCACCGGTGGTGACCCCGAGGGCGTCGCCGAACAGGATCGCGGTGAGCGATCCGGTGTACGAGCTCACGCTCGAGATGATGACCACCCCGAGGGCGAGCATCCCCACGAACAACAATCCGATGGCTGTGTCCTCACTTAATTTGGACTGCCGGGATACCCATTCGATGCCGGCAACCATCACTCCGGCGGCGAGCGCCGCGCCCAGCGCCGGATTCACGTCCAGCACCACGGCCGCGGCGATCCCCGGCACCACCCCGTGCACGAAGGCATCCCCGAAGAAACTCATGCCCCGCAGCACCAGCCAGGTGCCCACCACCGCACACATCACGCCGGCGAGCATCCCCCCGATCAAGGCCCGCTGTTGGAAACCCAACGCAAACGGCTCGGTGAACCACTCCACGACTTGCAGGCCCTTCTCGAGGCGTCAGCGAGACGCGTGTCGGGGTTCGACGCCAGGGCTATCAGCCCGACAGTGCATCGGATATCCGCGTTGCGTTCGTAGTCATCATGCCCTGGTACGTCGCGGCCTCGCTCCCCGGCTCACCGACGCTGCCGACGTAGAGTTCCACCACCTGGACGTCGCCCACCTCAGCAGCCAGGGCATCCACCAGAGCGCTCGGATTGGCTGTGTTGGCGAAGATGGTCTTCACCCCGGAGTCCTGGATCGCCTGAGCGAGGCTTGCGAGTTCTGCCGAACTCGGCTCGGCCAACGTCGATCCGCCTGGGATCACAACCCCTTCGATGCGGAAGTCGTACGCCTCGGCGAAATAGCCGAAGGCATCGTGGTCGGTGACCAGGATGCGCTTGTCGGTCGGCACTGCGGCCAGGGTCTCGACGACCGCATCGTTGGTGGAACGTAACTCCTGACCCACCTCCGTTCCGCAGGTCTCGTAGGCCGCATCGCCGGTGACCTTGGCCATCTCGGCACCGATGAGTTCCGCGGCGTCCGCAGCGCGCGTCACGTCGAGCCACACGTGCGGATCCTCGCCGTGCGAGTGCGCCTCCTCACCTTCGGCGTGCTCCTCACCCTCGGCGTGCTCCTCACCCTCGGCATGCACCTCTCCCTCCGCCTCGAAGGGCATGGGGTCGAGCAGCGGCGCCACCTCGAAGACGACCGCCCCATCCTGCTGGGCCGACTCCATCGCCGATTCCAGGCCCTCTTCGAGTCCCAGACCGTTGGCGATCACCAGATCGGCATCGACCATGGTGGCCACCTGGTCGGATGATGGCGTGAAGTCGTGGGGGTCGGCGCCCACGGGCATCAGCGTGGTGACCGAACCTCCGGCGCACTCCGCGATCTGACCGGCGACGCTGCCCCAGACGGTCGTGGTCGCAACCATGGTGGCCGCCCCAGCGCTGGGCGATTCCGAACCCGCCGCGGAGTCGTCCGACGAGCCACAGGCCGAAAGCCCCAGCGCGAGTGCGGCGAATCCGGCGATGGCGATTGTTGATGTCCTCATGCGAGGAGGTTAGCAGTAATGACAATTGTTCTCATTAGGCAGGTGGTTAATATGGGCGGTATGGCGAGCACTGTTCGGGTGACGCGGCAAAGACAAGCCGTAAGCGACCTCCTGGCCGCCCAAGATGGATTCCGGAGCGCCCAGCAGATCCACGCCGATCTGCGGGCGGGCGGCCAGAGCGTCGGCCTGGCCACCGTTTATCGCAACCTCGGATTGTTGGTTGAGCTTGGCGAACTCGACACTGTGGTCCGAGAGGACGGCGAAACCCTCTACCGCCGCTGCGGCCGGGCGCACCATCACCATCTGGTCTGCCGCCAATGTGGCCACACCGTCGAGATCGCCGGACCGGCGGTGGAATCCTGGGCGGACAAGGTCGCGCAGCAGAACGGTTTCACGGACGTCAGCCACAGCCTTGAACTCATGGGGTTATGTGCCGCCTGCGCCGCGAGCGTCGATTGACCTCACCCGCTCTGAAGCGGCGCGCCGCACCTGCTGGACTCCTCCAGCGGACTCGGCCCCCATTATTGGGTCCGTGAAACAACACACGTGGGCAGAAACTCCCTGGACCGCCATACGTGGATTCTGCATGGGCAGCGCCGATCTCGTCCCAGGCGTCTCCGGCGGAACCATCGCACTGGTCTTCGGCATCTACCGGCGCTTGATCGACGCCGTCCGCACCGGATCGTCGGCCTTGGGGCGCTTCGTCAAACTCGACTTCGCCGGGGGCTTCAGCCTGCTCAAGTCCGTCGAATGGATCTTCTTCATCCCGCTGGTGCTGGGAATCGGCACGGCAGTCCTGCTACTGGCGGGTCCGATCGAGCACGCGCTGGAGGTCTATCCGGTCCAGATGGCCGGTCTCTTCCTGGGTCTGGTCGCCGGCTCCGTCGTGGTCGCCTGGGGATTGATCGAAAAGCGCACCGCCGCTCGTTTCGCGGTGATGCTCGGGGTGGCGGTCGCCGCTTTCGTCCTGCTCGGACTCGGAGCCAGCAAGGACGCCGGCCTGGCCGATCCACCGCTGTGGGCCTACCCGGCCGCAGGCGCCGTCGCCATCTGCGCCATGATCCTGCCCGGCATCAGCGGTTCCTTCATCCTCGTCATGCTGGGCATGTACCAGCCGGTGCTGTCCGCTGTCGCCGACCGCGACCTCTTTGTCATCGCCATCTTCGCCCTCGGCTGCGTCGTCGGCCTGGCCCTGTTCTCACAGTTGTTGCACTGGGCACTGCACAACCACTACGACACCGTGATGGCGGCTCTGGTGGGTTTGATGCTCGGCTCGGTGCGGGTGCTGTGGCCGTGGCCCAACGGCGTGGACAGCACGGACCTGGCGGCGCCGAGCGACTTCATTGCCATCACCGTCGGCCTGGCCGTGGTGGCGGCTGCCTTCGTCGTGGGGTTCAACCTGATCGCCACCAGACTCGAGAAGCGCACCACCGCCGACGAGGTGGACGACCTGCGCGTCTAGGCAATCCAGCGATCACGCCGCAACGAGTTCGGGCAGCACCTGTTCGATCTGTCCCCTCACCACGGCCCCCGCAATCGCATCGAAGGGGGTCGGTTCCGCGTTCACGATGACGACTTCTGCCCCGGCTTCGTGCGCCAATGGAACCAGCCCGGCCACCGGATTCACCTGCAACGAGGTGCCCACCGCCAGCAGCACATCGCACTCCGCAGCCGCCCGGGCGGACTCCCGCAGCAGTTGCCGATCCAGCGACTGGCCGAAGGAGACCGTGTCCGACTTCAGGATTCCGCCGCAGACCTCACAGGGTGGATCAGCTTCCCCGGCGGCGACGCGGGCCAAAACCGCCTCCATCGTTCCCCGCCAGCCGCACGACAGGCACACCGCCCGTTTGAGCGAACCGTGCACCTCCAGCACCGGGGCCTGCAGTCCGCTCCCAGCCGACTGATGGAGTTCGTCGATGTTCTGGGTCACCAGCGCACGCAAACGCCCCTGCCGCTCGAGGTCGACCAGCGCTCGGTGGCCGTCGTTGGGCCGGGCACGCCAGGCAGGGTGTTCGCTGCGACTGCGCCAGGCCTGGGCGCGCAGATCCGGATCCGCAAGGTAGGCCTCGATGTCGAACATTCGTGCGGCCGCCGGGTTGTTCGTCCACACCCCCTGCGGCCCCCGGAAGTCAGGGATTCCGCTGGCCGTGCTGATTCCAGCCCCGGTGAGCGCCGTCACCGCCGAAGCGCCGGCCATGATCTCGCGCGCCCGCTGCGGGGCTCGAGATGATTCAGCGGCCACGGTCGCGGTCCTCCGGGCTGGCTTCCCGGCCGGCAGCTGGCGGCTCCGCCAGCAGGGCGACACCCTTGATCCCCGCCCCCACCGGGCCGAGGGCCGCGACGGCGAAGTCCTCCACCCCGGCGGTGTCGAATCCGCCGCGTTCCAGCACGGCCCGGGTATCGCGATCGCAGTGGCAGCCACCCGCCAGGAAGGGCCACACCGGCGACACCAAAGTCTGCCAGCGACGGATCCAGGATCCAGGCCGACCGGCGACGTGCTCCAGCATCGCCACGACGCCACCGGGCTTGAGCACCCGCCGCACCTCGGCGATGACCGCATCTGGGTCGTCGACGCTGCACAGCACGTAGGCGAACAGCACTGAGTCGACGCTGTCATCCGGCAGCGGAAGATCCTCGCCCACCGCATCGATGAGTTCGACCGGGATCCCGTTCTCCTCGGCCTCGGCGACTGCAGCCCGGGCCGCGTGGCGCATCGACGCACTGGGTTCGATGGCGACGACCTCGGTCACTGCGGCCGGCAGGTGGTGCAGATCCTCTCCCGGCCCCAATCCGACGATCAGCAACTTGCCGAACAGTGCGCCGCCCACCTCCGTACGTACTCGGCCGACCGGTCCGGCGTCCTCCACCTTGACCAGCGCCCGGTAGAGCAACGTGAAGATAGGGTGGTCATGACGGGCCATACCCGCCACGCTATCCCGAGGTTCCGGGCCGGCGCACAATCCGGGTCGAGAGAAAGCGAAGTCCACCGATGGGTGCCGTCGGCGCAGTGGGCAAGGTGGTGGTCGATGTCGTACTCACCTGCGAGCGGGCCCCGGCTCCCGACGAGCATCAGAACGTCCAGCGACTGGTCACCGCCGGCGGTGCCGCGGCGAACGTCGCCGCCCAACTGGCAAGCCGGGGCCATCAGGCGATCCTCGCTGGTTGGCAAGGCGACGACGAGGCCAGCAGGGACGTGTGTGCGGCCCTGGCCGCGCGCGGCGTCACCCTGCGAACCGTGGCCCGCGATCGGGCACCCGTGGCGACCGTGCTCGCGTGGGGCGGCGACCGGGCATTCCTGGTGGATCAGGGAACACTGCGCGCGAGGCTGGAGGACGTGACGGATTCCTGGTTGGACGGCATGTCGATCGTGCACTTCAACGGCTTCGAACTACTCGACTACTGCTGGCCGGACGTGTTGGCACAGGTGGCCCGACTCGCCCATCGGCGCGGCATCATGGTCAGCGTCGACTGCCCCACCGCCTCACGGATCGTTGCCCAAGGGGCGGCCTCCTTTCGGCGTGCGGTGGCACAGTTGCAGCCCGACTTCGTGTTCGCCAATGCCAGCGAGGCGGCGACGTTGGACCTCCTCACCGGGCCGCTCTTGGGCTCAACCGCGGTGGTGGTCCACTCGGGAACCGCGCCATCGGCATGCCGCACGCCGCAGGCACGCACCTGGGTGCCGCTCGAGACCGTGGTCCCGAATCCGGAGACCACCGGTTGCGGCGACGCTTTCGCGGCCGGCTTCCTGCACGCCTGGCAGCAAGGTGAGTCAGGTGTCGCGGCGACGTTGGTCGCGCATCGCTGGGCTTCCGAACAGGCGCGGGTGACCGGGGCCCAGCCTCCCCTGCGCCAGAACTAACCCGCCGGGGTCCGGCTTCCGGTTCCGCCGATCGCCTGGAGTTGGGTGTTCACGGCCAACAGTCGACCCCCCGGTGAATGCAGCGTGCGGATTTCGGTCAGGTAGCCGTCGTTGCCGCCGATGACACGGCCGGTGTGCCACAGACCGGTTTCCCACACGTCGGGCTCGTCGACCGGCGGCTCCGGGAACGACAGAGCGAAGTCGAGCGTCGCCACCGGCGGCGGACCACCGGCCATGGTCGCGCCGTCCAGACCCACGATCGAGGTGGTCCACCAGGCGTCCGACAAGGCGGCGACCACAGCCGTGCTGAGCGGTTCCTCGGCCTCCTTCGGCAGGCCCACCCAACCCGACGTGGCCAGTTCGGACGCGCCGCTGTAGGGGATCCCCACCACCGGCGCGAACCTCAGATTGCCCGTGAACTCGGGTGCCACCGGCGGTCCGATGGGAATGACCGTGCCGGGCGTGGGAGCTGGATCAGCGGGTGCGGCCGGGGGGTCGGAAACCGCGGTGGGATCCCGGTGGGCGCCGAAGCCAACGACCGCACGGGTGAGTAGCGAATCGTCGGCGTCCACCAGGTTCACTTCCCGAATCAAGGTCGACTTGCCGGCTCGCAGGTCTTTGACCTCGCACCGCACCACGCCGGCACGCACCGGCGCGAGCATCGAGACCCACACGCTCCGGGGCTGCAGCAGTTCTGGCACCCCATGCGTTGCCGCAGTGACGATCTGACCGACCACCAGGCCACCCCAGGCTCCACGACCCTGACGCCACCCCTCGGGCACCTCCCAGCGTCCCGACGTCGTCCACAGTCGTGTGAGTAGGCTCATGAAAGCAGCCTAGCGAGCGTCGTCGGCCCCGCTGTGGTCCACCGATCTGGACGGGAGGGCGACCTGCTCCTGGGGCTGGACATAGACCGCGGTGTGCAATTCGCTGTCTTTGGTCGGCTCGCGACCGCCGTTGGCCACCACCACCGCCAAGTAGGGCAGCACCACGGCGCCCGCCACCAATGCCCAGCGCAGCCAGCCATCGGCAAGCACCGCTCCGATGAAACACACCGTCCTGATACCCATCGAGACCAGGTACCGACGGGTACGCGCCCGCTGGTCCGTGCTGAGCCCCTGGTGTGCTGTTGTGATTCGATACACCTGGGTTCGGCCCGCCATGGCCTTACCGTAAGCCCGAGTGGGGTCATCCACCACCGGGCCCCTTGAGAACTAGGAAGGTGTTTCGATGCCCAACCGAACCTACGCCCTGTCCGAGATCGTCGGCACCTCCTCAGAGAGCGTCGACGAGGCGATCCGCAACGGCGTGCAGCGGGCCCACCGCACGCTCCGGCACCTCGACTGGTTCGAGGTGACCGACATCCGGGGGCACATCCGCGACGGCGACGTGCGCCACTTCCAGGTGACCATGAAGGTGGGCTTCCGCCTCGAAGACTCTCCGCTGGACTGACGCGGATACCCTCGTTGCTGTGCTGACACTTCTCCGGCAGCCCAAGTGGATCATCCTCACCCTGCTTGTCCCGGTCGGTGTCGCCCTGTGCCTGCTCGCAGCGGACTGGCAATACGGAAGGCACGTTGACCGCAGCGCCGAAGATGCCCAGATCAGGGCCAGCTCGCAGGCGGAACCGCTACCGATCGATCAGGTGCTGAACCCAGGCGCCCCGCTGGCCGGAGATCTCGAATATCGACCGGTCAGTGTCGTGGGGGTGTTCGATTCGGACTCCACGGTGCTGGTCCGGCGGCGTGTCCTCAACGGCTCGGCAGGTTTCTGGGTGGTCAGCCAGCTACGCACCGGGGATGGGGAGCTGCTGTCGGTGCTGCGCGGCTGGCTGCCGATGGAATCGGGAGCCATGGATTCACCTGCAATTCCGCCTCCGCCGGCCGGGGAGGTCACCGTGGTGGGCTGGCTCCAGCCGAGTCAATCGATGCCGGTGCCGGCGCCGGTCGACCTGCCGGCCGGCCAGGTCGCGGCTCTCGACACGGCCGCCCTGGCCGGCGGCGCGCCGAACTACTCCCCCTACCTGGTGGCGTCGGCGATGGCGCCACCTGACTCGGCCGAACTCACCTTGGTCCCAGTGCCGAACCTCGGCCTCGGCCCGCACCTCGCCTACGCCTGGCAGTGGCTGTTCTTCGCCGCCCTGCTGCCCGTGGGGTGGGTGATCCTGGCTCGCCGGGAACTCGCCGAACTCCGCGCCGAGCAGCAGTTGGCGACCGATCCGCCCGCCCATCAGCCGGCTCTGGATCCGGCGGATTCCTCCCGTCGGCCGTAGGCGCTCCGCGCCGCCGGGCCTACGCGAATTGGGTCGCGTACAACTCGGAGTACAGCCCGCCGCTGGCGATCAGTTCGGCGTGCGTCCCGCGCTCCACGATGCGCCCGCCATCGACCACCAGGATCTGGTCGGCGGCCCGGACCGTCGACAACCGATGCGCGATCACCAACGACGTGCGCCCGGCCAGCGCGTTGTCCAACGCGCGCTGCACCGCTGCTTCGCTCTCACTGTCGAGGTGTGCGGTGGCCTCGTCGAGGACCACGATGCGAGGGCCTTTGAGCAGGAGCCGGGCCAGCGCCAGGCGCTGCTTCTCGCCACCCGAGAGCCGGTGGCCGCGGTCGCCGACAACCGTGTCCAGGCCATCCGGCAGCGATCTCACGAGAGTGGCGATCTGGGCCGCTTCAAGGGCTTCCCAGACCGCGGCCTCGTCGGCGTCATCGTTGGCGTAGAGGAGGTTGTCCCGGATGCTCTCGTGGAAGAGGTGAGCTTCTTGGGTCACGTAGCCGACCGCGGCGCGAAGCGAGTCGCCCGTGACCTCACGCACGTCCAGCCCGTCGACCCGGACCGTACCCGAGGTGGCGTCGTAGAGCCGGGCGACCAAAGTCGTGATGGTGGTTTTCCCCGCCCCGCTGGGACCCACGAGAGCGGTCAGCGACCCTGCCGGGGCGACGAAGGAGACGCCCCGCAGTACGGCCTCGGTCGGTCGCGTCTCGGCTCGCGCGACCGATTCGAGTGACGCCAACGACACCTCGCTGGCTTGCGGATACCGGAACCCGACGTCGTCGAATTCGACTTCCAACGGACTGTCGGGAGGGAGCGGACGAGCATCGGGCGCGTCGCGCACCAACGGCTTGAGATCCAGCACCTCGAAGACCCGGTCGAAACTGACCAGCGCCGTCATCACGTCGATTCGGACGTTGGAGAGGGCCGTGAGCGGGCCGTAGAGCTGGGCGAGCAGGCCAGTCAGCGCGATGAGCGTGCCGATGGTCAGGGTTCCGGCGATGACGGCGTTCCCGCCGAACCCGTAGGCCATGACGGTGGCCATCGCCGCCACGAGGGTGAGTGCGGTGAAGAAGTACCGGTTGGCCATTGCGATGCTCACGCCGATATCGCGCACCCTGCCGGCCCGAGCCGCGAACGCTGACGATTCCCGATTGTGGTCTCCGAACAGTTTGACCAGCAGCGCACCGGCGACGTTGAACCGCTCGGTCATCTGGGAGGACATGTCCGCGTTGAGCGACATCTGTTCGCGGGTGAGCGTCTGCAGTTTCCGACCCATCCATCGGGCCGGCAGCAAGAACAGCGGCAGCAGAACCATCGCCCCCAGGGTGATCCGCCAGTCGAGGATGAACATGGTGATGAGCACCACGACCACACTGATGAGATTCCCCAGCACTCCGGAGAGGGTCGAGGTGAAGGCCTGCTGAGCGCCGATCACGTCCGAGTTCAGCCGGGACACCAGCGCCCCGGTCTGGGCTCGGGTGAAGAAGGCCACCGACTGGGTCTGCACGTGTCCGAAGACCTCCGTGCGCAGGTCGTAGATCAGGCCCTCCCCGATCCGGGCCGAATACCAGCGACTGAGCAGGCCAAGCCCGGCGTCGAGCAGAGCGACGCCGGCCGCGATGAGAGCAGTGGTGGTGACCACCGCGGAATTGCCGGGGGTGATCCCGTCGTCGATGATCCGACGGAACAGCAGCGGCTGGGCGACGGTGAGTCCCGCGTCGATGACCAACAGCACCAGGAACACCGTGATCAGGGCCCGATAGGGCTTGGCGTAGGTGAGGATCCGCCGCCAAGTGCCGGGTTTGATCGCCGCGTTCTTGACCGAAGGATCCCGGGTGAACGATCGCAGCGTGGCAAACGGGCTGCCCGGCATGGACACGTGCGGTCTAGCCCTCCATCAGGGCTGCGAGTTCGGTGATCCGACCGAATTGGGCGCGACGTTCGGCCGCGGTCTGTTCCGCCAGCGTTCGCCCGTGCGCCCCTCGGATCAGCTCGAGCACGGCCGTCGTGGCGTTGGGCATGGCCGTCGTGATCGCCGCAACCAGGTCGTCGGCGGCGCCGACGAGTTCACCGTCCGGCACGCAGGCGAGTGCGATTCCAGCATCGACCGCCTCCTCACCGGACACCGGTCGACCCGTGAGGCAGATCTCCAACGCGCGCTGATAACCGGCGGCGCGGACCAGCGGCAGGGTCCCCGCGAGGTCGGGCACCAAGCCGAGTTGGATCTCTTTCATGCTCAGCGACGCGCCCTGCTCGACGAGCATCAGATCGCAGGCGAGGGCGAGTTGGAAACCCGCGCCGATGGCGTGACCTTGCACCGCGGCGATCGTCACCACCGGCCGCTCGCGCCACCAGGTGAACGCCCGCTGGAAATTCGCGATGGTGTCATCGACCTCTTCGGCCGATGACTTCGCGAGTTCCATCAGGGACGGTTCGCCCGGGATGCCCTCGACGAACATCCTCCGGTCGAGACCGGCGGAGAACGACGGTCCGTTGCCCGAGAGGAGGACTACCCGAGTCCCTTCGGGCAAGTCGTCCCCGAGGGCGGCCAGGGCGGCCCAGGTGGCCGGTGTTTGGGCGTTGTGCTTGTCGGGCCGATCCAGGGTGACCCGCAGCAATGGGCCGTCGACGGTCGCGACGATGCCTGCGGCCGAAAGCAGATGCTGGGTTTGGGCGCTAGTCAGTTTTCGAGCCTCTCTTCGTGTCCCCGCCGCGTGGCCGCAACCTTACTTCGTTCTCCGCCAGGACGCGATGGACGAACCCATACGACCGGCCGGACGCGTCTGCGATCGCCCTGATGCTATCGCCCGCCTCGTAGCGGCGGACATACTCCTTCGCCAAGGTGTCGCGCTCGTTCCCCACGATGCGCCGACGCGATTCCTGCTTGTCCATGACTCCTCCGTCGATCAGTCAACGGCCCCCCGCAGGGCCATGTGTGAAGTTGTCAAGCCACTGTCGCCAGGCTTGCCCGACTGACCCCCCGCCGCCACTGCTTCCGTGGCTGAGCGCGACCAGCCTTGGGCACAGGATAACCGATGCCCACGACCGACGGGGCGAGAATCGTTGCCCGGCCGGAACGCACCCCGGAACCGTTAGGCCAGCTCGACCAATTCCAGGTAGTCGGACCGCCAAAGATCCTCGTCACCCTCCGGCAGGATCAGCACCCGCTCCGGGTCCAGTGCGGCCACGGCACCGTGGTCGTGGGTGACCAGGATCACCGCCCCTCGGTAGCGGCCCAAGGCAGCGAGCACCTCGTCGCGACTGGCCGGATCCAAGTTGTTCGTGGGCTCATCGAGCAGCAGCACATTGGCACCTGAGACGACGAGCATGGCAAGCGCCAGCCGGGTCTTCTCACCGCCGGACAAGGTGCCCGCGGGTTGCTCGACGGTGTCGCCGGAGAACAGGAAGGAGCCCAGGACATTGCGGGCCTCCTGCTCCCCCAACGCCTCCGAGGAATGCAGCAGGTTGACCAACACCGAGACGTTGGGATCCAACGTCTCGTGCTCCTGCGCGTAGTAGCCGACCTTGACGCCGTGTCCGGCCGCGACGTCGCCGGTGTCGGGCGTCTCGATGCCGGCCAAGATTCGCAGCAGCGTGGTCTTCCCGGCCCCGTTGAGGCCGAGCACCACCACCCGCGCGCCGCGATCCACGGCGAGCCCGACGTCGACGAACACCTCTTGCGAGCCGTAGGACTTGCTCAGACCGGTCGCGCTCAGCGGAACCCGGCCGCACGGTGCGGGTTCGGGGAACCGCAGATGCGCCACCGCCTCGGCTCGCGCGGCCTCACCGACCGCATCGCGCAGTCGTTCGGCGCGACGCAACATGCCCTGGGCGGCCTTGGCCTTCGTCGCCTTCGCCCGCATCTTCTCTGCCTGCACCTCGAGCGCCGATGCCTTCTTGGTGAGCGTCGCGGCTGTCTTCTTCCGCCGTCGTTCCACTGCCTCGCGCTCCGCGAGGTAGGCCTTCCAACCGAGGTTGTACACGTCGAGTCGGGCGCGGTTGGCGTCGAGATACATCACCTTGTTGACGGTCTCTCCGAGCAGGTCGACATCGTGGCTGATCACGATCACGCCACCCGGATACTGCATCAAGAACTGCCGCAACCAGACGATCGAATCGGCGTCGAGGTGGTTCGTCGGCTCGTCGAGCAGGAGCGTGTCGTCGGCGGCGAACAGTAGCCGCGCCAGTTCGACCCGACGGCGTTGACCACCCGACAGGGTGCCGAGCGGTTGCTCCAGCAGGTGGTTGTCGATGCCGAGTCCGGCCGCGACCGCCGCCGCTTCTGCCTCCGCCGCGTAACCGCCGGCCGCCGTGAATTCGGCTTCGGCTCGGGCGTACCGACGCATGGCGTCGTCCCGGGTCGCCTCGTCCGCCGAGGCCATGGTCCGTTCGGCTCTGCGCATCCGGGCGACCACCTCGTGCAGCTGGCGCGCCGACAGGACTCGGTCCCGAACGCTTTGTGCGGGGTCGGCCGTCCTGGGATCCTGGGGCAGGTAGCCCACCGTTCCGGTGGCCGAGACGGTGCCCGCAGCCGGTTGGCCCTCACCGGCCAACACCCGCATCATCGTGGTCTTGCCGGCGCCGTTGCGGCCGACCAGGCCGACCTTGTCGCCATCGGCCACCCGGAACGACGCCTCGGAAACCAGCACGCGGGCCCCCGCGCGGAGCTCGAGCCCCGATGCCGAAATCACACGTTGAAGCCTAGAGCCCGCAACATTTCCCGTCCCTCATCGGTGATCTTCTCAGGACCCCACGGTGGCATCCAGACCCAGTTGATCCGATAGTCGGCGACGATGCCGTCGAGCGCCGCCCGGGTCTGGTCCTCAATCACGTCGGTCAGCGGACAGGCGGCAGAAGTCAACGTCATGTCGAGGGTGACACTTCGATCGGTTTCTACGTGTACGTCGTAGACCAAGCCGAGGTCGACGACGTTGATCCCGAGTTCCGGATCGACCACGTCTCGCATGGCTTCGAACACGTCGCTCGGGTCGAGCGCCGGGGCCGATCCCGCTTCGGATGCGGTGCTTGTGTCAGTCATTGGTCCTCTTCTCCTCGACGGCTGCAGCATGGGCAGCGAGAGCTTGGGCGACGGCGTCCTTCCACGCCATCCACCCGAGCAGGGCACATTTCACGCGGGCCGGGTACTTCGCCACCCCGGAGAACGCCACGGCGTCGCCGAGCAGTTCCTCGTCTGGCTCGTGCGGTTCGGCACCGGCCTGGAGCAGCGCCACCATTTCCTCCACGGCGGCCATCCCGCTGCTGACCGACACTCCGTTGAGCTGGCTGGAGAGCACGCTCTCGGAGGCCTGCGAGATCGAGCAACCGGATCCGTCGTATGACATCCAGACCTTCGGATCGTCCCCCGGGGCATCGCTCCAGTCGAGGTTCACCCGGAGGTTGACCTCATCGCCGCAGGTCGGATTGACATGATGCACTTCCACGTCGAACGGCTCGGTGAGCCCCTTCCCCTCGGGGTTCCGATAGTGGTCCAGGATGATCTCTTGGTACATCTGCTCGAGGTTCATCGCGCTCCTCCGAAGAATTCCTGGGCCGCCACGACGCCTTCGGCCAGCGCATCCACGTCCTCGGTGCTGTTGTAGATGTAGAACGACGCCCTCGTGGTGGCGGGCACACCGTATCGGCGGCACACCGGCCAGGCGCAGTGGTGGCCGACCCTGACCGCGATGCCCCGATCGTCCAGTACTTGGCCGACATCGTGCGGGTGTATGCCGGCGACGGTGAAGCTCACCGCTGAACCCCGATCCACCGGCTCCACGGGGCCGACGATCTCCACGCCTTCGATCGCCTCGAGCCTCATCAGCGCATAACTGGTGAGCGCATGCTCGTGTTCGGCCACCTTGGCCATGCCGATCCGATCGAGGTAGTCGCAGGCCGCCGCCAGCCCCACGGCCTGCGCTGTCATCGGTACCCCTGCCTCGAACCGCTGGGGCGGCGCGGCGAAGGTGGACCCCGCCATCGTGACGTTGGCGATCATGGATCCGCCGGAGATGAACGGCGGCATCGCGGCCAACACCTCCGGGATCCCCCACAGCACGCCGATCCCCGTCGGTCCGAGCATCTTGTGGCCGCTCCAGGCGACCAAGTCGGCACCCATGGCCCAGACATCGATGGGCATGTGCGGCACCGATTGGCAAGCATCGACCAATGTCAGCGCACCCACCGCGCGGGCCGACCGTACGAGGCTCTCGACCGGATTCAGCGTGCCCAGGATGTTGGACTGGTGCACCACCGCCAGTAGCCGGGTGCGCTCGGTCAACAGGGTTTCCAGATCAGTGAGGTCGAGCCGACCGTCGTCGGTGAGCGGTATCCAGCGCAACGTCGCCCCGGTCTTAAGCGCCACCTGCTGCCAGGGCACCAGGTTGGCATGGTGCTCCATCTCGGTGATCAGGATCTCGTCGCCCGGGCTGAGTACGAAGCGTGGGTCGGCGGGATGCCCACCGCGTGCCAGGTCGGTCGAATTGCTGAAGGCGTACGCGACCAGGTTGATCGACTCGGTCGCGTTCTTGGTGAAGACGATCTCCGGTGGCATGGCGTGGACGAACCCGGCGATTGTCGCCCGTGCGGCCTCGTAGGCCTCGGTGGCCTCTTCCGCCAACTGGTGGGCTCCCCGGTGCACCGCGGCGTTGTGGGACTCGTAGAAGTTCCGCTCCGCGTTGAGAACCTCGACCGGCTTCTGCGAAGTTGCCGCACTGTCGAGGTACACCAGTGGGCGCCCGGCACGCACGGTGCGGGCGAGCAACGGGAAGTCGCGTTTGATCGACGCGACGTCCAGGACATCCACGGCAGCGCTCATGCAGATGCGGCGGCTGCGAATTGCTCGTAGCCGTGTGCATCGATCTGCTCGGCGAGTTCCGGGCCGCCGGATGCCACGATTCGGCCGTCGATGACGACATGCACGTGGTCGGTGGGGATCAACTTCAACAGACGCGTGGTGTGGGTGATGAGCAGGATGCCGGTGCCACTCTCCCGCACCCGATTGACCCCTTCTGAGACGACCTTCAGGGCGTCGACATCGAGACCGGAGTCGGTTTCGTCCAAGACCGCGATCGCGGGCTTGAGCAACTCGAGTTGAAGGATCTCGTGGCGCTTGCGCTCGCCTCCGGAGAAGCCTTCGTTGACGTTGCGCTGGGCGAATTCGGGATCCACCTTCAGTTCCGACATCGCCTGCTTCATGTCGGACATCCAGGTACGCAGTTTCGGAGCCTCACCCTTGACCGCGGTCACCGCCGTCCGCAGGAAGTTCGACACCGACACACCGGGCACCTCCACCGGGTACTGCATCGCGAGGAAGAGGCCCGCACGGGCGCGCTCGTCGACACTCATCTCCAGTACGTCGGCGCCGTCGAGCGTCACCTCACCCGAGGTGATTTCGTACTTGGGGTGGCCGGCTATGGAGTAGGCCAGCGTCGACTTGCCGGATCCGTTCGGCCCCATCAGGGCGTGCGTCTGCCATGACTCGAGCGTGAGATCCAGGCCGCGCAGGATCTCCTTCTTGCCGCCGTCGGCCTCGACCGACACGTGCAGGTCGCGAATCGCAAGGGTGGTCATGTTGTGTGGTCCTCTCAATTGTGGCTAGTCGACGCTCACGAGCACGCGGGCGTCGGGACCGCTGCCGGAGATCTTGGCTTGATAGGTGGCGATGGGTTCGTTGGCCGGCAGACACGTCGGATTGCCGGTGCGCAGATCGAACTGCGACCCGTGCAGCCAGCACTCGATGAAGCAGCCCTCGACGTCGCCCTCCGAGAGCGACACGTCGGCGTGCGAGCAGCTGTCGGATACCGCGTAGATGTCGCCGCCGGTGAGCACCAGGGCAATCGCCTGGCCGTCGACGATCACCCGGGTGGCTTCGCCGTCGGCGAGGTCGCCGAATCTTGCGACATCGTGGAAGGTGGCCTCACTCATCGCCGGCGACCTCCGCAGTCGACTCGGTCCGGTAGCCCAATTCGGCTTCCACTGCGCGCAGCAACCGTTCCCGCAAGGACGGGACCGGGATTCGATCGAGCACCTCGGCGAAGAAGCCGATCACCACCAGCCGCCTGGCGGCGTCGGCCGGGATGCCCCGCGATTGCAGGTAGAACAACTGCTCGTCATCGAACCGGCCTGTGGCGCTCGCGTGCCCGGCACCCTCGATTTCGCCGGTCTCGATCTCGAGGTTGGGTACCGAGTCGGCCCTGGCTCCGTCGGTCAACACAAGGTTCCGGTTGAGCTCGTAGGTGTCCGTCCCCACTGCGGCGGCGCGGATCAACACGTCGCCGATCCAAACTGTGCGGGCCGATTCGCCCTGCAAGGCGCCCTTGTAGGTGACTCTCGACCGGCAGTGGGCAGTGGCATGGTCGACGAATTGCCGATGCTCGAGGTGTTGTCCGGAGTCGGCGAAGTAGACCCCGAGCAGTTCAGCGTCACCGCCGGGGGCCGCGTAGTCGACGCTGGAGACGATGCGCACCAGATCCCCGCCGAGGGTCACGTTGATACCGACGAAACTGGCGTCCCGGCCGATCTTCGCGTGCTGATGCGCGGCATGCACCGCATCGTCGTCCCACTCCTGCACCGAAACGAACACCAGGCGGGCACCCTCGGCGAGGTCAGCCTCCACGATCGCCGCGTGTGCGCCGGTACCGGTGTGGTCGCACACCACGACGGCCTGGGCGTAGGCCCCGAGCCGGATCAGGGTGCGAGCGGCGGAGGTAGCACCGTCGCCGGTGAGCGAGATCACCACCGGGTCGGCGACAACCGCCTCGGCAGGCACCTCAACCAGAACTGCCGATTCCACCGCCTCCGAGACTCGCGCCGAGATGCGGTCCGTGGGCAGCCAGACAGCGGCGACGGCCTCATCGTCGGCCGGCAGCACCGACACCTTGACGGGCTCTGGTGCCGCGAAAACGAACTTGGCGTCACCGGTCAGATCCGACGCATCGTGCAAGCCGGCCAAGCGTGCCAGCGGGGTGAACCGCCACTGCTCCTCGCGCCCGGTCGGTACCGGGAAGTCCGCGGCGTGATTCGAGGAGATCGCCGGCGCGAGGTCTTGCGGTGGTGCTTCTGGGGTTGCGGTGGCCGACATCAGCCGACGGCCCCTTCCATCTGCAGTTCGATGAGACGGTTGAGTTCCAGGGCGTACTCCATCGGCAATTCGCGAGCGATCGGCTCGATGAAGCCGCGCACGATCATGGCCATCGCTTCGTCCTCCGTGAGTCCGCGGGACATCAGGTAGAACAGCTGGTCCTGGCCGATCTTGGACACCGTGGCCTCGTGCCCCATCGACACGTCGTCCTCGCGGATGTCGTTGTACGGGTAGGTGTCCGAACGGCTCTCGTCGTCGACGAGCAGCGCGTCGCAACGCACGGTCGACTTCGCGCCCTTCGCGCCGGGGTTCACCTGGATCAGTCCGCGGTAGGACGTACGCCCACCACCACGTGCGACGGATTTCGACACGATGGTCGATGAGGTGTTCGGCGCGGCATGCACCATCTTGGCCCCCGCGTCCTGGTGCTGGTTCTCCCCGGCGAAGGCCACCGACAGGGTCTCCCCCTTCGCGTGCTCGCCCATCAACCAGACCGCCGGGTACTTCATCGTCACCTTCGACCCGAGGTTGCCGTCGATCCACTCCATGGTCGCGCCCTGCTGGGCGATGGCTCGCTTCGTGACCAGGTTGTAGACGTTGGTCGACCAGTTCTGAATGGTCGTGTAACGGCAGCGGGCGTCCTTCTTCACGATGATCTCGACCACGGCCGAGTGCAGCGAGTCGGTGGAGTAGATGGGGGCGGTGCAGCCCTCGACGTAATGGACGTAGGCACCCTCGTCCACGATGATCAGCGTGCGCTCGAACTGGCCCATGTTCTCGGTGTTGATCCGGAAGTAGGCCTGCAGCGGGATCTCCACATGGACGCCCTTGGGCACGTAGATGAAGGAACCGCCCGACCAGACCGCTGTGTTGAGGGCCGAGAACTTGTTGTCACCCGCGGGGATCACGGAGGCGAAGTGCTCGCGGAACAGATCCTCGTGCTCCTTGAGCCCGGTGTCCGTGTCGAGGAAGATGACGCCCTGCTCCTCGAGGTCCTCGCGGATCTTGTGATAAACCACCTCGGACTCGTACTGCGCGGCGACGCCGGCGATCAGACGCTGCTTCTCAGCCTCCGGGATCCCGAGCCGGTCGTAGGTGTTCTTGATGTCGCTGGGCAGTTCCTCCCATGACGTCGCCTGCTTCTCGGTCGACCGCACGAAGTACTTGATCGTGTCGAAGTCGATCGTCGACAGGTCTGATCCCCAGGTGGGCATGGGCTTCCGGCCGAACAACTTCAGCGACTTCAGGCGCATGTTCAGCATCCACTCCGGCTCATTCTTGAGTGCGCTGATGTCGCGGACCACAGCTTCGCTCAGACCGCGTTGCGCCGAAGCCCCGGCGAAGTCCGGATCGTGCCAGCCGTATTCGTAGGTCCCGAGACCTTCCAATTCCGGGTGCGCCACGTCAGTCATGCGGGTTTCCTCTCAATCGTGTGGGCGGCCGACTGTCGCCGGCGGAGGGGACGGTGGGGGTGGGAACGATCGTCGTACACACGCCGTCGCCGGCGGCGATGGTGGCCAGCCTGGTGACATGCAGCCCGAGCAGTTGGGCGAACGCCTCACGCTCGGCCTCGCACAGTTGCGGGAACTCTTCGGCGACGTGGGCCACCGGGCAGTGGTGCTGGCATAGTTGCAGACCACGCGGACCGGGCGTGGCGCTGGCCGCGAACCCATCCTCGGAGAGTCGCCGGGCGAGCACCTCCACTCGCTCGGCGTCGCCGACTGTGGCCCTAACGTCGGAGTAGCGACGCACGAGTTCCGCGGCTCGCTGGCGGGCGAATTCGGTGACTGCCTCATCGCCGAACCGTTCCGAGAGGAACCGCAACGCGGCCACCGCGACATCATCGTAGGAGGACTCGAAGGCATCTCGGCCCTCTGCCGTGAGCGAGTAGTAGCGCGCGGGTCGGCCGCGCCCCCGCCGCGGAGTGGGACCGAACGGCCGTTCTTCGTTGGCTTCGGCATAGCCGTCTTCGATCAAGGTATCCAGGTGCCGACGCACGGCGGTACCGGTCAGCAGCAGCCGCGAGGCCAATTCGCCGGCCGTGAGCGCCCCTTCCACCAACAGGGCGCGGGCTACCCGTGCGGTGGCGTCGCTGAGGCCGTGGCGTCCGGCGACGGCCGGACCCATCTCTGGCTGTTCAGCGATTTTCACAACCTCATTGTTGCGTATTTCTTTGAATGCGCAACACCGGGGTCGTTCCTGCGGGTGATGCGGGTGGTGCTGCATCCCCGTCGCGGTGCGCTAGCGTTCCGAAAATGTCGCGAGATCTTGAATGGCGCCATCCCCCCGCCCCCGAGTCTGTGTCACGGCTGGTCAATTTCACCGATGCCATCGCGGGAATCGCGGTGACGCTCCTGGTGCTACCCATGCTCGACATCGATCCCCCGGAAGACGGCCAGTCGATCTGGAGCGTGATGTCGGCGAACTCCGGGATCTTCCTCGCGTTCGTCCTCTCATTCGCGATCACGCTCAGCTACTGGCGGCGCCACCATCGCATCCTGGACGGACTCCAGTCGTTCACTCCGATGCTGGTGTGGATCAACGGTTTCTGGCTGTTGGCACTGATCTTCGTGCAGTTCCCAACCGAGATGATCGGCCGCAGTGGTCCCGATGGCGGCACGGCGACGCTCTACACCGGAACGATGGCATTGGTTTCATGGATCAGCATCATCATGATCATCTACCTCAAGCGCGTCCCCGGGCTGATTCCGGTGGAACGCCAGATACCAACGATCCAGGTCACCTGGGCCGCACTGACGGCCGGCTACCTCACGGCGTTGGCTTTTGTGGGTCTGTTCGCGCCGCAGGTGGCGATGTGGGCACTGATCGGGCTGCTGCCGCTCGGCTGGATCGAATCGCTGCAGTTGGCGCGGCGGGCGCATGAGTCGGAGTCGCCGACCGCCACATAGACTCTCCAACCGTGGTGTCTGGTGCTGCCGTTGCCGTGGTCGACCTGCGGGTGTCGTACGGCGAGGTGACCGCAGTAGACGGCCTGACGATGACGGCCCCGCTAGGCAAGATCACCGCCATCGTCGGACGCAACGGCGGAGGTAAGACCACCACCGTGGAAGTCTGCGAGGGCATCCGCCGCCCCGACTTCGGATCGGTTCGGGTGCTGGGTCTGGATCCCGCCCAGCAGCAGGCCGAGTTGCGCCCCCGGGTCGGAGTGATGCTGCAGGACGGCGGCATTCCCACCATGGCCCGACCCGGTGAATACCTCTCGACCCTGGCCAAGTTCTACGCTCACCCGAGGTCGCCGGCCGAACTCCTCGGCTGGTTGGACCTCGAACAGGCCGCCAAGCGACCGTTTCGCCGACTCAGCGGCGGGGAGCAGCAGCGGGTGAAGCTGGCCGCCGCTCTCATCGGACGGCCGGAGTTGGTGTTCTTGGACGAACCGAGCACAGGTCTGGACCCCTCGGCCCGTCGCGGTATGTGGGAACTGCTCGCCGCCCTTCGGCGGGACGGTGTGTCGGTGGTGCTCACCACCCACCAGATGGGCGAGGCGGAGACCCTTTCCGACCACATAGTGGTGGTGGAGTCGGGCCGAGCCCTGGCGGCAGGTTCGCTGGACGAACTGGTGGGTGGATCGGAGGATGTCTTGAGTTTCAACGGTCCGATGCATCTGGACTTGGCGAACCTGGCGGGCGTGCTGCGGCCCACCGCAGTGGTCAGCGAGCCTTCGCCCGGTCGCTACCGGGTCACCGGTGAGGTGACACCGCAGACGATCGCCACTGTGACCGCATGGTGCGCCCAGCACGGTGTCACACCGCGGGACCTCCACGTCGGCCGTCGCAGCCTGGAGGATCTGTTCATCGATCTGGCGGACTCCGAGGACGCTTCGTCATGACCATCCAGCGGGACTATCCGGCCGACTCTTGGACGGCGCGACCGGGGGCGTCGAACCGGATCGCCCGAATCGCGGCGCAGGCTCAGGCCGACGTTCGCTCGACGCTGCGAAACGGCGAGCAGTTGCTGCTCACGCTGGTCATCCCGCTGGCCCTGCTGGTGGGTCTGACCCTCTTCGACGTGGCTCCGACGGCGACCGGCGAGAGCACCATCGACGTCGTGGCGCCGAGCATCATCGCCCTCGCCGTGATGTCCACCGCGTTCACGTCCTTGGCGATCGCGACCGGTTTCGACCGCCGCTCCGGCGCGTTGAAGCTGCTGGGCACTACTCCGCTGACGAGGGTGGAACTCGTATCGGCCCGGGCGTTGGGAGTCCTGGTGATCGAAGCCATCCAGGTGGTGCTGATCATCGGCGTGTCGGTGGCCCTGGGCTGGACGCCGGCGGGTAATCCGCTCGCCGCACTGCTGCTGGTGGTGTTGGGCACCGTCGCCTTCGCCGCCTGTGGCGTGGCACTGGCCGGAGTCCTGCGCGCTGAAGCCACCCTGGCAGTGGCCAACGGCATCTATCTTCTCCTCCTGCTCGGCGGCGGCGTGGTGATCCCGCAATCCTCGTTCCCGGCACCGATGGCCGCGATCGTGTCGCTGCTTCCCTCCGGCGCGCTTGCCGGAGGGTTGCGCGAGGCGCTCGGCGCCGCCGGCGGCTGGCCCTGGTTGGCCGCCGTCGTGCTGATCGTGTGGGCGGGGGCCGGTTTCGCGGTGGCGGCGCGCACCTTCCGCTGGGACTGACCCCGGTCCGGTCCGATGCGGGCATCAACACCCGAGTGGCGACAACTACCATCGATGCATGGCCGTCGTCGAGGATCGTTCGTACGTCACCGCCCAGCCGACCGATCGAACAGCCCCGACGTGGCTGCGCCGAATCTTCGTAGCCAACCTGGTCGCGCAGACGGGCATCGTGATCACCGGCGGACTGGTGCGTCTCACGGGCTCCGGCCTCGGTTGCCCGACGTGGCCGCAGTGCGCACCCGGCTCGTTCACTCCGACCGAGACGCAGGCCGAGTCGTGGCACAAATACGTGGAGTTTGGGAACCGCCTCCTCACCTTCGTCCTGGGAGTGCTCGCCATCGCAGCGATCGTCGGCGCGCTCGCCTGGGCACGGCGACTTCGGCAACGCGGTGCACCACCCCGACGGCCGATCACCCTGCTCGCCGCGGTGCCACTGCTCGGGACACTCGCACAGGCGATCCTCGGGGGTATCACGGTGCTCACGGGTCTCAATCCGGCGACCGTGGCGGCTCACTTCCTGGTGTCGATGGTGATCATCGCGTTCACCCTGACCCTGGTGTGGCGGGCCGGGGAACCCGGTGACGAACCCAAGACCCCCCTTGGCGAGCCTGCCGTCCGGATGCTGTCGAAGGCTCTCGTGGCGGTCGGGTTCGTGGTGTTGGTGATGGGGACGATGGTCACCGGGGCCGGGCCGCATTCCGGCGACGCGGAAACTCCGGCACGGCTGGGGATCGACCCGGCCCAGATGTCGTGGCTGCACGCGGACGTGGTGTTGCTCTTCATCGGGCTGACGGTCGGGCTGCTGGTGGCGCTGACGGTCACCAAGGCACCCGTGAAGGCGATCCGGGCCACCTGGATCCTGTTCGGGATCGCCATGGCGCAAGGCGTGGTGGGCTACGTCCAGTACTTCACCGGCCTGCCCTGGCTGGTGGTGCTGCTCCATCTGCTCGGGGCGTGCCTGGTGTGGATCGCACTGCTGCGGATTCCACTGGCCTTGCGAACTCGCGGGGTCGATCAGATTCCGGCCTAGCCCACGAACTTCCGGCCTAGCCCACGAACGGGTCGATGCCGATCGCCAGGAAGAGCAGCGCGAGATAGCTGATGGAGCCGTGGAACAGGCGCATCGGCTTGACATCCTCCGGCCCGCCCCGGGCGGCCTTGCGGATGCGGTGCATCAGCGCGTGCGCTTCGTAGAGCCACAACACACCGAGCGTGACCGCGACCACCGAGTAGATCCAACCCATCGGCGCCACCGGGATGAGCAACAGCGACGCCGCCACCATGATCCAGGAGTAGATCAGGATCTCCCAACCCACCCGCGTCTTCGAGGCCACGACGGGGAGCATCGGCACTCCCGCCGCAGCGTAGTCGTCCTTGAACCGCAGTGAGAGCGGCCAGTAGTGCGGCGGCGTCCAGAAGAAGATGATGGCGAACATCACCCACGGGGCCCAACTCAGCGAGTTGGTCACCGCGGCCCAGCCGATGAGCACCGGGAAGCAGCCCGCGGCACCGCCCCAGACGATGTTCTGCGGTGTGCGCCGCTTCAGGCCCAGGGTGTAGATCACGACGTAGAAGAAGATCGCCCCGGCTGCCAGCGCGGCACTCAGCAGGTTGGTCGTCAGCGCGAGCCACACGACCGAGAGAGCCGAGAGGACCAGTCCGAACACCAAGGCGGCCCGTGGGGTGACCTCTCCGGTGACCAGCGGCCGGTGGCCGGTTCGCGCCATCTTGGCATCGATGTCGCGATCGATGAACGAGTTGAGCGTGTTGGCACCCGCCGCCGCGAGCGCACCCCCGATGAGGGTCGCGATCATGGTGAACACCGGCGGGAATCCGCCTGCGGCGAGGAACATCGTCGGCACCGTTGTGACGAGCAGCAACTCGATGATCCGGGGCTTCGTGAGCCCCAGATAGGTCGAGAAACGACTCCTCCTGACCGTACGGCCCGTACTTTCGGTCGAGGCTGCGGAGGTTGGGGTCGTCACAGGGGCAGTGTATTGCTGTCACCGCACTTCGGCTGCCACTGGCCTATACGCTGCCGAGTGGGCATCCTGCCCGGCGCAGCCATGTGTGTGCTAACTCGTCAGACATCGCAACCAACGAAGGGGAACCTCGTGGGACTTGAGTGGACGGATCTGGATCGGCGTGCCGTGGACACGGCCCGGGTACTGGCCATGGACGCCGTGCAGCACACCGGCAACGGCCACCCCGGAGCCCCGATGGCGCTGGCCCCGGTGGCCTATCTGCTCTACCAACGGGTCATGCGCACCGACCCCAACGACTCCCACTGGCTGGGCCGGGACCGGTTCGTGCTCTCCAACGGCCATGCCAGCCTCACCCAATACGTCCAGTTGTACCTCGGCGGCTACGGCCTGGAGCTGACCGACCTCGAAGCCTTCCGAACCTGGGGCAGCCTCACTCCCGGCCACCCCGAATACGGCCACACGGTGGGCATCGAAACCACCACCGGTCCGCTCGGACAAGGCATCTCCACCGCCGTCGGCATGGCGATGGATTCGCGGTTCGTCCGCGGCATGCTCGACCAATCGTCGGATCCGGGACTCAGCCCGCTGGATCATCACATCTACGTGATCGCGGGCGACGGCTGTATGCAGGAGGGCATTTCCAGCGAAGCGAGCAGCCTCGCCGGCCACCAGCGACTCGGCAATCTCATCGTCATCTACGACGACAACCACATCACCATCGAAGGAAACACCAACGTCGCGTTCACCGAGGATGTGCTCGAGCGTTACGCCGCCTACGGCTGGCACACCCAGCACGTCGACATGCTTCCCAACGGCGATGTCGATGTGGCAACCCTCTACGACGCGATCCTGGCCGCCCAGGCGGTCACGGACCGACCCAGCATCATCCGGACCCGGTCGATCATCGGATGGCCGGCACCCAATCTGCAGGGCACCGCGAAGGCCCACGGCTCGGCTTTGGGAGCCGCCGAGGTCGCGGCCACCAAGGAGGTCCTCGGGTTCGACCCGGAGAAGAGTTTCGAAGTCGACCCGGAGGTGTTGGCCCACACGCGGGAACTGAAGGAGCGGGGTGCCGCTGCCCACGCCGAGTGGACGGCGGCGTTCGAACAGTGGCAAGCCCGCCACCCCGACCATGCCGCGTTGTTGGATCGGATGCGCCACCGGCGACTCCCGGAGGGCTTCAGCGCCGCCATTCCCACCTTCGAGGCGGGCGACGACATGGCTACCCGTGCCTCCTCGGGCAAGGTGATCAATGCCATCGCCGAGGTGCTACCCGAGTTCTGGGGCGGATCGGCGGACCTCGCCGGCTCCAACGACACCACGATCGTCGGCGCGAAGAGCTTCGAGCCGGAATCGTCGTTCGCACAGGTGCCCAACATGTCGACCTTCGGCCGGCTGCTCCACTTCGGGGTGCGCGAACACGCGATGGGTGCGGTCCTCAACGGAATCGCGCTCGGTGGGCTGACGCGGCCCTACGGCGGAACCTTCTTCACCTTCTCCGACTACATGCGCGGCGCCGTACGGGTTTCGGCGATCATGGATGTTCCGGTGACTTTCGTGTGGACCCACGATTCGATCGGGGTCGGCGAGGACGGACCCACCCACCAGCCGATCGAACACCTCGCCGCCCTGCGGGCCATGCCCACGCTGGAGATCGTGCGACCCGCGGACGCCAACGAGGTCGCCATCGCGTGGCGCACCATCTTGGAGCGCGGGAAACCCACCGGGCTGGTGCTCACCCGGCAGACCGTGCCGACGGTGGATCGTTCGGTGTACGCCTCGGCCGAGGGCACCGCGCGGGGCGGCTACGTGCTGTCCGACTGCGAGGGCACCCCGGACGTGCTGCTCCTCGCGACTGGATCGGAGGTTTCGCTGGCGCTGTCGGCCCAGCAACTGCTGGCCGACGAGGGCATCGGCGCACGTGTGGTCTCACTTCCCTGCTTCGAATGGTTCGATGCACAGGACGAGGACTATCGCCAATCCGTGATCCCGGACTCGGTCAGGGCCCGGGTGTCCGTCGAGGCGGGTGTCGCCATGCCGTGGTTCAGATTGCTGGGCGATGCGGGCCGCGCGATCGCCATCGAACACTTCGGCGCCTCAGCCGATGGCAAGCTCCTGTTCGAGAAGTTCGGATTCACCCCCGAGGCAGTGGTGGAAGCCGCCAAGGAGTCCATCGCCGCCGCCAACTGACCTCAACCACCCTCCACCCAGCCGCCAAGCCATCAGCCACCCACTTCATCAGCGCAGAGGAGTCTTGATGACCGACACGCTCACCTCACTCTCAGACATCGGTGTCTCTATCTGGCTCGACGACCTCGATCGCGGCCGTCTGGCCGGCGGCGGGTTGGCCGACCTGATCGCCGACAGCCACGTCGTCGGGGTCACCACCAACCCGTCCATCTTTGATCACTCCATCACCACCGGCTCCGCGGCGTACGCCGAACAGATCCGCGACCTCGCGGTGCGAGGCGTCGACGTCGGTGAAGCGGTGCGGGCCCTCACCGCGTACGACGTGCGCTGGGCGTGCGATCTGTTCACGCCCACCTTCGAAGCAACTTCCGGTTCGGACGGCCGGGTGTCGATCGAAGTCGATCCGCGCCTCGCCAGCGACACCGCAGCCACGATCGCCGAGGCGAAAGCCCTCTGGTGGCTGGTGGATCGACCCAACCTGTTGGTGAAGATCCCGGCCACCGAGGAGGGTCTGCCCGCCATCACCGAAGTGCTGGCGGCCGGTGTAAGCGTCAACGTGACCCTGATCTTCTCGGTGGACCGCTACCGCGAGGTGATGGACGCCTACATGTCGGGATTGGAGGCGGCGGCTGCCAACGGCCACGACCTCGCCACCATCCACTCGGTGGCGTCCTTCTTCATCTCCCGGGTCGACACGGCGGTGGATGCGGCCCTGGAGAAGATCGGCACCGACGCCGCCCAGGCCCTGGCCGGTGAGGCCGGAATCGCCAACGGCCTACTCGCCTGGGCTGCCTACGAGGAAGTGCTCGCGTCGCAGCGGTGGGCAGACTTGGCGGCCAAGGGCGCCAACCGACAGCGTCCGCTCTGGGCCTCCACCGGGGTGAAGAACCCTGCGTACCCCGACGACCGGTACGTCGTGGAACTCGCCGCTCCTGGGTGTGTGAACACCATGCCGGAGAAGACCCTGGACGCGGTGCGCGGGCACGGACACGTGCACGGCGACACAGTCTCCGGAGCAGGCCCGGCCGGTCAGAAGGTGTTCGATCAGCTCGCCGCCGTCGGTGTCGACCTCGAGCAGGTCTTCACGGATCTGGAAGAGGAAGGCGTGGTCAAGTTCGTCGACGCCTGGCAGAACCTGCTGGACAACCTCTCCGCCACCCTCAAGGCGGCCCGCGCCGACGCCGGCCGCGACTAGTCGCGACAGCCACCGCGAGGAAGGCCATACATGCCGTCGACCTATACGCCAGGGCACAATCCGCTGCGATCCTCCGCCGACAAGCGATTGCCGCGAATCGCCGGGCCATGTTCGGTGGTGATCTTCGGAGTCACCGGTGACCTGTCCAAACGCAAGCTCATGCCGGCGATCTACGACCTCGCCAACCGTGGGCTGCTGCCGCCGAGTTTCGCCTTGGTCGGATTCGCCCGCCGCGACTGGGAGGATCAGGATTTCGCCAAGGAGGTGCACGACGCGGTCCGCGAGCACGCCCGGACCAAGTTCGACGAAGACGTCTGGGCCCAACTGAGCAAAGGCATCCGTTTCGTCGCCGGGGAGTTCACCGATGACGCCGCCTTCGCCAAGTTGGCGAGCACCCTGCACGAACTAGATGAGCAACGCGGGACCGGCGGCAACCACGCCTTCTACCTGAGCATTCCGCCGCGCTTCTTCTCGGTGGTGACCGAACAACTCAAACGCAGCGGACTCAGCCACAGCGTCGAAGGCGCCTGGCGCCGGGTGGTGGTGGAGAAACCCTTCGGCCATGACCTGGAAAGCGCCCGGGAACTCAACGAGATCCTCGGCCAAGTCTTCCCGTCGGGATCGATCTTCCGCATCGATCACTACCTGGGCAAGGAGACGGTGCAGAACCTGTTGGCGCTGCGCTTCTCCAACACGATGTTCGAACCGCTCTGGAACTGCAACTACGTCGACCACGTCCAGATCACCATGGCCGAAGACATCGGCATCGGATCCCGCGCCGGCTACTACGACGGGATCGGCGCAGCGCGGGACGTGATCCAGAACCATCTGCTGCAGCTCATGGCCCTCACCGCCATGGACGAACCGACCTCCTTCGACGCTCGATCGGTGCGGCTGGAAAAGGAGAAGGTGCTCGCAGCCGTGGAACTCCCCGCGGATCTCGACGCCCACACCGCCCGAGGGCAATACCTTCCCGGATGGCAAGGAGGCATTCCGGTGAAGGGCTTCCTGCAGGAGGACAACATCCCCGCGGACTCGATCACGGAGACCTATGCCGCGATCAAACTGGAGGTGGCCAATCGACGGTGGGCCGGCGTGCCGTTCTACCTGCGCACCGGGAAACGGCTGGCCCGGCGGGTTTCCGAGATCGCCGTCGTCTTCAAGAGGGCACCGCACCTGCCCTTCCAGGCCACCGACACCCAGGAGTTGACCTCGAATGCGTTGGTGATCCGGGTGCAGCCGGACGAGGGCGTGACGATCAAGTTCGGCTCGAAGGTGCCCGGCACCCAGATGGAGGTACGCGACGTCACCATGGACTTCGCCTACGGCGATTCCTTCACCGAGAACTCCCCCGAGGCGTACGAGCGCTTGATCCTCGACGTGCTGCTCGGCGAGGCTCCGCTGTTCCCCCGGCACGAAGAAGTCGAGATGTCGTGGGAGATTCTCGATCCGATCCTCGACCACTGGGCCAGCCGCGGGCAGCCACCCGGCTACGACTCCGGCGGATGGGGACCGATCCAGGCCGACGACATGCTCGCCCGCGACGGACGCTCCTGGAGGCGGCCATGACTCTGCGCCTCGAGAGCACCAACGCCAGCGACATCGCCAGCGCGATCTCGGCCGAGCGCCACCGCAAGGGTGCGACGGCCACCGGGATGGTGATGACCCTGGTGATCGTCGCCGATGAGGAGTACCAGGCCGACGCCACCCAGGCTGCGGCGTCGTCGGCCGGTGACCACCCCTGCCGGATCCTCACCGTGATCCCGCGCCCCGGGCGCGGCGAGCCACAACTCGACGCCGGCATCAGCGTGGGCGACAGCGAAGGCCCGGGGGAACTCGTCCGCCTGCGCCTGCGCAACAGCCTCGCCGAACATCCGGCGTCGGTGGTGCTGCCCCTGCTGCTGTCAGATACCCCCGTTGTCGCGTGGTGGCCGGCCGGGCATCCGGCAGATCTCGCCACCGACCCGATCGGCCGACTCGCCAGCCGGCGAATCGTCGACACAACCTCCACCGACGCCTTCGTCTCGGCCCTGATCGAACGCAAGGCGCACCTAGCCACCGGCGACACGGATCTTTCCTGGACCCGACTCACTCCCTGGCGGGCCGCCCTGGCAGCCACGCTGGACCAGCCCTACGAACCGATCACCGAAGCGGTGGTGTATTCCGAGGCGATTCCCGCGGCGCCGCTCATGCGCACCTGGCTGGAGTGGCGCCTCGGCGTCCCCGTCACCTACCTCGACAGCGAGGGCCCGGCCATCAACCAGATCATCCTGCGCACCACCGGCGGGGCGATCACCATCACAAGACCGACCGGCCATATGGCCACCGTCGAACGCAACGGCATCGCGGTGAAGGAACTCTTCTTGCCTCGACGCTCAGTCAAGGACCTCATCAGCGAAGAGTTGAGCCGGCTCGACCCGGACGACACCTACGAGGAGACGATGAGCCGGCTGGACATCACCCGGCTCGAACCCGACAACGATGGTGCGGCCGACCAAGACGACACCGCGGGCGAACAGACCGAGAACACAACGGAAGGACCGTGACGGTGGGCGCACAGATGGAGCCGATCCTGCACCCCGACCCCGAGTCGCTGGCCGCGGCGATCGCCGCCCGCCTGGTGACGGCGATCCTGGACGCGCAGGCGGACCACGGGATCGCCCAGGTGGTGCTCACGGGCGGTACCATCGGCACCGCCTCGCTCGCCGCTGTGCGCGATGAGCCTGCGCAGGCAGCTGTCGACTGGTCGGCGGTCGAATTCTGGTGGTCCGACGAGCGGTTCGAACCGAGCGGCAGCGAGCTGCGCAACGAGACCGGCGCCCGCGAGGCCCTGCTCGACCACCTCCCCATCAATCCGGACCGGGTGCACCCGATGCCGGCCCGGGGTGGTGCATCGGGTGACGACATCGCTGCCGCCGCAACTGCCTACGCTGAGGAGCTCGCTGCGGCCGCACCCGACGGCGCCGCGTATCCGGCGTTCGATGTCGCCATGCTGGGGGTGGGTCACGACGGACACGTCGCGTCACTGTTCCCCGGGTTCGCACCGCCACCGGCAGGGGCAACCGTGATTCCGGTGCTGGACTCCCCCAAACCGCCGCCGACCCGACTCAGTTTCACGCTCGACGTGATCAACTCCGCCTCGGAGGTGTGGTTGGTCGCCGATGGTGCCGTCAAGGCCACCGCCCTGGCCGAGGCACTGAATCCCCCGGTCGGCCAGTCGACGGTTCCAGCCGGCATGGTGCATGGTCGCAACCGCTCACTCGCGCTCATCGACCGCGCGGCCGCCGGATCGCTGACCTGACCCGAGGCCGCGGTCTGCCGCCGGGCTAGTCGTCTTGGTGCAGCCGCTGAAGGGCCTCGGCGAGGATCGCCTTGCTCTCCTCGTTGCTCCGGCGTTCTTTGACGTAGGCGAGATGGGTCTTGTACGGCTCGACCTTGGGCGGGCGCGGCGGATTGTCGCGGTCCCGACCGGCCGGATAGCCGCAGTTGGGGCAGTCCCAGACGTCCGGGATCATCGCATCGTGGGCGAAGCTGGGCCGGGTCTCGTGACCGTCGGCGCAGTAGAAGGAGACGAACTGCCGGGGCGCGGCCTCACCGCGCTCTGCCTCGCCCATCGGCCCCGCACCCACTCGGGTCCCCCGGATGGCACTTCCACCAGCCACGTCTAGTCCTCCTCATCGCGCACCAGCGCCGTCAAATAGATCCGAGCCAATCTTGCCCGGATCTCACAATCGGATTCGTGCTTTCGCACAAAAAACGCAGAACAACGTCAGGTGCGGGCGATGATGATGCCCAAGCCGACGATCGTGGCCGCCCACACCAGAGCGACCGCGATGGTGATGCGGTCGAGGTTGCGTTCGGCCACGCTCGAGCCGCTCGCGGTGGAGGAGAAGCCGCCGCCGAACATGTCGGAGAGGCCCCCGCCCTTGCCCTTGTGCAACAGCACCAAGGCGATGAGCAGCAGGCTCGTGACGACGAGCAAGATCTCAAGCACGAGAATCAATGAATCGACCCTTCCGGTTCACCCAACGGCCCAACTGTACCCGCAGGCCCTCTGATCAACCGGCGGCGAGTCGATACCGCGCCATCGCGACGAATTCGTCCGGGTCCAGGCTCGCCCCACCCACGAGGCCACCGTCGATGTCCGGCTGGGCCATCAGCGACGCGACGTTCGACGCCTTCATGGATCCGCCGTACAGAATCCGGATCTGATCGGCGACATCGCTGCCGAAGTGTTCGGCCAACCAACCCCGAGTCGCACCGCACACCTCTTGAGCGTCGGTGGGCGAGGCGGTGAGCCCCGTTCCGATGGCCCAGATCGGTTCGTAGGCGAGCACCACCGACGATGCCTCCTCCGGGGTGAAGCCCTCGAGGCACTCGGCGACCTGGCCGAGCGAGAACAGCACCTGGTCGCCGGCTTCCCTGATCTCGAGAGCTTCGCCGTAGCAGATGATCGGCGTGATGCCGTTGGCCAAGGCGGCCTTGGCCTTCGCGTTGATCACCACATTCGTCTCACCGTGGTACTGCCGCCGCTCGGAGTGGCCCACCACTGCGTAGGAGCAACCCAGTTTGGCCAGCATCGCACCGGACACCTCACCGGTATACGCGCCTTGCGCGTGACGGGAGATGTCTTGGGATCCATAGCCGATCCGAAGCTTGTCGGCCTCCACCAGAACCTGGATCGAGCGCAGATCAGTGAAGGGGGTGAGGACCACGACTTCGCAGGCGTCGTAGTCCTCACCCTTCAGCGCGAACGCCATCCGCTGCACATGGGCGACCCCTTCCAGATGGTTGAGGTTCATCTTCCAGTTGCCCGCCATCAGCGGGGTTCGTTCGCGTGACACGTGGGTGTCAGTCCTTTCTCAGTACGGCGATACCGGGAAGCGTCTTGCCCTCGAGGAACTCCAGGCTCGCACCGCCCCCGGTGGAAATGTGGGTGACCCCGTCGGGGTCGAATCCGAACTGCCGGTAGGCCGCGGCGGAATCACCGCCGCCGATCACGGTCATGGTGTCGTCGTCGAGGTCCACCAAGGCCTGCGCCACGGCACGTGTTCCGGCATCGAGCCCGGCCACCTCGAAGACGCCCATGGGTCCGTTCCACACCACCGTCCGGCAGTCCGCCAGCGCTCCGGCGAACATCGCTTGGGTGGCAGGGCCGATATCGAGCCCCTTCCAACCCGCGGGGATACCTTCGCCCACCGGGACGACGCGGGTCTCGGCATCCGGTGCGATGTCCTGCGCGATCACCACATCGATGGGCAAGAGCAGTTCGACGCCACGCGCAGCGGCGTCCGACATGATGCCCTTGACCGTGTCGATCTGGTCGGCCTCGAGGAGTGAATCACCTACCTCGACCCCGTTGGCGGCCAGGAAGGTGAAGCACATCCCGCCGCCGATCAGCAGTTTGTCGACGCTGGGGAGCAGGTTGGTGATGACACCCAACTTGTCCGACACCTTGGATCCGCCGAGCACCACGGCGTAGGGGCGGGCCGGGTCGTTCAAGACCCGGTCGAACACCACCGCTTCTTTCAGCACGAGGTAGCCCGCCGCATGCGGCAGTCGGGAGGCGACATCCGTGACACTGGCCTGCTCCCGGTGCACCACACCGAATCCATCACTGACGTAGAGGTCGGCCAACTCCGCGTACTCGTCGGCCAGTTCGGCGCGCTCAGCGGCGTCCTTGGACGTCTCCCGGGCGTCGAAGCGCACGTTCTCAAGCAGCGCCACCTCGCCAGGGGCAAGCGCGTCCACCACGGCTTTGGCGCTCGCGCCGGTGACGTCCTGGGCCAGTACCACCGGTTGGCCGAGCAGTTCCGAGAGTCGGGCGGCAACCGGTGCCAGGCTGAACTCCGGTAGCGGCTTGCCCTTGGGACGGCCCAGGTGCGCGGCCACGACCACCCGGGCACCGGCTTCAACCAGTGCCCGGATGGTCGGCAGGGCCGCGACGATCCGACCATCGTCGGTGATGCGCCGACCCGACTCGGTCGTCTCCAGCGGTACGTTGAGGTCCGCGCGGAGGAGAACGGTCTTGCCGGCGACGTCGAGGTCCGACAGTTCGTAGACGGTCACAGGCGAACGCCCACGTACTTGGTGAGGTCGACCAGGCGGCAGGAGTAGCCCCACTCGTTGTCGTACCATCCCATGACCTTGACGAAGGTCCCCATCGACTTGGTCAGCGGGGCGTCGAAGGTGCAGGAGGCCGACGAGGTCACGATGTCGGTGGAGACGATGGGCTCCTCGGTGTATTCGAGGATGCCTGCCAGCGCACCGTCGGCGGCGGCCTTCACCGCAGCGTTGATGTCGTCGGCGCTGGCCTCCTTCTCCAGCAGCAACGTCAAGTCGGTCGCCGAACCCGTGGGCACCGGCACGCGCATCGCGAAGCCATCCAACTTGCCCTGCAGGTTGGGCATCACCAGACCGATCGCCTTGGCCGCACCGGTCGACGTCGGGATGATGTTCAGCGCCGCTGCCCGAGCCCGACGCAGGTCCTTGTGCGGGAAGTCGAGCGTGTTCTGGTCGTTGGTGTAGGCGTGAATCGTCGTCATCAGGCCCTTGACGATGCCGAACTCGTCGTCGATCGCCTTGGCCATCGGGGCGAGGCAGTTGGTGGTGCAGGAGGCGTTGGAGATGATGTTGTCCGTCGCGGGGTCGTACTCACCCTCGTTGACGCCCATCACCACGGTCACGTCCTCGCCCTTGGCGGGTGCCGAGATGATGACCTTCTTCGCACCGGCATCGAGGTGCTTCTTGGCGTCTTCGGCCTTGGTGAAGTGACCGGTCGATTCGATCACGATGTCGACTCCGAGGTCGCCCCAGGGCAGCACACCCGGGTCGCGCTCCGCGAGCGCCTTGATCGGCTCGTCCGCGACGACGATCGAGTCCTCGGTGAACGTCACCTCCTTGCCCAGCCGACCCAGGATGCTGTCGTACTTCAGCAGGTGCGCCAGCGTCTTGTTGTCGGTCAGATCGTTCACGGCCACGATTTCGATGTCGTCGCCGCCGCCATAGTTCTCCACCGCCCGGTAGAAATTGCGGCCGATGCGCCCGAAACCGTTGACTCCTACGCGAATTGCCACGTTGTGCTCCCTCACGCCAGGCCGGAGGACGTCCCTCCGGCGACGTGAAACACCCTAGCGAACCGTAGGCGGTGTCGCTCTCGCTGAAGAGCGACTCAAAAGTGAACCTTGCAGGTTCGTGCGCAACCTTGCAGGTTCGTGCGCAACTGGCTAGTTGTCGTAGAGATCCGGCGTCAACACCGACTCGGTGTCCGGAATCCCACGTTCGTGCGCACGCTTGTCCGCCATGGCCAGCAAGCGCCGGATTCGGCCCGCGATTGCATCTTTGGTCAGCGGCGGGTCGGCCTGCGCCCCGAGTTCCTCCAGGCTGGCCTGTTTGTGCGCCAGTCGCAGTCTGCCGGCCTCGGCGAGGTGACTGGGCACATCGTCGCCGAGGATCTCCATCGCCCGCGACACCCGTGCCCCGGCGGCCACTGCGGCCCTGGCCGAGCGGCGCAGGTTCGCATCGTCGAAGTTCGCCAATCGGTTGGCCGTGGCCCTGACCTCGCGACGCATGCGCCGCTCTTCCCACTCCATGAGCGACTGGTGGGCGCCGAGTCTGGTGAGCATGGCCGAGATGGTGTCGCCGTCGCGAATCACCACCCGGTCGATTCCGCGCACCTCGCGCGACTTCGCCTGCATCCCCATCCGCCGGGCAGCACCCACCAGCGCCAGCGCGGACTCCGAACCCGGACAGGTGATCTCCAGACTGCCCGAACGTCCCGGCTCCGTCAGCGAACCGTGGGCCAGAAAGGCGCCCCGCCACACCGCTTCGGCATCGCAGATCCCGCCGCCGACAACACTCGCCGGCAACCCGCGCACGGGTCGTCCGGCCCCGTCGACCAGTCCGGTCTGCCGAGCCAGCGTCGCGCCACCGCCGATCACCCGGACCACATACCGGGCGCTCTTGCGAATTCCGGCGGGTTGGATCACCGTGACCTCGCTGTCGTGGCCATAGATGTCTTTCAACGTGGCTCGGAGGCGGCGGGCGGCGGCACCGGTGTCGAACTCCGCCTCCACGATGATCTGGCCGCCCACCAAGTGCAGGGCTCCGCCGTATCGGAGCATCGCGACAGCCTCGGCCTTGCGGCAACAGACCTTCGTGACCTCGACCCGACTCATCTCGTCCTTAACCGCCGCAGTCATTGCCATGGGGTGATCCTGCCACGCTCCATCAAAGCGCCGAATGCCGCCGCCAGGAGATCGGGACTGTGCGCTGCGGTGGGCAGGGTGTTCACGTAGGCCGGGGCGGCCAATCGCTCGAACTGCACCACGGCATCGATGTTCTGGGCGGCCTCCACTAGTTCACCCGGGTCGGCGACGGCACGAGGATCGGCGAGCACCACGTCGACCGTCACCTCCGGGTAGCGCTGATGCAGCACCTCCAGATGCGTCGCCGGCGAGAAGCCCCTCGTCTCGGCCGTGTCGGAGGCCAGATTCAGCACCAGCACCCGTTGGGCCGAGGCTGCCGAGATCGCCTCCCGAAGTTCGGCGATTTCGAAATGCGGTAGCACCGAGGTGAACCACGAACCCGGCCCGAGCACCAGGTAGTCGGCTGCCGCAATCGCCTCGAGCGCCTCGTCGCAAGGTGGCGCATCCGGCGGATCGAGTTCGATGTCGACCACGGTGCCGCCGCATCTGGCGACGTTCGCTTGACCGATGATCCTGCTGGTCGTGGGTGCACCTTGAGCCGAGGCGGCGTCGTCCGGTGCGAGTCCGGCCACCTCGGCCCGCAACTCCATCGGCTCGGTGGTCGAAGGCAACACCCGCCCGCGGGCTTCGACGAGCGCCCCGAGGTAGTCGAGCCCGGCAACGACGTCACTGGTCTCCTCCCACAGAGCGCTGATCAGCAGGTTGCCGACCGCATGTCCGCCGAGCGGTCCCTCGCCGGCGAACCGGTGCTGGAGCACTCTGCTCCAGGAACGACCCACCGGATCGTCGCCGCACAAGGCTGCGATGGCCATCCGCAAGTCTCCGGGAGGCGGAATGCCGAATTCCGCGCGTAGCCGACCGCTGCTGCCCCCGTCGTCGGCCACCCCGACCACCGCGGTGACGTTGTCCGTGAGCCGGCGCAGCGCCGACAAGGTGGCCGACAGTCCGTGGCCACCACCGACGGCGACCACCCGGGGACCATGCTCGAAGGGACCGAAGGGCACTGCGGTGCCCCCGGCCCGCCTGAGCGGCACCTCAGACGACTTCCGGTAGATCGCGGTGCATCACCAAGGTCTGCACGCCCCGCTTGGTCAATCGGTTCCCCAGCCGCTCGGCCATCGCCACACTTCGGTGTTTGCCCCCGGTGCAGCCCACTGCAACTGTCACGTACCTCTTCCCCTCTCGTAGGTACCCGTCCGCCACGACGTCGATCAACTTCGCGTACTGGTCGAGGAACGCCTGCGCCTCCGCGTGGCTGAACACGTAGTCAGAGACTGCCGGTTGCAGTCCGGTGAGCGGCTCGAGCTCGGCAACCCAATGCGGATTCGGCAGGAATCGGACATCGGCGACGAGATCGGCGTCGACCGGCACGCCGTACTTGAAGCCGAAGGAGATCACCGTCACGCGCAACCGGGCGTCGAGGTCACCTTCGAAGGCGGCATCCATCCGACGTCGCAGATCGTGCACGTTCAGCGTGGATGTATCGATCACCAGATCAGCCTCGGCCCGCAGGTCGCGCAGGACCTCACGCTCCCGCGCGATCCCGTCCAGCAGCCGGCCGTCGCCCTGCAACGGATGGGGGCGCCGATTGGATTCGAATCGGTGCACGAGAACGTCGTCGCTGGCCTGCAGGAAAAGCACCCGAACGTGATCGGAGTGATCCCGCATCCGCCGCACGGCGGTGGGCAGTTCGGCGAAGAACAAGCCCGATCTCACATCGAGCACGATCGCCAACCGATCGACGCCATGCCTGCTGGCCACTTGGTCCACCGCGTCGAGCAGCAGGCTGGGCGGCAGGTTGTCGATCACGAACCAGCCCTGGTCCTCGAGCGCCCGGGCCGCAGTCGAACGCCCGGCCCCCGACATTCCCGTGACGAGCAGCAACTCGGGACTGTCGGCCTCCGCGGCGGCGACCGACTCCTGTTCGGCGGACATGGGCAACCCTCTCAGTTCTCGGCCAGCACCTCGCCGGTGGTCACGTTGACCGCCGGCGCGCCAGGATCGTCGGCGAGCGCCTCGACCACGGCACGTGCGGTGGCCGGACCGAAGCCTGGTACCGAGGCTACTTCCTCGATCGAGGCTTGTCGCAGTCTTCGAACCGAGCCGAAGTGCTTCAGCAGTGCCTTGCGGCGATGTTCCCCCACTCCGGAGATCGAGTCCAGCGCACTAGCCGTTGCCCGACCCGCCCGCTTGGCTCGGTGTCCCTTGATGGCGAACCGGTGCGCCTCATCTCGCACCCGCTGCAGCAGGTACAGCCCCTGGCTCTGCCGATCCAGAATCACCGGATCGTCCTCACCCGGCAGCCATACCTCCTCCAAGCGCTTGGCCAAACCGCACACCGCGATGTCGTCGATCCCCAAGTCGGTCAGCGCGGACATCGCTGCGTTGACCTGCCCGCGCCCGCCGTCGATGACCAGCAGACTCGGCGGATAGGCGAACGACGTGCCTGCACGTGGACCCTCTTCGGTGGCGTCGAGTTGCGCCCCGGTCCCCTCGTGCCGCTCCTGCAGGTAGCGTCGGAACCTCCGGTTGACCACTTCCGCGATTGCCGCGGTGTCGTCCTTCGGCGACGAGATGTTGAATCTGCGGTAGTCCGACTTGCGCGGCAAGCCATCCTCGAAGACCACCAGCGATGCCACCACGTCGGTACCCGCCAGGTTCGACACGTCGATGCACTCGATCCGCAAGGGGGCCTCCGGCAGCTCGAGTGCTTCCTGCAGTTCCGACAGGGCCAGGCTCCGCGTCGTCAGGTCACCAGCCCGTCGCAACTTGTGCATCGCCAGCGCCTGCTCGGCGTTCTTGCTCAACTCACCCATCAAGCCGCGTTTGTCACCGCGCTGGGGCACCCGGATCTCGACTTGGCTCCCCCGCCGTTCGGTGAGCCACCCCCGCAGTCCGGCGAGGTCCGTCGGCGTCTGTGAGACCAGCACCTCCCGCGGTACCCGTTCCGGTTCCTCGCCGCCGTAGAACTGCCCGAGCATCGCCGCCACCAGTCCATCCGGGGCGGTGTCGTCGACGCGCTCCACGATGAATCCCCGCTGCCCGGTGATCCTGCCGGAACGCACGTGGAACACCTGGACGGCGGCCTCGAGTTCGTCGGCCACCAACGCGAACAGGTCGGCATCGGTACCGTCGCCGAGCACCACCGCGTTGCGTTCCAGCACCTTCGTCAAGGCACCGAGATCGTCGCGTAGCCGGGCGGCCCGCTCGTAGTCCAAAGCGGCCGCAGCTGCCTTCATCTCGGCGGTGGTATCGGCGATCACCCCCGCGGTGCGACCATCCATGAATGCCACGAAGCCCTCGACGATTTCGGAGTACTGCTGCTGATCCACGCGACCGACACACGGTGCCGAGCACCGATCGATGTAGCCCAACAGGCAAGGTCGACCCACCTGGGTGGCGCGCCGGAAGACGCCGTTGGAGCACGTGCGTATGCCGAACACCCGTAGCAGTAGATCCACCGTCTCCCGTATCGCCCAGGCGTGCGCGTAGGGACCGAAGTAGCGGGTGCCTTTGCGCTTGGCCCCCCGCATCACGACCGCCCTCGGGAATTCCTCGCTCAGGGTGACGGCCAGGTAGGGATACGACTTGTCGTCGCGGTAGCGCACGTTGAAGCGAGGGTCGTATTCCTTGATCCAGGAGTACTCGAGTTGGAGTGCTTCCACTTCGGTGCCGACCATCACCCAGTCGACCGACGACGCGGTGGTCACCATGGCCTGGGTGCGGGGGTGGAGTGAGGAGAGGTCGGCGAAGTAGCTGTTCAGCCGGCTTCGCAGACTCTTGGCCTTCCCGACGTACACGACCCGACCATGGGAGTCGCGAAAGCGGTACACCCCCGGACCTGTCGGGATGCTTCCGGACGGTGGCCGATACGACCGGGGATCGGTCATCGCTGACAGCGCGTCCCAGCGGCGCGACGTACCTTCATGACAGTTGCAGCGACCCCTCGGCCACGGTGACACTCGCCGCGGCCAACCCCTTGATGGCGGGACCCTTGCGAACCTCGCCGCTCTCGCTGTCGAATTCGCTTCCGTGGCACGGGCAGACGGCATTGCCGTCCACGATGGCATTGCACAAACAGCCCTGATGCGGGCACACCGCGCTGTGCGCGACGAACTCCCCCTCCGAAGGCTGGGCCACCACGTAGGCGGTGTCGTTCACTGCGACGATGGCTGCCCCGCCGACCGGAACCGCCGAGGCCGGCCCCCCGTCGCCTGGTGTGCCGGCTCCGCCGGCATCGGCACCGTCGTCGGCGGAACCACTCTCGGAACTCTCCCCCGACACCCCGCCACAGGCTGCGAGGGCGGCCGCAGCCACCCCGGCGGCTCCGGCGCTCAGCACAAGTCTTCTCGTCGGCGTCGGCTGGTGGCCGGTCGTTCGCTCGTCTTCCATCGACACTCCTCGGTGGGGGTGGATCTACGCTACGCCTCGATCATGGGAGGTGCCCAGCACATCGGCGAGGAAGCGGCCGGTGTGACTCGCCGACACCATGGCCACGTCCTCCGGGGTCCCGGTCGCCACCACGGTTCCGCCGCCGGATCCGCCCTCCGGACCCATGTCCACCAGCCAATCGGCGGTCTTGATGACGTCGAGGTTGTGCTCGATCACCACGATGGTGTTGCCGGTGTCGACCAACCGCTGAAGCACGATGAGCAGCCTGCGGATGTCCTCGAAGTGCAGTCCGGTGGTTGGTTCGTCAAGTACGTAGATCGTGCGCCCAGTCGCCCGTTTCTGCAGCTCCGCCGCCAGCTTCACCCGTTGCGCCTCACCGCCGGAGAGGGTCGGCGCGGGTTGGCCGAGCCGGACGTAGCCGAGTCCGACGTCGACCAAGGTGCGCAGGTGGCGGGCGATGGCAGGAACGGCGGCGAAGAATTCCGCGGCTTCCTCGATCGGCATGTCCAGCACTTCGGCGATCGTCTTGCCTTTGTAGTGCACCTCCAACGTCTCGCGGTTGTAGCGCGCGCCATGGCACACCTCGCACGGGACGTACACATCGGGCAGGAAGTTCATCTCGATCTTGATGGTGCCGTCGCCGGTGCACGCCTCGCAGCGCCCGCCTTTGACGTTGAACGAGAACCTGCCGGGCAAGTAGCCGCGCACCTTAGCCTCTTCGGTCTGGGCGAAGAGTTTCCGCACGTGGTCGAACACCCCGGTGTAGGTGGCAGGGTTCGACCGGGGCGTCCGCCCGATCGGGCTCTGGTCGACGTGGACCACCTTGTCCAGATGCTCCAGACCCTCCACCCTCGTGTGCCGACCGGGGACGGTGCGCGCGCCGTTGAGCTCGCGCGCAAGCACCCGATACAACACGTCGTTGACCAACGTCGACTTGCCGCTGCCGCTCACTCCGGTGACCGCCACCAGGCAACCGAGCGGGATGGTCGCGTCCACTTTTCGCAGGTTGTGTTCGCGGGCCCCGACGATGCGTAACTCACGCCCAGGCTGCGGGCTTCGCCGGACCGGCGGCACCTCGATCTGTTTGGTGCCCGCGACGTAGGCGCCGGTGATGGAGTCGGTGGCCTCGAGAAGTTCCGGGACGGGGCCGCTCACGACCACCTGGCCGCCGTGCTCGCCCGCACCAGGACCGATGTCCACCACCCAATCCGCGGCTCGAATGGTGTCTTCGTCGTGTTCCACGACGATCAACGTGTTACCCAGATCGCGTAGCCGAACCAGCGTCTCGATCAGTCGGCGATTGTCTCGCTGATGCAGTCCGATACTCGGCTCGTCGAGCACATAGAGCACCCCGACCAGACCCGATCCGATTTGGGTGGCCAGCCGAATGCGCTGGGCCTCGCCGCCGGCGAGTGTCGCCGCCGGCCGATCCAAAGAGAGGTAGTGCAAGCCCACATCAACCAGGAACTGCAGACGTTCGCCGATCTCCTTGAGCACCCGTGCGCCGATCGCGGCGTCTCGGTCGTCCAATTCGAGGCTGGAGAGCACGTCGGACGCCTCCCCGATCGGCAGGGCCGCGACGTCGGCGATGGACCTGCCCCCGACCGTGACGGCGAGGCTCACCGGCTTGAGTCGCGCACCCCCGCATGCCGGACAGGGCACCTCGCGCATGTAGCCGGCCATACGTTCCCGGCCGGAGTCGGTCTCCGCTTCCGCGTGTCGACGTTGGATGTACGGGATGACCCCCTCGAATCCCGTGGTGTACGAGCGTTCACGACCGTAGCGGTTGCGGTACTTCACCGTCACCGACGAGCGCTGGCCCTGCAGGATCGTTTTCCGGGCCTCGGCGGGTAGGTCCTGCCAGGGAGTGTCGAGGTCGAACCCCAGGTCCTCGGCCAGTGCTCCCAGCAGCCGCAGGAAGTACTCGGCGCTGGTGCCGATCGACCAGGGCGCCACCGCTCCGGCCGCGAGGCTGGCGTCGGGGTCCGGGACCACGAGGTCCGGATCCACTTCGTGTCTGGTGCCCAATCCGGTGCATTCCGGACAGGCGCCGAACGGGGAGTTGAAGGAGAACGAGCGCGGCTCCAACTCCTCGAAGCTCAATCCGTCGACTGGGCACGCGAGGTGTTCGGAGAACACGCGGGTCCGATCGTCGGCATCCTCCGGGCGATCGACGAAGTCCAGCGTGACGGTGCCACCGGCCAACCGCAGCGCGGTCTCGATCGAGTCCGTCAGGCGCTGCTTCGCGGTCGGTTTCACGGCCAGCCGATCGACCACCACCTCGATGGTGTGTTTCTCCTGCTTCTTCAGCTTGGGCGGATCATCCAACTGGTGCGCCGCCCCATCGACCCGGACCCTCGAATAGCCCTGGGTCTGCAGGGTGCGGAACAACTCCACGAATTCACCCTTGCGTTCGCGCACCACCGGCGCCAACACCTGGAATCGCGTACCTTCCGGCAGTTCCAGCACCTGATCGACGATCTGCTGCGGATGCTGCCGGCTGATGGGACGGCCGCACTTCGGGCAGTGCGGTCGACCGATCCTGGCGTACAGCAGGCGGAGATAGTCGTATACCTCGGTGATGGTGCCGACGGTCGACCGGGGGTTGCGCGAGGTGGACTTCTGGTCGATGCTCACCGCTGGCGAGAGGCCTTCGATGAAATCCACATCGGGCTTGTCCATCTGCCCCAAGAACTGGCGGGCGTAGGCGCTCAGACTCTCGACGTAGCGGCGTTGCCCTTCGGCGAAGATCGTGTCGAAGGCGAGGCTGGACTTCCCCGAGCCGGAGAGTCCGGTGAACACGATCAGGGCGTCCCGCGGCAGGTCCAGCGACACGTCCTTGAGATTGTGTTCGCGTGCTCCGCGCACGATCAGTCGTTCCAGCACCCCTACAGCCTATGCGGGCCCGCAGACAGAGCATTCCGGCAGTGAGGTCACACCGGCGTGCTTTCGACCGACAGGCGTGAACCCGTCGACTGGGACGACTATGGTTTGTAGGGAGTTGGGCTGTCTGCGCTGCTGCGACGTCTGCACGAACGGAGGTGCGGTCATGCCGGATGTGCCTGCGCCTTCCGGCACCCCGGCATCGGCTCACCGCGAGGCGCAGCCGGAGATACTCCTCGTCGACGACGATCCCGGCGCGATTCTGCTGCTCGGCAAGGTACTGGGCGACATGGCTCGGCTCCGATTCGCCACCACCGGCAGTGAGGCGCTCTCGTTGGCCCGACACCAACGACCGGACCTGGTGCTGCTCGACATCGAGATGCCGGGAATGTCCGGGCTGGACGTCTGTCTGGAGCTCAAGTCCGACGACGCATTCATCGACGTACCGATCATCTTCATCACCAGCCACCACAGCCAGGAAGACGAACTGGCGGGTCTGTCGGCCGGCGCGGTGGACTTCATCGCGAAGCCACCGCTGGCACCTCTGGTACGCGCCCGGGTGGCGACCCATCTACGACTGAAACGCTTCAACGACCTGCTCAAGCAGAGCGCGCTGCAAGACAGCGTGACCGGGATCAGCAACCGTCGCGTCTTCGAAGAACAACTCCCCAAAGCGTGGCTGCGCAGCATGCGGGAGAACCGGCCCCTGTCACTGTTCATGATCGACATCGACTACTTCAAGGAGTACAACGACTCCCGCGGCCATCAAGCCGGCGACGAATGCCTAGAGCAGGTGGCCCGCTCACTGGCGACGACGATGGAAACGCTCGGCGGGTTGCTGGCCCGGTACGGCGGCGACGAGTTCGTGCTGGTCGCCCCCGACGTCGACGTGGATCGAGGGCAGCAACTCGCCGAAGCCCTGCGATGCGCAGTCGTGGACCTGAATCTGCAGCACGACGCCAGCCCCATCTCGGAGGTGGTGACGGCATCCGTCGGCGGCGCCACATTCGTGCCCGACGACTGGCAGGGAGCGTTTGCCCGCAGCGCGGCCGACCAGTCGCTGATCGGTCCGGCCCACCTCCTCCTTGCCGCGGACCGGTCGCTCTACACGGCAAAGGAACGAGGCCGCAACTGTGCCGTTGCGGCCGCCCTCGTGCCCGACCCAGCCTTTGACCGCGGCGCCCCTGTGGATCCGCCCGGCGCCGCACTGCAGCATGACTGAGACCCGGCGGCGGTGGTGGATCGTCGCCGCCGTCGTCCTCGTCGGCTTGACCCTCACTGCCTTCGCGGCCGCCGTGGAAACGGCCAACAACGACGCGCGGCTCCACACCTCCTTCGACTCCGCCACCGGGCAACTCACCACCGAACTCGAGCAGGCGTTCGCAATCTACGAGTACGGTCTGCGCAGTTCGCGCGGGGCCGTGCTGGTGGCCGGTGGCGCGGACGTGACCGCCGCCGACTTCGAGACCTACATCGCGTCCCGCGACCTCGAAGAAGAATTCCCCGGGGCGCGTGGTTTCGGCTTCGTCAGGAAAGTACCGTCAACGCAGACAGAGCAATACGTCGCCGCAACGAAGGCAGCCGGCAACCCGGACTTCGACGTCGTCGAGATCGAGCCGAACACCGGACCGTACCGATACGTCACCGAGTTCGTCGAACCCATCGAATCGAATGCGCAGTCGGTAGGACTTGACCTCGCGAGCGAAGACCGCCGCCGAACAGCGGCGGACACCGCGGCGGCGACGGGAAACGCCACCCTCAGCGCCCCCCTCACCCTCGCCCAGGCGACCGAAGAACCCGAACAGGGCTTCTTGTTGCTGCTGCCGGTCTACGAACCAGGGGCCCCGCTCAACACTCCGGCCGAGCGGGAGGCGGCGACGATCGGGTGGACGTACGCCCCCCTCGTCGCAAGCGAAGTGCTCGCCACGATCGACTCCGCCTCCCAGGGTCTTGCCTTCTCGCTGACTGCCACGCTCCCCGACGGCGACCAGCGACAGGAGTTCTACCGCACCGCGGACTACACCGGGGAGGGCGCCCGCGGCCTCGAGACCACGGAAACGATTGAAGTGTTCGGCGCGCCCTGGACTCTGCGCATCACTGCTACCGACGCGTTCGTCGATGCGGCGAACCTGCCACCCGCACCGTTGCGGGTGGCCATGATCGGGCTGCTGGCCACCCTCGCCGCAGCGTTGCTGGCCTGGGCCGTGGTCACCGCCCACTACCGGCGTCAGCACGACAATCGCGAGCGGGAACAACGACTGGTCAGCGAAGCCACGGCGCGCGAGGAGCAGCGCCTGCAGCGGATCGTGGACAGCACCAACGCGGGCACCTGGGAGTGGAACGTGCAGACCGGCGAGTGTCGGTTCAACGAGCGCTGGGCCGAGATCGCGGGCTATACCCTGGCGGAACTGGAGCCTGTCTCGATCGACACCTGGACCGGCCTGAGCCACCCCTCAGACGCCGTGGCCTCCGCCGCAGCTCTGGAGCGCCACTTCGCCGGGGAGACCGACTTCTACGACGTCGAGGTGCGCATGCGCCACAAAGACGGCCACTGGGTGTGGATCTCCAACCGTGGTCAGTTGGTCACCAGAACCCCGGACGGCCGGCCTGAGTGGATGTTCGGAACCCACCTCGACATCACGGCCAGGCGCGAGTTGGCCAGGCAACTGGTGGAAAGCCGGAACCTGTTGGAGCGAGCCGGCGACATGGCACGAATCGGTGGTTGGCGGCTCGAAGTCCCGCCACCGGACACCGACCCCGCCGATGTGCCGATCACGTGGACGTCGACCACCTACCGCCTGCATGAGGTGCCGGACGGCTACCAGCCCACTCTCGCCAGCGGTGTGCGTTTCTACACCCCAGATTCCAGAACTATCATCAGCGCGGCGGTCGAGCACGCCTTCGAGACCGGTGAGGGGTGGGAGCAGGAATTGCAATTGCAGACCTGGAACGGCCGGATCATCTGGGTCAGCACGCTGGGCGAGGTGGAACGCGACGAAGACGGACAGATCGTGGCCCTCTTCGGCGTGTTCCAGGACATCGACGACCGCAAGCGGATGGAACAGGACCTACGCGCGGCCAAGGTGGCGGCCGAGGCGGCCAACGACGCGAAGAGTCGCTTCCTGGCCAACACCAGCCACGAGATTCGCACCCCGCTGAACGTGCTGGTCGGCTTGACCTACCTGCTTCTGCAGTCTGGCCTCAGCGCCGACCAACGGGAATTGGTGACGAAGATCGGTTTCGCCGCCGACACCCTGGCCTCGGTGATCAACGACGTGCTGGACTTGTCCAAGGTCGAATCCGGCGAGATGACCCTCGAGGAACTCCCGCTCAACCTGCCGGCGCTGCTCGCAGAAGTGGTCGCAGTTCTCGGGCCAACGGCGTCCGAAAGGGGCGTCGACCTGCGACTCGATCTCGGCGACGGCCTGCCCGCCAGCGTCATCGGCGACGCCACTCGGTTGCGCCAGATCATCACCAATCTGGTGGGCAACGCGATCAAGTTCACAGATCCCGGCGGCTCCGTTCGGGCCTCGCTGACCTGTGTCGGTCGGACCGCCGGCACAGTGCGGCTGCGCCTGAGCGTGGCGGACACAGGGATCGGCATAGCCGCGGACGCCCAGGAGCGCCTGTTCGACCCATTCACCCAGGCCGAGACCGGAACCACCCGCGCCCATGGCGGGACCGGGCTGGGGTTGTCGATCGTGCAGCGGTTGGTGACGATGATGTCCGGGGAGGTGGGCGTGCAGAGCGAACTCGGCGTGGGCAGCGAGTTCTGGGTCGAAGTTCCACTCCGACTTCCCGCCGAATCCTCCAGCCATCCGGCCACCGCGCCCGACGATCCGATCAGGGTCCTGGTGGCATCCGATGACAACTCCGAATTGGCCGACTTGGCGAGGCTTTCGGAGTCCCTCGGGTGGCGGGTGTTCACCGCACGGTCGGCTGCCGATGCCGCCAACGCCCTTCGGACCCTCGCAGACAGCGGGGAGCTACCGCACGTGCTGGTCATCCGCTCCCGGTTGTTGGAGGGAACTCCCGGAGCCTCGATCCGGCAGACAGCGGCCTCCCTCGGCGAGCGCCGGGGCCCGTCCATGGTGCTGGTGGACGACGACGGCCAAGGAGGCCGGTCGTCGTCGGCTGGGGCGACGACTCCCGTGCTGCACCCGCCGTTGAACGCCTCGGCCCTGTTCAATGCGGTGAACCAGGCAGCCGATCGCACCCGAGCGGGGACCGGACGTGCCGACCCGACAGCGGGGGCGGCATCGCTTCGTGGTGTGACGATCGCGCTGGTGGACGACAGCGAACTCAACCTCCTCGTCGCCCGTCGAATCCTGGAACTTCATGGCGCCGAGGTCATCGCCATGACGTCGGGTCACGACGTGCTGGATCTACTCGCAGCCGATCCCGACGCCGCGGACGCCTTGTTGTTGGACGTCCAGATGCCCGAGATCGACGGCAACGAAGTCGCCCGGAGGATCCGTACCGGCTTGGCATTGGCCGACCTGCCGATCATCGCCTTGACAGCCGATGCCCTGGTCACCGAAAGGGACGCCGCACTGGCCTCCGGGATGGATGCCTTCCTCACGAAGCCGTTCGACCCGGAACTCCTCGTGGCGACGATCCGCAGCCTCACCGGACGCCCACCCGCCCCGGTGCCGAGCGACCGCGACCTGGCGGGGCTTCCCCACATCCGGGGGGTGGACGACACCAGCGGAATCGCCGAGATCGTGGGCGACGACGCGGCGATGTTCGTCGGATTGCTGACACGTCTCGTTGCGGACAATGAACCCGAACGGTGGCGCACCTACGCGGCACACGTTCATCGGCTGGATCGTGCGGACCTGCGCGCCCAACTGCATCGATTCCGTGGTGGCGCGGCGGCCCTCGGTGCACTCACCATGGCCAAGGTGGCCGAAGATATGGAATCGCAGATCCGCTCCGGTACGGAGACCGACGACTCACTCCGTTCGGGCCTGCTCCGCATCGCGTCGACGCTCGACGACATGGCAGTCGACCTCGACTCGGTCCAGGCGGCACAGCGCAGTACCGTTCCGGAACCCGCCGAGCACAGTCCCGCCTCCGAACGAGACCTCATCCACCTGCGGAATCTGTTGGCAGGCCATGACCTTTCCGCGTTGGGCTGGCTGGAGGCCAACGCCGCCCGCGTCCGTCAGGCTGTCGGCGACACCGTCTACGCGGAACTGTCCACGCATGTTTCCGGCCTCGATTTCGACGCTGCCGCGGCGCTGCTGCAGTGACCCGTCCGCATCGATCTGTCCGACCGGGGTGCGCACGGCCCGGTCAGGACGTACACGCCTTCGTCGGCTCCGGAGCCGTCACGACGGCCTCCCGCAGCCACTGCGCCATGGCCGTGAGCGTTGCTTCGCTCTGCTCGAATCCGGTCTCTGGGTCGGCATCGCCGACGACGCCCCTGATACTCACCGCCGCGACGTACTCATTGCCATCGGCGGCGGTCATCAGACCGAACTGGCGGACGTACGCCCGACCATCCTCGTCGAAGTCCCAGCCGCCTTTGAAAGCTGGCGATTCGGCCTGACCCAAACCCCACCGCTGCTCCTCCACCACCGCGCCCATGGTCTGCAGCAGATACGCGGCAGGCTCAGCGGCGAGCACACATCCGCGGGCTACGCCGGCGAGGAATTCGGCCTGGTCGTCAAGCCGCCATTGGGTCTCCCCCAGCGAGTAGCTATCGGTGGCTACGGCCGTGGTGGAGGTGTCACCGGAACTCCGCAGCAACTCGGTGATGTAGTCCAAGACTCCGGCGAAGTCGGCCTCGGTCCGGCGTCCGACAGCGTCGATCACTTCCGCCAGAGCATCGTTGTCGGACTCGGTGAGCGCCAAACTCACCGCGTCTTGCTCTTCCGGCTCGAGTTGATCCTCACCTGCAGCCTCGAGCAATGCAGTTGCGGCCAGCACTTTCGCCGTCGACCACGCGTAGGGGACACCACCGTCGGAGCCGAGGACTTCCACCGTGTGGCCGTCCAGATCGGAGAGGGCCAGTGCCGCGGTGGAACCGAAGCGCGAGACGAAGTCTGCTCGCTGGTCGTCGCTGAGGAACGTCCCCGAGCCCTCCTGTTGGACGTCCGCGGCCGGGAGTGGGGTCGCCCACGGATCCGGGTTGACTGGAACCGAGGGGCGGGCGCCGACGGCCAAACCTCGACCCTGCCCGGAGGCGACCCCCGCTCCGGCGTCGGCCCCGGTCGGCTGTGCCACGAGGTGCGTGCCGTCCGAGGGGACGGCCACTCCGAGCACCACGGCCAGAGCAGCGACCGCCGAAGCGGCGACGATCCCCGGCCGCCGGACGCCGATGGCCGACTTCCTCACCGGGGGGCGCCAAAGAACATGGTGTGAAGGTACTGCGATGTGCGCCGCTGGCCCTCGCACGGCGCGGCGTGTCCTCGGCTACCTGGAGTCAGGGAACCGTCAGTGCCCCGACGGCGGGTCGGAGCACCCGGGTGGCAGCATCTCAGAGCACCCATCGGAGGTTCGGATTCCCCTATGGTGGCGCCCATGGAGTACACCGGACGAACCCAGGTCGGCGGTGCCCCCCAGTCGCGCCGCCTGGGCACGCTGACGTTGCACAAACTCGCCGTCGGCCCGCTGGACAACAACGTCTACCTGCTCGAGGGGCGGGACGGCACCCGACTGTTGGTGGACGCTGCCGCGGACGCACCCGTGATCACGTCGCAACTGCTCCACTCGGACGGACTCGACTTCGTGCTGACGACCCACCGGCACCATGATCACTGGGGTGCGCTCGGCGAGGTCGTCGCCGACACCGGGGCTGGAACGATGGCGGGCGCCGCAGACGCCGACGCCATCGACGTACCCACGGATCGCCGGCTCTCACACGACGACAGGATCGACCTCGATGGCACCGAGCTGCGCGTCATCGGCCTACGGGGCCACACTCCGGGAGGCATCGCCCTCGCTTTCGCCGACGACTCCGGCACCTGGCACATACTCACCGGTGATTCGCTTTTCCCCGGCGGTGTGGGTCGCACCACCCCGGAGACTTTCGGCCAACTCTTCGGCGACGTGTCGACCAGGATCTTCGACGTCTATCCCGACGACACCTGGGTGTACCCCGGGCACGGATGGGACACCACCCTCGGCGCCGAGCGGCCCCACCTCGACGAGTGGCGGGAACGCGGCTGGTGAGCACCAACGAACACACCCTGGATCGCCGCACGACACTCTCGTACGCCCTGGGTTCGGTGGGAACCGCGGGTTTCTCCACCGTGCCCGGCCTGCTGCTGGCGTATTACCTCACCAACAGTCTGGGCGTTGCGGCCGGGGTGGCCGCCCTGGTGCTGCTGCTGCCCAAACTGTGGGACGTGGTCTTCCTGCCGATCGTCGGCAACCTCTCCGACCGTTCGATGGCTCGGCGCGGCAGCAGGCGACCGTTCCTGCTGGTGGGCGGACTGGTGCTGCCGCCGATGTTCGCCCTGATGTTCGCGGTACCCCTGGGCCTGCCGCCCGCCGCAGCCGCCGGTTGGGTCTTCCTGGCCTTCCTGGCAGCCGCATCGGCCTTCGCGATCTTCCAGGTGCCCTACATCGCGACGCCGGCCGAAATCACCTCGTCACCGCGGGCGCGCACCACTCTGATGGCCTGGCGGGTGGCGTTCCTCACCTTCGGCATCCTGCTCTTCGGCGCCGGATCGCCGGCGATACGCGACAGTTTCACCGACCAGACGACGGGCTACCTGGTGATGGGCATCGTCGTCGGCGTTCTGATCGGGCTGGGGATGCTCGGCTGCTGGTGGGGGCTGCGGCGCACTCGGGTCGTGGCGGTGAGCGAGACAGAGCGATCGCTGCGCACCCAGTTCGACGTCGCCCGACACAATCGGGATTTCGTCGCCTTGCTGGGAACCTTCATCATGCAGGCGTTGGCCACCAGCGCCATGCTGGCCGGCGCGCAGTACTTCGCCACCTACATCCTCAACCGCGAGCAGATCGCGGACGTATTGTTCGTATGCCTGGTCGGGCCCGGCATCCTGTTCGTGCCGATCTGGGCGAAGGTTTCCCACGCACTGGGGAAGAAGCGCGGGTACGTGCTGGCGTCCGTCGTATTCATCGCCGGAGCGCTGGCTCTGCTCGCCAGCCGATCCCTGCCGCTGATCGTCGTCGCCGCTTTCGTCGCCGTCTGCGGCATCGGCTACGCGGGTATGCAGATGTTCCCGCTGTCGATGCTTCCGGACGCCATCGCCGCCGATGCGGCGCGCCGGAATCGCCAGCAAGCCGGTGCCTTCACCGGCTACTGGACCGCCGGTGAAACCGCCGGATTCGCAGTCGGACCGGCCCTGGTCCTCAGCGTCCTGGCCCTCACCGGGTTCGTCTCGTCGACCGCCGACGAAGTGGTGCAGCAGCCGGAACTGGCCATCACCGGGGTATTGCTCGCCTTCTCCCTGGTGCCCGCCGTACTCACCGGGCTGAGTCTGCTGCTGCTCCGCCGCTACGACGCCGCCGGGATCTCAGCCACCCTGGCCGACGCATCCCCCTCACTCCCACCGGCCACGCAGCCGTAGCACAAGGAGGACGGTCCATGACCCTGCCAACCGACGGCGCCGACGCCGCATCGATCGCCGCTGCTCTGCAGGCTTACCGAGAGGACGACGCCCCGACGACTGGGGGCCGCGTGCTGGCCTATGTCTACGACTCCGGGATCGCCGACCTGGAGGCGGTGGGGAATGCCGCCCTCACCGCTTTCAGCGGCGTGAACGCGCTCGATCCGACGGTGTTCCCGAGTGTGGCGCGGATCGAGAACGATCTCGTGGGCTGGGGTCTGGATCTGCTCGCCGGAGGCCCGGCCGCGGTGGGGGTCGTTACGAGCGGCGGCACCGAATCGTGCATGCTCGCGGTGAAAGCAGCCCGGGAGCAATGGCGTGCCGACCATCCGGACTCACCTCGCAGACCGACAGTGATCATGCCGATCACCGCACACTCGGCTTTCGTCAAAGCCACCGAACTGCTCGACGTGGACCGGGTCATGCTCCCGGTCGATCCCACAACTTTCCAGGTACGAACCTCCGACGTTGCGGCGGCCTTGGACGAGGCGGGATCCGATGCGGCCCTGGTCGTGCTGTCGGCTCCCTCCTACGCCCACGGAGTCATCGACCCGATCGAGGACATCGCGCCTATCGCAGCAGAACGCGGGGTGCCGGTGCACGTCGATGCCTGCATCGGTGGCTGGATCCTCCCCTTTCTGTCCCAGCTCGGCTACCAGGTTCCCCCGTTCGACTTCCGGGTGCCGGGAGTGCGGAGTATGTCGGTGGACTTGCACAAGTACGCCTACGCGCCGAAGGGGACGTCGCTGCTGTTGTTCAGCGACCCCGAGTATCGACTCAACTCCTACTTCGCCTACTCCGATTGGCCGGGCTACCCGGTCGTCAACACGACCCTGCAGAGTACGAAATCAGCGGGCCCGATGGCCGCTGCCTGGGCGGTCTGCCGAAGAATCGGTCTCGACGGCTACCGGGAACTCGTACTGGCGACGCGCAGGGCCACCGACGCGATCATCGCGGCGGTGGATGAGATCGACGGGCTTCGTGTCCTCGGACAGCCGGCCAGTACCCTCATCGCACTCGCGGCGGACGGCCCCGACGGAGTGGACCCGTTCCTGCTCGCGGACGCCATGAGCGCCCGAGGGTGGTTCATCCAGGCCCAGCCCGGGGTGGCCGGATTGCCCCGAACCGCCCACCTGACCGTGCAGGCCACCACGTTGGGGGGCATCGACGAGTTCTGCGAAGCCCTGCGGTCGGCCGCTGCAGAGGCCGCTCAGCAGCCGTGGGCCGCCGCCGATCCCCAACTGGAGGCCGCGGCGATGGCACTCGACCCGAGCACTCTCGACCTGGCCACGGTCGACGCCTTGCTGAAGTTCGCCGGGCTCGACGCCGGCGAGTCACCAGGCCTTCCCGCAGAGGCCGCAGGCATCCAAGCCCTGCTCGAAGCCCTGCCGACCCAACTTCGGGACACCCTGCTGGCGGGCTATTTCTCCGCCATCTTCCAGCCGTCCCGGGAGCCGGCCGGCGACAGTTAGAAAGCCTCGTCGTTGGGGTCGTGACCGGCGAGGTGCAGCAGCCGACTCGGCGACTCCGTGAGCGCTAGCCGGGACGTGATGGTCAGATTCGGGTCGACGGTGATGAGCTCACCCGACTGGAGCATCAGCCAATCGGGTTCGGCGTCGATGCGCTCGCTGGCAACCACCACGATCGACGCGATCGATCCGCTGACGACCTGATGACGGGCCACGTCCGAACTGCCGTTCCAGCCGTCATCCGGCCGCCCGGTTGACGGCTGGACCACCCGGCGGGCGACATGCAACGCCCGCTCATCCGGATACCTCAAGGCCCACAGCCTGCCGTCCCGGATGACGACGGCGTTCAAGGAGTAGAGAGGCACGTTGCGCGCCAACCAGGTGGCCGCTGCCACCATGCCGAGACCGACGTCGCCGCCGTGGGCATCGGCTTCCTTCACGATGAGGGCCGCATAACGTTCGGAGTCCGTATCGCCGTGGACCAGCGACAAGTAGTCGCCGAGGTGGTGGTCGACCGCCGTCAGATCCCCGAAGCCACCGTTGTGGGCGATCAGGGTTCCATCGATGTCGAACGGGTGGGTGTTCACCACCGAGTCGTGCCCGGTCGTGGCGTCGCGGACGTGGGTGACGAAGGTGCGCCCCGTCAACCGGTCGACCCGCTTGTCGAAGGAGCCTTTGGCCAGCGCGTCGCCCGCCGCCTTCAAGACATGGGGTGTGCCGCCGGCGTCGAACCACCCCACCCCGGCACCATCAGGGTTCCTCCGGTTCTCTGCCTTCATACTGTCGGGGCCGGAGGTCAGCCAATACTTCACGTCGACGTCGCGCCGACCTGCCGTCAGTCCGAGCAAACGACACACGGCTACTCGCCCCGCGCCTCTGTGCTGGGTGGGGCGGCATCGTCGGGATGCTTAGGCGCCACCAGCGTCCCGGCATGGCCGACCGCGCTGGGGTCGCGACGCACCTTCCACCAACTCGCCAGTGCAGTGATCGTCAACACTCCGATGATGACTGCGAGGGAAAGCAGGGTGTCGATCTCAGGAACCCACGGCCACACGCCGTGCGCCCAATGCAGCACCAACTTGACGCCGATGAATCCGAGCACCACGGACAACCCGAGCGAGAGGTACACAAGTTTGTCGAGCAGTCCGTAGAGCAGGAAGAAGAGCGCGCGTAGTCCCAGCAAGGCGAAGGCGTTGGCCGCGAACACGATGTACGGTTCGCTGGTGATTCCGTACACGGCAGGGATCGAGTCCAGCGCGAACAGCACGTCGGTGCTCGCGATCGCGATCATCACCAGCAGCATCGGAGTGAAGAGGCGCCGACCATGCTCCTTGATCGTCATCTTGCCGTCGTTCCACTCGGTGCTGAACGGAAGTCGTCGTTCGGCGAAGGCGACGAGCTTCGAATCCTCGACTTCTGGATCCTCATCCCGGTGCCGTGCGAGTTGGATGGCCGTCCAAATCAGCAGACCGCCGAAGATCAAGAAGGTGAAGGAGAAGTACTGCAGCATCGCGGCGCCGACCAGAATGAAGACAGTCCGCATGATGAGGGCGAACACGATCCCGAACAGCAGCACCTTCTGCCAATAGGCTTTCGGGACGGCGAAGCGGCTCAGGATGATCACAAACACGAAGAGGTTGTCGACGCTGAGTGCCTTCTCCACCAGCCATCCGGTGAAGTACTCGGTGCCGTAGGAACTGCCGTAGATCATCCAGATCCCGGCACCCCACGCCAGTGCCACGCCGATGTAGAAGACCGACCACCCAGCGGCTTCCTTCATGCCGACTTCGTGCGGCTTGTTGGACACCACCAGGAAGTCCATCGCCACCAGCACCAGCACCGCGACGACGGTGACGAGCCAAGCGGTGAGAGTCACGTCCAACAGACCGACCTTTCAGTTCGCCCACCGGCAGGGAGATGCCGCACCACGGCAGGTGCACCGCCCGGCACTCCAGGGTAGTGCCCATCCCGAGCTCCGTAGACGCTCACACCCCGGCATCCTGCATCGCCCGGAGTTCCTTCTTGAGTTCCGCCAGCTCGTCGCGGTATCGGGCCGCCAACTCGAACTGCAGTTCCTCCGCAGCGGTGTGCATCGCCTCGGTCAGTTCGGCGATGAGCCCAGCGAGTTCCTCCGCCGGCAGACTCGCCTCCTCCCCGCCGCGGCGCTCCATCAACCTCGTCGCTCCCAATACGGCGCCGGCCGATTCACCGCGTCGGCCCCGAGCACCCCGACCGCCCGCACGTTCGGCTAGCAGGACCTCGGTGTCTGCTTCTTCTGCGGCGATCAGGTCGGTGATGTCGGCGATCTTCTTGCGCAGCGGAGTGGGGTCGATCCCGTGCTCTTCGTTGTAGGCGATCTGCTTGGCGCGCCGCCGGTTGGTTTCGGCGATGGCAGTCGCCATGGATTCGGTGATGCTGTCGGCATACATGTGAACCTGGCCCGAGACATTGCGCGCGGCCCGGCCGATCGTCTGGATCAAGGAACGTTCCGAGCGCAGGAAGCCCTCCTTGTCTGCGTCGAGAATGCTCACCAGACTGACCTCGGGCAGGTCGAGACCTTCGCGGAGCAGGTTGATGCCCACCAACACGTCGTATTCGCCGAGCCTCAACTGGCGCAGCAACTCCACCCGCCGCAGGGTGTCCACCTCCGAGTGCAGGTAGCGCACCCGCACCCCCTGATCGAGCAGATAGTCGGTGAGGTCTTCGGCCATGCGTTTGGTCAGTGTGGTGACCAGCACCCGTTCGTTCCGCTCCGCCCGTTCATTGATCTCTGCCAGCAAGTCATCGATCTGACCCTTCGTCGGTTTCACGATGATCTCTGGATCGATCAACCCGGTGGGTCGGATCACCTGTTCGACGACGTCACCGCCCACCTTGGCCAATTCGTAGGGGCCGGGGGTGGCGGAAAGGTAGACAGTCTGTCCGATCCGGGCGACGAACTCCTCCCAGCGCAACGGGCGGTTGTCCATCGCACTCGGCAGCCGGAAGCCGTGATCGACCAGGCTGCGTTTGCGGCTCATGTCCCCCTCGTACATGCCCCCGATCTGGGGCACCGTCACGTGTGACTCGTCGATCACCAGCAGGAAGTCCTCGGGGAAGTAGTCGATCAGGCAGTTGGGCGGGGAGCCGGGCCCCCGGCCGTCGATGTGCCGGGAGTAGTTCTCGATCCCCGAGCAGAACCCGACCTGCTGCATCATCTCGAGGTCGTACTGGGTGCGCATCCGCAGCCGCTGGGCTTCGAGCAGACTGCCACCGGTTTCGAGTTCGGCCAACCTGGTCTCGAGTTCGGTGGAGATCTCATCGATGGCCCGGGCCATGCGTTCCGGTCCGGCGACGTAGTGCGTCGCCGGAAAGATGTACAACTCGGGGTCGTCGGTGAGAATCTCCCCGGTGACCGGATGCAGCGTCATGAGCCGTTCGATCTCGTCGCCGAACATCTCGATGCGCACCGGGTGTTCCTCATACACCGGGAACACCTCCACCGTGTCGCCGCGGACGCGGAAAGTGCCCCGGGTGAAGGCGGCATCGTTGCGGGAGTATTGGATCTGCACCAACCGGCGCAGCAGTTGCTGGCGGTCGTAGGACTCGCCGACCCGCAGCCGCACCATGCGGTCGACGTACTCCTGCGGCGTCCCCAGACCATAGATCGCCGAGACAGTGGCCACGACCACCACGTCGCGCCTGGTGAGCAAGGAATTGGTGGCGCTGTGTCGCAGCCGTTCCACCTCTTCATTGATGCTCGAGTCCTTCTCGATGTACGTATCGGTCTGCGGGATGTAGGCCTCGGGCTGGTAGTAGTCGTAATACGACACGAAATACTCGACCGCGTTGTTGGGCAGCAACTCGGAGAATTCGTTGGCCAACTGCGCAGCGAGGGTCTTGTTGGGGGCCATCACCAGGGTGGGTCGCTGCAACGCCTCCACCAGCCAGGCGGTGGTCGCTGATTTCCCGGTACCGGTGGCACCCATCAGAACGACATCCTGGTCGCCGCGTTGGATTCGCCGGGTGAGCTCGGCGATCGCCGTCGGCTGATCGCCGCTGGGTTCGAAATCGCTGACCACCTCGAAAGGCGCCACGCGACGTTGCAGATCGGTGATCGGACGTGCCATGGCTCAACGGTAGTCCCCACGGAGGAGCACGGCAGTGTCTAGGCTGACGTGCCATGGTGACCGTGGGATTGACCGGTGGAGTGGGATCCGGGAAGAGCACCGTGGCTGCGCTGCTGGCGGCCCACGGCGCGTTGGTGATCGACGCGGATGCGATCGCCCGAGAGGTGGTGGCGCCCGGTGAACCCGCGCTGATCGAGATCGCCGACGCCTTCGGCCCCGAGGTGATCCACGGCGACGGCGAACTCGATCGGCCGGCGTTGGCGGCCCGAGTCTTCACCGACGGCGAAGCGCGGGCACGGTTGAACGCCATCACCCATCCACGGATCGCAACCCGGACTGCCGAGATCATGGCCGGTGCGGCACCGGGTCAAGTCGTCGTGCACGACGTGCCGCTGCTGGTGGAGAACCGACTCGCGGGGGCCTACGACCTGGTGGTCGTAGTGGAGGCTTCTCAGGAGGTGCGTATGCAGCGATTGGCGCTGCGCGGCATGCCAGCCGCGGAGGCGGAGCGCCGGATGGCCAGCCAAGCCTCAGACGCCGAACGACGCGAGGTCGCCGATGTTGTGATTACCAACAACGGCGACCTCGCGTCGCTCGAACGTCAGGTCGACGAACTATGGCTGGAGAAGATCAGTTGTCTCCGGTGAGCTTCTCCCGCAGCGCACGCAGGGCCTCGTTGTCGTCCTCGGCCAACGCGCCGGTGGCCTCCGGCGGCGCGGCGGTGTAGCCACCGGATGCCGCCTCGGCCTGGGCGGTGGAGGCTTCGGCGTCGGCCTTGCGGGCGTCGGCGATCTGTTCCTTGTGCTGCTGCCAGCGGGCGTAGGCCTCGTTGTACTGGCGCTCCCACTCGGATCGCTGATCCTCGAAGCCCTCTTTCCACTCGCCCCGCTCGGGGTCGAAACCCTCCGGCCCGATGTAGTTGCCGTCCTCGTCGTAGGACAAGGGCATGCCGTAGAGGTACGGGTCGAATTCATCGGTGTCGTCGCCCACGCCGGACTCGTTGGCCTGCTTCAGGCTCAGCGAGATGCGACGCCGCTCGAGGTCGATGTCGATGACCTTGACGTAGATCTCGTCGTTGACTTGCACGACCTGTTCCGGGATCTCCACGTGGCGCTCGGCGAGTTCGGAGATGTGCACGAGGCCCTCGATGCCGTCATCGACCCGGACGAACGCACCGAACGGCACCAGTTTGGTGACCTTGCCGGGCACCACTTGGCCGATGCCGTTGGTACGTGCGAAGTGTTGCCACGGGTCCTCTTGGGTCGCCTTGAGACTCAGCGAGACCCGCTCCCGGTCCATGTCCACATCAAGCACCTCGACGGTGACCTTGTCGCCGACCTCGACCACTTCACTCGGGTGGTCGATGTGCTTCCAGGACAACTCGGAGACGTGCACGAGGCCGTCGACGCCGCCGAGGTCGACGAAAGCACCGAAGTTGACGATGCTCGAGACGACACCTTCGCGCACCTGACCCTTGAGCAGGGTGTTGAGGAAGTTGTGGCGGGTTTCGGACTGGGTCTGCTCCAGCCACGCCCGGCGCGAGAGCACGACGTTGTTCCGGTTCTTGTCCAACTCGATGATCTTGGCTTCGATCTCTTTGCCGACATAGGGCTGCAGATCGCGGACCCGACGCATCTCGACCAGGGAAGCCGGCAGGAAGCCCCGCAGTCCGATGTCGACGATCAGGCCACCCTTGACGACCTCGATGACCGTTCCCGAGACGACGTCGTCGGCTTCCTTCTTCGCCTCGATGTCGCCCCAGGCACGCTCGTATTGGGCCCGCTTCTTGCTCAGAATGAGCCGGCCGTCCTTGTCTTCCTTCTGCAGGACGAGCGCCTCGACCTGGTCGCCGACATCGACCACCTCGGTGGGGTCGATGTCGTGCTTGATGCTCAACTCCCGGGACGGGATGACCCCTTCGGTCTTGTAGCCGATGTCGAGCAGGACTTCGTCCCGATCCACCTTGACGATGACGCCGTCGACGATGTCGCCGTCGTTGAAGTACTTGATGGTCTGGTCGATGGCCGCGAGCATGGCATCGGCGTCTCCGATGTCGTTGACGGCGATTTCGCGTGTTGCGGGGGCTTCGGAGAGGTCGGTGGACGACATGTAGAGGTGGACTCCGGGACTGGTCGTAGGAATGGGAAAAACCCGCCTGCACAGACAGGTCGGGCCAAGCATATCCGCACCGTCAAGACGCAGTGGGGCCCGGGGCGTGACGCCCCGGGCTCCACTGGTCACCGCATTGCGGCCAGATGACGTCAGGCGGATGCCGCCTGAGCGGCCTTCTTCCGGCGGCCACCCATGACGATCAGGATGATGCCGATGATCAGCAGCACGATGCCGAGCCCGATCAGGATCGGGGTCGCCATGCCGACCAGGGCGAGCTGGTCGGCGGAGGACTTGATCTCCGCGGCGCCTTCGTCGGCCTTGGCGGGATCCGAACCGGCCACTGCCTCCACCTTGGTGACGATGTCCTGGGTGCCACCGTCGAGGCGGAAGGTGGTGAGTTCCTTCAGGTTGCCCTCGACGATCTGTCCGGTGAGCGGTTCGACGAGGAACTCGTTCTCGGCCGAGTAGAACTCGTACAGGTCGAGGTTGCCCTCGGCCGGCACCTGGTCGGCGAGTTCGGGAGCGAGCTGGCCGACAAGGCCCTTGGCGAGCGAGGCCGGGACAGAGGTCGGCGGAGCCGGCGTCTGGGTGGGCTCGATGCTCTGGGTGTACCGGTAGAGGGTCATGTCGTACTTCTGGACCTCCTCCTGGTACACCGTGTCGACCGGCGCCTGCAGGGTGGTGTTGAACACCTGCACCGTGTCCTGCGGCGAGCCGAACGGGAACTTCAGCGGCATGACGCCCTGGAAGTCGACGTTGGTGTTGTCGCCCAGGCTGGCGCCGCAGCAGTTGATGAGGGCGCTGTCGGCCGGGTTGAACGCGAAGGTGGCCTCGCTCACCGACAGTTCCTCACCGGTGTCATCGCGGGTCGTGGTGCTGTCGGTTACGAAGATCGAAGCGCCTTGGTCCTTGGCATCCTGCTGCTCCATGGCCGCGGTGTCGGCCTTGGTGACGCGCACGCTGCTCACCGGAACGTTTTCGTCGTAGGGGTTTTCCGGGCTCGCGACCAGCTTGCCGGTGTTCAGAACCTTGATCAGTTCACCTGTGCCATAGGTGGTGCTGTCGGTGCTGTTGACCGCGCTGACGCCCGCCGCGACACCGACGACCGGGGCAACAAATCCGGCGATCACGGCGAGCACGCCGAGGATCACCAGAATAATGCCAGTTACTTTCATGGGTACTCCTCTATCCGAATCGGAAACTCACAATGTGACGCGACAGTAGTGCAGAACCGGCGTCATCGTCGGTCTATGCGCAAACATACTGCTTCGGCGCGCCGGTTCGCGGGTTATTCGAATGCCTCCGGAGCAGGGCAGGCACAGGCGAGGTTCCGATCACCGAAGGCGCCATCGATGCGACGCACCGGCGGCCAGTACTTGGCACTCTTGGACACCCCCGGCGGGAAGACGGCTTCGGCCCGGGTGTAGGGCCGATCCCAGTCGCCGGTGATGCAGTCGCCAGTGTGAGGGGCCTGCCGCAGCGGGGACGCCGCGACCTCCCACTCCCCGTCGACCACTCGGTCGATCTCCGCCCGAATGGCGATCATCGCGTCGATGAACCGATCCAACTCCGCCAGGTCTTCACTCTCGGTGGGTTCGATCATGAGTGTGCCGGCCACCGGGAACGACATCGTCGGGGCGTGGAATCCGTAGTCGATCAGACGTTTGGCGATGTCGTCAACGGTGACGCCGCTGGATTTGGTGATAGGCCGGATGTCGATGATGCACTCGTGGGCGACCAGGCCGGACGGTCCGGTGTACAGGACCGGGTAGTGGTCGCGCAGCCGGGCGGCGATGTAGTTGGCGGCGAGGATGGCGACTTCGGTGGCCCTGGTCAAACCCTGGGCCCCCATCATGCGCACATAGGCGTAGGGAATCGGCAGTACTCCGGCACTTCCCCAGGGCGCGCCGCTGACGGGGCCGACCCCACCGTCGTCGAACCCTCGACCGGACGGCCCGGCGTCCGGCCGCAGCGGGTGGCCGGGCAGGAACGGGGCCAGGTGCGCACGCACGGCAACCGGCCCGACCCCCGGGCCGCCGCCGCCGTGCGGGATGCAGAAGGTCTTGTGCAAGTTGAGATGTGAGACGTCGGCGCCGAACTCGCCGGGTGCGGCGAGCCCCACCAGCGCGTTCAGGTTGGCTCCGTCGAGGTACACCTGACCGCCGGCGTCGTGCACCATCTGACAGACCCGCTGCACCTCCGCCTCGAAGACGCCGTGGGTGGACGGGTAGGTGATCATCAGGGCGGCCACGCGATCCTCGTTGTCGGCGATCTTGGCCGCCAGGTCGTCGAGGTCGATGTTCCCCTCGTCGTCGCATGCCACCACCACCACCCGCAGCCCGGCCATCACCGCACTGGCAGCGTTGGTGCCGTGGGCGCTCGACGGGATCAGGCAGACATCGCGTTGCGCGTCACCCTGCGAGGTGTGGAAGGCCCTGATCGCGAGCAATCCGGCGAATTCGCCCTGACTGCCCGCGTTGGGTTGCACCGACACCGCGTCGTAGCCGGTGATCTCGACCAACCAGGACTCCAGCGCAGTGATCAGTTCGGCGTAGCCAACACTCTCGTCCGCCGGGGCGAACGGGTGGACGTCGGCGAACTCCGGCCAGGTGATCGCCTCCATCTCGGCCGCAGCGTTGAGTTTCATCGTGCATGAACCCAACGGGATCATGGTCCGATCGAGCGCCAGATCGGCATCCGAGAGTCGCCGGAGGAAGCGCATCATCGCGGTTTCGCTGTGGTACGAGTTGAACCACGGGTGGGTCAGGAAGTCCGAGGTTCGCCGCAGTTCGGCCGGGATCCCGTCAACTGCCGCGTCCGGCAGGTGCACCGCTGACCCCAGCGCCGTCGAGAGCGCCTGGCTGAGCGCGGCAAGGGTGGCGTCGTCGGTGGTCTCATCCAGCGCGATGCTGATCCGGTCGGCGTCGAGGGTGCGGATGTCGAAACCCGCCGAACGGAGGTCGCCCACCACTTCGGCGGCCCGCTGCGGCACCTCGACCGAGACGGTGTCGAAGAAGCTGCCGGAGGTGACGTAGCCCGCGTCGCGCAAGGCTTCGGCGAGGCGCCCGGCCCGGATCGCGACTGCCTCGGCAATCGCCCGCAGACCGACCGGGCCGTGATACGCCGCATACATGGCCGCCACGACGGCGAGCAGTACTTGGGCGGTGCAGATGTTGCTGGTGGCCTTCTCCCGTCGGATGTGCTGCTCGCGGGTCTGCAGCGCCAACCGATATGCGGGGTTGCCATCGGCGTCCTTGCTGACTCCCACCAGCCGTCCTGGCAGTGACCGCGCCATGCTCGACTTGGTGGCCATGAAACCCGCGTGCGGCCCGCCGAAGCCCATCGGAACCCCGAAGCGTTGCGCCGAGCCCACCACGATGTCGGCACCGAATTCGCCCGGCGGGGTGAGCAGCGTGAGGGCCAAGAGGTCTGAGGCGACGACGACTATCGCTCCTGCGTCGTGGGCGGCGGCCACCTGGGAGCTCACATCGGCGATGGCTCCGGACGATCCCGGATAGGACAGCAGGACGCCGAAGACGTCGTCCGGGCGCGGTTCGTCTGCCGGGTCGAAGACCACAAGTTCGATGCCGAGCGGTTCGGCGCGGGTTGCGAGCACCGCCAAGGTGGCCGGATGGGTGTCGGCATCGACCGCGAAGCGCGCCGACGCCGAGGTGCCCACCCGACGGGCGAGGGTCATCGCCTCAGCGGCGGCTGTGGGCTCATCGAGCATCGACGCGTTCGCCAACGGCAGACCGGTCAGGTCCTCGACGACGGTCTGGAACATCAGCAGTGCCTGCAACCTCCCCTGCGAAATCTCCGGCTGGTACGGGGTGTACGCGGTGTACCAGGCCGGATTCTCGACGAGGTTCCGGCGGATCACCGCGGGCATCTTGGTCCCGTAGTAGCCCATACCCAGGAGCGGAATTCGGGGTCTGTTGGCCCCGGCGATCCGCCGCAGTTCCGCGAGAACCTCCTCCTCGCTGAGCGCCTCCGGTAGGTCCAGTCCGGCGGATCTGATGCCATGTGGCACCGCGGCATCGATGAGTGCGGACACACTCGGATATCCGATGGCGGACAGCATCGTGGAGATCTCGGCGTCGCGCGGCCCGATGTGCCGAGCTGCGAAGGAGGGATCGCCTTCCGCGGCGAGTCTGGTCTGCGGTGTGGTAGTCATCGCGGCTCAGAATACGCGGGGGCAAGCAACCCGCCACCCCGCGGCTCGCGGTCCGAACGGTCGTCGTTCAGCCGGTGCGGCGCGACCGCCGGGCCGCCAGTTCGTCGGTCACGCCGTCCGGCACTGTGACCGCGCCGTCGATGCTCTCCTGCGGGAAGCGTGCGAGGGTCCCAGCGACCTCCGAGCGGACCCGCCCGATCGCGATCCCGAACACCCCTTGCCCACCCCGCATTATGTCGATCACTTCGTCTTCGGTGACACATTCGAATATGGACGCGCCGTCGCTCATCAGGGTGATCTCGGACAGATCTTCGATGCCGCGCTCACGCAGGTGCTCGACCGCCTTCCGCACGTTCTGCAGCGACACCCCCGTGTCCAGCAGCCGCTTGATGACGCGCAGCACGAGAATGTCGCGGAACGAGTACAGACGTTGGCTTCCCGAGCCGGTCGCCGAACGGATGCTCGGGACGAGTAGCCCGGTGCGGGCCCAGTAGTCGAGTTGTCGGTAGGTGATGCCGGCCGCGGCACATGCGGTCGCCCCGCGGTAGCCAAGATTCGGCGAGTCTGACGCGTCACCCGAGTCGAACAGAGCCCCTTGTTCGCCACGACCGACGAAGCCGCCGTCGGCTCCGAACGTGCCCTCGACATCGGACATCTTTGCGCCTCCTCGTCGGCCGACCGCACCTCACGCGGGTCAACCCCTGTGTCGCAGGCTAGGCAGCGGACACTCCTTCGTCAACGACATTGGCCAAGGACACGCCAGTGGTAATTGCGCCCGTGTCACTCTAAGTCTCTAGTAAACAGTTAGGGATATTGCATTTTCGACGTTTTCGTCACCGAATTCCTAGGACTCCCCGCGTTCGAAGTCCTCCGGATTCACTGTGTCGAGGAACTCCCGGAACGCTTCCACTTCGTCCTCCTCCTCGTCCGGCACCTGGATCCCAGCGGAGTCCAGCACCTCCTCCGAACTGAGGATCGGTGCCCCGCAGCGCATCGCAAGAGCGATCGCGTCGCTCGGTCGGGCGCTGACCTCGACTCCGTTGCCGAGATCGAGCACGGAGTAGAAGACACCATCGCGCAGCTCGGTGATCCGGACCTCCTGGACCGGCGACTGCAGCGTGTCCAGGACGTCCCGGAGCAGGTCGTGGGTCAACGGTCGGGGCGGCACGACACCCTGTTGTGCGAAAGCGATCGCGGTCGCCTCTACCGCCCCGATCCAGATCGGCAGGTAGCGATCCCCATTGCGCTCCCGGAGCAGCACCAGCGGCTGGTTCGACGGCATCTCGACTCGAACGCCCACCACGTCAAGAGGTTCCATACCAGCGACTGTAGCCCGATACCGGAGCACGCGGAAGTCAGCGCGAGGCGGGATAGCCATCCCGGATGTGGGCAGCCAGCATGGCGCCTTCGAGCTGCCGGGTGAGGAGGAATATCGATCCGGCGACCTCGCCTTGGGGTCGATCCTCGGAGCCCGCCCTGGCGCCCAGGATCTGATCGACGAATCCGATGTGCCGATCCGCCGCGAGCCGTATCGTGCGCAGGTGTCGCGCCGACATGCCGTAGGCGGCCAACCCGGCCACCGCCGTGGCGGCCTGCAATTCGGCCAACCCGTATCGGCCGTCCTTTCCCACCGCCAGCAGCCCCTGCCCCATCGCGTCTGCGAGTTCCGACTCGGTCAGGCCGGATTCACGCAGCAATTCATCTTCGCTCAGCCGAACTGAAGCATCGACACCGCGTTCGGAGCCGGCCGGCGTCACCACTTCGGGGGGCCGTGGCGTCGGATCCGTGATCAGCGGCGGCTGCAAGCCCCGGTCCATGGCCTCGAGATGCTCCGAGATCACCTTCAACGGCAAGAAGTGATCCCGCTGGGTGCGCAGGATGTACGCCAGTCGCTCCCGGTCGGCGGCGGAGTAGCGGCGGTACCCAGAGGGAGTGCGGATCGGCGAGAGCAACCCCTGCGACTCGAGGAACCGCACCTTGGAGACGGTCAGATCCGGGAATTCCTCCGACAGCTCCGAGATCACCGCACCGATCCCGATGAGTTCGCTCAACTGCCCGGACCCGCACCCGACATGAACCAAAAGCGGTACTTCCCGATCTGGATCTCGTCACCGCTCTTCAGGATCGCCGAGGTAACAGGCTCTTGATTCACGCGCGAACCGTTCAGCGAGCCCAGATCCACAAGCTGCCAGTTCCCGTCCGCCCAGCGGAGTTCTGCGTGCTGTCGGGAGACTGTGATGTCGTCCAGAAAGACTTCCTGATCCGGATTGCGCCCAACTTTCACCAGCGGCGGCGTCAACGTGTAGGCCATGCCCTTGTTAGGCCCCTGGTTCACCACGATGACAGCGAACTGCGGACCCGCCCCGGAGTTGGCATCCTCGGCAGCGGGCGCACCACCCACGGGCGTCAGGGCTCCGGTGGCCTGAGTCGCCTCGGCGGTCGTGGGCGCACCGCAGCTGCTGCAGAACCTGGCTCCCGAATTGAGTGCGGCGCCGCAGTTTGAGCAATGCATACGAGCGAACCTCCGTCTCTGCTACTGAAACGATTCGTTCAGGACTTGATCACGGCTTCGTAGCCGGCCACGTCGAGGAACTCGGCGGCCGCGACTTCGGCCACCGGCTCGATCTCGACCAACCAGCCTTCGCCGTAGGGGTCGTCGTTGATGGTCTCCGGAGCCGTCTCCACCGCGTCGTTCCGGCGCGAGATCCGGCCGGCCAACGGGGCATACACCTCGCTGACGCTCTTGGTGGATTCCACCTCACCCATCGCCTGGCCGGCGGCCACGTCGTCGCCGACTCCGGGCAGCGCGACGAAGACGATGTCGCCGAGGCTGTCCTGGGCGAAGTCGGTGATTCCCACGCGCACGGTGCCGTCGGGTTGCACGGCCAGCCATTCGTGTTGAGCGGTGTACAGCAGGTCAGCAGGGAGCATGCGCTCACTGTAGCGCCGCGGACCCGGCCTCGTCACCGGACGTCACCGCCGCGACGACCTGGCTCCAGGTTGCGATCAACTCGTGCGCCTCGTGTTCCCGCGGAGACTCCGCCCAGAGTCGGACGGCCGCGGCGCTGGGGTCGGGCGCGACCAGCACCCAGGCTCGGTCGGGGAACATGATGCGCACGCCCTCGGTCTCGTCTATGGGCGCGTCGCCTGCGGCTTCCCGCACCGCACGCATCACGGAGGCCTTCTGTGCCCACGGCACCGAAATCTGCTCGCGTAGGAGAGTCGTCGACGGGATCCGGGTATCGATCTGCCGGAGGGTCAATCGGGTGCGGGCCACGAGCCCGAGCAGCACCACGAGCGCGGCCATCGCATCCGACGAACGTCCCACTGCGGGGATCACGAAGCCGCCGTCGGCATCGCCGGCCAGGATCAGCCCTTCGGCGGTGCTGGCGCGGGACAGTGCCTGGGCGCCGGTGGGACTCCAGATCATGTGGACGCCGTGATAGGCGGCCACTTGCTCGGCGACCCTGGTGGTGGTGACCGGCACGGCGACGACTCCGCTGCGACGTTCGGCCGCGAGCAAATCCAACACCACCAGCAGGGCGCGGTCGTCGCTGAGCACCCGCCCGGTTTCGTCCACGATCGACAACCGTTCCCCGGTGGGGCTGATGCGCACTCCCAACGCCGCCCGCGACGACGCGACCAACAGTCCCAGCCGCCGAAGGGAATCGGCGCGCTCTTCGGCCGATCCGGTGGGCCGGTTGGGGGTCAAGCGGGAGTTCACCGTGATGACGTCCACCTCTGCCTGGGACATCAGGGTGGGCAGGATCATCGCCCCGGTTCCGCCTGCGGTGTCGACCACGATCCGCAGTCCCGCCTCTGCGACACCCGTCATGTCGGTGGCGGCCATGACCGAGGCCACATAGTTGTCGATCGCCCCCATCGGCGCGGTGACCGAACCCACCTCGGTCGGTGCCGTGCGCATGATGTCGTGGCGGTTCACGATGCGCTCCAGGTCCTGCCGCGCACGCTGGTCGATATCCACTCCGTCGGCGTCCAGGAACATCAGCCGCAGGCTCTCCGGGCGACCCGGCGCAGTGCGCGCGACGATGCCGCCGTCGCAGGCCCGACCCACGTGGCTGCGCGCCACCGGGACCGGACTCATCCCCAGCACGTCGACGTTGAGCCCAGCCGAAGCCAAGGCGCCGATGAGCACCAGGGACACTGCGTGTGACGGCACCGAATGATCCCGGGCCACGGCCACCCGGCCACCTTTCGGCAGGATGGTGGCGAAGGCTCCCGCGACCCGTGCCACCACCTCGGGGGTGACGTCGATGTTGACGACCCCGCTGAACACCTCGCCGGAGAACATCTGTCGTGGGGAGCGTGACTCCCAGACCACCGTCTCGCTGACGACCTCACCGGCGGCGATGGTCTTCTTCGGGTAGACGTCGGCCCCGGAGGTGATCACCGACTCCGTCTCCAGCCGGCATCCGTCGCCGACACACGACCCCTCCTCCACCCGCACCCGATCGAGCACTTCCGAGGTCTGACCCAGGATGCAGCCGTAGAGCGAGGCCCCGGCGCCGATGTAGACGTTGTCCATGATCACGGAGCGTTCGACCACTGCGCGAGGGCCGATGATGCTATGCCGGCCGATCACGCTGAACGGCTCGACTCGGGCGCCGGCGGCGACCCGAACGTGGTCGCCGAGCACCAAGGGCCCGAGCAACTCTGCCTCGCTGCTGACCTCGACGCCGTCGCCGAACCACACCCCGGGTGCCACCTCATGTCCGGGGATGTCCAACTTGACCCGGCCGAGCAAGGCATCCACCTGGACCGATCGGTAGGCGTCGAGCGTTCCGACATCCTCCCAGTAGCCCTCACCGATGTGGCCGAAGATTGGTGCCCCGCGGGCCAGCAGGCCGGGGAACACGTCTCGCGCCCAATCCATGGGCTCGTCGGATGGGATGTCCGCGAGCACCTCCGGGGAGACCATGTAGATACCCGTGTTGACGGTGTCGGTGAACACCTGCGACCAGTCGGGTTTCTCCAGGAACCGGGTGATCCGACCATCGTCGTCGGTGACCACCAGACCCATGCCCATCGGATTCGCCCGGCGCGCCAGGCAGACGGTGACGGCGGCCCCCGACTGCCGGTGGGCCTCCGCCAATGCGGTCAGATCCAGGTCCGTCACTCCGTCGCCGGAGATGACCAGGAACGGCTCGTCGCGCAGTCGCGATTGGGCGAGTTTGACGCTTCCGGCGGTGCCCATGGGGCGGGACTCGGTGGCGTAGCTCAGCTGGATTCCGGTGTCCGCTCCGGTGCCGTGATGGGATCGGACAAGCTGAGCCAAGTAGTGAACCGTGATGACGGCCTCGTCCACCCCGTGTGCCCGCAGCAGCAACAGCAGGTGTTCGAGCATCGGCCGACCGACCACCGGCAGGAGGGGCTTGGGAATCGACGAGGTCAGCGGACGCAGCCTGGTGCCGGAGCCGCCGGCCATGACCACTGCCTTCATCGTCCGACCGCCTTTCGCGAGCGCAGGATGCGCCGGGCCTGTTCGAAGTACAGCACGGCCGCCCACCAATAGAGCGCCGTACCCCAGATGACGAAGGCCCAGCCGAACACCCTGGCGACCAGGGCGGCGGTCGAGGTGCCGTCACCTAGGAGTAGCAGGGGGAACGCGTACAGCAGGTTGAATGTTGCCGCCTTGCCGATGAAGTGGACCGGCAGACCCGTGACCCCCACCCGCTTGAGCAGCGCCAGCACGACTGCCATGACGAGGTCGCGGGCAAGGAGCAGCACCACCAACCACCACGGGATGATCCCGCGCACCAGCAGACCGATCAAAGTCGCAAGGATGTAGAGGCGATCCGCGATCGGATCCAACAACTGCCCGAGGCGGGTGATCTGATTCCACTTGCGGGCGAGGTAGCCGTCGAGGTAGTCGGTGAACCCGGCGACCACCAACAGCAAAACGGCCCAGCCGTCGGCCTTGGGCACCAGGATCAACCAGAGGAAGACCGGCACCCCCAGCAGTCGGGCGAGGCTCAGGACGTTCGGCAGCGTCACCACCCGCGAACTGGTGACCTCGGTCTGCTGAACCTCCATGGGTCAACGGTAGCGGGGGCGACCGCTAGCGAGGGGATCGCACCGCACGCGCGATGAGGAAGGCGCCGAGTAGTCCGAGTCCGAGCGACACGATGCCGATCAAGGCGAGCGTGAGCAGGTATCCGGGCGGCTGCAAGGTGGCGCTGATATCTGCTGCTACCGGCGCCGAACCGTCGGAGTTCATCACCACGAAGACACCCGAACCGTCTTGCCCGTCCCAGGGGAGAACGGCGGTCGAACCCTGGGCGGAGACCGTCCAGATGTCGGCGTCGCCCGGCACAGGCGCGGGCACAACCGTTCCTGGAACGGGTCGAACCGTGAATCGGCCGTCGGTCAATTCGTAGGCGGCGTCGTAGGGAACACCGAGCAGCAGGTCCTGCACATCATCGGCATCCCCGACGCCGAGGAAGACCTCCTTGCCATCTGTGGCATTGGCCACCACCGAGGTCTCCAGCAGGCCATCGGGGAGGTAGGACGCCGGATCGACGTTGAACCGATTGACGTAGAGGGCCGCACCTGAGGTGGAGACCTCGGCCACCGGGACTTCATAGGTGCCGTTGGTGCCGAAGACCGAGACGGCCCAACCGCCGAACAAGAAGCCGGCGAGGGCAAGCACCACCAAAATGGCACCCGCCAGGCCTGCAAACACTCGCGTCACGGCATTCACTCCTCTGCGCCGCAGCGCATCCCGCAGCAATCGACTCCAGGCTACACATCTGGACCCAGGCTTCTCGTTCCCGCCTGCAGGCGTGGGCCGCAGGGCGTCTGATTCATGGCAGAGTAACTCCATGGTTCGCCATCGACGCGTCGTGGACGCACCGGATGGGGCCCAGTAGTGGAACTCGAGTTCGCAGCGAATCTGGTGTGGGTGGCCGTCGTGGCGGTCCTGCTCAGTCTGCTGTTGCGCAGTCGCGGTATCAGCACCGCGATACCCCTACTCATCGCGGGAGCGGGTCTGGGGCTGCTGCCCGTGGGCCCGAACGCCCCGGCCGAACCGGAGGCGATCCAAGCGCTGATCCTGGCGCCGCTCGTTTTCGGCGAGGCACTGTCGTCCTCCTACATCGACCTCAAGCGGGTGCGGCGGCCGGTACTGGGACTCGCGATCGGCCTGGTTGCGGTGACGACGCTTGTCGTCGGGGGCGTTGTGGCCTCGGTGGCCGGCGCCATGCCGCTCGCCATGGCCTTCGCGCTGGGAGCCGTGTTGGCCCCGACCGATGCGGTGGCGGTCGCGGCTGCGGCGAGGCGGGCGAACCTCCCCCAGCGCCTGGTGTCGATTTTGGAAGGCGAAAGCCTCGTCAACGACGGCACCGGTCTGACCGCGCTGCGAGTCGCCACCGTGGCCGCAGTGGCGGGTTCGGTCACGGTGGGCCAAGCCGGGTTGATCCTGCTCCAGTCGGTGGTGGTGGCAATCATCGTCGGCGGTCTCGCCGGGTTGATCCTCGTCACCGTGATCCGAAGGAGCACAGACGTAGTAGGTATCGGCGGCCTGCTATTGATCGCACCCTTCGGCCTGTACATCGTCACCGAACGGTTGGGGGGATCATCGATCCTCGCGATCGTGATCGCGGCGTTGATGGCCTCCCACGCGTCGGCGTCGGATCCCAGCTATCGCGGCCGGCTACACACTGCGGCGGTATGGCGACAGATCACCTTCATCCTGCAGTCGATCGCATTCCTGCTGTTGGGGTTGGAGCTCCCCGACGCGATCGTGAAACTCTCGGAATCCGACCGGGCGCTGCTCCTGGTCCTGGTTCCCACAGTGGTGATCACGCTCATCGTCACCCGGCTGACTTTTGTCGTGGGTGCCTTCGGCCTCGATCGGCTTCGGCGAACACCGGCCACACACAGCCTGCGCAGTGCCCTGGTCGTGGGGTGGGCGGGTGCCCGCGGACCGGTATCGGCCCTGGCTGCGTTCTCCATACCTTTGCTGACCGCGACGGGCGAGGCCTTGCCGTACCGCGACCTCGTGATCGCCGTTTCGCTCACGTCGATCGCGGTGATGCTGGCCTTGTCGCTCACCCTCGCCCCACTGGCCACCCGACTCAAAGTCGAGCAGCCGCCGTCGGCGGAGTTGTCCGCCAGAATCGATGCCGCGTTGGCCCGTGCGGCCCTCGGCGCCCTCGAGGATGCTCAGGACGATGCCGATCGGGCGGGTCATCCGCTTGCCCCTGAGGTGGTGCGAAGCCTGCGCCGATCCGCCGAACACCGGCTCGACTCGATCCGGGAGGGTCAGGCACCGGAGGATGGCCTTCGGGCGAAGGTGCGAGGTCTGGCGGTGGCCATGGCGCAGGCCGAACAGCAGGAGTTGTTGCGCCTGCGCACCGAGGAGGGCCTGCCGGACACGGCCGTGCGGGCCAAGATGGTGGAACTGGATCGAAGGATTTCCACCCTGCGATCCAGCAGTTGACATCGCTGCCGACCGCGCTATCCACTCCGGGCAGCGGCGGGCTATCGGCGGTAGAGCCCACCTAGCGGCGCGGTGAGCGTCTATCGTGCCCCCATGGCAACCACTGCGCCGCCGACGCCAAGCAGCGAGGACCGTGCCTTCTTCGGGCAGCCTCGCGCCCTGAGCACCCTCTTCTTCACCGAGATGTGGGAGCGCTTCTCCTACTACGGCATGCGGGCGCTGCTGGTGCTCTATCTGACCGCACCGTTGGTCAGCGAGGACGGTGGCAGCGAGGGCCTCGGCTTCGACGACGGCACTGCGATCGCCATCTACGGCGCCTACACCGGCCTGGTCTATTTGACTCCGATCGCCGGTGGGTGGATCGCCGACCGCTTGCTCGGGGCACGCAACACCGTGCTCTACGGCGGGATCACGATCGCGTTGGGCCACTACCTCATGGCCGTGCCGTTCGAGACCAGTTTCTGGATCGGTTTGATGCTGATCGCGCTGGGCACCGGAGCGCTCAAGCCCAACATCTCGGGCATGGTGGGCGATCTGTACGACGAGCGCGACACCCGTCGCGACGCGGGATTCTCGCTGTTCTACATGGGGATCAACATCGGTTCCCTGCTCGCCCCGCTCATCACAGGTTGGGCCGCTGATCGGCACGGATTCCACTGGGGCTTCGCCATCGCCGGCCTCGGCATGACCTTCGCCGTCATCCAGTACGTGGTCGGCTGGAAGCATTTCCACGGCATCGGTGCGACCGCACCCGATCCAGCCACCAAACGGCAGCGCAACAACTTCTTGCTGGTCCTGGTGGGCTCGGTGGCTTTCGTGGCGGTACTCGCCCTCCTGGTCGGGTTGATCGCCTCGGGCAGCTTCATCGACAACATGGCCACCGCGATCACCCTGTTCATCCTGATCGTGCCGTTCTTCTACTTCGCCCAGTTGTTCCGCCGGAAGGACTACAGCGCGCAGGAGCGTCGGCATGTCCGGGCCTTCGTCTGGGTGTTCCTCGCCGCGGCGGCCTTCTGGATGGTTTTCGAGCAGTCCGGCTCGACCTTGAACATCTTCGCCCAGAACGTGACGGATCTGACCGTCGGATCTTGGGCGATGCCGGCCTCCTGGCTGCAATCGGCCAACCCGTTGTTCATCATCATCTTCGCGCCGATATTCGCGGCGGCCTGGACCAAGTTGGCCGACCGGGCCCCACGTACCTCGGTGAAGTTCGCGATCGGACTCATCGGGGTGGGTATCTCGGTGTTGATCCTCGTGATCCCCATGTCGGCTTTCCAGGACAACGGGAGCAAGGCAGCGCTCTATTGGCTGCTCACCACCTACCTGCTGCAGACTTGGGCGGAACTGTTCCTCTCCCCCAACGGCCTCTCGGCTACCACCAAACTGGCCCCAGCAGGCGCCAGCGGGCAGATGCTGGCCCTGTGGTTCCTTGCGACGTCCGTGGGCACCAGCGTCGGCGGCCAGATCGGCAAGTTCACCGCGGACAATCCGGTGATGACTTTCGTCGTCAGCGGCACCATTCCGATCGTGATCGCAGTGATCACCCTGTTCTTGCGGAAGTGGATCAATCGTTCGATGGATCCGGTGCACTAGTCGCGGCCGGCGCCTTCTTGGTGGGCGCTTTCTTTGTGGTCGCCTTCTTCGCCGGGGCCTTCTTGGTAGCCGACTTCCTGGCGGTCGCCTTCTTTGTGGTCGCCTTTTTGGCGGTCGCCTTCCTCGCGGTCGCCTTCTTGGCGGTCGCCTTCTTCGCCGGTGTCACGGCCAGCGGGTTCCAGACGCCGATCTTCGACCCGGTGATCTTCTCGAACCCGTGTCGCATGCACTCCATCAGCAGGTCGTGGTCGGCGACCGCCCGATCATCCATCGCGACGCCGATGGTCGCGTTGCCGTCATAGGTGAGCATCGCGACGAAGACTGCGGCGCCGATCGGCGGCGGCAGCGGAACAAGTTGTTCCACCCCCGCCCCTGCGAGGTACACCTTCACCGGCGGTCCCGGCACATTGGAGGCGGTGACATCGCTCGCGGTGGCCGCGGCCGAGATCACCTCGAACGGGATGAACCTGCTGATCTCGGCCAGCTGGTCGGCGAAGCCCAACGCCGGCTCAGCACGCCACTGCGCGACTGCCCGGCTGATCTCGTCCATCAACTTGACCGGGTCGTGCTCGGAGGTGTTGATGGTGAAATGTGCGATCGTCACCGCGTTCTGGCCGAAGTCATCGGACTTGCGCAGGCTGATCGGCATGTTGAGGTTGAGTTGGTCGACCGGTGCGCCGTGCCGACGGTGGTACTCCCCCATCGCCTCGGCGACTGAAGCCAGGTAGGCGTCGTTCACCGAGTGGCCCACGGCTTTCGCGGCGCCTCGAAGATCCTGGAACGGCAACTGGAACGCGCCGTAGTGGTAGTTGATGCTGCGTCCGGTCATGATCGGCGACAGTTGAGTGTTCGGCGGTCTGACGAACCGCAGCACCGAATCGCCGAAATCCATCAGTTGCCGCACCGCGTCGCCTGGATCCTGCAGGAAACGGGTGGCGACTGGCACAGCCCCTTCAGCCAACTTCTTGGTGGTGCCGACCATCCACTCGATGTTGTCTCGGACCATCAACTCGGCGAAGGACAGCGACGAGATGTGTTCGCCGCGTGGCGCGCGCGGCATCGGACCGAGGTCGAATCCCTCCGGACTCAGATCCACCAAGGCGGCGCCGAGTTGGATGGCGCCTTGGCCGTCGGCGACGGCGTGGTGGAGTTTCGTGATGACGGCTGCCTTGCCTCCCGGCAGACCTTCCAGCACCGTCACCTTCCACAGCGGCCGATTCCGATCGAAGTCGGTCATGCTCTGCCGGCGGCACTCCTGCAGCACCTCATCCCAGCCCGCTTTGGAGGCAACCCGGAAGCGACGCAGGTGGAAGGAGAGGTCGAAGTCCGGATCGACGACCAGTCTGGGGTTGGCCCACGGCACCGGGCCTTCCACGATCTTCTGGCGCAGGATCGGGACCTGTCGGCTGGCTCGTTCGTAGCGGTCGACCAATCGCTCCCAATCGGGTTCCGAGTCGAGGATGAGCAACCCGAGCATCGTGGACCGCATGATCGGGTCCTCACTGGCGGCGCGCCAGGTGGCGAAATCCCATCCGGACAGTCGCACGGGGGCAAGTGGTTCGTCGGTCACGTGGGACTCCTCAACTCCGCACCGGCGCCGGTCGCAGGCATCCCCGATTCTGCCCCATCCCGGACGGGTCACGCTCAACGGCGGGTCGCGGACTCTCTGCTACGCGGAGGTGTTCAGCTGTCTGCGGGTCTCGGCCGGTGGACTGCCGCAATGTCCGGCTTCGATGATGCTCACGTCGTCGCACAATTCGGCCGTGCCATCCCCTTCGGCCCCCGTGAGCAGGACGGTCGCGGGCGTGTGGCTGAGCACGTCGGCGAGGACACGACGGTCGGGCGCCGCCAGATCTGCCACCGCATCGTCGACCAGGAAGACTCGGGCCGGACGGCAGAAGGTGGCGGCCAACGACAGCAACTTCCGCCCCCTGGCATCCAAGGAGCCGATCGGGGTATCCGAGTCGACGCCGAATCGTTCCAGCAGCACCCGACACCGCTGCGGATTCGAATCACCCGCGAGCCGGTGCAGGAAGGCCAACGTCTCACTGCCGGTCAGCCCCGGCCACATCGCCAGATTGGGACGGGAGGAGACCGACCGGTGTAGTGCCACCGCGTCAGCCCAACAGTCCTGGCCCAAGATGTCGGCGCTGCCGCGGTCCGGCTTCACAAGTCCGAGCAGCACCCGAAGAATCGCCGTGCGACCGCTGCCCGCGACTCCCAGCAGCCCCCTGATCTCACCGGCGGGTATGCGCAGGTTGGCGCCCGCGAGGACTGTCGTGTGGGAAGGTGTCCACCACACGTCGCGCACCCGTACCGCCTCCATAGGCTCGATAGTCGGCCCAGACGCACGGCGGTGGCTAGGGTCTATCGTCCCGAGCCCTCATGGTCCGATGGCACAGAAGGGCTCCGACGATCGGTCACACGGTGTCGTCGTGGCCCTGTTCGGCCTTGGGGTCGCGATTCATCAAGTTGCCCAGCATCTCCCTCGGCGACATGCCTTCGTGCACCACCTTCACGACTTCAGCCGTGATCGGCATCTCCACCCCGTTTCGAGTGGCGAGGTCGAGGATGCTTTGACAGCTCTTGACCCCTTCGCAGGTCTGCTTCGTGACCTCGATGGTCTCCTCGACGGTCAGTCCGTCGCCGAGGTTCTCACCGAATGTACGGTTCCGGGACAACGGCGAGGTGCAGGTCGCGATGAGGTCGCCGATTCCGGCCAATCCCTGGAAGGTCATCGGGTTGGCCCCCAGAGCCACTCCCAACCTGGTCATCTCGGCCAAACCCCGAGTGATCAGACTGGCCTGGGCGTTCTCGCCGAAGCCCATGCCCACAGCCATGCCGTTGGCCAGCGCGATGACGTTCTTGACCGAACCACCGATCTCGGCGCCGATCATGTCGGTGGTGTAGTACGGCCGGAAGTAGGCGGTGAAGATCGCATCGGCCACCTCACGTGCCGATTCCTCGCTGCTGCAGGCGACGGTGGTGGCGGCCGGCTGGCGGTTGACGATCTCCCTGGCCAGGTTGGGCCCGGAGATCACGGCGACTTGCGACTCCGGCACACCGGCGACGTCGAGGATCACCTGCGACATGCGCATCACCGTGCCGAGCTCGATGCCTTTCATCAGACTCACCAGGATTGCGCCGGGCGCCAGGTACTCGCGCCAGGCCGCGAGATTCTCCCGGAGCGTCTGCGACGGGATGGCGAGGATCACGATGCTGCGGTCCTTGAGCACCTCGGCCGGATCCGAACTCGCCCACATCGCCAGCGGCAACTCGATTCCCGGGTGGTACCTCTCGTTGACATGGCTGTGGTTGATCGAATTCACCACGTCCGGCTCCCTGGCCCACATGGCGACGTCTGAGCCGCCGTCGGCCAGCACCATCCCCATGCCGGTGCCCCACGATCCGCTTCCCATCACGGCGACTTTCCTCATCAACCCTGCTCCCTCTCATCGGACGTCGAGTCTTTCCAGGCCTTGAAATCGAGTCGTTCCTCCGGCGGTGCTTCCGCCCGGAGCGCGGCCAGCAAGTCGGTGATGTCGTCCAAGATCCGACTGGTGGCCTCCGCCAACTTCTCCGCAGTGATGGGGCCGCCTCGCAGATCGTCCAAGTCGACTGGAGGGCCGATCCTGATGTGCATCGTCTTCCGCGGGAAGATGCGGAACTCCTTCCGATACGGACGCATCACCTGCTGCGGTCCCCATTGGGCCAGCGGTATCACCGGAGCGCCTGACTCCAAGGCAATGCGCGCGGCACCGCTTCGACCGGACATCGGCCAGAGTTGCTCATCGCGGGTGATCGTGCCTTCCGGATACACCACCACGGCCTCTCCGTCGGCGATTGCGGCGACCGCCTCCGCCACCGACTTGGCTGCGTCGTCGGTATCGCGCGCCACCGGGATCTGACCAGCCCCGGAGATCACCGAACCGACGAACGGGACCCGGAACAGCGTGTTCTTCACCAGGATCCTGGGCGGACGGCCGTTGTTCCAGAGTGCGTGGCACATCGGCAGCGGATCGAACCACGACAGGTGGTTCGCGGCGACCACGATTCCGTCGGTCGGGGGGTACGTTCGCCGGAGGTATTCGGTTCCCTGCCAATCCCGCTTGGTCGCCACGGTCAAGGTCGGCCACAGCGTTGCCACCGCGAACCAGTAGGTCGGCGACAGCCGCCTTCTGCCATGACGCTCCACTCCGCCGCGACCTCCTGTGATGGGTTCGCATAATCCTGCCGTGGCGACCGGGAGGGTGTCCTGCTGACGAGGACCGCCGCGCCTGCAACACTCGTACACATGATCCCGCGCTCCGACTGGTGCATCATCATCCCGGTAAATGCCGCCGCGGTGGCGAAGACCCGGCTTCGCTCGCTTGGCCCTGCCCGCACCGCGTTGGCTCGCGCCTTCGCCCAGGATGTTGTGGCGGCGGCTTCGGCGGCCGCCACCGTCGGCCAAGTGATCGTGGTGGGCGATGGCTCGCTGCTCGCCGATGCCGACCGTGGTGAGGCGATCGCGGTGGATACCGGGGTCGCCGAACTCAACACCGCGATCGCCGCGGCCGAAAGCCAGGCGAGGGCCGCCGGCTACGACCGAATCGCCGCCATCGTGGCCGATATCGCCTGCGTGCGACCCGAGGACATCGACGAGGTGCTGACCCTGGCGAGAGCCGCGGCCCGCGCCTATGTTGCCGACCATCGGGGCCGGGGAACCACTGTGCTGACCACGACCGGACCCGGGCTGGCCCCGTCTTTCGGCACCGAGTCCGCGGCTCGCCATCGGTCGTCGGGTGCGCAGCCCCTCGAAGTATCGATCCGACTCCGCTTCGACATCGACGATCCGTCCGACATCGCGATCGCGGTCGCCTACGGTGTCGGCTCACACACCACCGCGGCGCTCAACTACCCGGGTTAGCAGCCTCTTTGGCCGCGGTCGCCTTCTTCGTGGCCGTCTTCTTCGCCGCAGTGGCCTTCTTCGTCGCGGTCTTCTTCGCCGCAGTGGCCTTCTTCGTCGCGGTCTTCTTCGCCGCAGTGGCCTTCTTCGTCGCGGTCTTCTTCGCCGCGGTCGCCTTCTTCGTGGCCGTCTTCTTCGCCGCGGTCGCCTTCTTCGTCGCGGTCTTCTTCGCCGCAGTGGCCTTCTCGGCCACCTTCGGCTCAGCTGCCTCAGCGCCGCCGGAGCCGCCGGTGACTCGCTGGGTCATGTCCCGCGCGCCGGCGACGATGTTCTTGAAGTCCGTGCCGGGCCGGAACTTGGGAATCGTGACCGCGCCGATCTTCACGGTCTCACCGGTCCGCGGATTGCGTCCCGTGCGTGCGGCTCGGAAGACCTGCTCGAAAATGCCGAAACCCGAGATCGCCACGCGCTCCCCCTTGGCCACGCTCTCGGTGATGGCCTGGATCACTGCTTCGACAACCTCGGCAGCCTCTTTGCGGCTCATCTCGAGCCGTTCGGCCACCTGCTCGATCAATTGCGACTTGTTCATCTGCGCTCCTCATCAGGGGTGCCTGGCGACGCCGGTGCACCTGTCCGACCTACCGGGCACAAACCTATTGATCGAATTGCTGTTTTGCCTGCTTGACGCGCCTCAGGAACCCCCGGTGTGCTGCCGAAGCATGTGTTCCAGCTCCTCGCGCAAGCGCCGGAGCCTGCGTCGAAGCCGGGCAGCATCGGCTTTGGGTTGCTTGACCGCGTTGGTCACCGAGACCCAGGCGGACTCGAGTCGTTCTCGGGCTTCGTCATCCGGCGCGATCGGGATGGCGCGACGCAACAACGCCGCAAGCTTCACCAGGTCGACCTCTGGATGTGGAAGCCGATGGTGTCCCTCCTCGGGTTCCTCGGCCTCGTGCAACTCGGCGTCGTTCGACTCCGCGCCCGACTCCGCCATGGCGACTACCCCACGGTGACCGGGAGCCAGGGGCGCCGGTGCGCTTCGTACTCGCCGATCTCGTCGGCGTGCTCCAGGGATATCGAGATGTCGTCGAATCCGTTGAGCAACCGCCAGCGAACGTGCTGATCGATTTCGAACGGCTCGGCGGCATCCCCGAAACGCACCTCGCATCGCTCGAGATCGATGGTCACCTCCGCCCCCGGGGATTCCTCCAGATACTCCCAGATCCGCGAGACGACCTCGGGTGAGACGACTGCCGCCACCACACCCGCCTTCCCGCAATTGCCGCGGAAGATGTCGGCGAACCGAGCCGAAAGCACGGCCCGGAAGCCATACGACTGCAGCGCCCAGACCGCGTGCTCCCGCGAGGAGCCGGTACCGAAGTCGGGACCCGCGACGAGTACCGTCGCCCTGCCGTATTCCGGATGGTTCAACACGAAGTCCGGATCCGTCCGCCAGGCGTGGAACAGGGCGTCTTCGAAGCCGGTCCGGGTGATGCGCTTGAGGAACTCCGCCGGGATGATCTGGTCGGTGTCGACGTTGCTCGCACGCAGCGGCGCGGCAACTCCGGTGTGACTGGTGAACGGTTCCATGATGCGTGTCCTGTTCTCGCTCAGGCTGACTCGGCCAGCGGTGTCAACGGGTCAAGGTCGGCCGGCGCCGACAGGGTGCCTCGAACGGCCGTCGCGGCCGCCACCTGCGGCGACACCAGATGGGTTCTTCCTCCCGGACCCTGTCGCCCCTCGAAGTTCCGGTTGGAGGTCGATGCGCTGCGCTCCTGCGGCGCCAACTTGTCAGGGTTCATCGCCAGGCACATGCTGCAGCCTGCGCCGCGCCACTCGGCACCCGCGGCCAGAAACACCCGGTCGAGGCCCTCGGCCTCCGCCGACAGTCGCACTCGGGCCGAACCGGGCACGACGATCATTCTCACACCGTCCGCCACCCGACGGCCGCGGATGACATCGGCGGCCGCCCGGAGGTCCTCCATCCGACCGTTGGTGCAGGAACCGAGGAAGACGGTGTCGATCGCGATGTCCCGCAGTGGCATGCCAGGCTCCAGCCCCATGTAGGCCAGCGCTTTCTCGGCGGATTCCCGCTCGGTCTGGTCCTCGATCTCCCCCGGCACCGGCACGTTGGCAGCAAGTGGCAGGCCTTGACCGGGGTTGGTGCCCCAGGTGACGAATGGGGTCAATTCGTCGGCGCGCAGGGTGACTTCCGCGTCGAATTCGGCGTCGTCGTCGGTGGCCAAGGAACGCCAGTACTCCACCGCGGCGTCCCATTCCGCTCCCTCCGGCGCCCGCGGGCGCCCTTTGAGGTAGTCGAACGTGGTGTCGTCCGGAGCGATCATCCCGGCCCGAGCGCCCGCCTCGATACTCATGTTGCAGATGGTCATCCGCCCTTCCATGGACAGATTCCGGATCGCCTCGCCGCGGTATTCGAGCACGTAGCCCTGACCGCCGCCGGTACCGATCTTCGCGATGATCGCGAGAATCACGTCCTTGGCGGTCACCCCTTCCGGAAGCTCACCCTCGACATTGATCGCCATGGTCTTGAACGGCTTCAGCGGCAGCGTCTGGGTGGCCAAGACGTGCTCCACCTCGGAGGTCCCGATACCGAAGGCGAGGGCACCGAACGCCCCATGGGTCGAGGTGTGGGAGTCCCCGCAGACGATCGTCATACCCGGTTGGGTGAGGCCCAACTGCGGCCCGACCACGTGCACGATGCCTTGTTCGGCGTGGCCCAACGGATAGATCGGGACGCCGAATTCCGCGCAATTGGCACGTAGCGTCTCCACCTGGGTGCGAGAGATCGGGTCGGCGATCGGCTTGTCCACGTCCAGCGTGGGCACGTTGTGATCCTCTGTGGCGAGGGTCAGATCCGGTCGCCGGACACTACGCCCCGCCACCCGCAGACCCTCAAAGGCCTGCGGGCTGGTGACCTCGTGGATCAGGTGCAGATCGATGTACAGCAGATCGGGAACGCCTTCCTCAGACCGCACCACATGATCGCGCCACACCTTCTCAGCCAGCGTCAGACCCATCCCAGCACTCCATTCACTAGTCGACCCTCACCCGGGTGCCAACCCAGGTGGAGTCTCCGTGTGATGACATGACTTGACGTTTCACTATTTGAGACGCCAGTATCATCTTGTGGAACAGTCTACAGGAGTCGGCGTGCTGGACAAGATCGACCTCATCCTCACCGCGATCGAGGTCGAACCGTGTTCGCTGAACCAACTCAGCGCGACCACCGGAATTCCGCGACCCACGGCACATCGGCTGGCCACCGCGCTCGAACAGCGGCGATACCTCGAACGCGACGACAACGGCCGCTTCTGCCTCGGCCCGCGGCTAGCCGAACTGGCGGCCAGCGACGGCGACGACTGGCTCGTCGGCGTCGCCACCCCGATCCTGACCCGACTGCGCGATGCCACCTCGGCGAGCGCGCAACTGTACCGCCGCCGCGGTGGGAACCGGTTGTGTGTTGCCTCGGTCGAGCCGACGTCCGGCCTGCGCGACTCGGTGCCGGCTGGCACGCTGCTGCCCATGTCGGCCGGGTCGGCCGCCCAGGTGATGGTGGCCTGGGGCACCCCGGAGCAGATCCTCGAGTCATGCGAGGGGGCGCGATTCACCCCGACCGACCTGGCCCGGGTCCGCAAGCGTGGGTGGGCCCACACCGTGGGTGAACGCGAATCCGGCCTTGCCAGCCTCTCGGCGCCGGTTCGCGGCGAGAGCCCGGAGGTGGTGGCCGCGGTCTCGGTCTCGGGTCCGGTGGAGCGCATCGGCCGCACGGTGAAAGCGCCACTGGCCGAGGCGGTGCTCACAGCAGCCGAACACCTCAGCGCCGTCATCGCCTCCCGCTAGCCGGAGGACTTGCTGCCGCAATCGGACCGGACCCCTGCGGCGACTCAGGATCGCCAGTCAGCCCTAGCTGTGCCATTCTGATCCGGTGACACCGGACACGGGGAATCTCGGTGGCCTCGCGGCCCACGCGCCTGGCTCCGACCTCGGACCCGAAGGTGTCACCACGCTGCTGCGGGCGGCAATGGACACGATGCTCGATCCGATGGTCATGATGGAGCCGGTGCGCAACGACCTCGGCGAAATATCGGACTTCATCGTCGTGGACGGCAACGAGGCCTTCTTCCGCTTCGTGGGCCAAGACCGGGACCAGTATCTCGGCACGGCGCTGCTCACCACCGTGCCCGGCCAGGCCGAGTCCGGCCTGCTCCAGGCCTACGCGCAGGCCTTCGACAGTGGTGAACCACTTCGCGCAATCGAGGTTCCCTACGCCGACGAGGTCGTCGGGGGCCAGTTGCGCCTCTACGACCTGCACGGCACCCGTGCTGTGGATCGGCTGGTGCTGACCTTTCGCGATGTCACCGACCGGGTCTCGGAACGCGAGAGACTGGAGTACCTGGCCTTCCACGACCCGACCACCGGCTTGCCCAATGTGGCCTGGGCCCGCAACGAACTCGACCGTCAACTGCGAATTGCCCACGCTGGCAGCCAGCGGGTGGCGGTTTTCCTGCTCGGCCTCGACAACTTCAAACTCGTCAACGACTCGCTCGGGCACGTCACCGGAGATGAACTCCTCGCAACGGTGGGCGCCCGTCTCGCCGACCAGTTGCCCGACGATCTGGCCTGCGCACGGTTGGCCAGCGACGAGTTCATCGTGCTCGGACGGATCGGGGCCAGTGACGACGTGGCTGGGCGGGTCAATCTGATCCAAGCCGCAGTGTCCCAGGAAACCTACGTCTCGGGTCATGCGATGCTTCCGTCGGCCACCATCGGCGTAGCCCTGTCCAACCCCGAGTCGGACCCCTCGTCGCTGCTGCGAGAGGCCGATTCGGCTCTGTCCCGCGCGAAGGCCACCAGCAAAGGTTCGTGGCAGCCATTCGACACCGAGATGCTCTCCGACTCGGTTCGACGGCTGACGGTCGAAGCCGATCTGCGGACCTCGCTCGGAACCGGGGATTTCCTGGTCTACTACCAGCCGATCGTGCGACTCGCCGACCGCAGTATCGTCGGCCATGAGGCGCTGGTCCGGTGGCTGCATCCGATCCGGGGTCTGCTCGGTCCGGCCGAGTTCCTACCGGTCGCGGAGGAGAGTGGACTGGTGCTTGGCATCGGCCGGCTGGTCCTCGATCGGGTGTGTTCGGACGTGGCAGCCGGGCGCCTGGACGGCACGGTCAGTGTCAACGTTTCCGCGGTCGAACTCACCTCTCCGCGTTGGTGTGAGGAGTTTCAGGCGACCCTTGGCGGCTACGGAGTCTCGCCGGACCGGATCTCTGTCGAAGTGACCGAGACCGCCGTGTTGGGCGCGCTGGACAGCGTCCGCGCGGACCTGGAGCGCCTACGAGCCTTGGGTGTGGGCGTCTATCTCGACGACTTCGGCACCGGGTACTCCTCGATCGCGCTGTTGCGCGACCTTCCAGTGACCGGTCTGAAACTGGATCGCAGGTTCGTCGGTGACCTCGCAGATGAAGTCGAAGGCGGTTTCGCCCATGCCCTGGCCGATGGCGTGGCAACCCTGATGACGGGGCTCGGGCTGGAGGGGATCGCCGAAGGAATCGAGACCCCGGAACAGTCCGACGCGCTCACCGCCCAGGGTTGGACCCTGGGCCAGGGATACCTGTTCGGTCGGCCGGCGCCGCTGCCGGCGCCCAGACCGGAGTGATCCGACCCCGCAGCAACCTCTATACTGCTTCACGTCGCCGAGTTCGGTGACCCCATGGGGTATGGGGTAATTGGCAGCCCGACGGATTCTGGCTCCGTTAGTTCAGGTTCGAGTCCTGGTACCCCAGCGATTGAGCGGCGGCGCAAGCCGTTACGCTGATCGCCTGCGGCCCCGTTGTGTAGTGGCCTAGCACGCCGCCCTCTCAAGGCGGTAGCGCGGGTTCGAATCCCGTCGGGGCTACTGAAGACGAAAAGTGGTGGGACCCACCTGGAGGGTCCCACCACTTCTCGTTGGTGGGGACCTTAGCCGTCGGCTGCTGCCTCGGCCCGCACCCGCGCGGCCTCGATCCGCCGCAGGGACTCGTCCCGGCCGAGCAACTCCATCGACTCGAACAGCGGCGGCGATACCCGGCGCCCGGTGACGGCCACCCTGACCGACCCGAAAGCCTTCCGCGGCTTGAGGCCCAGACCCTCCACCAGGGATGTTCTCAGCGCGGCCTCGATCGCCGGCGTGTTCCATTCCGACAGCGCCTGAAGCGACTCCGCAGCGACCGCCAGAGCGGACCCGGACCCGTCCACCATGGCCACGGCGTCAGCCTCCGCCATGGTGAAGGCGGCACCTTCCTGGAACAGGAAGCCGATCATGGCCGGAGCTTGGTCCAAGGTCTCGATGCGCTCCTGGACCAGCGGCGCGATGGCTGCCACCAGCGCGGCCTGCCGGTCCGTCGGCACGTCGCCGATCAGCCCGGCTCGCTGCAGGAAGGGAAGCATCCGGGTGGCGAAGTCGTCCACCTCCAGCACGCGCATCCAGTCGCCGTTGATCGAGATGCACTTCTTGAGGTCGAATCGTGCGGGGTTCGGGTTCACCCGTGCGATGTCGAACCGTTCGGCCATCTGGGCGAGGCTGAAGAACTCCGTGTCGTCTCCGAACGACCAGCCGAGCAGCGCCAGGTAGTTGGCCAGCCCCTCGGGGAGGAAACCACGCTCGAGGTACATCGCCAGGCTCGACTCCGGATCGCGCTTCGAGAGTTTGCGGTTCCCCTCCCCCATGACGTACGGCAGATGCCCGAATCGGGGGGTCCGACCCGACCCGACTCCGATGTCCGCCAGCGCCGCGTGCATGGCGAGTTGCCGAGGTGTGCTCGAGAGCAGATCCTCTCCGCGCAGTACGTGGGTGATGCCCATGAGGGCGTCGTCCACCGGGTTCACGAGGGTGTACAACGGCTGACCGTTCGCACGTACGATCACGAAGTCCGGCACGTGCTCGGCGCGGAACGAGAGTTCCCCGCGCACCAGGTCATCCCACCGGAAATCGTGGCCGGGCATCCGGAAGCGGATCACCGGATCACGACCCGCTGCCCGGTAGTCGGCGATTTCGGCATCGCTGAGATTCCGGCAGTGTCCGTCGTAGCCCTGCGGTCGCCCCGCCACCTTCGCGGCTTCCCGGCGAACAGCCAGTTCCTCCGGGCTGCAGAAGCACTCGTAGGTGAATCCGGCCTCCGCGAGGCGGGTCGCGACATCGGCATAGATGGGTCCGCGTTCCGACTGCCGGTACGGTCCGTGGGGACCGCCGACCTCTGGACCTTCGTCCCAATCCAGGCCCAGCCATCCCATGGCGTCCAGCAACGCCTGGTAGGACTCCTCGCTGTCCCGTTCGGCATCGGTGTCTTCGATCCGGAACACCAAGGTGCCCGAGGTGTGGCGGGCGTAGGCCCAGTTGAACAGTGCCGTGCGCAGCATGCCCACGTGCGGATTGCCGGTGGGTGAGGGGCAGAAGCGAACCCGCACCGGGGAGTCGGCTGATTGTTGCTGCGAAGCGTTCACGTCTGCGATCCTCCCAGCCTGCCGCGACGGAGCAAACCGAAGTCGATGGCGTCCTGCAGCGCCATCCAGGATGCCGCGACGACGTTGTCGTGCACGCCGACGGTGGTCCAGTAGGCGCTACCGTCCTCCGACCCCACCAGGACGCGGGTGACGGCATCGGTGCCCCGCACTCCTTCGACGATACGCACCTTGTAGTCCGCCAGGGTGATGTCGTCGAGCTCCGGATAGATCTGGGACAGCGCCAGCCGGAGCGCCTTGTCGAGCGCGTTCACCGGGCCGTTCCCCTCGCCGGTGGCGACGATGCGCTCGCCGCCGGCGTGCACCTTCACGGTGGCTTCGCTCAACACCTCGCCGTCTTCGCGCTGCTCGACGATGGCCCGCCAAGATTCCACCGAGAAGCCGCGCACGGATTCGCCCAGCGCGTTGCGCACCAGCAGTTCGAACGAGGCATCAGCGGCCTCGAACGTCCAGCCCTGCGATTCGAGGTCCTTGACCCGGTCCACGACCCTTCCCAGCAGCGCCGGATCGCCGGACAGGTCATAGCCGAGCTCCTTGCCTTTGAGTTCCACGGACGCGCGACCGGCCATCTCGGTCACCAACACCCGCATGTCGTTGCCGACCACCGATGCGTCCTCATGGTTGTACAGGTCGTAGTTGACCTTCAGTGCGCTGGCGTGCAGACCCGCTTTGTGCGCAAACGAACTCACACCGACATACGGCTGGTGGGTGTCCGGGGCGATGTTGGCGATCTCCGCGATCGCATGCGAGATGCGCAGGGACTCCCGCAGGTGATCGGCAGGCAGGACCTTCAACCCCAGTTTGAGTTCCAGGTTCGCCACCACCACGAACAGATCGGCGTTGCCGGTGCGTTCTCCGTAGCCATTGGCGGTGCATTGCGCATGTGTCGCGCCGGCTTCGACGGCAGCGATGGTGTTGGCTACCGCGCAGCCGGTGTCGTCCTGGCAGTGGATCCCGAGTCGTCCTTGCACCCGCGAGCGCACGTCGCTGACGATGCGCGTGATTCCAGAGGGCAGCATTCCGCCGTTGGTGTCACACATCACTGCCGCTTCGGCCCCGGCATCGAAGTGCGGCACGCACCACCGACACCGCGTAATCGGCATCGTGCTTGTACCCGTCGAAGAAGTGCTCGCAGTCGACGAACACCCGTCGGCCCGCGGCGATCAGGTGCTCCACGGTGTCCGTGACCATGGCGATGTTCTCCTCGCCGTTGGTCCGCAGCGCCTCGTGGACGTGGCGTATGTCGGACTTGGCCACCAATGTGATCACCGGCGCCTGGGACGCGAGCAGAGCGGCCACCTGCGCATCGTCGGCGACCGCGACGCCGGCCTTGCGGGTGGCACCGAACGCGACCAGGGTTGCGTTGCGCAACTTGAGTTCGGAGGCTGCCCGGGCGAAGAACTCGGTGTCCTTGGGCATGGCTCCGGGCCAGCCGCCCTCGATGAAGCCGACTCCGTACTCGTCGAGCAGCCGGGAAATGGCGAGCTTGTCCTCCACCGAGAACGAGATACCCTCGCGCTGGGCGCCGTCGCGCAGCGTGGTGTCGAACAATTGGAATCCGTGGCCGCGGATCGAAGTCGGTCACCGGGGAACTGCGGGTATTGCGCCGACATTGTCCATCCAATGGGTGTGGTGGTGTGGACCGAGAGATCGGGCCGTAGTTGCCGAGTCCAACCCCGTCGTGTCCGGCCCGCGGCCACGACGAGGTCAGGAAATTGGCGCACCCAGCCGTGCCGGTCCGGAGCCCGTCCGGTCTGATGTCCAGGAGCGATTGCCGCAAGCGCATCGCGATCGGACCCGGGGAGCCGTCACCGACTTCCCAACTGTGGCTGCGGGACTGTACCGATCCGACGGGGTGATCACGGCCGCGGTGCCGCACGCGAACACCAGTGATCTCACTGGACCGCAACCCTCCCGCCATTCATCGGGTTGATCCGGCCCTCACCCACGTCGTCGTGCCGCCGAGGTCGGCGGCGAGCGTGAGCAGCGATTCCCGGGTGATCCCCGGCAGCAGGGTTCGGTCAGCGCCGGTGGAGCAACCGCGTGCGGACCTTCGCCGTAGACGAAGAAGAGGTTCATCCTGCCCATCTCTTCGATCCACAACCGCTCGGCGGCATCGAGCCACACCACCTGGTCGCAGCTGTTCGGCGGCCTCGGCCTGGGCGAGCAGGAGGCCGCGTAGTTGCCTGCGCACTTCGCTTCGCCGGTGCCTGGCGCGGCCTGCACGTAGTCGTCGGTGAGCCACACCGAGACCGGGTGATGCCCCGGAGAAGTAGGCCCTGCCGGCGCGGCCATGATCAGAAAGGTGTATTCGTTCGCGGGCGAACTCCGAGTCGACCCGGTCCCGAGCATGAACGGTCGAACGTAGAGCGAACGTTCAGCATCCTCGGGAACCCATCGGCTCCGAGACTGACAAGGCCTCGACACCCGAGACGAACATGTCCTCTGGGATTTCGGGCATCGCAAGCCTGGCTGCCGAGCGGTTGAATCTGGCCGCGTTGCGTTCGGGGCGGAAGAGTGCGACCTGCCGTCGGCGAGACGGTACGCCTTTGAGCCCTTCTGAACACGCTCTGCCCATAGTGCAGTGAATTGGTGGCTGGTCGAGCACCAGCGGCGCATAGGGACGATCTCCGGCGGACTCCAACGACCGTCGCGGTACACCGCACGGACCATGTGGTCGACCGGAACTTGGCGAACCCCGGATTGTTCAGGATCCGACTGAGGCCGTCTTCGGTGGTGGGCGTGGCGGTGTGGTGATCGTGATGCCGTGCCTGCTCATGACGCTCCCAGGGCGACGGCGGAAGCCAGGTCATCGCCGATCTCGCTAGTACTCCGCTCTGCTGGCTGCGCGATTCCAGATCCTGGCGACTACCGCCTCCACGGCCTTCAGAGGCTTCGCGCTTCCAGGTGGTCCAGCATCATCGCCACACTCAGGACCGTCGCCGTCGGATCGGCCTTGCCCTGCCCGGCGATGTCGGGTGCCGAACCGTGCACAGGCTCGAACATACTCGGATTCGCTGCAGTCACGTCGAGGTTTCCGCTCGCGGACAGACCGATGCCACCAGCGATCGCGGCGCCGATGTCGGTGAGGATGTCGCCGAACAGGTTGTCCGTGACGACGACGTCGAAGCGCTCAGGCGAGGTGAGGAAGAACATGCTCGCGGCGTCGATGTGGCAGTAGTCGGTCTCGATGTCGTCGAATTCAGCGGCCACCTCGTTGAAGGTGCGCTGCCACAGCGATCCGGCGTTGGTCAGCACGTTGGTCTTGTGCACCAGGGTGACCTTGCCGCGACGGCGGCTCGCGCGAGCGAACGCGTCCCGCACGATTCGCTCGACCCCGAACCGGGTGTTGAGGCTCTCCTCCACTGCGATCTCCTGCGGGGTACCGACCCGCATGGCACCGCCCGCACCGACGTACGGACCCTCGGTGCCCTCCCGGCACACGACCATGTCGATGTGCTCGGGCCCCTTGCCCGCCAGCGGAGTGGCCACGCCGGGGTAGAGCTTCACCGGTCGCAGGTTCACGTGATGGTCGAGACTGAAACGCAGCTTGAGCAGCAGCCCCCGCTCGAGTACGCCCGGAGGCACGCTGGGGTCGCCGACGGCGCCGAGCAGGATCGCGTCGTAGGTGCGGATGTCTTCGAGCTCACTGTCGGGCAGCACCTCCCCCGTCGCGTTGTAGCGCGCGGCACCCAGGTCGTAGTCGTCGGTCTCGAATTCGATACCGAAGCGTTCGCCGGCGGCGGCGAGGACCTTGAGCCCTTCGGCTACCACCTCGGTGCCGATGCCGTCGCCGGGGATGACTGCGATGCGGTAGGAAGATGCCACGGATCTAGGGTAGTGGGCGGGGCACGCCCAGCCGTCGATGGTGCGGCTACTGCGGGTGTGCACGGCAGTTTCTGCCGACGCCTGGTAGTTTTGGACCACTATGTTGCACAGCCTGCTTCTTCGTCGCCGCGGCGAGGCCTGACAACCGGCCCCCTCGTCGCGGAGCCTCCTGTGCGCCGGGCCTCAGCCTTCACTACCCAGGAGAAGCAGTGACCACCTACGACGACCGTAACGCCCAGCAACCCTCCGGCATGGCCTTCCGGCGTTATGCCCCCTTCCCGCCCGTAGCCCTCCGCGACCGGACCTGGCCCGACCGGGTCATCGATCACGCTCCCCGCTGGTGTGCCGTCGATCTGCGCGATGGCAACCAGGCGCTGATCGACCCCATGTCGCCGGCCCGCAAGCGACGGATGTTCGAGTTGCTGGTGTCCATGGGCTTCAAGGAGATCGAAGTCGGGTTCCCCTCTGCCAGCCAGACCGACTTCGACTTCGTGCGCGACCTGATCGAATCCGACCTCATCCCCGACGATGTCGTGATCCAGGTGTTGACGCAGTCGCGCGATCACCTGATCGCGCGGACCTTCGAAGCCATCCGCGGTGCCCGGCAGGCGATCGTGCACCTCTACAACTCGACCTCGACGCTGCAGCGCCGCGTGGTGTTCGGCCTCGACACCGACGGCATCAAGGACATCGCCGTGCACGGGGCGCAGTTGTGCCTCAAGTACGCCGACACGGTGCCGGACACGGAGGTCTTCTTCGAATATTCGCCGGAGAGTTTCACCGGCACCGAATTGGAGTTCGCAGTCGACGTGTGCAACGCCGTCACCGAGGTGTGGCAGCCGACCCCGGACCGAAAGGCGATCATCAACCTGCCGGCCACGGTGGAGATGGCCACCCCCAATGTCTACGCCGATGCGATCGAGTGGATGCATCGGAATCTCGAGCGCCGGGACTCGATCGTGCTGAGCCTGCACCCGCACAACGACCGGGGCACCGCGGTGGCCGCGGCCGAACTCGGGTTCGCGGCAGGTGCGGATCGAATCGAGGGTTGCCTCTTCGGCAACGGCGAACGCACCGGCAACGTCTGTCTGGTGACGCTCGGACTCAACCTGTTCAGCCAGGGCATCGACCCGCAACTCGACCTCTCCGACATCGACGGCATCCGGCGCACGGTCGAATACTGCAATCAACTGCCCGTCCACGAGCGTCACCCGTACGGTGGCGACCTGGTCTACACCGCGTTCTCCGGATCACACCAGGACGCGATCAACAAGGGCCTCAAGGCGATGGCGAGCGATGCCGCTGCGGCCGGATCGGAGGTCGACGACTTCCGTTGGGAAGTTCCCTACCTGCCGATCGATCCGAAAGACGTCGGCCGCACCTACGAGGCCGTGATCAGGGTCAACTCGCAGTCCGGCAAGGGCGGAGTGGCCTACATCATGCGCACCGAACACAATCTCGAACTGCCGCGCAGGCTGCAGATCGAGTTCTCCCAGGTGATCCAGCACGTCACCGACGATGCCGGCGGCGAGGTGACCCCGGAGCAGATGCGCAGCATCTTCGGCGACGAGTACCTGCCCGACGGACCCACCCGCTGGGGCCGGTTCAAACTGCTGGACTACGAACTGTCAAGCGTCTCCGAGGGCGAGAGCCACGTGGTGGCAAGGGTGCTGGACGGCGAGGAGACCGTCACGCTGGTGGGCGACGGGAACGGTCCGATCGCGGCCTTCTGCAACGCATTGGCAGTCCACGGCGTCGATGTCCGGGTGCTCGACTACGCCGAACATGCCCTCTCGGCGGGCGGGGACGCGAAGGCCGCCAGCTACCTCGAATGTGCGGTCGACGGGCGGCTGCTGTGGGGCGTCGGGATTTCCTCGTCGATCGTGACGGCGAGCCTCCGGGCAGTGATCAGCGCGGCAAACCGCGCCCTTCGCGACCACTAGCGACGCGAGGCGGCACGACTGCCCGCAGGGGTGGGCGTGCGGCCCGCCTACTGCGCTCGATCAGGGGCTGTTGATCAGGCCGCAGCCATGCCGGCGAAGCCGATCCAGAGCAGCATGATGCCGAATGCCCACATCAGCACCACCTGGCGCCATGGCCGGGTGCGATCGTCCGGTGGGGTCAGCAGGAGCATGATGCCGACGGAGGTGATGTAGAAGCCGAACACCAAGAAGGAACTCGCCTGCACGGCCAGACCCCAGTCGAGCACAACCGCGAGAATGGCCAGCAGGCCCCACGCGAGGTTGGCCAGACCGACCTCGATCTGGAAATTGTTCCGTCGGCCGATCCCCCACCCGAGTCGGGCGGCATCGGATTCGTGGAAGATCGAATGCCGCACGAAGGACAAGATGCCCGCGCCCCCGACCGCCAGCAGGGTGGCCACCGAGAGGGACGGCGGATCGGCGGAGAGTTCCCGGAAGCCGAGGAAGATTCCGACGCCACCAACCACATACGTGGCGATCATCAAGTACAGGGCTGGTCGGGGGCTGGTTGCCTGCGCAGTCGCGCGGTCGGGCTGGGTCATGACCTCAGTAATAGCAGCAGGACCACGGCGAAGCCGACAGCTATGACGAGGGCCGCCACCAGTGGATTGAACCCCGGCCGGTTTCGGCCCGTGTGCTCGGCGCCGCGGGTGTCGCTGGACGGGTCCAGATCCGGCTCCGGCGATTCGGGGTCGCCGGCGTCCCGGCCCGGGGCGGTGTCGGCCATCGCAGTAAGGGCAGCGGGCGGGGGCTCGTCGTTCGATTCATCGTCGTCTCTCACATTCGTCGTATCTGGGCCGTCGGCGTTCAACAGCGATCGCACGATTGACTCCTCGCGCGTGCACTGACCGCATCGGCGGACATGGGCGGCCACCTCCGGCGGCACGTCGGCTCCCATAGCGAGCAGTGCCAACTGCTCGCCGGTGGCGTGCCGGGCATCGGCCTCTGTCATCGGGTCGTCCAGGGTCCGGGACCCATGATCCGTTGGGCTATTCGGCGAGGTCGACGGCTCGACCGATGCTGGCGTCGATGCCGGCCGCGATGGTCTCCACCACGTCGTCGCTGACGGTCGAGTCGACGCTGAGCACCATGGTGACGGCGTCGTCGGTTCGGCTCACCTGCATGTTGGCGATGTTCACACCGGCGTCGCCGAGGCCTCCGCCGACCATCCCCACCACACCCGGCTTGTCCGGATAGCGGAACACCAGCATGTGCTCGCTGACCGGCACGTCCACTGCAGCATCGTCGATCTCCACCAGCTTGGGTTCGTCGCGCAGGCCCACCACGGTGCCCGCCACCGACAGTCGGCAGCCGTCCGAGCACGACACGCCAACCTTCACCAGGGCGCGGTGATCGTCGTATTCACCTTCGGTGGCCAGCGAGGTTTCGACGCCGCGATCGCCGGCCAGAACCGGTGCGTTGACGTAGCTGACGGGCTCGTCGATGAGCACCGAGAACATGCCTTTCACGGCCGCCAACTCCAGGATGCTGACGTCGAATTCGGCCAACTCGCCGAGCACCTCGACGTCCACCCGGGACACCGGGGCGGGCGCCAGGGCGGTGGCCAGCCTGCCGAGGTTCTCCGTCAGGTCGAGGAACGGCCGCACCGGCTCGGCGATGACTCCGCCGCGAACGTTGACGGCATCCGGCACGAGCTGGCCGGCCAACGCCTGACGAACGGACTTGGCCACCGCCACACCTGCCTTCTCCTGCGCCTCATCGGTGGAAGCACCGAGGTGCGGTGTGGCCACGACGTTGTCCAACCCGAACAGTGGCGAATCGGTGCAGGGCTCTTTGGCGTAGACGTCGAGACCCGCTCCCGCCACTCGCCCATCCACCAGCGCCTCGTACAAGGCGGCCTCGTCCACGATTCCGCCTCGGGCGGCGTTGACGATGTGCACCGTCGGCTTCACCTTGCGCAGCGCCTCGTCGCCGATGAGTCCGAGGGTGTCCTTGTTCTTGGGCAGGTGCACGGTGATGAAATCGCTCTGCTCGAGCAATTCGTCGAGTTCCACCATCCTGACGCCGAGTTGGGCGGCCCTGGTCGGCCTCACGAAGGGGTCGTAGGCGATCAGTTTGACGCCGAATGCGCTGAGTCGTTGGGCGACCAGCAGTCCGATCCTGCCCAGACCGACGACGCCGACGGTTTTGTCGGCCAGTTCCACGCCGGAGTACTTCGAACGCTTCCACTCCCCCTGACGCAGCGCCGCATGCGCCGGACTGATGTTCCGAGCGCTGGCAATCAGCAGACCGACCGCGAGTTCGGCCGCACTGACGATGTTGGAGGTCGGCGCGTTGACCACCATGACTCCGCGCTGGGTGGCCTCGGAGACATCGACGTTGTCGAGTCCGACGCCAGCACGGGCGACCACCTTGAGGTTCTTGGCCGCCGCCAGGGCCTCAGCGTCGACTTTGGTTGCCGAACGAATGAGAATCGCATCGACATCGGCGATGGCGGGAAGCAGTTCCGCGCGGTCGGAGCCGTCACAGTGGCGCACCTCGAAGTCCGGGCCGAGCGCTGAGATGGTGGCTGGGGAGAGTTCTTCGGCGATCAGGACGACTGGCTTCGACACGTAGGCTCCAATGAGGTGGGTGTGTGCCTTTCCAGTGTATCCGCGCACCATTCCTGCTGATCCCGAAGCGGGGGTGACTTTGGCCACCATGCTGCTAGTTTCGCGGCATGGCAGTCCAGCACCCACCGGCCACTACAGCCGACCTACGCAGCCCGCTGGTCACCGCGGCACGCGGCAGCAGGCGACCGACCAGTTGGTGGGGCGCCATCCTGGTGGTGCTCGTAGCCCTACTAGCCACCGGACTTGTCGGCAGTGCGGGACTTGCCTTCGAAGCCGGCTCGCTGGCCTACCAACTCGTCTTCACCTGGTCGTTCTTGGCCGGAATCCTGCTACTGGCCGCCTGGCTGCGATTCAAAGAGGGTCGCAGTTTCGCCTCCGTCGGCTTCCTGGGTCCGATCGCTGCCGGTTGGGCCCGGTTCGGCATCGGGATCGTCACCGGCGCCGCATCGCTGGCGGCAGTGACCGGGATCCTCGTGCTGTTGGGCGCCTATGGACGCTCCGAACCGCCTGCTGCGGCGACCTCGGGCTTCGCGGCGCTGGCTGCGGTCGCGCTGCTGCTGATCGGATTCGCGATCCAGGGTTCCGCTGAGGAGATCTGGTATCGCGGTTTCCTGCTGCAGACCTCGGCGCTGCGCATGCGGCTGGGATGGGCGATGGCTCTGCAGGCAGCACTCTTCGGGGTGAGCCACGCGGCCAACCCCGGCGACTTCAGCATTGTGGCGCTGGCGAACATCATCCTCGTCGGCATTTTCCTCGGCTACCTGGCTCTGGGGCAGGGATCCCTCTGGCTGGTGTGCGGGTGGCATGCCGGCTGGAATTGGTGCCAGGGCAACGTATTGGGTATCCCGGTGAGCGGCCAAGGCATGAACAACTCGCTGCTGTTCATGGCGCCCACCGGTGAGGCCTCGGCGACGGTCTCGGGTGGATCCTTCGGCGTGGAGGGCAGCGCCGTGCTAACCGTGCTGCTCGCCATCGCGGCAGTGCTGGCCGGGATGTACTACTACCGCCGGGCGCGGCGCGGTTGGACGGTCTGAAGCCGTCGACGCCAAGTGCTGAAGGACGCCAGGCTGCCGCTGTCGGGGGTGACCAACCAAGGCCATGGATGCACCTGGGCGAGCAGCAGACGAGCACTGCGACGCCGCCAACCGGGAACTGGTGTGTGAGTCGCCGCGAGTGCACGTCCGGCGAGCACCTCGACGGGATCGCCCCGCCACACCTCGAGGTCACGCCACGTTGCGAGATCGGCCAGACACTGGGCGAGGAACACCAGGCGCTTACCGCTCAACCGCAGACGCCGCAGCATCGGCTCGTCGAACACGAATACCACCGGGAGCGCCGGATTCGCCAGCACGGCCGGATCGGCTGCGCCGATCGATTCCGCCGTGACCCACACGGCTTCCGGTGTGGTGGTGGATATCGTCCGGTGAGGTCCCGCGATAGCCATCGCGTGTTCATCGGACACCGGACCGACAATCACCTCGGGCACGGGATCAAGTGGGGCCGGTTCGGGCCGCGAACCGATCGGACAGCGGCTCTGCAATTGGCAGGTGGAGCACAACCCCGGCGCCCGGGTGCGCACCTGGTACTGCGAGAAGCCGTACGGCCTACCGGTGGCCATCCCGGCGGTCCACTGCCATCCCAAGCGGTTCGCGGCACGGGAGCCGTCGAGAAGGTGCCGGAAGAAGTAGTCCTCACCGCGGCGCCAGTCCCAGCCGTTGCGCACCGTCCAGTGGGAGGCGAACCACATCCGCGCCTGGTTCACCAGCCACCCGTCGGATTCGAGTTCGGCGGTCACCATCCGCAGGCACGCCATGTCGGGCAGATCGGACACTGATTCGACGCCGGTCGACTGCGGTTCGTAGCGCAGCGGCCGGGCGTTCCCGGCACCCACCCTGGCGTAGAGGTGCCGGGCATATTCCTGCCAGAGCAATTCCTCGCGGAACTTGTCCACGTCCCTTCCAGGACCCGACTCCACGTGCTCCCACACCAGGGGCAGCGGCAGCAGGCCGTGCCGGATGTAGGGGCTCAGCTTGGAGGCGGCGCGTCGAGTCGCCGGCCAGACTTCGTTCCGGCCGGCGGCGTAGCCGCGAACGTCGAACTCCGACAATGCACGATCCGCGGCGGCCTGACCGCCTACGAACGCGGGGCTGGCAGTCGCCGTGTCGCAGCACAGGTCCCCGAGGTGACTGCGGACCCACTGGGCAGCGGCGTCCCCATCCGCCGGTGCGGGCGGTGACGGCAACCGGATCATGTCCGCGATCCGGACGCCGGCCTACCTCGCGGCCACCTCATGACGGGTCGGTGTTGGCGCACCGTCAGCGCGCGGCGGTGCCTTCGGTGTAGTCATCGTCGCCGGAGTCGACCCAGCTCATGAGCTTGCGCAGTTCGCGGCCGGTGGCTTCGATCGGGTGAGTCTCAGCCTTCGCCCGGAGAGCCTGGAACTCGGGCGCCCCTGCGTCTTGATCGCCGATGAAGCGCTCGGCGAACGATCCGTTCTGGATGTCCGCGAGCACGGCGCGCATGTTCTCCTTCACCGATGGGTCGATCACCCGCGGCCCGGAGACGTAGTCGCCGTACTCAGCGGTATCGGACACACTCCAGCGCTGTTTCGCGATGCCACCCTCGTACATCAGGTCGACGATCAGCTTGAGTTCGTGCAGGCACTCGAAGTACGCGACCTCCGGCTGGTACCCGGCCTCGACCAGAGTCTCGAAGCCGTACATCACCAGTTGCGAGGCGCCGCCGCAGAGCACCGCCTGCTCACCGAACAAGTCGGTCTCGGTCTCCTCGGTGAAGGTGGTCTTGATGCCGCCGGCGCGCAGGGCGCCGATCGCCTTGGCGTACGAGAGGGCCAAATCCCAGGCCTCGCCGGTGGCGTCCTGCTCCACGGCGATGATCGCGGGCACGCCGCGGCCGGCGGCGTACTCGCGACGCACGAGGTGGCCGGGACCCTTCGGCGCCACCATGATGACGTCGACGTCGTCCGGCGGCGCGATGTAGCCGAACCGGATGTTGAACCCGTGCGCGAACAGCAACGCCTTGCCGGCGGTGAGGTTCGGCTCGATCGCCTCGGTGTACAGGTCGCGCTGCACCGGGTCGGGCACGAGCACCACGATGACATCCGCCTCAGCGCAAGCCGTGGCCGGATCGACGACCCGCAGACCTTCGGCCTCGGCTTTGGCTGCGCTCTTGGAGCCGGCCTTGAGGCCCACCCGCACGTCGACGCCCGAGTCGCGCAGGCTCAGCGCGTGGGCGTGGCCCTGCGAGCCGTAGCCGAGCACGGCCACCTTCTTGGACTGGATCAATGCGAGGTCGGCATCGTCGTCATAGAACAGTTCGGCCACGGATTCACTCCTGCGATCTAGTTGGTTTGGGCTGCGTCCACCTGGCGGTCCCCGCTGGATCACCGGTCCGGCGGCCGCTCCTCGGGTAGCGTATACGCCTCATCGAGCCGGCGAACCATCACCCGTGCCCGGTCAGACCGGACACGGTCAGATGATCCGCGCAGACGGATTCGGTCGCTTCAGGCGGACAACGAGCGGGGCCTGGAATCGGTGATGCTCCTGGTGCCCCGGCCGAGCGCGACAATCCCGGACTGCGCGAGTTCGAGGATCCCGTGCGCACTGAGCATTTCCAGCAGGGCGTCGAGCTTGTCCCGCGTTCCGGTCGACTCGATCGTCAGCGACTCCGGGGCGACGTCCACGATGCGGGCGCGGAACATCTGGGCGATCTCAAGCACATCCGATCGGGTGGTGGCGTTGGCCCGCACCTTCACGAACACCAACTCCCGCTGCACCGAACTGCTCGAGTCCAGTTCAACGATCTTGATGACGTTGACCAGCTTGTTGAGTTGCTTGGTCACCTGCTCCAGCGGCAGCGACGCGACCGACACCACGATGGTCATGCGCGAGATGTCGGGGTCTTCGGTGGGGCCCACGGCCAGGGACTCGATATTGAATCCACGTCGGCTGAACAGGCCCGCGATCCGGGCGAGCACGCCTGGCTTGTTCTCCACCAGGACGCTCAGGGTGGTGGTGTTCATCAACTCTCTCCTACTCCATCCGGTCCCAGGCCGGCGCGAGATCGCGGGCCACGGTGATTTCGTCGTTGCTCGTGCCGGCCGGCACCATCGGCCACACCATCGCGTCGCGGTGGACCCGGAAGTCGATCACCACGGGAGCGTCGTTGAGGCTCAACGCCTTCTCGATGGTGGCGTCGACCTGATCGGGCGAATCGACGTTGAAGCCGTAGCAGCCGTAGGCGTCGGCCAGTTTGACGAAGTCGGGGAAACTGTGGCTGTGCAGGTCGGTGTTGGAGTAGCGCTCGTTGTAGAACAGCGTCTGCCACTGCCGGACCATGCCGAGCGACGAGTTGTTGATGATTGCCACCTTGATGGGGATCTCGTTGATGGTGCAGGTGGCGAGTTCCTGATTGGTCATCTGGAAGCAGCCATCGCCGTCGATCGCCCAGACCGTCGCGTCCGGACGTCCGACCTTGGCCCCCATGGCTGCTGGGACGGCGTAGCCCATCGTGCCCAGTCCCCCGGAATTCAGCCAGGTGCCCGGGTTCTCGTAGTCGATGAACTGGGCGGCCCACATCTGATGCTGACCGACGCCGGCGGCGAACAGTGAGTCCGGACCGGAGATCTTGCCGAGGCGTTCGATGACGTACTGGGGTGACAAGGTGCCGTCGTCGGGAAGGTCATAGCCCAGCGGGAAGCGCTCCTGAAGGTCCTCCAGGGTGCGCCACCAAGCACCGTAGTCGCCGATTCGACCGGCCTCGTGCTCGGCGGCGAGCACGTCGATCAGTTCGGCCATCACCAGGCGGGCATCGCCGACGATCGGAACATCCACCCGGCGGTTCTTGCCGATCTCGGCCGGATCGATGTCGGCGTGGATCACCTTGGCCCCGGGCGCGAAGGAATCCAACTTGCCGGTCACCCGGTCGTCGAATCGGGTGCCGATGGCGATCAGCAGGTCCGACATCTGCAGCGCCGCCACGGCCGGCACGGTGCCGTGCATACCGGGCATGCCCAGATTCAACCGATGGCTGTCCGGGAACGCGCCCCGCGCCATCAGGGTGGTGACCACCGGGATGCCGGTCATCTCCGCCAGTTGGTAGAGCTGCGAAGCACCGCGGGAGCGGATCACACCGCCACCGATGTAGAGCACCGGCCGCTTCGCCTCGATGATCATCCGAGCCGCGTCGCGGATCTGTCGGGAGTGAGGCTTGACGGTCGGCTTGTAGCCAGGCATGTCGATGCCCTTGGGCCAGTTGAACGTCGTCGTGCTCTGCAACGCGTCCTTGCTGATGTCCACCAGGACGGGACCGGGCCGGCCGGTCTCGGCGAGATGGAAGGCTTCTTTGACCGCCCGCGGGATGTCGGCCGGGTCGGTCACCAGGAAATTGTGCTTGGTGATCGGCTGCGTGATGCCGGAGATGTCGGCCTCCTGGAACGCGTCGGTGCCGATGGCCTTGCTCGGCACCTGCCCGGTGATGGCCACGATCGGCACCGAATCCATGTAGGCGTCGGCGAGCGGGGTGACGAGGTTGGTCGCACCGGGTCCGGAGGTGGCCATGCAGACCCCCACCCTTCCCGTCGCGGACGCGTAGCCCTCCGCCGCGTGTCCGGCGCCCTGCTCGTGGCGGACGAGGATGTGGCGGATCTTGGACGAATCCATCATCGGGTCGTACGCGGGCAGGATCGCACCGCCAGGGATGCCGAATACGGTGTCTACCCCGACCTTCTCCAATGCCTTGACGAGGCTGGCGGCGCCGGTCATCGCGTTGTCTGGGGCTGTCATCTGGTCCTCACTGCTCCGGTGGGGCGGGTTGGTGGTGCTGGGTGTGGTCACGAAAAAACCCCTCGTTCCCGCAACGGGAGGAGGGGTTCGCGCAACGGCGGAATGCTCAGCCGATGCGCGAGGTGCCTACGAGAATCATGTCCACGGGGACACAGTAGCGCGGGCCCTTGGCACGCGCATCTGCGACCCCCACGAGGGACCGCCGATTCCGGCCCTGCGGGCTTGCCCGGTTGCCTGCCGGGACGAGCCCTGGCTACGCTCGCCGCACCCGACGAACAACGGAAGGCACTGCGATGGATCTCGGCGCATTCTCCGTCAGTCTGGCCGTTCGGGACCTCGAGGTCTCCCGCCGTTTCTATGAATCGCTCGGATTCGAAGTGTTCGGCGGCGGAGCTGAAATGAACTACCTGATGCTGCGCAACGGTGACGCCGTGCTCGGACTGTTCCAAGGGATGTTTGAGGGCAACATCCTCACGTTCAATCCCGGTTGGGATTCACACGGCCAGGAGCTGCCCGAATACACCGACGTCCGGGATCTGCAACGCAGCTGCAAGGAGCGCGGGTTGACGCTGCTCGCCGAGGCCGATGAGGACTCAAGCGGGCCGGCGAGTTTCACGGTGGTTGACCCCGATGGCAACACGATCCTGGTCGATCAGCACCGCTGACCGCGCCACTCGGATCCGGCAGCGTCACCTCAACCTGTGCCCTCCTGACGACGCACCTGCGGTTGGGAGTAGGGCCACACGCGGGTATGCCTGCCGTCAACGGAGCGATTCAGTTCCGACAGTCCCCGACTCACAGGGCCACGCTCGTGCGCGGAGGCTTCGTTCCGGCTAGCGTATCGGCCGTGACCCACCTCCCCGCTGGAGCCGACGACGGCACCATCACCCCTGAGCAGACCGGTTCGACCGACGCGGGTCGCGGTCGCGTCATCCGCCCGGGTTGGGCGCTGGCGATCGCCGCCTGGGCGATCTACACCTTCGGCATGGCCATGGCCTGGCTGGTCACGGACAACTCCTACGACGACACCGCCGAAGTCCTTCGGGACATGTGGTGGGTGCTGGCGATCCTCATCGTGATCATGTTTGCACTCGTCCGGCTATCGGGGCTCAGGGTGCACCGGAGTTGGCGGCTGGGATGGCCATCGCTGTTGCTGATCGTGCCTGTCGCAATATCGCTGGTCGGCGTCGTCGTGCCGATCACGGAACCTGGAACTGAGTGGACCCTGGTCTGGGTTGCCCTCTTCGGCACCCTGCTTGTCGGCATCGGCGAGGAGACGGCGTTCCGGGGCATCGTGCTGAACTCGATTGCCACCCGAACGTCGGTAGTCGTCGCGGTGCTGGCCTCCGGCGTGCTGTTCGGCCTCATGCACTCAGTCAACGCGATGATCGCACCTGTCGGAGACACCGTGATCCAGGTGGTCGTGACCTCGGTGACTGGCATCACCTTCGGCGTGATCTACGTCGCCTCCGGCGGCAATCTGGTGTTGGTGATTTGCCTGCACTGGTTGTACGACTTCGCGCTCATCGGGCCGCTGGCGACCACAGCTGGCGATAACACCATGGGAGTCGTAGCGCCGTTCTTCCTGCTCGCCAATGTCGTCGCCTTGGTGATCCTCTTCGTCCGCTACCGCGGCCTGCGGTGGCCTGAGATGGCCAAGAAGGCATCGCCAGCGGTCGCGTTTGCGTAGGAGGTGCGTAGAGGGGGCGTGGCCTAGTCGCAGACGGCCCCGCGCGACGCCGAGCCCACCAGTTTGGCGTACTTGGACAGCACGCCGCGTTCGTACCGCGGCGGAAGCGCCTCCCAATCCGCCCGACGCCGTGCCAGTTCCTCGTCGTCGACCAGCAGGTCGAGCGTGCGGGCCTCGAGATCGATACGGATCCGGTCACCGTCGTGCACCAACGCGATTGGGCCGCCATCGGCTGCTTCCGGCGCCACGTGGCCGACGCAGAGTCCAGTGGTGCCGCCGGAGAATCGGCCGTCGGTGAGGAGCAGCACGTCCTTGCCCAACCCGGCGCCCTTGATCGCGCCGGTGATCATGAGCATCTCGCGCATCCCGGGACCGCCCTTGGGCCCTTCCCAACGGATCACCACGACGTCGCCGGCGGTGATGGTTCCGTCCTCCAGCGCCGCCATCGCAGCCTGTTCGCGTTCGAACACCCGCGCCCGGCCTTCGAAATGCTGCACCGGCACGCCGGCGTTCTTGCACACCGCACCCTCGGGGGCCAGGCTGCCACCGAGGATGGTGATGCCACCGTGCAGGTCAAGCGGGGCACTCATGGCGCGCAGGATGTCGCCGTCCGGATCTGGCGAGTCGATGTCGGCCAGGTTCTCAGCCACCGTCTTGCCCGTCACCGTCAGGCAATCGCCGTCGATCAATCCGGCGTCGAGCAGCGCCCGCATCACCACGGGCACGCCGCCGACCCGGTCCACATCGCTCATGACATAACGGCCGAAGGGCTTGACGTCGGCGAGCAGCGGGACCTTGGAGCCGACCCGATGGAAGTCGTCCATGCTCAGCTCGACGTCGGCTTCGTGGGCGATGGCGAGCAGATGCAGCACCGCGTTGGTCGATCCGCCGAAGGCCATCACCACCGCGATGGCGTTCAGCAGCGACCGCCGGGTGATGATGTCGCGGGCGGTGATGCCCTGGCGGATCAATTCGACGACGGCCGCGCCGGAGGCTCGGGAGATGCCGTCGCGACGACGATCCACCGCAGGCGGGGCGGCCGAGCCGGGCAGCGACATGCCCATGGCCTCCGCAGCGCTGGCCATGGTGTTGGCGGTGTACATGCCACCGCAGGCACCTTCGCCCGGGCAGATGGCGCGCTCAACCGCATCTACCTCGTCCCGGGTGATCAAGCCGCGCGCGCACGCGCCGACCGCCTCGAAGGCGTCGATGATGGTGACGTCCCGATCACCGAGACGGCCGGGCAGGATCGATCCGGCGTAGACGAAGACGCTCGCCACGTCGAGCCGTGCGGCCGCCATGAGCATCCCAGGCAGGGACTTGTCGCAACCTGCGAACGTGACCATGCCGTCGAGGCGTTCGGCCTGCATCACAGCCTCCACCGAGTCGGCGATGATCTCTCGGCTGACCAACGAGAAGTGCATGCCCTCGTGGCCCATCGAGATACCGTCGGACACGCTGATCGTGCCGAACTGCATCGGGAAACCGCCGGCCGCGTGCACGCCCTCCTTGGCTGCCTTGGCCAGCCGTTCCAGACTGAGATTGCACGGCGTGATCTCGTTCCAACTGGACGCGATACCGATCTGTGGCTTGGGCCAGTCGGCATCGGTCATGCCGACCGCGCGCAGCATGCCGCGTGCGGCCGCTCGCTCGAGTCCCTCGGTGACGTCCTTGCTGCGGGGCTTCATGTCTGCCATGACGCCAGCCTAGTCGGCGTGGCGTTCGCAGCAATGCTGACGTCGGCCGGCTCCGATCGGGTCGCCGGGGGTGTCACCGGCCATTCGTGGCACCCGCAGCAGCGCCCCCGGAACCGCGATGTTCACAATGGTCGCCATGGAGCCGCAGCTGAACTATCGCCGTTTCCGGTTCCAGGGTGCCGACGGCACGTCACTGGTCGGTTGGACCAACGACGCCGACGACAAACCCCCCCTGCTCATTGCCAACGGCCTCGGCACACCACCGGAGGCGTGGCCCACGCTGCTCAGCGACGAACCGGACTACCACGTCGCCGGCTGGAACCACCGCGGTGGACTCGGCTCCGACAAGCCGTCCGACCCGGAGCGGATCGGGGTGCCCGACCATGTCGACGACGCTTTCGCCCTGATGGACGTGATGGGGTGGGATCGGGCGGTCGTGGTGGGCTGGTCGATCGGGGTCAACGTCGCCTTCGAGATGGCCAACCGGGATCAGGACCGGGTGGCCGGAATCGTCGCCCTGGCGGGTGTGCCCGGCGGCACCTTCGAATCCGGCTTCGCCAGCCTGATGGTGCCCAAACCGCTGCGCCGTCACGTCGCCATGGGCGTTGTGCAGGGTGGGCGGCTCTTCGGCGCACCGCTGACCGCACTCGCGCGCACCGTGCCCAAGGGTCGACCATTCGCCGAAGTGCTGCGCTGGAGCGGGTTCATGATGCCGCACTCGAACCCCGACCACACGGTGCCCTGGATCAAGGCCTTCCTGGAACACGACTTCCACTGGTACTTCACGCTCGGGGTGGCGGCAGCCAAACACGAAGCGCTCGACCCCGCCTTCGTCGAGGTGCCCGTCACCGTGGCGGCCGGCGGATTCGACGTGATGACCTCCGCGCGCGACATCATGGCCTTCGCCGAGCGGATCCCGCACGCTGCCGTACACCTGTTGCACGGCACCCACATGTTGCCGCTGGAGTTTCCGGAGAAGGTGCTCGAGATGGTGCACGACGTCTACGGACAAGTACGGGAACTGGGTCACATCCACAGTTGACCGCCAGCCGCTCGTTCACTCGGCCACACGATTCGACCGGGCCGGTGCATCCTCGCGGAGCGGCTTCGGGAGTCGCGTCGGGCGAGCCGATGCCATGCTCAACCGCACCAACCCCGGCTCCGCAGTCGGGCCGCCACCTCATCGACGACAATCTCCGGCCGGTACGCCATCGCCGCCGCCGACCACCGCACAACGCCGTGGCCTCGGTCGCGAAGCGCCTGCTCTCGAGCGCTTTGGTGCACCATCGCCTCGCTGGCGTCACCGAGGCTTCCGTCGTACTTGATGCGCCCGTCGCACTCACCTATCAGGTCGAACTCCTCCCAGTAGAAGTCCACCCGAACCACCCCGCGATTGGTCTCCAGGCGTACTTGGCAGCGCGGTGCCGGTAAGCCCGCCGCCACGATGTGGCCGAAGGACAGCGACTCCGACGGGGATTCCCGCAGTGGTTCGGTGTGCTCAAGCGCTTGCGCCACGGACACCCGCTCGTGGACCGGGCAGGCGATGGCTTGATAAAGAGGCCTACAGGCAGCCGCCCGGGCAGCGTGCGAGAGTTGATCATCACCCAACCCGGCGAGGCCACCGCGGAACGCAGCCAAGGTTGATCGGGCCACGGCATCGGTGAGCATCAGCGCCTCCGGAAGGGGACGTTCAGCTGCGAGGTCCAGCGCCGTGCGGGCGGGACCGGTGAGCCGCACGCCCGCGAGCAGGCCTCCGTCACGGGTGACGATGGCATCCGCCGGCAGGACGCGGACCAGCACCCGCGGCTCCCGCGATCCCCTCGCCAAGCCGACCGGTGGCCTGGTGAACCTTGGCTGCCGTGCTGCGGCCTCAAGTGTGTGCGACAACGGAAGACGGTGCGCAAGCGCTGCTGTCTCGTGGCTGGCCACCAGATTCGGATTGCGCAACTGGTGGGCCAATGCCAGCAGGCCGTGGTGCTCAACGGGGTCAACCGGAAGCGCCGACGTGGCGATGAAAACCCCGCGGATGAGGACTTCGGTCTCACCCCGCCGGATGGAGGCGGCCAGGGTCTTGGGGGGGCACCCCGGCGGCAGATCGGGTGAAGGGCACCTCCGGCGGGCGCCATCGTGGTCGTGCCATGGCTGGAGACTGCCCGTCGAGCGGGTGCCGCGGGAAGAGTCCGACCTCCGGATGTGCATAACTGCGGCCAAAGTGGGCGATTGGGGGTCGTGCCGGGCGCGGCGAGTCGGACTTGCGGGACTTTGTGCACGATAGGGCCCGACTTCCCCCCGCGTTTCTACCCCAAACCCGTGCATTCTGCCTAGGGCCCTCGCCCAGCACAATGCAATGGGATGCCTTCGCCGCGCCTGGGGTGCCGGAGTGGCTATGTCAGCGGACGCCGCAGCACTTCGATCGCCTCGGCCAGGTCCTCGGGGTACTCCGACGCAAACCTCACCCGGTCGCCGGTGGCTGGATGGGTGAACTCCAACTCAGTCGCGTGCAGCCATTGCCGCTGCAGGCCGAGCCTCTTGGCCAGCACCGGGTCGGCGCCGTAGGTGAGGTCCCCGCAACATGGATGGCGCAGGGCCGCGAAGTGCACCCGGATCTGATGGGTGCGTCCCGTCTTCAGGTGCACCTCCACCAGAGTGGCGTACGGGAACGCTTCAACCGTGTCGTAGTGGGTGATGCTCGGCTTGCCACCGGAGACCACCGCGAACCGGTGGTCGGCGGTTGGGTGGCGATCGATGGGGGCATCGATGGTCCCGCTCGATGGATCGGGATGGCCCTGCACCAGTGCGTGGTAGACCTTCTCCACGGACCGGTCACGGAATTGCTCCTTCAAACTGCGGTAGGCGGCAGCGGATCGGGCCACCACCATCAGACCGCTGGTGCCGACGTCGAGTCGGTGCACGACGCCTTCCCGCTCGGCGGACCCCACTCGTGCCACGGAGATACCCTGGGCGGCCAGACTCGCGGTCACTGTAGGTCCGGCCCAACCGGGGCTGGCGTGTGCGGCAACCCCCACGGGCTTGTCCACCACCACCACGTCTTCATCGAGGTGGACGATCGTCAGGGGAACCGCGGCGGCATCCGCCGTCTCGACGCCGACCTCGTGGGCGTGGGGATCCGGCAATTCGACCAGAATGGTTCCGCCTTCGACCACCCGATGCGACTTCACGACCGTCCGGCCGTCGACGGTCACCGCCCCCTCATCCGCCAGCGTGGCGGCAGCCGACCGCGAAAGGCCCAGCATCCGCGCCACCACGACGTCGATCCGCTGCCCCGCAAGCGAATCCGGCACCGGCAGATACCGGGCGGTCACGCCGAGGCGCCCTGGGCCGAGTCGGTGTCCCGTGCGTCGGTCGAGTTCGACTTCGTACCTCTGGTGCCGTCGAAGTCGACTCCCAGCAACGCTAGGACGATCATCAGGATCGCCGAGCCGACGACCGCCATGTCCGCGACGTTGAACACCGGCCAGAACGGCAAGGCGAGGAAGTCGACGACGTGGCCGCTCAACCCGCCGGGTTCCCGGAAGACCCGGTCGGTGAGATTTCCGAGCGCTCCACCGATCATGCCGCCGATGGCGATTGCCCACCACACCGAGCGCAAGTTCCGCGCCCGAAACATCAACACCGCCACGATGACCAGTGCGATGAGGCTGACGAAGATCGTCGACCCGGACCCGAGCGAGAACGCCGCACCGGGGTTGCGCACGAAGGTCAGCAGCAGCACCCCGCCGACGACGTCGACCGGCGGCTCCCCTTCGAGGCGGGCCACCGCCCACACCTTGGTCACCTGGTCCACCAGCAGCACGACGACTGCGGCGATCACCACCACGTAGGTTGTCTTGCGCCGGACCGGCGCTTCGCCCGGACGCGCGGGCGAAGCCGCCCGAGCCTCCCCGTCCCCGATGTCAGCCGCCCTCAGCGATCTTGCACCCCATGCACATCGTGGCTCTGGGATAGACCTCGAGCCGGGATCGGCCGATGGCTTCGCCGCAGACCTCGCACACACCGTAGGTCCCGGCATCGATGCGTCCGATCGCGTGCTCGATCTGGCGAAGTGACTCCCGCACCTGCTCGACCAGGAACATGTCCTGCTCGCGCTCGAACGTCTTCGATCCGACGTCGGCCAGGTCGTCGCCCGAACCGTCGCCGGAGTCCGAGATCAACCCGGCGATGTCCGACTCCGAGTCGGAGATGTCGCGGCGCAACTCGGCCGCCTCCGATTCCAGTTCACCGCGCAACGCAGCCAGCTCGGCGTCATCGAACAACTCCACGGCAGGACTCGTCATCACCGTCATCCCTTCACTGATCACCGCGTACTGAGCATCGAGGGTACCTGAGTGCATCGGCGGCAAACCAGTTCGGCATTACCCCAAGCGGTATTCTTTGGGCCTTGGGCGTGTCATCGAGGCCGCCCACACCCGCGCGCGTTGTGAACCCAACCCCTGGAGGTGGGATGTACCGGCCTGTCCCCGCTCGAATCGACCTTCCGGCGATGGATGCGCAGATCCTCCGGCAGTGGCAGGAGAACAACGTCTTCCACCGCTCGTTGGCGGCCACCCGGGACGGTACGCCGTGGGTGTTCAACGAGGGGCCGCCCACCGCGAACGGCACGCCCGGTACCCACCACATCGAGGCGCGGGTGTTCAAGGACGTGTTTCCGCGGTTCAAGACCATGCAGGGCCACTATGTGCCCCGCAAAGCCGGCTGGGACTGCCACGGGCTTCCGGTGGAACTGGCGGTGGAGAAAGAATTGGGCTTCTCCGGCAAGCCGGACATCGAGGCCTACGGCATCGAGGAGTTCAACGCCAAATGCCGCGAGTCGGTGCTGCGGCATGTGGCCGAGTTCGGGGTCATGACCGAACGCATGGGCTACTGGGTGGACATGGACGACGCCTACTGGACCATGTCCAGCGACTACATCGAGAGCGTCTGGTGGTCCTTGGCGCAGATCCACAAGTCCGGACTGCTGGTCGAGGACCACCGGGTGTCGCCGTACTGTCCGCGCTGCGGCACCACGCTCAGCGACCACGAATTGGCCCAGGGCTACGAAACCGTGCACGATCCTTCGGTCTTCGTGCGCATGCCGGTGGTGTCGGGTGAATTGAAGGACCGATTCGATGACCTCACGTTGCTCGTCTGGACCACGACACCCTGGACGCTGGTGTCCAACACGGCGGTCGCGGTGTCGCCGACCGCCGAGTATGTGGTGATCCGCACCCCCGAACGGGAGACGCTGGTGGTGGCGGCCGCCCTGCACGAGCGGATCTCACCCAACGCCGAGGTGCTGGCGACGGTCTCGGGGGAGGACCTGGAGCATCTGCGCTACCGTCCGCCGTTCGACTTGGTCGAGGTGCCGGAGGCCCACTATGTGATCCTCGGCGACTATGTGACCACCGACGACGGCTCCGGTCTGGTGCACATCGCTCCAGCCTTCGGCGCCGACGACCTCACCGTGGCGCGCGGCTACGACTTGCCGGTGGTGAATCCGGTGCACGCCGATGGCACGTTCGACGATTCGGTGCCGCTGGTGGGCGGGATGTTCTTCAAGAACGCCGACAACGTGCTGGTGACCGATCTGCAGGCCCGGGGCCTGCTCTTCCTGCTGCTCGACTACGAACACAACTATCCACACTGCTGGCGGTGCCACACGCCGCTGCTGTACTACGCGCAGCCGTCGTGGTACATCAAGACCACTGCCATCAAGGACCAGCTGATCGAACAGAACGCGGCCACCAACTGGATCCCGGAAACCATCCGGGACGGCCGCTACGGCGACTGGTTGGCCAACAACATCGATTGGGCGCTCTCCCGCAACCGCTACTGGGGCACCCCGCTGCCGCTTTGGCGATGCCCGGCCGGACACATCACGGCCGTCGAATCGTTGGCTGACCTCTCGGACAAGGCCGGCCACAACGTCGAGGGCCTCGATCCGCACCGACCTTTCGTCGACGACGTCACCATCCGCTGTGCCGACTGCGGCGAGACCGCTAACCGGGTCCCGGAGGTGATCGACTGCTGGTACGACTCCGGGGCCATGCCGTTCGCCCAGTTCGGCTACCCGCACCGCAACGTGGAACTGTTCAAATCGCGCTACCCGGCCGATTTCGTCTGCGAGGCGATCGACCAGACCCGCGGGTGGTTCTACACGCTGATGGCGGTGGGCACCTTGGTGTTCGACCAGTCCTCGTACCGCAACGTGCTGTGCCTCGGGCACATCCTGGACGCCCAGGGCCGGAAGATGAGCAAGCACCTCGGCAACGTGCTCGAACCCATCCCGCTGATGGACGCCCATGGCGCGGACGCCGTCCGCTGGTTCATGCTCGCGTCCGGATCGCCGTGGCAGGCCCGCCGGGTGAGCCATGAAGCGATCGACGACGTCATCCGCCGAGTCCTCCTGACGTACTGGAACACGGTGAGTTTCCAGTCGCTCTATGGCCGGATCGCCGAATGGGACCCGACCGCCGACCGCAGTCAACTGGAGTTCACCTCGCTTGACCGGTGGGTGCATTCCGAGGGCCAGCGCGCGATTCGGCAAGTGACCGACGCGTTGGAAACGTTCGACACCCAGGTCGCAGGACGTGTGTTGACCGGATTCGTCGATGACCTCTCGAACTGGTACGTGCGCCGGAGCCGCCGTCGGTTCTGGCAGGGAGATCCAGCCGCCCTGGCGACCCTGCACGAGGCACTGCGCGTGGTCACGCTACTGATGGCGCCGTTCACGCCGTTCATCACCGATCGGGTCTGGACCGATCTCTTCGCGGAAGAGACGGGCATCGACTCGGTGCACCTGGCGGCGTGGCCGACGGTGGACCCGGCGGCGATAGATGACTCCTTGGCCGCCGATGTCGCCACGATTCGCACGCTGGTGGATCTCGGTCGGTCGGCACGGGCCGAATCCGGCGTGCGCACGCGCCAACCCCTGGGCCGGGCACTGGTAGCCGCCAGCCGTTGGGACTCGATGCCGGACGACCTGCGTGCGCAGTTCACCGAGGAGGTCAACGTGCTGACGGCGGTACCACTGGCCGACGAGGCCGGCGACCTGGTCGAGGTCACGGTGAAGCCGAACTTCCGCGCGCTGGGGAAACGTTTCGGCAAGCGCACCCCGGAGCTGGCCGCGGCCCTCCAACAGCAGCCGGCCGCCGATATCGCAGCCGCGCTCAAGGCGGCCGGTGAAGTCTCAGTCGAGACCGATGACGGGGCAGAACTGCTGTCGGCCGATGAGGTGATCGTCACCGAACGGCCGGTGGCCGGGTGGAGCGTGGCGAGCACCGACGGCGCCACGGTGGCGTTGGATCTGGAGTTGACCGACGATCTACTCGGATTGGGGCATGCCCGCGAGGTCGTGCGCGCCTTGCAGGAGGCTCGGAAGAACGCCGGCCTGGAAGTGACCGACCGGATCGCGGTGACCTATGCCGCGGCCAACTCGGAGGCGGCGACGGTTCTCTCCGCACACGGGGAGTCGATCGCCGACGAGATCCTGGCGGTGCGATTCGAGCCGGGCACGGTGACCCCCGAGGATGCAGTGGAGCTGACCGAACTCGGTATGCGGTTCAGCCTGCAGCCGGCGTCGCGCTGAGATCCCTCGCCGGCCGCGCGGGTCGTCAGCCGCGGGGCGGCGGGAACCCCCAGGCCTGGGCTGCCGAGGGTGGAGGCAGATTCGCCGCCGGCCTCCCGGTCGGTGGCGGGGGGGTTCCCGGTGCCACCGGATTGGGGCTGTTGACCACCGATCCGGCGCCTGGTGGCGGGGGCGGCGGCGCCGCCGGATTCCAGCCCGGGGGTGTGGCCGGGGCAGCCCGACGCGGCTGGAACTGCGGTCCGGAAGGCGTGATGGCCGGCTGACCCCAGCTCGGTGGCCGGACGTTCCCCGGAGTCCCGCCGAGCAGCGCAACCAGTTGCTGGGCGGTGAGGCGTGCCTGTTCCAGCCGCGCGGCGTTGGCCCGGTCGATGTCGCCGAGTTGACGCTGGAGTCGGCCGATTTCGGCCACCATCTGCTCCATACTCCATTCGACGTGATCGAGGAAGGCGTCAACCTCCTCGACGTCGTAGCCCAATCGCATCCGGGTGGTGGTGAAGACGACGGATCGGACTTCGCTGGCGCTGATGGGTCGTCGGTGTGGCCCTGGCGACGCCCCACGTGCTGAATAGGACAACTGCACCACTCCTGCCGATGGATGCTGGGATCAACCGATGGGGTTCGAAGATCGGGTCGAAGGCGCCTCGCCCCGCCTCACAGGGCGGACGCCACCGCGATGCCCACCTGCAACAGTATGAGCAGTACGAGGAAGGAGAGATCGAGCGCCACCCCGCCAAGGCGTAGGGGCGGGATGAAACGCCGGAGGAACTTCAGCGGCGGGTCGGTCACCGTGTAGACGGCCTCGGCCAGTACCAAGATGATCCCCTTAGGCGTCCAGTCGCGGGAGAACATCTGGATCAGATCGAACGCGAAGCGGGCAAACAGCACCAGGATGTACAGCCATAGCACCGTCGCAACGATCTGCCCGATGCTGCTCATTGAGTTCTCCTGAACTGGTGGGGCGAATCAGCGGGCGTAGTGAGAACTGCCGCCCACCTGCTCGCGCGCAATGGCCGAGACATCCACCCCGTCGGGAGAAAGGAGGAACACCTTGGGGGTGATGCGCTCGATGCTGCCGTGCAGGCCAAATACTAGCCCGGCCGCAAAGTCCACGATCCGCTTGGCATCGGCGTCGGACATGGAGGTGAGATCCATGAGTACCGGATCGTCATTCCGGAACTCCTCACCGATGCGGCGGGCGTCGTTGTAGGTGGTGGGCAGCACCGAGGTGATCCGATAGCCCGGCCGTTCCCACGGACGGGCCAGTTGGTGAACTGTTCCCCGGTCTGCGTGGTCGTGGCGGTCGGCATCGCCGGCACTCTGGCTCACCGCAACGCGGTCTACCGGATGACGGCCGTCGTGATCGGTGTAGTACTGGTCGTCCTCGACAAGACCGAGGTAGGTGGCCATCCGTCGGATCGCACCGGCCATGTAGATCTCCTTCTGCACCGATTCGGGTAGTTGGTGTGCGCCCGCTGCCAGGCTGTGCGCTATCAGCACGTTACCCGACGGCAGGCCTCGGTCCGAGGATCGCCGTGCCCAGTCTCACGTGTGTCGCGCCGGCTGCGATCGCGGCCTCGAAGTCCCCGCTCATGCCTGCGGAGATCTGATCCGCCTGCGGGTACCGGGAACGGATCGACTCGGCGATGGCAGCCAGCCGATCGAACGCGGCCTCGGCATCGCCGTCGGCCGGAGCCATACCCATGACGCCACGCAGTTCCAGGTGCTCGGCCGCGGCCACAGCGTCGGCGATATCGAGGACGTCTGCCGGATCGGCGCCTCCTCGTCCCGCGTGCGCCGCCGGCGAGGGGTCCAAGTTGACTTGCACCAGGCAACCCAGGTTGCGCCCATGCGCTGCGGCGCCGCGTTCCAGCGCAGCCACCAGACCGAGCCGGTCGACGGTGTCGATCTGGTCGGCATAGGCGGCGACGGCGCGCGCCTTGTTGGTCTGGAGTTGACCGATGAAATGCCAGGTCACCGGGGCGGCCGCAGCTGCCGAATGCTTCGCGACGGCCTCCTGGTGGCGATTCTCGCCGACGTGTCGTATGCCCAACGAGGCCAGTGCAATCACATCCGACGCGGGGAACTTCTTGGTCACGGCGACGATATCCACGGCGCCCGGCGATCGGCCGGCGGCACGCTCCGCCGCCTCCACCTCGGCCCGCGCCGCGGCCACCGACGCGGCCAGCGCCTCGAGACGTTGGGCGTCGGAGGTCACGTCGTCGGAGGTCATCGATTCCACCAGACCGCAACACCCTGCCGTCCGGTCTCGCCGTCGCGCCGGTAGGAGAACAACTGCGGGTCTTCGGCCGTGCATCCGCCGACGTATTCGACGACGATGCCCGCTGCACGCAGTTGCGCTGCCAGGCCGGCGCGAACGTCGATCGCCGGTTGCCCGTCCGGTGAGGTCGCCGCGCTCGCCGGCGCCGCTTGCGCGGCGATCCGGGCACGTTCGGGGGGCACCGGGTAGCAGGGTCCGCAGATCGCCGGACCCAGCGACACCCGAATCCGCTCCCTTGCCGCACCGAGGTCCTGCATCGCCACCAGAGCGGTATCCACGACGCCAGCGACCATGCCCTGCCAACCGGAGTGGACCGCAGCCACCACACCGGCCTGCACATCCACCATCGATACCGGCACGCAGTCAGCGGACAGGGCCACCACGACCAGATCGGGGGTGGCTGTGACCAACCCGTCCACCGACTGCACCTCACCGACGCCGGATTCGACGACTTCAACGTCCGCACTGTGGCACTGGCGCATGAACACAACATCCTCGACGTTCACGCCGGCGAGTTCAGCCACCCGTCGCCGATTCGTCAGCACCGCTGCCCCGTCGTCGCCGACGTGCGCCGCCAGATTCCAGTCGTCGAAGGGCGCGTCGGAGACGCCGCCGAATCGTGACGTGAACAGCCAGTGCCCCTGATGGGAGGAAGTGGCCTCCGCGAGGGCGATGCTGCCGCGCCAGTAGGCCGCGCTCATGCGGGTCCTACTTGAGGAAGTCCGGCACGTCGAGGTCGTCCTGACTGTTCGCCTCGGAGTCGAAGTGCACATCCTTCACCGGAGTGTCGCCGGACGGCCGTCCAGCTGCCGAACGGGCGGCAGCAGCAGCGGCCGCGGCCGACTGTCCCCCGCTCCCGGCCGCGCGCCCCTGACCCTGCTGGGCAGACTTCGGCTTCAGCGGCTGCGGCTGGCCCCCGTCGAAACCGGCGGCGATCACGGTGATCCGGACCTCGTCGCCGAGGGTGTCATCGATGACCGCACCGAAGATGATGTTGGCCTCCGGGTGGGCCGAGTCGGCCACCAGCTTGGCCGCCTCGTTGATCTCGAACAGACCGAGGTCGCTTCCTCCGGAGATGCTCAGCAGTACGCCGTGGGCGCCTTCGATGCTGGCCTCCAGCAGCGGCGACGAGATGGCCTCCTCAGCAGCCGCGATGGCGCGGTTCTCGCCGCGGGCCGACCCGATACCCATCAGTGCGGATCCGGCGCTGTGCATGACCGACTTCACGTCGGCGAAGTCGAGGTTGATCAGACCAGGAGTGGTGATGAGGTCGGTGATTCCAGACACGCCCTGGTACAGCACCTGGTCGGCCTGCTTGAACGCGTCGATGACGCTGATCTTGCGATCCGAGAGCATAAGCAGACGGTCGTTCGGGATCACGATGAGGGTGTCGACCTCACTGCGCAGGCCGTCGATGCCACTCTCGGCCTGGGTGGCACGCCGGCGCCCCTCGAACATGAAGGGTCGGGTGACCACGCCGATGGTCAGAGCACCCATTCCCTTGGCGATCTTCGCCACCACCGGGGCGCCACCGGTACCAGTGCCGCCCCCCTCGCCGGCGGTCACGAAGACCATGTCGGCGCCCTTGAGCACCTCTTCGATCTCCTGTTGGTGGTCCTCTGCCGCCTTCTTGCCGATCTCCGGGTCCGCGCCGGCACCCAGACCGCGGGTGAGTTCCCGTCCGATGTCGAGTTTGACGTCGGCGTCGCTCATGAGGAGCGCTTGGGCATCGGTGTTGATCGCGATGAACTCGACACCCTTGAGTCCCGACTCGATCATGCGGTTGACCGCATTGACGCCACCGCCGCCAATACCGACGACCTTGATCACGGCGAGATAGTTCTGCGGAGACGCCACGTGTTGTTCCTTCCGAGGTTGTCGCAGCGGTGCGACGGTACTGGTCTGCGAAGAGATAGTTGTGAGCGAAGCCTACGCGCCAGTCGTGGCGAACCCACAGCCAACCTCACCATTGGCCCCGGAAACCAAACGCTACCTCAACTTCAAGTTGACAGTTTGACTCGGTCTCTGGGAATCCTGGCAGTACGCTAGCCATCGCCGCCGGACCGCCGCAAGGTGCCCCGCTGGTGAATCGCGGAAAGGTCTGAATTCGTCCACCGGCAACTTCCCCAGCAGTAACTCCACTTCACAAAACCGACAGACATCGATGTCAGGTTGATGCTCGTACTAGGGAGTCGTCAACTGGGCCGGCAGTTCTCCGCCGGATCCGGGTGCCGGTTCGACTGGGGTCGACGCGGTGCCGGTGTCGGGTACGACGGTCTCGGGGATCGCCTGCGAACCGGACGCACCAGGACTGGGGGTCCCCGACGGGCTCGGCGACGGTTGCCCCAGTCGGCTCGGGCGTTCCGGGGCCGTGACCGGTGCTCCCGCTGCCGAGAGGTCGAACCAACGGGCGTCCGGAGCGGACAGCATTAACACCGCAAGGGTGCGCGCCTTCACGTCCGAAGCCGTCGCAGCCCCCCAACGCACAGTGCCCGCTCCGTCTCGCAGTTGGAGTTCGATCACGCCGCCGGTCATCGAAGCCGATTCGATTCGGGCGAGTACCTCGGGCGTGTTCGCCGACATCGCCTGCGCCAGCGAAGTCAGGTCTTCGCCTTGAGCACGCAACTCCGGCAGGTCGGCCGGGCGTTCGCCGACGTTTGCCATGGAGCGCGCATCTGATCCGAGGACGTCAAACTTGCCGTCGGCCGCGAGAACGAATCCGGACGGACGGCGCTCCACGACTTCAACGACGAGGGTCTGCGGCCAACTCTTGCGCACCTGCGCTGATTGCACCGCAATCAGCGCGCTGATCTGCGCCGCCACGTCAGCCGAAGCCACCGACACCATCGGGGTTCCGACCGACTCCTCGGCCACTTCGGCGACAGCCCGAGTGGTGGCTTCGGATGCCCCGGTGACCTCGATCTGGGTCACGCGCAGCCACGGCGATCCCCACAGCAGCCAACCGACGGCGAAGGCGAGCACAAGCAGAGCGCCCGCGAGCAGGGCGATCCGCTTCGCCAGGCGCCGTGGCTGCTTCTCGCGAACGCGCCGGCGACGGCGCGAGCCGCCGGATTCGGCTGAATCCGTCTCGCTGCCGGCGCCGGGGGGTGGCTGGGTGAGGGTCATTGGTCGTCGGCTCGGACCTCGAGTAGGTCCAGGATCGCCGGCGCCATCAAGGCGACGTCGCCCTGCCCGATGGTCATGATGATGTCGCCGGGCTGAGCTCTGGCCACCAGGTGGCCTGGAACGGCAGGCGAACTCGGCTCGAACAGCACCTGCGCGGCCGGCAGCGGCACCTCGGCGGCCATGGTCTGACCGCTCGCGCCCGGGATGGGCTCCTCCCCGGGTGCAAAAACTTCCAGCACCACCACTTCATCCGCCAGCCCCATCGCCTCCCCGAATTCCTTGACGAACATCGCCGTGCGGTAGTAGTGGTGCGCCTGGAAAGCCATGATGATGCGACCTTCACCGGCGACCTCACGTGCAGCTCGCAGCGTCGCAGCGACCTCGGTCGGGTGATGGGCGAAATCGTCGAAGACTCGGATCCCGGCGACCTCACCACGGAAGTCGAAGCGTCGCCGGGTGCCGGTGAAACTCTCCAAGCCCCGAGCGGCATCGACGTCGGAGAAGCCCAACCCGATGGCCGTGGCCAAAGCCGCCGTGGCGTTGAGCACGTTGTGGGCGCCGGGCACCTGCAGCGTGATCCGCGGAGTTCGGACGCCGTGCACGGCGACGTCGAAGGTCCATCCGGTGCCACTTCGGTCATGGACTGAGATGTGGTAGTCGGCCTCCTCGGAGAATCCGTAGGTCCGCACGTCAACGCCAGCTTCCCGCCCGACTCGGATGACCCGCCGGGTCTCCTCGTCGTCCACGCAGGCGACCACGAAGCCGGAGCGTTCCCCGATGTCGAGCACGAACCGCTCGAAGGCTTCGATCAAAGTCTCGAAGTCGTTCCAGTAGTTGAGGTGATCGGGCTCGACGTTGGTGATGATGCCGGCGGTGGCACCGAAACGGAGGAACGAGCCGTCACTTTCGTCCGCTTCTGTGACGAACACGTCGCCGGAGCCCCGGTGGGCGTATGCCCCGGTTTCGTGGAGTTCGCCACCGATCGCGAAGCTGGGTTCGGCGCCACAGTTTTGCAGCGCGACTGTGAGCATGGAGGTGGTCGTCGTCTTGCCGTGGGTTCCGGTGACCGCCACCACCCTGGAACCCTCCATCACCTTGGCGAGCGCCTCCGAACGGTGCAGTATCGGGATGCCGAGTTCCGTCGCCCGGACGACTTCGGGGTTGTCGCGCGCGATCGCAGTTGAACGCACCACCACGGTGGTGTCGTCGCGGACGTTGGCGGCGTCGTGGCCGATGGCAATGTCCGCACCCAACGCACGCAGCGCGGTCAAGCGGCGGGAGTCTTTGGCGTCGCTGCCGGTGACCTGGACCCCCTCGGCCAGCAGGATGCGGGCGATCCCGGACATGCCGGAACCGCCTACACCGATGAAGTGCACCGGTCCGGCGCCCATGTCAACTTGCTGCGACTGCTCGGTCATTCATCCTCCTGCTGCGCGGATTGTCATGTCGACAAGTTTCTCGGTGGCACCGCGGGTGCCTCGGCTGGCGGCCGCGCGCGACATCGTCGACAACGCGTCAGAGTCGGTGACGATGGGAACGACTGTCGCCAGGAGCGAGTCCACGGTGAGTTCGTCGTCGGCGATCTCCAGACCACCGCCCGCCTCGATCACCGGCTGGGCGTTGCGGCGCTGCTCGCCGTTCCCGACCGGCAACGGAACGTACACCGCCGGCAAGCCCACCGCGGAGAGTTCGGCCACCGTCATGGCACCGGCGCGGCAGACTGCCAGGTCGGCCGCAGCGTAGGCGAGATCCATCCGGTCGACGTAGTCCACGGTGACGAAACCAGGCGGAATGGGGGCGTCTGGGCGTTGATCGGCATTCTTACCGCCGACCGCGTGGAGCACCGCGATCCCGGCGTCCGACAACTGGCGAGCCGCCGCAACAACCGTGCTGTTCAGCCGACGGGCCCCCTGCGATCCACCGAATACCAGGAGTACCGGCTGATCATGCGGCAGGCCGAAGAACTCACGTCCTTCGGCCCGGTGCTCGGCCCTGTTGAGTCCCGCGATCACAGGTCTCAGCGGCAGCCCGACCAGTGTCGCCCCGGGTAGGGATCCGGGCGCCGTCTCCGCCACATACGGCGTGAATCGCGCCCCGATGCGATTCGCGAGGCCGGCCTTGGCGTTCGCCTCGTGCACCACGATCGGAAGCCGCTTGCGCGCTGCGAGATACGCCGAGAGCGCCACATAGCCGCCGAATCCCACCACTACGTCGGCACCTCGGCGATCCAACACCTCACGAGTGCCGCGCACCGAGGTTCGCACCCGGCCCGGCAGGGTGACCAATTGTCCGTTGACCGCACGCGGCATGGGGATCGGTTCGACGATGTCGAGTTCGTAGCCACGGGCTGGCACCAAAGTGGTCTCGAGACCTTTGGCCGTGCCGAGGGCCGACACGGTTATCGATGAATCCGACGCCACCAAGGCATCGGCAAGATTGAGGGCGGGTTCGATGTGCCCCGCCGTGCCGCCACCGGCCACAACAACGTGCATGCCTACTGCGCCGTCGTCGCTGTTCGATCTGCGCCGTGGCCAGCCCGCCGTACCTGCGACACCCGCTTCATCCGGCGCCGCTGCAGCGCCCGGGCCCGGATCGTGGCGGCCGCGGCCGGTTCCTGGCGCGCGAAGGCCAATAGCACTCCCATGGCACACAGCGTAAGCACCAGCGAAGTTCCGCCATACGACACCAGGGGCAGCGGGACCCCGGTCACCGGCATGGTGCCGATCACCGCCCCGATGTTGATCACTGATTGCGTGACGATCCACGCCACGATCGCCACCGTCGCCAACCGGACGAACAACGAATGCGTGCGGCGGGCGATCCTGATGCCCACCAGCCCGACGAAGAGGAAGAGGGCCATCACCAGGATGGTTCCGATCAGGCCGAGTTCCTCCCCGATGATGGCGAAGATGAAGTCGTTGTGGGCCTCCGGCAGGCTGCCCCACTTCTCTCGGCTGGCGCCGAGCCCGACCCCCCACCATCCGCCGGTGGCCAGGGCCATGCGACCGTGGATCACCTGCCAACCGGCACCCGTGGGGTCGGCTTCCGGGTTCAACCAGGTGGCGAACCGCTGCATCCGGTAGCCCTCGGTCAAGGACATGTAGGCGATCAACAGCAGCAGCACACTTCCGGTCGCCACGAAGAACCGCAACGGGATCCCGACGATGAGAAGCATGACGGCGATCATGGGCATGAACACCAATGCGGTGCCCACATCACCTTCGAGCAGCACGAGCACTACGACCAGAGCCGCCATCGGGAGGAAGGGCAACGTCACGGCACGCCAGTTGTCCCACGACCCGGAACGCATACTGAGCAGGCGCGCCCCCCACAGCGCCAGGGCCAGCTTGCCGATCTCGCTGGGCTGCAGGTTGAACCCGCCGGGCATCCGAATCCAGTTCTGCTGGCCGCCGATGTTGACTCCGATCCCAGGGATCAAGACCAACACCAGCAGGACCAGGGCGACGATCATCAGGATCGGGGCTGCCCGGACGAAGAAGTGCAGCGGGCGCCGGGAGAGCCACAGCATGGCCGGAACCCCGATCAGGGCAGCGAAGAACTGCTTCTGGAACTGACTGAAGATCGAGCCGCTGCCTGCGATCGACTCCACCGATGAGGCGCTGAACACCATCACCAAGCCGATACCCAACAGTGCGAGGGTGAAGATCAGCAGCAGCGTGTAGTCGGCGAGCGGATGATCGAGGAAGGCGAGTTTGCGATCGGTGTCGGAGCCCTCCCGGGACCGTCGGCGCAATCGGGAGGTAGCAGCTGACGACACAGCCTCACTCCCCTTCCAGCGCCCGCACTGCGGCGGCGAAGGCGTCCCCGCGTTCGGCATAGTCGACGTACATGTCGCGCGAGGCACAGCCCGGCGCCAACAGCACGGTGTCCCCCGGCTGCGCGAGCTCAGCTGCCGCCCGCACCACCGCTGTCATCGCACCAGTGTCGGTGGTGGTCACCTCAACCACCGGCACATCTGGCGCGTGTCGGGCAAGTGACTCACGGATCACCTCGCGGTCGAGGCCGAGCAGGACGACGGCTCTCATCCTGGAGCCTGTGGCTTGCACCAACTCGTCGAAATCCTGACCCTTGGCCTGCCCACCGGCAATCCACACCACCGAGTCGAACGCCCGCAGTGAGGTAAGCGCCGCATGCCAGTTGGTGGCCTTGGAATCGTCCACGTACCGGACCCCCTCGACGGTCGCCACCTCGGCGATCCGGTGCAACGCCGGTACGAACGTCTGCAGCCCCCGCCGCACCGCGCCGGCTGGCACTCCGAAGGCGCGCACGAGTGCTGCGGCGGCGAGTGCATTCTGGACCTGGTGCGGCGCGCTGGGCACCACGTCGGACAGCGAGGCGAGTTCCTGCGCCGAGGTGGCGCGCTCGGCGACGAAGGCTCTATCCACCAGTAGGTCGTCCACCACGCCGAGTTGGCTCGGGGCGGGAATGCCCAGCGTCACGCCGATCGCCCGACAGCCCGGTTCGACCTCGGCGTCTCGGACCATCTGCTCGGTGACCGGATCGTCGGTGTTGTAGACACAGGCGACACGAGTGCGCTGGTAGGCGGTTCCCTTGGTCGCGACGTAGTCCTCGTAGCGCCCGAAATAGTCCACGTGGTCAGGCGCGACGTTCAAGCACACCGAAGCGAGCGGTGAGACCGAGTAGACGAAGGGCAGATGAGGTGCCCCCACCTCGACGACCAGCACGTCGTAAGGGTCGGGATCGATCACGGCATCGATCAGGCTCACGCCGATGTTGCCGACCGCCGCGGTGCGCAGCCCGGCCGCGGCCAGCATCGACGCAGCCATGATCGTGGTCGTCGTCTTGCCGTTGGTGCCCGTCACGTAGAGCCAGGGCGCGGCCCCGGCGGGCGGCCGCAATCGCCAGGCCAACTCGAACTCGCCCCAGATGGGGATGCCTCGGGCACGCGCCCCCGCGATCCACGGTGAGGTCAGTGGGATACCGGTCGACACCACGAGGACGTCACCTTCGGGGAGTTCGTCGCCCGCAGCAAGCCGGACGTCGGCCCCGAGTACCTCGAGGATCTGCGCCTTCTCCGCCATTTCGGGGGTGTCGTAGCTGTCGATGACGGTGACCCTCCCCCCGCGTCCCAGCAGGGCGGCTGCGGCCGAGTAGCCGGCCACGCCCAGACCGGTGACGATCATGTGGAGGGATTCCGGCGCCACGTCGAGACCGTAGCCGGGGCCATCCGTGGAGCTCATGTGCGCACCCATTCCGCGTAGAAGAGTGAGAGGCCGAGTCCAACGAAGAGACCCTGCAGGATCCAGAAGCGGGTCACGATCGTCACCTCGCCCCAACCTTTGAGTTCGAAATGATGATGCAGGGGCGCCATCCGGAACACGCGTTTTCCGGTCAACTTGAACGATGCCACCTGCAGGATCACCGAGACCGTGGTGAGCAGGAAGAGCCCGCCCAGCAGGACGAGCAGCAGTTCGGTCTGGCTGAAGATCGCCAACGCCGCGATCGCACCGCCGATGGCCAACGATCCGGTATCGCCCATGAAGATCTGTGCCGGTGAGGTGTTCCACCAGAGGAAGCCGACGCAGGCTCCGGCACACGCCGCCGCGAACACCGCCAGATCCAGCGGATCTCGCACCTCGTAGCAGCGCTCGAATCGGGTGAACGCACAGTTCTGCCCGTATTGCCACACCCCGAGCAGCGCGAACGCGGCGAACGTCGCCACCGCCGCCCCTGCGGCCAGGCCATCCAGACCGTCGGTCAGATTGACCGCGTTCGTGGTGGCGGTGATCAGCAGCCAGATCCACAGCACCGCCAGCGCGATCGGAAGCACAATGGGTGTGTCGCGCACGAACGAGATCGCCTGCGACGCCGGCGTTCGACCGAACTCGTCTGGGAAGGACAGCGCCATGATCGCAAAGGTGATCGCGATGAACGCTTGGCCGCCGAGTTTGGTCCGCGCCCGCACGCCGGTGCTGCGCTGTTTGAAGATCTTCAGGTAGTCGTCCACCATGCCGACCAGCCCGAGGCCGACTGTCAGGTACAGCGCGAGCAGGCCGCTGACGGTGGGCGGGCGCCACACCGCCAGGTGCGCCACCGCATAGCCCAGCAGAACCGCGATGATGACCGCGAGGCCGCCCATGCTGGGGGTGCCCTTCTTGCCCTCGTGTTCCGGGTACTGGATGCCGTCCTTGGACACCCGGATCGCCTGCGCCAGCCGATGCCGTCGCAGCACGCTGATCAGCAGCGGCGTTCCCAACAGACTGACGCCGAGGGCAACTGCGGCTGCCAGAACGACCTGAATCATTCGCCACCCTCCGCGAGCAGCGTCTCCGCGACCCGCTCCAGTCCGGCCGCCCGAGAGGCCTTGACCAGCACGATGTCGCCCGGTGCCAACTCCCGCCTCAGCAGATCGAGGGCCTGGTCGACGTCGGGCACCCAGACAGTCTCATCGCCCCAGGAGCCCTCCTGGGCGGCGCCGAGGTGCATCGGCCGAGCGCCCTCACCGATGACCACGAGTCGGTTGATGTCGAGCCGGACGGCCAAGCGGCCGATCTCGTCGTGGGCGGTAAGCGATTCCTCGCCGAGTTCGAGCATTTCGCCGAGCACGGCCCAGGTTCGCCCACCACGCGCTCGTCCCATCGCGACGAGGGCCTTCAGTGCGGCGCGCACGGACTCCGGATTGGCGTTGTAGGCGTCGTTGACCACGGTCACCCCGGTGGAGGTGGTCGCGATCTCCATTCGCCAGCGGCTCTGCGGGCGAGCGGCCGTCAGCGCATCGGCGACGGCGGGTAGCGACATCCCGACTCCGAGCGCGACGGCTGCGGCCGCAGCCGCATTGGCGGCCATGTGTTCGCCCGAGACCTGTAGCGAGACGTCGGCGGACTCACCTTCGTAGCTCAGCCGGAAGCTCGGGCGGGCGAGTTCGTCCAGGGTGACGTCGCCGAATCCCACCTCAGCCGAGGGGGCTTCACCGAAGCGGCTGATCCTGGCATCCGTCTTGGCCGCCATGGCGCTCACCAGCGGATCGTCGGCGTTGAGCACGGCCAGACCCTCTGGGGCCACACCGGCCACCAACTCGGACTTGGCTTCAGCGATCGCGAGTTGGCCGCCGAACTCCCCGACGTGGGCCGAGCCGACATTGAGCACCAGTCCAACGTCCGGCTGGGCGATGCTGCACAGATACGCGATGTGCCCCTTGCCGCGCGCTCCCATCTCCAACACCAGGAACCGCGTGTGTTCGTTGCACTCGAAGACTGTCAGCGGCAGACCGAGTTCGTTGTTGAAGGAGCCTTGCGGCCACACAGTCGGCGCATGGTGCGCCAGCACCTGTCCCAGCATGTCCTTGGTTGAGGTCTTGCCGGACGAACCGGTGATTCCGATCGTGATCAGTTGCGGCAGGCGCGCGAGCACCGCCGTCGCGAGATGGCCGAGTGCGGCCACCGGGTCCGACACCAGCAGACATGGACCGGCGCCCACCGGCCGCTGGGCCAGCACCGCTGCGGCACCGGCGTCGAGGGCTTGTGCGGCATGATCGTGCCCGTCGCTTCGTTCGCCCACCAGAGCAACGAACAGATCCCCGCGCTCCACTTTGCGGGAATCGATGGCCACGCCCGTGATCGTGACGTCGTCGAGGTCGATACCCCCTGCGGTCTCCGCGTCGAGGGTTGCCGACATCGCCTCCTGGACGTCCCTGAGCGTCAACGTGATCATTGCCGGACAACCTCCAACGCGGCGCAGAGTTCTTCCACATCGTCGAAATGGTGCGTCTCGGAGCCTACTTGTTGGCCTTGTTCGTGCCCCTTTCCGAGCACCACCACCGCATCCCCGGGTCCCGCGGCTGCCACCGCAGCACGAATGGCGGCCCGACGATCACCGATCTCGAGTACCTCGGCTCGCACCTCCGGTGGGACCGATCGGATCCCTTCCATCATGGCGGCGCGAATCGCGGCCGGGTCTTCGGATCGTGGGTTGTCGTCGGTGACGATCACCACGTCGGCCAGCCGCGCGGCAGCCTCGCCCATGAGTGGACGCTTGGCTGCGTCCCGATCCCCACCGCAGCCGAGCACGGCGACAACCCGACCGTCGGTGGCCGCAATCGCGCGCTCGACCGCATCGGGAGTGTGGGCATAGTCGACGAACGCGCGAATCCCCCGGGAATTCGGCACCGATTGCATGCGGCCCGGGACGCCTCGGCACGCCGCCACACCAGCCACGGCGACCTCGGTCGGAACTCCTAGTTGCGTGCCGGTCGCCAGGGCTCCGACGGCGTTGGCGACGTTGAACATGCCGGGAAGGGCCACCTGGCACGGCACCTCGGTGCCAGCCGGGTCGACCGCGCGGAAGGCGCTCCCCACTCCTTGTGACTCGAGGTCGACGGCCCGCCATTGCGCAGTCGGATTGGTCACCCCGTAGGTCGTGGCCGTGGGGTGGCGTTCGGCGAGTTGGCGGCCCCATTCGTCGTCGACGCAGATGACCCGTTGGGCGGCAAGGTCGAACAGTGCGGCTTTGGCTTCGAAGTAGTGGGCCATGGTGCCGTGGAAGTCGAGGTGGTCCTGAGTGAGGTTGGTGAACACGGCAACGTCGAAATCGACTCCGTTGACCCGCCCGAACACCATGGCGTGGGAGGAGACTTCCATCACCACGGCAGTGACGCCGGCCTCACGCATGTGTCCAAGGATGGCGTGGACCTCCACAGCCTCCGGCGTCGTGCGTTCGGTGGGCAACGGACGTCCGGCGACTCGATGACCGGTGGTGCCGAGCATCCCGGTGACGTGGCCCGCGGCCGACAGCACCGACTCCACCAGGTAGCTCATGGTCGTCTTGCCGTTGGTGCCGGTGATTCCGACGACCACCATGGATTCCGATGCCCGACCGTAGATCTGCGCGGCGACACGACCGGCCTGCACCCGGGGATCGTCCACCACGACGATCGGTAGGCCCGCCGTCGCCTGCTGTTCGAGCATGCCGACCCCGGCGGCATCGGTGAGAACCGCGACCGCACCGGCCGCAACCACGCCGGCCGCGAATCGAGCACCATGGACGTTGGCGCCGCCGACCGCGATGTAGAGGTCACCCGGCTGCACGGTCCGGGAATCCATGGCGACGCCGGTAACGGTGACCTCGGAGTCGACGTCCGGGAAGAGTTCCGACAACCGGATCGGCCGCGGCGTCGGCCTTGGAGCTGCGATGACCACGGCGTCAGGAACTCGGGTTGCCGGGTTGCTCGCCGACGAAGATCGGCAGCAGGGGCTCGTCGTCGTTCGTCGGCGGGATACCCAGCGAGATCAGCGCCGCGGTCATGACCTCCTTGAACACCGGTGCCCCGTTGGACGAGCCCATGTAGGTGCCCTTGGGGTCCTGCACGATCACTGCCGCGACCAGTTCGGGGTCATCCGCCGGGGCCACGCCGATGAAACTCGCCGTGTAGTCGCGGTAACACCCGCAACTGTCGTCGATTCGGTTCGCCGTGCCGGTCTTGCCTCCCACCCGGTAACCGGGGATCGCAGCGTTGTTGGCGGTGCCCTCGGGGCTCACCACACCTTCCATCATCTTCAGCACCGCTTCGGCGGTCTCGGGCTCCACCACCTTCGTGGCGGCGGCGGGTTCCGCCGGGGTCTCCTCACCGTCGGGATCGATGGTCGATTCGACGATGTGCGGTTGAATCCGGACACCGTCGTTGGCGATGGTCTGGAAGATCGAGGTGATCTGCAGCGCGGAGACCGACAGGCCTTGGCCGAACGCCAGGGTGGGGAACGTGGAGTCGGTCCACTCGGACGTGGGCGGGACGTAGCCGCTGGCCTCGCCGGGGAAACCCGCCCCGGTGGGGTCTCCCACCCCGAAGCGCCGCAGGTATTCGTAGAACTTCTCCTCGCCGATCAACTCCGCCGCTTCGATGGATCCGGTGTTGGAGGACTTGGCCAGGATTCCGGCGAGGGTCATCTCGTACGTCGGGTGCGGATCGTGGTCGCGGAACGTCCGGGTGCCCCGATCGATGCTGTCCTTGACCGTGAAGTGCGTCAGCGGGTCCGCCTTGCCTTCATTGATCACCGCCGCCATCGTCATGATCTTCGACGTGGAGCCCGGCTCGAAGGCCTCCACCACCGCACGGTTCTGCAGATCCTCCGGCTTACCTGCCGCCGGATCGTTGGCGTCCACCGTCGGCACCGAGGCCATCGCCAGGATGCGGCCGGTCTTGACTTCCATCACGATCACGGTGCCACTTTCGGCGCGGGATGCCGCCACCTGCCGGCTGATCGCATCCTGGGCCAGGTATTGGAGGTCCTGGTCCAACGTCAGCCGTAACGACTCACCCGGCTGTGGGGAGACGAGTTCGTCGGTGGCGGTCGGGATCAACTTGCCGTCCGCGACTTCCACCGTGCGCAGTCCGTCCACCCCGGCCAGGGTGTCCTCCTGGGAGATTTCCACACCGGCCAATCCATGTCCGTCGACTCCCACGTAGCCAATCACGTTGGCCGCGAGATCACCGCCCGGATACTCACGGCGGAGCGTCTGTTCGAAACCGAGCGCGGGTTCCTCCAGATCACGCACAGCCGAAGCCTGTTCGGGGGTCACGAAACGCTGCACGTAGGCGAACCTGGCATCACCGACGAGAGATTTCTCGATCTCTGGCTCCGGCGACTCGAGAATCGGGGCGAGTTCGGCCGCCAGCGCCGACGGATCCTCCACGAGGGTCTGGTCGACGGCCAGATTGTAGGCATCGACCGACTGCGCCAACGGCATCCCGTTGATGTCGTAGATGGTGCCGCGTTGGCCCATCAGCGGGGTGGTGGCCAGCCGGGCGCTCTCAGCACGTTGGGCCAACGCCCCGGTGTCGATGATTTGCACCTGGATCAGTCGCAGCAGCGACAGCACGGTGATGAAAACCAGCACCAGGGACATCATCCGCATGCGCTTGACCGGGCTGCCTCGTCGATAGGTGAGGTCACCGTCCCGGAAACGCTGGTACCACGTGCGCCCGCCGGTCCGACTCGGGCGTCCCGGCGGTCGGCGGGTGGCCCCGGATGGTGGAGTGCGGGTGGCACTCATCCGACCGGCTCCACCGGTACCAGGCCCACTGGCGATTCGCCACCGGCATCGGTCGTCGGCGTAGCGTCCCGATCCACGCCGATGTCGCGGGCCGGATCCGGGGCGGCGGCTGCGGTCGGCTCGCCCAGCAATGCCCCGCTGCGCAGGTCGATGAAGACCGGACTTGGATTGACCACCATGCCCATGGCGTCGGCGCGTTCAGCCAACGCCGCCGGTGTGTCGAGCAGGGCCAGTTCGTTGGCCAGAGCCTGCTCGCGCACCTCGAGTTCGGACTTGGTGTTCATCAATTCGTAGCGTTGAAAACTGCCCTTGGCCATGATCGTGTTCAGACCGAGCATGGTGACCAGGCTGACCGCCAAGGCCGCCGCCACCAGGAGCAGGAACGTCCGATTGCCAATCCCGGAAATCGGCTTGGCCGCCAGGATCCGGGTCCAGAAACCTTGCCGGGGTCGGCGTTGGACACGGACGTTGCGGCGCAGAGTCGGAACGGCCACGAATGCCCGCGACGAGTCGTGCGGCAACGCGGTCACGGGTTCTCCCTCACTCTTTCGACGGCGCGCAACCGAACGGAGGCGGACCGGGGGTTCTCTGCGATTTCCGCCGCTGACGCTACCTCGGCACCCCTGGTGAGCAGCCGGAAGCAGGGCCGCGCGTCGCGCGGAATCACCGGAAGATCCGGCGGCACATTCGCTTGGGTCGCCGAAGCGAAAGTTCTCTTTACGATTCGATCCTCCAACGAGTGATACGACATCACGACCACCCTTCCGCCGACCGGCAGCAGATCCAACGCCTGCGGCAGGGTTCGCCGGATTCCGCCCAACTCGTCGTTGACTTCGATCCGCAGGGCCTGGAACGTACGTTTGGCCGGATGCCCGCCGGAGCGTTGCGACGCCGCGGGGATGACCCGCTGCAGCAATGCGACGAGGTCCGAACTGCGTTCCAGCGGCTGCGTCCGGCGCTGTTCCACGATCGCCTCCGCGATGCGCCTGGCATATCTCTCCTCCCCGTACTCCCGAAAGATCCGCGCCAACTCGTCGACCGGGTAGCCGGCTAGCACTCCGGATGCGGTGAGTGAGGAGTCTGGATTCATCCGCATGTCCAACGGCGCGTCTCGGGAGTAGGCGAACCCGCGCTCGACGGCATCGATCTGCAAACTCGACATCCCGAGGTCGAGCAGCACCCCCCGAACCCGGTGCGCTAAGCCCATGTCACTTGCCACCTCGGCCATCTCGTCGTACCAGGCCCGAGCGGGAATGAATCGGTCACCGAAGTCCGCCAACCGTTCCGCGGACCTGCTCAACGCCTCGGGATCAGTATCGATCCCGAGCACCGTGACCTGGGGATAGGCGCGCAATACGGCTTCGGTGTGCCCTCCCAGTCCGCATGTGCCGTCGACAAGCACCGGGCTATCGACTGGCGCGGCATCGTCGGAGGCGAACGCGGGGCCGAGCAGCTCGACGCAACGATCGAGTAACACCGGAACGTGCTGGGCCACGGGTCACCTCCTTGTGCGGGTCGAGACGATGGGAGCTGGGCGCTGAGCTGAAATCGGAAACCTGGCTAGTTGGGCCGGCAAACAGTCATGCCGCCTGGTCCCATCCCGCATCGACGCACCACTTGTGCACCGGGGAAGTGTGCACAACTGGAGGTGTCGGGAGTCGGGGAAGTACCCCCGGCACAGATCGGCGGGAAAGGGCCACACGGCATGGCGGTTCAGAACAGGCCGGGCACCACCTCCTCGGATAGGTCGGCGAACTGCGGTTCCTGCGATTCGAGGTAGCGATCCCACTCGGCCGGGTTCCAGATCTCGACCGTTGCGTGGTTGCCCACCACCACACAGCCCGCCTCCGGGTCGAGTCGGGCGTAGTCGCGCAGGGCCGGGGGGATGGTCACCCGTCCCTGCCTATCTGGTACCTGATCGAAGGCGCTGGAGAAGAACACCCGCGAATAGGCGCGGGCCCGGGCGTCGGATCGCGACGCCTGCAGGATCCGATTGGCGTGGTCGGCGAACTCCTCGGCGGGCCACACGATCAGCGAGCGATCCTGACCCTTTGTCAGCACGATCCCCTCGAGCAGGTCCTCCCGAAACTTGGCGGGCAACGTGAGCCGGCCCTTGTCGTCCAACTTGGGGTGGTGGGTGCCCAGGAACACAGCAGGCCACCTCCCATGAACTCACTGCGGATCCAGTTCGCCCCACTTTACCCCACTTCACCCCACAATCAACCCCCAGAGGGTGCTTGCGCCCCACTCAAGGCCATAGCTGGACTGCACGTCACCTGTACTGCTCGTCCACGGGAGGAGGTGGGCAGATCGACGGCTCCCGCACCCCAAGTGGGCTCGACGACCCAGGGCCGCATTGGCGGAGTGACGGGTCGCTCGCCTGAGCTGGAGGTGAAGGGTAGGACGCCATGGTTGGCGGTCGGTAAGTGCCGCGCGCAGTGGGGGACGCAACTAGGCGTTCTCCCCAGTGGGCGCAGGAGAGTTCGGGGTGGTCAGAGCCGACCCGGGAAAGCGGCAGGGAACAGGCGCAGAATCCGACGCCACGTCGGATGCGGACTACCCGCTACTCGGCGTCGCCCTCATGCCGGTGACGCCAGCGGTCTTCCATCTTGTCCATGAAGCCGCCCGACTCGGTGGACCGGCCTCGTTTGTTCGGCGCCGGGGCAGCCGCCGGGGATGTTGCTCCAGCGGGGGCTGCATCGGTCTTGGCTCCACCCCCGGTGAAGGCGAGGATGGCACCGCCCAGCATCACCACAAACCCGAGCACGCCGACGATGGGTTGCTTGATGGCCACGCCCGCCAGCAGCAAGCCCAGACCGAGCGCCGCAACGACGACGCCGAGAACCATACGTTTGCGCGAACCCTGCCGGATGACTGGTTGGCGCAAGGTCGAGGCGAATTTCGGGTCCTCGGCGTAGAGCGCCCGCTCCATCTGTTCAAGCAGACGCTGCTCGTGCTCGGATAGTGGCACGGCCCACCTCCACGTCGAGTATCACTTTGTCGGCCGTTCGTCGGCTGAGAGGCCAGGATAGGCGCGTTCACCGTGTTTGCGAAACCCGGACCGGGAAATGCATGGTGAAATTTGCGCTCGATCCCTACTCCCTCGCCGATGCCTCGGCATCTGACCCCTCAAGTATCCTCCCAAGGTCTGCGCACGACCAGTCGGGCTGGTCTGATCGCGTCACGACCGTACCGGCGCCCGGCTTGATCGACAGCTTGCTCGGCATCGCGCCAACCGCGTTCGCGCTCACCCAACGAGAGTTGGTGCGGCGCCCCCTCTGCTTCGCGCAGGTTCTCCATCCGGACGCCCACCAGTCGGATCCGGGCCCGTTGCAGCCCCAGTGCGGCGAGAAGGTCGCTGGCGGTGCGGTAGATCTCTTGGCCGACATCCACCGGCTCGGGCAGCGTCCGACTGCGGGTGAGAGTGGTGAAGTCGGCGAACCGGACCTTGAGAACCACCGTGCGGCCGACCACGCCGGCAGCCCGCATTCGGGCGGCCACCCGATCGCTCAGTCGCAGTACTTCCGCGCTGACCACGTCGATGTCGTCGACGTCGACCGGAAAGGTCTCCTCGGCCCCGATACTGCGTTCCGGCTCGTCGCGCTGCACCACCCGAGGGTCACGGCCCCAGGCCAACTCGTGCAGTTGACGTCCGGCGGCGACCCCCAACGCCCGCTGCAACGTCGACGGTGGGGTGCTGGCGAGATCCCCGACGGTACGAAGTCCGAGGCGGTGGAGTTGTTCTTCAGTGCGTTGACCCACGCCCCACAACGCCCCGACCGGGAGCGGGTGAAGGAAGGCGATCACTTCGTGTGTCGGCACCACAAGCAGTCCATCCGGCTTGCTCTGGGCGGAGGCGAGCTTGGCCACGAACTTGGTGCCCGCCACCCCGACGGAGGCCACGAGGCCCTGTTCGTCGTGGATGCGCGCGCGGATCAACTCGGCGATCGCGCGCGGTGTCCCCAGCCGTCGTTGCGCCCCGGAAACGTCGAGGAAAGCTTCGTCGAGGGCCAGCGGCTCGACGAGGTCGGTGATACTGCGGAAGACCTCCATGATCCCTTCGCTCGCCCGAGCGTAGTGACGATGATCCGGGGCGATGACTACGGCCGTCGGAACGAGGCGACGTGCACGGGCCATGGGCATCGCCGAATGCACACCGAGCTCGCGGGCTTCGTAGGTTGCGGACAGGACCACACCGCGATTCCCCGAACCGCCGACGATCACCGGCTGGCCCCGCAGGTGCGGCCGGCTGAGCAGTTCGACGGCTGCGTAGAAGGCATCCATGTCGACGTGCAGGATGGTGCATCCGGTGTCGTCGCCGGCCGACGACAGCCGCGGCCCGCGGTTGAGTTGGGATCTGCTCATCTGCCACTCCTGTCATCGACCCGAACTGCCGTGGCTGCTGTGCCACAGTTTGGCGGGTGCATCCTCGGCAGCAGCCACGGCTCCCACGATGCCCCGACCATTCGCCACATCACTGCCGGCCGGGCGGATGTCGGCGTATGGCGACTTCCGGAAACCGCTGGCGTATTGCCAGACCCGACCGGCTGGAGTTTTTCCGGATCGGCCGTCCTCCGCGGGGTGCGGAGCAGCGGCGAGGATCTCCCTGACGGCAGCGACGCCGCCGGTAAGCCACACCCGATGCATCGCGGTCAGATCCCAACATCCGGTGGCTCGCAGTGAGACCCCACGCGGTCCGGTGCGTCGCACCCGACCCCGAACCATGAGCAACCAGGAACCGAACACCACCTGCGCGTAGGGGTCCTGCGCATCGGGGAAGAATGTGGCGTCGATTGGGCCCGAACCATCGTCGAGAGTGAGGAATACCACGCGATGCCCGGTGCGGATCGGCGGCGTCTGGGTGGCGACCTTGACCCCACCGACCACGATCTCCTGACCGGATCGACAACTGAGCAGACCGGTTGCCCGGGTCGCTCCGAGTTCGGCCAGCATCGGCGCGTAGAAATCGACCAGATGGCTGCTGGCGTCGAGACCGAGTACTGCGAGTTCGGCCTGGACCCGATCGGCCGCGGACATCTCCGGCAGACCACTCGGCGTGGTGATCAGGCACGACTCGCCGAACTCCAGACTCAACTGCACCGCGGGGTCCCCTGACACCGCCGCCGGCGCCTGCCGCTGCCGGCGGGCTGCCCCGACAGAGTCGACCGTCACCGCTGGTTCAGCCACCGGCGAGGTCGTCCGAGACCGGTTCCGACCTCCGCGGTGCCGACGGTCGATCCGATCCATCCGGTCGAGGTCTGCGGTCTGCAGGAGCAGATCTCGTCGGGTGAGTCGACGTTGCCCGGCTCCCGCGACGACGGCCATGCCGAGCAACGCATCGAACGCGCCGGTGACGATCAACCCCTCGACAGTGGGCCTGCTCGCACCGGATCGCCGCCAAAAGTCCGAGAGGTCGAGATACGGCTGCCCTGCCCCGATGCTCATCACTTCGGCATCGGTGACTCCCTTGATCTCCGCGAGCGCCAATCGGATGCCGTAGCCGCCGGTCGATTCATCGCGCTCCACCCGGTAGTCGGCGCCGGAGCGGTTGACATCGAGCGGCAACACCTCCACTCCGTGGCGACGTGCATCGTTGAGGATCAAGCGTTTCGGATACATACCCGGGTCGTGGGTGAGCACTCCGGCGTAGAAGGCGGCCGGGTGGTGGGCCTTGAGCCATGCGGAGTGGTAGGTGGGCAACGCGAAAGCGGCCGCGTGGGCCTTGCAGAAGCCGAAGGAGGCGAATGCCCGCAACACCTCCCAGGTGTCTTCGATGGTGGCGACGTCGTAGCCGTTCTCGTGGGCGAGTCGATAGAACCAGCCCCGCACCTGCTGCTGGCCTTCGGGGCTGCCCATGGAGCGGCGGACTTCGTCGGCCTCCGCGAAACTGCATCCAGTCATCACCGACACGATCCGCAGCACCTGCTCGTGATAGACCACGACGCCATAGGTTTCCGCGAGTGCCGGGCGCAGGTCGTCGTGGATGTACTCGGCGGGACGCCAGCCGTGCCGGGCAGCCAGGAAGGGTGTGATCATGTCGCTCTTGACCGGACCCGGCCGGAACAACGAAATGTCGATGATGATGTGCTCGAAGGTCTCCGGTGCGAACTTTCCGAGGAGTTCGCGTTGACCCGGCGATTCGATCTGAAAGCAACCCAACGTGCGGGTGGAACGGATCAAGTCGAAAGTGGCCGGATCATCGAGTGGGAGTTCATCGAGCACCACCTCCTCCGTGTCCACCCGGCGTACCTCGGCAACAGCGTGCTGCAGGGCCGATTGCATACGGATTCCGAGTACGTCCAGTTTGAGGAAGCCGAGGGCCTCCACCTCGTCCTTGTCGAACTGACTCATCGGAAAGCCCTGCCAACTGGCCTCGACCGGAGTGCGGTCGAGCATGGTGGCATCCGACAACAACACACCGCAGGGATGCACCGCGATATGACGGGGCAACCCGTCCAGTGACTCGACCAGATCGAGGAACACGTCAAGTTCCCCCGCAGCCGCCAATTGACCTATCCCGGAGCCCCGAAGCTCCGGGAGGTCTTTCAGCGCCGATCGCACCTCCGCGGCCCTGATGTGGGGGAAGGACTTGGCGAAGGTATCGATCTCGCCAGGCGGCATACCGAGTGCTGCGCCCACGTCTCGAATCGCATGGCGCACCCGGTAGGTGTCGCGCATCGACACACACGTGCAGCGATCGCCGCCGAAACGTTCGAGGATTCGCTCGTACACTTCGGTCCGCCGTGCAGACTCGACGTCGACGTCGATATCGGGCAAGGACCGCCGCAACGGCGAGAGGAACCGCTCCATCAACAAGTCGTGGCGCAGCGGATCGACCCCGGAGATACCCAGCAGGTGGTTGACCAGACTTCCCGCACCCGATCCGCGGGCCGCAACTCGGACACCCATCTCACGGATCAGATCGACGACTTCGGCCACCGTGAGGAAGTAGCCGGCGAACCCGAGATCGGCGATCGTGGCCAGTTCTGCCGCAAGTCGGTCGCCGGCGTCCCGCCGGTGCCCCCATCCACGCTCGGTCAACGCGGCCTCACATCGGGCCCTCAGCAGTCGATGGGCCTGAGCTGCCTCCGCATCGATGACCGCACGGCTGCGTCGACGCGTGTCATAGCCGGCGAGCACCTCTCCCACCGCACCGGACGTCCCCGACCGAGGTCGCCCCTGCACCACGTCGAGTTCCGGTACGTGAACGTCACCGAGGCCCACGTCACCGACCGGATCGAGCACACATTCCTGCGCGACCGCCACCGTGTTCGCGAGTAACTCCCGCCCTATGGAGAGCACGCTGCTGCCACCGACGAACCGGGCGACCTCTGCCACCACCGGGCGCAACTGCTCCCAACTCTTGAGGTAACCTTGGGCGTTGGCGCGGTCGAGATGGCGGACATCGAGCGGGACGAGCCTTCGAATGGCATCGAGAGTGTCGGCCACCGGAGCACTCGTCGCGTCCACATAACGGACGGCATTGCTCAGCACCGCCGCCACCCCGCACTGCCCGGCGACCATCAGCAGTCCGGCCGCCGACCGCGCCGACCGCACCACGGCGTTCGCCGATTGGCCGACGACTCCCCCGGATCCGTCCTGCGCCCGATGCGACGAGACCTCCACCCGTACCGCCGCCGGGCCCACCTGCTCCAGCCACCAGCGGAGTTCGGCCGCCGCTGCATCCGGGCGACGTCTGGCGACAGCCTGCCCGACGGTGGAATCCGCCCCGAGCAGCACCATGAGATCGCCGTGCCGCACGTACTCGGCGATGAGGTCCACGGTTGCAGCCGGACGTCCACGCTCACCGCTGAGGTGCACCGCAGACACCAAGCGGCACAACGCCGCCCAACCTCGACCACCGCGCGCGAGCACCACCACTCGCGAATCGGCTTCCCAGATCGATGCACCGCCACGCATGGGGGTGCGCGGCGCACGCCCGACCCCCAGTTCCACCGAACCGCCACCCGATCGCGCCCGGCGGTGTACCACTGACAGATCGACTCCCAGGATCGCGCCGATTCCGGCATCGCGGCACGCCTGGGCAAACCTCACCGCACCGTAGAGCCCATCCCGATCCGTGAGAGCAATCGCTCGTTGACCGAGTTCGGCCGCTCGGTTGACCAGCTCTTCCGGCGCCGACACACCATGGCGCAGGGAAAAACTCGACACCGTCCGGAGGTGAACAAAGGGGTCCATGCTCACCCCGTCTGCCGCAACTTCGGCATTGCGTACAGTCCCGGCTGATGCACCACCCCCAACTGCTGGCACACCAACTCCAAGAAACTCTCCGCATCCCGTATCAGATCGGCCGCCTCGCGCGGTGTCACCCGCCCGAAGCCGGCCTCGGCGGCAGATCGCTTCGCCGCACCTGCGGCGAAGAATGCGGCCCACTCGGAGAACTCGGGAGCCATGACCGTGAGGAGGTCCCATGCGCTTCGGGGCCGTCGACGGCCGGTTGGCTTTCCTCGGCAGGCGAGCACTGCCGCAGCCGCCCGGAGTGCCGAAAGATGCGCCAGCGCGTACTGTTCGCGTGGCTCCTCGGCCGTTGATGCGGCCGCGATACCCCGTGCTGAGGCCATCAGCAGGTCCGTCGCCGCCGCAGGCAGCCGCACCGGGGTCGAAACTTGAGTCATGGGCAATTCCCTCCTTGGTCGGTAGGTGCTGATTCGTCAGTCCCAAATCCGGGTGAGCCACCAACTCCCCGAACCGGGTTCGTGGACGAGGTCGTATGTGCCGGGTGCAGACTCCGCCAACCTGGGCCGTCGCTCGGGCCTTGCGGTGACCCGCCAGACCACGTGTTCCGCCAGATCACCTGCGTCCGTCGTCGGAATGGCTCGCGGGCTGAGTCCGGCCCCTCGCTGCCACCACGGAATCGCCTCTATCCAGCAACTCAGCACATCCACGACCCGGTACCACCGTTGGCCGCGGCGGAACCGCACCGGACGTGGCTCCGACACTGCTGCTGACCGGGACTGGCAAGCCGGCGACACGACGCTGGTATGGACCAGACAGGGATCTTGCTGCCGTCTGCTCATATGAGCCTCCAATCGCAGAACCAACCGAACGCGCGGATGGCTGGAAGAACCGGTGTGACAGCTGACTGCCCCACCGACTGGGTCTACCGAGTGCCTCCCCATGTGATCCATAATCGAACATAGGTACGACAGTTCCAGTTGAACAGCCCCGAGGGGAGTGAGTCAAGGGGTTTGATGAAATCTTCGAACATATTTACTAACACTGCTGAGGGGTGGTGTCAGATGGCGTCGCGACGCGGCCTCGATCGACGTGCCCGAAGAGATGAAACCCGTTGTCGCCCAATGCTTTTCGATGAGACCAGGATCACCCCGACGGCGGCTGTGCAGAACTGGAAATCTACGCCCGAAGACGTACCGTAGAAGCATGGTCGCCTCTACTTCGCACCCTGCGGCGACCGTCTCGACGTCGAACCCCCTGCTGGAGGTCATGGGTCTGGTGGTGCGTACGAACTTCGGTGCCAGGGTGACCGGCCCGTTGACCCTGACCGTCGAGTTGGGATCCCTCGCTGTTGCCGAAGGCGACACCCCCGCCGGTCGACTGGCTCTCGCCGCTGCGGTCACCGGCCGACTGCCCCTCGAGCGGATGCGTGCGATCGGCACGGTCACCGTGGCGGGCAGGTCGACACCGCCATTGATCCGCACCGTGGCGGTACTGGCCCAGTCGTGGCGCATTCACGGGGTCGAAAACCGCAGCCACCGACGTCTGGCCGCTCTGACTTGGGCTCGCCGCACGGATGCCGAACTGATCGTGCTCGCCCCCGGCCTCGACGGGCTGGAAGCCGACGAGCGGGAACTCGTCCTGGCCGGCGCAGCCGAACTCACGGCTCAGGGACGTACCGTCCTGATCACGGCTCCACAGTCCGGAGTCGGGCCCCGAGAGCGGCAGTTGGCGAGCGCTACGATCGCGTTGACAACCGACAGCCGCAGGACCTCTGCTGCCTGAGGAGGACGATGGACGCGCGCGACGTGCTCACACTGGGCATCTGGCATCCGGCGACCGCACTGATGGATCGACTCAGCCCGACCCCACACGGCTCACGTGTTCCCGCCACCCCCGATCCCGATTTCGCCGCCGGATTGGCGTTCCACAGCCTCGGGCACGGCGCTCCGGTGGTGTTACTGCACGGACTGGCCTCGAACCGCGGTGCGTTCAACCCGGTCTTCACCGAACTGGCCCGCCATCACCGGGTGATCGCCGTGGACCTCCCCGGCCATGGCGATTCGGATGCGCTGCATCCCGGTGAACCGCTCACGCCGCGGGCCCAAGCGTTCGCCGTGGGCGAGTTCCTCGACGCGCTGGGAATCGAACGCGCCCATTTGGTCGGCAACTCGCTCGGGGGTTGGGTGGCTCTCGAGTTGGCCGCCGACGGCCGCGCCCTGACCGTCACGGGCCTGTGCCCGGCCGGACTCTGGCGCCCCCTGCGAGCACGCAGTCCGTTGTTGGAGTTCAATCGCCACGCCGCCTCGGCCACCGGCATGCTCGGCGAATTCCTCATGCTCATCCCGCAACTGCGGGAACTCATCTTCGCCGGAGCCCTGGCTCGCCCCTACCGGCTGGACTTCCCCACGGCCCGGGCGGCCATCGCAGCCCAGCGGGTCGCCACCGGCTACGACGAGGCGCACGACGGCATTGTTGGCGCGAAGTTCGACCGCGCCCGATCGATCACCGCCGATGTGCCGGTGACCATCGCCTTCGGCGACGACGATCAGTTCCTGCCGGAGTCCACCAGCCAGCTGCGGCACCTGGCACCGTTGCACTCCCGCTGGGTGGTGATGCCCCGCGTCGGCCATGCGCCCATGTGGGATGACCCGGAGGGCACGGTTGCCCTCATCCGGTCGACCATCGCCGGCTGACCCGGCGTCTACCATGACGCCTGTGGCCGAATCGCTGGTGCAGCTGCACGTGTGGCGAGTGCCCACCAGAGGTCTCCCCGGCGCATTGCTCCGGATGGCCAGCCAACGACGCTCGGTGCGCCGAACCGCCGGCGTCACCTTCGCGAAACTGCTCGGGACCGGATCCGGGGACACTTTCACCGTCCGTGATGCCGACGTCGGACATTGGGCCATGCTCACGGTCTTCGACTCCACCCGGTCGGCCGACGACTTCCGGGACTCCCCCGCGGTGCGGTCGTGGCGCCGGATCGCAACAGAGTCATTGCGGCTCGACCTCGCGCCGCTGTCAGCCAAGGGAAGCTGGTCCCGCCGCCAACCCTTCACCCTCGATCAACCGCCGCGCCGTTGGGACGGCCCGGTGGCCGCCCTCACCCGAGCCCGGATCCGGCCCGCGATGTGGCGCCGGTTCTGGTCGAGTGTGCCGCCGGTGGCCGACGACCTGCGCGCACGACCGGGGCTGGAGTTCAGCCTCGGGATCGGAGAGGCCCCGGTGGGATTGCAGGGCACCTTCAGCGTCTGGCGATCGAACCGCGCATTGACGGAGTTCGCCCAGCGCGGGGCGGCGCATCGCCAGGTGATCGCCGACACCGAAAGACTGAACTGGTACGCCGAGGAACTCTTCGCCCGATTCGCGGTGACCGGCGGCGAAGGAAGTATCGGCGGCTTCAGCTTCCCCGACTCGCCCTCGGCCGGGAACCCGGCGGACGCATGAGACCCAAGGTGAGCAGGGCGCCAACGGTGCTGGCTGCAGCCGCCATCGCGGCCCAGATCGCGTGGCCGCTGACGAGCGGCAACGCCCGGGTGATCAACACCAGCATCGTGGTGGCCCTCTTCGCGGCCGCCTCGGTGCTGCACGCGGCCGACCGACGCGGGCTGCGCTGGGCCATCGGCTACACCCTGATCGCGTTGGCTGTCGGGCTGGGCGTCGAGGTGCTCGGCACCTCCACCGGATTCCCGTTCTCGGAGTACGCCTACACCGATGCCCTGAGCCCGCAACTGCTCGGTGTCCCGGCGCTGATTCCCGTCGCCTGGACCATGATGGCCTATCCAGCCTGGCTAGTCGGGCGCCGCCTCGCCGGTGGCAGGATCGCCGCCAGCGTGGTGGTGGGTGCCTTCGCGCTGGCCTCATGGGACGTCTTCCTCGACCCGCAGATGGTGAACGAGGGCTACTGGGTGTGGTTGTCGGATCAGCCGGGCTTGCCCGGCATCGAATACATCCCGTTGGTCAACTACGCCGGTTGGCTCTTGGTCTCGCTGGTGCTCATCGGCGCCATCACGCTGCTACCCACCGCCCGCAACGTCGAGCCGTGGTCGTGGACCGCCGAGGGCGTTCCTGCGCTGCTCTACGGCTGGACCTGGCTGGGCGGCATCGTGGCCAACGCGATCTTCCTCGGCCGACCTGCCGTGGCGGCCTGGGGCGGGATCTTGATGGGCATCGTCGCTGTGCCCTATCTCTTCGGCGTGCTGCGTGACGGCCTACGGACGACCGCTTCCGCCGCCCGAGCGACCACCGGGGATCGGACCATCTGATGGCCGGCACCCAACCACTCCGCGCCGGATGGCGGGCAACGCTGGGCGTGGCGGGTGTGCTGGCGTTGGCCGGGACCATCAACAGTCTGCGCAACCTGCGCATCGTCCCGTCGGCTCGGCCGGGGACGGCCTCCGATGCGACTTCGAATCAGTCGTCCGGCCACGGCGGTTCCGTGTCGATCCTGCTCCCGCTCCGAGATGAGGCGCACCGGGTGCGACCCTGCCTGCAGGCGCTTGCCGAGCAGGAATGCCTGGAGATCATCGTGCTGGACGACAACTCCACCGACGGCACCGCCGAGGTGGTCCGCGATGTGCTCGGAGCCGACCCACGTCTGCGATTGATCACCGACGGCTCCGAACCTCCTCCCGGCTGGCTCGGCAAGCCCTGGGCATGCGCCCGGCTGGCCGAACAGGCAGTTGGCGAGGTGCTGGTATTCGTCGATGCCGACGTCGTGCTGTCTGCAGGCGCCGCTGAGGCCGCGGCCTCCTTGTTGGACGATGCCGGGTACGACGTCGTCTGCCCCTACCCAAGGCAACTCACGGCCGGAGTGCTCGGCCGACTGGTGCAACCGCTGCTGGAGTGGTCCTGGCTGACCACGCTGGTGCTGGATCGGGCCGCTCGCAGTCGTCGCCCGAGCACGGCCACCGGAAACGGCCAGTTCCTGGTGATCCGACGCCCGAGCTACGACGCTGCGGCTGGCCACCGGGCCGTGCGCGGCGAAGTGATCGAAGACGTCGCCCTGGTGCGGGCGGTGAAGACCGCGGGCGGCGTCGGCGGGATGGCCGACGGCAGTGACCTGGCGACCTGTCGCATGTACGACTCCGACCTCGAACTCGTCCACGGCTACACCAAGAGCCTCTGGTCGGCGTTCGGTTCGGCGCCGGCGGCCGCCGCCGCTGTTGCTGCATTGGGGGTCGTCTACGTGGCGCCGGCGCTCGGCCTGCTGTTCGGCCCGGCACGGACCGAACGAACGCTCGGTGCCCTCGGGTACACGGCTGCAGTCGTCGGACGACTCGCGGTGGCGACCCGTACCGGTCAACGGAGTTTTCCCGACGCCCTTGCCCACCCGGCGAGTATCACGGCTTTCGGCGGACTGGTGGCCGAGTCGTTCCGACGCCACCGGCAAGGCCGGCTCAGATGGCGAGGTCGCCCCGTGGCCGTGGCGCCGCGTGGTAGCGGGCCGGCGCCCCGGTGACCGCGGACCACAGCCGTGTTCCGTATTCGAAGTGCCACCACTCTCGCGCCAGCACCACAAATCCCGCTGCGCTCAACACCGAGAACAGCAGCCGCCGCAGCTCCCTGGCAACGTCTTGGGCGGTGGTCGTGCCGCTGGACGTCACTTCCAACGAGCGGGTGAACGCGTGCTCGGAGAACTCGTCGAATGCGGTGCCCAACCCGAGTGGCTGACCTTCGAAACTGAGGCTGAGGTCCGCGGTGCCGCCGGTGCTGTGCGGCGTCGGCCGCGCTGGATCCTCGGTGGGGGCGGCCACGAACCCGGGCGGCAGGCCCGGTTCGGCGTACGCGCGGTCGAAGAGGAACTGCTGTAGTCGCGGATCCCGCCAACCGTCGAACACCACCAGCCCAAAGGGCTCCGGTAGGCGTTCGACCGCCGACGCCAGCCGCGATGCCGCCCCGGATCGGAGGTACACCTGCTCGACGGAATACGGGAATTCGTGGCGGAGGTAGACGTCCAGAGTGCTGATCCGGGGACTCAGGCCCGCCAGGGGAAGCAGCGGCTCCGCGTCGCCGCTGGCGAAATCCGGCACCGGCGGCAGCGGTGCGGCATCGTCGGCGTCGGCGTCGAGCAGGTGCGGCAGCGCTGCGAAAGGGCCCGGAGCGCGCTGGATCCGGGTGTGTGCCGGCACGGTAGCCCAGGCGTATTCGGTCATGGCCACATCGTGCCCGATCGGGCCTTCTGGCACGCTGGGGGCGTGGCGCGAATCGTTGTGATCGGGGCCGGAATGGGTGGGATGGCCGCGGCGGCGCGGTTGTCCGTCAAAGGTCACCAGGTCACGCTTGTGGAGCAGGCCGCCAGCTATGGGGGCAAACTGGGCACCTACCGTCGCGACGGTTTCGTCTTCGACACCGGCCCCAGCTTGCTCACCTTGCCCGCGGTGTACCGGGACCTGTTCATCAAGACCGGGCGGTCGGAACTCGACGACGTGGTCGACCTCCGCCCGGTGGAGCCCGGCTTCGCATACACCTGGGCCGACGGCACCCGCGCCGAACTCCCCGGGGCTGGCGCGGGGGCGGTCGCCGCAGCCCTCGGGGATGCACTTGGGGGATCCGCCGCCGACGACTGGCAGGGGTTGATGCGCAGGGCCGCCGAGGTGTGGCGGCTCACTCGGCGGCCAGTGCTGGAATCCCCACTCACCGGCCTGCGGGATCTTCTACCACTGGCCCGCAGCGCCTCCGACATCCGACTCGTGGCGCCGTGGCAGACGCTGCGCGGCGCGGGCCGGTCCCACCTGCGCGATCCTCGCCTCGTCACACTGCTCGACCGCTACGCCACCTACACCGGGTCGGACCCGCGCCGAGCCCCCGCCGCATTGATCACGGTGCCCTACGTCGAGCAGACATTCGGCGCCTGGCACCTCGGGGGTGGCGTTCGTACGCTTGCCGACGCGCTGTACCAGCGACTGCAAGAGCGGTCCATCGACGTGCACTTCGACACCATGGTCGACCGGATCGAGACCATAGCCGGTTCGGTGCGGGCCGTACACACCGTGAACGGCGAACGCTTCGACGCCGACATCGTCGTCGCCAATGCCGATGCCAGCGAGATCTACAACCGATTGATCGACGATGCTGCGGCCCGACCTGCGGCCAAGGCGCTGGCCAAAGCCACTCCGTCCTTCTCAGGATTTGTACTGCTGCTGGCGGTACGCGGCCGCACCCCGGGCCTGGCCCACCACAACGTGTGCTTCCCGGCCGACTACGACGCCGAGTTCGACTCGCTCTTCGGTCGATCCGCCACACCGGTGGACGATCCCACGATCTATGTCTGCGCCCCCGACGATGCGGCCATGCGCCCCGATGCCGAGCATGAATCCTGGTTCGTGCTGGTGAACGCACCCCGCCACGGCACCGGCCCGGGCTGCGTGGACTGGCGTGCCCCAGGTGTGGCCGAAGCCTACGCCGACCATCTGATGACCGTGCTCGCCCGACGTGGCATCGACCTGGCCGATCGGGTGCTATGGCGGGTGGTGCGTACTCCGGCCGATCTCGCCGACGAGGCGGGCGCGCCGGGTGGTGCGATCTACGGAACCTCGTCGAACGGCACCCGCGCGGCATTCCTGCGACCCGCCAACCAATCCCCGATAAAGGGCCTCTATTTGGTCGGCGGGTCGGCCCACCCAGGAGGCGGCCTGCCGCTGGTGGGCATGAGCGCCGAGATCGTCGCCAACCTCATCGGCCGCGCCTGATCGGGCCTGCTGCCCGGCGGCAGACGCCCGGGGAGAGCCGGCGGACCGCGCTCAGTCCGCCGACTGGCGCAACCGTCGGCGGATCATCACGAGCACCTGACCCGTTCCCACCACGGCCAGCAGCGCCGCCACCGCGGCACCGACCACGGCCAACTCCGTCACATCGCCCCCATACAGGCCGTCAGCAAACAGGAACATGCCCACCACGAGCACTCTGCTGGGCCGCTCCCACACACTCACCACACCGATCTCGCTCATTCCCGCCGCCGCGGCCCGGGCCCGCGCGTACTCCTGCAGGAACGTGAGACCGCCGGTGACGATGCAGACCCACGCGGGAGCGCCGGCCAGCCACAAGGCGAGCAAGAAGAGCAGGTCGGCGATCCGATCGACCACCGAGTCGTAGACGTATCCCCACCTCGAGGTACGTGAGGTCATGACGGCCACCGCGCCGTCGAGGTTGTCCGCCAGACCGGAGAGCAGCACGAGCAGCCCGGCCAACAGCAGCCACGGTCCGCCGGCAGCAGCCGCGCCGACTGCCGCCAGCACGATCCCCAGCCCCAAGGTGGTCACGGCATTCGGGGAGGCTCCAAGCGCGACCAGCGGTCGCGCCAGCGCATGCACCACGGTCAACCAGAACGCGACGAGACGATTCGACGAAGGTTCCATGCCGCCGTGCAATTCGGCCCAGCGGCGAAGGTACTCCTCGCGATCCATCGCGGGCATCAGGTCGCTTCTAGCCCCAGTTCCCGAAACACCTGCAGGGTCGAATTCGACCTGTTGAGGGTGTAGAAGTGCAGTCCGGGTGCACCTTCGTCGAGCAGCGTCCGGCACATTTGAGCCGCCACCTCGACCCCCATGTCGATCACCGCTTCCGGATCGTCGCCGAGCGCCAGGAATCGGTCGGCGAGGTCAGCCGGGAATTCGGCCCCGGAGAGTTTGGCGAACCGGCGGATCTGGCTGACGTTGGTGACCGGCATGATGCCCGGCAGAATGGGGATGTCGACGCCGATCCGGTTGGCCCGATCCACCAACCGGAAGTAGTCGTCGGCATTGAAGAAGAACTGTGTGATGGCGAAGTCCGCCCCCGCCTCCTGCTTGCGGAGCAGCACCTTGGCGTCGTCGTCCAGACTCGGGGCCTCCGGGTGACCCTCCGGGAAAGCCGCCACGCCCACTGTGAAATCGCCCCGGCTGTCCACCAGCCGGACCAATTCGTCGGCATGCTCGAGGCCGCCCGGGTGGGACTCCCACGGTGCGTCCAACCCGCCGGGAGGATCTCCGCGCAGCGCCAGCACGTGGTGCACCCCGGCCGCCGAGTACGCATCGACGATCTCGGCGAGTTCTTCCCTGGACGAACCCACGCAGGTGAGGTGGCCGACCGGCAGCAGGTCGGTCTCTTGGGCGATCCTGCCGGTCAGCCGAATCGTGCGATCCCGGGTGGAACCACCGGCGCCGTAGGTGACCGACACGAAGGTCGGCGCGAGGTGGTGCAACTCGTTGATGGTGTGCCAGAGATTGCGCTCGCCGACGTCGGTCTTGGGTGGGAAGAATTCGAACGAAAACGACTTCCCACCCTCCGCAACGTGTTGGGCCACAGAGAAAGACATGCGGGCAAGGATACGCCGCCGGTCGACTGTCTGCGTGCCGCCCACGTCGGTGCGCCGTAGGCTGGGGCCATGGAGCAGGCGGACATCTCCCCACTGGACAGAGAAGACCTCCGCACTCGCGTGAGCAAGTCCGTGCAGTCGTTCTTGGCTTCGCAGGTGGACGTGCTCGACTTGGTGTCCCCCGATGTCGCCCCACTATCCGAGTCCGTCACCGATCTCCTCGCCGGCGGTAAGCGACTCCGGCCCGCGTTCTGTTACTGGGGCTGGCGGGGGGCTGGCGGCGAAGATTCCCCGGCGGCGATGGACGCGGCCGCCTCGCTGGAGTTCCTCCAGGCCTGCGCGCTAATCCATGACGACGTGATGGACGGCTCGGACACCCGCCGCGGGATGCCCGCCGCGCACCGTCGCTTCGCCTCGCTGCACCGGGGCAACTCCTGGCTGGGCTCGTCGGAGGCCTTCGGCCTGGGTTCGGCGATCCTCGTGGGCGACCTGTGCCTGGCGTGGGCAGACCAGATGCTGCTCGACAGCGGACTTCCGGCCGCAGCCCTGGCGCGCGGCAAACCCGTGTACGACGAGATGCGGGTGGAACTGATGGCCGGGCAGTACCTCGATCTGCTGGAGCAGGCCCGGGGCGGCGGATCGGTGGAACGGGCGATGCGCGTCGTGCGCTACAAGAGCGCGAAGTACACCATCGAACGTCCGCTGCATCTGGGCGCGGCGCTGGCGGGGGCACCACCGGAGATTCGCGATGCCTACTCCGCGTACGGACTCCCGCTGGGTGCCGCCTTCCAATTGCGCGACGACGTGCTCGGCGTGTTCGGCGACCCGGAGATGACCGGCAAGCCGGCCGGCGACGACTTACGTGAGGGAAAGCGCACGGTGCTGGTGGCCAAGGCACTGGAAGCTGCCTCCCCGGGCCAAGCCCACGTGCTGCGCACCTACCTGGGCGACCCGTCGCTCGACGCCGACCACATCGATCAGATGCGCGAGATCATCACCGAGACCGGGGCCCTGGCGCAGGTCGAGACCCTGATCGCAGAACTCGCCGAGGAGTCACACGCGGCGATCACCGAGGTGGATCTGCACCCACCCGCCGCCGACGTGCTCGTCGGCCTCATCGTGGCGGCGACCGCGAGGAAGGTATGACATGGCTTCGTTGAGGAGATGGCTGCCCGGTGCACCCCGCACCGTCAAGGGGCCCACCGACCGCGTGGTGGTGGTCGGTGCTGGGCTGGCCGGCCTGTCGGCCGCCATGCGCCTGGCAGGCGCCGGTCGGGAAGTGACGGTGGTCGAACGTGAATCCGTTCCCGGAGGCCGCGCCGGCGTGATCGAAGAGGCCGGGTTCCGGTTCGACACCGGCCCCACGGTGCTCACCATGCCGGACCTGATCGCGGACGCCTTCGACTCGATCGGCGAGGACATGTCGGACTGGCTCGAACTCCAGCCGGTCAACCCCTTGTACCGAGCCTTCTACCCGGACGGTTCGGTGCTCGACGTGCATTCCGACACCGATGCCATGACCGAGGAGATCGAGCGGGTGATCGGCCCGGGCGAAGCCGCCGGCTACCGCCGCTACGTGGACTTCGTCTCCAGCCTGTACCGCTACGAGATGCGTGACTTCATCGACCGCAACATCGACTCCCCGCTCGACCTGCTCACACCCGACCTCGCAAAGCTTGTTGCGATCGGCGGCTTCCGCCGGTTGGCGCCGAAGGTGGAACAGTTCCTGCAGGATCCGCGCACCCAGCGGGTCTACAGTTTCCAGGCGATGTATGCCGGGCTGTCGCCCTACGACGCCCTGGCCATCTACGCCGTGATCGCCTACATGGACTCGGTCGCCGGAGTCTTCTTCCCCAAGGGGGGCATGCACGCGGTGCCGGCCGCGATGGCCGCCGCCGCCGAGAAGCACGGGGTGACCTTCCGCTACAACACCGAAGTGATCCGAGTGGACCTCGACGGTGACCGGGCCACGGGGGTCATCACGGCCGACGGCGACCGGATTCCAGCCGATGTGGTGGTGTTGAACCCCGATCTGCCGGTGGCTTACCGGGAGTTGCTGGGTCGCGAACCCTGGTCGGTGCGCCGGCTCAACTACTCCCCATCGTGCGCCCTACTGTTGGCCGGCTCGTCCGCCGAGTACAGCAAGATCGCCCACCACAACATCCACTTCGGGCGATCCTGGGAGGGAGTGTTCACCGACCTGATCGATTCCGGCACCCTGATGTCCGACCCGAGCCTGCTCGTCACCAACCCGAGTCGCAGCGATCCGGAACTGGCGCCAGCGGGCTCTCAGAGTTACTACGTCCTTTTCCCCACGCCGAATCTCGACGCGGGCATCGATTGGGAGGTCGTCGGGCCCCGCTACCGGGATCAGATGGTCGAGACCTTGGAGGCGCGGGGTTACGTCGGATTCGGCGATGCCATCGAAATCGAGCACTTCACCACACCGGCGGATTGGGCTGCCCGCGGGATGGAGCGGGGCGCGCCCTTCGCCGCCGCGCACTCGTTCGGCCAAACCGGGCCGTTCCGACCCGGAAACCTGTGGGGCGACAACGTGGTCTTCACCGGCTCTGGCACCCAACCCGGCGTCGGTGTCCCGATGGTGCTCATCTCAGGCCGTCTGGCGGCCGAGCGGATCACCGGAATCGACCCCGGGTACACCTCCCGCGCGACCCGCAGCTAGCGGTCGACGGCGTATTCAACCGGCGGTTCTGGGCGGATCAGCATCGGGACCGACGATCACCCGGCGAGCCGCGACCCCGGCCGCGATCGGGTTCTCCGGAAGCAGTCCCGGATCACCGGGCGCCCCGAGCAGCAGTCGGCGTTCCCGCGGGCTGGTCATGAGGACCACCGCGATGATGCCGGCAACGATCAGCAGGCCGATTCCCTCGGAGAGTTGCAGATAGGTGTCTTGGGTGGAACTCGATGTCGCCAGCGCGTGCAGGGTGAACACGGCGGTGCCGAGCAGCACGATCCGGAACTCGTTGCGCCTCAGACCTGCCGCGACGAGCAGCGGCAATCCCCACAAGACGTACCACGGTTGCACCACCGGACCGAGGAAAACGATGGCGGCGAATGCCAGTCCGGCGGCCCGGGTGGCGCTGCGCCCTTCCGGTTTCAACGCAAGCCAGGCGATGAAACCGAGTGCCGCGACTTGGCCGAGTGCGCGCATCACGGCCACCATGGTGTCCACCGAGGCGATACCCGCCCAAGTCGTCACCTGTCCGGTGATCATTCCGAGCGCGGTCGGCGGGGACAACCAGGTCCGGACCTTGCCCGGCGTGGCGAGAGCATCCAGCCACCCCAGACCCGTCCGGCTCAGCAGGCTGAGCACCGCGAAGACAACCACCACGATCAGCCCGGCGTACACCCACTTCGTCACCCGGGTCCAGAAACCGGCCCTGGTTCCGGCCCAGATCAGCCCGATGAAGGGCAGCGCCAGCAGACCGATCGGCTTGACCGCGCCGGCGAGCGCGATGAGCACCACGGCGGTGACGCAGCGCCGGTCCAGCGCCATCACAAAGGCCACCGTGATGAGTCCGACCATCAGGGCGTCGTTGTGGATGCCCACCACGAAGTGCATGTACACCAGCGGGTTCAAGGCCACCAACCACAAGGCTTTGGAACTGTCGATGCCGTGCATCTGGGCCAGTCGGACCACACCCCAGGCCATCATCGCCACCCCGATCACGGCGATGAATCGGAATACGTAGGCACCGAACAGCGGATCCCCGCCGGTGAAGTCGGCCACTCCCCGCTCAAGGATGAGGAACAGCGGTCCGTACGGTGCAGGCGACTCACCCCACAGCGGATCCGCCCCGGTTCCGAACCAGCCCGGGATGGCGACCACACCCGAGGTATACGGATCCTTGCCCTCCTGCAGCAGCAGTCCTTGGGCGAAGTACGAGTAGACGTCGCGGGAGAACAGTGGGAAGGCGAAGAGCAGCGGCAGGCCCCAAGCCACCATCGTGCCCCACAGCCTGCGGGCGTCCCGCAGCGACGAGTGCATGACCCCATAACCCAGCGCCAACCACGACTGCAGCAGCAGACCGACACCGAGCAGCACCGAGATCTTGGAGATGATCGTGCCGGAACTCGAGCCGCGCAAGGACTCCACCAGGGGCACGGAGTTCAAGCCGGAACTCACCGGAAGCCAGCCCACCCCAAGGGAACCGAGGGTGATGAGCAGCGAGGCCACCACGCCGGGCACGACATAGCGGAGCGCGAAGGACGACGGCGGCTCGATGCCCACCGAGTCCGGGTCGCGCTCAAGTACCGCCACCGCACAAGGGTAACCGGATCGAAGGCTGACAAGATGGGCGCGTGAGCACGCGGGAACTGGATGAGGCCGGAATCACAGATCCGAAGTTGCGCGCGTCCTATGAGCGGTGCCGGGAGCTGAACGCCGCCCACGGCAAGACCTATTACCTGGCGACCCTGCTGCTGCCCGGCGGCAAGCGGCCTTTCGTGCACGCGCTCTACGGATTCGCCCGCTATGCCGACGAGATCGTGGACGACCTCGGGTCGTCGTTGTCGGTGTCGGAGAAGTCCGCCGCGCTCACCCGGCTGGGCGAGGAGTTCTTCGCCGACGTCGCGCGCGGTGAATCCGATCATCCAGTCGCGGCCGCGGTGGTGGACACCGTGATGCGGTGGAACATCCCCACCGCCCACTTCGAGGCGTTCCTGCATTCGATGCGGATGGACCTCACCGTGGGGCACTACGACACCTTCGACGACCTGTACGAATACGTCTACGGATCCGCGGCCGTGATCGGACTGCAGATGGTCCCCATCTTGGAGCCGGCGAGCGATTCCGCGAATGCCCGCGCGATCGACCTCGGCATCGCCTTCCAACTGGCCAACTTCATCCGGGACGTCGACGAGGACCTCGACCGTGGCCGAATCTACCTGCCGTTGAGTGAACTCGCCGAATTCGGAGTCACCCCGGAGGTGCTGGCCGCCCGGCGGGCCACACCGGCGGTGAAGGCGGCTTTGGCGTTCCAGGTCGCCCGGGTGCGGGAGTTGGAGGAACGCTCCCGCGCGGGGATAGCCGACCTCCACCCGGCGGTGCAGCCCTGCATCGAAGCGGCGAGGATCCTTTACTGCGGCATAGTTGACGCGGTCGAGGCGATCGACTACGAGGTGTTCGACCAGCGGGCGACAGTGGGCATGCGGCGCCGACTAGAGGTCGCGCTACCGGCGTGGCGAGCCGCTCGCGTCGCCCGCCGCCGCTTCGGCCCCGGGCGGATCCGCGGCGTCTGAGGCAACGCTCGACGCGACATCTTCGACGCGGCGCGCCCCCGGGAAGCCGCGGATCGGCGGCCCGGAGTAGGGCAGCCGTTGCACGCCCCGGCGCCCCCACCAGACCCACAGACTCAGCGTCAGCAGAATCAGCGCGAACCCGAACAGGAGATCCTCGACCGGCGCGTAGAGGATCCGGCCGTCACCGAGGATCGGCGGCGGCCCCTCGGCGGGCGTCGTCGATCCGATGATGACCTCGCCGTCGTAGCGCACGATGCGCAGACCGGTGAGCACACCATTGGTCAACAGTTGGAAGAAGACGATGATCGCGTAGGAGACCCAGAAGGCGGTACGCGTGAGCAGCCGGGTGCGCAGCAGCCAGAGGTCGATGACGACGGCGAGGACCACCCCGATTACGGCGAGTTGGGTGTAGGTCAACGGTCCTCCACCCGGATACCGTCGACGACGCTGCCCGGCGGTTCGTCACCGACCTGCCAGCGTTTGACTCCGCGCACGGCCTCCAGCGTCAGGATTGCGGCCAGCGGGATGATGAGGAAGAAGAGCAGTTCGTCGATGGGCAGCGACCCGGGAAAGTAGACGCCCGTGATGCGCGTCGGATCGAACCACCAGTGTTCGCGGCTGATCGCATACAGATCCCAGACCACGAAGATCGCGGCCGCCGGGAGAATCGCCAGCAGCAACCGCCGCCAACGCCGGTAGACCCTGGTGTGAACCACCAACTCCAGCCATACCGTGCCCACGATCACGAACAGCAGGACCCCGAGGTAGGAGAACTTCTCCATCAGCCGCCCGCACCGAGTTTGCGGTGGTCCCACGAGGTCACGTTGTAGTCCGCCAACCGGAGGGCCACCTGTTTGCCGGCCCGGGGGCGATAGGCCTCGGCGGCCCCGTCGCGGTGGGCCGGATCGAGGCCCTCGTACTTCACCATCAAGTCGGCGACGATGCCGCAGATTCGTTCCTCATCGCGATCGATCTCCACCCGGCCGGTCAACTGCACACCGCGCAGTTCGGCATACCGCTCACCCATCTCGGCCAGCAACGCACAGCGGGGGTCCCGTTCCAGGTTCCGCACCTTCTGGGAGGCGCCGTACGTGCGCATCCAGATCACCCCGTCGGCGTCACGCAGGAACCACATCGGCACCGGGTCGGGGTAGCCGTCCGGGCCGTTGGTCACCAGGATGATGTTCTTCGCCTCACCCAGGAACGCCGTGACCTCGTCGGCGGTCATCTTGATGTCCTCGCGCTGGTTCGCCATGGCTCTATTCTCCACGGGCCGCCGTGAGGCACGACTTCAGCGGACGTTGCGGATCGGCCAGCGCCTCGACATCGGCCCATGGCGCACCGTTCTCCGCGGCGGCCTGGGCCTTGCGGGCGGCGACGGCGTCACGCGGTCGGTCGCAGGCGAGGAGCGCGCACAGTCGGTCACGATCGTCGAGCCAGCACATCGTCCAACCCGCAGCGTCGTCGGCCTCCCGCACCACCAGTCGGGCAGCCCGGTAGTCGGACAAGTACCCGGTCCACTGCAACATGTGCCCGAACATCTCCGACCAGAAGTAGGGCACCGCATCGTAGGGATCGGGCCTGGGCGCCGTCGACTCAAGCGCCGCCAGCACCGACTTGGCGGCCACCGTCGGTGCGTCCATGGCATCTTGCCAGTGACCGCCCGGAAGCAGTTTCGAGTACTTGGGCGACCAGCGGGCGACCGCATCACCGACACCGAATACCCGGGGATCGGCGGTCGTCATCCATTGATCGACGCGTAGCGCCCCGGTTCCTGGCACCAGGGGCAGTCCGGACTCCTGCAGCCAGCCGGTGTTGGGACGCACCCCCAACGCGATCAGCACCGCATCAGCCGACATTCGAGAGTCGCCGACCTCAACCCAGACCGGCGTCCCGTCGACCTCGGGCGCAACTGCGCGATCCCCGACGCCGTCGACGGGCAGGCCCAACACCACGTCGATGCCGGCCGCGCCGCACCAACCGTGCACCCGGCGGCCCACCTCCGGGGGCAACTGCGGCAGCAACCAGGCCGCTCGTTCCACGACCGTGACGTCGATTCCACTGGCCGCAGCCAACGACCCGACCTCCAACCCGATCCACGATCCGCCCACCACCAGCAGCGATGACACCGTGCCGGCACTCAGCATCTCGTGCAAGGCGATGGCGTCCCGTCGGCTGCGCAGCACCCGCACCCGGTCGGTCAACTGCCAGGTGGCGGGGACGATCGGGGCGGCACCGCTGGCCACCACGACGGCATCCGCCGCGGCCGGCTGCCCCTCGGCCACCATCACTCGCAGCGGCTGGTCGGCCTCGATGGAAGCGCCCGCCAGTCCGACCGCCGTCGCGTCCGGCCGGAAATCAACCTCCAGGGCCTCGAAATCGAAACCCAGGTCCCCGGTGTCCTCCCCCACTGCTCCCTTGGACAACGGCGGTCGATCGTAGGGGGGATCCGGTTCGTCGCCCACCAGGGTGATGCGCCCGGTGAAGCCGCAGCGCCGGAGTTCGGCGCAGGTTTGCGCCCCGGCCAAGCCAGCACCGACGATGGTGACCGACCGATCGTCGGGTGCTGGTGTGATCACGTGGGCAAGCGTAGGAGAGGTTCGATCGGGGTCGCGCTTCAGTGGGTTGTTGGGCGGGGGTACTCGTACAATCGTCTGTCGTGGCTACTGATCGCGACAGCATCGTGGGCCGCCTCGTTGATGGGCGGTACCGCGTGCTGTCACAGATCGCCCGCGGTGGGATGTCCACCGTCTACCTCGCCACAGACATCCGCCTCGACCGCACAGTGGCCTTGAAAGTCATGCACCGCTCGTTCGCGGAGGACCCGGGGTTCGTCGCCCGGTTCGAGCGGGAGGCCAAGGCCGCAGCGAAACTGAGCCACCCGAATGTGGTGGGCGTGTTCGACCAGGGCAGCTACGACGGCTTGGTGTTCCTGGTCATGGAGTACGTCCCCGGGCATACGCTCCGCGACGTCATCCGTGCCCACGGTGCGCTGGAACCAGCACGCGCTTTGGGTGTGTTGGACCAGGTGCTCCTCGCACTCACAGCGGCGCACGACGCCGGTTTCGTGCATCGCGACATCAAGCCGGAGAATGTGCTCATCACCGAGCAAGGGGTCGCCAAGGTCGCTGACTTCGGACTTGCCCGAGCGCTGACCGGGGCCGTGGGGACGGCAACCTCGCAGGGCCTGATCATCGGCACCGTGGCGTACCTGTCTCCCGAACAGGTGGCGGCGGACACCGTCGACGAACGCAGCGACGTCTACTCCGCCGGCGTGATGCTGTTCGAGTTGCTCACCGGTGAGGTGCCCTTCACGGCCGCGACTCCGCTGGCTGTCGCCTACCGCCATGTCAACGAAGTGGTGCCGGCGCCGAGCAGCGTTGTCGCTGACATACCCGACTACGTCGACGCACTGGTACTCACCGCCACTGCGAAGGATCCGGCGAAGCGATTCGGCGACGCCTGGGAATTCGAACGTGCGCTGGTGCGGGCGCAGAACCGGGTGATGGAGGATCAGGACGGCGACGAATCCGCCGACTGGGGCGATCCGTCACCGAGTTGGGCCCCCGCCCCGCTCCCGGCCGCGGTGCCGGGGCAGCCAGCCGACGACGGTCCCACCGAGGTCATCGCAGCGGGATCCAGCACCGCGATCTTGGTCGACCATCTCGCCGATCCGACCACAGTGAACGATGCCGAGGATCCCGTGACAGAAGTGCTCGAGCCGCGTCCGGCGCCGCTCAGCGCGGGCCGCGGGGGTGCGGTCGGCCTCAGCCCACCGGACCGCACCGAACCTTACCGACCGTCCAAGAAGATCAAGTCATCCAGCCGGGGTCGGCGATCGTTGTTCATCGCCATCATCCTGCTGTTGGCCGCCCTCGCCGGAGGCGTCGGCTGGTACCTCGGATCGGTGGAATACGTCTCGGTGCCCGACGTCACCGGCCAGAACATCGACGACGCGAACGTGGTGCTCGCCGAGTCGAACCTGAGCATCGAAGAGGCGGGCGTCGAATCCAGCGAGTCGGTCCCGGAGGGCCTCCTCATCCGCACCGATCCGCCGGTCGGCGAGCGAGCGAAGGCCGGTTCCACGATCGCCGGCATCGTCTCGGGCGGACCGCAACTGTTCCAAGTGCCGAGTCTGCGAGGCACCGGCGTTCCGGAAGCCACCGCCGCGGTGGAGGCGGCCGGCTTCGCAGTGGGCGGGGTCGAGCGGGTGTACGACCCCGAGGTCGCGCGGGATCTGCTGGTGGGCACCGTCCCTCCTGCTGAGTCCGCCCAACGCGCCGGAACCCCCATCACGCTGGTGGTCTCCCAAGGCTTGGAGCCTGTGGTGCTGCCCGATCTGGTCGGCCAGACCGCGGCGCAGGCCGGACAGCGCGCAGCCAACCTCGGTTTGCTCTCCACCGTGCGCGAAGAGTTCTCCGACACCGCGCCGGCCGGTACCGTCGCCGCCACCGAACCGACGGCCGGAGCCACCATGGTTCCCGGTGACTCTTTGGTGCTCGTGGTGTCGAAGGGGCCAGCTCCGTCGGTCGTGCCGGATGTCGTGGGCATGGGTCAGGCTGAGGCAACCGCTGCGCTGCAGGCGGCCGGGCTGAGGGTGGTATCGCGGAACCAGTTCCCCATCGTGGTGCTCGACCGGGTGTACTCCCAAGATCCGCCCTCCGGCACCGAACTTCCGCGCGGCAGTTCGGTGACCATCAGCATCGTCTGACACCACTACTGGTCATCGCGGCAACTGGCGACTGTTTCGAGCCGCAGCCGATCCCCGAGCGCTACAGAGGGGGGCCGTCGTCTGGTCGTTCCTGGTAGGAGTAGCGCTGTTCGTCCCACGCCCTGCCGCGGTTGTGGTAGCCGCGATCCTCCCAGAATCCGCGCCGGTCCCCCACCAGATACTCAACGGCACGCACCCACTTGGCGCTCTTCCAGGCATACAGGTGAGGGCACACGTAGCGCAGCGGCCAGCCGTGCTCCGCCGTGAGCTCCTCACCGTTGCGGGCGTAGGCGAAGATCGAGTCGTCAGCCAGGAAGTCAGTCAGAGCCACATTGGCCGAGTAGCCGTACTCGGCCCAGATCATCACGTGGGTCACCGACTCGTGCGGCGGCCACACCTGGGCCAGATCCAAGGCCCGCACACCCCGCCACAAGTTGTCGAGCATGCTGAACTTGGTGACGCAGTGAAAATCTGCCAGCACCTCCGATTGCGGCAACTCCATCAATTCAGGGTGCTTCAGCACCCGCTCCCCGCCATCGGCGGTGGCCCCGAAGATCCGCAGGTCCCAGTTGCCAACGTCGGTCTGGGGCACCCGTCCGTAGTGCAGCACCGGCCAGCCGCGCGGAACGTACTGTCCCGGCGGCAATCGCCGCTGCCGAAAGCCCCGCGGCGGGCCATCCGGCCCCGGAGTGGTCACTGGCGAAAGTACCCCTCGTGGCGCAGCAGCGCCTCCTTGGTCGCCACCCCGAAGCCGTATTGCCCGACTGCTCCGCCGGTGCGCACCACTCGGTGGCACGGCACGAACGGTGCCACCTCGTTGCTGGCGCAGGCGCTTCCGGCCGCGCGAGCCGCGCCGGGGCGACCCGCGAGATCGGCCAGTTCGGCGTAGCTGCGCACCTGACCGGCGGGGATTTTTCGCATCGCGTTCCAGGCGTCACGCCGGAACGGCGGGCCTGCTTGGGCGACCGCCACCCGATCGAGCGCGCTCACCTCACCGTCGAAGTAGGCCGCAACCGCGGCGCCGACTTCGGCCAACTCGGCCTCGGCCATGTCCTGGTGGGGGCTGGGCACGATGTCGGCGAGATCACCGAATCCACTGGCCACCACCGGGCCGTCCGGGCCGTGGGAAAGGTCACCGACGGCATCCGGGTCGCACACCACCGTGAGCGGGCCGACCGGTGTGTCGAACACGCGATACCGGAGGCTGACGGAGCCGCTCACTGCAGCATCTCCGCCACGTCGAAGGCCAGTTCCAGCGATTGCTCGCGGTTCAACCTCGGGTCGCAGGCCGTCTCATACCGGGTGCCGAGCTGATCCTCCTGCGGCCCGTCGGTGCCACCGACGCATTCGGTGACGTCGTCGCCGGTGAGTTCGATGTGGATACCGCCCGGGTGAGAGCCGAGTTCACGGTGCACCTCGAAGAACCCGGTCACCTCGTCTTCGATGTCGTCGAACAGCCGGGTCTTGTGACCTGAGGCCGCGGTGCGGGTGTTGCCGTGCATCGGATCGCAGACCCAGACCACCTGGCGTCCGCTGGCCCGGACTTTCTCGATGATCGGTGGCAGGCTGTCGCGGACCTTGTCGGCACCCATCCGGGTGATCAACGTCAGCCGCCCGGGCGTGTTCGCAGGATCGAGTTGCTCGACCAGTTCGGCCGCCGCCTCGGGGGTGGTGCCAGGTCCCAGTTTGACCCCGATCGGATTGTGGATCCGGGCGGCGAAGTCCACGTGCGCCCCATGAGGATCGCGGGTGCGCTCACCGACCCAGAGGAAATGGCCGGAGACCGAATACGGCAGGCCGGTGCGCGAGTCGATGCGCACCAACGGCTTCTCATAGTCGAGCACGAGCGCCTCGTGCCCGGCGTAGAAGTCCACCCGCCGGAACTCCTCGGGATTCGCTCCGCATGCGTGCATGAAAGTCAACGCCCGGTCGATATTGGCAGCCATGGCCTCGTAGCGCTGGCCGGCTGGACTGTCGCGGACGAAGTCCTGATTCCAGGCGTGTACCTGCCGCAGGTCCGCGTACCCGCCTTGGGTGAAGGCCCGCACCAGATTGAGCGCCGCGCTGGACGCGTTGTAGGCGGCAAGCAGTCGGCTGGGATCCGGGCGGCGGGCCTGCGGGTTGAAGTCGATCGCGTTGACGCCGTCGCCGAAGTAGGAGGGCAACTCGACGCCTGTACGGGCCTCCGTCGGCTTGCTTCTCGGCTTGAAGTATTGCCCCGCCATGCGGCCGATCTTCACCACCGGCATTCCGGCGCCGTAGGTGAGCACCACCGACATCTGCAGCAGCGTCTTCAGCCGGGCTCGGATCGAATCCGCGGTGTTGGCCTCAAAGGTCTCCGCGCAATCGCCACCCATCAGCACGAAGGCTTCGCCCGCGGCCACCCGGGCGAGTTCGGCCCGCAGATTGTCGCTCTCGCCGGCGAAGACCAACGGCGGCTGCAGCGACAACTGCGCCTGGACCCGCGCGAGCGCCTCCGGATCGGGCCATACCGGCTGCTGGGCGGCTGGCAGATCCGGCCAGTCGATCACCGGCGTCATGGCGAGTCCGTCGGGTTGGGCGGTCATGGGGTAAGGGTAACGATGGGGCGACGGAGCGGCCCGCGGTGGCATGGTCCGAAGTCATTCGCCGGTCGAGGGGGGCACCGCCTTCTGCCCGGCGGCGGCCGCGGCGTTCTCCTGCGCGATGTGTGCGAAGAACTCCCGCTCGGCGTCCCGTCGCGGGTAGGCGAGCAACACGAAGGCGACCGAACCCACCACCAAGAGCAGCGCGATGCTGACCGCAAGCTGCTTCCCGTCGGTGAAGGCGGTGGCGGCCGCTTCCAAGATCTGTTGCTGCACCGAAGGCGGGTAGTTCTTGGCCACCGCCTCCGCGCCCTCGAAAGAGGACACCATCTGCTGGGCGGCGGCGTCGCCCAGGGCATGGGATTGCGATGGTGTGAGTGTGGAAAGCACCTTGGCGATGGAGGCGCTGTAGGCCACGGCAAGTGCACTTCCCATGATCGCGTTCATCACGGAGCCGCCGAAATCCCGGGTGAGGTCGGTGAACGCCGAACCCATACCGGCACGTGAGGCGGGCAGCGAGGCCATGAGTGCCTTGGACGCCGGTGTCACCGCAAGCCCGACGCCCGCACCCACGAGTGCGTAGGCGAAGAGGATGTGGAACCACACTGCACCGGGTCGCCAGAAGATCAAGATCCAGATGAACGCCACGATCATCACGGACAACCCGGCCGACAGCGTGATCCGGCCGCCGCGGCGGGCAACCATGCGACCCGCGAGCACGGACAGGATGATCATTCCGATCGACAACGGCAATTGCAGCAGCGCAGCGGTCAGGGCGCTGTCGCCGAGGACGTTCTGGGTGAACTGTTGCCCGATCAGCATGGTGCCCATCAGCGAGCCGAAGGCGATGGTGCCGGCCACTGCGGCGACCCAGAAGGAGCGGGCCTTGGCCGCGTCAAGGTCGACCAGCGGGCGAGGTGCGCGGCGCTGCCGACGAAGGAAGAGGATCACCGCGACGGCCGAGATCGCTGCGCCACCGGCAACGACCGCCCAGCGATAGCTGGCGACGTTCTGTAGCGCGATCACGAGCGCTGCAACCCCGATCACGCTCAAGATGCCGCCGAGGTTGTCAACCGACCCGGCACTCTCGCCCGCGCGCTTCGGCAACACCCACCAGCCGAGGATGAGGTCGACGAGCACGATGGGCACCGTCAGCAGGAACACCGAGCCCCAGTAGAACTGCTGCAGCAGCAGACCCCCGAGCAGTGGTCCGAGCGCGGCGAATCCCCCACCGATCCCGGACCACAGTGCGATGGCGCGGGTCTGCGCCGGCCCGGTATAGAGGGCCGAAGCGAGCGACAAGGTCGTCGGGAAGAGCAGCCCGGCCGCCAACCCGGCGAGGAACCTACCACCGATGAGCACCTCAACGTTGGGGGCGAAGGCGCTCAGCAGCGCAGTTGGGATGGAGAAGAACGCACCGAGCTTGAACATCAGTTTGCGCCCGAAGCGGTCGCCGATTGCCCCGAAATAGAGCACAGAGCACGCCAGGCCGAGGGTGAAGGCGTTGGCGACCGCCGTCAGTTGGGCCTGGCTCGCGGCGAGTTCTCGGCCGATGGTCGGCAGAGCCACGTTGGCGATTCCGAGATTCATGTTCGCCGCGACGGCTCCCATGATCAGGGCCGTTAGTACCAATCCACTGCGAGGCGGTTTGGTGCCAGCGGGGCCTGCGGCTGCTGTCGTCACGGGAGGATCATGTCAGGTGTAGCCAGGCCGCCGCTCGGGTTGTGGTGGCCGGCCAATTCGGACCAGGCGCACCAACCGCGTGTTTATTTGCGCATCCGGGGCCTGACCGCGCGCTCCACGTCGTGAACCGCCGGTTTTCCCTGCACGTTCAACCCCCAATCAGACGTCGAAGGTGCAGACGAAACGTGCTGTTCACCCGAAAGCGATTCCTGGCGGGCCGCAACGTGCCACCGAATCCCGCGGTTGACCTCCCGGCGCCGTACGCCGGCGATGGATCCAAAGGTCGACGACCTGGAACCCGGAGCGGTTCGTGCCTCGTCCCTGCAGATCCCCAGTGAAATCCGCCCCTGCGACACCCGGCGCTCAGCAGGACGGATAACACCCCCTGTTGGCGGTACCGTGGCGGGCATGACGCTGCTCGCCATCGACGTCGGCACCACCGGCGTGACCGCCCTGCTGGTGTCCACCGACGCCAGCATCGTCGCCAAGGGCTATCAGGAATTCCCCCAACACTTCCCGCAGGAGGGTTGGGTCGAGCACGATCCGGCCGAGATCTGGGATGCCACCTTGGCCGCCTGCGAACGGGCGCTGGCCGGCGACGAGGTGCCCAGCGCGATCGGCATCACCAACCAGCGGGAAACCCTCGTGCTCTGGGACCGCGAGACCCTCGGCTCCCCGATGAAGGCGATCGTCTGGCAGGACCGGCGGACGGCCGGGATCTGCGCGCAACTCAAGGCCGACGGTCACGAGGCCATGGTTGCCGAACGCACCGGCCTGCGCCTCGACCCCTACTTCACCGGCACGAAGATCACCTGGGTGCACGACAACGCCCCCCACGTGTTCGCCGGGATCAAGGCCGGGCGGACGGCGATCGGCACGGTCGACTCCTACCTCATCGCCCGACTCACCCGCGGCCTGCACCACATCACCGACGCCAGCAACGCCAGCCGGACCCTGCTCTACAACCTCACCACCGGCGACTGGGACGACGACCTGTGCGACTTGTTCGAGGTGCCGAGGGAGGCGTTGCCGGAGATCGTGCCGTCCTACGGCGAGGTGGCCACCACGGATCCGGACTGCTTCTTCGGCCTGTCGGTTCCGATCGCGGGCATCGCCGGCGACCAACAGGCCGCCTTGTTCGGTCAGGCCTGTTTCGTTCCTGGATCGTCCAAGTGCACCTACGGAACCGGATCCTTCGTACTCGTCAACACCGGCGAGGAACTGGTGCGATCGGAGAACGGCCTGCTCACCACGGTCGCCTGGCAACACCCCGACGGCACCCGCGAGTTCGCCTTGGAAGGGGCCGTGTTCGTCACCGGGTCGGCGATCCAGTGGCTGCGCGACGGGCTCGGCATCATTCGCAACGCGGCCGAATCCGAGGATCTCGCGCTGAGCGTCCCGGACAGCGGTGGCGTCGTCTTCGTACCTGCCCTCGCCGGATTGGGTGCACCGGACTGGGACCCGCACGCTCGGGGAACGATCCTCGGCATCACCCGCGGAACCACCCGCGCCCACCTGGTCCGCGCCACGCTGGAGGCCATCGCCTACCAGGTACGCGATGTGGTCGACGTGATGGTGCATGAGTCGGGGGTCAAACTGCCCAGGCTGGCGGTGGACGGCGGAGCGTCGGCCAACAACTTCCTCTGCCAGACCCAGGCCAACCAACTCCAAGTCCCGGTGGTACGCCCAGCGGTGTTGGAGACCACCGGTCTGGGCGCGGCCTTCCTCGCCGGACTGGGAACCGGCGTCTGGACGTCGCAGGAGGAACTGGCCCGCACCTGGCGCGAAGATGCCAAGTTCTCACCAGGTGCGATGGACGCCAAAGGTCACCGGCGCTGGCGTACGGCCGTGGAGCGTTCCCGCGGCTGGGCTTCGATGGACTAGCGAATCCGACGCGGTGGCGCTTGACTTCACCCATGGGAGACCCCGAACTCGCCGGACAACCTCGGTTCGCCGTGCTGATCGACGCCGACAACGCACAAGCCGCCGTCATCACCGGCCTGCTGGCCGAGGTCGCTAAGTACGGCGAAGCCACCACCCGGCGCATCTATGGCGACTTCACCTCGAACCAGTTGGCGTCCTGGAAACGGGTGATCCAACCCCACGCCATCAAACCGGTCCAGCAGTTCGCATACACCACCGGCAAGAACGCCACCGACGGTGCGTTGATCATCGATGCCATGGACATGCTCTACACCGGCCGGTACGACGGTTTCTGCCTCGTCAGCAGCGACAGTGACTTCACCGGTTTGGCCCTGCGCCTCCGGGAGGCCGGTCTGGTGGTGATCGGATTCGGCGAACGACGTACTCCGGAGGCCTTCCGCAAAGCGTGTCACCGCTTCGTCTTCACCGACCTTCTCAAGGCGGCGGAGGAGCCGACTGCCGGGCGCACCGCCGCCGAGGTGAAACCGTTCCCGGAACGCGAGGTGCTGGCCGCGGTCGACGAATCGGCGGACGACAGCGGCTGGGCCAATCTCGCAACCGTCGGCAGCTACTTGAACAAGGTGCAGTCAGACTTCGACTCACGCGACTACGGGTACCGGAAACTGTCGGATCTGGTGACCGGGCGACCCGACCTGCTCACCGTCGACCGGCGGCGGGCCAACGGTCAGGACGTCGTCTATGTGAGAAGGGCACGCTGACCCCAGCGGGCAACCCGGCCGAATCAGGCGGCGACCCGGGCGGGCTCGCCCTCGGTGTCGAGCGATTCCTCGGCTTGCGCGTTCTTGGCTCGGGCCGCGTACATGTCGACGTATTCCTGGCCGGACAGTTCCATCAATTCGTACATGATCTCGTCTGAGATGGAGCGCAGCACGAACCGATCGTTCTCCATACCCTCGTAGCGGGAGAAGTCCAGCGGTGTTCCGATCTTGACGCCGACCCGCATGATCCGCGGGCGCTTGGATCCGATCGGCTGGATCTTCTCAGTGTCGATCATGGCTACCGGGATCACCGGCACCCCCGCCTCGAGCGCCATTCGGGCCACCCCGGTCTTGCCCCGGTAGAGCCGACCGTCCGGCGAGCGGGTTCCCTCCGGGTAGATCCCCAGCAGGTGACCCTCGCCGAGGATGCGCAGGCCGGTGTTCAACGCGTCCTCGGCGGCCGACGCACCGGATCGATCGATCGGCACCTGCCCGACACCGGTGAAGAACATCCGGGAGAACCAACCCTTGATGCCCTTGCCGTTGAAGTACTCGGCCTTGGCCAGGAACGTGATCCGCCGCGGGCATACAAGCGGGAGGAAGAAGGAGTCCGAGAAGGAGAGGTGGTTGCTCGCCAAGATCGCCGGACCCGAATCCGGGATGTTCTCCAGACCTTCGACCCTCGGCCGGTAGAGCAGGCGCAGCAGCGGCCCCAGCAGGACCGACTTCAGAAACCAGTACAGCACCAGTTCTCCTCGACGTTGTACGAACCGAACGCACCTGCGCACCGGGAACGTTCGGGACGAATCCTACGTCCAACCCCGCCACCGAGTCGATGCCACCGCAGCACCGATGGTGGGTTGGGTAGGAACCGACTGTGACTCATGCGACGATACCGTTGGTGCGAGTGTGCCGGGTCACAATTCCCTCACACGGCACGCCATACCCGTACCGGACTCAACCCATACTCCGACCGCGAAGGATCTTCACATGCCGCTCATCACCGATGCCGATCCCTTCTACTTCGATGGCGGGAACGTAGGAGTGCTGCTGGTGCACGGCTTCACCGGCAGCCCGCGCTCGATGAAGGATTGGGGCCGCTATCTGGCTGACGCCGGCTACACCGTCTCGGTGCCGCGGCTGCCCGGGCACGGCACCTCCTGGCAGGAGATGAACAAGACCAGGTGGGAGGACTGGTACGGCGAGGCCGAACGCGAGCTGCGCGACCTGAGCAGCCGCTGCAGCGACGTCTTCGTGATGGGTCTGTCGATGGGCGGCTCACTGGCGTTGCGCCTCGCTGAACAGAATCCCGACATCGCCGGCGTGGTGGTGGTCAACGCCGCCGTCCACACCGAGCGCCCGGACCGCCACCTGCTGCCGTTCATCCGCCACGTCGTACCGGCGTTCCCGGGGATCACCAACGACATCAAGAAGCCCGGTGTGGACGAGGGTGGCTACACCAAGATCCCGCTGCAGGCCGCGTATTCCCTGCAGCAACTGTGGTCGGTGGTCAAGCGGGACATCGCCGAGGTCAAGCAGCCGCTGCTGGTGATGCGCAGCGCCGAGGACCATGTGGTGGAGGCGTCCAACACCGAATGGATCCTCGACCATGTGGCAAGTGACGACGTCACCTTCGTGGAACTCGAGAACTCCTACCACGTCGCCACGATGGACTACGACGCCCCGCTCATCTTCGCCGAGAGCGAGGCCTTCATGAAGCGACTTGCCACCGCGGCGGTCTAGCCGATGCCGCCATCCCGATGAGCACCCCCGACCAGGAACGGCCCGACCTCATCCCGCTGATCGACCTTGAGCCGGCCGAGGCGGACACCGTTGCCGATGCGATGGCCAACGTCGGGTTGGAGGCCGTGCTCCACCGGCTCGATATCGGCGCCCGCGAGGGCACCATGGCGAAAGCCCTGGTGCGGGTCTATGTGGCCAGAAGTCAGTTGAAGGACGCCCGGTCGGTCGTACGCGGAGTGCTGCCCGGGTACGCAGGTACGGCTGATTCACGTCCGGAAACCTTGGGATCCGAGGAGGAGCGGGCGTGGGCCGACATCGTCGCCGAATTGCGCTCCGACGGGTTCACGGAGCCGACGCCGCCGAATCCGGGCTACCGGCCAGATCCCGTCGAACGATTCGTGCCACCCGACCCTCCTCCGATCCCCCGCTTGCACCGGACCACCGTGCTCGCCTGGATCGGGCTGGTGGGCGGAATCATCCTGGCGATCGTGGGAGTCTCGGCATTCGACGAAACGTCGGTGGCGCTGCTCGGAATTGGAATCTTCGTCGTCGGATTCGTCTCGTTGATCTACCGCATGCGCGAACGGGACCCCGACGACGACGATGACGGCGCCGTTGTGTAGCCAACGCGCGCCACGGCTGGCCACAATGATTCGGCACCACCAGACCCGAGCGATCTCGGATCCACCAGACTCGACCGCCGACACAGGGAGCAGCCATGATCACCGAGAAGATCGAACTTCGCGGCCATGTCATCGACACCGGGCAGCTCGGTCGGGTGCTCGACGAGGTGCTCGAGGGCGGCGGGGACTACCTGGTCGAACGATTCGTGCTGGGCAGGTCGAAGGACGACGAGTCCTACGCCCGGATCGAGGTCAAGGCCGACGACACCGCGACGCTGCGGGAGATCATGTCCCGGATCACGCAGGAGGGGGTCACCGCGGTTGATCCGAAGGATGCAACCATCGAACCTTCGCCGAGTGATGGCGTGTTCCCGGAAGGTTTCTACGCGAGCACCAATCTCGAGACCCACGTGCGGATCGCAGGCGAATGGGTACCGGTGTCGAACCCCGAGATGGACTGCGCGCTCGTGGTCGAGGGTACGACGGTGTGCACGGTGCCGATGTGCGACGTGAGGGCTGGCGAACTCGTCGTGGTGGGCAGTTCGGGCGTCAAGGTCACCGCGCCGGCAGCCACCCCGCTCGCCGACGAGAGCGTCTTCGAATTCATGAACTCGGTGGTCTCTTCGGAGAAGCCCCAAGCCCTGCTGGTACGCCAGATCGCCGAGGAGATGCGCCAGACGAAAGCCGCCGGCAAGAAGATCTTGTGGGTCGGCGGCCCGGCTGTGGTGCACACCGGAGGTGCCGGCCCGATGAGCGACCTTGTGCGCGCGGGCTACTGCGACGTGTTGTTCGCCGGCAACGCCCTGGCTACCCACGACATCGAGGCCGCGATGTACGGCACCTCGCTGGGGGTGGACCTGTCGAAGGGTTCGGGAGTCGAGCACGGCCACGAGCACCATCTACGCGCCATCAACCGAATCCGCTCCTACGGTTCGATTCCCAATGCCGTGGCGGCCGGTGCCCTGACAAGCGGAATCATGCATGCCCTGGTGGAGCAGGGATGCCCCTTCGTGCTGGTCGGGTCGGTGCGCGACGACGGCCCGTTGCCGGATGTCTACACCGACGTCATCGCAGGTCAACGGGCGATGCGTGGAGCCATCGCCGACGTCGGGTTCACCATCATGGTGGCCACCATGTTGCATGCCATCGGAACCGGGAACCTCTTGCCCGCCAACATCCCCCTGGTGTGCGTCGACATCAATCCGGCCACCGTCACCAAACTGGCCGATCGGGGCAGTTCCCACGCCACCGGCGTGGTGACCGACATCGGCTTGTTCCTCGAGCAACTCGCCGACGAACTCGTTCCGGGTCGCAATCGTGGCTAGGGCACGCACTCTGCTGCTCGCCGTCGCAATCGTCGCGAGCATCCTGATCACCGGGGCGGCACTGACCGGCGCCTCCTGGCTGGCCTGGGCCCGGGCTCCGCTGCTGATGCCCTTGATCGTGCTCGTCACCCTGCTCTGGCGTCCACTACCCGGCCTTCGGGTGCTGATACCGCTGCTCGCGGCGCAGGTGTTCTCCTGGTTCGGCGATATCGCGCTCGCCAGTGAAGGCGACTACTTCGTACTCGGCGTCGGGATGTTCCTGCTGGCCCAGGTGAGCTACATCGCGACCTTCCTGGGAATCCCTGGCAACCACCTGCTGCGGCAACGACCGGTCGTCATAGTGCCCTACGCGGTGTACCTGGCGGTGATGCTGACGCTCGTCGTCCCCAAGGCCGGCGACCTGGCCCTGCCGCTGGTCGTCTATGGCACCACCCTCACCGCGATGGCGGTCTTCGCCGCCGACACCTGGGCTCGAGTCCCGAAGCCGGCCGGCCTGCTTCTGTTGTTCGGATCCATCCTGTTCGTCACCAGCGACAGCCTCATCGCACTGACCAAGTTCGAGGTTGTACCCGACAACAACCCGGTGGCCGCCGTCCTGATCGGCACCTACTGCGCCGCACAGATCATGTTGGCGCTCGGCGTGCTCAGGGGCTCACCCCAACTTCGCTAGCCGGGCACCTTGCCGACCCGTGCCGGCGGGGGTGCGGTGGCCGCTTCCCCACGCGCCCCCACACCCCCGCCGAACTAGTCCCAACCCCCCACGGTGAACTGGCGGACCCCCGGTTTCCCCTATGCCTTCACCTTGGAACCGCCACAACCTTAGCGCCTTGGTGCGACACCGGGTCCGGTTCTGTCCACAGGTGACGGACGGTGGGGGTCGACGATGCGATCGCCCCGGCCCGATCGGTCCGGCGCGCCGCGGCCTGGGCCGGGCTCAGTCGTAGAGCCGCACGACTTCGTCGGCGAACTCAGCCATCACGACGTTCCGCTTCAGTTTCAACGACGGGGTGAGCTGGCCCCCCTCTTCGGTCCAGTCCCGCTCCAGGATGTGGTAGCGCTTGATGGCCTCGGCATTGGAGACGGCCTTGTTCGCGGATTCCACCGCGGCGTCGATCTCCGCCCGAATCGCATCGTTGCCCGCGGCTTCGGCGATCGTGATGGTCTCCGGCAGTCCGTTCAGGCCAGCCCAGGCCGCCAACGACTCCGGATCGAGGGTGATCAAGGCGGCGATGTACGGCTTCTGATCTCCCACCACCATGCACTGGCTGATGAGGAAGTGTGAACGGAGACGATCCTCGAGCACCGCCGGAGCCACGTTCTTCCCGCCGGCGGTGACTATCAGTTCATTCTTCCGGCCGGTGATCCGCAGGTAGCCGTCCGAATCCAACTCGCCGATGTCGCCGCTGTGGAACCAGCCGTCCGGCTCGATCGCCTCCGCGGTGGCCGCCTCGTTGTTCCAGTACCCCTGGAAGATCTGACCGCCGGAGATCATCACCTCGCCGTCGTCGGCGATCCGGACTCCAGCACCCGGGATGGGCTTGCCCACGGTTCCGATCTTGACTTTGTCAGGCCGATTGATAGTCGACGCACCCGTGGTCTCGGTCAGTCCGTAGCCTTCCAAAATCGTGACGCCAACACCTCGGAAGAAGTGGCCGAGACGTTCCCCGAGCGGAGCACCGCCGGATACCGCGTACATCACCTTGCCGCCAAGGGCCGCGCGGAGTTTCGAATACACCAGCTTGTCGAAAACGAGGTGTTTGACCCGCAACAGAATGCTCGGGCCACCGGAATCCTGTGCCCGGCTGAAGTCGATGGCGGTTGCGACGGCGGCGTTGAAGATCTTGCTCTTGCCACCCGCGGCAGCCTTCTGCTCGGACGAGTTGTACACCTTCTCGAATACCCGCGGCACGGCGAGCAGGAAGGTGCGCTGGAAGGTGGCGAGGTCCCCCAGGATGTCCTTGATGTCGGCGGAGTGCCCGAGCACCGTCCCGGAATTGATGCAGCCGATCTGCACGAGCCGTCCGAAGACGTGGGCGATCGGAAGGAAGAGCAGGGTCGAGGCGTCGTTGGTCAGGAAGAGCTCCGGCATGGAGTTGACCACGTTGCGGACGTCGAACATGAAGTTGCCGTGCGTCAACTCGCAACCTTTGGGTCGACCAGTAGTGCCCGAGGTGTAGATGATCGTGCACAGATCGTCCGGACCAACGGCCGAGCGGCGTTGATCGACTTCGGCGTCGGTCACCTGCTCCCCGGCCGCGATCAGCGCGTCGATGGCGCCTTCGTCGAATACCCAGGCCGACTCCACGGCAGGCAGATCAGGCTTGGCCTGCTTGAACGCGGCCTTGTGCTTGTCACCCTCCAAGAACACCGCCACGGCGGCGGAGTCCGAAAGAATCCACTGCACCTGCTCGGCCGACGAGGTCTCGTAGATGGGCACCGTGACGCCGCCGGCATACCAAATCGCGTAGTCCACCAGAGTCCACTCGTAGCGGGTCGCGGACATCACACCCACCCGGTCGCCAAGGCCCACACCGGCAGCGATGATCCCCTTGGCCACCGAGATGACCTCCCGCCGGAATTCCCCGGCGGTGACATCCACCCAGCTCGCCCCGAGTCTCCGCCGCAGCATCACCTCGCCGGCATCCTGGCTTGCACGACGTTCGACGTCGTCGCAGAGATTTCCGAATGACGGATAGTCGATCAGGGCTGGTTCGAGGAACTCCCGCATGCACCGGATCCTTTCTGGGTGGTCGGATGAACATCCGAAGTCCGTGGGCGGAACCTGTTGGACCGCCGGGCGTTGAACACAACCTTGCCATGCGCCGGCCGATTGTGCGCAATGTCACACGCTGGTCGTCGCCGATGGCTGGCAGGCTGACCCCATGGCCGGGGTGAATCTCGTCGACGAGACCTTCATTGCGGTACCGCCGGAGACACTTGCCGAGGTCGTCGCAGACCCCGCCCGATGGCGAGTGTGGTGGCCCGATCTGCAGTTGCGGGTCTTCATGGACCGGCAGTTGGCCGGGCAGCGATGGTCGATGACCGGGGCTCTGCTCGGGTCATGCGAAATCTGGTTGCAGCCGATGCTCGACGGCACCTGCGTTCACTACTACCTCCGGGGCAACCCCTGCCATGGGGATCCCCCCGTCGAACACGAGTTGCCCGACACGCCTGCCGGGTGGCGCAAAGCCGACGCGATCCGGCGGCACCGGGCACTGGCCTGGAAACGCCACATCTGGGCGCTCAAGGACGAGTTGGAAGGCGACCGACCACCCGGGCAACCTCCCGGTTCCGGCGAGCGAACCTCCCCCGTCGGTCAGTAGGGTCGTAGGGCACATGTCCGGACGACATCGCGTACTCTCGCCGATGACGTCTCCGGCGGGGACGGTTGCCGCCGACTCGTACGCGATTCAGGAGGAACTACATGGCCGACATGACCGAAGCTGAGATTGTCATCAACGCCCCGGCGTCAGAGATCATGGACGTGATCGCCGACCTGGAGAACTACCCGGCATGGAGCGAGGGCGTGCAGAAGATCGACGTCTTGACCTCGTTCGAGGACGGCCGACCCAAGACCGCCCGGTGGACGGTGGACGCCGGAATCATCAAGGACGTCTACGACCTCGAATACACCTGGGACGGCAACCACTCCGTCTCCTGGACCCTGATCCAGGGCGGCATGCTCAAACTCGACGACGGCACCTACACCCTCGACGAGCAGGGTGGCGAGACCAAGGTCAGCTACAAGCTCAAGGTCGACCTGAGCATCCCGATGCTGGGCATGATGAAGCGCAAAGCGGAGAAGTCGATCGTGGACACCGCCCTCAAGGGACTCAAGAAGCGGGTCGAGGGTTCCTGACGTGACCCCCCCCGCCAGAGCCCGAACGGTCGCCCTGGTGGAGTGCCGACGACGAACGCTTCGCCGAGGCGACGCCATTGTTCGGCGACGCCCGCAGGTCACCGCAGGAAGAGGGCCCGGAGACGGCGGAGGACTCCGACGGTTCCACCGGATCACTTCCCCCTCCCGGTCCGACCGCCGGAACGCCGATCGCTGAAGCACTGCGTCTGGCCGCGGCCGTCTCCGCGTGGTCGAACGAGTCGGGGCTGACCGATACGCTGCGCCAAATCGCGGGTGAAGCGACCGAGACCCTGGCTGCCATGGCCTCCGACGTCACGGCTCCGGCGCCATCGTCGGCCGAACCGCCGGCATCGGAAGCAGCCGATGCAGCCGAACCGTCCGATCGACCCGACCCGGCGTGGTACGCACACCAGTCAGTCTGCGACTACTGTCCCCTGTGCCGCGGTCTCGAGGTGATGCGCACGGTGCAGCCGCAGATGTCCCAAGGGGTGGCCGAGTCCATGGCGTCCCTCACCGCGGCGCTGAACTACGCACTGGAATCTCTCGCAGCGCGCAACCGACCCCGCTAGAGCGCCAGACTAGGGCCAACTGCGCCGAAAGCGACCTACCGGGAAGATTCGGTTCGTTCGGCGCGGCCAGACCAACAGCGACCTCGCAAGGATCGGGAATCACAGATGAGTCTCACAATCGGTGTTGACATCGGCGGAACCAAGATCGCCGCAGGCGTGGTCGACGAGGACGGGAAGATCCTCACCCGAACCCGGCGCCGGACTCCGAATCGCGACCTCGATGCGGTGATGGCGATCGTCAACGATGCGATCTCCGAACTCGCCACCAGGCACAAGATCACAGCGATCGGCGTGGGCACCGCCGGCTTCGTCGACACCGCACGCGCCCGGGTGATGCTCGCTCCCAACCTGGGCTGGACGGACGCCCCGCTGAAGATCCTGATCGAACGCGCCAGTGGTTTGCCCACTGTGATCGAGAACGATGCGAACGCTGCCGCCTGGGGTGAACGCAGGTACGGCGCCGGCCGCGGGGCGGAGGATGTCATCGCCGTCACGGTGGGCACCGGGATCGGCGGCGGGCTGATCTTCGGGGGCGTTCTCTACCGAGGCAACCACGGGATGGCGGCAGAGGTCGGCCACCTTTGCGTCGAACCCGGCGGCCGGCTGTGCGGTTGTGGTCTGCGCGGCTGCTGGGAGCAGTACAGCAGCGGCAACGCCCTGGTGCGAACCGCTCGCGAACTCGCATCGGACCGGCGTGCCGAAGCGAAGGTGCTGCTCGGCCTCGGGGACGGGACGCCGGAAGGCGTCGCCGGCGCCCACATCACCGAGGCCGCCCGACTGGGCGACCCGGTGGCGCTGGAAGCCTTCGCAGTCACAGGTGACTGGCTCGGCCGGGGAATGGCCGACCTCGCAGCGGTGCTGGATCCGGAGGCATTCGTGATCGGCGGCGGCGTCAGCGAGGCCGGCGACCTGCTCTTCGTGCCCACCCGGGCCTCGTTCCTGGAGAATCTCACCGGTCGCCAACATCGGGAACCACCGGAACTGCGCCTCGCGGAACTCGGCAATGATGCTGGCATCGTGGGGGCGGCCGACCTCGCCCGATACTGACGCCTGTGGACAACCACCGAACCCGGCTGGAGCGCCGCGACTAGGATTCCGGGAGTGCCTGGGCGCACGGGTGTCGATGTCTTGGGGGGCGCAATGTCGCATGGCGGTCGTTCTGTGGTGGTGTTCTCACCGCGAGGGGGTACCGGAACGACCACCCTCGCCATCGCCCTGGCCACTTGGCTGGCAGGCTTGCGCCCCGGGCACAACTCCGTCGCCCTACTCGACTTCCACCTGCCCTTCGGGAACCTCGCGGCGATGCTCGGGCTGGCCCCGGCGTTCACCCTCGGCGGTGCAGATCAGCACTGGACTCCGGCCGATATCGGCCGCGTTTTCACCCCCACCAGTCTCGGCTGCAACGTGGTGGCGAGCCCGAACGACCCGCTGGTCGCCGAGAGTGTCACCGTCCTCGAATGCGCCAGCGCCCTGGCCTTCGCGTCAGCGCACCACGATCTGATGGTGGTCGACATCGGCTCGAATCTGAACGAGGCGACCCTGCTGGCGCTCGAGTCCGCGACCGCACTCGTGATGGTCGTCAACGGCGACCCGCAGGCGCTGCCGGCCGCGGCTGCCGCCAGGGCGACGCTCGGCCTGCTGGGCATCCCGGTCGATGACATCGTGCTGGTGGCGAATCGTGTCGGCTCGGTCCACCAACTCGACTCCGGGACGATTGGCCGCGCCCTCGGGCATCGGGCGATCTACGAGGTGCCGGACAGTCCCGACGTAGCCTTGGCCGTGAAGAAGGGGCGCAGCCTGATGCGTGACTGGCCCGACCATCCGTGGTCGGTGGCAGTGGGGCGGATCGGGGAGCTCTGCCTCGGGAACGACGTCTCCGGACTACCGGCGCTCCCTCGGGACGGCCGGAGGTCCTGGTTGGGTCGGCGGACGCGCAGGCGTGGCCATCAACCGATCGGCCCACCGACAGTCGCCATCGGTCGCCCCTGACTGGACCGAAGGTATGGCTCACCGGAGTCAAACGTGACACCCTGACTCCCATGACCGAGCGCTCGACGACCTCCTGGGTCGATCGACTCACCCAGGAGCCATGGGTCTACCGAACCGGGGTCGCCGTGCGGTTGGCCGCGGTGGTGGTCGGAATTCTCGTGTCGGCTGCCCAGGGCGTGCTGGCCGACAGTTGGAACTTGGCGCTGCTGCTGGGCGCGTTGGCCCTGATCGTGGGTTTGAAGGGAATCCGCTGGGGCGGATCCGCCCCCTGGTGGGCGGTTCTCGAACTGACTGTGGCTGGAGTCTTCCTGGGCATCGAAGCTCCCTTCAACCCCTACTTCTTGGGCTACCTGCTGGCCGCCGGCGCCACCGCGGGAGTGGTCTACGGCATCGCCATCGGCCTGTCCGGACTGGTGGCCAGCGGCTTCGGCTTGACCTTGATGGCGTGGCTGGTCGGTGCCGGCCTCGCCGGTTCGGAAGTGGTGGTCGTCGGCCAGTGGTATCTGATAGCGGCACTCGGAGTGCTGGCGGCTGGCTGGTCTCGGGTGCTGATCCGCCGGCGTCGCCGGGTGGACGACCGGTACCAGGCGGCCTATCAACTGCTGGTGCGCCTTCGTGAGGTCACCCGGAGCCTGCCGACCGCCCTGGATGACGTCACTGCGGCGACCACCATGCTGGATCTGATCGGGCGTTCCGTGCCGTTCGATCACGCGGCGGTGCTGCGCATCGACGACCACGGCCCCCCACAGCCCCTCACGGTCGCCGGCGGCGACACCATCCCGTGGTACCCCGACTCGGAGTCGTGGCTGATGCGCCGCGTGGACGAAACCGGAGCCGCGGCGCAATCCATGGTCTGGCTGGCCCAAGGCAGCACCACCGATCCGAGCGCGCACCGCACCTTCCGGGCCATCGTCCCGGTCGACGTCGGACGCACCCGGATCGGGCTGGTGACGCTGCAGCGCAACACTCCGTGGACAGACGAACAACTGGCTGAAGCGAGCGACATCGTGGAGCGGTCGGCGCTGATGCTCGACACCGCATTCGTGTTCGGGGACGTGCGGTCAATGGCCACCACCGAAGAACGGCGTCGGCTGGCCCGGGAGATCCACGACGGCGTGGCCCAGGAGATCGCCGGCCTCGCCTACGTCGTGGACGACGTGGCCCACCGGGAGAAGGATCCTCAGTTGCAGCAGGATCTCTCGTCGATCCGGGAAGATCTCACCCGTCTGGTCTCGGAGTTGCGGCTGAGCATCTTCGAATTGCGCAGCGGAATCGATCCAGGGCTGGGTCTCGGATCATCACTGTCCACCTATGTCCGACAGATCGGCACCCGCGGCGGCATCACGGTGCACCTGGTGCTGGAGGAGGACGCGACTCGGCTACCCGCCGACATCGAAGTGGAGATCATGCGCATCGTGCAGGAGGCCATCACCAACGCGCGCCGTCACTCCCGCGCGAAGAACCTCTGGGTCACCCTGCGCACCTCCCCTCCGCGGGCCCTCGTCCGGGTGGCCGACGACGGTGTCGGGCTGCGCGGGAAACGGGGTGACTCCTACGGCCTTGAGATCATGCGAGAGCGCGCGGCTAGGATCGGAGGGCGGCTCGATGTCCGACAGCGCGTCGGAGGAGGCACCGTGGTGGACCTGTCCGTCGGTGATTTCACCGCGCCCGCCGCCACCATCGCCGAGCCGGGCATCGACGACACCCTGCATATGCAACGAGGAGCCACCGCGTGACGATATCTGTCCTGTTGGTCGATGACCACGAGATCATCCGGCAAGGCCTCCGGCGCGCATTCGAACGGCAAGCGGACTTCGAGGTGGTGGGCGAGGCGGAGAACGTCGCCGAGGCCCTGCGGCTGGTCGGGTTGCTCACCCCGGACGTGGCGATCTTCGACGTCCGCCTCCCGGACGGCTCCGGCATCGACGCCACCCGCAGGGTGCGCGAGGCGCACCCTGAGATCGGCATCGTGATCCTCACCATGTACGCCGGCGACGATCAACTCTTCGAAGCTTTGGAAGCGGGTGCGTCGGCATTCGTTCCGAAGAACGCGCCCTCCGAAGACGTGGTGGCGGCGGCGCGGCATGCGGCTTCGCTCCCGGGCTCCTTCAGTGCGAAAGACCTCGCCGAGGCGATGCGTCGACGACTCAGCCCGGCCGGCCCGCAGTTGAGTCCTCGCGAAACGGAGGTGCTGAACCTGCTCGCCGACGGGCTGTCGGTGGCCCAGATCTCTCGGCAGTTGTACATCTCCGACTCCACCACCAAGACCCACATCTCCAAGCTGTACGACAAACTCGGTGCTGCGAACCGAGCCCAGGCGTTGATGACCGCCCTGCGCCTCGGGATCCTCAAGGATCGCACCGAGCCGCTGCCCTAGCCACTCCCTTGCCGACTGTTGAATCCGACCGCCAGACTGCTGGCCATCCTCGCGCTCTTTGGCGTGACCCGGGCGGCGGCGTTCGCCATCCCGTTCGGCGGCACCGGCTATCCCCTGGGCCACTTGGTCATCAATGATGTAACCCTCTACGGCCAGTGGTCCGACCTGCTCGCCGCCGGCTACTTCCCCGCCGACGACCCCATGTGGCAATACCCCCCGCTGGCCGCCCCGTTGTTCCTGCTCGGCCGATTGTGGCCCCGCTACGACATCGGCTTCATGAGCGTCGCCCTGCTCGCGGATATCGCTGCCCTGGTGGCACTCCTGGTGACCGCCCAAAGGCGAGGTATCTGGGGCGGCGCGTGGCTGTGGGCCGGCGCGGCAGGGATTGTCGGTCCGGTATTCCTCACCCGGTTCGACGTGTTTCCGACCGCTGCGGTGATGCTCGCGCTGCTGGTATCCCACCGTTCGGCGATCTCGGGTGCGTTGATCGGAGTGGCCACCGCATTGAAGGTCTGGCCGCTGTTGGCTTTGGCCGCCATGCGTCGATCCCAACTGCCGGCAGCCCTGTCGGCTGCGGCAGCCGTGCTCCTTGGCACAACACTGATTCTCTTGTTCATATATCGATCACAGGCCCTCTCCTTCCTGAACGGGCAAGTTGAACGTGGACTGCAGATTGAGAGTGTTGCCGGAGCGCCGTTCGTTGTGGCTCATGCGCTGGGGGCGCAGCTGAACGTGCCCTTCCGCTACGGCTCCATGGAACTTGACGTCCCCGGTGCCGGACTCGCCGGCGCACTGGCCACCGGAATCGGAGTGTTGCTCTTGGGCTGGCTGGCCGTCCTGCGGCTGCGTGGTCGACTCGATTCGGTCCCCGGTCCGGACGTCGCCTTCACCGCCGTCCTGGTGTCGGTCGTCGCCAGCCGGGTCTTCTCACCGCAATACTCGATCTGGCTGCTGGGCCTCGCGGCTGTCTGCCTGGCGACGCCGCACACCAGGATGCGCTGGCCAGCCGCGCTGATCTGCGCCGCGGCCGTTCTGACTCAAGCGATCTATCCCCCGCTGTACACCGAGTTGATCAACGGCGAGGCGTTCGCCAGCGCCCTACAGGTGACCCGCGTCGCACTCGTCGTCGCGGCGTGCGTCCTCGCTATCGGCTCAATCGTGCGGCGCATCCGGATCAGCCCCGGCCAGCAGCAGCGACAGCCGGTCTGAGATCAACTCCCACCGCCAGTATTGCTCGATCCACTCCCGACCCCGAACCCCCATCGCCGCCGACAATTCCTGATCGAGCAGCAGCGTCGCGATCCGTTCGGCCGCCGCCGCCGGGTCCCCGCCCCGGACGACGAATCCCGTCTCACCCTGTAGGACAGCATCTGGGGCCCCGCCGGAATCACCGGCGACCACGGGCAAGCCGGAGGCGCTCGCCTCCAGGTAGACGATGCCGAGACCTTCGACATCGAGGCCGCGGTTCCGCGTGCGACAGGGCATGGCGAAGACGTCACCGGCGGCGTAGTGGGCCGGCAACTCCGACCACGGCACCGTCCCGGTCAACACCACGTCGTCGCCGAGGTGGTTCCTGGCGACCAACTCCTCCAGTTTGGGCCGATAGGGACCGCCGCCGACGATCAACAGGGCCGCCCCGGGCACCCTCCGCTTGATCAGCGGCATGGCCTCGATCAAGGTGTCCTGCCCCTTCCGCGGCATCAGCCGGGACACACACACCACGACCGGGCGATCGGCCAGTCCGTAGTTCGCCCGAAGGTCCCGCCCGGCGGCGGCGTTGCGCGGGTGGAACGCCTCGTCATCGACTCCGGGAACGAGTCGCCGCATCCGCTCACGCGCCTGGCGGGACAGCGCACCGGCTATCCGGCTGCGCGTGTATTCGCCCAGGTAGGTCACCGTGTCGACGGTCGTCCCGATGCGCCGGAGCGCCTGGCGGGCACCGGGCAGGGTCGCCCAGCCGGCCTCGTGGCCATGGGTCAGCGCCACCACCTGCTCGGCCCCGGCCCGGCGCAGAGAAGGCGTCATCAACCCCAGCGGCGCGGCGGCACCGAACAGCACCCGCGTCGCCGACCGCTCCCGCAGCAGGGCCGCAGCCCGCGACACCACGAAAGGTTCGGGCAGCATCAAGGAGGTGGGATGCCTGACGACCTCGAACGGTTGCTGGGCGTCGAACTGCTCGGCCCCACGCCACTTGGGTGCGTAGACGGTGATCGAATCGGCCGGTTGTCGGCTCACCAGTCCCTGCACGAATGCCTGGATTCCACCCGCCCGTGGTGGGAAGTCGTTGGTGACGACCAGGGTGTGGCCGTCGATGCCCGGATTCCTCACGCCGCCGGCCGGGAGGCTGCGACGAGGTTGTCCCGATAGTGCCCGGATAGGGTGTCCAGCCGGATCCCGTCCAGCGGATTGGCAGCGTGGACGAACTTGCCCTCGCCGATGTAGATGCCCACGTGTTGATGGATCGAGTAGAAGTACAGCAGGTCGCCCGGCTGGAGATCCTGGTACCGCACCGGGCTGGTTTCGCTGTACTGGGTGCCCGAGTAGTGGGTGAGCGACACCCCGGACTGTGCCCACGCGGCCTGGGTCAGGCCGCTGCAGTCGTAGGCGATGGGCCCGCTGGCGCCCCAGACGTAGGGGCCACCCACCTTGCTCAGGGCGAACTGAACCGCCCTGGTGACCGCCTCGGCGCGGTTCGCCGGTGGGGATGTCGCAGGCTGGGGCAATCGGGTGACGCTATCTGCGGCTCCGGCAGCGGCACCGGCCTGCGCAGCGGCCCCGGCCTGGGCAGCGGCGGCGGCTTCCTGTTGCGCCGCCAGCAACGCCGCCGCCTCGGCGCGGGCACGTTCTTGTGCCGCGGCGGCCTCAGCGAGAATCCGCTGACGCTCCTGTTCCTCCAGCGACGCGAGCAGCTTCCGGGCCTCATCGACCCGGGCAGCCGCCTCGGCCTGCAGCACCCCGAGTTGCTCGGTGGCCTCGCTGAGCCGCTGTTGCTCGCGTTCGAGCGCCTCCTGGGCGGTCTTCATCGACGTGGCTTCGGCGCGGGCGTCGGCAACCACGCTGGACTGGTTCGAGGTGGCGGCCGCCAGCCGGTCGAGGTCGGCCAAGAACTGGTTGGGATCGTCGAGGGCGAACGTCAGGGTCGGACTGCCGGTGACCCCATCGACGTACAGTTGGCGAGCCATTAACTCCAGGCTGCGCTGCTGACGGGCGAGTTCGATCCGAGCGCCGGTCACCTGCCGACTGAAAACCGCCAGCCGTTCCTGAGATCGGGCAAGCACAGCCTTCGCCCCGTTGACTCGTTCGGCAGCCGCAGCACTGGCCCGCTCCAACTGCAGGACCTGCTCACGGGCATCGGTGATCGTGATCGGGTCGGCGAGGGCCGCCGGGGCAGTGGCGGTCAGCAGGGCGCCAGCCGTCAGTAGTGCGCCGGTGATGCCAACCACGCGGTGACGAACACCTGAGCCACTGGCCACGGCGTACCCCCTTTCCACAGGTCCGCCCCAGCCTATCCCGCTGCGGCAGGAGGACGCCCCCGGTATCGAGCGGAACTGTGGATGCCTTTGCCACCCTCGCCGAGGCCACCTCGGACCAGTCGCAGCGGCGGCACCAGCCCGGATTCGGCCAGCACCGAAAGAGCGCGCTGTTCCTCGGCGTCGAAGTCGACCGGCGGCCTACCCAGCAGCACGGTCACCACACAGTCATCACAGGCCAGATTGCGCATCGCGCAGTCGCCACAATCGATGTGGACGGGGTCATCTGTGGCCGAATGGTCCGGACCCATGTCGTCTCCCTCACCTCGTCTCGACCCCCGATGGTGTGGTGCGTTGTGGCCCGAGCCGGGCCAGCACCACCACCGGAACTTGTCGGAGCCGAAGTTAGGGACCACCTCCGACAATGCCGCGCCGGCGCAGGTCGTCGAACCGATCCGGGTCCACGCCGAGGCTGCGCAGGATTTGCCCGGTTTCGGCGCCGACCGGGCCCGCCGAGGCGCCAGGCGCCTCGGGTAGCCACGGCACCGCGCGGACCACGGGCGCCGGTTCGCCGTCCTGCCGGGCGGCTGCCACGATCACTCCCCGCTGCACCGCATTGGCGTCGGCGAACGCTTCGGCCACGTTGTTCACCGGGGTGACGCAGGTGTCCTCAGCCAGCAGCAGTTCCAGCCACTCCTGCCGCGGACGGGTCGCAAACACCGCTGCCAGATCGGTTCGGAGTTGGTCTTGGGCAGCCAAGTCGTACTGCAGCGCAGCTAAATCCGGCACCCCCATGAGTTCACACATGCGGGTGAAGAATTTCGGTTCCAGCCCTCCCACCGCAACCCAACTGTGGTCGGCACACTCGTACACGCCGTAGCACGCGAGGGCTCCGGTGAGCATGTCCCGGGCGGCAGGCAAGCTCCCGGTGCCGGCCGCGAGGTGACCGGCCGCCAACGTGGTCAGCGACAAGGCGGAATCGGACATGGCAACCTGCGCCCGATAGCCCCGACCATCTCCAGCGGCGGCTCGCAGTCCGGACATCACAGCCAGTGCCGCCTGCAGTCCGGTGGCCAGATCACCCGCCTGCACGCCCGGCATCGCCGGCCGACCGCTGTCGTCGACGCTCAACCCGACCAGTCCGGCCAGGGACTGCACATTAAGGTCGTGCGACGGCAGCATGCGATAGGGCCCGTCGTCGCCGTAGGCGGTCAGGCTGACGTGCACCAGCGTCGGGTTGAGCCGGGCGAGTTCGACGTCGGAGAACCCCAGCCGGTCGAGCACACCGGGACGGAAAGAGTCCAGCAGCACCTCGGCATCGGCCACCAGCCGGGCCAGCAAGTCGGCACCTTCAGCGGACTTGAGGTTGATCGCGATGGAGGACTTGCCACGGTTGAGTGCGATGTTCGCACCCGATTCACCCCCGCTGCTGAACGGCGGCGCCAACCGGGTGCCGTCGCCGCCGAGTTCCTCCACCTTGATCACATTGGCGCCGAGGCCGTAGAGCAACAGCGAGGCATAGTTGCCGGGCAATAGTCGGGTGAGGTCCAGCACCGTCACACCCGACAGGCTCGGCCGCGCAGGAGCCAGTCCGGACGTCACCGTTCCGGTTCCGTTGCGGGGCCGCCGGCGTCCGGTCGAGCCACCAGCTCGATCGCATCGTCACCACCACACCAGCGGCAGGTGACCTGCTCGACTACCTCGCGCAGCAACTCCGAAGACTCCACCGTGGCCTCGCCAGCCAGATCGAAGTGCCAGTAGTCGGCCGTGCGACGACTCCGCACGACGTCGAATCGCGTCAGATTGCCGCATCGAGCGCACCGCCAGCGCGTGGTGTCGCCTGGTAGTGGAACTGACATGGTGCCCTCCTCGTCTGGAAACCGCACGGGCGCGCGGTCCGCACGTCTGCGCCCGTGGGAGCCGAGTCGGTGATGGTCGCCGACGGCCCGCACGGGTTCGTCTTCAACTCAGCGTAGCCCGGCTCCGGCGCGTCTCGACCAGGTGTCGGAGGCTTGCCCTAGCGTTCGGCGCATGCTGGGCGGTCAGACAACCCTCGACGACATCGGCACCCCCCTCCACACCGTGGAGTTCTGCATCGTCGACCTCGAGACCACCGGGGGTGCCCCGGCTTCCCTCGGCATCACCGAGATCGGGGCGGTCAAAGTGCGCGGCGGCGAGGTGATCGGCGAGTTCGCCACGCTGGTCAACCCGGGTGAACCCATCCCCGCCTACATCGCGCTGCTCACCGGAATCGACAACGCTGCGGTTGCGTCGGCTCCCTCGCTGACCACCGCGCTGCCGGCTTTTCTGGAGTTCTGCCGCGGCTCGGTGATGGTGGCGCACAACGCCCCGTTCGACATGGGATTCCTGCGGCACGCGTGTGACGCCCTCGGCTACCGCTTCGACCCGCCGGCAGTGCTCGACACGGCCCGCTTGTCGCGCGCCGTGCTGCAATCCGGCGAGGTGCGCAACCACAAGCTGGCCACCCTGGCCCAGTACTTCCGAGCACACACCCGGCCGATCCACCGGGCGCTCGATGACGCCCGGGCCACCGTCGACGTGCTGCACGGTCTACTGGAACGGATCGGGGTGCTCGGAGCGACCACCCTGGAGGAAGTCGTCCACTACTCCGGACGCGTCAGCACCGTCCAACGCCGCAAACGCGGTCTGGCCGACGGCCTGCCGAGCGCCCCTGGGGTGTACGTGTTCAGCGACTCCGCCGGCGAGTCGCTCTATGTGGGCACGTCCAAGAACATTCGCAACCGGGTGCGCACCTACTTCACGGCAAGCGAGCAGCGCACCAGGATGGCCGAGATGGTGGCCTTGGCCACTGCCGTCACCCCCATCGTCTGCGCCACCCCGCTGGAGGCTGCGGTCCGGGAATTGCGTTTGATCGCCGAGCGCAAGCCCCGATACAACCGGCGGTCCCGCTTCCCCGAACGGGGTCGCTGGCTGAAGTTGACGGTCGAACCTGCCCCCCGGTTGAGCTTGGTGAAGGAGGCCAAGGACGACTCCGACGCAGGTGCGGTGTACCTCGGACCGGTCTCCCGGCGCGTTGCCGACGACGTGGTGGAGGTGATGCAACTGGCCGTCTCCCTGCGCACCTGCGCCGAACGGTTGACGACGCGGTCCCGACGCAACCCGTGCGGGTTGCACGCGCTCGGACGATGCGCCGCCCCCTGCCTGGGGGGCGAGGCCGTCGACGACTACCAGACCGCGGTGGCCGACGCCCGCACCGTACTCACCAGCGACACCGCCCGGGCAACCGAGGCTGTGATGTCGAAGATCTCCGCTTTGAGCTCCGGGCAGCGCTACGAAGAGGCCGCCGCCTGGCTCAACCGACTGAAAACCTTCTTGCGAGTCCTTGACCGCACCCAGCAGCGTCAGGCGCTGGCGGACCTGGGTGAAGTGGTCGCCGCCGAGCCGGTGGACGGCGGCTGGCATATCCACGTCATCAGGTACGGCCGGCTTGCCGGCGCGGCGGTCAGCGAACCGGGCAGCGACGCCCGCTCGGTCATGACTGCGCTGCTGGCCACCGCCGACCATGTTGAGCGACCGGCTGGCCCCGGCACTGCGAGCCTCGCCGAAGAGGCCGACCTGATCCTCTCGTGGCTTGATTCGACGGACGTTCGGGTGATCGCCATGGAACGACCGTGGGCCTACCCGATCGGATCGGCCGCCCGGGACCGCCACGCGCTGACCACGGATGCCTCAGGCGTGAGCCGCCGACACGCTGACCCAACGCTCGAGGACGTCGCGCGCCCGGCCTGAATCCAAGGACTCGGCAGCTGCCGGGACCGCTCGGGCGAGCCGATCGGCCGCCGAGTCTCCCACCGGGCCGAACCTGTTCCCGCCCAGTGCGGCGTCCCAGACCACCAGCGCAAGTCCGGTGTTGAGGAGCACCGCCGTTCGAACCGCAGCCATGGATCCGCCGTCCTGCCCGCCGAGCAGGTCATGGGCGATCCGGGCGTTGAAGGCGGCATCGCCGCCGGCGAGCAGTCTCGCATCGGCGGCTTCCACACCTGCCCCCGCCGGGCTCACCACGTCGACTCGTAGGTCTCCGTCGGTGACGTCCCAGACGTCGGTGTCGGCGCCGATCGTCACCTCGTCGAGACCATCGGTGCCACGCACCACCATGGCCCGCTGACCGCGACCTGCGAACACCTGGGCCATCAACGGCGCCATCCGGGGGTTCGCCGAACCGACCAGCGACGCGACCGGGCGAGCCGGATTCGCCAAGGGGCCCAGGATGTTGAACACCGTGGGGATCCCCAATTCGCGCCTAGGTGGCCCGGCGTGACGCAGCGCGGGGTGGAACACCGGCGCGAAGCAGAAGCCGATTCCGGCTTCCTCGATGCACGCCAGCACACCCTCCGGGCCGAGGTCGATCTTCACCCCCAACTCGCCGAGCACATCAGCCGAGCCACAGGTTGACGACGCCGCCCTGTTCCCGTGTTTGACCACTGTCGCGCCGGCCCCGGCAGCGACTATGGCCGCCATGGTCGAGATATTCACCGAGTTCGATCGGTCACCGCCGGTTCCGACGATGTCCAACGCCGGACCGGCGTGGTCGAGCGGAACCGCCACGTCGAGCATGGCGGCGACCAGCCCCATCACCTCCGGCGGCGTCTCGCCCTTGGCTCGCAGCGCCACCACGAACCCGGCGATCTGCGCCGGGGTCGCTCGACCGGCCACGATCTCGGCCATGGCGTCGTGACAGGCTTGCTCGCTCAACTCGTCTTGATCCAGGAGTTGGTTGAGCACACCGGCCCAGTCGAAGCCGGAGGTCATGAGGACGGAGCGGCTTCGACCCGTCGGCGCAGCAACTCGGCGGCCGCGCGAGCGAGGTCGAACGGCGAGAGCGGCCGCGGGACCACCGCATCGGCCCGCGACCAGGTGGCCAGCCACGCATCCTGCGGGCGACCGGTGAGCACGAGGATCGGCGGACAGTTGTAGATCTCATCCTTCAGGGCGCGGGACATGCCCATTCCCCCGGGATACGCCTCGCCGTCCAGGATCGCGAGGTCGAATCCACCGGCATCCATGGCGGCCACGGTCGCCGGCTCGGTCGCCGTCTCGGAGATCACAACCTCCGGAAGATCGGCGGCCGGTCGCCGGCCGAGCGCCGTCACCACCTGGGCCCGGACGTCTCTGTTGCTGCTGTAGACGAGGATCGAGAGCGCGGTCGGGGTGTCCTCGTTGTTCATCGGGCGGCCTCACGGGTGGGATTCGGTTGGCTGGCGGAGTGGGGAGACTGCGGAACTACGCCTTGATGCTACCCCGACCGCCGCGAAAAGATCGTGGAGTCGGGGGGTCGGACTGTCTAAACGACGGATACCTGCCAGAATGCGCCCGTGGCTACTGCAACTGCTGTCAAGAATCAGACGTCACCTGAGGCGCCGGTCAACCGTCCGAACATGGTTGCCGTCGGCACCATGGTGTGGCTGAGCAGCGAGTTGATGTTCTTCTCTGCGCTGTTCGCCATGTACTTCACCCTCCGTTCGGTGAATCCGGAGGTGTGGGCGACCGACTCGGGCATGCTCAACGTCCCCTTCGCCGCGGTGAACACGACGATCCTGGTGCTCAGTTCGGTGACCTGCCAATTGGGCGTCTTCGCCGCTGAGCGCGGCGATGTGAAGAACCTGCGCAAGTGGTTCATCATCACGTTCATCATGGGATCGGTGTTCATCGCCGGGCAGGTTTTCGAGTACGCCGAACTCGCCCACGAGGGCCTGACGCTGAGCAGTTCGGCCTATGGCTCCGCGTTCTACCTGACCACCGGGTTCCACGGTCTGCACGTCACCGGCGGCTTGATCGCGTTCCTCTTCGTGCTGGGCCGAACGTATGCGGCCAAGAGATTCACCCACGAACAGGCGACCTCCGCAGTCGTCGTGTCGTACTACTGGCACTTCGTCGACGTGGTCTGGATCGCGTTGTTCACCGTCATCTACCTGATTCGGTGACAGGATGCGGATAACCACCGCCGCCGGGAGGCGACGCTCCCCCGGCGCACAGAGGCACAACCGACTTGTTGGGTACGTCGAAGCAGAATGGGGCAAACGTGAGTAGCGCAACGTCCATGCGACGCAGCCGATGGGCGGCCCTGATCGCCGTCGTTGCGGCACTGGTGGCGGTCGGAGTCGCCTATGCGGTGCTCAACGCGCAGTCCAAAGCCGCCGCCGCGCCGGCCGAATCGGCGACCTCCGCACAACTGGAGGAGGGGCGCAAGTTGTTCCTCGAGGGCTGCTCGAGTTGCCACGGGCTCAACGCCGAGGGCATCGACGGTGCCACGGTCAACAACGGTGGGAATGGCGGCCCGAGTCTGATCGGCGTCGGATCGGCATCGGTGCACTTCCAGGTGTCCACCGGCCGGATGCCGCTGGCTGGCCCGGCCGCACAGGCGCCGGTGAAGACGGTCGAGTACACCGCCGAAGAGACTGAGGCACTCGCGGCCTACATCGCCTCGCTGGCCCCCGGGCCGGCAAGTCCTTCGGAGGAGGAGTTGGACTTCTCCGAAGCCGACGTGGCAGAGGGCGGCGAACTCTTCCGCACCAACTGCTCGCAGTGCCACAACTTCGCCGGCCGCGGCGGTGCCCTCAGCGACGGCGCCTATGCCCCGAGCATCCTGGACGCCACCCCGCAGCAGATCTACGAGGCCATGCTCACCGGCCCGCAGCAGATGCCGGTGTTCAGCAACGAATCGCTGACCGTCGAGGAAAAGCAAGCGATCCTCGCCTACGTTGACGACCTGCGCACGGCCCCCAACCCGGCCGGCCAGGACCTCGGAAGCCTCGGACCGGTCGGCGACGGACTGTTCGCCTGGCTGGTGGGCATCGTCTTGTTCGTAGCCGTCGCCGTGTGGATCGGAGCAAGGGTTCGATGACCGACAACTCACCCACCCCGCAATCGTCGTCGGCGGCCGAGACCGGCACCGACGTGGTGGCCCGCAACCAGGGCCACGACATTCCCGGTCTGCCACCGCATCGACCGCGGCAGACCGACATCGACCCTCGCGCGGCCAAGCGGGCCGAGCGGCAAGTCGCCCTGATGTTCCTGGCGTCGGCCCTGATGACCGTGCTTTTCGTGATCGCCTTCGTGCAGATCCCGACCACGGACACTTGGCCGGTTCCGTTCTTCAACGCGACGATCAACGCCAGTAACACCGCTCTCGGCGTCACGTTCGGCCTGGCCATCTTCTTCATCGGTGCCGGTGCCATCCAATGGGCCAAGAAGCTCATGCCGGACAAAGAGGTCGTCCAGCTCCGGCACCCGCTCAAGAGCACCCAGCAGGAGCGCGATGAAGCCGCCGAGGTGTTCTGGGATGGGGCCGACGAGTCCGGCTTCGGCCAGCGCAAGATCATCCGACGCAGCCTGCTGCTCGCCATGGGCCTGTTCCCGATTCCGCTGGTGGTCATGCTGCGCGACCTCGCTCCCGGCCCGCTGGACCTCGGCGTCCTGAAGGAGACGTTGTGGGAAGAGGGCTCCCGAATCGTCACCGATCCGCTCGAGCGCCCGGTGCGGCCAGCCGATGTGCCGATCGGCGGCGTCGTCTCAGCCATGCCGGCCAACCTCACCGAGGTCCAGCACGAAGAGGGCAACCTCAACGCCCGCGCGAAAGCTGCGATCATCCTGGTGCGAATGGCGCCGGAGGACATCCAGAGCCAGCAGGGCGAAGGCTGGGACTACCAGGGGATCCTCGCGTTCTCCAAGATCTGCACCCATGTCGGATGTCCGATTGCGCTATATCAGCAGCGGACCCATCATTTGTTGTGCCCGTGTCACCAGTCGACCTTCGACCTCAGTGACTCTGGCAACGTCGTGTTCGGGCCCGCGGCGCGCGCATTGCCACAACTGCCGATCACGGTGGACGAAGAAGGCTTCCTCATCGCACGGAGCGACTTCGACCAACCAGTCGGCCCGAGTTTCTGGGAGCGTGACCGCTGATGAGCGCCACCGTCAACGCCGGGAAGAAGGCGGCGACCTACGTCGACGATCGATTCGCCTCGGCGAACTTCTTCAAGCGCAGCCTCGGCAAGGTATTCCCCGACCACTGGTCGTTCATGCTGGGTGAGATCGCCCTCTACTCCTTCATCGTCATCCTGCTGTCCGGAACGTTCCTCACGTTCTGGTTCAAGCCGAGCATGGTTGAGGTCATCTACGACGGCTCGTACGCCCCGCTGAAGGGCGTCGAGATGTCGGAGGCCTACGCCTCCACCCTGGATATCTCGTTCGACATCCGCGGCGGCCTGTTGATGCGCCAGATCCACCACTGGGCGGCACTGTTCTTCGTCGCCGCCATCTCGGTGCACCTGCTGCGCGTGTTCTTCACCGGGGCCTTCCGCAAGCCCCGCGAGTTCAACTGGCTGATCGGCGTCGGGTTGCTGACCTTGGCCCTGGTGGCCGGTTTCGCCGGATACTCCTTGCCCGACGACCTACTCTCGGGCACCGGACTTCGGATCGCGCAGGGCATCATGCTCTCGATCCCGCTGGTCGGCACCTACCTGTCGTGGTTCGTCTTCGGCGGCGAGTTCCCGGGCACGGACATCATCTCCAGGCTCTATGCGGTGCATATCCTGCTGGTACCGGGCATCATCCTGGCTCTGGTCACGGCCCACCTGATCATGGTGTGGTACCAGAAGCACACCCAATACCCAGGTCCGGGCCGGACCAACGAGAACGTCGTCGGCTACCGCCTGATGCCCATCTACATGGCGAAGGCAGGTGGATTCTTCTTCGCGGTGTTCGGCATCACCACCCTGGTCGCGGGTCTGGTCACGATCAACCCGATCTGGGCGTACGGTCCCTATACCCCGGATCAAGTCACCGCCGGCTCCCAGCCCGACTGGTACATCGGCTGGCTCGAGGGCGCACTACGGCTGATGCCCAACGTGGAGACGGTGATCTTCGGCTTCACGATCAGTTGGAACATCTTCATACCGGCCGCGGTGGTGCCGGGTCTGGTGTTCACCGCCATGGCGCTGTATCCGTGGTTCGAGAGTTGGGTCACCGGCGACACCAAGGAACACCACATCCTCGACCGTCCCCGCAACAACCCGACTCGCACCGGCATCGGTGTGATGGCGCTGACCTTCTACATCCTGCTGTGGATCGGTGGCGGCAACGACCTGATCGCCCGATTCTTCGACGTGTCGGTGAATGCGATCACCTGGTTCTTGCGGATCGGCATCTTCGTGCTCCCGCCGATCGCCTTCGTCATCACCAAGCGGATCTGCCTGTCGCTGCAGCGCCGCGATCGGGAGAAGTTGCTGCACGGCCGGGAGACCGGACAGATCCTGCGACTCCCCCACGGCGAGTTCATCGAGATCCACGGCCCGATCTCGGTCGAAGAGCGGGCGGTGCTGCTGTCCAAGCCCGAGGTTGAGCCGCTGGCGCTGCCACCGACCGAAGACGCCAACGGGGTCAAGAACAAGAAAGCCGGGCGGAACCGGTTGCGGTCGCGGCTCTCCAACTGGTTCTACGGGGACAACATCCCCCTGCCCACTCCGGAGGAGCTCGCGGCTGCCGACGCTCACCTCGCGCACGAGATCGAGCAGACCACTCCGGTGCTCGACGAGGCGACGGCACTGCGCGTCGGCACTCCCGGCGTCATCGCCGACGAGGGTGTGTTGCACGACGATCCGAAACTCGTCGCCGCGGCTCGCGATGCCGCACGCACGATCGAGGCGGAGCGCGGGGAGAACAAGTCGTAGCGGAATCTCTCCACAATGGGTGAGGGGCCCCTCCGGATTCCGGAGGGGCCCCTCACCCATTTCCGGGGTTCTCACGACTCTTCCCCGGGTGTTTCTCACAACTCATTCCCAGGGTTCTCGCCACTCCCCCAGTGTCTCCTGCGGCCCCAGCTCAGTGAGCGTGCGGCTTTGCGACACTAGGAGCCGCTCAAGGGGCCGCTAGTGCGACGAAGACGTGCGCTCAGCGAAAGGTGGCCGGGAGCCCCCGGCGGTTGTCAGGCTCCGACCGGTGTGGCGCCGTCCGGACCGACGTTGAGGGCGCCGGTTTCCGATCGGCTCAACCACTGATCCCAGGTGTAGTTCCAGGCGGTCACGCCGTTGTCCTGCTGCCAGGGGTACCCGGTGCCGAAGGTGGTCACAACGTCACCCTCGTTCACCTGGTTCCAGAGCCAGCCGGCGTTGTCGGTCGTCATGCTGATGCAGCCGTGGCTGAAGGCGTAGTTGCCGAAGGCGGCATTCGCCCAGGGTGCTGCGTGCAGGTACTCCCCGTGTTCGGTGAGCCGCATCGAATACTGAACCTTCTCCGCCACGTAGGGCTCCGGTGAACCCGGTGCCGAACGCATGGTGATGGTCCCCTCCTTGCCGGTGACGACCTTCACCCCCTCGTGGGTTTCAAAGCCAGCCTTGCCGATGGTCACCGGAATCGTCTTCAACGGCACGTCGTTGCGCGAGACCGTCATCTGCAGCGTGTTGACGTCGACATTCATCACGACTTTGTCGCCGACGTTGAAGTGGATGCTCGGATCCGAGGCGCCATAGGCGGTGTCGTTCAACTTCACGCCGTAGAGGTCGCCCACGAAACTGACCGACGTGCCGCTGGGCCAGAACCCGGTGGGTCGGAATGTCACTCGGGTGTTGGACTCGTTCCACGACCAGGCACCTTCCAACGGCACCGTGCTGGTCACCTTGAGGCGGTCTTCCACCGCCTTCTTCTCCGTCACCGGGACGTTGAAGTTCACGATGATCGGCATGCCGACGCCGTAGGTGTCGTAGTCGGCCATGTAGAGCACAGCGGGGTTGACTTCCTCTTGCGGTGCCACGGTGGTGAAGGAGTCCGTGATCTGTTTGGTGCGGCCCTCGCCGTCCACCGCACTGGCATTGATCTGGTAGGTGGTGCCGAACGGCAACTCCACACCCGGTTCAGAGGTCCAGGAACGCCCGTCAGGCGACAATTGCCCCGGGATGGCTCCCATGCCACCTGTGACCGAAACGGCCGTCAGACGGCCCTCCTCGACCTTCACGACGACGGGCTCGAGCACGGACACGTTCTTCGCACCGGCCTGATTCACCTGCACGACGGCGCTGCTGTCGGAACTTCCGGTACCGGCCGAGGCGGTGAGCATCGGGCCGCAGCCGGAAACCAGCAGGGTGGCCCCAAGACCACTGGCGACCACGACCAGCACGCTCGTCCTTGACTTCAGTTCCACTCCGAGTCGCTCCTTCGTCACGTTGCCTTGGGTGAGCCGGCTGCCGTTGCTCGAATGCCGCCGGCTCGTGCGATCACGTGCGGTGCTCTCCGAGCAGGCTACGACAGCGCTGGGTTGTGCGTATCAAGATCTGGGATACCCAATTCTACGAGACTCGATCGTATCCCGAGAGTGACAAACACCACGAACCCCCGCGCCCGGCATGTCGGGGCGGGGGTTCGTGGTGTGTTCGTTGCTAGTGGGCGTGGTCCCCGCGGTAGTACTCGAAGACGAATCCCCACACCGAGAAGAGCACGGCAGCCACACCGAAGGCCACCAGCCAGGCGGCGAAGACAAATCCGAAGGCAATGATCGCGACGCTCCCGCCGACCGCGAGCGGCCACCAAGAGTGCGGGCTGAAGAAGCCATAGTCGGGGTCGGCCTCTTCGATGTCGGCGTTGCCGTCGTCCTCCGGCAACGATCCGATGCGCCGGGCGGTGAACGTCAGGTAGAAGCCGACCAGGAACGACAGGAATGCGGTGAAGAGCAGCACCGTGGTGCCGATCCAGTCGATCTTGCCGTCGTCGGCGATCGTCCACCAGCCGTACACCACTGCGATGAAGGCGTAGAAGACCATTCCCCAGAGGAAGAGTTTGCCGTCGAGCTTCATCGGTTATTTGCTCCCCTCGTCGTCCGCGTCCGGGCGGTCGAGCAACGCCGTGGTCGACGACGAGGTGCCCTTGCCGTGGCTGATGTCCGGGCCTCCCACGAGTCCGTCGAGGCGGTTCTTGCCGATCGGCAGATCCGCAGCGGCGTGCTCCGGGTGGTGCAGGTCGAAGGCAGGCCGTTCCGAGCGAATCGGCGGCAGCGAGGTGAAGTTGTGCCGGGGCGGCGGGCAACTGGTCGCCCACTCGAGCGAACCACCCCAACCCCAGGGGTCGTCGACCTCGACCTTCGGCGCGTAGCGCCAGGTGCGGTAGACGTTCCACATGAAGAACAGCGTGGAGATTCCCAGCAGGATCGCCCCGATGCTGGAGATGATGTTCAGCGTGTGGAACCCGTCGGACTCGAGGTAGTCCGCGTAGCGCCGCGGCATACCCTCGGCGCCCAGCCAGTGCTGCACCAGGAAGGTGACCTGGAAGCCGATGAACAGCAGCCAGAACTGCACCTTGCCCAGACGCTCGTCGAGCATCCGTCCGGTCCACTTTGGCCACCAGAAGAAGAATCCGGCGAACATCAAGAAGACCACGGTGCCGAAGATCGTGTAGTGGAAGTGCGCCACCACGAAGTAGCTATCCGAGACTGCGAAGTCCAGCGGCGACGCCAGATGATCCCGGTCAGACCGCCGAACAAGAACGTGACGAAGGCCATGGTCCACACAACCATGGGCGTTTCGAAGATCTTCGATCCGCTTACATCGTGCCTATCAGTTGAAGAACTTCCGCCGGTGGCACCACGATGACGTGGTCATTAAGCGCGAAGAACGGCAACAGCACGGCCCCGGTCACGCATATGTGGTGCGCCCACACAGCCACCGACAAGCCGGCGATGGCGATCGTGGCGCGAACCAGGCCCTTGGCGAAGATCGGCTTGCGACTGAAGACCGGAATGATCTCGCTGGCCAATCCGAAGAACGGCAAGGCGAGGATGTGAACCTCCAGATGGCCGAAGAACCAGAAGAGATGCTGCGAGGGATGGCGCCGCCGTTCTCGGCCGCGAACACCACGGTGCCGAACTTCCGGTCGGACTCCAGCACGATCATATGGGCCGCCAGGACCGGAAGGCCACCAGCACCAAGACGCTGGTGAGCAGCACGGTCAGAGAAGATCGACATCCGGAACATCGTCATGCGGGGCCCACCATCGTCACGATCGTGGTGATGAAGTTGACCGCCGCCATGATGGTTCCCAGACCACTGATGGCGAATCCCATGATCCACAGGTCGGCGCCCTTCGACGGCGTGAACGCCTCCAGCGACGGCGGCGTGTAGGCGAACCAGCCGAAGTCCGCCGCCCCCGATGGGTGAGGAAGCCGGACATCACGATCAGGCCACCGAACAGGAACAGGTAGAAACCCAGCATGTTCAATCGTGGGAAGGCGACGTCCGGGGCGCCGATCTGAAGCGGCAGCAGGATGTTCGCGAATCCCACGAAGAGCGGCGTCGCGAACAGCAGCAGCATGATGCTGCCGTGCATGGTGAACATCTGGTTGTACTGGGCGTTGCTCAGGAACTGCAGCCCGGGACTGGCCAGCTCGGCCCGGATCGCCAGCGCCATCACGCCACCGACGAGGAAGAAGGCGAACGAGGTGATCAGGTACATGTACCCGATGACCTTGTGGTCGGTCGAGGTGAGCCACTTGACGACGGTGCGGCCGTAGTTGGCCTTGCGCGCCGCTTTGCGATCCGCCGGGGCGGTGATCGCAGCCTGTGATTCCGGCCGCTCATTGAGAATGGTCATTCGTCACTCCACATCTTGTGCGGCGTCGGTGAGTCGGCCCGAGTCTGGATCGCCAGTCTGCCCCAGGGCCCGCAATTCGTCCATGTGCGCGTCGAATTCAGCGCGCTCAACAACCTTGAGGTTGAACAGCATCCGCGAGTGGTCCACGCCGCACAACTCGGCGCACTTGCCGGCGAAGGTTCCGAGTTCGTTAGGGGTGACTTCGAAGGTGTTCACCCGGCCCGGGATCACGTCCATCTTGAACAGGAATTCGGGCACCCAGAAGGAGTGGATGACGTCGGGGCTCCCGAGGCGGAACTGAACCTTCTCGTTGACCGGCAGGTAGAGCGTGGGCAACTGGTCTTCCTGGAGGCTGGGCTGGCCGGTCTCGTAGACATCGTGCTCGGCGTAGTAGAAGGTCCACGACCACCGGAAGCCGGTCACCTCGACGGTCTCGGACTGGTCGTTCGAGACCTCGGTCAGAATCGCCTGGTCGCGCACGGTGAAGAACACCAGCGCCAGCACCATGGCGATCGGCGTAACCGTGTACATCACTTCGATCGGAATGTTGTAGCGCAACTGCCGCGGCATGCCGTCGCCCTGCCGACGCCGGTAGGCGATCGAGGCGTAGAGCATCAAACCCCAGGTGAGGATGCCGACGGCGAAGGCCGCGACCCACGTGCCGTTCCAGAAGTGCAAGGTGATTGCGGATTCCTCCGTCGCACCCGACGGGAAGCCGAAGTTGTATTCGTAGCCCCACCAGACCAGGCCCGCCATCACGGCACCCATGAGGATGACCGCGGCCCAGCCTGCTCCGCTGGGTCCCCGCTGCTTACCGGACGATGCCACAGCACACCTTTCGTCTCGGACCTTGGCGCGTCCACACCTCGGAGGGCACGGCGCACGAGGGGCGTTGGCAACCCCACGGGGGTGAGAGTAGCGCAGGTCCCGCCGCCTCGGGATCCGGGGCGCGCGTTCACTGCCTGTTCCGTGGGGAGAAATTCGGTGAATCGACCGTGGAGCGGGCAGGATAGACGTGTGTCCCGGGTTTTCCTCGCCGCTGAGGCCGGCCAGCCCGCCTCAGCAGTGGTGCGTCAGGCCCGAATCCAAGCCGAATCGTCGGCCTGGGCCCGACCCACACTGCGCGCACACGAGGGTCGCGTGAGCCGCACCATGCTGGAGGCGGCCGGGACCGCCGTCGCGACAGCCGTCGGCGCACCCGGCGCTCGGGTCGTGTTCTACCCGAGCCTCGTCTCCGCCCTGACGGCGGCAGTCGCCCAGTTGGGCCGATCTGATCTGGGGGCGGTCACCTCGGTCGTGGACCGCCGGGCGGTGCTGGACGCGGTCCGACGGCAGACGTCGACCACCGACCGCGAATCGCCGCCATCCGCCCCACGGCAGGTGGGAGTGGATCGACTCGGCCGGATCCGTCTGGACGAGTTGGCCGCGATGCTGGCCGACGGGCACGTTGGACTGGTCGTATCGGCCGTCGGCAACCCCGAGGTGGGCACCACTCAGCCGTTGCAACAGATTCGACAGTTGTGCCGCGCGCACGACGTGCCGCTGCTGGTCGACGCCAGCATGGCGGGCGGTCGCATGGAGTTGCCGGCTGACTGGGACGCCCTGGTGCTCGATGCGGCGTCCTGGGCGGGTGGCAACGCGGCAGCCGTGGTGGTGCGACCGGGCGTCCGGTGGCGGGACGAGCCGTCGGCCGAACTGGCCGCACTGCCGCTTGGAGCACCCTCGGTGGCCGACTGTGCGGCAGCGGCGCTGGGACTGGAGGCAGCCGTGGCCGACCTACCCGCGCACGCCGAACATGACCGCCGACTGATCGAATCCCTGCGCGAAGGCCTAGCCGACGTGGCCGATGTCGTCGTGCATGGCGACACAGAACGACGGCTGCCGCACGTGGTGGGATTCTCGGTGCTGTACGTGGACGCCGAGGCCATGCTGGTGGAACTCGATCGCAAGGGAATCGCGGTGGCGAGCGGGTCGGCCTGCGCGGTCGAGAGCGGCCAACCGAGCCATGTCTTGGCTGCGATCGGCACGCTCACGAGCGGCAACCTGCGGGTGACACTGCCGCTGACGGCCCAACGGTCGGATATCGACGCCCTGCTGGCCGAACTGCCCCCGTTGGTGGCGCAGTTGCGCGCCGAGGTCGGCCTGTGAGCGGCGCGGATGCGGAGTTGGACTATCGCGGGCAGCGCTGTCCGGCACCGATCGTGGCCCTCGGCAGGGCGTCCCGCAGCACGCCGGGAGCTGTGGTCGAGCTCTTGGCAGACGATCCGGCGGCTGAATTCGATGTGCCGGCCTGGTGTCGGCTGCGGGGCGCCACGCTGCTGTCGGCAATCGAGGCGGGAGGTGCGGACACCGCAACTTGGCGGGTGTTCGTGATCCGGCTGCCCGAGGCCTGAGCCAGCGCAGTGGTTGCCGGGGTCACTGCCCGCCGGGGTCGCGCGGTGGGCCGGGAAACGCTGCGGGCACTCTGAGCAATCCGGGCAACGCCGAGAGGTATCGCGTGCGCGGCATCGCGGCGAAGCCCAGCGATGAGAGATGGTCCGTGAGCCACTGGGCGTCGATCAGCCGAGCATTGCCCGACGCACCGGAGAACATCCAGTCGGCCAGACCCGCCACGGCCGCCTTGGACGCATCCGTGACCCGTCGGAACTTGCTGTCGGCGCAGAAGAGTCCACCCAACTGGACGCCGAGTAGACCGCCGACCAACTCCCCCGCCTGCCAGACCTCCACCGAGTGGGCGTATCCGGCGGTCGCAAGCTCTAGGTAGGCGGCCCGATAGTCGTCGGTGATCCAGCCGTGCTCGCGAGCAGGATCGGCGCACCCCTCCAGTACCGCGGCGAAATCGCGGTCGTAGCTGAGCGTGAACCGCCGCATCGAGCGTCGCAACGATCGCGACACCCTGATCGCTCCCGGTCGCAGCACCGCTCGTTCTTCCGGTGAGTACCAGGCGGGAACCCACAGGTTCGGCGCCACCTCCACTTCCATCGGGAACTCGCCCCGGGAGTAGGCCGCCACGATCGACGCCGCCGAGATCTCACCACCCACGGCCACCACTTCGGTGGCCCGGGTGACGTCTGCGGGCACGTCCTGCCTCGGCAGGATGACGCCGGGCATCGCGGTGGGTTGGGGATGCGGCCGCTAGGCCGGCACCAAGACCGTGGCCAGCTCGGCAGCCGCCGAGGCCCCGTACGCCTCGGCGAAACGCTCGGCGAACTCGGCATGGTCGAGTTGATATTCCTGCGTTCCGACCGTCTCGATCACCAGCGTCGCCAACATGGAGCCGAGTTGCGCGCATCGTTCCGGTCCGAAGCCCCACGCCACACCGGCGAGATACCCGGCGCGGAACGCGTCACCCACCCCGGTCGGGTCGGCCAACCCGCGCTCGGCGGGCACCCCCACCCGGGCGATCTCACCAGCAGCGGTCTCGACCTTGGCGCCGTGCTTGCCCAACGTGGTCACCCTGACCCCAACCCGCTCGAGGATCTCGGCAGCGGTCCAGCCGGTCTTCTGCTCGGTCAGGGCTGCTTCGTACTCGTTGGTGAACAGGTACGCGGCGCCGTCGATGAGTTGGCGGATCGACTCACCATCCATGCTCGCCAGCTGCTGCGACGGGTCGGCGACGAACGGGATCGCGCGTTCCCGGCATTCTTGGGTGTGCCGGAGCATGGCTTCGGGATCGTTCGGACCGACGATGACGAGGTCGATCGATCCGTAGCGCCGCTGCAGCGGTCCGATCTCGATGTTGCGGGCCTCGACCATGGCGCCGGGGTAGAACGACGCGATTTGGTTGTGATCCGAGTCGGTCGTGCAGACGAAACGCGCGGTGTGGCTGACTTCCGACTCGAGCACCGCGCTGGTGTCGACTCCGTGCCGGTCGAGCCAGGAGCGATAGTCGCCGAAGTCGTGCCCGACGGCGGCCAGCAGGATGGGCTGCAGACCCAGGCTCGCCAGACCGAAGGCGATGTTGGCGCCGACGCCACCCCGACGCACTTGTAGATCGTCCACCAGGAAGGAAAGGCTGATGGTGTGCAACTGATCGGCCATCAGCGAGTCGGTGAACGAACCGGGGAAGGTCATGAGGTGGTCGGTGGCAACCGACCCGGTGACACAGATGCGCATGGAGCGAGAGTCTGTCAGACGCCTATCTGCAGGCCCGGCAGGACCCGCACGCAACCGTCCCGCGAGTCACTCGTGAGACTTAAGGCCGTGCCGAGCGCGTACCGCCGTCGGAACGCTTCTCAGTGGAACGAGTCGCCGCAGGCGCAGGAGCCGGTGGCGTTGGGGTTGTCGATGGTGAAGCCCTGCTTCTCGATCGTGTCGACGAAGTCGATCACGGCGCCGCCCAGGTACGGTGCGCTCATCCGGTCGGTCACCACGCTGACCCCGCCGAAGTCCTTGGCGATATCGCCGTCAAGGGCGCGATCGTCGAAGAACAGCTGATAGCGAAGTCCGGAGCAGCCGCCGGGTTGCACCGCGATGCGCAGCGAGAGGTCTTCCCGACCTTCCTGGGTCAACAATGCCTTGACCTTGGAGGCAGCAGCCTCGGTGAGCACGATGCCCTCGGCAGTTTCAGTGCCATCGACGACGCTCTCAGTGGTCATTTCTCTCCTCCCGGCGTCACGGACACCGCGCCCGCGACGTGCTCGCAACGAAAGGCAAGCCTAACTTATTCCCCGTCCGGCGCCGTTCCGCGCTCGCGCTGGGACCTGCGGCGACCAGCCGACCAGGTCTTGGCGACCCGAGCAGCGGCCGCCGCCAACGCGCCGGCCGGATCGGCCATGGACTCCTCCACACCGCCGGCGATGTCGCTCACGCTGTAGGCCGCCGCGACCCCGGTCGCGGTGTACTCCCTGCGGCCCACCATCACCTGACCGGCGAGCACCACACACGGCTTCGCGTCGTTGAGGGCCATCGCCGCAACACCGCTGACGACCTTGCCACGCAGCGACTGCCAGTCGAAGCACCCTTCGCCGGTGATCACCAGATCGGCCTGCTCGATCAAGTCGGCGAGACCCACGATGTCCATCACCGTGGCGATCCCAGGAACCCTGGTGGCCCCGAGCATCATCAGCGCGTAGCCGAGTCCCCCGGCAGCACCGGCCCCGAGGGCAACGGCGGGATCCTTGCCGTCTGGCAACTTGCCCACCGTCTCGTGGAAATGCTCCAGCGCCCCCTCCAGTCGCATGACCTGCTCTTCGGAGGCACCTTTCTGCGGGCCGAAGGAGCGCGAGGCACCGCGCAGCCCCAAGAGCGGATTGTCGACATCGGTGGCAACAACAAGGTCGACGTCGGCGAACAACCGCCGGGGCACACCCAGATCGATCTCGCGCAACCGGGCGAACTGCCGTGGGCCGCAATCCAGGGCCCCATCCGCGGTGGCACCCAAAGCAGCGAGCATGCCTGCGCCAGCATCGTTCGTGGCCGTTCCGCCGAGGCCGATGACGATCCGCTCGACCCCTTCGGCGAGGGCGGCTTTCAGCAGTTGCCCCACCCCGTAGCTGGTGGTGTCTTCCGGGTTGCGTTGGCCTGGCGGTACCAGGGCCAGGCCGCACGCCTGGGCCGCCTCGACGTAGGCCGTGCTGCCGTGCACGGCGAACTCCGCCGGAACCTCGTCGCCGAGCGGTCCGGTCACTGACGTCTCGACGAGTTGCGCGCCGAGTGCCTTGGCTATCACCCCGACGAAGCCGGGGCCCCCGTCGGACATCGGCCGCTCGATCGTCTGATCGTCGGGCGCATGCGACCGCCAGCCACTGGCGATCGCATGCGCGGACTGCACCGCACTGAGGGTGCCGGCGAAGGAATCCGGAGCGATGAGGAGGCGCACGGGGGAACAATCTACCCACCCCCGTGCGAAGATGTGCCCATGTCGTCGATCGGCGGATTCACCGAACCGGAAGCCACCCCGCTCGCGCTGCTCCTGCTCGGCCAGGAGTCGGACCCGCTCTCGGAGCGGGGTGTGGACTGCCCGGGTTCCCTCCCCTCACCCAGCGATCCGGAACTGGTGGCCCGTGCCCGCGCCGCGAAGGCCGCCCTGGGCGAGCGCGTGTTCGTGCTCGGTCACCACTACCAGCGCGATGAGGTCATCGAATTCGCCGACGTCACCGGCGACTCCTTCAAGTTGGCACGAGAAGCGGCTGCCCGCCCCGAGAGCGAGTACATCGTTTTCTGTGGCGTGCATTTCATGGCCGAGAGCGCCGACATCCTCACCTCCGACGATCAACTCGTGATCCTGCCGGACCTCGCCGCGGGCTGTTCGATGGCGGACATGGCCGCGATCGAACAGGTCGAAGCGTGTTGGCGGGAGTTGGCGGCGGCTGGAGTCGCCGACTCGACGGTACCGGTCACCTACATGAACTCCGCCGCCGCGATCAAGGCCTTCACCGGCCGGCACGGCGGGACGGTGTGCACCTCGAGCAACGCCAAGGCTTCCCTGGAGTGGGCCTTCGAGCAGGGCGAACGGGTGCTGTTCCTGCCAGACCAGCACCTCGGCCGGAACACCGCCGTGCGGGATCTCGGTCTCTCGTTGAACGACTGCGTGGTCTACAACCCGCACCGGCCCCGAGGTGGACTCAGCACCGAGCAACTGCGCTCGGCCAAGATGATTCTTTGGCGGGGGCACTGCTCGGTTCACGGCCGGTTCACCGCCGAATCGGTGACCGAAGTGCGCGAGCGAATCCCCGGGGTGAACGTCCTGGTGCATCCGGAATGCCGCCACGAGGTGGTGCTCGCCGCCGACTACGTCGGCTCCACCGAGCACATCATCACCACCCTTGAGGCGGCCGAGCCCGGTAGCGCGTGGGCGATCGGCACGGAGCTGAACTTGGTGCGGCGACTGGCCGAGCGGCACCCGGACAAGCAGATCGTGTTCCTGGATCGCACCGTGTGCTACTGCTCGACCATGAACCGAATCGACCTGCCCCACCTGGTCTGGGCGTTGGAGAACCTGGTCGAAGGTCGAGTGATCAACCAGATCACGGTGAACGCCCGCGATGCGCACGACGCCCGGGTCGCCCTTGACCAGATGTTGGCTCTCCCCGGGGTCACTGCACCGAAGGACTGAAGAGGCGAGTCCGCAACCGGCCCCTCCCGATGCCCGACTCCCCGACTAGCCCAAGCCCGGGGCTCCCCAGATGGCGAACCAGCGGGTGAGGTCGGGCTCCACCCGAAGATCGTCGGCCACCAGGTCGCGCACCTGGAGTTCGACGATGTTGTCGCGCCGATTGGGTCCGGACTCCGGGTCCGGCACGAACGGGTAGAAGGACCCCTGCTTGAACAGGTACACCAGCGCCAGCCGCCGACCGCGCTCATCCCCGAAGGTCACCAAGGTGCACAGCAAGGTGGGGCCGAAGCCCGCGTCCACCAGGCTGACGTTCACCGCGTGCAGGTCGGTGACCAGGGTCGCCATGTCCGGCGGCTCGGTGGTCAGCACTACCCAGGTGTAGCCGTATTCGTCGGTGGTGACTTCGATCGGCAGTTTGCCGCTACCGCTCACGAGTTCGGTGACCTCGGCGGCGACGTCTGCGAACGCCTTGCCTTCGGGCGCGCGGAAGGCGACCGCGCCGGTTCCGGTGGGGGTGAATCCGACCGCCGCCTCCAACGTGATGGCCGCACTGGGCAGTCCGAACAGATTGTCCAGATCGGGCTTTGGTGGCTTCTTGCGCCCCATGATGGCGTCGAACATTCCCATGGTGGGCACCCTACGCGCTCGTTCGTGACACCCGGGCGCGGTGTCCGGCCGGGGTCACTGCCCGAGTTGGGCCGCGACCTTGGCCAAGTTCTCCAGTCGCTTGTCGAGCGGCGGGTGGGTGGCGAACAGCGACGCAAGGCTTTGACCAGGCGCCAGCGCCGGCGCGAAGAAGAAGGCGTTGAAGTTCTCCGCCGTGCGCAGGTCGCGCGACGGGATCTGCGCCATGGTGCCGGAGATCTTCTGCAATGCGGAGGCCAGTTGGGTGGGTCGTCCGGTGAGCAGGGCACCGGCGCGATCGGCCGCGAGTTCGCGATAGCGCGACAGCATCCTGGTGAGCAGGAAACTGATGAAGTAGACCAGCACCGACACCACCAGCACCGCCACCACCATCAGGGCCGCGTTGCCGTTGTTGTCCCGGCTGCGCCCGATGCCTCCCCACAGCACCATGCGGGTCATGAATCCGGCCACGACGCCGGCCACCGAGGCCATGGTCATCACCAGCACGTCGCGGTGGGCGACGTGGGACAACTCGTGGGAGAGCACCGCCTCCACCTCGTCGGAATCGAGCCGCGCGAGCAACCCGGTGGTGACGCAGACCACCGATCGATTCGGGCTGCGTCCGGTGGCGAAGGCGTTCGGCATGTCCGTGTCGGTGATTGCAACCCGGGGCTTGGGCATGTCCGCCATCGCGCACAGCCGGTCCACGATGGCGTGCAACTGTGGCGCCTGCTCCGGCGTCACCACCCGCGCGCGCATCCCGTGCAGCGCCATGGTGTCGGAGAAGTACCACTGGGCGAACAATCCACCGGCCGCGATCACCATCGCGAAGAACCAGCCGACCCCCAGTGCGATGAGCAAGCCGATGACAACCACATACAGCAGCCCCAGCAGGAACATGGTGAGCCCCATGCGGGTAGTGAGACCGCGATCGGGTGCATAGCGGGACTTCATACCTCTATTGTCCCCGCTGCCGGCCGTGCCGCGACCGCAGGGAGTTCCGGCCCCGGGCTACTTCGGACCCTCCTCGACGATGGTGGCCTCCTCGGCTACCGGGGTGTCACCGGTCGCCTTCGGCGCCTCCACAGCTGGCTTCTCGGGCGCCCCGCCGACCTCCGCGCGCAGCTTGGCCAAGGTGTCCTCCACGTCCGAGGTGGACGACAGCCGCTCAAGTTCTGCGGTGATGCTGTCCTTGGACGTACCGGTGGCATCTTCAAGGGCGCCGGAGGCGAGCAACTCGTCGATCGCCCCTGCCCGCGCGGTCATCTCGGCGGTCTTGTCCTCGGCGCGTTGGATCGCGAGTCCGACCTCCCCGAGTTCGTCCGAGATGCCGGAGAAGGCTTCGTTGATCTTGGTCTGCGCTTCGGCCGCCGAGTAGTTGGCCTTGATCGTCTCCTTGCGGGTGCGGAAGGCCTCCACCTTGGCCTGCAACTGCTGCGCCGCCCCGGTGAGCTTCTCCTCCTGGTCCTGCAGCGTGGCCAGTTGCCCCTGCAGGTCGGTGATCTGGTTGGTCAACCCGCTGCGGCGGGTGAGCGCCTCCCGGGCGAGGTCCTCACGGCCGTGGCTGAGCGCGGCACGAGCCTGGTCCTCCAACTTGGCCGACTGCGTCTCGAGGCCCTTGATCTGCAGTTCCAGTCGCTTGCGCGACGTCGCCACGTCGGCCACCCCCCGGCGCACCTTCTGCAGCAGGTCGAGTTGCTTCTCGTAGCTGTAGTCCAGCGTCTCCGCCGGGTTCTCCGCCCGGTCGAGAGCCCTGTTGGCCTTCGACTTGAAGATCAACTTGAACCGTTGCCACATGCCCATGGGAGTCCCTTCCAACAAGGTCGTCGCAGCACGCGCGTGGATCCGCCGCCGACCCGGGCGGACACGCACACCGCATTGGCCAAAGCCTATGCCATGACCGATCGGTTCACCCCCGAGACAACGCCGTAGCCGCCGCGCACGAGGCCGACGGCCGTTCGACGTCGTACCCTAGACGGGTGTTTCGCCGATCACAGCCCAGTGACCAGTCGCCCGACCTCGACGCAGCCGCCGAGGTGCCCGACGAACCGCAAGGCAAGGGCCACCCGACGCCCAAGCGCAAGGATGCCGAAGCTGCGCGGAAGCAATCGTTGAAGATCCCGGCCGACCCCAAAGCCGCCAAGCGCGCGATGCGCGAGCGCGACCGGATCGCCCGGGCCGAGCAGCGCGAAGCGATGATGCGGGGTGAGGAGAGTGCGCTCCCTGCCCGGGACCGCGGCCCGGTGCGCCGATTCGTGCGGGACTGGGTCGACAGTCGCCGACTGGTCAGCGAATACTTCCTTCCGCTGGTGCTCGTGATCCTCGTACTCACCCTGGTCCCGCAGCCACAGATTCGGTTCTTCGCCAGCATCTCGTGGTACGCGATCATGGTCCTGATGATCCTCACGCTCGTTTTCATCGCGATGAGGCTCAAGTCGGCCCTCGTGGCGAAGTGGCCGGAGAAGGCCGATCGCAAGGGCGCGGTGTTCTACGGGGTCATGCGGGCCCTGCAGATCCGAAGGCTGCGGGTGCCGCTCCCCCGGGTGAAAGCCGGCGGCGAACCAGTCGCGGCGAAGGGCAAGTAGATGGAGCACCGGCATCTGGGGCGCTCCGGCCTGAAGGTCTCCGAGATCGCCTATGGCAACTGGCTCACCCACGCCAGTCAAGTGGCCGAGGAGACCGCCATCAAGTGCGTCCACACCGCGTTGGATGCCGGTATCACCACCTTCGACACGGCCGATGTCTATGCCGGCACCCGTGCCGAAGAGGTCTTGGGACGAGCTTTGGCGGGCCAGCGTCGCGAAGGCCTCGAGATCTTCACCAAGACCTACTGGCCGGTTGGACCCGGGGCCAACGACCGCGGCTTGTCGCGCAAGCACATCATGGAGGCCTGCCACGGCTCCCTGCGCCGACTGGGTGTGGAGTATGTGGATCTCTACCAAGCGCACCGGTTCGACTACGAGACGCCGCTGGAGGAGACGCTGCGCGCTTTCGACGACCTGGTGCGCCAGGGCAAAGTGCTCTACGTGGGTGTGTCGGAATGGCGCGCCGAGGAGATCGAGGCCGCGGTGCGTATCGCCGACCAGATGGGGTTCGACCGCATCATCTCCAACCAACCGCAGTACTCGGCGCTGTGGCGGGTGATCGAGGACGAGGTGGTTCCCACCAGCACCGCCCACGGGATCGGCCAAATCGTCTGGTCGCCGCTCGCCCAAGGTGTGCTCACCGGGAAGTACCGGCCTGGGCAACCGCCACCGCCGGCCTCCCGGGCGACCGACCCGACCGGTAGCCAGTTCCTTTCCCGCTGGCTCGACGACGCTGTGCTTGCCGCCGTCGCCGGGTTGGAGCCGATCGCCAAGGAGGTCGACCTCAACGTCGGGCAGCTGGCTCTGGCCTGGGTGCTCAGCCACGAGTTCATCTCGGCCGCCATCATCGGCGCCAGCCACCCGGCCCAGGTGCGCGACAACGTGCACGCCAGCGGAATCACACTCGACGCCGAGGTGATGGCCGCCATCGACGGCGTGTTGGCCGACGTCGTGATCACCGATCCGGCGCTGACCGTCTCGCCGGCCGCGAGGCCCTGAATCGACGGTCGACGCCGCCCGGATCAGACCCAGAACAACCCTGAGGAGCCAGACATGAGCTACGCGTGGCGCTACGAACGTGCTGACGGCACCGTCATCGTCGACCTGCCGGCGAGCGCGACCTCGGAGCATTTCCCCTCCCAGGCCGATGCCGAGACGTGGGTCGGCGAGACGTGGCGGGACCTGCTCGGCGACGGGGTGGACGCGGTGACGCTGCTGTCCGACGGCGACGTCGTCTACGGCCCCATGAGTCTGCACCCGGCGGGATAGTCTCAGCGGCCTCCGATTCGGCGCGGCCGATGTGGTGCAATAGTCGAGGTGCACAAGCAGCCGACCAGGCTGTGCACCGCCGCGTCATCCACGTATGCCAGGGAAAGCCGGTGGGAATCCGGCGCTGTCCCGCAACCGTGACTGTGGCCGCGCCGAGCGCGGCCCGGCAGCCGGAGGACCTGGGGCTGACGCGTCCTAGCCATCGCCGCGGTCAGCGATGGAGGGACTGCCGAGCCAACCGGCGGATCCTCCGGCCCCGACCGCGGTTCTGACCGAGAGGAATGCCAGTGGCGGCTCGCCGAACGTTGGTGTGGGCGATGGCGGTTCTCCTTGCCATTCCCGCTCTGGTGTTCGGCGCAACGGCCGCGCATGCCGACCTCTATCGGTACTGGTCGTTCTGGGAGCGCGAGAACGGTTCCTGGGTGTTCGTCGAGGTCGACCCGGCAGCGGTGATCCCCGCCAACGGTGCCGTCAACGGCTGGCGCTACGGCGTCGGAGGGGTCGACAGCACCACCAACCGGCCTCCGCGAAGCAAGGCGGCCTTCGCCGAGATCTGCGGGACGGCGCCGTCCCCGCCCGGTGAGAAGCGGGTCGCAGTGGTGATCGACACGGGCACGGCCGAAGACGCCCCGGTCGGCGTCACCCCACCGGAGCCGTTTGCCGTGTGCGCCACCGTCGACGTCGATGCCAACGCCGTGCAGATCCTGCAGTCGGTGGCCAACACCCGCACCGACGGCGGTTTGGTGTGCGGAATCGAGAACTATCCGAACGGCGGCTGCGGCGATGTCGTCGCCGGCGCCACCGCTGTTCCCTCCGACTCCCCGACCGAGTTCGCACTGCCCTCCGAGGAGGTTTCCCACGACCAGGAATCGGGTGCTCCACAAACACCCGTGGCGCTGATCGCCCTCACCGCCGTGGCCGTCGCGATCGCCGTCGTCGGCGTCGTGGTCGCCCGCAACAGGCGTAGATGACGACGATGGACCCGCGATGACCACGACTGCTGTTCGGAAGCCACCGACCGGGGTTGGTGTGCGCGGCCGGTGGTTGCATCCGGTCGCCTGGTGGCTGTGGGCCCTGGGATTGGCCACCGCCGCATCCCGCACCACCAACCCCGCTCTCCTCATCCTCATCGTCGTGGTTGCGGGAACCGTGGTGGCCGCCCGTCGACCACAGGCACCCTGGTCGAGATCCTTCGGAGTTTTCCTCCGCCTCGGGCTGATCATCGTGGCCATCCGGGTGGTCTTCCAGGTGGTCTTCGGCCTGCCGCAGGGCACCACCGTCCTCGTCACATTGCCCACCGTCGACCTGCCGGACTGGCTGGCCGGGGTCCGGCTGGGCGGCAGCATCACCGCCGAATCGCTGGTGTTCGCCCTCTACGACGGACTTCGTTTGGCGACCGTGTTGGCCTGCCTGGGCGCGGCGTCGTCGCTGGCGTCGCCCTATCGGCTGCTCAAGGCCATGCCGGCGGCGCTCTACGAGGTGGGTGTGTCGGTGGTGGTGGCGCTGTCGTTCGCCCCCGCTTTGGTGACCGACCTGCAACGGGTGCGCACCGCACGCCGCCTGCGCGGGCGACCAACGTCGGGCATCCGTGGCCTCACCGGTTCGGCGATGCCGGTGTTCTCCGGCGCCCTCGACCGTTCGATCGCTTTGGCGGCCGCGATGGACTCGCGCGGCTACGGCCGGATGGCGGACCTGTCGCCACGTGATCGGCGCATCACCGCGGCCCTGGTGCTCGGTGGTTTGCTGGGCACCTGCCTGGGCCTGTACGTCCTGCTGGACGGATCCATCGCTGCGCCGGCGGGCCTGCCGGTGTTCCTCCTCGGACTCGCCGCGGCCCTCCTCGGACTGCTCCGCGGGGGCCGCCGCAACACCCGCACCCGCTACCGACCGGATCCCTGGCGGACGCCGGAGTGGATCACGGCTGCGTCCGGGTGTGCGGCTGCCGCGGCGGCGGTGGTACAGGGGATCGTCGATCCATCGGCGCTCAACCCCGCGGTGACTCCGATGACCTGGCCGCAGGTACCGATCATCGCGGTGGTCGGCACCCTGATCGCACTGCTGCCTGCCTGGCTCACCCCCGAACCGCCGGGAATCGTACGGTCCGGGAGCGCCTCCGACACCAGCACCACGAGCCCGGAGACCGGGGTGGCGGTGTGATCGACTTCGACGACGTCACGTTTCGGTACCAGCCCGGGGGGCAGGCGGTGCTCGACCGGGTCGATCTGCACCTCGACGAGGGCGAACTGTGCCTGGTGGTCGGTGAAACCGGCTCGGGGAAGTCCACCCTGTTGCGGGCGATCAACGGCCTGGTGCCGCACTTCACCGGCGGCGAGCTGAGCGGCCGGGTCACGGTCGCCGGGCGCAACACCCGCGACTTCCCGCCACGGGAGCTGGCCGATGTGGTCGGGGTGGTGCTGCAGGATCCGATGAGCGGCTTCGTCACCGACATGGTCGAGGACGAGTTGGCCTATGGCATGGAATCGTTGGGCCTCCCCCGCGACGCGATGCGCAAGCGGGTGGAGGAAACGCTCGACCTGATGGGTCTGGCGGAGTTGCGCAACCGGCCGCTGCTCTCGCTGTCCGGCGGGCAACGGCAACGGGTGGCGATCGGCTCGGTGCTCACCGCGCACCCGCAGGTGATCGTGCTGGACGAGCCGACCTCGGCACTCGATCCGGGCGCCGCCGAGGAGGTGTTGGCAGCGCTGCAGCGCCTCGTCCACGACCTGGGCATGACGGTGGTGCTCGCCGAGCATCGCCTGGAACGGGTGGTGCAATACGCAGACCGGGTGGTGGTGCTGGAATCCTCCGGCACCCCGGATACCGGCACGCCGGCGGCCATGATGGCGCTCTCCCCGGTCGCCCCACCGGTGGTGCAGTTGGGTCGGCTCGCCGGCTGGTCGCCGCTGCCGGTGTCCGTCCGGGATGCCAGACGGCTGGCGCGCAACCTGCGGGCCGACCTGGCCCGGGTAGCACCCGCACCGGACTCACTTGCCCGACCGGGCGCCGCCGCCCAGCCGGAGTCGCAGCTTCCCCCGGCGGCTGTTCCGGCGCCCCGGACGGGGCTGTTGCGCCGACGTGCCTCCCGAGCAGCCACCCGGGCGGAAACCCGACCGGCACCGGTGCTGCAGTGCCGACGAGTCACCTTGTCGTATGGTCCGGTGCCGGCACTCGTCGATGCCAGTCTGCAACTGCAAGCCGGCAGTGTGGTGGCTCTGATGGGCCGCAACGGAGCCGGGAAGTCCACCTTGCTCAAGGCCGCCGTCGGCCTGCTCAAGCCGGTGACGGGTGAGGTCAGGGTGGCCGGCCACGACCCCGCGGGTCTGCGCGGGGTCGATCTGCTCCGGCAGGTCGGGTTCGTGCCGCAAGAGCCGGCTGACGTGTTGTGTGAGGATTCGGTGCGCGCGGAGTGCCGGGCCGCCGACACCGACAGCCGCTTGGCCGCCGGGACCACCGCCGCGCTGCTGGCCGAGATCTCCCCCGAGGTCTCGTTGGACGCCCACCCGGGTGACCTCTCAGAGGGACAACGGTTGAGTTTGGTGCTCGCCCTGATGCTCGCACCCGCGCCACCCCTGCTGCTGCTCGACGAACCCACCCGGGGGCTGGACTATGGCTCCAAAGCCCGGCTGGTGACTGTCCTGCGGCGGCTCGCCCACGCCGGCACCGCAGTGCTGATGGCCACCCACGACGTCGAGCTCGTCGCCGAAGTCGCCGACCGGGTGGTGATCCTGGCCGACGGCGAAGTGGTGGCCGACGGACCGACCCGGGAGATCGTCACCGCATCACCGATATTCGCGCCCCAGGTCGCCAAGATCATGGCACCGGAACCCTGGCTGACTGTGGACGATGTCGCAGCGGCGATGGCAGTGGCGCAATGACCACAGCACGTCCGGCAACACCACCACCCACCCGCACCGCCGGGCGCCCGGCCCGGTTCGGGCTGAGGTCGGCCCTGGTGCTGGCCGGCGTGTCCGCAGTGGGCATCGTGGCGTTCTTCTGGCCGTTCCTCGCGCAGCCGGACAGTGCGATCCTCGGTCACTCCGCCGACGCGCCATGGGTGTTCGCCGTCGTGTTGCCGCTACTGCTGGCGTTGGCACTGGCCGAACTCTCCGAAGGCGGCCTCGACTCCCGCGGGATCGCCTTGCTGGGGGTGCTTGCGGCGGTGGCCGCGATCCTGCGGCCTTTCGGCGCCGGCACAGTCGGCTTCGAACCGATCTGGGTGGTGATCATTCTTGGCGGTCGAGCGCTCGGACCCGGCTTCGGCTTCCTGCTCGGCAACGTCTCACTATTCGCCTCCGCCATGCTCACCGGTGGAGTGGGTCCCTGGCTGCCGTTCCAGATGATCGCCGCTGGCTGGGTCGGCTTCGGTGCCGGCCTGTTGCCGACGATCCGGCAGCGCTGGGAGCCGCTGCTGGTCGCGGCCTACGGCGCGGTGGTGGCGGTGATGTATGGCTTCCTGCTCAACCTGTGGTTCTGGCCGTGGCTGGCTCCGGCGAATTCGGCGATCGCTTTTGTGCCGGGCGATGCGGTGGCCGACAACATCCAGCGTTGGTTCCTGTTCAACTTCGCCACCTCGCTCGGCTATGACCTGCCCCGCGGTGTGGTGGTGGCCCTCTTGCTGGCGATCACCGCCCGGCCCGTTCTCGGCGCCCTGCGCCGCGCCACCCGCAAGGCTTCGTTCGACCAGCCCATCGCCTTCCTCGAGCCGTCCACCGCACCTGCCCCGCGGCAGCGATGACAGCTCAGCGACGCGGATTCCAAGCTGTGGTGCTCGGCACCGGAGCCGCCGACGGCATCCCGCAGCCGTTCTGCGATTGCACCACCTGCACGGACGCTCGCCGCCAGGGGTACTCGAGGTTCGGCGGTGGCGTGCTCATCGATGACACCCTGCTGATCGACGCGCCGAGCAGCACCTCGGCCGCGGCAGCCCGGGCCGGAGTGGACTTGCGCGGCGTGCGGGTGATCGCGGTGACCCATGCCCACCATGACCATTGGGATCCCGCGATTCTGCTCCACCGGCAGTGGATCCTCGATCGCGGCGAGCCGTTGCCACCGCTGACGCTGATAGGCCCGCCAACGGTGTTGGAGACCGCTCGGGGGTGGTTGCCACCGGGTTCCGACGTCACCTTGGTGCCAGCCGTCGCCGGGGCCACCCATGAAGTGGCCGGCATGCGACTCAGGGTCGTCCCGTCGACCCATGGGCGGACGGTGGTCGGGCGAGTGAGCGATCCGTGGGCCGACGAGGCGGTGCTCTTCGAGGTTCGGGGTGGTGACGCGTCGTTGCTGTATGCGGCCGACACCGGATTGCCGGACGACACGTTGCTGGCCGCAGTCACCGGGGCGGGCTACGACACGGTCCTGCTGGAGTTGACCTTCGGCAACCACCCCGGAGTCGGGCCGCTCCCGACGCCCGGGCACCTCGCCCACGACACCTTCTGCGAGACCCTGGCGATGCTTCGCCGGGTCGGCGCCGTCACCGAGAACACAGATGTGATCGCGGTGCACCTCGGGCATCACAACCCGCCGCAGTCGCAGTTGTCGCGCGATCTGGCGTCCTGGGGGGCGCGCCTGGTCGACGACGGGACCGTGCTCGAGGTCGGGACCGGTCGTCGGCGGGCCCGTTGCCGACTGGTCACCGGCGGCGCGCGATCCGGGAAGTCCCGCTATGCCGAGCGGATCGCGCAGGCCGGTGACCGCCCGGTGACCTACATCGCCACCGGATATCCGGCATCACCGGATGACGCGGAGTGGGCGGCACGAATCGAACTGCACCGCCACCGTCGGCCGGCGTCGTGGCGCACCGTGGAGTCCGCCGACCCGGCCGCGACGATCACCGCCACACCGGACGGCGGCACTGTGATCGTCGACTGTCTCACCTTGTGGCTGACCCGCCTGGTCGATGATGTGGCCGGGTGGACGGATCCGATCGCTGCCGAATCGGCGGTCGAGGATGCGCTGGGCACGTTCACCGACGCTCTCCGGACCGCCCTCGAACGCGACGTCGAGATTCTGCTGGTGACCAACGAGGTTGGCTCAGGGGTGGTTCCGGATCACGCCGCCGGCCGCCTGTTCCGGGACTTGCTCGGCACTGTAAACGCGACCCTGGCGCGGGAGTGCGATACCACCGTGTTGCTCGTGGCCGGACAACCACTGGAGTTGGAGAGGAACCGCCATGTCGACCTCGGTTGACCCCGACGAGCTGGCCGCCCGGGTGGGGCTCCCGTCCGCCGCTGCACACGATGAAGCGCTGGCTCGCCAGGCGATCCTCACCAAGCCCGCGGGATCGCTCGGCCGGCTGGAGGAACTCTCGGTGTGGCTGGCCGCCGCCCAAGGCACCTGCCCGCCGACGCTACCCCGCCGAGCGCGACTCGTCGTCTTCGCCGGCGACCACGGTGTGGCCGCGCGCACCTCCGCCTATCCCCCGGCGGTCACCGCCCAAATGGTGCTGAATCTGCTCGCCGGCGGTGCCGCGGCGAATGTGCTGGCTGCCCAGGTGGACGTTGGCGTGCGGGTGCTCGATCTCGCCGTCGACATCGACTGGGACGCCGCCGTCCACAGTGTTCCGGCGGACCTCACCCGGTACAAGGTCCGCCGCGGTTCGATGCCGCTGGATCGTGAAGATGCACTGACCGCCGACGAAGCCCGAGCCGCATTCGCCGCCGGAGTCGCGGTGGCCGACGAGGAGGTCGACGCCGGGGCCGACCTGTTGATTGCCGGCGACATGGGGATCGGCAACACCACCCCCGCTGCCGCATTGATCGGACTGATGTGCCGGAAGAACGCCGCGGAGGTGGTGGGTCGCGGCACCGGCATCGACGACGACGTCTGGATGGTCAAGTGCGCAGCTGTCCGGGACGGGATGTTCCGGGCCCGGGAGCGCCTTGGTGACCCGATGGGCTTGCTGGCCGCGCTGGGCGGAGCCGATCTCGCGGCGATGGCGGGCTTCCTACTCGGAGCAGCCGCCCGGGGGGTCCCGGTGATCCTCGACGGGGTGGTGGTCGGCGCGGCGGCCCTGGTCGCCAACGCGATGGCCTACCGGGCGAGGAACTGGTGGCTGGCTGGCCACCGATCCGTTGAACCGGCGCATGGATTCGTGCTCGACCGCCTGCGGTTGGAGCCGGTTGTCGACTTCGGCATGCGACTCGGTGAAGGCACCGGCGCGCTGTTGGCACTCGGCGTGCTGCGAGCAGCCGCCGCCACGCTCGGCGAGATGGCCACCTTCGACGGGGCCGGCGTATCCGGTCCGGTGGAGCCGACATGACCGTTTCGCCGCCTTCGGCCGCGGGAACGCGGCTCGGCGACGGTCTCCGACTGGCCATCGGAACCTTCACGTCGATACCGGTGCCGCCTCCCGACCGGGTCGACTCGACTGCCTGGCGGGTAGCGCTCGCGACCGCACCGGGGTGGGGCGGGCTGCTGGGTGTGCTCCTCGGTTCGCTGGCCGCTGCCGTGTGGTGGCTGGCCGACCTCACCGGAAACAGATCGAATCTGGCCGCGATCCTGCTCGGGGGCGTGGTGTTCGCAGGCTACGCACTGCTCACCAGGGGCCTGCACCTCGACGGTCTGGCCGACACCGCCGACGGGTTCGCCTCCGGACGCCGAGGCGCCGCCGCACTGGCGGTGATGCGCGACCCGAACCTCGGAGCATTGGGCGGGGTGACGCTGATCGTGGTCGCCGGGCTGGACACTGTGGCGCTGGCCGCGCTCTTCGCGACGGCCGGAGTCGTGGAATCGGCGATCCTGCTGGCCTCCGTGTTGTTGCTGGCCCGGGCCCCGCTCGCATGGCTCACCCGGAAGGGCGTACCCGCCGCCGACGGCGGCCTCGGCCGATCCGCGATCGGCGCTCTGGGCCCTCGCTCGGCGGCTGCGGTGGGTGTCGGCTGGGCGATGGTCGCGGTGGTGGCGATGGCCGTGGTCGGGGTGCCGGTGTGGGTTGCCGCAGGTGTGGCAGCGGCCACCGGAGTGATCGTGCTCGGCCTCGAACGCGCCGCAGTGCGGCGCTTCGGCGCGATCAACGGCGATGTGCTGGGGGCGTCGGTGGAGTTGGCGACCTGTTGGCTGCTGCTGTCCCTCGCCCTGCTCTCCTGACCGCCCCTCAGTCCCTCCGCCCCCTCCGTGCCTCCGTCCCCTCCGTGCCTCCGTCCCCTCCGTGCCCTCCGCCCCCTCCGTCCCCCCGCCCCCTCCGCGAGGGTGCGGCTTCGTCGCACTAGGAGGCCGATTCGGCGTTCCTAGTGCGACGAAGGCGTGTGCTCACGGGAGGGCGCTCACGGGAGGGGGCCGGGTCAGCCGGCGGAGACGGCGGCCATCTGCGCCGGATCCAAGGTGCCGCCGTTGGCTGCTGCGGCCTCGAACAGTGGCAGGTGCGATTCCTGCGAGGCCCGGCGGAGGTTCTGCAGCACCCGGACCAGGCTGGGGTCCGTCGTCTGGGTCAGCAGTTGGTCGTACATCTGCACGTTGAGCACCTCACCGGCCGCCCATGCGGACGCCGCAGCGGTCAGATCCGCAGGTGCCGCCAGTCGGCCCAGGTACGGATTCTCCGGCGCCTCCACCCCCATCCGATTCAACTGCCGAATCAGCGCGTCGCTGTGCCTCTGCTCGGCGGCCCTGATGTCGACGTACGGCTGCACCTCACCAAAGGCGTCGATGACGGCGCTGTAGCTGGCGGCTGCGGCATATTCACCCTCCGGCCCCATTAGCGCCTCCCAGGCGACCGCGGCATCAGTGCCGGCCTCGGGACCCGCTGGAAGTTCAACTGCGGGAGTCTCTGATTCTGTGGTTGTCGGCTGCTCCGCGCTGGCGGCAGCCGACGGGGATACCTCACCGGAAGGGGAAGCCGCCGCAGTTGCCGGCGATTCGCTCATCGATGCCGAGGTCGCCGCGGAGGCCTCTGCGCCGGCGCCACTCGCCGCGCACGCGGAACTCAACAGCGCCACTCCAGTGGCGAGTATGAGGGCGGAAAGTCTGCTCGGCATCGGGTTCTCCTCTCGGTGGCTACACCTCTTCCACCATACCCCCATGGGTATATTCACTTGGAATGCCATCGGCGTGCGACCAGCGTTAGGGTCGGAGTGCCACGCAGCAGCAGCCGTCGTCACTCCGGCTGGCCATGGAGGTTGACATGACTCGAGTACGCCACCTGCTCCGTCCGCCGTGGTCGGCGGAACTCTACGGGCGCGCCGCCGCGAGTGCGGTGCTGCCGGGGGCATTGTGGGGCGGCTCGTCGTTGCCCGACCAGGTGCTGCAACTTTGGGACGTGCGCCCCGATCCGCAGCGGGTTGATCGCTACTGCGAGTTGACCGGCTTCCCGATCGGCCCGCACCTGCCGGACACCTTCCCCAGTCTGCTCGGCTTCGGCCTCGGCCTACGACTCATGACCGACCGGGGTTTCCCGCTGAAGGCCCTCGGCATGGTCCACGTCCAGGATCACATCGATGCGCAACGGCCGATCGAGCGGTCCGAACTCCTCTCCGTCTCGGTCAGTGCGCGCAACCTGCGCTGGCACCGCAAGGGCACGCTGGTCGACATCGTCACCGACGTCAGCGCGCGCGGCGCGGTGATCTGGACCGAGATCAGCACCTACTTGAGCCGGGGCCACAAGATCCCCCCGCCGGCGTGGGGCGACCCCGACGGCGGCAGCCCGTCCAACGGCGGCCCATCCGACGGCGAGCCGACTCATCCGTCGGGCCCCCGCATCCCGCCGGTACCCGATGCCAGCCAGACCCAGGTGGTGGACGTGCCGGAGGACACCGGAAGGCGGTTCGCCGCCATCTCCGGGGACCGCAACCCGATTCATCTGCATTCGGTGTCTGCACGGGCCTTCGGCTTCCCTCGGGCGATCGCGCACGGAAGGGCGACCATGGCGTGTTCGGTCGCCGCCGCCACGGGCGACTACTCCTACCCGGCCCACATCGACACGTGGTTCCGCGCCCCCGTCCCGCTCCCGTCCACCTGTCTGCTGGTGACCGCGCGGAAAGACGCCGCCACCACGGAGGTCTGGCTGACGAGTTCCGACCGCGAGACGGTCCACGTCTACACCAGGATCGCCAGCAAGTAGGCGATCCGTTTCGACTAGCGGCGCACCGGGATCCCGGCGGCGGCCAGCGCGTCTTTCACCGCAGCGATGCTCAGCTCCCCGAAATGGAACACGCTCGCGGCCAACACCGCATCGGCACCCGCCTCGATCGCCGGTGCGAAATCGTCCGGGGCCCCGGCGCCGCCGCTGGCGATCACCGGGATAGGCGCCACCGAACGAGCCGCCGCGATCAGCACGGTGTCGAATCCGGCCTTGGTGCCGTCGGCGTCCATCGAATTGAGCAGGATCTCACCGGCGCCCAATTCGACCGCCCGTTCGATCCAACTTATGGCGTCGATGCCGGTGCCGCGACGCCCGCCGTGCGTGGTGACCTCGAATCCACTCGCGGTCGGCGCGCCACCTTTCGGCACCCGGCGGGCGTCCACGCTCAGCACCACGCATTGGGAGCCGAAGCGTTCGGCGGCCTCTCGGAGCAGCTCCGGCCGGGCGATCGCGGCCGTGTTCACCCCCACCTTGTCGGCGCCGGCCCGCAGCAACTGGTCGAAGTCCTCCGTCGAGCGCACGCCGCCGCCGACTGTGAGCGGGATGAACACCTCTTCCGCGGTCCGGGTGACCACGTCGTACATGGTCGCGCGGTCACCCGAGGACGCCGTGATGTCGAGGAACACCAATTCGTCGGCGCCCTGCTCGCCGTAGGCCCTCGCAAGTGCCACCGGGTCGCCGGCGTCGCGCAGATCGACAGAAGTTGACGCCCTTGACAACCCGTCCGGCATCGACGTCCAGGCAGGGGATCACGCGCACGGCAAGCGTCACGACCCGGCCACCTCTGCCACTGCGGCCAACGCCTCCGGCGGTGTAAGCTTGGGCATACAGCGCCTTCCCGACGATCGCCCCTCGACCCCGTACCGTGCAGCCCCGCCAGCGTGCGCAGATCAGGCCAGGCTGCTCACACCGCCCGAGGCGACTACCGGCCGGTCAGGTGGCCTGACAGACCTGCTCGAGCAACTCCACATTAGGTCCAGTCATGGTGCCGTCCGTCGGACGTCGGTGACGATGTACCTCGCGCACCCTTCAGAGTCGAGCCGGCCGAGCACCTCGAACAACTCCCCGCCTTCCTGGGTCCAGCCGCGGGCTGCCAGCGTCGTACCGCGCACGTCCAGACCGATCGCGACCCGGTCACCGTGGCGTGCGATCACCTCAGCGCACCATTCCGGCTGTTCGAGCGCGGCCGTGCCGATGTTCACCCGCCGGCAGCCGGTCGCGAGCGCGGTGCCCAGGGAGTCGTCGTCACGAATTCCGCCAGACATCTCCACGTCGATGTCCAGCCGGCCCACCACCTCGGCCAGCAGGTCGGCGTTGGAGCCGCGCCCGAAGGCCGCATCGAGATCCACGAGGTGGATCCACTGCGCACCCTGCTCCTGCCAGGCGAGCGCAGCCTCCAGCGGGTCACCGTAGTCGGTCTCGCTGCCGGCTTCCCCTTGCACCAGCCGCACCGCCTGTCCGTTGGCGACATCGACGGCGGGCAGCAGTTCGAACATAGTCACCGTCCCTCATCGATGGTTCCGCCCCTGGTACGCCTCACCGGAGTGTGTCCAGCCAGTTGCGCAGCAGGGCCAGACCCGCGTCGCCGGACTTCTCCGGGTGGAACTGGGTGGCTGACAGCGGTCCGTTCTCCACTGCGGCTACGAATCCGCCGCCGTAGTCGCAGGTTGTCACCAGCGGCGGTGCCATGGGCGAATCCGGGTAGCTCAGCTCCCGGGCGGCGAACGAGTGCACGAAGTAGAACCGCTGGTCGGCGATTCCGTCGAACAGCCGACTCTCCGGCGGGGGCGTCACGGTGTTCCAGCCCATGTGGGGCAACACGTCGGCGGTGAGTCGCTCCACCCGTCCGGGCCATTCGCCAAAGCCTGGCACCTCTTCGGCGAATTCGTCGCCGACCTCGAACATCACCTGCATCCCGACGCAGATACCCAACACCGGTCGGGCGCCGGCGAGGCGCACGTCCACGATCCGGGGGCCGTCCACTCCGCGCAGTCCGGCCATACACGCGGCGAAGGCACCGACACCCGGCACCACCAGACCGTCGGCGTCGAGGGCGGTGGTTTCGTCGGCGGTGACGGTGACGTCCGCGCCCACCGCGGTGAGGGCGCGTGCAGCCGAGTGCAGGTTCCCGCTGCCGTAGTCGAGCAGCGTCACCCGCGGTCGTCGGGTGAGCCGCGCCGCACCGGTGGTCGTCACGCCGGATCCCACCACAGCACCGCGCCCACGACGCACATCGCGGCCGCCACGGCCATCGCCACCACCAGGATCGGACGCCGGGTGCGGGCGAATGAGATCAACCCGCCGACTAAGAAGCCGGCGAGCAGCAACAGCGCGAACGGGAGCCAGCTCATCGGACTACAAGGCCCCCTTGGTCGAAGGGATGCCGGCCACCCGCGGGTCAAGTGCGATCGCATCGCGCAGAGCCCGGGCCAGCGCCTTGAACTGGGATTCGACGATGTGGTGGCCGTTGCGCCCGGAGAGCACCCGCACATGCAGGCAGATCTGGGCCGACGAGGCGAACGATTCCAGAATGTGCCGGGTGAGGGTGGTGTCGTAGTCGCCGATCATCGGCACCATCTCGGGTTCTTCATGCACCAGATACGGCCGGCCGGACAGATCCACCACAGCCAGCGTCGCGGCTTCGTCCAACGGCACCACGGCGTCGCCGAATCGGCGGATGCCGGCCTTGTCGCCCAGGGCTTCCCGGAGCGCGGCGCCGAGCGCGAGCGCGGTGTCCTCGATGGTGTGGTGGGAGTCGATCTCGAGGTCGCCGTCGGTTCGGATGAACAGATCGATACCCCCATGCTTGCCCAACTGGTTGAGCATGTGGTCGTAGAACGGCACGCCGGTGCTGACATCGGCGATGCCGGTGCCGTCGAGGTCGAGTTCGACGACCACCGACGACTCCTTGGTCGTGCGCTCCACACGCGCCGTACGACTCATGCCAGAACCTCCTCCAATGCCGCCAGGAAGGCGTCATTCTCCGCTGGGGTGCCGATGCTCGCCCGCAACCACCCGGCGGGACCGGTTTCGCGGATGAGCACCCCACGATCGAGCAGCGCCTGCCACACCGCGTGCCGATCGCCGAACCGACCGAACAGCACGAAGTTCGCGTCCGAATCGGCGACGGTCAGGCCGCGCGCCCGCAACCATCCAACCACCCGGTCCCGCTCCGAGCGCAGCAGGTCCACGGCGGCCAACAACTCGTCGGCGTGGCGCAGCGCGGCGATCGCGGTCGCCTGGGTGACTGCGGAGAGGTGGTAGGGCAACCGAACGAGTTGCAGGGCATCGATCACTCGGGGATCCGCGGCGACGTAGCCGACCCGGGCTCCGGCGAGGGCGAACGCCTTGCTCATGGTCCGGCACACGAGCAGGTGGGGGTGTTCCGGCAGCAAGGTGAGCGCGGTCTCCCCGGGGTCACGGGCGAATTCGGCGTAGGCCTCGTCCACCACCACGATTCCGGGCGCTGCCTCGAGCAGGGCCGCGAGCAAGGCACCGGAGGCCGCAGTGCCGGTCGGATTGTTCGGCGAGGTCAAGATCACCACGTCCGGAGCGGTCCGGCGCACTCCGGCGGCGGCCGCCGCCGGATCCAGGCTGAAATCGTCAGCTCGGGCGAAGGTGCGCAATTCGGTGTGCGTGGTGCGGGCGTATTCGGGGTACATCGAGTAGGTCGGTGGGAACGTAAGCACCGTTCTGCCCGGCCCCCCGAACGCCTGCAGGATCTGCACCATCACCTCGTTCGACCCGTTGGCTGCCCACAGGTTGGCCGCCGTCAGACCGGCGCCATCGGCGCCGATCCGGCCATTGAGGTAGTCAGCGAGTGCTTCCCGCAAGGCGACCGCGTTCCGATCCGGGTAGCGGTTGAGTTCGAGGGCCGCGGAGGCGACGGCTGCCGTGATGTCTGCTGCCGTCGCACTGCTCGGACCATAGGGATTCTCGTTCACGTTGAGCCTGACCTCAACGTCGAGTTGAGGTGCACCGTAGGCGCTCGCGTCAACGAGTTCCGATCGCACCGGGGGCGACCAGTCGGCCCGCATCACGTTCGGGGTCGACCGACCTGGGGCCGACGTCGGTCCGGTCATCGCTCCGTCCGGACGGTGATGGCCGCCGCATGGCCGGGCAGATCCTCGGCTTCGGCCAGGGTGGTGACCACCTCGGCGATGTCGGCCAGCGCCTCCGCGGTGTACTCCACCACCTGCACCCCGCGCAGGAAGGTCTGCACGCTCAGTCCCGCGGAGTGGCAAGCGCAGCCCCCGGTCGGCAGCACATGGTTCGATCCGGCGGCATAGTCACCGAGCGAAACCGGCGTGTGGTCTCCCACGAACACGGCGCCGGCGTTGCGGATCGCCATCGCCCGATCGCGCGCATCGACGGTCTGGATCTCGAGGTGTTCGGCTGCGTAGGCATTGGCCACTGCGATCGCCGCGTCGATGTCGTCGACCAGCACGATGCGACTCTGCCTTCCTCGCAGCGCCTCGCTGATGCGTTCGGAGTGTTTGGTGGTGGCGACCTGGGTGAGTAGTTCGGCCTGCACCGCGTCGGCCAAGCTCGCCGAGTCGGTGACCAGGACGCTGGCGGCCACTACGTCGTGTTCGGCCTGGCTGATCAGATCCGCGGCCACATACGCCGGGACCGCCGACTCATCGGCAACCACCATGATCTCGGTCGGACCGGCCTCGCTGTCGATCCCGATGACCCCGCGGAGCAGCCGCTTGGCCGCCGTCACATAGATGTTGCCCGGACCGGTCACCATCGACACCGGGGCGCAGGCTGGAACCTCGGGCCCGAGATCGGCGCCGTAGGCGAACAACGCCACCGCCTGGGCACCGCCGGCGGCATAGACCTCCTCCACCCCGAGCAGAGCGCAGGCGGCGAGAATCACCGGGTGCGGCCATCCGCCGTTGTCCAACTGCGGCGGTGAAGCCACCGCCAGCGAACCGACCCCGGCGAGTTGGGCCGGAACCACGTTCATCACGACACTGCTGGGGTAGACCGCCCTGCCTCCCGGCACATACAGACCCACCCGGTCGACCGGGATCCAGCGCTGGGTGACAACTCCACCGGGTGCCACCTCGATGGTTTCGGTGGCCCGACGTTGAACCGCGTGCACCGAACGCACCCGCGCGATGGCGCTCTCCAACGCCTGTCGCACGGCTGGATCAAGTGCGTCCAGCGATGCTGTCAGGATCTCCGCGGGCACTCGCAGGGACGGCGGCCGGATGCCGTCGAATCGCTCGCCGGCCTCGAGTACGGCGTCCGCTCCACGATCCCGGACGTCGTCGACCACAGGAGCGACGAGTTCCATGGCCTCGGCCACGTCGAGGCCGGCGCGGGGCAGCGGCTCACGCGCGGGGTCGGCGAGGCCGGTGAGGTCGGTCACGGTCAGCAGCGGGGGTTGTGTCACGAAGGCAATGTTACGCGTCCGGCGCGGCCACTAGAGTTGGCCCGCAGGGCAGCGCAACTGCTAGGAGGACGTGATGGATCCCTCGCCGATCGACATCAGTCGAAGCCCGCAAGGATCTTCCCCCTCCCTGGTGCTCTCCGGCGGCGGAACCCGGGGCGCCTTCGAGGCAGGGGCCGTCGGACTGCTCGAGCATGAGGGCCTGCTCAATCCGCCGGTGATCGCCGGAACGTCCGCTGGCTCCATCTGCGGCGCAGTGCTGGCCCAAGCCCGCACCGCCGCCGAGTTCTCGCACTACGCCGCCGTGTTGCGAGCCGACATCCTCGCGATGACCGAGATGAACCGGGTTTTCTCGCAGTCGCAGTGGATGGCCGAATTGGCGGGAACCCCACTGGACGACACGTTGTTGGATGCCGTCACGGGCAGGGGCCGACCGCAGATCGGTGCGGATCCCGCAATCGCCGACGACCCCCTGGCCAGCTCCGATCCCGCCCGGCACACCGCTGCCCACAGCCTGGCCGCCAGCGTGCTGCATCCGGTTCGACTGCACCGCGCCAAACAGGCGTTCTGGGATGACCCCGGATCCCTGATGACGCTTGACCCGTTGGCGGACGCACTCCGCGGTGCGGCACCGGACGGCGGCATCGAGGGAGTCGATGAGACTTTGGTCGCCCGACCCGGCCTCACCCTGCGCCTGACAGTCACCCCGCTGAAGGCGGGGGTCCCGCGGTACGTGACGCAAGACGGCACCATGTGCGAATCAGACTCCCGCACCCCGCATGACCCGGCTGGGACCCCCGGTGTGATCGAGGGGGTGCTGGCCTCGGCCAGTGTCCCGGTGGTGTTTCGACCCCGTGAGATCGGCGACGACGTCTACGTCGACGGCGGCGTGCTGCTCAACCTGCCGGTTGAGGCGGCGGTCAACGCCGGGGCCGGCGACATCGTCGCGGTTTCGGCAAACGCGATCATGGCACCGCCCTACACCGGCCCGCTGGACAAACCGACCTTGGTCCAAGTCACCGAACGTTTCGCCACGCTGCAGTTCTACGACCAGGTGCGGCGCAGCCTGCGCTATCCGCTCGCCGACGGCGCCACCCTGACCCCCGTGTTCCCGACCATGGAGGTGATCGCCATGTTCGAAGTGTCGCCGGGTCTGCTGCAGATCGACATGGACTACGGCTGGTTGCGGGCCGCGGAGGCGATCCGGCTGCCGACTCGCGAGCAGGCCGCCGCGGGCCGCATCAGCGATCGGATCGTCACCGGCCGCCAGCGAGCCTGGCACCTCGAGCACCTGACCCGTGCGGCCGAGCCGCAACTGGTCGCCGTGGATCCCCGGGTGCCGCGGGCGCTCGATTCGGCCAAGACGATGGTGGCCGACGGCCTCACGGAGTGGCGACGCTTCGGGCTGCCGCTGCCGGATGGGGCCGCAGACTGGGCCGAAACCGACGAACACCACGACACTTCTTGAGGACGCAACCCCCGCGTCAAGAAGTCGCGCAAACCTCAACCCGCTCCGATACCGAGGCGCCGCCGGGACCACCCGTTGCGGGCACGACGCGCACATCGGGGCGGCTCCGAATACCGTTGGGGTATGGCCAGCACCGCCTTCGTGCCGTTGTTCCCGCTCGGCAACCAACTGGTGCCCGGGTTGGTGATGCCCCTGGTCTTGTTCGAGCCCCGCTACCGGGAGTTGGCCAAGGATCTGCAGACCATGCCGACCGAGGAGCGACGATTCGGCGTCATCGGCATCAAAGCCGGTCGGGAAGTGGGCATCGGCGGCGCCTCGGCGCTGTTCGAGATCGGCACCATCGCCGAGGTCAGCGAATTGAACGAGAACCCGGACGGCACCTTCAACTTGCAGGCGGTCGGCTCGCGGCGTTTCCAGTTGCTCGGCCTCGACGACTCACGTGACTACCTGCAGGCCGAGGTGGAGTTCCTGGACGAACCCGACGGTGACGATCCCGAAGATGCCGCAATTCCAGTACGCCGCGCCTTCGGTGCCTACCGCGATGCCGTCGGACTGCGGGTGGACCCTTCACTGCTCAGTCCCAGGTTGCTCAGCTACATCGTGACCGCAGCCATGGTGATCACGCCCGAGGAGAAACAGGAGTTGCTCGCTGCGCCGGACACCTCTGCCCGGCTGCACCTCGCCCGCCGCCGGCTGCGGCAGGAGTTGCGCATCATCTCAGCGCTGGCGAGCCTGCCCGCGGTCGATCTGGTCCACTCCGAGATGTCGGCGAACTAGGGAACCCATGGGAAAGCACAAGAAGCACGCCCACGACAAGTCTCACAAAGGAGGCACCCGGGCGACCGTGCTGCTCACCAAGGCGGGCGCCGACTACACCACCCACAACTACGAACCTGATCCGGAGTCAGACATCCCCTACGCCGAGGAGGCCGCCGACTGCCTTGGGGTGAAACCGACGAAGGTGTTCAAGACGCTCGTCACGCTCGTGGACAAGGATCCGACGTTGGCCCTGGTCCCGGCATCGTCACAGTTGGACCTCAAAGCGCTGGCGCATGCCGTGGGTGGTTCCAAAGCCACTCTGGCCGACTCTGCGGACGCCGAGCGACTCACCGGATACGTCGTGGGCGGCATATCGCCGTTCGGCACCAAACGTTCGCTACCCGTGGTGGCCGACGGTTCGATCGTGGATCACAAGGAGGTCTACGTCTCGGCCGGCAAACGCGGCTTGCAGTTGAGCCTCAAGCCGTCAGTGCTGCTGGATCTCCTCAACGCCCGTACCGCTCCCATCGCCCGCCGCAGTTGACTTGCCCGGGCCGGTGAGCGCCACCGCGAACACCACCGCGACCACCGTCGGCCACCACACCATCATGGCCCAGGATCGGAACTGCACCCCCGCGCTGATCTCCACCCCGTCCGCCAGGCCGACTGCCGAACCGGCCGATGCGGCGATTCCTTGGCCGACCAGTACCGCAATCACCATGGCCACAACCCCGCCGGTGAGCAAGCCCAGCAAGCTCGCCATCGGACGCACCTGACCGCGCAACGACCAGAACAGCGCCAGTCCGAATCCGGCCAGGGCAAGCATCACGCCGAGCAGCAGGTCGGCGAAGAAGTACTCCTCGGGTTGGGCCGAGACACGCAGGAACTGCTCATCGGAGACCACGAACGTCGCCTGCGGTGCGGCCAACGCCCATGCCATTCCGACCACGATTCCGACCACGGCGGAGACGATCACCCAGCCGCCCCAGGTGCGAGCATTCACGCGGCGCCCACACAACCCGGTCCGAGCAGTGCCTTGAGGTCGCCGAAGAACGCCGGTGTCGGACTCACCCGGAGCGAATCCGGCAGCCGCATCACGGTGGTGCGGGGGCCATGCACCAGGCGCAGCTGCACCTCCGAGGTGCCGGGGTGGGTGGCGAGGATCTGCTTGAGGCTGTCGATGGTCTCCGGCACGCATCGCCGCGAGTCGAGTTGGACCGATACCGGACCGGATCCGTCCACGTCGAGGTCCGGGACCGTCACCTCCATGGCGACGAACTTCACGGCGTCTTCCTCGCGCTTGTCGAGGCGGCCCTTGACCAGGATCACCGAGTCTTCGACGCAGTGCGGACCCACCAGTTGGTACGTGTGCGAGAACACCATCACGTCGATCGATCCGGCGAGGTCCTCGAGACTGACGATCGCCCACGAATCGCCCTTCTTGTTGACCTTGCGCTGCACCGAGGTGATGAGTCCGCCGATGGTCAGCACCGTCCCGTCGGCCCGGTCCTCGGCATAGAGGCTGGCGATCGACGTATCGACCTTCGACGACAGGATGTGTTCGACACCGTTCAGCGGATGGTCGGACACGTACAGTCCCAGCATCTCCCGCTCGTAGCTGAGCAGCGTGCGCTTGTCCCATTCACCGCTGGGCACCTGGATCTCGGCGCCCGCCACCGCCGGGTCGGTGAAACCGCCGAACAGGTCGAACTGGCCGGCCGCGGCGGCCTTCTTGACCTCGACCACGGCATCGACCGCATCGGCGTGCACCGCCACCAGTCCGCGGCGGGAGTGCCCCAGCGAGTCGAACGCACCGGCCTTCGACAGCGACTCCAACACCCGCTTGTTGCACACCACCATGTCGACCTTGTCGAGGAAGTCGGGGAACGACGCATAGGCCCCGGACTCGGTGCGCGCCCGGACGATCCCCTCCACGACGTTGGCACCGACGTTGCGCACCGCGTTCAGACCGAATCGGATGTCGGTGCCGACGGTGGTGAAGTTCGAGGCCGATTCGTTGACATCCGGCGGCAACACCTTGATACCCATCTTGCGGCATTCGTTGAGGTAGATCGCCGACTTGTCCTTGTCGTCCTTGACGCTGGTGAGCAGTGCGGCCATGTATTCGGCCGGGTAGTTGGCCTTGAGGTAGGCGGTCCAATACGACACCAGTCCGTAGCCGGCGGTGTGGGCTTTGTTGAACGCGTAGTCGGAGAAGGGGACCAGGATCTCCCAGAGCGTCTTGATGGCGGCCTCGCTGTAGCCGTTGGCCACCATGCCGTCGTGGAACGGCACGAACTCGGCGTCAAGGATCTCCTTCTTCTTCTTCCCCATCGCCCGGCGCAACAGGTCCGCCTTGCCCAACGAGTAGCCCGCGAGCTGTTGGGCGATCGCCATCACCTGTTCCTGGTAGACGATCAGGCCGTAGGTGTCGCCGAGGATGTCCGCCAGTGGTTCGGCGAGTTCCGGGTGGATCGGCTCGACCGGCTTGCGGCCGTTCTTGCGGTCGGCGTAGTCGTTGTGGGCGTTGGCACCCATCGGTCCGGGGCGGTAGAGCGCGAGTACTGCGGAGATGTCCTCGAAGTTGTCCGGCGCCATGCTGCGCAGCAGCGCCCGCATCGGCCCGCCGTCGAGCTGGAACACCCCGAGGGTGTCGCCCCGGGTGAGCAACTCGTAGGTGGGTCGGTCGTCGAGTTCGAGGTCTTCGAGCACCACCTTCTCGCCGCGGTTGGCTTCGATGTTAAGCAGGCAGTCGTCGATGACGGTGAGGTTGCGAAGGCCGAGGAAGTCCATCTTGAGCAAGCCCAGGGTTTCGCAAGCGCCCATGTCGAACTGGGTGATGATCGCGCCGTCCTGGTCCCGACGCCAGATCGGGATCACGTCCAACAGTGGTTCGCGACAGAGGATGACGCCAGCGGCATGCACCCCAGGCTGACGCTTGAGCCCTTCGAGGCCTTTCGCGGTGTCAACGACCTTCTTGACGTCGTGCTCGGACTCGTACAGCGCCCGGAATTCGCCGGCCTCGGAGTAGCGCTTGTGCTTCTTGTCGAAGATCCCGGCGAGCGGGATGTCCTTGCCCATCACGGCTGGCGGCATCGCCTTGGTGATCTTGTCGCTGAGGGCGTACGGCATGCCAAGCGCGCGGGCGGAGTCCTTGATGGCCGCCTTCGCCTTGATCGATCCGTAGGTGATGATCTGGGCGACCCGATCCTCGCCGTATTTCTCAGTCGCGTAGCGGATCATGTCGCCTCGGCGGCGCTCGTCGAAGTCCATGTCGATGTCGGGCATGGAGACGCGCTCGGGGTTGAGGAACCGCTCGAACAACAGGCCGTGTTTGATGGGGTCGAGCTCGGTGATGCCGAGTGCGTAGGCGATGAGCGCACCGGCGGCCGAGCCTCGCCCGGGACCCACCCGGATTCCGTTGTCCTTGGCGTACTTGACCAGGTCGGCCGTGACGAGGAAGTAGCCGGGGAATCCCATCTGACAGACCACGCCCACTTCGTAGGCCGCCTGCTTGCGGTGGGTTTCGGGCACCGGATCGGGGGCGAAGCGCGCCGCCAGTCCGCGCTCGACCTCCTTGACCAGCCACGACTCCTCCGACTCCCCCGCCGGGATCGGGAATTGCGGCATGAGGTTGGCGCCCTCGTTGAATTCGACCTCGCACCGCTCGGCGATGAGCAGGGTGTTGTCGCAGGCCCCCGGGAAGTCCCGCCACAATGTGCGCATCTCGTCGGCGGACTTGAGGTAGAAGTCCCGGGCGGAGAACTTGAACCGCTTCGGATCGTCCATGGTGGTCCGGGTGCCGATGCACAGCAGCACCTCGTGCATGTCGGCATCGTCCGGGTAGACGTAGTGCAGGTCGTTCGTGGCAAGCAGCGGCAGATCCAGGTGCTTGGCGATCCGCAGGAGTTCGTCGCGGTGGCGCTTCTCGATCCCGATGCCGTGATCCATCAGTTCGACGAAGAAGTTGCCCGGTCCGAGGATCTCGCTGAAGTCAGCGGCCGCTTTCAGCGCCCGGTCGTACTCCCCGGCTTGTAGCCACCGGTTGACCTCCCCTGATGGGCACCCGGTGGTGGCGATGATCCCTTTGCCGTAAGTCTCCAGCAGTTCCCGATCGAATCTCGGCTTGCGGTAGTACCCCTCCAGCGACGCCAGAGACGACAACCGGAAGAGGTTGTGCATCCCCTCTGTGGTCTCGGCCAGTAGCGTCATGTGGGTGTAGGCCTGGCGACCCCGGCCCGGGTTGGGTTCGCCGTCCTCGCTGGCACCCTCGTCGTAGCCGCCGCCGAAGTCGAACGGCGCCTTCTCCCGGCGCCCTTGCGGGGCGTAGTAGCCCTCCATGCCGATGATCGGCTTGACACCGGCGGCCTTGCCGCGCTTCCAGAAGTCGTAGGCGCCGTAGACGTTGCCGTGGTCGGTCATGGCCACCGCGGGCATACCCATCCGGGCGGCCTCGCTGAAGAGATCATCCAGGCGTGCGGCACCGTCGAGCATCGAATATTCGGTGTGCACGTGCAGGTGAACGAAGTCCCCGGATGAGCTCATGGCTGTTGTTGCCTCCCGTTGCCGAAGTCGAGGATACCCGGGGCGTCCGACGAGTCGGGTCAGCGCAATGGCGACGGATTCGTCGACTGCCCGGACGCCCCACCGGCTATCGCTGGGGCCCGGTTGAACCGTCGCCCGGTAGCCCGCCCAACGAGTCACCGCCGCGGCGCGCCGCTCCGGGCGGCTGACCCTGTCCTAACCTGACCGGATGACCGGAACCCTCTCCCAGCGGGCCCAGCGAGCGGAACCGTTCCACGCCATGGCGATCGGTCAGCGCGCCGCGGAACTGGCCGGCGCGGGTCGCAGCATCGTGCGACTCAGCCTTGGCGAACCGGACTTCGGCGCTCCGCCGGCAGTGACCGTAGCCATGCGAGCCGTGATGGACGGCCGACCCCTCCCCTACACCGCGGCGCTTGGCATGCCCGAACTGCGAGCGGAGATCGCCGGGTTCTACGCCGCCCGCCACGGTGTGGCAGTTGACCCCGGACGTGTCATCGTCACCTCCGGGGCATCGGCCGCGCTGCTGCTGGCGGTCGCGGCCACCATCGATCCCGGCGACGAAGTGATCATGGCTGACCCCTCCTACCCGTGCAATCGCCAACTCGTGGATTCGTTCGGCGGCCGCTTGGTATCGGTGCCCACCTCGGCGGCTCAGCGCTACCAGTTGGACGCTGCTTCGGTGGCTCGGGCTTGGACGGCGCGCACTGCTGCGGTGATGGTGGCGACCCCGGCGAATCCGACCGGGGCGAGTGTGCCAGCTGCGGAACTGGCCGCGATCTGCGACGTTGCCCGCATCCGCGGCGGTTGGCGGATCGTCGACGAGATCTACCTCGACCTCGCCGATCCAGCCCCGGACGGGACTCCACCCGCCACGGTGCTTGCCACCGATCCCGACGCCATCGTGATCAACAGCTTCTCCAAGTACTTCGGCATGACCGGCTGGCGGTTGGGCTGGGCGGTGCTCCCCGAGGTCCTGGTGGGCCCGGTCGAACGCCTGGCGGTGAACTACTTCCTCTGCGCCGCCGCACATACCCAGGCCGCGGCGTTGGCCTGTTTCACCGACGAGTCGTTGGCGGTCTGCGAGGAGCGTCGACTGGAACTGCACGCGCGTCGGCAAATCGTGCTGGAGGGGCTGGATGCCATTGGGCTGCCGGTTCCGGTTGTACCGGACGGCGCGTTCTACGTGTACTTCGACGTGTCCGGCACCGGCATGGATTCGTGGACCTTCTGCGAGCGCGCCTTGGCCGAGGTGGGGGTGGCGCTGACGCCTGGCCGCGATTTTGCGCAGGCAACCGCAGACACCCATGTGCGGCTGTCGTACGCGGCCTCCCGGGACGATCTGCGTGAGGGGTTGCGGCGGCTGGCGGCCTTCGTCGGGAAGGCCCGGCAATAGGCGCCGACGCGGAAGCGCGCGGCCGTGGGCCGTCAGTCAGGACGGGCCTTCGCCGTGAGATCCGACCCGATGATCCGGATCAACGCGGCAGCGCCAATTCGCGCCGCCACGTGGTGACTCCGGCGAGCACCTCGGGGATCGGATCCACCCCGATGCCAGGCCCGGTTGGAACCGGCAATCGCCCGTCCTCGAGCACGAACGGCTCGGTGAGATCCTGCGCGTAGTAGCGGTCGGAGGCACTGGTGTCGCCGGGCAAGGTGAAGCCCGGCAGCGCCGCCAGGGCGAGGTTGGCGGCACGACCAATACCCGTCTCCAGCATGCCGCCGCACCAGACCGGGGCGCCGCGTTCTTGGCACAGGTCGTGGATCTCCTTGGACGTCAGGTAGCCGCCGACCCGGCCGGGTTTGATGTTGATGATGGAAGCGGCGCCGAGGCTGAGGGCGGATTCGGTCGACGCGACCGACAGGATCGATTCGTCCAGACAAATCGGCGTGCGCACCTGCTCGGCCAGCAGCACGTGGCCGTAGAGATCGTCCTCCGGCAGCGGCTGTTCGATCAGGAGCAGGTCGAAGTCGTCGAGGCCCGCGAGCAATGGGCCGTCGGAGCGCTGGAAGGCTTGATTGGCATCCACTTGCAGTGGGACAGTCGGCCACCGCCCACGGACTGCGGCGACGGGCGCGAGGTCCCAGCCCGGCTCGATCTTCAACTTGATGCGTCGGTAGCCGCCGGCAACGTACCCGGCCACCTCGTCGAGCAGATCGGCGATCGACTCCGACGTCGGGATGCCCACCGATACCCCGCAGTCGACGCGGTCGGCCACGGCACCGAGGTAGTCGGCGAGGGACTGATCGCGGTGGCGTAGCCAGAGGTCGAGTAGGGCCGTTTCGACGGCGGCCCTGGCCATCGGATGGCCGAGCACCGGAGCCATCCGATCCCGGATCTCGACCGGATCGGTCGCGTCATCGATACCTGCCAGACGCGGCAGCAGAAACCGCTCGATTACGTCGATCGCTCCGTCGGTGTACTCCGGCGAGTAGCCCGGCCAGTCCATCGCCACGCATTCGCCCCACCCGCTGCGGCCGTCGCTCCCGACCGCCTCGACCAGCACCAGATCGCGCGCGGTTTCGGTGCCGAAACTGGTGCGGAAGGGGCGCACCAGCGGAAGACGGACTCGATGCAGCACGATTCGGTCGATCCTCATGCCGGCGTCCTCTCCGTCGCGGGCGGCGCCGTCGGCGCGTCCTTGGGTTCCAGCACGTAGTCGCCGGCCGCCGTCAGGTTCGTGACGACGTAGCCCCGGGCCAACGCCGCCTGCATCTGCTCGCGGACCCGCAGGCGCCAGGCCCGGCCGAGGTCGGGATCCGCCTCGCGCAGCGCCACGATGTCTTCGGGAATCGTGACGATGACGGCCTCCGGTCGAGCGGCCACCTCGTCGTCGGTCAGCGGGCGCAACCGCCCGAGGGCGGCAGCATCGGCGCGGTCGGAACCCACCACCCACCAGGCGAACACCCGGTCCGACTCGTCGGTGAAGTCGTAGTCGTCGTCCATGCGGCCGTAGAAGTCGCGCTCGTAGCCGCGAACCTCCGCACCTAACTTGAGCATGTTGAGGCGAGCGTTGCGCCGCACGAGCGGATCGAACGTCCACGAGATGACCTCGATGCCCTGCTGCAGGGCCCACAACCGCTGGTGGCACTTCATCGCCGTGCCCAATGAACGGTTCCGGTAGTCGGCCAGCACAGCCGCCATGTGGGAGTGGAGCAGCACCATGGGTCGGCCGTCGGCACCCGGCTCGCGAGCGATGAACGCCACCGTGGCCCCCACCACCTGCCCTCCGATGTAGGCCCCACAGGCGTAGGCGCCGGCGTGTACCAGAGCCCGGAACAGGTTCGATGGCAGATTCGAGCCGCCTTCGACCATCGGCCACGTGGTGTCGAAGACCACCCGGGCCCGCTCGAGGTCTGCCAATTCGGTCAGGGTGCGGATCTGCGCGCCGGAGCGTTCCTCGGCCAGGGCGAGGGCCCGCACCGCGATGTCGGTCGACGTCACAAAGCGACGGTATCGCCTCGGATGACCTCGAACGGGCCGCATCGGCGGGCAGGGCCCGCTGCCGACCCTCAAATTGCCGGCTTTCCGACTAAATTGCGCAAAGTGCCAGGCGAGGCAGCTGTCAACCGCGGCTTTCATTGGCACGTTGCGGCCACTCTGCCGGGCCCAATGTGCCGATAGAACCCGCTGTTGGGCGTGGGGTGCCGTGGAACGCGATTGAATCGCACACGAAGTCCGCGCCGGGTGGCTTCGCGGTAGGCCGAACGGTTCCGGAGTAGGCGGGGTGGCTTCGCGGTGGGCCGAACGGTTCCGGGGTAGGCCGGGTGCATCATGGCGAGGAGCCCAACCTGACTCAGGAATGCGGCGCCTCACTCGCCGGAGGTGAGCATCGCCCGCTCGGCCGGCACGCCGGAAACCCCCGGACGGCAACTGAACACGGCACCAGCCAACGGTTGCTCCTCGCGCTGCTCCGGAGTCAGGTCGAACCAGGAGGTGGCGATGAATAGGTCACTGCCCCCTGTGCCGCCGAAGGCCACCGAGGTCGGATTGCTGACCGGCACCTCCACCACCCCGTCGAGTCTCCCGTCCGGCCGGTAGCGCCGCACCGATCCGCTGCGCCCCAGCGCGAGCCATAGGCAACCCTCGGCGTCCACAGTCATTCCGTCCGGCCAGACCTTCTCGTCGCCGAAATCCAAGAATCGCCGGCGGGCGCTCAGCGAACCGCTGTCGGCGTCGAAGTCGCACACGTCGACCACCATGGCCATGGTGTCGGCGAAGTACAGTCGACCGTCCCGCCCGTCGATCGCCGGGCCGTTGGAGATGGTCAAGTCGGCCACCGCGACCTGCGGTTCTCCGTCGGCCACGCAGTACAACGCGCCTGCCCCGGGAGTGCGGTCATAGGCCATGGTTCCCACCCACACCCGGCCGGAGCGGTCCGCCTTGAGGTCGTTGCTGCGATTCCCGGGCAGATCCGCCTCGATCGGTACCACCAACGTGGTCGCACCCGAGTCGTCCAGCAGGGCGAGACCGTCCGGCAGACCCACCACCACCTGACCGTCGACACCGAGCACGACGCCCCCTGGTTGCCCCGACGTGCCCCACGAACAGTCCTGCCCCGATTCGGGATCGAAACGATGAACCCGGCGCCCGGTGATGTCCACCCACCACAGACAACCCGCATCCCAGTCCCATACCGGCGATTCGGAATGCTCCGCGCGAACGTGCAGCGCCAGCGACACGTCGACATCTGCCATCCGGCCAAACTACGCATGTTCGCGCTGATCGACCACCCCGAGTCGCCGCGACTATGCTGCGGCTCAGTCACCGGCCACACGGCGAGCGCACGACCGAGGGGAAAGGCACGTGTCGACGGCCCGAACTCTGCCCTCCCGAGCAGACACCAAACGCCTCATGGAGGCGAGTGCGGCCCTGTTCGACGCCGCTCGCCAGCTGACCGAGGGCAGATCGCGGCTTGAGGCCGAAGTCGGGGCCGGCGTGCTGCAGTTGCGCGCCGCGGCGGTGCAGGCCGAGCTCAACGCGGTTCCGGTCGATCGGTTGCGTGACGCCGGCGGCTCAGGTCTGCGACTCGGCGCGCTGGCCGACCATGGCTTCCGCACCGTCGGCGACGTGCTGCGTGCAACTCCGCAGCAACTGACCGCGGTGCCCGGGGTCGGTTCGCAGACCGCGGCGGCGGTCATGGCTGGCGCCCGCCGCGTCTGGGATTCGATCGCCGCCGACGTGCCGGTGCGCCTCGATCCGGACAACCGGACGACTGCGGGGACTTCGCTGCTCGGCCATCTGTTCCTGCTGGATTCGATCCGGGTGGTCGAGGCCGAACTCGGCGCTGCGCCCACCCGGATCGTGGCCGAACTCCCCGCGCTCATGCACACCGCCAAACCGGCCACCTCGCGAGTGCGTTGGACCTTCGCCGGGGAACAGAAGAAGGCAACCGCAACCCAGTCCGTGCAGACCCTCGGTGCGTGGATGGAATGGTGCGATCGGACCGGCGCCCTCGCCACTCTGACCGCTGCCGCGCACAGTCCGATGCCAACCCCGGACGAGGTGTGGGCGGACTTCCAGCATCGGCCGGGGCACTACTACGCCTTGATCGAGCAACTGGCCGGCGTGGGCAGTGCCGGAGTGGAGACTCCGGGCGATCTTCCCGATGAAGTGGTCGCGAAGATCGAGGCCGCCGAACTCGACACCTCCGCGTTGCGGGCGACACTGCGCGGCTACCAGTCGTTCGGCGCCAGGTTCGCGCTGGTACAAAGGCGGGCGATAATCGGCGACGAGATGGGCTTGGGCAAGACGATGCAGGCGCTCGCGCTGCTGGCCCACCTGCATGCTAAGGGCGCCCGGCGCTTCCTGGTGGTGTGCCCTGCCAGCGTCATCTTCAACTGGCAGCGCGAAATCGCCGCCCACACGACCTTGACCTCTGTGCGCATCCACGGACCGGCGGCCGAGGACGGGGCTGCGCAGTGGCAGCGCGACGGTGGAATCGCCCTCACGACCTTCGACACCCTGAAGAAGTTGCCCGTGCCCACCGATCCACCCGACGCGGTGATCGTCGATGAAGCGCACTACATCAAGAACCCTCGCAGCGGCCGCTCTCGCGCGGCGGCGGCCTGGATCAGATCGACCCCCAGGGTGGTGTTCCTCTCGGGCACCCCGATGGAGAATCGGGTGACGGAGTTCATCGCGCTGGTGGACTACCTGCGACCGGAGGTGGCGCGCGAATTGGACACCTTCGCGTTGGTGGCGGGACCGCAGGCGTTCCGCCGCGAAGTGGCGCCGGTGTACCTGCGCCGCAACACCGAGGAGGTCCTCGGCGAACTCCCCGACCTGCTCGAGGTCGACGAGTGGGAGCACTTCGTGGGGTCGGATGCGCACGCCTACACCGAGGCTGTGCGCCAGGGCAACTTCATGGCGATGCGGAGGGCGGCGTACCTGACCCCGCGGCCCACGGATTCGGCCAAGCTGACGCGCTTGCTTGAGATAGTGGATGAAGTGGCGGCGAACGGGCGCAAGACGATCGTGTTCTCCAACTTCCGCGAAGTCCTTGATCGGGTCGCTGCGGCGTTGCCGGTCCACGTCGCCGGACCGCTGAGCGGTAGCACGACGCCGGCGCGGCGGCAGGAACTCGTCGACGAGTTCTCCGCACCAGACGGCCCGGCGGTGCTGGTGAGCCAGATCCAAGCCGGAGGCACCGGTCTGAACATCCAGGCCGCCTCCGTGGTGATCCTCTGCGAGCCGCAGATCAAACCGACGCTGGAGCAGCAGGCGATTGCCAGAGCGCACCGGATGGGTCAGACCCGCGCGGTGCAGGTGCATCGGCTGCTCATCGAGGACACCGTGGACGAACGCATCTTGGAGTTGCTCGCCGAGAAGGAAGCCGAATTCGACACCTATGCCCGCACCAGTGCCACCGCAGGGGCCTCCGCGGCGGCGATCGACGCCGGACAACTGCCGACCGCCATGGAGCGGCGAATCGTCGAGTCCGAGCAGGCAAGACTCGGGGTCCGATCGGAGGACGCCGTGTCGGACGACGCGACCCAATCGGATCCTGCCGCAGAAACCTCCGGGTCGTCCGCACCCGGAATCAAAGCGGCCGAATCGAATCCGCTGGAGAAGGCATGACGAATGATCCACCACCGCATCACGTGCGGGCGGTTCTGCAGGACCGTCCCGGGCGCCCGGACCAGCTCCGGCTGGGTACCGCCGATGTTCCCGCCCCCGGACCGGGGGAACTCCGGTTGCGCGTCCACGCCTGTGGCTTGAACCCGGTCGACTGGAAGATCGCCGCGACCGGGGTGCCGCAGTGGTCCTGGCCTCACATCCCCGGCCTGGACATCGTCGGCACCGTCACCGACGCGGGACCCGGGGCGGACGAGACCCTCGTCGGTCGGCTGGTGGCGGTGCATCACGACTTGACCCGCCAGGGTGGTCTGGCCGAAGCCGCAGTGGTTGCGGCGGCTGCAGCGGCAGTGCTGCCGGCTGGCACGGACCCCGTCCTCGCGGCAACCGCACCATGCCCGGGACTCACCGCGTGGCAGGCGGTTCAACGAACTGGCATCGGGCCTGGCGATGAGGTGCTGGTGATCGGTGCGGCCGGTGCTGTCGGCACCTTCGCCACCCAACTCGCCGCGAGCCGGGAAGCAGCCGGCCTCACCGCCGTGGTCGGTCCGGACGATCTCGCACGGGCGGGTGCACTCGGAGCAGGTTCGGTGCTCAACTACCGGGACGGATCGCTGGCCGACATCCTCGACGGAACCCGCTACGACGTCATCCTCGACCTCGTCGGGGGTTCGACGACGGCCGATGCGGGGAGCGCGTTGCGCTACGGGGGCCGGTTGGCGTCCGTCGCCCGACCGCAGTGGGGGTGTGCACCGTTCACCACCGCCCCGACGTTGGTCGAACTGGCGCTGGGGGCGGTCTACTCGGAAGGGACCGCGGACGATCTCGCCGTGCTGGCGGGCGTGCTGGCCGACCTGGTCGGATCCCTCGACCGGGGCGAACTGCAACCGCCGATCCACGCGGTCGGAGACTTGGCGGACGCCCCCGAGTTGCTCGCAGCGATGGCCGACGGCACCGGGCAGAAGGCGGTGATCCGAATCACCGCCGAGTGACGCCTTCCTTTCCGCCGAGCGCACGCTTTCGTCGCACTCTCAGCACCGTTTCGTGCTCCTAATGCGACGAAGCCGTACGCCAGCGACCAGGACCCGCGTCGAGCAGCAGCCGCGACCACCACCCGCGACCACACCCGCGTCGGGCACCGGAACCCCCGCTCGGGGCACTAGCCTGTGCGCGTGTTCAACCCGTTGAAGAGCGCCGGCGGCCTGGAGCCGGATCAGCGCCGGATGGTGACGGCGGTTGCGGTGGCGGCCGTCACGCTGCTGACGTTGACCGCGAGCTACAACTACATCATCACCGACATGCTGCAGGGGCTGAACGCCACCGAGAACCAAACCGACATGGCCCGGCAGGTCCCGTCCATCGGTGCGCTGTTGGTGATCTTCGCCGCCGGCACCTTGGGCACCCGGCTGGGTGCGCGCAGGGTGATGGTGTGGTGTGGCGCCATGTACTCGGTCGGCAGTTTGATCGTGGCTGCGGCGCCGGTGATGGGCGTGGCGACTCTCGGACTACTCCTCGCCAGCATCGGCAAGTCGGCCGTGTTCGTCATCGCACTCGCCTACATCAGCGCCAAGATCGCCGATCCGGACGGCCGGGCGACGGCCTTCGCCACCTTCTCGGCGGTCACTCCCATCACCTACTTGATCATGCCTCTGTTGGCCGCCGTGGTGGCCGACGACACCAACTGGCGTTGGGTCGCGGTCATCTGGGCAGTCACGGGCGCGATCGGAACCGTGGTGCTGCGGCGACTGCTGCCCGACGAACGCAGCAGCGGATCGACCGGTGAGTTGATCACCCCGGTGCTGGCCGGCGTGATGCTGGCCGCGATCGCCCAGGTCGTCACGCTGGTGCCGGATGACGGCTGGTCCACCCGAGCCATTCTGAGCCTCGCGCTCGCCATCGCGGCACTGGTCGCGTTGGCAGTGGCCCTGCGTCGGATCGCGAATCCGTCCCTATCGTTGGCACCCCTGCGTCACGGTGGCCTGGTGCTGCTGCTGATCGTGCTCATGCTGTCGCTGCTGGCCAACCTGTGGTTCTACATGACGTTGGGGCTGCAGTACATCTACGGCGAGAGCACCACGCAGGTCGCCGTGATCATGATTCCCTCACAGATCTTCACCATCGCCGGCGCCATGCTCGCCGGCCGCCTGCTCCAGCGCCTCGGCATCACCTTCACCGGCACAGTGCTGTTGGCCGCCACCGGACTCGCCCTCCTGGCGAGTTCGCTGATGACGATCACCACCCCGATCTGGGTGGCCATGCTGATCATGTGCGCCTATTCCGCCGCCGCAGTAGGCGCCGGAGTGGCGCTGACCAACTCGATCATGAACCTTGCCCCGCCGGAGGAGTCGGGCAGCGCGGCGTCGTTTCGCAGCGCGGCGAGCAACCTCGGGGGCGCGATCGGAGTCGCCCTGATGACGGCCGTGGTGTTCGGCGCCGCCGCCTCGTCGTTGCAGGAGCAGAGCGCCGCATCGGGTCTCGATCAGGCGACCGTCTCGGCCATCGCCAAGGACATGCGCTCGGGGGCGACCTCGGAGGAAGCATCATCCCAGTTCGCCGTGCCAATCGACGAAGTCGACCAGATCGACGACATGCAGCGCAACGCCTACCTGGCGGGCTTCCAGGCTCACGGCCAGCTGGGCGGTGCGGTGACCCTGCTGGCCGCCGTGTTGTTCTTCGTGATCCGACGCCGCCAGGAATCCGGGGTGTTCGCCGGCGCACCGGATTCCGAGGTCGGCACCGGCACCTCGTAGCGCAGCGGGCACCGGAGCGGCACGAGTCTGCCGGCCGAGTTGCTGTGCGAGACTCCCGCAATGGTTGACCTGACCCTGCGCCCGAGATACCGCCACGGGGTGCTGCCTGTTGCCTACCTAGGGGCCATCGTCCCGTTCTGTGTGGGTGCGTTCACGGCCGGATTCGAGGTCAACCGGGTGGATCCACGCCGCGGCCGGTTCATGGGCTACCCGCTGGAGTTCGCCCTCGTCCTCGCCGCGGGGGCGGCATTCCTGCTTCGCTGGCAGATCGCCGCACCGTTGGTTGTGGCCACCGTGTTGTTCGCCTTCGCTCTCCCCGCCCTGATGGCGGGCAGCCAGCAAGAGGGACGTCAACGCGAGCGACCCGAATCGCCGGGGATCGGCTGCATCCGGCAAGGTGCGCGCCCCGGCGCTTTGGCGCCCGGTCCTGCCCGGCGGTCAGCAGGAACTCGAGGCGTTGCCGCTGTTCACGTCCGAGCATGCGTTTTCATCCTGGGCCGCACGTACACCCAGCTGAATCCGAAGCGTTCGGCCAGCCGGAACAGGAGCAAGGGCCCCGACAAGCCCGCCAGAACGCCGATGGCGACGTAGGCGGGTATCCAGTCGAGGCCAGCGAGGTTCAGCATCGCTCGGGCACCCGCGGTGAAGATGGTGTGACTCACGAAGATCGGCAACGACCGCCGACCCAGCAGCGCGACGCCCGCGGCGACTGCCGGGACGGCTCGCGCGATGAGCGCCGACACCGCCACTGCGGCAACGATGCCGGCCAGTGCGCAGCCGACACCGGCTAGCCGGTTGCCCAATCGGTCCGGGGTGTCGACGAGCGACGTCGGCACTGAAGCTCCGGCCGCCAGCAAACCAACTGAAGCCGCCGCCGATACGCACATCAGCGGCAGTAGCGCCAGTGTGCGGATCCGACCCAACAGCGCGGCGAAACGCTCATGACCGAGGGCGGCACCAAGGCCGAGGAAGAACGCGAGTTCCGGCTGCAACCACACCAGCGGCCACACCCCGAAGGTCTGCCAACTGAGTAGTGCGATCACCAGAAAAACCCCCAACACCACCCAACGGCGCAAGGGTGAGCCCCACGGTCTGAGCAGCACCACCACAACAGTGGCGAACGCCAGACTCGGCAAGAACCACATCTGCCCGAGCGGCCACCAGAGTGTGAACACCTCCCTCGGGCTCAAGTCCGCATTCGTGAAGCGGTTGAAACCCACCTGCAGCAGGCCGTTGATCAACGACCAAACCAGGTACAGCCACATCAGGTCCGCGACGCGGGCGACGAGGAACGCCCGACGCCCCGCACGTGCGCACGACCTGAGGACGAACAATCCGGACAGGAATACGAACAGCGGGATGAAGAACGAATAGAGCCACACATCGACGCGTCCGGTCCAACCGCCGAGCTCGACGAGTCCGGCCGCGAGCAGCCCGCGATCCATATGCGCGAGCACCACCAATGTGATGGCCAACCCTTTCGCGACATCCACAGTGGCATCGCGCGCAGGTGCACCGTCAGCAGATTCCGCCATGACCCCCATCCCCTGATCCCCTGATCCCCTGATCGCCAGCGAGGTCAAAGTACCCGCTGAGCGGAACCGCGTGCCGCATCAGTGACAACTCAACCGAAGGAGTAGTCTCCGTGCGGTCTAGGACGCGACGCGGTGCCCCGTGGCTCCGACGTCGGATCGGAGCGTCAGTTAGTCAGTAGCCCTGGTGCGTGCGAAGGCTGCCGTGATCGCCGCTCGGCACGCCTCCTCGGGCGAATCCGCCAGGATCATCCCCTGGCTGGGAAGGTCCCAGCCAGGCAGCGCCACGACCGGCACTCCGGTCCGCATGGCCAGGGCGATCTCACTCAAGGTCCCCCAACTGCCACCGATGGCGATGACCGCGTCCGAGGCGCGCACGACGAGGCCGTTTCGGAGTTCACCCAGACCGGTGGGGAGAGCCACGCTCAGGTGGTCGTTGCCATCACTGCGCCGGTCACCAGGCAGTAGCCCAATCGTCAGGCCGGAGGCCTCCCGAGCGCCCTCGCAGGCAGCTGCCATGACGCCCCCTAGACCTCCCGTGACCACGAAGTGACCTGCCTGCGCGATGAGGAGTCCGACGCGGCGGGCCACTTCGCGATGGTCGTCCGTCGAGTCTTCACCGGGGCCGACGACGCCCAGGTAGAGCGGGCGAGTTGCGCTGCGGCTGTCCACCGGGCTGCTCCCACGTCGAAGGAATCGAACGACATCAGTGTGGTGGACGAACGGACGGCTCAACCAGCCGACGAACCGAGCCGCCACCGATGCCTGCGAACTCCGGCGACAAGACGGGGGGATGTGGTCGCTTCGAACCGCTGCTCGCCCAACCGCGGGTTTTGTTGCACCTTTCGACGCCGCCGGAATCACCCGAACCCGGAACAGCGAGTTTGAGTGGCACATTCAGGGGTCTGTCGGGGCGCCAAACTGCCACTCAAAGTCGCGGTTGCCTTCAACCCGGCCTCGGGGAGCCCGGAAACGTGCAACGAATCACGCTGTTGACGGCCACGGAACCACTCCGAGTCACACACCCCCGGAGCGCCGGATGCTCCGCAGGATGTGCACTGCGAGATAGGCCGAGACTCCGGTGCCGACCAGGCCGGGAACCGACACCTCCCGGTATGTCGGGGCCGTGCCCCGGGCGAGCAGCGAGGTGGCACCTTGGATGGTCGCCGCGGTCACCAGCGCGTAGGCCATGCGGTTGATCGGCCGGTCGAGCCCCTCCACCGCCAGAGGAACCTTCAACTCGCTACGGCTGCCGGCCTCCACGATTCGCGCGAGATCCCCCGGCAGCACATCAAGCAGGTGCTCCCATCGGTGCGCTCTCCGGGTGGCACTGCGCCACAGCCGTCGAGGCGACAGACGTTCGCTGCGCAGTCGCGCGGCGAACGGCAGCAACAGTTGCGACAGTCGCAGCGATGTGCCGGTCTCCTCCAGGATCCCCTGCAACTCCACGACCACCATCAGCATCATGGCGACGTCGTTCGGCAGCCGCAGACTGTAGCGGTTCGCCATGTCGAGCAGCGCGGACACTGCGGCCCCGAGATCGGCGTTGTCGCGCTCGACACCCGAGCTCGGGAAGAACCGGTCCTTCCACACCGCCAGCTCACGGGAGAGCAGGTCGGTATCGAGCGTCGCGGGACCCGGCGCGACCACGAGCAAACAGCGGGTCACCTCCTCGAGATCGTCACCGAACACCGCGGCCAGGAAGTCGACGAAAGCCTCGCGGACGTCGTCCAGCAGGCGCCCACACTTGCCGAAGTCCAGCACCCCGAGTCGACCTTCGGGGAGCAGCAGCAGGTTCCCCGGGTGGGGATCGGCGTGGAACAGTCCGTCCTCGAAGATCATCTTGAAGTAGAGCGCTGCGAGTTGGCGGATCACCGTGTCCCGCCGAGCCCCGAGGTCTCCGATCACGTCCGATAGCCGGGTGCCCTCCAAGGCGGTCTCGGTGAGCACGGCCTCACCGGAAAGATCCGGCAGCGCCTCGGGGAACGCGTATTCGGTCGACCCCGCGAAGTTGGCGGCGATCACCTGGAGGTTGAGCAGTTCGTGGTGGAAGTCCAGCTCCTGCTGAAGGCTCTCCACCAACTCCGACACGATTCGCGAGACGCCAAGCTCGCGAGCTCTGGCACTTTCCTTTTCGGCCACATCGGCGAGCGCCTGCAGGATCTGCACGTCGGAATCGACCTGGTCGACGATGCCGGCATGGCGAACCTTGACCACCACATCCCGACCCTCGGCCGTGGTCGCCCGGCACACCTGACCGATGGAGGCCGAGGCGATCGGAGTGGTGTCGAACGAGCCGAAGGCGCTGAAGGCGTCATCGACTGCGACGTTGAGGGTGCCAGCCACCGTTGCGGCGATCTGGTCTGGGGTGTCCGCGGGGTCGTCGGCCTGCAACGCCTGCAGTGCGTGCGCCGTGTCGGCCCCGACGAGGTCGGCCCGGGTGCTGAGGATCTGTCCGATCTTGACGAACACGGTGCCCAACTCCTGCGCCGCGGCGCAGAGCCGCTCGCCACGGCTCATCGCCAGCAGTCTCGGATCGGGCTTGGCGTGGCCGGCGAGTTTCGCCAGCCAGCGGTGCTCATCCGCATCTCCGGTCATGTCGGCCACCCCGTACCGGATGAGCACCCCGACGATGTGCTCAACTCGGGCGCGCTGCGCGAACAGCACAACCTCCGGATCCTTCATCAGGCGTCTGGGCACCATGGAGCGACCCTATCCACTCCTGGCCGCCGAGGCGGCGAAGTTCCCGCGATGCGCCCTGGGGACGGCCCTCATCGAGTGTGGTTTCGAGGCCGATTTCCGGGGCTGAAACCACACTCGTTGTCCGGGCCTAGCGAAACCGGGCACCATGGCAGTCGTGACTACGATGCTCAGCGACGATCAGGCCCGCGCGCTACGGCTTCGCTCCCTGCTGCTCGCCACCCCCGTCGCCCGCTCGTCCAGCACCGACGACGCGCCCGCCGCCGGCACCCCCGAATCGCACCAAGCGCACCTCACTCCGGCGGGCGTCGTTGAGTGGTTCGGCGCTATGCAGGCCCAGGACGTGGCGTCGGGGCACTGGTCGTTCGGCGTTCGCCTGCCCGGCTCCACCGACGCCGACATCGAGCGGGCCACCGCAGAACGGCAGATCGTCCGCACCTGGCCCATGCGCGGCACGATCCACTTCGTTCCGCCCGCCGACGTCACGTGGATGCTGCAACTGACCGGCATCCGGATGCTCCGCGGCCTGGATCGGCGCTGGTCGATCCTCGACACCGATCGAGTGACCGTGCTCGCCGCCGCCGAGGCCATCGGCGACATCTTGTCGGATCCGGGCCACGTGTCATCCGAGGATCCGGAACCCGACGGATCCGCACGAGCCCGCAACGGCACCGCGAACCCACTGACGCGGGCGCAAATCCTCGCGTCCCTGCAACAGCGGGGTATCGACGCGAGCGGGCAGCGTGGCTACCACTACCTCTGGTACGCCTGCCAGACCGGGGTCGCCGTGATCGGCCCGCAACGTGGCAAGGAGCAGACGTTCGCATTGGCCGCCGACTGGCTTCCCCCGCAACGTGACCTCACCCGCGACGAGGCGTTGCGCACACTCGCCGAACGATTCTTCCGCAGCCACGGGCCCGCACCCGCAGCTGACTTCACTGGCTGGACGGGGCTCACAGCATCCGATACGAAAGCCGCCGTCGCAGCCCTGGGTTCCGAGCTCACATCTGTGTCGGTCGGCGATCGCGAAATGTTGTGCCCCACGACTGCGCTCGACGTGCCCGGGTGGCAGCAGGGGGTCCGACGTGCCGCTCCGCCACTGGTGCTCCCCGGCTTCGACGAGTTCCTGCTCGGATACAAAGACCGCACCCTCGCCGCGGACGCAGAAACGATGGCGGCGGTGATCCCCGGCGGCAACGGGGTGTTCCGCAACACGATCGTCGTCGGGGGTCGGGTGGCCGCGACCTGGACGCGCAAGGTGCGGGCCAAGCGCATCGACGTCGAGGTCCACACACTCTCTGACTGGAGGCCGAGCGCTGCCGCTCAACGACGCCTCGCGAAGGCCTTCGATCGCTTCGGCGAATTCCTAGGCCGACCAGCCTCGGTGAGTTACACCTGAGTCCCGCCGCAGGAGCCCGTCTGCGGTGCCGGTGCCGAATCACTTCGCGGCCGCCTTGCGCACGCTCCGGGCATTGCCGAATCCCGGTTCTCGCCGCGTCTGCTCGAAGTGGGCGCGGACATACGTCTCGGCATCCTCGGCCAGTTGGTAGTCGCGTTCAGAGCACATGTGGCCGGTGATGCGCCACAACTCGTCGGAGCTGTAGTCGTCGAACGGCACCTCCACCGTGATTCGTGAGGCGAGGCCGGCATTTCCGCGCAGCAGGGCGGCCATCTCTCTCGGGTAGCCGGTGAGGATCACCACCAACTCGTCACCGGCATCCTCCATCCCCTTCACCAGCGTCGCCAAGGCCTCCAGGCCGAAGGAGTCGTGACTGCTCTGCACCAAGGCATAGGCCTCGTCCACGAGCAACACGCCCCCGCGCGCCGACTCCAGCGCCTTCGCGGTTTTGGCCGCCGTGTGGCCCTGGTATTCGCCGACCAGCGACGACCGATCCACCTCCACCAAGTGGCCACCGGTCAACACCCCGGCCGCGCGGTAGATCTCCGCCACCAACCGGGCCACAGTGGTTTTGCCGGTTCCGGGATTGCCCACGAACATCATGTGGGCCGGGCGCCGATCGGCGAGCAGACCGAGGCGCTGCCGCTGTGCAGCGATCAGCACCGAATCCACCTGCTGCCGGATCACGCGCTTTGCCTGCACCAGACCGGTCAACGCCTCCAACTGGCCGAGCAGGCTATCGACCGATGCGGCACCCGCGACCGGCGTCGGATTCGACGGCCCGTTCGCTGCCGACCGGGCGACGCGGCGCGAACGCACCACCCCCGGCTTCCCGGAGAGGCCGAAGGCCAGCTGGATCAGACGCAATGCGGCCGCAGTCGGGCCGTTGAGGGCGCGCCGCAGGTGTCGTTGTGCCCGCTCATCCTCATCGGTGTCCTGCAACAGCACTTCGGCGAGCGCCGTGCCGAGCCGACCGAACTCGAAGTCTCCGAACGATTCCAGGGCTGCGTGGTCCTCGACGATCTGACGACACCACGCAGCCACCTCGAATCCGAAAGCCTCACCCCGCTGCTCGGACAAGTAGTAAACGACGGGGGCCAGCAACCGCAGCGCCGTCCGCTCCTCGGCCGGGCCAACGCCGCGCCCGATACCCAACTTGTCAGCGGCCCACTGCAGTGCATCGTCGTAGTCGGTGACGTACAAGACCTCCATCATGGCACTGCCCCTCCCCTCCGATTCGCAACTGCGACCGACTCGACCGCACCCCGCGTGAACCCTCACGGCCCATAGTGCTCGCGCCCTCCGACACTTTGGGAGTGGTCGGGTCGCCAGGCTCAGCCGACCGACCCCCGCAGGGCGCCATCGGCCGGAATTCAGTTGCGCAGCGCGTAGCCCACCGCCAGCGACGTCGCCGTGGCGAGCCATAGGACGTATGGCACAAGGAGGATTCCCGGGATCCAGGCTGTCCGCCAGGTGAGAATCACCACCGGAATCGTCAACACCGTCGCGATCGCCAGCGCCACCGCCGCCGGCCACAGCGCTTGCCCGACGTAGAACAGCCAGGCCCATCCGAGGGCGGCCACGATGCTCAGGGCGGTCAGCGAGAGCCACCACACGACCACCGAGGCATTGCCCGCAAGCGCGACCAGGACCCCGGCCACCGCGAGCACGACGAAGTTGTAGGGCCAGATCAACCCGAACACGACGTCCGGGGGTTGCCAGGGCGGCCGGCTCAACGCCTCGTAGAACTCCCGCCCGCTCGCGACCCACACGCCAGCACCAATCGCGTAGCCAACCACCAGCACAACGGCCGAGACCGCGGCGAATCCACGCCAGACCTCCATGGCCCCATTGTGGGGCCGCGCGGAACAGCAGGCGAACCCGTCGCCCCGGCGAGGAGCATCCGGCAACCCCGTTTTGGGCCTATCTTCGTCATCTTCCTTGCCCTCTATTGAGTTCGTCAGTGAGGTCCCGGCAGAACGGCGCCGGTTGGCTCGACCGGTGACCAAGCGGTTGCTGTTCCAGACGTGCGCTGTGCTGTTGATGGCTTTGGTCAGTCGCAGGCGGCGTACCTGCGCTCCGAACGCATCCGGATACCGCACTTCACGAACGCTAGGTCGAGTCTTGCCGCCTGCCAATACCGCCCGCTACGTTGACAAGGGCGGCTGCTGTCGCCGGTGATATCGCCAACGCCGAGGAGTTCCCGTGGCAACCCAGATGCGAAGTTGGCGAACCTTCATCGTGTTCGTACTACCACTTCTACTGATATGGACGCTCGTCGCGACCGGCAATTCCGCCGTTGCCAGGGCCCTGGAGGCCGAGCAGTCGCCATCGACCGCCGGACCCAACAATGATGCCGTCGACTACACCGTGGCACTCACGCTCCCCGGTGGTACTGGCGCCACGAACTACCGACAAGACTCCTACACCGCCCCCTGGATCCTCTTCCAGCAGTCAGGCGGGACGCTGAAACTGCAGGGCGGCTACAACGGCGACGGCACCTATGACTCCTCCTACAACTGGTACACCCCCGAAGGCGTGGAGTTCAACTACCTGGAGAGCCACTACTTCGATGTTGGGGCCACGACGTCGTTGGATGGGGCGACCCTCACGGTCGGGGTGACCGATCCGGCGACGTACCCACTGCCTGACGAACTCTGGGTGAGCCTGGGCGGGGCTTCGCGGCCGTTGGTTCGCAACGGACCGGACACTTTCGCACTGACCCTCAACGGCATCGACTTCCCACTACTCGTGGAGTCCGGTCCGAATGTGGGCGTGCAGCAACTCACGCTGCAGCCGATAGACCCGGAGTCCGCAGTTGACACCCACAGTTTCGGAAACCGCTCAGTTGCGGTATTCACGGGACCGCGGGACGGCTACTGGGGCTCTGCACCGAGCCAAACCCCGTTGCCTCCCAATGCGGAGGTGTATCGGGTTTCGGATGGATCCATCAACAACCTGAGCACTCGTTGGGAGGTCGGCGAAGTTCAGACCGCAGGTGGCCCCTACTTCTACGCGCTGTACGTCGGCGGCCTATTCGGCGCCGCTGGCAACGGCACGTCGCCACTCGTGCTCGACATCGACGACGACTTCCTTCCCGAGCGCCCTTCGACGGCCGGCCCAACCAGGGTGACCAACCTCTCGTCGTCGTACATCGTGTACGACACCGAGGACTCGCACTCCACCTCCCGAGCGCAGATGCAGGCCCTGGTCGACCAGTGGAACGCTGGCAACTACACAGCCACCCCCAACGCCACGGCCAAGGGCATCTTCACCCAGCCGAGCGTCCGCCCGCTCATCGTCACCGGCACGGGTCGGATCAACGGGTGGAACCTGATCCAGGGGCCCTACTACGGCACGGGCAACATCAGTGACTTCGACCAGGGCTTCTACCGGGTCGCCGGGGAGATGTTGCGCTACAGCACCGCCAACGTGCCCGCGGCCGGCAGCGCCGCCATCGACGTCTCAGGGGTGACTGTGGCGTGGTCGCCGCAGATGGAGCAGAGTTCGATTGAACTCAACGACCTGGGCAACCCGATGGTGACACTTCAGCAGGCCTACGACGACGCCTTCGACTTCAACCAGTTGGTGATGTTGCAGCGCTTCGAGCAGTCGCCGGTGAAGCTGTACGACTACAAACAGTTGGGCAGTTGGGTGGGCCAGTCCGATGGCCCCGAGACCGAGGGATGGGGCACCTACTTCGACAAGGTCTACCTGCACGTCAACGATGATTCCGTGAAGGTTCGGAGCCCGCAGGGCGCCTACCACAACGTGACAGTGCTGCAGGGCGATGCTGGCTTTCCGGTGAGCTACGCCTATGGGTACGTCAACCAGGGTGTCTACGGCAGTTTCGTGGACGGGCTCTACGCGCACCGGGTGATCCAACCGAAGCCCGACCAGTTCCCGGACCTGCGAAACAGTCCGTTTGCGGGTCTGGTGTGGATGGCGGTTTCGCCGGCAGCAGACAACTGGTACGCGCCACTGCCGCAGTTCGGGTTTGACTCGCCGTCGTTCACCAACACCGGCGCGCGGGACGTCTACGTGCCCAGTTTCGTGGGTGGCTCCGGCAAAGACGCGAACAGCGTGGCCCGCGGTATGACGGTGATGGTGGGCACCAACTTCGACTACGCGGCCCAACCGTCGTTGAACAAGTACGACTTCCTGGTGCAAGACATCGGGGTTCCCGCCCCGAAGCAATCCAGTTCCATGTCGGCCTCGGCGGCTGAGACTGAGATCGCCGCAGCTGGCCCATACGACACCTGGCGGATCTGTCCGCGCATCCTCGACTCCCAGGGTTCGCGCTTCTTCTACCAGGACCCTGGCACCTTCGAGCAATTGAGTCCCATCGCTACCAGCGGCCGCACGGCGACGTTCAGCGCCGATCCCAGGAACCTCGACTATCCCGGCGGCGCTCAGGTACGGGTTTCCAACTACAACAATCAACTGTACTGGGGTGCTGGCGGGGACCCGGTGATTCCAGACGTCCCGGATGCACCCACCCAACTGAGTGCCAAACCCATGTTTTCCGCCGCTGAGGTGTCGTTCACGTTCGGCTATGACGGCGGCATTCCGGTGACCGACGTGGAGTACTCGACCGACGGCGTCACATGGATGTCGACCGGTTCCAGCGCTTCAACAGTGACGGTGCCCAACCTCTACAACGGGGTCGAGTCCCAGATCAGTTTGCGGGCTGTCAACGCCGCCGGTCCGGGTGCGGCATCCGCGCCAGTGGCCGTTATTCCGAGGGGGGCGAAGTACGACGGCCTCGAGACGACCACTCGGGTGTTCGACTCCCGGCCGAGCCAAGGGGGCGGCGGTCCAATCCCTCCGGCGACGCCGGTGACCATCGACCTCAACGCCCCCGCGAACGCCGTGGCAGTCGCCTACAACGCCACCTTGATCGACACCACCGGCTCGGGCCATGTGGCGGTGGGTCCTGCGGGAGCAGATTTGAGCGGCACCTCCACGCTCAACTGGTTCGACAGCGATCAGCGATGGGCCAATGCGTACGTCTCCGAACTGGGCGACGGCAAGTTGGACGTCATGGCCAGCGGCGGAGTCGGAAACAGCACGAACCTAATTGTGGACGTGGTGGGCTACTACCTCGCTGACACTACGAGCGGCGAGTTCTTCTCACCTGTGAGTCCGTTGCGGGCGTACGACTCCCGTGTGTCCGGCGGCCCCATCGCGGGGAACGAATCCCGCAAAGTGCGCATTGACTCCGCGCCTGCCGGTACTGCGGCGGTGGCCTACACCCTCACTGTCGCGGACACCCAAGGCTCTGGCCACCTTTCGGTGGGACTGCCGGGGCAGTCCGATCCCGCCACCTCCGTGATCAACTGGTTCGCGACCGGCCAGAACGTTGCCAACTCGGCCACAGCGGCTCTCGACGCAAGCAATTCACTCGAGGTATTCGGCGGTGGCGGTCCCACTGAATTTGTCATCGACGTGCTCGGATACTTCACCGCGACGCCGGATGGATTGCGCTTCACTCCCATCGACCCAGCTCGCGCATACGATTCCAGGCCAGGCCAGGGCGGGAGTGGCCCGTTGTCGAACCAATCCCGCACCACGTCCGTGGAGCCCAAGGACGATCCGACAGTCGTCCCGGACGGCGTGGGTGCGGTCGCGTTCAACCTCACCGAGGTGGACACCGTCGCTCGAGGCCACTTGCGGGTGGGACCCACCTCCACCGAACCACCCGTCTCCACCATCAACTGGTACGAACCCGGGATGAAACTGGCTAACGGTTCGGTGGTAGCGGTCTCGGCCGACACCATGACCACGTTCGCGCACGGGACGACCAACTATCTCATCGATGTCGGCGGCTACTACAACTGACGTTTGGGACGCCGCCAGTGGCGCACAGTCGCAGAGGGAAGGGCGATCCCGGCCCGCAAGGGGCCCTACAGCAGCACGATGCGGTCGCGAATCGCATCCAGAGTCGGGGCGGGCACCTCGGCGAAACCGACGAGTTCGGCAACGTTCTGGAAACCGCCGATACGTTCCCGAGCCTCAACTGTCAGGCGAGCCTGGGCAGGGTTCAGTCCCAGGTGAGAGACGAGGTAAACCTCGGGCACGTGGTTGACGTCGATCAGACCACCGTCATCGAAACTGCGCACCAGATCCGGCCGCCCGACGCGAAGGTCGCGCGCCAGTCCGGGATCCGCCTCGGAGAGGGCGGCGACTTCCTTGCGCCGCTGCCGTGCGGCGAGCGCTGTCACAACCGCCGCGTCACGCCCTACCGGCGTGTTCGGCAGGACCCGACCCGCCCCGCTCGTGCCGAAGACCTCGTCGCGGATCCGGAGGGCGTGGATGGTGCCCAGCACCGTGAGCACCAGGATCAGGATGACGCCCGCATTCTGGCTCGGGGTGTTGCTTCCGTCTGGGTTCCGCTCGGACGAGGACATCAGCGTCCACGCCAGCACGTCGGCGGCGATCAAAGCAGCGGCAAACAGCCACAGACCCCGTCGGCGCAACACGATCGCTGCGTGCACCGCCGGGATGAAGGAGACCAGGCCCAGGGTGTAGGCCGGCGACCACGCCCACCAGAGGTGGCGGGAGCGACGTCTTGGGACTACCACCGCCTGGGTCGCGGGGCGGGTGATGTCATCAGTTGTGCTCATGGCGCCACAGTAGGTGGCACCTCCGACACGGACGGCTCGTCAGTGAGCACCCGCCGAGTGTCGCTGTCACCGTCGGGTGGACCCCGCGCCACCGGAGCGGCGAGCGCCTACACTCACCGGCAGGTTCGCGCGCCGCGCACCCTCGCGCCCGCCGACCGGGCCGATCCCGATTCGACGAAATATTGGCGGTGCCATGCAGGTCTCCTACGTTGTGCTCTACGTCGACGACGCCGAGTTGTGCCGTCGCTTCTGGGTCGAGCAGATCGGCATGGTCGAGAAGTCGGTCACAGAAGCGGGTGGGCACCGCATCGCGCAAGTCGGTTTCGCCGACCAGTCTTTCGCTTTCGAACTTGTGCCCCTGGCGCTCATGGCGAACAACCCGAACGGGCTCGACCTCGCGACACCCTCGGTGTGCTTCGGGGTCGACGACCTCGAAGCGGCCCGAGAGGCCATGAGTGCGAAGGGCGTTGAGGTGACTGAGGTGATGGCACACGGCGAGAGGATGACGTTCGCGTTCAGCGACCCGGAAGGCCGCTGGTTCGCGGTTGCCTGCTGAGGCGACCGCGCGTCGCCCCGAGCACCTCAGAACAACTCAGGGCACCTCAGAACAACTCAGAGATCATGCAGCGGACGGATCCGCCGCCGACGTCCTCGATGGTCTCTACATCCCCGACGATCAGTTCCGAACTCTTCTCGATGACGGCCTTCTGTTCGTCCGTGAGCACGTCGAAAGTGGACTTCGTCATCACCGTGTAGCGCTGTTTGCCTTTGCCCTCGACCTCGATCTCGTTGCCGGCGAAGTGGTCGATCTCGCTTTCGGACATGTCGACGATCTCTTTGCCGCTTTCGGTGAGCTCGTCGATCACGGCCTGCCGCTCGGTCGGGTCGTCGATCGCGCTCAGACAGACCACCGCGAACTTCTCGCCGATCGCCATCATCACGTTGGTGTGGTAGATCGGGACTCGCTTGCCCTCGTAGGTCTGGTAGCCGTGGAACGGCACTGCTTTGAAACCGAACTTCGAGCAGAACTCGCGGAAGAGGCCCTCATCGGCACGTTCGGACAGGCAGGCGTAGGCCTTCTTGTGCACCCGGTCGAGCACCATGGCTCCGGTGCCCTCGAGGAACCGGTGCTCGTGCTCGTAGTGGGTCATGTCGTAGATCTGGAGTTCGTGCTGCCCGAGCGCGGCCACGAGTTCGCCGAGGAACTTCGTGCGCTCGTGCCGCCGGTCCTTCGCGAACATCGGGCAGAGCACGAGCACGTTTGGTTCCAGCGAGACGAACCAGTTGTTCGGGAAGATGCTGTCCGGTGTGAGGAACTGAGAATCGTCGTCGTCGAAGACGTGAACGTCAATCCCCTTGCTGCGCAGGAGTGAAACGAATCCGTCGAACTCCAGCAGCGCCTTCGCCTGGATGTCCTCCGGGCTCTCCTTCAGTTTGTTCTGGAAGAAGTCGTTCTTGGCCGTCTGTGTGTTGAACCGAAACGAGATAGGTCGGACCATTGCGATCTTGTTTGTGATTTGCCGCACCGGGTCGAGTCCCTTCGTGTCGTGGAGCCGGTCCTCAACACGCTAGCCAATGATCGACTCGCATACCACCGTCCGGAATCCGGTCGGCCGGTGGCGCAGACTGGGGCAATGGCGACTCCGGCTTCCTCCGATGCTGATGGACTGGCGACCCGTGGTGCCGGATCCGCTGCGCCGCCGGAACCGCGCCGGACGCCGGTGGGCAACCGGCTCGTCAGCTGGCTCGTCCTCGCACTGGGCGTCTTCGAGGTGCCCTGGATCATCTACCTGGCCTTCACCCAGGTGACCACGGTGGAGGCCGACCATCTGCGCCTCGCCGGGCTGGTGATCGGGATGGGCGCTGCGGTGCTCTGCGGGGCGGCCGCCTGGGCGCTGTGGCGCGGGCATCCGCTGGCGGCGGCCTTGAGCGTCGCCTCGGCCACATTGGTGCTGTACCTGGGCATCTCGATGGCTCTGTCACCGGATCTGAGAACCCACAACGCGTGGGGCTTCTCGCTGATCCTTCTCGTTGCGCTGCCCGGCGCGATTGCTGGCATCATCGCAGCGAGGCAACTGCTCTCCAAGGGTGGCCTGCCGCACCCCCGACATCTCGCGGTGGCGGCCGTTGTCCTGGCAGTCGTCGCGCTGACGTTCGCGGGACACGCCCTGCTGCTGCAACTCGACCCGGAGACCGTGGGCTGGCTCTCGCGTGCTCGTGCCATCGTCGTCATCCTCGACACCGGCGAATCCATCGGCCTGATCGGCGCCGGCATCGCCTCCCTGCGCGGCAACACCCGCGCCGCGCTCGTCTTCAGCGTCCTCGCAGCGACCCTGCTCACCTGCGACGCCGTGGCCAACGTCCTCGGCGCACCTCCCGGATTCGCACTGGAATCGGCCGTGTTCTACCTGCTCGTCGGCGAGATCCCATCGATCGTGCTCAGCCTGGTGATCGCCCGTAGCGCCTACCGCAGGCTCCTGCCCGGAGACTGAGGGAATTCGCCCAGATCGCGGGGTGCCTTCGTCGAAAACGATTTCGAAATCCGCCGAAAACGTTTTCGAATTCCTCACTATTGCCCGCCGGAAATCGTGGCTCGCATGCTTGCAGGGTCAACGAAAACCACTGCAAGAGGAGAACTCGAATGACCGCCCGCAACCCCCGCCGCGCTTCCAAGATCACTGCTTTGGCCGCCTCGACGCTCGCCGCAGCTTCACTCGTCGGCATGGGCACCACCTACGCCGTGGCCGCACCACCGCCGCCGGCGGCTCCGGCGGGCCCCGAAGCTCCTGCGGCTCCGGCGGGCCCGGCTGCTCCCGCGGCTCCGGCGGCTCCGGCTGCCCCCGGCATTACTGCGACCGCCGACGACACCCCCAACCGAACGCTGGACACCCGAGTGACCTTGAAGAACAACACCAAGGAGGCGGTGTACACCAAGTACTACCGGGGCATGGGGGTCTGGTCGGACTGGTCTGTGCTCTGGCCGGGACAGTCGACGAGTTTCAGGAACCTCTACCGATGGAGCGACGACGTCGAATTCCGCATCTCCACCGATCAGAGTCAACGCACGACCATCGACGTCGACGCCGAGAATCCCCTCTACTCAACCCCGTGGATGAGCGTGGATTGGAACAGTGAGTACTTCAATGTCGGGGGAACGTATACCTGGCACGTGAAGGATGCGGGTGAACTCTTCGGCACCCGACACCAGGACTCCGACGGCGCCAAGCAGTTTGAACTTGTCATCAACAAGGTGTGGTGAGCCACTTTCGGCAGCCGCGAGCCACCAGTGGAAGGCCGTCACCGCACCCAACCCCGAGAGTTGCATTGTCCGGCGCGATCCCGATGGCGATGCCACCACAGGGCAAAGCCGCAACCCTCAGCCCTGCCATGGCAATTCGGGAAAGGTGTCCCTAGCGAAACGGCCGCGTGCGAGGCACCGAGCGCTCGGGGCGCGCCCGGTCGTAGGGAAGCGGCCAGGGCACCTCGTCGCCCAATTCGCCCGCGGCCGCCAGCGGCCAGCGGGGTTGGCGCAGCATCACCCGGCCGAGCATGACGGCGTCGGCCTGTCCGGAGGCAATAAGCAGTTCGGCCTGGGACGCCTCGGTGATGAAGCCCACAGCAGTGCTCGCAAGACCCGTGGCGTTGCGAACGGAAGCAGCGAAGTCGACCTCGTAGGCCGGGTACGGGTCTGGCAGTTCGCCGGGTTCAAGTCCGCCTGACGTGCAGTCAACGAGATCGATGCCGAGGTCCCGCAGGCTCTGGGCGAGGGCGACCGTGTCAGCGATCGTCCAACCGCCGTCTACCCAGTCGGTCGCGGAGATCCGCACGAAGAGCGGGAGGTGCGCAGGCCATACCTGCCGAACTGCTTCGACCGTCTCGCGCACGATCCGGGTACGACCGTCGAACGATCCCCCGTATCCGTCAGTGCGCAGGTTCGTCAGCGGGGAGCAGAATTCGTGAAGCAGATACCCGTGCCCGCATTGGATCTCGAGCACATCGAACCCGGCGTCGGCTGCCCTCGCAGCAGCCTCTGCTGTTGCCTGCACGACCGCGGCGATCCCCTGTTCGTCAAGCGCTTTCGGCACGCGCTCGGCACCGTAGTGGCTGGCCACCGGCGCCACCGTCTGCCAACCCCCGTCGCTGAGCGGAACGCTGCCCTCCCCTGTGCCGGGCGCGAACGTGGACGCCTTGCGCCCGGCATGGGCGATCTGAATACCGATCTTCATTCCCTGCGCGTGAGCGAATTCCACGATGGGACGAAGTGCCTCGGATTGCCGGTCGTTCCAGAGTCCAAGATCCCCGCCGGAGATGCGACCCTCCGCTAGAACGGCGGCGGACTCCACCATGAGCAGCCCGGCGCCACCGGTCGCCAAAGCGCCGTAATGAACGCGGTGCCACTCGTTGGCGAGCCCATCGACTGCGCTGTACATGCACATGGGACTGACCCAGGCCCTGTTTGGCAACGTCACACCACGGAGGGTCAGCGGGGTGAAGAGTGCGGAGGGCATGGATTCTCCTCGGCTTCCAGGGGACGTTGGCAGGGAACGCGGCGGGTCGAACGCGACTCCGACACGCGTCGCAAAACGACTCTACCCACGCGCGACGAGACAAATTGGGTCGAACCAGCGCGGGTTGGCCCGAAGCCCGCGATCCGGCTTGAGCCGAGGCGCGATGCGGAGCGAATCCCGCACAGCCGTCTGCCGCGTGACCGACAACCCGCCGGCGCCGCAGGCAGGACCGCTCCCTCACCGCCCGGACTCGGGCGCCAGTTGGCCGTACCCGTAGTCTCATGCGGTGCGGCGACTCTCGTGCCCGGTGTGTTCGCAACGGGTCTTCTTCAACGATCAGACCTGTCTGAACTGTGGCGGCGAGCTGAGCTACAACGTCGCCGTAGACGCGATGACGCCGGCAATCCAGCCGTGCAGCAACCGAGCCGACCTGCTGTGCAACTGGGTCGTCGGCGCGGACGCGGAGCAGTGCGCCTCTTGTGCGCTCGACGACGAGCGCAGCGGACCGACCGCCCAGCTGACGACGTTCGAATCCGCCAAACGGCGGGTGCTACGCCAACTCGCCCTGGTCGACCTCGATCCGGGCACGGCCGATCCGCCGCTGAGGTTCGCCTTGCACCACGGCACCGACGACGACCCCGTCACGATCGGGCACGCCGACGGTCTGGTGACCCTGGACACCAGCGAAGCAGACCCCTCCCAACGCGAACGGGTCCGCACCCGACTCGGCGAGCCCTACCGAACCCCGCTGGGGCATGTCCGACACGAGGTCGGTCACTGGCACTGGCAGGCCCACGTGGCGCCGGACGCGCTACGGCTGGAGCAATTCCGGGAGCTGTTCGGCGACGAACGCGCCGACTACTCCGCGGCGTTGGCTGCCCACTATCAGGGCAACGACAGCGGCGCCTGGCGCACCACGCACCTCAGCCACTACGCCACCGCCCATCCGTGGGAGGACTACGCCGAGTCGTTCGCGCACTTGCTGCACATGATGGACATGGTGGAGACCGCCGTCGCCGAGGGATTCATCAACGGCGGATTCACCGGTGTCAGCGACCTGTTCGCCCGCTGGGCCCCGCTCACCGTCAGCCTGAACGAGATGGCGCACTCCATGGGCACCCCGGAACCGTATCCATTCGCTCCGCCACCACTTGCACTGCGCAAAATGGTCTTCGTCTACGACGTGATCAACGGGTCGCGCCACGCACGCGATCTCAGCGAGTAGCGTTGGCGCCCTCCCTGGGCCCCGTCTTCTCCGCGCACGCTTTCCTCAGCCACGACCGCTATGTGGCCCTTCAAGCCGTCGCGTACGCCGCAAGCGGTCACGTTTGCGGGGTGCCTAGGCCAGATTCAGAGCTCGGATCAACTCCGCCTCCTTCCTCGGCACGCCGTGTTCTTTATCCAGCAGGAGCAACCCGAATTCGTACACCGAGACGGCTTCATCGTTGGGCGTAGCGCTCGGCGCCTGCTTGGCCTGCTCTGGGAGTCTTCGGTCACCTGGACCACTCCCCTTCTCTGTTGGGACTGCGGCGTTTCCGCTGGCGGGTTTGCCCTGGCGCGTTCACGGGGGTCTGCCATCCATCTATTGATCGTGTCTTGCGCATACCCCACGTCTGGAGCGTGCATCGCATTCGTGCGAATCGACTACACCAGCGAACCGGAACCATTCAGTTCTGGGCAGCTTCACCGACCGGTCGAAACGGTTCACGAGGAGGGACACGTCCGTCACCTCCCTGCGTATGCGCCGGCCTGCAATCGCGCGACAGCAGCGGCCGAATCCGCGACGAGCCAACGCACGAAGTCGCTGTTGAACAGCGCATAGGGCGAGCGCCGATCGCGGATGCGGCGGATCGCCACGTCAGGTTCCCAGCCTTCGATGACCAGGACGAGCGCGCTGACCAAACCGGACCGGTTCAGCCCGGCCTGGCAGCGGATGAGCACACGGTCACCGGACCGCCAGCGCTGATGCGCCCACGCCGCGGCCCGCACCACCCGGGCGATGTCGGGACCGGCAAGCGCGCCGTCGCCGAATCCGTAGCGCAACTCCTCGACCTCCCAGTCGACCGGCTGCGCCCAGGCGTACAGAGTGACCACTGCGTCGTACTCCCCGCGCTCACCGAGATCGCGGAGCCGGGCGGGTAGGTCGATCGTGTCGTCGTCGCGCGTACCACCCATGAACAGGCCAGGAGCGATCTCGTCACCGCGCCACGACGGGTACTCGACGCCGGCGTGCCGCGGCGCCTCCAGCGCGTCGACGATCGCCTCAACGTCCCCAGCGCTTGCCTCGGACTCGTCGGCGAAACCGGCGAGGTCGAACTCGCCGTAGTGGTCGGGCTCGACAGTCGCCCAGAATCGGTTGGGTGCGCTTCTCATCGTCTACTCCTTGGAGCTCTCGGGCCCGCCGACCCGGATGGTCTGCGTGTGCCCTTCACTTTGTCCGTCGAATAGCGGAGGCATTTGTTATCAACGATTGCCGAATCGGTCTCCACAACCGGCCGCGCCGTCAGGTCTTGCCGCCCGGAGTGCCTTCCCGCGGATTCGTGGCGCGAAGTTCGTGTCGGACCCTCGTGCCAATCTGTGGGCATCAGAAGGGATGCGTCCATGAGCAGAGCAGCGACCGACACCGAGATCGCAAGGGCCCGCGACCTTGCCACCCGGATAGCCCGCAGGGTCGCGGGCCCCAACGCACGTGAAGGGCTCGACGTCGAGGACGCCGTTCAAGAGGTACTGATGAGTTTCATGCAGCTCGACCTCGACGAGGTGCACAACCCCGACGCCTGGATCGTCACGGCGACTCGGCGCAAGTGCCTCGACTTCATCAAGGCAGCTGAGCGCCACCGCCAGGTGCCGATCGGGCTCGGCGGCTTCGATGATGACTGGGTGGCCGCCCGTGCCCGCGCAACCGGCCTGAGCCGTGCCGACATCACCGTCGGAATGGCCGTCTACGGCCCAAGCGCTGCAGCCGTCGACCCGATGATGCTCACCTACGCGCTCAGGGACTTGTCCGAGCGGGAGAAACGGTTGCTGCTCCGCCACGCCCAGGGGTGGACCAACAGCGAGATCGCCGAAGAATACGGCTACGCCTCCGCTCAGAGCGCAGCCGTTGCCATCTCCCGCGCCAGGCGCAAACTCCGCGACCGGTTCGACTCGAGTCGAAAGCGCGGAGAACTGCTCAACCCCCAACGGCTCTACTGAGGCGTCGAGGAAACGGCTTCGAGGAAGACCACGATGCCACCCTCGGGCGAACGCGGCGCCCAGGTAGACACACCCCAACTCCTGACCGCGTGATCCGAACACCAAACGCGTGCACGAGCCAAAGCCACCGCTCGAAGCGACGTCACCGGGGGGCTCGTGTGAACTCGCCAGCCGCGGCTCCTACCTTGAATCGCCTATTCCACTTTGGGGACGGCTCCGGGCGGCCCGCAAACCTCGTGAATTCTCCCGCGTCCACCAATCGGTCACTGCCCACTAGTCAGGATTCGACCCAACTCGTCGAGCACTGCGAGATCGGTTTCGGCGTCGGCCAAACGCAGGCACTCCCGGATCTCCTCGAATCGAGACTCGACGGGCTGGGCGTCGCCGTACTCGGACAGGGCCGATGCCTGATCCCGGCAACTCCTCAGGTCTTGACGGATTCGTGCCAGATGCTCCTGGGCAATCGAGACTTGCGAGCCTCTGGCGGCAAACACAGCAACATCGAGCATGATGGCGATCAAGTAGGGGTGTCCAGCCGGAAGAATCTTGAGCGCGTCGGTCTCCAACTCACGCGCATTCATGAGGCCTCGCACCGGTTCGGACCAGAAGCTGAACCAGACCGCATTCCGTCTTGCATCCAGGGTGTCGGGATCGGTCGCGCCAAGCACTCGTTCTCTCATTTCCGCAAGTCTCCGATACCTAACAGCGATCCCCTCGTATTCCTCCACCGAGGCGTTCCCAGACCTACTGAGGAAATACGCAAGATTGCTTTGGAGCAGCATCCACTCCCTCTCGTTTCGGTCAGCTTTCGCAGCCCAATCCTCCTCCAGTTGCTGGAGAAGTCTCAGCGCCTGCCCCGGGTCGCCGGATGTCCCAACCCATCGCGCGTGCTGACGTAGCACGCTGAACTCAAGTCGTTCGTCTGCTGACCGGTCACTCGCCATCTCCTCTGCCAACTCTGCGAAAGCATCCCTGGCCAGTCTTGAGGTTGCTCCATCAGCGGAACTCATGCCCAGGACGTGGGCTCGCCGCGCCTGAATCTGCCTTCGTCGGGGCGTGCTCATCGCCCGAGTAAGCAACCGGTCGTAAAGAGATAGCGCATCGCCGTAGTGACCACTCCAGGCCAGCCACCAGGCTAACTGGTTGCCGACTTCAGATGCGTCCTCGTGATCGGACGCGCGCAAGAAGTCGATGAAGTCATTGCGTTCCAACAGCTTGGCAGCATCCCCATACCGGTGGTCTTCAGCGAGGCTGCGAGCCACCGTGATCAACGCCACGGCAAGCGCCTCATCCATCAACCTCACCTGCCAAGGCAATGAGCCACCGCGCGGCAGCCACGAAGTCGGCCTGATCAAGCGAGACCAGCAGCGCCCCGTCTCGCCTGGCGTTGATGAATTTCGCTAAGAGGTCACAGGCGACCGATCGGATCATGGACTGCACGGAGTCGTCGACCTCTTCAGTCCATCTCTCTCTCGCGGCCGCGAGCAAATGGGGCTCAGCAAAGCGGCTTGTGTACGGCGCGGGATCCCAGAGCCAGTGATAGTCCATACGCGCTCTGCGCATCCCCTCGTTGAATACAGGTTCTGGGGCCGCCGCAGGAGTTGCAGGTTCCTTCCCAATCTCTCGCGACAGCTCACACACCAGTTCGGGTAGGAAGGTCACGGCAGATGACTTCCGATCAAGAGGGAGCGCACCAGCGGACCAGACCAGCGCACCTTCAGCGCTCGGCGGCATCTCCCGAAGTCGGAGCATCGCGAGTTCAACTGGAGTCCGAGGAAATGCCGTCATTTCTGGGTCCCACTTGGCCCGGCCGTTTTGAGCGGCGATCCGACGCTGAACCTTCGGGAGGCTCAGGAGCGAGAGCATGGCCAAAGGGTTAGCCCAATGCTGCGCAATCATCTGGGCGTCCGTCCGGGCCGTCGACGGTGCAACTGCCTGCACTATGCGTGCTGCTTCAAGAGCAGATGGCTCGCGCAGGGATAACCGCTCGACAGATGTGCCCGCCGTCCCTAGAAAATCGCGGTAGTGCCTCCTTCCAACGCCTTCCGGCCAGGCTGTCGCGAGCACAGTGACATCAGCTTTTATCTCTGCCAGGCGCCCCAACAGCATGCCCGTGTCGGGTCCCATCCAATGGAGATCCTCAATCGCAACGATGGCCGGTAGTTTCCCGCCTGTCATTGACACGATTGCTCTGGCGATGCCAGACGCAGGGTCCGAAGTATTGACGTCGACAACGATGTCGGACACACGCCGCGACATGCGGATCCGGCGTTCATGCAGCCAGGCGGCCGTACCAGTCATGGCTCGGAAGAGCGGTTCGAGACCGGGGATTCCGCCCAGACCAATCCAGTCAAGCAGGAATTCCCGCGCCTCGGAGATCCCATCGGTGGCAAGTCGTTGCAGCACCGTCCCCCACCGGCTTCGGATCACCTGGAGCACTTCGGCGGGCAACCCCAGGCTCCTGGACAAGCCCACGGCCAGTGGTGCTGCGTGCCGCTCCAGGTACGGCGCGAACGATGCAACAGCTGAACTGGGACTCTGGTCGTATCCAAGTTCGCATTGGAAGTCCCACCAAAGGAAGCGCGGGGCTTCGTTCGGCCTCCAGGTGATGGGCGCCCGCCCCGCTCCGAGGACCTTGCGGTTCTCCTGAGTTGTCCCGAGCTGTTCCACTGTTTCAGGCCAGTAGCCTGCCCATGTCGGTTGCCTGATCAGACTGGCGTAGGTCTCACGAATCACCCTCGACTTCCCCACCCCTGAGGGACCCTCGAGAACATAGACCCGAAAGCCCGCACCTTCGCGGGTGACTTCCCCCGCCAGGTTCTCAACGAGTTCGATGTGACGTGCCCCCACCAACGGAATACGGCGTTGCGGTAAGTCCGAAGCAACTGAGGAGAAAGCAGCCAATGTCCACCCCCTGTCTCAAGAACACGCAACAGCAAGATACCGCGTATTCGGCTGAGTGGGGCCGATAATGCCGTGGCCCGGAGGCGAGCCGTGTTGCTCCCCGAAGTAGATGAGTCCGCAACCGGGCAACTCGCCTTGCCGGCTCGCAGAAGGGCTTATGGCAGGTCGTCGGAAGGCGCTGCCTATTCGATGCGCCCATGGCCACCGACGTACGCTTGCGCTGCCCGCCGGACAACTGGCCGACCCGCTTGGTGCGGTGGTTGGACAGACCCAGCAAATCCAGCACCTCTTCGATGCGCTGGTCGACCTCCGACTCTTCGACGTCCGGAGCGAACCGGAGCCGAGCAGCTAGCGACAGTGCTCGATCCACGGTGAGGGTGGCGTGCAGCAAGTCCTCCTGCGGCACCAACCCGATCGCACGACGAACGTCCTCGTACTCGTCGTAGACCCGCGTGCCGCAGTACAGCACATCCCCGGAATCGGCCGGCGCCACTCCGGTCAAAGCGTTCAGCAGGGTCGTCTTGCCGGAGCCGCTGGGCCCGAGGACTGCCACCAACGAGTTCGGCGGCACGACGAAGGAGACGTCCGACAGGATCGTCTGGCCGTCCTTGATCACCATCAGGTCGCTCGCCACCAGGTCGTGATCCGACGAGGCGACCTCCGCAACTCCGTCCCCCGAGACCAGCAGCGGCACGTTTCCGACCCGGACCGTGGTGCCCGCTTCGATGCGCGCCGGGGCGGGTCGCCCGTTCACCGACGCGGTCGCCCGGCGCTCGAGGTGCAACTGCCAGCAACCGTCGGGGGCCTTGCTGAAACTCGCATGATGGCCGGCCACCTGCAGGTCGCCGACCACGATGTCGTTGTCCGATGCCCGCCCCACCCTCACCACGGGACCCGACACAGTCGAGTCATCTGCCGAACGCCCACCGTCGAGGCTGTCGTCACGAGCGGCCATCGCATTCCTCCCCGTCCCCATTCAGCGACGCGAATCACCGGCACATCTGCATGCCGGCTCCGTGAACTCCATGCACCACTCAATCTAGGGCCCGAACCCATCGACGTCGCCGGGGTCAGCTATTGCTCGGTGGGGCGGGGAGTACGGGAATATTCTCCTGCCCGAAAGTGCTAAATCATTCGCGAATAGCAGAACACTTCGGGGGGAACAGTGGCCAACGTCAGCCGTGTCGTCGAATCGCAGAATCCGTGGCGGACCTTCACCAAACGACTTCAATTCACTCTGGAACGGCTGCAACCGGGGCAGTTTTTCATCATCAACGCCAGTCACCCGACCCTTGAGCGCGTCAGCCAGGTCCAGCCGTATGTGCAGGTCGCCATCGAGTACGACCGCTACCTGGTCGAACTGAGCGGCAACACCTACCTCGGCCCGGACTTCCAACTCGACCCCGACCAGGAAGCTCACCTGCTGTTCACCGACTGGAAGCTCGCCGAATTCGGCAACTGGCAACTGCGCGCGGTCACCGCGGCGGAGGCCGCCGAACGGCTGACGTCTGCCGTCCGCGACGTCTTCGGCGTGCCACGGCCGGTGTTGATGAGAATCGAAAACGCCGACTCGGTCGACCTGTCCATCCCGCCGGCGAACGTCGCATCCCTCGTCGGCAACCATGACCCGGGGGTGCGCACCGTCACCGAACAGCCCGTGCCGGAAATGGTCGAAGTCCCACTGGCCACAACGCCGGAATTCCTGGCCCGCAGCCTGCAACTACGGCTGACCGACCTCGTCGGGCACGACGTCTTCGCCGACCAGGACGGCGTATTCGCGTTGAAAGTCGACGACGTCCTCACCTTCGTCGAGCCCTCCCGACTCGGACACCCATGGGTGCGCATCAGCGCACTGGTGGCCGACAAGCTCAACCACTCCCCCGAACTGCTCGCGTTCGTCAACGACGTCACCGCCTCGATGCTGGGGACCCAGGTCTACGCCCGCGGCGGCGCCGTCTACACCGCGAACGACGTCATCGCCAGCCCCTTCGCTGGGCCGGCCATCCTCGAAGCCGTCCACGTCGTCGTGGACGCTGCAAACTACCTGCGCCCCATCGTCACCGACACGTTCGGCGGCAGGCCCTTCTACGACACCCCGACCGGTGGATATCTGTGAGGTGAAGGGATCCTCGCCAGCGAGCCACCGGCAGCGAACCACCCGCACCGAGGCCACTTCCCAACGCAGCCCCGCCCATCGAGACACGCCACATCGAGAATGGAGTCACCATGTCAGCCGTAGGAACCGGCGCCATCCTGGTCGGCTACGACCAGACCGACACGTGGGGGTCGCTGCAGCGCCGCCCCATCCTCAGCATCTTCCTCATCCACTTCGGCACCCCGGTCCTTGCCAGAGAATCCGCCACCTTCCCAGTGGACGCCGGAGACGTCAGCCCGTGGCGATTCCCCGCCAGCATGATCTGCCGGCCCGACCCCGTCGACTTCGCCTACGACCTGGCCTACTTCGTCGCCATCCAAACCGCCGGAACCGGCAACAACGACACCGCACTCCCGGCAGCGCTCGACAAGTGGCCCGAAGACCCCCGCGAGGACAACGGGTTCAAACGGCGCACCGCCCTACACGAGACGATTCAAGCGGTCGTTACGAAACAACCTCGAATGCGCCTGCAACTGGTGCGCTTCGAACCGGACCCACTCCTCGGCCCGGACTGCGTCGACACCCTGGGCGAACTCGGATTCGAAGTCGAGGTGTTCGCGCGGGATGCAGGGTGAACCGGGTTGCCTTCACGGCGATCTCCCGGCGATGTCTCGACCGGCATCTGATGGCACCTCGCTGAGGCACAGCGATCCGCTCGCCTGGGTTGGCACCGCAATCAGGGGTACCGCAGAAGGTCCATCTCACTTTCACCGCACCCTCGTGTCGACGACGCCGTCAGGAGTCAGGCGCACCAACCACGTCTCGTCCACGTCGATTCCAACCTGCGCCAACAGTTCCTCATACCCCTTCAACTGGGGCCGGTGCAACGCCACGAAATCCTCCGTTGACCGCGTTGTGGAATCTGTCTTGTAGTCCACCAGAATCCACCGCCGGCCGTCAGCGTCACCGTCCGGGTCGCCGCCGACCTCGGCGAAGAGAAGGTCGATGGAACCCTGTGTGACCGTCAGCACGTCGCCGTGCTCGCTGCTCCCGCTGATCGCCAACTCGCGACGGCAGATGTCGGCTGCTGCTGCCCTGGCCAACACCGCAGAACCCCTGCCGTGGTCGAGCGTCCGCAGTGCCGCGAGGCGTTCATCCTCAGTGAGGTCGTCACCGCTGGGCAGCGCAGCGACCACCGCAGCGGCTGCGTCCGCTGACGGGTCCACGAACCGCGCGAGGTCGACCCGCTCGAGCACTCCGTGGATGTAGTCGCCGACTACAGCCGCACGCCCGGGTGCCGGACGCCACGACGGCTCCGGTCGCGCCTGAGCAGTTGGCGGGATCGACGTGGATGCTGGCGCGGCAGGCTCGGCTTTCCTCGGTGTTGCCGTCTGAGCCCGGTCTGGCTTCCCATGACCGGACGCACTCGGCGTCGCTCGTCTCATCGTCTTGGCCGCCGACGCCGAGACCGCCACCAGTCGAGCTGCCACATCCCCCGGCCCCGGGTAGGACGCCTGCGGCCGGTGCAGCCGTACCGGGTCCGGTGCGCCTGTGTGCTTCACATCCACCACAACGTCGACCACCCTCGCGCGAGGCGCGCCAAGACTTTCGATGCGCTCCGCGATGTACCCACCCTTTACCACCGACGGCGCGCCTCTGCCGGACTGACCGACCCCGGACACGATCAGGTGATCTCGTGCCCGGGTCATGGCAACGTACATCAGGCGGGCCAACTCCGGAGGCGCAGCGTCGGCTGGCTGTTCAGGCCGGTAGCTGCAGTCGTTTGTCAGGTGCGTGAATACATCCGAGACATCATCGGACGACAGTGCCAATGCCGCATCGGCAGCATCGTTTCCGGTGAGCGCGGCCACCGCCACGATCGGCCACTGCAACCCCTTGGCCTGGTGGATCGTGGTGACAGTGACACCGCTCGCTTGCGGTTCGTTCAATACCGAGAGGTTCGTCGTACCTGCGGCCGCCAACTGCTCACGCAGCCAGATCGCCAGTTGCGAATCCGGCTCCACTTTGGCCAACTGCCGGTCCGTGACCGCATCGATCAGCAGGCGCACCTGGGCCCACCCCCGCGTCCAGTCCTCTCGGTCGGCCGCGACCAGCGTGGCCAGCACCTGACATTCATCGACCAGATACTGGGCGGCTGGGCCGGGTCCCTGGGACCTGCGGATGGCACTGGCTGCCCGCAGCGTGTCCAGGGCCTGCCGAGTTCTCGTCACGCCATCAGTCGCGAGGGTCCGCGCGGCATCGTCCGATTCGTCCGATGAAGCGGCTGCAGAGTCCGCGCCGCCCTGCGGGTCCCGCCACCGAATCCTCAACTGCCCGTTGGCCAACGACCAGGCGGTGATCTGCTCGTCGGTCAACGCGAAGAGCGGCGAACGCAACGCCACCAACAAGGCACGCGTGTCGTCGGGCTCTATCACCGCCAGCAACGCGGCAGCCAGTCCCTCCGCGACCGGGTGGCGCGCCAAGTCGCGACTCGTGCGCACCGTGGTGGGCACCGCGCGCGCCCGCAGCGCCGCCTCCAGATCCGGCACCGGGGTGCGGCTGGGCACCAGAATCGCAACATCCGAGGGGCGAGGCCGACGCCACTGTTCGGTGGTCATGTCTATCACCCGCGCCATCGGATCGTTCAGGACACCCACCACCGCGTCGGCGAGGGCGTCGGCCTGGGCCAGCCGATAATCGGGTGCCCCCGGGGATTTCGACTTGACCGGGTTCTTGGGGTTCGGCGCCGGGCGAGGATCGGCGCGCAGCACCGTCACAGAGCCCTCATCGTCGTCTCGATGAGCGGACATGGGCGTGTGGTGGGCATCCTCGGCGAACACCGCGTTGACTGCCTCGACGATGATCGGCAGACTCCGCCGTGTCGTGTCGAGGGTCTGCGGCGCGCCACCGTCAAGGAGCCGGTCGGCCAGCTCGGCGAAGGTGGCGTGGTCGGCGCCTCGGAAGCCATAGATGGACTGCTGCGGATCACCCACCACGGTGATGCCGTTGGCACTTGCCAACGTCAGTAGGAGTTCGCGCTGGGTCGCGTCGACGTCCTGGGCCTCATCAAGCAGGACCCGCGGATACCTCCTGCGCAACGCGGTCGCGATGTCTGCATCGCTCAGCATCAGGTGCAGACTCTTCTGCAACAACTCGTCCTGCAGCACCCAGTCGGTGCCACCCTGCGATCGGCCCCACAGATAGGCCTCGACCGCGAGCGCGCCGGCCAGACGGGCGTACGCGCGATCCTTGCCCACCTGCCACTCGCCAACCAACTCGTTGTGACGTTCGACCCGCTCGACCGTGGCCACAGCCGACGCCATTCCCGCCTTCGTGCAGTGCGTCCGCATCGCCTTGTTCAGCAGACCCGATCCGCCCTGCTTCAGCGGCACCGTGACTGCTTCCTCGTTCGGCCCGCTGCCAAGGAGGACACGCAGCTGATCGATCAGGCTCAGCCTCTTGCCGAACTCTTCGGTGACCTTCGTCGATATCGGAACGCTGCCGAAATCTTCCTTGAGCTCGGCCAGCAGGGCGATGCCTTCGCCGCGTCGCAGCAGGTCCGCCGGTGGTTGGTGGGCCGAGCGGGCGGCGGCCCAGGCCTCGTCGAGCAGCGCGCCCATCTCGTTAGCGTCGGCGCCGACCCAGGCAGGTGAGCGCAACAGGGCCCCGGAGACGTCCTTGAGCAAGCCCTGGGCATCCTCTGCGAGCGTGGTCACCCTGGCGGAACCGCCGCTCCCTCGGCTGGTCCGCTGCAGTTGCCGCACGTCAATTCCGTTGACCTTCGCACCCTGAAAGACGTTCGCGACGATCCGAGCTGACATCTGCGCCCAGACCACCGGCTCAAGTTCGTCCACCACCTCCACGCCGAACGGCACGCTGACGGCCGGAGCGTTCTGCAGCAGCAACCGCCGCGCGAACGCGTGAATCGTGCCGATGGGGGCCGCGCCTAGCCCTTCCAGCACCGCACGGGCGCGCAGGGCACGGCTCACATCGTCGGTCGCGGTGATGTCGGTCAACGTTTTGCGAACCCGGTCGACCAGTTCTTGGGCCGCGGCTTCGGTGAAGGTGATCACGACGACGCCCTGCGGGTCCAGCGGCGGAACAGCATCGACCACCATCTCGACGTACTGCTCCACCAACCAGTGGGTCTTTCCCGCTCCGGCGACTGCCTGCTGCACCTTGGATCCGGTCATGAGGTCACCTGGCCCATCGCCGTCGCAGCGTCCTCGGGCACTTGAACCGTGGCGAGCGCCAGCGCGCGTTCACCTCGAGGCCCCCCTGGTCCCCATGGTTGCCGAACCGCCTCCAGGTCAGCACAGATCGGGCAGTACCTGTCGTGTTCGGCGGACCACGCGCCCGAGGCGAGCACGCCGTCTCGGATTGCAGCGACACCGTGGGCCAACCGCTCCTGCAGGTACGCAGCAAGGCTCTCGGCTGTGAAGACCGACTCGCCGTCATCACGCAGTTCCTGCGGCTGGTAGACGACGTCGCGCGTGGTGGCGTACAGCAGTTCCGCATCGCCACCGTACCCGAGCAGCCACAACCAGGCGTAGACCGCGAGTTGGAGCCCTGAACCGGCCCGGCCGGTCTTGTAGTCGGTGACCAAGTGATGATCACCTGCGAAGGTGTCGATCCGGTCGACCCGGCCACCGAGGGTCAGCGGGCCGGATGGCAACTGCAGCGTGGCAGTGTCGAGGTCGACCTCGTGGATCGCGTGGCCGACTCGGGCAGGACGATCGGACAGGAATACCCGCAGCCGCCCGGCGATGGCTCGGACGTCGCGCACTCCCCTCGCCAGGTCTGCCTCAGTCACCCGGAAGCGGTAGCCGAGGACCTCCTCGTCGGCCTGGTCAGCATCGAGCTCTGCTTCCGGCTCGCCACCTAATGCCACCCACAACGAGTCGCTCACGTCGTCGTCGGTCAACTGGTCCGACAACAGCAGGCCATGTTCCGAAAGCACCACTAGCGCCCGATGCAGCCAGGTACCCCAGCGTGGCTGTTCCAGCACGGCCGGATCGATGGCTTCGGGTTCTCCGACCCCGACGATCCGACTGGCCCACCAACCGATCGGGCAGCCGAGCAGTTTCTCGAGTGCGGACGGGGATGCCCAGTCCCCGCCGCTGCGGCGACGATCCAAGGACAGCAGCGCCAGATCGTCGGACGACAGGGCGCGTAAGTCCCCGTTGAAGGGATCCACCGCACCGGCCGGCGGCGGCTGCCGACGCGCTTGAACACATACCATCGCAGCCGCCACATCGACGCCGGCGGTAAGGCTCGCTGCCGCCGCTGGTGCGGCCCCGGTGCGAAGCATCGACGCGACCGCATCCGCACGCCCAAGCAAGCCGGTCTCCCCGCGATCCACCGCCTCGAACTGAGCACCTACCGAACCGAATTCGCGTTTTCGAACCGCCGTCAGGAAGCGGGATTCGGTGCGCTCAATGGTCCGCAACTGATCACTACGCGGGTAGCTGAACTGCGTGGCAGCGGCCACCCGCCGCATCGCCGCCAGACTGCGCGCGTCATTCGTCGCGACTGCAGACCCGCCCTGCGCACCTGCCCCAAGAGTCATGACTTCGTCGGCGGCCAGGGGGCCGACCGGCTTCTGCAAGCCCGGCACGAGGTCGTCGCTCAGACCGATCGCGACCACCAGTTTCGGCACGGTGGCCCAGGCGGCCGACAGTGGCACGATCCGCACCGCCACCTCGGCATCCTCGTATTGCACCTCCTCCCGCAACAGTGCGGCAACCTCCTCGAAGGCCTGGGACCACTTGCACTGATCAGGTCGCCTCGACCACGCCCGCAGCAGCGCCAGCACCTGGTTGCGCGCCGTTGCGTCCGCGCGACCCGAGGTGAGTTCGCTCGGCACCAACGGCTCGAGGGCGACGCCGAGGTCTTGCCATGCCTGCGGGGTCCCCGTGGCCCGCCGAGCTAGTTCGAGCGCTCGCGCAATTCGGGTAGCGGTTGCCGCAGCTGCAAGCACCCCCGGCACATCGGCCTCATCCACCCTCCGAAGGTCAGGCTCGAGCCCGCTCGGCCACGTGGCCGGGTCCGAACCTCGCACCGCCCGCCAGAGTTTGGTCAACGTGCGGCGGTTGAGGTACGTGCCCTGCGCGTCGGGCAGGCCGCCGGCAGTGATCACGGAGGTGAGGTGGTCGAAGCGCAGGTCCCGCGGCCCGCGGAGTTCAGCAGCCGCCGCCCCCAATGCGGTGAGAGCGCGGCCGACGCGGGTGTCCGCGAGTTGACGCGGCCTTGCAGATTCGTGCTCCTGAGTTGTGCTCCCGGCAGACGCCAGGAGTCCGCCGAGCAGCGCACTGTAGCGTCCCAGCACCGTTGGCGGCACTGCCACCGCAATGTCGCGCGCGGCAATGCCAGCCTCCAACGCCGCGGTGACCGCGCGGGCAGCCAGTCCGCACTCGTCGACCGGATCCACCACACTGGTCAACTCCGGCACCACCAACGGCAAGTCATAGTCCCCTGCCACATCGAGGCGGATGAAACGTGCGGCATCAAGGGAGGTCTGCAATCGCGCCACCCACTGCTCGGCGATCGGATCCAGGACTGTGACGGTCGCATCGATCCACAACATGTCCGGCTCGTCGGGCGCAGGTTCCGCCAATACCGTTGACGGCAGCACCAGCCCCCGCGCGGACAGCTCCGCCGCCATGGCGACATGCAAACCCTCGATCGCTCGCAGTCGTGCCTTGTCCACCGGCGACGGCGCGCGCTCGATCACGGCCCGGCGCACCTCCGGCAAGGCGACATCCCACACGCGCACCGCCGACAGGAGCGCCTCGGTGACGCCGGTCAATCCGTCGAGATTGCCGAAGTAGCCCTCGGCCGCGTGGCGTCGAACTGCGTCACCAAGATCCCACTGGGAAGCGTGCTCGTGGCCACGGGAAGCGACCATCAACGGGGTGTCCACCACGACGCCGACGTGCAGCCTCGGGTCATCGGCCCGGGCGAGGCTGGTGCGCAGTTCGCGTGCCTCATCCGCGGTGGCGACCAGAATCGTGACCGGCGCGGTCGGATCTGTGCCGCGGTGCCCCCGCAGCGCAGCGGATACCTCGTCTATCAGCGCGAACGTGCCCACTTTCGACCCCCAAGTGTGTGCCAGCGACCCCACGGTGGGGTTGGGAACACCCTAGTCACGGCGTTCGACACACCGGATTAGCCCGAATCTCCAGCGGGTACTGCCGCGTGGGTTCCGGTGGCTGCCGGCAGAAGTCCCCGAACCCGCGATCGGGTCACCCGGCCACATCACCTACTGACGTCGTCGATCGGGTCCCCAACGACGAGTCAACGTGTGACCTCCCCCTAGCGCCCGTCATCCGAGTCCTGATTCCGACTCCCGCACGCCGACAAGGAACCCGTCGAACTCGTCGCCGCGATCCCGCAGCACAGTGAGGAATTCTTCCATAGACTCAACCACATTCGGGTGTGGACCGGGACCCCCTCGGGCATTGCGCAGCCGGATCATCTGTTCATTGAGCTCGAAGAATTCCGCCGGACTCAGTACGCCCTCGGAGTCGTTGTAGCCGGGAATGTCGGCCAAGCTCAGGCGTGGGTCCGCGCGCAAGGCATCGACGTTCCACCAGTAGGGCGACAAGCTCAACTCCAGCACGGAACTGCCCGCTTTGGGTAACCCCTGAACATCCGCGTAGTACGCCATGGTGCACATCCTCTCCTCGCCAAAATTTGCGTGATCGGCCCGTTGCCGGCCGTGCTCCGAGCGGACCGCGTCCGCCCCGCTCACCACCGTGCAACCCACCTCCGACACTGACTCTGACTCGCTGTGACACACGCGGGTGTGGCGGAGCGCAGGAGTCGAAGCATGCTCAACACCGCGGAAGGAATCAGCCCGGGTGCGGGCTCAACGTCGGCGGGCCGCCGGGACGCGATCCACCCCCACGAGCTGGTTCATCCTGTCTGATTCATCCGACGACGACGGGGATCGTGGTCGAGCGCGACCAGGTGCCAGATCCCGTCGAGTTCCCACAGGTCGATCCCCAGGCTGTCCGCCAGGTCCAACAGGATCAGGTTGATCTGCTCATAGGTCCGCCCGTCCTTGCGCCGCTGCCACGGCTCGGGGATCAGACCCAGCCAGGCCATCTTCTCGCCGCTGACGCTGTTCCACCCGCCGCACTTCGCCGGGTACACCACCAGCAGCATCGCCGACGCGATCGCCTTGCCCACGCCATGCATCCGCGGCAGGCCAGCGTCCCATCGTTCGGCAAGGGGTGCAGCGTCATCCAGCAGGATCGCCATTCCGTCGCGCAGAGCCGGCATGTCGCGGACGATCTTCGGAGCATTGCGCTCCAATCCGTACCAGTGGCGGTTCACCTTCTCGCGCAGGAAGTCGGTCACGGTCTCGGCGGGCAGGCTGCCGAGGTTCTCGGGTCGGAAGGCAGTGCCGAATCTGCCGACCACCTCCTGCTCGGCCTCGACCATGACCTGGAACTCCGGAATCTCACGGCTTCGCTCAACGCAACGACGCAGGTAGGGCAGAACATCGGCGGTGGACGGGGGCGCGGGTTGCCTCGGCATGGTGGTGGCTCCCTCTTCGACGTCTAGGCCTGTAGCGCGACTGGCGGCACGCTAGTCCCCCGGCAGGGCACGAAGGGGATCAACAGGCGGCGGGCTGCGGAGGTAGTGCCCGACGAGGAGCAGGGCGCCGGCGATGAGCGTCGGCAGCGAAATGAAGACTGCGTACGGAAGGGAAAGCAGTGTCATGAACTCAAGCGCCAGTTCCTCATCCTCGGTCAGGTCCGCTGGGACGCTTGAGATCATCAGCCCTATCGTCAGGACCAGCACCACGGGTAGCGCCACACTGAGGAACACCAGGAGGAGGCCGCCCTGAAGTGGACGCACGATCCCAAGTGCCAATGCCGCGTCGGGCAGCAGCAGCACTCCGATCGCTAGACCGATGGTGAGAACGGGCGACCAGGGTGCTTCCCAGTCGTGAGATTGCAGAGCAGAGGCGAGCAGGCCCAGGCCGACCATGACAGTCGGTGTGAGCAATACAACGCACGGCCACCAGATGTTGAGTACCTCGCGCGCTGAGCCTTCGAGACGATCACGGTGGGCTAGCCAGGCGGCATTCGCCAATAGTCCGATTGACGCGAGAATCAGGACGAGAATGACTGCGACCGCGAGTAGACCATCGATCATGGCTACCACCACCTACTTCCAGCCTAGTGGCAAGCCCAGGGCACTTCCGATCTCAAATGCGTCCAAGAGTGAGCAAGATCAGGACTGGCCATCAACCAGCCCCCACACGCACGACCAACGGCCGGAAACACCGGTTCGGATCAATCGGACCGAATTCAGGGGGTCATGCCATCGGGATCGCCACATCGATCGTGCCGACGCGGGTGTCCAGACCGCGGTGGCGGTAGTCGTTACGCTGCGCGGTCCGCCCCGGACTCGGCTTGCCCCACTCCGCACCCACGATGGCGTCAGCATCAGCGGACAACAGCGAATTGATCATCGTCTGTACCAGGCTGCGCATCAAATCAGGGCTGGCCTCGGCAAGAGCCTCGCCAAGCAGGCCAGCAGGGTCAACAATGTGAGCAGCGGTCATCGTGTGTCTCCATTCGAGAGTGCTGTGGAAGGTTCACTCGAAGGATCACGCGGTGACCGCGTCCTCGTCAGCCAAATCGCTGCCAACGACGATCCAGGCAACCGCGCTACACCACTGTGCAGGACTCAACTTCGCGCTGGTTGGCGGTGGTCGAGATGTGGAATCGGTGCTCGTAGGTGCTCCAGTCCTCCCGGCACCCGGCGATGCGCCAAACCCCGCCGGTGGTGTTCTCGATACTGGCCTGAAGTCCAGTTGCCACACCTGATTCGCCCCCGGTGGGCGCTGCGGCGAACGCGGCTTTGCGCCGCTGGGCCAGGTTCCTGCGCTCACGCTGGCAGGCCGCCGGCAGGATCAGGCGCTCGTCGCGCAGCAACCGCAGCACAGTCGCCTCAGAAACTACATGGCCTTCATGACGCACCATCGCCCAAATCTTGCGGTGGCCCCAGGCCGGATGCGCCAGCGGATGGGCCCGTGCCCGCTCACGCACGGCATGTCGGCCCGGCTGCGGCCACGGGCCTTTCACTGGGCGCGCGGCCCTGGCACGGCACTGCCAGCGCCGTCACGTCCGTTCAGGACTTGTCGATCAGACGGCAGAACCTCGCGGTCGACATGCCCGCCTGCACGCGGATCACCTCGACGTCTGCGAAGGGCCCAACCTGCCCTCCGCGGACTTCTTCCATACTCGGATCTCGACTGCGGCCTCACCGAGGGCCTGGGTCAGATCGGCAACCTCGGCCTCCAGCTGTTCCTCCCGGCTTGACGGGCCCGATCTGCCTGCGGCCAGCGCGGCCTTGCCAGCCTCGAGGAACTCGGCCTTCCACCGGCTGATCGACTGCTCGGACACCTTCTCCCGTCGTGCCGCTTCGGCGATCGTCATCTCGCCAGCCAACACGCTCAACACGATCCGGGACTTCTTCTCAGCCGGTATCGATGGTGGTCTTCCCATGACGTTGATTCTCCTTCAGGACTGACACAACAGCCCTGCCACAAACCATGACGCGCGACAAGGTGCACCGGCCGACGCCAGGTGTGGTGACTCCACCGCGGGGACCACGCGGAGAGCCCAACCAGCAGCGACTCAGCCACATCTGTCACACGGCAGCGAGAGGCAACAATTTCGGCGCACCTGGTTCGTGGTCTATCCCGACACATTGAAGGTGTTTGCCGCAGTTCGCGTCCAGGAGAAGTTGCGCAGTTCTACTGTGTAAGACCCATTTTCTGGAATAACGACATCTAGGCTGATCCTCGACCTGTCGTTGGCCAATGCCGTGTTGAGCAACGTGCCGCTAGGGCTATACACCGCCAACATATAGTTCGTATTCGTACCGGGAGCACGTGTCGCACTCAAAGGTATCTCTTGACCCTTTCTGCCCACAAGAATCCAGCGGGCAGCTTGCATTGGGCCGAGGGCGGGCACTCCAGTGCTCTGCCCCGCCCACACCCCGGCGGCCACCGGAAGTAGACCCGACACCTCGTATGTGCCGGCCGGCCTGGGTGTCCAAGATTCATTACTCAATTCGATCGTATACATCCCGTCGTCAGGCATTACGAGGTCTAGGTAGGCCGGCAGGCCTCCCTGCTCCAAAGGTGCATAGCCGAAGCTAGCGTCAAGGCGCGTGCCATCGGGGCGGTACACCGTCAACCGGTATGAATGGGCGGAATCGGTCACATTCAGTGCACTGAACGGAATCTTCTGGCCCCTTTTTCCCTCAAAAATCCAGCGGGCTGTTTGCCTCGGGCCGAGGGCGGGCACTCCAGTGATCTGCCCCGTCCAGATCCCCGAGTCCACCGGCAGTAGACCGGCCACCTGGTAAACCCCTGCCGGCTTAGGCTTCACCGAACTATTGAGCAATTCAAACTGATAAACCCCATCCTCAGGCAACACAACATTCCATCGACTGCCCAACCCGGCAACGTACACGCTTTCACCTCTCAATCGAGAACCGTCAGGCCGGAGCATCTCAATACCATGCCAGATATCTCCGAAGGCGTAGCCAGCAGCCCGGGTGAAAATCGGTACCTGTTGGCCCTTCTTACCTTTGATAGTCCACTGCGCGGCCTGCATCGGGCCGAGGGCGGGCACGTCGGTGGGCTGCCCCGTCCACACCCCTGCGTCCACCGGAAGCAAACCCGCCACCTTCAAAGAGCCTGCTTGCCTGGGTAGGTGGTAGTCATTGAGCAATTCGATCTTGTACTCACCGTCATCCGGTAGCACAAGGTGCAGGTTGGCAATAATTTGCCCGTGACCTGTCGCTACGCCCAGGAACGTTCCGTTGGGTCTACACACTGACAAACGGAACCCTGAGCCTAGACCGATTGAGGACACTTCCCAGGCACTGAAACGTAATCTCTGCCCCTTGCTCCCTGCAAGTGTCCACAAGGCTGCTTCTCCAGCGCTCAGCGCTTGGACGTCTGTTGGCTGCTGGGGCCACTCGTTGGCCGGAGTCGTCGTCGCTGGCGGGGTTCCTTCGTAGCCGTCAGCCAT
>JACJWR010000001.1 GCA_020637055.1 Actinomycetota bacterium | reverse complement strand
GGCTGGGTATCCTCCCCCCCATCTCCCGCTGTGTCCGCGGGGTGGGGCTATCCCGCCACCGGTGGGCCCGGCACCCGGGGGGGCCGGGGCCACTCCTGAGGCTGATTCGCCGACGTGCGAGGCACCGGAGTTACTGGCGGTTGAGGATCGCCAGCAGCCGGAGGATCTCCAGGTAGAGCCACACCAGGCTCACCATCAGGCCGAAGGCCATCCGCCAGGATTCTTTCTCGTCGACGCCGTAGTCGGCCATCCGCACGATCCCGTCGAAGTCGATCACCAACGAGAACGCGGCCAGGCCGACCGCGAACAGCGAGATGATGATGCCGATCCCGCCGACTCCGTAGAAGCCCCAGCCTCCGCCGACTCCGAAGAGCGCCGCCACCAACGAGAGCAGCGCGATGCCCAGGTAGGAGAACAGCATGATCATGAAGATGCGACGGGTCTTCGCCGTCACCCGCACCAGGCCCGACTTGTAGACGAACAGGGTCACGAAGAAGACGACGAAGGTGGCCGACACCGCCTGCAGCACGAGGTTGCCGTTGCCGTTGGCTTCTCCGTAGGACTGGTACCAGGCGCTGATGGCACCCAGGAACAACCCCTCGAACGCGGAGTAGAGGATCACCAGGATCGGGCTGGCGGTCTTCTTGAACGAGATCACCATGGCCAGCACGAAGGCCACAAGCGCCGAACCGAAGGCGAGCAGTTGCAGGGTGCCGTCGAGGTTCCAGCCGATCGCCGCGAAAACGAGCAGGATCGCGAAGGAGATTCCGCTCTTCACCACGACGTCGTCGATGGTCATCCGTCGGCCCGGTGTCGCCAGTCCGCCGGGTGCGGTCGGCGCGCCGGGACCGCCGGGTGCCGCCTGCACCACTGCTGCCTGTCCCGCACCACCGGCCTGCGCGTACGCACTGGTCCCTTCCGCGTAGAGCGAGCCGGAGTTCTGCTCGGCCTCCTTCTCGTATCGAGCGAGTAGGGGGTTGCCTGCCACTGTTCCTCCTGTTGTGGTCTGCCGTAGGGCGTCGGTCTGATTCACGCGAGGTGGCATGGCACCTTGCATGGCGTAACGGTAACCGAATCATTGAGGAAAGGATTCCAACCCGCACGACCGTCTTCGGCCCGGCGCTGGCAGCAACTACAGTTGGCGTGCCCACCTGCCCGGATGGCGGAATGGCAGACGCAGAGGGCTTAAACCCCTCGGCCCTTCGGGGCATGCGGGTTCGAGTCCCGCTCCGGGCACGTTATTGGTAGTTGACCCGGCGGTGGAGTGCCCGGGCGTCCGGCAGCCGATCCAGGAACAGCAGACCGTCGAGGTGGTCGATCTCGTGCTGGATCGCGATCGCCTCGAAAGCGTCGGTGGCCAGCACCACCTGCTCGCCGGTGCCCGGCAGTGTTCCCGCAACCTCGATCCGGGTCGCCCGCTTGACGTCGCCGGTCCAATCCGGCACCGACATGCAGCCTTCCCGGCCTTTGGCGTTCCGGGATGCGGCGACCAGTTCCGGATTGCAGAGCACGAAAGCGCCGTGGCTGGTCCGAGTCTTCGGGTGGCCAGTGACGTTCAGGCTGAACACCCGCAGCGATGAACCCACCTGGTTGGCCGCCAAGCCGACACACCCCGGCGAGACGGCCATCGTGGCCAGCAGATCGGCCGCCAATGCGACCACCTCGTCGGATTCCGGATCGACCCGGTCACACGGCCGGGACAGCACCTCGGCGGGCAGTCGAACCACCGGTCGGATGCGACCGGGAGGCAACTCCAGCGCGATCGAACGGCCGATCACAGCACGTCGGGGTCTTCGCGATGGGCGGTGACGCGCACACCGACGTCGGATCCGGCGGCGGCGAGTGCCTCCGAGAGCGCTGTCAGGTCGACCCGCTGCCCGAATTCGACCTCGGCGGTGCCGAGGTACATGCCCTCATGCAGATGGGTGCTGAGCTCGACGATGTTGCCCCCGGCATCGGCCAGCACCCGCGTGATCGCCGCCACGATGCCGCGACGATCTGCGCCGTGCAGATTCACGACGATGCGATCGCCTACCACCGTGGACGGTTCGGCCTCGTCGGCGAGTTCGCTGACCGTGACACCGGTCGGGCACACCGCCAGCAGTTCCCGGCGCAACACCTCGATGTCCGCGTCGAACGCCACCACGAGCGTCCACGCGAAGTGCCCCTGCAACAAGGTCATCGAGGACGATTCGAGGTTGCCCCCGAGCGCGGCGACCGCCCCGGTCACGTCCGCGATCAGTCCGGGCCGGTCGTGGCTGACGACGGTGACGACGAACTCCATGCGCCCATCATCCCCGCCAGCGGGGAATCTCACCAGCGCCGGCCAACACGTCGGCAGCGATTCCGTCGAGGATGTCGTGTTCGCTCACCACCACCTCCGCGACCCCCACCGCGGCGACGATCCTCGACAGGATCACGGCGCCGGACACGATCACGTCGGCGCGACCGGGATGCATCACCGGCAACGCCAGCCGCTCGGCCAGGGTCATCGACGCGAGTTCCGCCGCCACCCGGTGGACGTCCTCGGCACCGATCCTGGAACCGTGCAACACGTCCGGGTCGTACGCTTCGAGTTCCAACGCTATCGCCGCCACAGTGGTGACCGTGCCGGCCAGCCCGATCAGACTCGCCGCCTCGCTCAGCGGCACCTGAAGGCCGGCGACGGCGATCGCCGCGTCGGCGTCGGCGGCGACGGCTGCCACCTCCTGCGCCGTCGGAGGATCGGAGAACAGCCGCCGCTCCGCCAATCGCACACAGCCGATGTCGACGCTGCAACTCGCCCGGGGCGACTCCACGCCGAGCACGAATTCGGTCGAACCGCCGCCGATGTCCACCACCAATCGGGGTGCTGCGGCGACCGCGGCGACCTCTGGTGACGACACCGCCCCCGCAAATGACAACCGCGCCTCCGACTCGCCGGAGATCACCTCCGGGGTCACCCCGAGGCGGTCGCTCACCCCGGCGACGAAATCCGCCCGGTTGCGTGCGTCGCGGGAGGCCGATGTAGCCACGAACCGCACCGCTCCCACGTCGGTCTCGCGCATGAGGTCGGCGTAGTCGTCGAGCGCGGAGAAGGTGCGCGCCAAGGCGGCCTCCGAGATGCGGCCGCTCGCTTCCAGACCTTCGCCGAGTCGCACCACCCGCATCTCCCGACGCACGTCGCGCAGCGTCCGGGCGGCCGGATCCCACTCCGCGATGAGCAAGCGGATCGAATTCGTGCCGCAGTCGACGGCAGCCACCACTCGCGGTACGCACGGCGGTTCAGTGGGCCACATCCCTCGCTCGGCCAGTATGTGCAGCGCTTCGTCGCCGGCTGGATTGACTCCCGGACCAGCCGCCAGGGCGTGAGCGGCGAGGGCGTGCAGGCACTTCACCCGGTCGGGCATGCCGCCCGCCGAGTAGTCGGCGATCTCGGGCACCTGCTCGCCGAAGTGCGCACGCCGGCGCAGGTAGTCGTGATGGGCGCGGCGGTAGTGCTCGGCGAACTCGGGGTCGTCGACCAGTCGCTCGCTCATTTCCGCCATCAGCCCGGACGACTCCAATGTGGACAGGGCCGCGACTGCCCGCGGGCAGGTGAGGTAGAAGGTGGTCGGAAAGGGCGAACCGTCCTCGAGTCTGGGAGCGGTCGCAATCACATCCGGTTGCCCACACGCACAGCGGTGTGCCACCTCGACGTCGCCACGCAGCGGTCGGCCGAGTTGGGCCGCCACGCAGGCGGCATCTATCGGGCTAACGGGATTGCTCGACACTGGTCCAGAAGCGCTCGTACCAGGAACCTGACTGCTGCTCGGCCGCGGCTTTGGTCGGCAGTTGGCCAGGGGTGTCGCCATCGGCATCTACGACCACGTAGGCGGTCTCTCCCGGGTACACGTAGTTCAGCCGCGAACGCGCCTGCTCCTCTACGAATGCATCATCGCGCCACCGTTCGACGTCGGCCTGCAACTCGGCGATGCTGCGCTCCTTCGCTGCGACCTCGGCGGCGAGGGCAGCGTTGTCGTCCGACTGCCGAACGAAGGAGCGCAACGGCACCGCGAGACTCAACGCGATCACCAGGGCGACGAGCGCGACTATGCCGACCCGGACGGCCGGATTCGAAAGCTTCGCGGTCATACGCCCTAGCGTCACCTATGGCCGGAAGCGAGGGAAGGCCGACGCGCCGGGGTATCGTCCGGCATCGTCGAGTTCTTCGGAGATCCGCAGCAGTTGGTTGTACTTCGCCACCCGTTCCGTGCGCGCCGGCGCCCCGGTCTTGAGTTGGCCGCAGTTGACCGCGACCGCCAGATCGGCGATGAACGTGTCCTCGGTCTCGCCCGAGCGGTGGCTCATCATGCAACTGAACCCGTTGGTCTGGGCCAACGACACCGCGTCGAAGGTCTCGGTGAGGCTGCCGATCTGATTCACCTTCACGAGCAGCGCGTTCGCCGCCCCTTCGGCGATACCCCGGGCCAGCCGTTCCGGGTTGGTGACGAACAGGTCGTCACCCACAAGTTGGACCTTGTCGCCGACCGCATCGGTGATGTGGACCCAACCTTCCCAATCCTCCTCATCCAGCGGGTCCTCGATGCTGACCAGCGGGTAGGAGTCCAAGAGGCTCTCGTAGTAGCCGGTCATCCACTCGGCCGAACGGGGCGCACCTTCGAAGGTGTAGGAACCGTCGGAGCAGAATTCGGTGGCCGCGACATCCAGCGCCAAGGCGACATCGGCGCCCGGGGTGAGACCGGTGTTCCCGATCGCCGTGATGATCAAGTCGAGCGCTGCCCGGTTGTTGTCGAGGCTCGGCGCGAAGCCACCCTCGTCGCCAAGGCCCGTGGCCAACCCCTGGCCTTTGAGCACGCTCTTGAGCGAGTGGTAGACCTCGGCACCCCACCGCAGCGCCTCCGGGTAGGTGTCGGCGCCGATGGGCGCGATCATGAACTCCTGGATGTCGACGTTGCTGTCGGCGTGGGCGCCGCCGTTGAGAATGTTCATCATCGGCACCGGCAAGAGGTGCGCGTTCGGTCCGCCGAGGTAGCGGAACAGCGGCAATCCGGCGCTGTCGGCCGCGGCCCGCGCCACCGCCAGCGACACTCCGAGGATGGCGTTCGCGCCCAGTCGCGCCTTGTTCGGCGTGCCGTCGAGGTCGATCATGATCTGATCGACCAAACGCTGGTCGCTGGCCTCGGTGCCGATCACCTCGGGTGCGATCTCGTCCTCGATCGCGGCCAAGGCCTTCTGCACGCCTTTGCCACCGTAGCGGTCCTCGCCGTCGCGCAACTCGACCGCTTCGAAGGCACCGGTGGACGCTCCGCTCGGCACCGCCGCCCGGGCCACCGTGTCATCGTCGAGGAGCACCTCCACCTCGACCGTCGGATTGCCTCGGGAGTCGAGGATTTCGCGGGCAATAACGCCTTCGATGATGGCCACGGGCCCTCCATTGTTCGATGGTTCGTCGATTCGCTTCACCCTAGCGCCAGCACCGCCGGATTCGCCCCGCAGCGATGGAAGTTCTCGGTGAACATCGAGCGGCTCATGGGACGCGGATTCCGCCGTCGGGTGCGACCGGGCGCGGGACACGTCAGACTGAACGGGTGCCGGAATTGACGTACGGTCAACCAGATACCCAATCAAGCGACCCTGGCCTCTTCGGTCCGCAGTCGGTGACCTGGCGGGTGCATGCCGACCCCGTCATCGGCGTGGGAGGAGTGCGCGCAATCCTGCTGCAAACCATGCTGCCAGGACCGATGGTGGCCGCCGCTGCGGCCAGCGACTACCGGCGGGATCCCTGGGGTCGCCTCGCCCGCACCGCGGAGTACATCGGAGCGATCACCTACGGCACCACGGACGAGGCCGAACACGCCGCGTCGAAGGTGCGCAGGTTGCACCGCAGTCTGGGTCTCGACGATCCGGCCTGGCTGCTGTGGGTGCACGCGGCCTTCGTGGACTCCCTGCTCGATTGCTACCGCAGATCCGGCGCCCGGTTGAGTGCCGACGACGCGGACCGTTACGTGCGGGAGCAACGCCTGGCCGCGGAACTGATCGGGCTTGACCCCGATGACGTGTTCGGCGACGTCGCCTCGTTGAAGCTCTACCTGCGGGAAGTGACGCCGAGCCTGCAGGCGACCCCGGAAGCCGTCGACTTCGTCCGGTTCGCCCTGGTGCCGCCGATGCCGGCGAAAGTTCGCTGGCTCACCCCGGCGGCACCGGGCTGGGCCACCATCGTGACGACAGCCTTCGCGCTGCTCCCGGCGCGGGTGCGCAGCACGTTGGCGGCCGGGCTCTCCTCGGCCGGGGTACCGCTGGTGGGTGGCGTGTTGGCACCCGCCGGACGACTGGTGGCCGGTGGCCCCATGCTCGACGTGCAGGCCACCCTCACCTTGCGAACCATGCGGGTGGCACTGGGCCGACTGCCGCGCAGTGTGCGTGAGGGCCCGCACCTCAACGCGGCTCGTCAGCGGCTCAACCTGGAGTCACTCGACCTCGCTTGAGCTGTCGTCGATGCCGGGCAACCAGCGGCGCAGTTCCGGCCCCACGGCCACCGTGGCACTCAATCTCGACAGCACTCCGACGACCCCCAGCCAGACCCGGTGGGTCATCAGCTGCTCGGCCGGCAGGGTCAACTGCAGCGCCACCGCGTAGTCGGGGTTCCTGGGGTCGTGTTCCCGGGCGAACTGCGCCTTCAACCACTCGGGACTGAACGAGAAGGTCTCGTGCCGGGCCGGGTCCGAGAACGGCCCCAGGAAATCCATCAGGGCCTCGGTATCGAGTTGCACCCCGGGGCGCACGAGTCCGGCCTTGCGCAGGCGGGCGAGCACGACTTCCGGATCGTCGGACCGCATGGCTGCGATCAGGTGGCCGAACGTCTCGGGCAATCCTCCCGGCATCGGCACGACGGCACCAAAGTCCAGCACTCCGAGCCGATCGTCCGGCAGCACCCGGAAATTCCCCGGATGCGGGTCGGCGTGCAGCAGCCCGGCGCGGGCGGGCGCGCTCAGGGCAAACCGCTGGAAGCGAGTTCCCACCGAATCCCGCCCCGACTGCGAGCCGGTGCGTGCGTAGTCCGCCAGCGGGATCCCCTCCAGCCACTCGGTGACCAGGACTCGTGGTGTGGCGAAGACGACGTCGGGCACGGCGATGTCGTCGTCGTCGCGGAATACTTCGGCGAACGTCCGCTGGGAATCGGCCTCGAGGAGATAGTCAAGTTCCGCCTCGACCCGGTCGCGCAGTTCGCGGGCGACCGGCGCAGCCGCCATACCCGGACTGACCAAGGCGGCGAACCGCAGCGCCCAGGTGAGTCCGGTGAGATCGGCCCGGACGGCGGAGTCGACCCCGGGGTACTGCACCTTCACCGCCACCTCGGCACCGGTCGGTGCCCACCGGGCTCGATACACCTGCCCCAGCGACGCGGCGGCCACCGGCCGCTCCTGGAACTCCACCAGTCTCGTTCGCCAAGCTTCTCCGAGCGAGTCGACGAGTACCGGCTCCATCGCGTGGAAACCGACCGGCTTGCCCTCCGACTGCAGGGAATCGACCGCCTCGCGCCATTCCCCGGCCGGCAGTAGCGAATCGAGGGTGGAGAGGAGTTGTCCCGCCTTCTGGGCTCCGCCCTTGAGCGATCCCAGGGTGTCGCGCATGGTCTGGGCATTCTCGCGAGAGATGTGGTCGCGCACCTTGGCACGATCCGCCCCGCGGGCGATCCGGACCCGGCCGTAGCCGGCCCGCACCATCATCGTCGCCGTCATCCCGGCCAGCCGAGCGACCCGCACCACTCCGCGCCCCGCTGGCGCAGCCGTCTCCGAGGTGTCCTGCACAGAACCGCTACTCCGCTGCCTGGAGCCGGTCACGGTAATCCCGGGCGGCGGCACGGGCCACCCCTTCGGCATCCCACCCCCGGTCGTCGGCCAACGCGACACACGCCAACAGGAGTTCGCCCAGCGCAGCAGAGTCACCGCCGAGTCGGGCGAGCGCGGCCTCCGCCACCGCGAGCGCCTCGGACCCGGCCGTTTCCTCGGACACCCCGCCGGCGCGGCTCCGGTGGCGGAGTTTGGTGGCCAGCGCAAGTGACGGCAGTGCCGCCGGTACACCGTGGGTGACCGACGATCGCCCCTTCTCCGCCTGTTTCAACTCCCACCACTGAGCATCCGGGTCGGTCGGTGAGCGCGCCCCGGCGAACACCTGCGGATGCCGCCGCATGAGTTTCTCCGTGATGCCTGCGGCGACGTCGTCGATGTCGAATCCATCCGGCGCCTCAGCCGCGATCCGAGCGTGGAAGACGACCTGCAACAGGAGGTCGCCGAGTTCTTCGCGGAGTCCGTCGGAGTCGCGCGTCTCCACCGCTTCGATGGTCTCGTAGGTCTCCTCGAGGAGGTACGGGAGCAGACTCTCGTGGGTCTGGGAGGCATCCCACGGGCATCCGCCGGGCGATCGGAGCCGATCCATGACGGCCACGAGTGCACGCAACGGGTCGTCGGGCATCGGTTCAGTTGCCGCCGGGCAGGACCATGCCTTCGGGCAACGCCTGCACCGCGTTGTCGCCCGGCCGGGAGAGCAGGTTCGGATTGAGTTGCGCCGCCAGGCTGCTCGGGTCCCAGACGCCGAACCGTGGGTTGGTCGTGAGATCGATCGCGATGCTGGTGTCCACCAGGTAGTCCAGGGCCGCCGGCGACAGCGTCGGCTGGGCACCCTCCGGGTCGATTTCGGCCACGATCTGCTCGAGCAGCAGATCTCGCTGGACGAGGGACTCGACCAGCGCCGTGAAGTCGTCGAACTCGGCATCGTTCTCGGCGAGGACGGTGCGGAGGCGCTCCTCGCCGCCGCTGGCCTCGATGGCCTCCGCCGTCGCACGCTCCACATCACCTCGGGTCACCGAAAGGCCGAGTTGATCGGCGGCTTCGTTGACGAGCACACCCTGGGCCAGGAAGTTGACGACCTCGTTGGTGACCTGGGGTGTCACCTCGACCCCATCCACTGCGGCGATGACCGCCACCTGCTCGGCCAACTGGTTCTCGGTGATGCGACCGGAATCCCACACGACCGCAGCACCGGCCTGGTCGACCCCCGCGCAGGCCGACAACGCCAAGCCCGCCAGCGCGAGTCCCACACCGACAGCCATCCGACGACGGTTCTTCACTCGTGCCTCCTCGTGTCTAGCGCGCAGACCCGGCCGGCCCGGCGACCGCATCGACGAATTCCTCGACCCAAGCCACCAGATCCATGCCCACCAGTGGCTTGCCCCCGACTCTAGCGGTCTTCGGCGACGGTACGAGTACCGTCCTGCTGGCCGGCTTGAGCGTCGCTTCCGGATACAACCGATGCAGCCGGACCTGCAGCGAGTCCGGCAACGCGAGTCCCTCGATCCGGATCCGGTTGCCGGCCGCGACGATCTCATCGACGCCGACGCTGCGCAGTCGGATCCGTAGCCTCGCTGCGGCGACCAGCGCCTGGACCGGGGCCGGCAGTCGTCCGTAGCGATCGGCGAGTTCGGCCTCGATGTCGGCCACCGCAGCATCGTCGGCCGCCTCGGCCAGCCGTCGGTAGGCCTCCAACCGGAGGCGTTCATTGGGCACGTACGACCGCGGGATGTGGGCGTCCAGCGGCAACTCGACCCTGGTCTGGGCGGTCTCGACAGCCGTGTCCGTCTCCCCCTTCACCTCGGCCAACGCCTCCCCAACCATCCGCACATAGAGGTCGAAGCCGACGTCGGCGATGTGGCCGGACTGCTCGCCACCGAGCAGGTTCCCCGCCCCGCGGATCTCCAGATCCTTCATCGCCACGGCCATACCGGAGCCGAGGTCGGTGTGCTGGGCGATGGTGCTGAGGCGCTCGTAGGCGGTCTCGGTGAGAGCGGTGTCGGCGTCGTAGAAGAAGTAGGCATAGGCCCGCTCCCGACCGCGTCCCACCCGACCGCGGATCTGGTGCAGTTGGCTCAGGCCGAACCGCTCGGCCCGATCGACGATGAGGGTGTTGGCGTTGGGGATGTCGAGCCCGGACTCCACGATCGTGGTGGAGACCAGGACGTCGAACGATCGCTCCCAGAAGTCCACCATCACCTTCTCCAAGGCGTCCTCGTGCATCTGACCGTGAGCCACCGCGATACGCGCCTCCGGTACCAGCTGGGCGATTTTCGCCGCCACCTTGTTGATCGACGCGACCCGGTTGTGCAGGAAGAAGACCTGTCCGTCTCGGGTGAGTTCGCGGCGGATCGCGGCTGCGACCTGGCGTTCGTTGTAGGGGCCGACGAAGGTCAGCACCGGCAGTCGTTCCTCCGGCGGGGTGGCGATGGTGGACATCTCCCGAATCCCGGTGACCGCCATCTCCAGGGTGCGTGGAATCGGCGTGGCCGACATCGTGAGCACATCGACGTTGGTGCGCAAGGCCTTGAGGTGCTCCTTGTGCTCGACGCCGAACCGTTGCTCCTCGTCGATGATCACCAATCCCAGGTTCTTCACCTTCGTCTTCGGTCCGAGCAGCCGGTGGGTGCCGATCACCACATCCACCGATCCGTCAGCGAGGCCGGCCAACACGTCCCGGGCTTCTGCCTCACCGGTGAATCGGCTCAGGCCGGCCACCTTCACCGGGAAAGCCGCGAACCGCTCGGTGAAGGTCTGCAGGTGCTGCCGGGCCAACAGGGTGGTGGGCACCAGCACGATCACCTGGGTGCCATCGGCCACCGCTTTGAACGCCGCCCGGACCGCGATCTCGGTCTTGCCGAATCCGACGTCGCCGCAGATCACCCGGTCCATCGGCACCGGTTGGGCCATGTCGGCCTTCACCTCGTCGATGCAGGCGAGTTGATCCGGCGTCTCCTGGTAGGGGAAGGCATCTTCGAGTTCGCGTTGCCATGGCGTGTCCGGGCCGAATGCACGACCCGGCGCCCGCTGCCGCGCAGCGTAGAGCTTGACCAGGCCGTCCACTATCTGCCGGACGGCCCGCCGGGCCCGCCCCTTCGCCTTCTGCCAGTCGGCACCGCCGAGCCGGTGCACCGCCGGCGCCTCGCCGCCGACGTACCGACTCACCTGGTCGAGTTGATCCGTAGGGACGAAGAGGCGGTCGGGCGGCTGACCTCGCTTCGACGGGGCGTATTCGATGACCAGGTACTCCCGGGTGGAACCGGCCACGGTGCGTTCGATCATCTCGATGTAGCGGCCTACGCCGTGCTGTTCGTGCACCACGAAGTCGCCGCTCGTCAGGGTCAGCGGATCCACTGCGCGTCGGCGCCGCGCGGGCAACCGCTGGAATTCACTGGCCGCCGCGGCCCCCATGAGATCCGATTCGGTGAGCAGCACCAGGCGGGCCTCATCGTCGACGAATCCGGTCTGCCAGCGGGCCGTGGTGACCGTCACTGCGGCATCACCGCCACCTCGGCGCGCCAGTTCGGCCGTGCCGTCCGCCGGCACCCTCGCGGGCAGATCCAGCTCGGTGAATCGCTCCACCAGACGCTGGGCCGAGCCGTGTCCGGCGGCCACCACGATGACCGTGTCACCGTCGTCGAGCCGCTTGCCGATGTCGACGGCGGCCAACGGCAGGTCTCCCCGATACCTCGGTGCCGGGGATGCCCCGAGCCGTCCTGCGGCGGCGGGCACTTCGGCTACCGGGTCGGGCAACTCGCCCGCTGCGTCGGGCGCCTCCTCGAACGCGGCGAAAGGTGTCAGTTCCCACCAACCCTGACCGCGTCCGGTGGCGAGCGCTCGCACTTCCGCCATCGTCCGGTAGGCGGAGGCCGCCAGTTCCACCGGAATCTCCCCGCCCCCCGCAGCGACATCCCAGCCGGCGGCGAGGAACTCGGCCGAGGTAGCCACAAGTTCCTCCGCGCGGGCGGCCACACGTTCCGGATCGACCACCACCACCGCACTGCCGGGGGGCACCAACTCGACCAGCGTCTCCATCGCCGGTGTGACCAGCGGAGCGATCGCCTCCATGCCTTCGACCGTCAGACCAGCGGCGACGGCGCCGAGCAGGTCGATGAGCCCGGGATAATGCTCGACTTGCGCTCCGGCTCGTGCCTTCACCTCGTCGGTGAGCAGCAACTCCCGGCACACCGGTGCCCAGAGTCCGTCCAGGCGGCCGAGTGAGCGTTGATCCGCCACCGCGAAGGCGCGCACCTCCTCCACCTCGTCGCCGAAGAACTCGAGCCGGACGGGGTGATCCGAGGTGGGCGGGAAGACGTCGACGATTCCGCCACGTACGGCGAACTGCCCGCGCCGCTCGACCAGATCCGTCCGGTCGTACCCGATGGCCGCCAGCGCGGTCGCCAATTCGGTCGGCGAGACCTCGTCGCCTACCTTCACGGCAACGGGTTCGACGTCGCCGAGGCCGGCGACGATGGGTTGCAGCAGCGCCCGTACCGGGGAAACGACCACTGCGAGGGGACCACGGTTCGGATCATGGTCGTCCGGCGCAGCCAGCCGTCGCAGCACCGCCAGTCGTTGTCCGACGACGTCGGCACTGGGGCTCAGCCGCTCGTGGGGCAGGGTTTCCCAGGCGTTGAACATCGCCACCGCATGGTCGCCGAGCAGCTCTGCGATCTCAGCAGCCAGATCCTCGGCAGCCCGCACCGTGGCGGTGACCACCAACAGACTGCGTCCGCCGAATTCGGGGTCCGCCGCGAGCGCCACAACCACCGGGTGGGCTCCGGCGGGAGCGGTCAGCGACTGCTGGGAGCCCGGCGCATTCTGCGCACCCTCGACCCAGCGCCGTGCCGCCGGGTCCGCGACGAGCAGCGATCCCAGACCCTCCAGCGACACGCCAGTCAGCCTACGCCTGCTCCGCCACCGCGGCGGCGACCGCGTCGGCAACTTCGGGTCGTGCGACCAGCAGGTTGGACACGTACGGCGGGCGATGGTTGAAGGTCACCTCGGCACCGTCGATGTGGGTGGTCCGTAGGCCGGCGGCGTTGGCCACTGCGAGCGGCGCCGCCACGTCCCATTCGTAGAAACCGGTGTCGTGCAGGTAGACCTCCGCCCGGCCGGTCAGCAGCCGGCCCACTTTCGCACCCACCGATCCGACCTGAACGATCTCGGCTTCGGCAACGCCGCCAAGCTCCCGCCAGGCGTCGGCCAGGCGCTCCGCCACCGCGGCCAACATGGCCGGCGGCCGACTGCGGGATGCGATGATCCGCAGCGGTCGGCCGAGTTCCGGGGCTGGCAGTTTGGGGGGCGCCGCGGACGTGAAAACGACCCCCTCGTCGGGAATCGCCACAACTCCCAGCAGCAGGCCGCCGTTGGGTTCGGGCTGGCGTTGCCACAGCGCGACGTGCACCGCCCAGTCGTCTCGTCCCAGCCCGTATTCCCAGGTCCCGTCCAACGGATCGATGATCCAGACCCGGTCTGCGGTGTCGCGGCGGGCGGAGTCCGCTGCCTCTTCGCTGAGGACGGCATCATCCGGCCGCCGACCGCTCAATTCGGCGCCGAGGTAGCGCTGAGATTCGGCGTCGGCGGCATCCCGAAGCGCCCTCGCCGCCGCCTTGGCGTCCGAGCCGGCCGGTGCGACGAATCCGGCCCGGAACCGCTGCAGGAGTTCCCCGGCATTGCGTGCGAGTTCGACTCCCAGTTGAGCATCGTCCACCGTCAGTTCTGGGTGCATATCGTTCGATCAGACTCCTCGGTCGGGGGCTGCCGCAGTGTTCGGCGCCGGTGGTTCCGTTGGTCGGTTGGCTGGTTGGTGGCGAGTGGCGATCGGTTCGGACGTCGCCCGAACTAGCGGTTGAAGCGGTTCTGTGCGGTGGCGAGTCCTTCGGTGATGACGCTCTCCACCGCGTCGGCGGCGTCGACCACCATCAGGTCGGCCTCGGGTCGCTCGGCGGCGGCGAAGCGCCGCAGGACGAACGCAGCCGGATCCATCCGTCCCGGCGGGCGACCGATCCCGACGCGCACCCGGAGGAAATCACCGGTGCCGAGACTCGACCGGATCGACTTGAGTCCGTTGTGGCCGCCGTCGCCACCGCCGCGTTTGAGTCGGAGGCCACCGAGTGGAAGGTCCAAGTCGTCGTGCACGACGACGATGCGCTCCGGCTCCACTCCGTAGTAGGAGGAGAGTCCGGCCACCGCCGCACCCGAGTTGTTCATGAAGGTCAGCGGTTTGGCCAACACCGTCGGCTGGCCCGTCAGCCGGGCCTGACCGGCGGACGACTGACCCCGCTTGTGCCGCCGCAGCGCAAGTCCCGCCCGTCCGGCCAACGTGTCGACCACCTCGAACCCGACATTGTGCCGGGTGAGGTCGTACTCCGCGCCGGGATTGCCGAGACCGACGATCAGCCAGGGCCCGGGATCAGCCGCCGTCACCGCACCGGGCCGGTCAGTCCTCGCCCTCGCCACTGTCGCCGCCCTCGGCCTCACCGGCTTCGCCGGCTTCCTCGGCCGCAGCCTCCTCGGCCGCAGCCGCAGCGGCAGCCGCCTCAGCCTGCGCCTTCATGGCTTCCTCCACCTGGACCAGAGCCGCCTCGATGGCCTGGTCGGCGTCGAAGTCGTTCTCCTCGTCGGCGAGGATCTCGCTCACGGCGTTCTGCACGGCCACCGGGTCGAGTTCGCGCTCGGTGGCGATCTCCTCGGCCTTGGCCATGGCCTGACCGAGGACGAGGCGTTCCCGGATCTCCCGACGCGACAGCACGACGAGGTCGACGTGCTCGATGATGGGCTTGAAGGGGTGCCGCTGCACATCGCGGGGGGCCACCGTGTGCTGCGCGCCCTCGAGCGCGACCTCGAGTACGACCTTCGGCTGCTTCAGAGCGAGCATCAGGTCGTGGGCGTCGAGCGACAGGGTGATGGTGTCGGTGCCGGCACCGTAGATCACCGCAGGCACGCGGCCGGCTGCGCGGAGCCGGCGGGAGAATCCCTTGCCGAATTCGGTACGCGGCTCGGCGGCGAGTTTCACTTGGGTCATGGAACGCTTCTCCTAGGTAGACGCTGCGGGTGGCGAGGAGGAGCGTGGGACGACCGCAGGTCGCCCGAAGCCCGTCGATCACGGCGGCCGGGTGCCGCCCTCGCCGAACGGGCGAAATCCTAGCAAGTCACCCGTTGGGCGATCCGAACAGGCTGGTCACCGAACCGTCGGTGAACACCTCGCTGATGGCCTTGGCGATCAGCGGGGCGATCGGCAGCACGGTCAATTTGTCGATCCGCTTCTCCGGGGCGATCGGCAGCGTGTCCGTCACGATGACCTCGGAGATCCGCGAGTTCTTCAGTCGCTCCGTCGCGGGATCGCTGAGCACCCCGTGCGTCGCCGTGACGATGACGTCGGCAGCGCCCTGTTCGAACAAGGTGTCCGACGCCTTCACGATCGTTCCACCGGTGTCGATCATGTCGTCCACCACGACGCAGACCCGATCCTTGACCTCACCGACCACCTCGAACACCTTCACCTGGTTGGGCACGTCCGGGTCCCGGCGTTTGTGGATGATCGCCAACGGAGTGCCGAGCACGTCGGTCCAGCGTTCCGCGACCCGCACCCGGCCGGCGTCCGGGCTGACAACGGTCACCCGGGACAGGTCGACGTTCTCCGCCACGTATTCGCTGAGCACGGGCAAGGCGAACAAGTGGTCGACCGGGCCGTCGAAGAAGCCCTGGATCTGGCTGGTGTGTAGGTCCACCGCCATCAGCCGGTCGGCGCCCGCGGTGCGGAACAGGTCGGCCATCAGCCGCGCGGTGATGGGTTCGCGACCGCGGTGCTTCTTGTCCTGCCTGGCGTAGCCGTAGAAGGGCATGATCACGGTGATTCGCTTGGCCGACGCCCGCTTGAGGGCGTCGACCATGATCAGTTGTTCCATGATCCACTTGTTGATGTCGTGGCCGTGGCTCTGCAGCACGAACGCGTCGGTGCCGCGCACACTCTCCTCGAAGCGGATGAACATCTCGCCGTTGGCGAAATCGTAGGCCGACGTCGGGGCGAGGTCGATGCCCAACTCAGCGGCGACGTGCTCGGCGAGATCAGGGTGAGAACGACCGGCGAAGAGTTTGAGCTTCTTCTGCGGCGTCTGAATGATCTGCGTCACGAGCGGCCTCCAGTTGTCACGACGGTCGGCTGTCATCCTAGGGGCCTGGGCTTCCATCGACCCGGGCGGACGCCTGTTGGCCCAGCGGGGCGAATCGGCGGCCGGGTATGCGCCTCAGCCCTCCTCGGCGGTCCTCGCCGCAGCCGCCGCTCGAGCGGCGGGTGTCTCCGGCCGCACCCGCTCCACCCAGCCCTCGATGTTGCGCTGCCGGGCTCGGCCGAGCGCCAGCGCACCAGCCGGCACATCCTCGGTGATCACCGAACCCGCGCCGGTGTAGGCCCCGTCTCCGATGGTCACCGGCGCCACCAGCATCGAGTCACTGCCGACTCGCACGTCGGCACCCACCTCGGTGCGGTGTTTGTCCACGCCGTCGTAGTTGACGAAGACCGTCGCTGCGCCGATGTTGCTGCGCGGGCCGATCTCGGCGTCGCCCACGTACGACAGGTGCGGAACCTTCGAGGAGTCCCCCACCACCGCGTTCTTGATCTCCACGTAGGCACCCGCTCTGGATTCCGACCCCAGCCGGGTCCCCGGGCGCAGGAAGGTGAACGGACCCACCATGGCCCCCGCGCCGATGTCGGCCCGATCGCAGTGGCTGCGGATCACCGAGGCGCCAGCAGCCACCCGGGTGTGCATCAGGGTCGTATCCGGGCCCACCACAGCGTCGGCGCCCACGGCGCACCCGGGCCCGATCGAGGTGTTCCGCTCGACCACAGCGTCCTGGCCGATCTCGACTCCCGGCGCGATCCACGTGGTCGCCGGGTCGACGATCGTCACGCCGGAGCGCATCAGCGCCTGGTTCGTGCGGTCGCGCAGAACCGTTGCCGCCGCCGCGAGTTGCACCCGGTCGTTGATTCCGTGCACGTCCTCGGGGTCGTCTGCCACCGAGGCCGAGACGCGTCCCCCGTCGTTGTGCACGATGCCGAGCACGTCGGTGAGGTACTCCTCGCCCTGGGAGTTGTTGGTGTCGATCCTCACCAGCGCATCCACCAGAGTGGGGCCGTCGAACGCATACACCCCGGAGTTGATCTCGCGCAGACTCCGCTGTTCGTCGGTGGCGTCCTTGTGCTCCACGATGCCGATCACCGAACCGTCGCCGGCCCGGACGATCCGTCCGTAGCCGGTCGGGTCGTCGATCTCGGCGCTGAGCACCGTGGCTTTGGCGCCGGTGTCGTGATGCACTCGGAGCAGGGCGGCCAAGGTCTCGGCCGTGAGCAGTGGGGTGTCGCCCGCGGTGACCACCACTGGCCCGCTGCCGAGTTCGATGCCCTCGTCGGTCAGTTCCTGCAAAGCGCAGCGGACTGCGTGCCCGGTGCCGAGCTGCGCGTCCTGGATGGCGGTTGCGACCTGCGGGAAATCCGCCTGCAGGTATTCGGTCACCCGCTCTCGCTGGTGGCCGACGACCACCACCGTCTGCTCGGGTCGCAAGCCCGCGACCTGGCCGAGCACATGACCGAGCAATGGAGTGCCGAGTATCGGATGCAGCACCTTGGCCAGCTTCGACTTCATGCGGGTGCCCTCACCGGCGGCGAGGACGATGACGAGCGACGGAGATAGGTCAGCCATACCCACAGGGTAGACGCCGCGCCCCGTACGGCAGCGGCTCAGCGGGGCCGAACGGTGCCCGATCTGCTCCCCGCCGAGGATTCGAACCTCGAATACCAGGACCAAAACCTGGGGTGTTGCCGATTACACCAACGGGGAATGCTGCGGCCCATAGTAGGACTACGGCGGCCCACTGGTTGCCGCGGTGCCGAAATGCCCGCACTACTCGCGGGGTAGCGGATTGGGCAGCGGTCGGATGGGTGCGGGCACGCCGAACTCGCAGGTGTTGAACGGTTCGGCACCGGCGAATCGCTGTCGAGCCCAGTTGATCGCGGCCGGGCCTCCCGCATTCACCGTGTCCTGATGCTCGACGCCGCCCAGCCACAGGCTCGTCATCGGTCGGACCTCGCACCACTGGTTCTGCAGGGTTGCGTTGCTGCCAGCCAGGACGACTTGGTCGGCGGTCCCCTGCAGCAACAGCATGGGCAGTTCGGGATCCGGTATTGGCGGGGTCTGTTCGCGGATTCCCCGTGCCCAGGACGGATCGTCGATGGGGTTGGAGGTGAAGAAGCGTTGACCGACCTTGTCCCGGATGAGTCCGTCGATCGCCTGGTCGATGATGCACAACTTCGACAGTTCACCGAGTGCCGACTTGGCGTCCTCGCTGAGGATCGCGGTGAAGTCTTCGTCCGGGTAGTAGTCGGGCCAGGAAGAGAGGATGGCCGGCGACAGCGCCCACGCCGCCGCGGTGGTCCATTGCGCCTCGACCGTGGCTCCGAGTTCAGCGGCGGGAACAGAGGCCATCACTGCTTGCAGGTCGAGTTCGGGTGCGATCTGCTCGGCCAGGTTGGCGGTCCACAGGGCTGAGTTGCCGCCCTGCGACGATCCGAACACCACCCAGTCCGCACCGGCGTCGGCGCCCGCGAACGATTGCGTGGCGCGCACGCTGTTGACCACGTCGCGCGCTTCCTGACCCCCGATCAGGTAGCTGCTCGGACCCGGTAGCCCCAGCCCGAGGTAGTCGGTGGCGGCCACCACCCAGCCCTGCTGCAGCGCCGGGTCCAACCAGTCCGCCGAGGCCAACTGGCCGGCCGAGGTGGCACGCGAAGGGGCGCAGCTGGGGTCCGTACCGACGGTTCCGTGTGCGTAGGCCAACACTTTGCGTCCACCCGGCGGCGCCGGCGCATCCGGCACGAACACCATGCCCGACACCGGGACCGTGCTGCCCGCAGCGTCCTGGGAGGTGTAGATGATCCGATACCCGGTGCCCCCCACAACGTCGAATCCGAGTGGTTCCGACTTCACCACCACACCTGGCTGGTCCGGGATGTCCGCGGGGGCGGTGTAGAAGGGAGCGAGTTCGGTGTTGACCTGATCGGTGCGGTCGCGATCGCGCACCAACACCACCGCGGCGATGCCGCCCACCACCAGACCGGCGAGCAGGGTCAACGCGCCGATCACGGCGAGGATGTTGACCACCACCGCCCAACCGCGTGATCTCGTCGGTGCCATGCGGTCACGACTCCTTGAGTTTGGCGCCACCCACCGGTCCGGTCGCCCGCTCCACGCCGCTGCACAATCCGGACGCTGAGAGCGATACCGCGAGATCGAGCGCGGCTTCTTCGTCGGCGACCAGGAAGGCGCAGGTCGGGCCGGATCCGGACACCAGCGAGCCGAGCGCCCCAGCGTCGTTGCCGATCTCCAGAACCAGGTCGAGTTCCGGCCGCAGCGAGATGGCTGCGGGCTGTAGATCGTTGACCAGCGACTCACCCACCCGAATCGGGTCGCCGGCCAACAGTGCTTCCATGAGGCTCGGGGGCACCGTCGGCTCGCCGACTTGCGATCCGGTCCGCAGTCGATCGCATTCGGCGTAAACCTTCGGCGTCGGCAGGCCGCGGTCGCTCACCGCGAAGACCCAATGGTAGCTCCCGCGGGCCATGGCGCTGGTGATGTTCTCACCCCGGCCGGTACCGATCGCGGTGCCGCCGTAGAGCAGGAACGGGATGTCGGATCCGAGTTCGGAGGCGAGTTCGGCCATCTGCTCGCGCGGCAGGCTGGCGCGCCAGAGCACGTCGCACGCGAGCAGCGCCCCAGCGGCGTCGGCCGAACCGCCGGCCATCCCGCCGGCGATCGGGATGCGTTTGTCGATGTGGATGTGGACGTCGGGTTCGGCATCCGCCTGGCTCGACACCAGCTCGGCGGCTTGCCACGCCAGATTCGTGCGGTCGATCGGCACGGATTCGGCATCGGGGCCGGCCGCGCTGATCGTGATCCCGCTACCGGCACTGCGCCGACTCACCGTGATTTCGTCATAGAGGCCCACGGCCTGATAGACGGTCGCAAGTTCGTGGTAGCCATCCGCCCGCAACGGTCCCACGCCGAGGGCGAGGTTGACCTTGGCCGGCACCGTTGCGGTGACCGACTTCGCGAACTGTGGCACGTTCCGGAGCCTAGGCGGATGCGACGGTGCTATGCCTGCTGGCCAGACAGCGGAAGTCGTCGGCGCCCAGGGTCTCGCCCCGGGCTATCGGCAAGATGCCGCACTGGTCGAGGATGCGACCGACCTCGTCGCTGCCCCCGGCCCACTCCTTCAACGAACTGCGCAGGACCTTGCGTCGTTGTGCGAACGCTGCATCTATCGCCGCGAATGCCGACTTCCGCAGCGACTCGGCGCCTGTGTGTTCCCGTCGCTCGAATCGCACCAGGCCGCTGGCCACCCGGGGTGCTGGCCAGAACACCGAGGCGGAGACCACACCTGCCGGCTGCGCCTGCGCGTACCAGGCCAGTTTCACGCTGGGCACACCGTAGGTGCGACTGCCGGGCTGCGCGCAGAGTCGATCCGCCACCTCCTTCTGCACCATCACGAGACCGTGGGAGATGCTCGGCCACCGATGCAACGATTCGAGCAGCACCGGCACAGCCACGTTGTAGGGCAGATTCGCCACCAGCGCGGTGGGTGCGGGCCCGGGCAACTGTTGCAGGGTCACGGCGTCCGCAGTCACCACCTCAAGGTTCGCCACCAGCTCCGGCGCGTGACGTTCGACCGTCGCCGGCAGCGCGTCGGCGAGCACCGAATCGACCTCCACCGCGGTCACCCGGGAGGCCAGCGGCAGCAGCGCCAGCGTCAAGGAGCCCAACCCGGGACCGACCTCGAGGACCACGTCATCGGGCCTCACCTGCGCCTTCGATGCGATCATCCGTACGGTGTTGGCGTCGATCACGAAGTTCTGCCCGCGGGATTTCGTCGGCCGCAGATCCAACTGCGCTGCCAGCCGCCGGATCTCCGCCGGGCCGAGGAGTTGATCCGCAGCCACCGGCTACAGCGCCCCGAAGGCGCGTTCCGAGTTCGCCATCAGCAACTCGCAGGTATCCGTGGTATCCCAGTTCCGGTACTCCGCGATTGCCCGGACCGTGTGCGGTACGAGGTAGGAGGCGTTGGGTTTGCCGCGGCAGGGCACCGGGGTGAGGAACGGCGCATCGGTCTCCACCAGCAGCAACTCCGCCGGGACCTCGGCCAGAGCATCCCGGATCGGCTGGGCGTTCTTGAACGTGACCACCCCCGCGAATGAACAGTAGAAGCCACGTTCGACGGCCTGCCGGGCGAAGGCGGCGTCGCCGGAGAAGCAGTGCAACACCACCACCGGCGGCGCGCCTTCGTCGTCGAGGATGCGCAACACGTCGTCGTGGGCGTCCCGATCGTGCACGACGAGGGCCTTGCCGTGGTTCTTGGCGATGTCGATGTGGCGACGGAACGACTCCTCCTGCACGACCCGCCCATCCGGGCCGGTGCGGTAGAAGTCCATCCCGGTTTCGCCGACGCCACGCACCGCCGGGCGCGATGCCAATTCGTCCAATTCGGTCCAGGCGGCGACAAGGCCGGCCCGACCTTGCGAACCGTAGAGCCGCGGCGCCTCGTTCGGGTGCAACGCCACCGTGGCCCACACATGCTCGTAGGCCTCGGCGATCGCCACCGCACGGCGGGAACCCGGCAGGTCACAACCCACCTGGATGATCGCACTGACTCCGACCTTCGCCGCGGCCGCGACGGCCTCGGCCACTGCGGGTGAATTGGCCTCCGCCGCCGCCTCGCCGTCGGATCCCAGATCGAGGTGACAATGGCTGTCCGCCACGTGGGCGGGCAGCGCCGGCGGCAGGGGTGGGTAGTCCGGGCCCAACCCCGACGCGGTGGCCGCGCTCACGGCGTCTCCTCGATCCGCGGGAACAGAGCCCCACCTTTGGCCACCAGGGCCCCCGGCGGCAACTGCCCCCAACGGCTCACTTCGGTGACGTCGCGCTCCGCGAGCGGTCCGAGGTGCGGCAGTGCGCCGATCCGACTCCACACCGACGTCATCGCCGCCGGCATGACGGCGTTGTACAACACAGCGATGGCGCGCAGCGATTCGCACATCACGTACAGCACCGTGTGCAGTCGCGGGGTCTGCTCGTCGTCCTTGGCCAGCTTCCAGGGTTCTTGTTCGGTGACGTAGAGGTTCACGGCTTCCACGAAGCCGCGGATCGCAGCGATGCCGGCGGAGAAGTCCAGCCGCATCATGGCCGAATCAGCCCGTTCGCTGGCGGCCAGCAGGGAGTCCTGCAGGTTCCGGTCGGCGTTGGTGTACGGGCCCGGCTCGGGCAGGATCCCGTCGCAGTACTTGACGACCATTGCGGTGGCCCGCGACACGAGGTTGCCCAATCCGTTGGCGAGTTCGGCCGTGTACCGCGCGTGCATGTCCTCCCAGGAGAAGGAGCCGTCCTGCCCGAAGTGAATCGCCGACATGAAGTAGTAGCGGAAGGCGTCCGCGCCGAAGGTGTCGGTGATCTGGGATGGGGCGATGCCGGTGAGTTTGGTCTTCGACATCTTCTCCCCACCCACCAGCAGCCATCCGTGTGCGAACACCTTCCGCGGCAGGGGAAGTTCGGCGGCCATCAACATGGCCGGCCAGTAGACCGCGTGGAACCGGAGGATGTCCTTGCCCACCAGGTGCACATCCGCCGGCCAGATGCGATCGAATCGCTCGCCTTCGGGAGTGTCCGGCGACGCCCCGAACCCGATCGCGGTGATGTAGTTGAGCAGCGCGTCGAACCAGACGTAGACGACTTGGTCGGAATCCCAGGGAAGCGGCACACCCCAACTCACCGCCGAGCGCGACATCGAGATGTCGGATAGGCCGCTCGAGATGAACGACACCACCTCGTTGTAGGCACTCTTCGGCTCCACCGCATGGCTGTGCCGCTTGTAGTGCTCGAGCAGCGGTTCGGTGAACGCCGAGAGTTTGAACCACCAGTTGCGTTCCGAGAGCATCTCGACCGGCTTCGAGTGAATCGGGCACAGCTGTTCGCCGTCGCTCGACTCGATCAGATCGCCGGGGAGTTTGAACTCCTCACAGCCCACACAGTAGGGACCCTCGTAGACGTCTTCATAGACGTAGCCGTTGTCCTTGAGGCGCTGCCAGAACACCGCCACCCCGTGTCGGTGGCGTCCGGAGGTGGTGCGGATGAAGTCGTCGTTGGCGACGTCGAGCGTGGCCAACACCGGCAGCCACGATTCGTGGACCAACTTGTGCGTCCAGTCCGCCGGCGACATGCCGTTGGCCTCGGCGGTCCGCTCCACCTTGGTGCCGTGTTCATCCGTGCCGGTCAGGTACCACACCTGTTCGCCGCGCTGCCGATGCCAGCGGGTGAGCACGTCCCCGGCCACGGTCGTGTAGGCGTGGCCGATGTGCGGCGCATCGTTGACGTAGTAGATCGGTGTGGTGACGTAGAAAGCCTTGCGCGCGGACATGGTCTCGATCCTACGCAGTCCCCTCGCCACCGGTGCTCCGAGCGGCGACCACCGCATCGAACACCCGGCGCTTGGGCACCCCGAGCTCCCGTGCGACTTCGGCGATCGCCGTCTTGCGCGGTTCCCCGGTCGCCTCCCGGGCCGCAACCGTCCTGGCCAATTCCATCGGACTGACTCGGGTCGCGGAGTCCGCCGCGGGCAATCCGGCCACCACCAGCGTGACCTCTCCCAGCAGCGTGGACCCCGACACCTCGGTGAGCACCTCGTCGAGCGAACCGCGCAGGATCTGCTCGTGGGTCTTGGTCAACTCGCGGCACAGCACCACCTGCCGATCCCCGGAGAAGACCTCGATCATTGCTGCAAGGGTGTCCGCGGTGCGCCTCGGGGATTCGAAGAACACCATGGTCCGCCGCTCGTCGGTCAGCGCGGCGAGGCGCCGCCCGCGCTCCCCCGCCTTGCGCGGCAGGAAACCTTCGAAGCAGAACCGGTCGCTGGGCAACCCCGAGACCGCCAACGCCGCCGTCACCGCCGAAGGTCCCGGAGCGATGCTGACCGGCACCCCCTGCGCGGCCGCCTTGGCGACGAGTCGGTAGCCGGGGTCGCTCACCACCGGGGTCCCGGCATCGCTGACCACCAACACCAGCGCGTCGGCGGCCAGGGCGGTGTCAAGCAGGTGCTCGGTTCGCGAGGATTCCACCGCCTCGTAGAAGGAGACGATGCGGCCAGGGATGTCCACACCGAGATCACGGGCCAGCCGCCGAACCCGGCGGGTGTCCTCTGCGGCGACCACATCCGCGGTCGCCAACAGGGTGCGCAACCTGTCCGAAGCATCCTTCGGATTGCCGATCGGGGTCGCGGCCAGCACTATCAACTCGTCACCCGCCTGGCTAGCGGTCGCGGCGCTTGGCTGCGGCGGCGACCTTCTCCCGGGCGGTGCTGTCGAGGATGACCTTGCGCAGCCGCACTGCGGAAGGTGTGACCTCCACGCACTCGTCGTCCCGGCAGAACTCCAGTGACTGTTCCAGCGAGAGCACCCGCGGCGGGATCAACCGCTCCAACTCATCCGCGGTGGACGACCGGATGTTGGTGAGCTTCTTCTCCTTGGTGATGTTCACCGTCATGTCGTCGGCCCGTGAGTTCTCGCCCACGATCATGCCCTCGTACACGTCGGTGCCGGGGCTGACGAATAACTGGCCGCGCTCCTGCAGGGCATGGCAGGCGTTCGCCGTCACACTTCCCGGTCGGTCGGCTATCAACGATCCGGTCGGCCGGGTCCTGATCTCGCCGGCCCAGGGTTCGTACGACTCGAAGACGTGGTGGGCCAACCCGGTGCCCCGCGTCTCGGTGAGGAACTCGGTACGGAAACCGATCAACCCGCGGGCCGGCACCAGGAACTCCATCCGCACCCAACCGGTGCCGTGGTTGACCATCTGCTCCATCCTGGACTTGCGCTGGCCCAGCAGCCCGGTCACAGCACCCACGTACTCCTCCGGCACGTCCACCGTGAGCCGCTCCATCGGTTCGTGCAGGGTGCCGCCGATCATCCGGGTGACCACCCGGGGTTTCCCGACGGTCATCTCGTAGCCCTCCCGACGCATCATCTCCACCAGCACGGCCAGTTGCAGTTCGCCTCTGCCCTGCACCTCCCAGTTGTCCGGCCGCTCGGTGGGCAGCACCCGCAGCGACACGTTTCCGATGAGTTCGGAATCCAACCGGTTCTTGAGCAACCTTGCGGTGACCTTCGAACCCTTCTCGCCTGCCATTGGCGAGGTGTTCGTCCCGATGGTCATCGAGATGCTCGGTTCGTCGACCGTGATCACCGGCAGCGGGCGCGGATCGGCGGCATCGGCCAACGTCTCACCGATGGTGATCTCCGGGATTCCCGCCACCGCGATGATGTCGCCCGGGCCGGCCGATTCGGCCGGCACCCGTTCGAGTGCGGAGGTCATCAACAACTCCACCACCTTCGCGCTGCTGATGGAACCGTCGGCGCGGCACCAGGCCACGTTCTGACCCTTGCGGATCTGGCCGTTGTGAACTCTGCAGAGCGCGAGCCGTCCGAGGTAGGGCGAGGCATCGAGATTCGTCACATGGGCCTGCAGCGGCGCCTCGCTGTCGAACACCGGCGCCGGCACCGTGCCCACGATGGCGTCGAAAAGCGGTTGCAGGTCCTCCGATTCCGGCATTCCGCCGTCGGCGGGCCTCTCCTCGGCGGCGCGTCCCGCCTTGGCGGAGGCGAAGATGACCGGGAACTCGATCTGCGAATCATCCGCATCGAGGTCGAAGAACAACTCGTAGGTCTCGTCCAGCACCTCGGCGATCCGGGCGTCCGGCCGATCCACCTTGTTGATCACCACGATGATGGGCAGCCGCTTGGCCAGCGCCTTGCGCAGCACGAACCTCGTCTGCGGCAGCGGACCTTCACTTGCGTCCACCAGCAGCAACACCCCGTCCACCATCTCCAGGCCCCGCTCCACTTCGCCGCCGAAATCCGCGTGGCCCGGAGTGTCGATGATGTTGATGGTCGTGGGCTCGCGCTCCCCGGTCGGATCGACATGGGTGACGGCGGTGTTCTTGGCCAGGATCGTGATCCCCTTCTCACGTTCGAGGTCCATCGAGTCCATCACGCGGTCGGTCAATTCCTCGTGCGCGGAGAAGGCGCCGGATTGCCGCAGCATGGCATCGACCAGCGTGGTCTTGCCGTGATCCACGTGGGCGACGATGGCGATGTTGCGGAGGTCTTCTCGGTGCGTCAGTGGCATCCACACATGGTGGCAGGTGGGCGCGGTCCAACTCCGAGCGCACCGGCACGCCCAAGTGGACGGCGATCAGGTCACGAGACGTAGGCCCCTACGACGACGCCATTTTCAAGTTCGACGTTGATGCGATCAGGCCGGTAGTCCATGGTCAAGGCCCGTGGTTCACCGTCGACCACAGCCACCCGCACCGTGTAGCCGGCAGCTTCCGCCTTGGCCTGCGCCGCCGCCTCAGGAAGTCCCACCAGTGCCTGGCTCACCGCGTCGTTGTCGGGCTCAGGGGCCACCGGAGGCAACGGCGCGGTCGGTGTCGATGACACCTGTGGAGACTCGTTCGCGGGACTCTCACCAGTCATGCCACCCTCCGATCCGCAGGCCGAGAGACCCACCACGACCACCACTGCGAGCAGCAGGCCGAACGAGGAGCCCAACGCACCGCGGCGGCGTCCCGGGCGATCTTGCTGCTGCATGGCTTCACTCAACCCCGACCCGCGGCGGTTGCGCAAGTTCAGCACCGGCGGGCCACCCCCGCAGATTCCGCGGCGACGCCCCAGATGGGACCGATTCCCACCAGGCGATCATGTAGAGTAGTACGCGATTCCCTGGCGGAAGGGGCACTTTGAGGCAACCACCGGCGCGCCGCTACTCAGCGTCACCGCGCAATCACGCAACGCTTCTGCGTCTGCCGCTGCTCGGCTTCATAGTCCTGGGACTCCTGGGTTTGGGGTTGACGAGTCCCGCTCAGGCCGCCGAAGACACCGTCCTGTCCGTTCCCGACACCCTCGCCATCTCTGGCATCGCCGGCGAGGCGAGTATCGTCGTCGAGTTGCCCGCCGGCGCCACACCAACGGCCCTCAGGGGGCGAATCGACTCCACCTACACACTGCCCGGCAGCCTCGTGGTCACGGTGGACAACCGCGAGGTGGCCAGCGTCGACACCCTCACCGGCGGCGCAGTCGCCGGTGAACTCGGCCCGGACGACGTTCGGGACTCCGCGCTCCGATTGGGTCTTCGGGCCGTGATCGGAGGCGACGACCGCTGCTTCGACCAATCCGGCGTCTCGGCGGTGCTGGAGCAAATCGAAATCGTCTACCAGGTGCCCGTCTCCGTTCCGGAGTCGGTGGCCGACTTCATGGTCGGCGCACCCCGATCGGTCACTGTGGCGGTGTCCCCCGGATCGTCCGCCGCGGTCGGCGAGGCCGCATTGAACGCGGTGACGTTGATGGCGAAGACGTTCCCTCGCCCGACCGAGGTCGACCTCAACCTGCAGACGCCGGGACCCGCGAATCCGGGTCTCGACCGGGTTGTGGTGGTGACCGAAGGACCCGAACCCGAGGTGGACGTGGTGGACGGCGTCCTGGTCGTCTCCGGACCACCGGAGTCGTTGAAGACCTCGGTCGAATCGCTGGCCAGCGATTCCGTCGCCATCCTGGCCAAACCCTCGGCCGTCGAACCGAGTGCCGACATCGCCGACGTCATCCCGGCGCTCACGAGCTCTCTGGCCGACCTCGGCAAGCCCAGTCCGAGCCTGTCGGGGGTGGGCATCGTGGAATCCACCTTCGGCGTCAGCCAGAGCGACTTCGGCCGCTCGGTCTCGGCCGTCACGCTCGATCTGGTGGGTACGGCGACTCCCGTGCAGGGAGGCGAGGGCCGGGTCAACGTGCTGTGGAACGACGTACTGGTGAATTCGGTCCCGATGACCGACGATCCCAGGTTCGCCACCACGGTTCAGGTGTCCGGCCCGGCTGTGCAACGGGACAACTCGGTGACGATTCAGTTGGAGTACCTGCCACGCGGTGGCGACTGCAGTCTTGCAGGGCTGCCGGCGCGGCTGGACGTCGACGGCCGGTCGAGCACCATATCCGCGACCGCGGGTCAGTCGGCGACCGGTTTCGAGATGTTCCCGCAGGTGCTGACCGCTACCACTCCAGTCACCTTCGGCACCCAGCAGAGCGCCGACGACTCCCTGGTGCAGGCCGGTCAGCTGCTGGCATCGCTGCAGCGACTGACCGGACTTCCGATCGACGTCGAACTGCAAGAGTGGGACGCCTTCGTCGGCGACTCCCGCCCGGGCGTGGCGATCGGGATCGGCGAGGGCGAGGACGCCACCCTGGGATCGCTGCTCCGCTACGCACCGTTCCGCACGGTGGAACTTGAGAACAACAGTCTGACCGCCGAAGTCGCCGGATCCTTCTCCGCTCTACAGGCCTACCTCAACGGCGATCGCGCACTGTTGGTGCTCGGTGGTTTCGGACCGAATTCACCCCCGGAGGCCGCCCGACTGGCCACTGAGGCCAACGCGAATCCCACGGGATGGTTCAGTCTGGCCGGCAGCATCGCCGTCGCTGAGCCGGGCCAAGAGCCGGTATTCCTCGATCCGGAGTCGCTCTCCGCCCAGCCGGAGCAGACTGCGGCAGGCAGCCTGAGGTCGTTCCAATGGCTCTGGTGGATCGCCGGGCTGCTGCTGCTCGCGTTGCTGGTCGGCGTCGTCGTCCGGCTCTGGCGCCGCCGCTCCTGAGGGTCAACATGAGCATCACCCGGGAACTGCCGAGTTCGGTCATCGACGCACCGGCGCTAAGGCGTCGGCGGGACGTGCGTCGGGTGAGGTACACCTTCACCGTCGGAGTGATCGCCACAGCGATCGGTCTTGTCGCCGGGGTGGTCAGCATGCGCTCGGGTGTCGCAGTCTCCTACGCGGATTCGGATGCCCACCTCACGATCGCCCGCCGCCTCTGGGACGGAGAGGCTCCCGGCTTGGGCCAATTGGGCACGGTCTGGCTGCCGATTCCGCACCTGCTGTTGGCTCCCTTCACCTTGGTCGCGTTGATCGATCCGGACCTGTGGCGACTCGGGCTGCCCGGGGTGCTGCTGTCGAGTGTGTGCCTGGGCGTCACCGCCGCGGCGTTGTTCCGGATCATGCGTCGGATGGGAATCACCTCGCTGGTGGTGGCGACCGTCGGATTGGCTGTCTTCGTCCTCAACCCAGCCATCCTCTTGCTCCACTCGACCGCGATGACCGAACCCGTGCTGCTGGCCGGAGTGGCCATGGCGACGTCGGGCATCTCCGGATTCATCGCCTCCGAACGCCCCTTGAGCGGCGGTGAGATGTTGGTCTATGTGGGTTTGCCCACCGGGCTAGCGGTCGGCAGCCGATATGACGGCTGGGGCTTTGCGGCCGCCGCCACGCTCGCCGTGGCCTGGCTCGCGCACAAACGCTGGCGATCATGGCGATATACCGTGCGCACCACCATCGGCGTGATCCTGCCTTCGGTCATGGTCGCCACCTGGTGGGTGGTGGTCAACTGGGTGCAGCACGGCGACATCTTGGCCTTCCAGCGAGGACCGTACTCGGCTCAGTTCCAGCAAGAGCAACTCGAGAGTCTCGACCTGCTGCCGACCAAGGGTTCGCTGTGGGTGTCGCTGGATACCTACGCCTGGACAGCTTGGTACGCACTGGGCGGCGTGGCGGTGATCCTCACGCTCGCCGGCCTGGCCGCCGCACTGATTCGAGAGCCGTTCTCCGCCAGGACGTTGCCGATGTGGCTACTCACTTTCACCTTTCCGTTCTACGTGCTTTTGTTGACGGCTGGACAGTCGGTGATCAAGCACGCCATGACCACACCACCGGGTCTGTTCAACATCCGGCACGGCGCGCCACTGGCCCTGGTGTCGGCGCTTGCGGTTGCCTATCTGGCGCAATCGCTGGCTGATCCGGTCGCCGAACGGATCAGCGCCCGGCGGACTGGGACCTGGCTTGCGCGTCGGGCCGCAGTCGTGGCGGCAGGCATCGTGGGCGCGCCGTTGTTGGCTCTGACCCTGGCTGGCTATGCCACGGCTGCCGGCCCCGGGATCAGCGAATCGCCGGCCTTGGCGGAAGTCGAGCAGATAACCGAAGACCGATCCGACCTCGACGCCGCGACACAGTTCCTCCGCGCCCGCCTGGAACCCGGACAGACGGTGCTGATCGACGAGTCGGTCAATCCTTCGCTCACCGCGCTCGGCATCGATTTCGACTCCGTGTCGGCCCGGTTCACCCCCGACTTCGAGTCGCAGCTTCGGGATCCCACGGCAGACTGGGTGTTGTGTCGAACGGGTCCGGGGGCCGACGAGGTGTGTCGGGCAGCCGCCACGGAGCCCTTGTTTGCCCAACGCTATTCGTTGGCCTTCCGCAGCGGCGACCGCGTAGTTCTGCAGCGAGTCGAGTGACATGGTGACCCAACAACGGGTGCAACTCGGCGATCTGCTGATCGCACGAGGCCTGATCACCCCAGAGGAACTCGACTCGGCACTCGCCGCCCAACGCCAATTCGGTGGCCTGCTCGGCAGCCACCTGATCCTGCAGGGATCGGTGCACCGGCTGCAGATCCGCGATGCCGTAGCCGCCCAATACGGCATCGCCACCCGCGATCTGGTCGCCCAGCCGCCCGACCCGCGGGTGTTGGACAGCGACGACCCGGTGGCCATCCTCGATCGGGGTTGGCTGCCGATCGAGCGCCGGGGTGATCACGTGTTGGTGGCCACCGATGAGGTTCCGACCGAGGAACTCCGCGAGCAGGTGAGCCAGGCGCTCGGCCGGGTGGCCGTCGAATTCGTCGCAGTCACCTGGTGGGACCTGGATCAGGCGGTCACCCGGATCTTCCGCGAGCGGCTGCTCTTCGCCGCCGCCGAGGGATTGCGCACCGAGCGGCCCGCGTTCTCAGCGGCGCTGGGAATCCACGGCTGGCAACGCATCCTCGGCTGGTCGCTGGGAATCCTCACGGTGATCGCCCTGGTGCTGCGCCCCAGAGACATGCTGCTGGTGTTCGTGCTGCTGGCAAACCTGCTGTTCCTCTGGGGTTTGGTGCTCAAGGTCTTCATGTCGCTGCTCGGAATGACGCCCCTGGCAGGCCGCGGACGAGAGGGGTCGGAGCTTCTCGACGGCCCGGCACGGGAGTGGCCCACCTACACGATCCTCGTGCCCGCCTTTCGGGAGCACAACATCATCGCGTCGGTGCTCGACAACCTTGGCAGGTTGGATTATCCGAAGAACAAACTCCAAGTCCTGGTGCTGCTCGAGGAGACCGACGAGGACACCATCACCGCCGCCAAGCAGGCCGCTCCGCCCGACTTCGTGCGGATAGTCGTCGTCCCGGAAGGGGCACCGCAGACCAAACCCAGGGCCTGCAACTACGGATTGTCGTTGGCCAGCGGCGACTACCTGGTGATCTACGACGCCGAGGACATGCCCGAGGCGGAGCAACTGCGCAAGGTGCTCGCACAGTTCGAGAAGACGCCGGACGATGTGATCTGCATCCAGGCTCCGCTGAACTACTTCAACGCCGAGGAGAACATCCTCACGCGCATGTTCGCCCTGGAGTATTCGGCGTGGTTCGACGCAATGCTCCCTGGGCTGGACCTGGCCAAGTTCCCCATCCCGCTGGGGGGCACTTCCAACCACTTCCGGACCGATTCGCTCCGGCGTATCGGTGCCTGGGATCCCTACAACGTCACCGAGGACGCCGACCTCGGTCTGCGGGCTGAGGCTGTTGGCTACCGGGTGGCGGTGATCCACCACACCACCACGTGGGAGGAGGCCTGCTCGGATCTGGCCGCGTGGATCAGGCAGCGCACACGATGGATCAAGGGCTACATGGTCACGGCGCTGGTGCATTTGCGTCGACCCGCCGCCTACGTCCGCAACTTCGGCTGGCGGGGGGTGGCAGGGATGATCGGCCTGATCGCCGGAACTCCGTTGATGTTCCTCGCCTACCCGGTGGTGTGGGGCATGACCCTGCTCGGGGCGCTGAATCTGGTGCAGTACGGCAACTTCTTCCCGGGTTGGCTGATCACGGCTTCGGCCATCAACGCAGTGGTCGGCAACGCGCTGGCGATCATGGTCACCGCGGTGGCCGGCGGTCGTCGCCACGGCTGGCGCATCGTCGGCTACTCGTTGCTCAACCCCTTCTACTGGTTCCTGCATTCGGTGGCGGCCTGGCGGGCCTTCTACCAGTTGCTGCGCTCGCCATTCCATTGGGAGAAGACCCCCCACGGGTTGACCGATACCCACGCACCGCCCAGCGCCCGCGGGCTCTGACGCCCTGCGCGGATCGCTGCCGTCGGGGGCTGATGGTATCGTTGCTGCCCTATGAGCGCGCCAGAGATCGACGCAGTGGATGTGCAACGCTACTTCGGTTCGAACCGGGCGGTCGACGGCGTCAGCCTCACCGTCGAACGCGGAGAGGTCTACGGTTTCTTGGGTCCCAACGGGGCCGGGAAGTCGACCCTCACCCGGGTGCTCTGCACGCTCCTCGCACCGACCGGGGGTCGCGCCACGGTGGCCGGCTTCGATGTGGCGTCGAAGCCCGATCAGGTCCGGTTGCGCATCGGTGTGGCGTTGCAGGAGGCGGCGCTGGATCCGAAGCAGACCGGTGTGGAGATGCTCATGTTGCAGGGGCGCTTCTACGGGCTGAACAAGACGGAGACCCGGCAACGGCTGACCGAACTACGGGGCTTGATCGACTTGGGTTCGGCGCTGGACGACCGGGTGAGCACCTACTCCGGCGGCATGAAGCGCCGACTCGATCTGGCGCTGGCGCTGGTCCACAATCCACGGGTGCTGTTCCTCGACGAGCCGACCACCGGCCTCGACCCGGTGAGCCGCGCCAAGGTGTGGGAGGAGGTGCGCCGCCTCAACGAAGAACTCGGCATGACGGTATTCCTCACCACCCAGTACCTGGAAGAGGCGGACGAGTTGGCCGACCGCGTCGGCATCATCGACAAGGGCCACCTGGTGGCCGAGGGCACCCCGGAGGAATTGAAGCGTTCGATCGGGACGGACCTGGTGATCGCGGTGGTGGACGGCGATCCGGAACTGGCACGGGCCGCCCTCGAGCCGCTGTCGGCCGTGGATCGTGTTGACGTCAACTCCTCGGAGTTGACGCTGGCCGTCACTGACGGACCGGCCGCGATCAGCCCGGTGGCGGTCGCACTGGCGGAAGCCGGCGACGGCGTGCGGGTACGTGAGTTGTCGCTGCGCACGCCCACCTTGGACGACGTGTTCCTGTCCGTCACCGGAGCTCGCATCGCCGATCGCAGCGAAGACGATGCCGCAACCGACGCCACCGCCGAAGGGAACGGATCATGAGCACCGCTACGACCTCGACAGCGCCGGAAGGTGGTACCGGAAGCGGGACCATCGTCGCCCGGCACGCGGGTTTCGTCCGGGACCTGACCTCGGTGGCGATCCGGGCCCTACGCCAGATTCCGCGCGAGCCGGAGGCCGTGATCCCGGCGCTGATCGTGCCGTTGTTCTTCTTCGTGGTGAATGTGGGTGCGCTGACCAACGTGGCCGAAGCGGCCGGGGTGAGCGACTTCAAAGCGTTCCAATTGCCAGTCGCGATCATCTTCGCGGTCACCGGCATCTCGCGGGCGAGCGCATTGGTCAGCGACATCAACGACGGCTACTTCGACCGCCTGCTGCTCACGCCGATGAGCCGTCCGGCGCTGCTGCTCGGCCTCATGGTCGCCGACCTCGCGTTGGTGATGGCGCTGTCGGTACCGGTGCTGATCTTCGGCTTCCTGATCGGCGTCGAGTTCGCCACCGGTATCGCCGGAGTGCTGCTGTTCCTGATCCTCGCCGGCCTGTGGGGCTTGGCCTTCACCGGCTTCCCGTACGCGATCGCACTCAAGACCGGCAACCCGGCGGCGGTCAACTCGAGCTTCCTGCTGTTCTTCCCCTTCGCCTTCCTCACCACCTCCTTCTTGCCGCAGGAGGCGCTCAGCGGCTGGCTCGCCACGGTCGCGACCTACAACCCGGTCACCTACGTGCTGGCGGCATTGCGCTCGCTGCTCACCGGCGGCTGGCAGTTGACGCCGCTGCTGCAGGGAACCGCTGCGATCCTGGGTGTGGCACTGGTGAGCCACACCTTGGCCTTCCTGGCCCTGCGCGGTCGGGTGTCCCGGTCGTAGCAGGGCCCGCCCCGCTCCGGCCTGCCCCGCTCCCCGACCGCCCCACTCCGGCCCGGTCCGCTGGGCCTGCCCACTCCCCGACCGTACGGGTTGGTCGCGCAAGACCCCGGGATCTTTGCTCCTAGTGCGACCAACCCGGACGCTCGCCGGGAGACTAGACGTTGAATCTGAACTCGACCACGTCGCCGTCGGCCATGACGTAGTCCTTGCCCTCCATGCGCACCTGGCCCCGGGCCTTTGCCTCCGCCATTGAACCTGCCGCCACCAGATCCTGGAACGACACCACCTCGGCCTTGATGAAGCCACGTTCGAAGTCCGTGTGGATCACACCGGCGGCCTCGGGTGCGGTGGCGCCCACGGGAATCGTCCAGGCGCGCGACTCCTTCGGGCCGGCCGTGAGATAGGTCTGCAAGCCCAAGGTGGCGAAGCCGACCCGGGCGAGTTGGTCGAGGCCGGACTCTTCCTGACCGGTCGATTCGAGGAGTTCACGCGCTTCCGAAGGCTCGAGTTCGGTCAGTTCGGCCTCGAGTTGGGCGTCGAGGAAGATCGCCTCGGCCGGCGCCACCAGCTCGGCTAGTCGGTCCCGCAGGGCTTCGTCGGCGAGTTCGTCGGCGTCGAGGTTGAACACGTAGAGGAACGGTTTGGTGGTGAGCAAGGTCAGTTCGGCGAGCGGCCCGGCATCGAATCCGGCCGCGAACAGCGTTGTTCCGCCGTCCAGCAACGCCTTGGCCTGCTCGGCGGCGGCGAGGACCGGGGCCCGTTCCTTGCGGATCCGGGACTCCTTGATCAGCCGCGGGATGGCCTTCTCCAGGGTCTGCAGGTCGGCGAGAATCAACTCGGTGTTGATGGTTTCGATATCGCTGGCCGGATCGACCTCGCCGTCGACGTGCACCACGTCCGGGTCGTCGAACACTCGGATCACCTGGCAGATCGCATCCGCCTCCCGAATGTGGGCGAGGAACTTGTTGCCGAGGCCCTGCCCCTCGCTGGCCCCGCGCACGATGCCGGCGATATCAACGAAACTCACCGTCGCCGGAAGCTCCCGAGCCGAGCCGAAGATTCGAGCCAGTTCCGCCAACCGCGGATCCGGCACCCCCACGACGCCCACGTTCGGCTCGATGGTGGCGAACGGGTAGTTCGCCGCCAGCACGTTGTTGCGGGTCAGGGCGTTGAACATGGTCGATTTGCCGACATTGGGCAAGCCCACGATTCCGATGGTCAGACTCACGCCGCCAACCCTACGCGGAGGGTCGAATCCGTCCCACTGTCGGAGGTGAGGTGCATCATCGGCGGCATGGAGTCACTCGTGGTCGCAGCGCTGGTCATCGTCGCCGTCGTCGTCGGCTTGGGACTCGGCCTCACCCTCGGTCGCCGCTCGGCCGCCACCGAAACTCGCCTCGAACTCGCGACTGTGAGGGCGGAACTCGAGGCCGGCGAGCAGCATTGGCAAGCCCGCCTCGCCGAGGCGACGCGACAATCGGAGCAGGCGGCGGACGTCGCCTCAATGGTGGCGCCGATGCGGGAATCGCTCGCCCAACTCAAAGAGACCGTCGCGCAGACCGACCACATCCGGGCAAGCGGTATGGGCCGCATCGAAGCTCAACTGGCAACCATCGAACAGTCCAACCGGGATCTCGCCCGACAGACGTCCGGGGTGGCAGCCGCTCTGCGCAACCCGGGCGTGCGTGGACGCTGGGGGGAGGTGCAACTGACGCGCATCGTGCAGAGCGCCGGACTGCTCGAAGGCGTCACGTATAGATCCCAGCCGGGCGAGGTGGGCGGGCGACTGCGGCCCGACATGATCATCGACCTCGGAGCCGGGAGACGGGTGGTGATCGACGCGAAGGTCCCGCTGAACGCGCTGCTGGAGGCAGATGCGGCTGGCACTTCGTCCGACGCCCAAACCCTCGCCGCCCACGCACGCGCCGTGCGCGGACGCATCAAAGAGTTGGCCGGCAAGGAGTACGCCAGCCAACTCGACTCCACCCCCGATTTCGTCGTCCTGTTCCTGCCGGCCGACGAGCTTCTCGCGGCGGCGCTGCGAGCCGACCCGGAAATCCTCGACCACGCGGGCGATGCGGGCATCATCCTCGCCACGCCCACCACCTTGATGGCACTGTTGCGGGTCGTAGCGCTGGCCTGGCAGGAGGAACGGACGGCTCGCGGCGCGCAAGAGATCCTCGGCCTTGCCCAGGAGGCGGTCTCCCGAGTGGGACTTCTCGCTGGCCATCTGCAGGTGCTCGGAACGCGCCTCGATGCGACCCTGTCGGCGTACAACAAAGTCGTCGGCAGTTGGCAATCGCGAGTCCGGCCGGTCGCCCGCCGACTGGCCGAACACGGCAATGCGTGGTCGTCGAACGCCGACCTCGCGGCCATCGACGCCGACGTACGCCGCCTGGAACCGCTGGATGACACCGCCTGATCGTCCAGGCCGAGGCACGGGCCCAGACGATGCCCGCACCGCCTCCCCAACGTTCAACACACGTTGCCTGCTGGACCGATTCTGGGCGACACGCGGGCCACCACCGGTCCTGGTGTGCGTCAATGTGCGGTGCGGCAGTAGCCGTGGCCTACGCTTCGTGACGTGAGCCAACTGCAGTCGACCGGTCCTGCCGTGCCTAGCAACTCCACCCCGGCCCTCGCCTCGACCCCTCCGGGGTCGAACGGAACTCACAGCGATGGTCTGGTGGTCATGGGGAAGGAGCAGCCAACAGTGTCCTCAACTGCGGCCCCCGGGAATTCAGCCACGCCCTCGGGCAGGGGGTTGTCGTCGTGGGGGGGATTCGGAATCATCGCAGTCGGCACGACGCTGGCGGGCTTCCTGGAGATGTCACTGGCGGGGGCCCTGGGTTGGCTCACCGGAGGGGTGTTCACCATCTTGTGCGCTTTGGTGGCCCTCGGCCTTCGACGGCAAGACCTCACCACGGCGGTCATCTCACCTCCGTTGGCCTACCTGTTCGCGGTCATCGTCTCGGCCCAGGTGGCCGTGGTGGGTTCGAGCGGCAACTTCTGGCTGCTCGAGGCCACCACAATCCTCTCCGGCCTGGCGTTCAACGCGCAGTGGGTGTTCCTGGGCACCGGCCTGGCGCTGGCCATCATGGCGACGCGTCGGATCTTGTCCCGCAAGCGGCGGGTGCCGGCCCACTCGGACGCCAGTTCCACCGCGGGCGGCAGACTCTAGACCTTGCCGGCCGCTTTGAGGTCCCGGCGCAGTTCGGGGGGCAGCGCGAACGTGAGCTTCTCCTCCGCGGCGACCGCGATCTCGACGTCGCCGAATCCACGTTCGGCCAGCCATTCCAGCACGCCGGTGACTAACTCCTCCGGCACCGAGGCTCCCGAGGTCAAACCGACCACAGCTGCCGATTCGAACCACTCGTCCTGCAACTCACCGGCCCCGTCGACCCGATAGGCAGCGGCCGCGCCGGCCTCGAGCCCGACCTCGGCGAGCCGGACCGAGTTCGAGGAGTTCCCCGACCCCACCACGATCAGCACGTCGCACCCCGGGGCAATCTGCTTGACCGCGAGTTGCCGGTTCTGGGTGGCGTAGCAGATGTCATCGCTGGGCGGATCCACCAGCAACGGCAGCCGCTGGCGCAGCCGATCCACGGTGGCCATGGTCTCGTCCACCGAGAGTGTGGTCTGGGAGAGCCAGGCGGTGGGCTTGTCCGGATCCAACTCCACCCGGTCAGCGTCGTCCGGGTGCTCCACCAGCGTTATCGAGTCGGGCGCCTCCCCCATCGTCCCCTCGACTTCTTCGTGTCCGTCATGGCCGATGAGGAGGATCTGGTAGCCCTCGGCGGCGAACCGCTTCGCCTCGTTGTGCACCTTCGTGACCAGCGGGCAGGTGGCGTCGATCGTCTTCAGTTCGCGCTCGGCGGCCTCAGCGTGGACCTGTGGGGAAACCCCGTGGGCGCTGAAGACCACGACGGAACCCTCCGGCACCTCCGACGTCTCGTCGACGAAGATCGCCCCCCGCTGCTCAAGGGTGGTCACCACATGCCGGTTGTGCACGATCTCTTTGCGCACGTATACGGGCGGGCCGTAGAGGTCGAGCGCCTTCACCACGGTGACGACTGCGCGATCCACCCCGGCGCAGTAGCCACGGGGCGCCGCCAGCAGGACCTTCTTGGAAGTCATGGGTCAATGGTAGGCGCCGCCCGAACATCGCGACACTCCTCACCCGCCGCACATCTCGTACCCTTGCGTCATGGGGATGGCGAACAGCCAAGACGCGCCGCTCTCGGTGGCGCAGATGAGCAAGGCGTTCGCCGACTATGTCCGGCGGCTGGGCGAAGTCTGGGTGGAGGGGCAACTGAGCGAGGTTCGACCCCGCCCCGGTGCCCGGCTGGTGTACATGCGGCTGCGCGACACCTCATCCGAGACGTCCGTCTCCTTGGTGGCGCCCCCTTCGCTACTACAGACCCAGACCCCGGGGATCACCGACGGCGCGCAAGTGGTGGTCTTGGCCCGGCTGGAATATTGGAGCAAACGCGGCGACCTGCATCTGCGGGTTCGCCAGATCCGGGTGGTGGGTCTGGGCGAGTTGCTGGCGCGGTTGGAACAGTTGCGGGCGCTGCTCGCCGCCGAAGGCCTGTTCGCACCCGAGCGCAAGCAGCCGATCCCCTTCCTCCCGGTTCGCATCGGGTTGATCTGCGGGCGGAACTCCGAAGCCGAGAAGGACGTGAAGGTCGGCGTGAGGCGCCGCTGGCCCGGGGTCGCCTTCGAAACCCGGGAGGTCGTCGTCCAGGGCGCCGCGGCGGTTCCGGCGGTGACCACGGCGCTGCAGGAACTCGACGAGCACCCCGAGGTCGACGTGATCGTGATCACCCGGGGTGGCGGATCCGTGGAGGATCTCCTGCCGTTCAGCAACGAGAGCCTGCTGCGAGCGGTCGCTGCTGCGCGCACCCCGGTGGTCAGCGCCATCGGCCACGAGCGCGATCGACCGCTGCTCGACGACGTGGCCGACGTCCGGGCCTCGACTCCAACCCACTCCGCCGAGTTGCTCGTGCCCCACTGGAAGGAAGAGCAGGAGCGCATCGTCGACGCCCGCGCAGACCTCCGCCGGCGGATCACCAACCATTTGACCCGGGAGCGCGACCGTCTGACGTACCTGCGGCAGTCGGGGGCGCTGCGTGCCGTGGTCGATCGGCTCACACGCGAACAGCAGCAGATCACCCGGGAACGGGCCGATGCCCGTCGAGCCATCGGCAACAGGTTGGCGCACGCAACGGCGCAACTGCGGTCGCTGCAGTCCGGTCTGCACGCGCTATCGCCCGCTGCCACGCTCGACCGTGGCTATGCGCTGGTGACCGACCAGGACGGTCGGGTGGCGTTCGGACCTGACGACATCCCACCCGGCGAACCATTCAACGTGCGCCTTCGTGAGGGCGCCTTCGCCGCCCGGCGACTATCCGACCCCGATGCAGGGAGGGACTCCCGATGACGACCGACGACGTACCCACCGCCGCACCCGAGCGGCCCGATCCGGCCGGGATGGAGTTCGAGCAGGCACGGGATGCCCTCGAAGATGTCGTGAAGCGACTGCAGGCGGGCACCGACTCGCTACAGCAGTCGCTGGACCTCTGGGAGTGGGGCGAGAAACTCGCCGCCCGCTGCGAGGAGTTCCTCGCCGCGGCCACGGCGCGGGTGGCCGACGTCGTGGGATCGGACGCCGACGCATCCGGACCCACCCGCGGCTGACTGTCGGCTACCCGACACCCGCCTCCGGGCCGGTTGCGGCCGAAGCGGAAATGGCGGCTGTGGGGTGTCCGAGGGAGAAGGAGGCAAGCAGGCCGAGCACGAGGAAGCCCGCCGCCACATAGGCCGCCCAGCCCGTGGCCGTGCTCAACGCCTCGCCCGCAGCGGCGGCGATCGGGGCCGTGGCCGGGTTCTCGGCGAGACTCGGGATGATTGAGCCGGCGGTGGTGACCACTCCGCTGACGGTCTCCTCCCGAAGCGCCGCGGGCAGGCCCGGCACCTGCTCCAGCGCACTGTTGAGTTGCTGGCCGAGTGCGGTGAACAGAACCGTGCCGAGCACGGCGATACCGAGCGCGGACCCGATCTGCCGAGTCGTGCTCTGGATCCCCGAACCTTGGCCACTTGCCTCCACCGGGACGTCGTGCAGCACGACGCCGGTCAACTGGGCCGTCGCGAGTCCGACCCCGAGTCCGTAGACGAACAAGAACGCCACCACCGGCCAGACCGACACATCCGGCGCCGCAATCAGGCCGATGCCCAACACTCCGACGATCTCCAGCACGATCCCGAGCCTGACCACCAGCACCGGACCCCGGGCACGAGTCAACGCGGCACCGAATCCGGAGGCGACGAAACTGCCAAGCGCCAACGCCAGCAGGATTTTGCCGGTGTCGAAAGCCGAGTACCCCAACACGTTCTGCAGCCACAGAGGCAGGGCGAACAGCAGGCCGAACTCACCGAGGCTGACGATGCCGGCGGCGATGTTCCCGTTACGGAAGCTGCGGATCCCCAGCAGCTTCAGATCCAGCAGAACCGGCTTGGCCGCTCGGTTTCGGGCGGCCTCCACCCAGACGAAGACCCCCGCCGCGATCGCGGCGCCAGCGAACGCCACCGGGACCGGGGAGATGCTCCACGGCCAGGGGATCCCGGCCACCGAGTCGCCTCCCACCATGGCCCACCAGCCGTACACCCGGCCCTCGATGAGGCCGAAGACGAGGAGGCCGACGGCGACCACGGACAGCACCGCACCCACCACGTCGACACCACGCTGAGCATGGGTGTCGCGGGACTCGCGCATGAAGATCCAGGTGCCCGCCAGCACCACGATTCCGATCGGGATGTTGATTCCGAACGCCCACCGCCACGAGAACTCGGTGGTCAGCCAGCCACCCAGCAAGGGACCCAGCGCCGCCGCGCCACCGATCGTGGAACCCCAGATCGCGAAGGCCAGCGCTCGATCCTTGCCGCGGAAGTTCGCGTTGATCAACGACAACGAGGTGGGCAGCATCATGGCCCCGCCGAGACCCTGCGCGAGCCTCGCTGCGATCAACTCGGCGCCACTTCCAGCGAGGGCACACCAGACGCTGGCCGCCATGAAGACGACCACCCCGATCACGAAAATCCGCCGTCGACCCCAGCGGTCCGCGAGGCGGCCGAACATCAACAGGAAGGCGGCGAAAACCAGCGTGTAGGCCTCCTGCACCCACTGTGCCTCGGAGCCGGTGATACCGAGGTCGTCGATGATGCTCGGTACTGCGACATTGACGATCGTGGCGTCGACGATGATGGCGGCGACGCCAAGGGCCACGAAGAACAGGCCGGCCCAGCGTCTCCGGTCGGCACCGGATGGCGCCGCTGACCCTCCGGATCCACCGGCCTGCGGCGTGCTCGTACTCACTGGTACTCCTCTGGGCTCGCCGGGATCGGGCGTCGGCCACGATAGCGTAGGGTCCGGACCGACCGGCGGGCTTCGGCGTCAAACGGAGAGGGACTCCCATGTGCGGCTGCTTTGCGATTCTGTTGGGTTCGGCTTTTCCCCGAATCACCCTGGTCCTGATCTGGCTGCTCTCAGACATCATCGAGCGAGCCTTCGACACCTGGGTGCTGCCGTTCTTTGGCATCCTGCTGCTGCCCTACACCACGCTGGCCTACGTCCTGGTGTTCTGGTTCACCGGCTACACACCCGTGGAGGGATTCGGCTGGGCCTTCGTCGTGCTCGGCCTCATCTTCGACATCGGCTCGTACAGCGCCGCGGGGCAGAACCGCCGCACGGTCAACTCCTGAGCCGACGCAACTGGTCGGCGGTGCCCATGGCGCGCACTGCATCGCACGCGACCGGGCCACTAGCCTGAATCGGGCCCACCACTGTCGAGCAGGAGCGACCATGACCGAACCGAGCAGTGACATCCGACGCGAACACGTCAAACAGCTGATCGACCACCTGCGGGTGCGACCGGGCACCGAAGTGCGCTTGCCGCACGACTTCGACCCCCGCTTCAAGCCGGACAACCTCAGCAAGGAACAGGCCCCCGACCTGCTCGCCGAGGGAGTGGGCCTGCTCGCCGAATACCAGGATCGGCTCTACGCCCAGGACACCTACTCGGTGCTGGTGGTGCTGCAGGCGATGGACGCCGCGGGCAAGGACGGCACGATCAAGCACGTGATGAGCGGGGTCAACCCGCAGGGCGTCAACGTGCATTCGTTCAAGAGTCCCTCGACCGAGGAACTCGACCACGAGTTCCTGTGGCGCTGCGCCCAGAAGGTGCCGGCGAAGGGAATGATCGGGATCTTCAACCGCTCCTACTACGAGGAGGTGCTGGTGGTGCGGGTGCACCCCAAGTTCCTCAGCGCCCAGCACCTACCGCCGTCGGCGGTGAAGGAACCTCAGATCTGGCGTCGGAGGTTCCGCGAGATCAACGATTGGGAGCGCTACCTCACCGACAACGGGACCAAGATCATCAAGATCTTCCTCAACGTCAGCCGCGATGAGCAGGCGCGGCGTTTCCTGGCCCGCATCGACGACCCCGCCAAGAACTGGAAGTTCTCCCCGGCCGACATGACCGAACGCGGGTTCTGGGATGACTACCAGCGGGTCTACTCCGAGATGCTCAGCCACACAAGCACCGACCACGCCCCCTGGTACGTGGTGCCGGCGGACCGCAAGTGGTTCGCGCGGCTCGCCACGGTCGGCATCATCAGCGACGTGCTGATGGATCTCAACCCCCAGTACCCCACCGTGGCACCCGAGGTGAAGGCGAAACTCGGCGAGATGAAGAAGCAACTCGAGGCGGAGTTGCCCCACGAGAGCGGCAAGTAGCCGGCTGGTTCACGCAACCAGCAACGCCCACCCCTTCGCCGGCACGTGCACGCCGTCCGGCCCGGGTCCAGCCGATCCCAGGACGGTGGACCAGTTGCCGGCAGGCAACGGCAGGAGTCGCGGCGAAAGTTCAAGGTTCAACGCGATCGCCAGGCGTTCTCCGGTCCCGGATGCGGCCCGAGTGACGAACACCGCTGTGGTGTTCTCCAGGTGGACGACGTCGGTGCGGGCGTCGACCAGCCAGGGCCGAGCGGAACGGAATTCGATGAGCGCCCGATACAGGTCGAACAGCTGCGCGCCCAGAGCCGAGAACTCCCCCGGGCTATCGGGGAACTTGGGCCGCACCTCGTCATCGCCGCCCACCCGCTCGTATTTGACCCCGGTGTAGCCCTGTTCATCTCCGGCGTACACCACCGGCGTCCCGCCGACGCCGAAGAGGACGGCGAGCGCGTGAGGCAGCAGATCCGAGTCGCGCAGGGCGCTGGCGATTCTGGTGGTGTCGTGGTTGCCCAGGAAGGTCACCGGTGCGAACGAGTCCAGATAGTGGTCGTGCCGGCCGAGAGCGTGGGCCAACTCGAAGAAGTTGGCGTCGTTGAGCGAACTCGGGATCGCCTTCCACAGTTCGTATTGGGTGGCCGAATCGACTCCCGACTCGGCCACGAACTCGGCATAGTCGCCGTGGATCAACTCCGCGAACAGCCAACAGTCGGGGTGGGCGTGTCGAATCCGCCCAGTCACCTGCTGCCAGAAAGCGGTCGGCGCAGCGTAGGCGGCGTCGAGCCGCCACCCGTCCACACCCCTGGCACACCAGTGGTCCAGCACGGCGACCACGTAGTCGACCACGGCCGGATTCTCATGGGCCAAGGTCACGAGCTGGTCGTGACCTTCGAACAGCAGCGGCCTCGGCCCGCCCGGATCCGACCAGTCCAGCTGGAACCATCGGGCCGCTTCCGAATCCGGGCCCTCGGCGACGGCACGCCGGTACTGCTCGAAGCCGCGGCCGACGTGGTTGAAGACGCCATCCAACACGATCCGCAGGCCACGGCTGCGGGCGGCATCGAGCAACTCGAGCAGGTCCTGTTCGTCACCGAGCCGAGGATCCACCCGGAAGTGATCGACGGTGTCGTAGCCGTGGGTTTCAGCGGCGAACAGTGGACCCAACACCCATCCTTCGACGCCGAGGTCCAGCGAGTAGTCCAACCAACCGGTCAACGCGGAAAGCCGGTGCCGTACCTCGGTACCGCCGAGGTCGGCAACACTTCGCTCGGCACCCAGGAAACCGAGCGGATACACATGCCACCAGACTGCGGTCGGAGGGATCTGCGAATCGCGCTCGCTCTGGGGCATGCCGCAATCGTGGCAGCACCACCGCCCCGATGCCGCCCGGCCGTGCGTCAGCGACCGCTGAACCGCGGCCGGCGGCGCTCCTGGAACGCCGCCACGCCCTCCTTGACGTCGTCGCTGCGCCATGCCCGCTCGGCGAGTTCCCGCAGCTGCCCCTCGTCGACGTCGGTCAAACCGTCGAGGGCGTCGAGTTCGGCCTTCACCGAACGGATCGTCAGCGGGGCCAGGGATGCGATCCGGCCGGCGAGCCGCGCCACCTGGGCGTCGAGCTCGACGGTGTCCTCGGCGACGCTGTGGACCAGGCCGAAGCCATGGGCCTGATCGGCGGTGATCGGTTCGGCCGTGTAGAACATCGCCTTGGCCACGTGAAGTGGCAACGACCGGGCGAAGATGGAAAGTCCGGCGCGGAAATAGGGCACGCCCAACTTGGCCGGAGTGATGGCGAAGGTGGCGTTCCGCGTGGCCACTATCAGGTCGCAGGCCACCACCAGGTTGCAGGCCGCCCCCCAGACCGTGCCCTCCACCGCCGCGATCACCGGAACGTCGAGGGCGGGGATACCGGCGATCACGGCTTCCACGGGGTTGTCCCACTCGTGCGGATCGGCGTGGATGGGCACATCGTCGAGGTCGTGACCGGCGGAGAAGACGGCCACCCCCGGTTCCGCGCGCAGCACCACCACCCTGGCCTGCCTCGAACCGGCGTCGAGCGCGTCGCCGAGTTCGCCGATCATCTGCGAGTTCAGTGAGTTGAGTTTGTCGCTGCGCCGCAGCGTCACAGTGGCGACGTCGTCGCGGATGTCGAGGGTCACCAACGGCATGGTCGCCATGCTATCCGCCGCCGCGTACCCTGAGTGTCGTGGTGATTGAGCAGGCGCTGCAGACGCCCATCAGCAACGGCGCATTCGAGCAGATCGACGGGTTGGACATCTTCGTCCGGCGTTCGAATCCGGAAGCGACCGACGTCGACGTGGTGATGATCCACGGCCTCGGCGGCACCTCCGCGAACTGGACCGACCTGATGCACCTGCAGGCCGAACGCGGCCGCACGGTCGCGGCACTGGATCTTCCCGGATTCGGTCGCTCGGAGCCCGAACCGGGCGGCGACTACTCGCTGGCGCGGCACGCCGGCATCGTCATCGAATTCCTCGATTCGCTGCCGACTCCGGTGCACCTGGTGGGGAACTCGCTGGGCGGTGCCGTGGTGACCGTGGTCGCTGCCGAACGGCCGGATCTGGTCGCCACGCTCACGCTGCTCGCCCCCGCGCTGCCGCACGTCAAGTTCGGTGTCGAGAAGCTGCCCATCCTGCTGGGATTGGCCCCGAAAGCCGCCGAACTGCTGGAATGGGCCCGCGGCAACCAGAGCCCGACGGACCGGGTGAACGAGACCATGAAGTTGGTCTTCGGCGACCCTGGACGCATCAACCCGCTGCGCCACGCCGAAGCTGTGCAGGAGCAGACCCTGCGGCACGGGCTGCCGCACGTGTGGCATGCCTTTGTGGGTTCGAGTCGCGGGCTGGGTCGCGGCTTCCTCCCCTGGCGGCGGGACTACCTGTGGAAGCGGCTCGACGAGGTGCAGGCCCCCGTGTTGGGCCTGTTCGGCACCCAGGACCGGTTGGTGGATCCGAGCATTGCGGGCCGGGTGGCCCACACCATCAGCGGCGGCACCGTGGTGGTGATGCCGGGGATCGGCCACTGCCCCCAGATGGAGGTGCCGATCGCCACCGACCGGCTGCTCGACGCCCACATCCTCGGCCAGCTCTAGTCTGCGGCACCCGATGGTAGGCAGTTCCGGCGCGCTGAACCGAGTCCACCGGTGGGAGGACTAGCATCGAATCGTCCACGTCGGTTCAGTCTCGGGAGTTCAGATGCCCAGTCACACCAACACGTTTCGGGTTGCCTCCGCAGCCCTCGCCGCAACCGTCGCAGTCCTGCTTGCAGGCTGCGGCTCCGGGGACTCAAGCAGCGACGCAACAAGCGCGGCCGCATCTCCCAGTGCCACCGGCGCCCTCCCCTCCGCCACCGAGTCACCGATCGGCGGCGACGTGCTCCCGCCGGTGATGATCGACTCCGGCGCGACGTCGGCCGAGGCGAAGGTCGGCGACACCTTGGTCTTCAACGTCCCCGACCCGGTCAACACCAAGATCTCCTCAACCGACACCTCGGTGCTCGAACTGCAGCAGGGATACACCGACGGGTCGGCGACCTTCAACCCGAGCGCCACTGCGATCGCGAACGGCACCGCGGTGGTGACTGTGACCGAACCGGGCAAAGCCCCCTATGAGGTCTCAATCACAATCTCCTAGCCACGCACGGGCGGGTCTTCTGCGCCCGGCGTACCCTATGAGGGCTTGCGGCTGCGCCTGCGCCGCTATTCCTCCAGGAGACAACCATGGGTGCCGTTTCGCGCTGGGCAGTCAACAAACCTTGGCAAGCCGTCATCGTTTGGATCGTCGTACTCGTCGGGATCCTCACCTCGGCCGCGCTGTTCCGGGGTGAGTTCAAGGACACCTTCAACCTGCCCGACACCGAATCGACCATCGCCACCAACCTGCTCGCCGAGGAGTTCCCGGACGCGGCGAAACAGCAGGCCTCGGTGGTGTTCTCCCCGGACACCGGCACCGTCGATCAACCCGAGGTGCAGTCCCGTATCAACGAGCTGATCGCCAGCATCGAACAGATCCCCTCGGTGGAGTCCGTCGAATCGCCCTTCGTACCCGATGCCGGCCCGCGCGGCCTGGTCAGTGAAGACCAGACCGTGGGTCGCGCGACCGTGGTGTTCGGCGGCGGCGCAACCACCCCGCCGATGGCAGAGATCATGACGCTGATCGACGAGGTGGAGGCCACCAACACCGATGGCCTGCAGGTGGGCGTCGCCGGCCAGGCGGTCGAATTCGCAGGCACCGAACCGCCGAAGAGCGAGATCCTGGGCATCATCGTCGCCATCGTCATCATGCTCATCATGTTCGCCGCGGTGGTGGCGGCGTCGATGCCGATTCTGGTCGCGTTGATCGGTCTCGGTGCCGGCCTGGGCATCGTCGCGGTCGTGGCCAGGTTCACCGACATCGCCACCTTCGGCCCGACGCTGGCTGCGATGATCGGACTCGGTGTCGGCATCGACTACGCCTTGTTCGTCATCAACCGCTACCGGCAGGCCGTCAACGTCGGACGGGAACCCCGAGAAGCCGCCCTGGAGGCGGTAAACACCGCGGGTCGTGCCGTGGTGTTCGCGGGCACCGCGGTGGTCATCGCGCTGCTCGGACTGTTCGTCCTCGGCATCAGTTTCATGAACGGCCTCGCGGTGGGCGCGGCGGTCACCGTGATCATGGTGATGCTCACCGCCGTGACCCTGCTGCCCGCGGTCATCTCGCTGCTCGGACGCAAGACCTTCGCTGGTCGCATGCCTTGGGCCGAGCGGAGCCGCCGCAACGAAGGTCGCGGACTTGCCCGCTACAGCAGGGTGCTACAGCGTCGGCCGCTCATCTTCGGCGGAATCGCACTGATCGTCATGCTGGCGTTGGCCACCCCGGTGCTGTCGATGCGCCTTGGGTTCCCCGATGCGGGAGGCAAGCCCGAGGGCAACACCTCACGGATCGCCTACGACCTGACCACCGAGGGCTTCGGAGCCGGTGCCAACGGGCCGTTCCTGATCGTGGCGGAGTTGCCCGAGGCGGCACAGCCGTGTGCGCCCGGTGCCGTGCCCGGACAGCCGGAGTCGGTCATCTTCGACGATCCGGCCCTGGTCGGGGTCAACGAACTGTCCGCGACCTTGGCCGCCACGCCGGGCGTAGCTTCGGCTTCCCCCGTCTTCGGTTGCACCGGGGCGGTCTCGCAGGACGGGTCGGCGGCGATCATCTCGGTGCTGCCCACCACCGGTCCACAGGACGAGGAGACCGCCCAGCTGCTCGCCACCCTGCGCAACGACGTCATCCCGCCGGTCGCCGAGGCGAATGACCTGCAGGCCTACGTCGGCGGCGCCACCGCGGTGACCAGCGACTTCTCCGACGTCCTGGCCAAAGCCCTGCCCACCTTCCTGGCTGTGGTGGTGGCGCTCGGCTTCCTCGCCTTGACGGTGCTGTTCCGGTCGCTGATCGTTCCGCTGATCGGCGCGCTGACGTCTTTGCTGAGTTTCGGCGCAGCGCTCGGCGCGGTCGTCGCTGTATTCCAGTGGGGCAACTTCGCCAGCTTGTTCGGGGTCACCTCCACCGGCCCGATCCTGCCCTTCCTGCCGGTCATGCTCTTCGCCATCCTCTTCGGCCTGAGCATGGACTACCAGGTGTTCCTGGTATCCCGGATGCAGGAGGAATGGACCCGAACCGGCGACAACCGGCTCTCCGTCCGTCGGGGCCTGATCGGATCGGGCCGCGTTGTCATGGCCGCCGCCGCGATCATGTTCAGCGTGTTCATCTCCTTCGTCTTCGGGGATGACAACACGATCAAGATGTTCGGTCTCGCGCTGGCGCTCGCGGTGCTCTTCGACGCCTTCGTCGTGCGACTCATCCTGGTGCCGGCGTTGATGACACTGCTGGGCAAGGCCAACTGGTACCTGCCGGAGTGGCTCAACAGGATGCTGCCCAAGGTGCACGTCGAGACCGAGGAAGAGGCGGAGGAGATCGTGGATCCGCTGTCGGATGAGGAGTCTGGGGACGAGGCGGCCGTCAAGGCCTGATCCCGCCCCCGCCCGCGGCCGGGCCTTCCGCCCGCCGACCCACGCCGGGCCTTCCGCCCGCCGACCCACTCCGGCCTTCCGCCCGCCGACCCACGCCGGCCTTCCGCCCGCCACCCCGGTGGCGAACTTAGGTGGCGGTGGTGGGGATTGTGCGGGCTTATGGGGGATTCTGACGTTCGCCACCGGGGTGGCGGGCTTGCGGCTCGGTTGGGTGGGGGGTGCGAGTGGCGGGCTCGCGGCTCACGGCTCGGTTGGGGGGTCGTCGGGGCGGACGATGTTGCGGAGGCGTTCGACGCGTTCCACGTGGCTTGCCTCGGCGCCGCGGGAAGTCGGTTGGTAGTAGCGGCGATCGGCCAGTTCTTCGGCCAGGTAGCGCTGGGCGACCACACCGACCGGGTCGTCGTGGGGGTAGCGGTAGCCCACCCCATGGCCGTGACCGGCTGCGCCGGGGTAGTGCGCATCGCGAAGGTGGGCCGGGATGGCGGGTGCGTGGCCGCGGGCCACGTCGGCCATGGCGGCGTCGATCGCCGAGATCACCGCGTTCGACTTCGGCGCCAGCGACAGATGGATCACCGCCTGGGCCAACGTGAGTCGCGCCTCCGGCATGCCGATCACCGACACCGCGTCCATCGCCGCCATCGCCACCAGAAGTGCCTGCGGATCTGCCAGACCGACGTCTTCGGAGGCGAGGATCACCAGTCGTCGGGCGATGAAGCGAGGGTCCTCCCCCGCCACCACCATCCGGGCGAGGTAGTGCAAAGCGGCATCGACGTCGGAGCCTCGGATGCTCTTGATCAATGCGCTGGTGATGTCATAGTGGGCGTCACCGGCACGGTCGTAGACCGGGGCGAATTCCTGCATCGCACGCTCAACCTCGGCCAGCCCGATCACCGTCCCTCCCACGGTTGCTCCGGCGCTGGCCTCGAGTGCGGTCAAGGCCCGTCGCGCATCGCCGCCGGCGAGTCGGATCAGCAGGTCCCGGGCCTCGTCGGCCAGTTCGAAGTTGCGATCCAGGCCACGCTCCGAAGCAACGGCGCGGTCGATGAGTTCAGCGATGTCGGCGTCGGTGAGGAGGGCCAGCCGGACCACGATCGACCGGGACAGCAGCGGCGATATGACCGAGAACGAGGGGTTCTCCGTGGTAGCGGCAACCAAGGTGACCCAACCGTTTTCGACCGCCGGCAACAGCGCATCCTGCTGGGTCTTGGAGAACCGGTGCACCTCATCGACGAACAGCACCGTCTGGCGACCCGAGATCAGCTCGTCGCGGGCCGCGCGGATCACGTTGCGTACGTCCTGCACACCCGCGGTGACGGCGGACAACTCCTCGAAGCGCCTATCCCCCTCGGCCGCGATCAGCATCGCGAGGGTGGTCTTGCCGGTACCGGGCGGACCCCACAGGATCACCGAGGACCAGTTGGAACCACCGGCCACGGTGCCGCCGGCCGAGACCAATCTGCGCAGCGGCGACCCTGCCGCGAGCACCGCGGCTTGACCCACCACCTCGTCCAGCGTGCGGGGACGCATCCGGGCGGCAAGCGGAGCTCCGGGCCGCTCCGGTCCGGTGGAGTCGTCGAACAAGGTGCCGTTCATTCCGAGTCCTCCCGCCGGGTCGGCCCCGATTCATCGCCCGCCACGTCGGCGGCAGGCGGTGCCGACGCCGGTGCCGACGCCGGTGCCGGATCCGGCAAGAGCATCATCCGCCGAATGCCGGCATCGACCGTGCCACCGTCCGCGGTCGACGGTGCAACATAGGTCGTGGGCACCGCCTCACTGGGTCCGAAGTCGTCGCCTCCCCATGCCTCGCGGATGCTGTCCCAGACCTCCCGGATCCAAGTGGGCTTCGCCTCGTTGGAGGTGCGTTGGGCGCGACGCCACCTCGCTCGTCGCATCACCAGCCACCCGAACGTGAACACCACGTCCCAGAAGGCCAGCAGCAGGACGTAGTAGGAGAGTGAATCGAAGTTGACCACCAGCAGCGTGATGGCGACCGTCGCTGCCTCCAACGATATGGTCTGTCCGCTGATCAGGATCAGGCTCAGCAGCGTCAGCGGCACGGACTTGGCCAATTCGTGGGCGCCCTCGAGGTTGACGTGCGCAAGCAGCCGACTGCCACCAACGACCACCGCCGCGGCGATCACCAGCTCCTCCGGGGGGCGGAAACCCTGGCCCCTGTTGGCCGCCAGCAACAACACCGCCAGCACTGCGAAGAACCAGATCGGGACCAACAGCAGCGGTGTGACGGCGTACCGCATCACATCCCGGCGGGTGGTGGATGGCGGCCTGGTCGGGTGGTACTCCAGCTCCAACCGAGGTCGTTGCATACCCCGGTAGATGGCTCGCAGCAGGAGCACGGTCACTGCCACGGCCACGATGAAGCTGATCAGGTACCAGCCCTTGAGACTCCAGAGCGGCAGGTTCTCCGGGTTCACGCCGTAGCGTTCGAGGAGTTGGTCGAAGTCGGCCTCGTCGAGTTCCAGCAGCTCCGGCGTCGGCGACGGGGAGACCTGCCACGGCCCCGCCAGGGAGGGGAACCAGCCCGCGACCGACACGGCCACCCACGCACCGAACATGACCGCAGCCTAGAGTCCCCGACGCCGTGCAAACATGGCGATATGCACTCCGAGGACGAACACCCCGCCGCCGCGCCGCCCAGCACCGACGGGAAGGCCGAGTTGCGCGGGGCGATCCGGCGCCGCAGGAAGTCCGCCGCCGCCGATCCAAGCCGCGCCCGACGGATCGCCGACGACTTCTTCTCTAGGCCCGAGGTGACTGCTCGGCTGCACCCGGGTGTGACTGCGTTGTGCTACGTCGCGCTGCGGCACGAACCGCCCACTTCCGCGCTGCGCGAGCGGCTCAAGGCCGCCGGCGTGCGAGTGCTCCTGCCGATCGCCAAGGACGACGGCTCGCTGTCATGGGTGGGTGATCCGGGTCCCCAGGCACGGGCCTGGGGCGTTCCCGGCCAACCCGACCAGCCACCCGAGAAGAATCGGCTGGTGGATCCGGGGAACCCCGCGGTGGTAGTGGTCCCCGCGCTGGCCGTGACCCCGGATGGCCATCGTCTCGGACAAGGCGGGGGCTACTACGACCGCCTACTGCAGGTGCTGGCACCGAGCGACCGTGGTGGACCACTCCGGGTGGCGATCGTGGGTTCGGACGAAGTGTTGGAGGCGATCCCGACCGAGCCGCACGACGCGAAGGTCGACGTGGTGGTGGTGGGCTAGGTTGCCACGAGTTCGCGGGCGGTCGGACCGGTCGGAACCTCGAACACGGTCGTTGCAGTGAATCCTTGTGCAGCGGGCCCTCCGGTGAGGGCGCCGCGGCGACCGAGCAACCAGGCGTGCGCATCCCACGGCCCCTCGTCGGTGGCCCGCAGACCGATCACCACCACACCAGGTTGACCGAATTGGCGCAGCAGGGTCTGACCGGCGATCGCCTCGGCCAGACAGGTCGGATTCCAGGGCAGTCGCCGACCCCCTGCTCGCACCGCCAGCGCCACCCGCCGCTCGACCGGCGTGGCGGCCCGCTGCGGCAGTGCCCGCTGGCGAGTGTTCGCCCAGCCCTCTGGAACCGAACCCGGGCGTCCGAGCACCCTCGACCAGCGGGGCATGGGCACCCACCGCTGCAGCACAGTGCCGAGCGTGAGCAGCGCCATGGCCTCCACCGTCACCCCTCGCCGAAGCAGGCGACGGGTTCGGTTGGCGGATCCTCGGCGGCGATTCACGGCGGCCAGCCTAGCCGAGAGCCGCCTCCGGGCTGCCAATCCCGACGTGGGTAGCCTCCACTTGTGACGGCCCTGCTCGCCCTGCTTTCCAGCATCTTGTGGGGTAGTTCGGACTTCCTGGGCGGAATGCTGAGCAAACGGTTGCCCCCCTTCCTGGTCGTCGCGATCAGCCAGGTCGCCGGACTCATCGCCATCGTGGGCGTGGCGCTGACCACCGGCGCGTGGCAAGCGCCGACCGGATACCTCCCGTGGGCCGTCATCGCCGGCTGGAGCGGTGCCGCCGGCATGGTGATCTTCTACCGCGCCCTTGCCACCGGAACCATGGGGGTGGTGGCACCGATCTCGGGCCTGTCCGGCGTCGTCCCGCTGCTGGCCGGGCTGTTCGCCGGCGAGCGCTTCACCCCCGCAGCCGCGGTGGGCGCGGCTGCGATCGGAGTCGGCGTGCTGCTTGCCAGCGGACCGGAGTTGCACGCCGAGGCGGGGTGGCGACCGCTCATTCTCGCCCTTGTCGCCGCGCTTCTGTTCGGCGTGACCCTGCTTGCGATCGCCCGCGGCTCGGAGTATTCGGCAGTCATGACGATGGTCGGGATGCGGGTGTCGCAGATCGTCGTCTTCGCCCCGGTTGCGTTGGTGATCTACCGCAGACTCCGAGCCCCCGACCGGGCTTCGATTCCCGGCCTGTTGCCGTTGATCGCGGCCATCGGCCTCCTCGACGTCGGCGCGAATCTCACCTACGGGCTCTCGGCGGACCTCGGCCCCCTGGTGGTGGTCGCGGTCCTCGGCTCCCTCTACCCGGTCGTCACGGCAGTGCTCGCCGCCGTTGTGCTTCGCGAGCGTCTCCGCGGGATCCAATACGCAGGAGTGGCTGCCGCCATCGGGGGGTTGATGCTGCTCACCTTGGGGTAGCCGCAAGTAGACTCCTCACCGTTGCGGCACCACGCCGCGACGCGTTTCCCCTACCCAAGGACACCCATGTCAATCATTGAGTTCCTCTGGTACGCCCTCATGATCTTCCTGTGGGTCGCGTACCTCTTCGTGCTGTTCTTCATCTTCACGGACATCTTCCGCGACCGCTCCATGAACGGCTTCGTCAAGGCCATCTGGATCCTGGTGTGCTTCTTCCCGCTGGGAGCCCTCATCTACCTGATCGTGCGCGGCCGGGGCATGGCCGAGCGGTCCCAAGAGGCCCAGCAAGCGGCGTTGGCTGCACAACAGGCCTACATCCGGGAAGCCGCCGGGACCGCCGGACCGGCCGACCAGATCGCCCAGGCCAAGGCCCTGCTCGACAACGGCGCGATCACGCAGGAAGAGTTCGACGCAATCAAGAACAAGGCCCTGTCGGCCTGACGTTCCCCACGATCGGGTCGGGACTATGCCGAAAGGCGCGGTCCCGGCCCGATCGTCGTTCCCACCCCCGCGAGACAACGCCTTCGTCGCACTAGCGGGCCGATCCGACGGCCCTAGTGCGACGAAGGCGTACGCATGCGGAGAAGGCACGCCGAGAGGGGATGCGCAGAAGGCGAGGCGGGGTCAGTCGGTGCTCGGCGCGAGGGTGGCGATCAGCGCCAGGAATGACGCGGTGAGCGCGTCGGCGAGTTCCTCGTGCGCGACGGCTGTTGGATCCCAGGCCAGCGCGACCTCCTCCAATCCCACCAGCCACCCCCGCACGAGCAGGGCCGTCAGCGGATCCGCGGCCGATTCACCGGGCGCTCCGGCGGCGACCACCCAGGTCGGGATCAAAGCCGTACGGAGATCGTCGATGGTTCGTATGACCGCGGGGTCGCCCCCGGCCGCACCCCGCACCAGCCGAACGTAGAGATCACGTGAGGACTCGACCAGCCGCAGGTAGCCGGAGATCAGGGAGTGCACCCGCTCCGGACCGGGCGCGCCGGTCGGGGCTTTGCCACCGGCCAGCAGTCGCTGCCCCGCCCGTTCCACCACCGCGGCGTAGAAGTCGCTCTTGGTGGGGAAATAGTGGAACACCAGGGTCCGCGAGATTCCGGCCTTGTCCGCCACCTCGTCCAGGGCGAGTTCGTGGATCGGCTGGTCGGCCAGGAGTTCCAGGCCAATCTCAGTCAGTTGGGCACGGCGTTCAGCCGCCGACAGCCGGGTCCGGCCGGGGGTAGCACTCCCGGCCGGACCGGTCGTCTCGGCTGCGCCCGCGGTCTTCGCAGGCACCGGTCAGGAGTACCGGCCGCCGGATTCGGCCAGCGCCACCAGGGATGCGGGCGGCGTGAATCGGTCGCCGTAGGCGGCAGCGAGTTCCTGGGCCCGCGCGACGAATCCGGCTGGACCCCCGGCATAGCCGTTGATGTACTGCAGCACCCCTCCGGTCCAGGCCGGGAAACCGATGCCGAAGATCGATCCGATATTGGCTTCGGCGGTGCTGCGGAGCACACCCTCATCGACACACTTGACGGTCTCGATCGCCTCGATGAAAAGCATCCGCTCGGCCATGTCGTCGAACGGGATCTGGCCCTCGCCGCCGAAAGTCTCCGGCAGCGCCGGCCAGAGGCCGACACGCTTGCCATCCACGTATTCGTAGAAGCCAGCGCCGGCGGCGCGTCCGCCACGACCGTGGGTGTCCACCATCGCGTCGATGACGGCGTAGGACGGGTGGTCCGGGAATTCTCCGCCTTCGGCCTCGACCGCAGCCTTGCCGGCCCGCCGGATCCGCTGCGCCAACGTCAGCGACACCTCGTCGAGCAGCGCCAGCGGCCCGGTCGGGTAACCCGACTGCAATGCGGCCTGCTCGATCGACTGCGCCACCAGCCCCTCGCCGAGCATCGCGGCCGCCTCACCCATGAAGGTGCCGATCACCCGAGAGGTGAAGAAGCCGCGCGAGTCGTTGACCACGATCGGCGTCTTCTTGATCTGCTGGGCCACGTCGATGGCCTTGGCGATGGTGGCGTCGGACGTCTGCTCGCCCACCACGATCTCCAACAGCGGCATCTTGTCCACCGGCGAGAAGAAGTGCAGGCCGATGAAGTCAGCCGGCCGGGTGACACCCTCAGCCAGGCCGGTGATCGGCAGGGTGGAGGTGTTGGAACCCAGCAACGCATCGGGAGCGAGTACCGGCTCGATCTCGGCGAAGACCTTGGCCTTCAGCGCCGGATCCTCGAACACCGCCTCGATCAGCAGGTCGGCGCCCTTGGCCGCCTCCACGCCGTCGGTCGGGGTGATCCGATCGAGGATCTCCGCTGCCGCCGCCTCGGTCATCTTGCCGCGGCTCACGGCCTTGTCGAGGATGGACTTGGAGTAGTCCTTCCCCTTCTCGGCGGCGGCGAGCTCGACGTCCTTGAGCACCACCTCCATGCCGGCCCGTGCGCAGACGTAGGCGATGCCCGCGCCCATCATGCCCGCGCCGAGCACCACGACCTTCTCGGCGGTGTACTTGGGGAACCCCTCAGGACGGGCCGAACCCTTGTTGATCGCCTGCAGGTCGAAGAAGAACGCCTGAATCATGTTCTTCGACACCTGCCCGCACGCGAGCCAGGTGAAGTACCGGGTTTCGATCAGCGAGGCATTGTTGAAGTCAACCTGGGATCCTTCGACCGCCGCGGCCATGATCGCCTCGGGAGCCGGCATCGGGGCCCCCTTGAGTTGCTTGCGCAGGTTTGCCGGGAAGGCTGGCAGCACGGCGGCGAACTTGGGGTTGGACGGGGTGCCGCCGGGGATCTTGTACCCCTTCACATCCCACGGCTGCTGGGATTCCGGGTTGTCCTTGATCCACTGCCTCGCCGACGCGAGCATGGCGTCCTGCGAATCGACCACCTCATCGACCAGGCCAACCGCCAAGGCGCCCTGCGGGCTGCGCTGCTGACCCTGCAGCAGAATCTCCATCAGGGCCTTCTGCAGTCCGAACATCCGCACCGTGCGCACCACGCCGCCGCCGCCGGGCAGCAGGCCGAGCGTCACCTCGGGGAGGCCGATCTTGCCCTTGCCCGCCATCGCGATGCGCCGGTGGCACGCGAGCGCGATCTCTAGGCCACCGCCGAGCGCGGCGCCGTTGATGGCGGCAACCACAGGCTTGCCCAGCGTCTCCAGGCGTCGGAGGTGGCCCTTCATCGTGTTGATCTCTTCTTCCAACCGCGCGGCGTCCTCGGGTTGGGCTTGGCTGATCAGGTGCAGGTCGCCGCCGGCGAAGAACGTGCTCTTGGCACTGGTGAGGATGACTCCTGAGATCGCGTCCTTCTCCGCCTCGAGGCGGTCGACGGTGGCAGCCAGAGACGACTGGAAGAGGGCGTTCATGGTGTTGGCACCCTGGGTGGGGTCGTCCATGGTGAGGGTGACGATGCCATCGCCGTCGACGTCCCAGTTGATCATGTTTTCGGTCATGGTGAGCGTTGGTCCTTGTCTAAGTAATGGAGGGTGGGGAGAGGTTGGCTCGGCCTGCCGGTGGGCAGGCGTCAGACACGTTCGACGATGGTCGCCAGACCCATTCCGCCGCCGATGCACAGCGTGATCAGGCCGTACCGGCCACCCGAGCGCTCCAACTCGTCGACGACGGTCCCGAGGATCATGGCGCCGGTGGCACCCAGCGGGTGACCCATGGCCATCGCCCCGCCGTTGATGTTGACCTTCTCCATCGGAAGGTCGAAGTCCTTGACCCACTTGAGCACCACCGCGGCGAAGGCCTCGTTGAGCTCCCAGACGTCGATGTCGTCGACCCCCAACCCGGCAGTGCGCAGCACCTTCTCCGTGGCGGGAGTCGGCCCGGTGAGCATGATCGTCGGGTCGGCGCCGCTCACCGCGGTCGCCACGATGCGCGCCCGGGGCGCCATGCTGAAGTCCTTGCCGACCTGCTCGCTTCCCACCAGCACGAGCGCCGCGCCGTCCACGATTCCCGAGGAGTTGCCCGGCGTGTGTACGTGGTTGATCTTCTCGACCCAGTGGAACTTCTGCAGCGCCACCGCATCGAAGCCGCCCATCTCGCCGATACCCGCGAACGAGGGCTTCAACTTGGCGAGGTCGGCCATGGTGGTGCCGGGCCGCATGTGCTCGTCGTGGTCGAGGATCACCACGCCGTTGCGATCTTTGACCGGGACCACCGACTTGGCGAAGCGCCCGCTGCTCCAAGCCATCGCCGCACGCTCCTGGGACTGCACGGCCAGCGCGTCGACATCGTCCCGGGTGAAGCCTTCGGTGGTGGCGATCAGGTCGGCCGAGATCCCCTGCGGTACGAAGTAGGTGTCGTAGGCGGTCTCCGGATCCATCGCCCAGGGCCCACCGTCGGACCCCATCGGAACCCGGCTCATCGACTCCACCCCGCCGGCCAGAATCAGCGAATCCCAACCTGCGCGCACCTTCTGGGCGGCGGTGTTGACCGCCTCCAACCCCGAGGCGCAGAACCGGTTGATCTGGGTGCCGGCGACGGTGTCGGGCAAACCCGCCGCGAGCGCCGCCGTCTTGGCGATGTCGGCCCCCTGGTCGCCGACCGGAGTGACGCAGCCGAGGATGAGGTCCTCGATGGCGTTCGGATCGAGGTCGGGATGCCGCGCCTGCAGTTCGTCGATCAGGCCCACGACCAACGACACCGGCTTGACCCCGTGCAGGGATCCGTTCGCCTTGCCGCGTCCCCGTGGGGTGCGAATCGCCTCGTAGATGAACGCCTCGGTCATGTTTCTCCTCGTGCCGGTGGGAACCTGATTGCTTGTTGACTATATGTCAATAGCGAATCGGGTGCAAGCACCGCACGAGTGGCGTCATTGCGGCTGGAGCATGTCCACGGTCATCGCGATCCCGTCGAGCAGCACCTTGTCGTCGCGGCCGTGCTGCCCGTCGCCGGTCACCGAGATGTTCACCGAGCCGTTGTAGGAGTTGATCCCCACCACTGTGCGCAGGGTGGTGCCGATCGGGATGATCGGGGACAGATACCGGATCTCGTTGCCGAGGAAGTACAGCGGTTCCGACGGTCCGCGGACATTCGTCACGAGCGTGTCCGACAGCCACCCGAAGGCCCAGCCGAACCGTGGCACGATCGCCTCCGCGAGCGGCGCCGGCAGCGTCTTGTCCAGCATCTCGCTCATGGAGCCCACCACCGCCGGAACCATGGACTTCTTGCCCTGCCGGGTCTGTCGCACGACGGCGCCGAGCCGGGCTGCCGGATCGATCTCCCCCACCGGCAGTTCGATCGGGATCATGCTCACCTGGTTGTTCGATCGGGCGTCACCGGGCCGACGCAGGGACACCGGCATCACCGCCCGCACCGTCCGATCGGCGGGGTCGTGACCATTGGCCACGATGACTTCCCGGAAACCTCCAGCCACCGCGGACATCAACACGTCGTTGATGGTCGCGCCGTGGGCCTTCCCAGCCCGTTTCACATCCGCCAGCGACAGGTGGATACTGCGCCAGTCCCTGCCCGGTGACGGCGTTCCGGTCAACTCGCTCGGAAGTGCCGGGTGCAACCGGAGCAGCCCGCGCACAGTGGCGGGCGTCATGGCCGCTGCGGTTACCGCCTGCTCCACCGCGCTTCGGGCGAAGCCGAGCGCCCGATCCATCGGCGATCCGGTGGCATCCTCGGAGTCGTCACCGCCGGTCGTACGCATGCTGAGGGCCTGCGAGACCATCCAGTCGGTGAGGGTCACCCCACCCTCCTCGGCCATGTCCAGGGTCCGACCCACAAGCATCGTGACCCCCTCGCCGTCGGCGACCGAATGGTGGATGCGCCACACCAGGGCCCACTCCCGGGGGGCATATCCGACGACCAAGGTGAGATCCCACAGCGGACGATCGTTCGGCAGCGGCCGGGCCATGATTCGCGACACCGCCGCGCCGAGGTCGTCGGCCGTCTCGCGGGTCACGTGGTGCACGAGGTCGGGTTCCGCGTCCGACCACTTCGGCTGCAGGACTCCGGTGCGGCTGGCGACCGGCACCTGTCGGAGCCGAACCGCCGATGTCAACACCTCGGCGATGCGTTGCCGAACCCGTCCGATCGCCGGTGCCCGACCGCTGAATTCGAGCACCGCCCCGACCGCGATGGGAGCCTCCCCGGTGTCGAGGTCCATCCAGAGGGAATCGATGAAGTGCATGCGCCCGGGGTCGTCAACCTCCACGGCAACCTCCTACGTCGTCGGTGCACCCACCCTGCCTGCCACGAGGCGCAGATGTCGACCCGAGCGGGCGCGTCGGCGCAGCTGCTGCCGGTCGCAGCAGGTTGCTGCTCGACCCCGCGTGGGAGCAGGCCGTCAACTCGCCGGGCTGGTGTTCCCCAGGCTCAGGTAGAACAGCAACGCCGCCACCACGCCCAGCAGCGGACCCACGATCGGCACCCAGGAGTATCCCCACTGCGAGGAACCCTTCTGCTTGATCGGCAGGAAGGTGTAGACGATCCGCGGGCCGAGGTCGCGGAACGGGTTGATCGCGTAGCCGGTGGGGCCACCCAGGGAGGCGCCGATGGCGATCACGGTGAAGGCGACGGCGGCGTAGCCGAGGGCGGAGTTGCCGAACTGGGGCGCGGAGTCCCCGACGCCGAACTGGAACGGCGAACTCTCGTGGATCCAGAGGAGGAGCACGAAGGTGCCGATGGCTTCGGTGGTGAGGTTCCAGGCGGGGGCGCGAACGGCGGCGGAGGTGAAGAAGATGCCGCCGGTGCTGGCGGGGTCGTCGTGGGTGTCGAACTGCTTCTTGTAGGCGAGGTAGGCAAGCAGCGCCCCCAGCATCGCCCCGATGAGCTGTGCGACCAGGTAGAGCGGCACGTAGGACCACGGCAGGGATCCGGTGAAGGCCTGCTGCAACGTCACTGCGGGGTTGAGGTTGGCCCCGGATCGCCACGCGACACTGGCCCCGACAAACACCCCGAAACCCCAGCCGAACGCGATCAGCAGCCAGTCGTGGCCGTGTCCGAAGGACCTTTTCAGCGTGGTGTTGGCGGATACGCCCACGCCTAGCAGGAGCAGCAGCATCGTTCCGACCAGCTCGCTGAAGAACAGCGTTGAGAGGGAGTATTGGGTCATTCCCGAACGCTAGTAGCACCCGGTACCGGATGCTGGGCCTAGTTCTCGGCCCGCTTTGCCGCCTTGCGCGCCTTCGCCTCCTCCTCCAGCACAGCGGCTTGCTCCAACGTAGGCGCGGTACCGCCATGCCGGGTGGGCAGCCACCAAAGATCCGCACCGGCTTCCCGCGGCACCGGGTAGCGGGCGATCGTCTCGTCCAACATCGTGATCATCCGCGCCCGCAGTTGCGCCGTGAACTCCTCCGGGTCATCCGCGGTGGTCGGGTGCATCGGCTCGCCGAGGGTGATCGCCACATCGTGCCCGCGGGAGAAGTCTCGGTGGTGGTAGGAGTACATCCGTTGACCGCCGAAGACGATCTCGGGATAGAGCGGCACCCCGGCCTCGGCCGCCATTCGCACGGCGCCGGTCTTGAAGTCCTTCACGTCGAAAGAACGACTCATCGTCGCCTCTGGAAAGACCCCCACGATCTCGCCCGCGCGTAGTGCTTCGACGGCTGTGTCGTAGGCGTGCGCACCGGCGGACCGGTCCACCGGAATGTGCTTCATACCTCGCATGAGCGGTCCGGCGATCCGGTGGGCGAACACGGCGTCTTTGGCCATGAACCTGACGTAGCGGTGGTGCTCCTCGGCCGGCACGCCGGCGAAAATGAAATCCAGGAAACTCGTATGGTTGATCGCGAAGACCGCGCCCCCCGACGTCGGCACGTGCTCGGCGCCGACACAGTCGACGTTGATCCGCCACAGTTTGAAAATGCCCAAGAAGGCTTTGACGACGGGGTAGTACACGGGTTCGCCCACCCGTGCAGGGTACCGCTGATCTGTGCCACGATCCTGGCCATGACGGTACCTTCCCGGCCGGTGTGCCCCGGCGGACCCGCACTCTCCGCCGTGGCCTCTGGCTGTTGGCGGCTGGCGGACTGGCACTACGACACGTCGGCGGTGGCCGACTGGATGCGACAATCGATCGACTTGGGGATCACCACCTTCGACCACGCCGACATCTACGGCGACTACCAGGTGACCCGGTTGTTCGGCGACGCACTGCGGGCGCAGCCGTCCCTTCGGGACCGGATCCAGATCGTCAGCAAGGCGAACATCGCCCTGACCGGCGACGCCCGTCCCTCCCACCGGATCCAGCACTACGACAGCAGCGCCGCCCACCTGCGCCGCAGCGTCGAGCAGCAGTTGCGCGACCTGCACGTCGACCATCTCGACGTACTTCTGCTGCACCGGCCGGATCCGCTGATGGATGCCGACGAGGTCGCCGCCGCCTTTCTCGCCATGCGCGACGCCGGCTTGGTGGGCCACCTGGGGGTCTCCAATTTCACCGTTGGACAGTTCGACCTGTTGGCCAGCCGGGTCGGACTTGTGACGAATCAGGTCGAACACTCACTGCTGGCACTCGGGCCCATGTACGACGGCACCTTCGATCGTTGCCAGGAACTGCGCATCCGGCCGATGTTGTGGTCGCCGCTGGGCGGTGGACGACTGTTCTCCTCCACCGAGCCCGCAGCGGTCCGGGTGCGCGAAGTCGCCGGCGAAATGGCCGCAGACTACGGGGTGTCGCTGGCGACCTTGGCGCTTGCCTGGCTGATGGCCGAACCGGTCGGCGCGATTCCGGTGGTGAGCAGTTCCCGCCGAGAAGGTGTGGCCGATGCCGCGGCGGCGTGTGGGCTGACCCTCGATCGACAGGACTGGTTCGTGCTGCTCCGAGCCGCCACCGGAACCGAGGTGCCCTGAATCCGGTGCTGTCCGGGGTCGGCCTGCACTAGCGGTAGACGACCCAGGTGCCGTAGGCCGGCGACCAGTAGATCGCCCCACCGGTGAAGTTGGATACCCGCCATCCGGCCACCTCGCCGTTGACCTCGCCTGTTACGGGAAGACCGAGGCGGGAGGATTCCGCGCCCAGCCGCTGGTAGGTCTGGTAGATGGCGCCGTACACGTCGTGCGCCCCGGTGGCCGGCGACCAGTAGATCGCCCCACCGGTGAAGGTGTTCACCCGGCTGCCGGGCACCCGGCCCGACACCTCCCCGCTAGTGGGCAGACCCAGCGGCGACGTTTCCCCGCCCATCGCCCAGTAACGCCCCAGGATCGCGCCGTACACCTCATGCGCGCCGGTGGTCGACGACCAGTAGATGGCGCCGCGGGCGAACACGTTCGCCCTGCTGCCCGGCACCCGGCCGGACAGTTCCCCCGTGCGCGGCAACCCCAGGACGGAGGTCTCGGCCCCCAGGCTCGAGTATTGCCCGAGGATGGCGCCGTACACCTCGTGTGCCCCGGTGGCCGGCGACCAGTAGATGCGCCCGCCTTGGAAGGTGTTCACCCGGCTGCCGGGCACAGCCGCATTCATCTCGGCGCTGGTGGGCAGCCGAAGGATCGACGATTCCATCCCCAGTGCCTGGTAGCGACTCAGGATCGCGCCGTACACCGGATAGGGTCCCGAGGTCAACGGCGACCAGTAGATCGGACCCCTGCTGTTGATGAAGTACCGCAGCGTCTCCCACTGCACCGAATTTTCCCCGCCGACCGTCCAGAGTGCGGCCCCGGAAGCACCGGCCGAGATCACGGTGCGAAGGCGGTCGTCGACGCTGCGCGGGTCCGCCAACCAAGCCTCACGGTTCACCACGCAGGTCTTGCCGCCGCCGGAGAGCGTTTCGGAGTAGCGCACCTGGAGTTCGCCGTACACGGGGTTTCGGGTGACCGTGGCTCCCGGCTTGGCGGTGACCGAGTAGGTGTCCTTGGCGGACACCGCCCTGGTGGCGAAGGACGCGCCGACCGGACAGTCGGCCACCGTCGCCGGTCGCCCGTCGGGGAGGCTGATGTCGTACTGATCGGTGCTGGTGCGTCGCACCCAGTCCCTGCCGTACACCGGGATCCCCATGATGAGCTTGTCGGAGGGGATCATGGTCCGCATCGTCTGCGTCTCCCGGCGGACCCAGTCGAGCGGAGCGATCGGTCCCGGCCGCGCCACCGAGTAGTCATAGGTCATCACCCGGACCCCGTCGAGCACCGCGCCCAGCGTCGGGAAGTCGTACACCCAGTAGGGACTTGTCGGAACCGCGGCCGTGACGAGCAGACCGTTCGCGTGGAAGCGCGCAGCCAACTCGGTCACGAAGGCTGCCCACGCCGGCTTGGTGGCGTTCCAGGTGGACGTGCCGTCGGAGAAAGCGAACCCTTCGTAGTCCAAGTCGATCCCGTCGAACCCACCGCTGCGCACCAACTCCAAGAGTTGTTCCACATGGGCGGCACGAGTCGTCGGATCTTGCAGCACCGCGGCCATGTAGCCCCTCGGGGTGCCGTCGGTGATCGCCGGCAGAACCTTCTTGCCGGCCGCTCGGAGTTGGGCCATGGCGGCGGCGCTCGACTGCCCGATCGGTTGGGCCACGATCGACACCGAACCGGCGGTGGGCCCGGCCTGGGCGTCGAACCAGAACGGACTGATGTTGGCGAACAAGTCCGCGTTGGCGGTGTAGGAGGCGAGGCTGGAGGAGGTTGTCCAATAGGGCAACCAGCCCGAGAGCAACGGCTGTCCGACGCCCGGGTCCGCAGCCGCCGACGAAGGCATGACCACGCCGATCGACCCGGTCAATAGCGCCAGCACCGCCGCACAGGCCGCTCGCACCCCGCCACGACGCCTGCGCGCCGCACCGGGGCCACCGCCACGCATCACAACACCAACCTCCACCTACTCACTCGCATGGGCCACGACGTCCATGGTGGCACGTCGAGAAGTTCCCCGAGCACCGACATCCACACTCGTCATCGGCACCCTGGGGGGCTGCCTTGATGTGGCCTTCGCCATATCGATCGACGCCGGTCGGCGGGACCCGCGAGTGGAACCCAAACCGTCGACTCAGTCCGCGATCGGGTGGCTGATCTCCTAGGGTGCATCCAGAGGACCCCGACGGGATGCGGAGCGACGGCGATGTCAGTGACCCTGTGCGGCATGCGGCTCGTGACCGAAGACGACGTCATCGAGGACGCGATCATCGCGATCGAGGGCGAACGTGTGGTGGGGGTGCGAAGGGGATCGCGACCGGCCGGCGCGATCGACCTCGAGGGCGCCCTGGTGATGGCGGGATTCGTCGATCAGCATTGCCACGGCGGCGGTCAAGGTGACTTCTTCTCGGCCGATATCGACCAGATCCGCACCGCGGCGGCGACCCACCTGGCCCACGGCACCACAACGATCGTGGCGAGTCTGGTCACGGCCACCACGGAGGACCTGCTCGCCCAGTTGGCTGCACTACGGCCGACCGTGGCCGATGGCACCATCGCCGGCGTCCATCTCGAGGGCCCTTGGATCAGTCCGCAGGAGTGTGGAGCACACGACATCACTTTGCTGCGGTCGCCGGATCCGGCGGAGATCGAGACGTTGCTCGACGCCGCCGGATCCGATATCGCGATGGTCACGTTGGCGCCCGAACTCGCCGGCGGGGTGGCAGCCACCGAGCAGTTCGTGGATGCCGGCGTCGTCGTGGCGGTCGGGCACACGGAGGCGGATCTCGCCACCACCCGAGCTGCCATCGACTCGGGCGCGACGGTGGCCACCCACCTGCTCAACCGGATGCCGGTGCTGCACAAACGTTCACCGGGGCCAGTGCTCGCGTTGATGGACGACCCCCGGGTGGTCTGCGAACTCATCGTGGACGGGGTGCACATCGACCCCGAGATGGTGCGCTTCGTCATCGAGCATGTGGGTCCTGATCGGGTTGCCGCGGTGACCGATGCGATGGGGGCTGCCGGCGCCCCGGAAGGTCGCTACAAGATCGGCTATCTCGACGTCGAGGTGGCCGACGGGCAGGCCCGGCTGACCTCCGACGGCGCATTGGCAGGCAGCGTCCTCACCCTCGACACAGCCTTGGTCAACCTGGTGACGAAGTGTGGTCAGAGCTTGCCGGACGCCACGCGGATGCTGTCCGCGACACCGGCCCGGACGATGGGGCTGACCGACCGCGGCCGACTCGCGGCCGGGATGCGCGCCGACCTCGTCGTGCTCGACGATCAACTCTCGATCAGCCGGGTGATGCGCGCCGGCACTTGGGTGTCGGGTCCGCAGTGACTCGACCAACCGGTCGGTCAGATGCCCTGCCAGGCGGGTTTGTGATCGTAGACGTAGCGGTAGTAGTCGGCCTTCTGCAGCAGTGAGGCCGCTGCGTCGTCGACGATCACGGTGGCGTGCGGGTGCAGTTGCAGGGCCGACGCGGGCATCATCGCGCGGATCGGACCCTCCACCGTCTCGGCGATCGCGGCCGCCTTGTTCTCACCCCACGCCAGCAGCACCAGGTGCCGGGCGCGCAGGATGGTGCCGATCCCCTGAGTCAAGACATGTTCGGGCACGGCGTCGATGTCGTCGTCGAAGAACCGGGCGTTGTCCGCCCTGGTCTGCGGGGTCAGCGTCTTCACCCGGGTGGTCGAGGCCAGTGAGGACGACGGCTCGTTGAATCCGATGTGCCCATCGGTGCCGATGCCGAGCAGTTGCAGGTCGACGCCACCCGCGGCCACGATGGCCTGCTCGTAATCGGCGCAGGCCGCCGGCAGGTCGGAGGCCCATCCGTCGGGCGTGCGCACCGCCCCGGGGGCGAAGTTGACCCGGCCCACGATCTCCCGCCGCAGCACCTCCCGGTAGCTCTCCGGGTGATCCGGCGGTAGGCCGACGTATTCGTCCAACGCGAAGCCGCGCGCCTCGGCGAACGACAGGCCCTCGTCGGTGTGCAGCCGGGCGAGTTCGTCGTAGACGCCCAGCGGCGTGCTGCCGGTGGCCAGACCGAGCACCGCATCGTGCTTGGTGCGCAGCAGTTGCGCAATCGCCCCGGCGGCCAACGCGGAGCCTTGCTGCGCGCTGGGAACAATCACAACTTCCACGTCACAACTCCTTCAACCGGCGCACGTCGGCGCACCTCGAGATTCCGAGCCACACCACGGGCCACCGACTAGTCCATGATGTCGAGGATCTCACCCTTCAAGGTTTCGGCGCGGGTGCCGAAGATCGCCTGAACGTTGTTGCCCACTTCGATCACGCCGGCCGCCCCGAGGCGTTTCAGCGCCGCCTGATCGACCTTGCTCTTGTCCTTGACCTCCATACGCAGCCTGGTGATACAGGCGTCCACGTGTTCAAGGTTCTCCTGGCCGCCGAACGCCGCGAGCACCTGTTCAGCCTGGGTCATCTCGGCTGTGGCCTTCTTGGTGGCTGTGGCGACCGGAGGTCCGACCGTGATGGTGGACGACTCCAGATCGTCGGCGACGTTAGCCGCCTCCTCCGCCTCAGCCTCCGCATCGTCTTCCCGCCCCGGAGTCCGCAGGTTCCACGCACGGATGGCGAACCTGAACAGCAGGTAGTAGACGACGAACATCACTACGCCCATCACGAGTAGCAGTGGGATGTTCTTCGCCGCCGGGGCGGTGCCGTAGAGCAGCAGGTCGATCAGACCGGCCGAGAAGGAAAATCCGAGGTGGATGTCCAGCAGATATGCCACCGCCAGCGAGACACCGGTGAGTACCGCGTGAATCAGGTACAGCGGGAACGCCACGAACATGAAGGCGAACTCCAGCGGTTCGGTGACCCCCGTGATGAAAGCCGTCAGACCCGCAGCGCCGAGGATACCGATGGCGATCTTCTTCTGCTTCGGCTTCGCCTCCTGGATCATCGCCAGCGCCGCGGCCGGCAACCCGAACATGAGCACCGGGTAGAAGCCGGATGTCAACCGGCCGGCGGACGGGTCGCCGTTGGCGAACCTGGTGAGTTCACCGGTGACGATGACGCCATCGGGCAACGTGTAGGAACCGTAGATGAACCAGATGTAGGAGTTGAGGATGTGGTGCAGGCCGATCGGGATCAACATCCGGTTGGCGAAGCCGTACAGGCCCGCTCCGAGCGCCCCACTCGCCGCAATGAACTCACCGAGGTTGGTGAGGCCGGCGTTGAAGATCGGGTAGAAGTACGAGAGCGCGAAGCCGAGGAACAGCGCGGCCAGCGACACCACGATCGGCACGAACCGGCGGCCACCGAAGAAGCCGAGGTAGGTGGGCAACGCAATGGTGTGGTAGCGATCCCACAGTTTGGCCGTGATCAGACCGATGAGGATACCGCCGAGCACCGAGTAGTTGATCATCAGTTGGTCGCCGTTCTGGTCGACCTGACCTTCGAGCACCACCGGCGACATGGTCTTGAACACGCCCTCCATGGCCACGTAGCCCACCACCGCAGCCATGGCCGTGGCGCCTTCGGACTTCTTGGCGAAACCGATGGCGACACCCACCGCGAAGAGCAGCGCCAGATTCGCGAAGATCGCACCGCCGGCCGCGCTCATCGCCTCGAAGAACGGCCCGATCACCGGCAAGGTGATCTTGCCCAGCAGGTCCGGCTGGCCGAGGCGCAACAGGATGCCGGCAGCCGGCAGCACCGCGATGGGGAGCATCAGGCTCTTGCCCAGCCGCTGCAACGTGGCGAAACCCGGGAAGTTGAAACCGCCGCCGGACGACTTGGCTTCGGTCGTGGTAGCCGTGTCTGTCATAGGGATTCCCCTCGTCGTGCTGAAGCAGCGCCGCTTCCGCGACCCCGATGCTGTGTTACGGGAACGTAACACCGTTGGCAGGACTGTTGCGGGACAATTCCGATTGTTCGTCGCATGACGCCGCCCGTCAGAGTCCCAACGCGTCCATTTCCGACAGGTACGTCCGGGCCGCTTCGCGCGCGGCGGCGGCCGATACCGCCTCCCGGGCAGCTTCCGCCGCAGCTTGGCACTGATCCAGCGAGTGGGCTGCGAGCGCCGACCTCACACCGGCGATGGCGCCCGGACTCATGGACAACGAGGTGACACCCAATCCGACCAGCACGCAGGCCAACAGCGGGTCGGCGGCGGCCTCGCCACAGACTCCGCACGGTGTGTCGTTGGCGGCAGCACCTTCAGCGGTGAGGGCGATCAGGTCGAGCAACGCCGGCTGCCAGGCCTCCTGCAACCGCGCCACAGCGCCCACCTGCCGGTCGGCCGCGAAGGTGTACTGAGTGAGATCGTTCGAGCCGATGGAGAAGAAGTCGGCCACAGTCCCGAGTTGTTTGGCCCGAAGGGCGGCGGCAGGGATCTCGACCATCACCCCGATCGGTCCGGCCAATCCGGCCCGATGGCACTGGCTGCGGAACCACGCCGCCTCCGCCATGTCGGCCACCATCGGTGCCATCACCCAGAGTTCGGCGCCGGTGCTGGCCGCGCTGGTCCGAAGGGCCGCCAACTGGGTGGCCAAGATCTCGGGTGCCTGCATGCAGATCCGCAGGCCCCGCACTCCCATGGCAGGGTTGGGCTCCTCGCCGAACGGCATGAACGGCAGCGGCTTGTCGGCCCCGGCGTCCAGGGTCCGGACCACCACCTTCTTGCCCTCGAAACCGGCCATGACGGCCGAGTAGATGGCCACCTGTTCGGTCTCGCTCGGTGCGTCCGCCCGATCCAAGAAGGACAGTTCGGTGCGGAACAGGCCGACACCTTCCGCGCCCGCCGCAACCGCGGCGTCCACGTCCTCCGGGCCGCCGATGTTGGCGAGCAGGGCGACCGCATGACCATCGGCGGTCCGGCCCGGGCCGGTCCCTGACCCGGCAAGTGCCGCGCGACGTTTGGCGTCCTTGGCCAACGCGGCGGACACATGCACCTCAGCCGGGTTCAACTCGACCGTGCCATTGGCACCGTCCACCAACAGCAGTGTGCCCGGCTCGACGTCGGTCGCACCCGGGCATCCGACCACGGCGGGTATGCCGTAGTTGCGGGCGAGGATCGAGGTGTGAGACGTGGGACCGCCCTCGGCTGTGACGAAGGCGGTGACCAAGTCCTTGTTCAACAGCGCGGTATCGGCCGGCGCGAGATCGCGGGCCACCAGCACCGACGGCTCGGACAGGTCGGGAATCCCGGGTTCGGGCACTCCGAGCAACCGGGCGACGGTGCGCGCCCGGATGTCATGCAGATCCGCCACTCGGCCGGCGAGGTAGTCGCTGCCCGAGGCGGCCAGCATGTCGGCATACGCCCCGAGCGCCTCATAGGTGGCCCGGGCGGCGGTCGATCCCGCCTCGCACTTGCCGGCGATCTGAGTCGCGAGCGATGGATCGCGGGCCATCATGGCCTGCGCCTCAAGTACCTCCTGCGCCTCCCCACCGGCCTTGACGGCACGTGCCTCGAGATCGGTGGCGACGGCCTCCAGGGCGGCTGCAGCAGCCTCGGACTCTTGCTCGGCCGACCCTGTTGCGGGCAGGTCGGGGGGTTCCGGGACAGCGTCGATAACGGCGACCGCGGGGCCGTAGCCCACTCCTGGGCTCACCCCCACGCCGGTGAGGGAACTGGCCATGGTCACTCCTCGGCGGTCTCGAGCAGCGCCTTCAGATCCGCCAACGTGCCCTCGGCGCCATCGCCGTCGGCAACGAGGACGATCTCCTCCCCCGCTTTGGCGCCGAGTCCCATCACCGCCAAGATGCTCTTGGCGTCGACCGGCGCCTCACCCGGACGCCCCACGGTGATCGGCATCGAAGCCTCGCTGGCTGCCTTGACGAACATTGCCGCCGGTCGGGCGTGCAGGCCGACTCCGGGCGGGAGAATCACTGTCACTTCAGCCACGGGGGCCTCCTTGTCGTGTGGTTGGGCGGTTTGGATCCCGGCGCACGTCAGCCGACCTGGAAAAGCAGATCGCCGGCCGCGACATCGGCCCCGATCGACGCCACCAGGGCGACGTCGCCGGGCTCGGCCTGCAAGGCGACAACCGGGCTGATCGGCGACCTGCCGCCGCCTTCGATCTCCGACGGATCCCACGAGACCACCGGGTCGCCGGCCGCCACGGTGTCGCCCTTGGCGCGGTGCAGCGTGAATCCGGCGCCTTCGAGTTTGACCGTCTCGATGCCGAGGTGGACGAGCACTTCACGGCCTTCCGGGGTGGCGATCCCGAAGGCATGGGGGAACATGCTGGCGATGGTGCCGGCCACCGGCGCCACCGCCGTCTGCTCGCCGCGCACCGGATCAATGGCCACGCCCGGACCCAAGAAGCCGCCGGCGAACACAGGGTCGGGCACATCGGCGAACTCCACGACTCGGCCGGAGAGCGGGGAAAGAATATCCAGGGCCATGCGGGCGACCTCTCTTGTCAGGGGCGGATTCTCACGATTCGCCTCAGTCTGCCCAATTCCGCCCGGATTCTCGCGGTGGTTGCCGAACCGGGCCGGAAAACGACGACGACCCACCCCGCGGGCGGACGTCGCATCGGGTCCGGGCCGTGGGGTGGGTCGTCAAGGCTCGCTAGTTGCCCGACGCCTTCTTGATCGAGAACGAGTACACGATTTCCAGCAGACCCATCGCGACCAGCCAGATACCTGCGATCAGCGCCAGGATCTCCAAGGACTCGAACGGCGCTGCCAGCACGATGATGCCCGCGATCAGGCCCAGGATGCCAGCGAAGATCAGCAGCCCGCGGCCGGACTTCCCCTTCGACTGGATGCCGACGATCAACTGCCAGATGCCCCGGAAGAGGAAGGAGAATCCGATGAAAAGACTCAAGATGTAGACGCCGTTGGCGATCCCGCCGCGGAAGCACAGAACGCCCAGGATGATGCTGATCGCTCCTACCAGGATGGCCAGTGTTCGTTCGCCGGCCGACAGTTCCGAGTTGAAGCCCTGCACCAACTGCACGATCCCGGACACGATCAACCAGACACCGAAGATGATCGCGATCACCACGATGGTCTTGCCCGGCCACACCAGGAACAGCACGCCCAGCAGGATGCTCAACAGGCCGGTGACCAACACCACCCACCACGCCTTGCCCACCGCGTGCAGCACGTCGCCCTCGGTGATGACGAACTGCTCCTCCACCTGTTGCTGCGGACCCTGTTGGCCAGGGCCTTGCTCAGTCGTACTCATGCCAACCTCTCCGTCGGATTCGTGACCGGGCAGGCGCGCCCAGGCAATCTGAAACGTTACTGTCCGGCGTCGTCCGCGACAGGGTTATCGCCCGACGGCGCGCCGCCGCAGGTGGTCGATCCGGGCCTGGAGGGTGCTGCGATCGGCCTGAGCCGACGGTGGGCCACCGGTCGCCCGGCGGGCTTCGGTATGGGCGGCGGCCGGTGTCACGTTGAACTGCTTGGCGTAGGCCCGAGCGCAGGCGTTGAGTTCGGCGCGCAACGCCGCCCGCTGCGCCTCCTCCGTTGCCGACTTCCCGCCCTGCGTCGCCCTGCTCCGGCCTACCGCAACCCCGCCACCGGCCGCCGAACGACGCTGGTGCAACAGTTCGGAGACTTGGCTGGCATCGAGCAGTCCGGGGATGCCGAGGAACTCCTCCTCCTCGGAATCGAGTGGCACCACGTGGCTCTCGAACACACCGCCGTCGAAGACGACCCGATCAAGAGTTGCCTCGCTGGTCAACGGTTGCACGCCACCGCCAGCCTCGGTCAGGCGCTCCGCCGCCGAGCGCACCTCGGCCTCGCTCTGCGCCCACGGGTCGTCCTGAAGGTTCGTGTCCCGACGACGCAGCACGTGGTCGCGTTCGGCCTCCAACTCGGCGGCGTGTCCGAGCAGCCGGGGCACGCTGGGCAGGAACACCGACGCCGTCTCTCCCGGCCGGCGGGCTCGGACGAAACGTCCCACCGCTTGGGCGAAGTACAGCGGGGTGGCAGCCGAGGTGGCGTAGACCCCCACCATCAATCGGGGCACATCCACACCCTCGCTGACCATGCGCACCGCCACCATCCAGCGTTCCCCCGAGGCGGCGAACGAGGCGATTCGGGCGCTGGCGCCGGGTTCGTCGGAGAGCACGAGCACGGCGCGTTGCCCGGTCAGTTCGCGCAACCGCCTGGCGTATCCGCGAGCGCTGTCCTGGTCGCTGGCGAGCACCAGGCCGCCAGCGTCGGGAACCTCGCGGCGCACCTCGGAGAGCCTGCGATCGGCATCGCGCAGCACCTGGCCGATCCAACTGCCTTGCGGGTCCAGCGCGGTCCGCCACGCCGCCGCCGTCACTTCGCGAGGGAGGGCGTCGGCCACGTCCGCCGAGTAGATGTCGCCCACGTTGGTGCGCCAGGTCATCTCACCGGAGTAGGCGAGGAAGATCACCGGCCGCACCACTGAATCGGCCAGCGCGTCGGCGTAGCCGTAGGTGAAGTCTGCTTCGCTGCGAAGTACCCCGTCGCCCTCGTCGGCGTAGCGAACGAACGGGATCGGGTTGACATCGCTGCGGAAGGGGGTGCCGGTGAGGCTCAGCCGGCGAGTGGCCGGCGCGAAAGCCTCCTGGACCGCCTCGCCCCAGCTCATCGCATCACCAGCGTGGTGGATCTCATCCAGGATCACCAACGTCCGGCGGGCCGCCACCAGGGTGCGCAGGGCATTCGTGGCCGCCGCCACGCCTGCGTAGGTGACGACCGGACCGTGGATTCCCTGCGGCAAGCCCGACCCCCGCCCGAACGACCCGACGAGGTGCACGTCGTGCAGATCGGCGGCTTCGATCCACTGTGTCTTCAAGTGATCCGTCGGGGTGACCACGACGACACGTTCGACGATTCTGGCGTCGAGCAGGCGCTTGGCCAGCACCAGAGCGAACGTGGTCTTCCCCGCGCCAGGGGTGGCCACAGCGAGGAAATCTTGGGGCGAAGTCTGCTCGTAGTCCGCCAACGCCCGCACTTGCCAGGGGCGCAGTCGCGGTCCGGCCGAGAGGAACCGTGAGCCTCTCACGCGCACCGATCCCGACGGTCGACCACCGTCCGCACCCTGGCCGGGATCCGGGTCAGTCCGAGTCCTTGCCGCCGGAGCCCCCTGGGACCAGACCTTCGTAGATCTTCTTGCAGTCCGGACAGACCGGGAACTTCGATGGATCGCGGCTGGGCACCCACACCTTGCCGCACAACGCGATCACTGGTTCACCCGTCACCGCGCTCTCGACGATCTTGTCCTTGCGGACGAAGTGCGCGAACCGCTCGTGGTCCCCGTCGTCGAGTCGGGTTTCAGTGCGTTCCTCGGTGAGCGTCCCGCCCGACAATCCGGGCGTGTCCAACGGGGTTGTCATGCGGACATCCTAGTTCGTGTCCAAAGGCGGGTCGACCATGGCCGCGGGCGGATCAGTTGAGCGCGGGATCGGGCGGGAACGTACTCGCGAACCGCAGTTCGTTGGGTTGCCGACGCAGGACTCGGGACCAGCAGTACTCGCGGGGGCTGTGCCGGGCGAGTTCGAGGTCGGTCGGGTCGGAGTGGATCACCCACCAGGAGCCTTGCGCCAACTCGGAGTCCAACTGCCCCGCGGCCCAACCTGCATAACCCACGAACAATTGAGCGTCGGCCAGGGCGGGCGCCAACGAGGCAGGTTCGCGCTCCAGGTCGATCACGGCCCAGGATCCGCTCAGCCGCCGCACGCCTTCCGGCGGCGCGTCGATGGCGCCTTGCCGCAGTCGGGCCACCGCCACCCCGGCGTCGGCCTGGACCGGGCCACCGAGCGCCACAGTCGGATGCAGCACTGCCTCCCACCCGGGGACGACCTCATCCACCGGCACCGCCGATAGATCGTTCAGCACCACTCCCAGGGTCCCGGCCTCGTCGTGTTCGAGCACGAGCACCACAGAGCGACGGAAGGTGGGTTCGTCGATCTGCGGGGTGGCGACCAGCAGCGCGCCGGTGAAGGCTTCCCCCGAATCGCTCAGTCCGCTGCTGGTGCGTGCCACGCCCCCATTGTGGTGGGCTGAGACGCCGGGTGCCCGCTCGGCACGCAAGGAATACCCCCGGGGGAATATTCTCCGGGGAGTTGCCGTTGCCACACCCGGACGGCGCTGATCGCGCCGCGTGCGCCCCACCGGCGCGCGATGTGGCTCAACCAGAACAGGAGAAACATGGCCACCGTAGAAGTCACGCTGGACAACTTCAAGGACACTGTCGAGACCAACGACACCGTCTTCATCGATTTCTGGGCCGAGTGGTGTGGCCCGTGCCGGATGTTCGGCCCGGTCTACGAACAGGTCTCCGAGGACAACCCGGACCTGGTCTTCGCCAAGGTCGACACCGAAGCCCAGCAACAGCTCGCGGCGGAGTTCCGCATCACGTCGATCCCCACCCTGATGGCGATCCGCGACGGCATCGTCATCTACAGTCAGCCCGGCGCCCTGCCCAAGAACAACTTGGAAGAACTTGTCAAGGCTGTCCGCGACGTCAACATGGACGAGGTGCGGGCGGACATCGCCAAGCAGCAAGCCGAGGCGGCAGCTGAGAAGTAGTCGGCAGACCCGGTGGCCTCCGTCGAAGGGAAATGTGACGGAGGCCACAATTCATCCGTTCAGTTGATGTCACAGACACCGAACGGGTGATCCCTCGGTGCGCTCTCCCTCACTAGCGTCATTGCAGGTCAGCGGCATTTAGCGCTGGCTATTCGATGCCTCTAGCGCCAGCCTCCGCGCTGGTCTGACGTGATGACGGGAGACGCTTCGTGCCGCAACAACCACTTTCGCAGGTGCCGGCAGATGCAACGTGGGAGTGGCAGGAGGTGGGGGCCTGTCGTGAGGCAGACCCCGACCTCTTCTTCCATCCGCAGAACGAACGCGGATTGGCGAGGGTGCGTCGCGACCGCAGCGCCAAAGCGGTGTGCGCCCGATGTTCGGTACGGGTGGAATGCGCCGACTACGCCATCCGGGCCCGCGAGCCCTACGGCGTCTGGGGCGGCCTCACAGAGGAGGAACGCGAGCGGGTGTACCTGAAGGTCGCGGTGCCGCAGTTCCCGCGGCAGCGCGGCGAAGGCGCCAAACTCGCGGCCGACGAGATCGCCGCCGCGGTGATGCCGGCCTCGCTCGGCGTAGTCTCCTAGCCACGGGTCGCCAACCCAACCACGAAGAGCCCCGCCCGGTCCGATGGACCGGGCGGGGCTCTTCGTGGTGTCGGGGCCGACGAGCGGCCGCGAGGGGTTAGGCGTTGTCCTTGGCCTCGGTGAGCCGGGTCTGGAGGTCGGACAGCTCCTTGCGGAGGGCAGCCGGGACGTGGTCGCCGAACTTGTCGAAGTACTCGTCGGTGAGTTCACACTCGGCCAGCCAAGTCTCCGGCACGACCTCGAAGAGTTCGGCCAGCTGGTCGTCGGTGAGTCCGAGCCCGCTGACGTCGAGGTCGTCGGCCAGCGGTCGGCGGCCGATCGCGGTCTCCTCGGCCGCAACCACATCGTCGACCCGATCGATGATCCAGGCGAGCACCCGGGAGTTGTCACCGAATCCGGGCCAGATGAACTTGCCGTCGGCATCCTTGCGGAACCAGTTGACCTGGTAGATCTTCGGCAGTTTCGACTCGTCGCCCTCCTCGCCGATCTTCACCCAGTGACCCCAGTAGTCGGCCATGTTGTAGCCGCAGAACGGAAGCATGGCGAACGGGTCGCGGCGCAGTGCGCCCACGGTTCCTTCGGCCGCCGCAGTCTGCTCCGAGGCGATCGTGGCGCCGATGAAGACACCGTGGTTCCACGACAGGGCCTCGTTCACCAGTGGCACGTTGGTGGCGCGGCGACCGCCGAAGAGCACCGCCGAGATCGGCACCCCGGCCGGGTCTTCCCAGTTGTCCGCGATCGACGGGCATTGCGAGGCCGGCGCGGTGAACCGGGAGTTGGGGTGGCTGGAGAGTTCACCGGATTCCGGCGTCCAGTCGTTGCCCTTCCAGTCGATCAGGTGGGCCGGAGCCTCCTCGGTCATGCCCTCCCACCAGACGTCACCGTCATCGGTGAGCGCGACGTTGGTGAAGATGCAGTTGCCCGGGTCCAGCGTCCGCATGGCATTCGCGTTGGTCTTCATGCTGGTGCCCGGCGCCACTCCGAAGAATCCCGCCTCCGGGTTGATCGCGTACAAGTGGCCATCGTCGCCGAACCGCATCCAGGCGATGTCGTCACCGACCGTCTCGACCTTCCAGCCGGGAAGGGTGGGCTCCAGCATGGCCAGGTTCGTTTTGCCGCACGCCGACGGGAAGGCCGCGGTCAGGTACTTGACGTCACCGCGGGGCGAGGTCAGTTTCAGGATCAGCATGTGCTCGGCCAGCCAGCCCTCGTCGCGGGCCATCGCCGAGGCGATCCGCAGCGCGAAGCACTTCTTGCCGAGCAGGGCGTTTCCGCCGTAGCCGGAGCCGTAGGACCAGATCTCCCGGCTCTCCGGGAACTGCACGATGTACTTCGTGTCGTTGCACGGCCAGGCGACGTCTTCACGCGCCGTACCGTCGGCATCGACGAGTGGGTATCCCACCGAGTGCAGCGCGGGAACGAAGTCCCCGTCCTCACCGATCAAATCCAGCGCCGGAGTGCCCATGCGGGTCATGATGCGCATGTTCACCACGACGTACGGCGAGTCGGTGATCTCCACACCCAGTTCACTGATCCGGGAGCCGAGCGGACCCATCGAGAAGGGGATGACGTACATCGTGCGACCGCGCATGCAGCCGGCGAAGAGATCCTTGAGGATTCCGCGCATCTGCGTCGGATCCATCCAGTTGTTCGTCGGGCCGGCGTCGATCTCGCGGTTCGAGCAGATGTAGGTGCGATCCTCCACCCGGGCCACATCAGAGGGGTTGGAGCGTGCGAGGAAGGAGTTGGGGCGCTTCTCCGGGTTCAACTGGATGAACGTGCCGCTCTCCACCATCTGAGCGGTCAGCCGATCCCACTCGGCGTCGGAACCGTCGCACCACTCGACCCGGTCCGGTTGCGTCAGCGCTGCCACCTCTTCCACCCACTCGAGCAACTTCTTGTTCTTGGTGGGTGGGTTCTCAAGTCCGGGAATGGTCATCAGCACGCTCCTTGGCCGGTAGAGATGGAAGTATGTTCCCAGACTGCCACTAATGCGTCCAGGATCGAACATCGGGTTCGGCCCAGCCGCCTGCGTGGGAGAAGCAACGGCCAACGGCACGAGAACGGAAAGCCAACGACCGGCCCGCGCCGTCGGCGCCGGACCGCTAGGACGAGAGGCGTCATGGTGAAGAGCACTGATTCGAGCGGTTCGTTCTACGAGTCCGTCGTGGAGACGGAGACATTCTCCGAGGACGCCTACAGCGGCACCTTCGTGGCCACGACACACACGGCGAGCCCGTGGAGCAAGAAGCACCAACACGCCGGACCGGCCTGCGCGCTGCTGGTGCGCGCGCTGGAGCAACTCGCGATTCCGACCCCGGACGCCATCACCAACCGGATCGCCGTGGACATTCTGGATCCCATTCCGCTCGGGGCCATCGCGGTTACCGCCCAAGTGGTGCAGGAGGGGCATTTCGCCAGCCTGGTGGAGGCTGAACTCTTCCGAGCCGGGTATCCCGACCCGATCATGCGGGTGAGTGCCTGGCGCACCCGGCGAGTCCCCCTCGCCGCCGAGGTGGCCGATGGCGGCCGCGCGGAAGTGCCGCCTACCGGATCCAAGACCAAGCCCCCGTCGACCTGGGTGAAGGGCTACGGCCGGGCCATGCGCTGGCGCGCCGCCACGGGGACACTCGGCGGGCACGGCCGCACCACCGTCTGGGCGAAGCCGAAGGTCAACCTCGTGGACGGCGAAGCCGCGACTGGGATGGCACTGGTGGCTTTGGTGGCCGGCGCGACGTCGACGCTGAGCTCCCTCACGGACCCCGACGAGTCAGTGTTCGTGAGCACCGATCTGAGCCTGCACGCACTACGGGAGCCAGCCGGCAAAGCTCTGTGGATCACCGCCGAGTCCTTCGTCGACGCCGACGGGGTGGGGGTGGCCACGTCGACCATCGGCGATTCCCTGGGATCCCTGGCCGTGGGCAATCAGGCCCTGTTCCTGGCGGAAAGATCCGAAATCAGGTTCTGACCGATTCTCCGGGCCGCCTGCCTGGTGCGAGTGGAGGAGTGTCATGTCCCGACGCGGGTGGCTGCTGTTCGCCGCCCTGTCGGTCATCTGGGGGCTGCCCTACTTCTTCATCAAAGTCGCGGTCGGGGAAGTGTCGCCGCTATTCGTCGTCGCGGCTCGGCTGGCGCTGGCGGCCGGACTGATGCTGCCGTGGGCGCTATTCCGGTACCGACTGTCGGACCTGCGCGGCTACTGGCGCTGGCTGCTGCTCTTCGCAGTGGTGGAGATGATCATCCCGTTTGGACTGCTGAGTTGGGCCGAGACCCGGGTGACGAGTTCGCTTGCTGGGTTGATGATCGCCGCGGTGCCGATCGTGAGCGCAGGGGCTGCGGCATGGCTCGGGCTGGCGGACCGGCTCACCGCGAGGCGCTATCTGGGTTTGGCGGTCGGTGCCGCGGGCGTCATCGCGCTGGCGGGTCTCGATATCGGCACCGACACCGCACTCGCGGTCGCAGCCTTGTTCGGGGTGGCCGTCGGATATGCGTTGGGGCCGATCATCTTGAACACCCGACTCCACTCCCCACCGGGCCCGCTGCTGATGACTGCCGCGATCACCATCGCCGCGGCCGCGTATTCCCCCTGGCTCGTGGTCGAGTGGCCACGTTCCGGTGCGAGCGAGCAGGCATGGGCGTCGATCGTCGCTCTGGGGGTGGTGTGCACCGCCGCCGCACTGCTGATCATGTATGCCCTGGTCTCGGAGGCAGGTCCCACCCGGATGACGGTGATCACCTATTTCAACCCGGTGGTCGCGGTGGCACTCGGTGTGCTGGTGCTCGGTGAACCGTTGACCGCGGGCATCATCCTCGGCTTCCCGCTGATCCTCCTCGGCAGCCTGTTGGCCACCAGTAGGGGTGCCGCCGGAGCAAGGACCGCGGTGGCCGAGCGCGTCGACGCCGCCGCAGTCGGAGCGCTGCCGGGGCCGGAGCGCCACTAGGGTGGCATCACAGCCCACCACAGGAGTTCGCCGAGATGATCACCGAGACCGCGTACATGTCCATCCAGCCGGGACGGGAAGCCGATTTCGAAGCTGCCATCGCAGTCGCCCGCGAACTGGTCGAAGTCACTCCGGGGTGCCGCGGATTGACGGTCCAGCGCGGGATCGAGCGGCCCGAGGTGTACCTCGTCACCATTGAATGGGACACCCTCGAGGACCATCTGGTGGGCTTCCGGGAGTCACCGCGCTTCCCCCGTTGGCGGGAACTGCTCAGCCCGCACTACTCGGAGCCGCCGTCGGTCGAACACTGGACCCCGGTGGACTCGCCGGCCGAATAGCACCGACAAGGCACCGTTCCGAGTACTGACATGTCCGCGCCGCCGCGACGCTCGCCCTCGCGCGATCTGAAGACCCTGCTCGCCTCTCGGCACCAATTGCTCGTCGCCGTCGGACGCGACGAGAAACGCCTGCTCGACCTGGTGCGGGGCGTGGCAGATCCACTCGGACTTCCGGTGTGGACCTGGACCGTGGCGGCCGGGTTGCGCCGATCCGGGCAGTCGGGTGCGGGCGTGACCGGAACCACCGACCTCGCGTCGGCCGTCGAGTTCGTGTCGGAGTCCAACCAGCCCGGTGTCTACGTATTCCTCGACGCCGGCGCCATCTCCGACGATGCACTGGCCGCCCGACGGGCGAAGGAACTGTCGAGCCGCCCCGTCCCAGGGCGAACCGTCATCCTCACCGGGCTGGGCAGCGCGGTGCCGCCCGCGCTTGCACCCGAGGCGGCCATCTTCCGCCCGGCGCCGCCGAGTACGGCCGACCTCGCGGCGCTGCTCGATCGGGCTGCCGCCGGATTGGCTCGCAGTGGGATGTCCATCCGCCTCTCGCCGACCGCGAGGGCCGCGTTGCTCGACTCGCTGCGCGGCCTGACCCTGCTTGAAGCGGAGCGGTTGATCGTCGAACACACGGTCCTCGACGGGGTGCTGGGAGACGACGACCTCGCCGGCATCCGATCGGCAAAAGCCCAATTGCTCAGCAGCGACTCCCCGCTCGACCTCATCGCCGCGGATGTGAACCTCAACCACGTCGGCGGGTTGGAGACACTCAAGACTTGGCTCGCAGAGCGAGGACGGGCTTTCGAGCCGGCCGCCCGACGTTTCGGCCTGCCGCTGCCGAGAGGCGTGCTCCTCACTGGCGTGCCGGGCACCGGCAAGTCGTTGGTGGCCAAAGCGATCGCCAACTCCTGGGGCATGGCATTGGTGGCCCTCGATACGGGCCGCCTGCACGGTTCCTTCATCGGCGAATCCGAGGAACGCCTGGTCGGAGCGCTCGACGCGGTTGAGGCGATGACACCCGTGGTGCTGTGGATCGACGAGGTGGAGAAGGCTTTCGCCGGGACCGGAGACGCCGACGGCGGTGCCGCCGCCCGGGTGCTCGGAGTGCTGCTGAGGTGGTTGCAGGAACGACCTGCCGGGGTGTTCGTGGTGGCGACCAGCAACGACGTCACCAAACTGCCGCCGGAACTCACCCGACGTGGCCGTTTCGACGAGGTGTTCTTCGTCGATCTGCCGGGTCCGAACGAGCGAGCCGCGATCTTCGCGGCCCAACTCGGCTCCCGCGGTTGGGACCCGGCCCGGTTCGACCTGACGGCGCTGACTGCGGCGACCGAGGGTTTCTCCGGTGCCGAGATCGAGTCGGTGGTGGTGGGAGCGCTCTACGCCGCGTACGCCAAGGGTGTCGACCTGACCACGGCCGTGCTCGCGGCGGAAGCCGCCGAGACCGTTCCGTTGGCGGTGCTCCGAGCCGAGGATGTGACGGCCTTGCGCGACTGGGCCAGGGGGCGGGCGGTACGGGCCTGAAGCGGCCCCACGCTCACCACCACAGCAGCCCGAGCACCACGAGTAGCAGCAGGATGGCGATCGCCACCGCACCGATGACCGGCCACGGCCCACGCCGACCGTCATCCACCGTCTGATCCGCCGCACTACCAGCCGAAGGCAACTCCACCACCAGGTCTGGGGCCGTTCCGGCGTCGCCCGCAACTGCGGCAATTCCCCGCCATACCGTGGCCGGCGGCTGCAGATAGGCCCGTTCGGACAGCGAATCCCGCGCCAGATCTGCCACGTCGGTCAGCGACTGACGTCGGGCCGAGCACGCCGGGCAGGTGTGGCTGTGCCGTTCGAAGACGGCGGACGGCGCCACCTGCCCGACGGCCACCAGGGCAAGGGTGGCGTCATCGCAGTGTGCACCGGTGCCTTCAGACACTTCGGCTGCCCGCCAATCCGTGCTCGAGCCGTTGCAGCCCCGCGAGCACCGCATCCGCCGGGAATGGGCCCCCCGACTCGTTCGCGTCGACCGGCACCGGGCGGGTGCCCGGCGGCGCCAACGCCCGCAGCAGGACCGATCTGGACGGCTCGGCCAAAGCCGTGAGTTCGTCGCGCACCACCACCCGGTCGATCACCGCGTCGGCAGCTGCCTGTGCGGCGCGGTCGGCGCCCTGCTCTTCGAGGTGACGTCGGACCAAGGTGCGAGCGGTCAGGACCAGTCTCGCCTTCAAGTCGAGACTGACATCGCGCGGCCCATGCCATGCCGAGAGAAAGGTCCGCTGAGTGATGTCGGCGGCCGCCTCTGCCGATCCCGAACCTCGCCGAGCCACCGTATAGATCAATGCCCCCCACATGCTGTACGCAGCAGCGAGACCCTCCGGCTGCCCGGCAGCGAACACCTGCTCCACATCGGAATACGTCACCGCCATGGCCCAGATTCTCCCACAGGACGATTTCCGGCGAGCAGCTTTCCCAAGGCCGGAGCAGACTCGCGACTACCCGCCGCCATGGGGGTTCAACCCGAAGCGTTGAGTCGTCGGTAGGTCTTTCTCAACGTCGAGTAGAGGGTTCGGTAGGTGTCGAAGAGTCGGTCGTATTCCAAACGGTTGTCCGGGTCGGGCACGAACTCGCGTTCCAGCGGGATCTTTCCGGCCGCCTCGCTCAGGGTGAGTTCACCCAGACATACCCGGGCCCACAGTGCGACCCCGCGCACCTGAGCTTGCCGGGGCGTTGCGATCCGAACCAGACGCACGTCGAGCACATCGGCGAAGATCTGACACCAGACGTCGGATTGCGCGCCGCCGCCGAGGATCCGTATCTCCGTCACCTCCCGACCCAGGAACTTCTCGTAGTGCCCCAGCAGCCACCGGGTACTGAACGCGACTCCTTCGAGCACGGAGCGCACCATGGTCGCGCGGTCGGTGCGCAACGACAGATTCAGCCAGGTCGCCCGAATGCGCTTGTCGGCGACCGGTGAGTGCTCACCGGCCAGCCAGGGTGCGAAGAGCACGCCTTCACAACCGACCGGAGCCTGGGCCGCAAGCTCGGTGAGCGCCTCGAACGAGGGCGGCGCTCCCGGCGGCGCTGCACCGGCCGCTCCGATACCGCTGCCGCCACCGGACAAGCCATCGGCCGGCGCGATGACCTGTTCGCGCAACCACGTCAATGCTGCCCCTGCAGTGTCGATGTTGTTGATGACCAGCGGCAACTCCGGCTGCAGTCCCGGCACGGTCGCGATGGTGTGGAAGATGTCGGTCTTCTTGAAGGGCACCGGGGCGGACAGCCATGCCGTGGTGGAAACCGCGAGGTGGGTGGCATACGGCGTCACGGCGCCGCTGCCGAGGGCGGCGGCGTGGAAGTCCGGGATGCCGGTGATCACCGGCACGCCCGCCGGTAGCCGCAATCTCTCGGCTATCTCCGGCAACAGGGAGCCCTGCACTGATCCGGTGGGCCGTAGTGGCGGCAGCGTTTCGGCTGGACGTCGCGACCTGGTGACCAGTTCCGGAACGTATCGGGGTGTCGCCCCGAGCCGGTTGTCGGTGAGCCAACTGAGCACCATCGACGCGGGGGTGGCAGCCACGATCCCGGTCAAGTAGGCAGCGAGGAAGTCAACCGGCTCCAGTTGGAAACTGGTGCGGCGACCGACATCGGCAAGCTCATGGCTCAGCACCTGCCAATGCCCGGTGGGGTCGTCGCCTGCGTTGCTGGGAATGCCGCCGGTGATCCGCAGCCACGGCAACACTTTGTGCGGCGCGTAGCCCGCCACCGTGACTCGGCCCGCCACGATAGGTGCGACGTGGCGGCCACCGCGGGTGTCTGCCCACAGCAGCACCGGGCCCACCGGCGTGCCGTCTGCTCCGACCGGCACCGAACTCCCCCACTGGCCGGTGATGGCGACGGCATGCAACTGATCCCGGGAGACCGAATCGGCCACGCCGGCGACTGCGGCCTCCAAAGCTGACAACCACTCCAGGGGATCTTGGGTGGCGGTGCCGTCGGTGTCGATGGTGACCGCGACACCCTCCATACCGTGCGCCAGGATCTCGCCGGTCAGCGAAACCGCCGCTACCTTTGGGCCGCCGTTGCCCAGGTCGATCGCCAGGATCCACGGCTCGCCGGGTACCGCGGTCATCGGGCCGCCCCCTAGTCTTCCGGCGCCACAGCGTGCATCGCGTCGAGTACCGCCACCATCAGTCCGTTGATCGCCTCGTCACCCCCCGGCGTACCGCCGAAGCCATACATGGCCCCCGATTCGGCGGTTGCCCCGCGGTTCCGTTTCGCATAGTCAACGGCGGATCGGAGGTCGTCGACGAAACGTTCGGCGATTCCCTCGGCCGTGTTGGGACGGGTGACGCAGAAGTGCAGCGCGGCGGGCAGTTGGAGCGAGTTCAGCCGCCACCCTGCGGCGATCAGGGCATCGTTGACCAGGTAGATGTCGATCGGCCCGTCGTCCGAGGTGTCGGGTGCCGCTTGGAACGCGACCAGGAAGGTGGGGTCTCCGATGACCTCGATGCCGTCGATGGCATCCACCCCGGCTCGGATCTTGCCGGCCGTGGACATGATGTCCGCTGCCGCCGCCCGATAGCCGTCGGCTCCGGTGGTCACCATGGCCGCCCAGGTCGACGCCACCAATCCCCCGGATCTCGATCCGGCGAATCCGGGCGAGAGATACAACCCGCCGGGCCAGTTCGGGTAGGTGAAGTACTGGTGACGGCGCAGTTCGGGCGAGGAGTAGAGCAGGGTCGACGTCCCCTTGAGCGCGTAGCCGTATTTGTGCGTGTCGGCCGAGATCGACGTCACACCCCGAACCCGGAAGTCCCACCGCGGAACGTCATAGCCCAACTGTTCGATCCACGGCAGCAGGAAGCCACCGAGGCATCCGTCGACGTGGAGCCCGATGCCGTGGCTGCGGGCGAGTTCGCCGAGCTCCTCGATCGGGTCGATCAGACCGTGCGGGTAGTTCGCAGCCGACCCGAACAGAGCGATGGTGTTCTCGTCGATCAGCGCAGCCATCGCGGCCGGATCCGCGCGGTAGTCCGGCTGCAACGGTGCGTGTCGGACTTCGATTCCGAGCCAATGCGCACCTTTGTCCAGCGCGACGTGGGCGGTCACCGGAATCACCACGTTGGGCCTGGTCACCGCCCGGCCGCCCGCAGCCTGTTCGCGATAGGTGTACAAGGCTGTGATGAGGCTCTCCGAGCCACCGCTGGTGATGACGCCGCAGGCACCTTGCCCGGAATCTCCGTGCAGCAGGTCGATGGTCATCGCGATGATCTCGGCCTCGAACTTGGTGGCCGATGGGTACATGTCGCGTTGCAGGATGTTGGCGTGGGCGAACTGCCCGAACACCTCGGCGAGGTAGGCATAGTGCTCGTGGTCGCCCGAATACAGACTTCCCGAGACACGACCTGCGGCCCCCTTGGCGTCTTCGGCCGTAGCCATCCGCCGGACTTCGTCCAGCACCTCCGCCCGGGATCTCGGCGCGTCTTCGATCGCACGATAGGTGCGGCTGTCGTGCCGGTACGGATACAAGCCGTCGACGAAATCGGTCATGAACTCCTGCCTCGCATCGCGCCCGCTCGCGGGAACCGCATCACTTGAGTTTCGACGTCGCCCAGCCGAACAGCACCGAGCCTGCGAACCAGCACACCACAGCCAAGGTGGTCGATGCGAACGCAACCGGGATCGACAGCAGGAAGCCCGGAAGCGGTGTGCAGGCACCCAACACCCGGTAGCGGCGCTCCCCGGCGGTGAGCGGCCGCAGGAAGAGTCCATCCCGATCAGCCACCAGGATCAGCACCACTTCGAGCGAACTGATCACTGCTGCGAATACCGCGAACACCACGACGGCCACCGGATTGTTCGGATACTCCCCCAGCATCGACGCGGTGAAGGGCAGCAGCGCGATGAGCGCGAGGAACACCAGTACCACGCCGATGTAGCGCCCGGACATTCGGTTGAGCGTCCCGGTGAACCGATGGTTAGCCCGCCAGTACACCGCCACCCAGAAGAAGGCGACCAGGTAGGCCAGCAGCGCCGGGCCCTTATCCACGATCGCAGACCACAAGGCACTCGGCGACGCCGAGTCGGGCGTCTCCGGGATGCCGATCTCGACGGCCATCAACGTCAAGGCAATGGCGAATACGGCGTCGGAGAAGAACACCACCCGGTCGAATCCGGTTCCGTCTCCGTCGCGGTAGTAGAAGCGCCGCTCCCACGGGTCGGTGTCGACGTCTTCCGTCGGTGACTCCGCGTGCCCGCCGGACGACATACCTACCTGCCCGTCGTGATCGGGGTCGACGACGGCCGTCCGCCGTCGATGCCGACGTCGACCGGGCTATGGACCGCGGCGAGCTGCTCACACAGAATGTCGAGATGTCCGTTGTGCTGTGCCGTCTCCTCGATCATGTGGACCAGGATCCACCGCAAAGTCACCCCGGCATCGAACCTCGACGAGTCCTTGGCACGTTCTTCCAGGTCGTGGGCGGCGATGATGCGGTTGGCCGTGGCCACCGCATCGGCGTAGTCGGCGACGATCTGTGACACCGGAACGTCGCCAACCCGCCAATCCGCGTCGGGATCGTCGGCACTCCACGGTGGCACCCACGGCTGGCCGTCGAACACCTTGACGAACCAGTACCGCTCGACCGCAGCAAGATGCGAGAGGATCCCCGCCGGAGTCGTCAGCGACGGCACCAGTCTGGCCTTGGCCTGTTCATCCCCCAGGCAGGACACCCGGTGCCGCGCAAGCTTCCGGTGGAAGTCCAGTTTGGACCTCAGAATCGCCCGCTCGTCGGCGAACTCCTGCTCGGTTGATCTCGGCATGCGCGAAAGGCTAGTGCGGTACCGGCGGCTGTGCGAGCCAACAGCCGCCCGGAGCCGCACGATGCCCGTTCCACCGGGATACTTCCGCCATGACCGAGCAACCGCAACACCGCCCGGTGGCCGGCCCAGCCGGCGAACCGTCGACCGCAGACTGGTCCGCCAGAGCCGCCGCCAGCTGGAAACTGCTGACCGACAGCTGTGTCACCGGCCGGGGCCGAGGGTTGCGGATCAGCGAACTGACCGCCCGCCGACGACAAGCCGCCTGGCCGCTTTCGCAGGTGTTGTGGTGCGCCAGTGCCGTCGAGGCCACCGGGGTGGCTCCGGATACACCCGACACGGAGACGCTGTGGCAGGCGCTGGCGTGGTTTCGAAGCGGCGATGCCTACCTCGACAACCGGCCGCGAGGTCGCAGGTACTACGACGACAACGCCTGGATCGGTCTGGTCGCCGCTCAACAGGGACTAGCAACCGGCGAGCCCCGTTGGTGGTCTCGTGCGGCCACGGTGGCGATGTTCGTCGAGCGGGGTAGCGAGCCGAACGGCGGCGTCCGATGGGTCGAGGGAGGCGACACAATCAACGCCTGCTCCACCGGCGCCGCCGGCCTGCTATTGGCCGTGGTCGCCGAGCATGCCTCAGGGCTCGCACCCGGGGTCCGCCAACGGTTCCGGGCGAAGGCTCAGGCGGCACACGAGTTCCTCACCACAGCGCTGCTCCGCTCCGACGGGTTGATCGCCGACCACATTCGCGGCGACGGCAGCGTCGAACCCAGCGTGTGGGCGTACAACCAGGGGTTGGCGGCGCGGCTCTCCCATCTGGTGGGCGACCCCGGAACCGCGGAGCGCCTGATCGATGCCGGTCGACGGGGCCTGCCACCTGATGCCCTGGACCGGCAGCCCGCGGTGTTCAGTTGCATCTGGTGGCGAACGCTGCTGGCGCTGCACGCCCCGTCCGCCGCCGCGGGGGCGGTCGATTTCCTCGAGCATGCGTGGAAATCCGGCCGCGACTCCGCCGGATGGTTCACCGAGGTCACGCGATACGACGAAGGTGTGCTGATCGACCACGCGAGCATCACCGGTCTGATGGCGGCCGCAGGCGCCGGCGAGGACGCCGCGAACTGGCTGCTCTGACCGGCGGACAATCTCCCCGAAACTGTTGTCGGGCACAACGCGCCTCTACCGACAGCACGTGCCTACCATGCGTGCCATGGCCGAGCCATCCCAGCGGGATCGCCCGCCGGGCCACGGCGGCGACCCTCACCTCATGCGACGGCTGGTCGGCCGTGCGCACGAACTTTTCGTCACGGGGGTGGTCGGCGGGGTCGACAACGTGCGTGGCGTCGTGCTGGATTCCTGGCACCGCTCGGCAAGCCACGGGATCGACCCCACAGTCGCGGCGCCACCCCAAGTGCTCTCCAGCAACGACCTCGCGGGCGTGCGAGACGCCAGCCCACTGTCGGCGGTGATGCCACTAGTGCGGGATCTGCTGGCCGACACCGTCACCGAATCGGGAAACGTGGTGGCCGTGGGCGACGCCGACGGTCGACTGCTGTGGGTCGAGGGCGATTCCCGTCGGCGCTCCGAGGTGGAGGCGATGGGATTCGCGGAGGGCACCCTGTGGTCCGAGGCCGCCATCGGCACGAACGCACCCGGGACGGCGTTGGAGCTGGATCGACCCGTACAGATCTTCGCCGCCGAACACTTTGTCTCCTCGGTGCAGTCATGGAGTTGCACCGCGGTACCGGTGCACGACCTGCGCAGCGGCTCGGTACTCGGCGTGGTCGATGTCACCGGCGACGACCACACCGTCTCCAGCCAGGCGTTGGCCCTGGTGCGGGCGACCGTCGCCGCCGCGGAGGCCACACTCGTGGCGGTCCGCTACCGGCCCGACGGGACGGTGCGGTTGGGCGGGTCCGATCGCACCGACGAACCGTGGCGCCTCGAGGTGCTGGGAAGGGCCGGAGCCGAACTGCACAGCGACCTCGGTACCCGGACCCTCAGTACCCGACACTCCGAACTGCTGCTGCTCTTGGCATTACACCCGCGGGGACTGACGACCGACCAACTCGCCACCCTGCTGCACCACGACGAGGTACCTGCGGTGACCATCCGGGCCGAATTGACTCGCCTACGGCGGCTGCTGGGTCCCGATGAACTGCTCTCCCGCCCCTACCGGCTGGCGCGGTCGGTCGATACCGACCTGAAGGACGTGCTCGATCTGCTTGCCGAGGGCCAGCTGCGCGAGGCGGTCGGCCGATATCCCGGACCGTTGCTGCCGCAATCGGAGGCTCCGGCCATCGCCGAACTCCGCTACGACACCGCCATGCGGGTCAAACGCGCCGCGCTGGCGTCCGGCGACGTCTCCACCCTGCTCAGATTCGCCACCACGCCGGACGGCCGCTCCGATGTGGAGGTTCTCTCGGCCGTGTTGCCGCTGCTGCCCGCGGGGTCGCCGCGCCGACCCGCGGTGGAGGCCCGGATCGCAGTGCTCAATCACCTGCTCCGGTAGTCCCCTGCCCGCGCCGGGCAAACTTCTCGCACAATGCAACGTTGCTGCAACGTCTGCCGTTCTACGGTCTCGCACACACAACAACCGCGTGTGATCCACACCACAAACCGAGGAGTACCCATGACCGTGTACGCAGCCCCCGGCACCGAAGGTAGCGTTGTGACCTACCAGCCGCGCTACGACAACTGGATCGGCGGCGCCCGGGTCGCCCCGGTGAAGGGCCAATACTTCGAGAACGTCTCGCCGGTCAACGGCAAGCCCTTCTGCGAGGTCGCCCGCAGCACTGCTGAAGACATCGAACTCGCACTCGACGCGGCCCACGCCGCGGCACCGGGGTGGGGGGCAACGTCCGCCACCGACCGGGCCAACATCCTGCTTCAGATCGCCGACCGCATGGAAGCGAATCTCGAGGCGATCGCGGTGGCCGAAACCTGGGAGAACGGCAAGCCGGTGCGTGAAACCCTCGCCGCCGACATCCCGCTGGCCATCGACCACTTCCGCTACTTCGCTGGGGTGCTGCGGTCGCAGGAAGGTTCGATCTCCGAACTGGACGAGGACACCGTGGCCTACCACTTCCACGAGCCACTGGGAGTGGTCGGCCAGATCATTCCGTGGAACTTCCCGATCCTGATGGCCACCTGGAAGTTGGCGCCGGCACTGGCGGCGGGCAACGCCATCGTGCTCAAGCCCGCCGAACAGACTCCCGCATCCATCATGTGGCTCATCGATCTCATCGGCGACCTGCTGCCGCCCGGGGTCCTCAACGTGGTCAATGGATTCGGCATCGAAGCCGGCAAGCCACTGGCCTCCAGCAACCGAATCCGCAAGATCGCGTTCACCGGCGAAACCACGACTGGTCGGTTGATCATGCAGTATGCGAGCGCGAACATCATCCCGGTCACGCTGGAGCTCGGTGGCAAGAGCCCCAACATCTTCTTCGCCGACGTGGCGGCCCACGACGACGACTTCTACGACAAGTCACTCGAGGGCTTCACCATGTTCGCGCTGAACCAGGGCGAGGTGTGCACCTGTCCGAGCCGGGCGCTCATCGCCGAGGACATCTACGAGAAGTTCTTGGCCGACGCCACCGAACGCACCAAGGCCGTGGTCCAGGGCAACCCGCTGGACACCGAGACGATGATCGGCGCCCAGGCCAGCAACGACCAACTGGAGAAGATCCTCAGCTACGTCGACATCGGCAAGGCCGAGGGAGCCCGCCTAGTGTGCGGAGGTGAGAGGGTCGACCTCGGCGGTGACCTGTCCGAGGGCTACTACGTGGCCCCGACGATCTTCACCGGCGCCAACTCGATGCGCATCTTCCAGGAGGAGATCTTCGGCCCGGTGGTGTCGGTGACCACGTTCAACGACTTCGCCGACGCGATCGAGATCGCCAACGACACCCTCTACGGCCTCGGCGCCGGAGTTTGGACCAGGGACATGAACACCGCCTACCGGGCCGGCCGCGCCATCCAAGCCGGCCGAGTGTGGACGAACAACTACCACGCCTACCCAGCCCACGCGGCGTTCGGCGGCTACAAGGGTTCGGGAATCGGCCGGGAGAACCACCTGGCGATGCTCGAGCACTACCAGCAGACCAAGAACCTGCTGGTCAGCTACGCCCCCACCAAACTCGGCTTCTTCTAGGCCAACCGAATCTCCGGGCCGTCCGCGGGTCACCCGCGGGCGGCCCGGAGTCGCCACATCTGCCGCCGCCAGCCGCGCCGGCGGCACCGGTCGCACCGGACAGGAGAACGATGGACACCACCCAAGGCGCACGGCCGAGTCGTCTCGACGTGACCCCGGCAGCGGCGACGCTGCTGCGCGAACTTGCCGACGCACACGGGCCGCTGATGTTCCACCAGTCCGGTGGCTGCTGCGACGGTTCCGCCCCGATGTGCTACCCGGTCGGCGAATTCCTCATCTCCGAAGGTGCAGATGCCTACTGGGGCACGCTGCACCTCGACGGGGTGGAGCCGATCGACATGTGGATGTCGGCGGCCCAGTTCGAATACTGGAAACACACCCACCTGACAGTCGACGTGGTACCGGGCCGCGGCGCGGGCTTCTCGCTCGAAGCCCCGAGCGGAAAACGCTTCCTCATCCGCTCCCGATTGCTGACGGACGCCGAGGACGAAGCGCTCAACCCTTCGAGTTGAGTGCTCGCGGGCAGTCGACCGGAGTGGAGTTCTCCTCGAACCCGGTTGAGTTAATCATATGAACTGATATTAATATGTTCATGAGCGCACTCGATGATGCCGCACTGGACGACGTCGCCGAACTCTTCTCCCTGCTGGCGACTCCCGTGCGGTGCGGGATCATCCTCGCTCTGGCAGATGGGCCGAAACCCGTACACGAGCTGGTCGAGGTGATGGACGTGTCACAGTCCCTGATGAGCCAACACCTGCGTGTGCTGCGGATGGCACGCCTTGTCACCTCGGAACGCCACGGCCGCGAAGTGCACTACGACCTCGCCGACCACCACGTGTCCCACATCGCACGGGATGCGCTCGAACACATCAAGGAGAACCGATGAGCGCGACGCTCCAGCACGACCACCGCGGCATCAAACACACCCACGGACCCGGCTGTGGCCACGACGCCACCATCCACCTCGACCATGTGGACTACTCGCATGACGGCAACTGGGAGCACGAACACGAAGGCCACTACGACACCTGCACCACGTGCCAGTGCGGTTCCTGCGTCGGTCAATGCGTGGCGTGCGATACGACATCGTGCGCCTGCCCGACCTGCCTCCACACCGCGTGCACCTGTGGGCACTGCACCGACTCGTGTGCCACCTGCGCCTGCGACGACTGCTCCTGCCCAACCTGTCAGCACGCCGCCTGACAACCGAGGCCTCCGCGACGGGGAAGCCGCTCGCCCCCGCAGCCTCTCGGGACCCGTCGGACTACGACGCCAATTCGCCGACTTCGGCCAGGTCGTTCGGCTCCGCTGCTCCGAAGTAGTTGTCATGCCAGAGCGCGAGCATGGTCAGCAGGTAGATCTTGCGAGCATTGTCCGCGGTACCGGCCGCGTGCTCGGTGAACAGGTCGTCGATTGCCGACAAGTCGAAGCGGGACGCCATGTAGGGATTCGACACGATCTGCTCGCGGAACCACCCGGGATTGCGGGTGAGCCAGTGCTTGACGGGCGTGGGGAATCCCAGTTTCGCCCGATCTGCGGTGGCCTGCGGGAGGATGCTGGCGAACGCCTTGCGCAAGATCCACTTGGTGGTGCCGTCGCGGTACTTCAACTCATCCGCGATCCGGGCGGAGAGTCCGGCCACCTTCATGTCGAGGTAGGGGACACGCAGCTCAAGGGAATGTGCCATCGTCATCCGGTCGGCCTTGGCCAAGATGTCGCCCGGCAGCCAGTAGTGCATGTCCACCAGTTGCATGCGACGGGATTCGGCCTCGGCCTCGAACCCTGGAACGGTGGCGGCCAGTTCCGCACCCGGCTGCTCGTGAAACGGTGAGGGGGCTGGACCTCGCCAGATGCGCCGGGCTTCGTGTGGCTTGAAGACGTAGGCATTGCCGATGTAACGGTCGGTGAACGGGGTCAAGGCCCGACGCAAATAGCCCTTGCCTTTGAAGTCCGGTTTGGCGTCCACCAGCGGTGCCACCACCCGCCGACGGAACCAGTTGGGACTTTTCGCGACGGGCGCCAAGGCCAACGGCTCGCGATAGATGAGGTAGCCACCGAAGAGCTCGTCGGCGCCCTCCCCGGAGAGCACCACTGTGACGTGTTTGCGTGCCTCCCGGGCGACGAAGTAGAGCGACACAGCCGAAGGATCGGCCACGGGTTCGTCGAAGTACCAGGCCACCTTCGGCAACACGTCGAGGTACTCGTCGATCGAGATGATGATCTCGTGGTGGTCGCTGCCGATCCGCTCGGCGACGTCGCGCGCCTCGGCGATCTCGCTCACCTCGTGGAAGCCGATGGTGAAAGTCTTCACCGGATCGAGCCCGAGTTCCTTGCGCCGTTCCTGGATCAGGGTGACGGTGATCGCCGAGTCCACGCCGCCGGACAGGAAGGCACCCACCGGAACATCGGCGATCATGTGGTGCTCGACCGAATCGCGCATCGTGGTGCGGATCTCCTCGGCCATCAACTCAGCGTCGTCGCTGGTCGCCGACGGTGAGGCGAACTCGTAGGTCCAGTAGCGACTGACCTGGAACTTGCCGGTGGCGAGGTCCACCACGGCATAACTTCCGGGCAGCAGCCTGCTGATGCCGGCGAAGAAGGTCTCAGGCAGCGGATTGAACTGGAAGGACAGATACTGCCGCACTGCCTCGTCGTTCACCTCCGGCAGATACCTGGGATCCTCCAGCAGGCTCTTGATCTCCGAACCGAACGAGCGGATCCGCTCGCTGCCGTCGACTTCCTCGGTGCGGTAGTACACCGGCTTGATGCCGAACTGATCACGCGCAATCACCATCTTGTTCTCGGTGACGTCGTAGATCGCGAAGCCGAACATGCCGCGCAGTTTGTTGAGCATGGTCGACAGCGACAGCCGACCGACCTCCTCGTACAGGTGGACGATGACTTCGGTGTCGGTATGGGTGGTGAAGACGTGGCCCGCGGCCAGCAACTCCTCGCGCAGTTCGCCGAAGTTGTAGATCTCACCGTTGAAGACGATGCCGACTGTGCCGTCTTCGTTCCAGATCGGCTGGTGACCACCGGCCACGTCGATGATCGACAGTCGTCGCATGCCGAACGAAAAGGCCGGGGCGGTGAGGCGTCCCTCGTCGTCTGGCCCGCGGTGCGTGATGACGTCCAGCATGGGGCCGATCACGGCGGAGGTGAACTGCTCGTCGCCGAATACTCCCGCGATTCCACACATGGTGCACAAGTCTAGGTCGCCGGGGGGATCCGGCCGACTCCCGCCACTCCGCTGAGACACTTCCCGCGGCTAGGGATTCGACTACTGTGGCCACGCCAGACCCGGAGGCGGAACGATCGGGCCGAACCCCCCGCGGGGCGTTGGAGGAGGAACCATGACTAGGCCTGTAGCGGATGGGTCGGCCGTCGTGGTCGGGGCCGGCATCGGGGGGCTCTGCGCGGCCCTCGCCCTGCAACGAGCTGGATTGCACGTGACGGTGGTGGAGCGCGCGGCGAGCCTGCAGCCGGTCGGAGCGGGGCTGACCATCCAGCCGAATGCGGTCTGGGCTCTTCGTACGCTCGGGATCGGCGATGCTGTCACGGCGGCCGGTCAGGTCCTTGCGACCGCTGAGATCCGCAACCGCCGCGGCAACCTCCTCGCGGGGCTGTCCCGATCCGAAGGTGAGCGCCTCCGCTCGCAGGTCGGAGCCCCGGCGGTGGGCATCGCCCGCGCCACCCTGCAGCGCTTGCTCGTCGACGCCGTCGGCTTGGCCACGATCCGACTGGCCACGCCGATTCGGATGGCTGCGGCGGATGGCTCGAGCGTCACCTCGGTGAGCGGCGAGAAGTTCGAAGCCGACCTCGTGATTGCCGCCGACGGCATCGATTCGGTGCTGCGCGCCCAACTCCTCGGAGCCAGCGATCCCAGGTACGCCGGGTACTTCTGTTGGCGTGGGGTGGGCCCGCGGGGCAGTTTCGCCGTTGACTGGGCCGGCGAATATTGGGGCCGGGGCATTCGATTTGGCGGCTGCGGAATCGACGGCGAGCGACTCTACTGGTTCCTGGTGGCGAACGGTCCCGCCGGTGGCAGGGACCCCGATGGCGCCCACCGGCACGCCACCGACGCCGTCAGCGACTTCCCCGACGAGGTGCGTCGCGCCGTCGCCGCGACCGAGCCGGACGCGGTGTTCCGCACCGATATCGCCGACCGGGATCCGGTGACCCGTTGGGGGCATGGCAGGTTGACGCTGCTCGGGGACGCAGCCCACCCGATGACTCCGAACCTGGGCCAGGGTGCGTGCCAGGCGATCGTGGACGCTGCCGTGCTCGGCGATGCCGTCTGGCGGATGGGGCCGCGTCAGGCCGCCCTGCGGGAGTACGAGCGCAGGCGCATTCCGCGCGCCAACGCGGTCGTCTCGGCAGCGCGGAGGCTCGGCGAGGTGGCTCAGATCGCCCAGCCAGCGGCAGCCGCCGTCCGCGACGTCGCGTTGCGGGCAACCCCGCAAGCCCTGCTCGCGCGGCAACTCCGAGCGAGTTGGAGTTGGCGTCCGTGACTTCGGTGGCCTTGGCTCAACCCTGTCGCTGAGCCAGCAGCGGAGTGATGGTCTCCAGCACCGCGGGGTCCTCGATGGTGCTCGGAACCGCCTCCGGCCGACCGTCGGCTATCCCCCGCATGGTGCGCCGAAGGATCTTCCCCGACCTGGTCTTCGGTAGGGCTGGGACGACGACGACCGATTTCAGCGCGGCGACCGGGCCGATCTCGGCGCGGACCGCCGCCACAATGTCCGCGATCACTTGATCCGGATCCGTTGTTGCGCCGGCTTGCAGCACCACGAGTGCACGCGGCACCTGCCCCTTGAGGGAGTCGTGTACGCCGATCACCGCGCACTCGGCGACGGCCGGATGGGCACCCACCACCGCCTCCATGGCTCCGGTCGAGAGCCGATGGCCGGCAACGTTGATAACGTCATCGGTCCGACCCAGGATGTGGAGGTAGCCGTCGGAGTCGATGAAGCCCCCGTCGCCGGTGGTGTAGTAGCCGCCGAACGCGGCGAGGTAGCCCTCGTAGTAGCGGCGATCGTCTTGCCACAGGGTGGGCAGGGTGCCCGGCGGCAACGGCAGTTTGATCACGATGTTGCCTTCGGTGCCGCGGTCGACCGGCGTGCCGGAACCGTCCACCACTTCAACTTTGTAGCCGGGCATCGGCACCGTGGGTGAACCAGGCTTGATCGGCAGCAACTCCAGCCCCCGCGGGTTGGCCGCGATCGGCCACCCGGTCTCGGTCTGCCACCAGTTGTCGATCACCGGGACTGCCAAGGTGCGGGTGCACCACTCGTACGTGTCGGGATCCAACCTTTCGCCTGCCAGGTACAACGCCTGCAGCGACGTGAGGTCGTGACCGGTGAGCAGGCCACCGGCAGGGTCCTCCTTGCGGATCGCCCGCATCGCGGTCGGCGCGGTGAACAGGGCCGCAACCCGGTGCTCGGCAATCACCCGGCCGAACGCCCCGGCGTCCGGCGTTCCCACCGGTTTGCCCTCGTAGAGCACCGTTGTGGCGCCGGTCAGCAGTGGCGCGTAGACGATGTAGGAGTGTCCGACCACCCAACCCACATCACTGGCGGCCCAGAACACGTCGCCCGGTTCGATACCGAATACGTTGGCCATGCTCCAGCGCAGCGCGACGGCGTGTCCGCCGTTGTCGCGGACCACGCCTTTGGGTTTCCCGGTGGTTCCTGACGTGTACAGGATGTAGAGCGGATCCGTGGCAGCCACCGGCACCGGCGCCGCCGGCTGTGCGGCACGCTCCGCCTCCGCCCAGTCCAATTCGTGGTCGCCGAGTTGGACAGGTAGTTGCGGTCGCTGCAGGATGATCACGGACCCCACGGTGTGTTCGGACAGCGCCAGCGCCTGATCGAGCAGCGGTTTGTAGGCGACGACCCGGTTCGGTTCGATGCCACACGATGCGCTGACGATGACCTTCGGTCGCGCATCATCGATCCGCGCGGCCAACTCGGCGGCCGCGAAGCCGCCGAACACCACCGAGTGCACGGCGCCGATCCGGGCGCAGGCCAACATCGCGACCACGGCCTCGGGCACCATCGGGAGGTAGACCACGACCCGGTCGCCCGCCACCACACCTTGATCGGTCAGCACACCGGCGAATCGGGCGACCCGATCGCGCAGTTCGCGGTAGCTGTAGCGCTGGACCGTGTCCGTCACGGGAGAGTCGTAGATGAGGGCAGCCTGCTCTCCCCGGCCGGCCTCGATGTGCCGGTCCAACGCGTTGTAGCAGGTGTTCAGTCGACCGTCGGAGAACCATCGGTAGAAGGGTTCGTCGCTGGCATCGACACCGATGCTGGGCATGACATCCCAATCGATCGCATCCGCCGCCGCCAGCCAGAAACCGTCGGGGTCGGTCATGCTTGCGCGAAAGACCTCGTCGTACACCGTGTTCATCTGCATCGCCTCCGTCGCCGATCCGGCCGGACCTGCGGTGCTCGCCCCCGACCGGGAGGTCCGGCGGGCGCGCCGCCGGTGGCCTCACGCTAGGCGTCGGAGCATGGCAGGTGCAGGTCCATCGGTGGGCGATGCGACCAGCGGCGCGAGCTACTCGCCGGGCGGCACCGCCGACGGGTGCAGGGGCGATCCGGTGGTTCTGCCGTGGGTGGCCAGCGGCGCCAACTGCTGGTTGAGCACGGCACTGAGCAGCACGATGTACATGATCGTGTAGAAGGCCAACAGGGCCACGACGATTCCGCTCAGTGCCCCGTAGACCGCCTGGTAGTTGAACAGGGCCGAGCCGAGCAGGGTCGCCCCGACGAACACCGCCGCCGTCGTCGCCGTACCGATCAGAACCCCCGGTAGCAGCGACCGCAGCGGAGTCGGGGCCGCGATCGAGAAACGAAAGGTGAACGCCACCACGGCCGCGAAGCCCACGATCGCCGCCAGCACGCCGAATACTCCGACGAGCATCCGCACCTCGTCGGTGGCGGTGCTACCCCATCTGATCACGAAAGCGGTTCCAGCGACGCCGAGCCCGAGGATGAGCACGGCGAGTACGGCGGCGACGAAGGCCCGCGCCCGGGCCACCACGTAGTTCTGCGGCGGAAGGTCATAGGCCTGGCGAACGGCCCTGGACAGGGCGTAGCCTCCGCTCGAGACGCTCCAGAGGGTCACTGCCAACGACACCACCAGGCCGACGCTCAACGACCCCGCATCGGCACCGGCGACCTGCTCGGCCTGGGTGGCCACCAAGGCTCCGAACGAATTCGGGGATTTCCGGGTGATCTCCTCGACATCCCCGGCGAGGTCGACCGGATCGACTACCAGGCCGAACACCGTGATGACCGCCACCACAGCCGGGAAGACCGCGAGCACCAACCAGAAGGCCGATCCGGCAGCGCTGAGTCCGAGCCGGTAGCGGCCCTGTTCGGCAATCACCTCCCGCGCAAGGAGATAGCCGCGTTCGAGCCTCGGATGACTTTCGACGAGTGCGAGCACACGTGCCCGCTGAGCCTCGAGGCGCTTTCCGGGCGTCACCACCGGCACCCGCCGGGGTGACCGGGCGCCGTGGGAATCGACTGCGCTGCCACGCCGCGTGGCGCTACCGGAGGCGGCCGAAGGCGAAGTAGGCGATCGGTCCCACCGGCTGCACCACGAGTGCGGGAACCCAGAGCAGTTTGGGGCCGCGCACCTGCTCCGCCGGGCGGCGGACGAGGTCGACGGCCGCCGCCGCCGTGAGGATCACTTCAATCACGGCACCGGCGGCGATCACACGTCGCTGCCCGGGTGTGAGTTCAGACCAGGACTTGTTCGGCATCGGGCCTCCCTCGGCATGACAACTGGACACTCGCGACACTACCCGCCCCACGAGCCGTCGATCGGATCACCGGATGCTGTCCTGCGCGGCCACCCTACGGGCCGTCGGTCCGGTCGGGTCGATCGCGATCTCGGCCGCGATCTGCTGCTCCGCACGGATCGCCGCGGCGATGGCCCGAGCGACGGGCCCGTCGGGCGACGCCGCGATGGCCGCAGCGATGGCGGAGCGGACGGCCGTCGCGACGCCCGGATTGCAGGCCATCTGCTGCTGCAGTACCGCGCCGAACTCGGCGGGGAAGAAGGGATCGCTCGCCAACCTTGCCCGGATGGCGGCCGCCATGGCCGGATTCTCCGGCCCGGCCAGCACGGGCACGCAGCGCCCGCGGGGCACCACGACATCGGCCATGGCCTGGGACGGGCCCGTTCCTGCCGCGTTGCGACCGGCGACCTGCACCCGGTAGCTGGTCAGATTCGTCAGGCCGGTGACGATGCAGAATCGCTCGGTGGTGGCGGTGCAGCCGGCGATGGCCCCGCCACGGGCCGGCTGCACCGTGACCCGATGACTCGTGGCACCTTCCGCGCCGGACTGCCAATACACGACGACGGCACCGTTGCCCCCGAACGCCGCCACGCCGGTTGGTGCGGTCGTCGGCGCCGGCTGCGACGTCCCGGTCGGACCGGGGATCACGCCTCCGGGAACAGCGGCGGGGATCGGTACCGGCACGGTCGAGTTGATGTCGTTGTCGCGGTTGACTTGCGCGACGGTGCAGGTCGGGTTACCGCTTCGACAGACGGTGGTGCCGTCGATTCCGAGCGGCATGTCCGCCCCGCCGTTGCGGATCACATTGCCTGTGATCCGCAGACCGTCGTCGGTCCTGGCCGGCGACGGGCCAACCGCCATTCCGGTGTTGAGCCGAGGTCCGGATACCTCGAAGTGTTGCCAGCGCGACTGGACCCCGGCCGGATTCACGATCGTGTTGTCCCGGATCGTGACCTCCGAATTCGGGATGAACACCTCCGTCTCGCCGTACAGCGCCGTGGTTCCCCACGCGCCTTGGGACAACCGGGTGGCGCAGGCCTGGACATCGCCATCACAACTGCGCAACCCAAACGAGACCTCGACCAGGTGGCTACGGGTGCCGACAGAGATTGCCACGTTGTCCTCGAGCACCACGTTGCGGGCTCCGTTGACTCCGAAGGCGGCGCCTGAGGTGTGGTGGACGTAGTTGCCGGCGAACACCACATCGGTGGCTTCGTAGGTGAGCCACGGCGCCACCATGAACTCCAGGCCGGTTCCCTGACCGACGACGAAGCCGCCGGTGTCACAGTTGCGAATCTCGTTGCCGCGGATCTCGATATCCACCGAACCACCCTTGACATACCCGCACCAATCCCCGGCGTCGGAGATGATGGAGTCGGTGATCCTCGCCCGTTGCACGGCGACGAAATCGAGCGCGTTCTCGTAGGCGCCACGCAACTCGCTGTGCACCACCTGAAGGTCATGTGACTGGTTGGCCTTGTAGGTCTCGTGGGCACCACCGCGGCCGTCGAGCACCGACTGGCTGACTGTGACGTGGCCGCAGCGTTCGCAATGCAGGACATCGCCGAAGGTGACGATCCGCAGCCCTTCGATGCGCAGGTGTTCGATGTTGTAGAGGTTGAGATTCCCCTGGATCTCAGCCGAGCGAGGAGCACCCGACACTGTCAGCACGATGGGCGCCGCAGCGCTGCCGTGCCGGTCCTCCCAGTAGTTGGGCAACGACGAATCCGGGTACACCCCGGGCGCGAGGGCGATCGTCACCGGCTGGCTGAGCACCACCCCACGTGGGATACGACGCCAGGCCTCGGTGACCGTGCGGAGGGGTTGGGAAGCCGTGCCGGGGGCGGCGTCGTTGCCGTTCGGCGCGACGTGCAGCACCTGCGGCGGGGCCGATCCGGCCTCGTCGGCCAGCACAGTGCTGCCCGCCAGCAAGGTGGCCAGCGCCGCGGTCAGCGCGAGCAACCGTCGGAGAAACCTCATACCCGATCGTCGCCCCGCCGACGGTGCCAGCCGAGGGACGTTGCGCCACACGGGCGATCGGCCGAACGGACAACACGGCGCCGCGGCGCTACCTCAGTCGACCGGAGTCGCGGGCTGTACCGGGGGTGGGAACGAGCAGTTCGGCACGGCCGGTTCGCCGGCGAATCTGGCCGCCAACCACTGCACTGCGGACGGACCTCCGATGATCGCGGCCTTCTGGTGGTTCACCTCACCCAACCACAAGGCCGACATGTTGACCCCGGCTGCGCACCACGAGTTCTGCAGCAGCGCGTTGGTCGGAGCCAGCACGACCTCATCGGCGGTGCCCTGTACCAGCAGGATCGGCATTCCCGGGGCGGGCTGCGGCGGCGTCTGCTCGCTCACGATCTGCGACCAGGCGGGATCGTCGGTCGGATCGGCGGTGAAGAAGTCCTGCCTCAGCGTGGTGAGGGCGACCGCATCCAACCCCTGCCCCAGGATGCACTTGGACTCCAGATCTGACATGGCGTCGCGAGCCACATCGGATAATGCCCCCATCACGTCGAGATCCGGGTACGCCACCGTGAAACTCTGCGCCGCTTCGGGTCCGATCACCCACGCGACCTCGGTGTTCCACTGTGCGGTCATGATCTCGGCCAATTCGGCCGCCGGAGCGGCCGCCGCAACTGCCCGCAACGTCAACTCCGGTGCCTCCTCGTTCCCCTTGGCAGCGGTCCACAAGGCCGCCTGGCCGCCCTGCGAGTGCGACCACACGACCCAATCGGCGGAGGTACCCACGCCAGCCTCGGCGGTGACGGTCTTGGCGGCTCGTACCGAGTTGACGATGTCGCGCACCGATTGCATGCCCAGCAGATACGACTTGGGACCAGGTGTGCCCAGCCCGGCGTAGTCGGTGCCGGTCACCACCCACCCGCGACCGAGCATCTCATCGAGCCACCCGGTCATGTCCTTCAACGGCTCCGACGACCTCGACGGTGCACATTGGTCGGCCTGGCCCAACGTCGGATGCGCCCAGGCCACCACCGGCGCATCGGCTGCCGGAGTGTTCGGCGTGAAGACCATGCCCGACACCGCGATGGGTTCGCCGGCGTCGTTGACGCTGGTGTACAGGATCCGCTGGGCGCTTCCGTTGGTCAGCGCCACGTTGTCCATACCTTCGGTCCGGATCACCGATCCGGGAGCAGGCGGCAGCTGGTCCGGCGGCGTGTAGAACGGCTGCAATTGAGCCTGCCGATCGCTGGTCTGCCTGCCGTCGACCACCAGCTTCACCACCACGAAGCCGATCCCGCCGATGACCGCGAGCACCACCAACAGTCCCAGGATCCGCAGGGGCGTCCAGGCCTTGCGGCGTTTGCCGGATGCCGCTGGAGCCGGGGACGCTGTGCCACCGGCGGCGCCGTCGGGAGGGGTTGCACCTTGCGGGTCGTCAGCCATGGGCAAGATCATGTCACCTCAGCGGTGACTCATGCACAAGCTTCTCGGGCCTTCAGACGCACCCGCAGTTGCCGCCGATGGAGTCGACGATGAATACTGCCCTCACACCGAGGTTCAGTTGCACGTCTCACCTGGCGACCGACTGAAGCGCTGCCCTAGGACCCCTCATGGACATCCCGTTTCACCCCTCCGCAACGCACTCGCTCGGCGTGGAGTGGGAACTCGGGCTGGTGGACTCCGAGACCAAGGATCTGGTGTCGCGGGCCGACGAGGTCTTCGCCGCACTGGACGGGGCCGCCGGGCCGCGGGTGCACCGGGAGTTGCTGCTCAACACGGTGGAACTCGTCACCGACGTGGCACCCAACGTGCGGTCAGCCATGGCGGATCTGGCGGAGTCGATGTCGCTGGTCGCCGACGTGGCCGAGCCGATGGGCATCGAACTGTTCAGCGCAGGTATGCACCCCTTCGCCTCCTGGCAGGACCAGCGCGTGACCGTGTCGGACCGCTACGCCACCCTCATCGACCGCACCCAGTGGTGGGGGCGCCAGATGCTCATCTACGGCATCCACATGCATGTGGGCATGCCCGACCGCGATCGGGTGCTGCCGGTGTTGAACTCCCTGCTGCGGTATTTCCCCCACCTGCAGGCGCTCTCCGCCTCCTCGCCGTTCTATGACGCCCAGAACACCGGCTATGTGTCGAATCGGGCCTTGCTGTTCCAGCAGTTGCCCACCGCCGGACTGCCATTCCAGTTCGACACGTGGGCCCAATACGAGTCCTACGTCAACGACATGTACGTCACCGGGGTGATCGACCAGATCAATGAGATCCGTTGGGATATCCGACCCTCGCCGAGTCTGGGGACAATCGAAGTCCGCATCTGCGATGCCATGGCAACCTTCGAGGAGGTGGAGTCGGTGGTCGCGTTGGTGCACTGCCTGATCACCGACCTCGACACCCGCCTGGCGGCCGGCGAAGAACTGCCGACGCTGCCACCGTGGCACGTGCAGGAGAACAAGTGGCGCAGCGCCCGCTACGGCATGGACTCCATCGTCATCCTGGACGATGCCAGTTCCGAGGGATTGGTGGTGGAGGACCTCCGCACCACGATGGCCCACTTGGAACCGGTGGCGGAGCGCCTCGACTGCACAGCCGAACTGGCCGGCCTGGAACGCATCATCACCCGAGGAGCCGGCTATGAACGACAGCGGGCTCTGGCTCAGGCGGCCAGGGGTGACTTGCGCGCCGTCGCGGCGTCGGTGGTGACCGAACTCAACGACAGCCTGCGGGGTCGCAGGAATTAGGTGGCGCTGCCCCCGCTAGCCCTGCGCCACGATCGGCGGACGCCGGTCGAACCACGGCCGCGCCTGCTCGAGTTGCGAGGCCAACTGCAGCAGGGTCACTTCGTCGCCGAACCGGCCGGCCAACTGCACCCCCACCGGAAGTCCCTGGTCGTTCCACCACAGCGGCACGGACATCGCCGGCTGGCCGGTCATGTTGAACACTTGGGTGTTCGGCGTCTTCTCCAGCGAGTTCGCCGCCAGTTGATCCAGCACCAGCCGCAGGGCCCGACCTGTCGACGCCCGCCGCAGCGCTGCCAACGCACCCCGCTCGACCATCGTCGGCGCCAACTCCCCCACCTCCACAGGCGGGTACGCCATTGTGGCTGTGAGGTGGGCGTCGAGCCGATGCTGTTCGTAGAACACCGCGAAGTCGTAGCCCAGCCGCTGCCCGGCCTCTCTGGCCTGGGTGTGTTCGAGGGCGCTGAGTTCCCTCCCCACCTGGCCCAGGAACCAGGTGGGCAGCTCGAAGTCGCCCGGGCGTGGTTTGCGGCCGGTCTGGTGCTCGGTCTCAGCGATCTCGGCCGCGATGCCGGCGGCGACCACCACCAGGTAGGCACGGGTGAGCACGTCACGGTCTATCGGCAGATCCAGGTCGATCAACTCATGACCCAGTTCTTCGAGCAGCACCACGGCATCGGTGACCGCGGCGACCGCGTCCGGGTGCGGCTGCGATCCGAGCAGCGCCTTGGTGGAGTAGCCGATGCGCAGCCGTCCGACCGGCTCCTGAGCCGCCGCGAGGAAGGAATCGGGTGCCGGCGGTTCGGCGTACGGGGCTCCGAGGCTGGCTCCGTGCGTGGCATCCAACGCCGCCGCCGTGTCTCGGACCGACAGGCTGATGACCCCGGGCACGACGTAGCCATCCCAGAACTCCGATGCGTAGGGACCGAGCGGTTGCCGTCCGCGAGTCGGCTTGAGGCCGAACAGTCCGCAGGCAGATGCCGGGATCCGGATCGAACCGCCACCGTCGCCCCCGTGGGCCATCGGAACGATCCGTGCGGCCACCGCGGCCGCCGAACCACCCGACGATCCCCCAGGCGTGTGATCGGGGTTCCACGGATTCCGCGCCGGACCTCGCAACTCCGGCTCGGTGACGCCGAAGATGCCGAACTCCGGGCAGTTGGTCTTGCCCACGATGAGCAGACCGGCCGCTTTGAATCTGGCGAACAGGTCGGAGTCCCGCACCGGTCGCCAGCCGGTCAAGGATCGGGACGAGGCGGTGTTCGGCTCACCCCCGAGCACGCCGTCCATGTCCTTGACCAGGAACGGCACACCGCCGAAGATCCCGTCGCCCGGATGGCGTGCCTCTTGCGCCACTAGCGCGTCGCGGCGCTCCACCACGGCGTTGAGCACCGGGTTGACCTCGTCGATGCGTCGTTCGGCCACGTCGACCAATTCCGCCGCGGTGACCTGCTTGTCCCGCACCAATTCGGCGAGGCCGAGGGCGTCGTAGTCGGCGTATTCGTAGGTCTCCATAGGCCCTAGTTGACCACCGCACCGACCAGCGTGTCTTGCCCACACCCAGGACAAGTGATACCCCATGGGGTATTATCGACCCACGTTGTACCCGACCCACGTCGACTCCCACCGGGCCCCGCCAGAAGATTCAGCACGACCCGGTGCCGAAGCAAAGGACCACCACAATGTGCAGCCCGGCCCAATGTCGCTCCTGCGGCAAAGCGACCTACAGCGGATGCGGCAACCACGTCTCCCAGGTGATGCGGGGCGTCCCCTCCCGCGAGCGGTGCCGCTGCGACAACGGCAAACCCGCCAAGCGCACCCTGTTCGGCTGGGGATCCCGCCGCCGCTAGTCAGCGGGCGAACCGGCTCCACCACCGTCGGCGGTGGGCGTTGTACGGATCCTGATAACCGCCGACCGGCACCACTGCCGGTTCTTCGTCGTCGCCGTTGCCGAAACCGTTGGCGTCGTCGACGGCGATGCGTTCCCGGCCAGGGGTGTCATCGGCTTCTTCGACCTCCTGGGCGTGCGCCTTTCCGCTGAGGTGAGCCGCCTTTCGGGCAGCCGAGACCCCAGCCGCGATGCTGTGCCACATCCGGTCCGGCCCCAACTTGGCGTCGAAGCCGGCTCGTCGCAGCACCCGGCGGGCCCCGAAGAAGACGCGTACGAGGTACAACTCCACACCGCGCTCCTGCAACTGGGAGAGCAGCAACTCCAACGCGTCGACGCTGGTCGTATCGAGTTGGCTGGTCGCCTCCAAGTCCAACACCAGCGCCCGCACCGTCGGATCGGCGTCGACCGCGGCGATGATCCCGTCTTGGATCTCCGCGGCGTTGGCCCAGAACAGCGGGGCGTCGAGTCGGATGACCAACACCCCGTCGTACGTGCGCCGTTCCGGATGGTTGCGGATGCTCCCCCAGGCCGCCTTCTCCTCAGGTACCTTGCCCATCACCTCCATGTCGATCCGGCTCGAGCGATAGACCAGTCCGAGCACCGCCAGCCCGACCGCGATCAGCAACCCGTACAAAGGCCCGAACACCATCACGCCGAGCATCGCCGCAAGTGCGGAGTTGAAGTCGTTGCGCCGGATCCGCTGGTAACGCCGTAGCGCCCGAACGTCCATCAGGCCCCATACCGCCTGGATCACGATCGCCGACAGTGCCGCCTTCGGCAGCGCGGTGAGCAACCCGGCAAACGCGGCGATCACCACCAGCACGATCACCGCCGCAGCGAGTCCAGCCACCTGCGAACTGGCTCCCGCCCGAACCATCGCCGCAGTCTTGGACAGCGACCCCGCCACACCCATGCCGCCGGACAATCCGGACGCCACGTTGGCCGCCCCGGTGGCGACGAGTTCCTGATTCGTCCGGATCGCGTAGCCTTCCTTGGCGGCGAACAGCCGCGCGGCGCTCAACCCCTCGGCGAGGCCCACCATCGCCAAGGCGAGACCGCCGGTGAACAACGCCGGCAAGGCCGAGACGCTCACGTCCGGCAAGGACAGGCCGGGAAGGCCGGCTGGCACCTGACCGACCGTGACGACCCCGCGGTCGGCCCACGACCACACGCTCGAGGCGACGATGGTGCCGATCAGTACCAGCAAGCCCCACGGAACCCGTGGGGCGAAGGCGCCACCGGCGAACAGCACGATCAGCGAGCTGACCCCGATCGCGGCGGTGAGCGGGTCGAGTGCGCCCAGGTTGGCGATGATCTCCAGGGCGCGGGCGAAGACGTCTCCGGACTCGCTCGGCAGCCCCAGCAGGTTCGGAACCTCGCCCACCACGATCAGCAACACCAGACCGAAGACGAAACCGGTCACGATGGGCCGGGACATGAACTCCGCCGCCCAGCCGAGTTTCGCCACGCCCCCCACCACCAACCCAAGCCCGGCTCCGATCGCCAAGGCAGACGTCAGCGCGACCGCCTGCAGCGGATCGCCGCTGGCGAGGTCGGCCACGAGTGAACCGGACAACACCGAGACCGTGGAGACCGGACCCACCACCAGGTGGGGGGAAGATCCCAAGATCGCGTAGGCGACCAGAGCCAGCGGAATCGAATACAGCCCCACCATGACCGGTACACCGGCGATGGTGGCGTAGCCGAGCGACTGCGGAATGGCCAAAGCCGCGACCACGAGCCCGGCCAACAGATCTCCGGCGATCGCACGCCGGTCGTACTTCGGCAACCACCCGAGGATCGGCACGGCCGACCGCCACTTGCTGGCGGACGCATCAGTTTGAGCGTCAGTCACCTTTCGCTCACCTACCGTTCACCTAGGCACGTGTCGGAACGGTAGCCCGCAGGCAATCCGGAAGCACGCCGAGCACGACGGATCACCGTGGGTGGGCCTAGCCGCTCGACACGACACCTGTCGGCACCGGCGTAGCATTCAAGAGTGCACAGCGATTTCTACCTCAACCTGCTCGATGAGATCGCGGACGGCGTGTACTTCGTCTCGCTCGACCGCCGGATCACCTACTGGAACGCCGGTGCCGAACACATCACGGGCTACACCGCCGCCGAAGTTGTGGGGCACAGTTGCTCGGAAGGCATCCTGCGCCACGTCAACGGCGTCGGAACCCAACTCTGCCGGCACGGATGCCCACTGGCCGCAGTGATGCGAGACGGCAAGAAGCGGGAAGCCGACGTCTATCTGCACCACAAAGATGGCCACCGCGTCCCGGTATCGGTGCGCGGGCAGGCCTTACGGGACGACGCGGGCGACATCATCGGGTCGGTGGAGATCTTCTCGCCCCGAATCGCCTCGCCCTACGCAGTGACCCCCATGACGGCGGCCGACGCGTCGTTGGACCCGGTGACACATCTGCCACCCCGGCGCATGGGGGAAGCCCGCCTGGAGTCGATGCTCGCCGACGTCCGGTCCGACGACTTGAGACTGGGCGTGATCTTCGCCGATCTCGACCGGTTCAAGGACATCAACGACACCTACGGACACACCACAGGCGACCGGGTCCTTCGCATGGCGGGCCAATCGATCGCCAACGCGCTGCTTCGGGGCGACCTCCCGGTCCGCTGGGGCGGCGAGGAATTTGTGGTTCTGCTGCCCGGGGCCGACCGGGAATCGCTCGAGGCCACGGCGGAACGGATCAGAATGTTGGTGGCGAACTCCTGGCTGCAGTGCGGCGAGGCCGAAGTCCGCATCACCGTGTCGGTCGGCGCGACGATGGCCACCGGGGACGACACCGCCGAGAGCCTGCTCGATCGGGCGGACCGCCACATGTATCGGAGCAAACGCGCCGGCCGCAACCGAGTCACGACCGATTCCGACACCCTGACCGTGACCGCCGAGGAACCACTGCGCGGCAGTCGGGCGCCCTGGGAGATGCCCGAATTCGCGGACCGATTCGACCCGGCGATACCGTAGTCGTCCATGACACTCGCGGCCATCACCGCGCTGCTCGCGGGCCTGGTACTGCTGGTCGCCGGGGGCGAGTTGCTGGTTCGGGGCGCGGGCAGCATCGCGGCGGCCGCCGGCCTCTCGCCGCTGGTGGTGGGACTGACCGTGGTGTCCTTCGCCACTTCGGCGCCGGAGTTGGCCGTGACGCTGCAGGCGGTGTCGGCCGGGTCGCCGGGACTCGCCATCGGCAACGTCGTCGGCAGCAATATCGCGAACATCCTGCTGGTGCTGGGGACAGCGGCTGTCATCGCCCCGCTCAGCGTGAAGTCGCCGGTCGTCAAACGCGATGTGCCGGTCATGGTGGGCATGTCGCTGCTCACCACGGTGCTGGCATTCAACGGCGTCATCGCTCGTTGGCAGGGGGCGGTGCTGGTCGCGGTGCTGATCGCCTATGTCACCTGGACGGTGAAGGTCGCTCGCGCCGAATCAGTTGCCGAACAGCAACACGAAGCGTCGGACGCAGACCCGGAGGAAGCTGCCGGGCCGTCGGCGCAGTGGACGCCGGACCCCTTGCTGGCCGAAGTCGCCGAGCCAATCAGGAAGAACCCACCTATCGTGCGCAGCGGCGGTTTGGTGATCGTCGGGGTCGCACTGCTGGTCGGTGGTGCCACCCTGTTGGTCAACGGAGCCACGTCGGTGGCGCGGTCGTTCGGACTCTCCGATCTGGTGATCGGCCTGACCATCGTCGCCGTGGGAACATCGCTTCCGGAACTGGCCACCAGCGTGATCGCGGCTGTCCGCGGGCAGCGCGATCTCGCCGTGGGCAACGCGGTGGGCTCCAACATCTTCAACCTCGGCGTGGTGCTGGGGTTCTCCGCGATGCTCTCGGAAGGCGGAATCGCGATTCCGCAGGGGGCGTCCAACTTCGACTTCGTGCTGATGACCGGGGTCGCGCTGCTGCTCTTACCGGTGGTCTACACCGGCATGGCGGTGGCCCGCTGGGAGGGTGCGATGTTCTTGCTCTACTACGCCGCTTACACCGCCTATCTGCTCCTCGCGTCTTCGGAGCACGATGCCCTGGGCCCGTTCAGCACGGTGATGACTCTGTTCGTGATTCCGCTGACGGCGATGCTGCTCGTGATCCTGGTGGTGGCCGACCGCGCCCGCCGACAATCGACTCCCGCCGCCGAACCTTGAGCCCACTCGCGCAGGGCTACCGGAGGGGTCAATAGCCGCCGGGGCGCAGCACCTGCAGCACGTAGAGGCCGCCGAACACTGCCACCAAGACGAATCCGAGCACCGGATCACGCCAGCGCACGACCGGCACCGCCGCGGACTTCCACCGCATGGCGGGCCGCTCCACGACGAACCAACTGGCAAACGCGAACGGGAGGGTGAGGACCATGGCCAATGCGGCGGAGCCGAGCCAGCCGATGGCCGCCACACCCGTGACCGCCAGCGACTGCTGGATCGGGAACGCATAGATGTAGACGCCGTAGGAGATGTCGGTGCGGGAACCGATCCGGGTCCTCAGCCTCGTGCCCAACCAGAGCAGCAGGAACGCCCACGCCGGACCGCCGAGCATCCGATAGTCGACCCCGGAGCTCAGGGCGGCCAGCAACAGCAGCAGCGCCGCTCCGGCGAACAGCGGATGCATCGGTAGCACGTCGGCGAACAGGTAGAGCGTCGCGCCCACCGCGAACATCAGCAGCAACCGCGGCGCGACGTGGCCGAGGAAGCTGTCGAAGTAGGCGTCTTCGAGTCCCGGAAGCAGGGTCTTGGCAGCGGTGAGCGCCCACAGGAGCACCGCCACAGCCAGCACCAGATACCGACGTCGGAGCACGCCGGCGAGGCCGAGCAGCAACAGCGCCAAGTAGCACAAGAACTCCCAGAACAGGGTCCACAAGGAGCCGTTCCAGGTGCCTGGGTAGGCCACCGCCGACGGCGTGCCGGCGATGCCGGGCTGACCCATCCAGAGGGCCGCGTTGCGCCACAGGTACCCCCACGGGCCGGCGGGGTCCGACCAGTAGTCGCGCATGGGGAAGCCCGACACTGCAAGAACCAACGGAACAGTTACCAGGGCAGTCACCGCCAGGCACACCCAGAAGGCGGGAAGGATTCGCAGGAAACGACGCCACAGGTAGCGGCCCCATTGCGGATTCGCCAACCAGCTGCGCGCCAGCAGGAAACCGCTGAGGGCGAAGAAGCCGTCGACCGCACCTTCGCCGAGCATCGTCATCACCGGTCGCGGCAACTCGAAGCCCCCGAGCAACGCTGCGTGGCTGAGCATGACGGCCGCGGCAAGCACCAGCCGGAGGGTGTTCAACGCGTTGGCCCGCGGGTCGAATGCTTCGGCCAGGGTGTCCCGCGGCCGCGTCCGCGCACTGGTGTCCACCAGGCTCCCTTCCGGTCGGGCGGACCCGCTCCGCGCAACCGCCACCCTACCGGCCATCCCAACCGGCCCGCTGATCGCGCAGCGCACGACCCGGACCCCTACACTCGCTCTGGCAGGCCGCGTATGCCCCGCGGACCGCGCCCTCACGATCGGAGTTCCCACCATGCTCGAATTCGCCTCAGCCAGCGTACGCATGGTGAACTCCACCCGCGCCATGGCCGAGTGCTTGGAGAACACCGCAGTCGACGGGGATCCCGATTGCGATGTGGTGGTCTTCTACGCCTCGATGGGTCACGACTTCGCCGCGTTGGCGGCCGAAGCCCGTCGCCTCGCCCCGAGTGCACGCATCCTCGGCTCGTCGTGCTGCGGCGTGGTGGGAAGCGAAGGCGTGAGCGAGTCGATGCACGACCTCGGTGTGATGACGATCCGAGGGGCCGCCGCGGGAGAACTGGCCGTGGCTCACGTCGATGGCATCCGCGGGTACAACTCCGCGGAGAAGACCGCCGAGTTGGCCGGTGAACTCCGACGACAAGCACCGGAGCTGACGATGGTGCTGTTCCTGGCCTCCGGCATCGACATCGACGACGACCGCTGCATCGCGGGGTTGGAGTCTGTGCTCGGCCCCGACGCGACCATCTTCGGCGCGACCTCCGCCGACAACATGCGGGGGGTGGTCAGCTACCAGGTCGTCGACGACACGGTGTACGAGCACGCCGCCTGGGCGGTCGGCTTCGCCGACCCGACATTGAGTGTGGTCACCGCCGCGACGCACGGCTTCGTCGCCGTGGGCGAACCCATGACCGTCACCGCGTCGGAGCAGAACCGAATCCTCGAACTCGACGGCAGGCCTGCCTGGGATGTCTACACCGAGCGACTCGGATTGTCGTCCGACGCCACACCGGCCGACACGATCCCCATCGGGGCACTGGCAGAATCGTTGCCGGAGGATCTCGCGGCCGAGTACGGGAACCCGCACATCCTGCGGGTGGTCACCAAACGCGACGACGACGCCACGATGCACTACGCCACCACCTGCCCGGTGGGCACCAAGGTCCTGCTCACCGTGCGCGACGAAGACCTGATCTTCGACGATATGGACCGCATGATGGAGCGACTGGTGGCCGAGGCCGACGGCGCCGAGGTGGTCGCGGTCTTCCACGCCGACTGCCTGGCCCGCGGGCGCTACCTCTTCGGCCGGGTGCTGAAGGAAGAACTGGTCGGTCGCATGCAATACCCGCTCGCGGTGGATCACCAGGTGCCGCCGTGGCTCGGGATGTACGGTTTCGGTGAGTTCGCCCGTCTGGGCGGTGCCAACACCTACCACAACTACACGACCGCCATCTATGCCCTCCTCCGCCGACGGATCTGAGCCCCATCCGGCACCCGAGCAGCCCCTCGCCCCTGCGGCGCCGAGGGACATCGAGGCTCTGCTCGCGGAGACCAACAAGCTCTCCGCCCAGGTTGCTCGGCTCACACTGCTGCAGCAGCAGCACATCGCGACCCGCGATCGACTGGATCGGGAACTGCAGCGGTTCGCGAGTATGCAGGCCTACAACACCACCGCCGTGGCACTGGACTCGCTGGCTGATTTCGCCCGGGTCACGGTGGAGGCTGCGATCGAAGCTTTCGAATCGGAGTTCGCGGTGCTCTGGACCGCCCCGCCCGACTTGGCAGCGCCCGATTACCCGCCCGCCTGGTCCGAAGGCATCGATCCCGCCGACTTGACCGCCGCTTCGACCCGGGACTGGTGGCGGCTGGTCTCGGCCGGCGACCACGGCGCACTCGATCTGCGCGGCGTCGGATCCCTGGAATCCGAGGGCATCGGTCTGCAGAGCGCGCTGGTGGCTCCGTGCGTCGGATCCGCGGGTGAGGTGCAGGGAATGCTGCTGATCGGGAACACCACGGCGCGCAGTCGCTTCTACGACCCGCTCGGACCCGCCCAACTCGGGGCTTTCACCCTGTTCGCCCAGCAGGTCGGCGCCCTCTTGGGCAACCGCGCCGATCGGGCGGTGATCTCAGACCAGGTAGCCCGACTCCGACTCGAGCAGGAACGTTTGCGGTTGGCCCTGGACGGCAGCAACGCCGGGCTGTGGGACTGGGACCTGGCCACCGACGAGGTCTTCTTCTCCGATCAGTGGAAGGCCATGCTCGGGCATTCCCCGGCCGAGATCGCCCACGATTTCGACGAGTGGTCCGCGCGGATCCATCCAGATGATGAGGATGCGGCGCAGGAGAAGGTCCGCGCCTATCTGGCGGGTGAGATTCCGACGTACGAGAACACCCTGCGGATGCGCCACAAGTCCGGGCACTACGTCTGGATCATGGCCACCGGCAGGGTGCTGCGGGATGACTCCGGAACACCTCGCAGGATGGTCGGAATCCACCTCGACATCACCGAACAGCGGCTGGCCCGGGAACGGGCCGAAGCAGCGAATCGAGCGAAGAGCGACTTCCTGGCGACGATGAGTCACGAGATTCGTACGCCGATGAACGGCGTCATGGGCATGCTCCAACTGCTCGCCGATCGGCCGTTGGATACCACCTCCGAGCAGTACATCTCGACCGCCTATCGCTCGGCCGAGTCGCTGCTGGCGATAATCGACGACATCCTCGACCTGTCCAAGATCGAAGCCGGCAAGGTGGAGTTGGAGGACCGACCCTTCGACCCCGCGACGGAACTCGTGGAAGCCGCTGAACTGCTGCGCGAGCGCATCGAGGGCAAGGGGCTGAGACTGATTGTGGACTGCTCGGCCTCGCTGCCCTCGGCCGTGCGCGGCGACGTGCGTCGACTCCGTCAAGTGATCACGAACCTGATCGGCAATGCCGTGAAGTTCACGTCCGAAGGCGAGATCCGGCTCACCATCTCCGCACTTCCGCTCTCCGACGGCGCCCTTGACTTCACGATCTCGGTCGCCGATTCGGGGATCGGCATTCCACCCGAGATCGCCGCCAAACTGTTCGATCCCTTCACCCAGGCGGACTCCAGCACCACCCGGGTCTACGGCGGTACCGGCCTAGGCCTGGCGATCTGCCGACGGCTGGTCGAGCAGATGTCGGGATCGATCTGGGTCGAAAGCGAACCCGGCAAGGGCTCGAACTTCATCGTCACGGTACCGCTAGGAGTCCCGGCGGCCGGCGAGTCCGACCCGCAACCGGAGACGCCTGCGGCGGGATCGGAGCATGCGCTTGCGGGCGGCAAGGTGCTGCTGGTGGAGGACAACGCGGTGAACCAACGGGTGGCGGTCGCGATGCTGGAGACATTGGGGTTGGAGGTCTCGGTCGCGCCGCACGGCGAGAGTGCGCTGGAACTGTTCTGCAGGGATCGGCCCGACATCGTACTGATGGACCTGCAGATGCCGGTGATGGACGGCTTCGCCGCCACCGAGCGCATCCGCGCCGACGAAGCGGCCCACGATGCCGTTCGAGTTCCGATCGTGGCGCTCACCGCCAACGTGCTCGGCGACGTCCGCGAGACCTGTCTCGCCGCCGGCATGGACGATGTGGTGATGAAACCCTTCCGGAAAGGTGAATTGGCCGCGACGTTGTCGCGTTGGCTCGAGCCGGTCACCGACTCCGACTAGCCCGCCGGGACGAAACCGATCCGTCGGTACACCGTCTGCAGGGTGTCGGCGGCTACTGCTCGGGCCTTCTGCGCCCCCACCGCCATCAGCCGGTCCAGTTCGGCCGGATCCTCGAGGTACTCGCGGGTGCGCTGGGCGAACGGCTCGGCGAAGGCCACCACCGCTTCGGCAACGTCGCCCTTGAGGGTTCCGTAGAGCACCCCCGAATAGCCCTCGACGAGATCGTCGATCGCTTCACCCTGCAGTGCGGAGAGGATCTCGAGCAGATTCGCGACGCCCGGCTGTCGCTGCGGGTCGTAGCGGATCACCGCCTCGGAATCTGTGACGGCGGACTTGATCTTCTTGGTGATCCGCTTGGGCTCCTCCAGCAGGAAGACGCAACCGGCGGGAGTGCTCTTGCTCATCTTCGCGGTGGGGTCGGAGAGGTCCAGGACTTTGGCCGCGTCGGCGAGCACATGCGGTTCCGGCACCACGAAGGTGTCGCCGAAACGGCTGTTGAACCGACCGGCGAGGTCGCGGGTGAGTTCCAGGTGTTGGCGCTGATCGGCTCCCACCGGCACCTTCGTCGCCTGGTAGAGGAGGATGTCGGCAGCCTGGAGGATCGGGTAGGTGAACAGGCCCACGCTGGCGTTGGCGGTGCCCGACTTGCCGGCCTTGTCCTTGAACTGGGTCATCCGGCTGGCCTCGCCGAAGCCGGTGAGGCACATCAGCACCCAGGCCAGTTGCGTGTGCTCGGGCACGTGGCTCTGCACGAAGACGGCACTTCGCTCCGGATCGACTCCGGCTGCCAGCGTCTGGGCGAAGGAGACCCGGGTGTTCGCTGCGAGCACTTCAGGGTCTTGGGGAACCGTGATCGCGTGCAGGTCGACGATCGTGTAGAAGGTCTCGTAGTCACGCTGCATCGCCACCCAGTTGCGCAGTGCCCCCAGGTAGTTGCCCAGGTGGAACGAATCTGCGGTGGGCTGGATCCCACTGAGCACCCGCGGTCTGGCCTCGGGATCGCGCGCTTGATCGGTCACGTCACGTACTCCAACTCCAGTGGCAGTCGACCCCACCGACGCGGCAACGCCTCAAGTGGCCGCCGACATCTTCCGCTGCAGGTTCTCGTCGATCGCCGCAAGGAAGTCCTGGGTGGTCAGGTAGTCCTGGTCGGCGCCGACGAGCAGCGCGAGGTCCTTGGTCATCTTGCCGGATTCGACGGTCTGGACGCACACCGTCTCCAACGCGTCGGCAAACGCCGTCACACCCGGGGTGCCGTCCATCTTGCCCCGGTGGGCCAGGCCGCGGGTCCACGCGAAGATCGAGGCGATCGGGTTGGTGGACGTCGGGTTGCCCTGCTGGTGTTGCCGGTAGTGGCGGGTGACGGTGCCGTGCGCCGCCTCAGCCTCGACCGTCTTGCCGTCCGGCGTCATCAGCACCGAGGTCATCAGCCCCAACGAGCCGAAACCCTGCGCCACGGTGTCGGATTGCACATCGCCGTCGTAGTTCTTGCAGGCCCACACGTAGCCGCCCTCCCACTTCATGGCGGCCGCCACCATGTCGTCGATCAGGCGGTGCTCGTAGGTGATGCCGGCAGCCGCGAACTCCTCGGCGAACTCATTCTCGTAGACCTCGGCGAACAGATCCTTGAACTGCCCGTCGTAGGCCTTGAGGATGGTGTTCTTGGTGGAGAGGTACACCGGGTAGCCGCGGGCCAGGCCGTAGCGCATCGAGGCGCGGGCGAAGTCTCGGATGGAGTCGTCGAGGTTGTACATCCCCATGGCGACACCGCCGCCGGGGAAGTCGTAGACGTCGAATTCCATCGGCTCGGATCCGTCGGCCGGTGTGTAGGTGAGGGTGAGGGTGCCCGGTCCGGGCACCTTGAAGTCCGTCGCCCGGTATTGGTCGCCGAAAGCGTGGCGGCCCACCACGATCGGTTTGGTCCAGCCCGGCACCAGACGCGGGATGTTGGAGATGATGATCGGCTCGCGGAAGATCACACCACCGAGGATGTTGCGGATCGTGCCGTTGGGCGAGCGCCACATCTTCTTCAGGCCGAACTCCTCCACCCGCGCCTCGTCCGGGGTGATGGTCGCGCACTTCACACCGACGCCGTACTTCTGGATGGCGTGCGCCGAGTCGATCGTCACCTGGTCGTCGGTGGCGTCGCGGCTCTCGATGCCGAGGTCGTAGTACTTCAGGTCGATGTCGAGGTATGGAAGGATCAACTGGTCCTTGATGAACTGCCAGATGATCCGTGTCATCTCGTCGCCATCGAGCTCGACGACGGGATTCGCTACCTTGATCTTTGCCATCGGGGGGTCCCTCTCTGGTGGCGTGGTCTGGGCGTTCGGCGGCTAGAGGTTCTGGACGTCGGCCTGCTTGGCCCGCACCGCTTCGGCCGCCTCGGCCAAGGCCGCCGCTTCCGACTCCGTGAGGTCGGTGGTGACGATTCGGCGGACGCCTTCCCGGCCGATCTCCGCCTCGACTCCCAAGTACACGCCGGAGATGCCGTACTCGCCGTCGACCCAGGCGCACACCGGCATCACCGCGCCGCTGTCCTCGGCCACCGCCTTGGCCATCCTGGCCGCGGCCGCCGAAGGCGCGTAGTAGGCCGATCCGGTCTTGAGCAGGGCCACCACCTCGGCCCCGCCGTTGCGGGTGCGGACGACAAGTTCCTCCACCTCGGCGTCGGTGAGCAGTTCGCTCAAGGGGGCGCCGTCGACGGTGCACCGGGATGGCACCGGAACCATGGTGTCGCCGTGGGACCCCAGAGTGAGGGTCTCGACGCTGGCGATGGGCTTGCCGAGCTTCTCGGCGACGAAGTGGCTGAACCGAGCGGTGTCGAGCATCCCGGCCTGACCCAGCACCCGGTGGTGTGGGAAGCCGGTGGCGAGTTGGGTCAGCGCGGTCATCTCGTCCAGCGGGTTGGAGACCACGATCACCACCGCGTCCGGCGCGTAACGCGCGACGTTCTCCGCCACACCTCGAACGATGCCGGCGTTGACCTCGATGAGGTCCATCCGACTCATTCCCGGCTTGCGCGGCAGACCGGCGGTGATGACGACGATGTCCGAACCGGCGATCGCCTCGTAGCCGGACCCGTCGGTTCCGGTTGTGACGCCGGTGACCTTGGTCTCGAACCCCTCGACCGGGCGCGATTGGTTCATGTCGAGGGCGAGCCCTTCGGCCTTGCCCTCGACGATGTCGGTGAGTACAACTTCAGCGAAGATGTCGTACTCGGCCAACCTCATCGCCGTCGTCGATCCGTAGAATCCCGCCCCGACCACGGTGACTTTGCCTGCCTGTGCCATTGCGACCGACCCTTCTGCCGACGAGGCGCCAGGCCCCGTGTTGGTGTGCACTCCTCGCCGCCGCAACTACCGGCCCGCGCGTTCCGCTGCCCGAACGACGGCGCGTAGCAGCAGCCTAGCGCCGTGGCGTCACTGAGGCGGCGGCACCCACAGCGCCAGGATCGTCAGCATGCCGGCGAGCACCCCCAGCACCCCAATGTCCACCCCCCTGGTGCGCACCGCCAGCAGGCCCGCCTGCCGGTCGGTGAGCACGATCCGGAGGATCAATGCACCGACGACGCTGGCGGCCAGCAACACCGCACCCACTCGAAAGCGATCGAGGGCCACGAAGGTCAGCGCCACCACAACACCGAGTAGGACGGTGGTGAGAGGCCACTGCCGCCACAGCCACAGCGTCACGACGCCGTCATCCGCTCGGCAGCCTCCACCACGTTGACCAGCAGCATGGCCCTGGTCATGGGGCCGACCCCGCCGGGCATCGGCGCCACGTAACCCGCCACGTCGAGAACCCCTGGATCCACATCGCCCACCAGACCCGCTTCGGTTCGGGTGATTCCGACATCGAGCACGGCCGCACCCGGTCGCACCATGTCCGCGGTGATCAAGCCCGGCACGCCGGCCGCAGCCACGACGATGTCGGCGTCTCTGGTGTGACCGGCGAGGTCCCGGGTGCCGGTGTGGCACAGAGTGACCGTTGCGTTCTCGGCACGTCGGGTGAGCAGCAATCCGAGCGGTCGGCCGACGGTGACCCCGCGGCCGACGATCACCACCTCGGCGCCGGGCAGGGCCACCCCGTACCGAGCGAGCAACTCGACGATGCCACGGGGAGTGCACGGCAGCGGAGCCGACGCACCGAGCACCAAACGGCCGAGGTTGGTGGGGTGCAGACCGTCGGCGTCCTTGGCCGGATCCATAGCCTCGAGCACGGTGTTGGCGTCGATGCCGCCCGGCAGCGGGAGTTGCACGATGTAGCCGGTGCACGCCGGATCGGCGTTGAGTTCGGCCACGGCGTCGAGCACCTCGCCCTGCGTAGCAGTCGCGGGCAGATCAACTCGGATGCTGGCAATGCCGACTTCGGCGCAGTCCCGGTGTTTGCCCGCGACATAGGCGGCGCTGCCGGGGTCTTCGCCCACCAGCACGGTGCCGAGTCCGGGGGTCACCCCGTAACGTTCCCGCAGGCTGCCGACCCTGGCTGCCAGTTCCGACTTGATGATGCCCGCGGTGGCCCGACCGTCCAGGATTGTGGCGCTCACACAGGCATTCTGCCAGCCGCCCGGCGCCCACCGAGGAAGGCCAGCACAGTTGCGGCGATCGAGAGGATCACCGCCGCCACGGTATGGCCGCCGACGCCGGCCTCGCCGGGCACGGGGGCGATCAGATCGACCACGACGCCGCCGACGAGTTGACCGACGATGGTCAGCAGTGAGAACACCAGCACCCCCAGTCCGCGCACGGCGAAGGCGGCCACCATCACGAAGGCGACGCCGATCGGGCCGCCGAGCCACAACACCGGCTCGTGCCAGGGGGCGGGGGGTGCCGTGAACGCCGTGCCATCGACCACTTCCAGCACGGATGCGACGACGAACAGCGCGGCGAAGCCGAGCGAGAAATTGACCAGCGTCGCCGGTAGCGGGGTGCGCGCCACCACTGCCACCCGTCCGTTGACGCCCTGCTGCAGCGCGATGGCCCCGCCGGCTATCAACGCGAAGGCGAGCAAACCCGCGGCAACCACACCACTGTCCAGCTCGCCCGAGACCGCCACCACCACGCCGGTGACGGCCAGCCCCGCAGCCACCACCCTGGGCACGGTCACCGGTCGCCGACCGCCTGGGCCGATGCCGAACTTGTCCACCACCAGCGAGTTCGCACTCTGCCCGGCCACCACCGCGATCGTGAACAGCGCCACCCCGGTGACCGGAACCACCAGGCCCTGCGCGGCGACGAAGGTGGCGCCGCCCAGCCCGCCGAGCAGGATCCACCACGGGGCGGACGCCGGCGGCCTGAACGCCGCCCGCAGCCTGCGCACACCGGCGCGGGCGCTGGGCAACGCGGAGACGATCACCGCGATCACCACCAACCCGGTGGCGAACGACCAGGCGGCGGCCTCGAATCCACTGCCGATCGCCAACGCCAACTCACCGTTGATGCGAGCCTGAACCACGGCCAGGAGGCCAACCAGCACAGCGAAGGCACCATCGATGACCGCGCGGGTACCGTGGTCGTGCGGCTCATCGCGGGACGCGACCACGGGTTGCGGCGCCTCGGACATGCCCCGCATCGTGTCAGGAACCGAGGTGGCCGAGTCCGATCGCCCCACCGAGTCGCCTCGCGCCCCGGCACAATCGACCACGTAGGTCACTGGTCGAATCCGCAGACCGGGCGTTAGCCTGCGGGGATGCGTGCGATCCAACTCACCGAATTCGGCGGTCCCGAGGTTCTGCGAGTGGCCGAAATCCCCGACCCGATGCCCCCTCCCGACGGCCGACGGGTGCTACTCGACGTGGAAGCGGCCGGGGTGAACTACGCCGACACCCATGCGGTCGAGAACTCCTACCTCTCCCAGCAGAGCCTGCCGCTGATCCCCGGATCCGAAGTACTCGGCCGGTTGCCGGACGGTCGGCGGGTGTGCGGCTTCACCGACGGATCGGGCGGCTACGCGGAGAAGGCCCTGGTACGGCCGGCGGACATGTTCGAGGTGGGCGAGGAGATGCCGGCCACGACGGCGCTGTCGTTGCTCGTACAGGGCCTCACGGCGTGGCATCTGCTGCGCACCTCGGGCCGGATGCGATCCGGCGAGTCGGTGGTGGTGCACGCCGCTGCCGGCGGGGTGGGCAGCCTGGCGGTTCAACTCGCCAGACTCTGGGGAGCCGGCACGATCGTCGCCACCGCCAGCACACCCGAGAAGCGGGACACCGCGCTCGACCTGGGCGCCGACATCGCCCTGGACCCGGAGGCCGACGATTTGGCCGACTCGATTCGTGCGGCCACGGGCGGCAAAGGAGCCGACATCGTGCTGGAGATGGTGGGTGGCGCGGTATTCGACGCCTCGCTCGCCGCACTCGGCCGCTTCGGCAGGCTGGTCACCTACGGCATGGCCTCGCGGCAATCGGGCACCCCGGTGGCTCCCGGATCGCTCATGGTCGGCTCGCATAGCGTCATCGGGTTCTGGCTGATGGATGCGGTCGCAGCGGATCCGGTAGCCGGCGTCGCCGGCCCGTTCGCCGAATTGCGTCGCCTCATCGACGAAGGTCTTCTCCGACCGCTGCCGGGGCACAGCTACCCGCTGGCCGCCGCCCGACAGGCCCACGAAGACCTGCGCGGCCGGGCCACCACCGGCAAGGTCGTCCTCACCATGAACGGGGACTGACCCACCGCGACGCCGCGCCGAGCTACTCTTCCGCGGCGATCAGCGCCGGATGCAGATCATGATCCGGGTCGACGGTGCGGAGGAACTCCCGGGCGTGGCTGTCCACCATGGCCAAAACGTCGGTGACGTTGACTCCATGACCGTCGTCTTCGGCCGGAATCTCCCAGCGCACGGTCGATTCGACCGGATCGGCCCAGTCCGTTCCGTCGGTGCCAATGGCGATCACGTAGTCCGCCGCAGCGATCTGCTCCGGCGTCACCAGCCGCGGCGGATCGGTCAACTCCCAACCCACCTCACCCAGCGCCGCCGCGACGGCAGGGTTGACCTCGGCAACCGGATTGAGTCCGGCCGATTGCACCCGGAGCCGGCCTGGAGCGTAGAACCTCAGCAAAGCGCAAGCCGCCTGCGACCGGGTGGAGTTGTGTTCGTCCAGTACCAAGACGGACGGCAGATCGGCGGCTGGCGAATCCGACTCACCGGCCTGCTGCTCCAGCAGTTCCAGGGTGCGGTTGCCGGCGAGCACGGGCAGGAACGTGGTGACTTTGGCCGTGGCGGCCAGATCGGCGTATTGGGCCAACAGCAGATCACGGAGTTCGTGTCGGCGCACGGCCCCCTGGGTGTGCGCTACGAGCCCGTCCACGACGTTCTCCAGCAGAGCCATCGTGTGCGCATCAACATTCGTCGAACTCATTGGGACATCATGGCGTACGTCCGCTGTTCCGGAAGTGAACGACAGGCGACGAGCCAGCCGGGTCAGTGGAAGAAGTGTCTGGTGCCGGTGAGGTACATGGTGACCCCTGCGGCGTGGGCGGCACGCACCACCTCGTCGTCGCGCACCGACCCACCCGGCTGCACCACCGCGCGCACACCGGCGTCGGCCAGCACTTCCAAGCCGTCCGGGAAGGGGAAGAAGGCGTCGGACGCGGCAACCGCGCCGCGGGCCCGCTCTTCGCCGGCACGGGCGACCGCCAAGCGGGCGGCGTCGACCCGGTTGACCTGCCCCATGCCGATCCCGACGGCTGCACGCCCTCGAGCGAGCAGGATCGCGTTGGACTTCGCTGCCCGCACCGCCCGCCAGGCGAAACTCAGATCCGCCAAGGTTTCGGCATCCGCGGGTTCCCCGCACGCCAGCGTCCAGTTGTCGGGATCGTCGCCGGGCGCATCCAACCGATCGACCTGCTGGCGCAACAGCCCACCTGTGATCGGTCGATGCTCGATGGCGGGACCGGCCGGCAGCGGATCGGCGACCAGGATCCGGATGTTCTTCTTCTCGGTCAGCAACTCCAGCGCCGCGGCATCGTAGCCCGGAGCGACAACAACCTCCGTGAAAACTTCACCCACCTGACGCGCCATCTCCAAGGACACCGGACGGTTGGCGGCGATGACCCCGCCGAACGCCGACACCGGATCGGTCTCGTGGGCTCGTCGATGCGCTTCAGCGATATCTCGGCCGACGGCGATCCCGCAGGGGTTCGCGTGCTTGATGATCGCCACGGCGGGTTCGCCGAAGTCGTAGCAGGTGCGGTAAGCCGCGTCCGAATCGACGTAGTTGTTGTAGGACATCGCCTTGCCGTGCAGTTGTTCGGCCCTGGCCAGACCCCCGGCGGAGCCGATTCCTTCGGAGACGTACATCGCGGCGTCCTGGTGGGGGTTCTCGCCGTAGCGGAGGACGTCGGCTCGCTGCCAGACCCCCGCCACCCAGCCGGGCATCCCGGCGGTCGCCTCCGTTGGCGATACCACCGAGTCGAGCCAGGTCGCCACCGCGACATCGTAGGCGGCAGTGTGCCGGAACGCCTCCATCGCCAGTTCCCGCCGCTGCTCCAGGGTGAACCCGCCGTCCTTCACGGCCGCGAGCGTCTCCGGGTATCGATCCGGGGACACCACCACTGCCACCGAGGGGTGGTTCTTGGCGGCCGCCCGCACCATGGCGGGTCCGCCGATGTCGATCTGTTCGATGCAGTCGTCGTCGGCCGCCCCGCTGGCCACCGTTTCGGCGAAGGGATACAGATTGACGACCACGAGGTCGAAGGGCGCGATGCCGAGATCGTCCAACTGATCCTTGTGCTCTGCCTTGCGCCGGTCGGCGAGAATCCCACCATGGATCGCAGGGTGCAGCGTCTTCACCCTGCCGTCGAGGCATTCGGGGAAGCCCGTCACATCGGCCACCGCGGTCACCGGAATACCCGCCGCCGCGATCTGTCCGGCTGTCGATCCGGTCGAGACCAATTCCACCCCGGCCGAGTGCAACTCGGCGGCGAGTTCGTCGAGTCCGGTCTTGTCATAGACCGAGATGAGCGCCCGGCGAATCTGGTTCCGGCTCATGTCAGGTGCACCCTTCTTCCGCTAATCCGCAAGGTTCTGGTTTCGGCGAGCCTGCTCACCACGGTCACCAGCATCTGCCGCTCCACGGACTTGATGCGTTCGTGCAGCGTCGCCTGGTCGTCGGTGGGATAGACCTCCACCGCCCGCTGGGCGATGATGGGTCCGCTGTCGATGCCATCGTCGACCACATGCACGGTGGCGCCGGTCACCCGGACCCCGTAGGCCAGTGCGTCGGCCACCGCCGTGGCTCCCGGGAACGCGGGCAGCAGAGCCGGGTGGGTGTTGATCAGCCACGGCGCGAAGCGCGCGACGAACTCGGCGTCGAGGATCCGCATGAATCCCGCGCTCACGACGAGGTCCGGTCGGTGCTCGGCGACTGCGTCGGCCAATGCGCGATTCCATTCCGCCCGAGTCCGGTGGCCGCCCGGCTCCACCACGAAAGTGTCGACTCCGGCCGAGCGTGCCCGCTCCAGTCCAGCGGCCTCAGGGCGATCCGAACCGACTGCCACCACGGTGAAGCCGTGGTCACTGCCGGCAGGGGGTTCCAGCAGCGCCGCCATCGTCGATCCGCCGCCGGAGAGCAGGACGACAACCCGCAGCGGTGCGTATGCCGATTGCGCATCACCGGCCAACGGTGCGCCTCGTTTCCATTCCGGAGGAGCCCCAGTGAGCGTTCCTCGACGACTTCAACGCCCCAAGTCTTGCGCATGCTCCTCGGCGAGCACCACAGTGCGGTCCGACGTCCACTCCGGTCCGGCCTGCTCGTCGGGGGTCACCACCTGGATCGTGCCGGTGCGGTCGTCCACGGCCGCGCTGCTTCCCCGGTCGGTTTTGCCCCGGAACCGACGCGGCAACAGCCGACCCAGACGGGCCGATTCGACAGTAGTGACGGCGGCGGCGCCCACCCCGAACCAGAAGAGCAGCGCCAGCGGGAACAGCACCAACGGCGGACCCAGTCCGCTCAGCGCGCCACCCATGGTGCCATGGGTCAGGGCACCGACCACACCCGCTGCGACAGCGGCGATGCCGGCCGCACGCAACCTCGCCATCATTCGGGCACGCACTCCCGCGGACCGCTGCCCGCCGGTGACGGAGGTGGCGGTGACGATGCCCGCGATCACGGGCAGCAGGAACCCGGCGAGGTACCACCCGCTGACGCCGTCCGGGATGGCGGCGAACAACGGGAATCCGGGCAATTCCGCGGTGGTCGCAGCGAATGGGGTCACCGCACCTGCACTTCCGAGTTCGATGCCCGAGCCCAGCAGGAAGGACGCCGTCCACACGACGGCTGTCGGCAGGTATGCCACGCACCCGAGCACCAGCACGGCCGTACCCGAGAACCCGGGCCGCAGATCCGACCACAACTGCTGCAGTTCGGTCCACGATCCGACCAGGGCGACCAGCAGCGCCAGGCCAGCACCGCCGGCCAACGCCAGCAGGCCGCGAACCGCTGCCCGCCCCTCTGTCACCAGCTGGGTTGGGATTCGACTCGTCCAGTCGCGCCACGTCCCCGTCGTCCGGGCCACCGCCGGCACGAACCCCGCTCCGAAAACCATTGCCGCAGCGATAGGCACCAACCACACCGGGACACCGACCTCGCCGCCGGATGCCACCAGGGCCAGCAGGGTTGCTGCTCCTGCGTAGGAGGCCAGAGCGGTCGCGATCAGGCGCCACCTGGCGCCCTTCGCGTAGAAGGTGCTCCGGCGCAACGAGGTGCGCCCCACGCGGTAGGCCCACCACACCAGGGCGGCGGTCAGCAGGAGTGGCGGCAGCCAGATCCAGCCGCCGACGGTCTGGATCGGCACCAGGTGAACGGCCAACCAACCGAGGATGGCGACGTCGAACATGGCCGCCAAACTCGAGTGATCCGCGGCGAGCACCCAACCGAGGACTGCGATGCCGACGACGGCTAGCAGCGATACCGCCACGACGCTGAGGGCGGCCAGTGCTCCGTTGAGTTCGGGCCGCATGGTGGCATCGGAATGGATGCGCAGCCGTCGGGAACGCCGGGATCCACCGCTGCCCCGGTCACGGTGAGTTGTCGTGTCCGTCTCCGGAACCCGGGAGGCCGACCCACTGTCGGTGAGGTCGATCTCGGCGACCGCGGCGCGTTGGGTTCGGTGGCGCGAGGAACCATGCCGGTTCCTCGCGGGACCCGACCTCAGCGGATCGTGCCTGCCACGGGGACGGCTCGGCGAACGACGGCGTGACATGCCGCCAAGTCTCCCAGTCTGGTCAGCACCCGACCCGGCCGCGACACGCGCCCAACTGAAGCCGGATCAGCCGAGCAGGTCACGCATCAGGCGGGCCGTCGCCGAAGGCGTGCGGCCGACCTTGACACCCACAGCTTCGAGCGCCTCCTGCTTGGCGGCAGCGGTACCGGACGAGCCGGAGACGATGGCACCGGCGTGACCCATGGTCTTGCCTTCCGGCGCGGTGAAGCCGGCGACGTACCCGACCACCGGCTTGGTCACGTTCTCGGCGATGAAGGCCGCGGCGCGCTCCTCGGCGTCGCCGCCGATCTCGCCGATCATCACGATCGCTTCGGTCTCCGGGTCGTCTTCGAAAGCGGCGAGCGCATCGATGTGCGTCGTGCCGATGATCGGGTCGCCGCCGATCCCGATGGCCGTGGAGAAGCCGATGTCGCGCAACTCGTACATCATCTGGTAGGTCAGGGTGCCGGACTTCGACACCAGTCCGATCGGACCGGAGCCGGTGATCGTGGCCGGGATGATGCCCGCGTTCGACTTGCCTGGGCTGATGAGGCCCGGGCAGTTGGGACCGATCACCCTGGTGGTGCCGGCGGCCTGGGCGTAGGCGAAGAAACTGGCGGTGTCGTGCACCGGCACGCCCTCGGTGATCACCACCGCGAGGGGGACACCGGCGTCGACGGCCTCGATCACCGCACCCTTGGTGAACCGGGGCGGCACGAACACCACCGCAACATCGGCACCGGTCGCCTCGCGCGCTTCCGCGACGCTGTTGAACACCGGGATGTCCCGACCCTCGGCCGTCACCGTCTGACCGCCCTTGCCGGGGGTGACACCGGCCACCACGTTGGAGCCGCTGGCCACCATCCGACGGGTGTGTTTGCCACCCTCGGAACCGGTGATGCCTTGCACCAGGATGCGGGAGTTTTCGTTCAGGAAGATCGCCACGTCAGGCTCCTTGTGCCGCGAGTTCGGCGACCCGGCGGGCCGCATCGTCCATCGTTTCCACCATTTCGATGAGGTCGTGTTCGGCCTCCACCAGGATTTTCCGACCCACGTCCGCGTTGTTGCCGTCCAACCGCACCACCAACGGCTTGTCGGGGGTCTCCCCTCGGTCGGCCAGGATGGCGAAGGCCTGGATGATGCCTGCGGCAACGGCGTCACAGGCCGTGATGCCGCCGAAGACGTTGACGAACACCGCCTTGACCTCGGGGTCCCCGAGGATGATTTCCAAACCGTCCGCCATGACCTCCGCCGAGGCGCCGCCGCCGATGTCGAGGAAGTTGGCGGGTTTGACACCGCCGAACTCTTCGCCGGCGTAGGCGACGACATCCAACGTGCTCATCACGAGTCCGGCGCCGTTGCCGATGATGCCCACCTCGCCGGAGAGCTTCACGTAGTTCAACCCCTTGGCGGCCGCGCGGAGTTCGAGCGGATCCTCCGCCTGCTCGTCGGCGAGCTCGGCGTGGGCGGGGTGGCGGAAGTCGGCATTGCCGTCCAGAGTGACTTTGCCGTCGAGCGCCAGCACTTCCCCGGTCGGGGTCTGCACCAGCGGGTTGACCTCAACCAGCGTGGCGTCCTCCCCCACGAAGACGTCCCACAGGTCCACGAGCATCGCGGCGACATCGTCGGCGATCTCGGCCGGGAAGTTCGCCTGCGCCACGATCTCTTCGGCCTTGGCCCGGTCGACCCCGGTCAACGGGTCGATGGCGACCTTGGCCAGGGCCTCCGGGTTGGTGGCCGCGACCTCTTCGATGTCGACGCCGCCCTCCACACTCGCCATGGCGAGGAACGAGCGGTTGGCCCGATCGACGAGGTAGGAGACGTAGTACTCCTCGGCGATGTCACTGGCTGGCACGACCAGCACCTTGTTGACGATGTGGCCCTTGATGTCCAGGCCGAGGATTCCCTCCGCCTTGGCTTCGGCATCAGCCGGATCGGAGGCCAATTTGACTCCGCCGGCCTTGCCCCGCCCGCCGGTCTTGACCTGTGCCTTGACCACCACGGTGCCGCCGATCTGTTCGGCGGCGTCGCGGGCGGCCTTGGGCGAGGTCACCACTACCCCCACCTGCGTGGCGACGCCGTGGTCGGCGAACATCTCCTTGGCTTGGTACTCGTATAGATCCACAGCTACACCCGTTCCGTTCCTCGCCTGGGCTAGGGTTCCGACGCTCCCGCGCCGGGGACTGCCAGCATGGTCCGGCAGCTACCTGCACCCTACCGAGGCACCACCCGCCGGCCGCCAGACCCCCTGCGCCGGACGGCGGTCAGGATGCGGTCGACGGCACACCGCCCGCGGCTTGCCTGCGACGAGTGCCTATGCCGGGGTGGGCAGCAGCGTCGAATTCACCCAGTCGACGATGTCCTGGGTGCGAGTCCCGGGAGTGAACACCCGGGAGACACCCATGTCCAACAGCAGCGGGATGTCATCGTCCGGGATGATCCCGCCGCCGAACACCACGATGTCGGAGGCACCCCGTTCGGCCAGCAGGTCGATCACCCGCCGGAAGAGGGTCATGTGGGCGCCGGAGAGCACCGACAGGCCGACCGCATCGGCGTCCTCCTGGATGGCGGTCTCCACGATCATCTCCGGCGTTTGGTGCAGACCGGTGTAGATCACCTCGATGCCGGCGTCGCGCAGCGCTCGGGCGACGACCTTCGCTCCGCGGTCGTGGCCGTCGAGTCCTGGCTTGGCGACCACAACGCGCACCGGTGACTCAGCCATGACAACCGCCTTCCGTCCGAATCCAGACCCGTGGGTTCTTGGCCCCCACGATACCCGCCGTGACGGCCGCCCGATCTTGGAGAGCCGGAAATCGGAGCGCCTGGCTACGAATTGCCATCGAAGTCGTCTAGGTTGGTCCCCGTGACCGACGACGACTGTCCCGAGTCGGACGGCGCCAGCGGGTTGGAACGCCTGGTGGGCCGGTTCGACCGCGCCCGGGAGACCACCCGCCGAGCCCGCAAAACCGTCCTGACCCCGGCCGGCGTGCGAGGAACGGCCATCGAATGCGCGTGGCTGAGCGCACACATCGCCATGTACCCGCTCACCCTGCTGGAGGAGCGCGCCCGGGAGGCGCAGGAGCGGCACAACCTGGAGGGTCTGGCGCCGGTGCAGCGCGGGCTGATCATCGGCGACGTCGAAGCTGCCGGAACGCCGATCATCTTGGTCCACGGCGTGGTGGACAACCACACGATCTTCACGCTGCTACGGCGCTCGTTGATGCGGCGGGGCTTCGGCCGGACTATCTCGTTGAACTACTCGCCGCTGACCGACGACATCCGCCGAGTGGCGAAGCGACTGAACCGCCTGGTCGAAAGGGTGTGCCGGGAAACCGGCTACGAACGTGTGCACGTGATCGGACACTCGATGGGCGGCCTGATCGCCCGCTACTACGTGCAACGACTGGGCGGCGACGCCCGGGTGCACACCTTGGTCACCCTCGGCACGCCGCACCTGGGGACCGCCCCCGCCAAACTCGTTCCCCACAACGTGGCACGTCAGCTGCGGCCGGACAGTCCCATCGTCGCCGAGTTGTCCGAACCGGCTCCGGGATGCAAGACCCGGATGGTGGCGGTCTGGTCCGATCTCGATCAGATGATCATTCCCAAGCGGAATGCCCGCATCGAGCACGACGACCTCAACGCCCGCAACGTCTTCGTACGCGGAGTCGGGCACATGTCGCTCCCGGTCGACGGCCGGGTCGTGCACGAGATCAGCACCACGCTGGCCCATATCGACGCTGACGGCACCACGTTGGCACCGGGCGCGACATCGATCGCGTCGCAGACGGCGAAAAGAACGCCCGTCGGCCATCGCGCGGCGCGTGCCCAGGGGCACGGCAAGTCCGCGTCAAGTGGCTGACGGGCGTTCCACGTCTCAACGGTGATCCCGGGTCACGGGATCGGCATGACCTCCATCGGGTTGATCAGCACGCCGTGGCGCTCCACCTCCAAGTGGAGGTGCGGCCCGGTGCTGTAGCCGGTGTTGCCGAGGGCCCCGATCGGCTGACCACCGGCCACGCGCTGGCCGACGGCCACGTAGGGCTCGGACATCAAGTGGGCGTACAGACTGGTGTGGCCGTCGCCGTGGTCGATCTCGACCGTGAATCCGTACCCGCTCTGCCAACCGGCCGACGTCACGGTCCCGGTCCGACCGGCCACCACATCCTGCCCTTCCGGGCCGGCGAGGTCGATGGCGTTGTGTGGTCCGTCGGAGCGCATCTCGCCGTAGTAGCTGCTGATCCGGTAGTCGCCCACCGGTGTGTGCCAGGCGGCGTCTGCCGCCGCGGCCTGCTCCACCATGGACTTGGCCACCGCTTCCCGGAACTCTGCTTCGGCGGCGGCACGGGCCGCCTCGGCGGCGGCGTCGGCTTCGGCGGCGGCGGGGTCCGTGACCGGCGCTCCGACGGCGGCCGAACCGCTGACCACCAGATTCGTCGCCTTGGGGCTGGCCGCTGCGGGTTCCGCCCCGAGGGTCACCGCAGCCAACGCCACGGCTGCGCCCGAGAAGGAAGCGACTGTGCTTCTGCGTGCTGCGAACTTGAACATGATTCGTGTCGGCTTTCTGCTGTGTCTGAGGTCGCGCTCCCGGGACGGTCTGCGCGACTCCCCCGCGGCTTTCGCCTGTCGTGACTTGACTGTCCCCCGCGCTGCGGCGAGCTACACGTGCAGAAACCGGACTATTCGGACAATTCGCCTGTGAGTCGTCACACAGCGTGGTGGCGACGATCACTCCAGCGCAGGGGTTGATCCGGCCGGACCTCAATCCGGTGGGGGCCGGTCCGGTGCAGCCTCAGTCGTCGAGGCGGGACACCGGGGCGTAGCGCAGCAGCAGCCGCTTGGTGCCCTCACTGCCGAAATCGATGCTGGCTTCGGCACGATCACCGACACCCCGGGTGGTCACCACGGTGCCGAGTCCGAACGAGGGATGCACCACTCGTTCGCCCGGTGTGAGGTTGAGTACCGCAGCGCCGGGAGATGTGCGATCCGACCGCGAACCGGTCCCGGGGAACGTCGATGAGGTGTAGCTGGCAGAAGCATCGGCCGGCTCCCCGCGGTGGTCGACGACCTCGTCGGGCAGCTCCGCCAGGAAGCGACTCGGCGGATTGGAGATCGGGCTGCCCCAGGCGGCTCGCATGCGAGCCCTGGTGAGGTAGAGCCGCTCGCGCGCTCTGGTGATGCCGACATAGGCGAGGCGCCGTTCCTCCTCGAGTTCGCGCGGGTCGCCGAGCGATCGCGAATGCGGGAAGACACCGTCCTCCATGCCGGTGAGGAACACCACCGGGAACTCGAGACCCTTGGCGGTATGCAGCGTCATCAGGGTGACCACTCCGCCGTCGGCATCCGGGATCTCGTCGGCGTCGGACACCAGAGCCACCCGCTCCAAGAAGTCGTCCAGCGTCGCCGGGCCCTCCTCCAGGTCAACCCGATCCGCGGCGAACTCGAGGGCGACGGACTCCAACTCGGCGAGGTTCTCGGCACGGGTGACGTCCTGCGGATCGTCCGAGGCGGCGAACTCGGCCAGCATCCCGGTGAGTTCCAGCACCGACTGCACCACCGCCCCGAGTCCAGCCTCGGAATCCTGCACGGCCTTCAGGTCGTCCAGCACGGACACGAATCCGGCCAGCGATTTCACGGCCCGCGGCGTCAGCCCCGGCACCTCCCCGGCGCGTCGCACGGCGTCGTGGAACGTGATGCGTTCCCGCTGCGCGAACGACGCGACGAGTTCTTCGGTGCGGTCGCCGATGCCTCGTTTCGGGGTGTTCAGGATGCGCCGCAGCGACACGTCGTCGGCCGGGTTGGCCAGCACCTTCAGGTAGGCGAGCGCATCTTTGATCTCCTTGCGCTCATAGAAGCGGGTGCCACCGACGACCCGATACGGCAGCCCGACGCGGATCAGTACTTCCTCGACCGCACGTGACTGCGCGTTGGTCCGATAGAACACCGCGACGTCTCCCGGCCGCACGCCGTGGTCGTCGCTCAGAGCATCGATCTCCGACGCGATGAAGCCGGCCTCGGCGCGTTCGTCATCGGCCACGTGCACCACCAGCGGGGCGCCGTCACCCGCGTCTGTCCACAAGCGCTTGGGGCGGCGTTGGGCGTTCCGAGTGATCACCGCGTTGGCGGCGGTGAGGATGCGCTGGGTGGACCGATAGTTCTGCTCGAGCAGAATCACCTTGGCGTCGGGGAAGTCGGCTTCGAACTGCTCGATGTTGCGTAGCGTGGCGCCGCGGAACGCGTAGATCGACTGGTCCGAATCGCCGACCACGCAGAGCGCGGCCGGAGGAACCCCATCAGCTCCGTCGCCCACCAAGGCCCGGATCAGCAGGTACTGGGCATGGTTGGTGTCCTGATACTCGTCCACCAGGATGTGCCGAAACCGGCGGTGGTAGTGCTCGGCGACCTCGGGGAAACCCGTGAGCAGGGCAACCGTGTGGCCGATCAGATCATCGAAATCGACCGCCCCCGCGCGCAGCAGGCGCTGCTGGTATTCGCGATAGACCTCGGCGAGCGTCACGTCGGCGGGGACCACGGCCGTGCGGGCGCATTCGTCGAAGTCGATCAGTTCGTTCTTCAGCGCGGAGATCCGGCTGGCCATGGCCCGCGGTGTGGTCCGCTTGATGTCCAGGTTGGCATCCCGCATCACCATGGTGAGCAGTCGCAGCGAGTCGGCCTGGTCGTAGATGGTGAATCCGGAGGGCAGGCCCAGCCGATCGGCGTGGGCCCGCAAGATCCTCACACAGGCCGAGTGGAACGTGGACACGGTCATCGCCCGGGCCCGTCGACCCACCAGCTGTTCCACCCGCTCGCGCATCTCGGCGGCAGCCTTGTTGGTGAAGGTGATCGCAAGGATCTCGCCGGGCACCGCCTGCCTGGTCTCCAGCAGGTGGGCGATCCGCCGGGTGAGCACCCGGGTCTTGCCGGACCCGGCACCGGCGACGATCAGCAGCGCCCGTGCTTCGCTGACAACCGCCTCCCGCTGCTGCGGGTTGAGGTCGGCGAGGGAGTCGGTCACGGGCCAAGTCTAGGCGCCGACGCGGACGCCCCGGCTACCGCCAGAAGACGGCGATGACGACGTTCAGAATGGCGAGGCCGCCGATGGCCCCCCAGATGCCCGTGCTGATGCTCGGCTTCTTCCGGTTGGCCACGATCAGCCCCAGCACCACCAGCAGGACCACCAGTTTCACCGCGATCTTGGCGTTGTCCGGGTAGAGCTCCTCATCCCCGTCGGCCAGCGGATAGGCCAGGCCGACCAACGCCACCCCAGTCACCAGCTGGGTCAGGGCACCGTGGAACATCGCGTTGTTGACGACCTTGTTCTGGTCCTTGATCTGCACCAGGAAGCCGCCGATGAGCGCGGCCAGGCCGAGGAAGTGCAGCACGACGAGGACGTGTTCGAGGAACTCCATGGCGACAACCCTAGCCGGTGCCCGTCCGGCGCTCGGTCACTCCCACTCGATGGTCCCGGGCGGTTTGCTGGTGACGTCGAGCACCACCCGGTTGACTTCGTCCACCTCGTTGGTGACCCGGTTCGAGATCCGTGCGATCAGTTCGTACGGCAACCGCGACCAATCCGCCGTCATGGCATCCTCGCTGGATACCGGGCGGAGCACGATCGGGTGCCCATAGGTGCGGCCGTCGCCCTGCACGCCGACGCTGCGGACATCGGCGAGCAGCACCACCGGGAACTGCCAGACGTCTCGGTCGAGGCCGGCCGCGGTGAGTTCCTCCCGGGCGATCGCATCCGCGGCCCGAAGCACCTCGAGTCGCTCCTCGGTCACCTCACCGATGATCCGGATCGCCAGGCCGGGACCGGGGAACGGATGCCGCCAGACGATCTCCGGCGGCAAACCCAGTTCGAGGCCGACGGCGCGAACCTCGTCCTTGAACAGGCTGCGCAGCGGCTCCACCAGGTCGAACTGGAGGTCTTCGGGCAATCCGCCGACGTTGTGGTGGCTCTTGATGTTCGCGGTACCGGTGCCGCCGCCGGACTCGACCACATCCGGGTAGAGCGTGCCCTGCACGAGGAAACCCACCATCTCGCCGTGGGCGCCCGCCTCGGCCACCACCTCCCCGGCAGCATCCTCGAACACCCGGATGAACTCCCGACCGATGATTTTGCGCTTGGTCTCCGGTTCGCTGACGCCGGCCAAAGCGGCGAGGAACCGTTCCCGCGCATCGACGACCTTCAAGGCCACACCTGTGGCCGCCACGAAGTCCTGCTCGACCTGTTCGGCCTCCCCGGAGCGCAGCAGGCCGTGGTCGACGAACACACAGGTCAACTGGTCACCCACCGCACGCTGCACGAGGGCGGCAGCCACGGCTGAGTCGACGCCACCGCTGAGCCCGCAGATCACCCGTTCATCGCCCACCTGGGCGCGGATGCGCGCGACCTGCTCGTCGATCACCGACGCCGTCGTCCAGGTCTGCGGCACTTCGGCGATGTCGGTGAGGAACGCCGTGAGGATCGCCTGCCCGTGGTCGGTGTGCAACACCTCGGGGTGGAACTGCACGCCGGCCAGTCGACGACGGCGGTCCTCGAACGCTGCCACCGGCGCCCCGGCGGTGGTGGCCGTGACCTCGAAGCCGACGGGCGCCGACACGACGGCGTCACCGTGGGACATCCACACCCGCTGTTGCGCGGGCAACCCGTCGAAGAGGATGCCGGGGTCGGTGACGGTCAAATCGGTGGCGCCGAACTCGCGCAGCCCGGTGCGGTCGACCGTGCCACCCAGGGCGGCGGCCATCGCCTGGAAGCCGTAGCAGATGCCGAACACCGGTACGCCGGCATCGAACAGGGCCGGATCCACGACCGGCGCGCCGTCGGCATAGACGCTGGCCGGGCCGCCGGACAGCACGATCGCGGCCGGAGCTTTGGCCAGCACCTGGGCCACCGGCATGCTGTGGGGCACGATCTCGGAGTAGACGTTCGCCTCCCGCACCCGCCGTGCGATCAATTGCGCGTACTGGGCGCCGAAGTCGACGACCAGGACGGGGTTCTCGGCTGTCATACCCCGACTCTACTGAGCAGCCGAGCGGTGGCCGCCGCACGCCATGATCATCAGGCGCGGGAGCACCGCACGGTGACCGCACGGCCTGATGATCATGCGGGCATCGCCGGTATCCCGAGGTCGACCGGCAGCCGCCATGCACCCGGTGCGTGCTCGGGCACGACCGGATTCTTGGGCGCCACGGCAGTTAGGCGCCGGTACGGCTCGCCTTGTTCGGGACGCTGGTCGGCCTCGCCACGGTTGGGCCACAGCGACATCGCCCGTTCGGCCTGCGCGGTGATCGTCAGCGAGGGGTTGACACCGAGGTTGGCCGACACCGCCGCGCCGTCGACGACGTGCAGAGTCGGGTAGCCGTGCACGCGGTGGTAGGGGTCGATGACGCCGCGCTCGGGCGTTTCCGAGATCACCGCGCCACCCACGAAATGGGCCGTCATCGGTGCGTTGAGCGGCTCACCCATGTTGCCGCCGGGCTGACCGCCGATGACCCTGGCCAGCTTCCGGACCGCCTCGTTCGCAACCGGGATGTAGGACGGATTCGGCTCACCCTCGCCCTGCCGGCTGGTGAGTTTGATCCGTCCAGTGAAGGTCTTCTTGCCCGACACGGTCACGGAGTTGTCCAAGTTCTGCATGACCAGGGCAATGACCCCGCGCTCGGACCACCTACGCACGTTCGCCACCTTGACCGCGGTCTTCGGGTTCTTGGCAATGGTCTTGAGCCAGGTCTTCCACCGCGGTACGCCGGGCTCTTCGTCCGTGAGGACGGTCTGCAGCAGACCCATGGAGTTCGATCCTTTGCCGTAGCGGCACGGCTCGATATGGGTGTGCGGCTCCGGGTGGAAGCTGGAGGTGATCGCGACACCCTCGGTGTAGTCCTCGCCCGTGGTCGCATTGACCGCCCCCACGAGGGACTCGGAATTGGTGCGGGAGAGGTAGCCGAGCCGGTCGGACAGTCTGGGCAGGATGCCGGTGACCTTCATCCGGTGCAGCAGCTTCTGGGTGCTGTACGTGCCGGCCGCGATGATCACCTGATCGGCGGTGAACTCCCGCCGCGGTCCCGGGCGACCGGTGCGCTTGGTCACCACCCGCCAGCCGTCACCGTCGTGGCCCGGTGCCACCTCGGTCACCATGGTCAACGGGAACACCTCGGCGCCGGCCTGCTCGGCGAGGCCGAGGTAGTTCTTGGGCAAGGTGTTCTTTGCGTTGTGACGACAACCGGTCATGCACTCACCGCACTCGATGCAGCCGGAGCGCTGCGGCCCGACTCCGCCGAAGTACGGGTCCTCGGCCGGCACGCCCGCGCCGTCGCCGAAGTAGACCCCGACCGGGGTGAGGGTGAAGGTGTCGCCCACGCCCATCTCGTCGGCGACCTGCTTCATCGCCCGGTCGGCGGGCGTCATGGTGGGGTTCTGCACCACGCCGAGCATGCGGGTGGCCTGGTCGTAGTAGGGGGCGAGCTCGTCCTCCCAGTCCGTGATATCGCGCCACTGCCGGTCCTGGAAGAAGGGCTTCTTGGGCACATACAACGTGTTCGCGTACACCAACGAGCCGCCGCCGACGCCGGCTCCGGCGAGCACCATCACGTTGCTCAGCAGGTGGATCCGCTGGATGCCGGTCAGCCCCAACGCCGGTGCCCACAGGAACCTGCGCAGTCGCCACGAGGTCTTGGGGAAGTCCTCGTCGTTGAATCGGCGCCCGGCTTCGAGCACCGCGACGCGGTACCCCTTCTCCACCAGGCGCAGGGCCGAAACCGAACCGCCGAAGCCCGAACCGACGATCACGACGTCGTAATGTCCCGCGTTCTTCACCACTGTCACTCCCTACTTCATTCCCAGGCGACGCATGAGCGCCACGGATGCGATCAAGCCCTCGCCCCAGACCTTGTCGGAGAACATGTCCGGCCGGGTGAAACCTTGGACCCGCTGAACCGCGACATTCTTGATCTCGGTGTACTTCAGCAGCCCCTCACGGCCGTGGCGCCGGCCCAGCCCCGATGCGCGGAATCCGCCCATCGGCGCGTCCACACTCGCCCACGCGGCTCCGTAGCCTTCGTTGATGTTGACGGTGCCCGCGTGCAACTGTGCCGCGATCGCCTTGCCTTCCCGGTTGGAACTGGTCAACACCGAGGCGTTCAACCCGTACTCGGAGTGGTTGGCCCGGTCGATCGCCTCCTGGACCGAGTTGACCTTGAACACGCTCACCACCGGGCCGAACGTCTCGGTGAAGGCCAGGATCATGCTGGTGGTCACATCCGCCAGAATCGTCGGCTCGTAGAAGAACGGCCCGACATCGGGACGGGCACGGCCCCCCGCGAGCACGGTGGCGCCTTGTGCCACCGCGTCGTCGACGTGCTCACTGACCCGTGCAAGCTGCCGGGCGGAGATCAGTGACCCTACGTCGGCACCCCAACCGATGCCGGCGGCGAGGTGAAGGTCCTTGGTGCGCCGGACGAACGCCGCGGTGAAGGCATCGTAGACGTCGGCGTGGATGTAGATCCGCTCCATCGAGATGCACAACTGCCCGGTGTTGGAGAAACTCGCCGCCACCGCGATCTTGGCGGCCCGTTCGACGTTGACGTCGGGCGTGACGATCATCGCGTTCTTGCCGCCGAGTTCCATCGAACAGCCGACCAGCCGCTCTCCGCAGCGGGCGGCGACCTGCCTGCCCACCGCGGTGGACCCGGTGAACATCACGTAGTCCGCCCGGTCGGTGACCATGGGACCCACCACGCCCCCTTCACCGCTGACCACGTTGAGCACCCCCTCGGGCAACCCGGCCTCGTACATCTGCTCCACCACCCAGAGGGCGGTGAACATCGTCTGCGAGTCCGGCTTGAGCACCACGGAGTTGCCCGCCATCAGCGCGGCGATGGCATCTGTGATCGCCAACGTGAGGGGGTAGTTCCACGGCGAGATGATCCCGACCACGCCGATCGGCACGTGGTGCACCCGAGTCTTGGTCAACACCGGGATGGCACCCCGCCGGTTGTTGGGGCGCAGCGCCTTCTCGGCGGTGCGTGCGTAGTACCGCGACGTGATCAGCACGTCGCCAAGTTCCTCGGCGGCCGAACCGCGGGCCTTGCCGGTCTCCAACTGGACGAGGTCGAGGCCCTGGGCCCGCCGCGCGTACACCAGATCGTGGAAGCGGAGCAAGATCCGCGCCCGTTCGGAGATCGGAGTCGCCGCCCAGGTCGGCTGCTGACGGCGAGCGGTGCGGAAGGCGATCTCGACGTCCTGCTCGCTGGACACCGGCACCGCCGGCAACGGGGAGGCGTCGAATGGCGCTGTTGCCACGGTGACGCCGTTGGCACCCGACGCGGTCACCCGACCCTTGAGGAGCCTGACGAGATCGGCCGTCATGACGGTGTCGGCCAAGGGGGTGCTGGTGTGCGGTGCCGCTTCGAGATCAATGGACATGGGGTCAGAGTATGCGCAAATTGACGCGCGCGTCAGCCCCCGACACCACCCGAGTTTCGGCCGGCCCTAGCTGTGGGCGACCACCTCGACCCGTTGGAACTCCTTGAGATCGGAGTATCCGCAGGTGGCGACCGCTCGCCGCAGTGCTCCGGCGATGTTCATCAGTCCGGTGCTCATGCTGGAAGGTCCGTGCAAGATCTCGGCCAACGAACCGACCATCCCGAGCTCGACGAGTTCGCCGCGGGGCAGATTCTCGTGCACGGCCTCCATCCCCCAGTGCCTTCCCTGGCCGGGCGATTCGGCGGCGCGGGCCAGCATCGAGCCAACCATCACCGCGTCGGCTCCGATCGCCATGGCCTTCACGATGTCCCCGGTGCTGCCCATGCCGCCGTCTGCGATCACGTGCACGTACCGGCCGCCGGATTCGTCGAGGTAGTCGCTGCGGGCCGCGGCGACGTCGGCGATGGCCGAAGCCATCGGCACCCGCACGCCCAACACCTGGTGGGTCGTGTGGGTTGCTCCGCCGCCGAACCCCACCAACACCCCGGCGGCGCCTGCACGCATGAGGTGCAGGGCGGCGGAGTATGTGGCGACGCCCCCGACGACCACCGGTACGTCGAGGTCGTAGATGAATCGCTTGAGGTTGAGTGGGGCCGCCTTGCCGGAGACATGTTCGGCACTGACCGTGGTGCCGCGGATCACGAAGACATCCACGCCCGAGGTCGTGACGATGTCGGCGAACTCCTCGGCGTTCTTCGGTGACAACGCACCGGCCACGGTGATGCCGGCCTCGCGCAGCTGGGTCACCCGTCGGCGCATCAGTTCGGCTGAGATCGGCTCCCGGTAGAACTGCTGCAAGCGGGCCACCGCGGTCGCCGGATCGAGTTGGCGGATCGCTTCGAGCAGCGGCTCGGGGTCCTCGTATCGCGTCCAGAGTCCTTCCAGGTTGAGCACCGCCAACGCACCCAACTCGCCGATCCGAGCAGCAGTCGCCGGTGAGACCACGGAGTCGGTCGGGGCGGCCATGACCGGCACTTCGAAGGAGTAGGCGTCCAGTCGCCAGGCGGTGGAGCAGTCTTCCGGATCGCGGGTCCGCCGGCTGGGCGCGATCGCCACATCGTCCAGCGAATAGGCGATGCGGGCGCGCTTGCCGCGGCCGAGCTCGACTTCAGTCACGTTCGGCAGACTACCGGTCAGGAGCGCCGGTAATTGGGCGCCTCGACGGTCATCTGGATGTCGTGCGGGTGGCTCTCCCGCAGGCCGGCGGCGGTGATGCGGACGAACTGACCCTTCTCCTGCAGATCCGCGACCTCGGCAGCGCCGGCGTAGCCCATGGAGGCCCGCAGCCCACCCACAAGTTGGTGGGCGACCACGGCCAGTCGGCCCCGATAGGGCACCTGACCCTCGATCCCCTCCGGCACGAGTTTGTCGTCGCTGAGCACGTCGTCCTGGAAGTACCGATCCTTGGAGTAGGACGTGTCCTGGCCCCTGGATTCCATGGCTCCCAGCGAACCCATCCCGCGGTACTGCTTGTACTGCTTGCCGTTGACGAACACGATGTCGCCCGGCGCCTCGTCGCAGCCGGCCAGCAGGGAACCCAACATCACCGAATCCGCACCGGCGACCAGCGCTTTGGCGATATCCCCGGAGTACTGCAGGCCACCGTCGCCGATCAGCGGCACACCGGCCGGCCGGCAGGCTCGGGCGGCCTCATAGATCGCCGTCACCTGCGGCACGCCGACACCGGCAACCACGCGGGTGGTGCAGATCGAGCCCGGGCCCACGCCGACCTTCACGCCATCGGCGCCCGCATCGATCAGGGCCTGCGCACCCGCCCGGGTCGCGACGTTGCCGCCGACCACGTCCACCCGACCGGTTGCCTTGATCTTGGCAACCATCTCGATCACGGCGCGGGAGTGGCCGTGAGCGGTGTCGACCACCAGGAAGTCGACGCCGGCGTCGGCCAGCGTCATGGCCCGCTCGAAGGCATCCTCACCCACACCGACGGCGGCTCCGACGACGAGCCTGCCGTCGGAGTCTTTGGTGGCGTGGGGGTATTGCCCCCGCTTGATGAAGTCCTTCACGGTGATCAGCCCGCGCAGCACCCCGTCGGCGTCGACCAGCGGCAACTTCTCGATCTTGTGGGCGCTGAGCAGCCCCAGTGCCTCCTCGCCGTCGATTCCAACCGGTGCGGTGACCAGCGGCATGGGGGTCATGACCTCGGCAACGCGTCGGGAGAAGTCCTCCTCGAAGCGCATGTCGCGGTTGGTGACGATCCCCAGCAGCCGACCGTCCTCGTCCACCACCGGCAGCCCGGAGATGCGGTATTTGGCGCACATGTCGTTGACCTGGTCCAGCGTCTGATCCGGCGAGCAGGTAACCGGATCGCTGACCATCCCGGCCTCCGATCGCTTCACCCGGTCCACCTCGGTGGCCTGGTCGGCGATGGAGAGGTTCCGGTGCAGCACTCCGGCACCTCCGACCCGTGCCATGGCGATGGCCATGCGCGCCTCGGTGACCGTGTCCATCGCGCTGGAGACCAACGGCACGGCCAGCGAGATGTTCCGGGTCAGCCGGCTGCTGGTGTCGACGTTGCTCGGGATCACATCGGACTCCGCCGGCAGCAACAGCACATCGTCGTAGGTGAGGCCGAGCAATCCGAACTTCTCGTCATCCGCCATGACGCAAGGCTAGTGCGTCGGTCGGCGACGGCCACACCGAGGAATCGCTAACGCAGCAGCCCCCACCGAAACCCGTTCGCCACCGCCGCCGCGCGATCGGCGGCACCCATCTTCCGATAGAGCCGGCGGGCATGGGTCTTCACCGTGTCTTCGGTGAGGAACAACTCCCGGCCGATCTCGGCGTTGGACAGGCCTCGGGTGATTCCTTCCAGCACCTGCTGCTCCCGAGCGCTGAGCACCGGTCGGCGCCCGGTCGGTTGCCCCACCCGAACCTTGCCGCTCGGTGTCGACTCGAACACCAGCGCGAGGATGGCGGCGAACTCCTCATGCGAGGCGTCCTTGGCCACGTATCCCCGGGCACCCGCCTCCACCGCCACCCCGACAGCGTCCGCATCGTGCGCGCTGGCGAGCATGATCACGTCTGCCTCCGGATGTTCGGCCCGCAGTCGTTTCGCGGTCTCCACCCCGCCGAGTCCGGGCATTCGGACGTCGAGCAGCACCACATCCGGCCGCTCCGATGCGAACCGACGGAGTGCCTCTTCCCCGCTGGCCGCCGTGACCACCCGGTCGATCCCGCCGATCATGGCGATTGCACGCCGAACCGCTTCCCGTTCTGCGGCGACGTCGTCGCACACCAGCACCACAGGCACCTCGTCTGCCTCCGCTCAGTTCGGGTCGATGACGGTCCGAGCCTAGCCGGAAGGGGCCGTCACCGTGGTGGGCCTGGCGCGGGCGCCGGGTCAAGATCGCAGCAAGGGGGCGACATCCGGCCGCGCCAGCCATTGCGGGAGCAAGTGCGGTGGCAGGTCCGCCGCGATGATGGAGACGGCTTGCTCGGCGGAACTTCGCTGCCGTTCGGCCGCCGCGGAATCGTCGCGCAGCCACGACGTCAGCAGCCCTCTGGTGACCCACACCAGTGGCCACGCTCCCAGCGATTCGGCGAGCAACGCAGCTCTGCCGAGCGTCGTCTCGGAGTTGGGATCGCCCACCTCCCGCTGTGCGACCGCGAGGAAGGACAATCCCTTGGCCACGTGGCGGGGCGCACCGAGTTGCTCGGCCTCGGCCACCGAGCGGGTCAACGCGGCGATCGCCTCCTCCGGTCGCCCCCAGGTGAGCGCCACTTCGGCCTGTACCCATCCCAGTCGGATGCGTTCGCGCCACCACGGGGGCGCGGTAGAGCAGAGTTGCCCCGCCTTGTCGATGAGCTCAGCCGCCAGGTCGCGGTCGTGGCCGCCCACCGCGTCGGCGGCCAGCCCCAAGACCGAGGTGAACACCATGACGGGGTCGTCGGAGGCAACCTGGCCGGCCCAGTCGTCGAGGTCCCGGGCCTGGCTGAAATGCCCGATCTGACGATGGATCGCCGCCAGCGTGGTCGCCCCCTGGGCCGCATAGTGCCGAGCCGCGTCATCGGCCCCCGGCTTGAGCGCAAGCAGCGGCGTCAAGGTGGCGGCGGCACTGCCGAATCGACCGGCGGCGCCTTGACACACCCCGAGCAACCATCGTGCCCGAAGTGCGGCGGTCGAGGCCGGTGCGTCGGATTCCGCCAAGAACGCAGAGAGTCCGGCGATGCCCCCGGCCGGCCGGCCGTGGAAGGCGGCACGCTCCCCCTCTTGGAGCGCCCGCATGTCTGCCACGGGAGGGAATGCTACGCGGCTCGCAACAGTCGAGTCACCGCACTGGCGAGGTCGGCCACGTGCACGGTGCAATCCGGCGTGGGGTGCGGCCAGCCCGGACCGGCCAACACGACCAGTGGCTCGGGTCGAATCTTCGGGATCTCCAAGGCCAGGGCCGATGCTGGAGCGGGTAGATAGGACCACACGAACACGCTGCTCGGACCCAGTCGACGGACCGCCGACGCCAGGGCCGCAGCGGGAGTCCGCGGCCCCAGGATCCGGGTCTCGACACCGCGTTCGGCCAAGGCGGCGGCTACGGCGTAGACCGCGAGGCAGTGATCCTCGTGCGGGGCGCACGCCAGCAGCGCCGGCCGGGTGCTCCGCGGTGCTTCCCTGGTCACGACACCGCTGAGCTCGGCGGTGGCCACCTGGCTGAGCAGGTGCTCGACGTCGACGCCGGCACCGGTGCGCTCCCAGTTGCGGCCGACCTGGACCAACACCGGACGCAGCACTTCGTCCCACGTCCACATCACTCCGCGCGACTCCAGGCTACGTCGGATCAAGGAAGCTGAGGCCCGCGCATCCAACGCCACCGCAGCGGACCCCAGACCTCGCACCAGCGCGTCCCGGTCGGGGTAGTCGATCCCGGCGAACGGCTCCGGCTGGTCGTCGGCTGCGGTCGGGACCGGCGAGGTTTCCGGGTCCCACTCGCGAGCCGCCTCAGCCGCATCGGACACCCGGACGCCGGAGCGCACGAGTGATTGCATGTGCAGCAGGCGGGCCAGATCACCGGCCGAGTACCTGCGGTGCGCACCGTCGGTGTGGCCCGAGGGTCCGATCCCGTAGCGCCGATCCCAGGTGCGCAGGGTCGAGGGAGACACTCCCAAGCGGCGGGCCACTGCAGCGACCGAGAGTCCCGGCACGTCCGGAGCGGACAGGTCAGGTTCGGGCGCGGTCACGCAGACAAGTGTGTACCGGTATCGGGAATGCGCCACTCGACCCGCCGATCCCCTTCCCACCGCGCACGCAAAATTGTTCACGTTCACCCCTTGCGCAATATTTGCAACGATTGCTAAGGTTGGGACTACCCACTCAGGAGGTGCCACATGGCAGATATCTCTCGGCTACCAGGACCCAACGCGGACAGGTGGGATTGGCAATTGCAGGGCGCCTGCCGCGGCGAAGACCCCAACCTCTTCTTCCACCCCGAAGGTGAACGAGGTTCGGCCCGGCAAGCGCGCGAATCGGCGGCGAAGGCGATCTGCGCCACCTGCCCGGTGCTGCGCGAATGCGCCGAGCACGCGCTCGCCGTCCGGGAACCTTACGGCGTATGGGGAGGCATGAGCGAAGAGGAACGGGAGCGGATTCTCAGCGCTCGTCGGCTGGCCCGGGCGAGTTGACCTCTCCGCCGACCCCCACCAGGCCGACCAACGCCCAAGGCCCCACCCAGTGCGACTGGGTGGGGCCTTCGGCGTGTTGCGGCGGCGTCGTCCGCCCGAGGCGCGGAACTAGTGCACGGCCCCATGGTGATGGGCGTGACCATGACCGTCTTCGTCATCGTCTTCGTCCTCGGGCTTCTCGACGACCAGCACATCGGTCGTCAGCAGCATCCCGGCCACCGATGCGGCGTTCTCCATCGCGGCCTTGGTGACCTTCACCGGGTCGATCACGCCCGCGGTGACCAGGTCCTCGTAGGTGTCGGTGCGGGCGTTGTAGCCTTCCCGATCCGCGAGTTCGGACACCTTGGACACGATCACGTAGCCCTGCTCGCCGGCGTTTTCGGCGATCCAACGCAACGGCTCAGCCGCAGCTTTGCGGACGATCGAGACGCCAGCCTTTTCGTCACCGGAGCGACCGAGGTCGTCGGCCAGCACGGCGGTGGCGTGCACCAGGGCAGCACCACCACCGGCGACGATTCCCTCCTCGATCGCGGCCCGGGTGGACGACACCGCGTCCTCGATCCGGAGTTTGCGCTCCTTCTGCTCCACCTCGGTGTAGCCGCCGACCTTGATCACACAGACGCCGCCGACCAACTTGGCCAGCCGCTCCTGCAACTTCTCGCGATCCCAGTCCGAGTCGCTGCGCTCGATCTCAGCCCGGATCTGGGCCTCGCGCTCCACCACCGCGGAGTGTTCCCCGGCACCGTCGACGATCGTCGTGGTGTCCTTGGTGACCACCACCCGGCGGGCGGATCCAAGGTCGTCCAACGTCACCTGGTCGAGTTTCAGACCGATCTCTTCGGAGACCACGGTGGCACCGGTGAGGATCGCGATGTCCTGCAGGATCGCCTTGCGCCGGTCGCCGAAGGCAGGCGCCTTGACCGCGCAGGAGTTGAAGATGCCGCGCATCTTGTTGACCACCAGGGTGCTCAACGCTTCACCCTCGACGTCTTCGGCCAGGATGAACAGCGGCTTGGAGGCCTGCGCCACCTTCTCCAGCACCGGAAGCAGGTCGGCGATGGCTCCGATCTTCCCCTGCACCAGCAGGATGTACGGGTCCTCGAACACGGCCTCCATACGCTCGGCGTCGGTGACGAAGTACGGCGAGATGTAGCCCTTGTCGAACTGCATCCCTTCGGTGTACTCCAACTCCACCCCGGTCGTCTGGGACTCCTCGACCGTGATCACACCGTCGGCGCCGACCTTGTCGAACGCCTCCGCGATGACTTCGCCCACCTCCGGGTCCTGGCTGGAGATGGTGGCCACCTGGGCGATCTCGTCGCGTCCTTCGATGGTGCGTGAGGTGGCGGCCAATTCGTCGTTCACGGCCGCGACCGCAGCGTCGATACCCCGCTTGATGCTCAGCGGCGCCGCTCCCGCGGTGACCATGCGAAGCCCCTCGCGGACCATGGCCTGGGCGAGCACGGTGGCGGTGGTGGTGCCGTCGCCGGCAACGTCGTTGGTCTTGGTGGCGACCTCTTTGACCAACTGCGCACCGAGGTTCTCGTAGGGGTCCTCGAGTTCGATGTCACGAGCGATCGTCACACCGTCGTTCGTGATGGTCGGCGCACCCCAAGCCTTGTCCAGCACCACGTTGCGCCCCTTGGGTCCGAGGGTCACCCGGACTGTGTCCGCCACGTGGTTGACGCCGCGCTCAAGGGATTTACGCGCCGCGTCGTCGAATTCCAGAATCTTTGGCATGTCTTCTCCGTAGGTTTCTCATCCGCGCACGACGCCCCGGGTGCAGCTCAGATCTCGCGGCTGTACCCGGGGCGTGACGCGTGCGTGGACTACTTGTCGACGATTGCGAGCACGTCGCGGGCCGACAGGATGAGGTACTCCTCACCCTGGTACTTGATCTCGGTGCCGCCGTACTTGGAGTACACGACGACGTCTCCGACGCTGACGTCCATGGGGACGCGCTCGTCACCGTCTTCGTTGAAACGGCCGGGGCCGACCGCGAGGACCTTGCCCTCCTGCGGCTTCTCCTTGGCGGTGTCGGGGATTACCAGCCCCGACTGAGTCTTCTGCTCGGCGTCGAGCGGTTGCACGAGGATTCGGTCCTCGAGCGGCTTGATGGCGACCGACACGGTCAAACCTCCATAGTGGACGTGGATACGTATGGTGGTGGAATGCCAACCGCCGTCGCGGTGCGGGTGACTCTTCCGCTGGCACTCACCAGTACCGAGTGCCAGCGCCTACGTTAGCACTCTAATTCCGCGAGTGCCAGCAGCGGCGGTGATTCACTGTCGCTGCGGGGCGTCGCGCGAGCCGGGCGGGCCGTGGCAGCATCTACGCATGGATCCGGAGGTGATAGCGGCGCTCGACTCGGCGATCGGCCGCGCCATGGTGGCCGCCCTGGCCGGGGTGGACGCCTTGGCGGCACGATCTGAGTTGACCCGGCGATTCCACACGTCCGACCCCGAACTGATGCGCGCTGCCGCCGCCCAGGCGGCGCTGGTCGAACGCGCCACTGCTCGGTTCGGGTCGCTCGCACCGGAGATCCTGTGGACCGGTGACGGCCTTGAGCAGGCGTCCCGGCCCTCAGCCTCCCGGCACCGTGCCCGCCGCCTACTGGATGTGGGCGTGGCCTCGGTCGCCGACTTGACGACCGGCGTGGGGCTCGACGCTCTGGCGATGGCCGAAGCCGGTCTCCACGTCACGGCGGTGGAGCAGGACCCGCACACCGCCGCGGCGGCGGCCGCCAACGCCCGGCGCCTCGTTCCCGACCGGATGCGCGTGGTGCAAGGATCGTGCCTCGACGCTTCGTTGCTCGCCCGAGTGGGACGCCGCGACGCCTGGTTCATCGACCCCTCGCGGCGGGCGGGGGAACGCTCGCCGCATGGGCGGCACCGCCGCCTCGACGATCCCGACGCGTGGCAGCCTCCGTGGTCATGGATCGTGACGCAAGCCAGCCTGCTCGGCACCGCTTCGGGCGCGTCCGAGGGGTCGCAGCCCTGGCTGCTGATGGCGAAGGCGGCGCCGGGTTTGCCGCATGAATCGATCGAGTCGGCTCCGGAGGCCACCGTCGGCGCAGAGTGGGTCTCCGAGTCCGGCACCCTGCTGGAATGCACGGTCTGTTGGATCGCCGAGGGCCGGGTGGAACCGCCGCCGGCCCGATCAGCGGTGATCCTCGACCCGACTGGGGCGGTGCTCGTGCGGATCGACTCCGGTGCCGCACCGATGCGCCCGGCCGTCGCACCGCCGGCGGTCGGCGGCTACCTGCACGACCCCGATCCGGCAGTGGTCCGCTCCGGCCTCGTCGTTGACCTCGCGACGGCCGCCCAGACGGCGGCGGCCCCAGTCGCTCTGGTCGATCCCAAACTCGCATACCTCACCAGCCCGCTCCCCCTGCCGGACGGCTATGCCGCTGCGGCGCGCTCCTGGCGGGTGCTGAGTGCCGGGCCCTACCGCCCGCAGCAACTGCGAGCCGAATGCGCCAGGCATGGGATCGGTCGGATCGACGTCACCGGAAGGGGCCGCTCGCTGGACCCGGCACGGGTGCGGCGCGATCTCCGGCTGCCCGGCGGTGGCCGGCAGGGCACCCTGGTGGTTCTCGGCCTCGGCGAGGCCCGCCGCACCACCGTGTGCCTCGGCCTGGCGGCCTGACGTCGAGAACGGATTCAGCCGACGGTCACTTCGGTGACCGGCGCCGAGGAATCCGCCGCAATGTCCAACCCGGACGCCGGCACCCCGGCCGTCACCATCGCCGCCCCGAGCGCCGCGACCATGGCGCCGTTGTCGGTGCACAGGTCGGGTCTGGGGATCCGAAGTTCGATCCCCGCCGCATCGCACCGTTGCTGGGCCATCGCCCGCAGTCGGGAATTGGCCGCGACGCCCCCGCCGATCAGCAGGTGGTCGATGCCGGAACCCTTCGCCGCCGCGATCGCCTTGGCGGTGAGCACATCCACAACCGCCTCCTGGAACGAGGCCGCGACATCGGCGGTGTCGATGTCCTCGCCGGCCGCTCGGCGTTGGTCGATCCATCTGGCGACCGCAGTCTTCAGCCCGGAGAAGGAGAAGTTGTGGGCGTGCCGGGGCTGATCCTTCCCCGCAGTGAGTCCGCGGGGGAACGCGATGGCGTTCGGATCGCCCTGCCGCGCCACCCGATCGACGTGGGGTCCGCCGGGAAAGGGCAGTCCCAGCAGTCTGGCCACCTTGTCGAACGCCTCGCCGGCGGCATCGTCGAGGGTGGCCCCGAGCGGTGTGACGTCGGCGGTGACGTCGTCGACGCGCAGCAGGCTCGTGTGGCCGCCGGACACCAGCAGTGCGATGGCCGGTTGCGGCAGCGGCCCGTGCTCCAACCTGTCCACCGCGACGTGCGCGGCGAGGTGGTTCACCCCGTAGATCGGCACCCCCATCGACCACGCCAGGCCCTGTGCGGCGGAGGTGCCCACGAGCAGCGCGCCGGCAAGTCCCGGCCCTGCCGTGACGCTGATGGCGTCGAGATCCGACAGTGCCACGCCGGCGCGTTCGCAGGCACGAGTCACAGCGGGCAGCAGGGCCTCCAAATGGGCCCGACTGGCGATCTCCGGGACCACGCCGCCGAATCGGGCGTGCTCGGCCACGGACGAGGCGACCTCGTCGGCCAGCAGCGTGGTCCCGCGCACGATCCCGATCCCGGTCTCGTCACACGAGGTCTCTATCCCCATCACCAGCGGTTCGTCCATCGCCATCAGTCCACCTCCCGGGAGATTCGACGGCGCATCACCAAGGCATGCTCCCCCGGACCGTAGTAGTCCTTGCGTGTGTCGATCCGGCTGAACCCCAGGTCGGCATAGAGGTGACGGGCGGGGTTGTCCGCCCTTACTTCGAGGAAGATCGCGGTGGCCCCGGCGGCCGCAGCCGCATCGATGGCCTCCCGCATCATCGCGCGGGCCCAGCCGGTACGTCGCACCTCGGGCGCCACCGCGATGGTCATGAGATCGGCATCCCGGCCCGCCACGGCCACATCCACGTAGCCGAAGACCTCGGTCGGCGGCTGGCCCTCGGCATCGTGGCGGTCGGCTGCGGCCGACGTGAGCACCCGAAGCCATCTGCCGTCGGCGACCAACTCGGCGTAGAACGAGCCGATCGGCCAGGCCGTCGAACCGAAGATCCGACTCTCCAGGGCTGCAACTGCCGGAAGGTGCCACCAACGCATGGGCTGCAGGCGTGGTCGGGGCCACGCCGCCACCGGCGCGGTCACCTCGCCACCGGCTCGGCGGCATCCGGTCGGCGCAGGTACAACGGCTCGGGCCTGAGCAACCCCAAGGGCACCTGCTGCTCGGGATTTCCGGGCCCTCGAGGTTCCGACCAGCCACCCGCCACACTCCCGAGTGAGGCAGGGTCGACCGGCCAAGCACCGGCGACCATCTCCACAAGTACCCGGGCGTCCGGGAACAGCGGCGAGAGCCGGTCCTCGGGCAGCGGGACGGTCAGTCCCGGGGTGGCCACCCACTCGTCGTCCGGCCAACTCCGACAGGCCTCGGCTGCCGTCATCACCGCGGGGCCACCGATTCGCTCACCCGAAGGGTCATACCGGGCCACGTACACCTCCCGCCGGCGGGCATCGGTGGCCACCAGGAACGGGGCGCCCGCCGCCGGGAGTGCCCGCCGGACAGCGTCACGCGCGATCGCGTCGTGGGTGCAGACCCCGACCACCGGTACCGCCAGGGCGTAACCCACCGACTTGGCGTACATGATGCCCACCCGCAAACTGGTGTACGGCCCCGGTCCGACGCCGACCGCCACGGCCGCCACGTCGGTTTTCTGGCAATCCAGTTCGGCGCACAACTCGGCCACCGCAGGTGCCAAGATCGCCCCCGTCCGGCGGCCCGCCCGGGTCCAGGAACCGCGTGCTCCATCGCGGTCGCCCACCGCGACGCTCAGCCAAGGGGTGGCGGTGTCGAGGGCGAGCATGACTGGCACGAGACCAGGCTAGGCGAGGTGTTCCTCGAGGTTGACCTGCGCCCACCTGCTGCCCACCTGGGTGAGCGAGATCGACCGTGCTTCACCGTTTCTGCCAATCGGGGTCAGCTCCACCTCCAGGCGCTCTGCGGCCAGTTGCTCGGCCCGACCCTTGCCCCACTCCACCACGGTCACCGACTCGGCGGCGTCGGAGTCGAGGTCGAGGTCGTCCACGTCGGCCGCCGACTCCAGCCGGTAGGCATCGACGTGCAGCAGGTCGGGTCCGCCGACCTGGGAGGGATGGAGCCGGGCGATCACGAAGGTTGGCGAGGCAATCGGCCCCCGCACACCCAGCCCGCGTCCCAGTCCACGGGTGAAAGTGGTCTTGCCCGCACCCAACGGACCGGTGAGGATCAGCAGATCGCCAGCCCGGAGGAGTTGAGCCAGGGCTGCGCCTGCCGCCTCCGTCGCCGCCTCATCCGCCAGCACCAGACTCATGCGTCGGGCTGCTCCGGATCCTCCGGCTCCACCCCGGCCGACCGCGGCTCCGCCGCACGCTTGCCACCGCGCACGGGATCCACCGAGCGTTCGGCCCGGCGGAACAACGCGAGCAACTCCCGGTTCACATCGTCCGGGCGTTCCACCATGAGCATGTGCCCGGTCTCCGGCAGCAGCACGAGTTCGGCGTGGGCAACCCGTTTGACGATCTCGTAGGAGTGCTGCGGCGGTGTCATGAGATCGGCCGTGCCGACCATCACCAACACCTCGATACCCTCCAGCGACTCGAGCGCCTGGATCTTGTCATGAGTCTGGAAGGTCGGCAGGAACTCACCGACCACCTCGACCGGCGTGGCATTGATCATGTCGAAAGTGAACTCCGCCACCTCCACCGGCACGCTGGACCCGAAGCTGTACCGATGCATGATGACCTTGCTCAGATCGCTCGCCCTTTCCCGTGTCGCCTCGATCAGCGGGCCGCGAGCCACGAGTTGCGGGGCCACCACCGGCGTCAGCCGGTTGGCGGCCCTCGCCAAAGGCGCCGGCAGGCCGAGCGGCACATCCATGATTCCGGCGGCACTCGTGCCCAGCAGCGCCACCCCCACCACACGCTGCCGGATCAACTCCGGGTAGTGGGCGGCCAGCGACATCACGGTCATGCCACCCATCGAGTGCCCCACCAGCATCACCGGACCCTCGGGCACCACGTCGCTGATGACCCGGTGGAGGTCGTGACCGAGTTGATCGATGGTGTGGCTGCCCGCTGGTCCGCGTTTCGAACGTCCATGGGCACGCTGGTCCCAGAAGACCAGGCGGGTGAACGGCCGCATGGCCTCCCGCTGGAAGTGCCAGGTGTCGTGGTTGAGCGTGTAGCCGTGACTGAACACCACGGTCGGATGGCGGGTCGGGTCGAAGCCGGGCGGAGTGTCCACTTCGACGTGCAGTTCGGTGCCGTCCGAGGACTCCACCAGAACTCGCTCCCCCCGCAGGGAACCAAGTCGGTCACGAAGCCAGGGATCCGCCGTCAACTTCCGGCGGACGAAGCGTCGCTCGGCGAGGACCCCAGCGGTGGTACCGGCCGCGAGTGCCGCCACCACACCGGCGATCTTGACTGCCAGGGGCGCCTCAGCCATCGGGTTCCTCCTCGGTCTCTGCGTCGGCATCCGATTGGCCGCCGACCGCGATCCGCGGCACCCGCGGACCCAGCCTGGTGACTATCTCGTAGCCGATCGTGTCGGTGAGATCGGCCCATTGGGTGGCGGTCGGGTGGCCGCGGCGGGCGTCACCGAAGAAGACCACCTCGTCACCTGCCGCCGCCGGTGCCGACTCGAGGTCGACGACCACCTGATCCATACACACCCGACCGGCGATCGGCCGGACCGAGCCCGCAGCCAGCACCGGACCCACCCCGGATGCCGCCCGTGGGATGCCGTCGGCGTAGCCCATGGGAATCAGCCCGGCAGTGGTATCGCGAGCGGTCACGTATTGATGCCCGTAGGACACGCCGACACCGGCGGGCAAGTCCTTCACCATGACCAGCCGGGACTTCAGCGTCATCACCGGCCGCAGGTCGAGTTGCTCCTCGGTACCCACTGCAGGCCCGGGCGAGATGCCGTAGACGGCGATTCCAGGCCGCACCAAGTCGTAGTGGGTCTCCGGAAGAGCCAGCGTCGCGGCGGAATTGGCCAGGTGGCGCAACCTGGGCCGCAGACCGGCAGCCTGCGCCCGTGCGATGGCGTCCTCGAATCGACTCACCTGGGCCGTCACCGTCGGATGCTGGGGCTGGTCGGCGTAGGCGAAGTGGGACCAGAGGCCCACCACCTCGATGGCACCTTCGACTTCCGCCTGCCTGGCCCGGGCGAAGAAGTCCTCCCACGGTGGCATCGCACCGCCGCGGGACAGCCCGGTGTCCACCTTGAGGTGCACCCGTGCCGGGATGCCGACCTCGCCGGCGGCGCTGATCACCTCGTCGAGCATGCGCTCGTCGTAGGCGCTGACGTCGATGCCACCGACGATGCACTTCGCAAAGGGGTCACCCGGCACCGCGAGCCAACACAGCAACGGCCCGGTGTCTCCGGCCGCTCGCAGTTCGAGGGCCTCCTGCGGCAGCGCCACCCCGAGCCAGTCGGCACCCGCATCGCGCACCGTGCGGGCCACCTCGACCAATCCGTGTCCGTAGGCATCGGCCTTGACCACAGCCATCAGCAACGCGTTCGGTGCCGCGGCACGCAGCACACCGACGTTGTGGCGCAGAGCATCGTGGTCGATCTCGGCCCACGCGCGCACGCTCAGTCCTCCTCGGACTGTCGGGCCACCGCGATCGCGGTGGGCACCGAGGCAAGTACGTCTTCGCTGACGATCGGCCTACCGCCCTCGGCGGCCAAACGTGCGGCCAGACCGTGCAGGTAGGCCCCGGCCGCCGCGATCTCAACCACGTCGGCTTCGGTCAATTCGCCACCTGCCCGGGCGTTGCCGGCCGCCAGCATCGAGCCGATCAACCCGCTCAAGACGTCGCCGCTGCCGGCAGTCGCCAATTCCGGCGGCCCGCTGGCCGACACGGCTGCCGTACCCTCGGCCCCGGCGACAACGGTGGCGGCACCCTTCAGCAGCACCACGCTGCCGAGGTTCGCGGCGAGTTCGCGGACCGCAGCCAACCGACCATCGGCTTGGTCGAGTGTGCCGCCGAGTCGTGCGAACTCACCCGCGTGCGGGGTGAACAGGGTGGGGGCTGCGCGAGCGGCGATGTCGTCGCGCAGAGCGGGATCCTCGGCAACCAACGTGATGCCGTCGGCATCCACGAGCAGCGGCACGTCCGAGGCGACCGCCTCAGCGAGTCGGCGACGGGCGTCGTCGTCGGTACCGGCTCCGGGTCCGACGATCCAGGCCTCGACCCGCCCGGCCCCGTCGACCTTCCCGTGGGTGGGCACCACCTCCGGCCATCTGGTCACCACGACGTCCCCCGCCCCGCCGGCGTAGCGCACCATGCCGACTCCGCCGAATCTCGCCGCCCCGGTACAGAGGATTCCGGCACCCGGATACTGCTGCGATCCGGCCACCACCCCGACAACTCCCCGCGTGTATTTGTCGTCGGAACGTTGCGGAACGGGCACCCGTCGGGCCGCACCCGGAGCATCCATCAGCACCGCCACCGGCGCCACGTCCGCCAACTCCGGGGAAAGGCCGATGTCGACCAGGTGCAGCAAACCCGCCCGCCAGCTGCCCTCGGGCAGCACCAGGCCGGGTTTGAGCACACCGAACGTCACGGTCACCTCGGCCGCAACGCAGGCCTGCGGATCCGCGACCACCCCGGTGTCCGGATCGACACCGCTGGGCAGATCCACTGCGATCGTGTGCCCCTGCGCTGCCGCTGCCAAGGCGTCGGCAGGGGGGCGCAACGCACCCGACCCGCCGATTCCCACGATGCCGTCGAGGACGACATCGGCCCCCGCCGCCGCCGCGGTGGCGCGCTCGAGCGCGGTCGAATCCGTTGCGGGAAGAACCCTCGCCCCAGCCGCCACCGCAGCCGCCAAGCCGCCGGGGTGAGGCGAGCTGCTGAGGGTTACCACGGTGACGCGCGCCCCGCGCTGCCCCAGGTGGGCGGCCGCGTAGAGCGCGTCGCCGCCGTTGTTGCCGGATCCGACCAGGACAACCACGTCCGCGCCGGGGATGCTCCGGCCCCGACCCTCCAGCCACCGCATGGTGGCGACCGCCAGACCGCGCGCAGCGACCGCCATCAACGAGTCCGGTGGTACGCGACTCATCACCGCGGCTTCAGCCACACGCACGTCGGCCACTCGGTATGCGGGTTGCATGCTCACTCCACGGTGACGGACTTGGCCAGGTTGCGGGGTTGATCGACGTCGTGCCCCTTGACGGTGGCCATCTCACACGCGAAGACCTGCAACGGCACCGTCGAAACCAACGGCTGCATCAGGGTGGGCACTTCCGGGACCCGAACCAGGTGGTCGGCATACGGCACGACCAGCTCGTCTCCCTCTTCCGCGATCACGATGGTGATCGCCCCGCGCGCCCGCACCTCCTGGATGTTGGAAACGATCTTCTCGTGCAGCACGCTGCGCCCCCTCGGGGAGGGCACCACCACGACCACCGGCACACCGCTCTCGATCAGCGCGATCGGGCCGTGTTTGAGTTCGCCGGCGGCGAAGCCCTCCGCGTGCATGTACGCGAGTTCCTTCAGTTTCAGCGCACCTTCGAGGGCCACTGGGAATCCCACGTGGCGGCCGATGAACAGCACCGACGTCGCGTCGGCGAATTCCCGGGCCAGTTCCCTGACCCCCTCGGTGGTGTCGAGCACCAGGTCCACCGCGTTGGGCATGTTCGACAACTCATCGACCACAGCCCGGATCTCGTCCCCGAACATGTGCCCCCGCACCTGGGCGAGGTAGAGGGCGACCAGGTAGGTCGCGACGATCTGGGTCAGGAAGGCCTTGGTGCTCGCGACGGCGATCTCCGGACCCGCGTAGGTGTACAGCACGGCGTCGGATTCGCGCGGAATGGTGGCGCCCTGGGTATTGCAGATCGCCAGCGCCTTGGCCCCCTGCTGGCGGCCATGGCGCAGCGCCATCAGTGTGTCCATGGTCTCGCCCGACTGGGAGATCGCGATCACCAACGTGCGGGAGTCGACGATCGGATCGCGGTAGCGGAATTCGCTCGCGAGTTCCACCTCGCACGGGATGCGGGTCCAGTGCTCGATCGCGTACTTGGCCACCATGCCCGCGTGGTAGGCGGTGCCGCAGGCGACGATGACGACCTTCTCGATTGCCCGGATCTCCTCCAACGACAGTCGCATGTCGTCGAGTTGCAGCAGGCCCTGCCGATTGATCCGCCCGAGCAGGGTGTCGGCGACAGCCCGTGGCTGCTCCGAGATCTCCTTGAGCATGAACAGGTCGAAGCCGCCCTTCTCGGCGGCGGAGGCATCCCAGGTGACCTCGAACTCGTTGTAGTCCGCCGGGTTGCCCTCGAAGTCGGTGACGAGCACGTCGTCCTTGGTGAGGACGACCACCTGGTCCTGGCCGAGTTCGATCGCGTCACGGGTGTGGGCGATGAACGCGGCGACGTCCGAGGCGACGAAGTTCTCCCCTTTACCCCGGCCCACCACCAGCGGTGAGTTGCGGCGGGCAGCCACCAACAGGTCGGGGGCATCGGCGTCGATGGCGACCAATGTGAAGGCGCCCTCGAGCCGCCGGCACACCGCGCGCATGGCCGCCGCGAGGTCGCCATCCCACTCCGGCAACGCGAGTGCCAGCAGATGGGCGGCCACCTCAGAGTCGGTCTCACTGACGGTCTCCACGCCCATGGCGATCAACTCGTCGCGCAGCTCGGCGAAGTTCTCGATGATCCCGTTGTGGATGATGGCCACCCTGGCATCCCCGCTCAAGTGCGGGTGGGCGTTGATGTCATTCGGAGCGCCGTGGGTGGCCCATCGGGTGTGCCCGATCCCGGTGGTCGAATCCGGCAGCGGATCCTCACCGAGCAGCGCCTCCAGATTGGCCAGCTTGCCGGCCTTCTTGCGCATCTCCAGTTCACCGCCGGTGATGACTGCCACACCGGCCGAGTCGTAGCCGCGGTATTCGAGCCGGCGAAGGCCCTCGACAACGATCTCCAGGGCCTGCTTGGAGCCCACATACCCGACGATTCCGCACATGGTTCCGAGCGTAGCCCACGTCGCCGAGCGATCAGGTCAGGGACAACTCCCGGCGAACCACTTCTGCCAGCCTTTCGGCGTGCTGGCGGGCTTGCTCGTCGGAATCGGCCTCCACCATCACCCGCACCAGCGGTTCGGTGCCCGACTTGCGGAGCAGCACCCGCCCGCGGCCGGCCAGGTCCGTTTCCACGTCGGCCACTGCCGCCGCAACCACAGCGTTGGCTTCAAGTGCCGACTTGTCCACTCCCCCGACGTTTATCAACACCTGCGGGAGCACGGTCACCACGCTGGCGAGTTCGTCGAGCGGGGAGCCCGAGGAGGCCATCACAGCCATCAACGTCAGCGCCGTCAACACCCCGTCGCCGGTGGTGGCGTGGCGGGCCAGCACCACGTGCCCCGATTGCTCCCCGCCGAGGCTGAAGCCGCCTTCCCGCATGGCTTCGAGCACGTAGCGGTCACCCACCGCGGTCTCGACCAAGTCGATCCCACGGGCGGTCATCGCCAGTTTGAGGCCGAGGTTGCTCATCACGGTGGTCACGAGGGTGTCGTGGGCCAGTTCGCCGTGCTCCTTCAGATACACGGCGAGGATCGCCATCATCTGGTCGCCATCCACCACCCGGCCATGGGCATCAACGACGAGGCAGCGGTCGGCGTCACCGTCGTGCGCGATGCCGATGTCGGCGGAGTTCTCCACAACCGCCTGCTGCAGGGCATCCATATGGGTGGATCCCGCGTCCTCGTTGATGTTGTAGCCGTCCGGCTCGGCGTGGATCGCGACGACCTCAGCACCCATCCGGCGATAGGCGGTGGGGCCGATCTCGCTGGCGGCGCCGAAGGCGGCATCCACCACACAGCGAATCCCGGTCAGCCGGCTTGGGGTGGCCGACAGCAGATGGTCCAGGTAGCGCTGACCGAGGTCCCGTCGGTCGAGTACCCGGCCCACGTCCGCACCGGTCGGCCGTTCCCAGGCTTCACCCATCCGGGCCTCGATCTGGTCCTCCAACTCGTCTGCGAGTTTCACACCGCCGCGAGCGAAGAACTTGATGCCGTTGTCGGGCATCGGGTTATGTGACGCGGAGAGCATCACGCCGAGGTCGGCGTCGAGGTCGGCGGTGAGGAAAGCAACACCGGGAGTCGGCAGCACGCCGACGACGTAGACGTCCACCCCGGCGCTCGCGAGGCCCGCGACAACCGCCGCTTCGAGGAACTCGCCACTGGCTCGGGTGTCCCGGCCCACGATCGCCAGCGGGCGCGGACGGGTCTCTGACGCGAAAGCACCGACGTCGCCCAACACGTGGGCAGCCGCGACCGCGAGGTCGAGCGCGATTTCGGCGGTGAGGTCGACGTTGGCCACACCACGCACGCCGTCGGTGCCGAAGAGTCGGCCACCCATGGCTAGCGCTTCGAGTACTGGGGAGCCTTGCGGGCCTTCTTCAGTCCGTACTTCTTCCGTTCCTTCACCCGCGCATCGCGGGTGAGGAAGCCGGCGGCCTTCAGGGCCGGACGGTTGACCTCGGTGTCGATCTCATTGAGCGCCCGAGCGATACCCAGACGCAAGGCACCCGCCTGCCCCGACGGGCCCCCGCCGTGCAGGTTGGCGACGACGTCGTAGGCACCCTCGGCGCCGACCACGGCGAACGGTTCGTTGATGAGCTGCTGGTGAACCTTGTTCGGGAAGTAGGCCTGAAGTGAGCGGCCGTTCAGCGTGTACTGGCCGGTGCCGGGCACGATTCGCACACGTGCGATCGCCTCCTTGCGTCGACCGGTGGCCTGTCCGGGACCGGTGAGGGCCTGGCGGGAAGCGACCGCCGCCGAAGGGGCGGCCTCGGAGTCCTCGGAACTCCAGCTGGTGAGGACTTCTTCCTCCACCTCGATGATCTCGCTCACAGATGTCCTTTCGATGGCTCGCGTCGGTGAACCGGGCGCTCTACTGCGCGACCTGGCTGATGGTGAACGGTTGCGGCTGCTGCGCAGCGTGCGGGTGCTCGGGGCCGGCGTAGACCTTGAGCTTCGTCAGTTGCTTTCGACCCAAGGAGTTGTGCGGGAGCATCCCGGCGACAGCCTTCTCCACGGCCCGGCGGGGGTTCGTCGCCAGCAGTTCGGTGTAGTTGGTGGCTCGCAGTCCGCCAGGGTGGCCGCTGTGGCGGTAGGCCAACTTCTTCTCCGCCTTGGCGCCTGTCAGGGCGACCTTGTCGGCGTTGACCACGATGACGAAATCGCCGGTGTCGACGTGCGGTGCGAAGGTGGCCTTGTGCTTGCCCCGCAGCAGTGCCGCGACCTGGGAGGCCAAACGACCGAGGACTACATCGGTGGCATCGACAACATGCCACTGCCGCGTGATCTCACCGGGCTTCGGAGTGTACGTGCGCATCTCAAACCTTCACCTATGTCGTGTGGACGGCACCTGCGGCAATCGAGTCCTGCGATCTGCACCCGACTCGCGGCGCGGCACCGGAGCGCCTCGCGGCGCCAACCGTCTTAGCCTACAGGGTTGCCGGTAGCGCCCCGCACCCGGCGTGCTCGCCGCGCTTGCCCGGGTAGATCGTCGGCGTACTCCACACGTTCCAGGACCAATCCCCGGGCGGGCGCGACCACCACCTCCGGAATGCGCCGACCTTGGTCGGCCACAAGACGGGGCCACGCCACCTCCCGCCGTCCGAACCCCACGGGCAACAGCACCCCGACCAACGACCGCACCATGGAGTGGCAGAACGCATCGGCGGTGACGCGGAGGACGGCGAGGTCGCCGTCGCCGCGGTGCCAGCGGAGTTCGAGCAGCCGACGCACGGTGGAAGCCTCCGGCCGGTGACGGCAGAAGGCCGCGAAGTCGCGCTCTCCAAGCAGCTGATCCGCAGCGGCGTTCATCGCAGCCAGGTCAAGGACGTGCGGCCAGCCGACGACGTGGGAACGCAGCAGTGGATCGACCGGGCGCCCATCGGCGATCCGGTAGCTGTAACTCCGTGTGCGGACGGAGAATCGGGCGTCGAAACCGGCAGCTGCCTGGGTCAACGCAAGGACACGGACATCCTCGGGGAGCAGGCCGTTGAGGCGGCGCAGCAGACGGGAGGCCGCGGGGGCGTCGAGCGGCGGGTGCAGCAGATCGGCATGGATGTGTTGATCCCTGGCGTGCACGCCGGCATCGGTGCGTCCGGCGCACACCACCTGCACCGGTTCGGGCGCCCGGGTTGCGATCGCCAGGGCTTGCTCCACCTCGCCCTGCACCGTGCGGCGCCCGGGCTGCCGAGCCCAGCCGGAGAAGTTGGTGCCGTCGTAGGAGAGTCGGGCATGAATGCGGGTGCGGGGGGTGCCGAGTTCGGCACCCCCCGCACCCGAAGAATCGCGATCCGCGATCACTCCTTGGCGGAGTCGACAGCCTCATCCGCGACCGGGGCGGTGTCGGCCTTGGCCTCCTCCGCGACCGGGGCGGTGGCCTCCTCCTGCTCCTTGGCGGCCCGCTTCGTGGCTCCGGTCGCCTCGGCCACCACCTGTTCGGCCAACGGCTCGACGAGTTCGATCACCACCATCGGGGCGTTGTCGCCCTTCCGGTTGCCGATCTTGGTGGTGCGGGTGTAACCACCCGGTCGGTTGGCGTACCGGGGGCCGATCTCGGTGAAGAGTTCATGCACCACCGTCTTGTCCCGGATCACCTCGAGCACCCGACGGCGGGCAGCGAGGTCACCCTTCTTCGCATAGGTGACGAGTCGTTCCGCCACCGGTCGCAGCCGCTTGGCCTTGGCCGCCGTGGTGGTGATTCGGCCATGCTCGAACAGCGCTGTGGCGAGGTTGGCCACCATCAGCCGTTCGTGCGCCGGTCCGCCGCCGAGGCGGGGGCCCTTCGTGGGCGTCGGCATTGTTCTGTCTCCTTGAATCCTGGAACTGAATACGTCTTAGAACTTCTCGTCTTCGGCGAAGCTGGTGTCGTCCTCGGGGTAGAAGTCCACGGCGGCTGCGACGTCGAATCCGGGCGGGCTGTCCTTCAGCGCCAGGCCGAGGGTCTGCAGCTTGGCCTTCACCTCGTCGATGGACTTCTGACCGAAGTTGCGGATGTCCAACAGGTCGGCTTCGCTGCGGGTCAGCAACTCGCCCACGGTGTGGATCGCTTCCCGCTTCAGGCAGTTGTACGAACGCACTGTCAGATCCAGTTGCTCGATCGGCGTGCTCAACTGCTCCGCCACGAAGGTCTCGGTGGGGGACGGTCCGATCTCGATGCCCTCGGCCTCGACGTTGAGTTCGCGTGCCAGGCCGAACAACTCCACCAGCGTCTTCCCGGCGGAGGCCACAGCGTCCCGCGGCGTCATGCTGGACTTGGTCTCCACGTCGAGCACCAACCGGTCGAAGTCGGTGCGGGTCTCCACCCGCGTGGCCTCGACCTTGTAGGTCACCTTCAGCACCGGGCTGTAGATGGAGTCCACCGGGATTCGGCCGATGGGCGCATTCTCGGAGGCGTTGAGCGCAGCCGACACGTAGCCACGACCCCGCTCGACCACGAGTTCCATCTCGAGCTTGCCGCGGTCGTTGACCGTGGCGATGTGCCATTCGGGGTTGTGGATCTCCACGCCGGCGGGGGGTTGGATGTCACCCGCGGTGACCACTCCGGTGCCCTGGTGGCGCAGATACATGGTGGCCGGCTCGTCGAGTTCGCTCGACACCACGATGCCCTTGACGTTCAGCACGATCTCGGTGACGTCCTCGACGACACCTTCGATGGTCGAAAATTCGTGCTGGACGCCGTCGATGCTGATCGACGTGACGGCAGCGCCCGGAATGGACGACAGCAGGGTGCGCCGCATGGAGTTGCCCAAGGTGTAGCCGAAGCCGGGCTCGAGGGGTTCGAGCACGAACCGCGACCGGGTGTCGGTGAGTACCTCTTCTTCGAGGGTGGGACGTTGTGCGATGAGCACGGGTGATTCCTTCCTTCGGCGACCGCTATTTGACGCCGGTTTTCACAAGGACTACTTGGAGTAGAGCTCGACGATCAGTTGCTCTTGGACGAGGGTGTCGATCTGCTCCCGGGTCGGCAGAGCGTGGATCAGGATCCGCATCTGGCCCGGGATCACCTCCAGCCAACCCGGGGAGGTGTGCTCGGCCGCTTCGGCCTGCGCCACCATGAACGGGGTCAGGGTGCGGGCTTCCGGCCGCACCTCCACGATGTCCTTCGGCGACACTCGGTACGACGGGATGTCGACCTTGCGGCCGTTGACCAGGATGTGGCCGTGCCGCACGGTCTGACGGGCGGCATCGCGGCTCTTGGCGAAGCCGGCCCGGAACACCACGTTGTCCAGACGGCTTTCCAGGATCGTGAGGAGGTTGTCACCGGTCTTGCCTTGACGACGGTTCGCCTCTTCGTAGTAGCGGCGGAATTGACGCTCCAGCACGCCGTAGATGCGTGCGGCCTTCTGCTTCTCCCGCATCTGGAGCAGGTACTCGCTCTCCTTGACCCGCGCGTTGCCGTGCTGGCCGGGCGGGTAGGGCCGCTTCTCGAGCGGGCACTTGGGCGAAAGGCACTTGGAGCCTTTGAGGAAGAGCTTGGTCTTCTCCCGACGGCAACGCTTGCAGTCGGGGCCGGTGTATCGGGCCATGGTGTGGTGTCTCCTCCCGGCCTTCAGACGCGGCGCCGCTTGGGCGGGCGGCAGCCGTTGAACGGAACAGGGGTCACGTCGGTGATCGCACCGACTTCGAGCCCGGCGGCCTGCAACGACCGGATCGCGGTCTCGCGGCCCGAACCGGGTCCCTTGACGAACACGTCGACCTTGCGCATGCCGTGCTCCATCGCGCGGCGGGCGGCGGCCTCGGCGGCCAGCTGGGCGGCGAACGGGGTGGACTTGCGCGAGCCCTTGAAGCCGACCTGACCGGAGGAGGACCAGGCGATCACAGCGCCGGCGGGGTCGGTGATGGACACGATCGTGTTGTTGAAGGTGCTCTTGATGTGGGCGTGCCCGTGGGCGATGTTCTTCTTCTCTTTGCGACGCACCTTGCGGGCGCCCGTGCTCTTGGGGGGCATAACTTGGTCAGGTCTCCAAAATCGGTGAGATTGCGAAAGTCAAGGGTGAGTGGGCGGCTACTTGCCGGCCTTCTTCTTGCCGGCCACGGTCTTGCGGCGGCCCTTCCGGGTGCGCGCATTGGTGTGGGTCCGCTGACCGCGGACCGGGAGTCCACGACGGTGTCGGATGCCCTGGTAGCAGCCGATCTCGACCTTGCGGCGGATATCCGCGGCAACCTCGCGGCGGAGGTCGCCCTCCACCTTGAAGTTGGCGTCGATGTAGTCACGCAGGGCGATCACGTCGGCTTCGCTGACGTCGCGCACCCGCTGGGTGCCATCGACGCCGGTGGCTTCAAGGGCCTCCTGTGCGCGGGTCCGGCCGATTCCGTAGATGTAGGTGAGTGCAACCTCGAGGCGCTTGTCGCGCGGGAGATCGACTCCAACGAGTCGTGCCATAGGGCGGAAGTGCTCCTGTTCTTGTGTGGACCACGGCCTCCGCCTGGGTCGGCGCAGACCGCTGGGGTGCCCTGGCGGGCTACCCGTCGGGTCGAAGGTTTCTATCGGCGCCACCGGTCCCACCGCCCTGGTGGGTCCCCGGCCTTCGTTCCGGGGGTGACGTCCCGCAGCCGCATGGCGAGCAACGCGGGGGTCGGGTGACGCTTTGGGTGTCAGCGACGGGGCAGATCAGCCCTGACGCTGCTTGTGCCTCGGGTTATCGCAGATGACCATGACGCGGCCGTGCCGTCGGATCACCTTGCACTTGTCACAGATCTTCTTGACGCTGGGTTGGACCTTCATCGCCTAAGTCATCCTTACTTGTACCGGTAGACGATGCGTCCACGGGTGAGATCGTACGGGGAGAGCTCGACCACTACCCGGTCGTCGGGCAGGATCCGGATGTAGTGCATCCGCATCTTGCCGGAGATGTGTGCGAGGACCTTGTGCCCGTTGTCGAGTTCCACCCGAAACATGGCATTCGGGAGGGATTCGACAATGGTGCCCTCAAGCTCGATGGCACCTTCCTTCTTGGGCATGGCTGTGACGCACGACCTCTCATGACTGGGAGTGTGGCGGGCGAAACTTCGACACCGCCAAGGCACAACTGTACGCCACGGCATCGCGTCCCCCCAGGCCGGGTCGGGATGAGGCCCCGGCGCTGCCGGCGAGGTGAGCGCTGCTAGCCCAAGCTGGCCAACGCGACACCATCGGCCAGACCCCCGCCGTCGACCGCGGTGAGCACCCACGGCCCCGCGGGTGTGATCGCGACGGTGTGTTCCCAATGGGCGGCTCGGGCGCCGGTGCTGGTCACCACGGTCCACCCGTCGGACAAGGTGTCGGTGTCATCGCCACCGAGGGTGATCATGGGCTCGATGGCGATCGCCATCCCGGCCACCAACCGCGGGCCGCGCCCCGGTCGGCCGACGTTGGGCACGTCCGGGTCCATGTGCATGGCGGAGCCGATGCCGTGCCCGGTGAAACCGTCGACGATCCCGTACCCCTCCCCCGCGGCCGCCACCGTTGAGGCGACCGCGTGACCGATGTCCCCGACCGTGGCACCGACCCTGGCGGCCGCAATACCTGCCCACAAGGCCTCCTTGGTCACCTCCGAGAGCCTCGCACTCGCGTCGTCGGTGCGCCCGCCGCAGGCCACTGTCACAGCGGCATCACCATGCCAACCTCGGACGATTGCGCCGCAATCGATGGAGACCAGATCGCCGACGGCCAGCACCCGTGGACCGGGGATCCCATGGATCACCTCGTCATTGACGCTTACGCACACCTGAGCCGGGTAGCCGTGATAGCCGAGGAAGCTCGGTTTGGCCCCGGCATCGGCGATCACCCGTGCTGCGGCCCGGTCGACATCTGCCGTGGTGGCACCGGGCGATGTCGCAGCGGCTGCGGCCCGCAGCGCATTCGCCACCACCAGGCCGGCGGCGCGCATGTGCCGCAACTGGTCGGTGGTCTTGACCTCGAAACGTCGACGCCCGAACATTGTCCGCTCCTTCGCGCTTCGACCGCTCGAGCGTCGTCGACGCCCGGCTGGGGTCAGCCGCCCAACACCGCGACGATGCGGGCGTTCACGTCCTCGATGCTGCCGAGGCCGTCCACCTTGCGGACCAAGCCGCGCGCGCTGTAGACGGCGACGATCGGTTCGGTCTCCGCGGCATACACCTGCAGGCGGCGGGTGATGACCTCCTCCGTGTCGTCGGCCCGCCCCTCCTTCGCTGCCCGATCCAGCAGTCGCGCCGTCACCTCGGCGGCGTCGGCGGTGATCTCCACCACGGCATCGAGGCGCTTGCCCTGGTCGGCGAGGATGGCATCGAGTTCGTCCACCTGCGGCAACGTGCGCGGGTAACCGTCGAGCAGGAAGCCGGGGTCCGTATCCGGCTGGGCCAATCGGTCGCGCACCATCGCGTTCGTCACCGAGTCCGGCACGTACTCGCCGCGCGACATGTACCGCTGGGCCTCTTGCCCGAGCTCGGTGCCCTGCTTGACGTTGGCGCGGAAGATCTCGCCGGTCGAGATGTGAGGGATGCCGAACTTCGCGGCGATCAGCTTGGCCTGGGTACCTTTGCCGGCTCCCGGTGGTCCGATCAGGATCAGAGAAGTCATCGCAAGAACCCTTCGTAGTTGCGCTGCTGCAGTTGGGACTGCAACTGCTTGACCGTGTCGAGGCCGACGCCCACCATGATCAGCAGCGACGTGCCCCCGAATAGGAAGCTCTGCCCGACGCCGAGGAAGGCGAAGCCGGCGAACGGGATGATGGCGATTATGCCCAGATAGAGCGACCCGGGGAAGGTCAAACGAGTCAGTACGTAGTTCAAGTACTCGGCGGTGGGCCGGCCGGGGCGGATGCCGGGGATGAAGCCGCCGTATTTCTTCATGTCGTCGGCCACGTCCACCGGGTTGAAGGTGATGGCGACGTAGAAGTACGCGAAGAAGATGATCAGCAGGAAGTAGGTGACGAGGTAGAGCGGTTCCGTGCCGGTGGTGAAGTTGCGCTGGACCCACTGCGACCAACCGGCCGTGCTGCCGGACAACGAGACCACCAGCTGCGGGATGTACAGCAGCGACGACGCGAAGATCACCGGGATCACACCGGCCATGTTGACCTTCAGCGGGATGTAGGTGGACGCACCGCCGTAGAGCTTGTTGCCAACCATGCGCTTGGCGTATTGCACCGGGATCCGCCGCTGCGCCTGTTCGACGAACACCACCGCCACGATCGTGATCACCGCGACCAGAATGACGAGGCTGAAAGTGAACGCCCCGCGGCTCTGGAAGATGGCGGCGAACTGGGCGGGGAACCCGGACAGGATCGACGCGAAGATCAACAGGCTCATGCCGTTGCCGATCCCCCGCTCGGTGATCATCTCGCCGAACCACATGACCACCACGGTTCCGGTGGTCATCACCAGGATCATCGTGAGGATCACCGGAATCGACTGGTTGGGGACGATCTGCTCCGGGCAACCGGAGAACAAGCGGCCGGGGGTGCGCGCCAGGGCCACGATGCCGGTGGTCTGCAACACGGCGAGGCCGACCGTCAGGTAGCGCGTGTACTGCGTCATCTTCGCCTGGCCGGACTGACCTTCTTTCTTCAGCGCCTCCAGCCTGGGAATGACCACGGTGAGCAACTGGATGATGATGCTGGCCGTGATGTAGGGCACCACGCCGAGCGCGAATACGCTCAACTGCAGCAACGCGCCCCCGCTGAACAGGTTGATCAATCCGTAGAGCGAGTTGCCCTCGACCAACTCGATGCAGCGCTGCACGCTGGCGTAGTCGACGCCGGGGGTGGGCACCACCGCTCCGAGCCGGTACAAGGCGAGCAGGCCCAGGGTGAAGAGGACCTTCTTGCGCAGATCCGGCGTGCGGAAAATCGACGCTATGGCCGAGAGCACTGCCACCTCCGATGGGGATTCTTCGATCGGTGCGGACCCCCGCGGCTCAACCGAGCGGGGCGCACAAGCACCTGAGCCTAACAGCGGCCACGCCTTCGACCACGGACCAGGCACCGAGACTGGCCACGAGGCGGTCCGCCCCGCCAGTCGGCGGGTTCGCCTGGATAGCTGATGTGCCAGTCTCCGTTGTCCGAGATGGTCCCCACCTCACAGGTCAACAACGAGTCCGTCGCGGGCGTCAGCGCTACTCGGACATGCCGCCGCCGGGCGCGCCATCCGCCACCCGCAGCAGGAAGTCGCGCGCACGGCCCACGTACCAAGGCATGGGGTTGCCCCGCTGATGAAATCCCACATGACCGCCTCGAGGGGTGATGGCTCGTTGGACCTGACCGTTGCGACCGAGTTCGTCCCAGTCGATGCGGAGGTACGGGATGGAAGGGATCATCGGATCGTCCAACGCGTGGATCACCAATGTCGGCACCGCGATTCGCGGCAGATACGCCTCCGCCGAGTTCACCTCGTAGTACTCAAGGGCATCCCGCCACCCGTGTCGCGGGGCGGTGAGCGCGTCATCGAATTCGGGAAGCGTACGCGCCCGGCTGAGCCCGGCGGCTTCGGCGGACGTGAGTCGCGACGATCCATCGGGTCCCGGGGCCGTGGCATCGCGGCGCAACGTCCGGACGATGGCCTTTTCATACAACCCGAAGAGGCTGCCGCTGAGGTGGATGGACCCCACGACCAAATCCAGCGGTGCCGATACCGCCACCCCCGCGTCGATGGGGAGGCCTTCGTAGGGTTCGCCGAGGAGTTTCAGGGTCATCGCCCCGCCGAGTGAGAAGCCCATCACCGCCAGGGCGGCTTCGCCCCGGGGCCCGACCGCCTCCGGCTGGTCGGCCAGGAAGCGCAGCACGTCTCGCAGGTCGTCGGTCTTCCCGGCGTGATAGGTCTGCCGCGTCGTGGCCTTGGACTCTCCGGCGCTGCGCAGGTCCACCCGCGCCACGTTGAAACCGGCCGCGAGCAGTCCGGCGGCGCTCGCCCGCATGTACACCGACTCGGCGGATCCGCCGAGGCCATGAACCAGCAGCACCACGCCTGGGCCCGTACCAGGAGCCTGTCGGTCCACCCGACTGCGGTGCAGCACCACGGCCAAGCGGTCCCCACTGCCGTCTGTCATGGGTATCCGGACATGACGTGCCGTGGCGAGTCGGTTGAGGTCATAGCGGCGCGGGCGGATCCGATTGCGGATCGACTGGAGGTGCCCGGATTGCATTCCCCTCGGCACCTCGAAGTCCGCGTTGACCACTCCTCGGTCAGCACGTGAAGTCACGGCCACAGGGTGGCACAGGTCCCGTGGAGCGATGCAACTCTCGGCTGCACACTCAAGACTTCCGACTCCATTGAGCAGGGTGTTCCGGCCCGCCCGACCCGAATGCGGGCATTCCGGGTAGTTACGCGCCCGCAGCCGCCGGATATCTCCCCGCTTCTATTGCATCCGCCCGACGCCATCGCCGGCGCCGGGTCGAATCGCACACATTCGCTGCAGTTTCGGGGCCGACGCCACGGGAATCAGGGCACCGAACGACGAACGGGCGTGGTTGGCCGCGCGGACTTTCCAGCCGCGGGCCACTCCACACCCGTTCGAAGCGTGTCTCTTGCGGGTCAGCCCGCCACGGTACCGCCGACGGCGGCGATCTTCTCCGCTGCCGACTTGGAAACCGCGTCCACAGTGACGTTGAGGGCAACGGACAAGTCCCCGTCGCCGAGCACCTTCACCTTGTGGCCGCGCCGCACGGCTCCCTTGGCGACCAGGTCCGCCACGGTCACTTCGCCACCCTCCGGGTAGAGCGCAGCAAGTTGCGAAACGTTGACCACCTGGAAACTGACTTTGTTGGGGTTCTTGAATCCCTTGAGTTTCGGCAGCCGCATGTGCAAAGGCATCTGACCACCCTCGAAGGCGGCGGGCACCTGGTTGCGTGCCTTCGTTCCCTTCGTACCGCGGCCTGCGGTCTTGCCCTTGCTGGCCTCGCCCCGACCCTTGCGGGTCTTCTCCGTCTTTGCGCCGGGCGCGGGCCGCAGATGATGAACCTTCAGAGTACCCATGGTCCTCATACCTCCTCGACGGTCACGAGGTGCGAAACCGTCCGGATCATTCCCCGCACCTGGGGGGTGTCGTCTTTGGTGACTGAGTCACCGATGCGCTTCAGACCTAGGCTGCGCAGCGTGTCGCGCTGGGCGGAGGTGCCTCCGATGACCGACTTCCGCTGGGTCACCTTCAATTCCGACATCAGGCGCTCCTCCCCGCTGCCTGCGCCCGCAGCATCGCTGCCGGCGCCACGTCCTCCAGCGGCAGACCGCGTCGGGCCGCCACCTGCTCCGGCCGCTCCAGCGCCTTCAGCCCGGCCACCGTCGCGTGCACGATGTTGATCGCGTTGTCGGACCCCAGCGACTTGCTGAGGACGTCGGCGATCCCGGCGCACTCGAGGACGGCGCGCACCGCTCCGCCGGCGATGACACCGGTACCCGGCGAGGCCGGTCGCAGCAGCACAACCGCAGCGCAGTCCTCTCCCGTCACCGGGTGGGGAATGGTGCCCTGAATGCGGGGGACCTTGAAGAAGTTCTTCTTCGCCTCCTCGACGCCCTTCGCGATCGCCGCGGGCACCTCCTTGGCCTTGCCGTAGCCGACGCCGACGGTTCCGTCGCCATCGCCGACCACCACCAGGGCGGTGAAGCTGAACCGCCGACCACCCTTGACCACCTTGGCGACCCGGTTGATCGCCACCACCCGCTCAAGGAATTGGCTCTTCTCGGCGCCGCGGGAGTCCCGGCCCCCGCTTCTGCGCTGTGCAGCCATCGTGTCCTACCTCTTTCGTTTCGTCGTATTCGTAGTCGCGGCCGGGTATCAGAGCGTCAGGCCGGCTTCGCGGGCACCGTCGGCCAAGGCGGCCACCCGACCCGCGTAGCGGTTGCCACCGCGATCGAAGACGACGGTGTCGACTCCGACGGACTTGGCTCGTTCGGCGACGAGTTCGCCGACCCGACGAGCCTTCGCCTTCTTGTCGCCATCGAGGGTCCTGAGGTCTGGCTCCATCGACGACGCAGAGGCAAGCGTAACGCCTGCGGTGTCGTCGATGACCTGCGCGACCACGTGCTTGGCCGAGCGGAACACCGCCAGCCTGGGGCGCGCAGCGGATCCACTGATGTGCTTGCGCACCCGGTTGTGGCGTCGGACTCGCCCCGCCGCCCGGGGGTTCGATGAATGCTTGGTGTGGGCCATGGCCTACTTACCCGCCTTTCCGGCCTTGCGGCGGATCACCTCGTCCGCATACCGCACGCCCTTGCCCTTGTAGGGATCGAGCTTGCGGATCTTGCGGATCTTCGCCGCGATCTCGCCGACTTGCTGCTTGTCGATACCCGAGATGGTGAACTTGGTCGGGGTTTCGACTCCGAATGAGATGCCCTCCGGCGCCTTCACCAGCACCGGGTGGCTGTAGCCGAGGGAGAACTCCAGGTCAGCGCCTTTGGCGACGACCCGGTAGCCGGTGCCGGAGATCTCCATCTTCTTGGAGTACCCCTCGGTGACACCGATGATCATGTTGTTGACCAGGGACCGGGTGAGGCCGTGCAGCGCACGGTTGCGCCGCTCGTCGTTGGGCCGGGAGACGACGACGCTGCCGTCGTCGAGGGCCACCTTGATGGGTTCGGCGACGGTGAGGTCCAGGTTTCCCTTCGGACCGGTGACCTTCAGCTGTTGACCGTCGATGTCGACGGACACACCGCTGGGCACCGTGATGGGTAGACGACCGATTCGAGACATGGTGTGTGGGCTCCTCTCACCAGACGTAGGCGAGGACTTCCCCGCCTACACCCTGTGCCGCGGCCTGGCGGTCGGTGAGCAGACCCGCCGAGGTCGAGATGATCGCAATGCCGAGTCCACCGAGGACCTTGGGCATGCCGGTGCTCTTGGCGTACACCCGAAGTCCGGGCTTGCTCACCCGGCGGATGCCGGCGATCGAGCGTTCCCGGCTGGGGCCGTACTTCATGTGCACGTCGAGCGTCTTGCCCACCCGGGCATCGGACACGTCGTAACCGGCGACATAGCCCTCGGACACCAGAATCTTGGCGATGCCCTCCTTCAGCTTCGAGTGCGGCATCGACACCGTGTCGTGGTAGGCGGTGCTGCCGTTGCGCAGACGCGAAAGCATGTCTGCGATGGGGTCGGTCATGGTCATGTTGGCCGGTCTTCTTTCTCGCTGTGGTTTCGCGCCGGGCGACCTTCAGCGTGGTTGGTCGGGTAGGCCGCTGCGGGAGGTGCTCCCACTGCGGAGGTTGTCGGTTGGTGCTACCAGGAACTCTTGGTGACGCCGGGGAGTTCGCCCCGGTGGGCCATCTCCCGCAGGCAAACCCGGCAGAGTCCGAACTTGCGGTAGACCGAGTGGGGACGGCCGCAGCGGGTGCACCGGGTGTAGGCCCGCACCTTGAACTTGGGGGTGCCGTTGGCTTTGTTGATCAGAGCCTTCTTTGCCACGTGCTCACTTCTCCTTGAACGGGAAGCCGAGCTTGCGCAGCAGCGCCCGGCCCTGGTCGTCGTTCGCGGCCGTCGTCACCACGGTGACGTCCATGCCGCGGGTGCGGTCGATGCTGTCCTGGTCGATCTCCGGGAAGACGACCTGCTCGGTCAGCCCGAAGGTGTAGTTGCCGTGCCCGTCGAACTGCTTGGGCGACAGGCCCCGGAAGTCGCGGATACGCGGCAGCGCCACGCTCACCAGGCGGTCGAGGAATTCCCACATCCGGTCGCCGCGCAAGGTGGTGTGCGCACCGATGGGCATGCCCTCGCGCAGTTTGAACTGGGCGATGGACTTGCGCGCCCGGGTCACCTGCGGCTTCTGGCCGGTGATGGTGGCCAGGTCACGGACCGCCCCATCGATCACCCTCGAGTCGCGGGCGGCGTCGCCGACGCCCATGTTGACCACGACCTTCACGACACCGGGTACCTGCATGACGTTCGCCAGATCGAACTCGGATTGCAGTTCGGGCCGAACGGTCTCGAGGTATTTCTGCTTCAACCGCGGAATCGTCCGCTGCTCGTCGAGGCTGGTGGTCATCACACGTCCTTACCGCTGCGTCGGCCGATGCGGATCCGCCGGGTGACCTCCCGGGTGGAACCGTCGGCTCGTGTCTTCTCTACTGTCTCTTCGCGGGAGCCGGCCCTGGTCGCCTTGCCGTCGTCGCCGACGAGCATCACGTTGGAGACGTGGATCGCTGCCTCCTTGGTGATCAACCCGCCGGCCTTCGAGCCGCCCTGCCCGGGGGTCACCCGCTGGTGGCGCACCACCCGGTTGACGCCCTCGACCAGCACCCGACCGCTTTCCGGGTAGACCTTCAGCACGGTGCCTTCGAGGCCCTTGTCCTTGCCGGCTCTGACCAGCACGGTGTCGCCAGCCTTGATCTTCATCTTCGCCATGACCTACAACACCTCCGGCGCGAGCGAAATGATCTTCATGAAGCGCTTGTCGCGCAGTTCCCGGCCAACCGGCCCGAAGATGCGCGTACCGCGGGGTTCACCATCGTTCTTGAGCACCACGGCGGCGTTCTCGTCGAATCGGATGTACGAGCCGTCCGGTCGCCGGGTCTGCTTGCGTACCCGCACGACGACCGCCTTGACGACGTCGCCCTTCTTGACGTTGCCTCCCGGGATCGCGTCCTTCACGGTGCACACGATGGTGTCGCCGATGCCCGCGTAGCGACGACCAGAGCCGCCGAGCACGCGAATCACCAGCAACTCCTTGGCACCGGTGTTGTCCGCCACCCGAAGGCGGGACTCCTGCTGAATCATTGGTTCCTCACTTGGCCTTTTCGAGGATCTCGACGACCCGCCAGCGCTTCGTGGCCGACAGCGGCCGGGTTTCCATCAGGAGCACCCGGTCACCGACGCCGCACTCGTTGGCCTCGTCGTGGGCTTTCAACTTCGACGTCCGCCGCACGACCTTGCCGTACAGCGCGTGCTTGAAGCGGTCCTCGACGGCGACGACGACGGTCTTGTCCATCTTGTCGGAGACCACGAGGCCCTCCCGAACCTTGCGGTCGCCGCGCTGGGCGGCAGTGGTGGTTTCGTCGCTCATGCCGCGCCCTCCGTCTCGCTGACGATGCCGAGTTCGCGCTCGCGCATCACTGTGTAGATACGTGCAATCTCCTTGCGCACCGCACGCAGCCTGCTGTGGTTGTCCAACTGCCCGGTGGCGGCCTGGAACCGGAGGTTGAACAACTCCTCCTTCGCCTCCTTCAGCTTGGTCACCAGTTCGTCGGTGTCCAGCGAACGGAGTTCTGTGACCGCGGTCGAATTCTGTGTCATCAGTCCTCACTCACCTCGCGCCGAACGATGCGGCACTTCATCGGCAGCTTGTGGGCGGCTCGGGTGAGCGCCTCTTGAGCGGCCTTCTCATTCGGGTAGGTCAACTCGAACATCACCCGTCCGGGCTTGACGTTGGCCACCCACCATTCCGGGGACCCTTTGCCGGACCCCATGCGGGTTTCAGCCGGCTTCTTGGTCAGCGGGCGGTCCGGGTAGATGTTGATCCACACCTTGCCACCGCGCCGGATGTGGCGGGTGATCGCGATACGGGCCGACTCGATCTGCCGGTTGGTCACGTAGGCGGGTTCGACCGCCTGCAGACCCCACTCCCCGAACGTCACCCGGTTGCCACCTTTGGACATTCCGGAGCGCTTGGGGTGGTGCTGCTTGCGGTACTTGACCCTGCGCGGGATGAGCATGGTGCCTCAGCCCTCCGATCCGGTCGACGCGGACGTGGTCTCGGCGGACCGCCGACCGCGACGGTCCCCGCGGTCCCGACCGCCCCGGCGGCCACCTGGCGGACCGCTGCGGGTGCGCGCGGCCTGCTGGGCACGCCGCTCCTCGGAATTCGTCGAGACCTCGCCGTGGTAGATCCACACCTTCACGCCGATCTGGCCGAAGGTGGTGCGGGCCTCGTAGAAGCCGTACTGGATGTCGGCCCGGAGGGTGTGCAGCGGCACGCGTCCCTCCCGGTAGAACTCGGTGCGGCTCATCTCAGCCCCGCCGAGGCGACCGGAAACCTGCACTCGGATGCCCTGGGCGCCGGCCTTCATGGCGCTCTGCATCGCCTTGCGCATGGCGCGGCGGAAGGAGACTCGGCTGGCGAGTTGCTCGGCCACTCCCTGGGCGACGAGTTGGGCGTCCACCTCGGGGTTCTTCACCTCGTGGATGTTGAGCTGGACCTGCTTGCCGGTGAGTTTGTCGAGTTTGCCCCGCATGCGTTCGGCTTCGGTTCCCTGTCGGCCGATCACGATGCCGGGCCGAGCCGTCCAGATGTCCACCCGGACGCGATCCCTGGTGCGCTCGATCTCCACCTTGGCGATACCCGCACGGGCGAGCTCGCCGGTGATCAGTCGACGGATCTTGACGTCCTCTTCCACGTAGTCGCGGTAGCGCTGACCCGGCTTGGTGCTGTCGGCGAACCAGCGGGAGTTGAAGTCCGCTGTGATGCCGAGGCGGAAGCCGTTCGGGTTGATCTTCTGACCCATACGTCTAGTCCTTCTTCCGTGTGCTGGTCCGCGGCTCCACCACAACAGTGATGTGGCTGGTGCGCTTCCGAATCCGGTAGGCCCGTCCCTGGGCGCGCGGCCGGAACCGCTTCATGGTCGGTCCTTCGTCCACGAACGCCTCTCGCACCACCAAGGTGGCCGGATCGAGTTGGTGGTTGTGGGCGGCGTTGGCGACGGCGCTGTCGAGCACCTTGCCGACCGGCTCGCTCGCCGACTGCGGGCTGAACCGCAGCACAGCCTGCGCTTCTGCCACTGGCAGCCCGCGAATGAGGTCCACCACTCGGCGGGCCTTCATGGGCGTGACGCGGACGTACCGCGCCTGGGCCCTGGCTTCCATCCTTGCTCCCTCGTCGTGCGTGAATATCGTTGCGTGATGTGGTTGCGCCGGATCGGCTGGTGGCCGACTACGGCGGGGCTTCCGACCGTCAGCGGCGTCGCGCCTTGCGGTCTTCCTTGACGTGACCGCGGAAGGTCCTGGTCGGCGCGAACTCGCCCAACTTGTGGCCGATCATGTTCTCCGAGATGAACACCGGAACGTGCTTGCGGCCATCGTGCACCGCAATCGTGTGTCCCAGCATGTCCGGGGTGATCATGGAACGCCGGGACCAGGTCTTGATCACGTTCCGGGTGCCGTTCGCGTTCTGCTCGTCCACCTTCTTCGCGAGGTGGTGGTCGACGAACGGACCCTTCTTCAAACTACGCGGCATGCTCAGTCGTCTCCTTAGCGCTTCTTGCCGGTCTTGCGGCGGCGCACGATGTACTTGTCGGAAGGCTTCTTCTTCGAGCGGGTGCGACCCTCGGGCTTGCCGGCCGGGTTGACCGGGTGCCGACCACCGGAGGTCTTGCCCTCGCCACCGCCGTGCGGGTGGTCCACCGGGTTCATGGCGACACCGCGGACCGTGGGGCGCTTGCCCTTCCAGCGCATCCGGCCGGCCTTGCCCCAGTTGATGTTCGACTGTTCGGCGTTGCCGACCTCGCCGATCGTGGCGCGGCAGCGGAGATCCACGTTGCGGATCTCGCCGGACGGCATCCGCAACTGCGCGTAGGGTCCGTCCTTCGCCACCAGTTGCACGCTGGCGCCGGCGGATCGGGCGATCTTCGCGCCGCCACCGGGTCGCAGCTCCACGGCGTGCACGACCGTACCGGTCGGGATGTTGCGCAGCGGCAAGTTGTTGCCCGGCTTGATGTCCGCCCGCGGGCCGGTCTCGACCCGGGCACCCTGCCGGAGCTTCGTCGGCGCCAGGATGTAGCGCTTCTCGCCGTCGGCGAAGTGCAGCAGTGCGATCCTCGCGGTGCGGTTCGGGTCGTATTCGATGTGCGCCACCTTGGCGGGCACGCCGTCCTTGTCCGCCCGGCGGAAATCGATGACCCGGTACGCCCGCTTGTGGCCGCCACCGTGGTGCCGAGTGGTGATGCGGCCGGAGGCGTTCCGCCCGCCGCTCTTGGGAAGCGGCTTGACCAGGCTCTTCTCCGGCGTCGAGCGGGTGACCTCGACGAAGTCGGCCACGCTCGAGCCACGCCGGCCCGGGGTGGTCGGCTTGTACTTTCGGATTCCCATGTCTGCTCGTCTCTACGCTTGTGTTGAACGCGACCGCCGCTAGGCGGCCGGCCCTGAAAAGATGTCGATCCGCTCACCGGGGGCGACGGACACGATGGCTCGCTTGGTGGCCGGGCGGCGGCCGTAGCCGGTCCGCGTGCGCACCCGCTTGCCGGGGCGGTTGATGGTGTTCACGCCCGTGACGTGAACTCCGAACACCTGCTCGACCGCGATCTTGATCTGGGTCTTGTTGGCGTCCGGACGCACCAAGAAGGTGTACTTGTTCTCGTCCAGCAGACCGTAGCTCTTCTCCGACACCACAGGTGCCAGCAGAATGTCCCGGGGGTCGGCGATCCTCACTTGGCACTCTCCTTCACTGCTGCACGATCGAGGAAGTCCGCCAGCGCGCCGGTGGTGAACACCACGTCGTCGCTGATCAGCACGTCGTAGGTGTTCAGCTGCTCGGGAGCGAGCACGTGAACGTCGGCGAGGTTGCGAAGCGACTTCCAGCCGTTCTCGTCGCTGCGCTGAACGACGAAGAGGACGTTCGACCGGTCAGTCAGCCCCCGGACCACGGCCGCGGCGGCCTTCGAGGACGGCGCCTCGGACTCCACCACCGCGCTGACCACGTGGATCCGGTCGTGCCGGGCCCGGTCGCTCAGCGCGCCGCGCAGCGCGGCAGCCTTCATCTTCTTCGGCGTCCGCTGGGCGTAGGAGCGGGGCGTCGGGCCATGAACCGTGCCACCGCCGACGAACTGCGGTGCGCGGGTGGATCCCTGCCGGGCGCGCCCGGTGCCCTTCTGCTTGTAGGGCTTCTTGCCACCTCCGCGGACCTCGCCGCGGGACTTGGCGTCGTGGGTGCCCTGCCGAGCCGCCGCCAGTTGCGCGACGACGACCTGGTGGATCAGCGGCACGTTGGCCTGCACCTCGAACACCTCGGCCGGCAACTCGGCCGTGCCGTCGGTTCCTCCGCTCGGAGTGCGGATCTCTACCTGCGCCATGTCAGGCCCCCTTCGCAGCGGATCGCACGAACACCACGGTGCCGCGTGGGCCGGGCACTGCCCCGCGCACGAGGATGTAGCCGCGCTCGGTGTCAACCGCCTGGACGGTCAGGTTCTGGGTGGTGTGGCGCACGTGGCCCATCCGGCCGGACATGCGCAACCCCTTGAAGACGCGGCCCGGGGTGGCACAGCCGCCGATGGATCCCGGCGAGCGGTGCTTGCGCTGCACACCGTGCGAGGCGCGCAACCCGTGGAATCCGTGACGCTTCATCACACCGGCGTAGCCCTTGCCCTTGGTCGTTCCGGACACGTCGACCTTCTGTCCTGCCTCGAAGGTGTCCGCCGTGATCGTTTGACCCACCTGGTAGCTGGCGGCGTCATCGGTCCGCAGTTCGATCAGGTAGCGCTGCGGGGCCACCCCGGCCTTGTCGAAGTGGCCGGTCTCGGGCTTGTTCACCCGTCGCGGGTCCACCTGGCCGTAGCCGAGTTGAACCGCGTCGTAGCCGTCGGTCTCCGGGGTGCGGATCTGGGTGACGACGCACGGCCCAGCCTGGATGACGGTCACCGGTACGACCCGGTTCGACTCATCCCACACCTGGGTCATGCCGAGCTTGGTGCCCAGAATGCCCTTGCGTTGCTCAGTCACGTGAATTCCTTACAGCTTGATCTCGATGTCGACGCCGGCAGGCAGGTCGAGTCGCATGAGCGAGTCAACCGTCTTCGGCGTCGGCTCGAGGATGTCGATGAGTCGTTTGTGCGTGCGCATCTCGAAGTGCTCGCGGCTGTCCTTGTACTTGTGCGGCGAGCGGATGACGCAGAACACGTTCTTCTCGGTCGGCAGCGGCACCGGTCCCTTGACCTGCGCGCCGGTGCGGGTCACCGTCTCGACGATCTTGCGTGCCGACGAGTCAATGACCTCGTGGTCGTAGGCCTTGAGCCGGATGCGGATCTTTTGTCCCGCCATTGGGCTATTTCCTTCGCTTCCTAGTGCCGCTGATATGTGTTCGATGTGGGCCAGACCAGTCCCCGCCGACGACTTGGCCGGCGGGGACTGAACCCAGGTGTTCTTACTTGAGGATCTTGGTCACACGACCGGCGCCGACGGTGCGGCCGCCTTCGCGGATCGCGAACCGGAGGCCTTCCTCCATGGCGATCGGCTGGATCAGCTCGACCGTCATGTCGGTGTTGTCGCCGGGCATCACCATCTCGGTGCCCTCGGGCAGCGTCACGACGCCGGTGACGTCGGTGGTGCGGAAGTAGAACTGCGGCCGGTAGCCCTGGAAGAACGGCGTGTGACGTCCACCCTCCTCCTTCTTCAGGACGTACACCTCCGCGGTGAACTTGGTGTGCGGCGTCACCGAGCCCGGCTTCGCCAGCACCATGCCGCGCTCGACGTCCTCGCGCTTGATGCCGCGCAGCAGCAGGCCGACGTTGTCGCCCGCCTGGCCCTCGTCGAGCAGCTTGCGGAACATCTCGACGCCCGTGCAGGTCGTCTTCTTGGTGTCACCCAGGCCGACGATCTCGATGTCGTCGCCCACGTGCACCACGCCGCGCTCGATCCGCCCGGTCACGACCGTGCCACGGCCCGTGATCGTGAAGACGTCCTCGACCGGCATCAGGAACGGCTTGTCGACCTCGCGCTTCGGGGTCGGGATGTACTTCGTCGACAGCCGCCATGAGTTCGAGGATCTTGTCCGCGTACTCGGCGTCGCCTTCCGAGCGCCTTCAGCGCCGAGACCTGCAGCGACCGGAAGGTCGTCGCCGGGGAATTTCGTAGCTGCTGAGCAACTCCTGAACCTCCATCTCGACGAGCCTCGATCAGTTCCTCGTCGTCGACCATGTCGCACTTGTTCAGCGCGACGACGATCGCTGGCACGCCCACCTGGCGGGCGAGCAGCACGTGCTCCTTGGTCTGCGGCATCGGGCCGTCGGTCGCCGCGACCACCAGGATGGCGCCGTCCATCTGGGCGGCACCGGTGATCATGTTCTTGATGTAGTCGGCGTGACCGGGGCAGTCAACGTGGGCATAGTGCCGGTTCTCCGTCTGGTATTCGACGTGCGCGATGGAGATGGTGATACCGCGCTGGCGCTCTTCCGGCGCCTTGTCGATCATGTCGAACGGGGTGAACGGGTTCACTTCTGGGTACGCGTCGTGCAGCACCTTGGTAATCGCCGCCGTGAGCGTCGTCTTCCCGTGGTCGATGTGACCAATGGTGCCGATGTTGACGTGCGGCTTAGTCCGCTCGAACTTCGCCTTCGCCACTTCGGGTCCTCCTAGACCTCTAGAATTCGGCCGTCCTCCGGTGCGGAGGGTTGTGGCCCTTACTTGGTTGTTGGGTTGTGCGGAACTGATAGCGACGCGGCTGCGCCACCGAGCGCGAGGAGGCTACTCCCCGCGAGCCTTTGCGATGATCTCCTCCGAGACGCTCTTGGGAACCTCTGCGTAGGAGTCGAACTGCATAGAGTAGCTGGCACGTCCCTGCGTCTTGCTCCGCAGGTCTCCGACGTAACCGAACATCTCCGACAACGGCACCACCGCTGTAACCACTCGGGCACCGTTCCGCTCGTCCATGGCCTGGATCTGGCCTCGACGAGAGTTCAAGTCGCCGATCACGTCACCCATGAAGTCTTCCGGGGTGACGACCTCGACGGCCATCATGGGCTCGAGCAGCACGGGTGCTGCCCGCCGAGTGGCGTCCTTGAACGCCATCGAGCCGGCGATCTTGAATGCAAGCTCCGACGAGTCCACGTCGTGGTAGGCGCCGTCGAGCAGCGTCACCGCGATGTCGACCATCGGGTAGCCGGCGAGAACACCGTTGTCCATGGCCTCACGGCAACCGGCGTCGACGCTGGGGATGTACTCCCGCGGGATGCGGCCACCGGTGACCTTGTTGACGAACTCGTAGCCGCCCTCGTGCTCCTCGTCCGGGCGGGGCGGGTTGGGCGCGACGGCGATGATGACCCGACCGAACTGGCCGGAACCGCCGGTCTGCTTCTTGTGGGTGTACTCGACCTTCTCCACCGGCCGGGTGATGGTCTCGCGGTAGGCCACCTGCGGCTTGCCGACGTTGGCCTCCACCCGGAACTCGCGCCGCATGCGGTCGACGAGCACCTCGAGGTGGAGTTCACCCATGCCGGCGATGATGGTCTGGCCGGTCTCCTCGTCGGATCGGACCTTGAACGTCGGGTCCTCTTCGGCGAGGCGCTGGATCGCGGTGGCCAGTTTGTCCTGGTCGCCCTTGGTCTTGGGCTCGATCGCCACCGAGATCACGGTCTCCGGGAACTCCATCGACTCCAGCACAACCTGGTCAGCCGGGTCACTCAGGGTGTCGCCGGTGGTGGTGTCCTTCAGGCCCATGACGGCGACGATCTCGCCGGCTCCCACCGAGGCGATCTCTTCCCGCTTGTTCGCGTGCATCCGGTAGATCTTGCCGATTCGCTCCTTGCGGCCCTTGGTGCTGTTCATCACCTGGGTGCCGGCGTTGAGCGTGCCGGAGTAGATGCGGATGTAGGTGAGCTTGCCCAGGTGCGGGTCGGCGGCGATCTTGAACGCCAACGCGGCGAAAGGCGCGTCGTTCTCCGGTTCGCGCACCAACTGCTTCTCTTCGTCGCCCGGCTTGTGACCGTTGACGGCACCGATGTCCAGCGGCGACGGCAGGTAGGCGACGACCGCGTCGAGCATGGGCTGGACGCCCTTGTTCTTGAAGGCCGAGCCGGTGAGCACCGGGGTGATCTTGTCGGCGATGGTGGCCCGTCGGATCGCAGCGGTGATGTCCTCGGTGCTGAAGTCCTCTTCCAGGAACTGCATCGCGAAGTCGTCGTCGGCGTCGGCCAACGTCTCGAGCAACTTCTCGCGCCACTCCTGAGCGGAGTCGACCAAGTCGGCCGGGATGTCTTCGACGAGGTAGTCCTCGCCCTTCTTGGTCTCACCAGGCCACACCAAGGCGCGCATCTGGACAAGGTCCACCACGCCGAGGAAGTCGGATTCGGCCCCGATCGGGATCTGCAGCACCAACGGGGTGGCGTTCAGCCGGTTGACGATCATGTCCACGCACATGAAGAAGTTCGCACCGGTGCGGTCCAACTTGTTGACGAAGCAGATCCGCGGCACGTTGTACTTATCCGCCTGCCGCCACACCGTCTCGGACTGCGGTTCGACGCCGGCGACGCCGTCGAACACCGCCACGCAGCCGTCGAGCACCCGCAGCGAGCGCTCCACCTCGACGGTGAAGTCGACGTGACCTGGCGTGTCGATGATGTTGATCTGGTGGTTCTTCCACTCGCAAGTCGTGGCGGCCGACGTGATCGTGATGCCTCGCTCTTGCTCCTGCTCCATCCAGTCCATCGTCGCGGCGCCTTCGTGCACCTCGCCGATTTTGTAGTTGATGCCGGTGTAGAACAGGATCCGCTCAGTCGTGGTCGTCTTGCCAGCGTCGATATGGGCCATGATCCCGATGTTTCGGACCATGGCCAGGTCGGTGGCGGTGGCGACTGACACGTTTACTCCGTTGCTCTGTGTGGGTTGGTGGCTAGCGGGGGTGGTGCGGGACTACCAGCGGTAGTGCGCGAAAGCCTTGTTGGCTTCGGCCATCTTGTGGGTGTCCTCGCGCTTCTTCACGCTGGCGCCGAGGCCGTTGCTGGCGTCCAGGATCTCGTTCATGAGGCGTTCGGTCATCGTCTTCTCACGGCGGGCCCGGGAGTACTGGATGAGCCATCGCAGCGCGAGCGTGGTGCTGCGCCCGGGGCGAACCTCGACCGGCACCTGGTAGGTGGCACCGCCGACTCGGCGGCTGCGCACCTCAAGGCTGGGGCGGACGTTGTCCAGTGCCCGCTTGAGCGTGGCGACGGGGTCGGTGCCGGTCTTCTCCCGGCAGCCCTCGAGGGCGCCGTAGACGATGCGCTCGGCCGAGGACTTCTTCCCGTCCAGGAGCACCTTGTTGACCAGTTGCGTGACCAGTTGCGAGTGGTAGACCGGGTCGGTGACCACAACGCGCTTGGGAGCGGGGCCCTTGCGAGGCATTAGCTCTTCTCCTTCTTCGCACCGTAGCGGGAGCGTGCCTGCTTGCGGTTCTTCACACCTTGGGTGTCAAGGGCACCACGGATGATCTTGTAGCGGACACCTGGCAGGTCCTTCACACGACCGCCACGTACCAGCACGATCGAGTGCTCCTGCAGGTTGTGACCGACGCCGGGGATGTAGGCGGTGACTTCGATCTGGCTCGTGAGCCGAACGCGAGCCACCTTGCGCAGCGCCGAGTTGGGCTTCTTGGGCGTGGTGGTGTACACGCGGGTACACACCCCGCGGCGCTGGGGGCTTCCCTTCAACGCAGGGGTCTTGTTCTTGGAGACCTTGTCCTGCCGGCCCTTGCGGACCAATTGCTGGATGGTGGGCACCTGCACTCCGTTGTCGTGTCGATTCGTCTGTTGGGTGTGTCCGAATGCCTCGATCTCCGACCCCCGAGGTCGGGCGTGTCGGGCGAGCAGATCGCATCGACAGACCGAGTGGGGACGGTGACGCCGGGGGTTTCGGTCCGCGATGCGGACTCAGTGCCCGCCAGCGCCCTTGATCCAGGGCGCCTGCGAGGCCGGCGGCGCTCGAGGCTTTCCGAGCACGCGTACTTAAGAGTAGCCGAGGGTCTTGGGGCAGCGAAAGGCGGGTGCGCAGGAACGTCGCGTGATCCGCCTCACGGTCGACGCTTCGAGCCGTCAGGTGCCGAAGTCGAAGGAGAACTCCTGCGAAGGAACCGTGCTGGGTTCGAACCCGCCGCTGGCCGCGACCACCACGATAAGGAAGATCACGAAGATGGTCGCCAGGATGGCGAAGCCGATGTTGATCCACGACATGATCTTGGCCGCCAGGGCCATGCCCTCACCGGTCAGCCACCCGTTGCTGGCCCTGATCTCCTTGGTCGCCTTGCTCGCGAGCACCAACGCCACGATCGCCGGAATCACCGGGAAGGCGACCCAGGACACGATCGCAAGCACCAGCGCGACGATCGCGTTGCTGCTGGCCTGGGGCCGTGGCTGCGGTGGCACCACCGGGACCCACTGGGCACCGGGCGGGGGTTGCGGCGGTGCCCACCCGGCCGGATCCCCCGGTTGAGACGGATTCGGCGGCGGAGGCGGAAGCGGCGGGGCGGCCGGCACACCGACCGGCGGGATGGCCATCGTCTCGGTCACCTCGGCGGCATGCTCGGCACCCTCCGGCGCCGATTCCACAGTGGTCTCGGATTCCGCGCTCGAGTCGTTCGCGGCTACGGGGTCCTGGTCGGCAGCTGATTCTTCGCGATCGGTCACAACCCACCTCCGGGGGGCACGTCACTCGTGCGGTACAGCTCCATCATGCCTCAGGCAGACGACGAGCGGGGACCCCCTCGGACTGAAAGGGTCCCCGCTCGTCGTATGGCGGCCGCTAGCGGAAGTCGCCGTCGGGCCGGTAGCCGTAGTCGAACTCCTCGAGCGCGACGGCCTCGCCCGACCCGTCGCCGAAGCTGTAATCGACGTCGGTGAAGGTCGTGACCGCCCCGTACATCTCGGCCTTGGCCTCCTCGGTCGGCGCCACCGTGACGTCGCGGTAGCGGGCGAGCCCGGTTCCGGCCGGGATCAGCTTTCCGAGGATCACGTTCTCCTTGAGTCCGAGCAGCGGATCCCGCTTGCCGTTGATGGCGGCGTCGGTGAGCACCCGGGTGGTCTCTTGGAAGGATGCGGCCGACAACCACGATTCGGTGGCCAGCGACGCCTTGGTGATACCCATGAGTTCGGGTCGACCACGGGCCGGCCGTCCGCCGTCCCTGAGCACCCGCTGGTTCTCCTCGCGGAACTTCGCGGCATCGATCAGCTCACCGGTGAGATACCGGGTGTCACCGGAGTCGATGATGATCACTCGGCGCAGCATCTGCCGGGCGATGACTTCGATGTGCTTGTCGTGGATCGACACCCCCTGCGGCCGGTACACCTTCTGCACCTCGTCGACGAGGTGCTTCTGCGCTGCCCGACCACCCAGGATGCGGGCGACCTCCTTGGGATCCAACGGACCGACCGTCAGCGGCTTGCCCGCCTCGATGTGGTCGCCGTCGCCGACGGCGAGCCGAGCACGGCGCGGGATCTTCTCGTACCGGATCGGATCGCTGCCATCGTCCGGGGTGACGGTGATGACGCGGGCGCCGCCCTCCTCCTCTTCCAGCGTGACCCGACCAGTGGCTTCGCTGATCTGGGCCACACCGCGCGGGGTGCGGGCCTCGAACAGTTCCACCACCCGCGGCAGGCCGGAGGTGATGTCCTCACCGGCCACACCACCGGTGTGGAAGGTGCGCATCGTCAACTGGGTACCGGGTTCACCGATCGACTGTGCGGCCACGATGCCGACGGCCTCGCCGACATCCACGAGTTTGCCGCTCGCCAGCGAACGGCCGTAGCACTTGGCGCAGGTGCTGACCTTGGACTCGCACACCAGCACCGAACGGGCCTTCACCTGTTCGATACCGGCCGACACCAGGCGGTCGACGAGTTGGGTGGTGATCTCGTCGCCACGGCTGGCCAGGTGGGTGCCGTCCGAGGCGACCACGTCCTGGGCCAAGGTGCGGCTGATCGCGGTGGATTCGACTCGCTCCGCTTTGCGCAACCCCCCGTCCTCGTCCCGTTCCGCGATCGGGATCAGCAAGCCGGCTTCGGTGCCGCAGTCGTCCTCTCGGATGATCACGTCCTGGCTGACGTCCACCAACCGCCGGGTGAGGTACCCGGAGTCCGCCGTCCGCAGGGCGGTGTCGGCGAGACCCTTGCGGGCACCGTGAGTGGAGATGAAGTACTCCAGCACCGACAGCCCCTCGCGGAAGTTGGACTTGATCGGCCGCGGGATCGTCTCGCCCTTGGGGTTGGCCACCAGCCCACGCATACCGGCGATCTGGCGCATCTGGTTCATGTTGCCGCGGGCGCCGGACTGCACCATCTGCCAGATCGGATTCGCCGCCGGGAAGTTGTCCTGCATCGCCTTGGACACCTCATCGGTGGCGTGGGTCCAGATCTCGATGAGTTCGTCGTTGAGTTCCTGCTCGGTCATCAGACCACGGTCGTAGGCCTTCTGCTTCTCGGCCGCTTTGCCCTCCGCGGTGGCCAACAGTTCAGCCTTGGCCGCCGGGGTGACGACATCTTCGATGGAGATCGTCACACCGGACCGGGTGGCCCAGTGGAAGCCGAGGTCCTTCAACGCATCGAGCACCGCGGAGACGTAGACCTTCGAGTACCGCTCGGCCAGTCGGTTGACGATCGCACCGAGCGCACCCTTGTCGACCTGGTAGTTGACGAACGGCTCCTCGCTGGGCATCGCCTCGTTGAACAGGGCACGGCCCAACGTGGTCTTGAGCAGGAAGGAGTCACCGGGCTGCCACCCAGCAGGGGTGGCGAAGCTGGTGTCCTCGGGCGGGTTCTCGCCGGTGAGCCGGATCGTCACCGGCGCCTGCAGATCGAGATCGCCGGAATCGAAGGCCATCATCGCCTCATGCACCGAGGCGTACGACCGTCCCGCCCCCACTCCGTCGGGGTTCTCGGTGGTGAGGAAGTAGATGCCGAGCACCATGTCCTGGGTCGGCGTGGTGATCGGACGTCCGTTGGCCGGCGACAGGATGTTGTTGCTGCTCAGCATCAACACCCGGGCTTCGGCCTGGGCTTCGGCGCTCAGCGGCAGGTGAACGGCCATCTGGTCGCCGTCGAAGTCGGCGTTGAACGCGGTGCACACCAGCGGGTGGATCTGGATCGCCTTGCCTTCGATCAGTTGCGGCTCGAAGGCCTGGATGCCCAACCGGTGCAAGGTCGGGGCACGGTTGAGCAGCACCGGATGTTCGGTGATGACTTCCTCGAGCACGTCCCACACCACGGGTCGGGAACGTTCCACCATGCGCTTGGCACTCTTGATGTTCTGCGCGTGGTTGAGGTCCACCAGCCGCTTCATCACGAACGGCTTGAACAGTTCCAACGCCATCTGCTTGGGCAGGCCGCACTGGTGGAGCTGCAACTGCGGGCCGACCACGATCACCGATCGGCCGGAGTAGTCCACCCGCTTGCCCAGCAGGTTCTGCCGGAACCGACCCTGCTTGCCCTTGAGCATGTCCGAGAGCGACTTCAGCGGCCGGTTGCCGGGGCCTTGCACCGGGCGACCGCGGCGGCCGTTGTCGAAGAGCGCGTCGACGGCCTCCTGCAGCATCCGCTTCTCGTTGTTGGTCATGATCTCCGGCGCACCGATGTCCAGCAGTCGCTTGAGTCGGTTGTTGCGGTTGATCACCCGGCGGTAGAGGTCGTTCAGGTCGCTGGTGGCGAAGCGGCCGCCGTCGAGTTGCACCATCGGGCGCAGGTCCGGCGGAATCACCGGGACATAGTCGAGCACCATGGCATCCGGAGTGTTCGACGTGTTGAGGAACGCCGACACCACCTTGAGCCGCTTGATCGCGCGGGTCTTGCGCTGTCCCTTGCCGGTGGCGATGACCTCGCGCAGCTTCTCCGCCTCGCCTTCGAGGTCGAAGTCGCGCAGCCGCTGCTGGATGGCGGCGGCACCCATGTCGCCGGAGAAGTACTTGCCGAAACGGTCCCGCATCTCCCGGTAGAGCTGCTCGTCGCCCTCGAGGTCCTGCACCTTCAGCGTCCGGAACCGGTCGAAGACCGCCTCCAGCCGGGCGATCTCGGCGTCGGCGCGCTTACGCCGCTCCGCCATGTCCTTCTCGGCTTCGGAGCGCACCTTCTTGATCTGCGCGGCCGTCGCACCCTCGGACTCCAACGCGGCGAGGTCTTCCTCAAGCTTCGCCATCTTCTTGTTGATGACGTCATCGCGTCGCTGGCCGATGTACTTGATCTCGCTCTGCACCCGCGATTCCAGTGCCGGGAGGTCGCGGTGGCGTGCGTCTTCGTCGACCGAGGTGATCATGTAGGCGGCGAAGTAGATGACCTTCTCCAGGTCCTTCGGCGCCAGGTCGAGCAGGTAGCCGAGGCGGCTCGGCACACCCTTGAAGTACCAGATGTGGGTGACCGGGGCGGCCAGCCGGATGTGACCCATCCGCTCCCGGCGCACCTTGGCCCGGGTCACCTCGACGCCGCAGCGCTCACAGATGATGCCCTTGAACCGCACGCGCTTGTACTTGCCGCAGTTGCATTCCCAGTCCCGGGTGGGGCCGAAGATCTTCTCGCAGAACAAGCCATCCTTCTCCGGCTTGAGGGTGCGGTAGTTGATCGTCTCGGGCTTCTTGACTTCACCGTACGACCAGTTCTGGATGTCGTCTGCGGTGGCCAGGCCGATTCGGAGTTCGTCGAACAGGTTGACGTCGAGCACTCGTATGTTCCTTCGCGTCTGGTGACTCTTCAGGCGTGTGGTGGTTTGTGTTGGTGAGCGACCCGGGCGCAGCCCGCGCCCGGGTCACGACGCGCTATGGGTATTCGACGCTGCTGCGTTCGGGACGCGAGATGTCCACCTCGAACTCTTCGGTCATGCGGTAGTCATCTTCGGTGTCCTTGATGTCGACGGCGACACCGTCGGAACTGAGCACCTCGACGTTCAGGCACAGCGACTGCATCTCCTTGACCAACACCTTGAAGCTCTCCGGGATGCCGGGCTCCGGGATGTTGTCACCCTTCACGATGGCCTCGTAGACCTTGACCCGACCGATGATGTCGTCGCTCTTGATGGTCAGGAGCTCCTGCAACGCGTACGCCGCGCCGTAGGCCTCCAGCGCCCACACCTCCATCTCGCCGAAGCGTTGGCCACCGAACTGCGCCTTACCGCCCAGCGGCTGCTGGGTGATCATCGAGTACGGGCCGGTCGAACGGGCGTGGATCTTGTCGTCCACGAGGTGGTGCAGTTTGAGCACGTAGAGGTACCCGACGGCGATCTTGGACGGGAACGGCTCGCCGGAGCGCCCGTCGAACAACCGCGCCTTGCCGTCGGATCCGACCAGCCTGGCCGGCTGACCCTCGGAGTCCTCCCAGGTTGCGGTGGTCGAACCGAGCAGACCTGTGATCTCGTGCTCCTGGGCGCCGTCGAACACCGGCGTCGCCACCTTGGTGCCCGGGGGTGCGGTGCGAGACGCCTCGGGAACCCGCTGCGCCCACTCCTGATCGCCGGCGATGTTCCAGCCCTGGCTGGCCACCCAGCCGAGGTGGGTCTCCAGGATCTGCCCGACGTTCATCCGGCCCGGCACACCGAGCGGGTTGAGCACGATGTCGACCGGAGTGCCATCCTCCAGGAACGGCATGTCCTCGACCGGGAGGATCTTCGCGATCACACCCTTGTTGCCGTGCCGACCGGCGAGCTTGTCGCCTTCGGTGATCTTGCGCTTCTGGGCGATGTACACCCGGACCAGGCGGTTGACCCCGGGCGGCAACTCGTCGTCGTTCTCGCGGTCGAAGACCTTCGTGGCGATCACCACGCCGGACTCGCCGTGGGGCACCTTCAGCGAGGTGTCGCGCACCTCGCGTGACTTCTCGCCGAAGATCGCGCGCAGCAGCCGCTCCTCCGGAGTCAGTTCGGTCTCACCCTTCGGCGTCACCTTTCCGACCAGCACGTCGCCGGAGCGGACCTCGGCGCCGACCCGGATGATGCCGCGCTCGTCGAGGTCGTGCAGCACCTCCTCGCCCACGTTCGGGATGTCGCGGGTGATCTCCTCCGGACCCAGTTTCGTGTCGCGGGCGTCGACCTCATGCTCCTCGATGTGGATCGACGTCAGCACATCGTCGGCGACCAGTCGCTGGCTGAGGATGATCGCGTCCTCGTAGTTGTGCCCCTCCCAGGACATGAACGCGACGAGCAGGTTGCGACCCAACGCCATCTCGCCGCCTTGCGTGGCCGGGCCGTCGGCCAGCACCTGGCCGGCCTCGACCCGGTCGCCCTGCGCGACGATCGGTCGCTGGTTGAAGCAGGTGCCCTGGTTGCTGCGGCTGAACTTGCGCACCGCGTAGGTGGGATAGGTGCCGTCGTCGGCGGCCACCACGATCTCGTCGGCGCTCACCTCCTGCACGACACCGGACCGCTCGGACACGATGACGTCGCCCGCGTCGGTGGCGGCACGCAGTTCCATGCCGGTGCCCACGTACGGCGAATCCGACTGCATCAGCGGCACCGCCTGCCGCTGCATGTTGGATCCCATCAGCGCGCGGTTGGCGTCGTCGTGCTCGAGGAACGGAATCATCGCCGTCGCCACCGACACCATCTGGCGCGGCGACACGTCCATGTAGTCGACGTCGCGCGGCAGGACGTAGTCGACCTTGCCACCCCGACGCCGGACCAGCACCCGCTCCTCGGAGAAGCCGCCGTCCTCGCGCAGCGGGGCGTTGGCCTGCGCGATGACGAATCGGTCTTCCTCGTCGGCGGTGAGGTAGTCGATCTGGTCGGTGACGACACCGTCGACGACCTTGCGGTAGGGCGTCTCGATGAAGCCGAACTCGTTGACCCGGCCGAAGGTGCTCAACGACCCGATCAGGCCGATGTTCGGGCCTTCCGGGGTCTCGATCGGGCACATCCGCCCGTAGTGGCTCGGGTGCACGTCGCGGACTTCGAAGCCGGCCCGCTCACGGCTCAGGCCACCGGGGCCGAGAGCGGAGAGCCGCCGCTTGTGGGTGAGGCCGGCCAACGGGTTGGTCTGGTCCATGAACTGGCTCAACTGGCTGGTGCCGAAGAACTCCTTCAGCGCCGCCACCACCGGCCGGATGTTGATCAGGCTCTGCGGCGTGATCGCCTCGACGTCCTGCGTGCTCATCCGCTCCTTGACCTGACGCTCCATCCGAGACAGGCCCGTGCGGACCTGGTTCTGGATGAGTTCGCCCACGGTGCGCAGACGCCGGTTGCCGAAGTGGTCGATGTCGTCGGTCTCGATCGGCACCGGGCCGGTCTGGCTGGTCATCTCGGTCTGACCCTCGTGGAGCAGCGCGAGGTACTCGATGGTGCGGGCGATGTCCTCGAGCGTCAACACGGACTGCTCGAGCGGCTCGTGCAACCCCAGCTTCTTGTTGATCTTGTAGCGACCGACCTTCGCGAGGTCGTAACGCTTGGGGTTGAAGTAGAGGTTGTTCAGCAGGTTCTCGCCGGCTTCGGCGCTCTGCGGCTCCCCCGGACGCAACTTCTTGAAGATGTCGACCAGGGCTTCTTCACGGGTGATGGTCCCGGACTTGCCGCGGCTGGATTCGATCTCCTTGTCCAGCGTTGCCATCACCGACGGGTACCGGCCGAAGCGCTCCCGGATCTCCTCGATCGGCATGCCCATCGCGATGAGCAACGCGGTCGCCGGCTGCTTGCGCTTGCGGTCGATGCGCACGCCCACCGTGTCGTGCTTGTCGATGTCGAACTCGAGCCAGGCACCGCGGCTCGGGATGATCTTGGCGCTGACGAGTTCGCGGTCCGAGGTCTTCTCCAGCGTCCGCTCGAAGTAGACCCCCGGGCTGCGCACGAGCTGGCTGACGACAACTCGCTCGGTGCCGTTGATGATGAACGTGGCACGGTCGGTCATCAGCGGGAAGTCGCCCATGAAGACCGTCTGCGACTTGATCTCGCCGGTCTCCTTGTTCATGAACTCCGCGGTGACGAAGAGCGGGGCGGAGTAGGTCTGATCCTTGTCCCGGCACTGCTCTTCGGTGTACTTGGGCTCGTCGAAGCGGTGGTCGCGGAACGACAGCGTCATCGAGTCGCGGTTGTCCACGATCGCGCCGATCTCGGCGAATATCTCTTCCAGGCCGGAGGTCGTCGGCACGTCGTCGCGTCCCTCGTCGAGGGCGAGCGCGACGCGGTCCTGCCAGTCTTCGTTGCCGAGCAGCCAATCGAACGACTGGCGCTGGAGTTGCAGAAGGTCGGGGACATTGAGGGGTTCGCGGATCTTCGCGAACGTCACCCGGGAGTCGGAACGGTCGTTAGCAATAGGGCGGGGAGCCAAGAGGGATCCTTCCAAGGGCCGGAACTCTCGTCATCGTCTGCACCGCAACCGGTTCATCGCCGGCCTGTGGGCAGGCAGGGGGAGTCGCTTTCAGTGCAGGCGTGATGTCGGTGGTGTGGGCGCAAGGACCAACAATAGCCGATGGCAAGAACGTCGGCGCGGGCGGGTAGGCAATCAAAGAGGATACGCCGCCCTCCCCCGGTGGAGTCAAGGGTTTGGGCCTGGCGTGTGCACTTCCGGCGGGCGAGTCGGCTGAAACGAGTCCGCCGGAAGACCGACGAACCGGGCCCAACTCCCCCGCAGGGGTGCGGACCCGGTTCGTTCCCGGCGGGTGCCGGGGGTCGCGTGCTACTTGAGCGAGACGCTGGCGCCAGCGCCTTCGAGGGCCTCCTTGGCCTTCTCGGCGGCTTCCTTGTTGACCTTCTCGAGCACCGGCTTGGGTGCGGACTCGACGAGGTCCTTGGCCTCCTTGAGGCCGAGGCTGGTGAGGGCCCGCACCTCCTTGATGACCTGGATCTTCTTCTCGCCGGCACCTTCGAGGATGACGTCGAATTCGTCCTTCTCCTCCTCGGCGGCAGCCTCGCCGCCGGCACCGCCGGCCGCCGGGGCCGCGGCAACAGCCACCGGGGCGGCCGCGGTGACCTCGAAGGTCTCTTCGAACATCTTCACGAACTCGGAGAGTTCGATGAGGGTCATTTCCTTGAACGCGTCGAGCAGTTCGTCTGTGGTCAGCTTCGCCATGATCGGCGTTTCCTTTCGTGGTGTGGTCAGCGCCCCCGGGCTCGGGGCCACCGTGGGTTGGGTGGGCCTGGGCCCTGGACTTACGCGGTCTCGGCTTCGGACTCGGCCGGCGCCGGCGAGGTCGCGCCGCTCGAACCCTGCTGCTCCTCCGCCTTGGCGCGCAGAGCCTCGACGAGTCGGGCGGTCTGCGCGAGCGGCGCGTTGAAGAGCGACGCCGCACCGGACATGGAGGCCTTCATCGCACCGGCGAGCTTCGCGAGGAGCACCTCGCGCGATTCGAGGTCGGCCAGTTTGGAGATCTCCGCGGCGGTGAGGACCTTGCCCTCCATCACACCGCCCTTGATCACCAATGCGGGGTTGGCCTTTGCGAAGGTCCGCAGACCCTTGGCCGCTTCGACCGGGTCGCCGTCGACGAAGGCCACGGCACTCGGCCCCACCAGCAACTCGTCGAGTCCGTCGATGCCGGCGTCCTTGGCCGCGATCTTCGTCAGCGTGTTCTTGACGACGACGTAGCTCGCGTTGCCGGCAAGGGAACGCCGCAGTTCTTTCATCTGGGCCACGGTGAGTCCGCGGTACTCGGTGAGCACCGTGGCCTGCGACGAGCGCATCGACTCAGCGAGTTCGGCGACAACCGTCGCCTTGGTGTTCTGCGCCATCGGGTTATGGCTCCTTCCGTCTGTGGTGCCACCGGATTCGTCCGTGAAAGACGAAACCCCGGCGCAGGAGCACCGGGGTGGAGCACCCCCGAGTTCGAGGGGCTGCTCTGGTAGCACCTGCGCTGGCTCCCGTGGCGGGATTTACCGCGCCTCGTCGGCGCGACCGGCGGTCTTTGGTGGGTCAATCCTAGGTGACGCCCGCGGTGCCGTGAGCACCGGGGCGCCACCGAAGGGCGTCAGGCGTCGGCTGCCACCCGCGCCGAGTCGATCGGGATGCCGGGACCCATGGTCGTCGACAGCGTGGCCTTCTTGATGTAGCGACCCTTCGCGGACGAGGGCTTGAGTCGATTGACCTCGTCGATGGCCGCCCGGTAATTGGCGACCAGGTCGTCGAGCGGGAACGACGCCTTGCCGATGATGAAACTCAGGTTGCCGTGCTTGTCGACACGGAACTCGATCTTGCCGCCCTTGATCTCGGACACCGCCTTGCCGGGGTCCATGGTGACCGTTCCGGTCTTTGGGTTGGGCATCAGCCCACGCGGCCCGAGGACTCGGCCGAGTTGACCGACCTTGCCCATCTGGTCCGGGGTGGCGACGACGGAATCGAAGTCCAGCCAGCCGCCCTTGATGCGTTCGAGCAGATCATCGCTGCCCACGTAGTCCGCCCCCGCGGCCCTGGCGGCCTCGGCTTTGTCGCCGGTGGCGAAGACCACCACGCGGGCAGTCTTGCCGGTCCCGGCCGGCAGGTTGACGGTGCCGCGCACCATCTGATCGGCCTTGCGCGGGTCGACCCCCAACCGCAGGCTCACCTCAACCGTCTGGTCGAACTTCCCGGGCGGGAATCCCTTGATCATCTCCAACGCGGTGGTGACCGGGTACTGCGAATCGCGGTCGATCTTCTCGACTGCCTGTCGGTAGGCCTTTCCGTGGGCCATGGTGATTCCTCTCTTCCGTCGCAACGTTTGCGATCGGCGTGGTGTCAGCGGATCCGACCGGATGGTCGGGTGTCCTTCCACTTGGTTTCACCGCGGGCGCAGGTGCCCGAGGTGTGGGCCGCTGGGCCCGGTGTCGAATCAGTCGACGACGTTGACGCCCATCGAGCGGGCAGTGCCCTCGATGATCTTCATGGCTGCTTCGACGTCGTTGGCGTTGAGGTCGGGCATCTTGGTTTCGGCGATCTCCCGCACCTGCGCCTTGGTGATCTTGCCCACCGGCTTGAGCGGATTCGGCGCACCCTTGTCGAGACCGGCCGCTTTGAGCACCAGCTTGGCCGCCGGCGGCGTCTTGGTCACGAAGGTGAACGTGCGGTCTTCGTAGACCGTGATCTCGACCGGGATGACCTGACCGCGCTGCGATTCGGTGGCGGCGTTGTAGGCCTTGCAGAACTCCATGATGTTCACGCCGTGCTGGCCGAGCGCCGGACCGACCGGCGGAGCCGGGTTGGCGGCACCGGCCGAGATCTGCAGTTTGATGAGGCCGACGACCTTCTTCTTCGGGGCCATGGTGGTGCTACTCCTTGTGTGGGTGGGTCAGTTCTTCTGGATCTGGCTGAAGCTCAACTCGACCGGGGTCTCCCGGCCGAAGATCTCCACCAATCCGGTGATCTTGCCGGCGTCGATGTTGATTTCGGAGATCGTCGCGTGCAGTGTGGCAAACGGTCCGTCGATGACGGTCACCGAGTCACCCGGCGAGAGGTCGATCTCGGTCTGGCGTGCGACCGGGGTCAGTACACCTTCGTCCGCCTGTCCGGCGCTGGCTGCCACCGGCTCCGCGGCGACCGGCTCGGGGGCCAGCATCTTCTCGACCTCGTCCAACGACAGCGGCACCGGCCGGTCCGACTGGCCGACGAATCCGGTGACTGCCGGGGTGTTGCGCACTGCGGTCCAGGTCTCGTCGGTCAGGTACATCCGCACCAGCACGTAGCCTGGGAACTTCCGCCGGTCGACCTTCTTGCGCTGTCCCTGCTTGATCTCCCAGACCGTCTCCTCCGGGACTTCGACGGCGAAGATGTCGTCTTCGAGGTCCTGCGACTTCACGACGGTCTCGATGTTGGCCTTCACCCGCTTCTCGTAGCCCGAGTAGGTGTGCACCAGGAACCAGTCGCCCGGAGCCATCTCCAACGCCTCGCGGAACTCCGAGACCTCGCCCGGACCCTCGGCTGCGGCGGACCATGCCGCATCGTCGGCAGCCAGGTCGGCGTCGGCGAAGGCCGCCTCCTCTTCCGCAGGCGGAACGACGTCCTCGGCTGGGGCCTCGACCACCACTTCGGTGGGCGTTTCGTCGGTCGACACGTGGGTCCTTTCAGTGCGTGTGATTCGGTCGGGGGCGGGACTACTCGCCAAAGACGAAGAAGACAGCTCGTGCGAAGGCGAAGTCGTAGGCGGCGAGGATGGCTGCCATGATCACAACGAACACCAGCACCACGCTGGCGTAGTTGATCAACTCGCTGCGGGTCGGCCAGATGACCTTGCGCAACTCGGCGACCACTTGCCGGAGGAACTTCGCGAACCGCGCGAAGATGCCTTCCCGTTCGACACTGCTCTTCTTCTTGCCGGCCCCCTTGGCCGGTTTGGCGTCCGGCGTCGAATCGGGTGTTGCCCCCTGCGCGCCGTCGCGTCCCGCCTTCTCGCCTTCAGCGTCGGCGTCATCAGCAGTGGTCACGCCTTGGCCTTTCGTCGAGGTTGAAGGAGCACCGGTACGCGGCCGGGTGCCCCACTGGAGCGGAACGTGTTGCAGGGCCGGAGGGACTTGAACCCCCAACCCCCGGTTTTGGAGACCGGTGCTCTGCCAGTTGAGCTACGACCCTACGGCATCACGATCGCCAGCCAACGCGGATTGGGGGCACGCTGACACAGCGGCGCTGTGACACCGGTGCCTACTGTACGCGACCCGATCGAATAGGGAAGAATCGGCCCCATGTCACGTTCCGACCGCATTTCCGCCCGAATCGGGGCAATCACAGAATCGGCAACCCTCGCAGTCGATGCCAAGGCCAAGGCGCTGAAAGCGGCCGGCCGGCCGGTGATCGGCTTCGGCGCGGGCGAGCCGGACTTCCCCACTCCGGACTACGTGGTGGCGGCTGCGGTGGCTGCCTGCAGCGACCCGGCGATGCACCGGTACACCCCTGCCGGTGGGCTGCCCGCACTCAAGGAGGCCATCGTCGCCAAGACCGCCCGGGATTCCGGACTGACCATCGCCGCCAATCAGGTGTTGGTGACCAACGGCGGCAAGCAGGCGCTCTACAACGCCTTCGCCACCATGCTCGACCCCGGGGACGAGGTGCTGCTGCCCGCGCCGTATTGGACCACCTACCCGGAGTCGATTCGACTGGCCGGCGGTACCCCGGTGATCGTGGAGACCACGATGGAGTCGGGCTACCTCGCCAGCGTGGAGGATTTGGCGGCCGCCACAACACCGGCCACCAAGGCGCTGGTGTTTGTCTCGCCGTCGAATCCGACCGGAGCGGTCTACCCGCCCGAACAGGTTGCCGAGATCGGCCGCTGGGCCGCCGAGCAGGGCCTGTGGGTGATCACCGACGAGATCTACGAACACCTCGTCTACGGCGGGGCCGAGTTCGTCTCGATGCCGGTGGTCGCTCCGGAGATCGCCGATCGGTGCGTGGTGGTCAACGGAGTCGCCAAGACCTACGCGATGACCGGTTGGCGGGTGGGTTGGATGATCGCACCGCCGGATCTGACCAAAGCTGCCACCAACCTGCAGTCGCACGCCACCAGCAACGTCGCCAACGTTTCCCAACGCGCGGCGATCGCCGCGCTCAACGGTGGCCTCGACGCCGTCGCCGAGATGCGCACGGCATTCGACCGGCGCCGACGCACGATCGTGGAGATGCTCAACGCCATCGAGGGCGTGCAATGCCCGGAACCGCACGGAGCCTTCTACGCCTACCCGAAGGTGACCGAGGTGCTGGGCAGGACGATCCGCGGCCGGCGCCCGCAGTCGACCACCGAACTCGCCGAGGTGATCCTCGACGAGGCCGAAGTTGCGGTGGTTCCCGGTGAGGCCTTCGGAACGCCCGGGTTCCTGCGGCTGTCCTACGCCCTCGGCGACGCCGACCTCGCCGAAGGCGTGGGACGCATCGCCTCACTGCTGGCCGAAGCCACCGAGTGAGCCGACGAGGTCACGCCAGCCGGTGAGGCCCTGAGGCCAGCCGGTGAGGTCCTGGGGTCAATAGGAGAACGGCCACGCCTTGAAGTAGTTCCGCACTCTGATCCAGAGTCCGTACAGGCCGCGCGGCTCCAGGATGAGGAACAGCACGATGAGCAGGCCGAAGATGATCGTCTGCAATTCGAAGACGTTGAGGATGCCGCCCTGACCGACCCCGGAACTCACGGGGAGGAAGCCGGTGAGGTTGTTGACCAGTTTGGGCAACATCACCACGAACACCGCACCCGCGATGGCGCCGCTGATGCTCGCCAGACCGCCGATGAAGATGACTGCGAGGAACTCCACCGAGAGGAAGAAATTCCACGTCTCCGGCGATATCCGCCCGATGATGATGGACAGCAGCGCGCCGGCGATCCCCGCGTAGAACGAGGAGATCGCGAATGCGATGGTCTTGGTGCGCAGCAGCGACACCCCCATCACCTCCGCGGCGACGTCGCGGTCGCGTACTGCGGCGAAACTCCGACCGAACCGAGAACGCACCAGGTTGCGGGCCAACACCGCCATCACGACGAAGATCACGAAGCAGGCGTAGTAGAACGTGGTGAACCGATCGATCCGGTAGCCGAAGACCTCGTAGCGGTCGAAGAGGTTGAAGCCCAGGAAGATCGGTTCCGCCGGAGCGCGCCCGACGCCGGCACCGCCGGTGATGGCGTCGGCTTCCTTGAAAATGTGCTCGCCGATGAAGACCAGACCCAAGGTGAGGATCGCCAGGTAGAGGCCCCGCACCCGCGCCGCCAGGGGCGCGAGCACCAACGCGATCAATGCCGGTACGAGTCCGGCCAGCGGCAGCCAGATCGCCATGTCCCAACCCAGCCCGATCACCCCGCGGCTGGACTCCCCACCGAAGACGGCGGCCGTATACGCCCCCACGCCGAGGAAGAACGCCTGCCCCAGGGACACCTGACCGGCGTATCCGGTGAGCAGGTTCAGCCCAATGCCACCGATCGCGAACACGAACACCGTGGCCACCAGCGCGACCATGTCCCGCTGCAGCGCGAACGGCAGCAGCAACACGGCCACCACCAGGGCGCCCACCCAGAACTTCTTCGTTCCGGTGTTGAAGATGGCCAGTTCGGACGCGTAGCTCGTGTAGAGCGCCGGCCGCCCTCTGAGCGATCGGGTCGCGGCTCGGGACGGACGCGCCGGGGCCGGATCCGGTCGAACAGTGTCCGTGGTGCTCATACCCGGACCACCTCCTTGGTGCCATAGAGGCCGTAGGGTCGCACCATCAGCACGATGATCATGATCAGGTAGGGCACGATGATGTCGAAGTTGGCTCCCAACCACGGCGCGTAGAGCGGTTGGTAGGTGCGGGTGAGGGACTCCGCGATACCGATGATGAGCCCGGCCACCACCGACCCCTTGATCGAATCGAGTCCGCCGAGGATGATCACCGGCAGGGCTTTGAGCGCCACCAATGCGGTGGTGGTCTCGACCCCGGAGGCACCTGAAGCGACCAACGCACCGGCCAGCGAGGCCAGTGCCGCCGAGATCGCCCAGGACAGGCCGAACATCCGCCCGACGTTGATTCCCTGCGCCAGACTCGTCTCCTGGTCGAATGCCGTCGCCCGCATCGCCAGACCCACCCTGGACCGCGCCAAGAACAACCCCACGAGGCCGATCGCCACCAGCGCGATCACGAGTTTGGCCAGGTCGACGACGAAGATCGTGGCGCCGCCGAGTTCGACGGTCTCCAATCCCCACGGGTCGTTGACGGTCAGCAACTCCGAACCGATCAGGCGACCCGCCACGATCAGCAGGACGATGAACACCCCGACGGTCACGGTCGCTGCGGAGAACGCCGGCCGACCGACCATGGGTCGCAGCGCGAGGCGCTCCACCACCATGCCCACGATCGCCATGACGGCCATGCCGAGTAGGACGGCGAGGAAGAACGGGAGGCCGTTGCTGACGCCGAACCAGGACGTCACATAGGCACCTAGGATCATCAATGCCGGTTGTGCGAAGTTGATGACCCCGGTCGCCCGATAGATGATGACGAACGCGACGCCCAGCAGGGCATAGACCCCGCCCAAGCCCATCCCGCGGACGATTGATTCGACCACCTCAGCCACGGTTCACCTCCCCGTCGACTCGAGCACGATGACGTCCGCCTGATCGCCGCCTGGCAGCCGGTCGGTGTTGTCGTACATGTCGTCGATCAGGTCGGCGAAGGTCTGCGTCAGCGCCGAGCGCTTCACCTTCTGGGTCGCGGTCAGATCACCGTCCTCGTGGCCCAGGGCCTTGGTGATCATTCGGAACTTGCGGATGTTCTCCACCCTGGCGAGCTTCGTGTTGGTGTCGGCGATGATCCCCTGCACCAGTCGCAACACCTCTTCCCGCTCCGACAAGTCGCGGTAGGTGGTGTACGGGATGCGCCTGGCTTGGGCCCAACCCCCCACGGTGTCCTCTTCTATGCCTATCAGCGCCGTGAGGTAGGGGCGCTTGTCGCCGATCACGACGGCCTCCCTGATGAAAGGCGAGGCCTTGAGCGAGTTCTCTATCTCGGACGGCGAGATGTTCTTCCCACCTGCCGTGATGATGATGTCCTTGATCCGGTCGACGATCTTCAGATGGGTACCGTCGACCCATTCGCCGACATCGCCGGTGTGGAGCCATCCGTCGGAGTCCAACGCCTCCGCGGTGGCATCCGGGCGGCGCCAGTAGCCCGCGAAGTTGCCCGGATGTCGGGTGAGGATCTCGCCGGTGGCATCGTCGAGACGCACCTCGACCTCGGGCTGCGGCTCGCCGACGGTCCCGAGTTTGATCCGACCCGCCCGGTTCGCGGTGGCCACGGCACTGTTCTCGGTCATTCCGTACAACTCGTTGATGACCACCCCCATCGTGAAGAAGAAGTACAGCACTTCCGGCGAGATCGGGGCTGCGGCCGAAGCTGCGGCACGGACTTTGCGCAAGCCCACCCGGTCGCGCAGAGCGCGGAAGAGGAAGACGTAGCCGAGTGCGTACATGATCCTCGTCTGCCAGGTGTGTCGACCGCCGTTGGCGACCAACTTCTGCGCCATCCGGTTACCCACGCCCATCCAGAACGCGTAGTTCGCCCGCTTGACTCGGGAGGCCGCGAGCATCCGCACCTCGATGCCCGCCTTGAGCTTCTCCCAGATCCGCGGCACTGCGAAGAACAGCGTCGGCTGCACTTCGCGCAGGTTCGTCGTCACGGTGTCGATCGACTCGGCGAAGTGCACAATCGCCCCGGAGACGGCGTTGGTCCACGTCGACACCGCCCGCTCCGCCACGTGGCAGAGCGGCAGATAGGACAGGATCACGTCGCGCGGGTTCGGCGGCGGCTGGTAGACGCCACCGCCGTTGACGATGACGTTCGCGGCGAACTGCACGTTGGCGTTGGTCAACATGGCACCCTTGGGCGGTCCGGTGGTGCCGGAGGTGTAGACCAGCGTCACCACGTCGTCCGGTCGAGCCTGGTCGGCCAACACGTCGAGGGCGCCGGGGGCAGTCGTCCGATGGGCCCGACCCCGCTCGATGAACTCCTCCCAACCCAGGAGTTTGGGGTGGTCGATGGTCGCGACGCCGCGGGGCTCGAGGTAGATGATCCATTCCAGCTCGGGGCAACGCTGCTCCACCTCGAGCGCCTTGTCCACCTGTTCCTGGTCTTCGGCAACCAGGATCCTGGCGCCCGAGTCGTTGAGCAGGTAGGCAACCTCGGCCGCCGGGTTGGTGGGGTAGAGCCCCACCGTGATGCCCCGCACCGAGTTCGTCCCGAGATCTGTGTAGAGCCACTCGGGGCGGTTCTCGGAGTGGATCGCGATCCGATCGCCCGGCTCGATGCCCAACGACAGCAGCGCGTGTCCCACCAGTTCGACTTGCTCGGCGTAGTCGGCCCAGGTGACGTCGTCCCAGATTCCGAGGCGCTTGACCCGCATGGCGACGTCCGTCGGTCGCGTCGCGGCGCGCTGGGCCACCTGCTCGACCAGGGTCCAGCACCGAGAGGTCGTCATGGTTGCCGGCGTCATCCGAGTTCCTCCCCGAGATAGGCCTTGATCACAGCCGGGTCGGCTTGTACCTCGGCGGGCGTGCCGAGGGCGATCCGATGCCCGAAGTCGAGTACCAGCACCCGGTCGGCGAGATCCATGACCAGACCCATGTCGTGTTCGACCAGAATCATCGAGATTCCCAGCTCGCTTCGGATGTCGAGGATGAACCGGGCCATGTCCTCGGTCTCCTCGACGTTCATCCCCGCCACCGGTTCGTCGAGCAGCAACAACGACGGCTGCATCGCCAACGCCCGGCCCAACTCCACTCGCTTCTTGATGCCGTACGGCAGCATGCCCACCGGGAAACTCCGGTGGGCGGCGATATCGAGGAAGTCGATGATCTCCTCCGCGATGCGGCGGTTGGCCACCTCGGCGCGTTTCGCCTTGCCGGCGAAGAGGAACGCCGAGAGCAACGAATAGTGGAGGTGGTTGTGTCTGCCCAGCATGATGTTGTCGAGCACGGTGAGGTTGTCGAACAGCTCGATGTTCTGGAACATCCGCGCGACGCCGAGCCTGGCGATCGACTCCGGCCGACGCCCGAGCACGTCCTCGCCGGCGAAGGTGATCGAACCCTGCTGGGGGATGTAAACGCCGGAAATCGAATTGAAGATGGAAGTCTTCCCGGCCCCGTTGGGTCCGATGATGGCGAACAACTCCCCCGCCCGGACATCGAAACTCACGTCGCTGATCGCTGTGGTCCCACCGAAGGAAAGGGAGATGTTGTCCACTTCGAGCACCGGGCGGCCCGTCTCGACGCCCTCGACGGCCACCTCGTCCGGGATCGTCAACTCAACCACCGCTTCCGCCGTCGGTATTGCTTCACGTCACGAAGGGACCCACGCTCCGAGCCATGGAGGCCGAGGTAGAACTCCTTGACGTCTTCGTCCTCGCGCAACGCTTCGGCAGGCTTGTCCATCACCACCCGCCCCGTCTCCAGCACGTAGCCATGGGTTGCGATGGACAAGGCCATCGACGCGTTCTGCTCGACGAGCAGAACCGATGTTCCGGCCTGGTTGATTTCGACGATCAGGTCGCGGAGCTGCGCGACGATCTTCGGCGCGACTCCCAGCGATGGCTCGTCCAGCAGCAGGTAGCGCGGCGTCGACATCATCGCCCGCCCGATCGCGAGCATCTGCTGCTCGCCACCGGACAGGTAGCCGGCAACCTGCTTGCGGCGATCCGCCAAGACCGGGAACAGGTCGTAGGCCCGCTCCAAACCGGCCGCGATCTCGGCCCGACCGACTGTGTGACCGCCCACCCGGAGGTTCTCCTCGACCGTGAACTCCCGGAAGATCCGCCGCCCCTCCATCACCTGCCCGATACCCGCCCGGACGATCTGCGGCGGTTCAGCGTTCGTCAGGTCGCGTCCGTCGAGGGTGACCGAGCCTTTGCTGATTCGACCCCGATGCACTCCGAGCAAGCCCGTAATGGCTCTCAGGACAGTGGTCTTGCCCGCCCCATTCGGCCCGAGCAGGGCGACGATCGAACCCTCCGGCACCTGCAGGGAGACACCCTTCAGCACCAGGATGACGTCCTCGTAGACGACCTCCAGGTTCTCCACGGAAAGCATCGGACGGACCCCCTCGGGTGGGAAATCGTCGAAAAGACGAAAAGATCTTCCTACAAGTTGGCATAACTGGAAAGAGTTTGCAAAAGTATGCACAACATTGCCCGAACTTCGGTTCCGGAGATCTACGTGGGTCCTCCGGTGCCACGTGTCGGCCACGGACGCCCAGCCACTTGGAGGCAGTCATGACACGCAAGCGATTCACCGCATCCCTGGCGTTGGCCGCGGCCGGCGCGCTGGTGATTGCCGGTTGCGGCAGCAGTTCCGACGGCGAATCGTCCGCGGGTGCTGGCACGGCGGACGGCGCCTCGGTGGCACCGGAAGACATCATCACCGACATCGGAGTGACCGCCGAACCCTGCCCGGAGGCCGTGAACCCCGACAACGGCTGCATCTACCTCGGCATTCTTTCGGACCTCACCGAGGGACCGTTCGCGCCGCTGGCGACCCAGGTGGTGGCCGGCCAGGAGGCCTTCTGGGCGGCCGTGAACGCCGAGGGCGGCATCAGCGGCTACGACGTCAACGTCTCCCAATACACCCGCGACAACAAGTACGACCCGGCCGTGCATAGCCAGGAGTACCGCTCCATCGAGCCGAACGTCTTGGCGCTGGCGCAATCCTTGGGAACCGCCCAGACCCAGGCGATCCTCAACGACATGGACGCTGACGACGTGGTGGCGGCACCGGCGTCCTGGTGGTCCGGCTGGCAGTTCCCGGAAGACGACAACGGCCTGGTGCTGGAGTCCGGATCTTCCTACTGCATCATGGCGATGAGCGGCCTGGACTGGTACAGCGAGAACAAGGGCGAAATCACCAAGGTCGTCGCCGTCGGACCGCCCGGCGACTTCGGCGGTGACTACGCCGCCGGTGTGCAGAGTTGGGCTGAGGCGAACAACGTCGAATTCGGTGGCTTCATCGAGGCGTTGCCCAACTCGATCGCAGGCAACCAGGACGCCACCGTCCAGCAGATCCTCGACTCGGACGCTGACGTGGTTGCGTTGGCCATCGGCCCGGTGGAGACGGCCGAGATCGTGGGCAAGGCCGCCGCCCAGGGCTACGACGGTCAATTCCTCGGAGCCGCACCCACCTGGAACCCGCTGTTGCTCAGCCTGCCGGCGGCCGATGCGCTCAAGGCCCAGTACACCAACGTGGGAACGACCGAATCGTTCGGTTCCGACACCGAGGCCCACGCCGCCATGCAGGCGGCTCTCGGCGAGGGCGAGGTGCCCACCAACGACGGATTCACCTACGGCTGGGTGTGGCAGTACCCGATGCTGGCGCTGCTCGAACAGGCCGCCGCCAACGGTGACCTCACCAGGGAGGGCTTGCGCTCGATCGCCGAAGGCGGTTTCGAGGTCGACTACCAGGGGGCGCTGCCCACCGTGGTGGTCAACGGCGACCCTTCGCAGGTGGACCGGTCGGTGACCATCAACACCCCGGACGACACCTCGCCGATGGGCATCAAGACCGTCGAGAAGGGCTACGTCGGCCCCACCGCCGAGGCCTACGAATACACGGCGACCTGCGCCGGCTGAGGGGCACGCCGAGGCTCCCGGCCGTAGCGACTCAGAGCCGGCAGTTGACCAGCACCGGTTCCGGCTGCAGGTCGATGTCGAACAGGGCCGAAACTCCAGCGCGGATCGTGCGGGCGAGTTCCAGCAGATCCTCGGTGCTGGCCCGACCGCGGTTGGTCAGGGCCAGGGTGTGTTTGGTGGAGAGCGCGACCGGCGCGTCGATCCCCCGTGCGAAGCCCTTGCCGAATCCGGCCTGGTCGATCAGCCAGGCCGCACTGACCTTGACCATGCCGGCACCGGCCGGGTAGCGCGGAGCGGCCGCGGGAAGATCGTCGGCCTGAGCCTGGCTCACCAGAGGGTTGGTGAAGAAGCTGCCGGCACTCCAGGTGTCGTGGTCCTGCGGATCGAGGACCATACCCTTGGCCCGGCGCAGATCCAGCACGGCGGCCGCCACCACGCCCACCGGTGCAACGGCCCCGGTGGGCAACGACAACTTGTCGGCCAACTCCGCGTACCGGATGGGGGCCGACGTGCCCACCTCGGGAAGGTCGAAAACCACCGAGAGGACAACGAATCGGCCGGGTCGGCGTTTGAAGAGACTGTCGCGGTAGCTGAATTCGCACTCGGCGGCAGTCAGGACTCGTGCCCTGGCCTCCTCGCGATCCCAGACGCGAACCGCGCTGATGCACCCGGAAACTTCCTGGCCGTAGGCGCCGACGTTCTGGATCGGGGTGGCGCCGACTGAACCGGGGATGCCCGACAGGGCCTCCACTCCCCGCCGGCCGGCCGCAACCATCGCAGCGACGAAGTCGGGCCAGGACTCCCCTGCCGCGACCTCCACCTCCGCACCGCGGATCTTGATTCCGCGCGACCGCACCACGACGGCCCGGCCTGGCCAACCATCGTCACCGATCACGACGTTGCTGCCGCCGGCCAGGATCAGCAGTGGCGTGCGCTCGGCATCGGCGGAGATCACCGCCGACACCAAGGACTGCTGGGTGTCGGCGACCACCACGTCGGTGCACGGCCCGCCGAGTCGCAGCGTGGTGTAGTCGGCCAACCGGATCGCAGTGCTCACCTCAGCCGTGCCACTGCCGACGCGTGCCCGAGCACCTCGCTGCCCTCGCTGTGTGCGGTGATGTCGAGTCTCACGCGGTCACCGGAATCCAGCAGTTCCGCCACCCGGACGGTCACCTCGACGCCTGCGCCGGAGTCGTCATCTGCCACCACGACGGGGCTGCTGAAGCGCACGGTGAACTGCTCGAGCCGACCCGGATCTCCGATCCAGTCAGTCACCGCGCGACCCGCCTGCGCCATCGTGAACATCCCGTGGGCGATCACATCGGGCAACCCGACCGACGTTGCGGTGCGTTCGTTCCAGTGGATCGGATTGAAGTCGCCCGAGGCCCCGGCGTACTTGACCAGGTCGATCCGGCGCACCCGGAACTCGGCGTGCGCCACGATGTCGCCGATGGCCAGCGACGACGGGTCGATCGAGGTACCGCCCGGCGGGTTCATGATGCTCCTCCGGCAGCGGCCCCGGTGCCCCTGGACACCAGGATCGACCGGGTGGTGACCAAGTCCTCGCCGGCCACCGTGCGCACGTCGGCACGTACTGTGAGGAATTCGTGTCGGCCGCTGCCGTCGATCGCCTCGATCGTGGCATCGACGACAACCTCGTCACCCGCGACGATCGGCCGGTGGATCTCGAACGACTGCTCGCCGTGCACCACTCTGGAGTAGTCGAGCCCGATCTGCGGGTCGAACATGGCTGTGGTCATGGCGTTCATGGTCAGCACGAAACTGAAGGTCGGCGGCGCCACCACGTCCGGGTAGCCGAGTTCCCGGGCGGCAGCGACATCGTGGTACGCGGGGTTGTCGTCGGCGATGGCGGCGGCGAACTCGCGGATCTTCTCCCGGCCCACCTGATAGGGCGCGGTGGGCGGATAGCGCTTGCCGGCGTACGCGCTGTTGAGTGGCATCGGCGACAACTCCTCGTCCTGGTGCAGCTACATCCCGCCGAGTTGGCCACCGGTCACCGGGATGGTGACCCCCGAGACGAAGTCGGAGTCGGCACTGGCGAGGAACGCGTGGACGGCGGCGATGTCTCCCGGCAATCCGAGCCGACCCAGGGCGATCATGGCCTTGGCCATCTCCCGCATCTGGTCCGGGATGCCATAGGTCTCGCCCGGCTGCTTGGCCTGAGTCAGCCTGGTCTCCACGAAGCCCGGCGCCACCGCGTTGACGTTGATGCCGAACGGACCGAGTTCGCGCGCAAGGGTCTTGGTGACTGCGATCAGCCCACCCTTGGCGGCGACGTAGTTGACCTGACCCGGGTTGCCCATCAGCGCCGCCACCGATGAGGTGAAGACGATCTTTCGGTTGTGGGCGGGTCGGCCATGTTCGGCGATCTCGGCCTTGGCCACGTCGCGCATCGCCGGCATCGCCGCACGAGCGCAGTGGATCGCCGTCTTGAGGTTGGCGTCGAGGACGAAGTCGAACATCTCGTCGTCCATGCCGTGGAACATCTTGTCCCGCGTGGTACCGGCGTTGTTGATCAGGATGTCGAGCGCACCGAAGTGTTCGAGGGCCACCCCTACGAGCCGATCGGCCTCCGCACTGTCGACGGTGTTTGCCACGCAGGCCACTGCCTGCCCACCTTCGGCGAGGATCTGCGTCACAGTCTCCTCGGCCGGTACCGGGTCGATGTCGTTGACCACGACCGCGGCACCCTCGGCGGCGAGTCGAGCCGCCGTGGCCGCGCCGATGCCGCGACCCGCTCCGGTGACGATGGCAACCTTGCCGGCCAGGCGCGCCATGGTCAGCGGGTCTCCTTGTGCTCGGTGTGCTTGTTGCAGCGCGGGCAGTACTTCTTCAGCTCCACCCGGTCGGGGTTGTTCCGCCGGTTCTTGCGGGTGATGTAGTTGCGCTCCTTGCATTCAGCGCACGCCATCGTGATCTTGGGCCGGACGTCCTGAGCCTTTGCCATGATTCGCCTCTCCGTTGCGAACGGCGCGCATCCAGCGTCGAGACTCCGACGTCTGCACCGCGCCTGTGGTTGCCGTGGTAGCGGAGGCCGGACTTGAACCGGCGACACAGCGATTATGAGCCGCTTGCTCTGCCTGGCTGAGCTACTCCGCCATCGCGGGCGACGAACGCCCACCGAGCCCCAATACGGAATCGAACCGTAGACCTTCTCCTTACCATGGAGACGCTCTGCCGACTGAGCTATTGGGGCGTGCACCGCACGCTGGACGCAGCGGGATGGGAACCCCGGAGCGGACACAGCGAAGCCGCACCCGACGAGGTTACACGTCGGCGGGGCCGGCGGACCAACCTGGGGGCGCCATTGGCGCGAGCGGCGAAGTTGGGGTTGGCTTATGACATGAAATGGACAGCCGCCGACATCGCAGACCAGTCCGGCAAGACCTTCGTGGTGACGGGGGCCAACTCGGGTTTGGGCCTGGAGGCGACCAAAGCCCTGGTCACCCACGGTGCCACCGTGGTGGCTGCCTGCCGAAACCTCGACGCAGGCCGGATCTGCACGGCCCTCCCCGGACCCGGGACAGTCGATCTGCGGCGGCTCGACCTCGCCGACCTCACGTCCGTGGCCCAGTTCGCGCGGTCAGTGGTGGACGACTATCAGACGATTGACGTGCTGTTGAACAACGCCGGCGTGATGGCTCTGCCCCGCGGCGAGACTGCCGACGGATTCGAGCGGCAGTTCGGCACGAACCACCTCGGGCACTTCGCCCTCACCGGCGAATTGCTCGACCCGCTGCTGGCGGCGCCGGCGGCCCGCGTCGTCACCGTCAGTTCCACCGCCCACCGGATGGGGAAGATGAACTTCGACGACCTGATGGGCGAACGGAACTACCAGCGCTGGTCGGCGTACGGCCAGTCGAAGCTTGCCAACCTGCTGTTCACCGCGGAGTTGCAGCAGCGATTCGCCGCCGCCGGCGCGGATGCGATCGCGGTTGCCGCCCACCCCGGCTATTCGGCTACCAACCTGCAGTCGGCCCACGCCCGCGAGATCGGCCGCGGCATCGAAGAGAAGTTCACAGCGGTGATGAACAAGGTGCTGGGTCAGTCCGCAGAGATGGGGGTGCTGCCGGAGCTGTACGCCGCGGTGGCTCCGGGTGTCGCCGGCGGTGAGTACTACGGACCCGACGGGTTCATGGAGTCCCGCGGCCATCCGACGCTGGTGACGCCGAACGACCGTGCCCGCGATGAGGCCGACGCAGCCCGGCTGTGGGCCGAATCGGTCCGCCTCACCGGCGTCGACTACGCCCAACTCGATCGGACCGTCTGAAGCGAACGGCGGCCAGGGCCCACATGGGGTGCGACGGTCGGTCCCCGACGGCTAGCGTGGCCCCAAGCGCAGGAAGGGACGATATTCGTGGGGCTTGAATCCGACCACTACGACAGTGTGGCTTCAGTCGCCCAATACGCCCTGTTCATACTGCAGGACGAATTCGGCGACGCCGTCCACGTGCTGGACCCCAACAAGTTCGAACTGCCGGTTGGCTCGACCAAGGTGACCACGGAGGTGGCCGGTGTGGGCCCCTTCTCGGTCCTCCTGGTCTCGTCCCCGCTGGCGTTGGGTGTGACCCCCTCCGCCGAGGTCTTCGAATTCGTCGCCCGGCAGGGCGGACGACCCGGCCTGGCCTCCATGATCGTGGTCGATGCAGAGGAACCCGGTTTGATCAACGTGTTCGTCGTCCACCACATCTACGGCAACTGCCTGGACCGCTCGGAACTGCTCACATCGGTGGCCAACGTGGCGGGTCAGGCCGATGACGCCGACGAGAAGTTCGTCGCCCGTTTCGGCGGGCAACGCTACAGCGATGCCATTGCGGGCTGACGCCGAACACTGCAACGTACGCCCGACCCGCACTACGGTTGACGGGGCGCGCCGCACCTGGGCGCGTCGGCTGCCACACGGAAGGGCTCTGCGGTGCTGAAACGAATCGTGCTCGGGATTATCGCGCTGATCGTGGTCCTCCTCGTGGTGGTGGTGGGCGCCTTGATCTACCTGCGGATTCCGCAGAACGCGTCCGGGATGGCCGCGGAGAGCGTCTGCTCAGCCGCGTTCATGGCCGGCCGCAGTCCCGACAACCTGATGGAAGAGGACGTGCTGCCGGCCAGCCCGGCGCTGTCGGCGATCTCGGTGGACGTCAACGAGGATGAGAAGTCGGTGACGGCGAAGTTCGCCGGCCTGTTCTCGCGCACGGCTTCGCTGCTGCCGGATCGGGGCTGCGTACTCGACGAACCGCCGGCGGCCGGCGCGGAAGGATTCGTGATCAACGCCGATGCGGGGGCCGACCAGCCGTGGCCGGCGGGTAACGCCCCGGTCCCGGCGACCGACTGGGATCCGGCAATCGACGCCGACCGGCTCAACGCCGCCGTCGACGCCGCCTTCGTCGGTGCCGGCGACACGGCTGCGGCCAACGCCCGCGGCCTGGCGGTGGTGCAGGACGGCAAACTGCTGGTGCTGCGGGAGGCGCCCGGTTTCGCCGGCACCCCGCTGCACGGCTGGTCGATGACCAAGACCGTCGGCGGCATGCTGGCCTACAAGATCCTGACCGAGAAGGGCATCGACCTGCAGACTCCGGTGGTGGACGCCTTCCCGGCCGGTAATGCGCCGTCGTGGGTAGCTGAGTGGGCCCAAGACGAACGCCGCGAGATCACCGTCGCGGACCTGTTCTACATGCGCGACGGACTGAAGAACCGCGAAGGCTACGGTCCGACCGATCCGGTCGTTCAGATGCTCTACGGCGAACCCGACATGTCCGGTTGGGCCGCCAGCTTCCCCGCCGAGGAGCCGGCCGGAACCAGGTGGCAATACCTCAGCGCCACGTCGAACATCCTGGCCGCGGTGGCCCGGGGCCAGTTCGCCAGTGACGAGGAGTACTGGTCCTACCCGGCGACGGCCTTGTACGACCCGGTCGGTCTGACGACGGCTTCGCTGGCCACCGACACCGCCGGAACCTGGGTCTCGTCGTCCTACCTGTGGGCGACGGTGCCGGATTGGGCGCGTTTGGGCCAGTTGGTACTCCAGGACGGACAGTGGGAAGGCGAGGAAGTCCTGCCGCCGGGGTGGTTGGAGTTCGCAGGCACGTCCGCCCTGCCCGACGGTGACGGGGCTGGTTATGGAGCCCAGACCTGGATCCCGGCGAACCCGGTGGGCGGTGAATGCCGCTCGACCCCAGGGATCCCGGAGGACACCGTGTCGATGGAGGGCCACTGGGGCCAGATCGTCGCCTCCGTTCCGTCGAAAGACGCGGTGGTGGTGCGACTCGGCTGGACCTTCGACCGCGATCAGTTCGACTCCTGCGCCCTGCTGAGCGAGGTGCTGTCGTCGCTGCCGGATCGGAACTGACGGGCTACCCCCGCCTTCGCCGCGGCGGCCGCTATCCGCTGCGGCGAAGCGCCCGCAGCATGTAGAGGCGGGGACGCGCCGACCAGTAGCGGCGCAGGCGGTCTCCGGTGACAGCCAGCCTGGCCCGTCGATCCACCTCGTCACGGGGCGTCAGCTGCACGGTGCTCCGAACCGATTCCGCCCGGGCGTCCAACTCGGCCAGGGAGTGGGCGGTGAGGTAGAGGCCCCACGGTTTCACCACCAGGTCCAAGGTGGGCAACACCACATCACCCACTTTGGGTTTCTTGATCCACATCAGGAAGCCGGGCGCCGCCTCGACTGCTGCCGCACCGTCGACCCATCCGACCACCATGTGCACGTCTGAGGCTCCGTTCACCTGCGCCACCGGGTTGGCATCGGCGCGGGCGAAATCGAGTCGCAACTGCGGCCGCGGCTGGTCGGTGACGTAGTCGTGCACCGCGGCATCGATGAACTCGGAACCGACGCCGTGCTGCCACTGGTCGGTGAGAACGGCGAGGTCGCCGCACAACCGGGCCGCCACCTCGATCAGACACGGCCCCGCCTGGTCGACTTTCGCCTCGAGGTGGAACGGGCTGCGGCGCAGGCCGATGGCACGCATCACGCGGACGGCATAGTCGCGCAGGGCCGCGAACTCGGGGGCCCTGCTGGGGAGCGTGTGGGTGCCGAATTCGACGTTCTCCTTGCCGTTGATCTCCCTACGGTCGTACCGGCCGATCATCGTGACCACCGGTTCGCCGGCCGCGTCCACCTGACCGTTGACCCAATACTCCTCGCCGCCGACGAACTCCTCCGCCAAGATCGCACCAGGCACGGTCTCGAAGTAGCGATCGAGTTCGGGGGTGGGAACATCGGCGTCGAAGAAGGCGACGCCGCGGTTGCCGGAACCATCATCGGGTTTGAGGACGAAACGATCGACGCCGGATTCCGTCAGCCACTCCCGGACCTCAGCGGCATCGGACACCGCCGCGACCTGATTGAGTCGGATGCCGGGGTCACGGCTGCGCACCCGCTCCTTCAAGGCCGCCTTGCTCGCGAACACTGCCATCGCCTCCGGTTGAGCCCAACTGAGGCCGAGCACTTCGGCGAGTTGGGCCAGCGGCCAGACGGCGCCTTCGTCGTGGGGCAGGACGGCCGTGACGTCGTGCCTCGAGCGCAGAACCGGGATGAGCGATTCGACGCCCTCCGCCGGGATCATGTAGTGCGCGGAGACGGCTTTGGACCGCAAGATCGGCGACCGGGGCTCCAACACCAGTCGGCTGCGCCAGTCCCGATGCAAGGCAACCGTCCGGATGCCGTACTCCCGATAGAGCCGCGAGATGTACAACTCGGCGTACGGCTGATACGGGTCGATCAGCAGCGCCTCAGCCATCGGCGGTCCCACCGCCACGCACCGGACTCACGTTCGGGATGCTACCTGCCGACGATCGAACGCACACGTGCGATGGTTCCCGGGTCGAACCAGCGGGCGAAAACCCACCAGCAAAGGACGTAGGCCGCCGCGGCCAACACCACCGCCAGCCAGAAGTTCGTCGGGAAGTAGGCGATCGGGGCCATCACGGCACTGGCCAAAGCCGCCGGCAGCAGGGTCACACCCATCCGCGGACGGCCACCATGCCTGGCCAGCCGCCACCAGAGCAGACTGGCCTGGACCGTGAACGCGACCGACACTGCGACGCCGGCACCGACGGCTCCGTAGGCGTCTACCAAGGGCCACACGATCACGAACTTCACCGCCAGCGTGATCCCGGCGACCACCGCCACGTCGCGGCTGTAGTGACGTACCAGCAGCGCCGTGGTGAGGATGCCCAGGGTGACCCACGCCAGCAGCCCGATGGCCAACGCCGCGGCCGCCGGGCCGCCGGCGGCGAACTCGTCGCCGAAGACGACCGCCATGATGTCGCCGCCGCGCACGGCCATGGCGGTGGCGACCGGCAGGTAGAAGACGGCGTCCGTGGCGAGTACGGTTCGCACGATCTCGCCCACCCGCCGATTGTCCTTGGCGTACAGCATCTCCGGCAGCGCCGAGCGGATCAGCGAATCCGAGATGAACAGGCTCGTCTCCACCAGTTTGAAGGCGGCCGCGAAGTAGCCGACCGCGTCGGCGTCCTTCCGTCGCTCCAGCGCGACGATGTCGAGCCGGGTGGTCTGCATGTTCATGGTGTTCGCCAGACCGGGCAGGATCGACTTGCGGACGACGTCGATGGTGGAGTCGCGGTGCAGGTGCCGCGGGGCCGGCCCGATGCCGAAGCGGGTCACGATGACAAACAGCGAGACGGCCCCCAGCGTCGTTCCGAACAGGAAGGCAACACCCATGGCGAGGACGCCGAAGCCCAGCAACAGCATCGAGATCGAAGCCACTGCTGTGACCACCCGTTGGACGATGATCACCACGGCCGGGGCTCGCTGGCGATCGATCGTGGAGGCGGCCGCTCGCATACCGGTGGAGAGGTTGTCGATGCTCAAGGCGAGCGTCGTGACGATCACCAAAGCCCTGGCATCTGGGTTCGACAGCGGGATCAGCGCGATCACCGCCACACCCACCGCACCGATCAGCAGGCGCAGAGTGATGCTGGAGGTGAGGTAGTCGGCGACCCGTCCGCGGTTGCGCTCGCCGAGCTGGATGAGCGCCATGTCGAAGCCGAACATGCCGAAGGAGGCCACGATGGCGCCGAGTGCCAGGGCCCACGAGTATTCGCCGAAACCGGCGGGGCCGAGGATGCGCGAGGCCACCGCGAACATCCCGAAAGAGGCGAGTTTGCCGACGATCTCGGAAACCGCGAACAACAGCGCGGTGCGGGATCGGTAGCCCGCCGAACGCTGACCCGGGACGACCTCGGCGTCGTCGCCCCGCTCTGCCATGGTGTTCCCCTTCGCCGTCCGGGCCGACGCCCCACGCTAGCGCACCGCGCACCTGCCTTCCGGTGCCATACTCCGCAGAGAAGGAGAGGACCGATGGCCACAATCGCCTTTGCCCAGGTGGAGTATTCCCAACCGATGGTCGACTTCGCAGCGGCACTCGAGCACCGGGGCCACCGCACCGTCCGACTGCTGGCCGAATCCGTCGACGCCATCGCAGCGAATCCCTCTCGAGTCCGGTGGGAGAACCTGAGCACCCGGTGGGTTCCCGAGGCCACGGTTGAATCAGGGCCATTGACGGCACTGGGCTGGGAGGAGCTGCTGCACGCACGAGCCGTGGACTTCCAGGCCACGGAATCCACCGCCACCTGGATGTCGACCGAGGGCCACGACGACCAACTCGGCTACCGGAAAGTCGCCGCCATCCCGGATCGCGATGTGATCGACAAATTGGCGCTCACCAGGACGCTGGCGGAGCTGGGCATCGCGGTGCCGCGCACGTGGGACCGGGTCGAGGACGTGCCGATCCGCAGCGACGTGCCGATGCTGTTCAAACTGCGGGACTCGGGCGGCGGCGTCGGAGTACACCTCTGCGACGGAGCGGCCGAACTGCGGCATTGGGTGAGGGAATACGGCGAGCACACGCCGTACCTCGTGCAGGAGTTCTACGACGGTACCCCGGTGATCGCAGCTGGGGTGGCGGCCGAAGGAGAGGTGATCGCCGGCATCACCTACGTCAACCGGATCGATCCGCGCAAGCCTTTCGGGTTCGGCTACGGGCTGACCGTCACCGACGATCCGGAACTGATCGACTACACGATCCGGGTGATTCGGGCACTTGGGGTGTCCGGACCGTTCGCGATGGATGCGGTGCGGGGGGCGGACAACTCGAGCCGGCTGGTGGATCTGAACATCCGGATCTGGGGAAGTTGGCAGGCCTGCCAGGCCGCCGGCCTCGACGTGCTCGGAGCCTACGAATATGTTCTCGGACTCGGGCGCCCCCCGGAGCAACCGCGGTTGGTGACCGGCTCGTACCACTCGGCGCTGCGAACTCCGCCGCTGGCGGTGTCGTCGGTACCGGAACGTGCGAAGTGGCTCGCTGCGGAATTGCGGATCATCACCGAACGGGCGCAGTGGATGGGGCCGAAGTGGGCTCGACTTGCCCGTCGACGTGCACTCGGCTGGGCCGGCAAGGGGAAGCCGCTGGCCGCCATCGAAGGCTGACCTCGCCGCGTACCATCACCAGGGTGACCGTGGATTTCGCCGCCGGTGCCGACGTCGGCGTGTTGATCGTCGGAGCCGGCCTCTCCGGAGTCGGCATGGCGTGTCACTTGCGCACGTCGTTGCCCGACGTGTCCTTCACGATCGTGGAGGCCCGCGACGCCATCGGCGGCACGTGGGATCTGTTCCGCTACCCCGGCGTGCGATCGGATTCGGACATGTACACCCTGGGCTACCGCTTCCGACCGTGGCCCGAGGCCACCGCGCTTGCCGACGGCGAGGCGATTCTGCGCTACATCCGGGACACCGCCGAGGCCTACCGGGTCACCGACCGGATCACGTTCGGGAAGCGGGTGGTGGCCGCGGATTGGTCGACCGCCGAGCAGCGCTGGACGGTGCGGTTGGCAGACGTGCACACCGGCGAGGAGTCGGAGATCACGGCCCGATTCCTGTTCGCCGCGACCGGGTACTACGACTACGACGCGGGCTACACGCCGGACTTCGCAGGCCGGGACGACTTCCGAGGCCAAGTGGTGCATCCCCAGGAGTGGCCCGCCGACCTCGACTACGCGGGCCGGCGGATCGTGGTGATCGGCAGCGGTGCGACCGCGGTCACCCTGGTGCCGGCATTGGCCGAAACGGCCGGCGGGGTGACCGTGGTGCAGCGCACACCCACCTACATCGCGGCGCTGCCTCGGAACAACCGGATCGATCACCTGTTGCAGCGTCTGCTCCCCTCGGCAGTCGCCTACAAGGCCATCCGCCGCAAGCACATCCTCGGCTCCACCGTCAGCTACCAACTGGCCCGCCGCGCACCCTCGGTGATGAAGGCGATGCTCCGTTCCGGCGCCCGGGCCCACCTTCCGACCGGCTACCCGGTGGACGAACACTTCGCTCCCCCGTACAACCCCTGGGATCAACGCCTGTGCCTGGCCCCCGACGGCGACTTCTATGCCGCGATCGCCGCCGGACGAGCCCGGGTTGTCACCGACACCATCGACCGTTTCACCCCCACCGGCGTGCGCTTGACCTCCGGCCTCGAAGTGCCAGCGGACATCATCGTCACCGCCACCGGGCTCAACATCGAGGTTCTTGGCGGAATGTCGCTGTCGATCAATTCACGGCCGTTGGCGGCGTCGGAGGCGATCGGATTCAAGGGAGCCATGTTCTGCGGCATCCCCAACTTCGCCGTGGCACTGGGTTACACGAACGCATCCTGGACCCTCAAGTGCGATCTGATCGCCGAATTCACCTGTCGCGTGATCAGGTACCTGAGCGACCACGGCTACCACAGCGCAACACCACGACGACCGCCGCCGGAATTGCCCACCCGGCCGTTCATGGATCTCGACTCCGGCTACCTGCGCCGGGCCGCCGACCGACTGCCCAGACAGGTCGATCGCCGTCCCTGGCGGCTGCACCAGAACTACCTCCGCGACCTTCGGGAGTTCCGGTCGGTGGACCTGGCCGAGGCCGGGCTGGATTTCGCGTAGCCAGAGCCGCAACTCCGCTTCGGGCCACCGGGGCGCGAGTCAACGACGCGACCACTCGTTGCACGACTGCGCGTCGAACCTCGGAACTGGGCCAAGATGAACGCATGGTGAGTAGTCGGCAACGGGATCGGAACGGGCGGTCATGACGGCCCCCTGGCTCCGGCAGGCTCTCCCTGGCGCACCTGGGATCACAACCCTCCGGGCCTATCGGAAACCTTGGCTCCGGGGCGACTTGGTGGCCGGTGTCACGGTGACCGCCTACCTCGTGCCGCAGGTCATGGCCTACGCCACTGTCGCCGGTCTACCGCCCATCGTCGGGCTGTGGACGATGATCCCAGTGCTCGCGGTCTATGCCGTCTTCGGTTCCTCACGGGTGATGAGCGTGGGTCCGGAGTCGACCACCGCATTGATGTCCGCAGCCACCGTCGGACCACTCGCCGGCGGCGATCCGGCTCGCTTCGCTGCGCTCTCCGCCGCCCTCGCAGTGACCGTGGGTCTGCTCGCCCTGCTGGCGTGGGTGGCACGCGTCGGTTTCGTCGCCGACCTACTCTCCCGGCCGGTGCTGGTGGGCTACATGGCCGGTGTCGCCGTGCTGATGGTGGTCGGTCAACTGTCGAAACTCACCGGGGTCGACGTGGAGGGAAAGGGGTTCGTCCCGGAGTTCTCTTCGTTCCTCGCCGGTGTCTCCGACGTCGACCCGGCGACGGTGGGGCTGGCGACTGCCGTGCTTGTCTTCCTTTTCGGAGTCTCCTGGCGCTGGCCCCGCCTGCCGACCCCGCTGCTCGCGGTGCTGCTCGCCACGGCCGCGGTGGTGGTGTTCGGCTTGGAGGACTACGGCATTCAGGTGGCCGGCTCCTTCTCGCCCACACCTCCCGATCCGGGGTGGCCGACGCCCGCGGACCTCTCCTTGCTCATCCTGCCCGCCATCGGTGTGCTGCTGGTGGGCTATACCGACGTGGTGCTCACCGCCCGGGCCTTCGCCGCCCGCACCGGAGGTTCGGTGAACTCCAACCAGGAGTTGTTCGCACTGGGGACATCGAACGTGGCGGCCGGGATGATCGGCGGATTCACGATCAGCAGCAGCGGAAGCAGGACCGCCTTGGCCCTGGCAGCCGGTGCGCGGACACAGTTGTATTCGCTGGTGGCGCTGGTGAGTGTGCTGGTCGTCATCTTCGGACTCGGTTCGGTGTTGGCGAAGTTCCCCACGGCCGCTTTGGGGGCGATCGTGGTGTACGCAGCCACGAAGTTGATCGACATACCCGGTTTCCGTGCACTGTGGCGGTTCCGCTGGTCGGAGTTCGTTCTCGCCCTGGCCGCCCTCGCCGCCGTGCTCGTGTTCGGCATCCTGATCGGCATCGCGCTGGCCGTGGGCCTGTCGGTGGCCGACATGCTCCGCCGGGTCGCGCGCCCACACGACGCAGTCGTCGGATTTGTCCCCGGCCTGGCGGGTATGCACGACGTCGACGACTACCCCGACGCCGTCACTGTGCCCGGGCTCGTGGTGTACCGCTACGACTCGCCGCTCTTCTTCGCCAACGCCGAGGATTTCCAGGCCAAAGCCCTCGATGCGGTGACCGAGTGGCAACGAAAGGGTCCGGTGTACTGGCTGTTGCTCAACATGGAGGCGAACGTGGAGGTGGACTTCACCGCCATGGACGCCCTCGCAGCGCTTCATTCGGAGCTCACAAGCCGGGGGATCGAACTGGCCCTCACCCGGGTGAAGCACGACTTGTGGCTGCCGCTGGACCGGGCCGGATTGGTCGACGCGATCGGTGAAGACCGGATCTACCCGACGCTGCCGGTCGCGGTCGCCGACTACAAACGCTGGCATGCTGCCGAAGGGCTACCGGAGGATCTATCGTGACGTTATGACCGACACCGTGGATCCGGCCGCCGTCACAGCCATGGTTCACAGCGCGATACCTGCGCTGGGCCGACTCGGCCTCGAGGTCTTGGCGCTGTCTCCCGGCAGCGTCGACTTGAAGATGCCGCTGGAGCCCAACAAGAACCACATCGGCACCATGTACGCCGGTGCTCTGATGTCGCTCGCAGAAGTGCCGGGGGGTCTCTTGCCGCTGGCCATGCCGGAGTTGGCCGTGGTCCCCATCGTCACCCACATCGAGGTGGAGTTCCTGCACCCGGCCCGCACCGACGCCACCCTGGCAGCCTCCATTCCGGCCGACGAGTTGCGGGCCTTGGCCGGACGGGCGCACGCCGAGGGCAAAGCCGAATTCACGCTCGAGACCGCAGCAGTTGATGACCAAGGAACACCGTTGCTACGTTGTCGGGGAACCTACCAATTGCGGCCTGCGAAGTAGCTGCAGCCGGCCGGTGGGCTGCTGACCGCTCACGCCATCGACCGACGAGGACGAACCTTGATTGACATCGATACCAATGACTTGCGGGACATCTTGGACCGAGCGGCGGGCAATCCCACCCTCACGCTCTACCTGCCGGTGGATCCGTCGGATCCGGAGAACTTCCGGGAACCCGGGACCCGCCCCTGGGAACTCCAGTTGCGCAACGACTTGGACGAACTCGCCGATGCGCTGCCAGGTGAGGATCGGGCGGCCCGCATCCGCTTCGACGAGATCCGCAGCAGGGTCCAGGACTGGCTGCTCGACTATCTTCCCGCCGGGCGAACTCTGGTGCTGGTGGCCGACGAGGACGACGTGACCAGTGTCGAACTCCCGGTGGTGCTGGACCAGGTCGCGGGCTACGGGGCGCCACTGGTGGCCGAGTTCGCCCGAGCGTTGAGCGAATACCGCCTCTATGCGGCGGTACTGGTGGATGGCACCTCGGCCCGCCTGGTGACCGGCTCCCTCGGCTTCATCTCCGATGTCGCCGCGCTGACCTTCGACAACCGCTGGGGGATGGACAGCGCAGGCCGCTCGGGGCACAACTTCCGCTTCGAGAACCGCCAGGACGAGTACCAACAGCGCCACCAACGGACGATCGCCGAGCAGGTCGACCGCCTGGTGCTCGAGTTTCCGGAATTCGACCGGTTGGTCCTCGGCGGCAACGAGGTGGAGGCCCACGGGGTTGCACGGGCCCTCGGACAGCGCGCCACGAAGGCGTTGGTGGGGATCATCAGCGCACCGATGGACAGTTCGGACGCCGACCTCACCGAGCGTCTGCGTCCACTCGCCGCCCAGGTCGAGCGCGATGCCGAACTCGCTGTGGTGGCGGAGTTGCAGGCCGCTGCAGGGGCGGGCCGCGCCGTCTTCGGGGCCGATCAGGTCTACCGGGCCCTCACCCAGGGAGTTGCGCAACAGGTCGTGATCAGTTCCCACATCACCGACCGGGACCAAGTTGAGCAGATCGTGGCAGCTTCGTTGGCCGCCGGAGCCGAGATCTCCTTCGTACACGAGGAGGCCGCGAACGAACTCGATCCGGTGGACGGCGTCGCCGCCCGCCTCTACTACGCGGCAGTGCTGCCCAACGGCTAGCGCGTGTGTGCTGGTCGCCGGGCCGCCAGCTCTTCCTCGGCGTAGCTGACGACCGGGTACTGCGCCCATCCGGAACTCCCGTCCGGGTGAACCGCCCGGAAAGTGAGTTCGCCACCGGCCAGCGTCTTGGCATCGGTCCAGCCGTTCTGTACCAGGATTCGCTGCGCCAGATAGGACCTGAAGCCGGATCGGCAGTAGGTGTAGACAGTCGCTCCACGAGGAATCTCATCGAGGCGTTCCCGCAGTTGCTTGTGAGGTATGAGCAGTGAGCCGGGAATCGACCACTCGGCATGCTCTGCCGGGCTGCGGACGTCGAGCAGCACAACCCCGGCCGGCAGCTCCGGCCACTCCTCGGCGTACCAGAGGTCGACGTCGGAGCGCATAAGGTTGCCACCGACGAAACCGGCCATGTTGATCGGATCCTTTGCGCTGCCGTACGGCGGGGCGTAGGCCAACTCCAGGTGCTCGAGGTCTTCGATCGTCATCTCTGCTCTGATCGCCACCGCCAGCACATCGATGCGTTTGTCGACGCCATCCACACCCACCACCTGGCCGCCGAGCAACCGGCCGTCGGAACCATCGAACAGCACCTTCATGTGCATCGCATGGGTGCCCGGGTAGTACGACGCGTGCCCGTTGGGATGGACGTGGACCTTGCGGTAGTCGCGGCCGAGCCGGATCAGGGTGCGCTCGTTGACGCCCGTCATTCCGGCCGTCAGATCGAACACCTTGACGATCCCCGTGCCTTGGGTCGAGGTGTACACCGAACCCACTCTCCCGGCGATCGCATCCGCCGCAACCCGGCCCTGCCGGTTCGCCGGTCCGGCCAGCGGCACCACCACCGGTTCACCCGTCACTGTGTCTGTCACCTGCACGCTGTCCCCCACGGCGAAGATGCTGGGATCGGACGTGCGCATCTGACCATCGACGATGACCGCGCCGGACTGCGCAACGGCCAGTCCGGCCGACCTGGCCAGTTCCGAGGTGGGTTTGACACCGATGGCCAGCACCACCAGATCCGCAGTCACCTGCTCGTCACCCAGGTCTACCTCGATCCGCCCAGCGCCGCCGTCGGCGAAAGCCTGGGCACGCCGACCGAGCAGCACGGTCACGCCGTGTGACGTCAGGTGATCCTCCAACTGGCGAGCCATCTCGCGGTCGAGCGCGGTCATCACCTGGTCACTCGCCTCCACCAGGGTGACGTCGACCCCTCGGTGGACCAGCGCCTCCACCATCTCCAGACCGATGTAGCCGCCACCCACGACCACCGCCGAGCGCACGCCCGAGTCCAAGATCGAGATGATCGCGTCCATGTCGGGGATGTTCCGCAGTGTCCGAATCCGGGGATTGTCGACGCCGGGCAACGGTGGCAACAGCGGAGTGGCTCCGGTGGCGAGGATGAGGTTGTCGTAGTCCTCGGTGTAGATCTCGCCGTGCAGGCGATCGCGCACCCGGACCGTCCTGGCCGTCCGGTCGAGTTCGAAGACCTCGTGACCACGCCGGACATCCAGATCCAACGAGGCACGCAGACTCTCCGGCGTCTGCAGCAGCAGCGCTTCCCGATCCTCGATGTCACCGCCGATGTGGTATGGCAGTCCACAGTTGGCGAACGACACGTAGTCGTCACGCTCGAGCACGACGATCTCGGCCGCTTCGTCGAGCCGGCGCAATCTGGCCGCCGCCGACATGCCGCCGGCGACGCCACCGACCACCACAACTTTCATCTCCGACTCCCTAGGCTCAACTCACCCCACGATACCCCAGGGGGTATCGTGGGGTGAGTTTCGTAAATCCGCTGGTGAACTGTACGGCCGGCCGCGGGAAGGATCACTCATGTCGCCGCCCAACCCTCGCTCCCATCCTGCCTGGTTCGGGGCCGTGATGGGTACCGGAGCACTAGCCCTGAGCCTGGCGTATCAGGCCGAGATCTGGCAGTGGGAGTGGCTCACCACGGCGGCGCTGGTCACTCTCGGACTTGCCAGCCTGCTTGGAGTCGTGCTGCTGCCCCGCTACCTCAACCGACTGCGCGACCGTGCGGAGTTGGCCGCCGAACTCCGCGATCCTGGGCACGGCGCACAGTTGGCGACCTTGCCGGCCGGGTTGTTGGTGCTGGCGGTGGCGTGGGGGCGGCTCGGGCCTGAAATCGTCCCAACCGCGGTGAGCCTGTGGATCGACGGCGTGCTGCTGGTGGTGGGTGCTGGGCTCAGCCTGGCCCTGGGGTTGGCCTGGTCGTCCTCCATCATCAGAACGCAACCAGGACTGGGCGGGATAAACGGCGGCTGGCTGATCCCGCCTGTGATGAACCTGCTCGTTCCGCTAGCGTTGCTGCCCATCATCGCGGCCAACCCGGCGCAGTCAACTCTGCTCATCGTGGTGGCCTTCGTCTTCTACGGCCTCGGTTTGACCCTGTTCCTGCTGGTGATGCCGCTGGTCGTGGCCCGGCTCGCACTGCACGAGCCGATCCCGGCAGCGATGGCCCCGTCGCTGTGGATTCCGCTGGCGCCTGCCGGAATCCTCGGTTTCGCGCTGCTGAGGCTGCTGCAGACCGCGGCCGCGAGTGACTTCCCGGGCATCACTTCGGCAACCCCGGGGGTGGTGATCTCGGCGATGGGCGTCGGCTTCGGACTGTGGTGGGGGGCGTTGGCGACCTTGGAGATTCTGCGGATGCGCAGAGTCGGACGAGTCCCCCGGCATCCCGGATGGTGGGGCTTCGTCTTCCCGGTTGCCGCGATGACCCTGTCGATCAGCGGGATCGGCGCGACCACCGAGGTATGGCTGGTGAAGATTCTGGGCCTGCTCGCCACCGTGGGTGTGCTAGCCATCTGGCTGTACGCCGCAGTGGTGACGACCTTGATCGAACTCCGCGCGAGGTCAGCCCGATAGAGCACATCGCAGGCTTCCGTGGCCGGTGACCCTACTGCCGCACGGCACCGGCATGCGCTGGCGGAGCATCCCGGCGCCGGGATGCGTACCGTGGCTAACGCGAGGTGAACAGCGCACGTCTTCCGGAAGGATCGTCATGCTCGAAGTGGCCGAGGTAGGCAACAAGATCAGCAAAGCCGAATACAAGGCGGCGGTCCCAACGCTACGACTGGATCTTGTCAACGCCCAATACGACCTGCGCGAGGCCGACTTCCCGGTGATCATCTGGATCGCAGGGGACGACCACGTGGCGGCGAACCAGATGATCAATCGACTCAACGAGTGGATGGATGCCAGGTTCGTCGACACACGAGTCTTCGCCGACGTCGGACAGGAGGAGGCCGCCCGTCCCCAACTCTGGCGGCTCTGGCGCTCGCTCCCGCCGAAGGGTCGCATCGCGATCTTCGCCGGCGGCCTCATGCGCGCGGCCGTCATGCGCGCCACCGACGAACTCGACGACAGCGAGTTCGACACCTGGATCCGGCATATCTCCACCATGCAGGACGACCTCGTGGCCGATGGTGCGTTGGTGCTCAAGTTCTTCCTCCACACACCTGCGAAGGAACAGCAGAAGAGGCTGCGCAAGGCGGAGGACGATCCCGAAGGCGGTTGGTGGGTGGACCAGCGCGACTGGGCCCAACTGGAGGGTCTCGGACCCGCCCTACCGTTCGCCGAGCGGATCCTGCAGTCGACCAGCGCACCCGGCGCACCCTGGTCGATCGTCGAATCCACCGACGCCCGATACCGCGACCTGACCGTGGCGCGCACGATTCTGGCGGCGCTGCACGGCCGACTCGAGCAGGCTGCCGCCGGGGGTCCGTCGGTGGCGGATTCGCTGTTCGGTGACTTCGACCAGGCCAGCGTGCTCAACGGCGTGGACCTGACCAAGCACCTGGACCGCGACGAGTACCGCACCAAACTCGCCAAACAGCAGGCGAAACTGCACCGCCTGGCCATCGAGGCGCGTGAGCGGGGCGTCGGAATGGTGCTCGCCTTCGAGGGCTGGGATGCCGGCGGCAAAGGTGGCGTGATCCGACGGGTCACGACCGCGCTGGAGGCAGGCGACTACCGGGTGGTCCCCACCGCAGCGCCCACCGAGGAGGAACTGCGCTACCACTACCTCTGGCGGTTCTGGCGCGACATTCCGCCGGTCGGGAAGTTCGTGATCTTCGACCGGACCTGGTACGGCCGCGTGCTGGTGGAGCGCATCGAAGGCTTCGCCACTCCAGCGGAGTGGCAGCGTGCCTACGACGAGATCAACGACTTCGAATCCCAGCTGGTGGAACGGGGCTACTTCGTGGCGAAGTTCTGGCTGCACATCTCCCCCGAGGAACAGTTGGCCCGGTTCCAGGCGCGAGAGGACACCCCCTACAGCAGCACAAGATCACCGAGGAGGACTACCGGAACCGCGAGAAGTGGGACGACTACGTCAAGGCGGTCGACCAGATGCTGCTGCGGACCACCACCGACGACGCCCGGTGGCACGTGATCCCGGCGAACGACAAGCGCTACGCCCGGGTTGCCGTACTCAAAGCCATCAACAAGGGGCTCGCGCGGGCACTGCGCGCGGCCGAGGACTGAACCGGCGCGCCGGACGGCTCCCGTGACGGCCTTCGACACCCTCACCACGACCCTCGACCGCGCTAGCGGGGTGCTCACCGTTCGGATCAGTAATCCCCCCACCGACCTGCTGAACGCGACGGTCCTCGCCGACCTCGATCGGCTCACACGTCGACTGAGTCGGGATCGGTCGGTCCGTTCGGTGGTGCTCACGGGGCCCCGCGACGGAGTTTTCATCCCGCACTACGACCTCTCCGAGATCGCCGCCGGTGCCGAAGAACTGGGTCTCACCACGCCTTATCCGGCGGCGCGGGCTGCGCTCACCGCGGTCGCTTGGTTGGGTCGAGTGCCCGGGGCGAAACACGCGTTGGCGCACACCCCGGCCAGGGGTCTGGTGGAGTTGCTCCGGACCACCGCGACCCTGGATCGCATCGGCAACCTGCCGCAGGTGGTGATCGCGGCCATCGATGGGGACGCCCTCGGTGGTGGCTGCGAGGTCGCGCTTGCCTGCGACGTGCGCGTCATGGGCGACGGCGACTACCGGATCGGGTTGCCCGAACTTACCGCCGGCATCCCACCCGGTGCCGGCGGCAGCGTCCGTTTGACCCGCCTGCTCGGCGCTGCCCGGGCCTCCGAGATGATCCTGCGCTCCATCACCCTCACCCCTCGGCAGGCCCACGAGGTCGGTCTGGTCGGCGAACTCGTCGGCGTCGGGGAGGCACTGGCTCGCGCCCAACGGATGGCCGCCGACCTCGCCGACCGGAACCGCACCGCCATCCTGGCCGCGAAGCGCACGATCCGGACCGGTTCGGCGATAGTCGAATCGGCGGGTTTCGTGGCGTCCGCCTCATCCCCCGAGGCCGTGGCGCGGCTGCACACGTTCTCCGCCGCGGCGGACCCGGCGCGTGGCCGGACACCATGGCGCGATCGGAGCTGGCTGCCATAGCGCCGTCGCGTTCCGGCGGCACGGCATGACTGTCAACCGAGCCAGTTGGCACACGCGCGTTCGGCCAGCGCGGTGATGGTCAAGGACGGGTTGACGCCGATGTTGCTCGGCACCACCGAGCCGTCCATCACACGCAGATTGTCATAGCCGAAGACGCGCAGGTCCGGATCGACCACTCCGCTGCCCCGGTCGGGACCGATGGCGGCACCGCCCAGGATGTGCGCCGTGGCAGCGATCCGCCCGACCGACTCCATCAGCGTCGTGAAGGGCTTGCCACCGCTGACGTCGGCGACCGCCCGGGTGGCGGCGTCGGCCTCCGGCAGGTAGGCGGGGGCCGCCACCGATCCGACCGGCCGAGTCGTCACCAACCGCCAGCCGAACCCGCGCCGTACGAGTCGGCACTGCAACTCGTTGTCGTCGTGCTGCATCACCGTCAGCACAGTCGTGCGGCGGTGCCAATCGCGCGCCCGCAGTGCCGCGCTCGACGCCAGCGGATGTCGGAGCCACACTCCCAAGGTCGCCCGGGCCCGGTGAGCACCCTCCACGCTTGGGCTCAGGTAGTACTTCATGAAGGTGTACGACTTCGGGAAGCGGTTGTTCGTCACGTGTGTGCGGGCGTCGGGGTAGAAGTCCGACGAGATCGTCGCCCCGGGCATGACGTCCGTTCCAGCCGGGTGGAGGACCGCGCCGAAGGCCTCGGAGTTGGTGCGCACGCGGTTGCCGAGCTCGTCGGAGAGTGCGGGCAGCACCCGCCACCGGTCGCGCCCGGCGAGCAGCAGGCCCACCGTACCCAGCACGCCCGCCGCCACCACCACCGATCGCGCCGTGATGCTCCGGGGCTTGGTCCGCCGTCCCGCCAGGGGGTCGGTCATCACCAAACGCCAACCATCAGCTCCGTCGCCGCGACCGAGCGGCGTCAGGATCTCGACCTTTGAGCGCGGCATGATTCGTGCGCCAAGAGCTTCGGCCCGAGCGAGGTAGGTGCGATCCAAGCTGTGCTTCGCGCCGTAGGGACAGCCCGTGATGCACTGGCCGCAACCGACGCAGGCGTCGAAGTCGATCCCCTGCGCCGTGGGACCGAAGCTATCGCCGACCCCCAGCGACTCCGCTGCTTGCCGCAACCACAGGTCCTGCACACCGAACTGGGGATTCACGGCCCGGCCGAGCATCGTCGCCGCCGTCGCCAGGTGGGGTTCGAGTTCGGTCGGCCAATCCAGCCCGGTGCGCGTCCAGGGCGTCGTCTGAAGTGCCGCCCGAGGCGGATCGATCAGCACCGCTGCGTACACCAGCGACCCGCCGCCCACCCCGACGCCGCTGACCACCACAACGTCCTTCATCGGGGTTTGCCGGAAGTACCCCCGCAGCCCGAGAGCCGGTTCCCACAGCAACGACCGGACCGACCGGGCGCCCCGTTCGAAGTCTTCGTTGCTGATGCGCCGTCCCTGTTCGGCCACTACCACCCGGCGCCCCGCCTGCGCCGCCCGCAATGCGGCCACCGATCCGCCGAAGCCGGATCCGATGACCGCCACATCCGCATCGAAACTGCCCATGCCACCAGCCTGGCAGGTTGACCTACTCTTGGAGTCCCTGAACCATCGGGTTAGGCGCGACATTGCGGCTCTGCGCCCAATAGAGTCCTCCACTATGGGAATCCACTTCACCGTCGTCGGTGTCACCGCCATCGCCAGTGCCAGCCTGCTCCTCGCCGGCTGTTCCTCGTCGAGCACCGAGGCGGGCGAGGCCTCGGAGTCCGCAGCCACCAGCGCCGCGTCGGAGTCCGCCGCGCCGACTCCGACCGGACCGTGCGAACTGGCACCCGATACCAAAGTCACCGACCTCACGTTCGAGGAGCTCCAGCAGTACCAGTTGAACAACGGCGAGGCGATTCCCACGCTCGACGAATTCCTCAAGTTCGCCAACGAGAAGAAGGTCGGGGTGTTGCCCGAGATCAAGACCTTCGCGGCGGCCGAGGGCGAGCCCAAGCCGGTGCCCAGCGACGCCCAATTCGCCGAGTTCGCCGATCTGGTCAACCAGTATCCGGACATCACCGAGGTCTTGATCGGCTCCTTCGACGAAACCACCCTGAAGTACTTCGCCGACAACGAACCGGATTGGGCCAGGGTCTGGTTCCGCGGGATCGGCGGCAGCGTGGGCGATCCGTTCGCTCCACCGACGGTGGCGGAGATGAACTCCCGGGCACCGTCGGCCGACGCGCTGGGAGTGCTCAACGTGCTCTACTTCCAGGGCACGTTCCCGCAGAACGGCCAGCAGTACGACGTGCCGGCGGAGTTCGCGGCCGCCAACATCCCGGTCTACATCTGGTACAACGTCGCCACCGGTGGGGATTCCGCCGAGGACGGCGCCGAATTCGCGGGCCTGCCGTCCCCCGGCTGGAACTCGATCGCGTCGAAGAACCCGAAGAACGTCAAGTGGATCGCCACCGACTTCACCAAGGAGTACTCGGCTTGGGCTGAATCCGCCCCGGCCGAAGCCCAGCCCGCCCCGCAGATGGTGGCCCACCGCGGTGGCGGTGAGGAGTCTGTGAGCGAGAACTCGATGCAGGCGTTCGCGGAGGCGGTTGACAACGGCGCCGCCGTGCTCGAGACCGACGTGCAGTGGACCAAACCGACCGATTCCGACCCCAACGGAGTGCCGGTGTTGATGCACGACGACACGATCAACCGGACTGCCGCCTGCCCCTCCTAGCGGGCGTCCCACCGGCGCGACCCGGGGCGGGCGCTACCGGCGCGCCTCCGGCCCCAATCCGAGGAGCCGATCCGGATCCAGGTGCACCAGCACGCTGCGGATCGCGTCGCTGATGCCGACCTGTTCGATGTCGCCGACACATTCCATCACTCGGACCGAACCTTCGTTGTCGGCCAGCATCGAGCACTGCCACACCGGCTCACCGGCCGCCAGCGACATCGTGGCCAGCATGCGCAGCAGGTTGCAGCCCAAGCCTTGACCCTGGTAGTCGTCCGCCACTGCGACAGCCACCTCAGGTTGCCCCTCCGGCACGCGGGCGTACTCCACCACCGCGACGATATGCCCGAAGTCGTCCGGGTCGAGTGCGGCCAGAGCCATCCGGTCGTGACCGTCGCGGTCGGCGAGCCAGGTGGCGGCCGACTCCGGCACGGTCGGCATCGGCGTGAGGAACCGCATGTATCGGCTGTCGTCGCTGAGCCCGTCCTGGATGAAGTCGAACAGGGCCTCGGTGTCGTCCGCCGTGAGGGTCCGCACCGGGTAGAAAGTGGCCTTCACCAGCAGCCCGGGCCCGGTGATGTCCGGTACGTCGGGCGTACTGGCCCGGACCACGCCGCCGGCCCGCCAGAGGGCGTTCGACGCCTTGCGCAGCGGCCAACCTGCGGCGCCGCGCAGCGCCGACGAAGTGTTGCCCTCATTCGACCCCACGACAGCTCCTTCCGCCGCACCCATCGGTCAGCGTCGCAGACGGTGACACTCTACCGGCGCACGCTCCAGCAGGAACCCACGGAGGCGGCGAACGAACTCAGTCGAACACTCCGGGACAGACCCCGGCCACTTCGACGGCGTCGGCACTGATGGCGGCCACCACACCGGTGTTGAGATTCACCAGGTAGGTGAAAGTTCCCGATTCGTCCGTCACCGTGACGTCGTACTCACCGTTCGGCCCGGCCGGTGAAGCTGTGAATGAGGCCTGACCGATGACCTCTTCCACGCCCTCGGATCCGATCTGGGCCGCGCAGGTGCGGTAGCGGTCTTGCACGGCCGCGATCGCCTGAGCCTCCCGTCCGGCCTCGGCAGTCGGCGACGGCGGCGCCACGGTGGGTGACGGCGACGCGGTGACCGATGGGGTCGGTGATGGCTGCTGGGTGCCCGGCTGGGTGGTCGATTCGGCGTCGGCGGAACCGTCCGTCCCGGCTGGGCGGTTGAACGTGACGTTGGTGACCACGTCGACCAACACGAACGTTTCGATCACCACCGGACTCTGCTGCACCACGGTCATGGTGCCGGGTTGGAAGGCGGGCCACGTGGTTCCGGTGTAGCGCACCTTCTGGGGAAGCGTCGGCGCCGGAGTCAACGGGTTGCCGCAGTAACACTTGACCACCGGACGCCCGAACTCGTCGACCAGCACCGCCGTACCAGCCTGCAGCACCGCCGGCACGGTGGTGACCTGCCCGTTCTCGAAACCGTGGTTGGTCACCGCAGTATCGCTGCGCAGCAGCACCGGGGTGAGCGGGGCGACGAACTGGGGTATCTCGGCCGCGGTGATCCCCAGGGTCCGCGCCCACGCGGCCGCCTTCTCCGGATTGGACTGCAGGTAGGTGACGAGTTGGTCCTTGTCACAGGAAGACGAATCCAACGTGCCGCCGAACAGTCCCACCGTTTCCGCCGGCAGGGTCTGTACCCCGGAGACGGCAGGCGGATCGGTCACCGGGGTGTCGGTGCCGGCCGGCGGAGTGAACTCATTGATGGCCGTCGACAAGGGCTCCGTCTGCAGGGTGACCACATCACTGTCGTCACCGCGGAGTAGGAAGAAGCCGAGGCCGCCGCCGATGAGGACGAGGGCGAGCACGATGCCGAGCACGATGGCCGCCCATCCGCCGGCGCCCAAGCCGGATCGTCCGGTACCGGTGGGCGGGCCGGCCGGCGGTGGCGCCGCCGTGATCCCGGCCGAACCTTCCACCGGCGGCGGCGGTGGCGGCATCTGCTCGTGTCCGACGCCTGCGGGCACCCAGTCGGAGCCGTTCCACCAGTGCCATTCCTGACCGTCCCAGTGCCACTCCGGGCCTGGCGAATCCTGACCAGCCATGCCGACCTCCTCGAAGTCCGGGCGAACCGAACGGGGCGGGCCGACCGAATCCCGCCTCACCTCCCACGCTACGCCCGGGCGTCGGTCAGCCAGGGAGTGATCACCGTGCCGCCACACCCATCCGGGTCATTCCAGTAGCGTCACTGCCATGGGCGACGTCGCCGGGCGAGCGAGACAGCGTTTCCCCGATCAACTGCGCGGCCTGGCGCTGCTGGGGATCGTGGTCGTCAACGCCCCGTTCATGGCCATCGACGTCGACGGCTATACCGACGATTCCCTGGCAACGACCGTGGATCGTGCAGCGGCCATGCTCACCACCCTGCTGGCCGAGGGCAAGTTCTACCTCATCTTCTCGTTCCTGTTCGGCTACAGCGCCACGTTCATCGTGCGTCCCGGTCCGGCGGTCGACGAGTCCGGACTCCGGCGCTATCGCAGACGACTGATCGCCTTGGCCGCGCTGGGCCTCGCCCACGCGATCTTCCTCTTCCTCGGCGACATCCTGCTGTCGTACGCGCTCCTGGGCGCGTTACTCATGCTGGCGTTCGGCTGGACCGATCGTGCCGTGCTCAATCTCGCGTTGTTCAGCTACCTCCTCGCCGCGACCTGGCTGGGGTTGCTGGTGGTGGGAGCCGTCGTCGACGGTTCCGCGGGCGCGCAATCAGTGGCCCCCGAACTCGTCGAACTCAACACGGCGATGTCCGAGGGTTCGTTCCTCCAGTTGGCCCTGGCCAGAGCGGCCGCGCTGCCGACCACCCTGCTCACGCTGGCGAGCGTCCAGTGGGGTTTCGCGTTGGCCGCCTTCGCCCTCGGCCTGGTCGCTGGGCGCCGCGGGTACCTCGCCGATCCAGCCAGGCACCGGGTCCTGTGGCGCCGCTGCGCGGTCTGGGGTCTGACGCTCGGCTTCGCCGCCCAGGCGCTTGCCACCTGGCTCGCGTTCACCGACGGGGCCGGCTACGCCCAGACGACTCTGGGGCTGGTGGGCCTCGGCGTGGGATTCATCACCGCACCGGTGCTGGCAGCCGGCTACCTCGGCGGCCTCGCGCTGCTCCACCTACGCTGGCCATCACTGCTCGCCCCGGGCGAGAGCGCCGGCCGTGCCTCGCTCAGTGTCTACCTCGGCGAATCGGTGGTGCTGTGCGTGATCTTCTGCGGCTGGGGTCTCGGGTGGTACGGCCAACTCGGCGCGGCTGCCGTGACTGCGATCGCTGCGGCCACTTGGGGCGGCCTGGCACTCGCCGCCTGGGCCTGGCTGCGCTTCCACCGGCGCGGGCCGCTGGAGATCCTCATGTCCAAGTGGCAGAACGGCGGCTCCGTCGGTTCTAGCGCTCGGTGACGTCCACCACCAGCGTCTGTTGGCCGGGTCGCCAAGTATCGGAGCCGGTGAGGGCCACTTCGGTCGTGCTGCCGGGCGGGACATCGGTCACCCGACCTGTCGCCGAACCGACGTATTCGCCGTCGACGAATACGTGGACGGTGACGTCGCCGGAAGCAGCAGTGGTCGAGTTGTTGCGCAGAGTTCCGGCCACCCCGAGCAACCCGGCGTCGTTGGTGAGCCGGTAGCTGGCCAGCGCCCAGTCGCCGGAGACGAGTTGGTCCGACACCGGAGCCGGTGGGATGCTGGGTGACGGCCCGTCGGTGGGACGAGCCGAGAGCGTAGCGGCGCTGCTCTGATCCGAACCAGACGACAAACCATCCGACGCGGCTGGGTCTCTGCTGAGCGACCACCACAGGCCGCCGACGGTCACGACGACGAGAAGTGCGACGACGACCGTCCACAGCACCACGGAGCCCCGAAATCGCCGAGGGCGCTCCCGCTGGTGGGTGGCTGGAGGTAGACCGGGTGCCCGGCCCTGGGGAGGACTCGAATCCCGGGTCGCGCCGAGCGCTGTCGCCGGCGCCGGGATGACCGGCGTGGTCACCACTGCAGGTGACGGATCCGGAACGTCTGGCGTGCCGGACGGTGGGCGCTTGACTCGATCCAGCAACTGGCGCGGGGTCGGCCGATCGACCGGATCCTTCGACAGCATCGCCCGCACCAGCGAAGCCTGCGGCGTCGTCAGGCCGCTCAGGTCCGGCTCCTTGGTGGTGATCGCAGCCAGGACGGGAATCGGTGACCCTTGACCGAACGGCGGACGCCCGGAACCGGCGAATGCCAGCAGCGAGCCGAGTGAGAAGACGTCACTGGCGATGGTGACCGGCTTCAACTCGGCCTGCTCGGGAGATAGCCAGGAGGCGCTGCCGGTCACCAAGCCGGTGGCCGTCAGGGAGGTCGCCTCCTCCGACACCGCGATCCCGAAGTCGATCAGCACCGGTCGGTCAGGTGCCAGGATCACGTTCCCCGGTTTGATGTCGCGGTGGATCACCCCGTGGACATCTAACACCGCCAGTGCCTGCGCCAGGCCGCGTGCCACCGCCCACCAGCGCGCCTCGGGCAACGGGCCGTGGCGGGCGACCTCTTCGCGCAGACTGGCGCCTTCGACGAATGCCGTCGCGAGCCAGGGCGGTTCGCCCTCGAGGTCGGCCGCGAGGAACTCACTGATGTGGACATCGCGGACCGTGCGCAACACCTGGATCTCGCGGGCGAAGCGGGCGCGGTTGGCGTCATCGTCGAGCAGCCCGGGACGGATCACCTTCACCGCCGCGACCCGGCCCTCCCGAGTCGCCCGATACACCACACCCATTCCGCCCGCGCCGATCCGGGCGACGATGCGCCAAGGACCCACAGCGCTGGGGTCGGACCGGCGGAGCGAGTTGTCGTCGACCATCGTCCTCACTCATCCGTCGGGCTGGCTGCTCCACAATCTACGGGGCCTCGGTCCGACGGGATTCCGAGCACCCCGTGGGTTGCCGTGAGCATGCGCGCCGGCTGCGCAGCATCGCCCCGGCCAACCACACCTAGTCCAGCAGTCCGCGATCACGTGCTGAGGCAATCGCCTCATCTCGTGAGTGAACGCCGAACTTCCGGTAGAGACGTGCGAGCCGGGTCTTCACCGTGTTGACGGAGACCCCGAACTGCTCCGCGATCTGCGCGTTGCTCTGGCGGGTGGGCAGCAACCGAAGCAGCTCCAATTCGCCGGCGCTGAGCGGGGCGCCTCCGGCGGCGCGATGGACCCCCTCGGCAGCTACCTCCTCGGGCAGCTTTGCCGGCACCTGCGCCAACCTGGGGTGGTCCGTCAACAGCATTGCAAGGCCAAGTTCTGCAGCCGCCGAGCGTGCGAGGCTCAGGTGGGAAGCGCTCAGGCCGGGATTGGACTCCAGCAAGGATTCCGCCAACAGCAGGCGACGCTGGACCGCGACCAAGGGGCCGCTGGGATGGAGGCCCATCAGGACTCTGGCCACCCTCGACGGGTGGCGGCCCACGAACACCCGGGCGGCCAGCAAGGTGCGTCGTTCGCCGGCCCGCAGCCGTCGCACCAACCGCTCGGCCGCGTCGATGTCGCCGGCGCGGATGAGTATGTCCGCCTCGGCCTCGTTCAATGCCGCGATCAGGCCGCTCGTCGCCGAACTGGCAGCAACCTCGCTCCGCACTTCTCGCGCCGTCCGCAGTGCTTCCCCGTACTCGCCTTGCAGTGCCATTACCCTCAGTTCCGCGACGGTCGCCGCCGCGTATTCAGCGAGGTGGTCGAATTCCCGACTGATGGTGCGGACGTGCGCGAGCGTCTCCGAGGCAGCCGCGAGATCTCCCGCTTCCGCGCTCACCCGGGCTGCTGCAGTCGCGAACGTGAACTGGCGCAGGTCAGTCGGAAGGTAGCCTCTTTCGGCCAGCCACGCCTCGCCAGTTGCCACGACCGCACGTGCGAGCACCACCCGACCCTCGGACAGTGCGCAACTGGCTTGCACCCCGCGCAACGCCACCTCCCGAATCACGGGACTCGTCAACCGAGCGGCCACGATGGAATCCACCACAGACCTGGCTTCCGGCGTGCGTTGCTCCCACAACAGCGCGCGGGCCAGCGAGATCGGCGCGAGTTGATGTGAATTGGCCTCGATCCTCGACCCGAAGCAATCGACCGCGAAACGAGCGGAACTGACCGCCATCTCGGTGTCCGCCAGGGCGCCCGCAAGTTGGGCGCGAAGCAACTGAACCTCACCGGAGATGTCGGCGATGGCCAGTGGGCCCGCCGAAACCGCCGGTCCCGTCCGCTCGACCAGCAACTCCAGGCGAGCGACGCCGTCCGCGGCCGCCGAGACGTCGCCCGCCAGGAGATTTCCCCAACCGAGCCGAAGCTCGTGATCGATGGAGGTTGCGTCGGCCGCCACTGCCAGGCGCCGGTACCAATCGAGCGTCAGATCGAATTGGCCCGAGGCGATCACCGACTCCTCATGCCGGCTCACCAAGGTCGCCGCAGCCCCATGTTCTCCGGCCTCGAGGTGATGATGAATGGCCCGTTCGAAATCCCCCCGACCCGCGAACCATCGGGCAGCACGATCGTGCACTGCGGCGGCGTCGCCACCGGCGGCCGACCGCGCCCTGATCAACTCGGTCAGCAGGCGGTGTCGCCGCCAGACGGGACCGGTGTCGGTCGTCCTGGGCAGCTCCCGGAACAGAAGCCCACCGCTACCCTCGATGCGCGCCAGGAGATCGGCGGAATCATCGCTACCCCGGACCGCATCGCACGCTCCAGCCGTGAGGACCGCCAGCGGAACGGTTTCCACCAGGAACCTTCGCTCAGTTGCCGACAGACCGTCGAACCAACGTCCGAGTAGGTGATTCGGTGCATGCGCCAGCAACCAAGAACGAGTGCCGTGGGGATCCCGACGCAATCTGTCGCCCGCCAAGACGAGAGCACTCGCCCAGCCTTCGCAGATCTCCGTCAACGAAGCCACCGCCGATGGCTTCGCCCCCGGAGCAAGTTCTTCCAACAACGCCGCGGACTCATCGGCGGTGAAGGCTAGATCGCCCCGATCCAGCAGGAGTATCCGGCGTCCGGCCGAGGCAACGGCACCGAGGGGCACGTTCGAAGTGATGACGACCCGGAGATCGCACGGGAGCCGGTCCAACAGGGTGGCGATAGCGTCGACCGTCGCGTTCGTGCCCGACCGAACAACGAGGATGGCCCACCCGCCGACTTCGATGTCGGGCCATTGTGGCGGCGAATCGAGGACGGTCCGCGCATCGACGATGCGGAGGCTCTGGGCGTACGCCTCTGGCAAGGCGTGGCGCAGCAGCGTCGCCGCCCCGTAGCCGACCGGTGCCTGGATCATCACAACCGTGCCCGGTTCGGCCTCGAGCAGCGGCCGGATGAGCCGTTGACGTTTCACAAGTTGGACGACTCCGATCCCTGCGAGACGAATTCCCGCAGCAGTTTATGGTCGTGTGCGGTGAGCCGGGCGTATCCAGTGGCGAATTCGGCAACGGCAGCGTCGAACGATTCGCCCTCGCCCAGGTAGCCGGTGATCAGGCTGGCATCCCCGGTGCGCGCATGCGCTCGCGCCAACACAGCACCGCAGAGTCGGGCGTACTGCTTCAGCGAGGAAGCCCCAAGCGTGGAGAGATCGATCGCACCTTTCATGTCCTTCAGTTGGCGCACGTAGTAGTCCGTCTGCGTGCCCCGGGTCCAGCCCAGAAACGGGTCCCCGCCAGCCTGCATCGCCTGCTGGCCAAGTACCACGCGCTGACCGCCGTTGGTCAACTCGCTGGGTCCGAGGTGGGCGGAGAGAACGGACTCACCGGCCTGCTTCACCTGTAGCAGCAATGGCTCGCCATCGCCCGATTCGAGCAGCAAGACCAGCGCCCGGGTACCCACACTGCCGACTCCCACGACTTTGTGGGCAACATCAGTCACGGAGAATCGCGCCAACAGGGCCAGTCGGTCCGGCGGCAACGTCGACAGATACTGCGCGTACAGCCCCGCCAAGCCTTCCATTGCTTCGTCGTGGGCAACACCCTCAGGCCGAATCAGGATCGGCGGCTCACTGCGGAATCGCCGCACGTGGGCACCCTTCTCGGTCAACTTGTCGGCGGCCGTGTCCGAGGTTCGAATACGGGCCTTCTTGCGCGCCTTGCGGGTTGCTGCGGACAACTCGGACTTGCCGGAGTTGTCCAGAATCGAGTCAACATCCAGGCTCGCGAACCAGACGTCGAGCGTGGGCATAGCCGCCAGTCGCGCCATCGTCTTGCGATAGGACTTCACCGCGGCGCGCGCCGCCTTGAACGCAGCCCCATCTGCCAGTTCGAGTTCCTCCGCAGCGACGACCACACTCGCCGCAAGGCGCTTGACATCCCATTCGAAGGGGCCAGGGAGAGTCTCGTCGAAGTCGTTGATGTCGAACATGAGACGGCGTTCTTGGGAGGAGAACATGCCGAAATTCGACAGGTGGGCATCGCCACACAGCTGCGTCCGAATAGGTGTGCGCGCCACCATCGCGAGATCCGAGGCCATGATGGCAGCGGCCCCGCGCAGAAAAGCGAAGGGGCTTGCTGCCATCCGTTCGTAGCGCAGCTGGCTGAACTCGCTGAGGCGGTCAGCCTCCTGCCGTTGCAGGATCGAAATCGGGGCGGCACGGTCGTCGTCTTGGGGGATCTCAGCGTGAGCCTCCAGCGGAATCGTTTCCCGCAGGCGTCTGCCGCGTCGGCGCCGCTCGCTCCGCTTGGTGCGCCGCTGGGCGAACATGCTGCTCACATCGGATCGTCCTGCCGAATTCATCCATACCCTCCAAGACTGGTGACGGTGACTGGGTCGGGCATCGACGACGCTAACCAGAGTCGCGCCGTCCGCTTCGGCAAAGTCACCCGGTGGGGGTGACATGGAACCGGTGGAGACCCTGGAGGGTAGTGGCCGAGGACTACCGTTCGAGCAGGCCGCATGGCCACACGCCCACCGCTGGAGGTCGCAACTTGGTGTTCGCCCGACCACTCCCCGGAACGACCAAAGTGGCCGCGCTGCTCCTGATCATCGTGATGGTCCCCTCGTCGATCATCACGGCATTCGTTGGACAGTCGGCCGGAATGGCCTTCGGCCTGGCCTTCGGCGTCGCGATGTCGGTGGCGTCAACCGCGTCGAACGTGGTCACAATCGGCTACGGCGCCCTGGCCGCAGCGTTGGCCGCAGCGTCGGCCACTGCTGGCAACGACGCAGGCGCCGTGGCACTGCTGATGCTTGCGAGTTCCGCGATCATGGCCATCGCCAACCGCCGCTCCGCAGGAATCATGTCCCTGGCACCGATCCTGGTGGTGCTCTTCGGGCCTGGACCGATCGATCTGCCATGGGCAGGCGCTGCCAGTTGGGTGCTGGTGGGCATCGCGGGCGGGCTACTCACCACCCGGGTGCTGAAGTTCGAGGCAAACCCGAGACCTGTGGCTGCGACCATTGCGCTGCACCACGCCGTGGTGGTGGGTGTACTCGCGGCGGGGTCGATGTACTGGGCATTGGCCGAGGCGGTTCCCCACGGCTACTGGGTTGCGGTGACCGTCGTGGTCGCGCTCCGGCCGTTGCCCGCCGAACGCGCTGACACACTGAAGGGTCGCCTGCTCGGCACCTTGCTGGGAGCGGCCGTGGCCCTAGTCGCAGCAATCACACTGCCGACCTGGGCCGCCGCGGCGGTGGCCGCGATCTGCCTGTACCTACTGGTCGTCTATGCCATGGGCGGGTCGTACTTCATGCAGACTCTGTTCCTCACCCCGATGCTGCTGCTGCTCGCCTCCCTCGGCGACGATTCGCTCAGCATCGAACTCACCGCCCAACGCGTACTCTTCACCATCGTCGGCGCGGGATTGGTGGTGCTGGGGGCGGTGATCCTGCGCTGGTGGGATGGGCGTTCCGTGGTACCGGACGAACTCGGAGAATCGGCACCGATCTAGAGTCGAGGGAACCCGCGCGACCTTCCGTCAAACCACCGGCCGGTGTTTGATTTCGGCGCGAAGCGTCCGCACCCCGCTGTCGGTGGTCGCCGACCACGAGAGTCCGGACTTCTCCAGCAGTCGCAACATGCCGTTGTTGTCCGCCAGCACCGAGGCCACGATCTCGGAGAACCCCAGCAACTGCGCCATGCTGATCATCTGCCCGAGGAGTACCTTGCCGATGCCACGACCCTGCTGGGCGTCCTCGACGATCATGGCGATCTCGGCCGTGCGCCCGTCGCCCGGTTCATCCGGGAAGACGTTCCCCAACCCCACGATCGTGTCGTCCTCTGCCAGCACCACCAGGGTGGCGCCACGGTGTCCGCCGGCCAGCCGATGCAATTGGACGTCACGCCATTCCGTGATGGTGAAATAGCGCTGATATTTGCTCTGGTCGGAGCACCTGTCGTGCATCGCGGCGACGGCGTCGGCATCCGCGGGCTGGGCCAATCGAATCCGGAGCGGCCGACCTTTCACCTCACCGGCGAACACCCATGGGGTGGCCGCGCCGAGTGACTCGGCGATGGCTGCCGACAGTCTGAGGAATGCGGAGGCCCGAGATCGTTCGGCCCTCGCGAACGGCGCCCAATCCCGTCGCAGGACGACGTGCTGGTTCGCCGTCCACTGCAACCGCAGCGTGTCCGGCTGATCATCGCTGCCCTCGGTCGCCCCCACCACGGTGACTTCATCGGCCTCCACCAGGATTGCTGCCGCCAAGGGCGCCCACGAGGGGTCGCTGATCAGGTTGGCGGCACCGTCGAGCACCCGCGTGGGCAGGTCGATCGCGTCGTCGGCCGACCCGTCGCGCACATAGACGGTTCGGCCCACCGAGCCAGCAGTGGCACGGATCGCCTCGCTGCTCACCCGTTTCGGGGCCGTGATGGCCAGGTCGACGGTGCGGTAGCCCTCCTTCGCGCCGATGACATAGAAGCCGATCGCGTACACGTGCAGGGCGCTCAGCGCTCGGATGAGGCGAGCCACTCCACCGGGGCGATCCGGTACGTCCACCCGCACCCGCCACCTGCGATGGGCCTCGTGCGTCGGGTTGAGCAGGAACTCCTGCGGCGCGACAGCGGTACCCACCCGGGCAATGAGAGCGTTCCACTGGGCCACCGTGGGCCGTTCGGTCAGTACCGGATCCATCAGAGCGAGGCCGGCGGACAGCGCGATGAGCAGGTGGGCCACGGCCCGGTCGGAGATATCGTCATCGAGGCCACCGCTATTGCGCACCTGCGAGATCAGTGCAGCAGTGTTCTCCCATCGGGTGGCGATCCGCTCGGTCTCGATCACCCGGATCTCCCCATCGAGGTGCGCGCGGGTGAGCGCCTCCAACTCCAGAATGTCCCAACTGCTCTCGGGTGCGGTGAAGAGTTCCTGCGCCGCGGCGAGGACAACCGCGAGTGGCGGTACCGCGGCAGGATCCTTGGCTGCGGCGGCGAGACGTTCGGCCACGCTCGACGTGACCCGTTGCGACATCACCTGCTCGAAGAGCTGCGAACGCCCTCCGGTGATTCGTCGCACGTTGGCGGTCGTGGTGCCGGCGGCCTTCGCCACCATCCCAACCTTGGTGCCGCTGTAGCCGTGCTGGGCGAACAGCGTCGCGGCAGCGTCCAAGATGCGCACCCGCAGATCTTCGTCATCGACGCGACTCATGCCCCACCGTCCTCGCGGCTGACGGTCCCCCTCGGGGTCGCGGCGATCCCGTCGAGCGCATGCGGTCATCGTCGTCGCATCCGAACTCCGGCGCAACCGGCCCGGGCTCATCCAATCTCGCGGACCTATACCCTCGGGGGTATATTGGACGCATGGTAGCAACACGAGCAACCTGGCTCTACGACGGCGATTGCGGACCCTGCGACAGGTCGGCCGAACGCTTCCGCACCCGGATCCGTCCGCCGGCGGACGTGCGCCCCTACCAGTCGATCGATCTGGCAGCCGCCGGTATCGAACCCGAAGAAGCGCTGCGTGGTCCGATCCTGCTGCGCGCGGATGGATCCCACGTTGTCGGCCCGGAGTCTGTCGCCGAACTGCTGGCGCAGTCCCGGCCCCCGTTCCGCCAACTCGGCAGTGTGATGCTCGCCCCCGGGATCCGGCAGGCTTTGCGCGCCCTCGGGCCACACCTCTACCGGCAGCGGCACCGGCTGCCGGGAGCCGGATCCGGCTGCCGGATCGATGCTGCCGCCAACGCCACGGTCGACTGAGTCAGGCACAGTTGGCGGGTCTTTCGCACCGGCCTTCAGCGGTTCCGCAGCGGGCGGTGTGACGGTTGACGAGGACATGAGCCAGAATCCGCGGGTGGATATTTCGCGGCCGTCCTGGGACGAGTACTTTCTCGGCATCGCCGCAGCCGTCTCGGCTCGAGCCGACTGCCGCCGTCGTCGCGTGGGAGCAGTGCTGGTGGCGAACAACCGAATCGTGGCGACGGGCTACAACGGAGCACCCTCCGGCGGCCCCTCCTGCCTGGCCGGGGAATGTCCGCGCGGACTGCTCGACGCGCAGACCCTGACTCCGGGGTCGTCGTACGACACCGGATCCGGTGCGTGCGTAGCCCTGCACGCGGAGCAGAACTGCCTGCTCTATGCCGACCGGAGCCGAGCCGAACATGCCACCATCTACATCACCCACGAACCTTGCGACGGGTGCCGTCGGATGATCGCAGGATCCGGCGTGATCCGAGCAGTGTGGCCGGGTGGAGTCTGGCAGGTGCGTTGAGTGGACCTGCCAATCCTGGGAGGATGGTAGCCGTGATCATCGTGGCGGGACATCTGCGAGTCGATCCGGCGGCGCGTGCGCGATTCTTGACCGAGGCGGCCAATACGGCTCGCATGGCACGAGCCGCCAGCGGCTGTTTGGACTTCCACCTCTCGGCCGACCCGATCGAGCCGGACCGGGTCAACGTATTCGAGCGATGGTCCTCCCGGTACACCCTCGGAGCTTTCCGGGGCAGTGGTCCGAGTGGACTCTCGGCGGCCGAGATCCGCAGCGCCGACGTTCGCGAGTACGACGTCGCCGACTGAACCCGGCTCTCGGGTTGGCCGCCTGGCTCGACCTATCGGCAGGTGCAGCGCCGCTCGGCGGGCACGCTGGCGAGCACCATCTCCACGTGCATGCCGCAACCGGTGTAGGTGACCTTCTGACAACGTCCGCACATTGCTGGGCTGCACATACTGTCCGACCTCCAAGAACGACGACTCAACTAGGCCAATATACCCTGGGGGGTATCGGTCCGCGCGCCGGGGTCGCCAGGATCAGCCGCCGAAGACCACCGAACCGGTGTAGCTGACCATCCACTCCACGCCGTAGCGGTCCGTGCAGCCGGCGAACCACTCCGCCCACTCGGTGGCCGCCGGTTCCATGGAGCGGTTGCCGCCCTCGGCGAGCGCGGCGAAGATTCGCTCCGCCTCGTCCAGGCTGTCCGCCTCGAGGTGCAGGGCGAAGTTGTTGCCGGCACGGAACTCCTGGCCCAACGCCGGCAACACATCGGTGCCCATCATCTCTGCGCCGTTGGGCAACCGGAGGCCCATGTTCGCCACCTTGTTGGCATCCTCGTCGGACAACGGAGGCATGCCTTCGCTGAATTCGCTGAATCGGGCGATACCGGTGATCTGACCCCCGAGCGCGGCGGCGTAGAACTCGAACGCCTCCTCGGTGGTACCCGGGAAGTTCAGATAGGGCGTGAGTACGGTCATGATTCGAACCTTCCTCGGCGGGGTGAGCTGCAGCGACGACGTCGCCGGGTGCGGCCAGCGTAGTGGCTAGCCTTCGGCCAAGCGGGCCTGAATTTCGGCCCACCGCTCCCCCATTGCGGCGGCCAGCGCGTTCGCCCCGGACAGCGGTCGAACCATCACCATGAACTCCGAAATCAATCCTTGATCGTCCAGCCGCAGGAAGTCGCACCCGGTCAACTGCCGGTCCCCGACCTTCGCCTCGAAGATCAAGGCGTGGTCCCGGCCATCCTCGGAGTCGATCTGGCGAACGTAGCGGAAGTCGGTGAAGACCCCCATCACGGTCTCCAGGATCAGCGACGTCGCGAGCTTGCCGGGATAGCTCGAGAACGCGACGGGGCTCGTGAAGACGACGTCCGGCGCCAGGCAATCGATCATGCCCTGCAGATCGCGATTCTCCACCGCCTGCCGAAATGCTTCCATGCCGTTCCTCCAGTGTGTTGATCGCGACGACTGCTGTCGTTGGGCATCCTCCCCGCATGCGGTCGCTAGCGGTACTCCGGGTTCGGGTGCTCGGAATCCGACAGGTCCCAGTTGGTGGCGACGTTGCCGTGGGCGGGAATGCCGCCGACATCGACGATCCGACGAGCCGCATGCAGCATGTTCCAGGCCGCGAACACCGTGTTGCGGGTGGTCCAGTGGTTTGAGGCACCGCGATCGTCATCGGTGTAGGAAGGCCCCGGACCCGCCTCTCCGACCCAATAGGAGTCCGCCTGGGGTGGGATGGTGAATCCGATATGGGACAGCGCGTACAACATCGCCGCGGCACAGTGCTTCCCACCATCCTCATTGCCGGTGATCAGGACTCCCCCGACCTTCCCGTAGTAGGACCATTGACCGGCGTCGTTGAGATCGCCGGACCAGCCGTACAGCCGCTCGATGATGAGTCGGGTCATGGATGACTGATCGCCGAGCCAGATCGGGGTCGCGAGCACCACGATGTCGGCCGGTTCGATCAGCGAGCGGTAGAGCTCGGGGAAATCGTCGCGATCCCAGCCGTGCTCCCGCATGTCCGGGTATACCCCGGGCGGGATCACGTGGTCGACGGTGCGAACCAGATCGACCCGTGCGCCAACACCGTCGAACACCCGCCGGCTGACGTCGATCAAGGCCTCGGTGTTGCTCGGTTCGGGTGACCGCTTCAGCGTGCCGTTGAGGTAGACCACTCGAAGATCGGAGAAGTCCGTGGTGTTGGCCGCGATTTCGGCATCGATGAAGGCCTGCACTGAGGTGGGCAGCATGGAGCGCTCCTTTGGGTCGCAGTTCGGGCAGCGGACACCAGGCTGACACCTGCTCGGCCGGGTGTCAGCCCGGGCGGCCACAACCCGGGCGGCCACAACCGCCACCTCGCCCATCAGCCTCGGGGCGGGCTGCTAGTACTCGCAGGTGCCCTGCACCTCGATCGAATCGACTTGCAGCCGCGGCACGGTCGTGTTCCCACCAAGCGTGGTGTCGTAGCTGAAGGACCCGAGCACCGTCACTTGGGCGGCGAAGACGTCGTCGGCGACCACATTCGCCAGGTTCACGCCCGGGCCGGCCGAGAGAATGGTGTTGTCGCCGTCGAAGAAGCCGTACTCGCAGGTGTTCCCCGCGGCGACGTTGGCGCGGAATGCCGACGTCCCGGTGGCGCTGTCGAATTGGGTCACCTCTCCGAACACGAGGTAGCTCTCGCCTGCGGGGGCGTCAGGATCCTTCGCGATCAACGCCCAGGTGCGTTCGTCAAGCGCGGCGTGCTCCTTTGGCGGCACCGGTGGCGTCGTTCGAGTTGGAGTCGGCGTGACGGTCGGCGTCGGAGTTGTCGTTCTCGTCGGCGTCGGCCGGGCCGACCCGCCGGCAGCGGGCGAACTTGTCGCGGCCGCCTTGGACGAACTGACTGCGACCGGTGAAGCTGATGCCCCCGCGCTTGACCCGGTGCCGCCGCCGACGGCAGCTGCCACCGCCGCCATACCCAGCAAACCGGCCCCGACCACCCCTGCAGCCACCAGAGCCAAGGTCCGCTTGGGCAGCACCACGCTGCCCGCGGGCACGGCCCCCGCCTCCGAAAGATCGGAGAGCCGATGCCACTGCCCGTCAGCGCCCAGCATGTGTCCGTTGGCGGTATCGCCCGGTTGGTAGTTGTGTGCGGTGTTGTCGTCAGACGACATGGTGTCCCCCTGTCACTCGTGGTCGTGACAGAAGCAGACCACAACCCTCCGACACCCTTGCCTGCGAGCCGCCTCGGTCAGTCGGACGTAGCGAGCCGGCGGGCGAATCCGGAGTCGATCGCCAGCAGAGCCGCACCCTGGGCGATGACCGCGGTTCCATGACCTCGACGCGTCGACGCGGACGTGTCGTCGCGGCCGGATGTCGAAGCGATCAGCGCGGCACCGGCCGCGAGGTAGCCCACGTCGAGCGCTGCGTTCACCAGCAGGATCCGGCGCAATCTAGGGGCCGCCACCGCGCTGTGTCGGGACCGCCAATGACCCACACCGGCGATAGCGAGGTTGACCGCGCCCCACGCCGCGCACTGCTGCCCGAAGGCCGAGGCTCCCGGACCCTTTCCAGCCATCGCCAACGCGATCCCACCCACAACGTTTGCCGCGCCCCACGCGCCAACCGTCGCCGTCAACGCGCGCAGCACATCCGCCGAATCGCCCCGACTGGCCATGATCTCACCGTGGCAGATGCTCAAGGACCGCGCAAGCGAACAGGCGCCGCGCCGAGGCCCCGGGAGGCCACCTCGAAGGCCCCGGACAGGCGAGCAAGGGGTGACACGACGGCGGCGACTTGGGTACGGTCGCCGATGTGAGTCCCGCCGACCGCGCCACCACCGGATCCGACCCGAAAGCCACCGGAGGGTCGCGGGATCTGCAGGTGCCTCCACGGACTGCCGACTCGCTGGACGCGCTGGTGGCGACGACGACCACAGGCGGCTGGATCGCGCTGGTGGTGGCCCTGATCGGAATGGTGGCGGCAGGTGTCTGGGCCTTCGTCGCGGAGATCCCGCAGGTGGCCCAGGACTCAGCGGTGACCAGCAATCCGGGTTCGGCCGACGTCGTGGTGGCCCCGGCCGCGGGAACCTCAGACACGTCCGTCACCCCCGGCGACGCTGTCACCGCTGGTCAGACGGTCGCGGTGATCACGCCGTTCGACGGCGGTACGCCGGTGAACGTCACCGCCCCACGTGCCGGGGTGGTGCTGGACTCGAGCACCGTGGATGGAGCCGGAGTCCAACCGGGCGACGAGTTGCTCGTCATCGACTCCTCCGCCGACGGCGCCAGCACCCTCGCCACCACCTTCGTACCGGCGAACCGGGCGCAGTTGTACACACCCGATTCCGAGATCGAATTCAGTTGGACGGACCTGAGTTCGGGTCAGTCCTATCGCCTCCCCGGCAAGGTCGAGCAGGTGTTCAACGTTCCGGCGGACGAGAGCGCGATCGAATCGACCGCTCGGTCCCTGGGGGTGGCACGGACCATCACGGCAGACTCCGACGACCTGCTCTACCGCGTGCAGTTGAGCGTGGAGCAACTCGACAGTGTTCCCGCTGACGCGCGGCCCGTCGATGGCCAGGTGCTCGACGTGACGAACACCTACGCCCGGCCCCACCCGATTCAGTTGCTGTTCGGCGGAACCTCATGACCACCGCGAGCACAACCACCCGCACGGCGCCCGACCCGGTGACCACCGACCCCAAGCGGGAGCGCGTGCCGACCGTCAACCAGATGTCGCAGGTGGAGTGCGGCGCCGCGGCATTGGCCATGATCCTGGCGCACTACGGGCGGTGGGTGCCGCTGACCGAACTGCGCAACGCCACCGGAATCTCCAGGGACGGCGCCACCGCCCTCGACATCGTGCACGGGGCCGAGAAATACGGGCTCGAGGGCCAGGGGCACCTCGGCCCGATGTCGAAGCTGGAAGGACTCTCGGTGCCCGCCATCGTGTGGTTCCGGCGCTCACACTTCGTCGTCCTGGAAGGCGCCCACGGCGGACACTTCTACATCAACGACCCGGGCAGCGGACGCTACCGCCTGACCACCGAGGAGTTCGCCGAGGAGTATTCGGACGCCGCACTCACCTTCACGCCGACCAAGGACTTCACCCGTGGCGGTCATCCTTTCCGCGTGACCAAGCCGCTGGCCGAGCGGCTGCGCCACAGCAAGCGGGGCACGACGTTCGCGATCCTTGCGGGCTTGCTGGTGATGTTGCTCGGACTGCTCATCGCACCGCTGTCGCAGATGGTCGTGAACGACTACCTCGTCGGGGGCGACGTGGCGGTGGTCCCGGCTCTGATCGGGGCTTTCGTCATGGTGGGCCTGCTGCGCGGTGGCCTGACCGTGCTGCAGTTCGGGGTATTGACCCGGCTGCAGACCAAATTCTCGCTGGTGGGCAGCGCATCTTTCCTCGACCACCTGATGCGGATGCCGATCCTGTTCTACCTGCAACGTTCGGCCGGCGACCTCTCCCAGCGAGTCACCTACAACGTCGGCGTCGCCCAGTTGCTGGCCTCCCAGATCGCTTCGGCCGGGATCGCGCTGCTCAGCCTGATCGGCTACGCGATTCTCCTCTTCTACTACCAGTGGGCGATCGCCCTCGTCGTCCTGGCGCTGTCGCTGCTCAACGTGCTGACGCTGCAGGTGGTGCTCACCCGGCGCCGCTCGGCGCAGAGCAGAGTCATCCACGCCCAGAACAACCTCCGTGGAACCACGGTCGCCTCGGTGCGCAGCATCGAAACCATCAAGGCCACCGGCGGTGAGGACGACGTGTTCGACTCCCTCGCCGGGCAACAGGCTCAGTACGTCTCGGCGCAGGCGCAACTGGTCAATGCCACCGCCCTGCTGGGTTCGGTGCCGACCGTGCTGATCTCGCTCACCAGCGCCTCAATCCTGGTGATCGGCGGTCTGCTCGTGCTCAGCGGGAGTTTCAGCCTCGGCGCCCTGCTCGCGATGTTCACGCTCGCAGCCAACCTCAACTCGCCGATCCAGACCCTCATGGCCACCGGTTCCCAACTCCAGGTCATCAACGCCAATCTGGAGTCCCTCGACGATGTCACCCGGGTTCCCGAGGACCCCAGCCTCACCTCACCCGGAACGCAATCTCTCGACCGGCCCCAGGGTCGGATCACTCTCGACCACGTCACCTTCGGCTACAGCAGCACTCATCGGCCGGTGATCACCGACTTCAGCCTCGACCTGCGGCCCGGCTCCCGCATCGCGCTGGTCGGGACCACCGGGGCCGGCAAGACCACGATCGGGGAGATCGCGGTGGGTCTGCTCGAACCCTGGTCGGGGCGGGTGGAATTCGACGGCACCCCGTTGACGGACTACGCCCCCGGCGCGCTCACCGGGGTGCTGGCGAAAGTGGACCAGACCATCGTGCTCTTCGAGGGGACGGTCCGGCAGAACGTGACGCTCTGGAACACGGCGATCCCCACCGAGGACGTGGTCCAGGCGCTCCGCGACGCGCAGATCCTGGACGATGTGCTGGCGCGTCCCGGGGGCCTGGACACACGAGTGGATGAGGACGGCCGCAACTTCAGCGGCGGTCAACGCCAGCGCCTCGAGATCGCCCGGGCGCTGGCCACGAATCCCCGTTGCCTGGTGCTTGACGAGGCCACCAGCGCATTGGACGACGACACCGAGAAGGCGGTCGACGATGCGTTGCGGGCCCGCGGCATCAGTTGCCTGATCATCGCCCACCGACTGTCGACGATTCGGGACTCCGACGAGATCGTGGTGCTCGGCCGGGGTGGATCCGTGGTCGAACGTGGCACCCACGACGACCTGATGGCTGCACAGGGCGAGTACTACCAACTCGTGAGCGACGCCGGCGAGGGCGGCGATGTCGGCACGTGACGTGCTGGCTGCCACCGGAGGCACCTCCGTGGTGGTATCGGCCGGCATCGCAGACGTTTTCGTGGACGCCGAAGGCGCCCTCGTGCCGGTGCTGAGTGTCACCGCACCCGCCCAGGTTCCGCCGCCGGCGTCCGGCAGGCTGCTGGTGGTGCCCAGGATTGACGCCGTGCTGGCCACCTCCGACGATCCGATGGCCGATGGCGATATCGCCGACTTCCGTACGGCGGTGACGCACGCCCACCCGGATGTCGTCGTCGATCCGGGGCAGGATCCCTACGACGCCATCGTGGCCTGGCGGGCAAAGGCTCGGCGCGACGAGATCGAATCCGCAGGTGAGCAGGATTCGGCGATGCTCGATTCCGCCTACCGCAGGGCAGTGGTCGCCATCCGGAACCCCGCGGCACGACTGGCCGACGACACTCCCACCCCGGTGATGCGTGCCCTGCGCGACATCGGCAAGTTCGAAGGCTTCACCGTCACCGCACCGCAACGACCGCCCACCGACGACGATCCGATGGTCCAGGTCGCGGCCATCGCCCACGCCAGCGGACTGCGATACCGCCCGGTCCGACTCGCCGACGGGTGGTCGAAGCCTCGGGCTCATGCCCTGCTGGCCTTGCTGGACGGACACCAGCCGGTCGCTCTGATACCCGGCCACAACGGCTACTTCATCCCCGGCGAGTTGGGCGAGAGGCCGCTCCCGGTGACCCCCGAGGTGCGCGCACGACTCGGCCCCGAGGCGCTGCAGATCTACCCCGGCTTGAACCGCAATCGACCGGTGACACCGCGCGACGTCGGCGCGCTCGCGATGCGCGGGATGGCGTCGGAGTGGTCGTGGACCTTGGCGATGGCAGCGATCGTCGCCATCCTGGGCCTGCTCACCCCGGTTCTGACCAACACGATCCTCGGCGTATGGGTGCCAGGAGGTGAAAGGGGCCTGATCGTCCAGGGTGGCATCGCGTTGACCTTCGCCGCCTTCGCCGCGGGCGCCTTCTCGTTCGTCCAATACCGGGCCATGTCGCGGGTCACCCAACGTTCCATCGAACGGGTGCAGACCTCCTTCTGGGACCGGGTACTCGCGATGCCCGCCAGCTTCTTCCGTGACTACTCCAGCGGCGACCTCGCGGTCCGCGTGATGGCCGTCGATGCGTTGCAGCAGCTGGTGAACGTGCAGGTCATCGGGGGCGTGCTGGCGGCGGTGTTCAGCCTGGTCAACGTCGGCTTGATGTTCTGGTACGACCCCGCCCTCGGCTGGGCCGGTCTCGCTGCGCTGCTGGTCACCATCGCGGTCATGGTGGTGGCCATCCGGGAGATCCAGCGCATGTACTGGCAGTCCGTCACCGCCCAACTGGCAAGCACCTCCTGGGTGGTGCAGGTGCTGGTCGGAATCGGCAAGGTGCGCCTCGCCGGCGCGGCCGAACGCATGCAGAGCCGCTACCTCGACCTCGTCCGCCAGCAGGTGGTGGCGATCTCCCGGATGACCAACGTGATCGGGCGGGTGCGGGGATGGATCTTCCTCATCACCGGCCTCGCCACAGCAGGTTTCGTGGGCATCATCCTGGCCCGTTCCGGACGGGGCCCGGCCGATATCGAACCCGCGACCTACTTGGCGTTCCTCGCCGCCTTCAGCGCCAGTTTCGGGGCGTTTTCGGCATTGACCTCGGTGCTGCTGCCGCTCGGTTCGGCGGAGCCGATCTTCCGCCTGCTGAATCCGTTGATGGCCGCGACACCGGAGAGCAACACCGACAAGGCCGACCCCGGCCGACTCAAGGGACACGTGGCGTTGGCCGACGTCAGTTTCCGCTACGACGAGAACTCCCCGATCGTGCTCGACCGGCTGAGCTTCTCGGTGGCTCCTGGGGAGATGGTGGCCCTGGTGGGACCGTCGGGTTCCGGCAAGTCGACGACCATCCGACTGCTGCTGGGATTCGACAGCCCGCAGGACGGCCAGGTGCTCCTCGACGGCCAATCGCTGGACGACCTCGATCATGACTTGGTCCGTCGCCAGATGGGCGTCGTGGTGCAGAACGGCCAGATCATGCGGGGCCCCCTGATCAAGAACATTCTCGGGAACAGCAATGGCACCGAGGCCGACGCCTGGGAGGCGGCCGAGCAGGCCGCCCTGGCCGACGACATCCGGGCGATGCCGATGAAGATGCAGACTCTGGTCGATCCGCAACTGGTCTCCGGCGGCCAGGCACAGCGGATCCTGCTGGCCCGCGCGCTGGTGCGCAAACCGGCTGTGATCATCCTCGACGAGGCGACGAGCGCGTTGGACAACCGGGCTCAGGAGAAGGTGACCGAAGCCATGAACGAGCTCGGCGCCACCCGGATCGTGGTGGCGCATCGGCTCTCCACCATCAAAAGCGCCGACCGCATCCTGGTGATGGTGGCCGGCAAAGTCGTGGAGCAGGGCAACTACGACGAGTTGATGGCGGCCGGCGGTGAGTTCACCGCGCTGGCGAAGCGGCAGATCTCGTGAGTTCGGCATACCGCCTTCGGGACGTCTCGGTGCGTTCGCTGCGCGGGATCACCGTCGATGTCCCGCGGGGCGGGATCACCTGCGTGGTGGGGCCGTCACAGGCGGGGAAATCCCCGCTGCTCGAGTTGCTCGCCGGCACGCTCGCACTCGACTCCGGGCGGCTGTGGCGGGCCCCCGGATTGCGCCGAGTCTTCCACCACGGCCAGGCGTGGACACACGCGCCGCGAGGCGCCGACCGGCTGGCCGCCGTGCGTCGCATGCTCGCCCACAGACCCGACGTGCTGCTCCTCGACGAACCGACCAAGCAGATCGACGAACCATCGGCCGTCGAACTCGGCACCCTGCTCGCCGCCGCCGAGACGACCGTCGTCATCTCCACCCACGACCATCCCCTCACCCGGCGGCTCGGCGGATCGGCGCTCGTCGTCGCCGACGGCACCGCCGAATGGCAACCGGCTGCGACGATCGACTACCTCGCCATCCAGGAGGCCACCATGGACGTGCTCCGGGACGTCAGGCTTCGTCAGGGTTCTGGGTGTTGAGCAAGAACTCTCCCACTTGCGGCTCGGTGAAGGCCGACAGCCCGCTCGCGGCCGCGAACAACTCGCTGTTGCCGCCCCCAACCGCGCACGGTGCGAGCCCCATCGCGGTGGCCGTCAAGTAGAAGGTCTGGATCAGCACTCCGGTGTCCTTGAGCACCACCGAGTACGGGATCGATTCGTACTTGTAGGTTAGCCGCATCATGCGGGCTGTGATCGCGAACTGCACGTCCGGTATCTGTCCTGGCGGAGCCTTCCGGCAGGTGTCCACTGCCACCGCCGCCACCTGATCGGTCCAACCGCAGATCCACTCGAGTCCGTGCTCCAGCGGGTCGTAGTGGTACAGCCCCCGCTCGATTCCCTCGACGCGGTTGATGAGGCAGTACACCTCCAACTCGTAGTCGGCGCCGCCGCCGGGATATGGCCGACTGCTGATCTCCTCGTGCTCGGTACCCCGGCGGCCCCGCACGCGGGCGCTGCGGTAGAGGAACTCCCCCAACTGCCCGGCGGTCAACGGTTGCGGACCATTCGACCGCCACGATCGCCTGCTCTCCACCACCTCGGCGAACGGCGGGTCGGCGGCGCGGAGGGCGTCGAGATTCGGCGTCGGCAGCACCAGGAAGTCACCTTCACCTCGCGGTTTCACCGCCGGCAACGGTTCACGCACACCTTCGAATCGATAGGACGCGCCGTATGGGTAGCGGTGCCTGCCCTGCCGCGATCGTTGGTGGAACAGCAGGTCGTGGAACGACCACTCGGCGAGCGCCTGCGCCTCCTCGATGGGCGGCACCGGCGCATCCACCGGTTCCAGGAATCCTTCGCTGAAGAGCACGTTGGCGAAAGCAGCGGCGACCTGCGGATCGATGCCCTGCGGCCAGGTCACTTCGTTCAGCACGGTTCGACCGGTGATGGCCCCTACCAGCGCGCCACCGCGCCAATCGAGCAGCACGATCCGGACCAAGGCCCGCGGCGATTCGAGCACTGCCTTGCCGTCTTCCTGCCGCAGATAGGCGAAGCGACTCAGCCGGAACGGCGCCTCCGGAGGCAGCCGGCGACCGTTGCTGCGGTAGCCGTCCCCGATCACTTCGACCCTGGCCAGGCCGTCGAGTTCACGGTCGATGATGCCGAGGCCGATCAACCGCTCCAATGTCATACGCAACCACATCTGCACTTCGACATCAGGGGAAAGCGCAACCAACGACGACTCAGTACCACCAGTGGCCAACGCCGCCAGCATCTCCGCCTGCGTGGCGGAGAGGTCGCGCAGGCGCAGCGGACCGCGAGGAGTCTCGATCCGGGATTCAGCCCCGGCCCGTTCCCCCGGCACGAACGTCGCCTGCGGGGACAGCCGAAGGGTGGGTTCCATCGCCAGTTGCCCCACTAGAAGAAGACCGGCGTCTTGTTGAGTTCGGCCTCCGCTGTGGGCGAATCGAGCCATCCGAGTTCCACCGGCACGTCGTAGAGCCGACCCGGGCCGAGTCGGGCCCAGAAGTGGCGCATCCCGGGCACGATCGCCTTGATTACCGGAAAGTTCACGTCGGGTCGGGTCTGGTCGAGCAGTAGCACCTCCAGCCCGCGCGCCTCGATCTTCTCGATCACGGTCTGCAATTCCGTGAGCAGGTCATCGCTGGTGAAGTCGGGGATCGCCGACAGCGGCTCCGGCGCCATCCCCTCGGCCGGCAACAGGTAGGCCTTCTCCACCGTGTTGGCCTCGTTCCACCATTGCACGGCGCCCGGGTCGAAGGCGGTGGCGAGGTCGTCCTCGCCCAGCGCGAAGAGGCTGGCGAAGAACTGGTTCACCTCCGTGACGGCCCGCATGATGCCCACCCTGGGTTCCACGTGGGCGCCGAACCCGATCACGATGTTCTCGCTGCCGTTGGCCCGCGGTTCCCGCAGCAGGGAGACCGCGGCGAACACCGGGATGCCGATGTCGTTGGTGATGTCCAGCACCCACAGGTCGCGGCCCTGGGCGTCCAACCATTCCCGCAGGTCGGCCAGATACGGGCTTTCGAGGTCGTCCAGGTTCACCTGCGGCCGCCGCACCTGGTTGTACCACCAGGTCGCCACGGCATCGCGTTCCACCAACTCGAGCAGCGCCTGCAGCGCTGCCTCCTCGCGGGTGTTCCCGGCGGCGCAGCCGTTGGAGTCGGCGTAGTAGGCCAGGCGGTTCGGGGTGTCGTGTGGCGCGAGCTTGTTGTAGGAGTAGTAGAGCAGGCCGGTGGGCACCCAGACGAACGTGTTCCTGGTCGGCGCCCACATCGGCGACCAGTCCGCCGGCAGTGACTCGTCGTACGGTTCCGGCACGATCTGGAACGAGTTGCCCTCGGCGTTGATCTCCTTGCGTCGGGCGTACTGGGCATCGCTGAACGTCGTGATGTCGTGCGGATGCACGTACTCCAGACCCTCGGCGGCCAACTCGGCCATGGTGGCGCGTTTGCGGATCTCGTCCGCCCGGAACACCCCGCTGTAGCGCTCGAAGGCCTCCGCCATGGCGCCCACCTTCGCCTGGATCTCCGAGGTGCCTTTGCCCCCGGATTGCGAGCGCAAGGTGTGGCGCATGAACGACAGGCTGTCCGGGTGGGTGGCCCAGTTATGGCTCGCGGAGTAGGCGTGGATCACCGGATGGTCGTCGCGGGAGACACTTTGCAGCCTCGACACCACACCGGTGATCGGACTCACCAGGTGTTGGTACCGGTGCAGGGTCTCCTCCGCACTGGCGGTGCGGTGGCCACCGTCGGCGCTGTGCAGGTGGGGTCGGGACTGCAACTCGATCGGCTGCGGGTCCCGGAACTTAGTGCGGCGCTGACGGTAATCCTCCTCGCCGCAGCGGCGGCACTGCGGTCGGTGCACCACGGTGTGCTGCTCGGTGTTGAGCGAGCCCAGCGAAAGCGACAGGATCGTGTTGACCAGTTCGGTGCTCCCGGTGCCGATCCACTTCGCCAACTCCACCGCCGCGAGATTCATCACGGTCGCGACCGCGGCCGGGTTGTAGGACAACGCGGTCACCGGCGTGGTCTTGGCCTGCTCGAGCACGAAGGTGTCGGCCATGTAGTTCATGTTGATGCGGTCGAGCAGGCAACGCCAACAGCCGGGCGCATCGGGCGAGAAGAAGGGGCCGATCCAGGGATAGACCCCGGTGGGCTTCACCAGCGCCCAGCGCTGCTCGTTCGCCAGCATCTTGGCATCGATGTCGTCGATCTCGGGGTAGCGGTAGTCGTCGGTCATCACCACGGTGGTCCCACCGGCGTCGGACAGCGTCAGACCGGCGGAGGTGAGCGCGGCCTCGGCGGCCTGGCGATCCACGGCCCCCAAGGTGACGAGCCGCACCGGGTTGGCCTCCAGCCGTGGGACAACGTCGGCGGGGTCCTGACCGAGGCTCAGCCAGAAGGCCGCGGTACCCGGCTCGGTCGCAGCTTCGGCCGACTCCAAATAGCCCCGCTTCTCCAGCAGGCCGAGGGCGTAGTACACCTCTGCGGGTTGCACGGTGCCCTTGAGTTCCGCGGCGATCTCATCGGCCGACCGGGTGCCGTCGATCAGCGGGCAGACGGCTTCGTAGATCTCACCGCTGAGCACGCTGGGCACGACCTCCGTGAGCAGGAAGGTCCCCTGCCCGGGAACGGACGTGACATGGAAATTCGGCTTGAAGCGGGGCACGCGGATTGCCATGGGACTCCCATTGATGTGGTGATGCAGGACTTGCGTGGGCGAGCGGCGAACGGGGAATGCGACCCCCGTCGCCGCTCATGGGTGTCGGGAGGACCCAGCGATTCGCTGGGTCCTCCCGACACGGGTCGATATGGTCCTAGTACCAGGTCTCGTGGCTCACCGCGCCGGTGCAGGTGCACAGTCCGGTGCAGCAGCAACAGTCGGTGCTCGCGCCACCGATGGCCGCGAGGTCGTCATCGGACACCTTGCCGCCCTCCGGCGCCGGCGGAATCGGCACTCGGAGTACGCCCGACTGACCCTTGCCGACTGTGGTCCAGTCACCGACCTTGGCCGACGGGTCGTCGTAGAACTCCAACGTGTAGTGGTCGGGCCAGTGCACCCCGAGTTCCGCGAAGGCCGCATGCGGATCGGCAATCAGGGCAGCCTTGAACGAGTCATCGGACCAAGCCCGGGCGATCACCTTGTGCATCGCCTCGTTGACTTCTTCCTTGTAGTCGTCCTTGACGTCTGTGGCGGCGCCACCGGCCCGATCAAATGTCGCCATAGTTGTCCTCCTCGTGGATGGGTAGCACGAGGAAACACGATCTTGAGGGGGTTTCGCAACCGTCGTAGAACAACGATTCGGTGAACTTCGACCACCGGCGACCGCCCAAACGCGACGGGCCCTACGAACTGCCCGGACCACCGACAACGATCGCCCAGGGATCGGGATTCACCCGTTTGGCCTACACCTCAATGCCACGTCTGATGGCTGACGGCGCCGGTGCAACTCGCACAGGGGCAACAGCAGGCCAAAGCGGATGCGTCGATGCCCAACTCCTCGTCCGAGGCCGCAAGCGACTCCGGAACCGGCGGGATGGGGAACCGGTGCACCGCGGTGGATCCCCGACCGATCGAATGCCAATCGCCGGGTTCGGCTCCAGAGTCCTCGTAGAACTCGACGACGTATCGATCCGGGAACAACAGTCCGACGGCGTGCAGGTGCGGGTGGGGATCGGCGATCAGGGCCGCCTTGAACTCGGCGTCGAGCCAGGCCCGCGCGATCAACTGTGCGACCGCGTCCCGCCATTCATCGCGGAACTCCGCCAGATCGTCGCTCATCGCACCCCGGCCTTCATCGCGGGTTGCCGGACGACAGGCGGATCGGGCGGCTCGAAGCCGAACTCGGGCATCACCTTCGTGGCGAACAGCTCCAACTGGTTGAGCGCCTCCCCGAGCGGCATGGCGGCATAGGGCAGGTGCCAGACGAGGTATTCGAACGGCACCGTCGCCAACTGCTGTTCGAGATCTCGCTTGACGTCGTCCACGGAACCGCCGATGAGCAGGCCCACCTTGGTGAGCCGTTCGGTGACGGTCTCCCCCGGGAGCGGCACGGGGCCCTCCTCGTCCGGGAACTTGAATCCCTGCAGATGACCGAACGAGCCATACCAATCCCGCCACGCGAGCACCTCCCAGCGATCCATCGCCTCCTGTGCCGCGATTCGGGACGAGTGGATGCTGAAACCCCGCAGCAGGCCCATGTTCTGCCCCAGAGCGAAATCGAAGCCGGACTTCGCGGCGGTGCTCTGGTAGAGCTCGGCGTACCACTTCGCCAGGATGATGGGGGCGAACATCGTGATCGGAATCAATCCCTGGGTCGCCGCCCACCGGACCGTCATCGGACTCGTCGAGAACGGTTGGAAGATCGGCGGGTGCGGATCCTGGTAGGGCTTGGGAACCACCGAAACACCTTGCAGCGTCCCCTCGTCGTCCACCTCACCGGGCGCCCCATACGGCCGGGTGAGGGCATCCGCCGGCGGCCAATTCGGAATCCCTTCCTCGTACGGGAACGGCACTTCGTAGTGGCGCGACTGGTACTGCAGCAGGTCCATCTCCCAGGCCAGCTTCATGATCCGGTAGTGCTCGTAGTAGAGCTCCTTGTTGCGCTCGTCAGCCGCACGGTCGTCCCGGTTGGTGGCACCGACGTTGAGCCGTTGTCCCAGCACATCCATCCAACGCTTCTGGTACCCACGGGCGATGCCGACGAACAGCCGCCCCTCGAGCATGTGGTCGATCATGGCGATCTTCTCGGCCAGCCGGATCGGGTCCCGGTTGGGCAGCACATAGCCGAGTTGGCCGTGCCGCAGACGACGGGTGGCCTGGCCGAGGTAGAGATTCCACAGTCCGGGGTCGGGCGAGACCTCCATGCCCTCGGAGTGGAAGTGGTGCTCGACGTGGGAGAGCCCCCAGTAGCCGAGATCGTCCATCGCCATCGCGATCTCGCGCAGGCCATGCATCACCTCGTGGAAGACCGGTGCGCTGCGCCCGATCGGGCGGTGCTCGCGCATCTGGTCGTAGTCACCCATGGACGGGTAGATCTGGACGATGACTTTCGGCATTGGTCCTCCGATATCTGGATGCACTTGGCCGTCGGACCCCGAGGCAGGGCGCGACCCCGGACGTGAGCCTAGGCGCATTTCCGCCGGTGGTCGAATGGTCGACCACGAGCGGGGGACGGTCAGAGTCGATCGCCGCCGAGTCGCTCGAGCAGCCTCGTCGGGTCACGACGCAACCGGCTGCTCGCCAGTCTCATCCCGATCACACCTACCGAAGCCGACAACACCCAGGCCGCAACTACACCGACCCATTCCGAACCGAGGACGGAGCCGATCGCGATGGATACCCCGATCACGGCGCCGGCGACCGCCAGCGCACCGAACAGACCGCCCATGACGCCGAGCACGGTGGAGCCGCTGGTTTTCCGCCGGCCGGTGGTGACCGGGGTGGCCAAGACGACGGAGACGAACGATCCGAGACCGAGCCAGATCAACCAGGGCACGGGTACGGCCGCCAGTCCGATCCAGAGGCTGTCGTAGTCGCGACGGATGATCACCGCGGCGATCTGGAAGACCAGCCCCACGGGAAGTGCGATCAACAGCAGAGCGAGGAACTTCCCCAGCAACACCTTCGCAAGATCCACGCCGCTGAGCAGGTACGTGGACACCGCCGCATTGTCGATGCCGAACACGTTCGAGCTGCTTTGGAACAGAATCATGAAGACGACGAAAGCACCGAGGAACACCACCAGGTCGCTGCTCGACGAATCGGAGAAGAGCTGACTGCCCACCACCAGCAGCGCCACCAGCGCGCCGATGACCAGTTGCTGCAACTGCAGCGTTGAGCGAGCGAAGAAGTAGCGCATTTCCTTCGCCGTGGTGGCACCCACTGCGGAGCGCGGCAGCCACCGCAGATAGGCGGGGAACAGCAACGACTCTCCGACGGGACGGCGGGACGCCGTCGCACCACTGGCGCCGCCACCGCCGATCAGGCGGCGCTGCAGCGCCCAACGCCACACCAGCAAGGCGAGGGCGACGCCGACCACACCCCAGGCGAGCAGCGCGAGCGTCAGCCACCACTGCTCGTCGCGGGCCGCCGCGATCGCCCTACCCAAGGCGCCGGGAGGCAGGATGATCAACAGGTTCCACCAGCCGGCCGTGGTCTCCTTGGCCAGTGTTTCGGCGGCGCTGGTCACCAGTTCGGTGATGAAGTACAGCGGGGCGATGATCAGTACCGAGAGCACCACGAGCAGCTCTTTGCCCCGCCTGGAATCCAGCAATCCGGCGAACGAGGCCCCGATGCTGCGCGACCACGCGACGCACAACACGACGAACACCACCGCGACGGCTATCAGCACCAACCGGGTAGGCCATGAGGAGCCGGCGGCCAGCGCCGGACCGAGGGCGCCGATCAACGTGCCCAAGGCCGCCGGGCCCAGCAACCCCGTGATCAACAACCCTCGGACTTGCTGACCGAAACTGAGCGGCAGCAACTCCAGCCGGCTCGGGTCCACCGTCTGCTCCGCCTGGCCTCCCCCCATCAGCGGCGCGATGATCCATACGATCCACACCATCGGCAGCGCAACCAGCAGCAGCACCTCGCCGGTTTGGCCGGTGCCGTCGCCGAGGAAATTGGCGAGCAGGAGCGCCACGCCGATACCACCCGCGAGTGCCACCGCCGTGCCGATCAGGTAGAGCACCAGGTAGCCGCGCGAGGCGGCGAAGCCGCTGCGCAGCAGCGCGACCTTCAGCCGGACGAAGACCCAAGCCATCCCAGACTCCCGTCCTCGAGGTCGCGACCGCCGACGAGGTCGACGAACGCATCCTGCAGGCGTTTGCCACCGGCGACCTCGGCGACAGTGCCCTCCGCCCGGACCTTCCCCTGGTCGATGATCACGATCCTGTCGCAGAGTCGCTCCACCACGTCCATCACGTGGGAAGAGAACACCACGCTCCCGCCACCGGAACGGTGCAGCTGCAGCAACTCCTCCATCACCGAGGTGTTGACCGGGTCCAGCGATCCGAACGGCTCGTCCAGGATCAACACCCGGGGGTTGTGCAGGATGGCGGCCGCCAGTCCGATCCGCTTGGTCATGCCGAGGCTGTAGTCGGCAATCAGGGTGCTGCGATCCTTCGCAAGGTCGAGGACCTCGAGGATCTGCTCGCTGCGTTCGCGCACGACCGCCGGGTCCATACCGCGCAGCGCACCGATGAACTCGAGCATCTCCGGACCATTCAGTTTGTCGAACAACCGGGGGTTGTCAGGGACGAATCCGAACCGGCGTTTGGCCGCCACCGGATCCGTCCAGACATCTGCACCGTCCACCGACACCGACCCGGAATCGGGTCGCAGCAGTCCGGTGGCCATCTTGAGCAGGGTGGTCTTTCCCGCGCCGTTCGGGCCGCAGATGCCGAAGAAGGACCCGGCTGGGATCGACAAGGTGAGGTGGTCGACTGCCCGTTTATCGCCAAACGACTTGCACAGGTCATCCGCGGCGATGGCGGGCGCAGCAGGGTCCGGTTCGGTAGCCACACCAACAACATAGCCAGCCGGGGGCACCGGCCGCAGTGAATCCATCTGCCAACCGCGGTGGGGAGACCTCTCCCCACCGCGGTTGGGGTTCTACCCCTCGTGCGCCCTAGCCGTCGTCCGAATCGGTCCGCTCGCGTGCGAAAGCTGGTGGCCAGTCGTCCTCAGGCGTCCAGTCGGCCGAGAAACGGAAGTCGCAGCGATCGTCGCCGGCCGATAGCGTCTTGGTGCGGCGCATTCCGATGTGCAACGACTTGGTCATGGCGAAATCGGAGGGGCAGGCCCACTTCGTGAAGTCGCCGGCACCCTGGGCGTCGTACAGAGCACAGACCCCACACCGGGTCATGTCGATGCCCCAGTCGAAGTCGTCACCATGCACCATCTCGCACTCCCAACCCCCTAGGTAGGGGTGGCGTTTGGCGTACCTGGCCACGTATTGCCAGTACAACTTCCCGAAGCCGACCTCTTTCGCGATCCAGCGGTACAACCGGGAGTCGTCGTCGAAGCGGTGTGCCGACACCTGGTAGCAGAACTCCCCGACCTGCTCATCGGTCCAACCACGGGCCGAGAGCACCTTGTAGAACGCGAGCACAACGGCCGAGCCGATCAAATATTCGGTCATGGGGTTGTGGCCGCCGCCGATGTACTGGATCTCGGGCAGGATACGCTCAAACTCCTCCCGCGCCAGGCGCACGACCGCAGCCGACTCGGATGGAAACCGCTCGTTCAATATGCGTTCGAATGGCGGAACCTGTTTGTCGAAGTCAGCCAGGAACTGGTCCTTGAGGCGAAGGTAGTAATCTGGATCGACTCTCAGTTCGTGTGACACCTTGACTCCTTGTCGCCGCTGAGCCCTGCGCGGCGAGATCGCCGAACGCCCCGGGACAGCCATCGGCAATCCGCGCCCAACACTTGAGCACAACCTCCCCCGCCGACCCGACCCGACTCGATGGCCGTTGGCACGGATTCGGAGTCGTTCGCGCTGCTAGCGTCGCGGGCGTGGAACCCCTCCCATCGCCCGAGGACGAGGATCGAGCGGAACTCGAGGCGATTCTGCAAACCAGCCTGGAGTTCGGCGTTCGGGTGCAGATGTCCGGTGGCTACACCGCAAGGGTCCGCGATTCGATGCAACGAGTGGCTACCAACCTCGGCGCGGATACTGCGGAGACCTGGATCTCATCAGGCAGCATCGGCCTTGTCGTGCACCGAGGTGGCTGGAGTCGCACGTCGATTCGAACGACTCCCGCGATGGGGGTGAACTTCACCGAACTGAGCTACCTTTCGCGATTGGCGAAGCGCTCGGCCGGCATGAGCATCGAGGCCATGCGTGCGGAACTTACCGCCGTCGCCGAGCGCGACCGCCGCTATCCGGTCCCCCTCGTGCTGGTGATGCTCGGGGTCTCCTGCGGATCCTTCGCCGCCATCTTCGGAGCAGACCCCTGGGGCATCGGGTTGGCCATGCTCGCCGGCACCGCCGGCGCAGCCACTCGGCATTTCCTGCACAAGCGGCATTTCAAGCCGTTCATCTACTGCCTCATCGCGGCACTGGTCAGCGCCTCGGTGGTATGCGCCTCGGCATCGGCGACCACAACTTTCGACGCCGCCGTCACGGCCAGCATCCTGTTCCTCATCCCCGGTGTACCGATGCTCAACGGCACCGCCGACCTGCTCACATCGAACTACCTCAACGGGTTGGTCCGCCTGACCCGGGCAGCCGTGATCCTGCTGGGCGCAGCCCTCGGACTTGCCCTGGCCTTGGCCTTCTGGGAGCAGTTGTGAGTTCGCTGTGGCACGTGGTGTGGGCCGCCCCCGGGGCGGCCGGCTTCGCCATGCTGTTCAACGTCCGGAAGTCCGCGCTGCCGCTGGTGGCGCTGATCGCGGTGCTGGCGCTGTTCATCGCCACCTACTCCCGCGAACTCGGGCTGACTGTGATCGCCTCGGACTTCCTCGCCGCCTTCGTGGTGGGCGCCATCGCCTACACCATCGGCCCGAGACTCGGCGAGGCGTCGCCGGTCTATGCTTTCGCCCCGGTGATCCCGCTGGTACCGGGCTCGAAGTTGGCGAATGCCTTCATCGACTCGTTCAACACCTGGTTGACCCACCCGGGTGATTCGGTGGAGACCGTCCGAGCATTCACCGAAGCGGCAACCACCGGGTTGTCGGCTGCAGCCACGGTGGCGGCACTCTGTCTGGGAGCCATCAGCCCGATGCTGTTGCTACCGCGAGCTCGAACCGCCGAGGACTAGGAGGCTCGCCGACCCGCCGTGGATCAGCCTTCGTCGGGCTTCATCTTCCCGTACGGTTCCTCCACGCTGTAGAACTCGACCTCCTCCGGGGTGTCCGGGTAGGTCTGATCGGCCGGCACCTTGTGAATCTGCCAGCCGAGCGCGTCGTAGAGGAACGAGACCAGCGGGTTGATCCAGTTGAAGAAGGCGAACGGCAGGTAGGCGAAGGTGGTGACTCCGAGCACACCGGCGGCATAGGCACCACAGCTGTTCCACGGGATCAGCACGCTGGTGACGGTGGCGGTGTCCTCCACCTGCCTGGAAAGCGACTGCGGCGCGATACCGCGCTTGCGGAAGTCTTCCTTGTAGACATTGCCGGTGAGCACGATGGCGAGGTACTGATCGGCGGCCACGACGTTGATGCCGATGGCCGTCGTGCCGGTGGCGATCATCGCCTTCCGGTCGTTGTTGGCCCGACGCCGCATCGGCTCGATCAACTTGGCCAGGAACCCGCAGTGGTTCATGATCCCGCCGAATGCCAGCGCCGCCATGATGAGCCAGATCGTCACGAGCATGCTCTCCATACCGCCTCCGGAGAGGAGCTCGTCGACCTGCTCGGAACCGGTATCCGCAACGAATCCGTTGGCCATCGCCGTCCACACACCCTCGAGCATCGCCAGCGGGCCGGAGCCACCGACGAAGGCCGTCACCACCGAGGGTTGCCAGATGACGGCGACCACACCGCCGACGATCGCCCCGGCCAGGATGGCCAGCACCGGCGGCACCTTGCGCACGGCCAGCACGATCACCACAACGAGCGGCAGCAGCGGGACCAGACCGGTGCGGAAGTACTCTTCGATGCCACCCACCGCCAACGACTCCGGCAGAGCCGTGGAGACATCGGTGCCGAGTCCGATGAAGAGGTAGATGACCAGGGCGATGACGATCGACGGGATCGTGGTCGCCATCATCGCCCGGATATGCGTATATAGATCGGTGCCAGTGACCGCCGGGGCGAGGTTGGTGGTCTCCGACAGCGGCGACATCTTGTCGCCGAAGTAGGCGCCGGAGATCACCGCGCCGGCGGTGATCGCCGCGCTCAGGCCGAGTGGACCGGAGATGGCGATGAGCGCCACGCCGATCGTCCCCATCACCGTCCATGAACTTCCGACTCCCAGCGCGATGACTGCGCAGATGATCGCAGCGGTGACGTAGAACAGGCTCGGATTCAGGAACCGGATGCCGTAGTCAGCCAGGGTGGCGATGGTCCCGGACATGTTCCAGGTGTCGATCAACGCGCCGACCGCGAACAGGATGAAGATCGCACCCATCGCCGACGCGACGCTGTCCACCGCCGCCTTGGCCATCTCGGGTTCGGTGTGGCCGTTCTTCCAGCCGACGAGACCGGCCACCGCAGCCGAAGCGAACATGGCCACCTGGACGGGACCGCCAATAGCTCCGTCGCCGTAGATCACGATGGCCACCACGATCGCGACCACCAGGAAGATCAACGGAATGAGGGCGTCCAGCATCGACGGCGGCGGCAAGACTTTCTTGGGGACTTTCCGAGTATCCATGGCCCCTCCTCGGACAGCAGACGATGGCCAACGTAGTCCAACCGTCCCACGAATTGGGTTGCGGAATGGTAACTTCACTCTGCTGTCCGCCGTTGATCATCACTAGAGTCTTCGCATGCGCCTCAAATTCCTCGTGGCGATGCTGGCCGCCGTTGCCCTGTTGGCCGGCTGCGCCGGAGGTGACTCCGCCCCTGCGAGCAGCGCCTCGGGATCGGTCGAGGTCCCGACGGCATCGTTCACGCCGCCCCAGGACTACCGCACCTCACCCTCGGACAGCATCCAGCTCAACAGCATCCAGCCCGACGATGGAACCGCCCCGGTGGTGGAGTTCATCAACTCGGCCACGCAATCCATCGATGTGTCGATCTACCGGATAGACGCCGATTTCGACCCGGTCGTGTCGGCGCTGGCGGCTGCCGCGGCGAACGGGATCGACGTCCGGGTGAGCATGTCGCGGCAGTTGATCGGCGGCGAGAACCCGCCGGAGGGCAACGCCGGGCAGGTCGCGGTGGTTGAGTCCTTGCGCGCCCAGGGCATCGAAGCGGAGTTGTCGCGACCCGAGTTCCACTACGGGCACGAGAAGTCGATCATCATCGACGCGGGCACCCCTGCGGCAAAGGCGATGATCGCCGACTGGAACCTGCAGCAGAGCTACTTCGGACCCAGCAAATACGGGCCCGTGGGAGCGCGCGGCTTCGCCGTCGTCGCCACCGACCCGGACGACGTCGCCACCGTCGCGGCCTACTTCGACGCCAACTGGCCGCCGTTCACCGATTGGCCGGTCAATACCCGCGCCAGCCTGGTCTGGAGCCCGAGCGGTGAAGGTTTCACCCCCACCGGCAACGGGGTCGAGGCCCTGACCGACTTCATGACGAACGCCGACCGCAGCCTCGACGTCTACGCGGAGTACATCCAAGACGACTCGTTCCTGCTGCAGACCCTGATCGACCGTGCCAACGACGGTGTGGTCGTCCGCGTGATCGCGAACTCCGACGGCCAGAGTCCGGCGATCGTGGACAAACTCCGGGCCGCCGGGGCGCAGGTGGTGTTCGACCCGACCAACGCAATGGCTCCCGACGCGGTGATGTTCGTGCATTCCAAGACGATGGTCGCCGACTACGGCCAGCCCGACCAGGTGGCCTTCGTCGGCTCCCAGAATCAATTCATCAACGAGTCCCTGGAGGCAATCCTCGAACTCGGTACGTTGGTGACGGACCAGGGTTCGATCGAGGAGATCCAGCAGACCTTCAACACGGACTTCTCCCGCAGCAGCCAACTCCAGGCCAAGCCCTCCCCCAGCCCGTCGGCATCAGGCTCACCATCCGCCTCCCAGAGCCCGTCGGCATCAGGCTCACCATCCGCCTCCCAGAGCCCGTCGGCATCAGGCTCACCATCCGCCTCCCCGAGCCCGTCGACGAGTTGAGAGGCTGCGGTGGCGACCCGAGTGGTACCGCGATGGACCGGCCGAGCACTCGCGCTGGCCGTGGCCGCGACATTGCTCGCGGGGTGCGCCGGTGACTCCAGCACCGACGACGCCTGGGAACAGCGCGGGCTGCCCGGCGGCGCCCGCCCCTCCGACCGACTCGTGCTCGCAGTGGTGGAACCCGACGACGGAGTCGGGCCGGTGGTCGATTTCATCGATTCGGCGACCACGTCGGTTGCGCTGGGAACCTACGAGATCAACCCGGACTACGCACCCATCGTCGATGCCCTGACCCGGGCAATCGACCGGGGAGTCGACGTCCGGGTGATGGTCTCGGCCACCGAATACCCACTCACCGGCCCACAGGGCAATCCGGCGGATGTGGCCGCCCTGCAGCAGAAGGGCATCGACGCCCAGTTGAGCAACCCGGCCTTCAGCTACTACCACGCGAAGTTCATCCTGTTGGACGCCGGCCAACCTTCCGCCCGAGCGATGGTCACCGACTTCAATTTCGACCAGGGATACTTCGAGGCCGATCCCACTCACCCCGATGAGGGTGGCACCAGGGGGATGGCCGTGCTGGCGACGGATCCAGACGACGTGGCCGAGATCGCCAGTTACTTCGAGGCAGACTGGCCACCCTTCGGCCAGTGGCCGCCGCCGGATCGGCCCAACGTCATCTGGGCACCGAGTTCGGATCAGTTCCCGAACCCTGGGAACGCCGAGCGGGTGATGCGTGACCTCATCGGCGGCGCCACCGAGACCCTGGATATCTATGAACAGCAGTTCCCGGTTGCATCCGAACTGCTCGACCCGATCCTGCAGCGTGCGAAGGCCGGTGTGAAGGTACGCATCATCGGCAACCGGGTCGGGTTTGACCCGAAGGTCGCCGAGGTGCTCGAGCCGGCTGGCGTCGAGATCGTCTTCGGCCCGGCGGCTGCGGACGGGCGGGAACTGTACATCCACACGAAGACGATCGTGGTCGACGCGGGCAGCCCGGATCAGGTCGCCTACATCGGTTCGGTCAACCCGTTCTTGGCGGAGTCCCTGCAGACCGAGCGGGAACTCGGCGTCTTGGTCACCGACAACGCGAGCATCGAGGAGGTGAGCGCCGTGTTCGACAAAGACTTCGCGACTGCCACGGCCAACTTGTGAACGGGCACCGCGAGCCCCTGCGGCCTACCCGTCGTCGGGTTCTGCAGTGGGGCGCCTTGAGTGTGGGCGTGGGCGCGTTGAGCGCCTGCGGTGGTAATGGCACGTCGACCCAACCGACCGGGGCTGGCGCGACTGAGTCATCGTCGGCACCATCGACCCCCACGTCGATCGCGAATGCCCAGCAGGCTGCCGAACTCGTGGCTGGCGTGGCCTCCCAAGCCGCCGATGCCGGAAGCTACGGCATCGGCGGGGCGCTGATCGTCAACGCCACCGGGGAGGTGCTGCAGACCATGCCCAACCGGGTGATCGAACGCGTGAACCCGGCGTCTGCCGGCATCGCCGGCGAAACTTTCACCTCGGACCCGACCGCCCACGGGGAGCGACAACTCGTCTACTGGTACCTCGCAAATCGGGAATCCCTGGGGCTGCCAGATGCGGCGCAGTTGACCGTGGTGACGTCGCTCGATCCCTGCGTCATGTGTACCGGTGCGCTGCTCACCGCCGGGCTCAATGCCGCGACCGTGAGCCGCGACACGTTCAGCGGCATCAACTTCAACAACACCGGTACCTTCGCAAGTCTGCCGAGCGGGCCCAGGGAACTCGCGGCGGGGAGTTTCGGCTACTACGCAGTGGATCCCAACCGCGCCTACCAGGGAGCACCGGGGCTGCCGTTCGCAGACACGACGATGACCCGCGAAGTTTTCGAACGCTGTCGGAACCTCTATCAGGACAGCGCCGGAAAGGTGCGCGATACCCGCAAGAACACGGGAACCGATCCATCTGATCTCCGCGATCCGGCCACCGAACCGACCGCAACACCGGTGATCGAGGCCTTTCGAAAGGTCTACCCCGAGGCCTTCAACGTGAAGATCGCCGACTTCCGCACCCCTGATGCGCAGGTGCGAGCCGTGTTGGAGGATCTGGTGGCCAACACCCCGGGAGCGGCGAACGCGGTGGCGTTCATCGACCCGTTCGGCAACCTGGTCGTCGCGGCGGCCGACAGTCCGGACAACCCCGCGGCTCCGGCGTTCCTGCCGGTGGCAGCGAACTACTCGACCACCCGGTTCGGGTTGATCAACGACCCGGCCACTGTACAGATTGCCCAACAGACGCTCACCAGTCCGAAGTTCGGAACGTTCGTCTTCCTCTACGCCCCGAACCCCGGTGACACCACCACGGTGGAGACGCTGGGGGCCTACGGCTCAACCGTCGAAGGCGCCTTGCCGCAGACCAACCCGAGCAACTTCCAGTTCTTCAACCCGCCGACGTCGGGCACCGTGGACGAGTTGCTCGCAGAAATCGCGGTGCTACCGCCGCTGTATTCGTCACTGGTCGAGATCAGCCCGCAGCAGGTGGCCGGCTGAGATATCGACTCGGGAACACTCGCTCCCGCGGGCCTCGCCTGTCATGATCGGGCGATGATGCAGGGACGTGTTGCGCGGGTGACCGGCCGGATAGGTGCCGGACTGCTCCTGGCAGCTGGCGCGCTCACAGGATGCGGCGGGGCCTCCGACAGCGCCGCCCCGGACGACCTCGAATTGCCGGTGGCCTTCGGCCTGACCCGCGACGCAACCGGATTGTCGGCCACGGCCCTGGCCCGCTCCACCCCTGGGGATCCCCTCTACGGGCAGTGGCTGACCGCAGACGAGATCGCCCGCTACGGTGCCGGCCCGGAGGCGGCGAAACAGGTGCTCGCAGAACTGAAGGCGGCTGGTCTCGTGGGCGAGTTGCACCCGACCGGCGGCTTGATAGTCGGCACCTTGAGCGTCGCAGAGGCGCAAGAGGTGCTCGGTGTCGACATCATCGTCGACGACTCCGGTGCCGGACCGGTGGCGAAACCGGCGAAACCACCCGAGGTCCCGCGCCAGTGGCTGGGCACCGTGGCCGAAGTCGTCGGACTGACCCTGCAGCTTCCTCCCGAACCCTCTGGTGCGCCTTCGGCGCCCGCGAGTGATGGGGCCACCGCACCAACCTGTCCGCCAGCGCCGGCACTCGTCGCCACCCTCACCGAGTACTACGGCCTGGCACCACTGCACGCCGCCGGTCGGGGCGGCGAAGGTGTGACCATGGGCATCCTGCAGATCGACCAGACCTCACAACGGGCGCTGGAGATCTTCGAACGGTGCTACAACGCCACGATTCCACCTGTGACGACCGTGGCCGTCGATCCGTCCGACCCGGCGGTGTTCGGCCCGGTGGCGGAGGAATCGACGCTGGACATCGTCGCGGCCAGCCTGATCGCGCCGAATCTGGAATCCATCCGCTCCTACCAGTTCAACCCGCGGGCCTCCATCGCTTTCCCACTCGCCGCGGCCATCGGCGACGCCTTGGCCGAGGGAGGTCCACAGATCATCTCGACCAGCATCGGTGTGTGCGAGTTGAATCTGCGCAGCCAGGCGCTCGACGTCTCGGAGTGGTTGCTGGCGGCTGGGGCCGCCGCCGGGGTGACTGTGATCGCCGCCGCCGGCGACACCGGATCCTCCGCGTGCGCCCCCGGTACCGATGTCGAGTCCAGCCAGTACCCGGCGAGTTCCACCTTCGTCACCGGGGTCGGTGGCACCAGATTCACCTCGGGACCCGGCCCTCTGGCCGAACAGGTCTGGAACGACAGTCCAGCCGTGCAACAGGCCGGGGGCGGAGCCACCGTCAGTGTGCTGCCCAGGCCTGCCTACCAGCAGAACCTGCCAGGTCCGAACAACCGAATCGTGCCCGACTTGGCCTTCATCGCAGCGCCGGCCACGTTCGGGCCGATCCCGGTCTGCAGTGACGAGGGGGTGTGTGCGATCAAAGTGGTCGGCGGAACCTCTGCCACCTCCCCAGGCGTGGCGGCAGCCGTCTCGGAACTCGCCGACGCGCTGGCGCCGGGCACCGCGGAGCCCCGTCGACTCGGCTTGCTCAATCCGCTCCTGTACTCCCTGGCCGTCGGCAGCGACTCCGCGTCCCTCTTCAAAGATGTCACCGTCGGCAACAACGACCTCTTCGGCGTCGGCTGCTGCAACGCGGCTCCCGGCTACGACCCGGCCACCGGTTGGGGCTCGGTCGACTTCGGCGCCTTGCTGGCCTACTACCAGTCACAGGGCTGACCGTCGAACACTCCCGTGCCGGCGGATCTGCCAGCGTCGGCACCGAAGGATCGGGAACACTCTCCGACACGCGTCTGCGATCGACCAGACACGGCCGGGAAGGCCTAGGGTCGACCCATGGCTCGTGAGGTCGACCTGCGCACCGGCGCCGAGGCCGACCGCAAGCCGATCCTGGTGGACGATCGACCGATCGTCACCAGGGAGCGCGGGGCGAAGGCCACCGCCTGGTGGGTGGTGCTGACGCTGGTCAACGCCAGCTTCGCCATCATCGCCGCCGTAGTGCCGTTGCGGCGGATCCTGGCCGACGGCGACGTCAACACCTGGTGGAACTACACGGCGAACGAGTGGCTGATCAACTACGGCGACGGCGCGGTCCGACGGGGGTTGGGCGGCGAGATCCTTCGCCGTCTTCCGCTGGACTCCGATCGCACCGCGGTCACCGTGGTGGTGGCAGGGCTCGCGGTCCTCGTGCCACTGCTATTCGCCGTGCTGGTGCAACTGGTGATCCGCTCCCGGCGGACCGGCTGGCCGCTGCTGTTGTGGGGCATCCCCGGTGGATTTCTGCTCGGAACCTGGCAGATCGCTTGGTTGCCGATCAGCGATACCCAGGTGCTGTTCGCGACCAGGAAGGAGTACGCCTTCGCGGCGGTCCTGCTCGCACTTGCGATCGCGCTTCGGCTCACGGCCCGAGTGATGCTCCTGGCAGTGATCTTCGGCCTAGTCATGGGAGCCGGCGCATTGGTGCACGAAGCGCTGGTGCTCCCCTTCGCGGTGGCGGGCTCTGCACTGGTGATCTTCGCCCAGCGAAACGGACTGCGGCTGCGAACCCTCGCAGCGATCTGGCTTCCGGTGATCGCTGCGGTGGTGGTGGCCGTCGCCCTGCCGGATCCGGATTCGACGTCGATCCAACGGCAGTGGTCGGCCTTGGATGAGCAAACAAGATCCTGGCTCGGGGGCGAGATCGGGTGGCCGATGCGCTGGCTCGGCCTCGACTTGCCCTATGCGGTCAAGGCGACGGCAGCCACAATGGCCGACCGGGACATGCTGCTTCCTTGGCTGGCGCTGTGTCTCTTCAGCGTCGGGTGGACATTGGCGGCACTGCGGCTGGTCGACACGTCGGGACGGGCGTTCCGCGCTTCGCTGGCGGTGAGCGCCGGCGTCACCGTGGCGGTACTTCCGTTGGTCGCCCTGGGCATCGACTGGGGTCGATTCGCGGTGGTGGTGGCCACGTGCACGGCGATCGCCTGCCTCGGTCGCCAATTGCACGATCCGCCCGAGTCACGCGCCGCCGGAAACGGCGCCGGACCGATTGTGCTGGCGGCCGTTCTGGTGGGACTGCTTGCTTTGATCGGCGTACCGGAGGCCGGACCTCCGTTGGGCGGACTGCGGGGCGACGCCCCGGCATCCGACTAGCGCCGACCGCAGTAGCAGCGCTCGCCATTCCTCCCCCGGGCATCCATCACGGCTACTTTGGAATAGTCGAGTGAAGGGGACAAATCGTGTCAACACACCAATCGGGCAGCGGTCGAGTCGGAATCTGCTTTCCCGACCGTCCGGACTTCCCCACCTTGTTGGCCGCGGCCAAGCAGGCCGACGCCAAAGGCTTCGAGTCCATCTGGGTCTTCGAGACCAGACTCGCCCGGGACTGGGTCTCACAGGCTGGCGCGATCGCCGCCGTGACGACGCGCGCCAAGATCGCGCCGGGCGTGACCAACTCGTGGAGCAGGCCCGCGCCGATCATGGCCATGACGCTCGCGACGCTGGACGAGATGGCGCCCGGCCGCATGATGCTCGGCATCGGCGCCTGGTGGGAGCCGTTGGCCTCGAAAGTCGGTGTCGACCGCCGCAAGCCGCTGACCCAGATCCGGGAATACGTGGAGGTCTTCGATCGACTGATGGCGCTCGAGCGTGTCACGTACCACGGCGAATTGGTGCACGTGGACGACTTGGAGTTGGACCTGGCCGAGGATCGCCCGAGGATTCCGATGCACATCCCGGTGCTGATCGGGGCGACCGGACCGAAGATGCTCCATGCCGCGCCGCAATTCGCCGACGGGGTGCTGTTGAACTTCATGACGTCCCCGTCCTACACGGCCGACGCGGTGGCCCGTATCCGTGCCGGCGCTAAGGAGGTCGGCCGCGACCCGAACACCGTCGTCCACCCGCAGATCATCGCCTGCGCCATGGACGAGGACGGCGATCGGGCGCGCGACGTCTCGAGGGAGATGCTCACCATGTATCTCGGGCAGCAGCCGCACATCGGGTTGGCCTCCGGGCTCTCGGCCGACTACGTCGCGGAGTTGCACGACCGCATGGGTGGCTGGCCGCCAGAACCGGGTGGACTGCAGCGAGCCATGGCCCTGGTGGACGACACCGTCGTCGACCAGTTCACCGCCTCAGGCACTCCGGACGAGTGTCTGGCTGCGGCTCGCCGCTACGTGGACGCCGGCGCCGAGTACCCGATACCGGTGGTTCTCACGCCGGAGACCACGATGGAAATCGTCGAGGCCTTCGCGGACTTCACCTGACCTCAGGGCTCGGCGGCACTTCCGGGCACAGTTGTCGGCCTCTGCGGGAGGTAGGCCGCATTCGAGTGTGATCATCCGGCCGTCGGCAGGTGTATGGTTGCCGCACTTCGGCCCGGATCCGCCGTTTGGCGACTTCTGGCCGACTTGCGCAAACGAGCGGCGGGAGGCCGGCGATGGCAGTGCTGAGGATGGTCGGGGCGGCGCTGGGCACCGCCACCCTGCTGGCCGCCTGTGGTTCCGGGGCCTCGCCCTCCGAGACGCCCGCGGACGACGCTCCGGCCCAGGCCAACGCCGCCGCCGCGCCGGCATCGGCGTTGTGCGCCCCCTTCCCGGCCGGGAACATCCCCCCGAATCCCACTCCGCCGTACCCGACGCCGCCCTATGGCGATCCACAACAACCGTCGAGCCTGGCCGCTCTACGCTCAGCCGTGGTGCAGGCCGCACAGGATCCGGCCTACTCGAAGAACGCCGTGATGTGCGCCGAAGGTGCCGACCAACCGCAGGTCTGCAACGTCGACTACTGGAACATCGGCGGTACCCCGGGCCGGGAACAGGACTGCAACTTCTTCTACCTGAGGGTGGGCAACGAGTACTGGAGCAATGGTTCGAACCTGGGCCTGACACCTTTGGTGTTGGCCCAGTACGGCGGCTACCTGGGTGTGATCGCGGACGGCCAGGATCCGGCGAATCAGAATGCCGGACCGCACACGACAATCGCCGAATACAGCGGATCCTGGGTCTACATCGGCGACCGCGGCGCCCCTGCTGCCACCTTCACGCCAGTCAACGGGAAACTCGATCCGGCAAACGTCGCCCAAGCCCTCGGCGAAGCCGTCAAGTTGCCCATCACGTCGAGCAACCGGGACGCCATCTCTCCCATCATCGCCGGCGACCGGATGACGGTCGACTGCAGTTCCGCCTGGTTGGACACGGGCTCGTCGTGGCAGCCCACGAACCTCGCCCAGTTGAACCCAGCAGCCGGAACCAGTTTCCTGTGCACCGGGACCGGCGACGGCGTCGGTACCGCCTACATCGAGGCGAAGCTGTTGGCTGACGGATCGGGCGGCGCCCCGACACCAGCTGCGGTGAGCGTACGAGTGGTCTCCGATCAGACCAACACGCTGCGCAACGACCTCAACGTCGGTTTCACCGCCGACAACGTCGTGTGGCCCACCGGTGCGCAGGAGGTGGTCAACGGCACGTCGATCCCATTCAGCATCTCCACCGGCGCCACCTGCTCATCGGACGGGGCGCCCGGAAACCAGCAGTGCCTGCACCTGTGGGTCAACTTCCCGAACAATCCCTCGCTCACCGTCGGGCCACCCGAGCTGCCTGCGTTGCTCGACGAACCCGATGCGGCCGCGGCGGAGGCGGGCTCCGATGCCGCCGGCGACGCCCTCGGCTCCGGCGCGAACACCCTCGCCTGCACGATCTGGTTCACCCTCGAACTCGACTCGCCCGATCTACTCGCAACCATGAGCCGATACGGACTGCCGACCGACGGCTACACCCCTCACATCAGTTTGGCCAAGAAGAAGTGGCAGAAGTCTGAGATCGGAGCGCCGACCGGCACGGCGGCAGGAAAGCCGGACCCCTGCAACGACGCCCGACTCCTCGCCAACGGTCAACCCGGAGTCGACCCCTACAACCCCAATCCCTAGACCCCCGGGAGGTCTTGTGCTGCGATCCAGATTGGCCGTCGGAGTCATCGCCCTGCCTTTGCTCCTCGCGGGCTGCGGCTCCAGCGGTTCGAGCGACTCCACCGACGACGCCAGTGCAGTAGCCAACGCTGCGGGAGCCCCCTCCATGCCAGCGCCCTCCGGCGGGACAGGTGCGCCCTCAGTCGTGATCCCCGCGGGCCAGATCGCGGTGGCCCAGCCGGACGACCAGGGCAAGGCCCTCATCGCAGCCATCGAATCGGCAGCGACCAGTGTGGACATCGTGATCTATCAGATCGGTGGCCAAGAGATCCAACAGGCACTCCTGGCCGCGCTGCAACGCGGCGTCAAAGTGCGGGTCATCATGGATGGCTACAGTTCCAGTCAGGTCAAGTACAACGGCGAGTTCGCCACGAGCATGCGCAACGCGGTGGCCTCCGCTGGACTCCCCTCAGATGCCTTCGCCATCAACTGGTCGAGCGACAACTTCAACATCACCCACCAGAAGTCGGTGATGATCGATGCTGTCGATTCCGGCGGCAACCCGCTGCCCGCGGGCAACATGCCCGCCACCGCCCGTCTACTCGTGTCGACCGGGAACTTCCAGGATTTCGGCAGCACACCCTTCTACGCTGCGCGCGACTTCTACGTGCTCACCGACGACCAGCAGTTGATCAACGAGGCCAGCCGGGTGTTCGTCTCCGACTTCTCCTGCGCCGGCCCGACCGAGACCAACGGACTCGCCGACTCCACCGATCTGATCTGGAGCAACGGCACCACCGGCCTGTATCCCAACCAGGTCGGGCAATACCCCCCGGTGTCCGAGGGCTACTTCGGACCGGGACGGGCGACGGATCCAGCCCCGGTGGTGCAGGGCAACTCGTTCGACGCGCAATTCAACCTGGTCAAACAGGCCGGTGCCGGCGACGTGCTCCGCATCTACAACGAAGAATTCACCAGTTCGGCGTTCGTCGATGCGGTGACGGCGGCTGCCCAGGCCGGTGCGGACGTGCGGATCGTGATGTCGTACGAACCGCCGTCTAAGGGCAAGCCGACCACGTCGATGGCCAACCTGACGCAGATGGCGGGCGCCGTGCCCGCGAGTTCCAACCTGCCCGGCGTGAGCGTCACGCTCTACGCGCCGCAGCAGGTGGTCCCCGAAGCCCTCTATGTGCATGCCAAGTCGATCCTGCTCAGCGACTCCGCCGGCAACTTCAAGGGCGGCTTCGTGGGTTCGGAGAACCTCTCGAATCCTTCGATGGACTACAACCGGGAACTCGGCCTGCCGTTGTCCTCGGCGACCGTCCAGACTGCCGGGGTGATCGGCGGCGCCTTCGACTCCGACTTCAACAGCACGACCAACACGACCCGGTTGGACAAGTCCAACCCGAACAACATCCCACCGGCGTGGAACGGCAGCGGGACCAGTTCGGAATCCGACCTGGAGTCTGCGGACGGCTCGCCCGAGGCACTCCAGCGCGTAGGGGCTCCAGCGGGCCGCTGCGGTCCGGTCCCCACGTCCTAGGCACTGCTTCAACCGCAACGGTGATCGCTGCCGCCGAGCAAATCCGCCACAGCCCCGTCGTGAAATGCGATCAGCGCCGAACGGAGCAAATCCCGACTCAGTGTCCCCGAGGTGGACACCGGGAGCGCGAGCCAGTGAGTGGTGCCGTCTCCGTTGTCGAAAGCGAACTCCAGGGCCTTGTCGTGAATATCCTCAAGGCCCACCTTGGACCGGCACAGGTCACCCCACAACGACTCGAAGTCCGCCAGACCGGCCACCGGATCATGGATATCGAACGGGCCGACTGAGTTCCAGGCTCCCTCCGCACCGACTTGGGCAACCGAGAAGTGCTGTCCCAGCGGGAGTTCGAGACCGTCGGATACCGCTGCGAAGAACTCCACCCCGTTTGCCGACTCCGCCAGGGTGGCGGCCATGAAGGTCACGAAGTCGACCAGGGCAGACGGCTCGCCACAACGGCGTAGCCCGAAGAAGGCTGCGCCGAAAAAGACTTCGCACGCCACCTCGGTTCGATTCCAGAGGTAGCGGGCGACCTCCGCCCGCGCGACGAATCCGCCGGGCTGGATGAGTAGCGCTCGCTCCCATTCCCCCGCGAAAGCAAGCTTGCCGAATTGCGGGACGGCGAACTGAGTGTGAAGCACAGTGACTGTTCTAGCGCCTCACGCTCCCCCGGCGCACTACCTTGAGCCCATGACGTCAGGGGTCGTGGCGGAAATCGCCGCCGCCACCGCCGGCAGGGATCGAGTCCTCGATGCCGTCAAGGCCGTCGCGCTCGCGGCGGTAGTGGTGGGACACAGCCTCGCCTGGCACATCGGGCCGACCGGTGCACCGGTGAACGTGCTCGACCTCGCGACCGGCCTCACGCCGCTCACCTGGCTGTTCCAGGTGCTCCCGCTGCTTTTCGCGGCCGGGGCGGTGTCCAACGCGGCGTCGCTGGCGCGGTCGACTTCCCCGCAGTTCACCACCCGCCGGACCCGTCGACTGGGCACTCCGGTCGTCGTCTACAGCGCCTTCTGGACCGGACTCCTGACCATCGCGACCGCCGTGGTGGTACTCGCAGGAGGTCAGGATGGCACGATCGTCGACGCGGGGCGGTTCTTGTCCCAGTTGCTGTGGTTCGCCGGCGTCTACACCCTGGTTGTGGCGGCGACGCCACTGACCGCGCGCTGGCGGTCGCGGCCCTTCCTCACCCTCACCCTCTGGGCTGGCTGCGTGGCCGCGGTCGACGCCGCCAGGGCGGCCGGTGCACCGGAGGCACTGGGTTGGCTGAACTTCCTGTTGGTCTGGGGTTGGCTCGGCCAGTTGGGGTACCAACTCCCGACGCTGCGCCAAGTGAACAGGGCTGTAGTGGGCAGTGTGGGTCTGCTGCTGGTGGCTGCCGCTGCGTCGGTCGCCTACCTCGGCCCCTACTCGATGTCGTTGGTCACGGTGTCCGGCGACGATGAACTCTCCAACCTCGCCCCGCCGAGCGTGGTGCTGTTGCTCTACGGCGCGGGTCAGGTGTTGTTGCTGGCGGCACTGTGGCCGCTGCTCGAGAAACTGCTGTCGTCGGATCGACTGTGGGCTCTGGTGGCGATCTTCGGTGCACGCGCGATGGGCGTGTACCTCTGGCACATTCCGCTGGTCGGCATTGCGGCGTTGGTGGCGATGGCGCTGGATTGGCAGGTCGCGCCGCTGTCGGCGCCTTGGTGGCTGGTCCACCTGGCGGTGGTCGTCGTGGTACTCCCGACGGCGTGGTACATCGCCGGTCTGGCCGGCCGGGCCGAACGCCTTGCGGCGCGCACCCGTCGCTTCTTCAGGATGCCCCCCACAGTTGCGGCGGTAGGGATGGGGATCACCGTTCTGATCATCTCCACCGCTGGCTTCGCCACCCTCTACGGCGGAGGCCTCTTCGGCCTCCCGACGTCGGCGCCGATCAACTTCGTCCTGTTGGTGCTGTTCTGGCAGGCGGTGGGTCGAGTGCGCAATCGCACGGATCCACTCGAGTCAACCCGCTAGATCGGCATCGACATCCGGTGCACCTGCCCCGCCAGCGGCACCCGTCGGGATGACCATTGCCTGGTCATGCCCAACCGCTCGTACAACGCCCGAGCACGCGGGTTGTCGTCGGCGACGTCCAGCACGAGCCTGGTGGCACCGGCAGTTCGGGCCCGTTCGATTGCATCCGCGAACAGCATCGATCCCACCCCGCCACCACGCACCTGCGAATCCACCGCGATCGACTGCAGGTACCACTCCCCGGGGCCGCGCCGAGTCAGAGCGGAGAGCAGCGGGTAGGTCCACAACGCGACTGCAAGGGCGCGGGGCGCGCGCCAACCCACATCGCGAAGCGTCAGCGGCAACCCGGCGTCGGGGTTCGTCATCGAGCCGGAGCACATCCCGACTACCTGACCAGCCGCCTCGGCGAACACCGCGCTGGCAACGTCGAACTCGGTTCCGGCGCGCAGGGAAGCGTTGGCGATGACCTCGTCCGCAGCCGACCCGAGCATGGCGCCGAACAGTCCATCCGCGGCGATGTCCAGATACCGGGCGTACCGGCGACCGTCGACCAGGTCTCGGCGGGCACCGCGCAGCGTGAGTTCCATGACGTCGACCCTAGTGCCGACCGCCGGGTGGGCCGCGTCGTTGCGGGTGTCGGCCGGCACATCCTCCATTCAGAGGTACGGCGCGGCGACCTGGGGAAACTCCGGCACTGAACCGGCGGCCAGGGGAAACGCCCCATCGGCAACCATCTGCCCGTCGGGGCGAATCAGCGCTGCCGAGTAGCCCGGGAAAGTCGCGACCCAGCCCAAGCCTCGGTCGCCGAGGAGGAATCCGATGGTGGCGAACGCGTCGGCCCACGCCAACAGCGGTCCGACGACGGTGAACGAGGCGACCGCGTCCGAGGACCCGAGTGCCGCTGTTCGCCGCAGGTGCTCCCCTCGCTCGTACAACCCGGACGTCGCGATGGCGCCCTCGGTGTCCACCAGCGCGCGCACTGCACCGGTATCGGTCGGATCGACTACGCCGAAACGCCACGGCCGACCGCCGGGACCATTGCCCAGAACCCGCCAGTCGCCACCGACTCCCAGGGCGAAATCAACCACACCGGCCGCCGCCACCGCCTCCGCGGCCTGATCGATCGCCCAACCCTTGACGTAGCCCGCGAGGTCGTACTCGTGCGTTGTGCTGGTGGTGAATACGCCGCCGCTGACCTTGCCGAGCCATTCGCAGGCCGCGAGCGCGTGTCGGAGTTGGTCGCTGGGTCGGTCCACCAGACCGGCCGCGAATCGGGACAGTTCGCTGTCGGCCCGATACGAGGAGAACCTGGCCTCCACGTCGTTCAAGACGTCCATCGCCACTTCCTGCGCACGCGTAGAGTCCTGCTCGGGATGCTCCGAGACCAGCATCAGGCTGGCCATCGAACCCATGCTCGGCCAACTCCGGCGTACCACGCGCGACCCTGAACTGAGAGGGGTGTCGATGCGATTCACAGGTGCGGTCATGCGCCGTCGAGTATGGCCTGTAGCGAGGAGCGATAGCCCTCGGTGGTCACAGTTGCCCCGGATACCCCTTGGAACGAGGCGTCCCCGGCGGCGAGCACCTGCTGCTCCAGCGCCGGCACCGCTCTCGCATTGATCATCACGGACTTGCGGTCGCCATCCGGGGTGGTGAGCGTGCGTATTCCGCACACCCGACCGTTGGCCACCTGGGCGGCCACCTGGACCGGCCCCCACTCGGTCCGGACGACCGGACCCGTCACCTCGGCCGCGGAGCATGCGCCGCCGCTGCTGCCGGTGGAACCGCTGCCGGACGTGCCGCTGCCCGTGCCCGCCTGCCCTGGGACGTCGCCGACCGCCGGGGCTCCGCCGCCGGCGTAGTCATCCTCGTAGTCATCGCCGTCGTGCTCATCATCGTCGTGGTCGCCGCCGTCGTGGTCGTCGAGCAGTTGCTCCAGCCGATCCCATGGGGCGGCTCCGCTGTTCTCGGACGCGGAATCGGCACCGCCGGTCGACGTCGGGGCAGCAGCGCCGACCACTCCGGCAAGGCCGTTGTCGGCGGCCCCGACAACCAGAACGGCGGCGGTGCCGACCAAGAGGGCGGGGGCTGCGCTCCGCAGGAATCGTGGCATCAGTAGTCGTACCTCTCTATGTGGATTCGGCTGCGTGGAACTCCGCCGGCGACGAGTCCTCTGCTCGCCGCCCGCGACATGGCCGCCGGACCGCACACGTAGACACTCCGTTCGGCGAGGTCCGGTATCAGCGACTGCAGCGCGACGGGGGTGAACGGGTCGACCCGCAACGATGTCCGGCGGCCGGCGATCACGTGGAGCCTTCCACCGCGGTCGGCCACCAGCTGTTCGAGTTCCTCGAGGAACCACGCCTGATGCCAGGCGGAGACCCGCACGATGACCACGGGCGCCTGCTCGGGGCGGAGGTCGTCGAGGATCGCGCGCAGCGGGGCGATGCCGCTGCCGCCGGCGATCATGGCCACTTGTCGACCTTCTGACCGTTCCACTCCGAGCGTCCCATAGGGACCCTGCAACCAGACCCGGGTTCCGGGTCGGATGCGGGCGAAATCCGCGGCATCGTCGCCGCGGGCGTGGAAGGTGAATCGCAGGCCCTCGGCGAGTGGTCGATTCGACATCGAATAGGGATGGGATTGCCACCACAGCCCTCTTACCCCGAATCGCAGCATGAAGAACTGACCCGAGGCGGCCCGCGCCGCCGACAATCCGAGACCCGCCACCCACACCGATATCGCACCGTCGGCGTGCCGCTGGACACCGGTGACTTTGAGCGGGCGTGCGAGCGAACGCAGCAGCGGCCACCAACGGCCCACCACGAACATCAGTGCCACCGCGAGGTACAGACCGATCCACCACAGCGTCGCCCAGGTGTTTCCGACGAAATCCGATCCCATCGTCAGCACGTGGCCCAACGCGAGCACCACCGACAGGTAACCCAGCAGGTGAAGGTAGTACCACGTCTCGTAGGCCATGCGGCTCTTGATTCGACGCCACGAGGAGAGGGCGACGAGCAGCATCAGGGCACCGCCGACCAACGCCGCCGGCAGCCACGGCTCCCCGGCCAGGAAGACGACCTGTGAGAACGGGTCGCGGCCCGAACGCATCGAGTAGGCGGCGATCAAGGCCACCGCATGCACCAGCAGCGCCGTGACCGCTGCGATGCCAACGTAGCGATGCCAACCGAGCATGCGATCGAGCCCGTAGCGGCGCTCCAGTCCACGCAACCTGGAGGCCAGCGCCAACCCGGCCAGTGCTGCCAGGCCGGCAGCCATCCCGGCGAGTTGACCCACTCCGGTAAGAGTTCCTTCGACCCCGGAGGTCACCAGCGCCAAGCCGCCGTCGACCAACCAGAGCGCCAGGGCCGTGGCGGGGATACCCAGCACCACGGCCAACAGGTCGGCTCCCCGCAGCCGACCGCGTCGGGGCGGGGCCAGCGGCGTCGTCACGGGCGTTTCAACAGCGGTGGTCACAGGGCAATGATCCGCTGGACAGTAGCCGCGCGGCATCGGCCTGCAGTGGGTACTTGAGCGTGCCCCCAGGGATGCAGCTGGCGTACTCCAACGGGAGTACGGCTGGCGTGCAGGAGTTCTCAGCCAGCAGCGCCGGGTCGAATCAGGCCCGAGGAATAGGCCAGCGCGACCAACTGGGCGCGGTCACGGGATCCGGTCTTGGTCAAGATCCGACTCACGTGCGTCTTGATGGTGAGCGGACTGACCACCAGCATGCCGGCGATCTCATCGTTGCTCAGTCCACGTGCGACGTACCCGAGTACCTCCCTTTCCCGGTCAGTGAGGTTGTCCAGCCCGGGGCTCGCCGCATCGAGCCGCTGCGGCTGGGCGAGCAGTCGCTCCACCACCGACCGCGTCGCCGCCGGCGACAGCAGCGCGTCACCGCTGGCCACCACCCGGATCGCCCGCACGATCTCACCTGGATCTGCGTCTTTCGCGAGGAAACCGCTGGCCCCGGCCCGCAGCGCGCCAACGATGTTCTCCTCCACCTCGAAGGTGGTGAGGATCAGGATTCGGGTCTGCGCCAGGTCGGGGTCGCCGACGATGTCCGCGGTTGCGGTGATCCCGTCGGAGCCCGGCATCCGCACGTCCATCACCACCACGTCCGGGCGATGACGGCGGGCCGATTCCACCGCGGAGGCGCCGTCGGCGGCCTCCCCCACCACCTCGATACCTTCTTCCGCCGCGAGGAGGTTCACCAACGCCGACCGCAACAGGGCCTGGTCGTCGACTATGAGTACTCGAATCATCCGCTCGCCTCCTCTTGGCCGTCGCTTGTGACCGGACTCGTCGGAAGCACCGCCCGGATCCTGAATCCGCCCGTCGGCAGGTGCTCCGAGGTGAATTCCCCGCCCAAACGCCGGCACCGCTCCGCCAATCCGGTCAACCCGAGTCCGCTGCCCGCACTCGGCATCGGTGCTCCACCGGTGTCCGCCACTATCACCACAAGCCGGTCGGCTTCGACTGCGATCTCGACCGTGGCCTGCGCCTGGACACCGGCGTGGCGCACGACGTTGGTCAATCCCTCCTGAACCACGCGGTAGGCAACCAGCCCGACCGATTCCCCGACGCCGGAGTCCGGATCGACGTTCATCTCGAACTCAACCCGAAGACCAGTGGCGCGCATCGAGGCAACGAGGGATGCGATGTCGCCCAGTCCCGGCACCGGTGCCATGCTCTCCGGCTCGTCGCCGCGCATCAGGGCCAAGGTGGTCCGCAGTTCGCCGATCGCCGCCGCCCCCGCTTCCCGGGCCTCATCGAGGGCTCGGCGGGCCCGATCCGGATGGTCGGCGACCAAATGCGCCGCGACACCGACCTGGAGATTGACGACGGTCAGGCTGTGGGCAAGGACGTCGTGCAGATCTCGCGCGAGGCGCACGCGTTCGTCCGCCACCGCTCGTGCCGCCACCGCAGATTGCTCGGCTTGTGCCTGGCGGAGTCTGGCCTGGACTTCGGCGAGGTAGGCCCGGCGGCTTCGGGTGTTCGCCGCGGCGAGCAACGGCACGAGCACGATGACCACCGCGTAGGCGAGCACCACGAGCCCTTCGCCCTCCCGATCCGAGCCGGCGGCTATGGCGCCTGCCACCCCGATCGACGCCATGCCCGCGATACCACCGGCCAGCCAACCTCGTTCGGTGGCCAACGTGTACAGCGTCAGTCCGAACGCGACCGCGACCGCGAAAGAGACGTGTACCCACACCACCGAGGCTGCGGCCGTCACACCCATCACCAGCACCGCAGCGGTGGGCCACCTGCGTTGGGCGAGGATGCAGCCCGCAGCGATCGTGGCGATCAGCAGAACCGCTGGCCAGTTGGGGCCGCCCAGCACCTCCCACGGTTCGTCTGACAGCAGTTCCTCAAACTCGTGGTGCCGCTCCGATTCGTCGTCCGTCGCGGCCGGAACCCGGTCCGGCGGTCGCAGCCACGCCTCGACGACCACGGCCAGGAAGACCGCACCGGCAAGTCCGACATTCACCAACGTATCGGTCGATCGCCGAAGCGCCCCGACCGGCACCTCGGACTCGCCCATGGCGTCAGGGTACGTCAGAGCGCGGGTCGCGACGTCAACGCTACGCGTAGACCGAGAGCCAGCAGCACGGCGCCGCTGAGGTAGTCCAGCCGTCGACGTACCGCGGTCCGGGAGAACCAGCCCGTCGCCCAACCCACCACCCCGGCCAGGCTGAGGTACAGCACCAGTTCGACACTCACCTGCAACAGCCCCAGCCCGATCGTCGCGGGAAGCACAGGGCCCGCTGTGGGCAAGAACTGCGGATAGAAGGCCATCAGGAAGATGGCGGCCTTCGGGTTCGCAAGTTGCACCGTCAACGCTTCGGCGAACGCCCCGCGCCCTGAGGGCCGCGGCGGAGGCGTCGACATCGGCTCCACGCCGTTCGTTTGACGCAGCCGCCAGCCGGATCGCATCGCCTTGAGTCCCAGGTACACCAGCACCCCGGCGCCGACGATGCGCAACACCCAGAATGCGACCTCTGAGGCAGCCACCAGGGCGGCCAAACCGAGGCCGGCGGCGAGCGCCCACAGGAAGAGCCCGAGTTCCAGACCGAGCACTGTCGGTATAGCCGCGCGGAAACCGTGGAGACCGGCCTGCCGCAGGACCAACGCCATGGCCGGACCCGGCGTGGCCGAGATCAACACCACCGCAGCCAGGAAAGCCGGCAGCACGGACAACTCCACAGCGCCATCCTGTCACTCAGGGAGTAGAAGTGCCGTCAGCGGATTCCGAGTTGGTGCGCGGCATCTTCGGCGGCTCGGGCACCGAGAGTGCGCCGGATCAGCAACAAGCCGTCGAGTGTGGCCATCACGGCCAGTGCGGCCGACTGGCTGGAGCTGTGCGGCTGATCCTGGCCGACCTCGCCATCGGGAGCTACCCGGGGCTCCAGCCACGCCACCCAACCTGCCAGCAACTGATTGACGAGGTCTGGATACGGATCCACACCGGCTGTGGCGAGACCGACGGCCTGGAAGAAGATGTCGAAGATCTCATCGGCAGCCGGCGAGGCCAGGACGGGCCAACTGCGCCGCAGCAACCAGTCCGGGGTGCGCGGAGTGTCGCCGAATGCCTCGGCCAACACCCCTTGGAGCTGCGCACCGAGGTCAGCGACGACGGCCATGATCAGATCGGATTTCGAGGGGAAGTAGTAGACCACCATGCGGTCGCTGATACCCAACTCCTTGGCGACCCGACCGAAGCTCAGCGCGGCCAGGCCATCCCTTCCGGCGACGGTGACGGCTGCGGCAAGTATGTCCGCCTCGGAGTGCCGGTATCCCATGGAGTTGAGTGTAGTGGCTACTTCACTTATGATGTGCAGAATGAAGTACCCACTACATTTGTGAGGATGTCATGAAACTAGCGGAGAAGCGCGCGTTCGTCGTCGGAATCCCACTCGGTCTGGCGATCGGACTGGGATTCGCACTGTTCATCAGCCTGATCCCCGAGTCCGCATTCACCGAGTCGCTGCCGCGAACCCTGCTGTACGCCACCCAGGTCATCGCGGGTGCGCTATTCGCGCTCGTCTTCCGACCGCTCGCACACCTCGGGAGATGGGATCCCTATGGCCTGCTGAACGGAGCGGCCGCCGGTGCGATGCTGTTCGACGGCCTGGCGCTCGGGTTCTGGCCCTCGCTCTATGGACACGAAGGTCCGGCACTGACCTACGTGGCCGCCACCCTCCTGTGGGCCTTCGCCTGGATCCTCATCGCCAATCAGGTGATCAACCGTGGTCGCACATGAGCGGCGAGGTGGTGGTATGCCTGGTCGGAGGTTCGGCGAGCAGGATGGAGGCGACGACTCATGGCTGTCGTGGAGATCTGCGCGTATTCGGCGTCGGACGCAATTGCGGCCGCCGCGGCAGGCGCGGATCGAATCGAACTCTGCCGCGCCCCTGAGGCCGACGGACTGACGCCGACCCGAACCGCACTCGAGCAGGCCAGGGCGATCTCTGTTCCGGTTCACCCGATCGTGCGCCCCCGGCCGAGCTTTGTCGCCACGGGCGTCGACGAAACCCACCTCTGCGAATCGCTTGCCCACGTGCGCGACCTGGGCTACCCAGGTGCGGTGGTCGGTGTGCTCGACACCACCGGATCGCAGCCGGACTGGCCCCTACTCGAGCGGATCACAGGCGCCGCCGGAGATCTCGCGCTCACCTTCCACCGTGCCTTCGACCACGTCGCGGATCAAGACGGAGCCTTGGCCGGGCTCGCTGAACTGGGCTTCGCGCGTGTACTCACCAGCGGACGGCCGGGCCGCGCCATCGACCACCTCGAACTGCTCGCCGACTTGGCCGAATCCGGCAGGCGGCGTGGCGTCACGGTGATGGCGGCCGGTTCGATCCGCTCCGAGCACGTGCCGCAGTTGATCGCGAGCGGGATCACCGAAGTCCACGCCTCGGCCGGTGGGTCGGAAGGCTCGATGGCCATCGACGAGGTGTCGGCCCTGGTGGCCAGCGCCCACTCCGGTGATTGCTCCGCCCGTGACTGACGCCGTCCGAGCCGAAGCATCCAACTCCACCACGAAAGGATCAGGAGCCTGACATGCCCGTCACCGATCTCACCACCGACCCCGAATCGCTCACCATGACCCTCACCGCCGAGTTCGAGGTTCCGGTGGAACGGCTGTGGCAGGCGTTCACCGATCCGCGCCAACTCGAGCAGTTCTGGGGACCGCCGGGCTGGCCGGCCACTTTCACCGGATTCGAGTTCGAGGTGGGCGGGTTTGCCCGCTACCACATGACGGGTCCGACCGGCCACGTAATCAGCAGCGCCTGGGAGTTCCTGACGATCGACGAACCGTTCCGGTTCGAAGTCCTCGACTCGTTCGTCGACGACGGCACGGCCTCCGAAAGTTTCCCGACGATGAGGGCGACGTTTGAGTTCGCCGCGACCCCGAGCGGATCGAGATTGACGAACACCACCCATTTCGCATCGGCCGACGACTTGGCGCAGACCGTCGACATGGGTGCCGTGGAAGCCGCGCCCTTGGCCTTCAACCAACTCGATCGTGTCCTCGCCGGACTGCGTGCCTTCGCCGAGGGCAAAGGCACCCGCGTCGAACTCCTCGACGACGTCCGTGCACGTATCACCCGCTTGGTGGAAGGTCCGATCGACCTCGTGTGGCGAGCCCACGTGGAACCCGACCTGATTCGCCGGTGGCTGTTGGGTCCCGCTGGTTGGCGGATGTCCGTCTGCCGGGTGGAGGCATGGGTCGGTGGCACCTTCGAGTACGAATGGGAACCGGAACCCGGCACTGAGGGTCAGCGGTTCGGCTTCGACGGCGAGACCCTGCTGATCGATCCACCGCGGCGCTGGGTGACCACCGAACGTATGGTGCGCACCGACTTTCCGGCCACGACGAACGATCTCAGCCTGCACTCCGCCGACGGCGCAACCCTGGTGACACTGTTGATCACCTACCCGGATCAACGGACCCGCGACATGGTGCTCGCAACCGGAATGGCAGATGGCATGGAGGCCAGCTTCCTGCGGCTGGAGGCACTCCTCGCGCCGCTCTAGGTGTCCGCGGCCACCCGGTCGGCCACCCGGTCGACGACGTGGGGGGCGATTTGGCCGCAGGCGAGGCCGATCAGCGACCCGGCCACGACGTCACCCGGGTAGTGCACGCCGGCGTGGACACGGGTGTAGGCGACGGTGGTCGCGGCGAGGCGCAGCGGGATGCCCAACCACGGCACCGTGTGGGCGACCCCCTCCGCGAAGGCGAATGCGGAAGCGGAGTGACCGGACGGAAACGACGTCGATGTGGGCATCGGCACCCGTCTCATCTGCGGCACCGCCGCCACCTCCCGGTCTGGCCGGGGGCGGCGATGGGCCCGCTTGAATCCTTGGTTGGTCACCAACGACGCGAGACCGATCGCCGCAACACCGTTCAGGGCTGCCCGTCGCCCGGTACGACCGCCCACGGCGGCGATGGCAGCAGCCGTGACGAACCACAACTTGGAGTTGTCCGCGAAACCGGTGAGTCCGTGCAGCGCGGCGTCGAGTTTCGGCGTGGGCGTCGCCGCGACGGCCTGATAGATCGCCGTATCGAGGTCGTGCAGTTCAGCGAGTACACCCGACGGCTTCGGTTCGTCATCCACGTCTCCACCTTAGGGGGCGTGGTGGTCGGATCAGCCCGGATCGGATTCAGCCCTGAACGACCATCACCGCCGCCTCCGGTTCGCCGATGATGCGGTGCGGCTCTGCGGGGGCGTCGGTCCGGAACCAGGTGGACGTGGGCCGTCCGGTGGTCACGAAGGCGACCACGTCGGCTGCCACCTCAACCGGAGCATCCCAAGTAAGGTTGTGCCCGAGATCGTCGAGCTGGATGCCGTCGTCGGGCAGCGGCAACCGCCCATACTGCTTCCAGATGGCCGTCGGCCGATTCCCGCCTGGCGCGCCCATTCCCGGATTGGCGCGCCGCCGGGATAGCTGTGCGATCAGCGACTCCTGCGAAGCACGGCGGAAGAAGGAGTCTTGGGTTCCCCAAAGCACCAGCGTCGGGGCATCGAAAGCGGGCAGGGCGGAGGTGCCAAGGATCCCCTGCAGCGCCCCGATCCAGGTCGCCAACGGCAACCGGGAGGCCCGTCGGGCCACCTCGAGTGTCGACCTCTCCGGGGTCAACGGGTAGTAGTTCCAGTACTGCTGCAGCCACGACACCGCTTCTGGATCGGCGTCCGCGGGCGTCGCCGCCATTGCCTCCTCGGGCCAGTCGAAACCCTTGGTCTCGAGTGCAGGGCGCCACTGGTCTTCGATCACGCCGACCAGCCAGTCGCTCAGGAACGGGGTTCCCCGAGCATCCGAGGTGGTGGAGACCAGCACCAGCCGAGAGACGAGTGCAGGGTGGTCCGCCGCCAACTGCTGTGCCACCAAAGCTCCCATGGAATGGCCGACCACGGTGGCCCCGCCGATTCCCAGCGCCTCGAGCAGAGCGGCGATGTCGCCTGCTTGCCGAGCTATCGAGAACTCCAGGATCGGATCGTGGTGCCAGCCCTGCCCGTCGGGAAGGCCGGATGCCCCATGACCACGCAGATCCGGAACCAGAAAGCGGTGATCCGGGAGCAACTCGCGCAACCGGGTCACGACGTCGGCCCAGGAATCCGCGTCGTTGGTGTAGCCGTGCACTAGCACGAGCGTCGGCGGCTGCGCGGCGGCATAGGGGCGCGATTGCTGCCCGTCGGCTGGCTCCGATGCCGGCGACAGGTCCGCGTAGGCCAGCACAACCCCGCTCCCCAGCCGCGCGAACTTCCGCGGCAACCGCCAGGTGCGCGGCGGTGACGACGAATCCGGATCCCGCTCGGTTTCGGCCACGGTGCCTCCTCGCGTCGCGCCGGCATTGCCCAGCTCACTCAGCGTAGTCGCCGGCTCGGACAGGACGGCGAACCTTGACGCCGGGACATACCAGCCGGTGCAGCGTGACCACCCATCGGGAAGTCACGTCATCCTCCGGCGGTGAAGCCGCGCGCGTGGGCGCTCGGTGGGCCGATAATGCCTCCATGACGGCCACCCCCGCGCCCGCCGAGTCGACGGCGGACCTCGACCTGCTCCGGCGCTTCGAACCGGTGATCCGGTTCAACCGCGGGGAGTTGTTCTATCCCACGTCAGTCGCCGACTTCGTGGCCAGCAGCGCGCTCTTCTCCGTCGTCGGCAAAGAAACCGAACTGATCGCCGAACGCGGAACTTTGGACCTCCAGACGCTCGCCGCCGCCGGTCGCGAACATGCCGGCGCGATGCTGTATCTCCAACAGGTCGACGCACCCCTGGATCGAAAGCAGTACCGACAGTGGAAACGGCGGGAGGACAGGGAACGCTTTCGATTCTCCAGCCGCTTCGCCGCGGTCGGTCTCGTGGGTCGCTTCGTCGATGCGATCATGCGGCTGACCCTGCTGCTTCGGGGCAATGTGCCGGGTGGCTACGCCGCCGCAGCCCACTTGGCATACCGGGCGACGCCGCGCTCCGACGAGTGTTTCTACTACGGCCACGTCAGCCGGGACGCGGGCTACGTCGTGCTGCAGTACTGGTACTTCTACTCGATGAACGACTGGCGCTCGACGTTCGGCGGTGTCAACGACCACGAGTCGGACTGGGAGCAGGTGACCGTCTTCCTCACCGAGGATCTCGAGCCGAGTTGGGTTGCCTTCTCGTCGCACGACGAGGTCGGCGACGACCTCCGACGCCGATGGGACGATCCGGACATCGAGTTCGTCGACGGCACCCACCCGGTGGTGTACGCCGGCGCGGGTTCGCATTCCGGGGCATACCTGCCTGGCGAATACCTGATCACGGCACCGCTGCCGATCCCGGAGTGGCTCGACGGCATCAGGCGGGGGATCATCCGGCTGCTGCCCTGGCGCGGTCAAGCGGGCCAGGGAACCGTGGGAATTCCCTACATCGACTACAAACGGGGGGATGGTCTCAGCGTGGGAGTCGACCAAGACCGACCGTGGCAGGCCGTGGTCGTCGATGACGACACCGACTGGGTGCGAGATTTCCGCGGATTGTGGGGTCTGGATACCCGCGACTTCTTGGGCGGTGAGCGGGCTCCGGCCGGAATGCGGTACGAGCGCGACGGCACGGTCCGCGCGTCCTGGGGTCAACCCGTCGCCTGGGCCGGACTCGATCGCGAGGCCCCGTCGGAGGCGTGGGCCATGCGCGGCCTGGAGGCCGCCAGTGGGGAGCTTCAGGTCCAGTTGCGTGACCTCACGGATCGGCTCAGCGATGCCCGCGAAGAGCTCCGTGCCGCCCGCACGGCCGAACGCGCACAGGGCCGATCCCCGCAACGGCCCACTCCGGAACTCACCGAGTTGTCGGACACCGTGGCCCGACTAAGGGCGGAACAGGTGCAACTCGTCAACCGCATCGAGGCGGCGGAACTCGGAATCGAATCGGCCACCTTGCCCACCGAGGACGTGCATGCCCATCTGAGCCACCGGGCCGTCCCGATGGCAGCCGCCGATACGGTCCGGGGTCGGCTGCTGCGGATCTGGTCGGCTGCCTCAGCGTCGGTGCTGCTGGCAGCGTTCGGGATCCTGCTGCTCGCGGGTCACTCCGGGCTGCTCTGGCCGGTGCTGTGGATCTCGTTCGCGATGCTCGTGATCGAGTCGATCCTGCGGCAGCGCTTCCTGCAGTTGCTGGTGGTCTCGGTGATCGTGGCGGTCACCGTGATCCTCGCGCTGGCGGTCTGGGAGATCTTCACCGGCAATCCCCGAATCGGGTTCGGCATCCTGCTGCTGGTCATCGCGTTCTACCTGGTGCTCCAAACGGCCCGAGAGGCGATCCGAACCCGCTGACCTTTGCGGCTAGGAGTCGCGCGACAGTCGGTGCACCGCCGACTCGATGTATTGGCCGAGCCGTTCCGGATCGGGCACCAGGCCGGCGTCGGCAGCGATCCCGATGTTCACTTTTCCGTTGTAGCTGAAGATGCACAGGCCCAGCGGCTGATCGCCCGACGACGGGACCCAGCCGAGGATGCCGGCCACTTCGGTGCCTGCCAGCGCCATCGGCACACGTGGGCCGGGTACGTTCGTCAGGATTCCCACCGCCTTGTTGGCCACGTAGTTGGTGAGTGGCACCGACACCGCGGCCGGCGTCTCAGCGATGATCCGTTGGATGCCGTACAGCACCGCCGGTTCGGCGCTGTTCTTGATCCTGGTCATGCGGCTGCGGATCTCGGCGAGTAGCTCGTCGGGGTCCTCGATCCCCAGCGGCATCGGCATCATCACGAGGGCGAAGTGGTTGCCGAGTTCGGCCGGAAGTTCGGCGTCGATCGGTTTCAGCGACACCGGGATGAGCCAGTTGAGCTGATCCACCTCGCGCCCACCCCGATCGGCGAGGTAGTCGCTCACCCCCAGGCTCACGGCTCCGAGGAGCACGTCGTTGATGGTGGCACCGTGTGCCTTCCCGATTCTGCGCACCTCGTCCAGCTGCAGCCCGGAGATCCAGGCGACCCGCTTGGCCACGTCCGGCGTCCCGCTCCACACGGTCTCGACCGAACGTCCGGACAACGCCAGGCGCCCCAGAGAGCGCCAGGTGTTGATCCACTTGTTCTCTTCACCGGCGACCGAGGTCACTGCATCCACGAGGCGGGTTGGCTCCCGGACCAACTTCGAACCAGTTGCTGCGAGGCGGCCAGCTTCGTTGGCGATTTTGCCCGGTGCTCGGGTAGCGGCGGCCCCGATGCCGGCGACGAAATCGGCGGTTCCGCCGACGACGTGGCCCACGCTGCGCTGCACCTGCCCGAGCATGCCGCCGCGCCCACCGGAACGCCCGACCGCAGCGGGCGTCGCGCCCTGGTCCATCGGGTCGAGCAGGCTCAGGAGCACCTGCACCAAGCGAACGCCGTCGGCGATGCCGTGGTGAAAACGCGCCAACACCATGGCACCTTCACCGTCGGCCACCAGGCCACCGACGCCCTCGATGAAATCCATCTCCCAGAGCGGGCGGGAGTGATCGAACGGTTCGCTGAACCTCGACGAGATGTAGTCCTGTGCCTGCTCGATGGTTCCGGGCGGGTCCAGGGTGACTCGGCGCACGTGGTTTCCCAGGTCGAACTCGTCGTCGTCCTGCCAGATCCAGGTGCCGTCGACCTCGGCGGCCCGCCGGCCGAACACCGGGAATCGTCCGACAAGACGTTCGGCCACGACTTGCTCAACCTCATCCCAGTCCGGCGTCCGGTCGAACCACAACACCCCGTGGACGTACATCAGGTTGTTCGGGCGATCCATGAGCAGCCATGTGAGGTCTCCGGACGCAACGGGAACCGACATACCGATCTCCTCCTCTTCAGCCGCGCAGCGCCGACCAGAACAACGCCGGCAGTCGGGCGGGACCAGGATCTGCAGCGAAGTGGGTGAACTGCCGCGCGGTACTCACCGAAGTCGTGTTGGTGAGGAACCACGGCGGTTTGACGGCCATGGTCCGCCCGCCGTGCCGGACGGAGCGTGGGAAGGGTCGGAAAGGCGCGCTCAGCACGTTCTTCTGCGGCCGGTCCAGCATCAGCGAATTGTGCACCACGCCGGCTCCTGATCCGATGTCGACGGCCGAGTTCCCCGGGTATGCCCCCCAGGCCGCCCGGCTGGTCAGGAACACCACACCGGCCCAGGCGTTGACGCCGATGCACCCGAAGCGAAGGTCGGCGATGGCCCGGTCGATCGCTTCCGAGTGGCGATCGGCCGCGCCCGGGTCGACCAGCAGATTCGCACCCAGGTTGCCGGCGAGCCGTTCATTGGCGAAGTCGACCGCGTAGCGCAGGAATTCCTCGGTGGTGCCGCCGGGCAAGGCGACGATCAGATAGGCAGGTCCGAAGAACTCCTCGGCGAAAGCCGGGTGATCATGCGTCGGGTCGACATCTTTCAGCACGGCCACCCGCTGGTTGCCGTCGAGCAGTCGGGCGCTCGGGTTGCTGTCGAGGAAGGCCGCCAGACGATCTTCGGTGCCGGGGTAGAAGGGCTGGCGCCGAGGAGCATCGGCCAAGGCGCGTTCGACGGCGGCCACGAACTCCTCCCGCTGCGGCCAGTCCTCGGATACCACCAGCACCTGTGAGGCCACGCAGGTGTGGCCGGAACTGTGGAGTTTCTGGGTGGCGATGTGCTCCGCTTGGTAGGCAATGTCGGCTTTGGACCACCTACCTGGCACAACGATCGTGGGGCCGACGCCGCCGAGTTCGGAACTGATCGGTTTCCCCAGCAACTGCTCCCCTCGAATCTTGCGTTCCTCCACCTGCGCTCCGACGCCCCAGACGATGGCGTCGAAGGTTCGTCCGCTGCCGGTGATGTGGACGGAGTCGACGAGCTCACTGCGCACCAACTGCTCCCCCACGTCACCGCCGCCGTACACGATGCGGACGTACCCGTCGGCGATGAGCGGGGCGAAGATCCGCTCGAATACCGGCCCATAGCCCTCGGCGACGGGGTTGAGTTTGAGGGCGACCACGTCACCGGAGACGAACATCGCATAGAGCAGATCCAGCACCGGTATCGCCGAGACGTTGCCCGCCCCGAGCACTGCACACACCCGACCTTGCGGATCCTCCTCGGAGTAGAACGATCCGACCGTCGCCCTCATCTCGGCCTCGCTGACGCCGGGTTCCATCCACACGTCCAACTCATAGCCGCTGAGCAACAGTCGGTCGTAGACGGATCCGGGCATCGCCCGCAGCACCACCTGACCGTCGGGCCGGGTGGTCACCGGAAGACCGGCCAGCGGATCCTCGCCGACGCGCAGCGCCTCGAGGGTGCCGATGACGTCGCTGATCCACGCCACGGTCGGGTAGGGCCCACCAAGCCACTCCTCGCCGCCGACGTAGGGGTGGTCCGGTGCGAAACCCTTGAACTCGGCGCCGACCCGGGTCCACTCCTCGGCCTGCTCGAGCACCAGTTCGCGGATCTCTTTCAGGTAGCCGATCTTGTCCCAGATCGGCAACTGCGCCCAACGCAGTTTGTGGTCGGACAAGACCTGCAGATCCTGCTGCAGGGCCGCCTCGGCGGTCGGGGTCAGGTCAGCTGTCCTCACGCGTTCTCCTCGGCGTCGACCGGAATCTGGATCTGGCGCTTGAGGATCTTCCCGGTGGGCCCCATGGGCAGTTCGGAGGTGATCCACACGACGCGCGGATATTTGTACGCCGCCACCCGCTCCTTGACGAAATCGCGCACCTCGTCCTCGGTCAAGGTGGCGTCGGATTTGATCGTGATGGCCGCTGCCACTTCTTCGCCGAGTTCTGGGTGCGGGATTCCGACCACCGCCGCGGTCGCCACCGCTGGGTGCTCGTACAGCACCTCCTCCACCTCACGCGGGTAGACGTTGTACCCACCGCGGATGATCATGTCTTTGGCGCGATCGACGATGAAGTAGAAACCGTCGGCGTCCCGCCGGGCGAGGTCGCCGCTCCGGAACCAACCGTCTCGGATCGCCCACTCGGTGGCTTCGGGGTTGCCCAGGTAACCCTTCATGACGTTGTGGCCCTTGATCGCGATCTCGCCGATCTCCCCTTCGGCCACGTCGTTCCACTCGTTGTCGATGAGACGGAACTCCACGCCGTCCACCGGCTGGCCGATGGATCCGGCCTTCCGACCCCGGTCGGCGTGGTTGAAGGACGCCACCGGAGAGGTCTCGGAGAGTCCGTAACCCTCCAGAATCACCGCCCCGAAGGCCTGTTCGAAACCCTTGAGCACCTCGACCGGAAGCGACGCACCGCCGGAGGCGCACACCCGAAGACTCGAAAGGTCGAATTCGTCCTTGTCCGGGTGCTGCAGCAGGGCGATGTACATCGTCGGGACGCCGAGCATGATCGTCACCTGATCGCGCTGTAGCACTTCGAGCGCCTTCGTGGGTTCGAACCGCGGGACCAGGGTCATGGTGGCGCCGGCCAGGATCCCGGCATTCATCCCGACCGTCTGCCCGAAGGAGTGGAACAGCGGAAGCCCCCCGAAGATCACATCGTCGGGCGAGGCATCGATCAGGCGCGTGCTGATCTCCGCGTTGCGCATCATGTTGTCGTGGGTGAGTTCGGCACCCTTGGGGGAGCCGGTGGTGCCGGAGGTGTAGAGCACGACTGCGGTATCGCTGGCGTCGCGATCCACGAACTCCCCAGGTTCGTGGGTCATGAGTTCCGGAACGAATCCGGTGGCGCTGACCGGAACGAACGCAACCCCGGCGTCGGAGGCTCCTGCGCTCGCCTCGTCGGCGACGCCGTCCCAGGCGAAGAACACCTTCGCCTCGGCATCTCGGAGCACATAGGCGAATTCCCGGGACTTGTACAGCGGGTTCATCGGCACCACGACGCCACCGGCCCACAGGATTCCGTAGTAGATGATCGGCATCTGGGGGATGTTGGGCAGCGTCACCGCCACCCGGTCGCCCGGCTGCACGCCGAGTTCGGCCAGCCAACCGGCCAGCCGGGAGGCAGCGGCCGCCAGAACGCCGTAGGACACCTCCGCGTCATCGAGTTTGATGGCGATCTTCGCAGGGTCCGCGTCTGCGCTCTTGACCAGATTCTGGGCCAGATTCAAGGTTTCTCCTCGGGGTTGGTGTTGCCGCCGTCGGCGGCGCAGTGGTTTGTCGGGACGGTAGGCGGCGGTGTTCCGCCGAACGGGTCAGGAGGGATCGGCACCGAGTGCGGTGCTCAACCGAATCAGGGTCGTCAGCGTCGTCAGACGGCGTCGCAGGGCGGGGATGTCGGAGTCGAGCTGGTAGTCCACGGCCGCACCGAGCACACCGTCGAGGATCAATCCGGCAAGGTCGTCGCTGCCCCGCGCAGGGCCGATGTGCACGGCGATCTCGTCGTGGATCAGCTTCTGCGCGTGCTCGCGCGCCTGCACCAGAGCCTCCCGGGATTCCGCCGACCACATCGACACCCAGATGAACACGGCGAACGGTCGCTGCGGCGAGGTGATCATCGCCTGCCATGCCGCAACTGCCTGGTCGAGGGTGTCGGCCAGGGTGCCACCGCGATCGATCGATTCGTCGAGTTGGCGGATCCAACCCGCCACCAACGATTCGACGGCCGCCGCGACGAGTCCGTCCTTGCTGCCGAAGTGGTAGTACAGCGTCGGTGGTTTCACCCCCGACCGGTCGCAGATGCGCTGGATGGCCAGTGCGGCCGGGTCGAGTGTGGTGAGGCCTTCGATGGCTGCGGCCATGATCCGTTCACGGGCCGGCAGCACCTCGTCGGCGACCTCCCGGGTTGCCACTAGCGGCCGCCGATGAGGTCGACCGCCTTTTGGGCAACCATGTAGGTGGCAGCGTTGGTGTTGCCCCGGGGAATCGTCGGGAACACCGAGGCGTCCACCACGCGCAAGCCCTCCACCCCGAAGACCCGCAGATGAGGATCGACCACGGCGTCGCCGTCCGAACCCATGCGGGCGGTACTCGTGGGGTGGTAGATCAACTCGGTCTCCCGCCGCAGCGCCTTCTCGATCCCGGCCCGATCGGTCACGTCGGCGCCGGGATGGATCTCTCGGCCCCGAACCTCGCTCAGCGCCTCTTGGGCGACGATATCGCGGGCTAGTTCCAACCCGGTCACCATGGCGTCGACGTCGGCCTGCTCGGTGAGGTGGTTGCCGACGATGCTGGGTTTGCCGAGTGGATCGTCGGAGCGAAGGCGGATCTCGCCGCGACTCTGCGGCGCGACCAAGGTTGGCGCAATCGCGAAGGCGGGCTTGGGATAGGTGTCGAATCCGTGGTTGTGGAAGTATGCGGCGCCGAAGTGGAATTGCATGTCCGGAGCCGGCAACTCGGACGAACTGCGGAAGAAGGCGGTGCCTTCGGCCACCGTCGACGTGAGCAGTCCTTTGCCGCGCAGGAAGTAGTTCAACAGCTGCACCGGGCGTTCGGCCTCGGCCAGTGTCCCCGTGGCCGTGGTCTCCCAATTGAGCAGGTAGAACGGGTGATCCTGGTAGTGGCTGCCCACGTGGGGGTTGTCGACCACGACGTCGATCCCGAGCCCCCCGAGGTGGTCGGCCGGTCCCACGCCGGACAGCATCAGCAACTGCGGGGTGCCGATCGCGCCGGCGGAAAGGATCACCTCTCGGCCCGCCCTGATCAACTCGGGACCACGGGAGGTGCTCACCCAGACCCCGGTGGCGCGGCCACCCGAGATCTCCACCCGCAACACCTGGGTCTTGGGCAGCACCGTGAGGTTCTTCCGGGAAGAGGCGGGGCGGAGCCAGGCATCTGCCGCAGACCACCGACTGCCGCTCTTCTGATTGACCTGCAGGAAACTGACGCCCTCCTGCTCAGCGGCGTTGTAGTCGTCGTTGAACGGCAGGCCGGCCTGTTGCGACGCCGCCACCAAGAGTTCGGTGATGTGTGTCCTGCTGCGGTGGTCGGTGACGCGCAGCGGCCCGGCGTCGCCGCGGTACTCATTGCCGCCCCGGGAGAAGTTCTCGATCTGGCGGAAGTAGGGCAGCACGTCGTTGTACGACCAGCCGTCGGCGCCGGCCTTCGCCCAACTGTCGTAGTCCTCCCGGTTGCCGCGCACGAACAGCATGGCGTTCATCGCCGACGATCCGCCCAGCATCTTCCCGCGCGGCATGTAGAGCCGACGGCCCATCAGGCCGGGTTCCGGATCGGAGGTGTAGTCCCAGTCGCGGTCGGTGTGGAACATCTTGGGGAACGCGGCGGGGATGCGGACGCTGAGCGAACGATCCGATCCACCGGCCTCCACCAGCGCCACTGTGACATCGGGATCCTCCGACAACCCGGACGCGAGGACACAGCCGGCCGAACCGGCACCGACAACTACATAGTCATACACCACTGAATCTCCTATATTTAGCGTTCGCTATATCGTAGGCAGACGGGATGGGCGACGGCAAGGGGGCGTGCGGAATTGATCTATTTGCCGCCTCGTGGCCACTGGTTGGCGCGGCGGTTCTGCTGCGCCTCACGGGCGGTTTCGGCGATCCGCTTGGCTCTGGTTCCGACCGTCTTGGCCGAAGCGATCCATTCGAGGATGCCCCGCCGCACCGACGGTGGGAAACGATCGAAGTACTCTGCGGCCCCGGCTGCGGATTTCAGCGCTCGACGCAGATCGTCCGGCACGTCCAGTGCATCCACCGCATCAAGCTTGGACCACGATCCGTCCTGTTTCGCCCGTTGTATCGCCGCCAGCCCAGCGGGGGCCACCAGCCCCTGCTCCACCAGGCGATCCAGTCGGCCCTTGTTGACCTTCGACCACCCACTCCCGGGCTTGCGCGGCGTGCACAGCAACGCCGTTCGGCGCTCGTCGATCTTGGCCGGGCGACTGTCGATCCAGCCGAAGCACAGGCACTCCTCATTCAGGTCCACCGCACTTACGTAAACCTCGCCCGGTTGCAGTGCCGCCTTCTTGACCGTGACCGCCCACACGCCTTGGGAGGAATCGTGTTCGGCCGCCAGCCACGCCCGCCACATGGCTCGGCTCGACACTTCGACCAGCGGCAGATTCGGTCGGAGTTCCAGATACATCGCCGCCTCCCGCCCACTTGGTCACGGTTAACGTCCCACAACCCAGTTTGGTCCGCCAGCGGACCGGGCGGTACACCTCCGACGTTGCGACGCCCGATCATGTTCGGTGTCGGGGCGCAGGCATTCGATCCGGTCCAGGCCGATGCAGATCCCGCTCAGGCAACGGCGCTTGAGCGCGGCATTTCGGATCCTGCGGATTCGTTACCGTGGGTCCATGGTGAACGAGCCTCCGAACGGGTCGCACCCGCCAGCGCCTGTGGGGCAGCGCTTCCGGATCGGCCCGATCCCGCTGGACCCGTCGATCTGGATCTACACGACCGTCTCCCTGATGGCGCTCTTGGTCGTCTATGACGGCTGGAGCGAATTGGAGGGCGTGGGCGGCATCGTGCTGGTCGTCGTTGGACCCACGCTCGCACTTGCGGTGGCACATGTGTTCGCGGACTTCGTCGGGCATGTGATCCACGGCTCCCGACCGACGGATGCGTTGCTCCTGCGCGACCTGGCGTTCAACTTCTGGCAGTACCTGATGGTGGCCGGGGCCGCCTTGGCCACTCTCTTCATCTCTTCGGTGATCCTGCTGCAGCCTCCATCGGAGTCGATTCGATTCATGCTGGTGGGCGCCACGGTTTCATTGACCGCGTGGGGCGGCATCGCGGGCTGGCGTGGTGGATACCGTGGAGTCTGGCTGGTGGCGGCCGCACTCTTCGGCCTACTCGTCGGATTCCTGGTGTTCGGCTTCCAGATCCTCCTCAAGCCCCACTAGGTGTGGTGGGTCAAGGAAAGATCGACTCCGAGGAAGACGGGGTAGGCAGGTTCGTAGGCCGAGGGCTACGCGTGGTGATGCATGGGCACCTGGGGCTCATTGTCGGCGAGGAGTTCGAACTCCTTGGCCCGGCGCGGCATGAAGACGGCGACGACAAGGGCGACCACGCCCACGGCAACGACCGCCCAGAACGCCTGCGCCAAGTCGGATGCGGGCTCGCGCGAAGTCGCGGATCCGGCGGCGAGGGCAGCGATGACGGCGGCGCCCAGGGCACCGCCGAAGTTGCGCATCAGGATCGGCAGACTGGTTGCGGCCCCCATGTCGGCGTGGGCCGCAGCGTGCTGGCACAGCAACAGCATGGGGATCATCGTCATGGCCAACGACACTCCCATGACCACGGCCGCGAGGTAGAGCCCCGGCAGATTGAGCGCCCAGGTGACGATCAGGCCCGCGACTATGGTGCCCACCGACGCGAACAACCCCAATACTCGCGTCCCTGTCTTCAGCGCGAGCATGCCGCCGACGGCACCGAGGAGCACGTAGGGAACCATCATGAGCGCGACCGCGATTCCGGTGTTGACCCGCCGGTCGTAGAGTTCTGAGAGCGCCGGCAGGTAGGTCACGAATGCGAACTGGGCGAAGCCGATGAGCATCATGATCGCCGACGCCAGCACGATCACCCGATTTCCGAAGATCCCCCGAGGTATTAGCGGATTCGGAGCCGACTTGAAGTGCGAGACGAGCAACGGGGTCGCGATGACTGCCGCCGCGAACCCGATCCACTTCGCCGACCCATCCACCGGCAGCAACTCGACCCCGACGAGCAGGGCGACCATCCACACGGTCACCAGGAGGCTTCCCCTGACGTCGAACGGTGGAAGGTCCTTCGCTTCCGGAGCCTTGCGCAGTTGCCCCAGGTAGAGCAGGAACGCCACCACGACGAACGGCATGATCACGACGAATACCCAGCGCCAGGAGTCGCGGGCGAGTGCCGAGCCGAGCAGCGGACCAACGGCGAAGGTGATGCCGTATGAAGCCTGGTACCAGACTTGCAGCCGGGCCCGACGGGCCTTGTCGCATCGAGCCGCGAGCACTGCCTGCCCGAAGGTGACCGTGCCACCGGCGCCGATGCCCTGCACCACCCGAGCCGCGATGAGTGCCGTCATGCTGGGGGCCAGCACAGCGAGCACCAGACCGATCATCAGAATCACCAGCGACGAGAGCACCGCCGTGCGCTCGCCTCGCAGATCCATCGCGCGACCCCAGACCGGAATGGTGACGGTCGAGGCGACCAGGTACGCAGCGACCAGCCACGACACTTCGGACAACGCATCCAGATCGCGACCGATGGCCGTGAGCACGGGCAACACGATCGCGAGGTCGAGGATGGTGAGCGTTCCGGTGAGCACAGCTGCGGCCACAAGGCGTGGACTCGGTTGGCCCGGACTCATGTCGGGAGACTCCCGCGCCGGTCGCCCGGATGTCAACGCGGACCGCAGTCGGGTACTCCAAGGTCGACGCGGCCCGGAGTCAGCGGTCGGCGCCGAGCGGGATTGCGTAGCGGATCACCACACCGGCGTCCAACATCCGATTGACCGCGGCCAGCGCGGTGGAACTGTGCACCTCCCGGCAGAGATCCAACAACACCGCCACCTCCCGTTCGGGGTTTGCGGCAGCGTCGACTGCGGTCGCCGAGACGCAGTAGTCGGTGGCAAGGCCCACCACCTCGACCGAGTCTGCCTCCACCCCGGCCAGCAGATCCTCCAGCGTGTGCCCATCGCTGGTGGCCCCGCTGAATGCCGAGTAGCCGGGATCCCCCTGACCTTGCAGGATCTCGGCATCCACCACATCCAGCAGCGGGGCGAACTCCTCGACATAGGCGGCGCCCGGTGTCCCCTGCACGCAGTGCACCGGCCAGGTATGCAGGAAGTCGGGGTCGGTGCCGGGTGCGGCGAAGTGTCCACCATTGGTGCCATCTGGCTCGTGCCAATCCCGCGTCGTGACCACCAGCACGTAGTCACCTCGGCACGCTCGAACGTAGTCGGAGATCCGCACCGCGAGGTCGCGACCACCCTCAACCGGCAGAGCGCCGCCCTCACAGAAGTCCTGCTGGAGGTCGACGATGACGAGGGCCGTCCGCGACCCGCTCCGTGAACCCATGAAGCTCTGTGAACCCATGAATCCGCTCCCTCCAGCGACCAGCCGCCACGAACACAGTTGAGGACCCGAAGTGTGGCGCAACCGGAGGGCGATGTCCTGCGGGCGGAGAACCGTCGACCTACGCACCAAGGGTCGGCACTAGGTGAACTCCAAGGGTGCGCTGACTGCGCATCGGTACTGGTCAGAGGCGTGCCACCGTCCAGGACCGGCCACTGAAGTCCCCCTCTGTTCATCCTGGTGGCACACAGATCTGGCGTCGAGTCAGGACGCCGTCGCTGCTTGCGGCCGCTTGCCGACGGCCGTGCTCAGTCGCGCCCGAAACGCTGCTGAGCTGCCTGGCGCGTGGTCTCCAAGGCTGCACCGATGATGGTCCAGGAGTCACCGGCCTCCCGCGCCGCCCGGACAGCCTCACGCAGCTCCTCCTCGGCCGCGGCTAGATCCGCTCTGGCTTGAATGATCCGGCGGAAATGGGCTGCGTCGCGTGCCGGCGTGACCGCAGGGTCCAGCGCCGACAGGCCGGTCTTGTCATCGTGGGTCTTCGTGGCCATCTGCGCTCACCTCATTTCAAGTAGTCGTACAACTTCGGACGGGGCGGTCGGCGTGGATAATCCGTGTCGGCGTCGCCGCCGGAACGGCCACCACCTCGAGCAGACCGCCGTGACGATCGGACCCGATCACGAGAAGGCGTTCCTCTCCCTCGTACTCGTACTCGTACTCGACCAGCCGCAACGCATGCCGCCAGGCCTGCAATATGTCAGCCTCGTCGATCCCGTGCCTGAACGCCGACGAGCGGATCTCCACGTGTCAACTATCCCTTGACGCCAGCCGGGAGTCAAGTAGCCTCTTCAACACAACAACAGCGGCATGCGCGCTAGACGCTATGCCGTCCGCAGGGTCTGATGGCACACAAACTGGCACACAACCGCAAAGCCTGAAACCGCCACCTCGGCATCGCCGCAGGTCAGAAGCCTGAAATCGGAGCCGCCTGACGGAATCGAACCGTCGACCTACGCATTACGAGTGCGTCGCTCTGCCGACTGAGCTAAGGCGGCTTGCCGGGTGAACCCCGGCAACGCACGACCTTATACGCCCGGGGTCGTCGACGCTCGGACCGCCCCGACACCATCGGACACAACACCGCCCGGCAGTGCACCGCTGGAATCCCTCCCCGGCGTGCGCGACGATACCTAGCGGGTACCTGACCGCCGACCGAAGCCGAGGAGTTGTCCCATGGCCGGGCACACGATCATGCTGGAGCAGTCCTCCACCGCCGACGTCGATCGGATCTGGGCGGTGCTCACCGACCTGACCTCCGCGCCCGATGTGCTCAGCGGCGTGACGCGCATCGAGGTGCTCACCCCGGGGCCCTACGCGGTCGGTACGACCTGGCGGGAAACCCGCTCGATGATGGGCCGCACCGAGACCCAGGAGATGACGGTGGAGACGGTCGAACCTCCACATCGCACGGTGATCGTTGCCACCGCATCAGGCGTGCACTACACGACCGAATTCACCGTCCGCGCCGTCGGCGGCGGATCGGTGATTCGGATGGAGTTCACCGGCGAACAGGCCGACGCAGGTCTTGCCTCGAAGGTGGCGTGGGCGCTCTTCGGTCGGCTCGGCGCCATGATCACGAAGCGGGTGATGGCAGCAGATCTGCGCGATATAGCAGCAGCGGCGGAAGCCACCTGACCGGCCCGCGGCACCGCCGGACCCGACTCAATCCGGCAGATACTCCCAGCGGGGCACGACGGCTGCCTGCCCCACGATCAATCCGTCCTGGGCCACGGTGAAGATCATCGCATCGCTGATCCGGAATCGCCGTCCACTGGCGCTGATGCGCACACCTTGGTAGCCGCGCACCACGTCCCCCTCGCGCAGTGCCGCCGCACGTGCGGCCCGCTCCTCCTCCGGCGCAGTGAACCGCGACGGCCAACCGACGAACTGAGCCAATGGTCGCTCCCAGAGTCGCTGGGCGGTGAGATTGGCATAGACGAACAGCGGATCGGGCCCGGTGTCGTGGCAGAGCACCGCCCAAGGATGTGCGTACAACTCCTCCGTCGCAGCCAGATCTCGCCCGTCGACGCGGCGATAACCCTCGGCTATCCGCCGTTCCCACGCCGAAAACTCGTCGGCCATCTGGACGACCTCAGGCCGGCGCCTCGTCGGCCCACTCGCGGAAGGGCCGCCGCGCCAGATTGACGTTGTAGAAACGATCATCGTCGGAGACCTCGGGTCCGGCCCAGCCCGGCAGTTCGAAACCCTCGTCGGCATCGGCGAGTTCGATTTCAGCCATGACCAGGCCGGCATTGTCGCCGGCGAAAACATCGAGTTCCCACAGGTGCTCGCCGAATGGGATCAGGTAGCGGACCTTGTCTATGACGGGGTCGGTCGCCAACTCCTCGAGCATGCTGAGCGCATCGGCCACCGGCACCGGGTACTCGTACTCGCTGCGGCTGATTCCGTGCGACACCCCCTTGATGGTGAGCATCGCCTGCTCGCCCACCACTCGCACCCGAACCGTGGTCGTGTCGGTGTGGGCGATGTAGCCCTGCACGATTCTGCGTTCAGACTCCACCTGCTCGCGCCAACTGTCGCCGTGGACCAGAAACTTGCGCTCGATCTCGGTGCCCATGACACCCATCTTGGCAGCCTGCCGACGGGTACGGCCGGACGGCGTCGCTAGCCGAGCATCCGATACACCTGACCGGTCTGGGCTCCCTCGACGCTGCGCACATAGCCGAGCGCCGCATCAGCTGCCGGGACCGACTTGAACCCGGCGAACAGTGCCCCGATCGTGGGCATCGATTCCGTCACCGCAGTCGGACTGACACTGTTGATGCGGATAGCCCTGGGTAGCTCGATGGCGGCTGCCCGCACGAAGCGTCGATCGCGCCGGTAGCCATGCTGGCCGCACTACCGCCCCGGCTGGTCGACGTCGACGACCTCGCCCGGATGGTTGCGCTGAACCCAGGCTTCGCTCACCACTCCGGTACGCATGCCCCGCCGCGCTTCGGGGTCGCCGTACGCCATCCACAGATGCCCGGCCGCGACCACTGCGACCGCGATGGCGAACCAGCCGTGCGTGAACGTCGATCCGGTACGGATGTAGTCGGGAAACCACGATGCGAAGGTCATCACCGAACCGGTGGCGAGTAGCACCAACAACGAACCCACCGTGAAGGCGGCATTGAGTTTCTGACCAGCATTGAACTTGCCGACCAAGAGTCCGGCGGTGCGCCGATCCCGACGCCGCAGCCATTCCCAATCGGTCCGCTGGAAGCGGCCCAGCCGGGCGACATCGACGCGAAACGACCTGGACACCAGGTAGCCGACCAGCAGTGGCACCGGCAACGCGAATCCGGCCACGAGATGCACCATCCGCACCACGTCGCGCTGTCCGACGAGACCCCCCAAAGCGGGGATGTAGAGCAGCGCCGCCGTCACCAGGCACACGCCCATGAGCAGGGCGAAGATGCGGTGTGTCAAGCGTTCGGCACGATCGAACCGGCGAACGTCCCCCGACTTAGACGGGTTCATCACGACGGCCGTTGGACGAGCCCACCCACGCGTCGACGTCGTATCCCCGCTGCTCCCAGTACCCGGGTTCTACGGCGGCCGTGACCCTGATGCCGCTGAGCCATTTCAACGACTTGTAGCCGTACATCGGCGCGACCAGCAGGCGCACCGGGCCGCCGTGCGGATTGTCGATCGGCTCACCGAACATCCGGGTGGCCACGAGCATGTCCGGTCGGCGCGCCTGCTCCAGAGAAAGCGACTCGGTGTACTCGCCGTCGTAGGAGTCGAAGGCCACAGCAGTCCCACCCGGGCGCACCTCGCTGCGGTTCAGGATCTCCGTCAGCAACACACCGGACCATGGCACGTCGGGCACCCGCCAGCCGGTGACGCACTGGAAATCCCTGGTCAGTCCGGTCTGTGGGAGGGCTTCCAGCTCATCGAACGACCAGGACCGTGCCTGATCCACCATGCCACCCACCTGCAGTCGGTACTCGGATGGGGGGATCACCGGATCCTCCGCCACGACCGAGTAATAGCGAAACCCGGCCGTGGCGGGAAGCAGGCCGGTGAGTCCGGTCGGGTCGGAGCGGGTGATTCGCGACACGGCATCGCCGAGCGGCTTGCCCACGGCGACACCGACGGCACCGAGTCCCAGCAGGCCCAGGATCACTCGGCGGCCCACGGGAGTACCACGCCCCGGTGAACCGGGTTGTCCGCCCATGCCCATGCCCTTCGCCGGCGTCTGGGGTAGATGGTAGACGCCGAAGGGTGATTCGGCACTCAATCCCGGCGTGGGCTCACCTAGCGTTAGCACGTGAGCGACGCGAACCCAGGGACGCACCGGGAGCGGGCCGACGGATCCGACTCGCCGGCTCAGGTGACCGGAGCCGAGTGGTGGCGGCACGCGGTGATCTACCAGATCTACCCTCGCTCGTTCGCCGACGGCAACGGCGACGGGATCGGCGATCTGCGCGGCATCATCGACCACCTCGACTACATCGATTCGCTCGGGGTTGACGGCATCTGGCTCGGTCCGGTCATGTCGAGCCCACAGGCCGACCACGGCTACGACGTCGCCGACTACCGCGACATCGACCCGATCTTCGGCACTCTGGCCGATATGGACGATCTCATCGCCGCCTGCCATCAGCGCGGCCTGAAGATCACGCTCGACTTCGTGCCGAACCACACCTCGGAGGCGCATCCGTGGTTCCAGGCGGCGCTCGCCGCCGGTCCGGGCAGCCCGGAGCGTGACCGCTACCTGTTCCGCCCGGGACGGGGTGAGCACGGGGAGCTTCCACCCAACAACTGGCGCAGTGTTTTCGGGGGGCCCTCGTGGACCCGGGTCATCGAATCCGACGGCACCCCCGGCGAGTGGTACTACCACCTCTTCGCGCCCGAACAGCCCGACCTCAACTGGCGCAACCCGGACGTGCTGCCGGAGTTCAGCGACGTACTCCGGTTCTGGTTGCGGCGCGGCATCGACGGCTTCCGCATCGACGTGTCGGATGCGCCGATGAAGGATCCGGGATTCCCCGACACGGCCGACGAGCAACCGCTGATCCCGAAAGATGAGGCCAGCGGAGTGCACGACATCTACCGTGCCTTCCGCACAGTGTTCGACTCGTTCGACGGCGATCGGATGGCAGTGGTCGAGACCGGGGCCCCGGCCGAGATCGTGGCACTCTTCCTGCGCCCGGACGAAATGAACCTCGCGTTCAACTTCTCGTTCACGCGAAGCCCATGGGACGCCGACGCGATCCGCGACGCCATCACCTCCGCGCTGGCGGCCAATGACGCGGTAGGCGCCCCCACCACGTGGGTGACGGACAACCACGACATGCCGCGGTCGGTGAGCCGCTACGGCACCTCGTTGCGACTCGTGGGCGAATACGTGCCGGCGCTGGATCAACAGGCCGAGGTGGACGTCGCCCTCGGCATCCGTCGGCACCGCGCGATGGCACTGCTGATGTGTGCGCTGCCCGGCACGGTCTATCTCTACAACGGGCAAGAACTCGGTCTGCCCAACGTCGATGATCTGCCCGAAGCAGTGCTGCAGGATCCGGTCTGGGAGCGCAGCGGCCACACCGAGCGGGGCCGCGACGGATGCCGGGTGCCGATGCCCTGGAGTGGCGACGAACCGCCCTACGGCTTCTCGACGAATCGGCAGACCTGGCTGCCGATGCCGCAGGGGTGGGGCCACTACACCGTCGAGAACGAGGACGCCGACGCGGAGTCGATGCTCATGCTCTATCGCCGGGCCCTGTCGCTACGGGCGATCCACCCGGGCTTGGGTCGCGGCGCAATCCGGTGGCTGGAGGCGGCGGATGCGGTGCTCGCCCTCGAGGTCGCCAGCGAACTGGAACCCGTCGTCGTCGTAGTCAACACCGGTGGCACTCCCGCGCCGTTGCCTGCGGAAATCCCGGTCGGGATCACGATCCTCTCCTCGGATCCCACAGTGCCGACTGGCAGCAACGTGGTCGAGATTCCGGCCGACGCGACCGTGTGGCTGCGAAGGCCATAGCCGACTGTGAGTTCCTCCTACTCCCCCGCCAGATCGGGACACTGGTGGCTCCGCCCGGCCGGCATGGTGGTCAGCGCCTACCTCTTCCTGCTGATCGTGGGCATCCTTTTGCTGCTGTTGCCCATCTCGCAGCAGGGCGAAGGCGGTGCTTCCTTCACCGAGGCTGCGTTCACGGCCACCTCGGTGGTGTGCGTCACCGGACTCTCGGTGGTGGACACCGCGACCTTCTGGTCCGGTTTCGGCCACATCGTGATCTTCGTCCTGTGCGAACTCGGCGGCCTCGGCGTCATGACCCTGACCTCCCTGGTGCTCATGCGGCTGTCGCGCCGACTCGGCCTACGCGCCCGGGCCTCGGCCTCCACCGAGGTCGGCGGCCTCGACCCGGGCAGTGTGAAGTCGGTGGTGTTCGCCGTCGGCCGGGTGGCCTTGATCGTCCAAAGCGTGATCGCGGTGCTGTTGACCCTGCGCTTCTACCTGCACTACGACTACGACTTTCGCCAGTCGCTCTGGTACGGCATCTTCCACAGCGCCTCTGCCTTCAACAACCTCGGCTTCGCACTGTTCACCGACAACCTGGTCGGGTTCGGCAGCGACTGGTGGATCATCATCCCGATCAGCGTGGGCATCGTGGTAGGCGGTCTCGGCCTGCCGGTGCTGCTGGAACTATGGAACCACCGGAAAGCGCTCTACCGCTCGGTGCGGCACCACCGCTGGACCATCCACACCCGCATCATGATGATCGGGACGGCCACCCTGCTGATCGCCGGATTCGGACTCTTCCTGCTCACCGAGTGGACCAACGAGGGCACCTTGGGCCCGCTCAGCATCCCGGGTAAGACGCTCGCCGCCATCGGACTCAGCGTGTTCCCCCGAACCGGCGGTTTCAACTCGGTGGACGTCACCGAGCTGCGCAGCGAATCCTGGTTCGTGACCGACGTCCTGATGTACATCGGTGCCGGCCCGGCCGGCACCGGCGGCGGGTTGAAGATCACCACGGTGGCCGTGCTGGCCGCCATCTGGATCACCGAGGTGCGTGGCAACCCGGATACCCGGGTGTTCGACCGCACGGTGAGCCCATCGGCCCAGCGCGGCGCGATCGCGGTGGCGTCGGCCTTCACCACCACGATCCTGGTGGCCACCGGCCTGATGCTCGCAATGACGCCCTACGATCTGTCGGCCGTCTTCACCGAAGTCACCTCCGCCATGTCCACCGTGGGGTTGTCCACCGGGATCACCGCATCCCTGAACACGGCCGAACAGTTCCTGCTGATGGTGCTGATGTTCATCGGCCGCCTCGGCCCGATCACCTTCGCCACCGCGCTGGCGCTCAACACCCGAACGCTGCACTACTCCCTGCCGGAAGAGAGGCCCTACATTGGCTAAGTCGCTCGCCCACCGCATCCCCTCCCGGATCGCGTCGGGGAACTCCGCCGCCGTGATCGGACTCGGACGATTCGGCAGTTCCGTGGCGCTGAACCTTGAATCGGCAGGGGTGGAGGTCCTCGGCATCGACGTCGACCAGAATCTGGTGACTCAACTCGCCGATCACCTGACTTTCGTGGCCCGCGCCGACTCCACGTCTATCGATGCCCTGAAACAACTCGCAATCCCAGACTTCGACCGGGTCGTGCTGGGCATCGGCACCAACCTGGAGGCAAGCATCCTGACCGCCTCCCACCTGGTCGATTTCGGGATCCCGACCCTGTGGGTGAAGGCGCTCAGCAACGAGCACGCCCGGATCCTGCGTCAGATCGGGGTGGCGAACATCGTCGAACCGGAGATGGAGGTCGGTCGCCGACTGGCCCACGAACTCGTGTCACCACCCGCGGACCGCGGTGAAGGCCCGGCGGAATGACGTCAGCCAGATCACACAATGTCGGCGGGCCTCAGGGGCGCTGGCCCCGCCACCCGTGATACTGGGACGATGCCCACCACCCGTACCGCAGAGGATGCGCCCGCCGACGCGCGCCCGCGTGTGATCTGGGATGCGGTTCGAGGGACTCGGGATGCGAACACCAGCAAGCGGTGGATCGCAGTCGGAGTCCCACTCGGCGCCGCCGCTCTGGCAGCCGGACTGTTGGCCGGCAGCACCGGAGATCAGCAAGAGTTGGCGCCAGTGACGGCCGCCGCCGAGTCCGGTCTTGCGGCCGACGCACCTCCCGGCGCACCCGCGCCCGATCAGCCGGTCACACCTGGGACGCAGACCCCGGCGGCCACCGGCCTGGTGGTTCCGGCGGCGTGCCCCAACCCGGCCGGGTGGTCGAACGAACAGCTTGCCCAGTTCCTGGTGGTTCCCGGCTTCGATGCCGGTGCGGGATGGCCAAACTGGCTCGGTGCCGGAGTCGGCGGAGTGTTCCTGCCGGACGGTTCCGGTGGACTCAACGCCGGCGCCTTCCGACCCGGTAGCCCCGCCTTCCCGACCAACCCGCAGCCCTTCGTCGCCGTGGACTACGAGGGCGGCTCGGTCTCCGACCACGCCGGCCTGATCGGCACCATGCCCAGCCCGCGCGAGCAGGCCGCGACCATGAGCCCGCAGCAGGTGCGCAGCCTCGCCGCGGATCGGGCCGGGGCCATGCAGTACTACGGCATCAACGTCGACTACGCACCGATGGCGGACCTCGACCTCGGAAGCCCGATCGTGGGGGCGCGCTCCTACGGCAGCGACCCGGCCACCGTCGTCACCTACGCCGGGGCCTTCGCCGACGGCCTGCGCGACAACGGCGTGCTGCCGGTGCTCAAACACTTCCCTGGGCACGGTTCGGCCAACGGCGATTCGCACATCCAACTCGCCACCACCGATCCGTGGAACGTGTTGCAGGCTCGCGACGTGCCGGTCTACACCCAACTGCTCGCCCAGCCCGGTCCCTGGATGGTCATGATGGGACACCTCGTGGTGCCGGGATTGTCCTTCGACTCCGAAACCCCGACCTCAGTGGATCCGGCCGCGTACGCGGCGCTCCGGGAGATCACCGGCTTCCAAGGTCCGGTGATCACCGATGACTTGTCCGGCATGAAGGCGATCACTGATCGGCTCACCGTGCCGCAGGCGGTGGTGAGCGCGATCTCGGCCGGCGCGGACATGGCGCTGGTCTCTGGCGCCGCCCACTACTGGGGTTCGGTGGCCGCGGTGACCGAATGGGCTGGCAACGACCAGGGCAAACGCCAGCAACTCATCGACTCGGCGGTGCGCAGCCTGACCGCGCTACCCTGCGGACGGCCCTGAGGAGGGCATCTCGCTGGCGGCGGCCCAACTCGTCGCCCACTCCACCGTGGACGCGCCGGCGGCCTCGAAGTAGGCGTCCCAGAAGGTGCGCAGCTCCGGCGTTGGCGGCGGTCCGGCGATCACCACGTCGATACCCGACATGTCCGGCAGCGTGCCCGAGTTCTCGGCGTATTGGACCGCGATGGCCACCGCCATCGGGTCCCCCCACTGCGCCTCCGGCAGCGGTACCGGCGGCTGCTCGGTCCAGCCCTCCCCCAGCAGCACCAGCGAGCCAACCCGCCCCTGCGTGACGTTGATGGAGTGTCGCAGCGAAGCGTGAGCATTGGCGAGCCGGAACGGATCCGTGGCCGAACACACCACGGTGCGCTCGATCGCTGCAGCAGCCCTAGCGGCCTCCGCCTCCACATCGGGACATTGCGTCGACGACGACGGCGGCACGATCACCACCGAACCCGGCAGGGTGCGCAAGGCGGTGGCATTCCACGCGGCCGCTGCACTGGCCGGAGACTCCGAGTTGACCGCGACTACCGTGTTCGACCGAGTGTCTCTCGCCGAGGGGGCAGCGGATGTCGGTGAGACTGCCGGAGCGCCCTCGGACTTCATCGCCTGCTGACCGACCAGCAGGGAGCCGCCCACCAGGAGGGCGGCGGCTCCGAGCGCCACCGCCTCCTTGCTGATCCGTTTCGACACACCCACCTCACCAGGGTGCGCCACCAGCCGTCGTAGCGATAGCGGGAGCCTTGAAATGGGTGGCGTGACTCACGTGCGCCGCTACCCATCCCGCCAGGGCGGACGTGCATTCCGGTCGCTCCCCGACCGGCGGCGACCAGCGCAGTCCAACCGCTTCAGCGGCGCGGCGGCTTGCCTGGGCAAGGAAGCCGTCGGCGAACATCAGCGGCAGGACCACCGGTGCGCTGGTGCCCAGACTTGTGAGCAACTCGGCGGCGCTCGCGATCTGACTCGGTCCATTCGCGATCACCATCTCGACCCCGGCCGGACGCAGCAACCGGGCGAGGTCCTCGAATCGATCCAACGCCCCGTGCCGGCTCGACCCGGCCGCAACTCCGACGACACCGATCGGATTTGACCGCGTGGGAGGTCCCGCTTCGGCCGCGCCGGTGGCCGCCACCACAGCCGAAGCCAACTCAGCCGGCGGTAGCAGCGGCAGTTCCCGCCAGACGAGATCCGGTCGGGTGAGTGCTGCGTCGTGCAGCAGTTCGGGGACGTCGCGTCGATAGTGTTCCCCGGCACTGAGCAGCAGCGGCAGGACGTCGACCTGCCTCACCGTTGGCCGAGAGCCTTCGCTCGGATACTCGTCGATCTCGGCCCCAGCCTGCACCAGCGTCGGCCCCTGGTGAGCGAGGTACGCCACCCGAACGGGCATGTCCAGGGCGGCCTCAACGGCCCCTGCCAGGCGGTTCACGCCGATGCCGTGTCGCGGATCGGGACTGCCATGGGCCAGCAGCACGATCATCGGGGATCACCCGCCATGGCGGCCACGGCCACCGGCACGCGGTCCGATCCGACCGCGTCCGGGGCGAGGAGCCGGGCGCGCAGCCCCACCACGTCGCCCACTACCACCACAGCCGGCGACTGCACCCCGGCGGCGTCGGCACGCGCGGCGATATCGGTCAAGTCCCCGACCGTGGTGCGCTGCCCAGGCTGCCAGCCACGTTCCACGATCGCCACCGGCGTGGCAGGATCACGCCCGGAATCGATCAATCCCGCCACGACCGCCGGCAGAGTCTTCACCCCCATCAGCAGCACCAGCGTGGTGTCCGATGAGACCTGCCGGGCCCTGGCCAGCGCCTCGTCTGCGGTGTGGGCGGACACCATGAGGAAGGATGCGGCGACTCCGCGGTGGGTGACCGGAATACCCGCCGCGGCCGGTACCGACACCGCCGATGTCACGCCGGGCACCACCGTCACCGGAACCCCCGCAGCAGCGCAGGCGAGTGCTTCTTCGCCGCCGCGGCCGAGCACGAACGGATCGCCACCCTTGAGTCGTACGACCACCTTCCCGGCTCGGGCGCGGTGCACCAAGAGGTCATTGATCTGCTCTTGGCTCATCGCGTGGCGGCCCGGCGCCTTGCCCACATCGATCACCTCGACGTCGGCGGCCAGCGTGGCCAAGGCCGGCCAAGGCGCCAGGCGATCCATCACCACCACGTCGGCCACCGCCAGCAGTCGGCGCCCGCGCACCGTGATCAGCTCCGGGTCACCCGGCCCGCCGCCGACCAGGTAGACGCGTCCCGGCGAACCCTCCCGCACCCGCCGGCTGGGGAGTTCGCCGACGTCCAGCATCGACTCCACCGCAGCGGCCAGCGCCTTTCCCCGCCCTGGGTCGCCGCCGCCGCTGACAGCCACGGTGACGCCATCGCCCGCAGGCACGCGAAGGGCACCCCAGGCAGGCGATTCGGTGGCCGACGAGCAGTCGACCGCCCAAACTCGGTCGGCCTCCGCGTCAGCCACCACCTGCCGGTTGACGGCAGGTTCATCGGTGGCCGCGAAGGCTAGCCACGCACCTTCCAGATCTCCCCTCGTGTACCTCCGCGACTTCCACTCGACCACGCCTGCCGCAGCCAATTCCGCGATCGCAGGCGTCACGGTCGGCGCGACGACCAACGGCCGTGCCCCGGCGACCGTGAGTTCGGCCAGTTTGCGTGCCGCCACCCGGCCGCCGCCCACCACCGCGACGCGACGCTGCCGAAGGTCGAGGAACAGCGGAAGCCGCTCGACGCCGGCGGTGACGCCGGCTGCGGGATCCAGTCCCGACGCGGCGGTCATGAGTGCATCCCGCATTCGAGCTTGCCGAAGCCGGCCCAGCGGCCCGACCGGGGGTCTGCACCCTCGGCGACCGGTGCGGTGCACGGTGCGCAGCCCACAGATCGGTACCCGAGTTCGACCAGTGGGTTGACCAACAGAGATTGCTCCTCGGTGTAGGCGTCGACCTGCTCCTGCGTCCAGTGGGCCAAGGGGTTGATCTTGAGCAGATCGCGTCGCGGGTCCAACGTCACCAGTTCCACATCGGCACGGGAGTTGTGGTCGTCCCGGCGCAGACCGGAAGCCCACGCGGAGTACTCCTGGAGGGCCGCCGAGAACGGTGCCACCTTGCGTAGCGCGCAGCACTTGTCCGGATTACGGGCGTAGAGTTCCGGGCCCTCGGCTGCGTCCTGCTCGGCCACGCTCGCCACCGGCGCCAGGGTGCGCAATGTCACGTCGTAGACGTCGGCGACGGCATCGCGCAGCCCGATCGTCTCGACGAAGTGATATCCGGTGTCGACGAACAGCACGTCCACACCGGGCAACGCGCGAGCCGCGAGGTGTGTCAGCACCGTGTCGGCGAAGGACGTCGCCACCGCCAACCGGCGCACTCCCACCTTCTCCGCGGCCCACACCAGCACGTCCTCGGGATGGCTGCCGGGGTTGAAACGCCCCGCCGCCTCGGCCACCCAGTCCAACACCTGCTCCCGATCGGGACGCTGGCTCATCGCAGGTCCTCCTCGTCGGTCTCGGCGGCCCATTGAGCGAAGCTGCGACCGTCGCCGGCTTCCCGGAATCGGCGCAATACCCGCTCCACGTAGTCCGGGATTTCGCTGCCCGACAACCGCAGCCCCTTCGGGGAACGGCCGAACCCGGCCGACTCCCCCAGCGAACCCCCCAGGTGCACCTGGAAACCCTCCATCTGTTCACCATCCCGATCGACGAGCACACCTTTGAGACCGATGTCGGCGATCTGGAACCGAGCGCAGGAATTCGGGCAGCCGTTGACGTGGATCGCGATCGGCTCGGCAAAATCCGGAAGGGCCGATTCGAGATGGTCGACCAACGCGGCAGCGCGGCCTTTCGTCTCCGAGATCGCCAACTTGCAGAACTCGATACCGGTGCACGCCATCGCGGACCGGCGGAACGGACTCGGCGCCGTCCGCAGTCCCAGCGACCCGAGGCGCTCGGCCACCACCTCGGCGCTGGTCGGATCTATGTCGAGCAGCACCAGGTTCTGCCACGGGGTCAACCGGATCCGGCCCCGGCCGTACTGCTCGGCCAAGTCGGCGACGGCGGCGAGGGTTGCCGCATCGGTTCGGCCGACGGTGGTCGCGGCCCCGACATAGACCGCACCATCGCGCTGGGCGTGGATTCCGATGTGGTCCCGCTCGCCGGACTCGGGCGCTGGCGGCGCCGGGCCGTCGACCAGCCTGCGACCCAGATACTCCTGCTCGAGCACCTCCCGGAACCTCTCCACGCCCCAGTCACGGAGCAGGAACTTGAGCCGGGCCTTGGCGCGCAACCGGCGGTAGCCGTAGTCGCGGAACAGCGCGATCACCGCGCCATAGACCTCCGCTGCCTCATCGGCGGACACCCAGGCACCCAGTCGTTGGGCAAGCATCGGATTCGTCGACAGGCCCCCGCCCACCCAGACGTCGAAGCCCGCGCCGTGCTCGGGGTGGACCACACCCAGCAACGACAAGTCGTTGATCTCGTGTGCCACATCCTGCCGCGGCGATCCGGAGACGGCCGACTTGAACTTCCGAGGCAAGTTGGCGAACTCGGGGTCCCCGACGAAGCGCCGCACGATCTGCTCGATCACCGGGGTGCCGTCGATGATCTCGTCTGCCGCCACTCCGGCGAGTGGTGAACCCAACACCACCCGTGGGGTGTCGCCGCAGGCCTCCGTGGTGCCCAGGCCGACATCATCGAGCCGGCGCCAGATCTCGGGCATGTCGCGCACGTCGATCCAGTGCAACTGGATGTTCTGCCGGTCGGTGACATCGGCCAGACCGCGCCCGAACTCTGCCGAGATGCCGGCGATGGTGCGCAATTGGCGACTGTTCAGGGCACCACCGTCGGAGCGGATCCGCAGCATGAAGAACTCGTCGTCGAGTTCCTCGACCGGCAGCGACGCGGTCTTGCCGCCCGGAATCCCAGGCCGCCGTTGGGTGTACAGCCCCCACCATCGGAAGCGCCCGCGCAGGTCGTCCTCCGGTATCGAGCCGAACCCGTCCCGGGCGTAGACGGTCTCGATGCGCTGGCGGACGTTGAGACCACCGTCGGCGGCCTTGAACTCTTCGTTGGGATTCAGGGGGGTGCGGGATCCGAGCGCCCACTGTCCTTCGTCACGCGGCTTGCGGGGTCGGCTGGCGGGGCGGGCGCGGCGCACCGGCCCGGCTTCGGCCGAACCGGGGGCGTCGTGGGAATCGGCCGGGTTGAATGCTTGCATGGCGGGGTCCTCTGCGGAATCGATGAGAGGACGGCGGTTGCCGGAAGGGCCGCTGGGGCTCGCGCATTGAGAGGCTGCGCGGCGCCTCGGCGTCCGCGCGTCCAGGGGTGGGCGGCGACGTCAGGCGCAACAGCAGCAGACGCACAGCGCACACCCGAAAGCGACCGACAGGCTGATGCCCGCGGTCACGCTCTCGGTGGTCGCCGTGCTCATAGCGGCAGATCATTGCACACCAGTTGGCGCGGGCGCCAGCAGGGGTCGTGGTTGTGTCCGACGCCGGCGTCCTAACCCGGCGCTGACATTCGACGCACGTGATCCGGACAGTCCGGTGTGAGGCTGAGGCCAGCCCACGATCCGCTGGGTTCACTACGGAAGCGAAGGACGACGGACGCAGATGAACAAAGGTTCAGGCACCAGATTTGCCAAGGCCGCCGCACTCGTGGGGGCAGGCGCGCTCGGCGCGACGATACTCACCGGGGTGGCGTTCGCCGCCGACGACACCCCTTCGACGGGACCCGGAGCGGCCGCGTCTGAGCGGGGACCGATGGGCCACGGCGGACCGGGTCGCTTCGGCGGATTCGGCGGCCCGGGCGGCAGGGAGATGCTGCACGGCGAGGCCACGGTGGAAAACCCCGACGGTGGCACCGAACAGGTGCGAACCGTGCGCGGCGAAGTCACCGAGGTGTCCGACACCTCGATCACCGTGCGTGCCTCGGACGGTTTCACCCAGACCTTCGCCATCAACGGCGATACCGAGGTCCGGGTGGGTCGCGGTGACTCTTCGAGCATCGCCGATGTCGCGGTCGGCTACCAGGCGATGGTCGCCGGCGTGGTCTCAGGCGACACCGCAACCGCCAGGATGGTCGGGGCGATGACCCCCGAAGACGCCGCCGAAATGGAGCAGCGTATGGCCGAGCGCCGCGCCGAGATGGACCAGCGCGACCAATCCGAGGCGCCGACCACCGAAGGCTAGTCGCCGCAGCCTCCCACTGGCGTCCCGCCGACGCGTCGCCTCGGTCTACCCTGGCAGACATGAACGACTCCGTCGGTGGGACGCCACCGGTCGATCCGCTCGACCATCCGGGGGAAGCGCACAATCACGGCGATCTGGACGAACAGGCCAACAAGATCCGGGCCGCCGTACTCGGGGCCAACGATGGCATCGTCTCCACCGCCGGTCTGGTGGTCGGCGTGGCAGGCGCCACCACCTCCACCGCGGCCATCGCCACGGCGGGTATCGCCGGTCTGGTCGCGGGCGCACTCAGCATGGGCACCGGCGAATACGTCTCCGTGAGTTCGCAGCGCGATACCGAAGAAGCCGCCGTCGCCAAGGAGACCAAAGAACTGGCCGAGGATCCGGAAGGCGAGTTCAACGAACTCATCGGGCTGTTCGAGGCGCGCGGCCTGAGTCGGGAGACGGCCACCATGGTGGCCCGGGAACTCACCGACAAGGATGCCCTGGCAGCGCATTCCAGGGAAGAACTGAAGATCGAACCCGGCCACTACGTCAATCCCTGGGCGGCCGCGATCTCGTCTCTCGCCTCGTTCACCGTCGGGGCGCTGCTGCCGTTGGCCGCGATCCTGCTGATCGGCGCCGACTGGCGGATCCCGGCCACGTTCATCGCCGTGGCGATTGCGCTGATGATCACGGGCTACACCAGTTCCCGACTGGCCGGTTCACCGACCGGACGGGCAGTCGCCCGCAATGTCGTGGGTGGGGCGCTGGCGATGGGCGTCACCTACGCCGTCGGCTCCCTGCTCGGCACAGCCATCTAGCGAGTGCCGTGAGCGCTACGCCACTGGCCGCCTTCGCCCTCGCGACCGCAGCCGCCCTCGCCACGATGATCGGCTGGGCGCTGGCCGCGAGCCGGCGCACGTGGCCCCCGAAAGTATTCGGCTGGGCGATTCTGCTGGCCGCCGCCGCGATGCTGCTGATCAGTTCACTGGAACTGCTGCCCTCGGCGATCTCGGGCGGACTGAGCCTGCCGGCCGCCCTCGGCTGGGTGGTGCTCGGAGCCGTGCTGGTGATTGCGCTGCACTACGCGGCGGACCTGTTCGACCTCGGCGGAAACCGGCTCGGGCGAAGCGCGCTGCTGGTGGCCATCGCCATCGGGTTGCACAACGTTCCGGAGGGCGCCGCCCCGATGGCGGCCGCGTTGCTCTCCTGGCCGGCCGGATTGGTGACAGCGTTGGCCGTGGCTCTGCACAACATCCCGGAAGGCATCGCGGTCAGCGCGCCGGTGCTCGCCAGCGGTGGATCACGAACCCGCGCGTTCTGGTTCACAGCCGTGGCGACCGGCGGCGAAATCGCCGGAGCGGCGCTGGCGCTGGTCTTCTCAGGCGTGCTCACAGAGACCCGGATCGCCGCCCTGCTGGCACTGGTGGCGGGCATAATGATGACCCTGAGCCTGGTGGAGTTGGCGCCATCTGGCTGGAGTCTGGTCCGCCGTCGCGCGGCTACACTCGACGCATGAGACGAACCGCCGGGGGGAGGTGCCATGACTGATTCGTCCGACGAGGAGCTTTGGGGTGAGCTGACCGGGGCCGACGGTCAGCGCCGGGGAGAGATCCTGCTCGAACTCGCCGATCGCTGTTACCACCGCAACGACATGATCCAGTTCGAGACCTTGGTGGCGGCGGCGGCGGAGGCCTCCGAATCTGCTGGCGACGATCGCCTCGCCGCCTACGCCCGGTTCAACCAAGGCCAAGGGTTGATGGAACTCGAGCGCTATTCCGAGGCCGTCACCGGTTTCCTGGCCGCCGCCGAATACTTCGGCTCCATAGGTGCCCAAGCCGATGTTGCCCTGGCCACCCAGCGGGCCGCAGACGGCTACGCGGCTCTGTCGGACCTGGACGCGGCGGTGGACCATTGGCGGACCGCGTTGGCGCTGTTCGAATCCGAAGACGATCAACTCAGCGTCGGCCGGGTCCACATGGCCATGGGCACCGCCTACATCAGCAACGAATCAGCCACCATCAGTGGAGCGCGTGGCTTGGCCGAGGACTGTTTCACCCGCGCCCGGGCTGCGTTCCGGCAAGCCCGCTCGGCCCAGCACGTGGCGTGGGCCGACGACGCCGCCGCCGAGGCGCTGATCCAACAGGGACGCACCGCCGAGGCGCTACCGCTGCTGCGGTCCTGCCTGGACATCGCCCGGGTGGGCTCCGACGACGTGGCGCGCGGCTATGCCGGATTGCGCCTCGGTCTGGCGCTGCGGATCCTCGGATCGCACGCCGAGGCGCTCGAACATCTGCGCGACGCCCGGTCGGCCTACCAGGCGGACGAGAACCTCATCGGCGTCGCACGCTGCGACCTCGAGGCCGGTCACGCGCTGCGCGCCCTCGAGGATGAGTCCGCCGCCGAGTCGTTGTACCAGGGTGCGCGTTCGATCTTCGATGCGATGGGAGCCGACGACTACCTCGTGCTCACCGACCGGGCCCGCGCAGAACTGTTCGGGGCCACCGGCCGCTACGCCGAGGCCGCCGCCGTCGCCCGCGAGGCCCTGACCCGCGCGGCTGAGGTGGGTGAACCCGTCATGGCGCTCGACCACGCAGCGGTGTTGGCCGAGGCGCTGCTGGAGCTCGGCGAACACCGCGAGGCGCTCGATGTCGTGCACACCCACTTGGCCGACCACGAGGTCCCGGTTGATTCGATCGACGCCGCCCGCCACCAAGGAGTGCTGGCGATGACGTTGCTGGCGAACGACCTCAAGGTCGAGGCCCTCGCCACGGTGGATGCGGCGTTGGCGACGTCGGCGGCGCACAACGATCCCAAACTGCATGCGCGGTTGTACGAACTCCGCTGGCGGGCCCGGCCGCAGAGTACCGAGGCCGACCGCGACCTCGCCCACGCGGTGGCGCTGTATCTCGCGGCCGGCGATTCCGAACGCGCCACGGCGCTGAGCAGCTACTTCCTGCCCGACGATTCGGCGCGCAAGGTGCGCAGCGAGGACTTGCTCTCGATGCGGGGCCTACGTCCGACCGTCGACGTGGACTTCCGCACACCCGGAACCTCCGGGGTCACCGACAGCGGCAACTGATGGTCGGCGTCGGACCGCACCCCGAGCCGTGGCCGACCGGACCGCAGTGGGATCCGGAACTGCTCGCCGAAGGCGACCGCCGCAACGTGGCCGACCGATTCCGCTACCTGACGGTGGCGGCGATCACCGAACAACTCGATGCCGAGCGCAGCGCGTTGCACGTCGCCATCGAGAACTGGCAACACGATCTCAACATCGGATCGATCGTGCGTTCGGCCAACGCCTTCAACGTCGCCGGAGTGCACATCATCGGACGCAAGGACTGGAACCGGCGCGGCGCCATGGTCACCGACCGCTATCTGCACGTCCAGCATCACCCGGATGTCGACGCCTTCGCGACCTGGGCCGCCGACGCCGGGCTTCCGATCCTGGGCATTGACAACATCGAGGGTTGCCGCCCGATCGAATCCGCGCAGCTGCCGCGCGACTGCGTGATGCTCTTCGGCCAAGAGGGGCCCGGCCTGTCCGAGGCCGCCGTGGCCGCCTGCCGGGAGGTGTTGGGCATCACCCAATACGGCTCCACCCGGTCAATCAACGCCTCTGCCGCCGGCGCTGTGGCCATGTTCGCCTGGGCTTTGCAGCACCGCTCGGCGCCGACGCCTGCGACACGGTGAACGGCCGATCGAGCCGAGTGGTGCGAGTTGACTCGCTGGATAGTTGACGCTTAAACTATCGTCACCGTAATCGTCGAAAGGGAACACCTATGACCGTCAACGTCGCGATCATCTACTACTCCGCCACCGGCTCCGTCCACGACATGGCACAGACCGCCGAGGAGGCCGCCAAGGCCACCGGAGCGAACGTTCGGCTGCGCAAGGTGGCCGAGTTGGCACCGCCGGAGGCGATCGCATCGAACGAAGCCTGGGCAGCGCACGCGAAGGCGACCGAGGACGTCGAGGTGGCCACGCCGGAGGACATCGACTGGGCGGACGTGGTGGTCTTCGGCACCCCGACCCGCTATGGCAACGTGGCCTCGCAACTCAAGCAGTACCTCGACACGCTCGGCCCGCTGTGGGCGCAGGGCAAACTGGCGGACAAGGTCTACGTGGGCTTCGTCTCCACCGCCACCAAGCGCGGCGGCCAGGAAACCACGCTGTTGGCGCTGTACAACTCCGTCTACCACTTCGGCGGCATCATCGTGCCGCCCGGCTACACCGACCCGGCGGTCAAGTTCAACGACGGCAACCCCTACGGCGCCTCGCACATCTCCGCCCAGGGCGCCATCCCGGTCGCCGAGGAGGAGCGTGCGGCGGTCAGCCACATGGTCACCAGGGCGATCACCGTCGCCGGCTACCTGAAGGCCGGCAAAGACGCCTAGCCGCTAGTACAGATCGTCTTCGGCCCGGGCTGCGGCTTCCCGCCGCGCCCGGGCCGCCCCTATGCGGCGATCCAGGCGGGCGCTCATGGCGTCCCGCAGCGACCCCAGCACCAGGTAGGACACCAGACCGGAGATCACCAACGCCAGCACCACCAGGAACCACGAGCGGGCCCCCAACAGATAGAGCAACCCGGCGGTGACGAGTAGGAGCGCAACGCGGGCGAGGGTGTATAGCACCACCGGATGGGACGGTCCTTCAGCGGCTTGCCCGATCCCGGCGTCAGCCGCCTCGGTGGCGTCCTCGACGTGATCACCGGACACTTCATGATCGTGAGAAGACACGTCCCTCAGGGTACGCACCGACTTTCCCACTCCGGCTCACCGACGTACCCTAGGAGGCGTGGGACGACTACTGATCATGGTGATACCGCTCGCGGTAATCGTGTACGCCTTCATCGACGTGCTGACCACACCTGCCCACACCGCCCGTCGCGGACCCAAGTGGCTGTGGGCCCTGGCGGTGCTGTTGCTTCCTCTGCTCGGAGCCTTGTTGTGGTTCGTGCTGGGACGACCAGTGCGCCCGCGCAGAACCGCGGCTGGCCAGCTGGGGGCACCCGATGATGACCCGGAATTCCTCCGCGATCTCGCGCGCCGCACCCGGCGGCCGGACGACGATTCGGCACCGCCGGCCTCGGCGTCGTAGCGCTAGGCCGCGCTGCTACACACCTGCGTAGGAGTGCAACCCAGGCATGAGCATGTTCACGCCGAAGTAGTTGAACATGAAGGTCGCGAAACCCAGGATGGCGATCCACGCGGCACGCCGTCCCTTCCACCCCGACGTGGCACGCGCGTGCAGGTAGCCGGCGAACACCACCCACGTGATGAAGGCCCAGGTCTCCTTGGGATCCCAACCCCAGTACCGTCCCCAAGCGTTCTCCGCCCAGATCGCCCCGGCGATCACCGCGAAAGTCCACAGCGGGAAGGTGAAAGCCACCACCTGGTATGCCATCCGGTCCAACTTGGCCCGATCGGGCAGTCGAGCACTCAGCCAGCCGCGTGCGACGCCATCCGGACTGCGCCGCTCGGCGCGGTCGCGGATCAGGTAGGCGCCGGAGAAGACGAACGCCAGAGTGAATCCGCCGGCGCAGATGATCGCCGCCGAGACGTGGATGACCAGCCACCAACTCTTCAGGGCCGGAACCAGTTGGGCGGACTCGGTGTACAGCACCGTGACGGCGAGACCCAGGGTCAGCAGCACCGCGCCGGTCACAAAAATCCCCAGCCAACGCAGGTCGTGCTTGATCGACATCAGCAGGAAGACCACCGACACGGCCAACGCCGCAGTGATGGAGAACTCGTACATGTTCCCCCAGGGCACCCGACCGGCGGAAACGCCGCGTAGCACGACGCCGACCGCCAACATGCCCGTCGCCAACCAGGTCAAGGACATCGCGATGTTGCCCGCGCGGCGGCCGGGCGGCAGTTCCGGCACGCCGGCCCGCTCGACGGCCGGCCCGGCATCGTGCGCGCTCGATCCGGTGTCCGCCACCCCGGCCGGCACTTTCGCGAGCTGCGCGGCGGCATCAACCCGTTGCGGTTCCACGACCTGTCCACGGGTGGCAGCCAACGCCACCGCGAACGAGATCAGCGCCAGGGTGTACACACCCATTGCCGCATAGACGAACTGATTGGACAACAATGCGAGATCCGCATTCATGCACGTGGCCCTTCTGAGTTGCCGATGCTCGGACCGGACCCGTCGGAGGCTACCGCCTCCAACAGGGCCTGAACGTCGTCATCGACGGAGGAGTTTTCGGTACGGCTCAGACCTGCAACAGCAACGAGGGTACGGCCTGTGGGATCTTCCGACGTACGCAGCCACACCCTGCGCCGCGGGATGAACAGGCTCGCCATCAACCCGAGGATCGCCGCCACCCCGGCGGCGAGCGCGAGTTCCTTGCCCGGGTCCCGTGCCACGGAGAAGTTGGCGAACTCATCGAAGCCGACGAATTCGATCGACCCCAGGCCATCCGGCAGGGTCCAGGACTCCCCCGGCCGCAGCGATTGCAGTCCGACCTGGGTCATCTCCGCCACGTCGAGCCGGAACACCGACTGCGGGACGCCGTCGTCAAGGCCGAGATCGCCCTGCCAGGCGGAGAGGAACAAGGCCGGGTCGTCCGCCACCGGGAAGAGGGAGATCGGGCCTGCTTCGGCATCGACGGCGGCGGTGGGCAAGAAGATGCCCTGGAAGCCGAGCTGCGGATCCGAATCCGGCACCTTGATCACCCCGGTGGAGGTGAAGTTGCCGTCGCGGGGCAGGAACGGCACGGCCCCGTTGAAGACTTCCGTTCCGGAGCCATCACGCACGATGACCCGGGGCGCGTAGCCGTGGCCGGTGAGGAAGACCTTCGCGCCGGCCACGTTGAGCGGTGAATTGACCCCGATGGTCGCCGTCTCGGCCCCCGACTGCGGTGTGGCGAGATAGCTGACCTCGGCGCGGTAGTCGCGCGGGGCGCCGGTCTGGATGTCACCGCGTTCGAACTCGGCCTGGAAGTCGTCCAGCGTCACCGTGAAAGGCGCCAACCCGGCCCGATCCACCAGCCGGCCCGAGGTGAACGTGTCGTATTGGGTGAGGGTGTTGGAGAAACCCCGTCCCTCGATGACGACCACCGATCCGCGCCACCCGAGGAGGCTGCCCACGGCGACGGCTGCCAACAGCACCAACAAGGCGATGTGGAATACCAGGTTGCCGGTCTCGCGCAGGTAGCCCTTCTCCGCGGCCACCCAGCCATCGCCGGTGCGAACCCGCCAGCGGCGGGAGGTCAACCACCGGGCCCCGGCGCCGACCACGTCCACCTCGGGACCTTCGACCGCGCCGGTACGGTAGCCCTGCATCCGCGATAGCCGCGCCGGTGGCCGGGGGGGCGGCCTGCGCAGAGCCCGGACGTGATCGATCGTCCGGGGCAGGATGCAGCCGGCCAGCGATATGCACAACAGCAGGTAGATCGCGGCGAACCACGGCGCGGCGTAGACGTCGAACATCGACAACCGGTCGAGCCACGGCGCAAGCGCCGGATTCTGCTCGAAGTAGCGGTTGACGGCGATCGGGTCCGCACCGCGCTGAGGGAAGATCGAACCCGGCACACTGGCCACGGCGAGCGCGAACAGCAGGATGAGCGCCACCCGCATGCTGGTCAACTGGCGCCAGAACCACCGACCCCAGGCAGCCGTGGAGAACTTCGCCGGAGGCGGCGGCGCCGGCCGGGCAGGCGCGAGCGAGTCGGTCACAACGCCACCTCGAAGCCGCCGGCCCAGACCCGAGCCCAGACCATGAATTCCGTCCACAGCCCGGTGACGAGGGCCACCCCGATCGCGATCAGCAGCACACCTCCGACGCGCATGACCAACGAGTAGTGGCGGCGCACCCAGCCCAGCGCCCCGGCCAACCGCTCGAAGGCGAACCCGAGGGCGATGAACGGAACCCCCAATCCGATGCAATAGGCCAGCGAAAGGATCGCCCCGCGCAGTGCCGAGCCTTCACTGAAGGCCAGCGATTGCACCGCCGCCAGCGTCGGGCCGATGCACGGGGTCCACCCGAGTCCGAACAGGAGACCGAGCAGCGGCGCACCCCACAGCCCGTACCTCGGCGCCATGTGCAGGCGCCACTCGGAATTCATGCCCGGGAGCCAGCCGGCGAAACTCAGTCCGAGCACGATCACCGCGACGCCCAATATCCGTTGGATCGCCTCCTGGTATTCCAGCAACCAGCCGCCCAAGGTTCCGAAGAGCGCACCGTAGGCGACGAAGACCGCCGAGAACCCCAGCACGAATCCGACCGTGCCCAGCAGCACCCGGGAGTGGCGCAGTGCCGGTCGGGGCGGCGAAACTTCCCGTGCCACCACTGCCACTCCGACGGCCGACCCCGCCGTCGGGTCGGTCGCCGGGTTGCGCCTGCCGGCGCCGGCAGCGGTCACACCCAGCTCGGCTCCTGTGAGACCGGTGACGTAGGACAGGTATCCGGGCACCAGGGGCAGCACGCATGGCGACAGGAACGAGACCACTCCGGCGAGCAGCGCCACACCGATCGCCACGAGCAGGGAGCCGTCGGCCACCACCGATGTTCCCGAGGCAAGCAGGTGACTCATCGTCAGGGCTCATTCACGAGGGTGTCGATGATTCCGTCGAGGCGCGTCGGATCGATCTCGCCCAGCACCCGCGCGGCGACGCGGCCTTGCTTGTCCAAGAACAGGGTGGAGGGGATCGACTGTGGCGGTAGCGAATCGCGCAACTGCAGTTGAACCTGGCCGTCCGGATCGACAAGGTTGGGGTAGGTGATGCCGTATCGCGCCACGAACGCGTTGGCCGCAGCGTCGGTGTCCCGGGTGTTGATCCCGACGAACTGCACACCTTGGTCGAGGTGGCTTTCGTAGCTACGCTGCAACGCGGGCGCCTCGGCCCGGCAGGGCGCACACCACGAGGCCCAGACGTTGAGCACCGTGACATCGCCGAGGGCGTCGGCGGACGACCACGTCCCGCCGTCGAGCGTTTTGCCGCTGATCTCCGGCGCGAGGCTCCGCTCGGCTGCGTCGAGCACGACGGTCGATCCGTCACCGGCGACGTAGCCCGTGCCGGACTCGGTGGCGGCAGAGGAGTCCGTTCCGCACCCGGACAACGCGAAGGCGCACGCCGCCGTCACCACTGCGAACGTCTTGCCGACCGAACCTGCTCGCACGTCGCCTAGGCTCCTACTCCCTTGTTGCTCCGCTCCACCAAGTCCGCCGACGGTTCGGTGTAGAGCACCGCATCGAGGCGATGGCCGTCGTACACCAACGAGGTGATGGAGGCCAGGTTGCACTGCCGGTGGCCCGGGTGGTGGGGCAGCCGGCGGCCCTCCAGGCTCAGCCGGGCGATCCAAATCGGCAACTGGTGGCTCACCAGCACCGCTTCGTGGCCCTCGGCGACCACCCTGGCGTTCTCGACCACCGACTGCATCCGGGCCGCGACATCACGGTAGGGCTCGCCCCAACTCGGCTTGAGCGGATTGCGCAGGTGCCGCCACGTGCGCGGTTGGCGCAAGACCCCATCGCCGACCGAGACCCGCTCACCCTCGAACACGTTCGTCGCCTCGAGCAGCCGGTCATCGGTGGCGATCGGGAGGTCATGGCTCGCCGCCACCGGTTCCGCCGTTTGCAGCGCACGCTCCATCGGCGAGGACCACACGATCGCGACGTCCCGCCGTGCCAACGCCTCCGCGGCCCGATCCGCCATCTCCCTACCGAGATCGGAGAGGTTGTAGCCGGGGAGCCTGCCGTACAGCACACCCTCTGGGTTGTGGACCTCACCGTGCCGCAGCAGGTGAACGACTGTTCTGCTCATGCGGGTACCTCCGCTGCCGCTCGGGCCGCTGCCGGCAAGGCTGCGGCGATCCTCTCGATGGTGTCATCGTCGTGGGCCGCCGACACGAACCACGCCTCGTAGGCAGACGGCGGCAACGACACCCCACCATCCAACATCGCGTGGAAGAACCTCGCATATGCGGCCGTGTCCTGCTGCTGGGCCGATTCAAAGTCGGTTACCGGCTGATCGGTGAAGAAGACGCTGAAGAGGTTCCCGGCGGTGCGCACCTGATGCGGCACCCCAGCCGAATCGAGTGCCTCACCCGCCAGTTGGCCGATCGTATGGGCGGCACGGTTGAGGTGGGTGTAGACGTCCTCCGTGCAATTGCGCAGGGTCGCCAGGCCACAGGCCGTTGCCACCGGATTGCCGGACAACGTTCCGGCCTGATACACCGACCCCAGCGGCGCCAACTGCGACATCACCTGCTCCGACCCGCCGAACGCCGCCACCGGCAGTCCGCCGCCGATCACCTTCCCGTAGGTGAACAGATCCGGCGCCTCGTCGCCCACGGGTCCGGCCATCCCCTGCCACCCTCCCCGCGAGACCCGGAAGCCCGTCATCACCTCGTCCGAGATCAGCAGCGACCCGTGCGCATGGGCGGTACGGGCGAGGAATTCGTTGAAACCCGCTTCCGGCGGCACCACGCCCATGTTGGCGGCGGCCGCCTCGGTGATGACGGCTGCGATCTGATCGCCGAAACGTTCGAAAGCAGCAGTCACCGCGCCGCGATGGTTGTAGGGCAACACGATGGTGTCCGCCGCGGCACCCGCTGTGACCCCGGCAGATCCGGGGATGCCGAAGGTGGCAGCACCCGAGCCGGCAGCGGCGAGCAGGGCGTCGCTGTGGCCGTGGTAGCACCCGGCGAACTTGACGATGGCCGGCCGGCCGGTGACACCTCGGGCGAGGCGCACGGCACTCATGGTCGCCTCGGTGCCGGACGACACCAACCGCACCGCAGCGACCTCCGGCACCCGCGCCACGATCTCCTCGGCCAACTGCACCTCGGTGATGCTCGGCGCCCCGAACGAGAAGCCCCGGGCCACCGCGGCTTCCACCGCGTCGCGCACTTCCGGGTGCGCATGGCCGAGGATCATCGGACCCCAGGAGCAGACCAGATCGACATAGTCGTTGCCGTCCGCGTCGGTGACGATCGCACCACGGCCGGAGGTGAAGAATCGCGGCGTTCCGCCCACCGCCCGGAACGCACGCACCGGAGAGTTCACGCCGCCGGGGGTCACCCGCTGCGCCCGGTCGAACCAGGCGCGGGAGGCGTCATCGACCAGCATCGTCACCAGACCCTCCTCGAAGGTGTGCGGGCATGGGCACATCGTCGCATGCGCAGACGTGGTCGGCGATCACGGCTCCGGCGTCCGCAGCCAATCCGCCACCTCGAGCGCCCAGTAGGTGAGTACTGCGTCGGCACCCGCGCGATGGATCGCGGCCAGGGTCTCCAGGATGGTGGACCGGCGATCCAACCAACCTCGCTCGGCCGCTGCCTCGACTTGGGCGTACTCGCCCGACACCTGATAGGCAAGGACCGGAACCTCCGACACCTCGGCCACCGCCTGGAGCACGTCGAGATAGGGCAACGCCGGTTTCACCATCACGAAGTCCGCACCCTCGGCGACGTCGAGCCGGGTTTCCCGGACGGCTTCCCGCAGCGCTCCGCCGGGATCCTGCTGGTAACTCAAGCGATCGCCGCACAGGGCGCTCTCCACCGCATCGCGGAACGGCCCGTAGAACGCCGACGCGTACTTGGCCGTGTAGGCGAGGATCGCCACCGTCGAGTGGCCGGCGTCGTCGAGCGCGGCACGAATGACGCCAACCTGCCCGTCCATCATGCCGCTGGGGGCGGCGACGTCCACGCCGGCGTCGGCAAGCACCACAGCCATCTCGGCATACAGCGCCACCGTCGTGTCGTTGTCCACCTCGCCGTCGTCGCCCAGTACCCCGCAATGGCCATGGTCGGTGAACTCGTCGAGGCAGACGTCGGCCATGACCAGCAGGTCGTCACCGACCTCCGCCCGGACCTCCCGCACGGCCACCGTGAGCGCACCGGCCGGATCGAGCGCAGCCGACCCGGTGGCGTCCCGGTGTGCGGGCACCGCGAACAGCATGACGCCACCCAGCCCAGCCGCGCGGGCCGCAGCGGCCTGCCGCCGCAAGGACGCCAAGTCGTGCTGGTAGACCCCCGGCATCGCGGCCACCGGATTCGGCGCCGTGAGGCCCTCCTTGTAGAACAGCGGGAGCACCAACTGCCGCGGTTCCAGGCCGGGGGCGCGTACGAAGCGCCGCATCGCGGCGTTCCGACGCAGCCGGCGCGGCCGGACGGCCGGGAATCGCCCGGTCATCGCGCGGAGCGCCGCCGGGCGACCCGCTTCCGACTCGGCCGCCACGAGGCCTCGCCGCTCTCCGCCGCCGCGAGACGCAGGCGTTCACCGTGGGCGGCCAACTCGTCCACCAGCACCTCGATCTTCGGCTCGCTGGCCAACACGTCGACCCGCAGCCCATGTTCCTCGGCGGTCTTCGCGGTGGCCGGGCCGATACACGCCACGACGGTGGTGGCATGCGGCTTGCCGGCGATGCCGACCAAGTTGCGTACGGTGGACGAGGACGTGAACAGCACCGCGTCGAATCCACCGGTCTTGATCGCCTCCCGCACCGGTGCGGGGGGCGGCGAGGCCCGCACGGTCCGATAGGCAGTGATGTCATCGGGCGCCCAGCCCAGCGCGGTGAGACCTTCCACCAGGGTTTCGGTGGCGATATCGGCCCTGGGCAAGAAGACCCGGTTGTTGCCGCCGTCGATCTCGGCGTCATAGGCGTGCCAGGCGGCGACCAGGCCAGCACTCGACTGCTCTTCCGCCGGCACCAGATTCGGCGTGACGCCCATCTCCTTGAGCGCCTGGGCGGTCTTGTCGCCGACCGCGGCCAGCTTCACCCCGGCCAAGTCCCGGGCATCCAAACCGCGGGCGGCGAAGCGCTCCCGGATCGCCCGCACGGCGTTCGCCGAGGTGAACACGACCCACGCGTAGGTGCCGTCGACGATGCCCTGGATGGCCTTCTCCATCTGTTGCGGCGTGCGCGGCGGCTCCACCGAGATGGTCGGCACCTCCTCGCCGACCGCCCCATAGGGCGCCAGCCGGGCCGAGACGGCTCCGGCTTGCTCCTTGGTGCGGGGCACCAGCACCCGCCAACCGAACAGCGGCTTGGTCTCGAACCAGTCCAGCGCCGGCCGGGAATCGACCACGGATCCGACGATCACCACCCCCGGACCGGCCAGCTTCGCGGCTTTGGCGGCCTTGGCGACCTCGGCGAGGGTCGATGTCAGGGTGCGCTGCTCGACTGTGGAGCCCGAGCGGATGATGGCCAACGGCGTCTCGGGATCGAATCCCTCGGCCATCAACCGGGTGGCGATGTCGGGTGCCTCGTCGGCACCGTTGGTGTAGACCAAGGTCATCGAGGGGTCGGGCTCGGCGACATCCTCAGGGTCGGTGAAGACCACGACCCTGGTCGACTTCTTGGTGACCAACGGGATGCCGGCGTAGGTGGCGATGCCGGTGAGGGTGGAGGTTCCCGGTACCACGTCGAACCGGACCTCCTGCTTGCTCAGCGCCTCGCCCTCTTCGGCCAGCGAGCCGTCCAGCGAGGGGTCGCCCGACATCAGCCGAACGACCGCCTGCCCCTTGCGGGCGGCGGTGGCGACCTTCTTGGCTCGCGCCGCCCGGGTGATCGGCAGTCCGTTCGCATCCACAGCGGCCTCGATCTGCGCCTGGGGTGCGCACTGTTCGGCCAGCGACGCCACCTGCGAGTCGGTCACCACCACCTGAGCCGCCGCGAGCGCGTCGGTCGCACGCAGCGACAGCAGCTCGGGATCGCCGGGACCGGCGCTCACCAGCCACACCGGGCCGGGGTTGGTGGTGTTCTCGGTGCTTGTCACAGGTTCTGCTCCGTCATCAGTGATTCGGCGCCCGCCTCGAGCAGCTTCGCGGCCAACGTCCGGCCTAGCTCCTCGGCGGCGGCCGCCGCTCCGTTAATGGACATACGTATCCCACGGTCGGGTCCGAAGACCCCGCCCTGCAGGAAGATTTCGGGTTCCCAGAAGCCGGGTTCGGCCACTCGGGCGATCGCTCCGACCGGCGCCGAGCAGCCCGCCTCCAACGCCGCGAGCATACTGCGTTCGGCGGTGACGCAGGCCCGACTCCCGGGATCGTCAAGCGCCGTCACCGCCCGGCGAAGCCACTCGGGTGCGGTGCTGGAGATTTCCACCGCAAGCGCACCTTGACCGGGAGCCGGCAACATCACGTCTGACGCCAGGAATTCGGAGGCTTCCGCGAGTCGTCCCAGCCGCGCCAGACCGGCGGCGGCGAGCACCACGGCATCGAGATCCACCCCCACCCGACCGAGTCGGGAATCGACGTTCCCCCGGATCGCCACCACGTCGAGGTCTGCCCGGGCGAGCCTCAACTGGGCGGCCCGGCGCGGCGACCCGGTGCCGACCTTCGCCCCGGAAGGGAGGTCGTCGAGCACCGTGCCCGACCCGGCACACAGGCAATCCCGGGGATCCTCGCGGGCCGGGACGGCTGCTAGCTCGATTCCCGGGGTACCCGCGGTGGGGAGATCCTTCAGCGAGTGCACGGCGACGTCCGCGCGGCCCTCGACCACGGCGCTTCGCACCGCGGCGACGAAGACCCCGGCACCGCCGATCGTCACCAACGGGGCCTGGTTCTCGTCCCCCTCGGAAACTACTTCGACGAGTTCGACGTTGCGGCCGGAGAGCTCGGCCAGCCGTGCGGCCACATCGCTGGACTGCCTGAGCGCCAACTGGCTCCGCCGGGTTGCGAGCCGAATGGCGTCAGTCATCCAGCGCCTCCGGAGGAGTCGAGATCACCTGTACCGCGGCCGGGTCGAGGTCGAACAGGGCCCGGACCGCGTCGGTGAAGCGCTCCCCGTCCGGGTCGGCCGCCATCTGCTTCATCCGTACCGTCGGGGTGTGCAGCAGGCTTGACATCGCCCGGCGCATCGCCCTTTCCACCTCATGGGCGGCGGCGTCGTCGAGTTGTGGCAACCTCAGGCGCAGTCGGGACACCTCCCGCTCGAGGATGCCATCGGCGCGGGACCGTAGCGAGATCACGATCGGTTCCACACTCGCCGCCGCCTGGGCGGCGACGAAAGCCCGCGTCTCGGCATCCACGATGGCCACTGCCGCCGACTCGGAATCGGAGTGCCGACGGGACACGTCGGCCAGTGCGGCCAGGTCGATCCGCATCGCCCCCGGCACCTCGGCGACCTCGGTGGCGATGTCGTGCGGGAGCGCCAAGTCGAGCAACACCCGCGGCGTGGCTCGGGGCTGGATGTGTTCGACCTCGATGATGGTCCCGCTCGCGCCGGTGCATGCCACGACCACGTCGGCATCGGCCAGGGCCGACCCGAGTTCGGACATGTCGACCGCGGCGAGGCGGGTGCCGGACGGTTCGGCGGCTGCCACCAGCTGCTCGGCGTTGGAAAGGGTGCGGTTGGCGATGGTGATGCCGGCCACCCCTGCGGCCTGCAGATTGCTGATGGCCAGGGTCGCCATGCCTCCCGCACCGACGATGGCGGCCCGGCGGCCGGCAAGCCCGCCGAGGACCTCGGCGGCCCGATCGAGCGCCACACTCACCACCGAGGCCCCATGCCGGTGGATGGTCGTCTCGCTTTGTACCCGCTTGCCCACCCGCAGCGCGGATTGCGCCAACTCGTTGATGGTCCGGCCGGTGACACCGACCTCTTGGGCGGTCCGTAGGGCCAACCGCACCTGTCCGAGGATCTGCGATTCGCCGACGACCATCGAGTCAAGCCCGCTGGCGACCGAGAAGACGTGGTGGATCGCCCGCTCGTCGTAGTGCACGTAGAGGTGCTGGGCCAACTCGGCGACCGGCAATCCGGATTCCTTGGCCAAGGCAGCACCGATGTCGTCCACGGCACCGTGGAACCGGTCGACGTCGGCATACACCTCGACCCGGTTGCAGGTGGATAGCGCCATCGCCTCGGCCACGTGGTCGCTGGCGACGACGTGGTCGAGCAAGGTCTGCACACCCGATTCGCCGAGCGCGACGTGGTCCAAGACACCGAACGGCGCAGAGCGGTGGGACACCCCGACCACAATCAGCGTCATCCAGCGTCCCTCGTCATCGCGGTGGGTAGGGGATTCGCCGCTGCCGGTCAGCCGATACACCGGGCACGCGCAGCGGGCAACCCCAATCGGTCATCCGGTTGGCCAGTTTACGCGGAACGCCCTGGATCGACCAAATCGCCGCCGATGCAGCCACCTCAGGACAGTGCGCGGCGCAACCGATCGGCGTCGATTCGCCAGAAATCGTGTTGCTCGCCGTCGATCAGTACCACCGGGATGTATTCGGCGTAGACGTCGGCCAGTTCCGGCGAGTCGAGGATGGACACCTCATGGAAGTCGGCGCCCACGTCGTCGCACACCGACGTCACGATCGATCGCGCCGCGTCACACAGGTGGCAATCCGGTTTGCCGATCAGGATCACAGTGCGGCCGACAGGGTCCGATGTCATTCGCGCACCCCCTCGATGCGTTCCCGAAGCGCCCCTTTGGACACCTTGCCCGTGCCCGAGTGGGGCAGTGCCGGAACGAATTCGACGATCGTCGGGCACTTGAACCGGGCCAACTTCTCCCGAGCCGCACTCCGCACCGCGTCGGCGTCGAGGTCGGCATCGGGGCGCACCACCACGAGGGCCTTCACCGTCTCCCCGGTGGACTCGTGCGGCTCCCCCATCACCGCGACCTCCCGGATCCCGGGCACCTTGACGAGCACCTCTTCGACTTCGCGCGGATACACGTTGAACCCGCTGACGATGATGAGGTCGTTGCGACGATCCACCAGCCGAAGTTGGCCGTCCGGGTCGAGGAAGCCGAGATCGCCGGTCGGCCACCAGCCCTCCTCGTCCGGCCCGTCCGCGCCGTCCGGCCAGTAGCCGACGAACAGGTTCTCTCCCTTGACCCAGATCTCGCCGAGATCGCCGTCCTCAACCTCGTGTCCGAGTTCGTCGCACAGCCGGATCTGGACGCCGGGAAGCGGTCGACCCACCGAACCCGCACGGGCCTGGCCACTCACGACGGTCGAGGCGATCACGGGGCTCGCCTCGGTCATGCCGTATCCCTCCCAGAGCGGTTGCCCGGCGGCGGCGGTGAACGCCTCGAACACCTCGGAGGTGAGCGGAGCCGCGCCGGACACCAGCATCCGCACGTCGGCCAGCGCCGACGACAGCTCCGGCACCCGGGACCAGGCCTGGTAGACCGGTGGCGCGGAGGCCACCACCGTGACGCCCCAGCGGCGAACCAAACGCAACGCCTCCTGCGGATCGAACCTGCCGGACAACACCGCCGCCGCACCGGTGCGGGCGAGCATGCCCAACACCGCATTGAGGGCGTAGATGTGGAAGAGCGGCAGCAAGACCAGCACGACGTCGTCCGACCGCATCACCTGCGGCGCCGGGACGGCCGAGAGCTGGTCGAGGTTGGCCAACAGCGACTGATGGGTGAGCATCGCCCCCTTGGGCCGGCCGGAGGTACCCGAGGTGAACATCAACACGGCCACGTCTTCCGGCCCCACCTCCACATCCGGCGGCGGGGTCGAGCCGATCGTCAACGACCGCCAGGCGGCGCTTCCCACCACGATCACCGGGACGTCGTGGGCGGCCTCCTGCACGGCCTCCTCCCGCACCCGGTCGCAGAGCACCAGTGCCGCCCCGGACTGCTCGATCAGGTAGCCGGTCTCATACGGCGTGTAGGTGGTGTTCACCGGGACGGCGATCAGACCGGCGCGCAGCACGCCGAAGTAGCTGGAGACGAATTCGATGCTGTTGGAGATCACCAGGGCGACCCGATCCCCGCGGTTGAGGCCGCGGGCGGCCAGCCCGCCGGCCACCGCACGCACCAGCCGTTCCAACTCCGACCAGGTGACCGTGCGGTCGGCGCTGATGAACGCCGGAGCGGACGGGCTGCGGGTGGCGGCCTCGGTGACCAGGCTGGCGAGGTTCGGAGTCATCGCGCTACCGGAATACGGACCGTCGTTGCACGAGCAGGCGGTAGAGGGTCTGCTGAATGGTTTCGCGCACCTGGTCGGTGAGGTTGAACACCAACATGGGGTCGTCGGCGGCGCCCTCGCCGAACTCCTCGGTGGGGATCGGCTCACCGAACTCGATGATCCACTTGCTGGGCATCGGGACCAGGCCCAGCGGACCGAGCCACGGGAACGTCGGGGTGAGCGGGAAATACGGCAGGCCCAACATGCGCGCCAGGAATTTCACGTTGCCGATGATCGGGTAGGTCTCCTCGGCGCCCACGATGGCACACGGGATGATCGGCGCCCCGGTGCGCAAAGCTGCCGCCACGAATCCGCCGCGGCCGAAGCGCTGCAGTTTGTAGCGTTCGCTGTAGGGCTTGCCGATGCCTTTGAAACCCTCCGGCCAGACACCGACCAGTTCGCCTTCCGAGAGCAGTCGTTCCGCGTCCGGGGCGCACGCCAGCGTGTGGCCGCCCTTGCGCGCCAGTTCGCCGACGAACGGCATCGAGAAGACCAGGTTGGCACCCAGCATGCGTAGGTGCCGGTGCGCCGGGTGATGATCCAACAACGCGAGCTGGGTCATCACCGCGTCGAGTGCGATCGTGCCGGAGTGGTTGGCCACCACCAGCGCACCGCCGACGTCGGGCACGTTCTCCAAGCCACGGGTCTCGACCCGGAAGTACGACGAATACAGCGGACGCAGCGGCGCCATCAGAACCTTGTCGAGCAGTTCGGGGTCGAAGCCGAACTCGTCGACCGGGTACTCCCCGGTGATGCGTCGCCGCAGGAAGCCGATCGAGTCCGAGATGCGTTCCCGCAAACCCTCCGGTTCGGGGGTGAGTTCGGAGATGTCGAGGACGTCCTCGTCGGCGACGCTGCCGAGCGGGCGTCGACGGCTGCGTTCACCGTCGTCGAACGGAATCACGCGGGCATCAGGCATGGGCGCGTCCACCTCCGAGCAGGGACACTAGTTGACGTTCGGCGGCCTCGACGCGTTCGGCCGGGATCAGCCGGGTGGATTCCCGCGATCGGACGAATTCGTCGAACGTCTCGGCTGTGGTGTGGGCAGGGCTGAAGCCGAAGACCTCACGCATCCGGGTGGTGTCCACCCCGCGGCCGTAGGTCAGGAATCGGACCTGTTCGGGCGAGAAATCCGCCAGGCCGGCCCGGCGGACCGCCGCCCCGACCAACCCCACCAGCGGCAGCGGGATCGGTGCCAGCGGTCGGCCGGCCCGCCGCGCCGCCTGGCTGAGCAGCAGCACCCCGTCCGCAGCGATGTTGAACGTCCCGGGCCGGTCCTGCACGCAGGCCCGTCGCAGCGCCTCCAAACCATCGTCCTCATGGACGAACTGCAACCGCGCGTCGAATCCGAGCACCGTCGGGATGACCGGCAGGGAGAAGTACGACGTCATCGGGGTGTCGACCGTGGGTCCGAAGAAGTTGGCCAGCCTCAGCGTGGTCACCTGCACGTCCGGGCGGCGGCGCGCGAAACCTCGGACGTAGCCTTCGACCTCCACCGAGTCCTTCGCCCAACCGGAGGACGGAGGGTGCTTGGGCTGCATCTCCTCGGTGAACATGGCCGGGTCCTTGGGGCCGGAGCCGTACACCGCGGTGGTCGATTTGACGACCAGTTTCTCCAGCGTCGGAGCCTTCTGACACGCAGCCAGCAACTGCATGGTGCCGATGACGTTGATCTCCTTCATCGACATCCGACCGCCCGCCTGAACCGGCGTCGCGATGACCCCCATGTGGACCACGGTGTCCACACTGGCGGCCCGGATCACCTTGGAGATGATCGGATTTCGGATGTCGGCACGCACGAACTCCGCGCCGCCGATGTCACCCCGCGGCGGGATCACATCCACCCCGATGACCCGATCGATCCCGGGTTCGGCGGTGAGCACCCGCGCCATTCGACCGCCCAGGTGTCGGGAGACACCGGTGACGAGCACAACCTTTGCCACTGGAGCTCTTTTCCTTCCCCCTCGCCCGCCGGTCGGCGGCAAGGGTGTCGACGACCAGCCTGAGGACTACTTCTTGTTGCGGCGCTGAACCCGCGTCTTGCGGAGCAACTTGCGGTGCTTCTTCTTCGCCATCCGCTTGCGACGCTTCTTCACTACCGAACCCACTGGGCGTCCCTTCGATATCGGCAGCGACGCCTGGGCGCTGCCTGAGTGTGACTGTTGGGCGTGAGGTGGCACTCAGCCTTGCGCCAAGAGTACGGCGTCGACCGCACCGATGGGCGTGACCCCCGCCGTGCGGTGCGCTGAGTCCGCAGAGTCTGACCCGCCCTAGCCCGCCGCGTTGAAGGATCGCCGCAGGAAGTCGTGCACGGCACGTTCGGGCACCCGGAAGGAGCGCCCGACCCGCACGGCCGGCAGCTCGCCGCTGTGCACGAGTCGGTACACCGTCATCTTCGACACCCGCATGATTGACGCCACCTCGGCCACCGTCAGGAACCTGACCTGGGGCAAGGCTTCGTCGGTCTCGTCTGCCATGCGCACTGCCTTCTTCTTCGTCGTACCCAGCGGCTTCCCCTCCGCTGGGTTCTGCGCCACAGTAGTGAAGGTCACCTCGGTGGCGCAGCCTTCTTGGCAATTATCCACTGCGAACGGGGCGGCTCCAACGGGTCCGGCTGCAAAGATGGCGGGGTGACCGGTCCGGAGTTCAAGGGAGCCTTGAACGAGCGCTTCCTGGCCTGGCTCGGCGACATCTCGCTGCTGAGTCCTTGGTTGGTCATCGTGCTCAACGTCGCTGCCGTCGCCTTGCTCTGGCATGCGTTGGCGCGGCAGCGTGCGGGCTATCGCTGGTGGGCATGGCCGCTGCCCGTGGCGACTCTTGTGTTGGCTGTTGCGGCGGTCGCCGCCATCAACGCTTGGACCGCGACGTTCCCCGACGACGGGTCACTGGTCGGTTGAGCCACCCGCCGGTCGAGCGGCCTCCTCGGCGGCGTTGCCAGCCAGCATGACGGAGAGCAGGATCACGAATCCGGCGACGAACGAGAGGAACGCCACCACCACGGCCACCGGTCCGGCCGACAAGTTCGCCGCCCAGCCGATCCCGTTCGAAACAAGCACGATACTGGTGGTGACCTGCACGTACCAGAGCACTGCGGTGGCGGCGAATGCGGCACCGGCGGCAGCGGCCCGGCGCCCCACCGGACCCGGGAACACGAAGATGACCAGTCCGATCAGACTCCAGATCCCCGGTAGCCAGTACAACTCGATGTCGATTTCCCGACCCCCGACGAAGAATCCACCACTGAACGGCGAACAGGTGGTCGCACTCTCGGTATCGCAGAACACCAGCAGCGTGCGCTCCAGCCAGGGCTCGAGGTAGAAGCCCGAGATGTTGTAGAGGGCGATCACGAATGCGAACAGGGCAACGGTCCGCCACCACACCGGCCACGCGGGCAGTGGCGGTTGTCGCGGTGACTGCAGCCTGCGCGGACGTCCTCGCGGCCGCGCAGAGTCGACCGATTCCGGCACCTGACCTACCTCCGTGGGTCTACTATTCGCTGGGTGGACAGTGCGGCGGCCGAGCCGCCACGTGAGACCGGCACCTGGTTGATCGTCGCCATGGTGGCCGGCGCAGTCGCGTTGCTGACGTTACTCGGGTCGTCCGGATTCGTGTTCGTGATTTCGGCATTCCTCAGCGCGCTGTTCCTGCTCTATCTCATCCGGCATGTGGCTTTCGGGGTCTCCGCCGGACTCTGGGGAAGGGCGACCCTCGATTCCCCGGCCGACCTGTCGTTCCGGCCGCCGCTGTCGGTGATCGTTGCCTGCAAGAACGAGGAACTGGTGGTGGACACCCTGGTCGACCGGTTGCTCGACCTGGAGTATCCGGCCGACCGGCTCCAGGTGGTGATCGTGGATGACAACTCAGACGATCGGACCGGCGAGATCCTCGACGCCAGGGCCGCCGAAGAACCCCGGCTGCGGATCCTGCACCGACCGCCGGGATCGACCGGGGGCAAGTCCGGCGCTTTGAACGACGCCTGGGATCTGTGCACCGGCGAAATCCTGGTGATCTTCGATGCCGACCATGAACCGGATCCGGACACCCTGCTGCGGATCGCTCGGCACTTCGAGGACGACCAGACCGGGGCGGTGATGGGCCGCTGCGTGATCAAGAACCGCGACGATTCGCTGATCTCACGACTCGTGTGGCTGGAGTACCTGTCCGGCTACCTGTGCGACGAATTCGGCCGGCAAGCCGTCTACGGTCTGCCCGCCTACGGCGGCGCCAACTGCGCGGTGCGCGTCTCCGCCCTCAACTACGTGGGCGGGTACAACGAGCACTCGGTGACCGAGGACACCGACCTCACGCTCCGCCTGCTTCTGGCCGGCTACCGGATCCGTTTCGATCCGACGGCGCTGGACTACGAGGAGGCCGTGCCCACTCTGGCGCAGTACCGCAAGCAGCGGTACCGGTGGTCGTTCGGCCACCACCAATGCTGGCGCGACTACGGTCGTGCGGTGACCAGGGCCAATACCCTCTCCCCGTTGGAGAAGGTGGAGACCCTGATGTTCCTGTGGCTCTATCACGTGCCGGTGGCATCGTTCATGTCGCTGATGCTGATTCCACTGCTCCTGCTCGGTTTGGGTGCCTCGCTGGGATCGTGGGTGCTGGTGCTTTTCCCGCTGTTTCTGCTGGGCCCCTTCCTGCAGATCGGGTCGTCGCTCTTGATGACCAAGGACGCCAGCCCAAAACATGTGTGGTTGATGTTCCTACTCATTCCGGTGGTGATCGCCTACGTGTTCACCTGTTCGCGCAGTTGGTACAACGGCGTGCGCAGCAAGCCATACACCTGGGTCAAGACCGCCCGGAAGGGGCCGTAGATGATCGGGGTGGCGAGTCCCGGCACCCGGTTCCCGGGGGAGGCCGGGCCATGACCGGGATCTTGGCCGGCGTCCAGTTGGTGCTGTTCCTGGTCGCCGTCGTCACCCTGATCGGGGCGGTGGTGTGGCGGCAGTTCCAGCGTCACCGCACGGCGGTGTGGTTCCGTGCGCGCCTGCACGACGCGGACCCCGACATCCGGCAACAGGCGATCCTCGGTTGGATCCGCTACGGACTGCATCGCAGCGCTGCGGATCTGCTTGCGCTCAGCGAGCGGGAGCGCGATCCCGAGGTGCTCGACACCCTGGCCGATGCGGTCCGGGCACGCGCCTGGGAGCCGCCTTCGCGCCCGCAGATCACTTCGCTGCGCAGGTGGGGCGCCGCTTGGCACTCCGGGTCCCTGCAGGAGGGCGGAACGCCCACGACCGAGGACGGCTAGGCTGGCACTCCGAACGCCGTGCCCGAGCGGCGTGCCGCGACTCTGGGACGGGTGGGTATGACCGACGAACGCAGGATCTTGGTGACCGGAGCCGGCGGACCCGCCGGCGTAACCGTGGTGAGGACCCTACGGCAGCTCGGGGTCTGGGTGCTGGCCACGGATGTCAACCGCTACGGCGCCGGGCTGCAACTGGCCGACGACGCCGAGACCGTGCCGCCCTACACCGATCCGGACTACGTCACCGCGCTCATCGAAACCGCCGGTCGGCACGACGTCAACGGGCTCATCAGCACCATGACCGAAGGCATGTCGGTGCTGACCGCGCCGGAGTCGGAACCGCGTTTCGGTGAGCATGGAATCGCCACCTGGTTCCCACCGAAGGCGGCAGTGGATGCCTGTTTGGACAAGGCCCGGTTCGCCGAGGTCACCGAAGGCGCCGGCCAACCTGTGCCGCGAAGCGCCTGGGGCCCGGTCGAAGATGCACTGGCGCGCGTTCCAGGGCCATGGATCGTGAAACCGAGGTTCGGGCGCGGCTCGCGGGACATCTACTCCACCGACGATGCCGACGTGGTGCGTGAGGTGTGGCCCCGAGTGCCGGAGCCGATCCTGCAGACCCGGATCTCCGGCCGGGAGTTCACCTTCGACGCCCTCGTCGATCGCGACGGCTCACTCGCCGGCGGGGTGCCCCGCTTCCGGGTGGAGACCAAATCGGGCATCAGCACCACCGGCGTGACGTTCGCCGCCCCCGGCATCCACGAGGCGGTCGAGTCCTTCCTCGGGTGCCTCGGGCACACCGGCCCGGCCAACGTCCAAGGATTCATCGGCGATGGCGGCGAGCTCACGTTCATGGAGGTCAACCCGCGTTTCTCGGGTGCACTGGCACTGTCCCTGGGATCGGGTGCGGACCTGGTGGGCCAGTACGTCAACGCGGTCTACGGCCAGCCGATCGACCGTGCGGCGCTCACCTACGAGCCGGGAACGGTGATGACCCGCTACTGGGCCGAATCCTTCACCCACGAGGATCCGCTCGAACTCCCGCCGCTCGTTCCCTACGTGCCCGGAGTCTGACGTCCCGACCAGCCATCGCTCGCCATCCCCGCCGTGCCGGATACGACGGGGCAACCGGAGGTCCACATGACCGATCGAACCTTCCATGTTTTCGCCGGGACCCGCCCAGAGGTGGTCAAGATGGGGCCCGTGGTGCATGCCCTACGCGATGCCGGGGCGGACGTCGTGGTCGTCGCCACCGGGCAGCAGTCCGATCCGGCGCTGATCGACGCCACCTTCGCCGCAGCCGGCCTGCGTCCGGATGTCACCTGGGATCTCGGCGATGGCAGCTACGACGAGCGGGCCGGAATGCTCTACACCAGGGCCCTGGAACACCTCGGCGGCGCCGGTGAGGGGGCGGTGGCGATGGTCCAGGGCGACACCACGACGGTCCCGATCGTGGCGCACGCCGCCCGCCGCAATGGCATCCCGGTGGTGCACGTGGAGGCCGGGTTGCGCAGCCTCAACCCGGAATCGCTGGAAGAGACGAACCGGAAGTTCGCTGCTGCGGCATCCTCGGTGCACTTCGCCCCCACCACCATGGCTGCCGGATTCCTCGCCGCCGAAGGTGTTCCGGACGAGCGCATCTTCGTGGTGGGCAACACGGCCTGCGATGCCCTGCTGCACTCCGGGGTCGCGCCCACCCCGCTGGCGGAACGCAGCGGCACCGTCGTCACTGCTCACCGGGCGACCAACGTGGACGACCCGGAGCGGCTGGCTGCCATCGTGGAGATCATCACCGAACTGGCCGCCCTCGCCGGACCGGTGACGTTCCCGCTGCATCCACGCACCGAAGGCAACCTGAAGAAGTTCGACCTCTACGAGAAACTCGCCGGCGCCGAGGGCGTTGTCCTGCGACCGCCGCTTCCCTACGACGAGATGCTGCAGGCGTTGTCCCGCGCACGCCTGATCGTCACCGACTCCGGCGGCTTGCAGGAGGAGGCTGCCTGGTTCGGCGTGCCGGTGATCGTGATGCGCTACTCCACCCCAAGATGGGAGGGCGTGGCCAACGGCACCACTGCACTCGCCGGCGTTTCGCCGGAGAAGGTGTTGACCGCCGCGCGGCGGATGCTCACCGAGGAGGCCCAGGAGTTGGCGGCCGGCACCCCGTGCCCCTATGGCCAGGGCACCACCGGTGAGCAGATCGCCGCGGTGCTCACCAGCGACGAGGCGGACGCCCTCCTGACGTTCGTCGAACCCGACTACACCGACGGTTCGCTGCCGTCAGTCGTGGCGAAACTCTGACCGCAAACCCCCTCCCCTCCCCTCCCCTCCGCGACCGAACACCTTCGTCGCACTAGGGGGCCGAATTCGGCGTCCTAGTGCGACATACCCGTGCGCTCGCGGACCAGCGGCGCTGTCCTAGGAGCCGGCGAGCAGGCCCTCGGCGCGCAACATCTCAGCAGCTGCGACCGCGGTCGGAGCCACCCGCCACGTGAACGGATGGTCGGGCCGATCCGCGTACTCGCCGGTGCGCACGCGCACGGCCCTGGCTCCAGCCCCGGCGGCGCTGGCCACATCCTTGTCCGGGCGATCCCCCACCATCACGAACTCGTCCGCCGTGGCGTCCAGCGCCCGCATCGCCTCCAGCACCGGGCGGGGGTGCGGCTTGCGGTACTGCCGACCCAACTCGTCGGACATCACGATCCGGTCGAATGCGTCAGCCAACTCCAAGGCGTCGATCTTCGACTGCTGGGTGCTCAGTGCGCCGTCGGTCACCAGCGCCAGGCGGACGCCGTCGGCGCGCAGGTGGGCGAGCATCTCCTCCACTCCGGCGAGCGGATCGAGTCGGGTGGGCCGGTGCGCGAGGAACACGTCCACCAGGGGACGCACGGCGACATCCTCGGCCCCGACCGCGGCGAGCGCACGGTCGATGATGCCACCCTTGTCGCTCCCCTCGGCGGCGATCCGGAGCAGCGCCCGGTTGAACTCTTCAGCGTCGATTCCGGCCGATTCCGCAGCAGCCGCGGCCACCTCCGACCACGCGCCGGACAGCCAATCGGCCTGCAGGTAGAGGGTGTCGTCGAGGTCGAATGCGACGGCCGTGACCGTGGCCGGATCAGCAATACCCAGTGGTCGATCCACGCCCGCCTCCTACTCCGAATGACACGGACGAGTCTATTGCCGCCGCTTGCCCGATCCGCAGCGCCGGGTAGCCTGACGGGATGACCGACCTCACTGTGCTTGCCGTAGGAGCCCATCCGGACGACATCGAACTGGGGTGCGGCGCCACCCTCTGGCGGCACCATCGTGCCGGTGCTCACGTCATCATGGTGTGCGTCACCGACGGCATGCTCGGGCCAGGCGAGGTGGCCAAACGCCAAAGTGAGGCGCACAAAGCCGCCAAGATTCTGGGCGCCGACCTACGGATGCTCGGACTGTCCGACGGCGCGACCAACCCGGACGCCTCGATGGTGCGGCCGATCGAGGCCATCCTCGACGAATACCACCCGCAGATCATCTACACCCACGCCGAGGACGATTCCCACCAGGATCACCGCAACACCGCCTCTGCCGTGATTTCGGCAGCCCGCAACTACACCACGATCTTGAACTTCCAGTCGCCGTCGAGCCGGAACTTCAGCCCGCAACTCTTCGTCGGTCTCGAACCGAAGGACCTCAAACGCAAGAAGCGAGCCCTGCGCGCCCACTCCACCCAGGTGTCCAACTCGGCCCGAGTCGACCTCAGCGCGGTGGATGCCGCAGCCCACTACTGGGGCTCCCAGGCCCGGACCACGATGGCGGAGCCCTTCGAGGTGACCCGGGCACTGTTCGGTTTCCATCCCAGCGGACGCATCGTGCGCTGGTCGCCGGACGGCTTCTCCGAGGGCGACTAGCGCTCAGCCGGCGAGCAACAGCAATGCCAGTTGCCAGCCGATCGCGGCCAGCGCCAACCCGCTCCCCAAACTCACGACGAGGTAGAGCACGGCCGTTCGCCGGGCGCCCTGCTCCCACAACCGGACCGTTTCGAAACTGAACGTGCTGTAGGTGGTGAAGCCGCCGCAGAAGCCGGTGCCGAGCAACGTCAGCCACGCGCTGCCCAGCCAGCCGGCGGAGTGGGCTCCGAGCAACCAGCCCAATGCCAACGAGCCGAGCATGTTGATCGTCCAGGTGCCCCAGGGAAACGCGCGGTTGTGCCGTGCTCCGATGAACGCATCGAGCCACCAGCGCGTCGGGGCGCCGAGCGCTGCGCCCAGCATCGCCGCGAACATCAACATCGGCCCCACCTACCCAACCCCGACGGCCTTACGGGTGAGGATCATCCCGAGCGCAGTAGCGCACAACCCGAGTGCCACCGTCGCGCCGACGTAGACGAGGGCCATTCCGAAGGCCCCCTGCCGGATCAGCGCGTCGGTCTCGGTCGCGAAGGTAGAGAACGTGGTGAAGCCGCCCAACACACCCACGCCCAGGAACGGGCGGGCATAACGCCGCGGCCGCCAGACATCGGCCACGAACACCATCAGTACCCCGAGCATCAGGCTGCCGGAGACGTTCGCCGCGAAAGTGGCCCACGGAAAGCCGGCCCCGACGTGCGGCCACGCCCAGGAGAGCGCGAAGCGGGCTCCACCGCCGATTGCGCCACCGGCCGCCACCGCGAGAGCCACGTCCAAATCGGAGCGACCGGGACCGGTACGACTGACGACATCCGGATCCGTGGGCAGTTCCGGCGCGGGATCGGAACTCCCCGCACCCGGCCGGGACTCGACCCCGTCGGTCACGTCGCGCGACCCGCTAGGCGTCGCGCTTGACGAACAGACCCCACCCGGCGAGCAGCAGCACCGCCAGCACCCCCACGAAAACTGCGGCGTTGCGGGCCATGTCGTCGCCGGTGACGAAGGCCGCACCCGCCGTCATCGGAAGCACGTCCGGCAGCCACTCGAACCGGTCCCCGAGCAGACCGACCAGCAGACTCTCCAACACCACGGTCCACAGGATCACGATGACGATCGACAGCGCCTGGTTGCGGGTGATGACGACCAGCGCGAAGGTGAACAGGCCGTAGAGCACGCCGAAAGCGAGTGCCCGCAGGGCGTAGGTGATGTTCTCCGTCGCCAGCGGATCGACGTCGACGTTCGAACGGAAGAGGTAGGCGACGCCGACGACCACCGCAGTGGCCAGGATCAGGAAGGCGAGCATCCAAAGCACGACGACCCAGAGTTTCGCGAGGAACACCTTGGTGCGGCCGGGGAAGGTGGTCAGGGTCTGCCGGATGAGGCCGAATCGGTATTCACCGCCGAACGCCATGGCGGCCAGGACCGAGACGGGCACCAGCACGATCGGGTTGACCGCCGCCGTCAGCACGTCGCGCAACGACGCCTGGCCGAGACGTTCCCCGGTCTCCGGATCGAGGTTGGACAGCCCGCCCAGCAACGCCGCGATGGCACCGGCGAGCACGAGCGTGACGACCAGGATGATCCAGGTCGAACGGATGGTGCGGATCCGGCGTTGTTCGTAGCCCACGGCGGCCATTATTTGGTCTCCTCGTTCGGTTGATCGCCCGACTCGGAATCGGCGTCCGGGGCTGCCGGTGTCTCTCCGGCGACCTCCTCGCCGGAGATCCCGAGGGCGAACTCCTGGTCGCTGCTGGTCAACTCCAGGAACGCCTGCTCCAGGCTGGCGGTGCGTTTGGTCAGTTCCCAGATCCGGACGTCGTGGGCATGAGCGAGGTCGCCGACGTATTGGGTCTCCACACCGATAACCGAGAGACCATCGTCGCCTTCCCGCACCGCACTGATTCCCTGACCGCCCAGCGCACGGATGAGGGCATCGAAGTCCGGGGTTCTGATGAAGACGTCGTTGCGGGTGCTCCGGGACACGAAAGCGGGCATCGCTTCGTCCGCGACCAGCCTGCCCTTGGCGATGACGATGACGTGGTCGGCCATGAGTTGCATCTCGTTGAGCAGGTGGCTGGAGACGAAGACAACCTTCCCCTGGTCGGCGTAGTGGCGCAGGAAATCCCGCAGCCACTGGATCGATTGTGGATCGAGACCGTTGGCCGGCTCGTCGAGCAGCAGCACCTTGGGTTGGGCCAAGATCGCTCCGGCCAGACCGAGGCGCTGCGCCATGCCGAGGCTGAATCCCTTGGGTCGCTTGTTGGCAACCCCTCGCAGCCCCATGAGTTCGAGCACTTCGTCGACCCGGGAATTCGGAATGTCGTTCGCCGCCGCGATCATGCGCAGGTGGTTGCGGGCGGTTCGACCGGGGTGGAAACTCTTGGCGTCGAGGTGAGCGCCCACGACGGTCGCCGGAACCGGCACCTCGGTGAGTTTGAGGCCGTCCCAGTGGGTGATCCCGCCACCGCGATCCAACTGCAGCATCAGGCGCATCGTGGTGGACTTCCCCGACCCGTTGGGGCCGAGGAAGCCGGTGACCAGCCCCGGTTCCAACGTGAAGCTGAGGTCGTCCACAGCCTTGACCGAGCCATATGACTTCGAAAGGTTCATCGCCTGGACGGTCATTGCCTTCACTTCCTGGATCGACGGCTCGGTGCCGGCCACAAGGCCACCTGTGAGGCTAACCCGACAGCCCCGCAGTCGTGCCGAAGGCGCGCCCGCACTCCTGGCGCCGGGGGAATACCCTGGTGGGCATGCCCACCTACCAGTACCTGTGCCGCAACTGCGAGCACCGATTCGACATCGTGCAGTCCATCCACGAGGACCCGCTGTCCGTCTGCCCGGAATGTGCCGGGACGATTCGTCGGGTGCTGCACCCGGTGGGAGTCACCTTCAAGGGCTCGGGCTTCTACCGAACCGACAGCAGGGAAGCGACGAAGAAGAAGTCCAGTTCGGCGAAACCGGCCGACACCTCCAGCGGCGGCGAGGCCAAAACCGCAACGCCCGCCGCGGACTCCAGCGGGTCGACCCCGTCGGGCGGTACCGCGAACGAGACGTCCGCCGCCCCGAAGAAGAAGGAGTCCGCCGGGGGCAACTGACCGTCCCTGTGGATAACCGCGTGGGGCGCCTGCGGCTGCCTACGCTCGTCGGATGCCACGCCTGATCCGACGCTACCGCCGTCCGCTCGCCTTCCTGCTCGCCTTCCTCGGCGTCCTCGTCGCGTTGTCGTCGATGCGGGAGCGCCCGGACACCTGGCAGGCGACGGTAGTCGCCACCGACCTCGCCGGCGGCCATGTGCTCACCGCCGCCGACCTTCGCACCGCGGCCGCGAGTGCCGGCACCCGGCCGACCACCGCAGTCGGCCACCCGGATGATGCGATCGGCCGCGTGCTGGCCGGTCCGGTGGCGGCGGGCGAGATCCTCTCCGAGCACCGCCTGATCGGACCGAGCCTGCTCGACGGCAGCCCGCCGGGTCACGTGGCGATCCCGATCACCCTCGACGATGCCGCCGAAGCCACCTTCCTCCGTACCGGCGACGTGGTGGATGTCATGGCGGCGCGTCGAAGTTCGGGTTTCGAGGCGTCGGAATCCGCGGCCGCCACGATTGTGGCCCGGGCGGTTCGGGTACTCGCGCTGCCCGGCACCGACCCAGGGCAACTGCCAGGCCTGCTCGGCGGGGCCCGAGCAGGCAGCACCCAGGCGACGGTGGTCGTGGTCGGCCTGCCGCCGGCTTCGGCCGCAGCGGTGGCCGGTGCAGCCGCCACCTCGCGGTTGTCGCTGTTGGTGCGGGAGGATCCTGCGCCGTCGGCACCCTCAGGCGGCCCGACCGTCCGGTCCTAACGTCACCTCGTCCACCGAGGTGACGTGCGCCACGGGCCGGCGCCCTGCCCGGATGAGGCGCCCCACACCGCTGCTAGCGTCTCGGGCGGCGGAATGGGACATCTCCGCCGATCCGGATACCTAGGTGAGGGCTGCAATGCTCAAGGGCTTCAAAGAATTCATCCTGCGCGGCAACGTCATCGATCTTGCCGTCGCGGTTGTCATCGGTGCGGCGTTCGCCGCCCTGGTCTCGACGATCACCGACAACCTGATCCAACCGCTGGTGGGGTTGGTACTCGGTGGCGGTGTCGACGCTGGGACGCTGACGGTGAACGGCCAGGTGTTCGACTTCACCGCGATCATCAACGCCATCATCACCTTCATCATCACCGCCGCGGTGGTCTACTTCGTCTTCGTGGTGCCGATGAACAAGGTCAAGGAGATGACCGGCAAGGACAAGGCCGACGACGCCGACGAGGAAACCGACGAGCAGGTCGAGCTCCTGCGGGAGATCCGCGATCACCTGCGCAACCTCAACAACCCCGCCGGCCCCTCGGGGTCGACCCAAGACTGACGCCGCGAAGGATCAGCCGTGATGCGGTGGAACGTCGGCGTAGTAATCGGCGTCCGGCCGCGGGTCGTGGCTGGTGTCGTCGGCAGTTGAGTCCAGCCGTCGCCGGGCACGGCGCCGGGCCAGGTCGGCCGACTCAGCCGACGGCTCGACGGCCTCGCCGTCCGAGTCCGGTCCGTCACCTTCCATGCCCGACCACCTACCCCGCATCAACCTGAGCCGCACCTGCGCGTGCACCATAGTCGCATGAGTTCTGGACGTGTCATCCTCTTCGGCGCCACCGGGTACACCGGGCACCTCACCGCCGAAGCCCTCGCGCGCCGCGGTGTCCCCGGCACGATCCTGGCCGGCCGCAATGCGCCGCGCCTGCGCCGCCTCGCCGACACCCTCGAGGAAGCCCACGATTGGCAGTGCGAGATCGCCGAGGCAGACGTCTCGACACCGGTGAGCGTGAACGAGTTGGTCGACAGTCCGCAGGACATCTTGATCAGCACGGTCGGACCCTTCACCAGATTCGGCAAGCCGGCCATCGAAGCCGCCACCAGCACCGGTGCGGTCTACATCGACTCCACCGGGGAACCGCCGTTCGTGCGCCGAGTCTTCGAACACTACGGCCCCCGTGCCAAGCGCACTGGTGCCTCGCTGATCACCGCTTTCGGCTACGACTACGTGCCCGGGAACCTCGCCGGCTTGCTGGCGATCCGGGCCGCGGAAGCGGACGGCTTCATCCCGACCCGGGTGGACGTCGGGTATTTCGTCCAGAAGACAGCCGACACGAGGCGTTTGGTGAGTGGCGGCACCCTCGCCAGCTCACTGGCGATCATGACCGAACCAAGTTTCGCCTTCCGGAACGGCGCCCTGGCAACTGTGCGACCGGCCGCAGATGTGCGCAGTTTCACCATCGATGGCCGACAGTGGGACGCACTGTCGATCGGCGGAACCGAGAACTTCACCCTGCCCGAAGTCGAACCCCGGCTGCGCGACGTCCGAGTTTTCATCGGCTGGGCCGGCAGTCGGACCAGGACGGTATCGACCGTCGGCCGGATCCTGGAGCCGTTCACGCGGCTACCCGTGCTGCCGGGCATGGCCACCGCGTTGGCCGCCCGAATCGCCCCCGGTTCCACCGGCGGCCCGGCGCCGGAGGATCGTGCCAGCGCACGGACCTGCGTGGTGGCCGAGGCCTTCACCGGCGACCGGCGGATCAGTTCGGTGACCGTGACCGGCCCCTCGCCCTACGACCTCACGGCGGATCTGCTCGCGTGGGCTGCGGACACCGCCCGCCGGGGAGGTCTCGGCGCCGGAGCCGCCCGGCGCTCGGGGGCCTTGGGGCCGGTCGAGGCATTCGGCGAAGACGCCTTCGTGGTGGGTGCCAGCAGCATCGGCCTCACCGCCACCGACGAGTAGCTGCCGGCGTGGCGAGGGGTGAAGCCGAGGGCCCGGTCGGGCCGCACCCGGGGCGGCCACCGGCGTCGAGTCTGAGCCGAGTCGAATGGCAGGAGTTGCAGCAACGTCACCGCGAGACCGTCGACGCCATGCTGGCCGACCATGTCCGTCGGGCACGTGCCGGCCTCCCGCACCCCGTTGAGGATTTCCTCTTCCGCTACTACTCGATCCGACCAGGCCACTTGCGTCGCTGGCACCCCGGATTGGGCGTGACCGTCGAAGATTCACCGGAATTCGCCACGCGACGGGGCTACCGGTCGACCCTCGGACGAGACCGGCCGGACCACTGGGCCGATCCGGCAGCCTTCGTCAGCGGCGACTTCGCCGGGCGACACACCCATCTGAGTTCGGTGCGTGAACGCCTGCGCGCCATCGATTCCCGGGCGCCGGCCATGAACTGTTTCGGCCTCCACGAATGGGCCATGGTGTACGGACTCGACCAATCCCAGGTCAGGCACAGTGGCCAACCGCTGCGGGTGGGCACCGCGACGATCCGGCAGACCGTGGACGCCCTGGGCCTGCGGTGCAGCCATTTCGATGCGTACCGATTCTTCACCGCGTCGGCTGCCGAACTCAATCCGGTCACGCTGACCAGCGGAAACCGCAACACCTACGAGCAACCGGGTTGCCTGCACAACACGATGGATCTCTACCGGTGGGCGGCGGAGTTGCAGCCGCTCTCCGGCAGCAACCTCGTCCTGCGCTGTTTCCAACTCGCCCGCGACGCCCGAACCTTGGACATGCGGGCGTCGCCGTACGACCTGACCGACCTGGGCTACCAACCGATCGCGGTTGAGACGGCGGCGGGGCGCAGGGCCTACGTGGCCGAACAGCGTTCGCTGGCCGACCGGGGGGTGATGCTGCGGGCGGAGATTTCAGACGTGCTGGACCGCGCTCTCGCCCCCGGGTCGGACCACCTCCAGCACAACTAACTGGCGGAGGCCTCGGAACTGGCTGCGGCGCCACGCTCGAGCAGCCACTTGGGGCGCCACATGCCGAGCAGGATCATGGGGATCGCCGCCCAGTCCAACAGGTACTGGCCGACTCCCTCGGCGTCGATGACGCACACCGCGAAGATGAAGAACCACCACAGGGCGAAACGCAGCGAATACCAGAGCGGTTGTCTGGCGATGCCGCCGGTGTTGAGTTCGGGTCGGTTCGTGATCAGGTAGACGATCAACCCGAGCATCAGCGAGGTGTAGAACACCAGCCCCGGGTAGATCTGGTAGCCGAGCGTGGGGAAGCCGTCGGTCTCGGTCATCAGCACGGTGCCGAATGGGATCAAGACGATCCCGAGCAACCAGGCGATGTTGATCCAGAGGAATCCGCTGGTCACGTTGCGCACCGAGAACCACAGTTTGTGGTGAACCATCCAGAACATCGCGATGATCACGAAACTGAGCAACATGGCCGAGAACTCGTTGCCGTATTGGTCCCACAACGACCCCAAAGTGGTGTCGTTGGCGATGTCCACGTCCAGCAGCGGTAGCACCAACGCCGTCATCGCCACCGCCACCACGGCGTCGGTGAACGCCGCTGCTCGACCCGGGTCGCGTTCGGCGACGGCACCGACGTCGAGTTGATCGACGTGTGGCGGCTCCGCTGCGGTCACTACCCCATCGTGCCAGTCGGCTGGCTTCCAGCGGCGACTACGAGCCGGAAAGCCCGGGCTTGAGTTCGGATCGAAGCTCCTCGTAGCCGGGACGCAGCACCACCAGCGTCCACCCATCGGGGACCACGTCGACCGGGCAGCCGACTGCTTCTGCGTACGGCGGGCGACCGTCGTAACACTCGCGCAGGGACGCCAGCTGTGCCGGATCGGTGGCAGGCCCGGCAGCTGGCAGGCGGGCGTCGCCGAGCACTCCCAGAACCACCAGGATCAACCCGCCGGCGGCGGTCACCCGCCGCCACTTGTCCGAGTCGGATCCACCCGGTCGAGCGACACCGCGCACCAGCACGGCCATCGAGACGCACAGCAACGGCACCGAGTAGCGAGTCATGTTGCGAGGCTCCAGCAGCGATCCGGGGTCCCCCGTGCGCGCTCCGACCAGCGCTCCGGCGACCGCTGCCGCCAGCCCCGTCGACAACCAGATCCAACTCGGCCCCCGGATGTCGACCAGTGCCAACGCCAGCAACACCGCGATGATCACCCCGGCCAGCACCATCTCCGGGCTGGCGGCGGTGAGATCGCTGGAGTCCATCAACGATTCCCCGAGCGTCAGCGTCCCACCCCACTTGACGTACAGGTAGCCGGGGAGGTCCACCACGGAGGCGGCGTTTCCGTCCGCTCGGCCGCCGACGAGGGCGGCAAGTGCCACCACGACGGAGGAGGCCGCCAGCACCACCACCCGCGCCCACAGGTATCGGCTGCTGCGATCCGATGTCAGCACCCGCCACAGCGCGACCGGCAGGACGAACAGTGCGGTGGGACCGGTGAGGCCCACCACCGCGAAGACTCCGAGTTCGGCGGCCTTGGACACCTTCCCGGCCGGCGCCGGCATCGCGGCGAGCAAGAGCAGCGCGGCCATCGCCCACCAGTGCAGATTCGTGATGTTGCCTTGGGCTTCGAAGGCACCCGGCAGCAGTGCGATGAGCAGCGCCAGCAACCACCGGTAGGGCAGGGCTCCGAACAACGACGCGCCCCGGCGCAGCAGGGGAACCGCGGCCGCGAGGGCAATGCCGAGGCAGCCGGTGAGGTAGAGCAGCGTGGGCCACCAGGTGGCCGGAGCGAGCCCGATCAGGAACGCCAGTCCACGCTGCAACGGCCAGAACTGTCCGGCGTAGGTGGCGAACAGTTCGCCCGGTCCCTGCCATGCGACGGCCATGAAGACGGCGCCGTCCTCGGCCCAGATCGTGGGCTCGGTCAGACCGGTCGGCCGTCGCAGGGCGACGACCAGCGTGAGCGCCGCCACCGCTGCGAAGGCCATCGCCACCCGGATCGGCCACGGCCGCTCGGGCACGCTCCCCGCCGGCTTCGCCTTGCTCGCCACCCCGTCAGCCTTGCTCAAGGATCGCCTCCCGGTCGACCCCGCTGCGCCAGACCACGATCCGCCACTCCCCCGTGTCGGGTTGGATGTCGACGTAGCAGAACGGCTCGCCCGCAGGCTGCTCCTGCTCGGCCACGCACGCGGCGAACGCCTCGAGCTCGGCGGCGGGCACACCCGGACCGAGCGGGTTGAGGTAGGCGTCGACGGCGAATCCCGGCACCATCATCAGTAGTGCTACCAGCGCAACCACCCGACGGAAGACGGTGCCGGTGGCCAGCGCACGCACCACGATCAGGACTACCGCAGCCATCGCGAGCACCGCGTACCGACCAGAGATGTAGGGCTGCAACACCAGCGGACGCTCGACTTCGGGCAACGACGCCATCGCCAGCACGATGGCTGCGAGACCGGTCGCCAACCAGGCCCAGGAGGGTCCGCGCATGTCCGTGAGGACGAGCAGAGCGACCAGCACCAGCAACACGACGGCTGCCACCGTCAACGCCACGGCCGGAAGGTTCAACGTGGCCAAGCCGCGTTCACCCACCAGCAGCACCTGCCCGACCCGCACCTCGACGAATTCCACCATCGTCGGCCAGGCGCCGAGCGGGTCGCTCGCCCCGGCCCGGGTCGAATACCGCGCCGCGATCGCCAGATTGACGGCCGCCGCCGCGAAGATCAGCACCGACCGGATGGCCACCGCTCGGGTTCGGACCCCGGTCAGCACCCGCCACAACGCGATCGGCACCAAGAGCAGGCCACCGAGGCCGGTGAGGGCGACCAACAAGAGGAAGGCGATCTCCACCCAGCGCCAGACCGCCGACCGCGCCGGCGTCATTGCGAGCAGCACCATCGCCGCGATGGTCGCCCACCAGTGGAGATTCGCGAGATTGCCCTGCACTTCCCAGGTGCCCGGCAGCAACACCAGCGCGGCGGCGGCGAGGGCCCGCCACCAGAACGCACCGAGCAGCGGCCGGGCGCGTTCCGAGAGCACGACCGAGATCATCACCGCGGCCACGGCGCATGAGACGGCGTAGAGCGCCAACGGCCACCAGACCGTGGGCAACTGCGCGATTCCGGCTGCGACCAGCCGCTGGAACGGCCACAACTGCCCGGCATAGATCGTGAACACGTCGGCCGCGGGGTTGAAGGTGCCCGCCAGGAACAGACGGCCGTCCTCCGCCCAGATGGTGGGGTCGCTCCAGCCCGCCGGCCGACGCAGGAACAGCAGCGCCGCATACCCGACCGTGAGCAACACTACGACCAGGACGCGTCTGGCCCCACGCGGTCTGGAGGGTGCGTCGGCGGTTGCTGCCTCAGGCATCGGTCCGGCTGGATCCCTGCACCACTTCGAAGGTCCAGATCTCCGATCCGGTGGCCGCGCTGGATCCGGCGGCCGGAGCAGAGGCATGCCCGGCGGCGAAGGAGCGGGAGTCCAGCCAGGCGCGGTAGTCGTTTTCGGAGGCCCAGTGGGTGACCACCAGGTAGTCCTCTGTGCCGGCCACCGGACGAAGAAGTTCGAACCGCTCGAACCCGGGGGCCGAGTCGACCATCCCGGCCCTCCCCGCGAAGCGTTGCTCCAAGGTGGCACCGGCTCCTTCGGGAACGGACAACACGTTGATCGCCACGAAGCCCATACCAACCTCCTTCTCGGTCCAGCCTCGGATTCGAGTCCAACCGTACGCGGTCGCCGGTCGAGGTCGGGCACCTCGGGCATCGACTCCGACGTGTCGGAATAGCTACCGTGGTGGTGTGCCGTATCGGGTGACGTACCGCGGACAGTCCTACACGTTCGCTGATCTCGCGACGCTGCTGGCGAAAGCGTCGCCGTTCCGGTCCGGCGACGTGCTGGCCGGAATCGCAGCCGACAGCGCCGTGGAACGAGCCGTCGCACAGTCGGTGCTGGCCGACGTGGCGCTGACCGATTTCATCGAACACCCCCTCATCGCGCCGGAGTCCGACGAGGTCAGCCGCTACCTGCTCGAATCGCACCGACCGGAGGCGTTCGCCACCGTGGCCCACCTGACCGTCGGTGGTCTGCGCGACCACCTGTTGGACGAGGCGACGGGATCGGTCGAGTTGTCGGCGTTGGCCTGGGGACTGACCCCGGAGATGGTCGCGGCGGTCAGCAAGTTGATGCGCAACCAAGACCTCATCGCAGTTGCGCGCAAGTGCCACGTGGTGACGTCGTTCCGCAACACCCTCGGACTGCCGGGCCACTTCGCCACCCGGATCCAGCCGAATCATCCGACGGACGATCCGCGGGGGATCCTCGCCAGCACGGTCGACGGATTGTCGCTCGGCGCCGGCGATGCGGTGATCGGCGTGAACCCCGCGGGCGACGGCCCCGAACCGGTCATCGCCGTGAGTCACCTGCTCGCCGAGTTGATCGAGCGCTACCGGATTCCCACCCAATCCTGCGTACTGGCCCATGTGCGGCACACGCTCACCGCCATCGAGGCCGGGGCACCGGTCGACCTGGTGTTCCAGAGCATCGGCGGCAGCGAGGCACTCAACCGGGGTTTCGGGATCGACATCGCATTGCTCGACGAGGCCTACGCCGCCGGGCTGAGCCTCGAGCGCGGAACCGTGGGCCAGAACGTGATGTATTTCGAGACCGGCCAAGGCAGCGCTCTCTCGGCCGGTGCCCACCATGGCATCGACCAACAGACGATGGAGGCTCGGACCTACGGCCTCGCGCGCCGGTACGAACCGCTGCTGGTGAACAGCGTGGTTGGATTCATCGGCCCGGAGTACCTCTACGACGGCAAGCAGATCATCCGCGCCGGTCTGGAGGATCACTTCTGCGGCAAACTGCTGGGCCTGCCCATGGGGGTGGACGTCTGCCACACCAACCACGCAGAAGCTGACTCCGACGACATGGACACCCTCCTGACGCTGCTCGGCGTGGCCGGTGTCAACTACGTCATGGGTGTGCCGGGCACCGATGACGTGATGTTGGGGTACCAGAGCACGTCGTTTCACGACGCCGTCTATCTGCGTGAGGTACTCGACCTACGACCTGCACCGGAGTTCGAGGTGTGGCTGGAATCGATGGGCGTGATGCAGGGCGGCCGACTGACACCGGACTCCTCGCAGCCGCTGCTGGAGGGCCACCGTGAACTCGCTCCCTGATCCCACTCCCGACGACCCGTGGGCGCCGCTGCGGGCGGCCACGCCTGCCCCGATCGGTCTGGGCCGGGTCGGCACCGCGCCATCGCTGAGTTCGGTGCTGACCTTGCGCGCTGCCCACGCCGACGCCCGGGACGCGGTGTGGACACCCCCGGACTGGCCCGGCATCGAGCAAGGCTTGACGGAGGCCGCGATCCCTTGGCTGTCGGCGCGCTCGCAGGCGCCGGATCGGGCGACCTACTTGCTGCGCCCTGATCTGGGTCGGTTGCTCGCCGCCGATTCACGGGCTGCGGTGGCCGGTCAACGCGCCAACTACGACCTCTCGATCGTGCTGGTGGACGGACTTTCCGGGGCGGCCCTGACCCACCATGGCGCGGCTTTGGCGCGAGCCCTCTTCGCATGGGGCCGGCGGCGGTCCTGGCGGCTGGCGCCGGTGGTGTGTGTGTCGCAGGGGAGGGTGGCCATCGGCGACGATATCGGTGCGACCTTGGGGGCGGATCTGGCCGTGGTGGTGATCGGCGAACGGCCGGGCTTGAGCGCCGCCGACTCGCTCGGGATCTACCTCACGTTCGCACCCCGAGTCGGACGTATGGACTCCGAGCGCAACTGCATTTCGAACGTACGCCCCGGCGGATTGCCGATCGATCGGGCGGCCGAACTTGCCGAGGCGTACGCGGTGGCCGCCCGCCAACAGGGGTTGACCGGCACCGACCTGCGGGTGGAACTCCCGAACTCGGCACCGACCCACTCGCCCGGCGTCGGCGGAGCCGCGGCATCAGCCCGGCGTCACGACGGCGGCTCGGGAACCGGCACGCCCTCGCTGCCGAGTTCCGGCTCCGCCGCCAGGAAGGAGTGATCCGACAGCGCACCGTGGCCGCTGATCGCTCGGAGCACCACCACCGACCTTGCGAGTACGGTGCGCACCGCACCGCCGGCGTGTTGGGCTCCTGGACGACCGGGTTCAGGTTCGGGCCACACGGCGGTGTCGAGCACCTCCTCCCAAGTGGTACCCGCCCGCCGGCCCGGGATGACGCAGTCCTCGTCCTGCTCCGATGCGTTGAAAAGGATGACGAACGAGGCGTCGTACAGTTTGCGGCCGAAGCGATCCTTCTCGTCGAGAGCGTGACCGTTGAGCACGACGGTGATCGTCTTGGCGTAGCCGACCTGCCAATCGTCGGGTGTCATCGCCTCGCCGTCCGGCTTGAGCCAGGTGATATCCGGTACCGCGTCCCAGTCCTCGGTTTCGATCGGCTGGCCGTTGAAGAACTTCTGCCGGCGGAAGATGGGGTGATCCCGCCGCAGCGCGATGAGTTTCCGGGTGAACTCCAGCAGGCTGCGGTCCGCCTCCGCCCAGTCCACCCAGGTGATCTCGTTGTCCTGGCAGTAGCCGTTGTTGTTGCCACCTTGGGTGCGGCCGAGTTCATCGCCGTGCGCGATCATCGGCACCCCTTGGCTGAGCACCAGCGTGGTGAGGAAGTTGCGCTGCTGCCGCGCGCGCAATTCATTCACCTCGGCGACGTCGGTCTCGCCCTCCGCGCCGCAGTTCCAGGACCGGTTGTGGGACTCACCGTCCCGGTTCTCCTCGCCGTTGGCCTCGTTGTGCTTGTCGTTGTAGCTGACCAAGTCGCGCAGGGTGAAACCGTCGTGGGCGACCACGAAGTTGATCGATGCGTGCGGGCTTCGCCCGTCGTCGAGGTACAGATCCGAGGAGCCGGTGAACCGGGAGGCGAACTCGCCCATGGTCGCGTATTCGCCGCGCCAGTAGTCCCGCACGGTGTCCCGGAATTTCCCATTCCATTCCGTCCACAGCGCCGGGAAGTTGCCCACCTGGTAGCCGCCTTCGCCGAGATCCCACGGTTCGGCGATCAGCTTCACCTGGCTGACGATCGGATCCTGCTGGACGAGGTCGAAGAAGGTCGAGAGTTTGTCCACGGCATGGAACTCCCGGGCCAGGCTCGCGGCGAGGTCGAATCGGAAGCCGTCGACGTGCATCTCGGTGACCCAGTAGCGCAGCGAATCGAGGATCAACTGCAGTGAATGTGGGTTGCGCACGTTGACCGAGTTGCCGGTGCCGGTGGTGTCGAAGTAGAACCGCGGGTCTTCGGCCACGAGTCGGTAGTAGGCGGTGTTCTCGATGCCCCGGAAAGACAGCGTCGGGCCGAGGTGATTGCCTTCGGCGGTGTGGTTGTACACCACGTCGAGGATCACCTCGATACCGGCGAGATGCAGTTGGCGCACCATGCCCTTGAACTCGGTGACCTGCTCGCCCAGCGTCCCCGTGGCGGCGTACTCGTTGTGCGGGGCGAAGAATCCGATGGTGTTGTAACCCCAGTAGTTGCGTTTGCCCTGGGCAACTAGGAAGTCATCTTGCACGAACTGGTGGATGGGCATGAGTTCCACCGCGGTCACGCCGAGTTTCACCAAGTACTCGACCATCGCGGGGTGCGCGAGTCCCGCGTAGGTGCCCCGCAACTCCGCCGGGACATCCGGGTGCAGTTGAGTCATCCCTTTCACATGGGCCTCGTAGATGACGGTCTCGCTGTAGGGTCGCTCGATCTTGCGGTCGCCCCGCCAGTCGAAGTAGGGATTCGTGACCACGCCGAGCATGGTGTGGCCCAGGCTGTCGGAATCGTCGGGCTGGTCGGGGTCGGCGAACGAGTGGCCGTAGACGGCTTGGTCGCCATCCGGCATCCCGTGCACGGCCCGGGCGTAGGGGTCGAGGAGTAGCTTCGCCGGGTTGTAGCGCAGGCCCCGGGCCGGGTCCCACGGCCCGTGCACCCGGTAGCCGTACCGTTGCCCGGGGCCGATCATGGGTAGGAAGGCGTGCCAGACTCCGGCGTCCTTCTCCTCCAACCGGGTGCGGCTCTCGACACCCTTCTCGTCGATCAGGCACAGATCCACCGCATCGGCGGCGCTGGCGTAGACGGCGAAGTTGGTTCCGACTCCGTCGAAGATCGCTCCGAACGGGTAGGCCCGGCCCGGCCACTGCATCCCAGCTTGAAATGGCACCTGAGCTCCTCGCGCTAGTCGTGAGGCTCCAACTTACCCAGGCCGGGGGGCCGACGCAGGGCCCACGAGCCCTGCCCGAACCCCCCTCAGAGTTTGTCGAGGTTCCCGGTCTGCTCGGCCAGCAGGTAGTAGACGGTCACCCGGCTCTTCGCCTTGACACCGGACATGGTCTCCATGACCTTGTCCAGCGCGGCCTCCGCGGCTGCTGGTTCGAGGCCCAACTTCTTCTTCGCGAATCCATCCCGAACCGTCGCCAGTTCCTTCGGGTCGCCGGCCGAGACCAAGGACGAGTCGCGGTTGCGCAAGGCGATACCGCAGTACTTCACGATCGCATCGACCTTGCTCTGGTCGACGTCGGAGACGTACTTGGCCACGTCCGCTGCGTAGTCAGCCATCGAGAACCCCTTAGGTGTGACCGGCCCTGTTGTGACCGGTGATCAGGTGTGGAGCAGCCGCAACTGCATGATCGAAAGTACAGCGAAACCGACCCGGTTGCGCGGAATCCGACCGCCACACGGACGACCGTTTCTGCCAGCATGGCCGGGTGGACGACATTCCGGGCAGCGGCGACTGCGAAGCCCGCTGGCCCGACGGGGTCCAGCCGGTGCTGTTCGGAACGTCGTGGGCCTACGTGATCGTCGGCGTCGCGATCGCCATCTGGGTCGGAAGGCGAAACGACGTGGCCCGCGGGTGGGGTTGGCTCTTCGCCGCCGGCCTGGTGCTGACCGGCCTGGGCAGCGCCGACTACCACGGTCCGACGCTGGCACCGCAGCCGTTGGCGCACGACGGCGGCCTGGCGCTGGCACTGCTGGTGGCGTGGGGTATCGACCTCGCCCGGTTGAGTATCGCGACCCGACGCATCGCATTGCTGCTGCTGGCTGTTGCCGCGGCCGGAACGCTGGTGCTGGTGGTGAACCCCGATTCGAGTCCGCTGCTGGCCGGCGTGGTGGCCGTCGGCCTGGTGCTGGCCGAGGTGCTGATCTACCGACGCGGTCTGCGTCGCTGGGGTTGGACCCAGTGGGTCACGATCGGATCGCTGGCAGTCGGAGTTGTGGCCTTCGCTTTGAGCCGCACCGGCGGGCCCTGGTGCGATCCGGATTCGTTGGTGCAGGGTCATGGTGTGTGGCACCTGCTGACGGCCATCGCTCTTGCCTTCTGGGCGATCGGGGCCCTGGCCGGATCCTCGGCGCCAACCGGGAGGACGGTCCCCGTGCCGACGCCCGATCAGACTCGTTCGAAAGGACTCCGCTGATGCGAACCGGCCAACGAATCGTCACCGCCCTGGCCGACGTGCTCACCGATGCCGTGTTCCGCTCCATCGAGGTACGCCGACGGGGAGCAGAACCCGAAGGCGCGACGTTGATTCTGGCCAGCCACGGTGGTGGTCTCGCCGACATCCTGCTCGTCATTCGGGCGGCGCGCGGGTTTCCCCGCTTCCTTGCCCGCGATGTCATCTGGAAGGTGCCGCTCGGTTCCGCGGTGATGAACGCGGTGGGAGCCATTCCGGTGCATCGCCGCCAGGACCACCATGGGGAGGCGAACAACTCCGGCATGTTCGACGCCACCTACGAGGCGCTGGCCGCCGGCGATGTTGCGGCCATCTACCCCGAAGGCGAGAGCATCCCCGAACCACGGCTGGCACCACTGCGCAGCGGCGCCGCCCGAATCGCGGTGGGCGCGTTGCGACGTGGCACGGATGTCACGATCGCGCCGATGGGCCTGCACTTCTTCGACGTTTCGGTGCTGCGTTCGAGGGCCATGGTCGACTGCGCCGAGGTGTTCCGGATCAGCGACGTGGTGGACCGGATCGAATTCGAAGGTGCGGTCTCGGAAACCAACCGGGCGTTGGTGGATGCCGTCACGGAAGTCTTCGCCGACCGCCTCGGTGCGGTCAGCAACCATTTCGACAACTGGGAGGAACTCCGCCGGATGGAGGTCGCAGCCACCATCTACCTGCGCCAACACCGTCCCGAGGGGGCGATCTCCTACAGCGAGATCGCGTCGATGGCCGCACAGCTGGCCGGGGCCACGCCCGCGCTCCGCGAAGAAGTCGACGTCGCCGCCACCGGTTTCGTATCCGAACTCGAGATCCTGGGGCTCGGCCCGCTGGACGTCCCCCGCGGAGCGATGGTCAATGCCCGCCTGGCGCGGGAGGCCGCCGCCGTCGGTCTCCTGGCGCCGGCGGCCGTGGTGGGTTTCGCGGTCAATGCGGTCGGGATCATCGGGCTGCGACTGATCAGCCTCAGCGGCATCGCACCGCCGACGGCGGCGACGGTCAAGCCGGCCTTCGCCGCGTTGGCCTTTCCGGCGTCATGGGCAGCACTGGCAGTTCTCGGCCTGCGGTACCGCGGCTGGCCGACTGCGGCGGTGCTGACCGCCATCGGCCCCGCGAGTCTCGGCGCGGCGGTTCGCTTCGGCGAACAGGCGCAACTGCTGTGGCGGCTGGGCCGAGCGCTGCACCGCGCCCGGGGGCCGCTGGCCGAGCAGGTGAACGCCTCGCGCAACCGCGTCATCGAGGCTGTGGATGCGGCGATCGCGTAGCAGACCAGGACGGACCTGAGGGCCTTTTGTGCCACCCCAACGTGCAATACCGTGCGGCCATGAGCAGCCCAGACGAGCAGCCGGTTCGATTCGTGATCGTGCCCAAGGTGGAACACCCCTGGTACGACGAGGTGCTCAGCGGGGCACGGCACCAGGCGGCGACGATGTCGACTGCGGTGCACGCCCCGATCGAGGTGAGCTATGCGCCGCCGGAGCAGGCGACGTTGGCTAGCCAGCAGGCGACGCTGGAGTCGGTGCTGACCTCGAAGCCCCAAGGGATCGCGATTGATCCGGTGGAACCCGCCGACTCGATGCCGGCGATGATCCTGGCCCGCGAAAGCGGTGTCCCGGTGGTGGCATTCGACTCGCCCAGCCCCACCGAAGGCATCACCGGCGTGGGCAACAACTTCGCCGAGCAGGGTGCCGTCGCGGCCCGCAGGCTCGCCGCCTTGCTCGATGGCTCCGGCGAGGTTGCGGTGATGCAGGGTGTGCCGCACGCACCGAACCACCTGCAGCGCTACCGCGCGCAACTCACCGTACTCGAGGAGTTCGACGGGATCACCGTGATCGACGGTGGGATAGATCACGACGACATCACCACCGCCCGGGCGGAAGCGGCCCGAGTGCTCGCGGCTAACCCCCACCTACGCGGCTATCTGGCCTGCGATGCCTCCGGACCGATCGGAATCGCCCAGGCACTGGTCGACTCCGGGCGGTCGGGTGAGGTCACCGCGGTGGGCATGGACTCGATCGCCCCCATCGCCCAAGCGGTGGCCGATGGGGTGCTGGAGTCGTCGGTGGCGACGATCCCGCGGATGCAGGGAGCGATGTCCGTGCTGATGCTCTGGCAGGCGACCCTCGGCCTTCCGGTCCCCCGTTTCGTGGATACCGGGATCGAGATCGTCACCGCGGCCAACGCGAAGGACTACCTGCCGGGCTGAGGCGGCCCGGCCCGTCGGGCATGGCCGCCCGGTGCTCCCGTGCCCCCGACTGGACTCGAACCAGTGGCCTACCGCTTAGGAGGCGGTCGCTCTATCCACCTGAGCTACGAGGGCGCGGGGCGATCCTAGCGTCCGGCGCACCGGCGGCTCCGCGCAGTAGCGTGGTGGCAGGAGGGTATCGACGATGAGTGCCCGCGCCCGGCGCCTGATCCTGTGGTTGGTGGTTGCGGTGGTGACCTCGGCGTGTGCCGTGTCCGGCGGCCGGCAGGCCGTGGTCGACCCCACCGACCCGCTCGAGTGTGCCACCGGGGGCAGCGCGGGCCTGGATCCGGAAAGGCTGGCGTCCCTTCCCTTTCGGGTCGGCTACGCGGACGCATCGGTGTCCTACCGGGCGCAGTACCCCTTCGGCGCGGATCAGCAGCGGGACGTGCCGATCCGAATCTGGTATCCGACGGACTTCGACGGCCGGGCCCCAGTGGTCCTCGTGTCGCACGGCGGGATCGGCTGCGCGACCGGACACACGAGTTTCGCCTACCTCGGCCAGGAGTTCGCCGGCAACGGGTACCTGTCGGTGCACCTCGCCCACCTGCCGTCCGCCGATGAGATCCACCAGCGGTGGGACCGACCGCAGGACGTCTCCGCTGTGCTGGACGCGATCATCGACGATCCGGAGGCGCTCCCGGAAGGCTTCACGGGCGAACTCGACGCCGGACGGGTGGGGCACCTCGGTCACTCGTGGGGGGCCTACGCCGCCCACGCCCTGGCTGGCGCGGAGTTCCTCGACCCGTTCGATCCGGAGGGCCCCCGAGTCACCTTCCGGGATCCGAGAGTGGATGCGTTCGTGGCGCTGTCGCCGCAGGGTTGGGGTCAGTTCGGTTCGTTCGACGTCGAGCACGACCTCGCCACGCCATCACCGGACAACTCCTGGCGCACGGTGTCCACACCCGCCTACAACCTCGTCGGGTCGCTCGAAGCCGACGGAGTCGCCGGGTACGATCTCGGGCTGCCGGGTACCTACCGGGGTCAGGACTGGCGGATGTTCCCGTTCGCCCGATATCCGGCGGACGGCCGACGCTACCTCACCGTCCTCGAGGGCCAGACCCACGCGAACCTCGGCGGTGAGGCTGCAGCGGAGGTGAACGCGTTCGTGGCGGCCAACTCGCGTACGTTCTTCGACGCCTACCTGCGCGGCGACACCGAATCCGAACCGCGGATAGGGGACGTGCTGGCACTTCCCGACGCGCTCACCGACCGCCGCTAGGCCGAGCGGTCGACGCGCCGGAGACGTTTGTCGAGCGCCACCGCGAGCCACACCGCAACCCCGACCGCGAAGATCCGCAACCACACGTCGACGCCTATCGCGGCCGTTCCGAAGACCTCATTCATCACCGGCAGGTAGGTCAACGCCAACTGGCCCACCGCTTGGATGGCGACGCCGCCGAGGATCCAGCGGTTGCTAAGCACACCCACCCGGAAGGCGGATCCGGTCAACGATCGACAACTGAACAGGTAGAAGGCCTCGACGACCACGAAGAGGTTCACGGCTGCCGTGCGGGCCGATTCGACGTCGGCGCCGGACGCCAGTTCCCAGCGATACAGCCACCACGAAGCCACCACCAGGAAGATCGCCACCACAACCATCCGCACGACCAGGAATCGTGGCAAGAGTGCCTGCCCGGGTCGCCTCGGTGGCCTCGCCATGATGCCGGGTTCCTTGGGCTCGAACGCCAACATGAGACCGAGGAACACCGCCGTGGTCATGTTGATCCACAGGATCTGCACCGGCAGGATCGGCAACGAGGCGCCAAGCAGGATTGCGACCAGGATCACCAGACCTTCGCCCATGTTCGTGGGAAGCGTCCACACAATGAATTTGGTGAGGTTGTCGAAGACCCCACGGCCTTCTTCCACGGCGGCCTCGATGGTGGCGAAGTCGTCATCGAGGAGCACCATGTCGGAGGCCTCCTTGGCCACCTCGGTGCCGCCGTAGCCCATCGCGATGCCGATGTCGGCTTGCCGCAACGCGGGCGCATCGTTGACACCGTCGCCAGTCATCGCCACCACCTGGGCCCGGGCACGCAAGGCCTCCACCAGCAGCAACTTCTGCTCCGGATCGACCCGGGCGAACACCTGCGCCTGCGGCACCCGCTCGACCAGCTCGGCCTGGTCGAGCCGGGCCAACTGCGCACCGGTGACCACGGCATCGGGGGCATCGCCAGTCAGGATTCCCACCTCTCGCCCGATCGCCGCCGCGGTTGCCGCGTGATCGCCCGTGATCATCTTCACGTCGATGCCGGCTCCGTGGCAGGTCGCGACCGCCCGCACTGCGGCCGGACGGGGAGGATCGAGCATCGCCTGCAGGCCGGTGAACATCAGCGGCGGCAACTCGACCGCCTCCGGATCCCAACTGTCCGCTAGCGGCGCGGCCGCCGTCGCGAGCACCCGCAGGCCGGTGCCCGCCAACTCCCCGGCGACCGTGAGGATGTCGTCGCGATCCAGTTCGCCTGGTCGTCCTTCGGCATCCATCTGGCTGGTGCACAAGTCGAGGATCCGTTCGACCGCACCCTTCGCCAGCACCCACCGGTCTTCCGCCGATTCCCCACCCTCAGGGTGGGCGCAGCTGTGAACCGTCGCCATGTACATTCGGGCGGAGCTGAAGGGAACCGTGTCGATCCGCGGCCAGTCGTCGGCCAGCCTTCGCAGTTCGAGTCCGGCCCGCTCGGCGACCAACAGCATGGCCACCTCGGTCGGATCGCCCAGAGTCTGCACGCCACCCTCGTCGTCGATCCGTACCGAGGCGTCGTTGCACAGGGCGCCTGCCTGGAGGGACCAGCGAAGCGCCTGGTCGGCGCCGGAATCCACGCGTTCGCCGTCAACATCGGCGACGAGTTCCGGCGCACCGTCCCGTTGCTCCTCGACGTGGTAGCCGGCCTGCGGCGTGTGCACCACTCGCACGGCCATCTTGTTCTGCGTCAGGGTGCCGGTCTTGTCGGTGCAGATCACTGTGGTGCTGCCCAGCGTTTCCACCGCAGGCATTCGCCTGATGACGGCCCTGCGCTGGGCCATCCGACCAACCCCGATCGCCAGCGTGATAGTGACCGCCGCCGGCAAACCCTCCGGAATGGCGCCGACGGCAAGCGCCACTGCGGCCTTGAACATCTCGGCCCACGGCTCGCCTCGCCACACACCGATCGCGAAGGTGACCACGGCGGCAGCCAGGATCACCACCGTGAGCACCTTGCTGAAGCCGGCGAGCCGCCGCGTCAGCGGAGTCGTGAGTTGGTCGACTGACCCCATCAGTCGGTGGATCTCGCCGAGTTCGGTGGCCGATCCGATCTCCACCACCACCCCCGTGGCGCTGCCGCCGGTGACGAAGGTTCCCGAATGCACCATGTTGCGACGATCTGCCACCGCCGTTCCGGCGGGCAGCACCACTTCATCTTTCGCCACCGGCACCGACTCGCCGGTGAGGGCCGACTCATCGACGCGCAACTCATCCACGGTCAACAACCGAATGTCGGCCGGCACCTTGTCGCCGGCCTCGAGTCTGACCAGATCACCCGGCACCAGATCCCGCGAATCAACCTCACGGACCACACCGGAGCGCACCACGGTGGCAGTGGTCTGCACCAGCGCACGCAACGACTCCAGGGCGGACTCGGCCTTGGATTCCTGGACGAATCCGACTGCTGCGTTGATCACCACCACACCGAAGATCACCACGGCGTCGACGTACTCGCCTAGCACCGTGGTGACCCCGCCGGCCACGAGCAGCACGTAGATCAGCGGATTGTGCAACTGCCGCAGCAGCCGTCGAAACCAGCCTTCGGGTCGTGATTGGGGCAGCACGTTGGGCCCGAACGCGGCCGCCCGGTTCTGCGCCTCCGAATCCGACAGGCCCAGGTGCGGATCGGTCTCGAGCAGCACCAGCAACTGGTGGCCGGTCACGGCGTGATGGCCACCAGGGTTGGTCCGATCCAGCACCGCCATGGTTCCATCCTCGCCCACCCCTCCCCGCGAGAGCACGCCTTTGTAGCGCTAGTGGGTCCTCTGGGGCCGCCTAGTGCGACGAAGGGGTACGGATCGGCGGGTCACCCCAGCGCCGGATGCACCAGCCGGCCACCAGCAGCAGCCAGCCGAATCCCAGCAGCCAGCCGCCCAGGACGTCGGTGATCCAGTGCACCCCGTAGAGCCACCGGCTGGGGCCCATCCCGACTCCGATCAGCACCAGCAACCAGCCGATGATCCCGCCCGCCGCACGGGGCAGCAGGAACATCACGACCACCCCCATGGCCACCCAGGTCGTCACCCCGGACAGCGTGTGGCCGGAGGGGAACGAGTAACCGTCCTCGGTGAAGAAGGGGTCCGGCCACTCCGGGCGCGGCCGGGCGATGAGGTGTTTGAACAACTCCGAGATCAGCAGTCCGCCGATAGCACTCACCGCGAAGAACGTCAGCCACCGCCAGCGCTTGGCGACAGCCAGCACCACACCGAACACGACCCCGATCGGTCCGGTGACGTTGCCCGAGCCCACACGCTGGGCAATCGCGGCGTAGTCCGCCAGCAACGGGTGGCTCTTGGCCAGGTCGAACCACCATTCGTTGAAGGGCCGGTCACTCGCGGTCACGGCTTCGTTGGCCAGCAGAACCACCAACGCAAGCACCACGCCCGAAGTCAGCAGGATTGCTCCGGGCCACAAGAACTTTGGCGCCGCCGACCGATCGGGGATCTGCCGTCGACGGGCCACCGCCGAGTCCACGGCGACTACTCGACCGGGGGCCGCTGGGCCGGGGCGGTCATCGGCGGCAACGGGAATCGCCCCTCCGGCGGACGGCGGGACGCCGGTGCCGGACGCCCCACCAGGTAGCCCTGCACGAGTCGCACGCCGCACCGGCGGGCGGTCTCCAACTGCGCGATCTGCTCCACCCCTTCCAACACCACTTCCGCATCGATGGCCGAGCCGATCGATTGGATGGCCTCCAAGATGGCCTCTTCGCGGCGAGTCGGATAGCGACCGACCAGCGCCCGATCGACCTTGATCATGTCGATGGGCAGGTCTCTGAGGTAGGACATGTTCGCGAAGCCGGACCCGAAGTCGTCGATGCCCACCCCCACACCCAATTCCAGCAGTCGGCGCAACTGCTCCGCCACCTTGGTCCGGGACTGCAGTTCCTGGCTCTCGATCACCTCGACCACGAAGCGTTCGGGTCGCGAGCCATGGCGATCCAACGCGGCAGCCAACTGGCCCACGAGATCTGAATGCGTGAGTTGCCGGGGCCAGGCGTTGATGCCGATCCGGAAGTCGCCCAGCGGACTCGTGCGCTCCCACGCCGCAGTCAGCGCCACCGACTTGTCGATCACCCAGGCGCCGATCTCATCCATCACATCCGTCGCCTCGGCGGCGACCAGGAAGTCCGCCGGTCCGAGCAGACCGCGCTCCGGATGCTGCCACCGCACCAACATCTCCGCCCCAGCCGTGCGTCCGGTGAACACATCGACCATGGGTTGGGTGTAGAGCACCAACTCGTTCTCGCGCAGGGCCTCCCGCAACTCCCCGACAGTGACGAACGTGCCCGTCCGGTCGACGTGATCCCGCTGCTCGGTCAACACCATCCGACCCGGCCCATCGGCGCGAGCGCGCCGCATCGACGAATCCACTCCGCGCAGCAGATCGTCCGGGTCGCAATCCTGCGGCACCCCGACGAACAGCGCTCCGGCGCTGACGGTGACGTTCACCACGCGACCGCCGACGTCGAATTCCGCAGCGATGGATTCCGACACGCGGTTGTGGAGCAGTCGCACATCGCCCAAGGACCGCACACCCGGCCATACGAGCACGAACTCATCGTCGCCGACCCGGCCCACCGCATCCGATCCGCGCACCAGCGCACGCAGGCGTTCGCCCACCTCCCGCAGCACACTGTCGCCGACGTCGTGGCCGAACCGGTCGTTGATCCCGGTGAGGTTGTCCACGTCCACAAGCTCGAGCGCGAAGGCCTCACCCAGCACATCCAAGCGCTCCAGGCAGAATTCCAGCGCCCGCCGGATACCGGGCCGTGTGGTGAGCCCCGTGAGCGGATCCAGGGTGGGTTCCGGGCGAGGGCGCCCAGTTTGCCGTTCGGAGAGGTCCATGGCCCTGATCGACCACACCAGGTGCCCCTTGATCCGGCGCACCGCAATGGCCATGTGACCCCGGATCGTTCCCTCGGGGCCACGCACGTCGATGGTGTCGACCACCCTCGAGCCGTCCTGCGCCGCCTCCCGGGCGATGGCCAACTCGTCGGCGTCGAGCCCCGCCGGTAGCACGTCGGAGATCGCCACCGGTGGCTCGTCAGTGGATCCACCACCCCCGGCCGCCTGCTCGTCCAGCCGCACGAAGGCCGAAGGAGAGACACCCAACAGGAGCAACGTCGAACGCGCCGCGTCCGACACATAGGAGACACCGAAAGGCTCATCGGCGGCGCAGAGCACGGCGCCGTCGAGGCCAGTTGCCAACGTCTCCCGAAGCAGACGGGAGTGGTCGTCGATCGTGCTCACCTCCGTCCGCGCCCGGTGCCAACCCCAGCGTTGCGCATCGACCCGGAAGCGGCGGACGCAGCAGGCTCGGCCAACTAGCCGGCCCCGAACGCCGAACCGGGGCCTGACACGTCCAGACCGCCGTCCACAACGATAGTGGTGCCAGTGATGTAATCTCCACCGGCGCTGGCAAGGAATCCGACCATCGCAGCGACTTCGTCGGCGGCCTCGAGCCGGCCGATCGGCACCACGGCGGAAATCTGGTCCGGATCCAGTCCGTAGCGTTCCCAGGCCTCGGTGTGCACGATCCCGGGCGCCACCGCCGTGAGACGAATTCCATGGCGGCCCCACTCGACTGCCAAGGTGCGCATCAACGACTCCACCGCCGCACGCGCGGCGGAACTGTGGGCCATCCCGGGCATCCCGCGCCGCGGAGTCATGGTGATGCTGATGACCTTTCCGTAGCCGCTGGGAATCATGCATCGGTTGGCGACTTGGGTCGTCATGTACCACGTTGCCTCGAGGTTCAAACGGGTCACCGCGCGGAAACCTTTGGGCGTGACCTGCTCGGCCGGGCTGACGAATTGACCTCCAGCATTGTTGACAAGCACATCGATCCCGTCGAAGGTGTCGATCACCTCATCCAGGGCACCATCGACGTCTTCGGCTTCGCGGACATCCGCAGTCACCGGCAGCACCCGGACCGACGGGAAGGCCGCCGCGATCCACTCCGCGGTCTCCGACAGCGGCTCGGGCCGGCGGCCGAGGATCGCCACGTCGGCGCCGGCGGCCGCGAATTGCCAGGCGATCGCCCGGCCGATTCCCGTGCCACCGCCGGTCACCAGTGCGCGCCGACCGCTCAGCGCGTCGTCGGCCAGCACTCGGGCGGCGGCCGGGTTCGATGCAGCAGACACAGGCGTCACGCTCCCATGGGACGATTCAGGATTCGGTTATGGCAGGCCCGCCGAGCAGACTACGACTACCGTTGCTCCCGACGACTATGGAGGATGGCAACACGGCATGAGCGACCTGATCGACACCACCGAGATGTACCTCCGGACCCTATTCGAATTGTCGGAGGAAGGCACACCGCCACTGCGCGCTCGGATCGCCGAACGGCTCGGCCAGTCCGGACCCACGGTGTCGCAGACGGTGGCCCGGATGGAGCGCGACGGCCTCGTCACCCTGTTGCCGGATCGCAGCGTGGCTTTCACGCCCGCGGGTCACGACCGCGCGGTGCGGGTGATGCGTAAACACCGACTGGCCGAGTGCCTGCTGGTGGACGTCATCGGTCTGCCGTGGCCGCTGGTGCACGACGAGGCCTGCCGCTGGGAACACGTGATGAGCGACGAAGTGGAACGCCGGTTGGTCGGATTGCTCGGGCACCCCGACCGGTCGCCGTTCGGCAACCCCATCCCCGGCCTCGCCGAACTGGGCGACACCGAACCCGAAGCCGGTGAGTGGCTGCCCTTGAGCGGACAGACCCACTCCCGACCTCGCACGGTCCGGGTACAGCGAATCGCCGAACAGGTGCAGGGCGACGCGGACGTGATGTCCGTGCTCGACTCGGCGGGGATACGCCCCCAAGTGGTTGTCGACGTGTGGGATGGCGACCGCGACGATGAGGTCAGCGTCGAGTGCGACGGGCGTGTGGTGGCGCTACCCCGCTGGGCAGCCGAGTTGATCGTGGTGGAGTCCGTGGCGCAGTGACCGAGGTCGAGCCCGGAGTGTCGGGCGGGCGCCCCCGGATCATGTGGTTCCGGCGGGATCTGCGACTGGGTGACCTGCCTGCCTTGGTCCGCGCCGCTGAAGGCGCCGGCGGCGTCGTCGGCCTGTTCGTCGCAGACCCCATGTTGCTCTCCCAGTCGGCCCGGAGTCGCAGATTGGCCGCAGCCGTCGAAGCGCTGGACCGCTCGATGGCTGGCGCCTTGCTGGTCAGAGCGGGCGATCCCGCCTCGGTGGTGGGCGAAGTCGCAGCCGAGGTGGGCGCCACTGAGGTGCACATCAGCGCAGACTGCGCGCCGTACGGCCGCCGGCGGGATGCCGACGTCGCCGCCGCGCTGGACCGCGGCGGGCGGCGATTGGTCGCGACCGGCTCGTCGTACGCAATCAGCCCGGGACGGGTCACCAAAGCCGACGGCACCCCCTATCGAGTCTTCACACCTTTCTATCGGGCGTGGCGGGACCACGGCTGGCCGCCGCCGCCAGGATCGCCGGTCGGGCCGGACCGACCGATCGGCTCACCCCCCGACGTTCCCGAGGTCGGGTGGATCCGGCTTCCCGGCCTGGGTTCTGCCGGGTTGCTCCGCCATGTGGCACATCTCGACTGCCCGGAACCCACCACCGGACCCGAAGGAGTCGGCGAGGCCGCGGCCCTGCGCCGCTGGGCCGACTTCTGCAGCGGCGATCTTGCCGACTACGCCACGTTGCGCGATCGAGCCGACCTCGCCGGAACCTCCCGGCTGAGCGCGCACTTGCGTTTCGGCGAGATCCACCCACGCACGCTCCTGCGCGACTTGAGCAGGTTCGGAGATGCCCCGGGGGCCGAGGCGTTCCGACGCGAGATCGCCTTCCGCGAGTTCTACGCCGACGTCCTGTGGCACCATCCGCGCTCCGCGACCAGTTCGCTGGACCGCAGATTCGACGACCACATGGTGTACCGCAACGGCCCTACCGCCGACGCCGACTTCGAGGCGTGGTGCGAAGGGCGCACCGGCTTTCCGTTTGTCGACGCCGGGATGCGCCAGTTGCTCTACGAGGGCTGGATGCACAACCGGGTGCGCATGGTGGTGGCGTCGTTCCTGGTGAAGGATCTCCACCTGCCGTGGTGGCGGGGAGCCCGGTGGTTCATGTCGCGGCTGCGCGACGGGGACCTGGCCAGCAACGCTGCCGGGTGGCAGTGGACCGCCGGCTGCGGAACCGACGCCGCACCCTTCCACCGGATCTTCAACCCGGTCAGCCAGGGGAAGAGATTCGACCCCGACGGCGACTACGTGCGCCGCTACGTGCCGGAACTGCGCGGCCTACCGGGTTCGGCGGCTCACGAGCCGTGGTTGCATCCCCTGTTGGCGCCGGACTACCCACCGCGAATCGTGGATCACGCCGCGGAAAGGCTCGCTGCCCTGGATCGCCACCGACAGATGCGTACGGCGGCCGAGGACTCCTGAACTCGCGGCCGGTCAGCCCTACTCGAGCCAGCCTTCGAGCACCGCGGTCACGACGTCGTCCACACTGGTGCCTCGAGCCTTGGCGTTCTTGCGCAGTTTGGTGCGGACCTCTTTGGGGACTTCCACCTGCAGGCTGACGCGACGCTGATGGCGCTTGCGCGCCTTCTTCTCGAGTTTCTTCCGCTGCTTGGCGGAGAGCCCCTTCGCCGACTTCGAGGCCTTCTTCTCGCCCTTCTCGGGGGCGGGTCGGATTGCGTCGGAGGTCGATCCACCCAGTCCCACCACCGGTCGCAGGTGCGCCGGCCGGGGCGTACGGCTAGGCGGAACCGCCCGGGTGATCGGGGTCGGCTCCGGCGGCTCGACCACCGGAGGTGGCGATCCGGGGGCAACGACCGGTGCGGCAGGGTGAACGCCGGCGTCCGGTGCTTTCCTCAGCGCCGGACGCGGTGCCGGATTGTGGGCCATCGACCTACCTCCTCATCGTCTCACTGGCGCGAGCGCCTCATCGAGCAGTACATCAAAAGCGTCACTGGCCGCCTTGCCCGACGCGCTGCGCCAGCGTTGAACCGGGACGCACGCGCCCTGGGCCTGCTGGATCGCGGTTCGATCCGGAATCGGCGGCAACACCGCGTCGCCGAACGCTTCCCGCAACTCGGCGAGGCGGTACTTGTGTTCGGCGAAACGTGGGCGCACGCGGGTGGCGATGATCCCCATCAGGGCGAGTTCCTCGTGCCCGGAGTTGCGCGCCACTTCGATGGCGTCGACCGCCTGGGCCGCGCTCTGCACGGCGAAGAAGGAGGGTTCTGTCACCACCAGCGCGCGGTCCGAGGCATAGAGGGCGTTCCGGGTCAATTCACCGAGGTTCGGGGGGCAGTCGATGAGGACCAACCGATAACTCGACGTCACGCCGAGCAGGGTGGTGCGCAACCGACGTTCCGAGCCCGGTGCGGTCTCGGCCGCGCGATGTTCGAGGGCCCGTTCGGATGGGATCAGCTGCACATCCGGACCCCAGCACGAAGCCACGATCGCCTCCGTGGCCACACCCGGCCGGGCGTCGTGGAGGACGTCTGAGACGGAATAGGGCGCCGCCACCGGATCGAGAGCCGACGTGGCATTGGCCTGCGGATCCAGGTCGACCACCAACGTCGGGATGCCACGTGCCTCGGCCGCACCGGCCAGGCCGAGTACCAGCGAGGTCTTGCCGACACCACCCTTGAGGGAGAGGACCGACAGCACAGTTGTGGTGTCGGCGGGCGGAGCAGAGGTGCGAACCATGATCCGGTCAGTCTCCCACGCGGCGGGCGGGCAGCGGCCGCCGCCACGCCGCCGGTCACGGTGCGTAGCGCTGTATCCGCCACAGGGCAGGGTCGTCCAGCGAAGCGACCTCGTCGCGCGCCTCGTACCGCAACCGGTCATGCATCCGCGAGACCCGGCCGTGCCAGAACTCCACCGACGAAGCGATCACCAGGTAGCCGCCCCAGAAATCGGGAATCGGCACCTCGGTGTCATCGGGCCACCTGCGTTGCAGTTCCTGCAACCGCTGCTCCATCTCGCGTCGATCCGCGATCGGCTCGGACTGTCGCGAAGCCCAGGCGGCGAGCTGCGAACCCCGGGGGCGGCTGCGGAAGTAGTTGGCGGATTCCTCCGCCGGCAACTTCTCGACCGTGCCGATCACCGTCACCTGCCGATGGAAGGCGAACCACGGGAAGACCAGCGATGCCTGAGGACGTTCGGCCAACGCTTTGGCCTTGCGGGAGGAGTAGTTGGTGAAGAAGGAGAAGCCGCGCGGATCGGCACCCTTGAGCAGCACGGTGCGGGCCGTCACCCCGGTGGCCTCCCCCGCGGTCGCGAGCACCATGGCGTTCGGCTCGGGCAGTCCGCCGTCGGTGACTTCCTGCAGCCAACTGAGGAATTGGGCCAGCGGGGTCGGGTGCAGATCCGCACGCCGCAGTTGGCCCGATTCGTACGACACGCGCATGCCCGAGAGATCCGGCGGCTGCCACAAGCTCATCGGGCCATAGTTCCCCAGTTTCGGCCTCGTCTGCAAACGGCTGGGTAGGATCACTTGCAGAACAGCGCGGCGATCCCGCTCCCTCACCTCGCAAGGAGGCCCAATGTCCGACTTCGTACCTGGCCTGGAAGGCGTAATCGCGTTCGAGACCGAGATCGCGGAACCGGACAAGGAGGGCAGCGCACTTCGCTACCGCGGAGTGGACATCGAAGACCTGGTCGGGCGGGTCTCGTTCGCCAACGTGTGGAGTCTGCTGGTCAACAACTCGTTCACCGCCGGCCCCACCCCGGCCGAACCGTTCCCCATCCCGGTGCACTCCGGCGACGTGCGCGTCGACGTGCAGTCGGCCATCGCGATGCTGGCGCCTGCCTGGGGCCTTCGTCCGCTGCTCGACATCGACGACAACCAGGCCGAGGAAGACCTCGCCCGGGTATCTGTGATGGCGATGTCGTTCGTTGCCCAAGCGGCCCGCGGCGTGGGCCAACCTATGGTGCCGCAGGCCCGCATCGACGAGGCCACCACGATCGTGGAGCGGTTCATGGTCCGCTGGCGCGGCGAGCCGGACCCGAAACACGTCCAGGCGGTGGACGCCTACTTCACTTCCGCCGCCGAGCACGGCATGAACGCCTCCACCTTCACGGCCCGGGTCATCGCGTCGACCGGGGCCGACGTCCCGGCGGCCATCTCGGGCGCGATCGGGGCGATGAGCGGACCGTTGCACGGCGGGGCACCGTCGCGTGTGTTGGGGATGATCGAGGAGATCGAGCGCACCGGCGACGCCGACGGCTATGTCCGCAACGTGCTCGACTCCGGCCAGCGGCTGATGGGCTTCGGGCACCGGGTGTACCGGGCCCAGGACCCGCGCGCGAAAGTCCTGCGCCGCACCGCGAAGGAACTCGACGCCCCCCGCTACGAGGTGGCGGAAGCACTGGAGCAGGCGGCGCTGGCCCAGTTGCGGGAGCGCCGTCCCGACCGGGTGCTCGAGACCAACGTGGAGTTCTGGGCCGCGATCGTGCTCGACTACGCCGAGGTGCCGCCCCACATGTTCACGTCCATGTTCACCTGCGCCCGACTCGCGGGCTGGAGCGCGCACGTGCTGGAGCAGAAGCGCACCGGCCGTCTCATCCGCCCGAGTGCCCGCTACATCGGTCCGGGCCCGCGCAAGCCCGAACAGGTGCAGGGCTGGGATCCGCTGAAGATCGCCCCCTCCGGATACGTCCCGGCCGAGTCCGGCGACTAGCCTGGAGGGGTGACTGACGCACTGACGATCCCCGCAGACCTCAAGCCCGCCGACGGCCGTTTCGGAGCCGGACCCTCCAAGGTCCGAGGCGCCCAGGTCGATGCCCTCGCACAGGTCTCCGGGAGCTACCTGGGGACCTCCCACCGCAAGCCGGGCGTCAAGGATCAGGTGAAGCGGGTCCGGGAAGGCCTTGCGACGTTGTTCGAGTTGCCCGACGGCTACGAGGTGGTGCTCGGCAACGGTGGCGCGACGGCCTTCTGGGACATCGCGACGTTCGGCCTGATTCGGGATCGCGCCCAGTTCCTCTCCTTCGGCGAGTTCGGCTCGAAATTCGCCAAGGCGGCCAAGATCGCGCCACACCTCGGCGAGCCGACCATCATCACCTCCGATCCCGGTGACGCGCCGGACTTCGCCGCGGAGGAGTCCGTGGATGTCTACGCGACGCCGCACAACGAAACCTCCACCGGAGTGGCGATCACACCGCGGAAACCGGACGGCGCCGACCCCGACGCGCTGCTGCTGGTGGATGCCACGTCGGCGGCGGGCGGCCTGCCGATCGACATCGCCGACACCGACGTCTACTACTTCGCGCCCCAGAAATGCTTCGCCTCCGACGGTGGCTTGTGGTTCGCGCTGATGAGCCCGGCCGCCTTGGCACGGGTCGAGGAGATCACCGCGAGCGGGCGCTGGACTCCGGAGTTCCTCAACCTGGCCACCGCCGTGTCGAATTCCCGGCTGGAACAGACCTACAACACTCCCGCGCTGGCCACGATCTTCCTGATGGCCGAACAAATCGACTGGTTCAACGCCCAGGGTGGCTTGGCCTGGACGACGGCCCGCACGGCGGACTCGGCTGCCCGGCTCTACGAATGGGCCGAGTCGACGTCGTACACCTCGCCCTACGTCGGGGATCCGGCGAAGCGGAGCCGGGTCATCGGCACCATCGACTTCGACGATTCGGTCGACGCCGCCGCCGTGGCCAAGGTGCTGCGGGCCAACGGCATCGTCGACACCGAGCCGTACCGCAAACTCGGCCGCAACCAACTGCGCATCGCAATGTTCCCGGCCATCGACCCGGACGATGTCTCGGCGCTCACGTCCAGCATCGACTACGTGGTCGAGAGGCTGTAGCGGGCAACGCGCAGGACCGCCGGACAGGAACGACCGTTCGGGCCTAGCCTGGCGTCATGTCCGCAGCGCCGATGCCACCAGGCGGGGATGACCGGCCGGTCGGATCCGACGACGGATCTGGCCGGGAGGCGACCAAGGCTGGTCGCATCTTCGGGCTCATCGCGGTACTCGCGGTGGCAGGCTTGGCACTCGGAACTATGATCACCTTGACGTCTGCCGGTTCGGATGCACCGGCGCCGCAGCAGTTCCCCACGACCTTGCCGTCGGTGGCAGAGTCCACGGCGGAGTCCACCGCGCCGACGCCCTCAGCCACCGAGACCGGTTCACCGTCGGCAAGTCCGTCGCCGACCGGCAGCGTCTCCCCCTCCGGCAGCCCGTCGCCGACCGAGTCGCCCACCGGAAGCCCGACGGCATCGCCCACGACGACGCCCACCGAGAGCCCCACCACCGCACCGCCGCCACTGGAAAGCCCGACGGCGAGTCCGGGCGGCGGGGTCGGAACCGACGCCAACTGAGTGGGACGTCCGGCCCCCGGGGCAGGCGAAATGTACCAAGGCTGGTACTGACGCCGGCGATGATCGGCACCAAGTTCGTTGCGTGGCCGACGACTACCCTGCGCAGCGGCGCCGGTACTTCCTCGGCCAGGCGGTGTTGCAGCGGCGCAAGGAACTCGGTCTGTCGCAGGAGGACCTCGCGGACCGGGTCGGTTGGGATCGGAAATCGGTCGGTCGGCTGGAGAACGGTGTGCACGCGGTGACCATCGACCGGCTCTGGCGGATCACCGATGAACTGCACGTGACAATCGGCGAGTTGGAGCGGGAGGCGGCCGCGATCGCTAGGAGACGAGGGCAGCCGCTACCGCCACCAGAACCAGGCCGATGAGCACTGCGAGGGTGATCAAGCGGCGCGTCTTCGGATCCACCAGAGCACAGTAACGCCCTCAACCACAAGCGCCGGGCGCGAGCGCCGGAGCCTCCGGTAGCCTGGGCCTGTGCAGACCTCCGACGACGACCTCGCGACCCGACCGGTGGACGCGGACGGTGTCACGGCAGTCGCCATCGGCACCGTGCTGTGGGCCGTCGCCGGGCTGGTGTTGCTCGTCTTCTTCCGCGAACCGCTCGCCGAAGCGGACGCGAGTTGGTGGCTCTGGGTCTGCGCTGTGGGCGCCGGGCTCGGCCTGCTCGGGCTCTGGTACGTGGTCCGTCGGCGCAACGTCTATCGCGCCGCGGCGCAGTCGAAGGACGAGTCGGCACAGTGACCCTCACCCTGGACCCCGTCGCCGGACGGGCGATCGACATCGCCGAGGCCGCCGTGCGCGCCGAGGCCGGACCGGATGCGGTAGGTGCGCACCTCGGAGCCGAGGCGGAGGACAAGCGCCTGGTCACACACCTGTTCGAGTGCACCGATCCGGCGTACCGCGGCTGGCGGTGGGCCGTGACGCTGGCGCGGGCGCCGAAATCGCGCACCCCGACGGTGGACGACGTGGTGCTGGTCCCCGGTCCGGAGTCGATCGTGGCCCCGCAGTGGGTGCCGTTCGGCGAACGGCTGCGGCCCGACGACCTGGGCGTGGGTGATGTGATCCCAGCCGATCCCGACGACGAGCGACTGGTGCCCGGGTACTCCGGCGGGGACGAGGACTCCGGCGACGACCTGCTTCAGCCGCCCTGGTGGGAACCCGGCCTGGGACGTCCCAGGGTGTTGTCTGCGCTCGGCCGCGACGAAGCCGCCCAGCGGTGGCGTTCGGGCGAACGCGGACCTTCCGCGCCGATGGCGAAACACGCCACCTCGACCTGCTCCACCTGTGGCTGGCTGCTGCACCTCGGCGGCCCGATGGGTCTCGCCTTCGGGGTGTGCGCCAACGCCATGTCGCCGGCCGACGCCCGCGTGGTAACGCTGGACTACGGTTGCGGGGCGCACAGCGAGAACATGGTTGTCGTCAGCGGATCGACGTCCGACGTGGTCCTTGACGAACTCGGCTACGAACTGGTGACTTTCGTGGTTCCCGACGCCGAACTCGACGAAGACGAAGATGACCCCGAAGAGGAGACGTAGATGAAGCGTCTGGCAGTAGCGGCAATCGCCCTGGGGTCGGTTGCGGCGCTCACCGCATGCGAGAAGCCCGCACCCCTGGTGACGGTCTTCTCGGGCACAAACTCCGAGTGGAGCCGAGCCTTGTGCTGGTCCCACGATGCGAACGAGGCGATCCAGGCACAGGGGTGCGCGGCGAGTATCGTCGCGGCCGCCAGCGAGGGCGGCGCCGCCCCCACCATCAACGTCCTGCCAGGCACCGTGGTCGGCATCAGCGTCGATCCAGTGGTCACCGACAACGGCTGGTACCCGGTGATCGGCACCGAACGGCTCAGCGAGACACCCATCACCAGCACCTACTTCCGCTTCACCTTCCCAGAGTTCCAGCCGGTGCCCGAAGAGGGTGTGGAGATGCGGATCCAAGCCGTCGGAGCCGACGGCGAGAACGACCTGCGCGGCATCTGGGTGTTCCGCTTGACGACCGCCCTCTGACGTTCATCCCACTCTCGCTCAGCGAGACACGCCGCCACTGGGACGGGATTCGACCGGCCGGCTGCTAGGAATGTGGTGTGAGCCGCCACGGGACGCTCCGAGACCCTCCGGCTCCGCTGCGTGCCGCCGAATCGTCCAGCACGGCAATCGACCTCACCGGCTCCACGGGATCCCAGCACGGGCGACGTCGACTGTGGCTGGGGCTCAACATGCTCGGGCTGGCGCTGGCGCTGCTGCCGACGCTGCTGCGCATCGGCGGTTCGATCGCCACCAACGACGGGTGGGAGTACGAGGCCGCCGAATGGTTGATCAACAATCGGGGTGGCGGCACCCGGCGAGGCCTCGCCGGCGACCTCCTGCTGTCGGTCCCCGGGCTCACCGCCCAGGCGGCCGTGGTACTCACCGTGACCGTGCTGCTGGTGGCGGTGACGGTCGGATTCGCCTGGCTCGTACGCAGCGCGATCCGCCGAAGCGGTTCCGGGTGGCCACTGCTGCTCTGGCTGCTGCCGGGCGGATTGGTGCTCGGCACCCTGCAGGCGAACCTGCACGGCATGTCGCAATCCGCCACCAGCTTCGCCGTCCGCAAGGAGTACCTGTTCCTCGCGCTGCTGCTCGCAGTGGTCCTCACCGCCACCTATCGCCCGGGGCGCCGGGCGTGGTGGGGCTCTGCCGCTGCGGGGGCGGTGCTCTGCGGAGCGGGGGCGTTGGTCCATGAAGCGCTGGCGTTCGTCACGGCCGTGATCCTCACCTACTTCCTGCTGCGGATCCACCCGGCACCACCGACGTCGGCGATCACCATACGACGCCCGGGGAGCCCGGGCAGGTTCGTGGTTCCGGTCGCTCTGCTGCTACTGGCCCCGGTCACGCTCGCGCTGGGCTTGGTCGGCGCCCTCGACGCCGGAGTGCAAGCCGACTACCGGGGTGCCTGGGCCGCCGTCGACTCCGGGACTCGCGCGTGGCTGTCAGTGCCGACGGTCCACGTCTGGGGAGCCGACGCCGGGTTCCCAGCTCCCTTCTGGTGGTTGACCGCGCAACCTTCGGACGCGGTCGAGTGGCTTGTCCGCGACTACCTTCAGACCGGACTGTGGCTGCCGTGGCTCATCGTCGCGATCATCGTGCCGCTCTGGGCCTTCGTCGGCGCCACCCTCATCGACAGCACCCGCCGAGCCCGAGTCGGCCATCTCACCACCATCGCCGTGGTACTCGGGGCGTTCGTACCGCTCTGGTTGCTTTCTGTGGACTGGGGCCGGTGGATCACGCTGGCCGGCGTGTTCATCGCCATCCTGATCCTCGGCCAAACCGTGTTCACCGGCCGAGCTGCACGACCCGCCCCAGCCACGGTGCGCGTTCGAATCGTCGCTGGCGCACTGATCCTCACCAGTCTGGCGGTGACCGTGCCGGTGGCCGGCGGGGAGTTCTGGCTCGCGCGCTTGTTGACCTAGCCGAGCGAGTCGGAATCCACGATCCGGTAGGAGTAGCCCTGTTCGGCCAGGAAACGCTGCCGGTGGGCGGCGAAGTCGGCGTCCACCGTGTCGCGGGCCACCACGGTGTAGAAGTGGGCGGTGCGACCGTCGCTCTTGGGACGCAGGATGCGGCCGAGTCGCTGGGCCTCCTCCTGCCTGCTGCCGAAGGTGCCGGACACCTGGACCGCGACGCCCGCCTCCGGCAGATCGAGCGAGAAGTTGGCGACCTTGGAGACCACGAGGGTTCGCAATTCGCCGGTCCGGAACTGCTCGAACAACACCTGCCGCTCGCGCACGGTGGTGTCCCCGGTCACCACCGGCGCGTCCAGCAACTCGCCGAGTTCGGCCAACTGATCGAGGTACTGCCCGATCACCAGCACCCGCTCGCCCTGATGCCTGCGCAGGAGGTCCTGCACCACACGCGCCTTCTTCGGCGTGCAGGAGGCCAGCCGATAGCGCTCTTCCGGCTCCGCCATCGCGTACGCCAACCGTTCGCCGTCGGGCAAGGTGACGCGGACTTCGGTGCATTCGGCGGGGGCGATGTAGCCCTGCGCTTCGATCTCCTTCCACGGAGCGTCGAAGCGTTTCGGGCCGATCAGGCTGAAGACGTCGTCCTCCAACCCGTCTTCGCGCACCAACGTCGCGGTCAGGCCCAACCGCCGGCGGGCCTGGATGTCGGCGGTGAACCGGAAGATCGGAGCGGGCAGCAGGTGTACCTCGTCGTAGAGGATCAGCCCCCAGTCGCGGGCGTCGAGCAGGTCGAGGTGACTGTAGACACCCTTCCGCCGGGTGGTGAGGACCTGATAGGTGGCGATCGTCACCGGCCGCACCTCCTTGCGGGCGCCGGAGTATTCGCCGATCTCGTCCTCGGTCAGGCTGGTGCGACGCAGCAGTTCGTCGCGCCACTGCCGCGCCGAGACGGTGTTCGTCACCAGGATCAGGGTGGTCGCACCGGCCATGGCCATCGCGGCCGCACCCACCAACGTCTTGCCGGCGCCGCACGGCAGCACCACCACACCCGAACCGCCGTGCCAGAAGCTCTCTGCGGCCTGGCGCTGGTAGTCACGCAGCGCCCAACCGGTCTCCTCCAGCAGGATCGGGTGTGCTTCGCCGTCGACGTAGCCGGCGAGGTCCTCCGCCGGCCACCCGAGTTTGAGGAGCACCTGCTTGAGGTGGCCGCGCTCCGACGGGTGCACCACGACCAATCCTTCATCGATCCGGGCTCCGACCAGCGGCGCCACCTTCTTCGACCGCAGCACCTCTTCCAGCACAGGTGTGTCCAGGGCTTCCAGCACCAGACCGTGGGCCGGATGGTTGAGCAGCCGCAGCCGCCCGTAGCGATCCATGGTGTCGGCGATGTCGATCAGCAGCGCGTGCGGTACCGCGTAGCGCGAGTAGGTCATCAGGGTGTCGATCACCCCCTCCGCATCGTGCCCCGCTGCCCGCGCATTCCACAGCGCCAGCGGAGTGATGCGGTAGGTGTGCACGTGCTCAGGCGCACGCTCGAGTTCGGCGAAGGGGGCGATGTCACGGCGGGCCCGGTCCGCATCCGGGTGCTCGACCTCGAGCAGCAGGGTCTTGTCGCTCTGCACGATCAGCGGACCGTTCGTCATGCCTGCACCACTCCAACTATTCGGGACATCGCGAAGCGCCGGGATCTGCCTTGGCCGACGTCGAGAGCCTCGCAGACGCCACCGGCGAGATGCACCGGCTGCACCAGGTAGCTGCGATCGGAACCGGCGTTGTCGGCATAGCGGAGCCACATCCTGCGACCCGGAACCAGCGCAGCGGCCAACGCCGCCTGCACCTGCGCGGAGTGCATCCTGGGGACCTCCGGAGCGGGGGGCAGATCCTTGGCCTCGGTCGGGGTACCCGTCGCGGTGAGGACGGCGGCCAATGCGGCCACCCGCGCCGGATCCACACCGCCGACCGGGGCCGGCGGACGCGGCGGAGGGGCCACTCGGACCGGGGTGGCCAGGCCATCGGCGGCGCTCGGATCGTGCGCGGTGGCAGCCACGCCGGCCGCCCGGATCGCACCGACCAGTTGGTGCGGCGGATGGTGCGACACCGCCACGGTCTCGGCCAACCGGGTGGCCGGGATCCCGGCCTTCGCCAAGGCTGTCAGCACGAGTTCCAGGGCTGCGGCGTCTTCGGTGCTGACGAAACCGGCCGCCGACCCGACCCGGATCCGACCATGCCGGGCGGCGGTGTCGGTGATCAGATAGGCGACGGGCTGCGGAATCGGCACCCGGGAGTGGTCCTGCAGAATCGCCAGGATCTGTTCCGCACTCCACCCGCGATCGAGGGCCTCCTCCACCGAGGCGACGCTGAGTCGATAGACCGCGGCGCCGCCGGTGGATTCGATGTCGGCGAACGCACCGATCGAGGCTGCGATCCCGGGGGCCAGGGGTCCGGGGGCGACGATGGTCAGGTCGCCTTGCACGACGATCGTCTCGATTTCCTCGGGCACCATCCGGGCGGCACATTCGACCAGGGCCAGTTCCGGCTGTGGGTCACCCGGATCCACTTCAGTGGCGACCGGGGGCAGCGCCCGTCCCATCTCCGACAACGCTCCACGTCCGGTGACGCCGAGCATCTCCGCCTCGACGGCCAAGGCCGACGCGAGTTGCGACAACCGGGCGGCATCGGCCAGCGGACGCCGTTCGGCCAACAACTCAGCCAGGTTGAGCACTGCCGCGGTGCCCCCTTCGGAGGCGAGTTCCACCCACTGTCGGCGAAGTTCCGGCAACTGGTTCGAGACGTGGGCGATGCCGAATACGTAGGGCCGCACACCTTCTGCCCGATCGAAGGCCGACCAATCGCGATCGGCGAACCACCACGCCTGCAACAGCACCGGCCAGGCCTGCGGCCCTGGCGCCGTTCGCCATACCTCGCCAGCCACCGTGGGCAGCAACTCCTCGCCACCGGCCGACGGCCCCAACAGCCCGGCCGACCAACCCAATTCGAGCCACATCGCGAGCGCCGACTCGGCCAGCCCGAGGGTGCTTGCGCGCGCGGCGAGTTCCCGGATCGCCACCGTGCCCTCCCGGGTGAGGCCGAGCGGTTCGGCTTCCAGACTCCGCAGCAGCTCACGCACCGTCTGCACGGCCACCAGCCCCTGCTGGCCGGCGAAGCGATCGATCAACTCGGGCGAGAAGCTCCTGCCGGGCGCAACCGGCAACGGATCCGGCGACACCGGACGTGGATCGGCGACGACAGCCGGAACCACGTCGATCAGCGCACGAACCGGCCGCAGGTTGGTCGAATCCCGCCACATCAGACCCAGTCGGTAGAGCTCGGCGAGCCCCTCGTCGATCATGCGCGCCCACGACTCGTCGGCGTCACCCGGCGCGCCGAGGGCCGCGGCCACCGCCGAGGCGTCGGAGGTTCCGGCCGCAGCCACCCCCCACGCCACCGATAGCGCCCGACGATCCAGTCGGTGCAGCGCCATCCGGACACTGGCGGTGGTCGCGGCCCGGGACGCGACCTCGCTGATCGAATCCGGCGTCGGGCTGATGAGGTCCACCCGGTCGCGCAGCAGGCTCGCCAGGGCAGCTTGGTCGCGACGCCGGAGATCGTCGGCCAGGCTGCGGTTGCGGGGTGGGGAGGTCATCGGACCAACGCTACGCGAGGTTGCCTGGCGCGGCAGCCGGTGGTGTTCCTAGGCTGTGCGCGTGGAGACCGGAGGCGATCGCACCGCAGCTGCGGACATCGCACTGCTGCAGGAGCGCCTGCGCACCCTGGTGAACCCGGCGCAACACGCTGCAGTGGCCTTCTCCGGCGGGACGGACAGCGCCTTCCTGCTCGCGGTGGCGGCTCGAGCGCTGGGCCCCCCGGCGGTGGTGGCGGTGACCGCGGTGAGTCCATCCCTTTCCGCTGCGGAACTAGCGCACGCCCGCGACTTCGCGGACCGGCTCGGGGTGCGTCACCTGCTGCCGCAGAGCAACGAGTTGGCCGACCCGGGGTATTCGGCCAACTCCCCCGCGCGCTGCTTCCACTGCAAGACGGAGGTCGTCGACGTGGTCGGTCGCGTCGCCGCCGACGTGGGTTCGGCGGGTGTGGTGGTGATGACCGGGACCAACGCCGACGACCTGCGTTCGGATTTCCGGCCGGGGATCGCGGCCGCCCGTCGGCTCGGCGCCGTCACGCCGCTCGCCGAGTTCTCGAAGCGCCGGATTCGGGAACTCTCCCGACACCTCGGTCTGACCACCTGGGACAAGCCGGCCCAGGCCTGCCTGGCCTCCCGAATCGCCTACGGCGTGCCGATCTCACCGTCCAACCTGCTGCGGGTGCAGCGAGCCGAATCTGCCCTGCGCGAGATCTTCGCCACCCTTGGGGTACCGGTGGTCAACCTGAGAGTCCGTGACCTCGGCGACGATCGGGCACGGCTGGAGGTGGACGCCGACCTGGTGCCGACAGTGGCCGATGACATCCGGGTGGTTGCGGCGATCCGGCAGACGGGTTTCGCCACCGTGGAGGTGGATCCGCGCGGCTTCCGCTCGGGCAGCATGAACGAGGCGTTGCGCCCGGGCTAGGACACTTCCCGCAGGTAGCGACTGCGCGCCCTGGCCGCACGCACCATCCCCCACAGGCTCAAGCCCACCCCGACGCCCACGCCGCCGATTGCGACGAACCAGAGCCACGGCGGCGGCGAGAAAGAATCCACGAACAACGGCACCAACGCGACCAGAGTGGCCACCGCGCCCACGGCCGCGATCAGGCCGCCGGCCCGCACCAGACGCTCGCCGGCGTGTTCGGTCGGCGAGTCGGGCGGGGGCGTCATGCTCCCACTGTAGAGGGGGTGGGACCAGTCCGATGGTCGCTCCCCAGGGCTATTGCCCGCCTGTGGTCGCAGCCGCGATAGGCTGGGCCGCTAGCGCGACGGCTTCCGGCCGCATCCATGACGCAACGAGAGGGTTGACCAGTGCCGACCGGCAAAGTGAAGTTCTTCGACATCGACAAGGGCTTCGGATTCATTGCCTCCGACGAGGGCGAAGAGGTGTTCGTCCACGCCAGCGCACTCTCCCCCGGGGTCGTGTTGCGGCAGGGTAGCCGCGTGGAGTTCGGCATCGTGGAGGGCCGCAAGGGGGCCCAGGCGCTGTCGGTCCGGGTGCTGGATCCGGCACCGAGCATCACCAAGGCGACCCGAATCCCGGCCGACCAGATGGCACCGATGGTGGAGGACCTGATCCGGGTGCTCGACCGACTGTCGAACGACTTGCGCAAGGGCCGCTACCCGGACGACGCCAAGTGCCGCCAGAACGCCAAGTTGCTGCGCGCGGTCGCGGACAATCTCGACGTCCTCTGACCCGCTGCGGCCGGCCACCTCGCTCAGGAGTTGGCCGTCGCCCGCATCAGCGTGACCAGTCCTTCGATGTCGATATCGACATGATTGATGTGACCCATTCCGGGCAGCGGCAGGTGGATGTCGTGGAAAGTGGTCTTGCCCGTCAATTCGAGCGGCAATTCGTCGCCCTCGCTGGTGGGTGTGGCTGCGAGTTCCAGCGGCACCTTGACGTTGCCCGCCGAGGCGTGGCCGACGACTTCGGAGAGGCTGGCTCCGGAGCCGGCAAAGGTGAGGGTGCCGTCAGAGCCCGAATTCACCAGGGCGTGGACCTCTGGATCCAGCAGCGGGTTCCCGGTCGACACCTGATTGATGGCCACCACGAATTCGAGTGACACCTCGCCGTCGGCGATGCTCACCTCACCGTCGATCACCGGCGCATGGGCGTGCACGCTGAGCAGACCGATGCGCGAGGTCTTCAGCGAGATGGTGGACTGGCTCGCCAGCGTCCACCTGCCGTCTGCTGCTGCCATTGGCCCACCTCTCCCGCCACGCCGATTCGTCTGGGCCGATCCTAGCCCCACCAACAGCGTCGCCGATCCAATCGGCCCGGTATCCTCCGAACGGTCCATGCCTATCGCTTTTTCCGGCTCCGTGGGCATATGGTCGGAAGTGGCAGGGGAGCGCATTTCCCGGCGTTGAGTCGCGGCCGGAACCGTGGGATCGGAAGGTGTGTTGTGGACGAGGCGAAGGTGACCGCCACCGGCGGGAGCAGGGTGCCGGAAGGGCCTCCCGACTCACTCACCACCACCGATCCGGTGCTCATCGCGATGTCGAGGCAGGCGCATCAGGCGATCCTCAATCGGCTCACCGCCGAAGTGCTCGATGCCGTGGCTGAGGGCGACACCGCGGTGGCGGAGGCCGCGCGGCTTTCCGCGTGGCTGCGGGCAGACTTCCTGCCGTGGACGAAGGATCGCGAGAACCAGAGCAGCGACCAGAGTGTCCGGGCCGCACTGCGTTCGGACCGCGGCGTGCTGATCGGTCTGGAGAGTCTGCTGGCGGGTTCCCACGGCTACGACGCGGCCAACTGGACCCGACAGATCCATCGCAGCGCAACCGTGCTGCTCGCTCGGCTGGAGTACCTCGAGGGTTGAGCATGGCGAAGGCCCTCGCACCTCCCGTACCGGAGATGCGAGGGCCTTCGTCGTGGGCGCGAGGTGACTAGAAGTCCATGCCACCCATGTCGCCGCCGCCCGCGGGCATCGGCGGGGTCTTCTCGGGCTTGTCCGCCACCACGGCTTCGGTGGTGAGGAACAGGGCCGCGATGCTCGCCGCGTTCATCAATGCCGAGCGGGTCACCTTGGCCGGGTCGACGACTCCGGCCTTGATGAGGTCCTCGTAGTCGCCGGTGGCGGCGTTGAGGCCCCAGCCGGGCTCGAGGTTGCGCACCTTCTCCGCCACGACACCGCCTTCAAGGCCGGCGTTCAGCGCGATCTGCTTGAGCGGCGCCTCCACCGCGACCTTGACGATGTTGGCCCCGACGGCTTCTTCATCGGCGAGGTCGAGTCCGCCGAACGCCTTCTCGGAGGCCTGCAGCAGCGCGACGCCGCCGCCGGCGACGATGCCCTCCTCGACAGCCGCCTTGGCGTTGCGCACGGCGTCTTCGATCCGGTGCTTGCGCTCCTTCAGTTCCACCTCGGTGGCCGCACCGACCTTGATCACTGCAACGCCGCCGGCCAGCTTGGCCAAGCGCTCCTGCAGCTTCTCACGGTCGTAGTCGGAGTCCGAGTTGTCGATCTCGGCACGGATCTGGTTGACCCGACCGGCGATCTGGTCGGCGTCGCCGGCCCCTTCGACGATCGTCGTCTCATCCTTGGTGACGACGACCTTGCGGGCGCGGCCGAGCTGCGACAGGTCGGTGCCCTCGAGCTTCAGCCCGATCTCCTCGCTGATGACCTCGCCGCCGGTGAGGATGGCGATGTCGGCGAGCATGGCCTTACGGCGGTCTCCGAAGCCGGGGGCCTTCACGGCGACCGACTTGAAGGTGCCGCGGATCTTGTTGACCACAAGCGTCGCGAGGGCTTCACCCTCGACGTCCTCGGCCAGGATCAGCAGCGGCTTGCCGGACTGCATGACCTTCTCCAGGATCGGCAGCACGTCTTTCACCGCGGAGATCTTCTGGTTCACGATGAGGATGTAGGGGTCCTCGAGTTCGGCTTCCATCCGCTCCGGGTCGGTCACGAAGTAGGGCGAGATGTAGCCCTTGTCGAACCGCATACCTTCGGTCAGTTCGAGTTCGAGGCCGAACGTGTTCGACTCCTCGACGGTGATGACACCTTCCTTGCCGACTTTCTCCATGGCTTCGGCGATGATCTCACCGACCTGGCTGTCGCCGGCGGAGATCGACGCGGTCGCGGCGATCTCTTCCTTGGAGTCGACGTCCTTCGCCATGCTCAGCAGTTCGTCGCTCACCGCGGCCACTGCCTGCTCGATGCCCCGCTTGAGGGCCATCGGGTTCGTGCCGGCGGCCACGTTGCGCAGTCCTTCGCGCACGAGCGCCTGGGCGAGCACGGTCGCCGTGGTGGTGCCGTCGCCAGCGACGTCATCGGTCTTCTTGGCGACCTCTTTGACCAGCTCGGCGCCGATCTTCTCGTACGGGTCTTCGAGTTCGATCTCCTTGGCGATCGAGACGCCGTCATTGGTGATCGTGGGGGCTCCCCACTTCTTCTCGAGGACGACGTTGCGACCCTTCGGGCCGAGGGTGACCTTGACCGCGTCGGCGAGGGTGTTCATTCCCCGCTCGAGCGACCGCCGCGCCTCCTCGTCAAAAGCGATGATCTTCGCCATTGAGTTCCTGTTTCCTTCCGCAATTGAAGGTTGTGGTGGGTGATCTCACCGCCGTCCGCGACGAACGGCGGGCACGGCCCCGGGCCTTTCCCGGCTGGCGCCCACCTCGACGGTGAAGTCCGACTCGGCCCGTGCGTTATCACTCACAGGCGTCGAGTGCTAACGCCTATGTTGGCACTCTCATGGTGAGAGTGCAAGCAGCGGGGTGGAATTCCTCCCTACCAAAGGCCGACGGCCGACCTCCCCGCGGGGAGATCGGCCGTCGTGTGTGCGGATGACTCAGACGAGGCGCACAGACTCCGCCTGCGGGCCCTTCGGGCCGCTGACAATGCGGAATTCGACGCGCTGGTCTTCATCGAGGCTCTTGTAGCCGTCCATGTCGATGGCGCTGTAGTGGACAAAAACGTCGCGGTCTTGGCCGTCCACCGAGAGGAAGCCGTAGCCCTTCTCGGAGTTGAACCACTTGACTACACCCTGGACGGGGTCATTGCTCATTGCGAAAATGCCTTTGCTGTTGGGAACAAGAGGGGCGAGCGCCGCTCTTGCGCTCAACCCTACGGCACGTTGGTGAGAAGTTCGACCACAGCATCGGCATCCGGCGAGATCACTGCCGTGGGCTGACCGTAGGGAAGCACCGCGTCGAGGGTCTTCAGGCCGTCACCGGTGTTGAGGATGACCGTCTCGGCCTCGGGGTCCAACTGTCCGGATTCGAGCAGCCGCGCCAACGTGGCGACCACCACGCCGCCCGCGGTTTCGGCGAACACGCCCTCGGTGCGGGCGAGCAGCCGAATACCCGACACGATCTCCTCGTCGGAGACGGCGGCGACGGCGCCGCCGGAACGGCGCACGGCGTCGAGGGCGTAGGGACCGTCGGCCGGGTTGCCGATCGCGAGCGACTTTGCGATGGTGTCCGGCTTCACCGGCCGCACCGCATCCCAGCCGGCTTCGAACGCCTGGGCCACCGGTGAACACCCACCCGCCTGGGCGCCGAACACCCGGTAGTCGGAGTCGGCGACGAAGCCGAGGTCGGACAACTCCCGCCAGGCCTTGTCGACCTTGGTGAGCAACGAGCCGCTGGCGACCGGGGCCACAACCTGCTGGGGCAGCCGCCACCCGAGTTGTTCGGCGATTTCGTATCCGACGGTCTTGGATCCCTCGGCGTAGTAGGGCCGAAGGTTGACATTGACGAAGCCCCAACCTTCGGTGATGGATTCGCCGATGAGTTCCGAGCACAGTCGGTTGACATCGTCGTAGGTGCCCTCGACAGCCAGCAGCAGCCCGCCGTAGGTGGCGGTAGTGACGGTCTTGCCCGCCTCCAGGTTGGCCGGAATCACCACGACCGACCCCATACCTGCCCGTGCGGCAGCGGCCGCCGTCGCGTGGGCCAGGTTCCCGGTGGAGGCGCACGCCAGGGTGGTCAGACCGAGGGAGCGCGCGGCCCCCTGGGCCACCGCGACGACCCGATCCTTGAACGAATGCGTCGGGTTCCCGGAGTCGTCCTTGATCCACAACTTCCGCATGCCCAATTCGGCGGCGAGCCGATCGGCCGAGTGCAGCCGGGTCCAGCCCGGATTGAGGTTGGGCGCCGCGGCTGCATCCGCTGACACCGGCAGCAGGCTGGCGTAGCGCCAGATGCTCGACGGGCCGGATTCGATGGCTTCCCGGGTCACACCTGAGAAGTCGTAGGCGACCTCCAGCGGACCGAAACACTCCGCACAGGAGTAGGCGGCGCCGAGTTCGTACGAGGCTCCACACTCCCGACAGAGCAGTCCGATGGCGTTGCCGAAGTCGGAGCGGACGTTGCTGGTCAGAACAGTCATGGAAGAAGAGGCCTTTCTCCTCATCTGCCCCGCCGACGATCGGCGGGTCGGATTTGGCACCTTCCCCGCGCGGCCCCATGTGGATTCTTCACACGATGCATGCGGGTGGTTGCCGGGGTGTCAACGGGCCGTTCCCTCAACCCCTCTGGATGAGCTGTATTCAGTTGTGTCGCTCGGCTTAACGCAGCGGTAACGACGTGGCGCAATACTAGAACGCGCCAACTCACGATGTCCACGAAGGATGGTGAAAACGTGCAAACCACGTCGAAACAGTGGCTGGCGAGTCACACCTGGACCACACACGACTGGCCACGCCACAAGGTGGCGGAGGCAACCGCGGCGGCTGGGCTTTCGGTGGCGGTGGTGTTGCCGGCACTCAACGAGGCGGCCACGGTCGGGTCGATCGTCGCGACGATCGCGGACGACCTGTGCAGCGGCCCGAACGCCTTCGTCGATGAACTCGTGGTGGTCGACTCCGGCTCCGAGGACGCCACCGCGGAAGTGGCGGCGGCGGCCGGTGCCCGGGTGGTGCAACGCCAGGACGTGCTCGGCCACATACCGCCGGAGGTCGGCAAAGGTGAGGCGATGTGGCGAGGACTCGCGGCGACCACGTCGGACCTGGTGGTGTTCGTGGACGCCGATCTGCAGTCGTTCACCTCCGACTACGTCACCGCCCTGGTCGGACCGCTCGCGACCGATCCGGAACTGCAGTTGGTCAAGGCCGTCTACGAGCGGCCGCTGGTCACCGGCGAGACGGTCGTCCCGGCCGGGGGTGGACGGGTGACCGAACTCGTCGCCCGCCCGCTGATCAACCGGTTCTGGCCCGAATTGGCCGCAGTGGTCCAGCCGCTGGCAGGGGAATACGCCGGACGCCGCTCCCTACTGGAATCCATGCCGTTCCCGTTCGGCTACGGGGTGGAGGTGGCCCTGATGGTGGACACCTACGAAAGGTACGGGCTCGAGGCGATCGGCCAAGTCGACCTCGGGGTGCGGGTGCACCGCCATCACAACGACCATGGCCTCGGGGTGATGGCAGCCGAAATCCTCGACACCGCCATGCGCCGGATTCCGGGGGTGCCCCAGTCCTACACCGACGCTCCGGTGCTCACCCAATTCGAACGGAGCCCAGACGGATACGAGGTTCGGGTGCGACCCCTGGCGACGCGGGAACGCCCGCCGCTGAGCAAGGTACGGGCCGAACTGCCGACACCTTCGCCGGCCACGGTGGGACTCAATCGTCGGGCGAGTTGAACGTCCCGCTCAGGGTGGTGGTCACAGTTCCACGCCCAGCCGACGAGCGGTGCGCGCCCGCCTGCGCGAGGCACGCAGCCGACGCAGCCGTTTGACGAGCAGCGGATCGTGCTCCAGCGCCGCACGCTTGTCCAGCAAAACGGTCAAGGTCTGGTAGTAGGTGGTGGCGCTGAGTCCGAACTCGTCCCGAATCGCCTGTTCCTTCGCCCCGGAATACCGCCACCACTGCCGCTCGAACTCCAGGATCGCCCGCTCGAGATCGCTCAGTCCCGCCGGTTGGCCTTCGGACTTGGGGGCGTGCGCCACGTGGTTCTCCAGACGATCGTGGGCGGGTGCGGTGGGCTGAGGCAACGCAGGGCCATTCTAGGTCGGTGTCGGCGGATCTCCGCCCGGCGGCGACTCGGCGCGCCGAGTCACCTCGGGTGCGTTTCCAACTGGCTGGGCCGTGCTTGCTGAGCCGCTGGCGAGCAGATCCGACATCTGCCGAACAGCCTGCTCCAGAGAGTCGATCTTGGCGTGCAGTTCCTGCAGTGCGGCCTCGGGGACCGGAACCTTCCCCTGGTCGGTATCGGTTCCCGAGGTCGAGCTGGTCGACGCGTCGGCTGCCTTCTTGCGTGCGGCGTCGAACGCGGTGAAGTTCTGCGCCAGACCCGCAGTGATCACGCTCAACAGCGCCACCCCGTTGATGAAGAGCACCGCGGCAACCAGGCGACCAGGCACGGTCACCGGGTAGTAGTCGCCGTATCCGACAGTGCTGACGGTCTCGCCACCCCACCAGAGCGCGTCGCCGAAACTGCGGATGTTCGAGTCCGGCGACTGCCGCTCGAAGAAGACCACCAAGAGGGATGAGATCACCAGCAGCAACGTGGTGGCGTAGAGCACGTAGATACGGGCGATTTCGCCACGTCTCATCGGTGTCGATCGGAGCACGTGGAAGACGTGGAACAGCATCAACACCCGCAGCGGCGGGAACAGCAGCGCGATCGCCTGCACCACATGGGTGCGCACGAAGTGCCACCGGTGCGGGGCCAGCAGGATCCCGATCGCGTAGTCGATCGCGAAGCACAACCAGGTCAGCGGGATCACGAACCGGGCGAAGCGGACTTCTGCATCGTCCGGATTCGCGGTCAGGGTGATGGCGAAGGCGATGAGGAACAGCAGTCCGAGCACGAAGAGCGGGTATGAGGTGACGCGGGTGTAGGCGTCGTAGGCCTCCGACTCCCTGGCGCGTGCAGAGCGTCGCCACTGCCGAAACTTCTGCCGCATGTGCCCAAGCATGCCGAGGTCCGCGCAGGCTCCGGTGGAGGCGTGCCGATGTGACACTGTTGGCCCGTGAGTTCGCCCCCGGCCGCAACCGTGCCAGTCCGTTCGTGGCTTCCGCTGTGGCTGGCGCTGGCGCTCATCTGGGGCTCGAGTTTCACCCTCATCAAGATCGGACTGGCGGGTTTCGAACCCCTGCAGTTGGCCGTGCTGCGCACCGGAAGCGGTGCCGTGACTGTGGTTGCCGCCGTGCTGCTGATGGGACTCCGACTGCCCCGCGCGGGCCAGGCGTGGCTTCACAGTGCGGTGGTCGGGCTCCTGCTCGCCGGCCTGCCGGCGGTGCTCTTCGCCTTCGCAGAGACCCGGATCACCTCGGTGCTGGCCGGACTGTTCAACGCCGGCACCCCCATCTTCACCGCGCTCGCCGGACTGCTGCTCGCCTCCGGCCATCGGATCGGCCGCAACAAGTCGCTGGGTTTGGCGCTCGGGCTGCTCGGAGTCGGCCTCATGCTGGGGGCCTGGCAGGGGGCCGCCGGCGACCTCGTCGGCTCAGCCGCGGCAATCGGTGCCACGGCCTGCTACGGCCTGGGGATCCAGTGGCAGCAGCGGCACCTGACTCAACGCCCGGAGCACCCCGTGTCGCTGGTGGCGGCACAACTTCTCGTCGCCGGGGCGGCACTGTTGGCAGTGGACGTCGTCACCGGTTCCTTCGCGGCCACGGACTGGCAGCCGGGACCCACAGCCGCAGTGATCACCCTGGGGGCGGTGGGCACCGGAATCGCCTTCATCATGTTCTTCCGGGTGCTCAGCCGCGCCGGCGCGCTCACCGCGGCGACCATCACGTATGCCACCCCGGTGGTCTCCACCGCACTCGGCGTCGTCGCGCTCGGCGAGGTCCTGAGCTGGAACCAGCCGGTGGGGGCAGTGGTGGTGCTCACCGGAGTGGCATTGGTCCAGGGCTTTCTGCGACCGCTTCGGGAGTCGGATCCGGGTCGGCCGACGCGGGCGGAACCGGAACCGACTCCGCCTGGCTGAGCACCACCTCGTCGGGTTTGTGCTCGAGGATCTCCGCTATGTAGCGGGCGACGGCCTCCTCCCAAGGCACGTCGCGGCTCTCCTGCTGGCATAGGTACCACCGGTGCTCGAGCACCTCGTGGTAGACCTCGGGCGGTTCCAGCCGGCCGCGCAGGTGGTGCGGCACCGCCGCCACCAAAGGCTGGTACTGCCGTGCCAACCACGCCCTGGCCGCCGCCTCCTGGTTTGCCTCCGGCATTCCCGCGATGCGGAAAGCCTCGATATCCGAAAGCAGCCGCCGGGCCTGGTTCTCGCCCGTGTCGAGTCCGGTGAGGCTCAGCAGCCGCCGCGAGTTGAACCCCGACTCGACCACTCGCGGCCGGATCACCACCTCCTGCCCGGCCTCCCCGAGGGCGGTGGCCATCGACAGTTCCTCGACGTCGAAGCCCGCCTGCTGCAGTTGCCTGATGCGCTCGTCCAGGCGCCACATCTGATCCGGGCGGACCCGCAGTTCGCCGGTCACCAACTCCCACAGCCGCACGTACCGGGGTCCGATCGACAGGCCCATCTCGATCGGGTCGCCGTGCGCGAGCAATCCGCCGGCCTGGATGTCCAGCAACTCACCTGCGCACTTCTCGGTGGCCAGTTCCACGTCCCAGGCGCGTTGGCCGGCTGAGAGTTTCGGATGCAGTTCCCCGGTTTCGGCGTCCACCAGGTACGCCTCGAACTGACCTGCGTCGCGGCGGAACAACGTGTTCGACAGCGAACAGTCCGACCACATGAAACCCGCCAGATGCAGCCGCACCAGCAACACCACCAGCGCGTCCAGCAGTCGTTCCGCGGTGGCGGCATCGGGGTCGGCCGCGAAGAGCGCGCGGAACGGAAGCGAGAAGCGGACGTATTTGGTGAGCACCGCGCCGGGCAGCGGGTCGCCGTCGACGCTGGTTCGCCCGGCCACCACCGCCGCCGCTTCCGCGACGGGGAGCCCCAATCGATCCAATTCGACGAGCAGCCGATATTCCTTGCGGGCGATCCACTCAGGGAGTTCTTTGACCGCGTAGACCTCCTCCCCCAGGCCCTCCCCCTGCGCCAGCGCGGGCCTGAGCGCGACGAACCGCACCACGTTGCGTGAGATGCCGCGCGGCATCGACACCGTGACGTCGCGCGGCCACTCAGCCAGCGGCGTCTGCCACGGCAGCGCAAGCAGGCCCGGATTCGCCTCGAGGGTGACGATCTCAACCATGCCGAGGTCCTGCCCTACCACTGACGAGTCCTCGCCTGTGGCGGGTGGCGGTCCTAGCCGCGGATCGCCTCGCCGGAATGTGCATCGAACCAGTGCATCCGCTCGATGTCGGCCACGATGGTGACGTCTTCGCCGACCCGCACCCGCGAACGCGGGGCGAACGATGCCACCCACTTGACCCCACCGGTGTGCCCCACGTCGATGGCGTCGTCGCCGCCGATCTCAGCGGCCACGAGCTTGGTGTCGTCGGTGACGACAGCCTCTCCGGGCAGGTCGAAGTGGACCACGATCTCCGAACCGAGCGCTTCGACCAGAGTTACCGTCCCCTTCAGGGTGGCGTTCGGCGGCACCTCCTTGAGCAGGGAGGCATCCTCCATGTCTTCCGAGCGAAGGCCGAGGGCCACGTCCTTGCCGAGGTACTGACGCAGTCCGGGACGCTCGTCGAGCACCGACGCGGGGACCTCCAGGGTGGCCTCGCCGATCTTCACCGTCACCCCGTCGCCGGACTCCTCCAGCCGTCCCTGCACCAGGTTCATCGGCGGCGAACCGACGAACTGCGCCACGAAGATGTTGTTCGGCGAGTCGTACACCTCCTGAGGGGTGCCGACCTGGTTGAGCACACCGGCCTTCATCACGGCCATCCGATCGCCCATCGTCATCGCCTCGACCTGGTCGTGGGTGACGTAGATGGTGGTGGTGCCCAGCGAACGGACCACCGCCGAGATCTCGGCCCGCATCTGCACGCGGAGTTTGGCATCGAGGTTGGACAGCGGCTCATCCATCAGGAAGACCGCGGGTTCCCGCACGATGGCCCGTCCCATGGCAACCCGCTGACGTTGACCGCCGGACAACTGTGCCGGCTTGCGCTCGAGGTAGTCGTTGAGTTCGAGCATGTCGGCCGCCTTCTTGATGCGCGCCTGAATCTCCGACTTGGGCATCTTGCGCAGCTTCAGCCCGTAGGCGATGTTGTCCGCCACCGACATGTGCGGGTACAGCGCGTAGGACTGGAAAACCATGGCGATATCGCGGTCCTGCGGCGGCAGATCGTTGACGCGTCGCTCGCCGATGAACAGGTCGCCGCCAGAGATGTCCTCCAATCCCGCGACCATCCGCAGGGCGGTGGACTTGCCGCAACCGGAGGGACCGACCAGGACCAGGAACTCGCCGTCCGCGATGTCGAGGTTGAGATCCTTCACGGCGTGGAAGCCATTCTCGTACAACTTCTCGATGTGCTTCAGCACTACCTCGGCCATCTGTCTTCCTCCGGTTGATGTGGTGTGGTCGGGTGGGTTTGCTCGGAGTCTGACGGCCCGGCGCGCCGCCACCGCCAGATGTGGGCCGCCGGCCCGGTGCCGGGAACCGTCACATGCGCCCCGTCGTCGGCGAGCACCCCAGTCCCGTACAGGGTCTCCAACTGTTGCCCATCATGCACGTCCAGAGCGCGTTTCGGCAGACGAATGGGCGATCCGGCTCGGCGCGCCAGGCAGATCAGGGCGCTTTCCCGGATGGTCTCACGCAGGTAGACGATCCGGTCGGCGTCGACGAACACCCACCGCAGGCCGCCGGTCTGCAGCGTGGGTTCGGTGCGGCGGAGTTGCCCCAGGCGCTGGTAGGCGCGCAGGGTCGCGGTGCTCCAACTCTCGGGATCGTCCCACGGGAAGGGACGGCGACCGTGTTCGCCGTTGAGTCCCTCGGTGCCGATCTCATCGCCGGACCAGATCATCGGCGTGCCCGGGTAGCTCATCAGCGCCGCCACGGCGACCTCGACCAGCTCCTCGGAACCGGTGATGGTGCGGATCCGGGCGGTGTCGTGGCTGCCGATCAGCGTGAACGACGCGAGCAGCGCGGGCCAGGGCACCGCAAGGTAGTCGCGCATGGTCGCCACCACCGATTGGCCGGGAAGTTGCGGCCATGACGGCCAGGGGATGCCGAGCCAATGCTCGGCCGGCCACTCCCCGGTCAGCCAGGTCCACAGCGGCTTGGCGAATCCGGCGTAGTTCATCACACCGTGCCATCCGTCGCCGGGCAGATCGTCCCGGTAGTCGTGGAAGTGTTCGGCGACCACGTAGCCTTCCGGCTGCTCGGTGAGGACCGCCGCGCGGAAGTCGCGGGCGACCTCGGCGTTGACGTCATGTTCGCGGTGCCGACCGGTCATGTTGGCCACGTCCACCCGCCACCCGTCGAGCCGGAATGGTCCCCGGAGGAAGCGCCGAACGGGGGCATCCGGGTCGGTGATCATCCGGCGTCTGACGGCCAGCCGACTGTGATCGACCTTGGGCAGGCTCGGGACGCCGAACCAACCTTCATAGTCGTCGGCGGAATCCCCGAAGAAGTAGTACTCGGCTTCTTCGGTGGCCAGGTCGGCGCGAGCGGCGACGAACCACTCGTGCCGGCTGCCGGTGTGGTTGGTGGTGAAGTCACCTATCACCTTGATGCCGCGCAAGTGGGCGGCTTCGACCAGTTCGACGAGTGCCTCGTCACCGCCGAGGATGTCGTCCACCCGGTCGAAGGAGGTGGCGTTGTAGCGGTGGTTCGACGGGGCGGGGAACACCGGGGTGAGATAGAGCAGGTTGACGCCGAGTGCCTGCAGGTGGTCGAGGTGGTCGGCGATTCCGTAGAGATCGCCGCCATAGAGTTGCCGGGCTCGTTCGCGACCGAATCCGGCGGTCGGGGCGTCCCAGTCGACCACCGTCGCCCAGTCGTCTGCGGCCCGTCGCAACAACTCGTCGTCGACCCGACCGGAGCGGGCGAAACGATCCGGGAAGACCTGGTAGGCGATCGCCCCGGTCAGCCAATCCGGGGCACCGGCAGGCACTGCGGAGCGGAAATCGACGGCGTCGGTGGGGTCGTGGTCCACCGGCCCCGCGGCGGTGATCCAGCGATAGCCATAGGGCCCGGAGTCGGTGAGGAACCGGTAGTTGACCACCGGATTACGCTGCGTCAACTCCGCGCGCCACCACTGCGCGGCCGAGTCCTCGGCCACGATTTCCGCGACCTGTGAGAACGGCTCACCATCGTGCACCTGACGCACGGCCACCCGCGTCACACGCGCCTCATGCGGGGCCCGCAGCAGCACCGGAAAGGTGTCGCCCAAATTGACCGGCGGTGCCGGCGAGTAGCGCGGCGAGCCGTCGTGGTGGGGCAGGTGGACCAACAACTCGGGCGGTGGTTCCTCCCACCCGGCGTCGGCTCGAGTCATGGCGGTGCGGACCGCTAGCCCTTAACCGCACCCGACGTGAGACCGGTGACCAGGTACTTCTGGGTGATCCCGAAGACCAGCAGCATGGGTATCGCCGAGATCAGGGCGCCGGCGGCGAACTTGCCCCACTCCTGCAAGTTGCCCGAGACGTAGGTGTTCAGACCAACGGCCAGGGTGGTGTCACGCAGGTCGGGCAGCAGCACCCGCGCGATTGCGAGTTCGTTGAAGATGAAGGTGAAGGTCACGAAGAAGACCACCACGAGCACCGGAAGCGCAAGCCGCAGAACCAGCCCGAAGAAGATCCGCACGTGGCTGGCCCCGTCGATCTTGGCCGACTCGTCGATCTCCACCGGGATGGTGTCGAAGAAGCCTTTCATCAGGTAGGTGTTGACGCCCAGCGAGCCGCCGAGGTAGATGAGCAGCAGACCCCACACGCTGCCGAGACCGAAAAGTGGGAAGACCTCCTTGATGCTGGTCATCAAGATGAAGATGGCCGTGATCGCCAGGATCTGGGGGAACATCTGCAGCAGCACGAGCGCCAGCAGGCCGGGTCGACGTCCCTTGAACCGCAGCCGGCTGAAGGCGAACGCCCCGGCCGCCGACATCAGGGTGGAGAGGAACGAGACCACCAGCGCCAGCGTCAGGGTGTTGGCGAACCAGGTGCCGAAGGGCTTGAGCGGATCGTTGAAGATCGCTGTGAAGTTGCTGAAGTCCACCGTGCTGGGCGCCAGGCAGGTCAAGGCGCTGATCCCGGTCTTGCTCGGCGGGCACGACGCCGACAGCGAACCGACCGGGTTGAGCGCAACGTTGATGATGTACAGGATCGGGAACAAGGCGAAGAGCACGGCGATGATCGCGACCGCGTGGCGCCAACCCAGTTGGGTGGCCCAGCGCCCGAAACTCATCTTCGGCGCCGACCTGGTCGGGGCCTTGCTCCCCTCGGTCTCCGCGAGTTCCTCCATCGCGAGCACCTGACCCTCGCGATTCACCGCCAACTGAAGGTCGGGGTCGTTGTTGGTGCGGCTGCCCGGGTTGGAGCCGTCGGGGTTCTTGCCGAGGAACTCGGGGCCGTTGTCGTTGCTCATGCCTTGATCTCCTCGAGCTTCTTGGTGAGCCGGAAGCCGTAGGCCGAGATGCCGGCCACGATGATGAAGATGACCATTGAGATCGCGGAGGCGAATCCCAGCAGTTGCTGTGAGGTGCCGAACGCCAATCGGTAGGTATACGTGATCAACAGGTCGGTCTGACCGCCTTCGATCGGCGAACCGGGGAACGGTCCACCCCCGGTGAGCAACTCGACGAGTGTGAAGTTGTTGAAGTTGAAGGCGAACGAGGCGATCAGCAACGGCGAAACGCTGACCATGAGCAACGGCAGGACGACGGTGCGGAAAGCCCGGAAGGCGCTTGCGCCGTCGACGAAGGCCGCCTCCTTCAGATCTCCCGGCACCGCGGTGAGAGCGCCGGTGACCACCAACAGCATGTAGGAGTAGCCGATCCAGAGGTTGACCACGAGCAGCGACAGTTTGGCCAATGTGCCGTCGGTCAACCATGGCACCGGGGATCCGATTATCTGGTTGATGATGCCGAAGTCGGTGTTCAGCATGCCCTTCCAGACCAGGGCCGTCATGAAGATGGGCAAGGCGTAGGGAAGGATCAAGATCAACCGATAGACCTTCTGACCCTTCATCCGCTTGTCCTGCATCACGATCGCGATCAGCAGACCGAAGACGAACTGCATCAGCACGGTCCCGATCGCGAAGGCGAACGACCACAGCAGGATGGGGATGAAGTTGGCGCGCACCCCGGGATCGGTGAGGATGCGGGTGTAGTTGTCGACGCCGACGAACACCGGCCAGCCGGGCGTGAGGAACTCGCCCTGGTTCGCACGTGCCTCGCCGGCGTCGTTGTCGAAGGCCTCGGTGGTGTAAAGGCCGACGTCACCGTTCGGGCTGAACACCTGCCCGGTCTCGCTGTTGGTGAAGGTGTCGGCGTCAGCGTCGTAGACCACGGTCGAACGGGCCTCGGACGCCCGCGTCGGACTCTGCGGTTTCAGGTAGATGCCGTCCTCGGGTTCGAACGGCACGGTGAGTTCTTGCCAGGCCTGGTCGAGGTCCGGGTTGCCGGCCAGCGACCCCAGGTTCAACGTGGTGTAGCCCTCAAGGCCCACCGCCTTGCCGCCGCTGAATTCGGCGTTCTCCGCCGGCACCAGTTCCTCGGACGAACCGAGCAGCGCCTTGGTGGGATCGTCCGGGTCGGTGATGAGCATGAACACATCGCCGCCCTTCTCGACCGGGACGACGTTGTACGACGGCGACCCTTCGACCGGCCGGGAACTCTGGGCGATGATCGCACCCACCACGCGCTCTTGTGGCAGCACGTGGCCGGTGCCGTAGTTGGTGAATGATGCGCCGAAGGTGTATCCGGCAGGGTAGAGCTGAAATGCGACGAGGAAGATGAGTCCGGGCAGCAGGTACTTGAACGGCAGTCCACCGCGCCGGAAATAGGTGACGTTCACCAGCACCAGCACCACCGCGAAGAACACCACGGCGAGCCACCACTCGGCGGCGAGACTCTGGGCGATCGCCCAAATTCCCAGAACATCGATCACACCGAGGATGATCAATTTGACCACCCAAGCTGAGAATTTCCCGGAAGGCTGCGCCACCATGGGTGCCTTGGCCTTCTCTGGCGCTTGAACTGACACGTCTTCTCCTAGCTGCCCGGACTCGTCGTCGGATTCGTCAGCCGGTCCGGCTTTCGATGTTGGCCCGGGCCTCTTCCATCGTGGCCTTCGGGTCAGCACCGCCGAGGATGCGCTGTTGGGCCAGGCCCACCTCTTCGTAGACGACACCCATCTCGGCCCACGGCAGGTTCGGGAACCCACCCTCGCCGTACTCAGTGATCGCCTTCATGATCGGGTCGTTGGCCGCGGCCTCCTGAGACGGGATCCACGCCGGCGGACGCGGGTCGGCTTCGTAGATCGAGGTCATGAACTCGGTGTTCATGGTCGCGTCGAGGAAGGCCTGGGCAGTCGTCCGGTTGGTGGAGTTCTGGTTCAGGTAGAAGCCCTGGGCGCCGACGATCGGCACCGACTTGGCGCTCACACCCTCCCAGCCCGGCACCGGCTCGGCGACGAACGGGACTCCGGACTCCTGCACCGTGGAGGCGTTCCACGGCCCGGTGATCCAGTACGGCAGCTGTCCGGCCGACCAGGCGTTCTTCAGGTCGTCACCGGTGAAGGTGGCCCTGATCGCACCCTGGGAGCCCAGCTGCGCCCACGCGTCGGCGAAGACCAGCGAGCCTTCCTTGCCGACCCCGAGGTCGTTCGGGTCGTACTGTCCCTCCGAGTTCGGGCCGCCGAAGAAGTAGCCGCCGGCCGCCGAGTAGAACGGGTAGGCGTGGTAGGCGTCGCCCTTGTCGCCGACCTGCAGACCGATCGGGAACTGGGTCTTGCCCTCGGATTGCACCTGCAGCCCGGTGGTGGCCATCTCGTTGATGGTCGCCGGGGCGTTCGGCGCGAGGTCGGTGTTGCGGAACAGGATCACGTTCTCCACCGCGACCGGCACACCGTAGTTGGCGCCGTCGACGTTGAAGCCTTCCAGGGCGGTCGGGGCGAAGTTCTCGGCGTTGGATCCGAGGTCGATCGGGGCGATCAGGCCGCTGGTCTGGAATTCCCCGGCCCAGTCGTTGGCACCGAGGAAGATGTCGGGCCCCTGCCCGTTAGGGGCCTGCTGGTTGTACTGGTCCTTCATGTCGTCGAAGCTCACCTGGGTGACGGTGACGTTGACGCCGTTCTCCTCACCCCACTGCTTGGCAAGGTCGCCGATCGGACCGGCTCGGTTCTCGTCGGCCCAGATCACCAGCGAACTGCCGGAAGCCGCGGTCGAATCGCCCGAGCCCGAGTCGCCCGAGCCTGAGTCGCTACCGCCACATGCGGTGAGCGCGAGAGCGAACCCGGCTGCCACAGCCGCGCCGCGAATCATGCGTCCCAATTTCTGCTCCATTCCGTGAGTTTCGGCCCCGACAGGTGTCGAAGCCGTGGAGCCGACCAGTCGGGCCTGCCCCATCACGGTCCGCGGTGCCTTGGCAGACAACTTCAGCCACCCACGCGTCACGGGGGTCGACTTCGGACCTCAGGGCAATCATGACGTTTACGGGAACGTAATGCAGTCTTATCGCCAGTTTTTCTTTAGGCGATTTCCACGATTCGCTAATCCCTGGAATAGGTGGCGGGAAGCACCGTCTGCCATTGCGCGGCGATGTCGTCGGCCACCTGGGCCGGCGCGCCGGAGCCAGCTGCCATCGCCGCCCAGCCGGCGTCGAGTGCGGGGATCAAAGCCGGCAGTTCCGGCGTCGCCGGCCAGGGGGCGGCGGATCGGGTCAGCGGCGCGTACTCATTGAGGATCTTGGCCTGGGCGGTCGTCTGGTCGGCGAGCAGCCGATTGCTGGCGGCTTGCGCCGGCGGCCACCCTGCGGCCAACGCGAGGTCGAACTGCACCTCGACGCTGTTCAGGTGGGCTGCGAACAGGTAGCCGAGTTCCTTCTGCGACTGGTCGGCCGCCGCGGCGACGTTGAGGTTCGCCCCTTGCGCGGTCGCGGAGCCGGGCGCACTACCCGCAGGAGGAGGGTTGACGGAGATGCTGACATCGGTGGTCGCCCTGGCGTCGGCGTAGATCCCGGCCGTTTCGAACGGATCGGCGAACAGGCACGCCAAGTCTCCGCGCAGGAAAGCCTCGCGGGCCTCGGCTGGTCCGGTCGTCGGTTGGGCGGCTGGGTCGGTCGCAGCAGGTTCGGCCGGGGACGCGGATGCGGAGCCCGCATCGACATCGGGTGCGCCCGCTCCCGCGGGGGTCCCGGGCAGACTCCTCGGTGTGGCTCCCGAGGCGATCAGCGCGACGGCCTGCTCCCAACCCGCGGTCGACTCCGGGTTGTTCACCAGGATTGTGGTCGATGCGGTGTCGAGCATCCCACCGCCGGCCGAGTACAGGTACGGCAGCGCATCGGTGCCGGTGGCGGGGGCGAGCAAGAGGGTGACACCCGCAGCGGCGAGTTTGCCGGACTCGGCGGCCACCTCCGACCAGGTGCCGGGCACCGTTGCCTGGGCCGAACTCAACACGCGTTCGTTGCACACCAGGGCATCGCTGAACGACGTCTGGGGAAGTCCCCACAACTCCTGCCCGAACTCCACCGACGAGCGGGTCACAGGCACGTAGTCGGCGAGTGCCACCTCCAGCGGCGTCCCGGTAAGCGGCTCCAGGAAGCCGCCGCCCGCCAACTCGACAGTCCATTCCGAAGGACCCAGCAGCAGTGCGGGTGGGTCACCGGCCCTCGATGCGGCCAAGAAGCCCTCCCGCGCCCGGGCCGGATCAACACCGATCACCTCGACCTCGACGGCGGGGTAGTCCGCGCGGAACGACTCGATCACCGGCGCATACGTGGCGGCAGGATCGTAGCCCGCGCCGGTGGCGTCCCAAACGGTCAACTTTCCAGCGGGCACAGGGGTTTCCGTCACTGATTCCGTCGGCGGCCCAGGTTCCGCACCGCTGGCGCAGCCGGAGACCGCCAGCAGCGCGGCCGCGACAACTGCGGCCGCTGTGCGCGCGGTTGCCATGGCGTCTCCCAACTGAACCTCAACCCCGGCCACAATGCCGTCGCGACGATCCTGGCTGAGGTTAGCAAGCAGCGTTGCTGCGGGCTGTCGTCGAGTCGCCGACGTTCGCCCCCTAGGCTTGGCGGCGACGACGGTGGACCCGCGGGGACGGGCCAGCCGGGTCGGACGCAGGCCGCGTTAGCTCAGTCGGCAGAGCACCCGCCTTGTAAGCGGACGGTCGTCGGTTCGATTCCGACACGCGGCTCTGGTTGAATGTGGCTCTGACCTGCGCGGATGCGAGGCGGAGTGGGGTGGCAAGGGGTCAGAGGGTGTCGTCAAGGTGTAGCAAAGTTGCAGCACGAGCGCCTCCTTGAACCTTGGGGAGTTGTAGCAAAAGTGTAGTAAACCGGCGGATCGGTGGTCTGGGGGTTCGACGGTTAAGCACGCGTCGTGGGTCTGTCGCTCAGCGCTGTCGGGGTCCTTCCCAGTCCCAGGGGTGGAGCTTGGCAGGCTGCGCTCCACATTCGCCACAACTTTGACAACTGAAGGTCCCCAGTTCGGCGGACACGACGACTACTCCGCCCGCCCGGCCACACCAAACGGACTGCACACCCTCTCACGCCCTCCATTTTCGCCGCACCGGCCACCGACGCCGACCCCGTTGTCCCGTGTCAAGTAGTTGGCAGGATTTTCTTGGTTTGAAAGGTGGGGATTGTCGGGTCGGCCAGGCCGAGGTGCACCTCCTCGGGCCGGTTGAAGGCGATGGCCTCGTGTGGGCGCACGCGGTTGTATTCGAGGCGGTAGTCGGCGAGGTGGCGCTGTAGGTCCAGGGCGTCGTCGATTGGTTCGCAGTACAGCTTTTCGTATTCAAGGTCCCGAAGCCGCGTTCCCGGGAACCGTTCTGGCCGGGGCTGCGCACCCGGGTGCGGACATGGCGTAGTTCGGGGTGGGTGGCGATGAATGCCTGGAACCGGAAGGAACGGAAGGGTCCGCCGTTGTCGGTGACGATGGTCAGGATCGGGGTGATCTCGGCGGTGACGGTATCGGTGGCCAGGTCCAGCAGCGTGGTGCCGACCATGGCCTCGGCCTCGGCGAGCGCGGCTTCCAGCGCGGCGATCGCATCGTACTGGTTCGCCGTCGGGGACAGGTGGTAGTCGAACTCGTACTTGGACCAGTAGTCCCGACACCCGGCGATCTGCCAGGTGCCACCGGCGACGGTCTCGTATGCGGAGAAGTCCAACTGCCACACTTCGTTGGGCCTGGTCGGTTGGATCGCGAAGGCCTTCTTGCGCTGACCTGCCAGGTCACGGCGCTCTTTGGTGTAGTTCGTCGACAGCAGCATCCCCTCGTCTTGCAGAACCCGCATCACGGTGGCCTGGGAGGCGGTGTAGCCGTCGTAGGCGCACATGGCCCAAATCTTGCGATGCCCCCACGACGGATGCTGCCCAGCGTGGCGCAGCACCGCTTCACGGACCTGATCGCGGGCCGGCTGCGGCCAAGGCCCCTTCGGCCTACGCCCGGCGCGGGCGTGGGCCTGCCAGCGCCGCCAGGTGCGTTCGGGCACGTCAAGAAGTTGGCAGAACCTCGAGGTCGACATGCCCGCCTCCAAACGGATCACCTCAAGGTCCTCGAAGGGCCCAACCGGCCCTCCGCGGACTTCTTCCACACCCGGATCTCGACCGCGGCCTCACCCAACGCCTGAGTCAGGTCGGCGACCTCAGCCTCGAGTTGTTCCTCGCGTGTCGACGGGCCAGTCTTGCCGGCCTCCAGGAACTCGGCTTTCCACCGTGAGATGGACTGCTCGGACACCTTCTCCTTGCGTGCGGCCTGCACGATCGTGACCTCGCCGGCGAGCACACTGAGCACGATCCGGAGCTTCTTCTCCGCCGGTATCACCGGTGGTCGTCCCATCGGACTCACTCTCCAATCAGGGGTATCTGTCTCTACTAACTACCCCTGCCAACAATTATGAAGCGCGACATCCTGGCCACCCCGACCGACATCGCCGCCGTCGGCGAGGACTACCAGTCACTCAGCGAAGCCCTGTTCGACGCCCACACCCAAGGCGGTTGGGACCAGCCACCCGCGGTCTACGGGGTGCTCACCGCCGTCCAGCTGCGCACCGTCGCCCCCACCCTGGCCCTCCACGTGCCCGGTGCGTTGGTGGCAGTGCGGCTACCGTCCGCGGACGTGCCGCGCAGGCACAACCTTCACCACCTTCTGGCCTGCCTGGACCTGACCGGCTGGCACGGCGTGATGGTGGTCGTCGAAGGGTGGGCGACGAGTGGGGACAAGGCTCGGACAGAGACGCGCATGCTGCAGTACGCCACCGCCGCCGGCGACGACGGCTTCGCGATGCGCCGGCGCACCCGCCACGGCGAATCGCCCACCGAGTATTTCGCCGGCTGTGCGGGGGCCGTTGGTGACTTGCTTCGCGCCGCCGTCGGGCGCCGGTTCCGCACCCCGCTTCCCACGCTCGTCGCCCAACGCCTGGTCATCGGTTACCTGACCGGCGAACTCGCCGGCCACGACGACCTGACGGACCCGACCCTCACCGATGCCGAGGTCGTCGACAGGCTCGGCTTCAGCGACGGGATGCCCGCATCGTTGGTCGATGCGCTCTACCCCACCCTGGCCGGCACGGTGGGTGAAATCGTCCCGAGTGTGCCCGAAGATGGCCCCGACATTACGGTGACCCCAGACCTCGTCGAGTGGCTCGGAATGGACTTCTTCCGCCTCGGCGCCGCACAAATCACCGACCGTGACTTCCTGGTGCGTGCCACCTGGGCAGTGCTGGAGGTTGCGAATCCCGACAGCGAAACCGGCACCTCGGTACGTCGACGGCTAGCGAAATTCGACCAGGAGTTCAGAGCGACCAACGACGACTCCATCGCCGCAGGGTTCGTGGCCGACCCCGCGTTCGCTGCCGGTCTAGTCGCCTCCCTGCTGTTCGCCCCCGGCGGCCACCTTTGGGTGTCCGTCGGCAGCCAGCCCGGGGAGTCCCCAGCGATGCGCAAGTTGCTGCGTGCGCTGCGTACCCTGTTCCAGTCGTGCGACCCCACCAGCCCCGACCGGCCCCTACTCGCGCACCGCATCGGCGTCCTCGCGGACGCCGCCGACGGCACATTGCCCTACGGCGAAGGCTTGGCCAACAAGACCTGAGTCGACCCTCACCGCGTGTGGGTGTCGTTGACTGTGAACAGTCGACGACACCCACACGCGTTTGGTGCCTACCCCCTGCCGGTCGAGCAGTCGCTCCGCCTACCCGTTTCGGGCTCACCTGCCACAGGCTGTGTTGCACCTATCCCCCCTCGGCGGGATTCAGCCCGCCAAGACCGCTGCGATGACGAAGAACAGTGACATGACCGATTCGATCGCGCCGATCACCGCCGGGCGCAGGCCCGGCCGCAGGGCGACCGCCCGGACCAACGCCGGAGTGAACCCCACCACCCACCATGGCGTGACCAGCGCGAACCCCACCAGCGCCACTACGTGGTAACCCACGCTGAGCCAGTGGAACCGGCGATTCCCCGCCTCCCGCAGCAGCGACCTGACGTGCAGCACCGTACCGAACAGGAACACCCCGGTGGCCGCCGTCGCCCATCCCACCGCCACCGGCAGCGGCGGCAACTCGGGCCACCCGCCCGGTTCAGCAACGCTAATCGCCCACACGGTCGGCACCGCCACCATGGACAGCACCACCAGCACCACATCGTTGCTCAACGCCCGTTCGGACTCCCGTAGGGTGATCAGCAGCGACACCCCCCAGATCGTCGCCACCACCACCGCGACGGCCACGAGCCACGGCCGCAGCACCACCAGCGGCACCCCGAGCACAGCGAGCGCCACCGCCCAAGGCACCGCGCGCCCGGCCTCCCGGCGGGCCAGTCGAGTCCACGAGCCGCGCCGGATGCGCGTCGCCAGCGCCCGGCCGCCGAAGTACCCCACCGGGTAGGCGACGATCCACGCCGCACCGAAGAGCAGCGCCACCCAACTGAAGGACACAGTCGTGAAGCCGACCGCCAGCGGCACCACGAGGAACGCCCACGCGCCGTGCTGCGGCGGGATGTACGAGGTCCAGGTGCGCCGCCGGCGAGCGGTTCCGTGGGCGGCGGCAGTTGCTGCGGTCGCCGCCGCCCTGGACTCCGACTCGGTGGTCGGGGCGGACTCCTCCGCGGCACCGGCTCCGGGTTGGTCCCCAACCGCAGCCTCACGTCCTGCCCCGGAGGTCGCCTTCACGTTCACTGGCCGATCTTCTCCCACCCCGGTCGGGGTGCACGGTTGCCGGGGGTGCCGGAGTCACCGTGGTCGCGGTAGATCACGTAGGGCCGGAAGACGTACCCCAGCGGCGCGCTGAAGGCATGCACCAGCCGGGTGAAGGGCCACACGATGAACAGCATCATTCCCGCCACCGCATGCACCTTGAAGGCCGTCGGTGCCTCGGCCATGAGGGCCGGCTCCGGGTTCAGCAAGAAGATCGAGCGGAACCAGACGGACACGTCCTCGCGGTAGTTGTGCCCCTCACCCATGACGCCCGCGCCGTACAGCGTGGCGATGACACCCAGGCAGATCGCCGCCACCAGGAAGATGTACATGACCTTGTCGTTGCGAGTAGTGGCCGAGAACACCGGCCCCACGGTCCGGCGTCGGTACACCAGCAAGGCGATGCCGATCAGCGTGGACGCGCCCGCGACTGCGCCGAGGGCAACTGCCATGCCGTGGTACAGGGATTCGCTGACCCCGGCGGCGTCGGTCCACTGCTCCGGGATCAAAAGTCCCACCACGTGGCCCATGAGCACGGCGAGGATGCCGATGTGGAACAGCGGGCTGGCGATCCGCAGTAGCTTGCGGTCGTAGAGCTGGCTGCTGCGCGTGGTCCAGCCGAACTTGTCGTAGCGGTAGCGCCACACGAGCCCCACCGCGAACACGGCGATCGTCACATACGGCAGCACCGCCCAGAGCAGGATTTGGGAGGCGGTCAACGTCGGCTCGGTCATCGCCGGGCTCCGATCTCGATCAGGGTGGGGGCGGTGGGGAAGGGCTCGAGGCCGACCTGCTCCACCGGCGGGCCGCTGGCGGCCAACTGGTGCATGCGTTCGACCACCTCGGCAGTGAGCGCCGGCAGCGTGGCCATGACGGCGTCCAGCACGTGCTGATACGCCGATTCCATCTTGGCCAGGGCCTGTTGCAGCAATGCGATGGCGCCGCGGTGTTCGGCCAACAGGGCATCGGCGGTGAGGCGGTCGCCCACTGCGGCGAATTCGAGCACCACGGCGAGGTGGTCGGGCAGTTCGGTGTCGGCGATGGTGAAGCCGGCCTCGGCGTAGGCCTCCTTGAACCGCACCAGCGCCATGCCTCGGTTGCGGGTCTCGCCGTCGGTCCAGTAGGTCAGGTAGGGGCAGGCCCGGCGGCGCATGTCGAAGATCGCCACGTAGTGCTGTTGCAACTCGAGCAGCGGGGTGTCGGCGACGTGCGCCAGGAACGTGAGCAGGGGTACCCGGCTGCCGCGCGGCAGCGTCTCGACGGCGGCGTGGATGTCGTCGAGACGGGCCAGCAGGGCCTCGTCTGGGTAGGTCAGCAGCCAGGACGCGGCCAGGCGCGCGACGGCGGTGGAGTCGGTCATTGGCCAGCCTCCTGCCTGGGCGGGACGGTGGGTATGCCCAGGGGCACGCCGGCACCGTCCCAGTTGAGCAGGTTGACCTGCCCCGGCGAGCCGGGTGCAACCATCTGCTCGGTGGATTGGCGCTGCTGCAACGCGTGGAACGTCTCGACCGCGACCGGCACCGGCCGGCCGGAGGACTCGCCGAACGAACCGGACGAGAACTGACCTGGCCCGCCGTCGAAGTCCAGCGAGCAGGCCAACTCCTCCAGCTGGGCTCCGGTCTCGGCGAAGGCCGTCGGGATCACGTAGCGGTCCTCGTACTTGGCGATGGCGAGCAGGCGGTACATGTCGTACACCTCTTCCTCGGTCATGCCCACCGCCGCTGGGATCGACGGGTCGGCAGGACGGCCGAGATTGTGGTCGCGCATGTAGGCCCGCATGGCTGCCAATTTGTCCAGCGAGGCCACCACCGGCACCGGGTCGCCGGCGGTGAACAACTCGGCGAGGTACTCGACCGGGATGCGCAGCGAGCGGATGGCGCCGAACAGGTTGCCGGCGGCCTCGGCGTCGTGGCCGGTGTCGCGCAAGGCGTCAACGACCGGCGACAGCGGCGGGATGTACCAGACCATCGGCATCGTGCGGTACTCCGGATGCAGCGGCAGCGCCACCTTGAACTCGCAGGCGAGCCGGTAGACCGGTGACTGCTTGGCGGCCTCCAGCCAGTCCGCCGGGATGCCGTCGCGGGACGCGGCGGCCTGCACCTCGGGGTCGTGCGGGTCCAGCAGGAGGTCGAGTTGCGCCTGGTAAAGGTCCTGCTCGTTCTCGGTCGCAGCGGCCGCCGTGACGCGGTCGGCGTCGTAGAGGAACAGGCCCAGGTAGCGCAACCTGCCCACGCAGGTCTCCGAGCACACCGTGGGCAGCCCTACTGAGGCGGGGGTAGCACATCGTGTACTTCTCGGCTTTGCCCGTGCGGTGGTTGAAGTGGGCCTTCTTGTAGGCAGCCGGTGATGCACACCGCCAGCCGCAGCAGGAGTCCTGGTCCACCAGCCGATGCCGTCTCGCTACCGGTACACGCGCCGGAGGGGCACGATGCGACGCAGGCCGGGTTGAGGCAGTGTTCGCAGATGCGCGGCAGGTAGAACATGAACGCTCATGAACTCGATTGACGCGGTCGCCGACCGTCCTTGATCTTCTGAGCACCGGGTCGGCCGGGGCCAGTTCCGGCCTGCCGTGCGTCGTCGTCCCAGTTGGCCGACCACTCGATCTTCATGTCCTTGCCGGTGATGAGCGACTTGGGCCGCGCGACAGGTGTCTTCGCCGAGGGGGCCGAGATGAGTGTGTCGTAGTCGTAGGTCCATGGCTCGTAGTAGTCGCGCAGCTCGGGCATCTGGGGCTGGAAGATTTGCGTGAGGCGGTGGAACCGGCGCCCGCGCGCGCAGTTTGAGCTTTTCGCGCTTGGTGCGGACCCAGCCGCCGCGCCACTTCTCCTGATCCTGGTAGGTGCGTGGGTAGCCCTGGCCGGGGGCGTGTTTCGACGTTGTTGACAGGCGTACTCCACGCCGGCTCGGTTGGTCCATGCCTGCTTCGTATGTGACCGAGCAGGTGTGGCAGCCGATGCACTTGTCGAGTTCATCACCAGCCCATCTGAGCCATGACCTTCATCAGTAGTCCACCTTCAGGAACGGCGGCGGATCACGGTGACCTCGTCGCGTTGGTTGCCAGTCGGCCCGAGTAGTTCGGGAACGACAGCTGGGCGTAGCTGCCGACCGCTGGTCGTCGGCATCATCAAGCGGGTGAGCGAGTTGTGGATGCCGCACGCAGGCCAGAGTTCGGCCTTCAGCACGTCCTGGTGCGGTCCTTGGCGTGGTACATGAGCCGTGCCGGCGGGCATCGGTGCGATACCACCGCCCGCGACCACCACGCCGTTGCGGTTGTAGGCCTCAATCCACTCGTTGTCCTTGACGCCGATCGAGTCGGCGTCCACCGGACTCATCCATCTCCGGCCCGCCGCGGGATAGCGACAGCATGAAGAGGTTGTCCTGGTACTCAGGTGGATCGACCACTTGGAGTGGGGCGTGAGGTAGCACATCGGTCACCTCCTTGCTCCCTGGCTAGTGCCCTGGTCGCCGAAAGATGCGGTGCATGTTCAGCGGAGGCCGGAAGGTGGGCAGTTGTCACGAGTTCCGTCATCCAGTCGTGGTCCAGGAACAGGTGCTGGCGGCCGGTGAGGGTGTGCCAGGCTTGCCTTTCGACATTTGATGGCGAAGGCCGTGTAGCCGGCCGCCGTGTTCGCTGCCAGACCACTCAGGAGAGTGATCACCGGCACCGGACGGGCTTGCGTGTCCGGAAGGTGATCCGCTTGCTCGTGGCCTTCGGTCGGCCAGCCGCTGGCCGGTGCGAGCCTCCAGGTGACGGAAGCCCCCTAGCGCGACGCGGCCGTTGGTGGTGCCGGACGGTGCCGGGATCGCCTCACAGGGCCTGCTGCGGTGACCAGCGCGGCCGTCCGCGGCGGACCGTCGGGGATCACGCCGTTGGTCTGGCGATCGCCTCAACCTCCGGGAAGGTGCTGACCGCGACGCCCAGTGACTGTGCCGACGGTGTCAATAGCGGACCCAGGGGCCTACATCCCTTGGCCCCGATCGCGGTGTAGTCGCGCTCGACGGTGATGAACTTGGTGCCGTCACGCCGGGATCAGGTCCACCTCGCGGTCTTCCGTCCCGGACCACGCCGCCGGGCATCCATCTCGTCCGGGGTGTCGTGCGATGAGCGATGCTCATCATCCATCCGAATTCCATCCTGGTGGCCGGCGGCCGGTCGGTTACACTGCTGCCGAGGCTCTGAAGATGCATCAATAGCCTGCGGGTCTGGAACGGTGGGTCGATCGCCGGGGTGAAGCGTGCACGAACAGGTGCATGTCCGTGCTGGACAGGTCGTGCTTCTCGTACCAGGTGGCGGCGGGCAGCAGGATGTCGCCAAACAGGCCGGTGCTGGTCATGCGGAAGTCGATGCTGACCAGCAGGTCGAAGCTGCCGATCGTGCGTCCTCGCGCCAGGTGATGTCCTGCGGGCGGACGTCCTCGGGGTCTCGTCGGCACGCACTGCGTTACTCGTGCCGAGCAGGTGCCGCAAGGAAGTACTCGTTGCCCTTGAACTCGACCTGGCGGTGTTGGCCCGCCAGATGGTCAGCACCCGGGGCCAATTCTCCGTGCACTCGGATCCTCGATGGCCATCTTCAACTCGCCGCTGAGCAACTGGTTCTTGATGTGGTCGGCGCCGGGACACCGCCCGCGGCGGCCTCGTCGGCGATGTCCAACGGTTGCGGTTGAGGGCGGGGAACGGGGCATCCAACCCGCGGAGCGGACTGCGCGATGGTGTCCATCATGGATCGGCCCTCGAAGCGCCCTCGCCGAGCGGGGACGCGAGCATGTCGCGCCCATGGCGTCGAAAGCGCCACTGGTCGGTCTGGACGTACCAGAAGGCGGTGCCGATCATCTGCCGGGCCGGGCGCTGCCAGTCCAGGCCGAACGCCAGGTGCCCCAGCGGCGGCCGGCACTTCTCGCGGCGCGCCATTAGCCGCCGCCGTTGACGCCCTGGCAGCCGGTGAGGTGATGAGCGCCAGAACGTGCGGTAATGGTGTCGGAGTGGAACCAGTGGTTGGTGCCCGCGCGAGGATGATCATCGACCGGCCGCCGGACTCTTCGGCGTTGGCCGCGAACTCGCGACCGATGCGCTCGGCTATCGCGGCCCGTGCACGGTGATCTCCTCCTGCCAGGCTGGGGTGTAGGGCGCCGGGTCGTCATGTAGCCGGTGGGCCACTCGCCGGGGAAGGCCGTCGCGGCCCCACGCCGTACTGCGCCAGCATGAGGTCGAAGACGGTGGTCACCAGGCAGGTGCCGTCGGTGGTGTCGATGGCTGCTGCGGGTACGCCGCGGTGGTGCACGCGCCACCTCGCCACGCTCGTGATCGGTGTCGAACCGGGGCAGCAGTACCTCGGCCATCTCGGACCCCGCTGCGCCGTAGAACGACAGCGCCGGATCGACACCTTCGAGGTCCAGGTTCCACTTGCCCATGCCGGACTCGTTGAAGCGGAAGCCGAGCGAGCCGTTGGGCGCATGCGGGCGGCCGGTCGCAGAGTCCACCATGACGGTTCTGAACTGCGCGCCCTCGGCGGTGGCCGGGTCCGCGGAGGTGAAGAACTTATCCGGGATCAAGCGCCGTCGCGCTCCTTCAGGGTCACCAGGAAAGGCAGGTCGAGTAGGTGTACCGTACTCGACGAACCGCAGCGCACGGTTCGCTCGACGAAGAACTCCTTGAGCCACCACGTGCCCATGGCCATGCCCAGCACACCGTCGGTGCCCGGGTGGGGCGGAGCCCGCCGTCGGCGAACTTGGTGTTGCGGCGTAGTCCGGCAGACACTACGACCTTTCTGGCTGCAGTACCGGGCCTCGGTCGCGAAGTGCGCGTCCGGGTGCGGGTCTGGGCACGTTGGCGCCCACATGATCAGGTAGGAGGCGTTGAACCAGTCGGCCGACTCGGGCACGTCGGTCTGGTCGCCGAACACCTGCGGTGAGGCCACCGGCAGGTCGCAGTACCAGTCGTAGAAGCTCAGCATCGCCCGCCGATCAGCGAGATGAATCGACTGCCGGTCGCGTACGAGGCCATCGACATGGCCGGGATCGGTGAAGCCGAACACCGGGTCCGGCCCGTACGCGCGGATGGTGTGCACGTGGGCGGCGGCGATGATCTCGTTCACCTCGTCCCAGGTGGTGCGCACGAGGCCGCCCTTGCCGCGGGCACGGTGGTACCGGGTGCGGGTCTCGGGGTCGCCCACCACCGCGGCCCAGGCATCGACGGGGTCCGGGTGCTCGGCCTTGGCCGCGCGGTAGGCCTCCAACAGCACACCTCGCACGTAGGGGTAGCGCACCCGGGTGGGGGAGTAGGTGTACCAGGAGAATGCCGCGCCGCGCGGGCAGCCGCGGGGTTCGTACTCCGGGCTGTCGACGCCGATCGAGGGGTAGTCGGTTTCCTGGGTCTCCCAGGTGATGATGCCGTCCTTGACGTACACCTTCCAGGAGCACGAGCCGGTGCAGTTGACGCCGTGGGTGCTGCGCACGACCTTGTCGTGGCTCCAGCGGTCGCGGTAGAAAACGTCGCCCTCGCGGCCCCCGTGTCGGGTGACGGTGCGCAGGTCGGCGGAGACGTCGCCGGGGGTAAAGTAGCGCCCGGCCTTGACCAGGAAGTCGCCCGCGATCTGATCCGAGGCGGTGCCGTTGCTGCTCACTGGTTCTTCTTCCTCTTGGAACGCTTCTGCTGGGATGTGCGTGGTTCGTCGGCGGGCGTCGGCGCCGCCGTGCTGGGGGTGGCCTTCGCCGGCCTTGAGATGACGCGCTCGGGGGTGAGGTCGGGCCGGTTCAGACGCGCCAAGCAGGCCGTGGGGGTGGTCCACACCTGCATCTGCTCAAGCTCGACGCCTTGGTCGGTCCGATGCAGCAGGTCGGTCAGCAGGGCGGTGTGGATGTCGCAGATCACCGGATGGTCGGCCACCAGGGCCGCGTAGGGGCAGGTGCGCAGGGTGATGGAATCACCAAGCGGGGATGCCTCGGCGGAGAAGCCCACCCTGGTCAGGGCGTCGGCCGCGGCCTGCACGGCCTCGTCGGGCGTGGCCACATCTCGAGGGGAGAAGTCCGCGCCCATCGCCTCCGCCCAGCGTTCGGCGGCCTCGATCACGAACACTTCGTCGGCGGAATCCCCGGCGCCGAGTTGTGCCTTGAGGGTCGCCCGCAATTCGTCCATCACAGCTTGCCCGCGATTCGAGGCTTGGTAGAGCCAAGGCGGACGCCCGCGGCCACCGGTGGCGCCGCGGGTGCGGGTCACCTCGCCGCCGGCGGCCAGCACCTCGAGGTGGCCGCGGACGGTGTTGCCGTGCAGGCCGGTGGCGGTGCACAAGTCCTCGATGCTCATGGGCGCTGAGCTGTCACGCAACAACTGCAGGATCTGCTCGCGGGAGGCCGTGCCGGAGTCGTCGGACTTGGGGGAGAGCGCGGGAGTCAGGGCGGACAACCTGGCCAGCGTCCACCCCACGCCTGCGGTCGGTGTCATGCTCATGACCTATTTCTACCACACCCCCCGGTGAAAACAATAAACACGGGGTATACCTTGATCAGTGGAGAAAATAACCGATGTGATCCGACTATCGGGGCCGCCGGCTGGACGCCTGGGGCCCGCGAACGAGAGGGCGACGATGGCAACCAACTCGTCGAGTCCCGGTGCGAGCCACGGGGACGCGATTGACCACACCCCGCTGCCCGATGTGGCGGTTCCGGGTCGGGGCAAGGTGCTTGTGCTGGCCACCCTCGCCTTCACCCTGATGTTCGCGGTGTGGCTGATGTTCGGGGTCCTGGGCATCCCGATCCGCAAGGAGTTCGGCCTCACCGACGTGCAGTTGGCCTGGATCACGGCTGTGGCGGTGCTCAACGGTGCCATCTGGCGGCTGCCCGCCGGCATCATCGCCGACCGCCGTGGCGGCCGCCAGATCATGGCGTGGATGCTGGCGCTCACCGCCATCCCGGCCTACCTCATCAGTCAGGTCAACTCGTACGCGATGCTGATGGTCCTGGCCTTCCTGGTGGGCTTTGCGGGCAACTCCTTCAGTGTGGGCATCTCGTGGGTGTCCGCCTGGTGGCCGCGGCACCTGCAGGGCACGGCGCTGGGTGTTTTCGGCGCCGGCAACGTGGGTGCCTCGGTGACCAAGCTGATCGGCCCCACTCTCATCGCCCTGGTGCCGGCTGCCGGCCTGCTGGGCGGGTTTGTGCCCGGCGGATGGCGCTTCGTACCGTTCCTCTACGCGGTGCTGCTGCTGATGATGGCCGCCGCGACCTGGTTCATCGCTCCCCGGCACGACCATAAGCCGGGGCAGGGCCGCTCGCTCGGTTCGATGCTGCTGCCGCTCAAGCAGGTGCGGGTGTGGCGGTTCAGCTTGTACTACGCGGTGGTGTTCGGTGCCTACGTGGCGCTGGCGGCCTGGCTGCCCAAGTACTACGTGGACGTCTATGGCATCGAATTGCGTGAAGCCGCGTTGCTCACGGCGCTGTTCATTTTCCCGGCGTCGCTGCTTCGGCCGTTCGGCGGCTGGCTGTCGGACAAGTACGGCGCCCGCAAGGTCATGTACGGCACCTTCACCGTGATGTTGATCGCCACCGGGATCCTGATGATGCCCTACGGCTACATCGTCCTCGAACGCAACGACGGCACCACCAGCACCGTCGCCCCGTGGAGCGTCGGCGTCGTGCTCTTCACGGTGCTGGTGTTCATCGTCGGCGTCTCGATGGGCATCGGTAAGGCCGCGGTCTACAAGCACATCCCCGAGTACTTCCCGCACGACGTTGGCGCAGTCGGCGGCCTGGTCGGTTCGATCGGCGCCCTCGGCGGATTCTTCTTGCCGCCCATGTTCGCCTACGCCACCGAGTGGACCGGAGCGCCGCAGTCGACCTTTGGGGTGTTGTTCCTGCTCACGCTCAGTGCGGCGATCTGGATGCACCTGACGATCGTCCGGATGCTGCACAAGTCGAGCCCGGACTTCGGCGGCAAGTTCGACGCCGACGACATCCACCCCTCTGACGCCGTGCGGGAGGCCGATCGGCAGGCACTGCTGGTCGGTGCTTCCGCGACCTCGCCCGGCGGCCCTGGCTCCCCGGCGCCGGCATCTGACCCCACAGCTTCGCTCGACCCCACCACTCTGGAAGGAACCCGCTCATGACCGCCACCGGCACGCCAGCCCCGCCCGCCCGCAAGGGGGGCGACTGGCTCGATTCCTGGAATCCGGAGGACGCCGCGCAGTGGGATTCCGCCCGTAGCTGGAAGACCCTCTGGATCACGACGTTCAACCTCACGCTGGCCTTCATCTCGTGGTTCCTGGCCTCGGCGCTGGCGCCCAAGCTGAAGAACCTCGGCTTCGACATCTCTGCCGGGCAGCTGTACTGGTTGATCGCCATGCCGGGCCTGGCCGGCGGTACGTTGCGGCTGATCTGGACGTTCCTGCCGCCGATCATCGGTACCCGCAAGCTGGTGACGATCACCACAGCGTTGTTCCTGCTGCCGCTGGTCGGTTGGGGCCTGGCGGTGCAGAACCCGGAGACCCCCTACTGGGTGCTGTTGTTGCTCGGGGTGCTCTCCGGCATCGGTGGCGGGGCGTTCTCGGGCTTCATGCCCAGCACGTCGTACTTCTTCCCGAAGGCCAAGCAGGGCACGGCCTTGGGCCTGCAGGCGGGCATCGGCAACTTCGGTGTGTCGATCGTGCAGTTTGTCACGCCGTGGATCGTCGGCTTCGCGCTGCTGGGAGGTGCCTTCGGGGCCGCGCAGACCTACACCGACGCGGCCAAGGACATCAGCAAGGACGTCTGGTACCAGAACGCGGCCTTCGTCTGGATCCCGTTCGTGATCGTCGGCACCGTGCTGGCGTGGCTGCTGCTGCGCAGCGTGCCGGTCCAGGCCCGGGGAGTGCGCGACCAGCTCGACATCTTCAAGGAGAAGCACACCTGGATCATGACGCTGCTGTACGTCATCACCTTCGGCACGTTCTCCGGGTTCGCGGCCGTGTTCGGGCTGTTGATCAAGAATGCCTACGGATCCGACGTGTTCGGCTCGGCCGGCATCGACCCGCTTAAGTGGGTGTTCTGGGGCGCCCTCGTGGGCTCCTTCGCAAGGATCATCGCCGGGCCGATCGCGGACAAGATCGGTGGCGGCAAGGTCACCGTGGTGTCGGCGGCCGGCATCGCCGCAGCGAGCGCCTTCTCGGCGTTCCAGCTCACCCCGGACTCGGCCGACCAGTTCCCGATGTTCTTCTGGGGCATGATCGCCGTGTTCTTCTTCGCCGGGATCGGCAACGCGAGCACGTTCAAGCAGATGCCGATGATCTTCCCGCCCCGGCAGGCCGGCGGCGTGATCGGCTGGACCGCGGCCATCGCCGCCTACGGCCCGTTCGTGTTCGGTGTGTTGCTGGCCGGCGTGGCGCCCAAGGTGTTCTTCCTCGGCTGGGCTGTGCTCAGCCTGGTCGGCGCGGTGGTGGCGTGGTGGTTCTACGCGCGGCCGAACGCCGAGAAGCCCTCCTGAGCGGCCCTGCTATGTCAGGCGCCAGCGTCGTCGAGCAGGCCGCGAATGATCGCGGCCGCCTCGACGGGGTCGGCGCCTCTGCCCACCGCCACGCCGAGAAGGTAGGTGGTGAGCGGAGCGGCGGGCCGTTCGACCCCGTGGGCCACATCGCGCGCCACGTCCAGCACAGTCTGGGTGTCGATCTCGCCCTCAATGCCCAGGGCCTGGGCGGCGGTGCTGACCCAGGTGATGGTCTTGTCCATGGTCGTCCTCTCGTCGTTGGGTTCGAGTATGCCCGGCGTCGGCTGCTCCCGGCCGGTTGGCGGGCCGGGGAGGTGCCCCAGGTGGGCACCAGTGTCGGTGGGGGCAAGGCCAGCGGGGATGGGCCGAGCGACCCGAGCCTGCGCCCAGGCCAGGTCGGCGAGGGTATCGAGGTCGCGCACGCGCCAGGTGGCGTCGGGCGGCACCTCGATTTCGATGGTCGTCAGCCCCCCCATCAGCGAGCGCAGCGGCGCACCGCGGAAATCCCTGCCGGCCGCGGCCGCGCGCAGTGCCTCGGCTCGATACGTCGCGGCCAACGGTTGCCGTCGGCCGTCGGCGTCGAGGGGCACGATCGCCTCAGCCCCTGGATGGACCCCCAGCAGGCGGGCCAAATCGGCCAGCAATGCCCCCGCGAAAGGCATGTCGGTCGCGATCAACCCCAGCACGGGCGTGGTCACGTGCGGCAGGGCGGCCGCCACGGCTGCGGCGGGGCCGCTGCCGGGCGGATCCTCCCGGCAGAAGATGGCGGTGTGGGCCGCCGCGGGCATCGCCGGCGCGGGTCCGACGATGATCACGGGGCGCCCGTCGGCGGCACCGACGGCATCGAGCACGTGGTCGAGCAGAGTGCGGTCACCGAGGAGGGTGGTCGACTTGTCCTGCCCGAACCGTTGGCTGGCCCCGCCGGTGAGGATCACCGCGGTCCAGTCAGGCGCGTCCTGACCGGCCTTCACCGGTTCGAAGCCGGGTTGACCACCTGCGCGGCGGACCCCTCCCAGGGGCAACCCTCCAGAGTCCATGACACCCTCATCCACATCGCCACCCTAGGAAGCGTCTGATCATGAGCAAAGACCCACCTGCCGCGCGAGCGGCCGAGCACGCCGCGACAGCCGACGTGATCGAATCCGAGGAGGCCGGGCGGGAGGGGATAACGCTGACCGACCGATTCGGCCGGGTCCACACCGATCTACGGGTATCGCTGACGGATCGTTGCTCCCTGCGCTGCGACTACTGCATGCCCGCCGAGGGCTTGCCGTGGCTGCCGCGGGAGGAGTTGCTGACGACGGCCGAGCTGATCCGCCTGGTGGGAGTCGCGGTCGATCTGGGCGTGCGCGAGGTGCGCCTGACCGGCGGGGAGCCGCTGCTGCGCCCAGACGTGGTGGAGGTGGTGTCGGCAATCCGAGCCCTGCCCGGCGCGCCCGAGGTGTCGCTGACTACCAACGGCCTGCGGCTGCCCGGCCTGGCCGCGGCGCTGGCCGACGCCGGCTTGGATCGGGTCAACATCAGCCTCGACACCCTCGACCGCGAGACCTTCCGCCGGCTCACCCGCCGCGATCGGCTGGTGGACACCCTCGCGGGCGTGGCAGCGGCCAAGGCGGCCGGGTTGGCACCGGTCAAAATCAACACGGTGCTCATGCGGGGGGTCAACGACCACGAGGCGCCTGCGCTGCTGGCCTGGGCCTTGCGCGAACAGGTGAGTCTGCGATTCATCGAGCAGATGCCGCTGGACGCCCAGCACGGCTGGCGTCGCTCGAACATCATCACCGCCGAGGAGATCTTGGGCGCCCTGCGGGCCGGTGGCTTCGAGCTGTATCCGCTCGGCGGCCGCGGCACCAGCCCGAGTGAGGACTGGGTCGTGGCCGGGCTGGAGGGTGAGCCGCTCGGGACGGTCGGCATCGTGGGGTCCGTGACACGGCCGTTCTGTGACTCTTGCGACCGGGTGCGGCTGACCGCCGACGGGCAGTTCCGCAACTGCCTGTTCGCCCACGACGAGTCCGATCTGCGCGGGTTGCTGCGCGGCGGCGCCGACGATGGCGCTTTGGCTGCGGCCATGAAGGCGACCGTCGCCGCAAAACGTCGCGGACACGGCATCGACGAGCCCGGGTTCACCCAGCCGGACCGGCCGATGTCGGCCATCGGGGGGTAGATCGGTGAGCGTCATGCCGGAGTCCGCGTTTGTGGAGGCCCGACCGGCGTCGTCGCGGCTGCGACGCGGGGTGCTGTGGTGGCGCGAATCGTCCGGTTCGGTCGCCGACCTCGGCGTGCTGATCCCCATTGCGGTGGCGCTGATCGTCGCCAACGGGCTGAGCGCCACGGCGGTGCTGCTGCCCGCTGGGCTGCTGTACCTGGTCGTGGCGTGGGTGTACCGGGTGCCGGTGGCGGTGCAGCCGCTGAAGGCATTCGGGGCGATCGCGATCGCGGCCGGGGTGGGGGTGGACGTCATCGCCGCGGGGGCCCTGCTCATGGGGCTGGTGTTCCTCGCCCTCGGCGGCCTCGGGGTGCTCGACCGGGTGGCGGCGCTTTTCCCGGTCGCGGTGATCCGCGGGGTGCAGTTGACGGTGGGGCCGTTGTTCTTCAAGATCGGCTGGGGGCTGATCGCCCACCCGCCGACGACGTTCGTTGACCAGGCCGCCGGGTGGTGGGTGCCGGTGCTCGCTGCCGTGCTCGTACTGGGTCTGTTAGTGTTGCGCAGCTGGATTGTGCTGCCGCTGGTGGTGGCGGGGGTCGTCGTGGCGGTGCTGGCGGCCGGCGACCTTTGGGCGTGGGGTCCGTCGCCGATCTCCATGCCCACGTTGAGCTGGCCGGCGTTCGCGACAGCCGCGGTGCTGTTGGTGATCCCACAGGTGCCGTTGACGTGCGCCAACTCGTGCCTGGCTCCCGCGGATGCGGCTCGCGCGTACTTCGGCGACGAGGCCGTCCGCGTCACACCCAATCGATTGGCCGGCACCCTCGGCGGAGCCAACATTTTCGCGGCGGCGATCGGCGGCATGCCGGTGTGCCACGGCGCCGGCGGCATGAGCGCGCACTACGTCTTTGGCGCGCGCACCTGGCGGGCGCCGATCGTGATCGGGGTGCTGCTGACGGGCATGGCGGTGGCCGTCGGGGCGGCGTTGGCGGAGGTCCTGCCCGCGTTCCCATTGCCGGTCCTGGCTGCGATGCTCGCGGTGGCGGGCGTGGCCCATGTGCTGCTGCTGCGCGACGTGAACAGTTGGCGGGCGTGGTCGGTGGTGATCCTCATTGGGGTGCTGGGCGTGACCTGGAATCTGGCGGGGGCGGTGCTGCTGGGCCTAGCAGTGTGGTGGGCCGGGAACCTGCTGCAGCGTCGGCGCGGCGGCTGGCAGGGGACTGGCTGAGCCTGCCTTCGCCGGTCGGAGGTGCTTCCTAGTCTGGCGCCATGGAATACGACGCGATCGACGCCCTGCGGCATCACCATGCTGCGTGGCGGCTGCTGCGCGCCGGCAACGCAACACTGATCCTGTCGTTCCTGGGGGAGTTCTTCGTCGAGGGCAACCGGGGTGCGTGTTCGGCCTCCGAGGTGGCGGCGGCGTTGGATAACCATCTCTAAGTGCTCAACACCGTGATCGATGCGGAGTCGGCGGAGGTCCGCTACCCCAAAGCGCCGCGCGAGTACCTGGAGGACTGGGCTGCCGCCGACGCCAGGTTCCTGCGGCGGTTCTACCCGCCCGGCGACGGCGATGTCCACTATGAGGTGACCCCGGTCTTCGAGAAGGCCTACAGCTGGGTGTTGGCGCTGCAGGGCGATCCTTCGTCGGGACGGAATCCCGGCTGCACACCGCCGTCGAGTTGCTCCGGCAGATCGTGCGCGGCACCGACACCGACCCAGGCCGACGGCTCGCCGATCTGTGCCGGCGCCGGGATGAGCTCGACGCCGAGATCGCCGCGGTCGAATCCGGGCAGCTGCCGCTGTTGGAGCCGGCCGGGGTGCGTGACCGTTACCAGCAGTTCAGCGCCACCGCCCGCGACCTCCTTTCGGATTTCCGCGAGGTGGAGGACAACCTCCGTCGGCTCGATCGGGCCGCGCGCCAGAAGATCGCCACCTGGGACGGCGCGAAGGGCGACCTCCTCGCCGAGCTCGTGGGCAGCAGGTCGCAGATCACCAGTTCGGACCAGGGGCACAGTTTCCAGGCCTTCTACGAGTTCCTGCTCTCGGATGCGCGGCAGGAGGAGCTCACCGAACGGCTGCGCCAGGTGGTCGGGCTCGACGCCGTCGAAGTTGATCCGCGGATGAGGGGCATTCATCACGACTGGTCCGAGGCCGCCGAGCGGGCCCAGCGCACCGTCCGGCAGATCTCCGAGCAACTGCGACGGTTCCTCGACGATCAGGTCTGGATGGAGAATCGACGGGTCCTGGACCTCGTCCGCGAGGTCGAGGCCGCCGACGACATCTTCGAAGCCCTCCTCACCGACCAACAACGCATCCTCGGCCCCGACCACCCCGATACGCCGCGCACCCGCAACAACCTCTCAAGCCTCCTCGATCGAAGTGGGCCGTAGCACCCACCCACCTTCAGATAATCCCCCAATCGTCCGATTCCGGGACGACCCCCGACCACCCCCGGACTCCCCCCGCCACGCGTCTCGAAACCCCTGTCCGAATCGATCCGTCTGGATACGCGCCAGCCGACTGGTTCCGGCACAGTGGCCTTCCCCTCGTAGCGTGTAGACGCCAGCCTGGAAAGGGAGGCGCTGGTGTCAAGCAGAAGAAGGTTCGATTCGGAGTTCCGCGAGGGCGCGGTTCGGATTGTGTTGGAGTCGGGCAGACCGATCGCGCAGGTCGGGAATTGCTGCGTGTCTGGTTGATACCTCTATTGCGGGACGTGGTCCTGCTGAGAGGATGCCGTTATGCCGAAGAAGTACCCTGAGGAGTTCAAACGCGATGTGGTGATGGTGGCCCGCCGCGGTGATCTGAGCGTGCATGAGGTGGCCACCGATTTCGGTGTCGCCGAGGAGACGGTGCGCCGCTGGATGCGCCAAGCCGATGTCGACGACGGTGTGCGCGACGGGCAGACCAGCAGCGAACGCGCCGAATTGGTGACCTTGCGGCGGGAGAAACGCCGCCTGGAGATGGAGAACGAGATCCTGCGCCGCGCAGCGGCCTACTTCGCGGCCTCCACCCTCCCAAAATGATGTTCCCGCTGGTCCGTGACCTGGCCGCACAGGGGTTCCCTGTCCGGTTGACCTGCGGGGTGCTCGGCTTCTCCACCCAGGCCTACTACGCCTGGCGCGCCCAGCCGGTCACCGACCGGGACTGGCACGACGCGCACACGATCAACGCCTTGATCGACGCCCACGCCGCCGATCCGGCGTTCGGCTACCGGCTGCTGGCCGATGAACTCGAACGCGCCGGCATCGTCGTCGGGGAACGCCGCGTGTGGCGGCTGTGCTCCCAGCAGAAACTGTGGTCAGCCACCGTACGCAAAGGCCGCACGAGCAAGCGGCCGGGCCCGGCGGTGCACGACGACCACCTGCGCCGTGATTTCACCGCCGACGCACCCAACCGTAAGTGGGTCACCGACATCACCGAACACCCCACCGTCGGCGAGGGCAAGGTGTACTGCTGCGCGGTCAAGGACCAGAACTGGCAACCGGATCGTCGGCTACGCCGTCGCCGACCGAATGACCGCCGACCTGTCCGTCGCGGCGCTGCGCGCGGCGATCGCCCGCCGTCGTCCCGACGGGGTGGTCATCGTCCACGCCGACCGCGGCGCCCAGTTCCGAGCCCGGTCCTTCCAAGCCGTGCTCAAAGCCGCCGGGCTGCAGGGCTCGATGGGCCGAGTGGCCTCGGCCGGGGACAACGCCGCCATGGAGAGCTTCTGGGCGCTGCTACAACGCAACGTGCTCAACTCCCGCCGCCAGTGGACCTCCCGCGACGAGCTGCACTACGCGATCGTGCACTGGATCGAACACACCTACAACCGCCGACGACGCCAACGCCGCCTGGGAAAACTCACCCCCGTCGAATACGAGCTAGCCTTCACCCAAACCAGCCGACAGGCCGCCGCCTGACCGGCACAACCGGTATCAACCAAACCAACAGCAAACCCCCCTGATATTTTCGATGGTGGACATGGGCACTGTCATCTTCTTTCCGGTTCCTTCCGGCGCCCGCGAAGGTGGAAGTTTGGGGGCGCCGGAGAGGAACCTATCTAGTCGGTGACGGTGCCCATGGCCACGAAACACGGGGCTGGCACCGCCGTTGCTGTCGAACCGAAATCTTGTGCGTCAGCCGCACACGAACACTGTTGAGTTGTCAAGAAGCAGTGGCAGGATTCCTAGCGACGAAACGGCAGGAAACCGGCCACCAACCCGGTGGGAAAACCCTGCCAAAACAGCCTGAAATCAGTAGATCAGAGACAACCGTCGACCGAGTACAACTCACGCCGCCTCATCCCGGCCGCTCGCTCGCCTTCCTTGTGGACCCGCAACAGCCCGACCTCCCCATCCTGACGAGCCCACCGGCCACGTCCTGGACCACCCCACAACCACCTGCATCCCGTCGCCCCACGACCGCACGGCTGATTCAACAGGAAGATCTGCCGCAATGGGACCGGGTGCCCGCTCGACAAGTACACCAGTTCATCCCACGGCAGAGTTTGGGCTGTGATGCCCGTCCACGTTCCCCGTGGAGGGGTGAACTCCGCGACAGGCTCCGCGAGCGGAACCCCAAAGTATCTTGGCCGGCGCCTGGCCTGCTCTGCAATGACGGGCATTCCTGCAGCATCCAGCAACCGTTCCGGCATCCAACCAGAAGAAGGCCCACAGCCCGGGGAACATGCCTCTGACCTGGGCTTTCGTCTGGTGTGGCGGGTGAAGGATTCGAATCTTCGAAGGCGAAGCCGACGGATTTGCAGTCCGCCACCGACCCCAACGCCCGATTCGACCACAACCGCCCGTGTGCGGGCAAGCCCCGACCCACCGTCAGCCCAACGCACCCAGCCTGTCTAGTGCCCCCGCCTGACGGGTGCCGTAGATGCGCAGCGTGATGTCCACGGTGGAGTGCCCTGCTGCGGTGGATACGTCCGCAGGTGTGGCGCCAAGGTCCCACAGGTAGTGGGAGGCGAACACATGGCGCAGGTCGTGCCAGGTCCACAGCAGCCTGCCGCTCTCAGCCCGCGGCCACCCGGCAGCATCTGCGGCCGGGTGGAAGCGACGGCTGTAGAAGTTGGTGGCGCTCCAGAATCCCCCTCGTGGAGCCGGAAACATCAGCCCACTACCTGCCGCTCGAGCTCGGCGCACAATCAGCGCGGACAACTTGATTCCCCCCGGCGTCGTTGGCGGGTAGACGGTCGTCCGCACCTTCCTGCCCTTTGGGGATCCTGGGGTCGGCACCCCGTCCACTTCGGTCACCTGACGCGTGACCCGAATCAACCGCCGACGAGTATCGACGTCACTTCCGCGCAGCGCCCGCAACTCCCCCAAGCGCACACCCGAATAGGCGGCCACTAGCACCGCCAGCGGTGTCGGCTCCCCCTTCCGACACAACCCGGCCATCGCCTTGTACAACTCGGCCACGTCATTATGTGAGGGGATCTCGTCCGGCGGCACCCACAAGGGGTCCGTGCCCTGCTCGTGCGCCAGAACCTCGCGCTGCCCGGACCAGTGGACGTCGCCGATGAGACGATCCGGAGCCGTAACGAGGTAGCCGTGGCGGTGCCCCCACCGCAACGCCGTGCCCAAGACTCGCCGCACCCGCGCACCCTCGCCTGGCGTGGGCGCCGAATCAACCACGCGCTGGATGTCTCGGCGCCGCAACTCCTGACAGGTCAAGTGTCCAATTGCCGGTCGCACCCGCTTGGCGAGGACCCAGCGGACCCCAGCGGCGTGCTTGGGCGACCACGGCGACGGCCGCGGCCGGTCCGGATCCTCCCACGCATCAAGAAACTCCGAGACGGTATGCCGGGCTTGGTCGGCATCCGCCGCCAGGCGGGCAGCGATGGTGGCTGCCTTGTCCATGGCCGTCTTGATGGTGCGACCCCCCGAGGTGACCCTGCGTTCCCCGTCCACCCGATACACGATCTGGTGGTACGGCCGCGAGGCGGTCGGTGGGTGGATCCGTATCGGGTAGCCGGCCACGTCCATTGACTGGTCAAGGATATCCTCAGGCAACGCGACCACCAGCCGGGACGAGGATGACCGGCGGCGCATCGCGCGCAACTCGGTACTGCGTGACGTAGCGCGAGGGGCGGCCACCGCGCTGGGCTTCGGCCCACTTGTCCACCTCGTCGGCCACCCAGCGGACCGACCCGCCCAGCCGAACCGCCGTCGGGAAGTCGGCCCGAGCGGTCAGCCGCTTCACAGTGGAGAGCGACACTCCCCACTCAGCTGCGAGCTGCGCTCGCGATTTCATCTCAGCCATGCCGGGACGGTGCCGTCGCGACCCTCGCTGAACCACCTCCCGGCGATTCGTGTAGCAAATCTGTAGCAAGCACCGAGACGGAAGGTCATTCCACGCACAAAAGCGGCAACTGCGCACCCGCCTTGTAAGCGGACGGTCGTCGGTTCGATTCCGACACGCGGCTCCACGAACCAGCCCATCCGGGCTGCCGAGTTCGGGCTCTCAGCAGCGAAGGTGCACACCGCAAAGGCCGCTCGGATTCCTTTCACATGCACCCACCGCCGAGCCCGTCCTGACAAAGATCAGCACCCCCGCCAGTCGAACTCTGATAATCTGACTACGTGAAAATCGTGACCGCCACTCATGCCTCACGGGGGTTCTCTGAAGTGCTTGACCGTGTCGAGCGCGGGGAGACGATTCGCATCACTCGAGATGGACATCCAGTGGCGGAACTGCGACCCATTACGCCGGCCACAGGACGAGCACTGCGCGCAGCTCTGGCCGACAGCCCCACCCTGGACGCCGAGATCGAGACCGACATCGCCGACGCCATCGAACTCCTCGACCCGCGCGCCAACGGATCATGGCCCGACAACTAATCCTCGACACCAACGCCCTCATCGCCTACGAACGCGCCAACTTCGACACCACCGCCCTGGATGACGACGATCTGGCCATCGCCGCGATCACAGTGGCCGAGTTCCGCGCCGGCATCGAGCTTGCCCGAACCGCCACCCAGGCCGCCGAGCGGGCACGCATCCTGGCGGTGATCCTCGATGTGGTCACGGTGCTCGATTACTCCGAGCGCACTGCAATCGAACATGCCCGGCTCCTGGCCCATGTGCGCCGGTCCGGTGCCCCGCGTGGGGCGCACGACATCATCATCGCTGCCCACGCCGCCGAGCACGCCCGAACTGTGGTGTCCCTCGATGCCCGCGCCCGCTTCGCCGACCTGCCGGGAGTGAGCGCTCTGGACCCGTTGTCGGAATTCAATGGGCCCAACCAGGCCTGAGAAATCCTCCTGATGAGGAGCCAGCCGGTCGACCAGGTGAACAACGAGTCCGAGCCGCTTACCATCACAGGGCAGCGAGGAAACGCCGTGCTCGTCGGCGAGGCGGCAGGTCATTCCAAGCACGGAAACAGCGGTCGCGCCGGAAACTGGAGTTGGTGGAAGTCGTTAGCGGGTCAGCGGGCCAACGCCGCCAACAGCGCGGCACGGAGTTGATCCCTGGTGTAGGGCTTGGGAAGGAAATCGTCCATCCCGGCTGCCAAGCATTGGGTACGGTCGTCGTCCATCACGTTCGCGGTGAGCGCGATGATCGGCACCCGGGCACGCTCCGACGCCAAACCCCGAATCGCCCGGGTGGCTTCGAAGCCGTCCATGTTCGGCATCCTGCAGTCCATCAGCACCGCATCCACGGATGTCGCCTGCACCTCGGCGAGCGCCTGCTCACCATCCTCGGCCAGCACCACCTCGCATCCCAAAGCCTTCAAGTGCGCCGCGGCCAGCATCCGGTTGACCGTGTTGTCCTCGGCCACCAGCACCACGCGGCCGGACAAGTCCTGTGGGTCGGTGGCACCCGGGTCGACCTGCTCGACCTTGGCGGGTGTCAGGCCCACTGCTGCGGATGCCCGCACGCAGCGGAAGTCCAGCGAGACGGCGAAGGTGCTACCCGCGCCGGGGCGACTGTCGACGTCGAGTTCACCGTCCATCAGGTCGACCAACTCCCGGACGATCGTCAGCCCGAGTCCGGTGCCGCCGTAGCGACGGGCGATCGAGGTGTCCGCCTGTGCGAACGGCTCGAAGATCCGCGGCAGCAGATCCGGGTCGATTCCGGGGCCGGTGTCCGATACCCGCCAACGCAGTTTCACCTCGTCGCGCTGGCGCTCGACCACCTCGAGGTCCACCTTGACGTCGCCGACCTCGGTGAATTTGATCGCGTTGCCCAAGAGATTGGAGAGGATCTGCCGGATCCTCCCCTGATCGCCGACCACCAGTCCGGGCACATCGGATCCGCTGGCGGCCTCGATCCGCAAGTGCTTCGCGTGCGCGCCGGGGGTGGCGAGTTCGACGATCTCGGCGGTGAGGTCGGCCGGTGAGAACGGCGCGCTCTCCAACTCCATCCGGCCCGATTCGACCTTGGCCACATCGAGCACGTCGTTGAGCAGGTGCATCAACTGGTCACCGCTGCGGTGCACCGCCTCGGCGAAGTTGCGCTGATGCGGATCGAGGTCGCTGGCGAGCAGCAACTCGGACATCCCGAGTACCCCGTTCATGGGCGTGCGCAGTTCGTGGCTCATGGTCGCCAGGAAGCGGCTCTTGGCCAGATTCGCCGCCTCCGCCGCCCGCCGGGCGCGGATCAACTCGCTCTCCCGATCGCGACGCATCCAGGCGTTGGTGAACAGTTCGGCGAGCACCTCCAGCAGGGTCAACTCGTCGTCGGTCCAATCCTTGCGGTGGGTCACCGCATCGAATCCGACGAAGCCGAGCGCCTGGCCGTCGTGCCAGAGCGGGACGGTGATCAGCGTGAGGATGCCCTGCGGCTCCAGAATCTCGCGCAACGTGCTGCCCGGCTCGAGGTCGAGCACCGATGGCACATGCATCACCCGATGCGCCCGATGGGCCCCGAGCCAGTCGTCCAAGCCTTCCAGCGGCACCTGCTGCAGTTCGTCGATCATGGGGTCGATCCCCGGGCCGCACCATTCGTTGGTGTTGCTCGTGGCGGGGTCCTCGAAGTTGCAGGAGAACAGGTATGCCCGATCCGACCCGGAGAACTCGCCCACCTGCGCCAGGGCGTCGTCGATCGCCTGATCCAGCACCTCCAGCGGGGCGTTGACGAAGCCAACCGCCAGATTCATCAGCACCCGCTGGAAGGCCGCCCGGTGGGCCAACCGCTCGTCGGGCGCGGCCAAAGTAGCCCGACCGAGTCGAGAGGGGCCGTCGGACTCTGTCACGAGGCGTCCAACTCGGGGTAGTCGGTGTAGCCGTGTGCGTCGCCGCCGTAGTACGTGGCGGGATCCGGTGGATTCAGCGGCGCATCGGCGAAGAGTCGTGCGGGCAGATCCGGATTCGCCAGGAAAGCCCGCCCGAAGGCGATGGCGTCGGCCCTGCCGGAACTGACGTCGAGACGTGCCCGCTCGGCGTCGTAGGCCCCGTTGAGCACGATCCGGCCGCGGAAGGATCCGCCGACCGCCGCCAGCACACCGGGCATGTTCGACCCCACCCCCTTGGCCATCACCGCGGTGTCGGCCAGGTGCAGGAACGCCAGCCCGCGGTCGTCGAGCAGTCCGCCCACGGTGGTGAAGGTCTCGTCGGGGTCGTCGTCGGCGATGCCGTTGCCCCGGAAGATCGGCGAAAGTCGTACCGCAACCCGCCCGGACCCGATGTTCCCGGCCACGGCGTCGGTGACCTGCAGCAGCAGCCTGGCCCGGTTCTCGGCCGAACCGCCGTATTCATCGGTCCTTTGGTTGACGTTGCTGGCCAGGAACTGGTGGAGCAGATAGCCGTTGGCCGCGTGAATCTCCACGCCGTCGAATCCGGCGTCCATCGCCCGGACGGCGGCGTCCCGGTAGTCAGCCACCGTCTGGACGATTCCGTCGTGGTTCAGGGCCACCGGTGGGGTGGCCGGAACCCGCCGGCCCACACCGTCGGTGACGACGAACGCCATGCAGGCATCGCTGCCGACCGCGGATGCCGACACACATGGCCTCCCGGGGTGCAGTGCCTCATGCGACACCCGCCCGGTGTGCCACAACTGGGCGAAGATCCGACCCCCGTGCCCGTGCACGGCATCGGTCACCCGCTGCCACCCGGCCACCTGAGCCTCGTTGAAGAGCCCTGGGGTGTCCCCGTACCCCCGCGCCACCTCGGAGATGTTGGTGGCCTCGGAGATGATCAGTCCGGCCGATGCGCGCTGGCCGTAGTACTCGGCCATGAGCGCCGTCGGAATGCCTTCCTCGCCGGCGCGGGAACGTGTGAGTGGTGCCATGAAGACGCGATTGGCAACTTCGAAATCAGGAAGCCGCAGCGGCCGGGCCAACGGATCGGTCACCCGTCAACCGTATTGCAGGCGCAGTATTGATGCATGGCCCTGAAGATCTACGCCGACACCGGCCCCCGACGCGCCCGCCAGATCACCTCCGACGTGCTGTTCGTGCTCTGGTGCGGCCTGTGGGTGTGGCTCGCGGTCCGCCTGCACGCGCTCATCGTCCCACTCGCAGCCCCCGGCGAGAAGTTGACCGAGGTGGGCGATTCGCTCACCGACAACATGGCCAGCGCGGGGCAGGCGGTAGGGGGCTTGCCTTTCGTCGGCGACGAGATCCGGGAGCCATTCGACCGGGTGAGCCAGGCCGGACAGTCGCTGGCCGACGCCGGTCGCGGGCAACAGGAGGTGGTCGAGCGGTTGGCCCTGTTCCTGCCGCTGGCACTGGCGTTCCTGGCCATTTCGGTGCTGCTCGCGGTGTGGTTGCCACTCCGGCTGCGGTTCATCAGTCGCGCGACGGCCGCGGAACGCTACCTACACGTCGCCGACGACGTCGACCTTTTCGCCCTGCGTGCCCTCGCACGGCAACCCCTGACCGCGTTGCTGCGCATCGACGCCGACCCGGCCGCCGCCTGGCGGCGCGGCGATCCCGCGGTGATCACCGCCCTGGCCGACTTGGAATTGGCCAGCGAAGGCATCCGACGACCACCTCCGGGCGGCCGCTGACTGGCGACGGCCGAGGATCAGCCGCCGAAGCTCCCGATCGCGAATGCCGCACCGGTCGGGTCGACGAGGCCGCCGAATCTCCCCGGACCCATCTCCATGGCCTCGAACATCACGGTCGCGCCGAGGTCTTGCGCCGCCTGCATGCTGGCGTCGCAGTCGGCCACGGCGAAGTAGACCAACCAGAAACTCGGCATCTCCTCCGGTACGCCGGGTGGCATGGTGAGGATGCCGCCGTTGCTCTTGTCATCGCCCTCTTTGGCCGCCAACATGCACATGTCGTAGCCCGGCTGTGGCCCAGCTTCCCACTCCCAACCGAACGTCTCGGAGTAGAAGGGCTTCGCTTTCGCGACGTCCCAACACTGCAGTTCGTTCCACGTCAACGCGCCGGGTACGTTGAACACCTCGGCCCCTTCGTGCGCGGCCGGCTGCCACATTCCGACCACGGCACCCCCCGGGTCGGCGACCATGGCCATGCGCCCCTGATCCATCACCGTCATGACCGGCATCACCACCGAACCCCCAGCGGCGGCCGCCCGTTCCACCGCAGCGTCCACATCGGCGACGATCACGTAGGAGTTCCACATGCTCGGCATGCCGGCCGCGGCCATGTCCGGAGGCATCGGACCCATGCCGGCCACTTTCGCGCCGTCGAGCAGGAACTGCGTGTAGGACATGCCTTCGGGCAGCGGCTGGTCCTGCGCCGTCCAGCCGAACAGCCCTGAGTAGAAGTCCTTCGAACGCTCGGTGTCGGTGGACGATAGGTCAACCCAGCCGAACAATCCCTCGACGTGTGACATGGCGCACCCCTGCTTCCTCGAATCGGATGGGCCTCACCATAGGCTCGCGGGCGGCGATGAGTCGCGGCCACAGCCGGACTAGTGCAGATGGGCGATCCACCCGGCAACTTGCTTGCCGCGTCTCCGGACGTGCTCGAATCTCGCGCCGATCAGCAGCAGGAGCACGCCGATCGTTGCCAGGGGCACCCAAACCGGCAGCGCCTCGACGAGTTCCAGCGCCACCGGAGCCACTGCGATGAGCAGCGACAGCAACGCGGGCACCAGGACTCCGGCGAGCTGCCTGACCGTGCCAAGCACCACGAGAGCGGCACTGACCGTCAACACCAGCCAGAACCGCACCAGCGAATCGTCGTCGGCCAGGTCGAGAACAGCCATCGTCGCCGTGGGCACCAGCGCGACCAGCAACGGCGGGGCCACGGTGAGCAGGCTGGAGACGCGTCGGTCCGGGGAATGCGACTTCCCGGCATGCACCGCCAGGCCGATGGCGGCAGCCAAGGCGGCGGCGCTGGGGAGGGTGTGCAACTCCACATCCCATTGCCCGCCTGCTGGAAGCCCTGCCATCACGCTCACCCACACGACGGCTACCGCCACCCAGCCGGCGACCATCGCCACCACCGGTGCGGACCTCCAGCGACAGACAACAAGTGCTGACGCTCCCGCCGTGACGAGGATGACCCGGACGATCGCGACCGGTTGACCCCCGGGCAGCGGGAACGCCAAGGCCCAGCCGACCGTCACCGCAGCCACCGCAAGCAGCGGCCACCTCATCACGACCCACCAGGAGGTCCAGGACGACCGCGGCTCCAATATCCAGGCGGTCACCGCGATCACACCGAGGGCGGTGGGTGCAGTGACAACCGCAGGCGCACGGTCGGCCTCGGGGGCGACCTCGAACATCACTGCAAGCCACGGGATTGCCAGGGCCAGCGCCAATGCGGTGGCGGAAAATCCGATGCGGCCGCGAGGCAAGATCACCGCCACACAGCCCAACACCACCAACACGAGTACCACCCGAAGATTGACGGCATCGGCGGCCTCACCGCCAACGATCAAGCCGGCGACCCCGGCGATCCAGGAGGGCACCGTGGCGACCAGCAGCAGCATCGGCCATTCGATCCACCTGAGCATCGACTTCCGGTGGGCCAACGTGACGACGGCCAGGGCGAAGCCGACCGCCGGCCACCAGGCGAATTCCAGTTGCACCGCAGGCGGCAACCAGGAAGCTTCGATCACATACTCCGGTGCCAGCCCGACCCCGTAGCCGAGCCACCAGGATGCGGCGGCGACGACGATGGCAAGCACCACCGGGGCGGTCCACCGCTGGCGGAGGCCGAGAACGAGCAGTTGCACCGCCAGTGCGAGCCCGAAGATCAGCGCCGCCAACCAGGCCCAGGCCGCCGGATTGCGCGCACCGGCGCCCCACGCGGATGCCCCATCGGCGCGCCACACCAGCGTCGCCGTCGCATCGACGACCCAGATGAACCCGGCGACGGATCCCACTCCAGCGAGCAGTGACCCGCGCCAGCGCGGCACCCTGACCGCTGCCCACAGACCCAAGGCCACAACCGCGGACGCAGCCACGGCGGCAACGATTGCCTCGGCGGCAGTCGCCGCCCGGAACAGCAGCACACCCCCGACGCCGGTGCCCAGCACCACTGCGCCCACCACGCGAAGGGCGCTGCCACGCCAATAGCCGGTGAGGTTCCCCGGCCGAGCGAGGGCTACCGTCGCGGCGCCGACGCACAGCACCGGCAAGGCGAGCGGCAGCGCGGTGAGGAGAGCCCCGAGCCACGAGTCGCCATCCTCGCCGCCTCCCGACGGGAACGCCCACGAGACGGCCAAGGGCATCGCGGCGCCGAAACTGACGAGCCAACCGGCGAACACGGTGACCGAGGCGGTCCACCAGGCGGTGCGCGACGTCGGCGGATCCGCTTCCGCCGCCGCTACCGCCCACCACGCCATGGCGACGACCACCGCCGCGAGCAGGGCGACCACGAGGGCGAGGTTCCACGAGGGAGCCACCGGGGCCGCCGCCTCCAACACACTTGCCAACGCCAGCACGGTGGCAGCCGGGATCGAGGCCACCCCGACGAACCACCACAGTCGGACCCGGGCCACCTTTCCGGCCGACAGTGCCACACCGGTGAAGACCACCCCCGCGATCCCCGGATACCACGGTGAGGCCCAATCCCTCACCAACTGCGGCGCGGCGAGCAACACCACGACCAGCGCTGCCACGGTCAGGGCCGCCAGCACCATGGAGGTGGTGGGAACCACCCGCTTGGTGACCGCAGCGAGCACCCCCACGGCTACAACGGCCGCCACAAGGAGTGCCACCTGCAGTTGACCGGAAAGGGAGCCCCACAGCACCGCGGACACCACCACCAGCGCGGCGAGCACCAGCAGGGCGCCCGTGCCCTGCAGCAGAAGCGCCAGTGGTGGATGTGCCCTCGCCGCGGCCACTTGAGTTCGCACCTTGGGAGGTACTTCGGTTCGCACCGCGGGGGGTGCGGTGGAAACGGCCGACAGTACGGACGCCGCCCGCAATTCTTCGCGTCGAGCCTGCCACGAGGCGATCGACCCGACGACGTTCCGACGCCGCCCTTCCAGCTCTGCCATCGCGGCGTCGAGGTGCTCGAGGGTTCGATTCAGTTCACGCTCCTCCCGCCACAACCGGGAGGCTTCCTGGGCCAGGTGGGTGTCGAAGACGCAGCCACACAGCCCGCACGTCATGGTCGGGTCGGTGTCCTCCGGCATCTCGGCCCGGCAGCCTGGGCACCAGAGCGTGGCCACCGGACCTGGTTCTGGATCCACGGCGCACCTCCATCCCCGGGTGACGGCGCCCCATAGACCACCGCAGGCGCTTCCAGCGTACGTCGGGAGGGCGTGTGGCAGGGCAACTCTCCATCGTTTGGCGGGCGACGAGCCCATGATGGATGCGCCACGATAGTGCAATGGTCCGCACCCGCCCGTTCGCCCAAGTCGACGTGTTTTCCAGCGCCGCACCATGCTCAGGCAACCCGGTCGCCGTGGTGGTGGATGCGGTGGGCGTCGACGCGGGCTTGATGGGTGCCTTCACCGACTGGACGAACCTGTCGGAAGCAACGTTCATGCTTCCCGCCGAACACCCGGAAGCCGACTACCGGCTGCGGATCTTCTGTCCGGGTCGGGAACTGCCCTTCGCCGGCCATCCGACCCTGGGCTCGGCCCACGCCTGGCTGGAGGCGGGTGGGGTGCCACACGGCGAGGTGATCGTGCAGGAGTGCGGCGCGGGCCTCGTGCGCATCCGCCGCGAAGGCGACTCCCTCTTTCTTGCCGCCCCGGAGTTGAACCGCGGCGGGCCGCTGCCGGAGGACGACATCGAACGCCTGACGTCGGGCTTGGGGCTGACTCGCGACGACATCGTGGCCACGTCATGGTGCGACAACGGTCCGGCCTGGCGCGGGGTGCTCCTGGCCTCGTCGGAAACCGTGGCTCAGGTACGGCCGAATACTGCGGTGTTGGGTGACTGGGAGGTCGGGGTCATCGGTCCGCGCACGGACGCAACGCCGGCGGCAACCGCATTGGACGACCAAGCCGACCCGGGCGACTGGCTTTTCGACGTGCGCGCCTTCTTCCCCGCACGCGGGGCGGTGGCGGAGGACCCCGCCACCGGAAGTCTCAACGCCGCCCTCGCGCAGTGGCTCATCCCGGCTGGACTCGCGCCGGCGGCATACGTCGCCCGACAGGGTACGGCGGTGGGCGCCGATGCCCGTATCGTCGTGCGCAGCGACGGCGCTGACGTGTGGGTGGGCGGGGCTACCCGGACAATCATCGAAGGTGTCGTCGCGCTCTAGCCGGGCGCAGCGGCTCAGGTGTGTTGACGGGCCTGCACAATCGAATACAGCGCGATGCCCGCAGCCACCGAGGCATTCAACGACTCCGCACCTCCGGGGAGTTCGATCCGAGCCGCCTGATCCGCCCTGTCGCCGACGATGCGACTCACCCCGGCGCCCTCGGATCCGACCACCACCAGCAGCGGTACGTCCGCGAAATGCTCAGCGCTCTCCGCGACCGTGCGCCGGGCCGAACCATCCAATGTGATCACGAAGAATCCGGCAGCCTGCGCCTGGCCGACGGCACGGGCCAGATTCGTCGCACGTGCGACCGGCAGCCGGGCGAAGGCGCCGGCCGACGACCGCCACGCGGCTGCCGTCACCCCCGCGGACCGTCGGGACGGCACCAGCAGGCCAGCCGCAGCGAAGGCCAACGCGGATCGTGCGATCGCGCCCAGATTGTGCGGATCCGTGATGCCGTCGAGTGCCACGATCACCGGTTGCGCCGAGGCTGCCAGCGCCTCCGAGAACAGCGCTTCCGGATCTGCGTACCCGAACGGCTCCGTCCGCAGGACCAGTCCCTGATGGTTGGCCTCGCCTGCGGCGCGATCGAGGTCTCGTTTGGGGCTGGAGGACACCCGAACCCTGGCGGAGGTTGCCAGCGCAACCGCCTCGGCCACCCGATCGTCGGCATCGATCCCCTCCGCCACGAGCAGTTCTCGGGCGGGAACCGCAGCTCGCAGCGCCTCCACGACCGGGTTTCGACCCACCACCGTGTCATCCGGCACAGCACGGCGTGCCGACCCCCCACCGCCACCTTGGGCCGCGCGCCGTTCCGCCTGCTTGGTTCGCTTGTGGGCCGGGTGACTCACTCGGTCCTCGGCCTTGGGCGTGGGGCCCTTGCCTTCCAGTGCCCGTCGGCGCTGGCCTCCCGAACCGACCGAGGAGCCCTTCTTCGATCCGGGTTTGCGGGTTGCACCCCGTCGTTGCGAGTTGCCGGCCATCAGTTGTGCTCCAGTGTCCATCGGGGTCCGCGCGGGGTGTCTTCGACGACGATTCCGGCGGCCGCAAGACTGTCCCTGATCGAATCAGCCGTAGCGAAGTCTTTGTTCACCCGAGCCGCGGCCCGCAGTTCGAGCACGCCGGCGACCAGCGCCGCGATCGCCTCCCGCTCGGCGGCGCCGGTGTGGACATCGATCCACGGTGCCGACAGCGGATCGACGCCCAGCACCTCGAGCATCGATCGCACCTCCTGTGCGCGAATGGCCACTGCAGCATCGTCGGAGGAGCTCAACGCCTGGTTGCCCGCGGTGACGCATTCGTGCGCCACCGCTACTCCGGCCGGCACATTCAAGTCATCGTCCATCGCCGCGGCGAACGCCTCGGGCACGCCGGCCGGCGTGGTGCGCTCCGCCCCCACAACCTCAGCCGCGCGCTGAACGAACGACTCCAGCCGGCGATAGCCGGCCGCGGATTCGGCAAGCGACTCGTCGGAGAACTCCAGCGTGCTGCGGTAGTGCGCGCTGGCGAGATACCACCGCAACTCCACCGGGCGCACCCGCCGCACCACCTCGTCCACCAGCAGTGAATTGCCCAGCGACTTGCTCATCTTCTCCCCGGCCGTGGTCACCCACGCGTTGTGCAGCCAATACCGGGCGAAGCCGTCGCCCGCCCCCTGCGACTGGGCGATCTCGTTCTCATGGTGCGGGAACACCAGATCGAGGCCACCGCCATGGATGTCGAACTCGCTGCCGAGGTAGGTGGTGGCCATCGCCGAACATTCGATGTGCCAGCCGGGCCGACCGGGACCCCAGGGGGTGTCCCAGGCGGGTTCGCCAGGTTTGGCCGACTTCCACAAGGCGAAGTCACGCGGATCGCGTTTGGGGGCGGCCGGATCGAGTTCCGATCCGCGCATCTCGTCCACCCGCTGCCCGGACAACTGCCCGTAGCGAGCGAAGGATCGGACTGAGTAATAGACGTCACCGCCCGCGGCGTAGGCGTGTTCGGCCTCGATCAGTCGTTCGATCAGGGCGACGATCTGCGGGATGTGACCGGTGGCGCGGGGCTCGACGGTCGGTCGTCGGCAGCCCAACACGTCATACGCGTCGGCGAAGGCGTGCTCGTAGGCGGTGGCAACCGCCCACCACGGCCGCTCCTCCTCGATCGCCTTGCCGAGGATCTTGTCGTCGATGTCGGTGACGTTTCGGCAGAGCGTGACGCAACTGCCATTCGCGGTCAACCAACGGGCGAGTACGTCGAACACCACGCCGCTGCGCACATGCCCCACATGTGGCGGGCCCTGAACGGTGGCGCCGCACACGTAGATGGACGCATGGCCCGGCTCAATCGGAACGAAGTCCCGCACGCTCCGCGTGGCGGTGTCGTATAGGCGCAAGCTCACCCGCCCAGGCTAGTGCGTCGCCACCACCAGCGCGGTGGCGATCGCAGCGATCCCTTCACCACGGCCGGTGAGGCCGAGGCCGTCGGTGGAGGTCGCCGACACCCGGACGGGGGCGCCGACGACGTCGGACATCACCCGCTCGGCCTCAGCCCGACGCGGCCCCACCCGCGGCGAGTTGCCGATGATCTGCACCGCGACGTTGCCGATCCGCCATCCGGCGGCTTCGACCCGGCGCACCGTTTCGCTGAGCAGGGCAGCCCCGCTGGCGCCGGCCCACTCCGGTTCGGCGGTACCGAAATTGCCACCGAGGTCGCCCAACCCGGCCGCCGAGAGCAGGGCGTCGCACACCGCATGTGCTGCCACGTCGGCATCGCTGTGCCCCGCCAGACCGGGTTCGCCCGGCCACTCCAGGCAGGCGAGCATGAGTGTGCGCTCCGGGGCGAACGGGTGCACGTCGGTGCCGATACCGACGAGCGGCAGGTGGCTCATACCGACTCCAGCCAAGCTGCGGCGACGACGAAATCGGGTTCGGTGGTGATCTTCATGGCACGTGGGTCGCCCGGCACGGTCACCACGGGCTCGCCGAGCCGCAGCACCAAGGAGGCGTCGTCGGTGGCTTCGTGGTTCGGCGGGCACTCGGCATGGGCGCGCTGCAGCAAGGGTCGGGAGAAGCCCTGAGGTGTCTGGACCAGCGCCAACTCCGATCGCGGCACCTGGGCGGTGATGGCGCCACCGTCGATCCGGGCGACGGTATCGACCACCGGGATCACCGGGACCACAGCATCGTTCCCCGCTCGCAGCGAATCCACCACGGCGTCGCCAACCGAGGTCGGCGTCAGTGAACGCGCTGCATCGTGGACCAGGACGTGGGTGATCTCGTCATCGATCGCGTCGAGCATCAGCCGGACGGAATCCTGCCGCAGCACCCCGCCCACGATCACCGCGAGTTCCACACCCGCCGGCAGTGACAACCCCGCAATCGCTCGCTGGACGTCTGCCAGATGTGCCTCCGGTGCCGCGACCACTACTTCGACGACACCGTCGACGGCCGCCATTCGGTCCACCGCATGTACGACCAACGATCGCCCGGCCAGTTCCCGCAGACCCTTGGGCGCCCCCGGTCCCAACCGCGTTCCGAGGCCCCCCGCAGCCACGAGCACGGCGCTCTTCATCACACAAACCTCAAGGGGCCGACGGCGAACGCCGTCTCAGGAAGCGAGCACCTCGTCGAGAATGGTCTCCGCCTCATCCTCGTCTTTGTGCTCGGCCAGCGCCAGTTCGCTCACCAGGATCTGCCGCGCCTTCGACAGCATGCGCTTCTCCCCCGCCGACAGACCGCGATCCTGATCCCTGCGCCACAGGTCGCGCACGACTTCGGCAACCTTGATCACGTCGCCGGAAGCCAACTTCTCCAGGTTCGCCTTGTAGCGCCGCGACCAGTTGGTCGGCTCTTCCGTGTAGGGCTGGCGAAGAACCTCGAAGACCCGGTCGAGGCCTTCCTGGTTGACCACGTCCCTGACCCCCACCAGGTCGACATTGTCGGCCGGAACCCGAACCGTGAGGTCACCCTGCGCCACCCGAAGGACCAGGTATTTTCGTTCCTGGCCGCCGATCTCGCGCATCTCGATCGATTCGATGAGCGCGGCCCCATGGTGGGGGTAAACGACGGTGTCGCCGACTGAAAAAGTCATAGGATTGGGCCCCTTTCGTTGGCTACACAAGCCTAACACGCCGTTGATGTTGCACAGATCACTATGCGTGAGGTGCTTGGATACGCCCTGTCATAACCCTCGGGATTGGCGCCTTCCGCGCACCGGGGCGATACTTGCGAAATGGCGGTCACTCCAGAACCAGACGACCCGGCCGGGATCGCCATCCCGGACGATGCTTCGGCCCTTGATGCCGATCGCTGGCGGTACTACGAGGAGTTGGCTGCCGAGAACCGCCTGCGCCACGCTCCGGGGCAGCCGACAGCCGGCGATCACCCGGGCCGCTGGCGCGACGGCTTGCCCTGGTTCGGCCATCGCGGGTCGCACGTGATCCCGTTCCTGTTCATCGTCGCGGCCGTGCTCGCCATGGTGGGCACGCTGATGCTCGCCTCGGTGACGCGGGTGGATGCCCCGGTTTCCACCGCACCACTCGCCGCCGACACCTCGACCACCGGCGTCGTCGGCGGGCTGATGCCGTCCGCGGCGGTGGCCGTCAACGGCGCTCCGCGACTGCTGCGCGACATCCGACCGGCCGTGGTTGCCCTGGTGCCCTCGTCGCAGTGCCCTGAGTGCGCCGCCGGGATCGCCAGTGCAGCGGCGCAGGCAGAAGCCGCCGGGTTCCGATTCCTGGTTGCCGCTGAGGGACGTGACGTGACCGAGGTGAGCGAATACGCCGCTCCGGTCGGGGCAGCGTCCATGCTCGCGCCGGTCACGACATTCGCCGATTTCCGTCCGTCCGGCCTCACCCTGTTCGTCGTCGCCCCCGACGGCGTGGTGGCGGACGTGGTGCGTGGAGCGGACGAAACAACGTCGATGGCTGCAACACTCGGACAGGCCACAACAACAGGCGCCTGACCCGCTAGGCTTTGCGACCGACCACATCGCAACCATCCGGCGCCCGGCGCCGCGAGCGGGAGGACGACCGTGCACCGACGAGGTATTGCCGCTGGCCTGTCCGGGCTGGTGCTCATGGGCACTCTGACCGGGTGCTGGAACGGATACCAGGCACAGACCACCGCCCAGGCCGAAGGCGGGCAGGTGGCCAGTGCCAACGCCGGGGACGTGCAAGCCCGCGGGATGGTATGGGTGCGTGACCCCGAGAACCCCGACACCGCCTACTTCAGCGGCACCATGCTGGTGGCCGAAGGTGGTCAACCCGACCAACTGCTCAGCGTTTCGGCCGAACCCGGTGGCGACGCCGGCCTCACCGGAGCACCCCTCGACGTCGCCCCGCGGCTGCCCATCCGGATCGGTTTCAACGGCGACGCCTTCGCGAGTGTCGACGAGGTCCCTGATTCACCGTCGCCCTTCCTGCTCACCACGCTGGAGTTCCGCGACGCGGGCTCGATGACCGTCTCGGTGCTCGTCGTGCCCGGAGTCGGCCCCTACCGTGACGTCGTCACCCAATCGCAGCGTGAGCTCGGCACCGACGAGGACTCAGCCAGCCCATCGCCGACCGAGAGTGCCTCGCCGAGCCCCACCACCTCGCCGACCACCGAGCCAGCACCGGCCGAGGCCCCCCAGTAGGGCCCATGCCGCGGTCTTAGGCCTGGTATTTGTAGCCCAGGCCCCGCACCGTGATCACGTGGGCCGGTTTGCCGGGCTCACTCTCGATCTTGCTGCGCAGTCGTTTGATGTGCACATCCAGCGTCTTGGTGTCGCCGACGTAGTTGCTGCCCCAGACCCGATCGATGAGTTGCGCCCGGGTCAACACCCGACCCTCGTTGCGCATCAGCAACTCGAGGAGTTCGAACTCCTTGAGCGGGAAGCGAACTTCGTCGCCCCGGACGGTCACCACATGACGGTCCGCGTCGAGCCGCACCGGACCCGCAGTGACCACGCCGGAATCCGCGCCTTCCTCCGCCATCGAACCCTGCCGACGCAGGACCGCCCTGATCCGCGCGAGTAGTTCCCTGGTCGAGAATGGCTTGGTGACGTAGTCGTCGGCGCCGAGCTCGAGCCCGACCACCTTGTCGATCTCGGCATCCTTCGCGGTCAGCATGATGATCGGCACGCTCGAGGTGGTGCGGATCTCCCGGCATACCTCGGTGCCGGGCAGACCCGGCAACATCACGTCGAGCAGCACCAGGTCGGGCGACCAGAGGTTGAATTCCGCCAAGCCGTCGGGCCCGGTGGCGGCCACCTGAACCGCGAACCCCTCCTTGCCCAACACGTAGGCGAGCGCCTCGCTGATGGACTCCTCGTCCTCGACGACCAAGATCCGGACGGGTTCCTTCATCACTCCCATACCCGGATCCCCTCAGGGTCGGCTGTCGCCTCACTCGTCGAATCCGAACCCGCCCGGTACGCGGGGAGGCGAAGTGTGAAGGTGCTCCCCTCCCCCTCGACCGACCACACCGTGACATCTCCTCCATGGTTGTTGCAGACGTGTTTGACGATCGCCAAGCCGAGGCCGGTGCCACCGGTGATGCGAGACCTCGCCGGGTCGACCCGGTAGAAGCGTTCGAAAATGCGATCCAGGTTGGCCGAGTCGATTCCGATGCCCTGATCGGTCACCGAGATGTTCACGATGCCGTCGCGTTCGGCCACCCCGATCGCCACCTTGGTCTGAGCCGGGGAGTAGGCGATCGCGTTCGCCAGCAGGTTGCGCAGAGCGGTGATCAGTTGATCCTCGACCCCGTACACCTGAAGCTCGCGCTCGCCGCCGACGACGATGTCGATCTCGGCCTTCGTTGCCGCCGTGGTGAGCATGTCGATCGCCTCGCTGACCATGAAGCCCACGCTCACCGGTTGGGCGCTGTCGAGCGGTTGATCGCCCTGCAGTCGGGAGAGGTCGATCAAGTCGGCGACCAGGTGGCTCAGCCGGGAGCACTCGGCGGTCATCCGGTCGGCGAAGTGCCGCACCTCATCCGGGTCGTCGGCGGCCACCGACACGGCCTCCGCGAGCAACGAGAGTGCTCCGACCGGGGTCTTGAGTTCGTGGCTGACATTGGCCACGAAGTCGCGACGGACCGTGTCGACCCGTCGGGCCCCGGACAGGTCGTCGATCAGCAGCAGCACCGCGTCCTCGCCCACCGCTGCGGCGCGCACCCGCAACTCGAGCTCGCCGCGCGCCAGCGCCGGGCGGGTGATGTTGATGTCGTACTCCCGGGTGATGCCGTCGCGATGGACCTCGGCGACCATCGCGTTCATCTCCTCGCTGGCCAACCTGTTGGACACCACCAGGCCCAAACTGAACGACTTGGCCGTGGCGCGCTCGACCGTTCCGTTCGAGCCGTGCACCAGAATCGACGCGCCGGGAAGCACCCCGAGCAATTGCGAGATGGGCACCCGGTCCACCTCGTCGCCGTCGTGGGTACCGGCCACTTCACGCAGGTCGGAGATCCGCCGCGTCTGCCACCAGGCGACGGCACCGAACAGTCCCACCACCACGCCCAGTCCGGCGATGATGACGAGCGCGGCGGTGTCCATATCGGTCAAGGATAGGCGCCGCATCCGAATCCGTTAACAATGTCGACCCCTGGTAGGCCAGGATTCACCGACTCGTTGCCCATTCGCCGCCTGCGGGTCGCCGACGGTTCAGTCGTTCCTCATGACGACGACGCCGCGTGGCTGTTGCCGTCCTCCGCCGGGGGCCTATCCTCTTTACGTGCGGGAAGCCTACCGAGAGTCGTTGCAGGAGATCGACACCCTGCTCATCGAGATGACCCGGCTGGTGGGCCGGGCGATGAGTCTGGCCACCCGCGCCCTGCTCGACGGAGACCTGCAGGCAGCCGAGCAGGTGATCTCCGAAGACGCCCGCCTCGACGGCATCAACGATGAGATCGACGACCGCGCAACCCAACTGGTGGCGCTGCAGCAGCCGGTGGCGGGCGAATTGCGCCGGTTGCTCTCCGCCCTGCGGATCGCCTCCTCGCTGGAACGGATGGGGGACCTCGCCACGCACGTCGCGAAGACCACCCGGTTGCGCTACCCCGATTCGGTGGTTCCGGTGGAACTGCGCGGCGTGATCTCGGACATGGGTGCGGTCGCCCAGCGGATCGTGCACCAGACCGGCGCTGCGATGGCGTCGCACAGCGTGGAGCTGGCCCAACGGGCGGTCGTCACCGACGAGGAGATGGACCGACTGCATCGGGAGATGTTCAACATCATGCTGTCGCCGGCGTGGACCCACGGCGTCGAGGCGGCCGTCGACCTGACCCTGGTGTCGAGGTTCTACGAACGTTTCGCCGACCACGCCGTGACCATCAACAAACGCATCATGCACATCGTCACCGGCGAGCCGTACTCCCGAACCGCAAGCTGATGGGCCGGAACACCTCCCGCCGTGCTCACCGCACGGCCACCGAACTGCCGCGCCGGGTCGCCATGCTCTCGCTGCACACCTCGCCCCTCGAACAGCCCGGCGTGGGCGATGCGGGGGGCATGAACGTGTATGTCTGGGAGGTGTCGAAGCGACTCGCGGCGGCCGGGGTGGCGGTGGAGATCTTCACCCGAGCCACCGACAGTACTCAGCCGGCCGTGGAGCAGGTGGCGGATCGACTCCTCGTACGGCACATCGTGGCCGGCCCGTTCCAGGGGTTGCGGAAAGAGGATCTGCCCGGCCAGATGTGCGCTCTGAGTGCCGGTGTCCTGCGCGCCGAAGCGGCCAGACCGGAAGGCTGGTACGACCTGATCCACAGCCACTACTGGTTGTCGGGCCAGGTCGGCTGGGTGGCGAAGGAGCGTTGGGGCATCCCGCTGGTCCACTCCATGCACACCCTCGCCAAGGTGAAGAATCGCGACCGCGGCGACGATGACACCCGTGAGCCCGACTCACGGGTGATCGGTGAACAACAGGTGGTCGAGGTGGCCGATTCGTTGATCGCCAACACCCGGGCCGAGGCCGACGATCTGCTGACGATGTACCAGGCGGATCCCAACCGCGTCCACGTCGTGCATCCCGGGGTCGACCTGGACGTGTTCTCACCCAGAGACTCCGGGGCCGCCCGGGCTCGACTCGGGCTGCCGGCGCGTCGGCCGATCGTGGTGTTCGTCGGCAGGCTGCAGCCGCTCAAGGCGCCAGATCTGGTCCTTGCCGCGGTGGCGCGCATGCGGCCGGTCGGCGCCACCGGGGACGAACCGCTGGTGATCGTGTGCGGAGGCCCCTCCGGCAACGGTTCGGACATGCCTGACCAGCTCCGGGTCCAAGCCCGGGACCTGGGCCTGGAGCACCGCACCCTGTTCTGGCCGCCGCTGGCCAAAGACTCGCTGGTGGATCTCTTCCGGGCCGCCGATGTCGTGGCAGTGCCGAGCCATTCGGAGTCATTCGGGTTGGTGGCCATTGAGGCCCAGGCCTGTGGCGCCCCGGTGGTGGCCAGCGACGTGGGCGGTTTGCGCACCGCGATCGACGACGGCACCTCGGGGCTGCTGGTGGCCAGCCGTGACCCGGGAGAGTGGGCTCGGACCTTCGAATCCGTGCTGAGCGACCGCGCGCTCACCGCCGGACTGCGCGAAGGCGCCCGCCGCCAGGCACAGCAGTTCGGGTGGGACGCCACCACGGCGCACCTGCTGCGGGTCTACCGGGACGCCCGCACCGGCAGCGCACCCGCCTGGGATGCGGACCGGCGGGGCGCATGAGCACCGCTGAAGCGGCACTGCTCGCGATCCGCACCTGGTGCCGGGACGCAGGGGTGGAAACCGAGCAGAACCCCGACGGGGCCGTGGTGGTGGTGCTGCCCGGCGAACAGAAACTGCGCACCACCGTCTCGCTGTCGGTCACCGATGAGGTGGTCACCGTCAACGCCTTCGTGATCCGGCATCCGGACGAGCACGCAGCCGAGGTGCACCGTTGGCTGCTGGAGCGCAATCGGAAGATCTTCGGCCTCGCCTACGCCCTCGACCACTACGGCGATGTGTTCCTGGTCGGCACGCTGCCCGCAGCGGGCTTCGACACCGACACCATGGACCGCCTGATGGGAGCGGTGCTGTTGCACTGCGATCAGGTGTTCAACCAGTTGCTCGAGATGGGCTTCGCCTCGGCGATCACGGCCGAGTGGGAATGGCGACTCAAGGCCGGTGAGAGCACCGAGAACTTGGCGCCGTTCCGGCACCTGGCTCCGCCGGAGTGATCCACCCGGAGGGCAACATCGGAAACGGCACGGCAGACTACGACCATGAGCGACGAATACACGCTGATCCTGTTGCGGCACGGCCAGAGCGAGTGGAACTCACTGAACCTCTTCACCGGTTGGGTCGACGTCGACCTCACCGAGAAGGGGGAAGCGGAGGCCGTCCGCGGCGGCGAGATGCTGGCCGAGTCCGGCATCCTGCCCGACGTGGTGCACACGTCGCTACTGCGCCGCGCCATCCGCACCACCAACCTGGCGCTCGAGTCGGCGGACCGGCTCTGGCTGCCGGTGAAACGTTCGTGGCGGCTGAACGAGCGCCACTACGGCGCATTGCAGGGCAAGGACAAGAAGGAGACCCTCGAGCAGTACGGCGAGGAGCAGTTCATGCTGTGGCGCCGCTCCTACGACACGCCACCGCCTCCGATCGATCCGGACAGTGAGTTCGCCCAGACCGACGACCCCAAGTACGCCCGGCTCGCCCCGGAGGAACTTCCCGCCACCGAATGCCTTGAGGACGTGGTGAAGCGGATGCTCCCCTACTGGTACGACGCGATCGTGCCGGATCTGCGCGACGGCAAGGTCGTGCTCGTTGGGGCTCACGGCAACTCGCTGCGAGCGCTCGTCAAACACCTCGACGGCATCTCGGATGCCGACATCGCAGCGTTGAACATCCCCACCGGCATACCGCTGGTGTATCGCCTCGACTCGCAGTTGAAGCCGATCGTCCCGGGCGGCGAATACCTCGACCCGGCGGCGGCGGCCGAGGCAGCCGCCGCGGTGGCGAACCAGGGTCGGTAGCGCCGTGGCGACGGCTCTGGTGACCGGCGCAACCGCCGGGATCGGGCTCAGTTTCGCGAGGCAGTTGGCGGGGCACGGGCACGACCTCGTGCTGGTGGCACGCACCGCCGAGCGGCTGGAGGAACTCGCCGAACGGATCCGCCGGCAGTTCCACGTCGAGGTTGAGGTAATCGTCGCCGACCTCAGCGACCTCGACGGCTGCCGACTGGTGGAGCATCGCCTCGCCGACCCCGACGCGGCACCGGTGGAGTGGCTGGTCAACAACGCCGGATTCGGGGTCTCAGCACCGTTCGCACACAGCGACGTCGACGCCGAGCAGGCCATGCTCGACGTGCTCGTGACGGCTCCGATGCGACTGACCCACGCTGCCCTGCCCGGCATGCTGGGCCGCGGGCGCGGCCGAATCGTCGTGGTCTCCAGCGTCGCGAGTTTCTTGCCCGGCGGCTCCTATTCGGCGGCCAAGGCGTGGGCGACCGTGTTCGCTGAGAGCCTCTCCGCGCAGTACCGGGCGAAAGGCGTGCACGTGAGCGCCCTCTGCCCCGGCTACACCCACACCGAATTCCACCAGCGAGCGGAGATGGACGTCAGCGGGATTCCGCGGTGGCTGTGGCTGGACGCCGACGCGGTGGCCGAAGCCGGCCTGCGAGGTTGCGAACAGGGGCGGGCGGTGGTGGTCCCTGGAGGGGTGTACAAGGGCATCCACGGACTCACTGCACTGCTGCCGCGACCTTTGGTGCGCCGCATCGCGGGCCGGTCCTGACGCTTTCGACTAGCGTTGCTGCCCGTGGACGACTACTCCCGCCTGATACCCCGGATGCGACCGCATTCGGGGTCTGTGTTCGGTGAATTCTCGGCACTCGCCGCCCGGCTCGGGGCCGTCAACCTGGGCCAGGGCTTCCCCGACACCGATGGTCCGGACGCGCTCAAGGAGATCGCCATCGCGTCGATCGCCGGCGGCTCGGGCAACCAATACCCACCACGCCATGGCCTCCCGGATCTGCTGGCGGCCGTGTGCGACCACCAGCGCCGGTTCTACGGGCTGGACTACGACCCTGCCACCGAGGCCGTGATCGGCACCGGTGCCAGCGAGCTCATCACCGCTGCGATCTTGGCCCTGGTGGACCACGGTGACGAGGTGATCGTGCCTGAACCCTGGTTCGACGTCTACGGGGCCGGCATCGCCATGGCCGGCGCCGAACAGGTCGGCGTCCCCTTGGCCCGCGATCCGGAGCGCGGATTCCGGCTCGATGTGGGGGCGATCGCCGACGCCGTGACCGACCGGACCACTGCCATCCTGCTCAACACCCCGCACAACCCCACCGGCGCGGTATTCGACGAGCAGCAGTTGGCCGAACTCGCAGAGGTGGTCGAAGCCAACGACCTCATCGTGATCAGCGACGAAGTGTACGAACACCTGGTCTTCGGGCCGGACGTGTCACACGTGCCGATGGCGGCGATGGACGGTATGCGCGAGCGGACCGTGACCCTCGGCAGCGGTGGCAAGACGTTTTCGTTCACCGGCTGGAAAGTGGGCTGGGCGACCGGACCGGCGGACCTCATCTCCGCGGTCCGCGTGGTGCGACAGCACCTCTCCTACGTGTCCGGCGGCCCCTTCCAACCCGCCATCGCCGCCGGCCTGCGGCTGCCCGAGTCGTACTTCGCCGGTCTGGCCGCCAAGTTCGGAGCCGCCCGCCGTCTACTCGCCGACGGCCTCTCCGGATTGGGGCTGGAGGTGGTCCCCTCCGGCGGCAGCTACTTCTTCGTCACCGACGTGACCGGTCTGGGCTGGGACCGCGGTGAATCTTTCGTCGAACACATCCTCGCCAACGCGGCGGTGGTGGCGATCCCGGTGGCCCGCCTGAGCAGCGGCGATACCGGCAACGACTACGTGCGATGGACGTTCTCGAAACGCCCCGAAGTGTTGAGCGAAGCATTGCGCCGGTTGGGATCCATCGACCTGCACAATCCCGCCATCGGCTAGGGCCGAGACCGGCCGAGATCCACGAGCACCCGGTGCACGGCAGCCGCGGCGGACCCCGCGCTGAGCACCTCGAAACCGCGCAGATCCGCGCTCAACGCCCCGGCCTCGACCTCTGCTGAGGCAGCCGGCGTGGACACCCACCAGACTGGCGCGTCCGGCCATTCGTGCGATGGTGCCGGGGATGGGGCATCGATCAGGACATAACCGACCACGAGGCGAGCGGCGCTGCGTTGCGACAGCGATAGGGCGGGAAGCAGCCGTGCCGCGCTGCCGGCTGCCACCAGCACCACCGGAGGTGGCACGGCCGCTCCGGCCAACCACTGCGCTACGGCGGCGACCCGGCGGGCATCCGCGAGTTGCTCGGGCAACTCCGGATCGAGTTGGGCCTCAGGCGGGCAGTAGCAGTCGATTCCGTCGCCGACGAGTTCCGCGGCGACCGCCGACCGGTCCATCCCGGAGCCCGGCAGCAGCACGACGTGTGGTGAGCGCATGGGTCAAGCCTGCCGCATCGGGCAGCGGCCCGACGGCGCGGCGCCGCTCGCCGGAGCTCACCAGCCCGGTCACCTAGACTGTCCCCATGACTTCCGCCCGCGCGCACCTGCTCAGCCGGATCACCGCCGACGCGGTGGTGCACGGCCGTGTCACCCTCTCCAGCGGGAAGGAGGCGGACTACTACGTCGATCTCCGCCGCGTCACCCTCGCCGGCAACGCGGCGCCGCTGGTGGGCGAGGTGATGCTCGATCTGACCGCCGACCTCGAGTACGACGCCGTCGGGGGTCTCACCCTCGGTGCCGACCCGGTAGCCACGGCAATGTTGCACGCCGCTGCCGCACGGGGCCGTTCGCTGGATGCTTTCGTGGTGCGCAAGGAGGGCAAGGCGCACGGTCTGCAGCGCCGGATCGAAGGGCCCGATGTGGCTGGCCGACGGGTGTTGGCGGTCGAGGACACGTCGACCACCGGCGGATCGGTGCTCACCGCGGTGGAGGCACTGCGGGAGGCGGGCGCAGAAGTGGTCGCCGTGGCGGTGATCGTCGAGCGGGGTGCCCGCAGCCGGGTCGAATCGGTCGGCCTGCCCTACTATGCGGCCTACGAACTGGATGACCTCGGCCTCGCCTGAGTCCCTCAGTCGTCCTGAGCGGTCGGCGTCGCCGCCACCGCCGGGCGGGCGAAGTAGCGGTGCCGCACGAACTCGACGACCATGGGCACCAGCGAGACGACGACCACAAGCAACAGAATGATCTCGATGTGGTCCTTGACGACCGGGATGCTACCCAGGAAGTACCCCATCAAGGTGACGCCGGTGGCCCACAACACGCCACCGATGGCCGAGTAGACGACGAAGCTTCGGTAGTCCATCCGGGCCACCCCGGCCACTGCCGTGATGAACGTGCGCACGATCGGTACAAAACGCGCCAGCACGATGGCCTTGTTGCCGTGCTTGGCGAAGAAGGCATACGTCTTGTCGACGTACTCCTGCCGGAAGATCCGCGAATCCTGGCGCGAGAACAGCGGCGCACCCGCCTTGCGACCGATCCAATACCCCACCATGTTGCCGATGATCGCCGCGGCGGTCAGCAGCAGACACACCACCGCGATCGGTGTCGGGATGAAACCCTGGGAGACGAACATTCCGGTGACGAACAGCAACGAGTCGCCGGGCAGGAAGAAGCCGATGAGCAGACCGGTCTCGGCGAAAATGATCAGCGCCACCCCCACCAGCGCGTAGGTGCCCAACGCGTGCAGCAACTCCTCCGGGTTGAGGTAGTCGGTGATGGCAGACGGCACCAGGGCCAGCAACGCGAGCATCCTCGGAGGCTACTCCTCGGCACCCGCCATCGGAGACGACGACCTGCCCGGGCTGCGGCCCTCACCTAAAATGTCGGGATGCTGCTGGCACCCCTGGTCGTCCTGATCGTGGCGGCGGCAGTGGTGCCCTTCGTCGCACCCGCCTTGGGCCGCAAGACCGGGTACCTGCTGGCGGCGGTATTCGTCGGAGCCTTCGGCCTGCTGGCCCGCGCCGTCCCCGCCGTCCGGGACAACGAGACCGTGATCGAGTCCTGGCAGTGGGTGCCGAGTTTGGGAATCGAATTCTCCCTGCGCCTCAACGGCCTCGCGCTGCTGTTCGCGACGCTCGTGCTGGGGGTCGGCGCGCTCGTCCTGAGCTACGCACCCCAGTACCTCGACGAGCATTACGGCCACAGCCGCCTGTTCGGGATTCTCACCCTGTTCGCGGCGGCGATGCTGGGTTTGGTGCTGGCCAACAATGCAATCCTGTTGTTGGTCTTCTGGGAGATCACCACCCTGTGCAGCTTCCTACTGATCGGTGGCCGGGGCCTGCTGGGTTCCCGCCCGGCGACCCGCGCGCTGTTCGTGACGGCCACCGGCGGCCTCGCTCTGCTGGCGGCCATGATCCTGCTCATCGACCGGACCGGAACGTCGGATCTGACGGAGATGCTCGCGCGCGCCCCAGGAGTGCTGAGCGCGGGTGACATCGCCATCGTCGGACCGCTGATCGCCTTCGCCGCCTTCACGAAGTCGGCCCAGCTCCCCTTCCACTTCTGGCTTCCCGATGCGATGGTCGCCATCACCCCGGTCAGCGCCTACCTGCACGCCGCCACCTTGGTGAAGGCGGGTATCTACCTGCTGCTGTTGTTCTCGCCGTTGTTCACCGATGTACCCGGCTGGCACCTGGGCCTGATGGCGATCGGCCTGGCCACCGCGCTGTTCGGCGCTTGGGAAGCGCTGCGCCAGAACGACTTGAAAGCACTCCTCGCTTATTCGACGGTCAGCCAACTGGGCCTGATGGTCGCTTTGGTGGGGGTGGGCACATCGGCCGCCCTCGCCGCCGCCGCCCTCCTCGTCGCCGCCCACGCGTTGTTCAAAGCCACGCTGTTCATGTTGGTCGGCATCATCGACCGGGAGGCCGGCAGCCGGGATATCCGTGAACTCTCGGGGCTTCGCAAGGCAATGCCGGTCACCGCCGTGCTGACCGGGCTGGCGGCGATGTCCATGGCGGGCCTGCCGCCCTTGGTGGGATTCGTGGCGAAGGAGGAGGCCTTCTACGCCTTCCTCGGAACCTCCGAGGCGAACTGGACCCCGAACCAGCTGTGGCCGGGATACCTGGCCGCCGTCGTCGCGGTCTGCGGCGCCGCCCTGACCTTCGCCTACAGCGCACGCATCATCAGCGGAGCCTTCACCGGCCCGCTGCGGCAGCAGGGACTCTACGAACCGCGGTGGAGCTTCCTGGCTCCGGCCGCCGTGCCGGCCGTGCTCGGCCTGGTGCTCGGTTTGGCGCCCTGGTTGCTCAACGGCATCGTCAACCGCACCGTCGCCGATACCGGCTTCACACCGACGGCGGACGACCTCGCCCTGTGGCACGGCTTCTCACCCGCGCTGTTCCTCTCGATCATCGCAATCTCGTTGGGTCTGGTGCTGCACCTCAACCGGCCCCGGCTCACGAGGATCTTCGGGGAGGACACGCCCCAACCGATCGCGCCGGGGCTGTTCGACCGCGGCTGGTACGCCACGATTCGACTCGGTGGCTGGGTCGGGCGGCCGGCGCACATCAACTCCGCCCGGGCACAGCTCGCGGGGGTGGGTGTGTTGATCCTCGCCCTGTTCGTGGGCGCCGCGTTCGGGTTGCGGGGTCTCGCGCCGGTTGAGCCCGGAACTTGGGCGAACGCCGACATCGTCATCCTGATTCTGCTCGTGCCGGCGGTCGCGGCCGTCGTTCTCGCGCGCAGCCCGCTCGCAGCCTTGGTGGGTGCCGGCATCGTCGGCTTGACGCTGTCGGTCTGGCTGCTCATCCTCGGCGCTCCCGATGTGGCTTTGACGTTGCTGCTGGTGGAGATCCTCACGGTGGTGATCGCCGCGCCGGTGCTCGCCGGACTCCCCCGCCGCTCCGGCAGCCGTTCGGAACCGGCCAGGAGAGTGCGCGGCTCCCAACGCATCGCCGGAGTGTCGGCTCTTGTCGTGGGATTGGCCGCCGGTGCCGTCGTGTGGGCCTTCACCGGACGTCGGGGGTCATCCGAGGCCGCTGAGTACTACCTCGCCGAGGCCGAGGAGGCCACCGGCGGCAGCAACGTGGTCAACACGATCCTGGTGGACTTCCGCGGCCTCGACACCCTCGGCGAGGTGGTCGTGCTCGCTGCCGCCGCCGGGGGGCTGCTCGCCGCGACCCGGCTGACGTCGAAGCAGCGGAACCAGAGGCCGGAATCCGCCCCTGGCGTGCTCGGTCCGGCCGAACAACTCGTGTTGCGGACCGGCAGTGTGGTGGTGCTCCCCCTCCTGCTGGTGGCGGCGGCGATCCTGTTCTGGCGCGGCCACGACGAGCCGGGCGGCGGTTTCATCGCCGGGCTGCTCGGTGGCGCTGCTTTGGTCGTAGCCCACCTGGCGGGCCTGCGCCCCCGACTGCCGCGGGTGACGACCCTGATCTCGACGGGGTTGCTGCTCGCCATCGGAGTCGGACTCGTCGGCCTGGGTCTCGCCGGCGCGTTCCTGGCCCCGATCAAATTCTCCCTGCCCGGTCTCACCGATCTCACGACCTCGTTGATCTTCGACCTCGGTGTGTTCCTGGTGGTGATCGGTCTGGTCCGGGCAGCCCTCACCCGGCTGGGCGGGGAAGACTCCCCCGAGCGCCAGGCCGAGCCGGAGCGGAGCACCGCATCATGACCATCGCGATCGCGGTAGCGGTGCTCGCCGCCGCCGGAACCTGGCTGGTGACCCGTGGTGGCGGTACCCGGCTGATCCTGGGTTTCATCCTGCTCGCCCATGCGGTGAACCTGATCATCATCGCGGCCGGCGGCGCGTTCCGACGGGAGGCGCCGATCGTCTCTGACACGTTGGATCCGGCCACCACCGCCGACCCGCTGCCGCAGGCCTTCGTGCTCACCGCCATCGTGATCACGTTCGGCGTCACGGTGTACCTGTTGGCGTTGGTGGCGCGCACGGAAAGCGACTCGACCACCCACCTGGGTGAGCCGGATGACCCAGAAGCGGCGGTGAATCGACCATGAACGGATCGTTGCTGCCGCTGTTCTTCGCCCTCCCGCTGTTGGCCGCGGTCGCAGTTCTGGTGGTGAACAACCGCAACTTCTCGCGCACGGTGGCACTGCTGGTTCCGGCGGGTGTTGCAGTGGCGGCGACCGCAGCGGTGGCGGCAACCGCCGATGGTGGAGTGCTGGTGACGCAGGTGGCCGGCTGGCCGGGCGGCTTCGCGATCCCCTACGTCGCGGACCTGTTCAGTTCACTGATGCTGGTGGTTTCCGCGGTGTTGGTGTTCGCGTCGATGGTGTTCGCCTTCGCCACCAACCAGGACGAATCCCGCTGGTTCGTTCCGATGGCTCTGATCATGACGGCGGGGGTGTACGGCGCCTACCTCACGGCAGATCTGTTCAACCTCTTCGTCATGGTCGAGGTGGCCCTGCTGCCGTCCTACGTCCTGTTCTCGCTGCGTGGCGACCGCTCCTCGTTGCGCTCGGCCCGTCTCTACCTGATCGTGAACCTGACCGCCTCGACGATCTTCCTGGCCGGGCTCGGCGCCATCTACGGCAGCGCCGGCACGGTGAACCTGGCCGGGCTGGCGGGTGCCGGAGCCGTCCCGGTGATCGGCTTCGCCATGGCGGTCATCCTGATCGCGCTGGCCGTGAAAGCCGCGGTGGTCCCAGCCCACAACTGGCTCCCCGCCACCTACCCCTATGCGTCACCGGCGGTGACTGCACTGTTCTCCGGACTACTCACCAAGATCGGGGTGTACGCCCTGGTCCGGTCGATCACGCTGGTGTACGAGCCGGGTTCGACCGTCACGGTCGTGGTCATCGTGGTGACCCTCGCCAGCATGGTGGTCGGGGTGTTGGGGGCGCTGGGCGAAGGCACGGTGCGGGGCGTGCTGTCGTTCCACATGATCAGCCAGGTCGGCTACATCCTCGTGGGGTTGGTGCTGGCCGGCGCGCTGGGGGTGGCCGCGGTGGTGTTCTACCTGATCCACCACACGGTGGTGAAGACCTCGCTGTTCCTCAGCGGCGGGGCGGTCGAGCATCAGCGCGGCACCGGGACGATCAGCCGCCTGGGCGGGGTGGCGAACGAACACCGTTGGGTGACGCTGGCGTTCTTCCTGGCCGCGATCTCCCTGACCGGCCTTCCGCCCTTCTCGGGATTCTGGGCCAAACTCGGGGTGTTGCAGGCGGCAATCGGCTCCGCGAACTACCTGGTCTTCGCCGTGGCCCTGGTGGTCAGTGTCGGAACTCTGATGTCCATGCTGAAACTCGGTACCGGCGTCTTCTGGGGCCGGGATCCGAACACTGCTGAGCCGGACGCACCTGCCACCCCCTGGCGGGCGTCGATCGTGTTGCCGGGGATGGCACTGGCGCTGGTCAGCCTCGCGATCGGGCTCTACCCGGAACCGCTACTGGAACTGGCGGGGACCGCCGGGGACTCGCTCACCGATCCTTCGACGTACGTGGAGCAGGTGTTGACACGATGAGCACCCTGCTCCGAGCACTCACCCGGCTGCCCGCCGTGACCTGGCTCGCGGTGTGGACGCTGGGAGCCGTGGTGCAGGCGTCCTGGCTGGTCGCCCGAGACATTGTCGCGCCGTCCGCCAGGTTGGCCCCGGCAGTGATCACGCTGCCGCTGCGGTGTACCAACCGGTGGGAGTTGTCGGTGCTGGCCGGACTCATCACGATCACCCCCGGCACCCTTGTGGTGGGTATCGAACCGGACCTCGGGCGGATCTGGGTGCACGGGATGTACGGCTCGGATCCGGACCGGCTGCGGGCGGAGGTGTCGGACCTGCAGGACCGCGTGATCAGGGCGCTGCGGATCGACACCGTGCGATCGGGGGGCTCGACATGATCCTGGTCGACTTGGCACTGGTCCTGGTGGCGATCGGACTGCTCGCCGCGATCTACCGCGGGTTGCGCGGTCCCACCGCAGCGGATCGTGTGGTGGCGGCCGAATTGGGATTCATCGCCACCGTGTGCGCGCTGCTGCTGCTGAGCATCCGGCTGGAGTTCGATGCGGTGCTCGATATCGCGCTGGTGGCGGTGCTCATCGGTTTCCTCGGCACTCTGGGTCTGGTGCGGTTGGTGGGACCGTCCAGTGCGCACACCGGGGAATCCGAGGCCGGGCGAGCGGAGACCGACGGGGAGGACTCGGGATGAACGTCGCCGAACTCGCCGTGGGGCTGTTGGCAGTCGCCGGCGGCGGCTTGGTCGCCCTGGCCGGATTGGGCCTGTTGAGGTTGCCGGATGCGCTCACCCGGGCCAGCGCGGTGGCCAAGGCCGCCGCCTTGGGCGTGGTGGTGCTGCTCGTCGCGGTCGTGATCCGGGATCCTTCACCGACGGTCATCCTGGTGGTCATCGTGATCGCGATCGCCCACGTCGTGACGGTGCCGCTCTCCGGTCTGGCCATCGGTCGAGCCGCCTACCGATCGGGCACCACCGCGACCGAAGTCACCGGCGTCGACGAGCCCGCCGAGTTGGGACTAGTCGACTTCGGAACCCCGACGGCGACGCTGCAGCACCACCCCGACCAGCCCGACGACGACGCTGCCGACGACGACACTCAGCGCGACCACCAGGGCGGCGTCGCGTAGCCACGGCACCTGATAGGCGAAATATCCCAGCGCCACCAGGCCGATCCCCCAGCAACCCGCTCCTACCAGGTTGGCGGCCAGGAAGCGCCCGCGCGGCATCGTGGCGATGCCCGCAGCGAACGGGGTGAAGGTACGGACCCACGGGATGAATCGGGCGGCCACCACCGAGATCGCCCCGAATCGTCGGTAGAACTCCTCCGCTTTGGCGACCCCATCACGCACTCGGGGGCCTCGACGATCTGTGTACGGCCGGCCGAATCGCAGACCGAGGGTGTAGCCGGTCTGGTCGCCGGCGACCGCCGCCACGAAGACACCGGCGGCCATCACCACGACATCGGCTCCGCCGGGCTGGGCACAGAGCAGCCCGGCGGCGAAGAGCAGCGAGTCGCCGGGAAGCAGGAAGCCGACCAGCAGCCCGGTCTCGGCGAAGACGATCGTCCAGACCACCAGGTAGAGGGCGAACGCCGACAGTTCCGGCAGCCATGCCTCCATCAGGGCACCCAGGGGTGGTTCACGCGCGACCACCGCCCCGAACACGCCAGGATGTACCCATGACTCGAATCGTAGTGATCGGTGGCGACGCGGCAGGCGCTTCGGCGGCGTCGGGGATCAAGCGTCGGCAGCCGGAGTGGGACGTGGTGATGCTGGAGCGCAGCCGTTACACGTCCTACGCCGCGTGCGGCCTGCCGTATTGGGTGGCCGGACAGATCCCCGAGGAGCAGATGCTCATCGCGCGCTCACCCGAACAGCACCGCGCCAACGGCATCGACGTGCGACTCGACAACGAGGTGATCGGCCTTGACGCGGCAGCCAACACGGTCACGGTGTCCGAGTCCGGAACCGAATCGATCATGGAATACGACCAGTTGGTGATCGCCACCGGCGCCGCACCGATCCGGCCGCCGATACCTGGGGCCGACGCGGCGAACGTGCACCAGGTCCACACCATCCCCGGCACCAAGGCCCTGGTGGAGGCCTTGGCGGCCGCCGACGCGACGCCGGAGCGGGTGGTGATCGTGGGCGCGGGATTCATCGGAATCGAGATGGCCGAAGCCTTCAACGACCACGACGTCCCGGTGACCATCGTGGAGCAGGCGTCCTACCCCATGGCATCGCTGGACGACGATATGGGTGAGGCGATCCGGGATCGCATGATCGCCGAGGGAATCGACCTGGCTCTGGGTCAGCGGGTGGAGGCGATCGAGACCGACAGCGCCGGGCTGGCCCGCGCGGTCCGCACCGACGCCGAGTCGTTCGCCGCCGATCTGGTGGTGCTCGCGCTCGGAGTGCGCCCCAACACCGGCTTCGCACGGGCCGCCGATCTGCCGGTGGGTGACTCCGGCGGTCTGCTCACGGATCGGCGCCAGCGGGTTCTCGGGCAGGCGAACATCTGGGCGGCCGGGGACTGTGTGCAGACATACCACCGCCTGCTGCGGCGCACCGTCCACATGCCTTTGGGCACCCATGCGAACAAGCAGGGGCGGGTGGTCGGCCTCAACATCGGCGGGGTGTACGCGACCTTCCCCGGCATCATCGGCACCGCGATCACCAAGGTGGGCAGCACTCATATCGGCCGCACCGGGCTATCGACCGATCAGGCGATCGAGGCGGGATTCGACGTCGTCTCCGCCACCGTGCGGACATCGGTGATCGCGGGCTACATGCCGGATGCCGGCGCGATGCGCACCAAGGTGATCGCCGAAGTCGGCACCGGCCGACTGCTCGGCGGCCAGATCGTGGGAAACCAGGTGGGTGCCGCCAAGCGCATCGACACCCTTGCGATGGCGATCTGGACCCATCAGACGGCGGCCGATCTCACCGGGGCCGACCTTGCCTACGCTCCACCTTCTTCACCGGTCTGGGATCCGGTACAGGTGGCCGCGAGGTCGGTGTCCGGCAAGCTCTGACGAGCACCGTGCCGGTGGACGGCAGAAAATCGGCGCCTGCGTGCCACCGGACGACGAAACTGACAGACTGAACCCGAGCCGCATCGATCCAACCGACACCGAAAGGTCCACCATGCCCATCGCAACCCCAGAGGTATACGCCGAGATGCTCGACCGGGCCAAGGCCGGCCGGTTCGCCTACCCGGCGATCAACGTGACCTCGTCCTCTTCGCTGAACGCCGCACTGCAGGGATTCGCCGACGCCGAGAGCGACGGGATCATCCAGTTCTCCTGGGGTGGCGCAGAGTTTGCCTCCGGCCAACGGGTCAAGGACATGGTGACCGGCGCCGTGGCGATGGCCGAATTCGCCCACGTCGTGGCCGAGAAGTACTCGATCAACATTGCACTCCACACCGACCACTGCCCGCTGCAGAAGCTCGACGGCTACATGCGCCCGTTGGTGGATCTCTCTATCGAGCGGGTGGCGCGCGGCGAACAGCCGCTGTTCCAGTCCCACATGTGGGACGGCTCGGCGATCCCGCTCGAGGAGAACCTCGACATCGCCGAGGAGATGCTGGAGAAGTGCGCCAAGGCGAACATCATCATGGAACTTGAGATTGGCGTGGTCGGCGGCGAGGAGGACGGCATCGAGGCCAAGCACGACGCCAAACTGTTCTCGACGCCGGAAGACGGCCTCGCCACCGCGGCGAAGCTCGGCCTGGGCGAACGCGGGCGCTACATGGTGGCCGCCACCTTCGGCAACGTGCACGGGGTCTACAAGCCGGGCAACGTGGTGCTCACCCCCAGCATCCTCAAGGACATCCAGGACGCCGTCGGTGAGAAGTACGGCGTGGAGAAGCCGTTCGACCTGGTCTTCCACGGCGGCTCCGGATCCCTGCTGAGCGAGATCCGGGAAGCCCTCGACTACGGCGTGGTGAAGATGAACGTCGACACCGACACCCAATACGCCTACACCCGACCCGTGGCCGGCTGGATGTTCAGCAACTACGACGGGGTGCTCAAGGTCGACGGCGACGTGGGCAACAAGAAGAAGTACGACCCGCGCGCCTGGGGCCGGATGGCGGAGGACGGCATGGCGGCACGGGTCGTCGAAGCTTGCACCGACCTGCGCAGCGCCGGCACCAAGATGTCGTGACGTCGGCCGCGGAACTCTCCGCGGCCGCGATAGTCGTCGGCGGCGGCATCTCCGGGATGGCCGCCGCCGCGGCCCTCGTCGAAGACCGCCCCGACCGTCGGGTGCAGGTGATCGACCGCGGGCTTCGGCTGGGCGGCCGCATGGCCGCGCGCACCTTGCGCTCCGGCCCCTGGGCCGGACACGTGGTCGATCTCGGAGCGGCCTACTTCACGGCATCGGATCCGGCCTTCCGCGCCGTCGTCGACCGCTGGGACGCCCTCGGACTCGCACGACCGTGGACCGACACCTTCGCCGTCGCCGACCCGGACGGAATCACCGACACCCGGGCCGGACCGCTGCGGTGGACGGCAGCGGCCGGCGGTCTGCGCGGCCTGGTGGAGGATCTGAGCCGGCAACTGCCCGCTTCGGTGACGATTCATCATCCGATCGCCGTCACCGAAGTTCACCGGGAGGCGGCCGGTTGGCGCTTGGCCGACAGCGGCGGCCGGGTGCGCTGGAGGGCCGCTGCGGTCGGCCTGTGCATGCCACCGACCCAGGCGGTCCGACTCCTCACCGATCCACCGTCGAACGCTGCGGTCGACGCCGCCGGCTCGAGTCTGTTGGCCCGCGCCCTGCACTACCGCTACCAACCGATCCTCACCGTCGTCGCGCAGTGGTCCCGCCGGGAGTGGGACAACTTCGACGCGTGTTTCGTCAACGGCGATCCGGTGGTGGGTTTCGTCGCCGACGACGGTGCCCGGCGCGGCGACCGGGCCGCCATCCTGGTGGCGCAGAGCACGCCGGCGTTCGCCGCACGATTCGTCGATGCACCGCAGGCGGCCGCTCCGGAGCTGGTCGCCGGCCTGCGCCGCATCCTCAAGGTGCCCGCCCCGATCGACGTCGAGGTGAAACGATGGCGACAGGCGCGACCGGTCGTTCGGCCGAGTTCGGACTGCTGCCTGGTGGACGCGACGGCTTCGCTGGGCATCGCCTCCGACGCCTTCGATGACCGGCCCAGGATCGAGGCGGCCTGGCTCTCGGGGCGGGAATTGGGCACCATCCTGGGCGCCGACGCCCGCAACCCGTAGCCTGTTGGGCGTTGCTGCTCACAACGAAAGGACGAAGAACAATGCCTGCAGTAGTGCTCGTCGGAGCCCAGTGGGGTGACGAGGGCAAGGGCAAGGCCACCGATCTACTCGGTGGCCGGGTGGACTACGTCGTTCGTTACCAGGGCGGCAACAACGCCGGACACACGGTGGTGATCGGCGACGAGAAGTACGCCCTCCATCTGCTCCCCAGCGGAATCCTCAGCCCGGACACCGTTCCAGTCATCGCCAACGGGGTGGTGATCGACCCGGTGGTGCTGATGCGTGAACTGAACGGCCTGGCCGATCGTGGCATCGACACCTCGAAACTGCGGATCTCCACGAATGCCCACCTGATCGCCTCCTACCACATCGAGGTGGACAAGGTCAGCGAACGATTCCTGGGAAAGTCGAAGATCGGTACCACCGGACGGGGTATCGGACCGGCCTACATGGACAAGGTCGGCCGGATCGGTCTGCGGGTGCAGGACCTCTTCGATCCAGGCATCCTGCAGGCGAAGATCGAAGCGGCGCTGGATACCCGCAATCAACTCCTGGTCAAGGTGTTCAACCGCCGGGCACAGGATCCCGCCCGAGTGCTTGACGAACTGCTCGCGTTCGCCGAACCGCTGCGACCCTTCGTGACCGACACTGTGCTGGAACTGAACCAGGCGCTCGACCGCGACGAACTGGTGCTGCTGGAGGGCTCGCAGGGCACCCTGCTGGACATCGACCACGGCACCTACCCCTTCGTCACCTCCTCGAATCCGACCGCGGGCGGGGCTTGCGCTGGATCGGGAATCGGACCGACCCGGATCACGAGGTCGATCGGGATCCTGAAGGCGTACACCACTCGGGTGGGTTCCGGGCCGTTCCCGACCGAACTGTTCGACGCCGACGGCGAGACGCTGCGCTCGGTGGGCGGCGAGGTCGGCGTGACGACCGGCCGGGATCGGCGCTGCGGCTGGTTCGACGCGCTGATCGCCCGCTACGCGGCTCGGGTGAACGGGCTCACCGACTTCTTCCTCACGAAACTCGACGTGTTGAGCGCCTTCGAGGAGATCCCCGTGTGCGTGGCCTATGAGATCGACGGCCAACGGGTCGACGAGTTGCCCTCGAGCCAAACAGACTTCCACCACGCGAAGCCCATCTACGAGGTGCTGCCGGGCTGGCAGGAGGACATCACCGCCGCCCGGGAGTTCGACGATCTGCCCGCGAACGCCCGCACCTACGTGGAGTTCCTGCAGGACGTCTCGGGCTGCCGCATCTCGGCGATCGGGGTCGGGCAGGATCGGGACGCGACCATCGCGATCCGCAGTCTGATCGACTAAGTCAGGTCGTCGCGCGTCACCTTGCGGAGCCGCTTGGTGCCGCCGCTAGTGCTCGATCGCGCAGATACTCCCGAATGCTCGGCGAAAGCCCGAGGTCCCACGCCAGTTGGACGCGGGAGTCGGTGGTGTTGACACCGTCGACGGCCGTGCAATGTCTAGGCATCAAGGCATCAAGGCTGCTGATGCTATGATGTCAGCATGCGGACGACCGTCACGCTTGACCCAGATACCGAGGCCCTCGTGCGCCGACGGATGCGCGAGCGGGGAGAGTCGTTCAAGGTCGCACTGAACAGTTTGATCCGCCAGAGTTGCACCCCGGCGCGGCACTTCCACACCGAGACGGCGTCACTCGGCAAGAGTTCGGTGAATCTCGACCGCGCGGTCACCCTCGCCGGCGATATCGAGGACGACGAGTTGCTGCGGCGGATGCGCAGCGGAGGTTGAGGTGGCGCTCGTCGACGCCAACGTGTTGATCTACGCCGTCAACACCGACGCCCCCCACAATGAGCGAGCTCGCACTTGGCTCGACCAGGCGCTGTCCGGCAGCGGGCTGGTCCACTTCGACTGGGTTGCCCTGCTCGCCTTCGTACGGCTGACGACGCGCGATGGGTTGTTCCCCCGACCGCTGAGCACGGGCCAGGCCTTCGCCCGCGTCGATGCGTGGCTCTCCCAACCGTCGGCGTTGGTGATCCACCCCGGACCCGACCACGCAGCGTTGATGGCACGTCTGCTGGCCGTCACCGGCGCGGGCGGGAACCTCGTCAACGACGCCCACCTGGCGGCGTTGGCCCTGGCACACAATTGCCCCGTCGTGTCGTTCGATCACGACTTCGCGCGCTTTCCAGGCCTGGTGTGGCACTCACCGCTAGTGGCCGCGCCGCGCACCTAGCCGCCGGTGTAGAAGCGGTCCACCTCGCCGAAGGCCTCGTTCAAAATCTCCAGGCCCTTGCGTGCCTCGGCTTCGGTCACCACACATGGCGGCACCACGTGCAGCCGGTTGAAGTTAACGAACGGCAGCAGTCCGCGGGCCACGCATGCGGCGGTCAACGCCCCCATCGCCTCGGACGTGCCACCGTAGGGGGCCAGCGGCTCCCGAGTGGCACGATCGGTCACAAGGTCGAGGGCCCAGAACACCCCGAGGCCCCGAACCTCGCCGATCACCGGGTGGCGTTCGGCCAGTTCCGCCAGACCCGGGCCGATCACCTCCTCGCCGATCTGGGCGGCGTGCTCGACGATGCCCTCCTGGCGCATCGCCGCGATGGTGGCCAGCGCAGACGCGCAGGCCAGCGGGTGCCCCGAGTAGGTGAGCCCGCCGGGGAACACCCGTTCGTCGAAGGTGGCCGCGATGTCGTCGGAAATGATTACCCCGCCCAACGGCACGTAGCCCGAGTTCGAACCCTTGGCGAAAATGATCAGATCGGGGTTGACGCCCCAGTGGTCGATCGCCAGCCACGCGCCGGTGCGCCCGAATCCGGCCATCACCTCGTCGGCGATGTACACGATGCCGTACTTGTCGCACAGCGCCCGGACTCCTGCCAGATAGCCGGGCGGCGGGATGAGCACACCCGCGGTTCCCACCACCGATTCGATCAGTACCGCCGCCACGGTGGCCGGGCCCTCGAACTGGATCACCTGTTCCAGGTGCGCCAACGCCCGCTCGCACTCCTGCTCCTCGGTGTCGGCCCAGAAGGACGACCGGTACAGGTAGGGGCCGAAGAAGTGCACGTGCCCGTAGGCGAACTCGTTGGGCCAGCGCCGGGGGTCGCCGGTGGCGTTGATCGCCGCCCCGGTGTTGCCGTGGTAGCTACGGTAGAAGCTGAGGACCTTGTGTCGACCGGTGTGGATTCGGGCCATCCGGATCGCATTCTCGGCCGCATCGGCACCGCCGTTGGTGAAAAACACCTTCGAATGCCCTGGTGGGGCGAGATCGGTGATCGTCTTCGCCGTCCGGCCTCGCACCAGCGACGCGTGCTGGGGTGCCAGGGTGGCCTGCACCGCAGCTTGACCCTGGATCGCCGCCACCACCTTCGGGTGCTGATGTCCGATGTTGGTGTTCACCAACTGGCTGGAGAAGTCCAGGAACTCGTTGCCGTCGAAGTCCCACACCTTGCTCCCAGCGCCGGAGGCGAACACCCGCGGTTTCAGCGCACCCTGCGCGCTCCAGGAGTGGAAGACATGGGCCCGGTCGAGGTCGTAGGCCTCCGCGTTGGAGCCGGCCGCCCAGTCGTAGGTGTCATCGCTCATGGCGAAAGACTAGAGGAGGTCTAGGCCGCACCGCGACGCTCCGCAGATGCGGCGCTATTCTGCGATTCATGCCGCAATATCGGATCGCCCAAGTTGCCGAACTTCTCGGTGTGAGTGACGACACGGTGCGCCGTTGGGTGGAAGCCGGTCGCCTGCAGGGTCGGATCGACGGCGGCGTCCAGGTGATCGAGGGCGAAGAGGTGGCGTCCTTCGCCCGCCGACTCGTCACCGACGACCGCGATCGGCGGCACGGCTCTGCTCGCAACCGCCTCACCGGAATCGTCACCGAGGTTGTGCGCGACGGCGTCATGGCGCAGGTGGAGATCGCCGCCGGCAGGTATCGGATCGTCTCCCTGCTCAGCCGGGAGGCGGCCGACGAGTTGCAGCTCGCCCCCGGCGTGCTCGCCACCGCAGTGATCAAGGCCACGATGGTCACGGTCGAAGCCGACGCCGGGTCCGGACCATGACCTCCCGGGCGCTCGTCGCGCTGCTCGCGGTGGTCGTCGCGCTGCTCGGCGGCTGTGCCGCGGACGACCAGAGCTCCCCGACGACCGGCGCGGTCGATCAGACAGTGGTCAGGGTCGCGGCGGCGTCCGACCTGAGATTCGCGTTGGCGGAGGTGACTGAGAGGTTCACCGCCGAACGCCCCGGAATCGAGGTCGCGACCAGCTACGGCTCCTCCGGGACCTTCTACCAGCAATTGCGCAACGGTGCCCCTTTCGATGTCTTCCTCTCGGCTGACGTGGCCTACCCCGAACGCCTCGCCGCTGCCGGCCTCGCCGACCCCGGCGAGGTCTTCGACTACGCCATCGGGCAACTCGTGATCTGGGCCCCGAACGGCTCCCCGGTCGATCCCGACCGAGGTCTCGCGGGGCTGGGCGACGAAGCGGCGACCACCATCGCCATCGCGAATCCGGCGCACGCACCCTACGGCGCGGCCGCTGTGGCGGCACTGAAGTCGGCGGGTGTCTACGACCGCGTGGCCCCCAGGCTGGTGCTGGGTGAGAACGCCGCCCAGGCAGCCGAATTCGTGCAGTCCGGCAACGCCGACGCGGGTCTGATCGCGCTCTCCTTGGCACTCTCCCCCGCGATGTCGACGACCGGCACCTTCGCACCGGTGCCGCCGGAGTCCTTCCCCACCCTGCGCCAGGGCGGGGTGATCCTGGACTCCGACGGCGACAGCAGCGCAAACCGGGCCTTCCGGGACTTCCTGCTGGGTCCCGTCGGCCGCGCGATACTCGCCGAGTACGGCTTCTCGCTGCCGGAGGGGTGAGGGTCGCGATGGACTGGCAAGCCGTGGGCCTGACGATCCGGCTGGCCGCCGCCACCACCGCCGTATTGGCCCTGATCGCCGTCCCGCTCGCGGCGTGGCTGGCGTTCACCCGGCGCCGCTGGAGCGTCGTCGTCGAAGGTGTGGTTGCGCTCCCACTGGTGCTCCCTCCCACCGTGCTGGGTTTCTACCTGCTGGTGGGCATGGGTTCGCGTTCACCGATCGGGCGATGGTGGGAGAGTCTCACCGGCGGCCCGCTGGTCTTCACGTTCACTGGGCTGCTGGTGGCTTCGGTTCTCTACAGCCTCCCGTTCGCGGTGCAGCCGCTGGTGGCATCCTTCGCCGGCGTGGACCCGCGTTTGCGGGAAGCCTCGGCGGCGCTGGGACGTACCTCGGCCGCCACCCTCGCCAGAGTCGTGGTACCGCTGTCGAAACCCGGCTTGGCCACTGCGGCGGTGTTGACCTTCGCCCACACGGTGGGCGAGTTCGGAGTGGTGCTGATGGTCGGCGGCAATATCGCCGGCGAGACCCGCACTGTGTCGATCTCCATCTACGACAGCGTTCAGGCGCTCGACTACACCGCAGCCGGCACCACCAGCGCAACCCTGTTGGGTTTCTCCCTGATCGTCCTGCTGTTGACCTACTCACTGCAGCGCCGAGGAGGGCCCGGATGGCCGCGAGCCTGAGCGTCAGCTTGCGCCACCGCATCTTGGACCTCGACCTCACCCTCGACCTCGAGCGCGCGCCGGTCACAGTTCTCTTCGGCCCGTCGGGTTCGGGCAAGACGACTCTGCTGCGCTGTCTGGCAGGCCTCGACCGGCCGGCGGATGCCCGGATCACGTTCGGTGGTGAGGTCTGGGACGGACCCGGCAGGCACCTGCCAGCCCGGCGGCGGCGGATCGGCTACCTGTTCCAGGAGCACGCGCTGTTCCCGCACCTGGATGTGGCCGCCAACGTCGGCTACGGCCTGGTCGGCATGCGCCGCCGGGATCGCCCGGCCGCAATCGAGGAAGCCCTTGACCGGGCGGGTGCCGGGCACCTGCGTGACCAACCCACCCGGACCCTCTCCGGTGGCGAGGCCCAACGTGTCGCGTTGGCCCGCGCCCTCGCGCCACAGCCGCAGTTGCTGCTGCTCGACGAACCACTGTCCGCGCTTGACGCACCCACCAGAGCCCGGCTGCGCGGCCAACTACGTTCGTGGCTGGTGGCCGCGGGGGTGCCGGCGATCCTGGTGACCCACGACCGGGCGGAGGCCATGGCGACCGGGGATCGAATCGCAGTGATGGTCGATGGCGAGGTACGCCAGGTGGGTGCCCCGGCCGAAGTGTTCTCGTTCCCTTCCGACCAGCTGGTCGCCGACGCGGTGGACATGGAGACCGTGGTGCCCGGCGTGGTCCTCGGCACCGAGCAGGGCCTGGTCGGGGTGGATGTGAGCGGCACCCTCGTCCGAGCCATCGCACCGACCGACCCGCCCGATCCGGGCTCCGACGTCCTGGTGTGCATCCGCGCGGAGGAGGTGGCGCTGCAGGCCGTGGCCGACCACCCACGCGACAGTCCCCGCAACCACCTGGTGGGCCACGTCCGATCCGTCACCCCGGAGGGTCCGCTGGTCCGCGTGCTGCTGGACGTCGGATTCCCGCTACAGGCCTTCGTCACCCGCCCCACCCGCGACGACCTCGGGCTGGCGGCTGGTCTGCCCGTGGTGGCGGCCGTCAAGGCACCGGCGGTGCACCTCGTTCCACGCACACCTGCCTGATGCGGGAACGATGCGCAGGCCTGCGGCGGCTAACCTGTGCGGGTGAAGGTACTGGTGGTGGGCTCCGGCGGCCGGGAACATGCGTTGGTGCGGGCGCTGCTGCGCGACCCGTCGGTCACCGAGGTGGTGTGCGCCCCGGGCAACGCTGGCATCGCGGCCGAAACACCGGTGCACGGCGAACTCGACGTGACCGACCCGACGGCGGTGGCCGATCTGGCCGACGCGCTCGACTCCGACTTGGTGGTTGTCGGCCCGGAAGTCCCGCTGGTGGCAGGTGCAGCCGATGAGTTGCGTCGACGCGGCCGCCGCTGCTTCGGACCCTCGGCCGAGGCCGCCCGGCTGGAGGGCAGCAAGACCTTCGCCAAGGAGGTGATGCGTGCCGCCGGGGTGCCGACCGCGGAATCCGTTTCGACCACAGCTGCCGACACCGCAGCCGCCGCCCTCGACCGATTCGGACCCACCTATGTGGTCAAGGACGACGGCTTGGCCGCCGGGAAGGGTGTGGTGGTCACCGACGACCGCGCAGAGGCGATCGCTCACGTCCACGCGTGCTTGGCCAAACCGCACGGCGCAGTCGTGATCGAGGAGTTCCTCGACGGCCCCGAGGTGAGCCTCTTCCTCATCAGCGACGGGGTGCGGGTGCTGCCGCTGCAGCCGGCCCAGGACTTCAAACGTGCCCGCGACGGCGACGCCGGACCCAACACCGGCGGTATGGGCGCATATACGCCGCTGCCCTGGGCGCCGCCGGATCTGGTCGAGGAAGTGGTTCGCACCGTCGCGCAACCGACCATCGACGAGATGGCCCGCCGCGGCACTCCGTTCAACGGGCTCCTGTACGCCGGATTGGCCCTCACCAGCCGAGGACTCCGGGTGGTCGAATTCAACGTCCGGTTCGGCGATCCGGAGACCCAGGCGGTGCTCGAACTGCTGGAGACCCCGCTCGGCGCGGTGCTCGCCGCCGCGGCCGACGGCGACCTGTCGGAATTCGACTCGCTGCAGTGGCGCTCCGGCGCTTCGGTGGTGGTGGTGCTGGCTGCCCCCGGCTACCCGGCAAGCCCCACCACGGGCGCCGAAATCGGCGGACTCGACGAGGCGGCCGGGGTGCTCGGGGCGGTGGTGCTGCACGCCGGTACGGCCGATTCCGCGGCCACGGGCGAGCATCGGGTGGTCTCGTCCGGGGGCAGGGTGCTGGGCGTGGTGGGCGCCGGTGCGGATCTGACGGCCGCCCGGGACGTCGCCTACGACGCCCTGAACCGAATCCACCTCGACGGCGGCCACTACCGCACCGACATCGCCGCGACTGCGGCCGATTTGGAGGCAGCAGGCTCATGAAGCCGGCCATTCCCAACGTTCTCGCCAACCGATACGCCAGCAGCGCGATGGCGGCCCTCTGGTCGCCCGAACACAAGATCCGCCTCGAACGCCGTCTCTGGGTCGCGGTATTGCAGGCGCAGGAGGATCTCGGCGTCGAGGTTGGCCAGACCGCGATCGCCGACTACCAGGCGAGGATCGACGAGGTCGATCTCGCCTCCATCGCCGAGCGCGAGAAGGTCACCCGCCACGACGTCAAGGCCCGCATCGAAGAGTTCAACGCCCTCGCCGGCCACGAACACATCCACAAGGGCATGACCTCACGCGACTTGACCGAGAACGTCGAGCAGCTGCAGATCCGCGAATCGTTGGTGTTGGTGCGGGCGAAGGTTGTCGCGGTGCTCGCCCGGCTGGCCCGACGGGCGACGGAGTACGCCGAGACCGCGATGGCCGGGCGTTCGCACAATGTGGCGGCCCAAACAACCACGCTCGGGAAGCGCTTCGCCTCGACCGCGGACGAGATGCTGGCCGCCCTGGCCCGGCTGGAGTCGCTGTTGGATCGGTACCCGCTGCGCGGCATCAAGGGTCCGATGGGAACCTCACAAGACATGCTCGACCTGCTCGGCGGGGATGCCGAACAACTCGCGATCCTCGAGCGTCGAGTGGCCGAGCACCTCGGCTTCGACCTCACGCTCACCAGCGTCGGCCAGGTGTACCCGCGCTCCCTCGATCACGAGGTCGTTTCGGCACTCGTGCAACTCGGCGCCGGCCCGAGTTCGATGGCGACCACGATCAGGCTGATGGCCGGCCATGAGTTGGTGACCGAGGGCTTCGCCGAAGGCCAGGTCGGTTCCAGCGCCATGCCCCACAAGATGAACGCCCGTTCGTGCGAGCGCATCAACGGTTTCCAGATCATCCTGCGCGGCTACGCGAGCATGGCCGCCGAACTCGCCGGCGCCCAGTGGAACGAAGGCGACGTGTCGTGCTCGGTGGTGCGCCGGGTGGCGCTGCCGGATGCGTTCTTCACCATCGACGGCATGTTGGAGACCTTCCTCACCGTGCTGGACGAATTCGGGGCGTTCGACGCGGTGATCGAACGTGAACTGGACCGGTACCTGCCGTTCTTGGCCACCACAAAGGTCTTGATGGCCGCGGTACAGGCCGGAATCGGTCGGGAGACCGCCCATGAGGTGATCAAGAAGCACGCCACCGAGGTGGCCCTCGACATGCGAGCCGGGCAGGGCGACGGCGGCAAGGACCTCATCGACCGCCTCGTCGCCGATCCAAGGCTCGGCCTGGATGCGACAGTGCTCGCCGGCCTGCTTGCTGAACCGCTGCAGTTCACCGGCGCCTCACGAGCCCAAGTGGCCGCCGTGGTGGCCGCCGTCGCCCGGGTCGCCGAGGAGTACCCCGGCGCTGCCGACTACACGCCGGAACCCATTCTCTGAGGCCATTTCCGATGCCCACCAACACCGTCCCGCCACCGGACTACACGTTGCCCGACGGCTACCGCCACGTCTACTCGGGCAAAGTCCGCGACCTGTGGCGCACCCCGGACGGCGACTTGCTCTTCGTCGCCACCGACCGCATCTCCGCCTACGACTGGATCTTGCCCACCGCCATCCCGGACAAGGGCCGCATCTTGACCGCGGCCAGCCTGTGGTGGTTCGACCAACTCGCCGACATCTGCGGGAACCACGTCGTCTCGACCGACGTTCCAGCGGCCGTCGCGGGTCGGGCGATGGTGTGCAAAGAGCTCGACATGGTGCCGGTGGAGTGTGTGGCGCGGGGCTACCTCACCGGATCGGGGCTTGCGGAGTACCGCGCCGACGGCACTGTCTGCGGGGTGCCGCTGCCGGCCGGGCTGGTCGACGGGTCCGAACTGCCGGCGTCGATCTTCACCCCAGCAACAAAGGCGGAGATCGGGGAGCACGACGAGAACATCTCGTTCGAACGGGTCGCGGCGACCGTCGGCCCGGAGTTGGCGACGTTGCTGCGCGATACCACCCTTCGGCTCTACGACCGGGCCCGCGGTATCGCCGGTGAGCGTGGGATCATCCTCGCCGACACCAAGTTCGAATTCGGATTCGACGCCGAGGGCTCGCTGACCCTGGCCGACGAGGTGCTCACCCCGGACTCCTCCCGCTACTGGCCCGCCGACGAGTGGCAACCGGGCCGTCCGCAGCCTTCATTCGACAAGCAGTTCGTACGCGATTGGCTGACCTCCCCGGCCAGCGGCTGGGATCGCAACTCCGACGAACCTCCGCCGCCGTTGCCGGAGTCAGTCGTCGCCGCCACCCGGGCGAAGTACGTCGAGGTCTACGAGTTGCTGACCGGTCGGAAGTTCGTCTGACCGGAGCCGGTCAGAAGTTGTTCACCAGGAGTTACCGACGATCCGTCGGTCAGGTGGCGCCGAGGCCGAGCGATGGGCAGACTTCGGTCATCGCCCGCGCTTCTACGCGGGTCCGACCTACTGCACGGAGGGGAACATGAGCCCGAGCGAAGCACCTGTGGCCGACGAGGGGTACAACCCGGAGGGACTGCCGGAAGGCGGCGGCGAGGGCTACCTCTCCGACTCCGACCTGGAGACGATCGACGCCTGGTGGCGGGCCAACATGTACATGACGGTCGGCCAGATCTACCTCGGCGACAACGTGCTGGTCCGGCGTGAGTTGACCAGCGCCGACATCAAGCCTCGCCTGCTCGGCCACTGGGGCACCTCGGCGGGCCTCGGCTTCATCTACTCCCACATGAACCGCTGCATCCGCGAGCGGGGCACCAAGGCCATCTTCATGGTCGGTCCGGGCCATGGTGGCCCGTCGCTCACCTCCGCCTCCTGGCTGGAGGGCACCTGGACCGACGCCTACCCGGACACCCCGCAGGACGCCAAGGGCATGCGCACGCTGTTCCGCCGCTTCTCCGCCCCCGGCGGAATCCCCAGCCACGTGTCGGTGACCACACCCGGATCGATCCATGAGGGCGGTGAGCTCGGCTACGTGCTGATCCACGCCTTCGGCTCGGTGATGGACAACCCGGATCTGGTGACGGTCGCCATCGTCGGCGACGGCGAGGCCGAGACCGGCCCGCTCGAGGGCTCCTGGAAGGGCATCTCGTTCATCAACCCCGAGCGCGACGGCGCCGTGCTGCCGATCCTGCACCTCAACGGCTACAAGATCGCCGGCCCGACGGTGCTGGCCCGCAAGAGCCCGGAAGAGGTTCGCTCGCTGTTCGAAGGGCATGGCTACGAGGTGCTCGAGGTCGAAGGCTCAGACATCCCGGGCATGCACGACCGCTTCGCCAAGACCCTCGATGACGCGCTGAACAAGATCAAGGCGATCCAGGACGAGGTACGCACCAACGGCTTCACCACCCGTCCGAAGTGGCCCATGATCATTCTGCGCAGCCCCAAGGGCTGGACCGGCCCGGCCAACGTGGACGGCGTGAAAGTCACCGATTCGTGGCGTGCCCACCAGGTGCCGCTGTCCGGCGTCAAGGGCAACGAGGAACACCTCGACATCCTCGAGACCTGGCTGAAGTCGTACAAGCCCGAGGAACTGTTCGACGACACCGGCGCCCCGACCGAGGTCGTCACCCGGAACAACCCGGACGGTGATCTGCGGATGACGGCCGAACCCTACGCCAACGGCGGCAAGCTCACCGAGGACCTCGAGCTGCGCGGTTTCCAGAGCTACGAGGTTCCGGTTCCCAGCCCTGCCACCGAGCGGATGGAGAGCCCGCGGGCGCTCGGCGCGATGATGCGTGACATCTACGTCGACAACCCGGAGACGTTCCGCGTGTTCTGCCCGGACGAGACCAACTCCAACCGCATCGGCGAGGTCTTCGAGGTCTCCGACCGCGGCTTCATGGAGCACCTGATCCCGGACGACGTCAAGATCGGGCCGTCCGGCCGCGTCATGGAGGTCTTGAGCGAGCACAACTGTCACGGCTGGCTCGAGGCGTACACCCTGACTGGCCGGCACGGGCTGTTCGCGACCTACGAATCGTTCGCGATGGTGAGCGCCTCGATGACGATCCAACACTCCAAGTGGCTGGAGGAGATGAACCACCTCGATTGGCGCGAGGACATCCCCAGCCTCAACATCCTGCTCACCAGCACGTGCTGGCGCAACGACCACAACGGCTTCAGCCACCAGGGCCCCGGTCTGATCCAGAACGTGATCACCAACCGCGGCGAGGTGGCGCGGGTGTACCTGCCGCCGGACGCGAACTGTCTGCTCAGCGTCGCCGACCACTGCTTCACGTCGAAGAACTACGTGAACCTGATCGTCATCGACAAGCAACCGCAGTTGCAATACCTGACTATGGACGAGGCGATCGCCCACTGCACCCAGGGTGCGTCGATCTGGGAGTGGGCCGGCAACGACGACGGCACCTCCTCGCCGGACATCGTGATGGCCTGTGCCGGCGACATCGTCACGATGGAGACCGTCGCGGCGGCCGACATCCTCAAGCAGAAGCTGCCGCATCTGAAGGTGCGGGTGGTCAACGTCGTCGACCTGATGACGCTGCCGAGGCCGAAGGATCACCCGCACGGCATGAGCGATCTGCTGTTCCGGGAGTTGTTCACCGACGACAAGGATGTCGTGTTCGCCTTCCACGGCTACCCCGGGGCCATCCACCAGCTGGTGCACGGCCGACCCGACGCCGACCGGTTCCACGTGCGCGGCTTCAAGGAGGAGGGCACCACCACCACGCCCTTCGACATGGTGGTCCGCAACGGGGCCGACCGCTACAGCCTGGTGATCGACGCGTTGAACAACTCCAAGCGGGCGGTGCCCGGTGCCAGCGAGGTGAAGAAGTGGTGCGAGGGGATGCTCGAGACCCACGCCAAGTACATCAACGAGCACCTCGAGGACATGCCGCAGGTGCGCGACTGGCGGCTGGGCGACGACCTCGAGTACCCGGGCGACGAGGAGTAGGTGCTGGCGGCGGATGGCCCTGCCCTCCTCCGGCGCAGACCAGAGCGATGCCCTCGAGTCTCAATCGGACTTGGGGGCATCGCCCTTTTCAGACGCACGGCACGCGAGGAGGCCGTCTTGTTCGACCTCGCGGAGACACCCAGCCCCAAAGCTTCAGGTTGCTGCAGAGTCAGGCCTGTCCTCGCGCGGCACAATCTGACCACCGATGCTCCCGCTGGGTACCCGGGTGAGAATCCCACGGGCGCGGCACTTCTCAATCCAGTTCACCACCGTGCGGGGCGACACCCCATAATCGCGTGCCAGCGTCGATGCGTACCCGCGTCCCAGCGCGAGGTACCGTCGCGCGACTTCCTCCAGAAACTCATCTGTGAGGTGACGCCTCGCGCTGTAGCCGAGTCGCGCAGACTCTGGATAGTCACCCACAGGCAACGACACTTCGTATGGGTCGATGCCCGCGGCCATCAACGATGGAACGAGTTGCGACACGACGTCCAACGGGGTTCGCCATCGGAATGACTCCTGCAACCGATCTACCTCGAGCCCCAGAGTTGCGGAGACTTCCACCTTGGTGACCACAAGCGTGCTGGCCACGACGTCGACCACTGCGACGACAGACCAGCGATCCTGGCCAGAGCGCTCGTCCTTGGCGATGAGGTCGATCGCCACGGGGAGCTCGATTGCAACTCCGAGGGGTGAAGTCCAGGTGCGGTGTCGTCCTGGCATTCGACGAAGGCGCGATTGCACCAGCAGGCCGTCGTCGAGCGGCTCCGAGTGAGGGGAACCTTCCATCTCAGGATCCGTCCTTACACCCCGCTGCAACGTGCACCTGTGAAGGAGCATGATGACACAGGCGTGCGCCCCGGGACCCGCACGTACATGAGTTCTTGGACGGAGTGCGCGATGGGATCCTCTTGGCAATGGGGCGCAGCCCCGCTGGCCGCAGTGACGTTGGTCGGCGCGACGCTTGTGTCGACGCCCGCCTATGCCGCCGCACAGACCTACGTCGTGACCTCCACCAACTGCGTCGGACCCGGCTCGTTCACCGAGGCCGTGGCACTGGCCAACCAGAACCCAGGCATCGACACCATCGAGTTCCAGACCGACGTCAACCTCAACACGTGCGGAGCTGTGACGTTTCCGTACATGGCCGCCAGCGCAACCGAGAGTCTGATCATCTCCGGAAACGGTCATACCGTCGATGGCCACCAGATGTGGATCACCTCCGATGGGCGAGTGAACCCTCCGGGCATCTGTCCCTCTGATGTCGTCGGAACGACTGTCGTCGCAGTCGCTCCGGGCCTCGTCGCGGCAGGGACGTATGACGTGGACAACACCGGCATTAGCGTCCAAGTGGAAAACCTGAACATCAGCCACGTGTCCCAGCTCGCCCGAGCGATGAAGAACAGCGCCCTCACTGTCCGCGACGTGAACGCCAGTCACGTCGACGACATCGTTGCTGGCTGCGACCGCGCACCGATCATGGCCGACGAGGCTGCGGATGTGACCATCGAGGGCTCCACGATTGCCTATGCCAGCCGACCGGGGGTGACGACTCCGCTGTTGGGCAACGTCTTCGGCGGCGTTGTGGAGAACCTCGCGAGCGCACCGGGCACCCTCGTCGTGTCGGACTCGACGCTCTACAGCAACGACACCGGAGGTGGGATCACCTGGTCCGGTGACACGACCATCGTCAACAGCCGCTTCGAGGACACTGGCGGCCTGTATGCGACCAACGGCCAAGCCAAAGTGGTCAACTCGGCCTGGTCGGCGAGCGTGCTGAGCGGGAACAAACCGGAATCCCGCCTAGTCGCCGGTGTCGGGTCGATCCTGGACCTCACTGCCTCGACCGCCACCTGGCAGGACCCGGTGTGCACCGACCCGACCAGTTGCGGACCAGCCGGACTCGGGCTCTGGGCCGACGGCGGGGAGATCGGACTGAGGAGTTCGGCCATCGGCGGCGCCGATGGCGCGGGATCCGGGCCGCTGCTGCAGCTCACCAACTTCGGCACCATGACCTCGGACGAGTTCACCTGGGTGCAGCCCACCGCCAGCCAGGACGCCGCAGCCATCGGCACCATCCTGCCCACGGCGCTCACTGCTCCCCCCGGGTTGCCGACAGCCGTTCCGACCTACTGGCCCGATGTCGTGACCCCGCTGCTCGGCAGCCCCTCTACCCCCGGCGTCCTCATCGACGCGGTCCCGGATGCGGTGCCGGGCGGCGCGAACGAGCTGCTCAACCCCCTCACCGGATCGCCGATAACCAAGGATGCCCTGGGCAACCCCCGCTGGGACGCCGGCAACGGCAAGCGGAGCATCGGCGCCGTCCAGTCCGTGCAGAGCCCGCATCTGGTGGTGGATTCGACGACCGCGTCCTCAGTGACGCTCAGTTGGAACCGTCCCACGGATCCAGCCTCAGGACCAATCACCGGCTACGCAGTGATCTACTCGCCAGCCGCTGGCGGGCCCGAGCAACGTTGGAACGTGCCCGGTGCCGCGACGCTAGGTGCCACCATCACCGGACTGACCGCGGGGACCGAGTACGCCTTCCAGGTGGTCCCCGTGAACGCGGTCGGGGACGGCCCGCGCTCCAACCAGGTCAACGCAACCGCGCTGGGACCGATCGCCGCACCGGCCGTCACCGGCGTTCCGGGCTCGTTCTCGGTCACGCTGTCGTGGCCGACTCCTGATGCCGGCGGCCACCCCGGACCGCTCACCTACTCAGTGACATACCGGAAGGCTGGCGCACAGGACTGGACGCAGGGACCGGTCGGCCTGACGACCCTGGGCACGACCATCACGGGGCTGGAGAACCTGCAGGACTACGTCTTCGGCGTCGTGGCGCAGTCGCCCGACGGCGCGGTCAGTCCGATGGGCACGACCCTGGTCATGCCCGAGCCGGGTGTTGGGGCCGACGTCTTCGTTCCGATCGAGCCCACTCGCGTCTATGACTCCAGGCGCGCGGGCCCAGGTGGAACAGCCGATCCCATCGCCGGCAAGGACAGCCGAGTGATGCAGGTCGCCGACGGGATCGATATCGCCACCGGCCAGGTGATCGCACAGGACATCGTGCCCGCCGGTGCTTCGTCCATCGCCTTCAACCTCACAGCCACCAACACCCAGGCGCGTGGCTGGTTCTCGATCACACCGGGCGATGCCGGCACCTTCGCCGCCTCAACGGTCAACTGGCCGGGCGGCAGCGACGTGATTGCCAACGGACTGACCGTCAAGATCGCCGCCGACCGCACGGTCAAGGTCTTCAACGGCTCCGGCGCCCCCACCGACGCTGTTCTGGATGTTGTCGGCTACTTCATCAACCCGGGGACGCCTGGCACCGTGTTCCACGAGATCACCCCCACTCGGGTCTACGACTCGCGTACAGTTGGGGCCGGCGGCACGGCCGACCCGATCGCCGGTCACGGCGACCGGGTGATCTCCGTGGCTAACGGCACTACGCCGCCGACTCCCGACATCGTGCCGGCAGGTGCCACGGCGGTCGCCTACAACATCTCAGCGGTCGATACGCTCAGCCGAGGGTGGTTCGCCGTCACTCCTGGGGACGCCGTGACCTATGGGGCCTCCACCGTCAATTGGCCCGGCGCGGGTGACGTGATCGACAACGGTCAGTTCGTCAAGTTGGACGCGAACCGGCAGATCAAAGTTTTCAACGGCGGCTCCACTCCTACCAACGTCGTGATCGAGGTGCTGGGCTATTTCACCGACAGCATCGGCGCCACCGACGGCACCTACTTCCACAGCATCGACCCGGTGCGCGCGTACGACTCCAGGGCGCCACAACCCGATCCGGGGGCGCTGCCGGGCGGTGCCACCCGCACCGTCTCCGTCGCCAACGGCAGGGACCTGACCACCGGTGCAGTCACGGTGCCCGACGTCATCCCCGCCGACGCCGCGTCCATCTCCTACAACATCACCGCCACGGACACCACCAACCGCGGATGGTTCTCGGTGACACCGGGGGATGTGTTCGACCAGACCACTGCGAGCATCAACTGGCCGGACGCGAACAACGTGGTCGCCAACGGGCTCACTGTGAAACTCGACGGCCAGCGGCAGATCAACGTCCGCTCCGGGTCCCCCAGCCAAACCCAGTTGGTCGTGGACCTGTACGGCTACTTCAAATAGCCGCATGTTGCTGCCCGCACTCTGCGACTTGCCGTCCGCGGGCGGTGTAGGTAGCAGTTGCTACCGTCAAGTTGGCTCCGCAGACTACTCGAATTGATCAGGAGACACCGTGACTTCCAACCCGAACGACCCCATGACCGCACGTCTGGTCGCCCTCGAAGAGCGGATGACGCGACTGGAACGAGAGAACGCCAGGCGCGACCGGCGCCGTTATCGCCGACACCGGCTCCTACGGTCTGTCGTTCTCCGGCAACGAGACCGACTCCTGCCTCGATGTCCGGCCGCAGAGTGGCAAGGGCATGGGGGTATTCTTCCGCGGTTCGGGGACCAATGCGGTCATGCAGATCACCAGCATGATGATCGACTTCCCCACGGCCGGGCAGTGGGAGCAGGGGATGCTGCTGGCGATTCGACCCAACGCCAACCCCTACGACGTGGAGCTCTGGTACTGCGTACATTCCGGTGACTACGACGACCCGCAGGCCGATGACCCGGTGTGGCGGCTGCTCGCGGGCCCGACCTCCGCGGGGTCGTACGTGCCGATCACGCCGACTCGTGTCTTCGACTCGCGCCGCCCCGAACCTGGCCCGGCGGGGCGGCTCGCGGCGGATACTTGGCGCGACATCAGCGTGGCCGATGGCCGCGACCTCGCCACCGGTGCCGTGACCGTTCCCAACCTGGTGCCGCCCGGAGCAACCGCAGTCTCAATCAACCTCACCGTGACGGACGGCGCCGGTACGGGGTGGGTGGCGATCGAACAGGGAGGCACCAGGACTTAGACCTCGTCGGCGATCAACTTCCAACCGATCAACAGCATCGCCAATGGGTTGCTCACGACACTCAACCCGACGACTCGGCAGTTGGCGGTCTATGTCCGCTCCTCGGCAGTCGACGTGATCATCGACGTCATGGGGTACTTCGTGTGAGACCTCTGCCTGCGCCACCGCACCCGGCTCGGCCGCGGGGCCGGCGGCTAGGCTGACTCACATAACTGTGGGGACTGCCTGCCCCCATCGACCGTAGGAGTGCCAGTGGCCCGGATCATCGTGGAAGTGATGCTCAAACCGGAAATCCTCGACCCTCAGGGGCAGGCGGTGAAGAACGCCCTGGGGCGGTTGGGACTCACCGGAGTGGCCGACGTGCGCCAGGGGAAACGCTTTGTCATCGACGTCGATGACGAAGCTGGCGTGGACGAGGCACGCATCGATGAGCTCGCTGGCTCGTTGTTGAGCAATCCGGTGATCGAGGACTACGCCTGGCGGGTGGTCGCTGACACGGAGGCCGGCGCATGACGTCGAGTCCCACCAGCGAAGGAGTGAGCGGGGCCCGGATCGGCGTGGTGACGTTCCCCGGCACGCTCGACGACGTCGACGCGTCCCGGGCCGTTGCCCTGGCGGGCGCCGAGCCGGTCACCTTGTGGCACGGCGATGCCGACCTGCGAGATGTCGACGCCGTGGTGCTGCCCGGCGGATTCTCCTACGGCGACTACCTGCGCTGCGGTGCCATCGCCCGATTCGCCCCGGTGATGGAGCCGCTGGTGGCCGCGGCACGAGGGGGCCTGCCGGTGCTGGGCATCTGCAACGGCTTCCAGATCCTATGCGAAACCCACCTGCTACCCGGGGCCCTCACCCGCAACGAGTCGCTGCACTTCGTCTGTCGCGATCAACGACTCCGGGTAGAGACCGCCGACACGTTCTGGACCTCAGACTTCGAGCCCGGCGACGAGATCGTGATCCCGCTGAAGAACGGGGAAGGCAACTACGTGGCCGACGAGCGGGTGCTCGACGAGCTCGAGGCGGAGAACCGGGTGGTGTTCCGCTACCTGGGCGGCAACCCGAACGGTTCGCGGCGCGATATCGCCGGCATCAGCAACGCCCGCGGCAACGTGGTCGGCCTGATGCCGCACCCGGAACACGCCGTCGAGGACCTGACAGGCCCCGGCACCGACGGCCTGGGCCTGTTCACCTCCGCCCTCACCGCCATCGTCAACGCCTGAGAGCCCCAAACGACCGTAGTTGCCCAACACGACCGCAAACAACGGTCGCTTTGAGTAACAACGGTCGGTTTGCGACATGCGAGTCACCTTTCGGGCGACAACCTGCCAAGCGCCCTCGCTCGTGCCCGTTCGACGTCCCGCACGATCTCTGCCGGCTGCGCCAGCCGGTTCCACCACACTCGCACACGTTCGAAGCCCAGATTCCCGATGCGGTCGTTTCGAACCTTGTCCCGCCAGTGCGCACCTTTGGCATCACCGTCGAGCGAGTACTTGGCACGCCCGTCAAACTCGATGACCACAGGTGCGTCGCGCAACTTGAGATCGACCCGGGCCACGAACCGGCCCAGTTCATCCCGCAGTTCGACCTGAGTCTCAACGTCGAATCCCGCGGCCACCAGGATGAGTCGCGTCCGTGACTCCCCCACGCTCTCGGCTCCTGCATCCGCCATCGCCAAGGCGCGTCGAGCCGCCGCCACCCCTCGATGACGGCTCAGCCGGCGCAGTGCTCCCTGAACGACTTCGAGATCGATCAAGCCTTGGTTGAGCGCCGCATCAGCTAGGACGACCGAATCCGTGTGGGGCAGCATCCGAGCGCAGTCCAGCACCGTGGCAGTTGCGTCCGTGACCAACCGCCCATCAGGCAACATCGACGCGCCGACTTCCTCCAGCCCCGCATGGGTATGCACACCGTGCCGGGTGCCCACACGGGCACGGGCGGAGGCAACTCGGAGATGCACAACGCCGAGGAACTCGGCGGGTACCGGCAGTCCCAGGGTTACAGCAGCACTGACGTGACTCGCTGCTGCCCGCCTTGAGGCCTGTCCAAGCGCCGCTCTAGTCCTGAGCAGATGCTCGGCAACCGCGTCAGCGGGCTCGTCGAGCGCGTAGGCGCCCCGTCGGATCGGGACGAGCGACTTCGCGACCGATGCCCGCTCAGCGGGATCAAGGCCGAGACGCCGTAGGTCCGCTGTCAGGATCACGCCGTGGCCCTGCTCCGCCAAGGCGCGGAGTTGGTCTCGAAGGGGATGCATCGCTCCATTCTCAGACCCAACGCACCCTCCAGTTTCGCTATCCACAGGCACTCGAGGAATGGCGATCACCAAGCCCGGCCGCGCCGCTCTCGATGGTTGGGAGGGCCCCTGCAAAGGGAGAAGCCCGTCGAAACGACCGTTGTTGCCCAAAGCGACAGTTGATTTCGGTCGTATTGGACAACAACGGTCACTTCACCACACAGGTGCCGCAGGGAGGGCCCGGTGGGGCTGGGAGTGGGTGGGGGGGCCGCCATAGACTCGGGTGCGTGACCTCAGATCTCGATACCGTCGGCCGAGCCACCGCGACTCCCGACACCGACCAGCCTTGGCGCGACCTCGGCCTCAAAGGCGACGAGTACGAGCGGATCCGCGAGATCCTCGGCCGCCGACCGAGCAACTCCGAACTCGCCATGTATTCGGTGATGTGGTCCGAGCACTGCTCGTACAAGTCGTCCAAGGTGCACCTGCGGCAGTTCGGGGAGAAGGCTCCGGAAACCGACGCGCTGCTCGTGGGCATCGGCGAGAACGCGGGCGTGGTGGACATCGGCGACGGCCTCGCGGTGACCTTCAAGGTGGAGTCGCACAACCACCCGAGTTTCGTCGAGCCGTATCAGGGCGCGGCCACCGGCGTGGGCGGCATCGTCCGCGACATCATCTCCATGGGAGCCCGCCCGGTTGCCATCATGGATCCGCTGCGGTTCGGACCGCTCGACGCCGACGACACCCGCCGCGTGCTGCCCGGAATCGTCGCCGGCATCTCGGGCTACGGCAACTGTCTGGGCTTGCCCAACATCGGCGGCGAAGTCGTCTTCGACTCCTGCTACGCCGGCAACCCGCTGGTCAACGCCCTAGCGCTCGGCGTCATGAAGCACGAGGACATCCACCTCGCCAGCGCCAAGGGTCTGGGCAACAAGGTGATCCTCTACGGCGCCCGCACCGGCGGCGACGGCATCGGTGGCGTCTCGGTGCTGGCGTCCGAAACCTTCGAGGACACCGGACCGGCCAAGCGGCCAGCCGTGCAAGTCGGCGACCCGTTCATGGAGAAGCTGCTCATCGAGTGCACGCTCGAACTGCTCCAGGCCGGATTGGTGGAGGGCATCCAGGACCTCGGCGGCGCCGGCATCTCCTGCGCTACCAGTGAACTGGCGAGCAACGGCGACGGCGGCATGGACGTCGCCCTGGATCTGGTCCCGCTGCGCGACCCCACGCTCTCGCCGGAGGAGATCCTCATGAGCGAGTCGCAGGAGCGGATGTGTGCGGTGGTGACGCCGGACAAGGTCGACGAGTTCCTCGCGGTGTGCGAGAAGTGGGACGTGCCGGCCACCGTGATCGGCGAGGTCACCGACACCAACCGCCTGCGCATCACCTGGCACGGCGAGTTGATCGTCGACGTGCCGCCCCGCACGGTGGCCCATGACGGCCCGGTGTACAACCGCCCGATGGCCCGCCCGGTGTACCTCGACGCGCTGCAGGCGAATACCCCCGACTCGCTCCCGCGTCCGCGTTCCGCCGCCGAGCTGCAGGACACGATCCTCGACCTGGTCGCCTCCCCCAACCAGGCGTCCAAAGCGTGGGTGACCGACCAATACGACCGCTACGTCCGCGGCAACACGGTGCTCGCCCAGCCCGAGGACGCCGGCGTGATCCGGGTGGATGAGCAGACCGGTCGCGGCGTCGCACTGAGCACCGACTGCAACGGCCGATTCGCCAAACTCGATCCGTACGCGGGCGCCCAACTCGCCTACGCCGAGGCCTATCGCAACGTGGCCGCCACCGGCGCGGTGCCGCTGGCGGTGACCAACTGCCTCAACTTCGGCTCGCCGGAGGATCCCGAGGTGATGTGGCAGTTCGCCGAGGCCGTGCGCGGACTCGCCGACGCCTGCCAGCAGATGGGCACGCCGGTGACCGGCGGGAACGTGAGTTTCTACAACTCCACCGGCGACACCGCGATCCATCCCACCCCACTGGTCGGCGTGCTCGGGGTATTCGACGACACCGACCGACGGACCCCCATGTCGTGGGGAATCGACGGCGAGCTGATCTACCTGCTGGGCACCACCGAGGACGAATTCGGCGGGTCCGAGTGGGCTCATCACCAGGGCCACCTCGGCGGCCTGCCCCCCGCGGTGAAACTCGAAGCGGAGCGGCAACTCGGTCAGATCCTGGTGGCGGGTTCGCGGGACGGGATGCTGACCGCGGCTCATGATCTCTCCGACGGCGGCGTCGCGATCGGGCTGATCGAGATGGCCTTGCGCTCCGGCACCGGTGCGCGCCTGTGGGTCCCGGACGGCATCGACCCCTTCGTGTTCCTGCTCTCCGAATCCACCGCCCGGGCGCTGGTGGTGGTACCGCGATCCGAGGAACTGCGCTTCACGGAGATGTGCGGCGCCCGCGGCTTCCCGTGCACCCGGATCGGCGTGGTGGACTCGGGTCTCGGGGCCGACCTGGGTCGAGGTGAGGACCAGGTTGTGGTGATCGGGAATGTCTACGGCGAGGACCTCGTCCTGGGGCTGGACGAAGTGCGGTCCGCGCACTCGGCCACGCTCCCGGCCGTGCTCGGCTGAACGCCCGAGCCACCGACCACGGCAGCCGACCGGGTGTGGAGGCGGGAGAGGCGGATTGCGCCTAACGTAGTCGCATGACCGCAGCCGGACGCCCGAACCCGAATGATGGGATCGTGGACCGACCCGGGGCAGTCGCCGTGATCGGCGCCGGACCGCATGGCATCTCGGCGCTGAAGTCGCTGCTCGCCCACGGCATCCCGGCGGACGGCTTCGACCGCGCCGACGGGGTGGGCGGCAACTGGCGATTCGGCGCGCCCACCTCGCGGGTCTACGAATCGACCCACCTGATCTCCAGCAAGCCGTTCACCCAGTTCCCGGACTTCCCGATGCCGGATTCCTATCCGGACTACCCGAGCCACCGCCACGTGCTGACGTACTTCGAACGCTACGCGCAGCACTTCGGCGTCGGCGAGAGGTACCTGTTCGACACCGAGGTGGTGGACGTGCGGGCGGCCGACTCGACCACCGGATCCGCCTTCGGTGGACCGCGCTGGGACGTCACGATCCGGCGCTCCGGTACCGGCCCGGAGGTCACCCTGCGCTATGACGCTGTGGTGCTCGCGAATGGCCACAACTGGTTCCCGAAGACCCCGCACTACCCGGGCTTGGAGTCCTTCGCAGGCGAGGTCCTCCACTCGGCGGACTACAAGTCCGCGGACCAGTTGCGTGGACGGCGGGTGCTGGTGGTGGGCGCCGGGAACACCGGTTGCGATATCGCCGTGGAGTCGGCTCAGAACGCCGACGCCACCTACCACTCCACTCGACGCGCCTACTGGTACAACCCCAAGTACGCCCTGGGCCGCCCGTCGGACCAGGTCGCCGATCGACTGCTCGCGCTCCGCCTGCCGATCCGGGTGCGACGTGGCCTGTACAGCTTGATGCACAAGGCCATCGTGGGCGACTACACCCGCTACGGCTTGCGGCACCCGGACCATGCCTTCTATGAAACGCACCCGGTGGTCAACCAGAACCTGATCTACTACATCGGCCATGGCGACATCGAGCCTCGCGGCGACGTCGACACCTTCGACGCCGATGGCGCAACCTTCGCCGACGGTAGCCGCATCGACGTCGACCTAGTCATCTTCGCCACCGGTTACTTGGCCCGCTTCGACTTCCTGGCCGACCCGGCGGTGCTCGACATCCGCGACGGAAAACCCCACCTCGGCCTGCAGATGGCGTCTCCCACTCACCCCAACCTGTGGCTATCCGGGCTGATCCAGCCGGACTCCGGACAGTGGGCCATTGCGCACTGGCAGGCCGAGACGATCGCCGAGTTCCTGTCGCTCGCGGCGCACGATCCGACCCGAGCCGGCGCCATCCACCGCGACATCGTGCAGGCGACCGGTCACCGCTTCAGCGGCGGCGCCGACTACAAGGACTCCACCCGCCACTACTACGAGATCGCCCACCAGGACTACCTGTTGGCCTTGCAGGAGGTGCTGGCCACCCTGCGCGGGGCGCGCGATCCCCTGCCGCGTGGCACCACCGTCGGTCTCCGGGTATGACGATGCCGGCGCCATGGCACAGCGGTCGCACCCACGGACCCAGGGTGATGAGGCCCTGGGAATGGGCGTTCCCGCCCCGAGGTGAACATCTCGAAGTGATTGCGGCACAACCAGCGACGGACCACGGCCACCCGCCGATCCTCTTCGTCCCCGGCCTCGGGCACGGCGCCTGGTGCTACGCCGAGCACTGGCTGGGCGCCACCGCGGAACGGGGCTACCCCGCCTACGCCATGTCGTTCCGCGGCCACGGTGGCTCCGGCGGCCACACCCGACTCGGTCGGGCCACCACCCGGACCTATCTGCACGATCTGATGCAGGTCATCGCGTCGTTGCCGGCCCCGCCGGTGCTGGTGGCCCATTCGATGGCGGCGCTGCCCGCCCGGCTGGCATTGGCGCGGTATCCGGCACCGGCCGGCGTGCTGCTGGCGCCGGTGCCTGCCGGCGGCCTGCGGCAGTCGCTGACGAATCAGTTCAGACGCCGCCCGGCGGCCACCATGCGCACCCTCGTCGGGGGAACCGCGGAATTCACCGCGGTCGACCTCTTCGCGGACCTCGACGCGGCGACCGCCGCCCGCCATCTGAGCCGACTCGGCCGGGAATCGCCCCTGGCGCAGTACGAGTTGATGGTTCCGCACCGAATCGAACCGATCGATTCGCCGGTGCTGGTCGTGGGCGCCGAAGCCGATCGGGTCCTGGCACCCGCCGATCTCGATCGCGCCGCCGCCGAACTGCACACGTCCGCGGTGATGGTTCCCGGCGGTCACGACATGATGCTCGACCGGTCGTGGGGCGAGGTCCTGACGACTGTGCTGGACTGGATCGATCTCCATGGCACCGCTGCCGGAGCGGCGTTGCCGGGGGCCACGAAACTACCGCCCGTAGCGCAGGCACTCGAGGGACGTCCGCCGTGACACCGGGAGAGGAGCCGGACGGCGAGCTGCGGGCGATGCTCACGGAGTGCCTCGGGTATTACCAGGCCGGTGGGCAGCCACCTCGGGCCACCGAGAAGGCCGCTGTGAAAGCGATCCTGGCCGAACTCAGCACGCGTGCGCCCGGCCATAGCGTCGAGGTGCGGGTGCCGCCGCACGCCGCGGTGCAGGTGGTGGCGGGTGTCCGGCATCGGCGCGGGACGCCGCCGGCGTTGGTGCAACTGAAGGCCGCCACGCTGGTCCGGCTCGCGGCCGGAACCCAGACCTGGGCCGACGCAACCGCCGCCGGCGAGTTGCGAGCCTCGGGCGAGCGCAGCGACCTGAGTCATCTCTTTCCGCTGGTCACAGTCTCCTAGCGAGGTTCGACGAGACCCCGGAATCGCACCCTGAATGGGGCAATGTAGGTTAGGCTAGCCTTACTTACCTACTGAAAAGGATGCTCATGATCCGCACGCGCCTCCGTAGCGCACCCCGACCCCTGCTGCTTGCCGTAGGCGGAACCCTGATCGGCGCCCTGGCGCTGGGCGGATGCTCCAGCAGCGACTCGACGTCGCCGGCCGACACTGGAACAGCGTCGGCGGAGACCGAGACGCTGGTGGTCTACTCCGGACGCAGCGAGAGCCTGGTCGGACCGTTGCTCGAACAGTTCAGTGAGGACACCGGGATCGACACCGAGGTCCGCTACGGGGACAGCGCCGAGCTCGCCGCACAACTCGTCGAAGAGGGCGAGCAGAGTCCAGCCGAGGTGTTCCTCGCGCAGGACGCAGGAGCGTTGGGCGCGGTCAGCGCGCAGGGGCTGCTCGGTCCGGTGCCGGAACAGAGCTTGTCACTGGTACCGCCGCAGTACTCCAGCGAAGACGGCACCTGGGTGGGTGTCACCGGCCGCTCCCGAGTGATCGCCTACGACGCCGAACAGGTGCCAGAGTCCGAGGTGCCCACCTCGGTGTTGGATCTGGTGGATCCGAAGTGGCGGGGCCAAGTCGCGATCGCCCCCACGAACGCCTCATTCCAATCCTTCGTGACCGCGATGCGACTCACCATCGGTGACGAGGCCACCGAGCAGTGGCTGACGGGATTGGTGGCCAACGATGTGCAGACCTACGAGAAGAACGGCCTGATCCTCGACGCGGTCAACTCCGGACAGGTGCAACTCGGCCTGATCAACCACTACTACTGGTACGAGAAGGCGGCCGAAGTGGGTGAAGAGGCGATGCGAGCGCAGATCGCCTTCTCACGACCCGAGGATCCGGGTGCGCTGGTGAACGTCTCCGGTGTGGGCATTCTCGCCGCAGGCGCCTCGGAACAGGCCGACGAATTCGTCGCCTACCTGCTGAGCACCGACGCCCAGGAGTACTTCGCGAACGAGACCTTCGAATACCCACTGGTGGCCGGCGTGGATGCCGCCGAAGGCCTGCCCGCACTGGAGTCCCTGCAGGGTCCGCCGGTGCCGCTTGAGAAACTGTCCGAGTTGCCGGCGACGCAGCAGATGCTGCAAGACGTCGGCCTTATCTGACCACTACCCGCAGGAACCCAAGGATCATGAACCGCCGCCCGCCGCGCTGGCTGCTGCTTCTCGCAGTGGCCAGCGCGGCGATCGCGCTGATCCCCTTCGGATACCTGCTGTTGCGGATCTCCGACGCCGGATGGGATGTCGTCTGGAGCGTCCTGAGTCGACCCCGCACCTGGGAGGTCGCGCTCAACAGCCTCAGCTTGACGGTCGCCGTGGCGGCCAGTTGCCTGCTGATCGGCATCCCGAGCGCGTGGCTGGTCTCCCGAGCCCGACTGCCGCTGCGCGGGGTCTGGCTGGTGCTGCTCGCCCTGCCGCTGGCGGTTCCGTCATACGTTGCGGCCTACGCCTGGCTCGCACTCTTCCCCGGGATGAGCGGCTTCGGCGGCGCCTGGTTGGTGCTGACGCTGGTGAGCACGCCCTACGTGGTGCTGCCGGTGGCTGCGGCCTTCCGGGCGTCGGACGCCGGCGCCGAGGAGGTCGCACGTTCCCTCGGCGCGAGTCCCTGGCGCGCCTTCCGCCGGGCCGGGCTGCCGCAGGTCCTCCCGGCGGCGGCAGCCGGCACTCTGCTCGCAGCGATCTACACCCTCAGCGATTTCGGCACCGTCGCGATCATGCGCTACGACGCCTTCACCCGGGCCATCTACGCCTCCTATCGCGCCAGTTTCGACCGCACCAGCGCGGCCGTGCTCGCGCTGCTCCTGGTCGTACTGGCGCTGGTGTTCGTGCTGGGTGAGCAGGCCTCCAGGGGCTCCGCACAGCGTTGGCGCACCGGTTCGGGCACGGCGCGCCAGGGCAGCCCGGTGCCGCTCGGGGGCTGGCGCTGGCCGGCGTTGATCGGCCTCGGCGGCCTCACTTTCGTAGCGCTGGGTGTGCCCACCTATTCGCTGCTGCGGATGCTGATCACGTCTGCCTCGGCCAACACGGTGGATGTCGGCAGTCTCACCTCGGCCGCCGCGGCGACCATCAGCGTGTCCGCGATCGGCGCGGTGATCGCCGTCCTCTTGGCGCTTCCGGTCGGCATCCTGGCTGCCCGCTACCGGGGTGCAGCGGTTCGGGCCACCGAAACCGGGGCGTTCGTGAGCCACGTGCTTCCCGGAGTTGTGGTGGGTCTCTCGTTGGTGTTCTTCACTTTGTCAGTCGTCCCGGCGGTGTATCAGACTGTGGTCGTGGTCGGTTTCGCCTACGGAGTGCTGTTCCTGCCCAAAGCGCTGGGCAGCGTGCGCACGGCCATGGCCGCCGTACCGCCGGTGCTCGAACAGCAGAGCCGTAGCCTGGGGCGAGGTCCGGCCGCCACCTTCGTCCGGGTCACGGTGCCGCTGATCTGGACCGGCGTGCTCGCAGGTGGCGTGCTCGCGATGCTGACGGCGATGAAGGAACTGCCCGCCACCTTGATGTTGCGTCCCACCGGAATGGAGACGCTGGCAACCCAGATCTGGCGCCACACCGAGGTTGCCGACTATGCCGGCGCCGCGCCGTACGCAGCGGCGTTGTTGGTGCTGGCATCGATCCCGGCGTTCTGGCTGTCCCGGGTGGTGTCTGGACCGCGGCTCACCGACGGGGCATCCGACTCCATACCCGCGGAGCGGGATCTGGCCGAGTTGGAGGTGAGAGTGTGACACCCGGTGTGCAGTTGCGCGGGGTGAGCGCCGGCTACGACGGCGTCGAGGTGCTCCACGGTGTGGATCTCACGGTCCGCAGCGGCACGTTGACCGCGGTGCTCGGTGCCAGCGGATGCGGGAAGTCGACGCTGTTGCGGGTGGTGGCGGGGTTTCTACGGCCGTCCGCCGGTGAGGTCGAGGTGGCGGGTCGCACGGTGGCGGGCCCCGGTCGGCACGTGGCGCCCGAACGTCGCAGGGTGGGCATCGTGCCGCAGGAGGGAGCGCTCTTCCCCCACCTCGACGTGGCGGGAAACATCGGATTCGGCCTGCCACGCCGGGGCCGGGCCGCTCGAGTCGCCGAACTGCTCGACATCATCGGCCTGCCCGCGATGGAGCGGGCCCGACCTCACGAGTTGTCCGGTGGGATGGCGCAGCGGGTGGCCCTCGCCAGGGCGTTGGCGCCGGCCCCCGACGTCGTCCTGCTCGACGAACCGTTCTCCGCGCTCGACGTGTCACTGCGGGCGAGTGTGCGCGCCGAGGTGATCACCGCGCTCAAGGCCTGTGACGCCACCGCGGTGCTGGTGACCCACGACCAGGATGAGGCGCTCTCGATCGCCGACGAGGTTGCGGTGCTGCGAGCCGGATCGATCGTCCAAGTGGCCGCGCCCCGGCAGATCTACGAGCATCCGGTGGACCGGGATCTCGCGGTGTTCCTCGGCGACTGCAACCTGCTCGCGGCGGACCGGACCCCGGCCGGGACGCTCACCTGCATCCTCGGTGAACTTCCGGCCACGGTTCCGTTCGACGCCGGGGCCGGGGTCGCGATGTTGCGCCCTGAGCACATCGACGCCCGACCCGGAACCGGAGCTTCGGCGACCGTCGCCCAACTCTCGTACCACGGTCATGACGTGCTGCTCGACATCACGCTGGCAAACGGTTCGAACGTCAAGTCACGCATGCTGGCCGGTGTCGATACCCCCGCTCCGGGCGACCGGGTGAACCTCCACGTCATCGGGGTCTAGCCGGATCGGGGTGACCGGCCCGGCCGGTCGGCGCACCACTCACCAACTCACCTGCCGTTCACGGTGCGTACACTGGCCGGGTGGCGCGTGGCGACGGTCGACTCTCGCACGATCTCCTCCCGGGCGAAAAAGGCCCGCAGGACGCCTGTGGCGTGTTCGGCGTCTGGGCACCCGGCGAAGAGGTCGCGAAACTGACCTACTTCGGCCTCTACGCGCTGCAGCACCGGGGGCAGGAGTCCGCCGGCATCGCCGTCTCGGACGGCAAGCGGATCCTCGTGTACAAAGACATGGGCTTGGTGAGTCAAGTCTTCGACGAGTCGGCCCTCGAGTCGATGCCCGGCTACCTCGCGGTGGGTCACTCCCGCTACTCGACGACCGGGTCGAGCACCTGGGCGAACGCCCAACCCACGTTCCGGGCGACTGCCACCGGGCACCTCGCACTGGCCCACAACGGCAATCTGACCAACACCGCCGAACTTGCCGAGATCGTCGCCGACCTCCGCGCCTCCGGTCCCGAGTTGCCGCTCGGCGACGTCGACGTGGCCACCAGCGATACCGAACTTCTCACCGCCATGCTGGCTGCCCAGTCGCACCAGAATCTGGAGGACTCGGCCGGCGAGCAACTGTGCCGCGTAGCGGGCGCCTTCTCGCTGGTCTTCATGGATGAGACGACGCTCTACGCCGCCCGCGACCCGCAGGGAATCCGGCCTTTGGTGCTGGGTCGGCTCGCCAGCGGGTGGGTGGTGGCCAGCGAGACCGCCGCCCTGGACATCGTCGGCGCCTCCTTCGTCCGGGACATCGAACCTGGGGAACTGGTGGCCATCAACGCCGACGGCGTGCGTTCCCGGATCTTCGCCAAGGCAGCGCCGAAGCACTGCCTGTTCGAGTACGTCTACCTGGCCCGGCCCGATTCGATGCTGACCGGCCAGAGCGTGCATGCGGTCCGGGTGGGCGTCGGCCGCAAGCTCGCGGTGGAACATCCGGCCGAGGCCGACATCGTGATCCCGGTCCCGGACAGCGGGACGCCGGGTGCGGTCGGCTACGCGCAGGCCTCCGGCATCCCCTTCGCCCAGGGACTGGTGAAGAACGCCTACGTCGGGCGGACCTTCATCTCGCCGTCACAGACCTTGCGGCAGTTGGGCATCCGGCTGAAACTCAACCCACTTCGGGAGGTGATCCGGGGCAAGCGCCTCGTCGTCGTCGACGACTCGATCGTGCGGGGCAACACCCAGCGGGCGATCGTGCGCATGCTGCGCGAGGCGGGCGCCACCGAAGTCCACGTGAGGATCTCATCGCCGCCGGTGCAGTGGCCGTGCTTCTACGGCATCGATTTCGCCACCCGGGCTGAGTTGATCGCGAACGGGATGAGCAACGAGGAGATCCGGGAATCGATCGGCTCGGATTCGCTGGGCTACATCTCGCTGGACGGCTTGATCGAGGCCACCCGGGTGGCGAAGGACGACCTGTGCCGGGCCTGCTTCGACGGCCACTACCCGATCGAACTGCCCTCCCTGGAGCACCGCGACAAGTACCTGCTCGAGTCCTCCCAGGCCGGCTTGGGCGTGCCATCCGGAGCGGCTGGTCTGACCGCCTTGGATCTGCCGTGAAGGTGACCGGGGATGAGTGACGCCTACGCCGCCGCCGGGGTGGACACCGCCGCGGGTGAGCGTGCTGTCGAATTGATGCGCGCGTCGGTGGCGCGGACCATGCGACCTGAGGTGGTGGGCGGATTCGGCGGATTCGCCGGGCTGTTCGACGCCTCGGCGTTGCACGGCTACACCCGACCCCTGCTGGCAACCTCCACCGACGGCGTGGGGACGAAGGTGGCCATCGCCCAGGCGATGGACCTCCACCACACCATCGGCCGGGACCTGGTGGCGATGGTGGTCGACGACCTTGTGGTCTGCGGCGCCGAACCGCTGTTCATGACCGACTACATCGCCTGTGGTTCGGTGGTCCCCGAACGCATCGCCGACATCGTCACCGGTATCGCCGAAGGTTGCGCGCTTGCCGGCTGTGCCCTGCTCGGCGGCGAGACCGCCGAGCACCCCGGGTTGCTGGCGCCCGACGAGTACGACGTGGCAGGGGCGGGCACCGGGGTGGTGGAAGCGGCCGAGGTACTCGGACCGGAACGGGTCGCCGCCGGCGACGTGCTGATCGGCATGGCCTCTTCCGGGCTGCACTCCAACGGCTACTCGCTGGCCCGCAAGGTGCTGCTCGCCGATGCGGGGTGGGAACTCACACGCCGGATCGACGAGTTGGGACGCACGCTCGGTGAGGAACTCCTGGAGCCCACGCGCATCTACGCCCGGGATTGCCTGGCTCTGCACGAGGCACTCGGCACCGACCTGCACGCGCTCTCGCACATCACCGGAGGCGGCATCGCCGCCAACGTCGCCCGGGTGCTGCCGGCTGACCGAATCGCCGAACTCGACCGCTCGACCTGGGCTCCGCACGCCGTCTTCGAATTGATCGGACGTTCCGGCGGCCTCACCGTGGCCGACCTCGAGGGCACCTTCAACATGGGGCTGGGCATGGTGGCAGTGGTGGCGGCGGACGCTGCGGATGATGCTCTGAGCCTGCTCGCCGAAAGGTCGGTTCCGGCCACGGTGGTGGGCGCGGTGCGACGCCGGGAGCCGGGCGAGGACGGCGACGCTGCGGCCAAGGGCGGAGGCGGTGGCGCCGCCCGGCTCGTCAATTCGTACCGATAGTCGTCGCACCGGGGGCGAGCAGCGCCTCGATTTCGCGCTGGAGGTATCGCCGATGCCCGCCAAGGGTGCGAACACTGGTGATCTTCCCCGAGCGGGCCCATCGGGTGACAGTTCTGGGGTTGACGTGGAACATCTTGGCGACCTCGCCGGGGGTCAATAGCGGACCGAGTCCATCGGTGCCGTCGGGATCGCCGTTTTCGGCACCGGAGTGGGCCGTAGTTGCACTCATGACACCTCCTCGCCGACCGATGACGTGCGGGCCTAGGTGGGCTCATCCGACTTGGGCACAGGTCCAGATGAGCGTGATGCTCAGTCTCGCAGCCGCCTGATAGGCCTGCAACCGGATGCGCAACAACTGCCTGACCCGTGTGTCGTCATCGGCGCCGAGCAGGTAGGCTCGTGCCACGTTGCCTAGTCCATCACCTACGAGGGGGTCGAGCCATGGGGCGCGGCCGAGCGAAGGCGAAGCAGACCAAAGTCGCACGGCGGTTGAAGTACTCCACACCGTCGATGGATCTTGATGCCCTGCGCCAGGAGTTGTCGGGTTCCGGCAGTGAGGAACACCACGGAGCCACCCACGAGGACGACGACTTCGAGCACGACGAATACGAGGACCCGTACGCCGACGTCTACGACGATGCCGAGGACGAGGACGACGAGGAGTCGTCGGCCGGCGGGCGCTGACCAGGGCGAGATCAGTTGGCGTAGAGTCGCTTCGCCGCCCAGTCGATCCAATCGGCGAGGGCCAACCGCCAGACGTCGAACGTGTGACCGCCCGCGTAGGTGGTCAATTCGACGGTCATGCCATCTGCCTGGGCGGTCTTCGCAAAGTTGGTCATGTCGGCCACCAGGTCCGGATCGTCGTCCGTCCCGACGCCGAGCCACAGCGCGACCGACCGAGCCGCGGGATCGTTGGCGATGATCGCGGTGGAGTCGTAGGCGGCCGGCGATCCGGATCCGAACAGCGCGGCGTCGCCGGCGGCGTTCGAGGCCTTGGTGAAACCAGAGAGGTTCCCGGCCGACGAATACTGATCCGGGTGCCGCAGGGCGGTGATCTGCGCACAGGTGCCACCCATCGAGAATCCGCCGATCGCAGTGTCCGCAGCTGACGTCCGCATCCGTGGGAACTGGGCCGTCCAGGCGGGGATGTCGACCGTCAGGTAGGTCTGCCACTTGCCCATGGGACCGTCGACGCATTCGGTGTCCATACTCATCGGCGAGACCACCGGCGCGATCACCACCACCGGTCGACCCGCCTTGGCCGCCGCCAGGGCGGGGTTGTCGGCGTCGGCGTTGACGAAGATGTCGTACGGTCCCGCATCCTCCCCGCGCGGATCCTCCACCCCAGGCGTTCCATGCAGGGCATAGATGACCGGGAAGGTCGCCGAAGGGTCGCTGTAGTACTGCGGTGGGAGGTAGACCATCGCGAACCTGTCCCCGACGCCGGAGCTTGTGCCGGGAATCGAGGTCTCGATCACCTGGCCGCGTGGCCAGTTCCCCTGGGGGTTGGCCAGCTGCGCGTCCGTGCCCACGTCGTACGGCGGCACCCCGAAGAGTTTGCCGACGTTCGACACCCACCCCAGCTCGTAGTTCAGGGCGAAACCCGCGGTGAGCACGACACTTGCCAGCGTCACCGGCACCAGCACCAAGAGCCACCACTTGTGCCGCCGTCGAACGGCCGTCACAGCCAGGCCGATCAGAATTATCGTGATCAAGGCTGCGCCCAACATCCACCAGATGTTGATCAGTGACACGTTCTCCACAGTTCGGAGAAAGAGCTGCCACGGACCGAGTTGATCATCGCTGGCTGCGGGACTCACACCCTCACCGTAGGACAATCGAGCCCGCGGAAGCGACGCCGCAGCCGAGTAGGTTAGGCTTGCCTAACCAGGAAATGGAGGTTGTCGATGCTCGTCTGTCACTGTGCCGCGGTCAACGAGGCGTCGGTCCGGACCGCGGTGGACTCGGGTGCCCGGACGATCTCTGAGGTCGCTGCGCAGTGCGGCGCCGGCGGCGGCTGCGGCGGCTGCCGACCGACGATCTGCCGGCTGCTCGGTGCTTCCCACCGCGGCGCGTGCGGCGCCGACGGGTGTGCGTCAGGTGCGCTAATCTCGGGCGCAGACCACTACAGCAACGCCTGAGCCAAGGAGTTCGCCATGCAGGGAGATCCCCGCGTCATCGAGATCCTCAACGAAGCCCTGACTGCGGAGATGACCGCCGTCAACCAGTACTTCATCGCCTCGAAGATGGCGGCCGATGCCGGCTTCTCGGCCCTCGCCAAGGAGTACTACGACGAATCGATCGGCGAGATGAAGCACGCCGAGGTGCTGATCGAGCGGATCCTCTTCCTCGACGGGGTGCCGAACATGCAGCGGTTGTTCCCGGTGGGTGTGGGCGAGTCGGCGGTGGAGCAGTTCCGGCTGAACTACGAGATGGAACTCGGGGCGGTCGAGCGCTATCAGCGGGGGATCGGCATCTGCAGCGAGGCAGGCGACGCCGGCAGCCGGGTGCTGCTCGAGAAGCTGCTCGCCGAGGAGGAACACCACGTCGACGAGGCCCAGTCGGAGCTGGCGAACCTGGAGTTGCTCGGCGAGGCCCTGTGGCTCGCCAAGTGGGTGTGACGCGTCACCCCCAGCCCCATTCGTGCAGGGCGTCGTCGTCGATGCCGAAGTGGTGGGCCACCTCGTGGATCACCGTGATGCGAACCTCGTCAATGACGTCGAACACGGTCTCGCAGATGGCCAAAATCGGCAGGCGGTAGATCATGATCCGATCCGGCAGCACCCCGGCGTAGGAGTCGCCGCGTTCGGTCAATGGGATTCCCTCGTAGAGACCGAGCAGATCGGGTTCGGAGTCGTGCCGATCGACGACCATCACCTCGACGTTGCTCATCACGCCTGCCAACGCGGGCGGGATATCGGCCAGGGCTTCGGCGACGAAGTCCGCGAACGTCGCCTCGTCAATATCGATCATCGTTCACCGGATTCCACCTTTCCCAGTATGGTGCCCGGGTGGAGGCTTCGGAGATCTTCGCCAGCATCGCGATAGTCGTGGGGCTGGCCACCGTCAGCCAACTGGTGGCCCGGCTGATCAAACTCCCGGCCCTGCTGCTGTTGTTGCCGGCCGGGTTCTTCGCCGGCGCCATCATCAGTTTCCTCGATCCCGCCGCGATGTTCGACGACCTCTTCTCACCTCTGGTCGGCATCACGGTCGCCCTGATCCTCTTCCACGGCGGACTGGAACTCTTCGACCAGCCGATGGTCCGGACCGACCATCGGGTAGTCCGACGACTGGTCTGGATCGGCGGCCCGATCACCTGGGCGGCAGCCGCGCTGGCCGCCTACTGGCTGTTCGACATCACCTGGAACATCGCCATACTGCTGGGGGCGATCCTCATCGTGTCGGGTCCGACCGTGGTCGGACCGCTGCTCGAATTCATCCAACCCCAACAGCGGGTCCGGCGGATCCTGGCCTGGGAAGGCACCCTGGTCGATCCCGTCGGCGCCCTGATCGCCGTCATCATCTTCTCGGGTGTGCAGGCCTCCGACGTCGGCAGCGTCGGCAAAGGGGTGACGGCCTTCCTGGTGAGCCTGCTGGTGGGCGTCGTCATGGCGGCCATCGGCGTGGCGCTGATCTGGGGTGGGCTCATCCTGGCGCGGGGAAGCGACGTCCTGGGCACGCAGGTGCTGTTCGGCTCGGCGATCCTGATGGCCGGGTTGGCCAACGCCGTGGCAGACGACGCCGGACTGCTCACCGCCCTGCTCATGGGAATGGCCACCCCGAAGGTGGCGCACAAGGGGTTGCCCGAGATCCGGCCCTTCTTCGACACGCTGGTCAACATCTCGATCGGGGTGCTGTTCGTTGCGATCTCGGCCTCGGTCACACCGTCTTCGTTGCGTGGGCTGGTGTTGCCGGCGGTGGCGCTGGTGGCAATCCTGGTGCTCGTCGTCCGGCCGGCAATGGTCTGGCTGCTCACGATGCGCAGTTCCCGACTCTCCACGCGGGAGCGGATCTTCATCGGCTGGATGGCACCTCGAGGCATCGTGGCTGCCGCCACTGCGGCGAGTTTCAGCGCGGCTTTGATCAAGCAGCAGATTCCCACCGGCGACAAACTGCTGCCGATCACCTTCCTGGCGGTGGCCGGCACTGTGACCTTCTACAGCCTCACCGCTGCACCCGTGGCCCGGCTGCTGAAGGTGCGCGAGGCGGACCACCCGGAGGAGGCGGACCCGCCCGCCGACCCACCTGAGGCAACCGAGGCGGAGACGATCGGGCAAGGCACCCGCCAAGCCGACTAGCGGTCGGGTGTGCCACGCTCAGCCGTGACCACTCACCCGCCGATGTCGCGCCGCCAGCTTGCCTCGCTGGCTGCGCTGTCGTCGGCCGTGTTCCTGGTCGCCATCGATGGGACCGTGCTCTCGATCGCGATCCCGCAGATCACCGCAGAACTCGACCCCACCTACACCCAGGTGCTGTGGATCGGCGACATCTACTCGTTCATGCTCGCCGGCTTGCTCGTGACCATGGGCAACGTCGGCGATCGGATCGGACGCAAGCGGCTGCTGCTGATCGCGGCTGTGGGCTTCGGGGTGATGAGCGTGGCCGCCGCCTTCGCCCCGGACGCCAACACGCTCGTCGTTGCCCGTGCCCTGCAAGGGATGGCGGGGGCCGGCCTGATGCCGCCGACGTTGGCGCTGATCCGCACGGTGTTCACCGACCCGCGGCAACGCACCACGGCCATCGGCATCTGGAGCGCGGCCGGGTCGGCCGGCGCATCGGTGGGGCCGTCTCTGGCGGGCCTGCTGCTGGAGCACTTCTTCTGGGGCTCGGTGCTGCTGATCAACGTGCCCGTCGTGCTCTTCATCGTGGTGGTGGGCGGTTGGGCCCTGCCGGAGTCGGTCGGCGACGCTCGGCAGCCGATCGATCCGGTCTCCATCGTGCTGTCCACGGCAGGGATCCTGCTGGCCGTTTTCGGCGTCACCGAACTGGCGCATCGAGGTTTCGCGCAATGGCCGGCCTACCTCGGTCTGGCCCTTGCGATCCCGCTGCTGCTGCTCTTCGCCCGGCGACAGTTCCGACTGCCGGTGCCGCTGCTGGACTTCGGCCTGTTCCGGATACCGGCATTCTCGGCCGCGGTGCTCGCCGAATTCAGCGTGGTCTTCGCCGCCACCGGGGCGCTGTTCTTCCTGCCCATCTACTTCCAGGGTGTGCTCGACTTCAGTCCGCTGCAGACCGGCCTGTCCCTGCTGCCCGTGTCGCTGGTGTCCATGGTCGTCGCACCTCAGACGGGCCGGCTGCTGCGGCGTTTCGGCGCCCGGCGGGTGCTGCTGTCCGGGATGGCGTCGAGCGCACTCGGACTCGTCGCCGTCGGCCTGCTTGCCACCGCCCCCTACCTCACCATGGTGATCCCGCTGGCGATGCTCGGATTCGGCTTCGCCACCGTGCTCACCACCGCGGCGGATCTGGTTCTCGAGGTGGCTCCGCCGGCCCGCGTCGGCGCGGCGACCGGTGTGTCGGAGACCTCCTTCGAGTTGGGTTCGGCGATGGGTATCGCGTTGATGGGCAGTCTGCTGACGATGACCTATCAGTGGCTGCTCCGACTACCGCCGGGCACCCCGGACGACGTGGGTGCCGCGACCGCCGAATCGATCTCAGAGGTCCCGGCGGTCACGGCCGATCTGCCACCCGAACAGGCCTCTTCGATCTTGGTGGCCGCACAAGAGGCGTTCACCACCGGAATCTCGATCACCGCCGTCGTCGCCGGCGGGGTGTTGGGCCTCGCCGCACTGGCGGCGGCCCGCACGATCCCGGCTCGCGGGACGCCGACATCCGGCTAGGATCGGCCGGGATGAGCAACCTCGAGACGCAGCCGACCGAAAGCACCTGTCCGGCAGTGGCCGGCCAGCCGGCGCCGCCGCCGGACACACTGCTGCCGCGCCAGGTGCCGCTGGGCGGACCTCGGGCGATGAACGTGCGACGCACCCTGCCGCATCGCGATATCCGCACCGTGGGTGCCTGGTGTTTCGTCGACGACTACGGACCGGCGGCCGAAGCCGACCCACCGATGTCCGTCCCCCCGCACCCCCACATCGGCCTGCAAACCGTCACCTGGCTGCTCGCCGGCGAGGTGACCCACCGGGACAGCACCGGCGCCTTCGCCGTGGTGCGGCCCGGGGAGTTGAATCTGATGACCGCAGGTCACGGGATCGCCCACTCGGAATACTCCGACGAGGCCGTACCCGGCCTGCGTGGGATCCAGATGTGGGTCGCCCTGCCCGAGGCACACCGCCAGACGACCCCCCGCTTCGCCCACCACGCCGAACTCCCGCGCATCCAGGTGTCCAGCCGATCCGGACCGGATCTGACTGCCACGGTCTTCATGGGCGAGTTCGGCGGAGTCGTCGCACCCGCGGAGACCTTCACCCCGCTGTGCGGAGTCCAGTTCAGCGCGACCGCCGGCTGCGAGGCGGAGTTGGCCTTGCGGGCGGACTTCGAATACGCGGTGCTTGCCCTCGACGACCCGCTGATCGTCGACGGCGAACCCGTGCCCGCCGGCGCCCTGCGCTACCTGGGTTGGGGCCACCCGACCGCGGTGATCGGCACCGACACGGCGGCTGACTTCCTGCTCCTCGGTGGCGAGCCGATGGCCGAGGAACTCGTCATGTGGTGGAACTTCGTCGGCCGCAGCCACGAGGAAATCGCGGCAGCCCGGGCCGACTGGGAGGCCGGATCGACGCGCTTCGGCGCGGTCGTGGACGACACCGCGGTACCACTGGCGGCGCCGGCCTTGCCCAATGCTCGGCTACGCGCGCGCCCCGGGCGCCGCAGCGACCAGGGCCTGCTCGAACGCGGCGACTGAGCCGTCGAGGGCCTCGAGTTGGCCCCCGTCGAGCACTGGCACAAGTTCGCCGTCGGCACGCCTTGCCAACACCAACGGGGAACCCCAACGCTCGACCGCGTCCGCAACGTCCGGCGCCATTTCGTTCAGATGCAGGAGTTCGAACGGCACCCCGAGCCGGGCAACCATCTGATCCCACTGCCGTTTGCGACGGATCGGAGAGTGGGTGACGTCGCACAGCGCACAGTGCGCTGTGCCCAGCAGTGAACCGACGAGATAGCGGGCTTCGCCGATGAGGCCGCCGTCGGCGTGGTAGACGCCGATGTAGGCGACCGGTGCTCCGTGCGTTCCCATACGAGAAGTATCCGGCAAATCCCGGCAGGCGCTACCAGTTGATCAGCGGGAGCTCCTGCTTGTCCTTGAACGAACCGACCAGGATCATGATCAGGTCGATCAGCACCCAGATCCCGAGCCCACCGAGGGTGAAGATCATGGCGATGCCGGTGCCGACCTTGCCGACGTAGAACCGGTGCACGCCGATGATGCCGAGGAACCAGCACAGCAGGGCGGCCGCCAGTCTGGACTTGTCGCTCACCGGGTTGCCGTACTCATCCACCCGAGGTTTGCCGTTGGCGAACACCGGGATCTCCGCTCCGTTCGGCGCGTACCCGTAGCCGGGGGGCGGTGGCGCGAGTGGCTGCTGGGGAGGCATCGGCGCCGGGGCGCCCTCCGTCGGAGGTGCTGCTTCCGCGGTCGGCGGGGCGGCGTCTGGCTGGTTCGGATCGGACTCTGGTGCGGTGCTCATGAGCGCTCCCTGGATCGAGGCGCGAACCCGCGCCGAACCCCATGGTAGCCCGCGGGGCAGCCGACCCCTTCCGACAAAGGCTCGCGCCTGCCATGGTGGAACCAGCCACGATCGAGGAGGCCCAACCGTGCTCAAGATCTTCTGCTCGCCCTCACGCTACGTCCAAGGTCGCGACGCGACCGCCGAACTCGGGAGCCAACTGGCACATGTGGGGCTCTCCGGACCTGCCTACATCGTGGCCTCGGAGCGGATCTCCGATCTGCTCGGAACCACGTGGCGCGACTCCCTCGGGTCGGCCGGCATCGACCACGTGGTGGGTGGATTCGGCGGTGAGTGCTCGGCGGACGAGATCGACCGCGGCACTGCCGATGCTCGCGAGGCCGGTGCCAAGGTGATCATCGGAGCCGGCGGCGGGAAGGCCCTCGACACCGCCCGGGCGGTTGCCGCCAACTTGGCTCTTCCCGTGGTGAATTGCCCCACGCTGGCCTCCTCCGACGCGCCGTGCAGCGCGCTATCGGTGATCTACACCCCGGATGGTGAATTCGAACAGTTGCGGTTCTATCCCCGCAATCCGGAGTTGGTGCTGGTCGACACGTCGCTGGTGGCCGCCGCCGGCCGGCGCTACCTGGTATCGGGCATGGGGGACGCGCTCGCCACCTGGTTCGAAGCCCGGACCGTGATCTGGGCGCACAAGCCCAACCAGGTGCACGGCGGGACGACACTGACCGGCGGAGCCCTCGCCGAACTGTGCTATCGCACGTTGCTTGCCGAGGGCGCGCTCGCGGCCCAGGCGGTGGATGCCGGGGTGGTGACTCCCGCCCTCGACCACGTCGTCGAGGCGAACACGCTGCTCTCTGGTCTGGGATTCGAATCCGGCGGTCTCGCGATCGCCCATTCAGTCCACAACGGGCTCACCACCGCACCCGGCACCCATGGCTACCTGCACGGCGAGAAGGTGGCCTTCGGGTTGCTGGTCCAACTCATCGTGGAGGGACGTCCCGCAGCTGAGCTCGCCGAGGTCGCCGACTTCTGCCGCACCGTCGGGCTGCCCACCACCCTGGCCCAGATCGGAGTGGACGTGAAAGACCGCGCGGCGCTGGAACTGGTCGCCGAGCGCACCCTGGCACCTGGCGAGACCGCCCACAACGAACCTTTCGAGTTGACTCCGGAGATGATCCTCGACGGCATCGTGGCCGCAGACGCCTACGGCTCGGCCACGTCCTAGCCGGGGTCGGCGGCAAGAGTTCACGTGCCGTTGCGGCGGCCTTCCACCGGTCGGCGCCACCGAGTCATCTCCACCGGGCACGGTCGGGACCGTGACAACGATGACAATCACCACGACGCCAGGGCGGCGTCGGATCGACCAGGCCGATATGCGGGCGCGAATCGACGAACTGATCGGAGAATGCGGCACCGACCCCGACTCCGCCGAAGGTCGCTACATCCGCGACCTGCTCACCACCGGACTAAAACTGTGCACCGACGGACGGGACACCGGCGACCTGAAACTCCTCACGCATTCGCTGAAGGAGTTGCGGCACGCGATGCGGGTGTTCGCGGACTACGAAGGCTCCCGGAAGGTGAGCATCTTCGGTTCGGCCCGCACCCCCGCCGGCCACCCGGACTACGTCGCCGCACACGACTTCGCCTCCATGATGCGCGCTCACGGCTGGCTGTGCATCACCGGCGCCGGCGACGGAATCATGAAAGCCGGGCATGAGGGCTCGGGGCGTGATGCCGCGTTCGGACTGGCGATTCGGCTGCCGTTCGAAACCACTGCCAACCATGTGATCGCCGACGACGTCAAGCTCGTCCACTTCCGGTACTTCTTCACCCGCAAGACGATGTTCCTCAGCCGCAGCGACGCGATCGTGGCCTTCCCGGGCGGATTCGGCACGCTCGACGAGGTGATGGAGTGCCTGACCCTGGTGCAGACGGGCAAGTCGTCCATGGTGCCGATCGTGTTGGCCGAGGGCATCGACAGCACCTACTGGGACCACTGGGAGCGATACGTCGCCCGGGAACTGCTCGGCGGCGGTTTCATCAGCCCGGACGACACCAACCTCTTCTACCGCGCGGCCAATCCGGCGGCCGCAGCTGCTCATGTGCAGCGGTTCTACGCCAACTACCACTCCTCGCGCTACGTGGGCGATGACTTCGTCATCCGGATCAAACGCCGACTTGGGCCGGATCGAATCGCCGCCCTCAACGACGAGTTCTCCCAGCTGTGCGCGAGCGGCGGCATCATCCAACGCCACGCCTACGAAGTGGAGGACGAGCACCTCGAGCTGCCGCGGATCGCGTTCACCCACACCCGCCGCCGGTATGGCACCGTGCGGCGGCTGGTCGACCGCATCAACGACTACTACTTCGCCGACCTCGGCACGCGGGCGCCATGATTGGGGGGTGAATCACACCAGCACTGAATCCGTCCCGATCGACGTTCCGGCCAACCTGCCGCTGGGCACCAAGGCCTTGATCGCCGCATTCACCGTCAGCGGAACGGTCCACCTGATCCGACCGGCGGTGTTCTACCCGCTGATTCCACCGGCGCTCGGATCACCCCGGGCCTGGACCTACGCCTCCGGTGTCGCCGAACTGGCATGCGCCGCCGGACTCGCGACGAGAGCCCCCTGGGCGCCCAAGGCCAGTGCCGGACTGTTGGCCGGCGTGTGGGTGGGCAACTGGTGGATGGCCATCGCGGCCACCCGGGCCAAACGCCGCAGGCCGGCGCTGATCGCCGCGTCCTGGCTGCGGGTGCCACTTCAACTACCGATGCTGCGGGCGGCGCTCAACTCCCCCACCCGGGCCCGATAGTCAGGCGCTCGCACCCACCGGCAGCTCCGGGAAGTTGGCGTCGGCTTCCCGGAGTTTGCGCGCTTCGGCCTCCCGCTCGGGAGTGAAGTACTCGTCGTAGCGGCGGTCGGCGTCGTCCCCGAACAGCAACTGGCACGCCTCGCGGATGCCCTCGGCGTCGCGGATCTCCTCGTAGCTCAAGACCAAGGCGATCTTCGATCGCCGACGTAGGAAATCCTCCAGCGTGGTGATCATCTCGGTCTGGGCCGCGTAGTAGAGCTCCACCCGCACGTATTCGGCTCCGGCGATGATGTCGTGGGCCATCGTCGGGTCGTCCCGGATCGCCTCCAACATCGCGAAGGCGCGCAGACCGTAGCGGCGCCATAGCCGGGTCGAGAGCGTCTCGAAGCTCTCGCGTTGACGCAGTTTGTCGAGGTGCATCAGTCGGGCCTGGCGGAAGAACTCATCGCGCGTGGGACGCGGCGGTTCGCCGTACCAGTGGTGCCGGTCGCGCTCGAGTTTGACTCCGAGTTTGGCCACCGCGCGGGAGACCTCGTTGCCGATGTTCACGCAGTCGGTCAACTTGCCGCCGAAGATCGAGATGAAACTCTCCCGCCGGTCCACCTCCATCGCGTGCTTGCGCGACAGCGAGGTCCAGTCCTTGTTCTCGGAACCTTTCCCCGAACCCTCCACGACCAGCGGCCGGACGCCGCACCGAGAGGCGATGATGTCGTCCGGGGTGAGCGGCGAGTCGAGTTTGAGTCGGGCGTTGATCTGCTGGAGCAGGAAGTCGCGGTCGTCGTCCTCGACGTGCGTCACAGGGTGGTCCACCCGTTCGTCGGTGGTGCCGATCACCGAACGTGGACCCATCGGGATGACGTAGAACAGCCGCTGGGTGTCGTCGTAGAAGGCGAGGACTTGTTCGTTCCCGGCGATCCGCGGCACCAGCAGGTGGATGCCCTTGGAGAACACGATCTTGTGTTTGGTGACGATTCCCAGCTCGGAGTTCAGCGCGTCCACGAACGGGCCGGCCGCGTTGATCAGCACCCGGGCGCTCACTTCGAAGGTGCGGCCCTGATCGCCCTCACCGGCGCCACCGGTGTCGGTGTCGCGCAACTGGGCCTTCCACAGGTCGCCCTCTTTGTGCGCTCCCAGGAACTCCACGTAGTTCGCGCACACCGCTCCCGAATTCAGCGCCGAGCGCACGAATCCGAACACGAAACGGGAGTCGTTGTCCACGATGTAGGCGTCCGAGTAGACGATCGCCCCGAGCGCGGAATCCGTGTTGACTTTCGGCTCGCGTTTGAGGATGCCTTTGTTGCCCAGCAGCAGCGGCGGTTTGGTGAATCCGTTGCCGATCAGCCAGTAGGCCGTGGCACCCAGCGCGGCGAACCACGGCTTGTAGGGCGAATGCTCATCCAGCGTGGCGAGGAATCGGATCTCTTTCAGATTTGCCGGGTAGGCGCGCATCAAGTGGTTGCGCGACATGCACAGGTTGCGTACCAGCCCGAGTTCGTAGTTCTCCAGATACTTGAACCCGCCCCACACCAAGTTGGAGGACTCCATCGAGGTGAAACTGGCGAAGTCACCCTGATCGATCAATGCCACCGAGGCCCCGCGGCCTGCGAGCGCCGCAGCGGCGACGGCTCCGTTGATCCCGCCGCCGACGATCAGCACATCGAAGTGCCCGCCGTCCAACTTCCCCAGATTCGTCTCGCGCAGTCCCATGTGAACCTCCGTCGACGCACCCGGCATAACCCCGGGACAGTCCTATTCCTAGCACGTCCGGCACCACCCCGAGTCGGTCGATGCTCCGATCGCCGACCGGGACCTGCGGGCGACTACCCGGACGGCACTCGTTCCCTGGCGGCGAACTGCAACCTGCGTCGCAACCAGAGCGACACGTAGACCAATCCCACCAGCGCTGGGACTTCGATCAACGGGCCGATCACGCCGGCGAGTGCCTGACCGGAGGTGACCCCCCACACGCCGATCGACACCGCGATCGCCAACTCGAAGTTGTTGCCGGCGGCGGTGAAGGCGAGTGTGGCTGTCTTGCCGTAGCCGAGCCGGGCACGCCAGCCGACGAAGAACGACACGCTCCACATGACCGCGAAGTAGATCAGCAGCGGAATCGCGATCTGCACCACCGAAACCGGATCGGAGATGATGGCATCGCCTTGCAGGGCGAACATCACCACGATGGTGAACAGCAGGCCGTAGAGCGCCCACGGTCCGATGCGGGGGATGAACTTCGTGTCGTACCACTGCCGGCCTTTGGTGGCGAGCCCCACCCGTCTGGTGAGGTAGGCGAGCAGCAGCGGGATTCCGAGGAAGATGAGCACCGCCTTGGTGATCCCCCAGGTGGAGAACTCGACGTCTTGGGTGTCCAGGCCCAGCCAGCCGGGAAGGATCTTCAAGTAGAAGGTCCCGAGCAGGGCGTAGGCGAGGATCTGGAAGACCGAGTTGATGGCCACCAGAAGTGCTGCCGCCTCCCGGTCGCCACAGGCGAGGTCGTTCCAGATCAGCACCATGGCGATGCACCGGGCCAACCCGATCACGATCAGCCCGGTGCGGAAAGCCGGCTGGTCGGCGAGGAAGATCCACGCCAGGGCGAACATCAACGCCGGCCCGATCAACCAGTTGAGCAGCAGCGAGAGCCCCAACATCCGCCGATCGCCGGTGACGTGGCCCATGTCCTCGTACCGGACCTTGGCCAGCACCGGGTACATCATCAGCAGCAGGCCGATGGCGATCGGCAGCGACGTCTGATCGATCTTGACCGCGTCCAGCACGTCCTGGATCCCGGGGATCAGTCGGCCCAGTAGCAGACCGACGGCCATGGCAGCCAGGATCCACACCGGCAAGAAGCGGTCGAGCAGCGACAGTCGCGAGACCACTGCCTGCTCGGTGGCGTCGAGTTCGGCCGAGCGCGTCACCCGAGCACCTCCGCCGAATCGCGAGCCGGGCTGACCACTGCGGCGAGTTCGGCCAGCCGACGGGAATCGATGCTGAAGTGAGCCCAGGTGCCATGCTGACGTCGGACCAGCAGCCCCGAGTCGGTGAGGACCTTCAGGTGGTGACTGATCGTGGGCTGTGACAGGCCGAGCGAGTCGGTGAAATCGCACGCGCACAGTTCGCCGGTGTCGCTGGAACGGATCAAGGCCAGGATCTGCAACCGCGCGGGTACCGCGATGGCCTTGAACAGCCGTGCCAGATCAGTTGCGGCGGCGCGGCTCATCGGCTGGTCCAGACCCGCCGGGCAGCACGTCGGGCCGGTGCCGGCGCTCTGGACGGCGAGCTTCGTGCGGTGCTGCTCTGCCATGGGTTCACGCTCCACCATGAGACGATTCATTGACACTCATCAATATCATCTGGCTAGCATATATCGATACATGTCGATCAAGTCATCATCGGCCTACTCGACGAACTCCTGCCCGGGTGACCGCCGGTGCAGCCAACCCGAGAAGAGGAATTTGTGTCTGACAAACCTTCCGTGCTCTTCGTCTGCGTCCACAACGCCGGGCGTTCCCAGATGGCCGCGGCCTGGCTGACGCACCTGGCGGGCGACCGGGTGGAGGTCCGCTCGGCCGGTTCGGCGCCGGCCGAGACGGTCAACCCGGCCGTAGTCGCGGCGATGCTCGAAGAGGGGATCGACATCTCCGCCGAGATCCCCAAGGTCCTCACCACCGACGCGGTCAAGGAATCCGACGTGGTCATCACGATGGGCTGCGGCGACGTCTGCCCGGTGTTCCCGGGCAAACGCTACGAGGACTGGGTGCTGGAAGATCCGGCCGGCCAAGGCGTCGAGGCGGTGCGTCCGATCCGGGACACGATCCGCACTCACATCGAAGAACTGCTCTCCGAACTCCTGCCTGCCTAGCGGAATTGTCACAGCCCAGCAGCTAGGCCCGTCGCCGCTCCCGCTGGGGTGTCGGCTGCACGGCCCCGGAGAGCCGGGACTGGATGGCTGCCACCGCGTCGACTCCGGATCCGAACGCGGCGGGGCGCGACTCGGCATCGGCGTAGAGCCAGCGCACGTCCGCGACCCGCTGCTCGCAGGAAGGGCAATCCGCGATGTGTGCGGTGACCAACCTCCGCATACCTGCCGGCGGCGCCCCGACTGCATCGGCGAGCAGGGCGTCGAGTCCGGTGCAGGAACCGGGTGGGTCGGACTGCAGGAGTTGGGTTTCGACGGCTTGGCTGAGGTTCTCGTTCGCCCGATCCAGCCTGGCCCTGGCGTTGGCCTGGGTGACTCCCATGATGGCCGCGATCTCCGCCACCGCGAATCCGCTTCCACGGGCCAGCGTGAGCACCCCACGGTCGCCGGCACTCAGCGACGCCAGGGCACTGCGCACCAGCGCCACGTCGGCCGACGACTCGGCAACCGCCGACCCGGCGTCGGATCCGTTGCGGGTGCGCTCCGGCGTCGTCTGCAGCAGGAGCAGGCACTCGCCACGTGCGAGTGAACACAGCCAAGCATCGAGTTCCTGCGGGTCCGAGAGTTCGGAGATCCGTTGCGTCGCCGCCATCAGCGTGCCTGCTGCGGCGTCACCGGCCAACTCCGGATCGGCAAGGACCGCCGCGCAGTAGTCGAACACCATCTGCCCGAACTTCTCGGTCAGCGCCGACAGGGCTGTGTCAGAGTCGCGCGCGACCCGCGCGACAAGTTCCCGTCCGTCCGTCAGCATGCGCTCAGGCTAGGGGAATCGGACGTTGGAAGGTATCGGAAGTTGGTATTCGGGTGACGTCGGCGGCCGAGCACCTCCACCGGTCGACTCGGCTCGAGCGGGCGCATCCGCACGAACGCGCGGATAGCCTCTCTGCGTGGCGGCCACGACAGATCGCATGTTCCCCGGCAAGCAGTTCATCTCCACCGTGCTCGACATCCTCGACACCAAGAATGAGATGACCGGCCAGATCGCCAAGCGCTACCTCATGCGGGCGGCAATGGCCGGGATCATCATCGGCGTCTTCTACACCACCTACTACACCGTCGGCGCCGGGTTCGACCAGATCACGGTCGGCGACACCAACCTGCACCTGGTTGGCAAGCTGATCGGCGCTTTCATCTTCGGCTGGGCGTTGGTCTTCATCTACTACTCGAAGTCCGAACTGCTGACGTCGAACATGATGATCACCACGATCGGCGTCTACTACCGGCGCACCACGATTCGCAAGTCGTTCGTCCTGCTCGGCATGTGTCTGTTCGGCAATTTCCTCGGTGGCCTGCTGGTCGCCCTCCTGGTGTCCTTCACCACTTTGCTCAACGGCGACACCACGGTGGCGATGACCGAGGCCGTGGACACGAAGTTGGGCTATGTGACCGACGGGGCGGTGGGTCTGACCGACCTGTTCCTGCGGGCGGTCTTCTGCAACTTCATGATCAACCTGGCGATGCTGATGGTCTACAACGGCAACATCCGGGAGGACATGCTCAAGGCGCTGGTGATGATCACCTCGGTGTTCGTGTTCGCGTTCCTGGCGTTCGAACACTCGGTGGCGAACACGGTGCTGTTCATGGTGCACGGATTCAACCACGGCATCGATCCGGTAGCCGCTGTGATCAACGTCGCAGTGGCCCTGCTCGGCAACTTCGTCGGCGGCGGACTGCTGATCGGGCTCTACTACGCCTACGTCAACGATGAGCAGCGCTATCTGCGCAAAAGGAGTGCCAAAGCCGAGTAGACCCCTACCCGGCGGGCAACTCGGGCCGACCGCCCCGGCGGGCGGGGTGGCGGCGGCGCTATCCGACAATGGCAGCCATGGTGCCCGAAACTCTCACCGATTCCGCTCTGTCGACCCTCGCGCACGTGCACACGGCGATCTGGGCAGCGGCCGAACCGGCGGTCGCCGAGCCGACACCGGATCCTTCGGCTACGGTCCCCGACGCCGAGGAGATCACCACCACGGTGGAAGAGGCTGTGAGCAGCGGAAACTGGTGGCTGCACACGTTCCTTCCCGCTGCGGTGCGCGTGGCGTTGATCGTCGTCGTCATGATGCTGCTCCGGTGGATGCTGATCCGGTTGAAGAACCGCACGGTACGCAAGATGATCGACGCCCGGCGCAAGAAGATGGACGGCAAGTGGGCCGACAACACCGAGGCGTTGATCGAAGCCGAGCGGGATATCCAGCGTGCGGACACGCTCGGGAAGTTGATGCAGAACGTCATCACGATCACGACCGTCACCATCATGGTGCTGCTCGTTCTCACCGAGATGGGCTTCAACCTCGGGCCGCTGATCGCCGGGGCGGGTATCGCCGGGGTGGCGCTGGCCTTCGGCGCCCAATCGCTGGTGGCGGACTTCTTCTCGGGGATCTTCATGATGCTCGAGGACCAGTTCGGGGTGGGCGACGTGGTGGATTTCGGCGATGCAGTCGGCACGGTGGAACACGTCTCGCTGCGGGTCACCCAGGTGCGCGGCCTCGACGGCACGTTGTGGTTCGTGCGCAACGGCGAGGTGCTGCGCGTCGGCAACATGAGTCAGGACTGGTCCCGCACCCTGATCGACGTCGGAATCGCCTACGGCGCTGATATCCGGAAGGCTCGGGAGATCATGAACCGGGTCGGCCTGGAGTTGTTCGAGGACGAGGAGTTCGCCAAGCGGATCTTGGAGGCACCCGAGGTCTGGGGTGTTCAGCAACTCGGGAACGACGGCGTGGTGCTGCGGATGGTGGCGAAGACGCGACCAGGCGAACAGTGGGCGACCTCACGGGAACTCCAGGAACGGATCAAGTACGCCTTCGACGCCGAAGGCATCGAGATTCCGTTCCCGCAGCGCACGCTCTGGCTCAAGCAGCGCGACGGGCAGACCCTACCCGACTCACCGCAGCAGGACCCTGCCTGAGCCCGAGCCGGTACCAAGCCGATGCTGATGCCGCCGTCGGACTACTCGGTGGCTCCCCCCGGCGAATCGGGCGGTCGAATCGGAATTCCGTTCGGGGCGTCGAGGCCGTCCCGGGCGTCGACTAGGAAGAAGCCCCGCTCGGTGCTGTAGGCCACCACTTGGTTGGCCTCGCGCAGTTCCGTCAGCCACCGCCGGAACGAGGTGCGGTGCCGCTCGGGCACGTCCTGCCCGCGGGCCAGCCTGGCACCGGTCCGCAGCATCGTGGCCTCCCAGGCGTCGTTGTGCCGGGCGCTGATCGGCGACCAGGGCAACCAGTCGTCGTAGCGCACCCGTTCGGTGGACCCCATCCGGCTGAGCGCCACACTCACCGACGAGAACGAGACCTCGATCCCCTGTTCGGCCAACCGCCGGTGGATCTGCCGGTACGTCAGCCCCTCGGCCCGCCAACCGCGCAACACCTCATCGCTGGGCAGCTTGCGTCGGCGGGCCATGACTGCATTGTCTCCCCCGCGATCACCGCGACGCGGCCAGCCCGCCGATCCGACCGGCCAACTCCGCCACGCCGTCGCCGGTCAAGTCGGGCAGCGCGGCCGGACGCCCGGCGATCGCCAACATCAACGACTCGGCGGGCCCGTACACGTCGACCCCCTCGCCGCATTCCCAATTCAGGTCCGTCGCCTCGAACCGCAGGCCGGTGAGTCGGGATGGCGGGACGTAGCCCAACCGCGAACCCGAGGTGAGGAACTCCAGCGCGACCACCAGCCGGGACGCCTCGAAGTCACGGGTCAGTCCCAACGGCCGGCGCATGTCCTCACCGTGGATCAGCAGATCCGTCAACGGCGCCGCCGGTCCCAAGCCGGGTGGCGTGTAGCGGTCGTCGGCGTGGTCACGCAGACCCTCGATCAGTTCAGCATCGCTTCGTTTGGCGACACCGGCCGTGAGGTCGACATTGGCCCGATCGAAGTTCATCCGGTGCCGCAGCAGGGCGGCCGCAACCGTCCAGGTGGAGGTGACAAGGGGCATCAGCAGATGTGCGGCGACGTCGTGAACCGTCCATCCGCGACACAAACTGGGGGTCGCCCACTGCTCGGAGTTCAGGGTGCCGAGGAAGTCTGCTGTGATGCGCCGCTCATCGGCGATGTCGGCGAAAAGATCCATAACCGCCAGAGTATTGGCTCAGCGGACTTGTAGAACGCCCCGATCACCCGGCCGCTACCCGTTGGGGTGAAACAACCCCGCGGTCGGCAGGGGTGATGCGCAGGGGCCTGGGGTCACGCGCCAACCGCAGCATCACCGGCAGCGCCAAGAACGGCACATAGGCGGCGGCGATCTCGATCACGATGTCGAACGCGAACACTGCCACGCTCACCACCACCCCAGCCTCGCCCGTCGAGCCGGCAACGGGATCGCCCACTTCCACCCAGCGGCCCTGCACCAACGACTGGGCGATGGTCCAGCCGGTTCCCACAATCACCATCGCCACGAACATCGCGGCCGTGCGTGCCCGCCACGGCGGGTAGCGCCAGAAGAACACCAACCCGATCACCACCAGGACGCCCAAGCCGAGTAGCGCCGACTCATCGAAGACATCCCGACGCGATCCGGCCTGGCCGAATCCAGGCAGCCGTCGACTGGATCGGAACGTGGCGACGGCGATAGCCGCCAGCACCACCACGGCGACCAGAACGGACCACCTCCGTGTGGATCGGCACAACCACCGGTCGCCGAGGTACAGGCCCACCACTGCGACGAAGGCGCCCTCGCTCATTCCCTGGATCAGGTAGGAGACGGGGAGGGCCAGGGGCTCACCGAACAGCTCCCGGGTGGGCATGTCCCGCACACCCTGGAAATTGAGCAGGGCCTCGGCCCCGGCCCAGATCGCGGTGCCGAAAACGAACACCCACACGTAGTCGAGCCGCCGCTGCCGAACCAAGTCGACCAGCACGAAGCCGATCGCCACCAGCGCGGTGAAGAACTTGGGGGTGAAGTCCCGGCCGAAGGCGAGATCCCGCACCATGAACACCGGATCGAAGACGTCCATCCGACACCTGCCTGACTAGCTTCGGGGGGCCGCCAACGCGACTATGCCCATGGCCGTGCCGACAACCACGTTGCCGCGCGGGTCCAGGTATATCGCCGCGTAGTGGTTGTTGCGCGCCGATCCCACTCCGGCCAGCCGTTGCCACACGATGCGGCCGTCGGCGAGTCCCACCGCTGTGATCCACCAACGGTCCGCCCCCCACCAACTCTCGTCCTTCGAGTAGGTCAGGGCGATCCCGTCGGCGGCCGAGGCCTTGGAGACCACAGACGGTATCCGGATGGTGTCGTTGCGCCAGCCGATCGCACACCCGCGGTCGCGGTCGACGTCGATCCGCACCAGTCCCGCGGCGGTGCTGTGACCGCCGACGACGTCGAGCAACCCGTATCCCAGGTTGTTCTCGATCAGCAGATCGTCGCCGAGTGCCACCAGCGAGTTCTCGGTGGCGCCCTCCCCCGGCGCGAATACCGGCAGGTGGCAAAGCCGGGTCCCATCGGCAGTTGCGAAGACGTCGACGTGGGTGGGTTCGCCGTTGTCGGCGATGCTCACCAACCCCTCGCCGTGCAGGGTGGGGGTGGTGCCCGATGCCGCACTCGTCTGACCCGGCTTGAGTTCGGTGCCGGCGTCGTAGGCCGCCTCCCACTGGACCTCGATGTCGCCACCACGAGCGGTCAGTCGCCGCAGCGCGGTGGAGCTGACGACGTAGACGTCATCGTCCTCACCGACCGCGAAGGAATTCTCGATGTCTTCACCCGGCCACTGGCGGGACACCACCTCGCCGGTGTCCGGTTGCACGAATCCGACCGTCCCCTGCTGGCCGACGAACCAGATCCGGCCGGACGAATCGGGCAGCGCGGACGTCGCCCGTTCACCTGGGACGAGGGCCGAGTCCAAGTCGAATTCGACCCGTGGGCGCAACTCCAGCCGCTGCGCCACTGCCCCGGAATCGCCCGATCGCACCTGTTCGAGCACCAGCAGCGTCCGCCGCAGGGTGGGCGTGACGATCGCATCGGTGTGATCGAGGTACATGTATCCGCCGCCACCGAAATCGGTGAGGAAATCCGCACTGTAGGGACGGTCGGAAATCCGGTAGCTGGCCAGTCCGGCCATGCTCTCCGGATCGATGACGTGTGCGGTGACGGCGTCCGCGACGCACACCGCGACCAGGTTGCCGGTGGAATCCCAGGCGATGGAGGCACACCCCCCACCAGCGGTGAAGGTGCGCAACTCGGCGGTGCCCGGATCGATCGCGACCGGCCCCGGGTAGAGGTCCGACTGGGCGGCGTCGTTGTGTATGGCCGCAAATGGGAAAGCCGCCATCGCCGGATTCTGCTCTTGTTCCGGTGCCGCGAAGCGTTCGGGGACTCCGGGGCCGCTTCTCACCTGACTGATCAACGGAGCGCCGGGCAGTCCGCCGGCGACCAGTGCCAGAACGACGGCCGCAGCGGCAGCCAGCGTGTACCCGGCCACCCCCCAGACGAACAACCGTGTGCGTCCGGATCGGGTGCCGCGCCGAGCCGCCCACAACATCACTGCCGCCACGCCGATCGTCGCCAGCGCGAGTGCCCGCCCGAGCGGCAGCCACGAGGCCAGCCCGATGCCGAACAGCGGTCCGGCTACCACGAGCACCGAGCCGAGCAGCGCGATCGATCCGACCGGCAGCGACCACTGGCACCGCCGCCAGGTGCCGACCGCGGCCAGCACCAGCATCACGAACAGCGTTGGGGCGGCGAGTTGCAGCAGGCCGGCCGCCAACGTCAGCGGTGTCCGGGTCGTGGTCGCCCACATGGCCACCCACTCGGCGCCGGCCCACCCCTGAGACAGCGCCACGAACGGACTCACGGTGAGGAACGCGACGGCCAGCAGCAGTACCGATGCGGATCGGGCGCGCCGCCCGCCCGGATCCGGATCGGTTCCGTTGGGCTCGGTCACAGCACCCGGCTGATCGCCGCAGCAAACCGGTCGGGGGCCGACGGATCCACCCGCAGGAACAGGTTGGGTTCGACGAGTTCGGCTTCAAGCACCACCGGCCCATCGGCCGCTTCGGCGATGTCGATCCTGGCGTACAGCGGGAGATTCGCACCGCACCCACACGATAGTTCGGCGTGGATCCCAGCGACCGCCGCCATCGTGGCTTCGGCCACGGCGAACTCCCCGTCAGTGGGTTCGGTGGCCTCGATGATCTCGATGTACGTGCCGCCGCGAAGCCCGCCGCCGGGTTCCAGGATCGGCCCCTTACGGGCCGAATGGGAGTAGCCGCCGCCGAGGTACATCACGGCTGTCTCACCGGCGGTGGTGACTGCCGGGAGCTCCGGTTGCACCAAGGCGACTCGGCCGCCTGCGACGATGCGCCCGGCGAGTGCCGTGGCGCCCGGATCGTCGTGGTCGAACAGGCCGGTGTCCTGAGCGCCGGCCGAGACGGCAGGCTTGACCACGATGCGCGGCGATGACATCGCGCCGATCACCGAATCCGGGTCGTCCCCGTGGGAGACGAACCGGGTGTCGACGACCGGCACCCCACGCTCGTGCAACTGCGCCAGGTAGCGCTTGTCCCAGTTCCATCGCACCAGTTCCGGGCAGTTCAACAGCCGGGTCTGGCCAGCCGTCCGCTCGAGCCAGCCGGCGAACTCGTCGAATCGTTGGGTGTAGTCCCAGGGGCTGCGCAGCACCACCAAGTCATAGGCATGCCAATCCGTGGCCGGGTCGGCCCACGGCACCGCGGTGGCCTCGACTCCGACCCGTGACAGGGCGCTGATCAGCGATGGCATGTCCACGTCGGGGTCGCCGGCCATGAACTCCGCATCGGTGGTCACGAGTGCAATCGCCATCGGTCAACTCTAGAGCCGCTGTGGCGTTGATGGTCCGGTGTCTGTTCGGACTAGATTCGCGCCATGCGGGCAGCCGTCGACGAGGTGCGATTCTTCAACCACCCGGTGCTGGTGACGTTCCTGCTCTCGTGGAGCGTCGGTGTGGTGGACACGTACGGCTACGAGAAGTACGGGGTGTTCACCACCAACCAGGCCGGCAATCTGGTGGTCCTGGCCAGCGAACCGTGGGAGGACTGGTCACGGTCGGGCCTGGCCGTGCTTTCGCTGCTGGGCGCAGTGGGTGGGGTCGCGCTCGGGCTGTTGCTGCGGGGCCGGTTTCCCGGTCCGCTCGGATTGCGGGTGGCGGTGCCGATCGGGGGTGGCGCGGCCGTCTTGACCGCGGTGGCGGTGTTGAGCCTGCTGTCGCTGGAGAACCCGTGGGTGTCGGTGCCCATGGTTTCGCTCGGCATGACCTGTGTGGCGGTCGGAGTCTTCGAAACGCCCGCGATGCGCGGCTGGCTCACCGCGAACACCGGGAGTTTCCTCCACGGGGTCGCCTACTCGACCAGGTGGCTCGACGCCCACTGGCGGCCCGCCACCACCCAACTCGCGAAAGCCGGAGCGCTGATGACGTTGGGGTTCGTCTCCGGGGCTTTCTGCCACAGTATGGGCCTGCTCAACAAACCCCACCCGCTGCTGTACGGGCTCATCCCGATGGTGGTGACAGTTGTGCTGGCGATCCGCGGCGATCAGAAGCAACGGCGGGCCGAGGCGTTGGCGCAGAACGCGTAGCCCCAGCCTTCAGACGTCCACAGCGGTTTCGCGGGCGATGCCCCGACGCGCTTCCCGGGCTGCCACCGGGGGCAACTCCGGATGCGCGGCGACGAAGTCCTCGACGGCGCCGACGTCGATTCGGGTGGCGTCTCGTAGCGCCCAGCCGATCGCCTTGGCCACGAAGAACCGTCGGTCGGCGGTGTGCGGCTCGCACAAGGCGAACAGCAGATCCAGATCGGGTGCCTTGCGACCACGCTGGTGTTGGATCGAGGCGCGGATCAACCACTGATCGGCGGCCGAGTTCCACTCCCACATCACGTCGAGGGTCTCGGGGTGTTCTGCCGTCATCGGGTTGATCACCGCCGATCCCAGCAGATCCACCGAATCCCACCAGGGGACGTGCAACAACGCGGCGCGTATCTCGGTGTTCAACAGGGCGGGGTCCAACTTCCGATGCCACCGGCCGAGCGTCTCGGCCCCGACGTAGTGATACTCCCGGAACTCGAGCGCGCGCAGGTCGGCGGCGCCCGCGACCGCCTCCTGCGCCGTTGGGGTGGGCAACTCGCGCCACACCTGCCGCATCATCCGGCGGCGGTCACCCGCCCCGATGCCCAGGAACGGAGCCACTCCTTTGAGGTAGGCCGACATTGCCTCAGCCCGATCCGGATCCGCCGCCGCCTCATACGCCTGCCGGAGGCGGACGACCATCTCCTGCTGCCACATGCCGGACATCCTGTCAGCCGGTTGCCGGAGTCGGCCGCGAGCATGCTCCGGGCCCAGGCGTCGGATTACCCTGACCGGGTGAATCCGGGGTTGCGGCGCGGGGCGCTGGAGTTACGGCTCTGGCGCGCGACCGATGTCGATGCGCTCGCCGCCGCCATCGCCGACAGTCAGGATCACCTCGCCCCGTTCATGCCGTGGGTGGCCGAGGAGCCGTTGCCGCGGGATCGCCGACTGGCGCTGATCGAACGCTGGCAGCAGTTGGCCGCCAACGGCGGCGATAAAGTGTTCGGCATCTGGCTGGACGGGACGGCTGTCGGGGGCTGTGGGCTGCACCAGCGGATCGGTCCCGGCGGTCTCGAAATCGGCTATTGGGTGAGCCGGCAGGTAGTGCGACGCCGGGTAGCGGCGACCACAGCGGCCCTGCTCACCGAAGAAGCGCTGTCGACTCCCGGAATCGATCGGGTCGAAATCCACCACGCCGTCGAGAACGTCGCCAGTGCGGGTGTGCCGCGCCTGCTCGGCTACCACCGTCTCCCGGACACCACCGGTGAACCGGCGGTCCCGGGTCTATCCGGCCGCAGTGCCGTCTGGCGCTTGACCGGTGATTGCGGACCCAGCGTGCTCGCACAGCTGGAGACCTTCGCGGTGCGCCCCGGGGACTGAGACAGGCACAATCCCGCCAGCACGAACGGCGACCGGCCCGCCCGCGGGGACGGGTGGTCCCTCGTCAGTTCAGGCCATCGGACGCGAAGGCGAAAGCCAGGAAGTGATAGCGCTTGGATTCGACCTCGAAGGTCGCCAGCGGCTCAGCGCCGAGTTTGGTGGTCGTGGTGTGGACCGACCGCGGATTCTCCGCTGCCGTGAACAGCACGCCGATGTCGTAGCGATCTCGGTACGCTGCGCGGGTCACGGCGCTGAACCTCGAATAGAGTCCACGGCCGCGGGCGGCGGCGTCGATCACGACCGGGCCTCGAAACGCGTATCGCTGCCGGGCGATGGGTGACCCCCGAAACTCCAGTTCGTCGGCGAGTTTCAACATGGCCCGGATGATCGGCGGCAACTCGGCCGCAGCGGGGTCGGGCGGGGGCGTGACGGCGATGAAACCGCAAACGTTCCCGTCGCCGCTCTGGGCGAGGTGCACACCCGCGTCATCCACCGCGTCGGCAAACCACCGCTGGGAATGCAGGATCGACACGAAACCGGTCGCCCGCTGTTCGGCGCTGAGATTGTCGACGTAGCTGCGCCCCTCAACCGCCATGAGGGCCGGGATGTCCGCGTGCGTCGCCAACCGAACCGCGAGATCGGAGGTCATGGTCGGACCGTACTAGGCCCACGCGTTGAATCGCGCCCCTTCAGAAGTGGCCAGGGCCGGGGTCGAACCGGCGACCTTCCGCTTTTCAGGCGGACGCTCGTACCAACTGAGCTACCTGGCCCTGCGAGGGGTCCAGATACCGGGATCGCCGGCGGCGGAGCCACGCGCAGCAATGGGCCGGAAGACCGGCCCATTGGCGACCCCGACGGGACTCGAACCCGCGACCTCCGCCGTGACAGGGCGGCGCGCTAACCAACTGCGCTACGGGGCCTCGAGCTTGCGAACAAGCTGTTGACCTGCGTACCCCCAACGGGATTCGAACCCGTGCTACCGCCGTGAAAGGGCGGCGTCCTAGGCCGCTAGACGATGGGGGCCTTGGGCTTGCGATGTGCCGGTGAGAGCCTGACCAGCATAGGGGATGCACCGCCTACCCGTCAGCGGGGGTCACCCATCGTGCCGATGGGTCCCATCGGCGTCTCCGGAGGACTACTTTGGACTGTCATGGAGTTCAATTCCTCCGAGCGGAGCACACTCGGCGTCGAGGTCGAGTACTGGGTGGTGGACAACGAGACCGGCATGCCGGTGCCGGACTCGGTCGGCATCCTCGACGCGGTCAGCGAACCGTACGGCGGTGAGCATCCCAAGGCCAAACACGAACTGTTCGAATCCAGCATCGAGGTGATCACGGGCATCTGCGAGACGCCGGCCGAGGCCAGGGCCGACATCGAAGGCACGCTGGCCGAACTCCAGCCGGAGCTCGATGCCCGTGGGGTGCAGATGATGTCGTCCGGCACCCACCCGTTCGTGCATTGGACCGACCTCACCATCAGCCCCAACCCGAGATACCACCAACTGGTGGAGACCATCCAGTGGCCCGCGCGTCGGTTGATGATTCACGGCGTCCACGTGCACGTCGGGGTGAGGTCCAAGGAGAAGGCCATCCAGACGGTCAACGGCCTCACCACCTACCTGCCCCACCTGCTGGCGCTGAGTTGTTCCAGCCCGTTCTGGGAGGGCGAGGACACCGGACTTGCCAGCGCCCGCACCAAAGTGTTCGAGATCATGCCGACGGCAGGCCTGCCGCCGCGGATGGAGGACTGGGCCGAGTTCGAGATGTTCCTCGATGCGCTGATCCGGGCCGGAAGCATCTCCACGGTTCGGGAGGTCTGGTGGGATATCCGCCCCCACCCGGGATTCGGCACCGTGGAACTGCGCATGTGCGACGGGATCCCGTCGCTGATGGAGGTGGCCGCGATCTCCGCCTTGGCCCAGTGCATCGTCACCTGGTTCGACGATCTGCTCGACGCCGGCGCACCGGTGCCACTGCGCCACACCTGGGTGGTTCGCGAGAACAAGTGGCGGGCCGCCCGCTACGGCCTCGATGCGCAGATCATCACCGACGATCACGGCCACCATCGGCCACTGTCCGAAGAGTTGCTCGAACTCGTGGAGCACCTGCACCCCATCGCCGACCGGCTCGGCTGCCGCGCCGAACTCGACCTCATCCCGGTCATGGTGGCCCAGGGCGGCTCCTACCGTCGACAGCTCGATGTCGTCGCGAACGGCGGATCGCTGCAGGACGTCGTGGCGGCCCTGGCGAGTGAGTTGCGGGATGGTCCGCACTCATGAGCGGCACGAACGGCACCCCGGCGAACGCGCCCACTCCGGGAACCGGTCCGACCCCGGGGCACGTGGATCTCACCAACTTCCTGCGCCGCCACGGACCGTCTCTGGTCGACTTCCGGCGTGACCTGCACCGCCACCCGGAGCCGAGCTACGCCGAGCACGCCACCACGGACAAGATCTGCAACTGGCTGCGGGCCAACGGCCTCGACCCCAAGGTTCTCTCCCGCGGCACCGGCGTGGTGTGCGATATCGGCGAATCCGACGGCCCCGTCGTGGCACTGCGGGCGGACATCGACGCCCTGGCCATGGACGACATGACCGACTCGGAGTACACCTCCCGACGGCCCGGGGTCGCCCACGCCTGCGGTCACGACGTGCACACCTCGGTGGTGCTCGGCGCCGGGATCGCGCTGCACACCCTGGACGAGATGGGAAGGCTCCCCGGACGGGTGAGGTTGATCTTCGAGCCGGGTGAGGAGACGGTGCCAGGCGGGGCGATCGACGTCATCAAGGAGGGATTCCTGGAAGACGTCGCGGTGATCTTCGGCCTGCACTGCGACCCCAAGGCCGAAGTCGGCTACGTGGGTGGCCGGGTCGGCCCGATCACCTCGGCCTCCGACACGGTCGAAATCACCCTGCGCGGTCCCGGCGGCCACACTGCGCGGCCCGAGCGCACGGTGAACCTGGTGCAGGTGGCGGGGCTGGTCGTCACCGAACTGCCCGGTCGGTTCGCCGAACTCGCGGCCTCGGTGGGTGCGACCCGTCTGGTCTTCGGCGCCCTGCACACCGGCGAGGCGCCGAACGTGATCCCCGGTCTGGCCCGCATGCGGGGCACCATGCGAACCCCCTCGCGAGAACTCTGGGACGCCGCACCGCAGATCCTGCGGGCGGCATTGGCCGACGTGATCGGCGCCACCGGGGCCACCTGGGACGTCGACTACGGCCGCGGCATCCCGCCGGTGGTCAACGATGCCGATGCCATGGCGACGATGGAGGCGGCCGCCCGAGCCTCGCTCGGCGACGAGGCCGTGTTCGCCACCGAACAGTCGTGGGGCGGCGACTCCTTCGCCTGGTACTTGGAGGAGGTTCCCGGCGCCTACGGACGGCTCGGCACGCACAACCCGCAGTGGGTCGGCCCCAGACTGGATCTGCACGCCTCCACCTTCGACGTCGACGAACGCGCCATCGGCGTCGGGGTGAGCGTGATGGTCAACTCCGCGCTGCTGTGGCAGGCGGGCCACGCGAACTAGTTCTGGTCGGCTACCAACACCACGGCGGTGCCGTAGGCCAAGATCTCCGCGAGACCGTCGGCGACGTCGCTGGAGTCGAACCGCATGCCGAGGACGGCGTTTGCGCCGAGTTGTGCGGCGTGTTCCATCATCCGGTCAACCGCGTCGGTCCGGGCGTGGTCCACCACCTCGGTGTACTGCGGCACCTCACCTGCCTTGAGCGACCGGAAACTCCCGGTGAAACCTTTGGCGAAGCCGACCGATCGCACCAGCAGACCCCAGCACAACCCGATCGACTTGTCGATCCGGTAGCCGGGCGGCGGGTCGAAGGTGGTCGAGGTGTAGAGCTTCGTGGCGCCGGTCTGTTCTTGAGTCATGGCCTCACGGTAGTCCGGAACCGTCGGTGAGTCCCGCGTACGCGGCACACTTAGCAGTCATGGGAGTAGACGTCGCAGTGATCGGTGCCGCCGGGGTGGACACATTGGTGTACCTGCCGGACCGCGAATGGGATCCGAGCCGGGATTCGACCATGGTGCACACAGTGGACGCGGTGGGCCAGGCCGGCGCTTTCACCGCTCGCGGATTCGCCCGCTTGGGCTGGCGCACCGGATTCGTTGGCGTGCTGGGCGACGATTGGGCCGGTGCCGCCGTGCGGACGGCGTTCGAACACGACGGTGTTCAGATCGTCGCCGAGTCGCTGGATCCGCAGGGCACCGCCAGAAGCGTCAACCTGATGACTCCCGACGGGCGCCGGCGCGCCTTCTACGACGGCCGGGGCCACATGACGGCGCCACTCCCCCAGCCGGCATCCGTGCTGCTGGATCACAAGCCCCGGTTGGCGCTTTTCCACCTCTCCGACTGGTGCCGCCGGCTGCTACCGACCGACCGCACCCGCGACATGTTGGTGGCCGTGGATCTGCAGGACGTGGAGCACCCGGACGACGCCTACCGCGACGACTTCGTCGCCGCGGCCGACGTGGTGTTCGCCTCCAGTGCCAACCTCGCCGATCCGGTGGCGGCCGCGCACGCATGGCTCGGCCCAGATGACGACAACGCTGGCAGCCGGCCCCGGCTGGTGGTCCTGGGCATGGGTGTCCGGGGGGCCGCGGCGATCACGCGCAGAGCGGAGGTGACGGTGCCGCCGCCACCGCTCGACCTCCCAATCGTTGACACCAACGGCGCTGGGGACGCACTCGCCACCGGCGTGCTCGACTGGTTGCTCCACCGCCGCGCAACGGGGACGGCGTTGCCCGAATTGACCTCGTCTGAACTCACCGACGCCCTTGTTCAGGGGCAGTGCCTGGCCCGCTGGACCTCGCAGATCTCGGGCAGCGACGGGCTTGCGACCCGCGCCGATCTGGCCGGAATGCTGTCGAAGTTGAGGGCGTAACCACAGTCTGTCGACTGAGCATTCGGCCCAACCTGGCCTGCCGAACCCACCCAGGAACTAGCATCACTGAGGAGGCCGGACGCGGGATCCGGCGGAGGCGGGCGAGTGACGTGATCGATGGGGGCGTCGGCGCGGATTCCGCACCGACGAGGCTCGGCATCCCGCGGTGGGTGCTCGGCGTCGCGGTGGCCGCCCTGATCTTCTTCATCCTCTATGCGGTGTCACTGCCGTTGGTGGAAAGGCCGGGCGGCGCCCCCGCGCTGGTGTGGGATATCGGCGCCTACGCGATCTGGATGCTGCTGGGCGTGGTGATCGTCAGTTGGCGGGCGGGGCAGTCGGGCATGCTGCGCCGCGGCTGGCAATTCATGGCGGCGTACTTGGTGCTCACTCTGGCAGCCGAAATCGCCTTCCGATTCGTTTCCGACGTTCCCACCCAGCGAGACCTACTGGTGGCAGACGTCCTGTTCCTCTCGGCCTATCTGTGCATCGGGGCCGGGCTCATCATCCTGTCCCGACGGGGCCACAGCGTCAGTCCCGTCGCGCGCATCGACGGCCTGATCGTCGGATTGACCGCGGCTGCCGTGATCTTCGCCGTGTACCTGCCGAACAGTTCCCACGACGGTCAACTCAGCCTGGTCGGAATCGACCTGCTCTACCCGGTGCTCGACGTCATGTTCGCCACCATCGTGATCGCCGGCTTGGTGCCGCTGCGCTTCCGACCCACGCCGGCGATCGCCGCGATCCTGGTGGCGGTGATCATCATGGCGGTGGGTGACTTCGTCTACGCCGAGCAGGTGGCTGGTGGACAGTTCGAACAGGGCACGCCCTTGGAGATCTCCTGGGCCTCCGGCAGCGCGATGATCATCGCCGCCGCACTGTTGCCGAATCCCTACAACTACCAGCCAGGGATCGATAGGCGCTGGACGATCTTCACCCCTGCCGTGGCTTCGCTCGTGGCGCTTGCTCTCATCACCTTGTCGCTGTTCATCGATATCCCGGAGATCGTGGTGGCGCTGGCGCTCGCAGCGCTCACCTTGGCGTCCCTCCGGTTGGTACTCACCATGATCGACCTGCGTCGGGCAGGACAGGGCTATGAGCAGGCGCGCCGGGACTATCTCACCGGATTGCTGAACATGCGGGGCATGTCCGAGTTGATCGATTCTTGGTTCGGAACGAGACACCCCGGGGAGGTGTCGCTCGACCGGCCGGGCGGCCTGGTGCGGATCGGGGTCACGGGCGTCAAGACGGTCGTCGACACCCTCGGTCACGAGGTCGGCGACGACCTTCTGCGGGCGATCGGAGCACGGTTGTCGTCAGCCACGGGTCCCTTCACGCTGGCGCGTCTGGATGGCAGCGATTTCGCCGTGCTCGTGCCGAACGGCGACAAGGTGGATCAGGTGGCCGAGGAGGTCGCCAATGCGCTGGATTCACCACTACAACTCGATGAACTCTCAATCCGGGTGGGGGTGAACGTCGGGATCGCCCGCATCGGCCACGGTGTGTCGTCGCGCGATTCGCTCCTACGGTCGGCCGATGTCGCCCTCACGGAGGCCGCCAAGTCCGGCCAACTGATCGTCGAGTTCGACCCCGAGCACGACCCGACCGAAGGTCGACGGGTGGACTTGATGGCGGATTTGCACGGTGGGATCGAACGCGGTGAGTTGTTCATGGCCTATCAACCGCTGGTGCGGGTGCGCGACGGCTGGGTGCTCGGCGCGGAAGCCCTGGTCCGATGGCAGCATCCGACCCTCGGCCAGTTGCAGCCGGATGAATTCGTCCGGGCGGCCGAACGAGCGGGGTTGATCGGCCGGGTGACCCGGCACTCGCTGGCTGAGTCCTGCGGTGCGCTGCGCGAGTGGTTGGACGCCGGACTAGACCTGACTATGAGCGTGAACATCTCGGGCATCGACCTGGTCGACGAAAGCCTTCCCAACACCGTCGCGCAGGTGTTGCGGGAGACCGGCATCGACGCCGAACGTCTGGTCATGGAGATCACCGAGACAGCCATCGGAGCCGATCCGGAACGCATCCGGCGGACCGTCAACGAACTGCGCGCACTAGGAGTGCGGGTGGCGATCGACGACTTCGGCGTCGGCTACAGTTCCCTGGCCCAACTGATGAACATGCCGGTGGACGAAGTGAAAGTCGACCGCGGCTTCCTCGCGGCCAGCGATCCGGACGCCAGACAGACGTCGCTCGCGGCTGCGGTCCGCCTTGCGTCGGCGCTCGGGGCCGAGGTCGTCGTGGAAGGCGTCGAAGCCGCGTCCGACCTCGAGTTGCTCCGTCGGGTTGGCTGCGACCTTGCGCAGGGTTTCTACTTCTCCCCGCCGCTGACCGCGGACGACTTCGCCGAGTGCGTGCGTACCCACCGCTGGCGCTAGTCAGATCGCCCAAGAGTGGGCCCCCCGGGACTCGAACCCGGAACCTACGGATTAAAAGTCCGCAGCTCTGCCATTGAGCTAGAGGCCCGAGGGACACGGCGGTAATGCTGGCGGTTATTCGTGTGCCCCGGCCCGGCCATCGTAGCGGGTCGAATACGGCCGATTGTTGGACGCCTGAAACAGCGCAGGCAGCGGCCAAATTGGGGGGCGACGGGTTGGAATGGTGGCCGTCGGGAGGTGTCTGCGCAGATCGGGCCGGATTTCTGCGCCGAAGGTCAGGCCGGGGCGGGTTGGGCCGCTTTTCGGGCAGGCGGGAACCCCGGCGAGTAGGAGGGGGTTTGGTGCGGGGGCGCGGGGCGGGGAGTGCCCTAGCCGGGAGGCCGGCTGCGCCGTTCCGGTTTCGCCCGGAACACGTTCGGTTTGCCGTCGGCACGCAGTTGAAGTTGTTCGGCCACCGCGTTGTGGGTGGCGACGTAGCCGAGCACGTACAGGGTTTGGCTGAGCACACCGAACGCGGGTACCCGTTCGGCGCGGCGCTTGTACTGTCGGTGCACGCTTTCGGTGGCGTTGCGCCGCCCGTAGAGGACTGCGAATTGTTCACTGTTGGTGGGGTAGAAACGTGCCAGTTCGGTGCGGGAACCGTTCTGGTAGTCGTTCTTGCCGGGGGCGTCAAGGCGCAGCAGGACGGTGGTGTCGCCGTCGGGGCAGGGCACGGTGTGTTCGGTGTACCAGCGGGTGGCGAAGCGTTCGGCGCGCGGGTAGCCGTTGCGTGGGGCGGGCAGCGGCACGTAGTTGGTTTCGCCGCCGTCGCCGCACTTTTCGTCGTGCAAGACGGAGCCGATGAGGTAGAGGTTGTGTTCGCACACGTGCCCGCTGGGCAGTGTGTGGCGGTGGATTCTGATGGGGCGGCTGGTTTCTTCCCGGCCGGGGGCGGTCACCCCGCCGGTGGCACGGTTGGGGTTCGCTAGGGCTGCGGGCCGGTTCACGGTCACTATCCCGAGGTCATACATCTGTTTGATGTGGGTGCCGCGGAAGGCGCCGTCGATGATGAGGCCGCGCAGCCCCGGCGCGGCCTGCTTCAGTTTGGTGATGGCGGCGACGGTGGCGGCGGCTTCGTCTCCGACGGTGTTGCCTGGTTTGGGGGTGACGTGGGCGGCGGCGATGATGAACCGGCCACGGTAGGACGAGGACACGGTTTCGGCGAGGACGAACTTGGAGCCGTATTTGGTGGCCCCGGCGTGGGTGTGCATCCCGGAGGCCGGGTCGATGCGCACGCACGCCCCGCCCTGTTGGGGGTTGCGGCTGGCGGGGGCGTCCAGCACGGTGCCGTCGCAGATGGCCCACTGTTTGAAGTCAACGTCGTTGTAGGACAGCGGCTGGTCGGGGTCGTAGTGGCCTTTGCTTTTCGCTGCTTGGAGTGCGGCGCGGAAGAGGGCTGTTTGGGTGTTGGCGCGGATGTGTTCCCATTCGGGGCTTTGCCACCAGTCTTGGAAGGTGCGCAGGGTGGAACGGGTCGGGGGTGTTTCGGGTGCGGGCAGCCACCCTACGGGTAGGTGGCCGGTGGAGACGTGGCGGAACATTTCCCAGGTGATGGGGTCGGCGAAGTAGGCGACGGAGGCGTTTTGGGAGCCGAATAGGCCGGCGGCGCACGCCATCGCCCACCGCACCCAGGTGGGTTGGGCCGGGGGGCGTCCGCGGCGGCGCGGGCCGGTGGTGGGCAGGTTGCCGGGCAGTTGGGCGGCGGCTTCCCAGAATCCGGTGGAGGCGAGAAGTGCCCAGATGGTGTTGTTGTCGGTTACGAGGCGTTGTTCGTCTTCGTTGCGGGGGGCGCGCATCCCGATGCTGCCGTCGGTGCGCACTGTGGGCAGGAGGGGTGTTCCGCCGTCGATGGTGATGTCGGGCCGGTCGGGTTGCCGGATGCGCAGCGTGTAGCCGTCGCCGGGGGTGATGGCGGGGGTGACGGCGGGGTTGGTGCCCATCAGGTGTCACCCCCCGGGTCGCCGTCAAGGCTGCCGCCGAGCGGGGGTGGGGGGCCGGGTTGGGCGTATTCGGATTTCCAGTCGTAGCCGACGATGTGCGCGGCGTCGTCAAGGTTGGACAGGCCCAGCCGGGCGGCGACCGCCTCGACCCGGCCGGTTTCGGCGAAGACGCGGGCGGCGACATATTCGGTGATGGAGGCGACGCGGGTTTCCCCGTTCACTTTCAACCCGGCGCCTTTCAGGGCGAAGGTGATGGTGCGGGAGGTGGCGGCGGCCGCTCTGCGATAGTCCTCGGCTGGGGCGCCACCGTTGGGGGTGTAGGCGATGGTGCGGCGCTGCCAATCGTCGGGGTGCTTCTTGGCGATGGTTTTGATGCGGGCGGCCAAAGCGTTGAAGCACCACGGGTCGTCGATGGGTAGCCAGCGCGGCTTGTACCGGTCGGAGCCGCCGTGTGCGCGGACAAGCATTTCGGTCAGGTGCACATCGGAGCAGCGGATGGAGCCGACTTCGCCGGACGAGCAGCCCAATAAGACCAGGGCGACCGCGGCGGGGGTTCGGGTGTCTTGAATCTTCGTGGCGGCGTTGTCCTTCAGCCGCTGTATTTCCTCGGGCGTGAAGGGGTGCACGTAGCGGGCGCGGTTGGTGCGCACGGGCAGCGCCTGGGCGGGGTTTTGGTCGGTGATGCCGAGCCGGTAGCAGGTGTGGAAGAAGGAGGAGACGACGGCGCGGCGGGCATCCTGCGTCGTTTCCGGCACCGGTTTGCCGGTGTAGCCGTTGACCGCGCGCTGCCAGGACAGCAGCACGTTGGGTGTCAGGTCGGACACCATCTTGATGTTCTTCGCGGCCGCATATTTGACTAGCCGGGCCAGGTGTTTGCCGTGCGTTTCGACTGTGGATTCCGCGACTTGGCCCACGGCCGCTTGTTGGCGCCAGTCTTCGATGACGAGTTCGGCGGCTTCGGCGACCGGCATCGCGCCGGGGCCTGTCAGGCCCGGGCGGAGCACGAACGGGCCGGTGGGTCGGTTGATGCGCCCGATGCGGGTGGCCCGTGCCCGGAAGCCGCTCACGCCGCCACCCCCGGACGGGGGTTGTGTGCCGCCTGCCGGCGGCTGCGGCGGGTCGGGGTGAAGCCGGTAGCGTCCCCGACGGCGCGGTTTACCCACCGGCACCCCCTGCCCTGTGTGTGCTGTGGTCGCGGTCGTGTCCCCCCAAACACTTCATATGTTACAACATATGCCGGGGTTTGGGAACCGCCCGAAACTGCGGCACACTTGCCGGTATGGCCCGCCGACCGAAACCGCCCCCGGTCGACTACCTGGCCGACGGCGGAACCTGGCCTGAGGGCCCCTTCACCCCCGACGCCCCCACATATGTGGCACCGCTGGCCGAACTGGCGGCGCGGCTGCGCGCCGAAACCAACCGCCGCGGCTGGAGCCAACAAGCACTCGCCGACCACACCGGCGCCAACCTCAACACCGTCAACTATGTGCTGCTCGGCAAAGTCATCCCCGACACCGCCACCCTGGCGCTGCTCGAAACCCGCCTCGGCATACGACTGTGGCCCGAACTCGCACCACCGCCCGAAACCGAAGACGCACGACACACACCCGGATAGACCGCCAAGGGCAGGGCAAACCCATAGCCGAAGCGGGATACACGTTTCCTTATTCACACAGTTGCTATCAGCGCCCCCAACATCTCGCGGAGCGCCTACCGTCCGGACATAACTGAGACCCGAAAACCGTATGCTTCACCTATGCACCAGCCGCAGCAATCTCCCGGACGGGAAATGGGCCCAAATGTCTGCTAGCGGTACGGGCGTACCCGTAAAAACGTGTGAATGTACGGCTGCGACGAATGTGCGCGAATTGTGTGTCGTCCACAAAAAGCGCCGGGAAGCCATCCTGAACCGGTTGAAGCACCGACGGCACCGGGCGAAACTCGCAGGGCGGCCACTGTCCGACAGCACCGCCGAAGCCTCCATCGTCATCCCCGGCAAGCAAACCCAAGCCGTCGCAGCATCCCTAGACCAAATCCTCGTACTACAGACCCGCATCGCCGAAAAGAGCCAACTTCAGGGCCGCAAACTGCCACGAGACGTGGTGGAACTCTTCGACACACTCACCTACGTGCGGGCCGCCCTCTACCCCCTCCTACAGCGCCACCAAGAAGAACTCATCGAGTTGGAACGCCCCGGCGGGGTCAAACGCAACATCAAACCCACCACCCGGTCGAAGAAGCCGCGTAGAAAGCCACAGCGCAGCGCAGCCGCAGCCCCGTAGGCGTCTCTAGCCGGGCGGGGGCGGGTAGGCTTGCGAACGTTTCCGGGGTTCCGCCGCCACCCCCCCTGCGGTGTTGAACCCCGGAAACTCACACCCCCAACGCTGGCTACTGCTGCGGGGTGATGACTGGCCCGGTGTCGGCGTCCACCGAGTGATCCCACAACCCAACCCGGGCCGCAAGCGGTGCGCCGCCGTCTCCCAGGTAGCCCAGAGATGAGCGTTCGAAAAGCCGGAACTGCCAGATGGCCTCGTTCATATGCTGCGGGTGGAACACCCCCACCTCGGACAGCCGGTGGAAATCATCCAACGTCAACCCGGTGACACGCTCAAACAACTGGGTGTCCAGCGACTCGATGACATCGGTCAGGGCTTCTTCACGGAAGTCGGTCAGGTACATAAACACCGGCACGGCCTGCACAAACTTGATCAGTTTCGCCCGAAGCGTCTTCACCTTCTCCCGCTTCGCCTTCCGCGCCGCCACCACCTCCGGGTCTTCCGGCTCGCCGCCCCCACTGTCGGCCTGGCGTTTCTTGCCTTCCTTCACCTTCTTCGACTGGGCGATGATCTTCTCGGCGTCCTCGCGCAGATTCCGGAAGTCCTCCAACTGCTCCAGCCGACCCACCAGGTCATCATCGTCGAGCAGTTTGGACAGCACCGATTCGGACAGGTCGATCAGGCGTGGGCTTCCCCACCGTCGGGCCAGCATCGCCGCGCCCGCACCGGCGGTGCCCCAGTCCATCACCGCATCCACATCGACGGCTTCCATCCGGCCCCCGTCGAACGCGAAAATCGGCAGATGCTCGACCAGTTCACCGATCTCATCGGCCGGTTTCGCGGTAGCCGAACCGCCGGCCAGTTTCGTGCCGTACTGGTACAGCAGCGACAGTGTCCGGTTCGGGTCGAAGTCGAACACGAAACAGGTGTCCTTCAACACTGTGCGGGTGCCGTCTGCGGCGCGGCCCGTCCACGGCGACTGCACCCGAAACGCGGCCTGAAAATAGGCCTCCGGTGACTTCAACGACCGCAGCACCAGGATTGCGCCCCACTGCGGCACCGTCACCCCGGTCATCAGTTTCCCCACCGACAGCGTGATCGTCTGCTTGCCCTCCTTCGCCGCGCGGGCCAACATCCGATCCACCGGGGCTTTCGCCTCCGCGCCCATCCCCGCCCCGGCACCTGCCGCCACGTGCACCAGAAAATCGCGGAAGTAGGGGTGTGCTGCGAGGGTGGCGGCCATCGCGTGGGCGGATGCGACCGTGGGCATCAGCCACACTGAATGGTCGACCGCGCCGTCGAACCGGGCATCCGAAAAGGGGAATGGGGGGCGGGCATCCGTCAACAGTTTGTCGACTGCGGTTTGGGTCAGTTTTCCGCGCAACACGTCAAGGAACACGCCCACCCGGGCGGGGTCTGCGAAATGGTATTCGGCTCCCTGCTTGCGGGCCTCGAAGTAGCCGGACAGGTCGAACATCCCATCAGAATGGTGCCCCACCTCGCTGCCGCCCATCTCCGACAGCGCATAGGTGAACATCTGCATCTGCGGCAACTCCCGATACGGGTTCACCGCCACCCCGCCGGGATGGTCAACATCCCAACGCTTCTTCGCCGCCTGCTCATCGGGATACGTCCAGTTGAAGATGGCGTCCTCGGTGAACTCGCCCTCGGTCAACGCACGAAACGGCGTGCCCGACAGGTACAGGAAGTTTTGTGCCGATAGCCGCAGGTCGTCGGCGTCGAGGTCACGGTCGATGCCGGAATCCGGGGTCGCGGCGTACAGCCTCGGCATCCCCGACGCGGCCAGGTCGATCACCTCGTCGGCGTCCTCCGCGGCCGCCTCGGCCGCCTTCTCCTCGGCCCGTTCCGGGTTCTTCACCGGTTTGGGTGCCGGGGAGGTGACCTCTTTCGCCGCCCCCTGCCACGCACCGAAGTGGTACTCGTCGAGCACCACACAATCCCAGTCGATCAGGTGAATGTCCTCGTTGTGTTCCTTCACCCCACCGTCCGCGCCCGCCCCTAGGAGGTCTTGGAAGGACGCGAACCACACCAGCGGGCGGGGGGTGTCCGGGTCGGACGGGTGCTCACGGTCGGCGAACTCCCACCCGGCGAAGTCGACGTGCCCGGCCAGGTCGTCACGCCACGAGTTACGCACCGCCGGTTTGAACGTGAGCACTAGAACCCGCCGCCACCCCATCTCGCGGGCCAACTGGAACGTGCTGAACGTTTTCCCGAACCGCATCTTGGCGTTCCACAGAAACCGGGGCGGATGCGAGTCGTCGGCGTGGTCACGGAAATAGGCCGCCGTCTGCGCCACCGCTGCGGCCTGCTCGGGACGCATCGCGAAATCCTGCGTACGCGACGGATCGAACGGGGCGCCGGTGCGCACCGCGGTGAGCGCGGCACGAATCTCATCCAGCGTGGCTTCCACCACCTCCTGCGAACGAATGACCCCGGCACCGTCAAGCATCTTGTGCACGTCGTGGTCGGTGAACCCGGTGCCGTCGGCTCGCACCGCCGGCTCATCTAGGTGCACAACGATGCCTTCACCGTGCGGGTACACGGTTCCGGTCTGCTCCTTGATACGCACCCGCGGGTCGTCCCGGCCGGTGTAGCCGACTTTGAACCTGCCGCGGCCGTGCACGGTTTCCCCACCGACGGTGCGTGACCACGCAGTGTCATACCCGGGCGCCGAATACACGTAGATTCGGCCCGGGCCGTTAGCGGTCACTCGTCGTCCCCTTCGGCGTCATCGGAAACCTCGACGGTGGCGCGGGAACCTGGTTCCCGATACTTCTCTCCGCCCTTTAGGTGTGACGCCGGGATCGGAGAATCCAACGACAGATTCACCGAACGCGGCTTGATCGTCGCCTCGATGTAGTCAATCTCCTCCTGCGTCAACCCGAAATGGGTATACAGGTCTGGGTCTGTCCAACGTCGGGTCATATCCAGGGCGGGCACGAAACGGAACCGATCAGGGGTGATGTCCTGTGTGGTTTTGCGCTGCAACACGAGGAATCGCACAAACTTCGTGGCCAGGTAGTGGGCGTAGTTCTCCGTCTCATCCTGGCTATCAAAGAGTCCCGCCACCACGTAGGTGAGCGTGCAAACGGAACCTGGCGCCAAGGCAATCGGTTCCCCTGCAACCGTGAATACCGGTCTTCCCGAGTCGTCCTGGGTTGTATCCCCGAATGCTCTTGGCAGAAGAACCTTCCAGCGATTCACCCAATCGAGATTCTTCGCGATGCTTGACTTCAGTACGTATCCAACGAATGAGCCGTGGATGACTGGCACGTCGCCATCCGCCTGCTTCAGACTGGAAGGGTGGTTGTCCCGCAAGCCAAAGGGGAGCGTCGGGCTACACAATCCTTCCACCGAACTGGACATACGCGCAAGGACTTTGGCAACGATGGGGACGGCCTTGTTGTCACGGATCAACACGCCCTCGCCATCACGGAGGTCGCGGATTGCCGTGGAAGTGATGTTCCCGTCCACGCGTGTAGAGAACTCGCAATCGCCATCGTGGTCACGATCCCACAGGAAGTAGTTCACCCCGCCTTGAATCTTCACCCCTGGGAAGCAGTCGAACACCTTGGGGTTGTCCACAATCACTCGCAAACGCCGGTCGGCGATCATCCGCTCACGAAACTCGTCCAAGCCGAGTCCGCCGGTGAACCAGCGTGAAGGGACGATCATCGCAAGGTACTTTGGGTCGAGTTCGATGGCCCGGTCGATGAAGTGGTGGTAGATGGGCTTCGCTCTGGTGTTGTCGTCCAGTCCGATCTGGTAGGGCGGGTTGCCGACAATCACATCGAAACGCATATCTGCCATCTCCTCCTTCGGATAAGCCCCGTGAATGAACGCATACGCATAGTTCTCCCTATCCAAACCCCGCTCCAACGTCGGCGGGGCGCCGCATATCCGGCACGAACCCGACACCCGGCCCTGCTTGTTCGTCGGGAAATCGTGCTCGGCCTGCACGAACGGCAGATTGCCTTCCACCGTGGCGAACCGGACAGCCGAAAGGTCGCTGGTGGCGTCCCGGGACTCGTACACGCTGCGGCGGGTCATCTCCGCGTGCACCCGCGTCACACCGGCACCGAACAGCATCTTGCGCAGGATGTGGTCGGCGCGGGCGTGCGGGTCGGGTTCCCACTCGGCCAAACCGTCCATCAACCGCCGGGCCACCTCGCGAAGAATCGAACCCGACTTCGTCGCCGGATCCAACCACCGGTAGTCCGGGTTCGACCACACCTCCACAGGCAGCAGGTCAAGCAGCGCCCGCGCCAGCAGCGGGGGCGTAGGCACCGCGTCGGAGGACAGCGCTGCGATCACGTCCAGAATGTCCGGCACCCGCCCCCGGCCGGTCGCACCCGGCCGTGTTTCGACCGCAGCAGTTTCAACAGTTTCGGTCATCGTCGTCTCCCCGTACGTTTAAGGCCAGCCTTCACCGGCGGCTCATCGGCCAGCGCGCTGTAATGCACCGGCGACGTGTCCTGCACCCTTTCGACCCAAAACAGGTCGCGCTCCCCTTCCGGTACCAAAGCCGGCGACCACACCCGCACAAACCGGCCCCCCGGGTGCGGCTGCCAGTCACACAACTCGATGTCCTGCGCCGCGTTGATCGTGTCCCCGGCAACAATGTTGTGCCCCACAATGTGCACCGCCGCAGACAGAAAACCGGCAGACGGTTCGACGGTGTTGGCTTCGGACTGGAAATGCTCCAACAGCACGTGGCCGCAGCGCGCCCGGGCCTCGGTCACATTCTCCCGCGAAATATCCACCCCATAGACCGATGCCGCCGCGCGCAGCATCCGAAACTCGAAATGCTCCTGCCCCGCACAGTCCCCCGCCGACACCAAAGCCAACTTCCGGCGCAGAATCGCCACCAGGAAGTTGCCCGACCCGCAGGCAGGTTCCAGGAACTTCACATCCACCTCGGTGAACGCATCCGCAACCAGGTCAAGCATCGCGTCCACCTCACGGCGGTGGGTGAACACCTCAGCCAGATCACGCACCCGGTCACGCGAACGCACCTGGGCATATTCGGCTTCCAGTGCGGCGACGATCTCGGTGGCATCGTCCCCGACTGAGGCTTCCGGGGAGCCTGACTGCCAGCCGCCGTCCTGCACGTCCCAGCCGGTATCAGGGTCGTCCTGGTGCGTGGCCTCCCACGGCGGCTCCCACCAACCCCCAGCCATCACGAAAGCCCTCTCTGCCGACGCTGTGGCCATCGTAGCCACATCCCCCGGCCCGGAACGCCGAATCGTGACCCGGCCGCGACCCCGCCCGAACCCGGCGGCACCAGGCAGGCCACCATCACGGCCTTAATCGGGTGAACCACCGGCAAACCCCTTCAACAGACGCTGACAACATCAGGCACGACTACATATCGGCGCCCTAAGCCTTCCGCCAAAGCACAATGCGGCCCGATTCCGGGGTGAAACTCCTATGCGAGTTCGCGTCTCACGTACGTGCCCGATACGCCGACGGAACCCCGCGAAACGGCCCGGGATACCTGGAAGCCCAAAGGGTGACTCGACCCGCAGCCATTCCGAGGTGCCCGCATCCAACCCGCCACAGCCTTCGCGGGGCAGTAGCAGCCGAATGAAGTTCCCGTGCGGCAGCCCCCAGAATGGCCGTTCTGAAAACGACCCCAAACCGTTCTGGGCCTTCGCGCGGCGGTTGCCATCTGTGCGTGAGAAAGGGCCGAAATGATTTTCCGCCATCTCCCGAGGCCCGAGGGACACGCAACTTCCGGTCGAAGACCGCGCGGACCCTACGATCGGCCCAACTCTAGCGCGTGTCTACTCGACGTTTCGTCCGGCCGATCCCGAGCCGAAAGACCCGCGCGACTTCTCCGTTGTCCCCGAAGCACTACCGACGCCCGCGCTTGCGCCGACGGATGAGGAACCGCAGCCGCTGCTGGTGCTCGCGGCGCCGCTCTTGTGCGGCTCCGTATTCGCGGTGATTCACCGGCTGCACTTTGGCCGGACCTGCCACCGGCACCTCACCCAACCTGGGGGTGGGTACCGGTTCGGTCGCCGGGGTGCGGGGACCGGTCCACCATGACGGCACCGCGTCAACCGCCCGACACAGCAGGTAGGCGACACCCTCGTAGCGATCGCGCCATTGCCGGAAAACCGGCCAGGCCTCGTCTGGGTCGACCTCCAACGGCATTCCGGCGGCGCGCAGCCGTTCCACTGCGCGGTCGAAATCCTCCCGTGTCACGGATCCCTTGTGCGGCATCCGATGCGGGACATCCAACTGCGAGCCGAGCACTTCGGCGATCGACTTCAGGCACTGCTCACCCTGGTTCAGCACCGAGCGCGCTCGACCCTGCGGGTAGTCGGGCGTCAGTGCCATCTGCAGCGCGGCGGCGTCCATGACGGCCACCAGGGCCACCACCCAGTTGCGTCGAGACCTGGTGGACCGCACGGTGATCAGCACCGGATAGGTGATGTGCGACTCCGACACCTCGGCCGCCCAGGCAGTCCAGGAGGCCCAGATGTCGGGCAGGTCGTCGAACTGGCCCAGCGCCCACAGTCTCGCCAACAACTCCGGACCCCAGTTGGGCTCCCCGGCCGCCCAGCCCAACTGGGTCACGTTCGCCTCACGCCGGCTGAAGGAGGAGTACAGGGTCGGCAGATAGCCGATCATCAAGCCGATCACAATCGGGCCGGTGGCCGCGGCGCAGAAGTCCAGAAAGGTCAGCGGGGCGCCCGACCCGGTTGCATAGCCGAGGGTGAACAGCGACGACCCCGACTCCCGGAAGGCCTGCGAAATCCCGCTGCGTTCGCCGGGGAACATCAACAGCGCGTACGACAGCCAGTACAGAGCAAGCCAGGTGACCAGCAGCCCGAGGATCGTCAACGGGGCGACCCAGGCGAGCAGGGCATCCCGCGCCCGATAGGCACGCATCCGGTTGGAGAACAGGTGAAGGCCCCGGACCACCCCGGTGGCCACCGCCCACGAGATGACCGAAGTCAGACCCCGGGGCACGATCAGGGTGCGGATGACGCTGCTCGTGGTCAGTGCCAGCAAGATGAACCCGAGTACCGACGTGAGCACGTCCATCGCGCCACCTCCGCACCCAGTCGCGTAGGCCGCCAGGCCCGCTGTCCGACGATCCTAGTGCGTACCGGCACCACGGCAGCCGGACGTGTGAGCCGACTTGGATCCAGGTACGCCGTCACACCGCCCCGGCAGCTACTTTCGGATCGTCTCCGTCAGCAGCCGCTTCGGCTTCCTCCGGGCCGGAGCCATACTTGCCGTCGGAGCCACGACGGTCCCGCGGGAGTCCGAACGAAACCAGCAGGCCGAAGCCCACGAACACCGCTGCGAGGTGGGCGGTGTCGCGGGCCGATGTTGTGTACCCCTCCTTCGCTGCCGTGACCTCTGCGGACAAGCCGGGTATCTGCTCGAGTTTCGGAATCGCCTGCCCGGCGGATCCGCGGACGGCATCGACGATCTTCGCCTGCTGATCCGGCGGCAGTTTCGACACGCTCTCGAGATCCTGGGTGGTGAAGTAGCCGAGGCCGGCGAACAGCGCCGCGCCCAGAATCGCACTACCGAGGGCGGAGCCGACCTGACGGAAGGTGGAGGTCATCGCCGAGGCGCGGCCGGACGCGTCGGCCGGCACGTCTTCGAGCACGACGCTGGTCAATTGTGCCGAGGCAAGACCCAGCCCGATCCCGTACACGAACAGTGGAATCACCAACCACCACGGCGAGCGGGTCGGGCTGAGCACGAACGCGATACCGAGAATCCCGATGATCTCCAACGCCATGCCCACCCGAACCACCCGGGTGGGGCCGATCGCCGCGGCGAGATGCCGTGCGAGTCCACCGGAGACGAACGCTCCCAGGGCAAGCGCGGTAAGAATGACCCCCGTCTTCAGCGGGTCGTAGCCGGCCACCGACTGGATCCACAGCGGCATCACGAAGAGGATGCCGAACTCACCGAGACTCACGACCAGGGCGACCAGGTTGCCGTACCCGTAGCGGCGGATCTTGAAAAGCGGCAGATCCACCAACGCGGTGCGCCCCTGGCTTGTGCGCCAGTAGGACCACAGCACCAGCAGGACCAAACACACCAAGCCGATGAGTATCGCGAACGGCACCACCGAGAGCCGCTGATCGATCGTGATCGGCCCCAGCACGAACGGCTGCAGCTGCAGCCACCAGCCGTAATCGTTGCCCTCGATCAGACCGAACACGATCAGGCCGAGCCCGACGATGCTGAGAATCACGCCGACCGGATCGAAACCACGGACCTCACGCACCCGGCTCTCGGTCACGAATCGCCACACCATGATCAGCGAGATGATCGCGACCGGGACGTTGATGTAGAAGGCCCACCGCCAGGAGAACTCCTGCGTCAGCCAGCCGCCGAGCAGAGGTCCCAGGGCGGCGGCACCGCCGAACACAGCACCCCAGAATCCGAACGCCATGGCCCGTGAGCGGCCGGTGAACATCACGTTGATGACCGCGATGCTGCTCGGGAGCATCATCGCGGCGCCGAAGGCCTGCACCGCTCGGAAGGTGATGAGCATGCCCGGCCCTTGCGAGGCCCCGGAGGCGAACGACCCCAACAGGAAGATCAACGTGCCGATCATGAAGAGCTTCTTGCGGCCGAATCGATCGGCGACCAGACCGACCGTGATCAGCAAGGATGCGAAGATCAGCGAGTAGATCGAGTTCACCCACAGGACGTCGGTGGAGTTGAGCCCGATGTCGTCGACCATGTCTGGCAGCAGGATGTTCACGACACTTCCGTCGATGACGATCATCGACAGCCCGATCAGCAGGGCAGTGAGTGCCAACCAGCGGTTCGGGCTGGAGTCGGGTGGTTCCGATGAAGCCGGGCCGGCGTTGGTCACACTCGCGGTACTCATGATCCGACCCTATTGATCCGCCAGACCCCGATGCGAGGTGAACATTGCGGCGACTACTGCGCAATGTCGCGGCGAGCAGGGCACGATTGGCATCAGCAACCACCGCGCAAGGAGCAACCATGTCGAAGAGTCACCCCGAGGTTGAAGCCGTCCTGGAGATGGACGACCTCATCGCGAGCCTGCAGGACCTCGACGACGAGGAGTTGCGGCTCAGCGGTTTGTCCGTCGAGGGCACTCTCGACGAGGTCGACGACCCGATCCTGCTTGGCCCCGATGGGACGCCGATCGACACCTGGAAACAGGGTTACCCGTATACCGAGCGGATGTCTCGCAAGGAATACGAGGTGACCAAGCGGCTGCTTCAGATCGAACTGCTCAAAGTGCAGTCGTGGGTCAAGGAGACCGGCCAGCGCATCGTCATGGTCTTCGAAGGCCGCGACGCTGCCGGCAAGGGCGGCACCATCAAACGTTTCATGGAGCACCTCAACCCGCGCGGCGCCCGGGTCGTGGCGTTGACCAAACCCACCGACGAGGAACGTGGTCAGTGGTATTTCCAGCGCTACATCAAACACCTGCCGACCTCCGGCGAGATCGTGATGTTCGATCGCTCCTGGTACAACCGGGCCGGGGTGGAGCGCGTGATGGGCTTCTGCACCGACGCCGAATATGACGAGTTCATGCGCCAATGCCCGGAGTACGAACGGATGCTGGTGCGCGACGGCGTGATCCTGTTCAAGTTCTGGTTCTCGGTCTCGCGCAAGGAACAACTCACCCGCTTCACGATCCGCCGGATCGATCCCGTGCGGCAGTGGAAGCTCTCGCCGATGGACTTGGCCTCGCTCGACAAGTGGGATGACTACTCCGCAGCCAAAGAAGCCATGATCGAGAACACCGACACCGAGTGGGCGCCGTGGACCGTGGTGCGCAGCAACGACAAGAAGCGGGGCCGACTCGCCGCCATGAGATGGGTGCTGCACAACCTCGAATACCCGGGCAAGGACGAGGCGATCGTCGGAACCCCGGACCCGCTCATCGTCGGGCCGCCGGAAGTCGTCTACGAATCCGGCGAAGGCTCCGGCATTCACTACGAGAAACAGCGTGACCTTGTCTGACCACAGCGCGCCTTCCCACCTGCTCGGGCCCGAATGACCGATTTTCCCGGACGCCTGGCCCGCGGCGAGGTCATCCTGCTCGACGGCGGTCTCGCCACCCATCTCGAACACCAAGGCGCCGACCTGCGCGGACACCTCTGGTCGGCCCGCCTGATGCTGGACGAACCCGCCGCCATCGCAGTCGCCCAGCGGGATTTCCTCAACGCCGGAGCCGAGGTCGTCACCACCACCAGCTACCAGGCGTCACACGCCGGTTTCGCCCAGCTGGGCCTGACAACCGCCGACGTCGACGCCCTGCTGCGCGAGGACGCGCGACGCGGCCGCGCCGTCGCCGAAGCCTGGCAGGACGACAACCCGGACGAGAACAGAGACGTCGCCGTGGTCGGCTCCATCGGTCCCTACGGCGCGATGCTCAACGACGGCTCCGAATACCGCGGCGACTACCAGGTGCCGCGGGCGGCACTGCGCGACTTCCACGCCCGCCGACTCGAGCTACTCGCCGACGAATGCGACCTCCTGGCCCTGGAGACGATCCCTCAGTTGCGCGAAGTGGAAGCACTGCTCGAACTGGTCGCCGGGTGTCCCATCCCGGTGTGGCTGAGCGTCTCGGCCCGCGGTTCCCGGCTCCGCTCCGGCGAGTCCGCCGCAGAAGCATTCTCGATGGCTTCGCAGGTGCCGGAAGTCATTGCCGTCGGGGCCAACTGCATCGACCCCGACGACGCGGCTGAGTTGGCTGAACTGGCTCATTCGGCAAGCGGCAAACCCGCCGTGATCTATCCCAACAGCGGCGAGGAATGGGACGCCGGCCGCTGGCGGGGAACCGCCTCGGCGCCGGCCGACGTCACCGACTGGGTTGCCCGCGGCGCCCTGCTCGTGGGCGGATGTTGCCGGGTGACGCCCGAACACATCGGCGCCATGGCCGAATCATTGGGCCGCTGACACGCTTGGGGGTGTGCTCGCGACCGCGGCGATCTGCTGATCGATCCAATCGTGCATCTGCCGCAGCGGAGTCTGGGTCACCCCGCCGGCCTGCTCGAGGTCGAGTTCGGTGACGGCCAACACGAAGAGTTGCCCGTCCAGCGACTCCAACGACTCGAGATCCTCGGTGTAGGCCGCCACGACGTCGGAGTCGGCCACCAGGGTGAGATCGGTGTGCAGATTCGACGTGGTGCGTCCCACCTCCGCCTGCGACGCGGCCAGGCGATTGAGCGACACGTCGTCGGGGTCGGCGATCCTGGTGCCGAGCAATCGCGAGAACGATTGCAGGGCAGCGACCAGATCGGCCCGCCGTTTGGCCAACCGGGGCCGCACCGGCAGCAGGAATCGAGCCACCAGGGCGGCGATCACCCCACCGATCACCACGTCGATCGCGCGCAGTCCGGCGAAGCGGACGTAGTCCTCGGTGGGTGCGCCGTAGAGGAGCACGACGGCGAAAGCCGCCGCGAGTGCGGTGACGACGTAGTTCCGACTCATCCAGGCCAGACCCGCAACCAGCACCACCAAGGCGACCCAGGGCACCAACACGGCTTTGGGCAGCAGCGCGGAGGCCACCACCGCGGCGAGCACACCGCCGAAGGTCCCGACGGTGCGTCTGGCGACCTTCACCACCGTCGACGGGGCGTTCGCCTGCAACACCGCCACGATTGTGATCACCACCCAGAACACGTTCTCGTTGACGTCGGTGGCGACCAGGACGGCCACACCGAGACCGAGGGCGGCCGCCCGCTGCACGCCATAGCGGAACACCGCCGCATCCGGTCGAAGCAACACCCGCACCAACGCGCCGGCGAGCAGCAGCAGCGGACGCACCGCAAGCCGACGCGGCCGGGCACCGCCGAGGAGCTCCGCTCCCCGCGACTGCGAGGCGGCCCAGATCCGCCAGGCGGCACCCTCGGCGGTACCCGCAAGCCGATGAGCCTGCGAATCCATCGACTCGGTGCTGACCTCGACGTCGCGCGGAATCAGCCGACCCCGCGGTGCCATGGCCGCCGCCACCGCCGCCGCATTCGCGTCACCCTGCGCCAAAGCGTCGTGATCGACGGATTCGGATTCGGGCGGCTCGGCGCGCTGTTCGAGCCACGACCGGGCGATCCGGCCGACGAATCCGTAGGCCGCCAGATTGAGCAACCCCGACGGTGCCCCATCGAGAATCAACAGCCGACCGAAGACGCCGCGTCGGGCGGGGGCCGTATCGGAACTCCAGATCGCCGCGACCATCTGACGGTCGGCCTTCCGTGGATCCCGGAGGGAGAGTCCGATCGCAAGCAGCGTCGGTGGGACCATGCCGAGCAGTCCGGCGAGTATCACCAGCAGGATCGGGGCGCCCCGGGTGACCTCCTCGGCCTTCGACACCACCAGCACGAAGATCAGCACCGGCAACGCCGCAAACAGCATGCCGACGATCGGCAGACCGGTCCAGATGGCACCGGCGAAGGCCAACACCGCCATCGCCAGACCGGCTGCCACGGGCTGCTCACGGACCGCCAGCGCGACCACAGCCGAGACCACCATGAGCGCACCGACCAGCAGAATCAGGCGCAACGCAAGGAACATCGGGACGAGCGCCACGATGAATCCCAGCAGCGCCCCGACGAGTAGGCTGAACGCCGCCGCCCGACTGTCGATCAGCGCACCCAGTCCGGCGGCGAGTGCGCCGCTGACCAGGCTCACGGCCACCCCGACCGATTGCAGCGGGGTGTCCTCACTGGCGAGTACCCGCTTCAGACCTGTCACCGGCTCAGTCAACCACCCTCGGATCCTTGGATGCCGGGTCGAACCAGTCGCCCGTCGCGAGCGAAGGCCGCCGCGCCAGCGACGACATTGCAGTACCTTGGGCGCGTGGTTCGATTCTCGGTTTCCCAGGCCATCGCGCGGGTGATGCCCAAACTGCGTGCGGCACCCTCGCTTCCCTCGGTGCGGGCCGGAATCATCGGGGCCGCCGTCTCGGTCGCCGGGTCCTACCCGCGTGGGCTTCTCCCCCGAAGCGCGACCGACCAAGCTCTGGCGACCGGGGTCGTGGCATCGATCCACTACTTCTTGACCGCCACCTCGGCCGCTGCCGCCGAAACCGTGGCTCTCTACGCCTCCGGGGATCACAGTGTGCACGGCCGCCGACCGCCGGTGAATGCGCAGCTGTTCTCCGACTTGGCCTTCATCAGCACCGGGTTGGCGGTGGAGAAGGCCATACCACCCAACCCGGACGAGCCCATGCAGCGATCGCTGGTGCGCTTCGCGGCGCACTTCGCCATGATGGGCGGCGCCAGCAACATCCTGGTCACGGCCACCGACACCCTGTTGGCCAAGGCGAAATGGAGCCGGGGCCTGCGCGACCGCACCCTGATCGCCGATATGGCCCTCGGATTCGGGCTCGCGACGATCACCGTGATCGGGAGGCGGCGGCGGGCCATCCGGTACGGCCTGGTGGATCCCGATCGGGTGGCGGTGGAACACGCACCGATCGTCGGCACCTTGAAGGCAGCGGCCATGGGCACCGCGGCCGGAGTGGGACTGCTCGCGGTGATCGGATCCGAGCAAATCGTCGCCAAACGTGCCTCTGCGCTCTTGCACGGCCACGTCGGCCGAGTGGAAGTGGGCAGCCCCTGGCTTGGCCACGCCGTGGCGCTGAGTCTCTACTCGGGAGTGGGACTGCTGGCGCTGATCCGCACCAAACGTCGGATCGAGGTGAACGGCGACGTGGTGGAGGCGGCGTACCCGGAGCCGCCCACGGACCCGCACGTCACCGCCGGGCCCCGATCCGGGATCCCGTTCGACGCCATCGGCAAGGAGGGCCGCCGATTCGTGCTGATGGCTCTCACCCCGGACGAGATCATGAAGGTCACTGGGGCGGAGAGTGCCAAATCGCCGATCCGAATCGTGGCCGGCTTCGAAGCGGCGGAGGACACCGAAGAACGGGCGGCCATCTGCCTGGCCGAGATGGATCGACTCGGAGCGTTCGACCGGGAGATCATCTGCGTCGCCTCACCGACCGGGGTCGGATACGTGTCCTACGTGTTCGCCGAGGCCCTCGAATACCTCACCCGGGGTGACTGCGCGATCGTGATGCCGCAGTACGCGCTGGTGCCCTCGGCGCTGGCGCTCGCCGACACCGGTGACGGCGCGAAGTTGCAGCGGCTGGTGCTCACCGGAATCCGCGAACGGATCGAGGCGCTTCCGCCGGACGCCCGCAAACCCCGGGTGGTGCAGTTCGGGGAGAGCCTCGGCGCCCAAGTGGCGCTCGACATCGCCTACCCAAGTGGCTCCTACGTCTTCGACGAACTCGGTGTGGATGCCGGCCTCTACCTCGGGGTCCCATTTCGCACAATGACCTGGAACGCCTGGATCCACGCCCGCGACCGGTTCGATCCGAAAGGCACCATGCTGGCGCTGTCCGAACCCGGCTTCATCGACGACGTCTCGCCGGCGGTGCGCGACCGGATGCGTCACCTGATGGTGGTGCACCACGACGACCCGGTGAACAAGTTCGGCTACCGGATCGTGGTGCGCCCGCCGTGGTGGATGGGACGTCCCGACACCCGCCCGCCGAAGGTGCCTCGCGAAGTCATGTGGAGGCCGGTCACGACATTCGTGCTCACCCTGATCGACCTCAAGAACGGCATGAACTTCCGCCCCGGCCACTTCGAGCGGCGCGGCCACGACTACCGGATCGACACGCTGGATGCGGTGATCCTGGCCTACCGGCTGCCCTGCTCCGACGAGGAGAAGGTCAGGATCGAAAAGGCGCTGCGCGGCCGCGAGGTGGAGTGGGCGCGACGACGCCTGGTCGCGCGGAAGTTCGCCGCGGCGCGCGACTCGATCAACGCGACGCTGAGCCGCTGGGGGATCAAGGCGAGCACACTCGACTCCCTCCCCAGCGACGAGCAACTGGAATCCCTGTTGACCGCCGCCGAGAGCGCGAACGAACCAACCGGCTTCATCGTTGCCGACCAGGATCCGGACTCCCAGCCGACCCCGCCGCTGCCCGGCTGAGCCGATCGGCGATCGCGGCCCGCAACGGCCCCGACTGCGGGAGTACGGCCACGAACGCCGCCGCGCCCGCATCGTCGGCGGCACGCATACTCGCGTAGAGCATCTCGGCGTACGCCGCGTCATCGACCGGCGACCCCAACCGTCGCCACCCGGCAGGTGTGGCGATCCCCGCCGGTGCGAGCAGCGCAACGGACCGACCGGCGAGCGGCGCCGACTGCCCGATTCGGGAGGCCAGATCGCCGAGGCCGGCATCGTCCACCACGATCACCCGGGCGCTGGGAGCATAGTGCGCGGCCAGCATCCCCGGCGCCCGGATTCCGGGAGGTGGCCCACCGGATCGACTCGAGGTCGCCCCGTCGATCGTCACCGCCCCGGGCCGCAAGATCCGAAGGCGGCCGTCGATCCAGGCGACGATGGTGGATTCCAGCCCCACCCTCGCGGGTCCGGCGTCGAGCACGGCATCGCCTGGCAGCAACCGACCCGCCAGCCCGACCCGCACGTGTTCCGCGGTGGTCGGACTGACCTGGCCGAACAGGTTGGCGCTCGGCGCCACGAGCGCCCCCGAGGTGCCGGTGAGGCGGCCGAGGCGGGTGATCACCTCGCGCGCGACATCCTGGCCAGGCACCCGGATCGCGACGTTGTCGAGTCCGCCGGTGATCTCCGGCGGAACCCATTCCTGCTTCGGCACCACGATGGTCAGCGGTCCGGGCCAGTTGGCCGTCGCCAGTTCCCGCAGCGGCGCCGGCACGTCCCGGGCCCACTCGTCGAGGTCTTCGGCGCCGCCGAGGTGCACGATCAGCGGATGGTCGATCGGTCGGCCCTTGGCCTGGAACACCCGCCGAACTGCAGCGAGGTTGTGGGCGTCGGCAGCCAGGCCGTACACCGTCTCGGTGGGCAATCCCAGCAGGCCGCCGGCAGCCAGTACCTCCGCGGCATCGCCAGCAGAGGTCAGCGTCGGGATGGGAGTGGCGGCCGTCATTGGTAGACGAACACCGCGGTGCCCTCGTCGACCAGGTCGAACATTGTCGCGGTGGCGTCCAGATCGCGGGTGTTGACGCAACCCCGGGAGGCTCCGGTGTAGCCCTCTTCGGCGAAGAAGTCGGAATAGTGGATCGCCTGCCCGCCGGAGAAGTAGAGCGAGTACTGCATCGGCACGCCGAACTCCTCGGACCAGTCGTCGGCCCGCTTGTCGTAGACGGTGAAGGCACCTTCGTCGGTGGCCGAGCCGAACGCTCCGAATCTGGCATCGAGGGTGATCTCCGGGGCCCCGTCGATGACGAGGCGGACAATCTTCTGCGTCTTGTCCACACACAACACCGTGCCAGCCAGGCATTCGGCCGGCAGCGCCGGACCGCGTTCGGTGACATGCAGCAAGGTGTTGAGGGTGTAGCGGTTGAGCCGACCCGAGCGGTTGAGGTCGAACTTCTCCTGCAGCCGGTTGACGGAAGCCTCAGTTGCGGCGTCGTACTGGGAATTCTCCGGCGTCTCGATACCGGCCATGTTCAGCCGCTGCTGGACGAACTTCACCGGCAGCCCCGAGTCCCCGACCCGCAACACCGTGTCCCCAGACATCACATCGGCCAGACGTTTGGTCGCCGGTGCCGCTTCCCCGGCACCCGTCGGGGATTCACTCGGTAGCACGTCCGTCGCCGGCGGCTCGGTACCGAACTCCCCCGGCGCTGCGAGTTCGTCCGCATTCGGGGAGTCGACCAACGCGAAGGGGGCCGAGGTAGGCGGTGCGGCACCGGCGGTCGAGGCATCATCCGGCATCGCAAGCGCCACTACGGCGGCCGCCAGCGCCCACAGACCCAACGCGGCGACCACCATGGCGGCCGGCACAAGTCCGCGCGGCCGTCCGCTGCGCGTTGCCCGGTGCTTCATGCCCACCTCCTGCGGTCATGGTAGACCGCGGTCGAGCCACCGCGGGACGCCTGCGTCGAACCCGAGCGGACGCACCGACACCCCAGGTGTGGCACTAGCCTTGGATCGCCATGGACGACGAATCCTCGCTGGTCGCCCCACCAGCCACCCTCCTGCTGCCCCTGGGGCCGCCTATGACCCGGGTTGCTCAGTTGCTCGGCGAGCGGCTACCGACAGTCGCGGAGGGCCCGGACGACGGCACCGCCCCGACCCGCCGCGGGCCGCTGGCAGCGCTGGTGCTGATCTCAACCGAAACGCCGTTCGAGGACGTACGGGAATTGCTGTCGACACTCCCCGACCGGGCCCTGCCTCGTCGGACCCGGCTCTGGATCGCGGTAGACGCCAACTGTGGGGAGTCGATGCTCGCCGAACTCGATGCCTACCTCGACGCGCCAACGGCTCCGGAAGCTGACGCGGTGGTGCTTCTGCCTGCCGCCGAGTCCGCCGCCGTCGCCGCCGCGGTCGAAGCCTGGGTGTGGCTGCGCCACGATGCGCCGTCCGGTGCCCTCGCGGATTTGCGGGACGACGGCGGCGCCTGCCGCTTCGCCGCGATCGCGGCCGTGGCGCCGAGTTCGCCTCCCCGCGACTCGACCGCGGAGACCCGACCACCCGCGGCCGCCGGCGAACATGCACGGCTGCTCCTGAACGGCGAACTGGATGCCTGGGCCGAGACGAGCCGGAACCAGGCGCGCGAACGGGCGGAGTCGGTGGTGGCCGATACCGGGCAGGCGCTGACTGCCGCCGCGTTGGCCCCGACGATTCCGGCGGCCTCGGCCGAGCACATCGCTGCCGCCCGCAACGCGCTCGGCTCCCAGACCCTCGCCGGGTTGCAGGCCGCCGAACAGTTCTGCCGGGAAGTCGCCGCCGAGTCAGCAGGGACGGCAACCGCACCCGAGTTGCAGCAGGCGAGTGTGGATCTGGTCGGAGCGGACACTGCCGTGCACGTGGAGGAGTCCCGCACCGGAATCGCGGCGCGGATCGGCCGGCGCAAGCGGCTCGCGGCTGCCGCCGCCCAACGATCAGCCGCCGCCACGAGGTGGGTGGAGCGCTACACCGAACACGTCGCCCGCTCGGCGCGGGCGGAGTTCGCCCGGGACCTCGGGACCAACCTCGCCGAAGCGGTTCGAGTCGAAGCCGCACAGCAGGAGGAGAAGGCTGCCGCAGCCAGACAGGAGGCCAGCGCCGCCTGGTTGCGGGAGGCGACGGCCGCGGCGGCCGCGATCCAACCGCCCGCCGAACTGGATCCAGCCGGACTCTCCCGGGCCTGGGGCCGGGCGGCACCGCTCGTTCGCCACCACCTGCTGGTGCCGGCGGGCTGGTTGGCGTCGGCCGCAACCGAACCGCCCGACGGTACCCCCGCGGTCGCCGTGAGCGAGGGACCCGGCCTGGGTAGCCCGCTCGCAGCGGCCATCCTGATGGGGTTGCCGCTGCGAGCGCTCCGGCTCAGGCGCTAGTCGACCGCCGCCGCTCCGGCTCGGGCGGGATGATTCCCATCCGACCGGCCTGGAAATCGGTCACCGCCTGCACAACCTCGTCCCGGGTGTTCATCACGAAGGGCCCGTAGTGGAAGATCGGTTCCCGGATCGGCTGGCCGCCCAGCAGCAGTACATCCAGTTTCGGTGCGCGGGAGTCCTGGGTCGCGTCGGCGCTGAGCACCAGATGGTCGCCCTCACCGAAGACCGCGAGTTGGCCCTCCCGGATCGGCCGCCCCTCCGCGCCCGCAGTCCCGCTTCCGCTGAGCACGTACACCATGGAGTTGTAGTCCCGCCGCCACGGGATCGACAACTGCGCCCCGGGCTCGATGGTGGCGTGGGCGTAGGTGATCGGCGTGTAGGTGATCCCGGGGCCGGAGTGGCCGTCGAGTTCACCGGCGATCAGCCGGATCAAGGCGCCGCCGTCGTCCGAGGAGAGGAGCACCGTGTCGCCGCGGGACAGATCCTGATAACGAGGCGCCGTCATCTTCACGTCGCGCGGGAGGTTCACCCACAGCTGCACGCCGTGGAAGAGCCCGCCGGACACCACCAACTCCTCCGGCGGTGTCTCAATGTGCAGCAGCCCCGAACCGGCCGTCATCCACTGGGTGTCGCCATCGGAGATCAACCCTCCGCCGCCGGTGGAATCGCGGTGGGCGAAAGCGCCGTCCATGATGTAGGTGACGGTCTCGAACCCCCGGTGCGGATGCCAAGGGGTTCCCTTCGGCTCGCCCGGCGCGTATTCGACCGCACCCATCTGGTCGAGCAGTAGGAACGGATCGGTGTCGACCAGCGACAACTTCCCCGGGAACGGCCGTCGCACCGGGAACCCCTCACCTTCGAAGGTCGAGATGGCCTGCACCACCGCCTTCACCGGCCGCGCCTTCGCAACGGCGGGATCCGGTCGGTGCACCCGGGGCAGCACCAGGATGTCGTCGACGGTCACGGCTGGCATGGCAACTCCTTTGGTTTAGCGTTCAACTATCGTAGCGGGCCAACATCCTCCCGGCATCCGCTATTCCCGCCGCCCTGCCCCGCCTACGCGCGTGACTCGAACATTCCCAGCGCAGCGGCGAAACCCAACACCGACCGCGGCTCGTAGCCGGTGGTCCATAGCCCGCCGTGGTTGGCCGCGGCCGAGAACAGATCCATCGGGTTGCCCAGTTCCACCGCGGGATTCGCCGCCGCCGCAGGGTTGCGCAGGTCATGCACCAGCATCGCCGCCATCAGGGTGTTGGCGGTGCTCGGGTCGAACACCCGGATGCCGAACCGATGGGCCCCGGCATAGGCCGCCGCGAGCGCTCGGTTCTTCACCACCGACCTGGTCCTGGTCGCCGGAGCCACGTTCAGCGACACTCGCGTGCCGGCATCGCGGGCGACCACCGAACGCCAACGCTGCAACCGTTTGGCCAAGGCGTAGTTGGGGCCCTGCTGCGGCACCAGGCAGTCGGCGATGCCGTACCGGGTGCCGTCTGCTGCCGTGACCGTGTGGGAGTAGTTCTTCTCGAACGCGCCCAGCAGGTGCAGCGGCGGCTGCAGCAGCTTGGTGCGACGGTGCGACCAACGGCCGCGGGAGATCTCGACATCGCGCCACGGCACCGCGAAGGCATCTGTCGGGGTCGCGAGATAGGCCAGCATCAGGTCGTCGGCACGATCAGCCAGTCCGACGGCGAGCGCATCCGCGGCCATCGACACCCGCACGTGCAGGCCCCCGTCGGCGTAGAGGTAGTTGCCGAGCACCATGGGTCCGTCGATGCTGCGCAGCAGCTCGAGCACCTCAGGCGTGCGGGCGATCAGATCCGTGCCCGCCGCCTGCACGATCTCCTCGTCGCTGGCCGTCGCCGACGTCGACACCGGAACCGGCACCTCAAGGGTTCCGGCCGAGTCCCGCGCCGAGGCCACCAACCGTTTCCAGATGGCCGGATTGGGCAGGTCGACGCCGACCACCCGACCACCCCAACGCAACAGCGAGAACGCCGGACCCATCTCGGCGCCGACACCGAGCACCACCACCGCAACGTCGGAGGTGTCGAGCCATTCCGGGTTGTCCGCCACCAACATCACGGCTGCGGCGAAACCTGGCTCCACGGTGCCTCGGGTCACCCAATCGTCGAGGGTGCGGCGCAGGTCGTCGCCGACGAGCCGCTTCCCCTCGAACGGGACCACCAGTTCCCGCACCGGCTGTTTCGAACCGGCGACCTCCACCGTCCGCAGCGCCGGCGACTCCACCGAAGGCAACTGCCGGATCGGCACCGAAACGCCGTCCCGGGTGAACTCGATGGTGTCGTACAGGTAGTCCAGACCGGCGTTACTCAAGGCCACCGCCGCGTCGTACGAGACGGCGGCCGCTTCGGTCAGATAGCGAAAAGGTTTGAGGTAGCCCGACCGCCAGTTGGACACGGCAGCGATCTTCGCCGCCAGTTTCTTGTCGACCGCCCCGGCTGCGGTGGCGCACGCCCGGCGTCCCACCGCCGTCGTGCTCACAATGCCCTGAGAATCCGCCGGGAAGTCCACCCCGCGTGCGGGGTCGCGAGGTTCGGAGGCGCCCATGGATCCCGCTAGACGCCGAGCAGTTTGGCTTTGGCGGCGGCGAACTCCTCCTCGGAGAGCACGCCTGCGGACTTCAAGTCGGCAAGCTGCTTGAGTTTCGCGATCGTGTCTTCACTGATGCCGCCGGCGGACTGCGCCGCAGGAGCCGCGGCCTGCTGTTGGGCTTGCTGCGCTGCGGCCTGTTGCTGGGCCTGCTGATCGGCCTCGGCCTGCTTCTGGGCCTGCTTGTTGGCCTGACGGTTGCGCACCGCCCCCGCAGTGGCCGTGGCCGTGCCGGCCACCACCGCAGTGCGCGCCATCGTGCCAAGCAGACCGGGTCGTCCCATTCGACGTCCGTACATCTCGCCTCACTCCTCGTTGTCCAATGCGGTGGGGGCATCGACTCCGACGCCGGCCGCGGATGCGCCACGCAGGTCAGTCGTCTTTGCGCTCGGCCTCGAGAGCCGCCACCACCACGTCTGCGGGGATTCGCTCATCCATCACGATCTCCCCTTTCGAGCCACGCACTGCGGAGGCGAGTCGGGCGGCCCACGCGTGTTCGAACACGATCGCGACGGCCGACGATCCCACCTCCAATTGGTCGGAGATGGAGTCCAGGTCCTCGTCGCTGAGCAGATCCACCACCGAGCCGGCACCGTCGCTGAGCTCATCGACGCCTTCGTCGTCGATATCGTCCAGTTCGATGACTTCGAACTCATCCTCCGAGACGCGGCTCACGAAGACCAGGTCCAGCAGGCGGATGTCCCCCTGCGCAACGGTGTCGGCAAGAGCAGGCGCGATCTCCCCGTTGAATTCGCTCCCCGGGAACTTGACCACGATTACCTGAACCGGTCCCATGACCATGGCTGCCTCCTGTGTGCGTAGCGCACCCAACACTAGGCCGTTTCGGGCCCGGAGTGCGAGCCTGCCGACCAATGAATTTTGCGTCGCCTGCCGGCGACTTCCGGACGGCTAACCCTGGGCGCCAGCGGCGCGGTAGACCTCCACGGTACGTTCCGCGATCGCATGCCAGCCGAATTCGGTGACGGCCCGCTCCCGGCCCGCCACACCCATCGCCGCGGCCCGGGCCGGGTCGGCGGCGACGTCGTTGACCGCCGCGGCGATGCTGGACTCGAAGCCCGCCGGATCGTCCGGGGTGTAGTCGACCAGCACCCCGGTCTCGCCGTCGACCACAACCTCGGGAATGCCGCCGACCGCGCTGGCGACCACCGGGGTCTCACACGCCATGGCCTCGAGGTTGACGATGCCGAGCGGTTCGTAGACCGACGGGCAGGCGAACAGCAAGGCGTGGCTGAGCAACTCGATCACGTCGCTGCGTGCCAGTTGGGTGTCCAGCCAATAGACCCCACCCCGGGTGGCGTTGAGTTCGTCCACGGCTTCGGCCACTTCCCGACCCATCTCCGGGGTGTCCGGCGAGGAGGCTGCCAGCACCAGCGGGATTCCCGGTGCGAACTCCCGTGCGGCCGCCAGCAGGTGGTTGATGCCCTTCTGCCGCGTGATCCGGCCGACGAACAACACGTAGGGGTCGTCCGGTGGGACTCCGAGTCGCTCGAGCGCCGCCGTGCTGGCCATCGGCCGGTATTGCTCGGTGTCGATTCCGTTGTGGACCACGTGCACCTTGTCCGGATCGACTCCCGGGTAGCAGTCGAGCACGTCGGCCCGCATGCCGTGGCTCACCGCGATGATCGCGCTGGCGTTCTCGTAGGCCGTGCGCTCCACCCACGACGAAACCCGGTAGCCGCCGCCGAGTTGCTCCTCCTTCCACGGCCGCCGCGGTTCCAGCGAATGCGCCGTGATGACGTGCGGGACGCCCTGCATCAGACCGCCGAGATGTCCGGCCAGGTTCGCGTACCAGGTGTGACTGTGGGTCACATCGACCTCGGCCAGGCCGGCCACGATGTCGAGGTCCACGCCCAAGGTCTCCAACGCCGGATTCGCCCCGCGCAAGTTGGCAGGCACCTCGTGCGCGGTGGCATCGGGTCTGGGTGCGCCGAAGCAGTGCACGTCCACGTCGATCAGCGTTCGGAGTTCGCGCACGAGGTACTCCACGTGCACGCCCGCGCCACCGTAGTTGTCCGGTGGCCATTCCTTCGTAATCACGGCTGCTCTCACGTTGCTCAGGGTAGGGTCTGACTCCGCACGATGGCGCTGCGAACATGGCATCGGAACCGATAGGTTGAGTCCGTGCGGAAGAATCCGAGGGTCCTGGGAATCGTCCTCGCCGGCGGCGAGGGCAAGCGTCTGATGCCACTCACGGCCGACCGCGCCAAACCCGCGGTGCCGTTCGGCGGCTCCTACCGGCTCATCGACTTCGTGCTGTCCAACATGGTCAATGCCGGCTTCCTGCGGATCGCCGTGCTGACCCAATACAAGTCGCATTCGCTGGATCGCCACATCACCACCACCTGGCGGATGTCCACCCTGCTGGGCGACTACATCACGCCGGTGCCGGCCCAGCAGCGGCTCGGCCCGCGGTGGTACACCGGATCGGCCGACGCCATCTTCCAGAGCCTCAACCTGGTCTACGACGAGAAGCCCGACTACGTGGTGGTGTTCGGGGCGGACAACGTCTACCGCATGGACCCCCGGCAGATGCTCGACCACCACATCAGCACCGGCGCCGGTGTCAGCGTGGCCGGCATCCGGATGCCGCGCGAGACCGCTGATCAGTTCGGGGTGATCCAGACCGCACCGGACGGCGTGCGGATCGAGGCCTTCCTCGAGAAGCCGGCTGATCCGCCGGGTATCCCGGATGACCCGGACATGGCGTACGTGTCCATGGGCAACTACATCTTCTCGGCCGATGTGTTGATCGAGTCCCTCAAGATCGACGCCGGCGACGAAGGTTCCGTGCACGACATGGGCGGGAACATCATCCCGATGCTCACCGAGCAGGGCCAGGCGGCGGTCTACGACTTCGACGCCAATATCGTGCCCGGCGAGACCGAACGCGATCACGGCTATTGGCGCGATGTGGGGACCCTCGACGCCTACCACGACGCCCACATGGACCTCGTCAGCGTCCACCCCGTCTTCAATCTCTACAACCGGCAGTGGCCGATTCTCACCAACCTGCCCCCGTTGCCCCCGGCCAAGTTCGTCTACGGCGGCAACGCCCACGAATCGATGGTCGGGGCAGGCACGATCATCTCCGGCGCACACGTGCGTAATTCGGTGATCGCCCAGGATGTCCGCATCGCCCAGGGTGCGTACCTGGAGGGTTGTGTGGTGATGCCCGGCGTCCGGATCGGTGAGGGTGCGGTGATCCGCAACGCCGTGCTCGACAAGTACGTCACGGTCTCGGAGCACGCCCAACTCGGAGTGGACCTCGATGGTGACCGGCATCGGTACACGGTCTCCCCGGGCGGCATCGTGGTGATCGGCAAAGGCATCACGGTTTCGCCGACATGACGCTCCGGAGCGCGTTGCTCACGAGCGCGTTCCCGTTGACGGACCCTCCGGCTCCTTCACCCACCCCGAGTTCGCTGGCCAGGCTGCTCAAGGACAATCCGCAACTCGCGGAGCAACTCGCCACCGAGGCCACGACGAGTCGGCCGAACTCGGCCCTGTGGAGTTGCCTCGCCCTGGCAGTTGTGGTCGCCGCCTGGTTCCTGCTCAAGCACCGAGCCCGGCGTGGCGGCAGGGCCCTGCGGGCCTACGGGAGGCTGGATCCCTGGGTGCAGGCGCTTCGCAGCTGGCTCGCGGCGGCACCGGTCACCTTCGTCTACGTGGCCACCTGGACCGTCACCACGGTGATCTTCCAGGGGACCCCGACGACACTCGCCGGGGTCCTCAACCGCTTCAACAGCACCAACATCATGGGCATCGTCACCGAACCGGTGCGGGTGCTGTTCACGAGCGCTTTCATCGTGGCCGACTACGGGTTCTTCTTCCTCGGCTACGTGGCAGTGTTCCTGCTGGTGATCACCAGGCTCGAGCAGCGGATCGGCTCGGCGCGGGTGGTGCTGGTAGGCACCGGTGCCCACGTGCTCGGATCACTGCTCATCGTGGCGTTGGAGAGCGTGCTGATCCGCGCGGAGCGGCTCTCGCCGGCCACCGTCGTGACCCAGGACGTCGGGGTCAGTTACGTCATGGTGGGCTGCGCCGGCGCGTACCTGTTCCTGGTGGGTAAGTCGTTGCGGTGGTGGTATGCGGTCGGGCTGTTCGTCGCCGTCGTGCTGCCGCTGCTGGTGTTGCAGACCATCTGGGATCTCGGCCATTTCCTCGCCACGGTCTGCGGCATGGGGATCTTCCTGCTGCTGCGGCGCTGGGGCCTACGGCCGGCGATGAAGTGGCGCAAGGTTGCGGCCGAGTTGGAGCCGAGACCCCTGCCCACTTGGCCGACCACCATCTGAGAAGGTTCAGCCACACCCAGCAGGAGGAGGACGCAGGATCATGGACGCTCCGACCGAGTCGGTCACCATCGTTGAGGTGGCCCCGCGCGACGGACTGCAGAACGATCCCGCGCTGCTATCCACCGAGGCGAAGCTCGAACTCATCGAGCGGTGTGCCGCCGCCGGTGCGCAGCGCATCGAGGTGGCCAGTTTCGTCAATCCGAGGCGCGTCCCCCAGATGGCCGACGCCGAGCAGGTGATCGCCGGCTTGCCGCAACGGGCCGACACCTCCTACATCGGCCTGGTGCTCAACGAGCGTGGTTTCCAGCGAGCGGAGCAGACCGCGCTGCAGGAGATCAACATGGTCGTGATGGTCACCGACGAGTTCTCGCAACGCAACCAGGGCATGTCGACCCGGGAGGCGATCGCTGCGGTGGCCGCGATCACGCCTGCGGCGAAAGCAGCGGGACTGCACACCTCGGTCACCATGTCGGCCTCGTTCGGATGCCCCTACACCGGTGAGGTCCCGGTCGGCCGCGTGGCCGACATCGCCGCCGAACTGGCCGCCACCGGTGTGGCTGAAGTTGCCATCGCGGACACGATCGGGGTCGCCGTCCCGCGGGATGTGCACACACGCGTGGCGGCGGTACGGGCCGCCGTCGCCGGGACTCCGGCCACCCTGCGCGTCCACGTGCACAACACGCGCAACACCGGGTACGCCAGCGCGTTGGCCGCCTACGAAGCGGGAGTCACAGTTCTCGATTCATCGCTCGGCGGCATCGGCGGCTGCCCGTTCGCGCCGAACGCGACCGGCAACATCGCCACCGAAGATCTCGTCTTCGCATTGGAGCGTTCAGGCGTGCACACCGGCCTCGATCTCGACGCATTGTGCCGGGCGTCGGAGTGGCTCGCCGGCGTGCTCGGCCGTCCGGTGCCCAGCCTGCTGCCGAAGGCCGGAGGGTTCCCGCCGGCCTGACCCGTGGGTCTCAGCCGAAGCGGCCAGAGATGTAGTCCTCGGTCTGCTTCTCCCGCGGGCTGGAGAAGATCTCCTGGGTGGGACCGTATTCGATGAGTTTGCCCGGCTGACCGATGCCTGCGAGGTTGTAGAACGCGGTCGTGTCGGAGACGCGTGCCGCCTGCTGCATGTTGTGGGTCACGATCACGATCGTGAACTCGGTCTTGAGTTCGTGCACCAGATCCTCAATGGCCAGCGTGGAGATCGGGTCCAAGGCCGAGGCCGGCTCGTCCATCAGCAGCACCTCGGGCTCCACCGCGATCGCCCGGGCGATGCACAGCCGTTGCTGCTGCCCGCCGGAGAGCCCCGCGCCCGGCGCCTTCAACCGATCCTTGACCTCGTTCCAGAGGTTGGCGCCCCGCAGCGACCGCTCCACCACGACATCGGTCTCGGACTTGCGGATCCGACGACCCTTCTCGAGTTTCAGCCCGGCGATCACATTGTCGTAGATGCTCATCGTCGGGAAGGGGTTCGGCCGTTGGAACACCATGCCGACGGTCCGGCGCACGTTCACCGGATCGACGTTCGAGGCGTAGATGTCCTGACCGTCGAGCAGCACCTCGCCGGTGACGTACGCCCCCGGGATCACCTCGTGCATCCGGTTGAGCGTCCGCAGGACGGTTGACTTGCCGCAGCCCGAGGGGCCGATGAACGCCGTCACCGCCCGCGGTTCGATGGGCAGGTTGACGCCTTCCACAGCGAGGAACTTGCCGTAGTAGATGTTGACGCCGTTGAGGTCCATCCGCTTGGCGCGGGAGGGTGCCGACACCTCGTGCACCCGCTGTGCCTCCACTTTGCCCTCCGCTGCCGCCCCCACTGCTGATTGAACGCTGAGTTTAACCGGCGCCTGACCCTCTGAACCCATGATTGACTCCAATTCCTACGACGTCTTTGGCGCGAAGAAGCGGGCGACGATCCGGGCGCCAAGATAGAGGATCATCACGAGCAGGATAAGGACGAGAGCGCCGGCCCAGGCCCGATCGAGCGACGCATTCGTGCCGCTGGCGATCTGGTCCCAGACGAAGGTGGGCAGCGACGCCTGCGGGCCGGCGAACGGGTTCCAGTTCATGTTCTGCGACAGGAAGGTCGTCAGCAGCAACGGAGCGGTTTCGCCCGCCACCCGGGCCACCGCCAGCATCACGCCGGTGATGATGCCGCCGAGTGCGGTCGGGATCACGATCTTGAGGATGGTCTTCCACTTCGGGATTCCCAACGCCAGCGACGCCTCGCGCAGGTCATTCGGAACGATCCGCAGCATCTCCTCGGTGGCCCGCACCACGGTCGGGATCATCAGGATCGTCAACGCCAGCGACGCCGCGAAGCCGGAACGCTCGAAGCCCAGCGTGAGCACCCAGAAGGTGTAGATGAACAGACCCGCGATGATCGAGGGAATACCGGTCATCACGTCCACGAAGAAGCTGATCGATTTGCTCAACCGTTTGCCGGCGCCGTATTCGACGAGATAGACCGCCGTCATGATCCCGACCGGGACCGAGATGGCTGCGGCGATCAGCACCTGCTCCAAGGTGCCGACCAGGGCGTGGGCGATGCCGCCGCCCTCCCGGCGCGGGCTGACGTTGCGCATGGTCTCGGTGAAGAAGTCGGGACTCAGAGCCGCCACACCTTTGGCCACCGTCACCGTGAGGATCGCAACCAGGGCCGCGAAGGCGGCCACGAAGGTGGCATAGATCAGGGTGGTGGCGAGCCGGTCGACGGCGTGCCGTTTGCCCTCCACCGCGAACGACCAGCCGGATTGAATGGCGACGAACAGCAGCGCCGCCACCACCGCGGTACCGGCCACACCCTGCACGGACGTGAGGACGTTGAGCAGGAGCGCGGCGGCCACCGCGATCAGTCCCGAATACAGCGGGGCCAGCCGCGGGAGTGTCTTGCCGGTGAGTTCGACGCCACGCACCTCGGCCGGTGGAGTGGGGCGGGTGGTGACGCTCATGAGTTGGCTCCCGAGAACTCAGCCCGCCGGGCGATGATCCACCTGGCGGTCATGTTGACGACCATGGTGATCACGAAGAGCACCAGACCGGAGGCGACCAACGCGCTGAGGCCGTTGGGTCCGGATTCGTTCCATTTCAGCGCGATGTTCGCGGCGAAGGTGTTGCCGCCCGGTTCGGTGATGTGCCAATTGATCGTGAACAGGGCCGACAGGATCAGCGCCACGGCGATGGTCTCGCCGAGCGCACGGCCGAGGGCGAGCATCGCCCCGGAGATCATCCCGGGCCGGGAGAAGGGGAAGACGGCCACCCGGATCATCTCCCAGCGGGTGGCGCCGAGGGCGAGCGCGGCTTCCCGGTGGGCTTGCGGAACCTGGGTGAACACTTCCCGGGTGATCGCGGACATCGTCGGCAGGATCATGATCGCCAGCACCACCGAGGCGATGAAGATCGACTTGGTGTAGATGCCTTGGGTGTTCTCGAAGATCGGGATGAAGCCGAGGTAGTCATTCATCCACTCGGTGAGGCCGAACATGTTGGGCATCAGGAACTGCAAACCCCAGAGACCGAAGATGATGGACGGGACGGCGGCCAACACATCCATGATGAAAGCCATCGTCGCCGCGAGTCGCCGGGGAGCGTAGTAGGCGATGAAGAGGGCTGCCCCGATCCCGATGGGGACCGCGATGATCATCGCGATGATGGCCGTCATGAAGGTCCCGAAGGCCAGGGCGGCGATGCCGAATGTGGGCGGATTGTCGTCGGGGAACCACTCCTGGTAGGTGAAGAAGTTCACCGAGTTGGACGTGAGGGACGGAATGGACCGCCACACCAGGAACACTGCGATGGCGCCCATCACCACCAGCACACCGATGCCCGCGTACAGCGCGAGCCCGCGGAAGACTCGATCGCCGCGGCGGACCGCGGAACCCTCGATCTCCGCCGGCGCCGCGTCGTCCTCCGGCGGCCTAGTCAGAGTCGCCACTGCTCACCTCTCCTCATCCGAACCGCGTTGCGGGCCGGGCGCGGGATTTCTTCGCCCGGCCCGCAACCGATGCGCTAGCTCAGCGCTTGCACCGCGGTCTGCACTTTGGACTCTAGTTCCGCCGGCAGCGGCACGTAGCCGATCTCGGGCAGAATCTCCTGAGCAGCCGGCGAAGCGGTGTACTCGAGGAAGGCCTGGGTGAGGTCGAGCTGGTCGGCCGGCAGGCCAACCGAGCAGGTGATCTCGTAGGTGATCAGCACCACCGGGTAGGCAGTGGGATCGGTGGTCGTGTAGTCGAGTTCGAGCGCGAGATCGTTGCCCTCACCGACCACCTTCGCGGTGGCGAGGCCGTTGCTGGCGTTCTCACTGGTCAGTTCGACCGCGCCGCCGCCATTGTCGATCAAGGCGGCCTGGGCGCCGGCCTGCTCGAGGAAGGACTCCTCGATGTAGCCGATCGAGTTGGGGGTGGACTTCAGCGACGACGCCACACCGTCGTTGCCCTTGGACCCTTGCCCACCGGGCGCCTTCCACTCCTTGTTGTCGCCGAACGTCCAGGTTCCGCCGGAGGCTTGGTCCAGCCAGGCGGTGAAGTTCTGCGTGGTGCCGGAACCGTCCGACCGGTGGTATTGCGCGATCGGGGCGTCCGGCAGGTTGACGCCCGAGTTGAGCGCGGCGATGGCCGGGTCGTTCCACTGCGTGATCTCGTTGGCGAAGATCTTCGCCGTCACCTCCGGGGTGAGGGTGAGGCTGTCGACCCCCTCCACGTTGTAGGCGACCGCGATGGCACCGCCGACCATGGGAAGGTTCCAGGCCGGGTTGTTCTGGCACCGGGTCGCGGCTTGCCCGGCCTGCTCTTCGTTCAGGGGTGCGTCGGAGCCGGCGAACGAGGTCTGGTTGTTGATGAAGTCCTGGATTCCGGCGCTCGAGCCGGACGGGGTGTATTCGATCGTCGCGTCCGGGCATGCCGCCTGGTACTCGTTGATCCACTCGGTGATGGCGTTCTTCTGAGCCGAGGAGCCGGAGGCCTTGATGGTGCCGGAGACGCAGCGGATGTCGCCAGAACCGGTACCACCGGTCTCGTCGCCGGAGGCGCTGTCGGACGAGGATCCGCCACAGGCGGCGAGAGCGAGGGCGCCGGCGAAGCCGATGGCGACGAAGCGCGATGTACGGGTGACGTTCACCCTGGTCCTCCAAGAAGTAAGTGAATTCGGACAATTGGAAGGTATTGGCGGGCGGTTACCGTCAGCGAACAAGAAGTGAACGGGAAGGTGAACGATCCGCGAACGGCTGCCGCCGATGGCCGACTCGGATCCGGCGGACCAGCGCTCCGGCAGCCGCTCCGGAACCCGCTGAGCCGCAACGGGATCGGTGCGATCCGGCGCGATCAGAGCTCGTCGAATCTTTCGATCGCCACCACCCGGCCGGTGAGCCGGTGCCGGGCGTCGAGTTCACGGTGCAGCACCACGAAGCCACCCGGGTTGAGGTCGGGTTTGAGCACTGCGGCCTTGGCTCGCAAACCGAACTCCGCGGCCAGCCCGCCGAGCACGCTCGGGAGCACCGGCCGATGGGTGCAGAGCACCAACGGAGTCGGGGTCGCGGCGAGGCTCGACAACCGTCGTAGCGCCACTTTGGGTCGCTTGCTGAAACTCTCCTCGCTGAACCGCGGCTCCTCGCTCACCTCGCACTTCTCGGCTTGCGCCAGCGGTTCCACCGTCTGCATGCAGCGACGCGAATCCGAACTGTGGATCCGCATCGCGCCGAAGGCCGAAATCGGATCCACCAGGGCCCGGGCCTGGCTGCGGCCCTTGCTGGTGAGCGGGCGGCGGGAGTCGTTGCTGCCCTTGAAGTCTGCGCGTTTGACCGCCTCGGTGTGGCGCAGCACGATGAAGGGTGCGGTCGGCGAACTGGCGATGGCGCCAAGCACCAGTTGGCGATCGCGTGGGTAGGTCAACCGTGCCCGGGCTTTCTGCACCGACATCCATTCCAACCGGTCGACCTCCCGGTTGGGGGCGAACCCGGGCCCACCGGGTCGGACGTGCGCCACCCAGTAGTCGACCGTCTTGGGTCGACCGTCGACTTTGTAGCGCTGCTGTTCCAGCGGAGCGCCGAGCACCACATCCGAGCCGGTCTCCTCGAGCGCCTCCCGGCGGGCGGTCGCCGGCATCAGCTCCCCTGGATCCGCCTTTCCCTTCGGCAGCGACCAGTCGTCCTGGCGCGGCCGGTGCACCAGACAGACCTGCACTCCGCTCTTGGCCCGCCGGACCAGCACCACCCCGGCCGCCACGATCGTGCTCGCCACCGGTCACACCAGCCGAGTGTGTCGCTGAACCTTCTTGGCGTTCGCCCAAATGTCGCGGAACTGCACCCGGTTGTGGATCTCCTCCTCGAACTCGTGCTCGTGCAGCAGGCCGAGGGCGAATCCGGTCTCGCCGTCGACGTCGCGGGAGGCGGCGATCTCCCGGATGACGTCCTGGGCCACACACGCGTCCTGGTGCTCGCCGAGCACTTCGGTGACCTCGCTGAGGGCGTCCTCGAGCTCGGCGGCGGGGTCGCCGAACACCGGGATGACCGCCCCGGCCGCGTAGCGCGCCCGCTTGGCGGCGATCCGCGCCTGATGCCAGGTCTCCGAAGGTCCTTCGAGTTGGAGTTCCTTGACCGAGCGGTTGAGTTTGCGCCACGCCTTGTCCACCAGCGGCGGGAGCACCTCCGCGCACGAACTGTCGGCCAACGGCGTCAGTTGCGGTCTGGCGGCGCCCTCCACCAGCAGCTCCAGCAGAGCCAGATGGCGTTCGCTGCGCATGGCCGAAAGGGCGTGTTCCCGGGCATCCGCGAGCCGATCCCGGAGCATGGGGTCCATCACCGCCCGGATCAGCATCGCCTCCCGTTCGCTGAGATCGTCGGCGTGCTGATCGAGCCGCTCCAGCAGCACCTCGGTGTCGCGGGCGTGACCGAGTTCGCCGGCCGCCCACTTGAGTTCCTCGCGCAACTCGGCGGCCCATTCCGGATCGACCAGCGGGGCGAAGGTCTTCAGGCCGCTGCGCAGTCGCCGGGCCGCCACCCGCATCTGGTGCACGGCATCGGGCAGGTCCCGACGGCCCGCACGTCCTGGGTGAGGAAGGCGCGCGCGTGCTTGCGCAGATAGGCCGTCACGGCGTCGCCGGCGGCATCGGCCGGGCCCACCGACTCCTGTTTCGGGATGTCCGGCGGCACGGCGGCCGCCGGACCCAGGGCGCTGACGGCCTTGGACAGCTGGCTCGGTTGGGCCCCGCGCGCCATCAGCAGATCCACCAGCGGGGTCAGATCGACGTCGTCGGCGAGTTCGAGCAGTTCGATCTCACGGAACATCGACACCACACGGTCGCCATCGAGGATGGACACCTGGTCGTCGACCAGTTCGGCGGTTGCCACGCCATCGTCGTCGTAGAGCAGGTACGGCGTTCGTTCGGTGCGCAGTTCCACCACCGGGACCAACTCGCTGCTGCGCACGTAGGCAGTCACCACATCGGCCAGGGCTTCGGGGACGTGTCCGACGGCGCCGTCGGACAGCGGTACCCGCAACTCGTCACGCACCCCCTCCTGGGCCCCGTCCACCGGGAGTTTCATGTGCCAACCGGCGTCGTCGCCGCCCTCCCGCCGTCGCAGCGTCACTCCCCAGCGGAACAGTTTCAAGTCGTCGGTGTCGTGGTAGACCGCGGCGAGGGAACGGGTGCCCTGCGCCACCACCCTGGCGACCTCGGGCACCGACTCGAGATCCGGCAGCCGGAAAAGGCCGTGGACCCGGAACTTGCGTTCGATCTCGCGCAGTTCCTCCGGGTGCGGCGGTGTGGCAACCGACTCCTGGGGGGGCGGGTCGTCGCGCCTGACATCCGGCGGGGTCGGATCCTGCGCGTCAACCGATGTCATTGGACGGTCCCTCCACGATGAGTCACATTGGAAATCAGTTGGCTCTGCATGTCGATCAGCGGTTCGGACAGGCCGGCCGCCGCCCGTCGGTGCCACATGCCGTCCGAATCCAGATCCCACGCCGCGGTGTTCTCCGCGAAGGCCATGTCGAACAACGAGTTCGTGGTCGCCACGTGTGCCGGATCGTTCAGCGAGACCAGGGTTTCCACTCTCCGGTCCAGATTGCGGTGCATGAGGTCCGCGGAGCCGATCCACACCTCGGGTTCGCCGGCGTTGGCGAATTCGTAGACCCGGGAGTGCTCCAGGAAACGCCCCAGGATGCTGCGCACCCGGATCGTCTCGGACATGCCCTGCACCCCCGGTCGGATCGCACAGATGCCACGCACCCAGACGTCGACCGGCACCCCCTCCTGGGACGCTCGGTAGAGGGCGTCGATCACGCGCTCGTCGACGATGGAGTTGCACTTGAACCTGATCCGAGCCGGCTGGCCCGCGCGGTGGTGGGCGACTTCCCGTTCGATGCGTTCCACTAGCCCCGAGCGGATGCTGTGCGGCGCCACCAGAAGGCGCTCGTACGACGTGTTCATCGAGTAGCCGGAGAGCTGGTTGAACACGTTGGCGACGTCGATGCCGACGGCGGTGTCCGTGGTGAGGATGCCCATGTCCTCATACAGCCGAGCCGTTTTCGGGTGGTAGTTGCCGGTGCCGATGTGGCAGTAGCGCACCAGGCGCTCGCCCTCGTCGCGCACCACCATGCTGAGCTTGCAGTGGGTCTTCAGGCCGACCAGGCCGTAGACCACGTGGACGCCGGCCCGCTCCAACTTGCGGGCCCAGGTGATGTTGGCCTCCTCGTCGAAGCGCGCCTTGATCTCGACCAGGGCCAAGACCTGTTTGCCGGATTGGGCGGCATCGATCAACGCGTCCACGATCGGCGAGTCACCGGAAGTCCGGTAGAGGGTCTGCTTGATCGCCAATACCTTGGGGTCGGCCGCGGCCTGTTCCAAGAAGCGCTGTACCGAGGTCGAGAAGGAGTCGTACGGGTGGTGCAGCAGCACCTCTTTGGTCCGCATCGCCTCCAGCACGTCGGGAGCCTTGGAGGATTCCACCTCGGCCAGTTCCCGGCTCGTCTTGGGCACGAACGGGGGGTCCTTGAGGTCTTCCCGATCCAGGTCGACCAAGGTCCACAAGCCACGCAGATCCAACGGCCACGGCAGTTGGAACACCTCCGAGGTGGTGACCCCGAGTTCTCTGACCAGCAGGTCGTACACGTGCGGGGAGATCGTCTCCTCGACCTCCAGCCGCACCGGCGGGCCGAAACGGCGCCGCATCAACTCGCGCTCGAGCGCCTTGAGCAGATTCTCGGCGTCATCCTCCTCGACCTCGACGTCCTCGTTGCGGGTGACTCGGAAGGTGTGGTGTTCGAGCACCTCCATGCCCGGGAAGAGTTGATCGAGGTGGGCCGCGATCACGTCCTCGAGGGTGACGAAGCGGGACCTACCCACGTGCACGAACCTCGGCAGCGACGGCGGCACCTTGACCCGGGCGAACAACTCGTTTCCGGTGTGGGGGTTGCGGACCACCACCGCGAGGTTGAGCGAGAGGCCGGAGATGTAGGGGAACGGATGAGCCGGATCGACCGCCAGCGGCGTTAGCACCGGGTAGACCTTGTCGGCGAAGAACGCCGACAGTTCGATCCGTTCGGACTCCGCCACGTCGTCCCAGCGGACGACCTCGATGCCTTGGGCCGCCAGACCGGGGGCCACATCGTCGCGGAAGCATTCGGCCTGCCGATGCATCAACTCCTGACTCGCCGCCAGCACTGCGTCGTGCACCTCGCGCGGGAGCAGTCCGCTGGCAGCCCGGACGGCGATGCCGGTGGCGATCCGGCGCTTCAGGCCCGCCACCCGAACCATGTAGAACTCGTCCAAGTTGGAGCCGAAGATGGCCAAGAACTTCGCGCGTTCCAGCAGGGGCAGCCGATCGTCCTCGGCGAGTTCGAGCACTCGCTGGTTGAACGCCAACCAGGAGAGTTCCCGATCGATGAACCGGCCCGTCGGCAGGTCGTCCTCAGTCGGCGAAATTTCTTCACCCACGGCCGCGTCAATCATGGCTCAACCCTGCCAGACGACAGGGTCTGAGGCGGGGACCGGCTGCGTGACGTACAGGATGTCTTCCCGGTCCTCGGTGAAGCCGAGTCGTCGATAGACCTTCAGCGCCCGGGTATTGGTGGAGTCGACGTACAACATGACGTCCGAACACCCGAGGTCTGCGAGGTGGCGAAGGCCCGCCCGGGTGAGCTCGGCGGCCAGCCCGCGTCCCTGGTACTCGGGGTCGAGTGCGACCACGTAGACCTCGCAGTCACCGCCGGGGTGGACCTTGGTCCAGTGGAAACCGGCCAGCGCGTCGGTGTCGGCGTCGATCAACAACAGCAGGTCCTCGGCCCGGAACCAATCCGCCGAGATCCTCGACGTCAGATCGGCGGGGCTCCAACCACCTTGATCCGGTAGGTCGGCGAAGGCCGCCCGGTTCACCCGCAGCAACGCCGCGTCGTCTGAAGAACCGGCGTAGTGGCGCAGCCGGAACCCCGGCGGCAGTCGCGGCGGGCCGGTCTCGATCGCGCCAGCGGGCAGTCGGAGGAGCTTCAGTCGTCGGGCCACTGTGGCCCGGTAGTGGGCGGCCAGCCGCCGGGCCGCCGGCAGATTCCCATGGGCCCAGGTCCGCCGAGCCCCGAGTTCGAACGAGGCCGCCAACAGTGCGGCTCCGATGCCGCAACCTCGCGCTGGGGGCCGAACCGCCGCCTCCACCATCTCACCGTCGACGATGGCAACACCGGCGAGTTGATCGGAGTCGCCCTCGTACGCCCACACGTATCGGACAGCGCTCGACACCGCAAGCACACTGGCGTCCGAGAACGGCTCGGCGCGATCGACCGCCGCGCATTCGCCGGCCAGTTCGACCACGTCGGCCAGTCGACCGTCGGGGTCCGAACCGACCGACAGTTGCCACCTCACAGAACCCAGAGTAGGGGCGGCGACGCCCCCTCGGCACCCCCCGGGACGACCCTCACGACTAGGCCCTCCAGCGGAAGCCGGGTATCCTCATGTCCTGACGCCGTCCATCAGGGGGGAGATCCCGGATTATGGGCCAACTCCTTCTCCTGACCAATTCGAGCCAAGCAAGCGTCGAGGTGTTACCCGCGCTGGGACTCCTCTCGCACCGGGTGAAAGTGGCGCACGCGGAGCCCAGCGCCCTGCTCGACGCCCCGCCGGTGGACGCCCTGCTGGTCGACGGGCGCACCGAGTTGGTGGCGATCAAGGGCCTCTGCCGCGTGATCCGCTCAACCGGAGTGGCGGTCCCGGTACTGCTCATCACCACCGAGGGGGGCCTGGCCGGGGTGAACTCCGAATGGGGCATCGACGACCTCGTGCTCGACACCGCCGGACCGGCTGAACTCGACGCTCGACTGCGGCTCGCGCTCGCCCGCGGCAATGCCGAGGACGACGAACCGGATCTGATCCGCACCGGCGACTTGGTGGTGGACGAGTCGTCCTACACCGCCCGGCTGCGCAATCGCCCGCTGGATCTGACCTTCAAGGAATTCGAACTGCTGAAGTTCCTCGCCCAGCACCCCGGCCGGGTGTTCACCCGGGCCCAGTTGCTGCAAGAGGTGTGGGGCTACGACTTCTACGGCGGCACCCGCACGGTGGACGTCCACGTACGCCGACTCCGGGCCAAACTCGGTCCGGAGTTCGAACACCTCATCGGTACCGTGCGCAATGTCGGCTACCGCTTCGTCTCCCCGCACGAATACGAACTGCTGGCCGAGTAGCAGCCGGCCTCAGGACCGGTTGGCCCGATCGACGATCGCCGTCCCCCATCCGCCGAGGCCGATCGTGATGGCCGGTGAACGGGCCGGGTCGAGGACCCTCAGCATCGCTTGGATGTCCCCGATCGGCACCGATACGCAACCGCCGGTGGGTTCGTCGGTGGACACGTGGAAGAAGAAGGCCGAACCCTTGGCCGGGTTCTGTTCCGGGTTGTAGTCGAAGGCGATGCCGTAGTAATACGCGTAGCCGTAGTCGATGAGGCGTTCGCTACCCGCCCCGGGCACCCAGGTCTTGCGCACATGGGTGTTGAACGTGGGACTCGTCGGGTCGCCGTCCCACCAGTCGTAGCGGTCAACCTTGAAGTAGGGCATCGAGGTGCCCGGGTTGTCGAGGATTCCGAACGCCTCCGTCAACGCGTAGTAGCCCTCCGGGGTGCGCGGCACCCCGAAGGCGCCTTCCCCGATCCCCAACTCCCCCACCCATCCGAGCACCGGACCCCGGGCCAACTCGAAGGTGCCATCGGCTCGGCGCTGCCACAACGCGATCGTCGCCCTGGTGGCGGAGCGGGAACCGGCTGCGACCGTGATCACCTGCCCGGGTCCGGACCAGTCGGTGCGGGTGTCCGTCTTGCGCACGGGGGCGGCGACCGGCAGTCGATCGGAGACCGAGACGACGTCGAGCACGACGTGGGCCTCACCAGACGAGTACACGCAGACGTTCCCGGCCGCGTCGGCCCGCACCGCGACCATGTTGGCCACCGACCGACCCGGGACGTAGTTGACTGCGGAGGCTTCCGGCCGCGCCTCGTCACAGGGGTAGGCGACGGCCCAACCGGCCGTCGGTCCGGCCGGGATGGTCAAGGTTCCCCACACCGTTGCGCCGGCGGCCCCGACCGGCACCGTCAGTGTGCCGCGGGACGGCACCGGTGCACCGCCCGAATCCGGCAGCCGGGTATCGACCAGTCGCCGCGGCGGTCCGGCTGCGACCTGCGACGAGGCCGCGACTCGGTCGAATATCACGTGCGCAGCGGTCGAGACCAACACACAGAAATTGCCCTGATCGTCGGTGCGCACGCCGACGAAGCCGGCCCGGGTGGTCGACCCGGCGAAGTTGATGCTCGACGACCAGGGCGGCGCCTCGTCACATGGGAAGGCGACCGCCCACCCGGCCGAACTCGGCGTGACGATCGTGAGGTTGCCCCAGACGGTGCTGCCGGCCGGCGCCCCGGCGGGCACCACCACCACACTCCGACCCGGCACCGGCACGGCCCCGGGGACGTTGCGGGTGTCGATGACCCGTACCGGCGCCGATGCGGGGATCACGTCGGAGGTGGCCGTGAGATCGAACAACACGTGCACGGGCGCGGTGGAGTACACGCAGATGGCACCGCGGGCATCGGTGCGGACACCCACAAAATTGGACACGGTCTCGCCCTGGCCGAAGTTGATGTTCGAGGCCAGGGGACGCTGCTCGTCACACGGGTAGGCGACGATCCAACCCGGCGTCGCCGAGGCGGTCACGGTCAAGTTGCCCCAGGCAGTGGCACCCGGCGCCGCACCGGTGCCTATGCGCATCACATCGCGGGCCGGCAGACGGGGCGCGGGCGGGGCATCGGCCGCGGCCGTCGGCACGGATGGCGCCGCGCTGGCCGGCGTGGGCGCCGCGACCAGCCCGCCCACCGAGAACACCAACGCGAGCAGCAGCAGGGCAGCGCGCCGCCACCCGGCACCGCGCCGACCGACCATGTTGCGCCTCCGTTCCGTCGACGCCAGCCTAGGAGGATTCGACGACACCCGACACGGCAAAGCCCAAGTTCCCCGCCCGAACGGGTGCCAGACCCTACAGTTGGCGCCATGCCTGCCCGGAGTGTCGCCACGCTCGACCCCCGCGAGTCCCGATTCATCGCCGCAGTCACGGCGCTGGTGCTCGCCGGCGCCATCGCGCTCGGGGTTTCGTCCGGGTTGCTGCTGCTGGCCATACAGACTCTGGTGTTCGCCTTCGGAGCGGTGCTCGGCATGCACGTGCACCCGTATGCGGCGCTCTACCGCGCCACCCTGGGACGCCGACTCAAGCCGACCACGGTTCGCGTCGCCGAACGCCCCCGACGGTTCGGACAGGCTCTGGGAATGCTGCTGGCGGTAGTCGCCCTGCTGCTGGGCACGGTCGGCTTGAGCACTCCGTACTACGTGCTCACCGGCATCTTGCTGGCGGCGGCCCTGGCGCAGGCCGTCGTCAACTTCTGCGTGGGCTGCACCATCTTCCGTTGGCTGACCGGCGGGATGGCGATCACCGCCGACCTCACCGACGCGAGTGCGGCAAACCCGGCGACCAAGCCGTCCACCGCCCCGCGCGACATCACCATCGGCTAGCCATGCCAGCCCGCCTGGTGGTGAAGTTGACCTGGGGCGTGGAAGCGCCGGAACGGGTGTCGCAGGCCCTGACGGTCGCCGCGACCGCCGCGGCCGCCGACGTGGAGGTATCGCTCTGGCTCACCGGCGACGCGACCTACCTCGCCACGGCAGGGGTGCTCGAACGAGTCAACCTGCCCCACGCCGGCGATCTCGCCGAACTGCGGGACTTGATCGCAACCGAAGGTCGAGTGACCGTCTGCTCTCAGTGCGCGGCACGGCGCGACCTGACCTCCGCCGACCTGCTCGACGGGGTGCGAGTCGCGGGCACCGGGGCCTACCTGGAGGAGATCCTGCCCGCCGAGGCCACCGCCCTCGTCTACTGAGGCGGCGATTCGACGTCGTGAGCCGAGGTCGGGCGTGCGCGCTAGTATGCAACACGTGGTCGAACACTTCTTCACAGCGCTCCTGGTGCTCGCCAGCGCCCTCATCGTCTGGTTCGCGGGCTACGTCGTGTACCGACTGTTCAAGGAGTAGGACGTGGACTCCGACGTGGGTGATCCGAAGCTGCCGCTCGAGCTGAGCCACCTCGGCTGGCTGCTCGGCTCCTGGGCTGGAGTCGGGCTGGGCCAATACCCCACGATCGACGACTTCCGCTTCTACCAGCAGGCGACCTTCAGCAACGACGGTCGGCCCTTCATCTCCTACTTCAGCCGGTCGTGGATCATCGACGACTCCGGCGCCAAGGTGCGCCCGAGTGGCACCGAATCGGGCTACTTCCGGCCGCTGCCGGACAACGAGTTCGAACTGCTCCTCCAGCACCCGACCGGCATCTCCGAACTCTGGTTCGGCCGGGTCGAGATCACCGGATTGGAGAACGCCGTCATCACCGGCGCCCGGATGGAACTGCGCACCGACGGGATCATGCGCGCCCCGAGCGCGAAGGAGGTCGACTCCGGCGAACGCCTGTACGGCCTGGTCAACGGCGAACTGCTGTGGACCTACGACATGGCCGCGGTCGGCGAACCCATGCAGAACCACCTCTCGGCGCGATTGCAGCCGCATCACAGTGACTCCTGACGGCGCCGAAGTCCTCCACCGGCACGGGTACCGCGCCACCCCCCAGCGCCTACTCGTGCTCGATGCCGTGGTGGAACTCCGGCACGCCACCCCCGAGCAGATCCTCGCGTATGTGCACCGACGGGCGCCCGCGGTCAACCTCTCCACCGTCTACCGCGTCTTGGAGGTGCTCGAGTCGGTGGGTTTGGTCAGCCACGCCCACATCGGCACGGGTTCGCCGACTTACCACGTGGCCGACGGCCCGGCGCATCTTCATTTCCGATGCACCGGCTGCGGCCGGGTGCAGAGCCTTCCCGCGGACGTGGCGGTGGAGTTCGAAGAGGCGGTGCTCGCACGGCTCGGCTTCGCCGCCGACGTCGCGCACACCGGCATCTACGGCCGCTGCGCCGACTGCCTGGCCGCTCCAGGAGCGGCAACCCCTGACGACGGAGGCCCGACGTGACATACCGCTCACCCATCTTGTCGGCGCCGGGGGCCGTCCCCCCTCCCCCCGAGTCGCCCGATCAAGGGGTGCCCTGGCACTTCGGCGACCCCCACGGCGAGCAGCGCACACTCGCCCGCGGGGCTGCGGTGGTGGACCTCTCCCACCTGGGCGTACTGGCGGTGACCGGAGCCGACCGGTTGTCGTGGCTGCACTCGTTGTCCTCGGCGGACCTGCTGGAGTTGCCGGTCGGTGGCTCGGCCACCACCTTGTTCCTCGACCCCAACGGGCGGGTCGAACACGAGGTGCATGTGGTGGACGACGGCACCACGGCCTGGCTGATCACCGAGCCAGGTTCGCTACGGCCGCTGGCGGACTACCTCGACCGGATGCGCTTCATGCTCGATGTCTCGGTGGCCGATGCCACCGCCGAGCGGGCGGTGGTGTGGCGGCCGCAGCGCCTCCCGGACCCGGTCCACCCCACCTGGCTGGTGCCGGCGGAGTTCGCCGGCGTCGGCGAGACCCCGGCCGGTAGCGATCGCGGCGGCGATGCTTCGAAATACGTCTCTGACCGACCCGATGCACTGATCGGGGCACAGGTGTTGGTGCCCCGTGAGCAGTTGGCCGACTACCTCGCCGCCCATGGCGACTCGGCCGGCACCTGGGCGCTGGAGGCCCTTCGGGTGGCTGCGGCCGTTCCGCGCAGCGGGATGGAGACCGACCACAAGACCATCCCGCACGAGGTGGGTTGGATCGGTCCCGCGGTTCATCTGGCCAAAGGCTGCTACCGCGGTCAAGAGACGGTCGCCCGGGTGCACAACATGGGCCGGCCACCGCGTCGCCTGGTGCTTCTGCACATCGACGGTTCCGACGGCGGCCTCCCCTCCCACGGCGACGCGGTCGAGTTGGACGGGCGGGTGGTCGGCTGGGTCGGCACGGCCGCGCGACACTACGAGTTGGGGCCGATCGCCACCGCGATCGTGAAGCGTTCCACCCCCGACGACGCCGTGGTGACGGTCGGCGGAAGCAGCGCCGCCGTGCAGGCGGTGGTCGACGCATGACCCGGGTCGGTCGATGCGGGCGCTAGTGCAACGGGCCGACTCGGCGTCGGTGACCGTGGACGGCCAGGTGGTTGGCGCATTCGAAGGCCCGGGACTCGTGGTCCTCGTCGGCGTCACCCACACCGACACCGAGGAATCAGCCGCACGGTTGGCCCGCAAGGTCTACCAGCTACGGATCTTCGACGCCGGACGATTCGAGCGCTGCGCGCTCCCGAGTGGCTCCCGCGAGGTCTCGGCCGCCGACCTGGGGCTGCCGGTGTTGGTGGTGAGTCAGTTCACGCTCTACGCATCGACCGCCAAGGGACGTCGGCCGACCTGGGAGGCAGCCGCCGGGGGTGACGTGGCCGAACCTCTGGTAGCGCTTTTCGCGGCGACGCTGCGGAGCCTCGGCGCAACCGTGCCGGAGGGCCGATTCGGCGCCGACATGCGGGTGTCACTGACGAACGACGGCCCGGTGACAGTGCTGGTCGAAGTCTGACGAGCCATCCCGCGCGGACTGAGCTAGGAGTCCGACTTGCTCTCCTTGTTCAAAGCCGCGAGTTCCCGCAGCAACTCGGCGGTGCCGGCACCGGACTGTTCGGCCGTCGGCGGCAGCACCACCAAACCCACCTTCATCAGGGCATCGACGATCTGGGCGCATTCGTAGATGCTCAATCCGCACTCCGCCGCCAGGACCTCCAACGACCTCACCCCATCGACCTTCGTCAGCACCGCCCAGTCGTAGGGCCCCAGGAAGATGTCCGCCCGCGGAGCGGCCAGCATCGAAGGCGAGGCCACCCCCTGCGGACCACCCAGCCGCCGCAGCAGACTGTCCCACACCCACAACCTGGCCCGTGCCTTGCGGAGTGCCTCTGCCACCGGGGTGCCCGATTCCAGGGGCGCTGCCGGGGCATCGCCTGAGAATTGCGCCGCCGCTATCAGCGGCCATCCCAACAGGTCGGCCAACTGATCGATCAACTGTCCACGCACCACCGACTCCAGCTCGACCCGGTCGATGGCCCCCCGCCGCAGCAGGATCGAACCGAGCGGCTCGGGGTTGACCGAATCGGACTGCTCCCGCAGAGCGGCGTCGAGTTCGGCCGGTCCGACCAGCCCGGCCGAGAGGAGACGTACCCCGATACGCGGGCGCGGACCCGGCACCGACACCGCCAGCAGCGTGGCGTCCCGGCACCACACCCGCGCCACTTCGCCACCGGTCGACGTGAGGTCGATCCGGCCCCAGAACGAGCTCTCGGCCGCCACCCGCAGCACATCCTCAGCGGCTCGCTGGCCGTGTTGGAAGTTGGCTGGGGAAGTCACGTGCCCAATGCTGACACGTTCGGTGGGGCGGCGCGCTATGGTCGCGCGGGTAGGTACCGCGACGTTCCACGCAGCGGTGAACCGCCCGCGTCGTCGTCGAATCGGAGGCCGAATGGGTTATCTGGGCGAGAGCGTCCCGGCACCGGTGGCGGTGGAGGTGGTACGCGGTGGAATCGTCGAATCCGTCCATCGCGCCCACATTGCGGTGGCATCTGCCGACGGTGAGCTGCTCGCCGCGGCCGGCGACCCACACGTTGCCGCGTTCGCGCGTTCGTCGCTGAAACCGATCCTGGCCCAGGCCATGGTCGAATTTGGCTACCGCCCGAGTTCCCACGCCGAGGCCGCCCTGGCGGCGTCGTCGCATTCCGGTGAGGCCTTTCACATCGCCGGGGTCGAGGGGATGCTCACGTCGATCGGTCTGTCCCCGGCCGATCTCGCGAACACCCCGGACTGGCCGTTCGACGAGGTGGAACGGGTGGACTGGATAGCAACTGGCGGCCGGAAGTCGCGGATCGCGGCCAATTGCTCCGGCAAGCACGCGGCCATGCTCGCCACCTGCGTCGCGAACGACTGGCCGACGGCCGGCTACCTGGACCACTCCCACCCGCTACCCACCGCCCTCGGTGAGTTTGTGGCGGAGGCGACCGGCGCCGACCCGGCAGCGGTCGCAGTGGACGGGTGTGGCGCGGCGATCTGGCCGGTGCCGCTGGTGGGACTGGCCCGGGCTTTCGCCGCGCTGGGTCAGGCGCGGCCTAACTCGGCCGGCGGCATCATCGCCGACGGGATGCGCGCCGAACCCGACTACGTCGCCGGTCATCGCCGCGAAGCCACCGCCCTGATGCGCACCTTCCCGGGTCTGGTGGCCAAGGACGGGGCCGACGGTATGTACGCCGCCGCCCTGCCGGACGGCCGCGGCGTGGCGCTGAAGATTTCCGACGGCGGAGCGCGGGCGAGACCGGCGGCGATCGCCGGCACCCTGGTCGAGCTCGGCCTGGATCCCGAGTTGCTCGCGCCGATCGCCAGTTGGGAGCAAGTGCTCGGAGGCGGCCGGCCGGCCGGCGAGATCAGGCCGACGGTGAGACTCACAACACTCGACTGAAGAGCCTTCGATGCTTGCCCCAGTGATACACCGGCCGTTGTTGGTGGAATCGACGTGATTGATATCACTGCAAAATCACCACACAGAGTGTTTGCAATTGCAAGCAGCCAGGGCACTATGGTGGTGTGTCCAAGTTAGACGTCGGTACGCTCGGCGAGTACATCAGGGAACAGCGCAACGCCGCGCAGATGTCCCTGCGCCAACTCGCGAAGAGTGCCGGAGTCTCGAACCCGTACCTGAGCCAGGTCGAGCGCGGGCTTCGCAACCCCAGCGCAGAGATCCTGACCCAGATCGCATCGGCCTTGCGGATCTCGGCCGAGACGCTGTACGTGCGAGCGGGTTTGCTTGAGGCTCACGACGCCAGCGGGGTGCGGACTGCGATAGCCCGGGATTCATCGCTGACGGAACGTCAACGCCGCGCGATGTTGGAGATCTACTCCGCATTCGTGGCAGAGAACGCGGCCGAGCACGACCCCGTCACACCGACGGACGTCTCCGAAGATACGACCAACCGAACGAAAGAGGATCACGATGGAAACCACCCCTGAGACCGTCTCCGACAAGGTCAACGACGCGACCGAAACCGTCGCCGAAGCCGCCACCGAGGCCAAGAAGACGGTGACCAAGAAGGCGACCGCCGCCAAGAGCACGGCGGCCAAGAAGACCACCGCGGCGAAGAAGACGGCGGCCAAGAAGACCACCGCCGCCAAGAAGGCCACCACTGCCAAGGCCACCGCGGCGAAGGAAGCCGTGACCGAGGCCGTGACCGGCGAGGAGAGCAACAAGAGCTTCCTCGACAGCCTGAAGGACTTCGAACTGCCCGCCTTCGAACTGCCCAAGGTGGAACTGCCGAAGGTGGAACTGCCCAAGTTCGACCTGTCCAAGGTGGAGCTGCCCAAGGTGGACGAGGTTCGCGCCGAGATCGTCGAGTTCTTCGAGACCGTTCCGGGCAAGCTCAACGACCTGTTGGTCGACCTGCGCGACCAGGTCGACTCGCGCGCCAACGACCTGCGCGAGCGGACCGACTCCACGGTCAAGTCGGTGCGCGAGCGCATCGGCCGCTGAGGCGACACGCACAACCCGCAAACGCCACACGCGGCGTGATTGGACGACGGCTGGTGCCGGACGGGATAGCCCCCGGCACCAGCCGTCTTTGCGCGTTCGGCGCCAGCACTTACCCTTGAGTCATGCCCGACATCGTCGACCTCGTCGTCACCGCCCTGCGCATCGGCCTCACCATCGCCACCTTGGTGGCCCTCGTGGATGCCGTCCGACGCCCGGCGCAGGCTTTCACCTACGTCGGCCGGCTCAGCAAGCCGATGTGGATCGGAATCCTCGCGATCGCCGCCGCCTTCGTCTTCATCGCGCCGGTGTCGATCCTCGGACTCGCCGGCGTCGTCGCCATGGGCGTCTATTTCGCCGACATCCGCCCGAAGATCAAAGAGGTGACGGGCGGCTAGGCCGCCATCTGCGTCGGTTCCACCGTCAAGTCACCGGCCTCTGGGCCGTCAGGAGCGTCGACCAGGACGACAGACCCGTCCCGCACGGCCCCGGAGAGTATCTGCCGGGCGAGTTGGTCGCCGACCGCCGTCTGCACCAGTCTCCGCAGCGGCCGCGCCCCGTAGATCGGGTCGAACCCGCGCCGGGCCAGCCAACCCTTGGCCGCCTCGGTGACCTCCAAGGTGATCCGGCGATCCGCCAGCCGCGCCTGCATGGCATCGAGTTGCAGGCCGACGATGTGCTCGAGATTCTCCTCGCTGAGCGGGTGGAACATCACGATGTCGTCGAGCCGGTTGAGGAACTCCGGCTTGAACGCCGCGCGCACCACCTCCATCACCTCGTCGGAGCGCTGTTCGAACGGCTTGGAAGTGTCGATCAGGAACTGCGATCCCAGGTTGGAGGTGAGGATCAGGATGACGTTGCGGAAGTCCACCGTGCGACCCTGACCGTCGGTGAGGCGTCCATCGTCGAACACCTGCAGCAGGATGTTGAAGACTTCCGGATGCGCCTTCTCGACCTCGTCGAGCAGCACCACCGAGTAGGGGCGGCGCCGCACGGCTTCGGTGAGTTGGCCGCCCTCCTCGTAGCCGACGTAGCCGGGAGGCGCCCCCACCAACCTGGCGACCGAGTGCTTCTCGCCGTACTCACTCATGTCGATCCGGATCATGGCCCTTTCGTCATCGAACAGGAACTCCGCCAGCGCCTTCGCCAACTCGGTCTTCCCCACCCCGGTCGGACCCAGGAACAGGAACGACCCGGTGGGTCGGTTGGGGTCGGAGATACCCGCACGGCTGCGTCGGACAGCGTCCGAGACCGTGCGCACCGCCTCGTCTTGGCCGATGACCCGAGCCGAGAGGTAGTCCTCCATGCGGAGCAGCTTCTCGGTCTCGCCTTCCAGCAGCCGACCCGCCGGAATACCCGTCCAGGCCGACACCACCTCGGCGACGTCGTCGGCGCCGACTTCCTCGCCGACCATTCCCTCGCGCTCGTTCGCGGCTTCGGCCGCGGCTTCGAGTTCGGCCTCCTTGGCCGGGATCTCCGCGTACACCAGCCGCGAGGCCGCTTCGAAGTCTCCGTCCCGCTGCGCGCGATCCGCCCGCACCCGCAACTCGTCGATTTCGATCTTCAGGTCACCGATCCGGTCGAGTGCACCCTTCTCCTGCTCCCAGCGGGCCTTCAGGCCGCGCAGGGCCTCGTCCTTGTCGGCGATGTCCGACTGCAACTTCTTCAGCCGCTCTTTGGAGGCCTCGTCGGATTCGGACGCCAGGGCCATCTCTTCCATCCGCATCCGATCGACCTGGCGCTGCAGGGTGTCGATCTCCTCCGGGGAGGAGTCGATCGCCATCCGCAGTCGGCTGGACGCCTCGTCCACCAGGTCGATCGCCTTGTCCGGCAGGAACCGGGAGGTGATGTAGCGGTCGGACAAGGTCGCGGCGGCCACAAGTGCGGAGTCCGCGATCGCGACCTTGTGGTGGGCCTCGTACTTCTCCTTGAGGCCCCGGAGGATCCCGATGGTGTCCTCCACGCTCGGTTCGCCGACGAACACCTGCTGGAAACGGCGTTCGAGCGCGGGATCCTTCTCCACGTACTCGCGGTATTCGTCCAGGGTGGTGGCACCGATCAGGCGGAGTTCCCCTCGGGCCAGCATCGGCTTGAGCATGTTGCCGGCGTCCATCGCGCCTTCGCCGGACGCCCCGGCCCCGACCACGGTGTGCAACTCGTCGATGAAGGTGATCACCTGGCCATCGCTCGCCGCGATCTCCTCCAGCACGGCCTTGAGCCGCTCCTCGAACTCGCCGCGGTATTTGGCCCCAGCCACCATGCTGCCGAGGTCGAGCGCGATCAACTTCTTGCCGCGCAGCGATTCCGGCACGTCGCCCTCGACGATCCGGCGCGCGAGACCCTCCACCACGGCGGTCTTCCCGACCCCGGGTTCACCGATCAGAACGGGGTTGTTCTTGGTCCGGCGGGAGAGCACCTGGATCACCCGGCGGATCTCCGAGTCGCGCCCGATCACCGGGTCGATCTTGCCTTCGGCCGCCCGCTTGGTGAGGTCGACGCCGAACTTCTCCAACGCCTGGAACGTCTCCTCCGGATCCCGGCTGCTCACCCGATCCGCACCACGGAGTTCGGACAGGGCGGCCATCAGGGCCTCGGTGGTGGCGCCGGCGGACGCCAGCAGGTCCGACACTCCGGTGCCGCCGGCCGACGACAGTCCCACCAGCAGGTGTTCGGTGGAGACGTAGTCGTCACCCCGCGATTTCGCGAGGTCCTCGGCCGCCTGCAGCACCGCGTACATGGTGCGGGAAAGCTGCGGGGTCCCCACCGAGCTGCCCGACGCCGAAGGCAGCCGCGACAGTTCCGTGGCCACCGCGGTGGCCAGGACCCGGCGATCGACGCCCACCTGGTCGAGCAACGCCGTGGCGATCCCCTCGCCTTGTCCAAGCAGCGCATCGAGCAGGTGGATGGGTTGCACTTCGGCATTGCCGTTGGCCGCCGCCCGTCGCACGGCAGCGCCGAGTGCGTCCTGGGCCTTGGTCGTGAATTCGATATCCATCTTTGGTCCTTACGGGTCAAGAAGTCCTATTTGCGACCCTAGCGCCGCCGCGGTGGTCGCCACACCACGAGCGCGGTCGAGGCCTCCCGGGCCTCGTAGTGCGCCAGTCGCGATTCAAGTTCGGCGACGCGCTCCTCGAGGTCGAGAACCCGCTTGATGCCGATGAGGTTCATACCTTCGCCGGCGAGGTCCTGCACCTGACGGAGTCTCCGGACGTCGCGCATCGAGTAGAGGCGGTATTTGCCGCCGGCCCGGCTGGGACGCACGATGCCGAGTCGGTCGTATTGCCGCAACGTCTGCGGGTGCAGCCCGGCGAGGTCTGCCGCCACCGAGATCACATAGACCGGCGCGTCCTCGGGAATCATGTCGTGTTGTGCCTGACTCATCGTGAACCTCCTGCTCGGGCCATGAGATTCGCCCTCGGATCGTGCGTGTTCGTGGCCTCGCGATACGCCCGGAGCGCGTCGCGGGCGGCGTCGTTGAGTTGGGCTTCTTCGGGTACCGACACCTTCACCGAGACCAACATGTCGCCCTTGGTGCCATCGCGGCGGGTGGCGCCCTTACCGCGGACCCGGAAAGTACGGCCGTTCGCAGTGCCCGGCGGCAGTTTGAGTGTCACCACACCTCCACCGAGGACAGGGACCTTGACGTTGGCTCCGAGGGCGGCTTCGTCGAACGTGACCGGCACGGTGATCTCGAGGTTGTCGCCGTTGCGGGCGAACACCGGGTGGGAGTCGACGTGCACCACGATGTAGAGGTCGCCGTCGGGGCCGCCCGCCTCGCCTGGTCCGCCCTTGCCCTTGAGCTTGATCCGCTGCCCGTCCTTGACGCCCGCCGGCACCCGGGCGTTCACCGTGCGAGTGCTCTGAGCCCGGCCGGATCCGTAGCAGGTGGGGCAAGGGTCGTCCACCACCAGTCCGCGTCCGAGACACTCGTCGCAGGGCTCGGCGAAGGCGAATCCGCCGAGGTTCTGCGCCCGTTGCCCGGTGCCTTCACAGGTCGGACACACCCGTGGTGTGGTTCCCGCCCGCGCCCCGGTTCCGTGGCAGGTGCCACACGCGCCCTCGGTGGCCAGGCGCAGCGGCAGGGTGACGCCGTCGAGCGCCTCGGTGAACGAGATGTTCACCTCGGATTCGATGTCTTGGCCTCGCCTCGCACGGGTCCGGGTGCCCCCTCCACCGCCTCCACCGCTGCCGCGGTTGAACAGGCCGGAGAAGACATCCGAGAACCCGCCGGCCGCCGATCCGGCGCGACCGAACATGTCACCGAGATCCGAAGCGCTGAAGCCGCCTTGGCCGCCACCGGAGCCACCGCCGGGGAATCCGAATCGGCCGGAGGCGCCGAGTTTGCGGAACTCGTCGTACTCCTTGCGCTTCTCCGGATCGCCGACGATGTCGTAGGCCTCGCTGACTTCCTTGAAGCGCTCCTCCGCCTTGGGGTCGGGGTTGGTATCGGGGTGGAGTTCCCGGGCGAGTTTGCGGTACGCCTTCTTGATCTCAGCCGAGTCTGCAGTCTTGGAGACGCCCAGGATCTTGTAGAAGTCCTTGTCAAGCCAATCCGCCTGAGACATAGCGTCCCTCCTTACTGGATCTCGTCGATGGTCATTCGGCCACTGCCACTCGGGCCGGCCGCACTATGCGCTCACCGATCCGGTAGCCGGGTTGGTACACGGCGGCCACGATGGGCCCTTCGAGTCCCTCGCCGGCGGCGTGGGTCATGGCCTCATGCACGGTCGGGTCGAAGGGTTCACCCTCGGTGCCGTAGCGCTCGACTCCGAGCCGGCCGAGCGCGGCGGCCAGGTTGTCCGCCAGGGCTTTCACCGGCCCTTCCAGTTCACCGTGTTCGGCGGCCCGGTCGAGGTCGTCGAGGGTGGCGATCAACTCGTTTACCACTTCGGCCCGGCCTCGGGCCTGGGCCTCTGCGATCTCACGCTGCACCCGCTCGCGGTAGTTCTTGTACTCGGCTGCGAGCCGTTGCAGATCGGCGGTGAGTTCGGCGACCTTCGCGGCGGATTCGGCCGCAATCGCCGCCTCGGCCGAGTCCAGCACCTCGGCGGCCTGCGCCGCCGGGTCCGCGACATCGGCCGCGTCGGAGCGACCCGGCGGCTGCCGGACCGATCCCGTCTCGGGATCGATCCGGCGCCGGTCGGTGACCCGCACACCTTCGTCTTCGGGGTTGGCCCCGTGCTCGGGGTGCTGGTCGGGGGTCACTTCTGCTCGTCCTCGTCCACGATCTCGGCGTCGACGACCTCGTCGTCGCCGTCGGTCGAACCGCCGGAGGCCGAACCTTCACTGGCCGAGCCGGCGTCGGAGGCCGCCGCCTGCGCGGCCGCGTAGATCGCCGCGCCCGCCGCCTGGCTCACCTGGGCGAGCTTCTCCGAGGCCGACTTCATCCCGGCCACGTCGTTGCCGTCCAGCGCAGTCTTCAATTCGGTCAGCGCGCCGTTGACCTCGTCGGCGTTGCTCTGCGGCAGCTTGTCGCCGTTCTCGGCGAGGAACTTCTCGGTGCCGTACACGGCCGATTCGGCTGCGTTGCGGACGTCGACCTCCTCGCGGCGCTTGCGGTCCTCCTCGGCGTGCTCCTCGGCCTCGCGCATCATCCGCTCGATGTCCTCCTTCGGCAGCGACGAGCCGCCGGAGATGGTCATCGACTGCTCCTTGCCGGTGCCCAAGTCCTTCGCGGACACGTGCACGATGCCGTTCGCGTCGATGTCGAACGTCACCTCGATCTGCGGTACACCTCGCGGCGCGGGCAGGATCCCGGTGAGTTCGAACGTACCGAGCTTCTTGTTGTAGACGGCCATCTCGCGCTCGCCCTGGTAGACCTGGATCTGCACGCTGGGCTGGTTGTCCTCGGCGGTGGTGAACACCTCGGAGCGCTTGGTCGGGATGGTGGTGTTGCGCTCGATCAGCTTGGTCATGACGCCGCCCTTGGTCTCGATGCCCAGGCTCAGCGGGGTCACATCGAGCAGCAGCACATCCTTCACCTCGCCCTTGAGCACACCCGCCTGCAAGCTGGCGCCGATGGCCACCACCTCGTCCGGGTTGACGCCCTTGTTGGGCTCCTTGCCGCCGGTGAGGTCCTTGACCAGGTCGGCCACCGCGGGCATCCGGGTCGAACCACCCACGAGCACGACGTGGTCGATGTCCTTCACGTCGATTCCGGCGTCGGAGATGACAGCTTTGAAGGGGGCCTTGCAGCGGTCGAGCAGGTCTGAGGTCATCTGCTCGAACTGCGCCCTGGACAGCGACTCGTCGAGGTGCAGCGGGCCCTCGGCGCTGGCCGTGATGTAGGGCAGGTTGATGCTCGTCTGCGCCGAACTGGACAGTTCGATCTTGGCCTTCTCAGCCGCTTCGCGCAGTCGCTGCATGGCCATCTTGTCCTTGCTCAAGTCCACCCCGTGGGCGTTCTTGAAGTTCTTCACCAGGGTGTCCACGATCCGCTGGTCCCAGTCGTCCCCACCGAGGTGGTTGTCGCCGCTGGTGGCCTTGACCTCGACCACGCCGCCGCCGATCTCGAGCAGCGAGACGTCGAAGGTACCGCCGCCGAGGTCGAACACCAGGATGGTCTCCTCCTTGTCACCCCGGTCGAGTCCGTAGGCCAAAGCGGCCGCGGTCGGCTCGTTGATGATGCGCAGCACGTTGAGTCCGGCGATCTCACCGGCCTCCTTGGTCGCCTGCCGCTGGGCGTCGGAGAAGTACGCGGGGACGGTGATCACGGCATCGGTGACCTTGTCACCGAGGTAGGACTCCGCATCCGACTTCAACTTGCCCAGGATGCGGGCGCTGATCTCCTGCGGGGTGTACTTCTTGCCGTCGATGTCGACGGTCCAATCGGTGCCGATGTGACGTTTGACCGAACGGATCGTCCGGTCCACGTTGGTCACTGCCTGACGCTTGGCGACTTCGCCGACGAGTACCTCGCCGTTCTTGGCGAAGGCGACGATGCTGGGGGTGGTGCGCGCACCCTCAGCGTTGGGAATGACCGTCGGGTCGCCGCCCTCGAGGACCGCGACGACGGAGTTGGTGGTGCCGAGGTCGATACCGACTGCTCGTGCCATAGGTGACTTCCTCCTGTGATTGTCGGCTGCGCTCACAGCCGAGGTTTGTGATCTAGGTTTGAGATCCTCGCGGGCGTCGGCCTACGAAACATTGAGTCGATGCGGCGCAAGGTCTGTGAGTGCAACTCTACCGAAGGCGGGAGGATTCCACCAGAGCGCGAATTTCCCGGTGCATGGACTGTGATTTGCACCACAGGGAATGCCCGTCAGGGTATGGCAGGCTGGCGCCATGTTCGACCGCTACGGCCCTGATGTGCTGGCCCACCCGCCGGAACCGACCCCCGCGCCCGAGGTCACGGTCGAGCGCGGTTTGGTGGTGGAATGCGCGAGCACCGGATTCTGCGGCGCAGTGATGGGCGTGGAGAAAACCGGCGGCGGCTGGGCGGCGGTGCTGGAGGATCGACACGGCCGGCGGCGGCTCTTCCCGCTGGATCCGGCGGCGTTCCTGCTCGAAGGTCGGCCGGTGACGCTCGTCCGGCCCGCCGCGGGGCCGAGGGCACAGCGCATCTCGGCCTCGGGCTCCCGCGTGGTAGAAGATCTGCGTGCGCAGGTCGCCCGCGGCAGCCGGATCTGGGTGGAGGGCCGCCACGACGCCGAACTGGTGGAGCGGGTGTGGGGTCACGATCTTCGCGTCGAGGGCGTGGTGGTGGAACCTTTGCACGGCGCCGACGACCTGCCGGACCGCCTGGACGAGTTCGCACCCGGGCCGGGTCGGCGAGTCGGGGTGCTGCTCGATCATCTCGTCCCCGGCTCGAAGGAAACTCGCATCGCAGCGCAGGTCACGGCCCGATTCGGCGGCTACGTGGAAGTTGCCGGTCACCCCTTCGTCGACATCTGGGCCGCGGTGAAACCCACCTCGGTGGGCATCACCGCCTGGCCCGAGATCCCGCCCGGGCAACCCTGGAAGCAGGGCGTGATCGCTGCGCTGGGCTGGGAGGGCGTCGAAGCGGACGCGTGGCGGCGCATCCTGGCCGCCGTGGACTCCTACACCGACCTGGAGCCGGCGTTGCTCGGGCGCGTCGAACAACTGATCGACTTCGTCACCTCGCCGGAGTCCACGACGCCGTGACGGCTCCGGCCCACGGAAGCCTAGGCTTGCACCATGGCCCGCTACTTCGACGTGCACCCGGTGAATCCGCAGCCGCGCCTGATCTCGCAGATCGCGGCGATGCTGCAGGCGGACGCCCTGATCGCCTACCCGACCGACTCCTGCTACGCGCTCGGCGCACGCCTGGGCAACCACGCTGCGATCGAGCGCATCCGGAACATCCGCAAACTCGACGATTCCCACCACTACACCCTCGTCTGCGCCGACTTGGAGCAGGTGGGTCACTTCGTGCGCATGGACAACGCCATGTTCCGTGCGGTCAAAGCCTCCACTCCTGGCCCGTACACGTTCATCCTCCCGGCCACCAAGGAGGTTCCGCGCCGTACCGCCCACGCCAAGAAGAAGACCGTCGGTATCCGGATTCCGGACCACCCGGTGGTCGCGGCACTGGTGGCCGAGTTGGGTGAGCCGCTGGTGTCATCGACCCTGCTGCTGCCGGGCGAGGAGGTGCCGATGATGGAGGGCTGGATGGTCAAAGACGCGCTGGACGCAGTGGTGGACGCGGTGGTCGATTCCGGGGAGTGCGGCACCGAGCCCACAACCGTGGTCGATTGGTCACTCGGATTCCCGGACGTGGTGCGCATCGGAGCTGGCGACCCCACGCCGTTCGAGTAGATCCGACGTGGGCAGGGCCGGGATGGAGCCCTCAGGAGTGCCGGCAGGTATCGCGCAGGCCGCCTCCCGATTCAGCCGGAACACCAGGGCGAAGGCCAGGAATCCGATCCCGAGGGCGCCGAGGTAGGGCTGTATCGGGGCGAAGAACTGCACCGCTCCGGTCGATCCGAGGGCGATCAGAACCACCTTGTTGCAGACCGGACAGCCGATGGCCAGGTAGGCGAGCAAACCGCCGGCCGTCCCCCAGCGGCTGCCCTTGTCGGCCGGTTCCAGCGCTCTGGCCTCGTTGCGCACATAGCTGGCGAAGAGCAAACCGCTGAGCACGCTGGTGATGACCAGGACCTCCATCGCCCAGTCGGTCGGCGCGATGGAGCGGCCGAAGACCGGATTGGGTATCACCGCCGTGGTCACGCCGAGCAGCACGAAAGTGGCCAGACCCCCGAGCACGGCGGCGAGCCACCGCCGAGGACGCCAGGTCAACAAGGCGGAGAGGAAACACATGCGACAACTCTACCGGGTACCCCAGGGGGTATCTAGTGGAGACTTCACATCAGCCTTTGGTCCACTCCGATAGGGACTTTCGACCCTGCAACTGATGCATGAGTAGGCATACGATGCGATATGTGCAGACCGCAGACGACAGCCCGCTGCAACTGCTCACTGTGCGACAAGTGCAGCAACTCCTGCATATCGACCGATCCACCATCTACCGGATGGCCGCCGATGGCCGACTGCCATCGATTCGGGTCGGTCGGCAACTTCGCTTCCCGGCCGCCGAAATCCACGCGCTGGTCTCGCCTCAAGAGGCTCCGATGCGTGATGATTCCGGGCATCCGGGCGGCCCGCCGCTCGACCCGGTGGCCGCGACGGCGGCGATCGAAGTGGCCGCGAAACTGCTTGACGTGATGATGGTGGTGACCGACATGTCGGGCCAGCCGGTGACGCCGATCGTCAATCCGTGCCCCGGGTTCGCCTTGGCCGCCGAAGAGGAGGGCGCGCTGGCGCAGTGCCTCGCCGAGTGGGAGGAGCTGGCTTCGGATACCGACCTCGCTCCTCGCTTCCGGCTCGGTCCGCTGGGCTTTGAATGCGCCCGGGCCTTCGTGCGCGACGGATCCAACCTCATCGGCATGGTGCTCATCGGCGGTGTGGAACCGGCCGATGGCGCCGGGGCGGTCACCGGGGAGCTGACCCGGCTCGATGCCGCGGAGCGACAACAGGCGCTGGAGACCTTGCCGGTCGTGGCCCGCGCCATCGCCTCGGCCAGGGCCGGTGAGGCCACGACTACCACGACCCCACTCAACCCTCGTCCCGCGTCCGTCGGGGCCTGAACTAAGGAGAACCGTGAAAAGGTTGCTCGTACTCGGGGCCGGCACCGCCGGCACCATGGCAGTGAACAAGTTGCGCCCGTTGCTGCCGCGGGACGAATGGAACATCACCGTCGTCGACCACGACGAGACCCACTACTACCAACCGGGTTACCTCTTCGTGCCGTTCGGCATCTACCGGCCGGACGAGATCGTCAAGCCGAAGCAGCGGTTCATCCCCTCCGGCGTCGACTTCATCAACGCCGAGGTCGACAAAGTCGAACCCGAGGAGAACAAGGTGCTGCTCGCCGACGGCACCGAACTGCCCTACGACTACCTGATCATCGCTTCCGGCACCACCCCTCGGCCGGAAGAGACCCCGGGTATGGACGGCGATGAATTCCGCAAGTCGGTGCACGAGTTCTACACCTACGAAGGCGCCGTGGCGCTGGGCGAGAAGCTGCGTGACTGGGAGGGCGGCAAGCTCGTCATCCACATCACCGACATGCCGATCAAGTGCCCGGTGGCGCCGCTGGAGTTCACCTTCCTGGCCGACGCGTTCTTCACCGAGCAGGGAATGCGCGACAAGGTCGACATCACCTACGTGACGCCGCTGGAGGGCGCCTTCACCAAGCCGGTGGCCTCGAAGTACCTCGGCGACATGCTGGAGACCCGCAACATCCACCTGGAACCGGACTTCATGATCGAAAGCGTCGACGACGACGAGAAGAAAATCGTCTCCTACGACGAGCGTGAGATTCCGTTCGACCTGCTGGTCACGATCCCGTTGAACATGGGCGCCGACTTCGTCGGCCGCTCCGGCCTCGGGGACGACTTGAACTACGTCCCGGTCGACAAGGAGACGCTGCTCAGCACCCAATACGACAACATCTTCGCGGTGGGTGACGCCTCGAACATCCCGGCCTCCAAGGCCGGCTCGGTCGCCCACTTCGCCATGGACCTGTTCCCGGAGAACTTCATGCGCCACATCAACGGTCTGAAGATGACCGAACCGTTCGACGGGCACGCCAACTGCTTCATCGAAACCGGCCACGGCAAGGGACTGCTGATCGACTTCAACTACGAGACCGAGCCGCTGCCGGGCAAGTACCCGCTGCCGGGAATCGGGCCCTTCTCGCTGCTGAAGGAGACCGAGATGAACCACTGGGGCAAGGTGATGTTCCGCTGGATGTACTGGAACATCCTGCTGCCGGGCAAGGAATTGCCGCTCCCGGCGCTGATGTCGATGGCCGGCAAGGAGACGGCGGACCTGTCATGACTGAGACCGTCGAGGTAGCCGAGGTGGTCGAATCGGCCGCCGCCGTGCCGGATCCCGTTGCCATGCAGGCCCAATTGGACCGGCTGAGCGCCCAGATGGACTGGATGGTCGGGCAAATGCAGCAGCAGGCTGCAACCCGCGAGCAGTGGTCCGAACTGGTCGAGACGATGGTGCCGGTCACTCGCGGCTTCATGGATGTCGCCACCCGAGAGCTGGAGGAACTCGGCCAGGACGTCACCATCGACGACGTCACCCGATTCGCCCGCACCCTGGTCAGGTCGCTGCCGCAACTCGAGGCGCTGCTGGCCCAACTCGATTCGATGTCCGAGTTGCTCGCCACCGCGAACTCGTTGAGCGGAGCCGGGGTTGCGAAGCTGACCGAGGTGCTCCAGACCGCCGAGGACAAGGGCTACTTCATGTTCGCCCAGCAAGGTGCCGCGATCGCCGACAAGGTGGTCACCGAATTCACCGAGGACGACGTCAAGGCGCTCGGCGACAACGTGGTCACGATCCTCAACGCGGTCAAGGAGATGACCCAGCCCGAGGTCATGGGCCTGGTCCGACGCACGGCGGTGACGATGCAGGAAGAGGAAATCGGCGTCGAGCCGCCTTCGCTCTTCGCGCTGCTGAAGTCCATGCGGGATCCGCAGACCCGACGGGGCCTGGCCCGCGTCATGGCGATGCTGCACACCGTCGGGGAGGAGCCGGCGATGATCGAAGGCTCCCCCACCAGCGGCGGCTCCTCAGCGTAGCGCCGGCCAACCCTGCGGTGGGCGCGGAATCGACGGCTGCAATAGTTCACAATCGGTTCTGCGTTCACCGACCACACCCCCACAACCAACCACTACCGAAAGGCAACCAATGCCCACCGCAACGATCGCGGGCCACGAGGTTCAGATCAACGACGAAGGATTCCTCACCGAGTACGACGAGTGGAACGAGGACATCGCGGCCGAACTGGCCAAGAACATCGGCATCGACATGACCGATGACCACTGGAAACTGATCAACTGGCTGCGCGAGGACTACAAGGAGAAGGGCGAGACCGCCACCACCCGCCGGGTGCAGACGGTCGGCGGATTCCCCACCAAGCAGCAGTTCGTGCTGTTCCCGAAGAAGCCGGCGCGCAAGATGGCCTACATCGCCGGCCTGCCCAAGCCACACGGCTGCGTCTGAGTCCGCCCACACCTGAGGGAGAATCCATCCATGACCATCATTCCTGACTTCGGCGACGACGACGAGAGCGACCGCAAATTCGTCCTCATCTGCTCGAAGGGCAATCTCGACATGGCCTACCCGGCGCTGGTGCTCGCCAACGCGGCTTTGGGCGAGGGCATCGAGACGCACCTGTTCTTCACTTTCTGGGGCTTCGACATGATCACGAAGTCGCGGATGCACGACCTGCAGTTCTCGCCGGTCGGCAACACGGCCATGCACCTGCCCATCAAGGACAAGAAGCTGCCGCAGTCGCTCGCTCCGCTGCCCGGGATGACCGCCCTGGCCACCAAGATGATGAAGCAGCAGATCGAGGACCTCGGCATCCCGGAGGTGCCCGACTTCCTCGATCAGATCGTCGCCTCCGGCGGCCACCTGTGGGCCTGCCGGATGTCTGCGGACATGAACAACCTCACCGAGTCGGATCTGCGTGATGACATCGACGGAATCATCAACGCGACCGACTTCATCGAGATGACCGACGGCGCCCAGCTGCTGTTCATCTAGTCACACCCGGATGGGCGGGCGCGGCCTGCCGATCATCGACCTCGGGTGGGAATCGCTGACCCTCGGCGGCAGTTGATTCCCACCCGAGGTCGTGCTGGATCCAGGCCACGACGGCCCCGAGCAAGGCCCAGGCGGTGACGTCCACCAGGTACGAGGCAAGCCACACGTGTTTCGCCAGTTCGAAGTAGCCATCCGCGAGCGCCACGATCGCCAGGCCGATGGCGGTGGCGCTGGCGACGCCGGCCAACAACGCGAGGTGGGAGGCGGATCCGCGGCGGACGACGGCACCGGCCACCAGCGCCACGAGACCCAGCACCACGATCGCCGTCGGCAGCCACGGGGTCGACATCTGATCGGTCCAGGCAGCCAGCGACTCTGAGGAAGCCGACTGCTGCCCCGCGAGCAGGCGGCCGCGCTCCGAGTCGGGCGCCGGCCCGCTGTCGGTCACACCAGAACCCGACTGCCAGGCGTCGGCATCGATGTAGGCCAGATCGCTGCCCTTGGTGGCCTGCAGGGCCAGCCCGAGTCCGCGCAGGACGACATCTGGGTGGCGCAGCACCAGCGCCAGAGCCTCGGTCCGGATCGCCGCGGGGTCGGCGGCGAGTTCAACTCGTCCGGGCTGGTCCGGCGGTGCCACCTGGATCGGGACCCCGGCGAAATCCGCCGCCTCGTCGGGTAGTCCCAGTTGGGACGGCGCGTCAGGTATCTCCGGTATCACCGCGGTGAAGACGAGGTTGTGGACGTTTCCCACCGGGTAGTTGCGCTCTTGCCACTCGATACCCGCCTGCACCACCGGAACCCCGGCCACGGCCACGGCGACGGCCACAAACGGTCCGACCAGTCTGGCTGTCCACGGCCGCCAGCGGGACGCGAGAGCCACCGGCGTCAGGAGGCACACCGCCACGGCGGCGACCAGCACCGGGGCGTAGGCCACCTTCGCCGCGATGGTGAACAGACCGCCGAACGCGACCAGCAGCAAGGCCAGGCTGCGTGTGAGTCGATCCGTCCGCGAGGTGGCCAGCACCGCGGCCAACCCGAGTAGCAGGGCGTACGTGCCCAGCAGTCCCGCCGGCTCGCCATAGGTGGAGACGAAGAAGCGGGAGAAGTCGGGATTCGCCAGCGGAATCGCAGCCGACAGCAGATAGAGCACACGCCGCCGGGATCGCTTGGTCACCAACCAGGCCGCCAGCCCGGTCAGGGCCGAAACCGCGGCCACGTAGAGCCAGCCGAGCGAGGTCAGCGAGAACACAGTCCCGGCGCCGGCGTCGCCCACCGCCGCGCGCAGCATCAACAGCGCCGAGGACGGGATCGGGTCGTCGCACGGTTCGCCGACCGCGTAGTCCACCACCACACCGCCGACCCACGCCGACTCGCCGTCGTAGGTGGCCGGAACCAGGCCGGCCCCGCAATACAACCGCGATCCGTCACCGTTGTCCGACGCCCCCCGGACGTCACCGACCGCCAGGCCGGTGACCATCGCCACCAGCAACCCGACGGCCAAGGCGGCGGCCAAGGCGATGCCCAGCCGCGTGAGGGCACGCAGCACGGCGGGGCTAGGCGAGGCCGACGGCCGTCAACACGTCGCCGGCGTTTTCGCTCGGGCTGCGTTGCCCGTCCAGCACCAGGTCGGCATGGGTGGGGGGTTCGTAGTCCTGTCCGACCCCGGACATGTTGGGCAGCGAGCCATCGGCGGCCTTGGCGTAGAGCCCCTTGGGGTCGCGTTGGATGCACACCTCCAGCGGGGTGTCCACGAAGATCTCGACGAAGTCGTCCTCTTCGAACAGGGACCGCGCGGCGCGGCGATCGGAGCGGAAAGGCGACACCAAGGACACCAGCACCACGATGCCCGCGTCGAGCATCAACCGGGCGACCTCTGCGACCCGTCGCACGTTCTCGGCGCGGTCCTCCGGCGTGAAACCGAGGTCCTTGCTGAGTCCGTGACGCACCGAATCGCCGTCCAGCACGTAGCTGCGGATTCCCAGGCCGTGCAGCGTCCTCGCCACCTCATTGGCCACCGTGGACTTGCCGGATCCGGAGAGCCCGGTGAACCACAGCACCTTGCCGTCGTGCCCGTTGAGCGCCTGCCGGGCGGCCCGATCGATGGTGAAGTCGTGTTGCACGACGTTGGCCGAACGCCGCAGCGAGAAGCGGGTGAGACCAGCCGCGACGGTATCCCCGGTCACCCGGTCGCAGAGCAGGAAACCTCCGGTGTCGTGGCAGTCGCGGTAGGGCTCCAACGGCACCGCCCGGCCGGTGGCGAACTCGACCCTGCCGACGTCGTTCATGCCGAGCGTGCGGGCGGCCAGTTCCGCTCCCGAGGTCACGTCCAACCGGTGCCGGACCGCGGTCACGGTGGCTGGTACGTCGATCGGCCCGCTTCGCAAGGTGTATGACCGGCCGTGGGCCAACGGTTCTTCGCCCAGCCAGACGAGTTCGGCCGAGAACCGGTCGGCAGGCACCGGCGCATCGTCCGCAGAGGCGAGCAGATCACCTCTGGTGATGTCGAGGTCGCGATCGAGTTCGATCGCGGCGCTCATCCCGGCCGGCACCGCATCGAGCTCGATGGAGTCTTCCCCGTGCAGGGCGAGCAACCGGGTCACCACGGCGGTCTGTGCCGAATCGGCCACCTTGACCTTGCTGCCCACTGCCACCGTGCCGGCTGCCACCAAGCCGCCGTAGCCGCGGAAGTCCGCCGAGCGCAGCACGATCTGCACCGGCATCCGGAACGGCTGCGCAACCGGCGAGGTCACTGCCAGGTCATCGAGCGCCTCGAGCATGCACGGGCCGTCGTACCAGTCGATCTCGGTGGCGCGGCTGGTCACGTTGACCCCGGTGAGCGCGCTCACCGGAACCGAGATCACGTCGTGCACGTCGTGGCGGGCCGCCGATTCGCGCACTTCGGCGGTGATGGTGTCGTAGATCGTCCGATCCCAGTCGACGCCGTCCATCTTGTTGACCGCCAGGACGATGTGCCGTACGCCCATCAGGGCGCAGACGGCCAGGTGTCGGTGGGTCTGGGTGCGGGTGCCCCGCATGGCGTCCGCGAGCAGGATCGCTACGTCCGCGGTCGAGGCGGCGACGGCCATGTTCCTGGTGTATTGCTCGTGGCCCGGCGCGTCGGCCAGCACGGCCCGGCGGCCGGACGGCAGGTACAGGTGCCGGTATGCCACGTCGATGGTGATGCCCTGATCGCGCTCGGCCTCCAGGCCGTCGGTGACCAGCGAGTAGTCGATCTCGCCGACTGGCACGGCCGAACCGGTGCGTCGGGTGAACCGGGCGGCCTCGACGATGTCGACCGGCAACGAATCGGTCTCGGCCAACATCCGGCCGAGCAGGGTCGACTTGCCGTCATCCACCGAGCCGCAGGTGACGACCCGTATCAGCGACTTGTCCGGTTCCGTCACGACCATCAGAAGTAGCCCTCAACCTTCTTGCGCTCCATCGAACCCGAACCTTCGCCGTCGATCAGGCGCCCGGACCGTTCCGACATGTTGTTCACCTGCAACTCCGCGATCAACTCGTCGACGGTGTAGGCCGGGGAGGTGACGCCGCCGGTGAGCGGGTAGCAGCCGAGGGTACGGAAGCGGACCTCGCGGATCTCCGGTACCTCGCCGGGGGCCAACGGCAGCCGATCGTCGTCCACCATCACCAGCACCCCCTCCCGCTCCACCACCGGCCGCGGGGCCGAGAAGTACAGCGGCACCACATCGAGCTCCTCGGCGGCGACGTACCGCCAGACATCGAGTTCGGTCCAGTTCGAGATCGGGAAAGCTCGCATGGTCTGGCCGCCGACCAGCGACGAGTTGACCGTGTGCCAGAACTCGGGACGCTGCTTGCGCGGTTCCCAGCGATGCCCGGACTCCCGCAACGAGAAGATGCGCTCCTTCGCCCGCGACTTCTCCTCGTCCCGGCGCGAACCGCCGATCGCCACGTCGAAGCCGCCGGCGTCCAAACCCTCCCGTAACGCGACGGTCTTCATGATCCGGGTGTACTCCTGGGTGCCGTGGGTGAACGGGGTTACACCCTCGTCCCGGCCGCGTTGATTCGTCGCGATCCGCAGGTCCAGCCCCAGCCGGGCCGCGGTGGCGTCTCGGAAGGCGATCATCTCCCGGAACTTCCAGCCGGTGTCGATGTGCATCACCGGGAACGGGATCGGACCGGGATGGAACGCCTTGCGCGCCAGATGCAGCAGCACCGTCGAGTCCTTGCCGATGCTGTAGAGAAGCACGGGTCGGGCGAACGCGGCGGCGGTCTCCCGCATCACCCAGATGGCCTCTGCCTCCAGGTCGGCCAGCGCCCGGCCCTCAACGATCTGCGCGTGGGTCGTGGACATAGGAAGGAGTTTAGGCGTGCCTCACTGTCGGCTCCAACATCGCTAGGGGGAAGGATGGACATGGCGACTGACGTCGCGGTGGATCGCGCCGGAACCGCAGGTCACAAGGTGCCCTGGCGCTGCGCGGATGTTACTCGCGAGTAGTATCGCTACCGGGTGGCCATGCGCGCTGCCCGGCCACGTTGTCCTTGGACGCACTGGAGGTCGAGAGTGGACGGAAGCACCATGATGCTCATCCGACTGGTGGGAGGGCTTCTCCTCTTCATCGTGCTGCTGGCGTTCGCCGCCCGACGTGCGCTGGTCCTCTACCGGTTGATCCGCACCGGACAACCCGCGGTGGACCGACCCCAGAAGGTGGACAAGGCCGTCGGCGCGGAGGCCACCGAGGTGTTGGGCCAGAAGAAGCTGCTCAAGTGGACCGTGCCCGGTGTCGCGCACGTGTTCGCCTTCTGGGGCTTCCTGGTGCTGGGCACCGCGCTGCTGGAGGCAACGGGCGCGCTGTTCGTGCCGACGTTCGCGATCCCGATCATCGGCCGCTGGGCGATCCTGGGCTTCCTGCAGGATCTGTTCGCCGTACTGGTGTTGGTCGGCATCGTGATCTTCGCGATCATCCGGCTGGTCCACAACCCGGCCAAGGACGGCCGCCGCAGCCGCTTCTTCGGATCCCACACCGGTGCCGCCTGGCTGGTGCTCTTCATGATCTTCAACGTGGTGTGGACGCTGTTCCTCTACCGCGGCGCCCAGTGGGCGGCCTCCGACGTGAGTTTCGCCGAGGGTGAGGGCAAGCTCTACTTCCCCTTCTACGAATCGGGCGGCGCCTTTGCCTCGAGTTGGGTGGGAAGTCTCTTCACCTCGTTGAGCGAGACCAGCCTGCAGTGGCTCGAGACCGTCGGCATCTGGCTGCACCTCGGCGTCGTGCTGGTGTTCCTGCTCATCGTGCTGCACAGCAAGCACCTGCACATCTTCACCGCCCCGATCAACGTCTACTTCTCCCGGCGGCCCAACGCCCTCGGCCCGCTGCTGCCGATGACCTCGAACGGCGAGAAGATCGACTTCGAGGATCCGGCCGAGGACGCCACCTTCGGTGCCGGCCGAATCGAGGACTTCACCTGGAAGGACATGCTGGATCTGGCCACCTGCACCGAGTGCGGGCGGTGCCAGTCTCAGTGCCCGGCCTGGAACACCGAGAAGCCGCTCTCGCCCAAGTTGATGATCATGGATCTGCGGGATCATCTCTTCGCCTCCGCCCCCTATCTGCTCGCCACCGCAGGCGCCGGCAAACGTGACGAGATGGGCGAACGCAACGAAGAGGTGCTCGCCTCCGTGGGCACCGCGGTGGCCGAGGAGATCCAGCGGCCGCTGGTCGGACCGCGTGCTGACGACCCCCGCCGCGCCGACGACGGCTACGACGCCGCCGGGCACCGGAGTCACGAAGGCCCGGTGATCGACACCGACGCGCTGTGGTCCTGCACCACCTGCGGAGCCTGCGTGGAGCAGTGTCCGGTGGATATCGAGCACATCGACCACTTCATCGACATGCGCCGCAACCAGGTGATGATCGAATCGGAGTTCCCGGCCGAACTCAACGGCCTGTTCAAGAACGTTGAGCAGAAGGGCAACCCGTGGGGCATGAACGCCTCGATGCGCAACGCCTGGATCGAAGAGGTCGACTTCGAGGTCCGGGTGTTCGGCATGGACGGCGAAGACGTCATCCCGGATGACGTCGAGTACCTCTTCTGGGTCGGTTGCGCCGGCGCCTACGAGGATCGCGCCAAGGCCACCACGAAGGCCGTCGCCGAACTGCTCAACCTCGCCGGCGTCGAGTTCATGGTGCTCGGCGAGGGCGAGACCTGCACCGGCGACCCGGTGCGCCGCGCCGGCAACGAGTTCGTCTACCAGATGCAGGCGATGCAGAACGTGGAGATGCTCAACGAGGTGAAGGCGAAGAAGATCGTCGTCACCTGCCCGCACTGCCTGAACACGATCGGCCGGGAATACCCGCAGATCGGTGGAGACTACGAGGTGGTGCACCACACCCAGCTGCTCTCGCAACTGGTCAAGGCGGGCAAGCTCACGCCGGTCGAGTCGGTGAACGAGACGATCACCTACCACGACCCCTGCTACCTCGGCCGCCACAACAAGGTCTACGTACCCCCGCGGGAACTGGTGCAGAGCGTGCCGGGCGTCAACTACGTCGAGATGGAACGCTCCGGCAGCAAGTCGTTCTGCTGCGGCGCAGGCGGCGCCCGGATGTGGATGGAGGAGAAACTCGGCGAGCGGGTGAACGTCAACCGCTCCGACGAGGCCCTCGGCACCGGCGCGGAGAAGATCGCAGTCGGCTGCCCGTTCTGCAACGTGATGCTCAACGACGGTGTGACCCAGCGCAAGCAGGAAGGCACCGCGGCGGAGAGCATCGAGGTCCTCGACGTCGCCGCGCTGCTGCTGGATTCGGTCAAGAAGTAGCGCGCTCGGCGCCTTCGGCCTCGACCGCCGCCACCAGTGCGGTGTTGTTGGCGATCATCAGGTCGACCTCCGAGAGCCAACCCAGGGTCCAGTACAACTCGATGGCGGGCTCGGCCATCTCGGCGCGGCGGTCCCGGGCCCACTCGGCAACCGCGTCGTCGATGCTGGCGAGGGCGCGGTCGACGGTGGGTGAGAATTCACCGGTGTTCTGGTAGTCCGGCAGGGACTGCAGTCCTTCGGCGGCCTCGGCGGTGTCCAGCAGCATCTCGGCGTCGGCGATCAGCCGCGGCCGCAGTTCGACGGCGCACTCCCGCAGGCTCGCCGCCACCGCCGCCTCGGGTGAGTCCGTGGGGTAGGCCTTACCTACGGTGGCGATCACCTGCGCGAGATAGGTGACGTATTCGACCACTGCCAGCAGACGCATCCACAACATGGTCTGCGCCCCTTGCGGGATGCCCTGGGCGAGTGCCAGATCTATCGTCTCCGCGGCCCGCTCGACCGCCTTCCGGGTGGCGTGCCCGTCCGGCGGCTCGACCTCGCGTTGGCCCTCAGCCCGGGCTGCGACCAATCCGGTGGCAGCCACCAGGAAATCGGCACTCGCCTCCGAGGATCTTCGCAACGCCTGCCGCACCTGCGGCACTAACCCACGCGGGAACACCAGCAGGCTGACGACAACCGCCACCACCATGCCGAGCGCGACGTCCTCCAGTCGTAGGAACACGATGGAGCGCGACGGGGCGGTGAGGCTGACGAGGTCCACGAGCAACACCGTGAAACCCGCCTGCTGCCACACCACGGCGACGTTGTTGGCCATGTAGCCCTGCAGACCGGCGAGCAAAGGAAGCAGGATCCAGCCCAGCCACGGCTTGCCGTCGAGCACCTCTATCAGGCCCAATCCCAAGGCGAAACCGAGCAACTGGCCCTGGATCACCTGCCAACTGGAGCGACCGGTGCCGCGCAGGTCCATCCGCAGCACGCTGAGGGTGCCGAGCACCACCCAATATCCGCGTTCCACCCCGGTGACGGTGACTACGGAGAGTGCCAGCGCGACGGCCAAGCCGAGCCGCATCGCGTTGCGCATCCAGGGGGCCCGCCATGAGAGTTCGGCGCGGAGGCGTTGGCCCGGCTCCACCTGCTGCACGACGGTGGGAAGTCGGCGGCCGCGGAACATCAGGTGTGGGATCTGCTCATTGCCGTGCATCACACCTGCGTCCCGCACGGTGGTCTGCGCGAGCAAACTCACCAACCGCGGCCGGAAGGCGGAGGTGGCATCCTCTTGGGCTGTGCCGGCATCGCCGGCAGCCAACTCCGACCTCAGCGCGCTCACCACGGTGCTGCGGTGCACATCGCGCGCGACGTTGAGCCGTTCGAAGGGGGCGAGGTCTCCCTTGCCTGCCAGGGCCTGATCCGCCGCCTCGCGCATGGCGTCGGCCGCCTCCGAGATCAGTTCCCGACTCCCCGGCGCCGGTTGCAGGGGCAACCGCCGATACGCCATCCGCAACGCGATGCGCAGGCGCCGGGTCTCCTCCACCAGTCGCACGATGAAGCGTTCCCGCCGGTACATGCTGCCCGGACGCCGAAGCCGTCCGGAATACAACTCCAGGGTGCGGCGCACCTGCTCGTCGGCATTGGCATACTCCTCTGCCACACTCTCCGGGCTCGCCCCGGGGCGCCACAGCGCCTCCATCAGGTCGGCCTGTGCCCGCATCGCCGAGGTGAGCGATTCGATGATGGCCCGGCGCGGGAAGTAGGGCCACAGGGTGACCGCGGCCAGGATCGCGACGGCCGATCCGATGCACCAACCTGCCAACATCTGCACCGTGGTGGGCAGACTCGGCCCGTTCGTGGCTGCGATGAAGAACGGCAGCAGGATCGGCACGGTGCCCTGCGACAGGAAACCGCGCAGGGCCCCAACGAGCACCACCCCAGCCCCCAGCACCAATGCCGTGGGGAGCAACAGCCAGAGGTGGCCCGACAGCAGCGCCCCGAGCACCAGCGTGACGGCACCCGCGGTGGCGATGGTGGCCATCGAGGCCGCGCGTTCCGGTCGCGGACCGGAGAAGTCCGAGGTGACCAGCAACAGGATGACCGCGAAGGCACCCAAGAAGGAGGCGTTCGGCAAGCCCGCGAGGGTGAACGAACCCATCACCAGCGGCAGCACGATCGCCACCCGCACACCCCGGCCGACCGCCCGCGAGCGCTGCAGCCGATCGACGCTGAGCAGAGCCAGCCAGTTGCGGTCGGTGAACCAGGCAGTTGCCCTGCGGTAGGGCGGCTGCGTTGCCTCAGTTTCCTCGGCCGGGTCGGCGACTGGCGTGGGCACGGGGACTCGCCACCGGCCTCAACGCGGGTTTCGCTGGTAGGCCGACGCCACCGGGCCGACCTGCCCGACGTACTTGGAGTTCAACTCCGGATGGCCGTAGGGGCGTTCGGCGGGCGCATCGAGGGTGTGGAACGACAACTGCCCGATCTTCATTCCGGGCCAGAGTTTGATCGGCAGGGTCGCGACGTTGGACAGTTCCAGCGTGATCTGGCCCCGCGCCCACCCCGGGTCGACGAATCCGGCGGTGGCGTGGATGAGCAGCCCCAGCCGCCCCAGGCTGGACTTGCCCTCGACCCGGGCCACCAGGTCATCCGGCAGGCCGATCGCCTCGAGCGTGGTGCCCAGGACGAACTCGCCGGGATGCAGCACGAATGCGTCGCCTTCGGCCACTGTGATGGTGTCCATCAAGTCCGCTGGCCGGTCGAACGGGTCGATCACCTCTGCGGTGTGGTTGCGGAACACCAGGAACGAGTCCCCGAGGCGCACGTCGACGCTGGCGGGCTGCACCTGCTCGGGCTCCAGCGGCTCGATGACCAAGCGCCCGTCGGCCAGCAGCGAGCGGATCGTTCCATCGGACAGGATCACGCCTGCGAGGCTACCGTTTCACCGACCGGTGAATCATGCGTACGGCACACTAGTCGACGTGACCACCCCTGCCCGCGTGCGAATGTCGGGAACCGAACGCCGGGAACAGTTGATCCAGGTCGGCCGAACCCTGTTCGCCGAAAAGGGGTTCGAGGCCGTCACCGTGGAGGAGGTCGCGGCCGAGGCAGGGGTCTCCAAACCTGTGGTGTACGAACACTTCGGCGGCAAAGAGGGCCTCTACGCGGTGGTGGTGGACCGGGAGATGAGCGATCTGCTCTCCCGGGTTCAGGCGGCCCTGACGCCGGATCGGCCGAAGGCGATGCTGCAGTCGGTGGTGCTGGCGTGGCTGGACTACATCTCCGAGCAGACCGAAGGATTCCGGCTGCTCGTCCGCGACTCCGCCCCGGGAGTTGCCCAGGGGTCCTTCGCTTCCCTGCTCAGCGATATCGCCACCCGAGTGGCGGGTCAACTCGCAGCCGAATTCGACCGACGCGGCTACAACCCGAAGCAGGCCGACATGTACGCGCAGATGCTGGTGGGCATGGTCACCAGCACCGGCATCTGGTGGATCGACGTGCGCAAGCCCAAGCGGGACGAACTCGCCGCACACCTGGTGAACCTCGCCTGGAACGGACTCTCCGGTTTGGAGCACAAGCCGCGGATCCTCAAGTAGGCCCGGCGGAGACTCGAATCCGCACCGACTCACGCCTAGGATCGGGTGTCATGACACGGGATGGATTCTCCGCACTCGCCGCCGGCGGCCTCGACTGGGATGCGTTGCCGCTGCGACTGTGGCGCAAGGGCAACGCCATGTTCTGGAACGCCGCCGACATCGACCTGAGCCAGGAGGCGGCCGGTTGGGCCACGCTGGAGGGCGAGGATCTCGAAGCCGCCGCCAGGCTCAGCGCCATGTTCCTCGCGGGCGAGGAGGCGGTCACCCACGACATCCAACCCTTCATGGCTGCGATGTCGGCGCAGGGCCGACTCGGCGACGAGATGTACCTCGCCCAGTTCTGTTTCGAGGAGGCCCGGCACACCGAAGCTTTCCGCCGATGGTTCGACGCGGTGGGCATCACCGCGGATCTGAACCCACTGGTCGACGACAATCCCGGATACCGGGCGATCTTCCTGAAGGCGCTGCCGGAGTCGCTCGGCGCCCTGCGCGACGACCCCTCCCCGGCCAACCAGATCCGGGCATCGGTCACCTACAACCACATCGTGGAAGGGGTACTGGCGCTCACCGGGTACCACGCCTGGAACACCGTGTGCCAGGAGCGGGGAATCCTGCCCGGCATGCAGTCGATCGTGCGCCACATCGGGCAGGACGAGCGGCGCCACATGGCGTGGGGCACCTATACCTGCCGACGTCTTGTGGCGGCCGATGCGTCACTGTGGCAGGTGGTCGAGGACACCATGGGCGAACTGCTGCCGCAGGCGCTGGAGGCGATCGGATTCCTGTCGCAGTACGACCAACCACTCGGGTTGAACGTCGAGGATTTCGTCACCTACGCCGCGGAACGCGCAACCCGTCGACTGGGCGCGATCTCCGCCGCCCTCGGGCAGGACGTCGCACAAGTGGAGGCGGATGACGCGCCGGTGGCGTTGGAGGACGAACTCGCCTCGACGTAGCGCTAGTCGCCGAAGGGCTCCACGAGCCCGGCCGCTTCCAGCGCCTCGATGAACTCGAGCGTCTCCGCCCGGATCACTCCCTCGGGTGCCTCGTACTTCGCCTCGAGTTCGGCGACGATGCCGCCCACCGAGCGTTGGCCGTCCACGAGTTCCCACACCGGCGCCCCGGTGCCGGCCGCACCGAAGTACGAGAAGTCGCTTGGACTCAGCAGGATGAGTTCACCATCGACTTCGGCCTCCACGGCGCCGCTGGCCCGCACCGGCACGAGGTCGTCGGTGATGTTGGCAGTGGTGTCTTTCGTCATATGCCGATGTTACGCGCGATTGACGCCGACACAGACTACGGTGACCCTCATGGCAGACGAAGACACCGGCGCTGACAACGTCGAACAAACCGGCGACATCACCTACGCGATGACCCGCAAGGACTACCCCGAAGTCATTGCGTTGGTGCGCGAGGCGGTGCGCGAGGACCCGCAAGCCGCACTTAACGACCCGGTCATCAACGAGTGGATGGGCCGGCGGTACCGGAACATCTTCATCACCGAAGCCCTGGCCAACCCGGATGCGCTGAAGAACTCCCAGGCCCCCTTCCCCATCAACTTGGTGGATCCGCGCAGCGACCGGGAGAAGGTTGCCAAGCGGATGATCTCCAACGTCTCCGACCAGGAGATCTTCGAAGAGCTCCCGCCAGCCGAACCGAGCGGTTTCGCCAACACCACCCTGGTGTTCGCCCCCGGACTGCTCACCGGCCTGCTGCCCAACCTGGCGTTCCAGTCGGTCTGGCCAGGCGTCATGAATCGTTTCCGGGTCAAGATCGCAATCGCCGACTCGCACCCGATGCGGGGCACAGAGGCGAATGTGGCCGACCTCGAGAACGTGATCGAGCGCGGCATCGGGGTGTCGCCGATCGATGCGTCCTTCATCACCGAGGACCAGAACCCGAGCGCGCCCGGGGATGTCATCTTGATGGGCTACTCGAAGGGCGCGCCGGACATCCTCACGCTGCTGGCTCGGCGGCCGGACCTGGCGCCCCGAATCCGGGCTGTCATCGGCTGGGCCGGTGCCGTGGGCGGCTCCTACTTGGCGAACGACATCTACAAGCAGATCAAGGATCTTCCCGCATTCGACACCGTGCAGGCGCTGTCCGGGGATATCGGCAAGTTGATGCTGCGCCTGGCGCCGGTGATCCAGATCAACAACGTTAACCGCCGCCTGGACGAGTACGACATCAAGGGTGCGATCCAGAGCCTCACCACCGACTACCGGGAGCAGTTCCTGGAGGAGAACGGCGCAGCGATCGACGATCTGGGCATCCCGATGTTCAACTTCACCGGGTCGACTCACCTGATGGAGGTGCCCTACTACCAGCGGCAGGGCACCCTGCAGTTGCTCAAGTACGACAAGTACAACGACATGCAACTCACCCAGGACCAGGCGCACCTGCCGGCCACCAACGCACCGCTGCTGTCGATGTTCCACGCCAACCACTGGGATCTGTCGTATGACACCTTCCCCTGGTACACCACACTCGGGTCGACGAAACTGAAGGATCCCTTCGCCCGCGAAGCGGCGATGTCATCGATCCTGCTGTTCATGAGCGAAATCGGCCTCATGGACTAAAGTGCGACAGCCTTCGGCGACCGGCGTCCTGGTCGCCGCCGCGGCCTGGGTGGTCGGGTGGACGCCTTCCCTGCTGCCCGGTGGATCCGTGCTGCAGGGGGTGAGCCTCGGTCTGCTCGCCGCAACCGGGTACGCCTTTGGCAGCATGGTGGCCGCCGTGCTGTCGCCGGTGATTCGGACTGGACGGTGGTTCACCGCCCTGGCCTGGGCGGCGGCCGGTCTTGCCGTATTGTCCGGGCTGCGCCTGGGGCGTAGCGAGGCCACTCAGGCCGCGAGTCTGGGCACACCCCAGTTCGCCGCCAATTGGCTCGTCTCCTCAGCTGTGGGGCTTGCGGTCGTGATCACGCTGGTGGCCGTCGCCCGCGGTATTCGGGGAGTCACCAGGATCCTCGCCGACCGCCTCGCACGGATCCGGAGTTCGTCCTCCGATGACGAGTCGCACCCAGTGGTCGGTTGGCGGCCGAGGCTGCTGGCCGCGGGTGTGGTGGCGGTGGTCGGTGTCGGCCTCGGCGCCGCGGCGCTGGCGGTGACTCATCGCGCCTTCGACGCCATCGATGCCGCCACCTCGGGCCAGCAACCCCCGTCGTCCGCCACCCGCTCCGGCTCGGCGGAATCGTCGATCGAGTGGTCGACACTGGGGCGGCAGGGTCGCGACTTCGTCGCCGGGGGTGACGATCCGAGCACGATCCGAGCCTTCGCCGGGCTGAATTCCGCCCCCGACCCACGCGCCCGGGCCGATGCCGCCGTGGCCGACATGCTGCGCGCGGGCGGCGGGCAGGCCGAGGTGTGGATCGGCATCACCACCACGGGGAACGGATTCGTCGATCCGGTCGCGGCCCAGGCGGCGGAGACCGTCAGCGACGGTCGAGCCGCGCTGGTCGCGATCCAATATTCGACACTGCCGAGTTGGCTAGCGTTCCTGATCGATCAGCCGGCTGCCAAGGAGGCCGGCATCGCGCTGTTCGACTCGCTGCGCGCCGCCCGCGATGCACTGCCGGAGGGCCAACGGCCCAGGTTGGTGCTGTACGGCGAGAGCCTCGGCGCGTACGGCTCCCCGGCACCGTTCGCCGGCCTGGACCCGGAGCAGGTGGCGGGACAGATCGACGGGGCACTGTGGGTGGGGCCGCCGGCAGCCACCGACCCGATCACGGACTGGACCTACCGTGGCAGCCCGCCAGTGTGGCAGCCGGTGGTCGATGCGGGTCGGGTGGCGCGCTACGCGGCCACCGACGCATCGACCGGCGACCCACCACCGGGGTCGCAGCCGTGGCCCGATCCGCACATCCTGGTGCTGCAGAATCCGACCGACCCGGTGGTGTGGTTCAGCCCTCGGTTGGTGTGGCAGCACCCGCCCTGGTTGGCATCCCCGCGCGGGCCGGGCGTCGACCCCGACACCCGCTGGACACCGCTCCTCTTCTTCCTGCAGGTGGCACTCGACCTGCCGCAAGCCGTCGATTTCCCCAGTGGGGTGGGACACAACTACTCCGACGCGCTTCAACGGGCCTGGGAGCAGATACTGACGCCATGACCGCTGCGCATGTGGTGCTCAAGGACGACCTCCTCGACGGTCAAGTGGTTCGCCTGCTCGGCGCTGCGCCCTACGGCGGTGCCGATATCGGCGAGGTGCTCGCCACCGCTCGTCGGATCGACGAGCACAGCCTCGACAGCTGGTATTCCGAGTGGTGGGCACTCGGAGATCGGGTGACCGAATCGGCCGAGCAGTTCCAGGCAGCCTGCGACGTGGAGTCGGCGCGGCTGGCCTACCTGCGCGCCAGCGGCTACTACCGCACCGCCGGTCTCATGCTCATGGGCCTGCCGGTGGATCCCCGGTTCCCGGAATCCCTACATCGCCAACGGGAGGTCTTCCGACGCGGCGCCGCACTTTTGACGAACCCACCGGAGATCGTCGCAATCCCGTTCGAAGGCACCACCCTGCCCGGCTACTTCTACCGTGGGGGTGCCGGAGATGAGCCGCGGCCGACGATCATCACGGTGGGTGGCTACGACAGCGTCATGGAGGAGCAATACTTCTTCAACGCCGCCGCAGCCGTGGCGCGCGGATACAACGTGCTGACCCTCGACGGCCCGGGCCAGGGCACGGTGCTCACCGACCAGGGAATGCCGATGCGACCGGATTGGCAGGCGGTGGTGACCCCGGCGGTCGACTTCTTGCTCGAAAGGCCCGAGGTGGACGCGGCGAAGATCGTACTCGTCGGTCTCAGTTTGGGTGCCTTCCTGGCGCCGCGGGCGGCCAGCGCGGAACACCGCCTCGCCGCCTGTGTGGCGGACTGCGGAGCCTTCGACCTGTACGCCAGTTTCCTCGATCGGCTGCCCGGCCCGTTGCGCAGCGGCTACGTCGAAGGGAAGAGCCTCGCTGTCAAGGCCGTCACTGAAATGCTCGACCAGATGGCCAAGAAGCCGACCGCCGGCTGGTCGCTGCGGCGGGGGCTGCAGGTGCACCAGGTGGACACCCCGCTCGCCTACGTCGAAGCCACGAAGGAGTACACCCTGGCCGAGGCGGCGCCGGAGATCCAATGCCCGACCTGGGTCTGCAACGCGGTGAACGATCCGATCAGCGCCACCGCGCCGCAACTCGTCGCCGCCCTGCGGTGCCCGTCCGAGTTCGTGACCTTCACCGAGGCCGAGGGCGCCGACCTGCACTGCGAATCGGGCGCACGGCTGCTGTTCCACGCCCGGATGTTCTCCTGGCTCGACTCCGTGCTTGCGAATCAGCCGGCCGGGAAGTAGCCGCCGACGTCGACCAGCACATGCGCCTGCGACGCCGAATACACACACACCTTCCCCTGCGAACCCAACCCCACCACCGTCCCGTTGGCCACCGACACCCCGGCCGGATAGTTCAACGTCGACGCATTCGGCACCACCTGACCACACGGAAACACCCGCACATGACCCGGGGACACCGCCCCGGTCACCGTCACATTCGCCACCACCGCAGCCGCATCCACCGGCACCTGCCCCACCCCACCCACCGGCACCTCCAACACCTGCCCCGCCCCCACCGGAACCTTCACCGCCGGGAAACCCACCGGCTGCCCCACCCGGGTATCCGCCACCCGCACCGGCACCAACGCCTGATACCCCGCGCCGGCCGGGAAGTAGCCGCCGACGTCGACCAGCACATGCGCCTGCGACGCCGAATACACACACACCTTCCCCTGCGAACCCAACCCCACCACCGTCCCGTTGGCCACCGACACCCCGGCCGGATAGTTCAACGTCGACGCATTCGGCACCACCTGACCACACGGAAACACCCGCACATGACCCGGGGACACCGCCCCGGTCACCGTCACATTCGCCACCACCGCAGCCGCATCCACCGGCACCTGCCCCACCCCACCCACCGGCACCTCCAACACCTGCCCCGCCCCCACCGGAACCTTCACCGCCGGGAAACCCACCGGCTGCCCCACCCGCGTATCCGCCACCCGCACCGGCACCAACGCCCGATACCCCGCGCCGGCCGGGAAGTAGCCGCCGACGTCGACCAGCACATGCGCCTGCGACGCCGAATACACACACACCTTCCCCTGCGAACCCAACCCCACCACCGTCCCGTTGGCCACCGACACCCCGGCCGGATAGTTCAACGTCGACGCATTCGGCACCACCTGACCACACGGAAACACCCGCACATGACCCGGGGACACCGCCCCGGTCACCGTCACATTCGCCACCACCGCAGCCGCATCCACCGGCACCTGCCCCACCCCACCCACCGGCACCTCCAACACCTGCCCCGCCCCCACCGGAACCTTCACCGCCGGGAAACCCACCGGCTGCCCCACCCGCGTATCCGCCACCCGCACCGGCACCAACGCCACCAACGGCGGTGGCGGTGGCTTAGGAAGCGGCAGGCGCTTCGATTTCTTCTTGACCGGGTTGGCTTCCTGCTGGGCTATCGACTCGGCAGCCTCGATCGGCGCCAGCGGTTTGCCGATCGTGGCCGGATCGGTCTCGGGCGCGTAGCGTGCGGCGATGCGCAGCAAAGCCGGCGTTCCTTCGCCATCTGGGCGCAGCAGACCGTAGCCGGTGTTCAGCGGATCATTGGAGTCGGCCCGATCCTGGTACCAGTAGAGCCGCGTCACCTGCGGATAGTCGGATCGCACCAGATCCACGGTGCGCTCGAGATAGTCGGCCTGCTCGGCCGGCAGCACGCCCCGTTGCCAGTTCTCGGCGTTCTCGCCGTTGGTGTTCACGCTCCAGCCGAATTCGGTGAACCACACCTCGCGATCGCCGACGCCGTACTCCGCCATCAACTCCAGCAGGGTCGGAAGTCGGTTGAGCCGCCACATGGTGCCGTCGTCGGGCAACTCCGGAGGTTCATCGGCGACGCCCATGTAGGGGTGCACGGCCATCACATCGAAGTTCGCGGCGCCCCCGGCATCGAGCACCTGGGCCACCCAGTCGCTATCCACGTACGACGGCCCGCCGAACACCACCTGGGAGTTCGGGTTGCCGGCCTTGTAGCCCGCATACGAGGCGGCGAGCAGCTCGGCGTACGCCTGCGGATCGGCGCCACGCATGAAATCGTCGCTGTTGGGCTCGTTCCACACCTCCCAGGCATCGACCACGCCGGCATATTCGGCGGCCAGCCGTTCGGTGATCGAGCGCAGTCCGGCCAAACCCTCCGGCGAGGTCGGCGGCACCCGCTCGTCGGTGGAACCGTTCGCCCACTCCGGTGCCATCCAGAAGGTGACCAGCGGGCTCAGGCCGTGGTCGACCGCGAGTCTGATGGCGGAGTCGACCTGATCGACACCCCACTGCGACATCTGGCCCGGACCGTCGGGTTCGAGCATCGCCCACGAGACATCGATGCGCACCGTTTCGACCCCGGCCAACGCGAGGTTGTGGAGCACGTGACGTTTCGCCGCGTCGGTGTAGCCCGCCCAGGTGCCGTGGAACTGGACCCCGAACATCGGCAACTTCGCTGCGGCGGCGTGGGCCTGGGCCGGAAGCGCCAGCCCGACCAGGGCCAGCAGGAGGGCGACCAGCGCGGACGCTGTGACCCGAAGCCGAACCCCCGAAAAACGGCAGGGCGAAGCCACGGTCAGGCCTCCGGTCACCACTCGACGAGGCTAGGTGTGCGGTCCTCGTCGTGTCGATCGCTCATTGGGGGGTCGCTGGCATCGGGTGAACGGATGAGGGCATAATCTGCCGTTACGGGGTTCGACCGGGCCATCGACGCAGTGGCCGGACTCTGGCGGGTGTAGTTCAATGGCAGAACATCAGCTTCCCAAGCTGACAATGCGGGTTCGATTCCCGTCACCCGCTCCAACTCATCGGAACGTTCCAGCGCTACCCAGCCGGGCCGACCGCCCAGCGGTCCACGACAGGAGCTACGGATGACCGTTCGTCTCACGTCCCCACGACGAGCCCGGCTGGCCGCGGTCGGAGCCGGAGCGCTGGCCCTGGTGCTGACGGCGTGTGCATCCTCCTCCGAATCCCAGCCTGACGCGGAGCCGAGCACAGCCCCAAGCGCCACCGGCATCACCGCCGAAACGGTCGAATCGTCGTTCGACACCCTCGACCAGATCGCCGAAGACGTGATGGCCGAGACGGGGGTGCCGGGGATCGCGATCGCAGTCGTGTACGACGACGAGACGGTGTACCAGAAGGGATTCGGCGTCCGGCGTAGCGACTCCGACGAGCCGGTGGAACCCGAGACGGTGTTCCAAATCGCCTCGCTCTCGAAGCCGGTGTCCGCCACGATCATGGCCGGCATGGCCGGGGACGGGGTGTTCGCCTGGGCCGATCCGATCGTCGGTTATGCACCGGACTTCCAGCTGAGCAACCCCTACGTCACGGAGAACGTGTCGTTCGCGGACCTGTTCGCCCACCGTAGCGGCATCCCCGGCGGCCCGGCGGGCAACGACCTTGAGGCGGTCGGCTTCGACCGGGCAACCATCCTCGAGCGGATGCGCTACGTGCCGCTGGAACCTTTCCGAATCACGTACAGCTACTCCAACTTCGGGATGACCATGGCGGGCGAGGCGGCCGCTCGCGCAGCCGGGACCAGTTGGGAACAGGCGTCCCAGGAGGTCCTCTTCGAACCGGCCGGAATGACGTCGAGCAGCATGTCGTACGCCGACTTCATCTCCCGCGACAACCGGGCGGCCCTGCACATCCAACGCGACGGAGAATGGGTGCCGGCCTTCGAGCGAATGCCCGACGCCCAGGCGCCGGCAGGCGGGATGAGTTCGAACGTGGTCGACCTCGCCCGCTGGATGCGCCTGTCGTTGGCCGAGGGCAACCTCGACGGCAACCAGATCATCGACAGCGAGACGTTGGACCAGACGCACACCCCCCAGATCCTGAAGCGACCCCCGAGCCCGACCATCGGCTCGGCGGCCGACTTCTACGGGCTCGGCTGGGACATCCTCACCGACGAGACCGGCACCATCCGCTGGACCCACTCGGGCGCGTTCTCCACCGGCGCCGCAACTGCAGCATCGCTGATCCCCAACGAGAACACCGGGATCGTGGTGCTGAGCAACGGCGCACCGATCGGCGTGCCCGAGGCGATCGCCGATGCCTACCTGCAGTACCTGCAGACCGGCGACGCCGACACCGAGGGCAACCTCGAATTGTGGTCGGAGCGGTTCGCAGGCCTTTATGGCGAACCGGAGCTCGACCTCGCCTCGCCGCCGGCGAATCCGTTGCCGGCTCGGGCGGAGAGTGCGTACGTCGGGACCTACCGCAACCCCTACGTCGGTGACGTGGTGATTCGCACCGGGGACGCAGGTCTGGAAATGGTGGTGGGTCCGGATAACCGGGTCTTCCCGCTGACCCACTGGGACGGCGACACGTTCTACTACTTCGACGCTCCCGAATTGCCCGACTTCCCCTCGACGGTCACCTTCGACGTCCCCGACGGCTCCACGGCGTCGACTGTGACCATCTCGGCGTTCAACCAGGCCGGACAGGGCACCCTGGAACGAGTGCCAACCGACAGCTCAGTACCGGCCCAGCAATAAGGCTCGCCGCGAGGTCGGGTCCATCCGCTCGAGTTCGGCCGATTCGGAGCGCTTGACGGCCAGGTAGGCGTGGTGCAGATCGTCGCCGAGCGCCCGTCGAAGCGAATCGTGGTCGGCCAACGCGGCGAGCGGCGCCGCAGGCGACTCCGGCAGTGGAACGATCCCGGCCGCCGCACGCTCCTGATCGTCGAGCAGACCCGGATCGACGACCACAGCCGGGGGCGGTGCAGCCTGACGGGTGATCCCGTCGAGCCCGACCGCCAGCAGCGCCCCGATCGCAAGGTACGGATTGGCGGTGGCATCGATCGCCTTGTATTCAAGGTCACGGGAACGGCCGTCGGCGTTGCGCGTCACGCGCAGGGGCATCTCCTTGTTCTCGTAGCCCCAGCCCGAATAGGCGCCGGCCCAGAAATGCGGACGGAAACGCTCGTAGGACATCGGAGTGGGGGCGGTGATGGCAAGCAAGGCCGGCAGCGACTCGAGCACGCCGCCGATGAAGGGTCGCTCCGCGTCTCCGAGGCCGTCGTCGGCGTCGCCGGTGAGCGAGAGGTGCAGGTGCATGCCGGAACCGCCGCTCCCGGGGTCCACCACCGGCAGGAAACTCGCGATCATCCCGTGACGTCCGGCCACGGCCTTGATCGTCTGGCGGGCCGTGATCACCCCGTCCGCCGCTGCGACCGGATCGAGATGCCAGAGCGAGATCTCGAACTGGCCCGGCGCCGACTCGGGGTGAATCTGGGCCACCGACACCCGTTGGCTCCCCAACACCGCCAAGACTTCGGCCAGGAACTCCTCGTGCACGTCGAAGGCGTTTTCAGCGGCATAGGTGGACGAGTCCGCGGGTTGCGGGTGACCGCCGTCGGATGCGCGGAGCAGGGCGAACTCCAGTTCCACCCCCACTCTCGGCCGCAGGCCGGACTGCGCCGCCCGGTCGACGACGCGCCGGACGAAACTGCGGAGGCAGAGCGGTGACGGTTCGCCATGGTCGAGCACGTCGCAGGCAACTGCGGCCTGCCCCGGCGCGTAGGGCAGCGGAACCAGACTGCCCAGGTCGGGGACGAGGGTGAGGTCGTGCGTGGGGGGCAGATCGGCGGCTGGGGTCACCACGTCCGCGGTGACCGGAAGGCTGAACTGCGCCTGCGAGATGGTCACCGAGGTCGCAAGCAGTTCACGCAGGTGTTCCTCGGCGGTTTGGGCAGGACCACCAGGTTCCTCGTGCGACCAATGCCCCACCCCGCCGGCAAAGAGCCGTTCCCGAACCGTCGGCAGCACAAGACCTTTGGCCCGCACGACGTTGGCGAGATCGACCCACCGGTACCGCATCAGTTCAAGTTCCCGCAACGACTCGGCCAACGACATGGCCCGACGCTAACAGTCGCCGGTGCAGGATCGGGGGCTGTAATCGGTGGCGGGTCTAGGCTGACCGCATGTCGACCGCAGGCTCCGCTCCACCCGCCACCTTGCCGCCGCGCAACCGCCGCTTCTCGGCTGGCAATCGCTACGGCGTGGCGCTCGCCCTGCTGGTGCTCACCTACATCCAAGCCCTGTATGTGCAGCGCGACACCTTCGGATCGGCGAGCGTGCTGCTGGCCCAGTTGCTCACGGTCTACTTGGTGCTCAGCGTCTCGGAATCGAAGAAGATTCGCAAAGTGGCGGCGATCGCGTTCGTGCTGGCCGCCGCTGTGGTGGTGGTGCTGCTGACCATCGGCCCGCAAGAGGGCAGCGACACCGCACTCTTCGTCCTCTACATGGTGAACATCGCCCTCTACGCGGTCGCGCCGCTGGTGATCATCCGCCATATCTTCTTGCGCCAGGTCGTGGATGCCCAGACCTTCCTCGGGGCGGTCTGCGCCTACTTCATGATCGGGATGATGTTCGCCTTCACCTACTCGGCCATCGAAGTCGCCACCAAGATCCCGTTCTTCACCTCCGAACCCGACAATCCGATGGCCGGCTTCCTGTTCTTCTCGTTCGTGACGATCACCACCACCGGCTACGGCGACCTCGTGCCCGCCGGCGAGGTGGGGCAGACGTTGGCGGTGTGGGAAGCGTTGATCGGCCAATTCTTCCTCGCCGCCGTGGTGGCGAAGATCGTCAGTGCCTGGCGCCCTTCGGTTCGCCGCAAGACTGCGGATGCAGGTGCCGACGATGAATGATTTCCGTTGCCCTGCGTTGCCGAGGGTACGGCCGCCACGGGACACTTGGGCTCATGCCGATGCCCGCCGTTGAGCCGCCGCCGGCCGAACTGTTCCGGCAACTGGCCGACAACGCACGCGACATCGTGATCATCACCGAAGCGGAACCGTTGGAGTCCCCCGGTCCCCGAATCGTCTACGTCAACCCGGCGTTCACCGCACTCACCGGGTACACCCCCGAGGAGGTGATCGGCCGTGATCCCCGGTTCCTGCAGCGACCGGGTCAAACCGATTCGGCGACCACTGCCGAGATCGGCCAACTCTTGCGCATGTCCGAGGACTTCCACGGTGCGATCCTGAACTTCGCGAAGGATGACACCCCGTATTGGCTGGACATGAAGATCTTCCCGCTGCACGACGCCGAGGGTCGAGTGACACATTTCGCCGCCATCGAGCGGGATATCACCTCGCGCACCTTGGCGGAGTTGGAGCTGCGGCGGGAGGCGATGCAGGATCCGCTCACCGGCCTGCTCAACCGGCGCGGTTTCGACAACGTGGTCGGCCGGGCATGGGATTCATCGGAGTCGCCGGTTGGTGCGGTGGTGATGATCGATGTCGACCGATTCAAGGCCGTCAACGACCTTGCCGGCCATCCGGTAGGCGATCGGGTGCTCACCAACCTGGGCCGAGTCCTGCTGGGCGTCAGCGGCGACCGCGGATTCGCCGCCCGGATCGGCGGCGACGAGTTCGCGCTGGTCCTGCCCGAGGCGACCCAGGCAGAGGTGCTGCTCGCGGTCGAGAAGCTGCAGCGCGAAATCCGGACCGCCCGATGGACCGACGAGGTCGGACAACTCGTCACCATCAGCATCGGCATCGCCACCCGCCACTCCTATGCGGACCTTGCAACCATGGTGACCGAGAGCGACAACGCGCTCTACCGGGCGAAAGCCCTCGGCGGCGACCGGGCCGTCCTCGCTTCCGAGACGTGACGGGCAGGTGCGAGACTCGTGCCATGAGCGTGGACGTTTCGCCGGCACCCCAGCCGACCGATACCACACCCCGACCCGCCTTCGGCATCCTCGGCGCCCTCGGGGCGGTGCTACTCGCGTCCACGGCGATCGGTCTGCTCATCGGCGGCGGCGCCTACACCGCACCGGCGCCGGGAATCGTGGATTCGGGTCCGTTCGTGGGTTGGGTCCTGCCGCTACTACGAGCCTCGGCACTCGCCGCCGGCATCGCGACCTTCGGCTGGTTGGGGTACGCCGCGTTCCTCGGTCCGCAGCAGCGCGGCGGCCTGCTGGGCACCGGGGCCTTGGCCGACGTGAAACGGGCGGGTACAGCGGCAGGTGTGTGGACGGTGGCCGCCCTGGCGGCTGCGCTCTTCAGCCTCGCCAACGTGTTGGGGACGCCGCTGAGCGAAGCGATCCGACCCGCCGTGATCGGGCAATACGCCTGGGCCATCCCGGGGGTGCGGGCGTATCTGATGGCCGCGCTCTTCGCAGGCTTGATCTGGGTGGGGTCGCGCTATGCCCGGTCGCTGGCCGCCGCCGCAGGCTGGTTCGTGCTCGCCCTGGCGGCGTTGTCCTTCGCACCGTTGGCCGGTCACGCAGCCGGCTACGGCGATCATGATCTGGCCCTCACCTCCGGTGTGGCGCACACCTGGGCGGCCGCCGCCTGGGCCGGCGGTCTGCTGGCGCTGGCATTGCATGCGTGGCGCCACGATCCGGGAGTGACGCAGGCCGCCGCGCGGTACAGCAACATCGCACTGATCTCGGTGGCTTTCCTGGCCCTGACCGGCGTCGGCAACGCCTACACCCGTATGGACACCGTCTCCGACCTCTGGAACTCCGGCTACGGCCGGCTGGTGTTCACCAAGACGATCATCCTGGTGGTCCTCGTCGGCTTGGCTGCTGTGGTTCGGCGCAACCTGGCCCCGAAGTTGGGCGAGCAGCGCCGCGTGCTCGCCGGATTCGTGGGGATGGAACTGCTGCTGCTGGCGGTTGCGGGTGGGCTTGCGGTGGCGCTGGCACAGACGCCGTATCCGCGAGCGGAGAACTCACCGCTGACCGTGGCCGAACAACTCCTGGGCCGCCAGATGCCGGAGGCCCCCACCTGGTCGTCGCTGATCCTCGGGTGGGAATTCGAGCCGCTGTTCTTGATCGGCGGGGTGATCTCGGCGGCGCTGTACGTGGCTGGAGTGATGCGGCTGCGGGCGCGGGGCGACTCCTGGCATCCGGGCCGCACCATCTCGTGGCTGCTCGGGGTGGCGGCCATCATCTGGGTCACCAACTCGGGTATGGCGGTGTACTCCCAGGTGGCCTTCAGCATCCACATGTTCCAGCACATGCTGCTGTCCATGATCGCCCCGATTCTGCTGGTGATGGGTACCCCGATCACGCTCGCGTTGCGGGCGATCAACCCCGCACCGGCCGGCCGCCGCGGCCCCCGCGAGTGGATCGTCTGGGCCATCAACTCACCGGTCGCCAAGTTCGTCACCCATCCGCTGTGGGTGCTGTTCGTGTTCACCTTCGGCCTCTACGGGCTGTATTACACGTCATTGTTCGGCTGGCTGATGGGCTCCCACATGGGCCACCTCGCCATGCAGATCCACTTCCTGCTCGCGGGCTACCTCTTCGCCTACGTGATCTTGGGTCTGGATCCGGCACCGCGGGTGTTGGCGCCCTGGGTGCGCCTGCTCATGTTGCTGGTGGCGATGGCGCTGCACTCGTTCTTCGCGGTGCCAATCATGATGAGCGACATAGTGTTCGCCGGCGAGTGGTATTCCCTCGTGCAACCCCCCTGGGTGGACAGTCTGGTGAGCGAAACCCGGACGGCCGGCGGGATCGCCTGGGGCATCGCCGAGGTACCCGCGCTGATGCTGATGATCGTGCTGGGGATCCAGTGGGCTCGCAGTTCGGACCGGGAGGCGCGCCGATACGACCGGCAGGCCGACCGCGACGGCGGCGCCGAACTGGCGGCCTACAACGAGCGTCTCCGGGCGATGAACGAGGCGGCCTCGAACCGTGGCGAGTGAGCAAAACCCGCCTGCGACAAGGCATTCGCTGATCTCCGACGCCCGAATCCTGGTCGGGGTCGCGTGGCACCTCAATCGGCGCCGACTGATCCTGCAGATCATCTTCCTGCTCAGCAACGGTGTGGTCGGCGGAGTGAGTCTGCTGCTGCTGGTGCCGATCGTGAACTCGATCGCGGATCCCGAGTCGAAGATGTCGGTGCCGGTGCTCGGCGACATCCAGTTGGGCGATGTGCCACTCGTGGTGTTGTTGGCGGCGTTCGTGGCGCTCAGCGTGGTCACGGCAATGATCACCCGGGCGTCGACGATCAACTCCGCCGCGTTGCAGCAGACGATCGTGGACGACCTGCGGCAGGACGCGTTCGAGGCGATCCTGGCAGCCAAGTGGACGTTTGTGCTTGGGCGTCGCAAGAGCGACATCATCGAAGTAGTGACCTCGGGGGCGTCCCGCTCCGGCATGGCCTTCTACCAACTGCTGCAGGTGTCGGTGTCGGTGGTGATATTCATCGTGACGTCGATCGTGGCGCTCCTCGTATCGCCGACGGTGGGGGCGATCGCCCTCGTCGGGGTGATCCTGGTGGCCGTGGCCCAGAGCACCGCGATCCGGCCCGCCTACCGGATGGGGCGCGAGTTCGGCACTCGGAACCGTGGCCTACAGGCCGTCATGATGGATTCGATGGATTCGCTCCGGCTGGTGCGGGCACATGGCGCCGACGCGGTGTGGGCCGAACGCCTGGGCGACGCCTTCAGCGGCACCCGGGCGATCCAGGTGGCCAACACCCGGCGCACGTCCACGGTCAACGCCGGCACCTCAGTGGGCCTGGCGGTGTCGGCCTCGGCGCTAGTGCTGGTGTCGGTGGGGATCGGCATGTCACCGGCGGCGATCGTGGTCATCCTGCTGTTGGTGGCACGCATGGCGCGCACCGCGCAGTCGATCGCCACGAACGCGGCGATGCTGGCGAACGCCCTGCCGGCGGTGCGCGACCTGACGGTGTTGACCGCGCAGGCCCGGGCGGCGGTGGAGATCCCACCGAGCGGCGTCACCACCCGGGATGCGATCGATCGGGCCTCCGACGAACCGTTGTTGACGTTCGACCAGGTGACGTTCTCCTACCCGGGCAGTACGAACGGCGTGCGGGGGATCTCCTTCGAGGTGGCGCGCGGGCGGATCACTGTGTTGACCGGGCATTCCGGATCGGGCAAGTCCACCACCGCCGACCTCGCCCTGGGACTGCTGGAACCCGACGAGGGACAGATCCTGGTGGACGGCGAGGTGTTGGCGCCGCCGGACTTGCGGTGGTGGCGGGCCCACGTGGCCTACGTGCCGCAGGAGACGGTGCTGATTCCGGGGACGCTGCGGGAGAACCTGTCGTGGTCCACTGCCGAGCCACCCGGGGACGAGGCGTGCTGGGAGGCGCTGGACCGGGCCGCCGCGGACTTCGCCCGAGCCCTGCCCGACGGCCTCGACACGGTGTTGGGTGACCGGGGCGTGCGGCTGTCGGGTGGGGAACGCCAGCGGGTGGCGATCGCCCGGGCACTGCTGCGGGATCCGACGCTGCTCGTGCTCGACGAGGCCACATCGTCGCTCGATGATGCGACCGAAGCACGCGTGCTCGACCTGATGACCTCGCTCGTACCGGCAATCACGGTGCTGGTGATCGCCCACCGACGATCGACGGTGGACGCGGCCCATCACGTGGTGAGGTTGGACGGGGGGAGGGTGGCTGTGTGACCCTGCCTCGCCTACGAGATGTGCCGACTTCATGTGCTGGGGAGGCGTGATAGATTTCGCTCGGTTAATCCGGATCGGGAAGGGACTTCCACCAGATGCAGACTTGGGAACGGCCACATCTGGTGGCTTTGACGAGCGGGAACGAATCGGCCGCCGGCAAAGGTGGGATGCTCGAGAGCGGGATCTACCACCAGTCGTCCTGTACGGGCAATTACAGCCACTTCGGGGTGGTGTCGTAGCAGTTCGCGACCAACGCCGGACAGTGCGTGTTCCTGCTACGCCATGACCGGCGACGCCACGAATCCCTCACGCCGCCGCAAGCGCTAACTGATTATCTCCAGGAGCAACTTCCCGGCATCGCTTTCCGGCAATCGCACGTAGGTCCTACCCTTCTTGCGCAGGGGAGACCAAGAGAAGTTCCTAAGGCGCCCTCATCCCCTGACTCGAACATACTGGGCTGCGGCTGGCTCTCCTTGACCAACCGACGCGATGTCTGCAGTGACCTCGCAATTCCCGCCTCGGCAGACGATGGTGAAGTGGTTACCGCGGCCTACCGTGCCTGGGGGAAGCGACTCGTCGACCACTTTCGCGGGCACTTCGCCATTGCCCTCTGCGACACGCAATCTCGAACGATGTTGGCCTGCCGCGACCTGGTGGGTCCGCTGCCATTGTTTCTGCTCACCACCGGAACCGAAACAGTCGTGAGCCCGTCGATCGCCCTCCTCCGCACGGCGACGACGGAGGAGCTGCATGTCAATGAGAAATGGGTGGCCAGCTACTTGGCGGGCATCCGGCAAGCCTCCTCGATAACAGCGTTCGCCGAGGTACAACGTATTCAGCCGGGCCAGTGGGTGGAGATCCACGATGACTCGCTTCGATCTGCCGACTACGGCGGTTTCGCGGATGACTCACCTTGGCGAGACTCGCCAGACGACGCGTGGGTGGAGACGTACCGGGAGGCACTGGCTGCCGCCGTGGTCGGCAGGGCCCCAACAGCGGGACGGATAGGCTGCGAAACATCCGGCGGTCTCGACTCGTCGGGCATCATCGGGGCGTTGGCTGCAGCCGGTGAGTCGATGCCCCCACGCATGGAGACGTTCGGCTGGCTCTCCATGCGCGACGAACCCCAGCACGTACTAGTCACCAGCATGGCCCACCGGGTGGCGCTCAACCATCTATGGACCGGACCTCAAGTGGCCATGGCTGAAATCAACCAACACGATGCGGCCCTGCGGCGACAAGTGGTCCGGATTCTGGGCTGCCCGCCAACAGCGACGACGCCAATCCACCAGCTCCGCACCTACGAGCTGTGCCGGGACCGTGGAGTCCCGATTCTCTATTCCGGACTGGGTGGCGATGAGTGTGTCTCCTACCAGGCACCGGAAGCCGTGGCCGAGTTCGCCGCCCGAGGGCATCCCGCCAAGGCGCTCGTATGTGCTGGCTACCGACCCGGACGAAGCTACCTACGGGCCGTCGCAAACCGCCCCAGTTCGGTCGTCGATCCGATGGAGGCGTCACTGACCGCACACCGATCCCTGCTCGCCCCCGAGGCAGCGGCTTTGGTGCCCCCTCTGGCAAGTGGCGGCAAGCCAGTTGGGCGGCCGACCGTCAACGGCGCGATCATCGACCCGGCCACCGGACGCCTGCGTCCTGCAGTCTCGGCCTATTGGTCGCACCGAGCCGAAGAAACCTCACTGGTGACGGCGCACTTCGGCGTTCAATCCGCCTGGCCCCTGATGGATCCAGACCTCATCCAGTGCTACTTGTCCACGCCCACGGTCGAGAAGCATTGGCGAGGATGGGGTCGCTATCTGCATCGGCGCGCGATTTCGCCGAACGTGCCCCAACTGGTCGCCTGGAAGCGAACCAAGCACCTCGGGCCAGTCGTGACACCTCGCCCGACGTCAACGACAACGACTTTGGCTGGGTCCGCCGGGAACGAACTCCCTCGATGGGTCGCCGAATTGAACGCCAACGTGAAGGAGATGCTGAACCTGACGGCAATTCGCAGAGACCCGCACTCGCCGCGTGTGAACGCACACCTGTGGCGTGCGGCGACGAACCTCAGCCTGTGGTTCGACTACCTCGACGAGTGAAATGGAGCCGGGGACCACCTCGCGGGAGATGTTGAGACGAGCCCTCGTCCTCAACCCGCAGGAACTCAACGAAGAACACCGCCCCCGCTCGGCGGAGGTGCTGGTGTGGGCTTGGACGCGGGACGGGTTCCTCGACCCCTCGGTCAGCGCACCACGTTTGCGCCGCGCCTACCGCGAGCTCGTAGACGCGTATGCGAATCGAGGTGACCACTTTGCCGAGTGCTTGCAGGATCCGTTCGCGGTGGTGGTGGCGGACCGGCGAAGCGGCAAGGTGCTGGCTGCGAGGGACCCTGTCGGCAGCCGCTCCGTGTTCTTCCTCCCCGGGTCGCTCGGCGTGAGTCTCGCGTGGTCGGCGACAGCGTTCGTATGCGCCCCCGCGAACCCGAATCCTGAGTTCGACCGCGGATGGCTGGCCAGCTACCTGGCGGGGCTACCACCCGAACCACAGTCGACGGCAATCCGCGGGGTCCGACAGGTCGCGCCCGGAGAACTCGTGCGAGTCGAATCGGAGCGTGTGCGGACGACGAGATGGCACGAGTTCGACGAACATCCACCGCTGAGCGGCAATGCATCGGTGGCCCTGAAGGCCTACCGAGCTTCGATGGTGCACAGCATCGCAAGCGCACGCGGAGATGGTGACGTCACCGCGGTCGAGGTCGGAGTGGACGCCGCTGGCGTAGTACTAGCCGCAACCACAACCACGGACCTTCCGCGTTGGGACGACCGAATACGCGGCATTGCACAGGCGAACTTTGATGTCGCGAGGGATCAAGTACTGGACGTCGCTGCGACGGCGGGGATCCCCAAGGTCGAAGTCACTACCGGCTGGCCTGGCAAGGGTCTGATGTGGGGACGCTGGTACGAACTGGCTGCTCAAGCCCTGGGGCAACCAACACATCACGCGATACTTCTGGGAATTCAAGACTTCGAGGCAGCCGCACAAAGCGGATTCGAGCGCCTCCTTCGCGTGGGTGGACCGGTGACGGGTGGGTCGTTCTCACCGTTGCTGGGCCCGCTCGCACTGAGGAGAGGACGAGTGGACCTTGCGCTTCGGGCCCAACCCCGTGGCTTCGGCGCTCGTTTCCGGGGAATCCGAACAGATCTGCGAAGTGGCAAGGGCCGAGCGGAATTGGAGGCTGGACCACTGTTGCGAGGGGAGACTACAACCACCTACCAACTCGCCGACCGCTGGACGGAACTCGTGCGAGGGTCAGCATCCAGCACCACTGGGTATTCGGACATCGGCCGCGAGGGCTTCCGCCGCGGGCATGTGGAACGTCTCCTGGCAGGGAGCCTGATCGCCGCGCATCTGGGAGTGGATGTGCGCTACCCCATGATTGAGTTGGCGGTTGTGGACCGGCTGCTGCGCATTCCACTGGTTGCGAATTCCGCTGGAGGCGTCCCCGGAGCAGCGCTGCAAGAGGCGTTTCCGGAATTCCTCCCTGCAACCGTCGACTGGTCGAGCCGTCGTCGGCGTGGCGTGGAGCGGGCGAAACTGCGCCATGAAGCACTTGCCAACAGCCAAGCACGCGCCCGCTACCTGCTCGAGAATCTGAACCCACTGCTTGATGAGTTGATTGATTCGGATCAACTTCGCAGGGCCATGCGGGCGCGGTTGAACGCCGGATCCGACCACCCACGTCGTTCCCGCAGCTGGATCGCTAGTACCGAGTTCGCCCACATCGAAGCCGCCAACCGCTGGCTGAACCTGTGGCCGGCCATCCACTAGGGCACAGCTACGGCCCTGGCAACGGTGGGTCGGCTTCGTCGGTGTGGGTGAGACCGGAAGGGAACGCCCAGGTCCACGCCGGATGCTCGGTGGCGGAACGGTTGACGAGCCGATAGCCGTGGTGGGTCTTGAGGTTGTGATGGGTCCGGCAGAGGGGCCCGAGATTCGAGGCGGCCGTAGGGCCGTGGGGGTAGGGCTCGGTGTGGTCGAGATCACAGTTGACCGCCTGGCGGGAACAGCCGGGCATGCGGCAGTGCGGTTCGCGGGCCCTGATCAGCCGTGCCAACGCAGCACTCGGTACATAGGTGCGCGAACCGACCGACGTCACCACGCCACTGCCCGAGTCGGTGACCCACAGCCGCCAGCGACCATCCGCCGCGAGCTGGCGGGCGACCTCCGCCGGCACCGCCCCGACACCGGGCACCCGAGCGGGCACCTCGGTCAGGCCCAGCAGGGTGGCCGCGTCGATGACCACGGCGATTTCCGGCCGGGCAGGCAGGGGAACCGGACCGGTGCCGGTGGGAGGTGGGGAAGGGTCGGGGTCGGTGTCGAAAGGGTCAGGGGATGCGTCGGGACCGGTGCCGGAAGGCGAGGGGTCATCGGACGCGACGGCGGGGGCGCCGGGCGTGGTTTGCCCGAGCAGGGCTGCGATGAGGAGGTCGGCGCGGCGCTCGTCGGCGCAGCGCGGGTCGTCTGGGTGGTCGGCCTTGTGCGCCGCAGCCGCGGCCGTGAGTCGGTGGAAGATGCGGGCTGCGTCGACATCGGGCAGGTAGGCGTTCAACCATGCCATTCCGTCGCTATCCGGCGAGACACCCACCCGGCGCCGCGACCGCGCCGAGTCCCGCGCATCCGCAACCACCTCCGGTGCCAACCGCAGGACAGCCAACTTGGTCGCCCGGCGGATCTCGCCTGGCGTCCAGGGACGACGCCCGGCCCGACGTCGCGCTTCGACCTTCGCGACGACATCTCCGATTACCAGTCGACGAGGTTCATCGTCGAGGTTTGAAGTCTCGCCGAGCACCGCCCGCCACGCCGCCGGGAGCAACGTGGCATCGGCGGCCAACGCAACCAATGCCGGGTGGGCGTACAACTCCCGCGCGGCGTGCAGCCGTGAGGCCGCCGCGGACACCGACAAGCGCAGCACCGCCGCCAATTCCGCCCGAGCGGGATCCGTGACCCGCGCCGCTGCCATCCCCCGTGGAGTGACCACCACGGGTTCGGCGCCACCGGCATCGACCACGGCTGCAGCAGCCTCCACCTCGATCCAGCCCGTCATCGCCTGCCACGCCGCGGCGACAACGAGTTGGCAGGCACACGGCCACCCCGGCGACGACCCGGGCGCCGGCATCGGATCAGCCGATTCCACCCGCGGGTCCGGGTCGCGGTGGTCGGCTGGACACACCTTCTGGTGACCGACGTCGTTCAGCGCGGTGAGCAACCCAGGACCCGGGTCGAGCACCATCAATCGGCGCACAGCAGCACGCACCGGCGCGTTCCACCACTCCTGCCGCACCCAGGCAGCCGAGGTGACCGGCGCCGGACTGGGTGGGTCAGTGGGATCCGCCGCGGAGCTCAGATCGACCTCGACAAATCGATCAACATCGGCGGAATCGCCGTCCCCGCTGACCGACTCAAACCGCATCAATTCAGAGGCCTCGAGCAACTGCTCGATCGTCGGCTCCAGCAGATCGTCGAGCCACACCGGGCCGACCTCCGCCTCGGTCACCGCCTCCTCGACGGCAACGGCACGCACCCAGGCAGCGGAACGCGCAGCCACGGCGACGTGGGAAGCACCCCAGCCGCCTGAACCCGCCACGGACACCCCGCCCGCCCCCGCAATGCGCATACGCCCATCTTAGAACACATGTACGATCAAGTCAAGAGATTCCCCGCAGCAGTCCGCCGGAAATCACCTGCGGAGTGTCGACGCCGAACCCGCCATTGCCCTCCAGGAAGAGGTTCCCCTCCGACGTCACGGCGACGTCCCATGCCGCGGCGAACAGCCCCGGGAACTGGCGGTGGGCCAGCAGCGCGTGGCGCACGAGTTCGGCGTAGCCGGGCACCGTCCGACCCCGCAGGGAAGCGGCGACCGCTGCAGACTGGCGTCCAGACTCCCGGGTCTCGTCGAGCAATTCCTTCCGCCACCACTGCGCAACCGCCAACTCGCGAATCACGCCGTCACCATCGATCCGCGACAAGACGTAGAACTGCCGACCCTCGGCAATCGGCAGCGGCACCTCGATCCAGGAGCAGAACAACTCGGGTCCGCCGCCGAGGTCACGCGTGACGGCGCGAATGGTCACAACGTCGGATGGATCGGCGACGTCGACGAGCGCTGCGTGGCTCTCCAGCCGGGGTTGCACGAGTAGCTCGTGGCCCGTGGCGTTGGCTGCCATCCAGGCCACTGGATCGGCCTCCGCCTCGTCGTGCTGGAACTGCCGAAGCACCAGCCGACGATCCTCGGACAACTCGAAGGCCCCGACACCCCGCGAGCCGTGCCGACGTTTGACGTGCACCTGCGGCCAGCGGTCCAGCCAGTCGAGAGCCTTTCGCCGCCAGTCGGCGCCCGGTGGCAGCGGCGGCACGAGCAGCGAGGGGACCGTCGGCACGCCGGCAGCGGCCAACCGCTCGGCGGTCGCGACCTTGTCCCCCAGTGCGAGCACCTGACGGGCACCTCGAGCGCCGCCGGCCGCGGCGTTCCAGCGCTCCTCGTTGCGGTAGACGTACTCCGGCCACCGGGTGAGGCCATCGGCCGCCACGAGACCGAAGTGAAGCGCCTCGCCCGGCGGTATCCCGTGCCGACGAGCCAGGGAGGCCAGCCGCGCCTCGACCAGGCCTGGGTCGATCCCCATTGAATCGGCGACCTGCGCGAGTCGTTCGCGCCGGATTGAAGCCACACCCCGCCGCCACCCGCCTGCCCGCCAGCGCAGCAAACGCCAGGCGTGTTGCGGCAGCAGCGGCACGGCAGTCGACCAGGAGCCGCCCCCGAGCCATACCCGACGGTGGATCGTGAACGCCGGAGTCGCACGCGGCAGCACCAGTCGGGCATCGATCACACCCGGCGCGTTGGCCATGGTCCACCGACGCGCGTACCGGGCCATCCGAGGACCCACAAGGCGGGCGCGGCGCACGGGACGTCGGCTCTGCGGCCCTGACACCAGCGGACACCCCCTCTTCTCCTACGCGATCCGTGCCGCCAAGTATTGCCGGTGTCGAGACTCCCCGCGCCACCTACTCGACAGCACCGGTCGAGCCCCGCTCGCCTACCATGAGCGACGTGCCCACACCGTCCGACCCGACCCTGGACCGCGAGGTCGAACCGTGGTTGGGCACGTTCCCCGGGTTGGGCAGCATCACCGTCGCGCAGGACGGTTCGGTGGAGATCATGCCCGAAAGCGATCCCGAGGAAGACTCCACGATGCGGGAGCGGGCGCTGCGATTCGGCTGGGCCGAGGGCCTGTCACTGGTCCGGCGTGGATTCTCACTGGCGTCGGGTGCGGCCGTCCAACTACCCGAGCCAACCGCCCACGAATCGAGTGACGACGGTGCGGAGTCCGGCGCGCTGATCCTGACCGGCGACCCCCACGACGTGGTGATCGTGATCGCCGAACTCGTCGAGCGTGGCGCGAAGGTCATCGCCGACCGGTTCACCCCGGTGCAGTGGGAGCAGGGACGCTTGACCGCCTACCCACGCGCTGCGCCCGTGCTGATGGCGTCGCGCCGGGCCAAGAAACTCGGGCTGCAGGGCCGAAAGGTGCGCGCGGATACCGATGCCCTCGAACTCGACGTGCCGCGCTGCGAGCAGCCACGCCGTGTGGAAGGCGTCGCCAACGTCGGTATGCGCCGCCCGCACGAAACTCCGCTGACCGCCTTGGCCGGACGCCAGAAATTCGAAGCAGCCGCCGGGCTGATGTTCGCCGGGGCGCTCCGAGAAACTTCCGGCGACAACTCGGACGCCGGCTCGGCGATGGCCGATCACCTGCGTCTGGCGAACCTGCCCTACAGCAACCTTCGCATCAACTCGGACACCATCCACGAGGATGTAGACGCGCTACTCGGCTGGATCGCCCAACCAGACGTCGCGCCAACCCCTGCGGACAGTTCAGCGGCGGCCGAACGGTGAGCACTCCAGCCAGCTCGCCCAGCGGGAGCCCGCAGCCGCCGCCCCGAGCCCAGGCCGCCGGCACACGTCCCGCTGGACCGGGCCGAACCGTGTGGTTGGCCTCCTACCCGAAATCCGGCAACACCTGGATGCGGGCCATCGTCACCGCGCTCGGCACCCACCGACACCTGTTCGCGGTGAACCAATTGGGATCCGGGGCTCAACCCATGTATGTCGGCGGCCTGCTGCCCGCGTTCGGGATCGATCCGCGCTGGCTCGACCGAGACGAGGTCGACCTGGTCCGCAACATGCTGGTGCGTCGATGGGGCGAGCAGGACGATGACGAGACCTCCTCTCGCCCGATCCTGCGCAAGACCCACGAGGTTTACCGCGAGGGTGCCGCGGGCCGCGAACCGTTCCCCATCAGCGCCACCCGGGCAGCCATCTTGGTGGTGCGCGACCCGCGGGATGTGGCGTGCTCCTACGCCCCCTTCTTCGGCCTCGACATCGACGGATCGGTTGATGCGCTAGGCCGTGACCTGCCCGAGGGCAAAGCCTCCCCGGCCAATTCGTCTACGGTTCAGCCGTGGGGTTCGTGGTCGAGCCACGCCGATTCCTGGCTCGCCGACTCGGTTCCGTTCCCGGTGCACCTAGTGCGCTACGAAGATCTCAAGTCCGACGCCGTGAGCACACTGGCACCGGTCTTCGACGCGATCGGCCTGGAATGCACCGAAACCGAACTCGCAGCCGCCGTCGAACAAGCCCGATTCGACCGGCTCCAACAATCCGAGCGCAACGTCGGCTTCCGGGAGACCTCAAGGAAGACCGCGTCGTTCTTCCGGCGCGGTACCAGTGGCGGTTGGCGCGAGGAGTTGACCGCCACCCAGGTGGCCGCCCTCGAAGCCGACCACGCCGAGCGGATGGACGAACTCGGCTACGGACTGACCACCGACCCGGTGGAACGGGCGGCCCTGTTCGAGGTTCGCGAGTCCCGCCGGCGGCAGGAAGCCGCCGAGTGGTGGCGATTGCCGGAACGTATGGGGATCGAGGTGACGGTCGGACCCGTGCCGGAGGAACTCCCCGGAGCCACCCGTCCACGGCCGTGGATCCAGGTGACCCCGGACGAGGCGTTGGTGCGTTTCGCCGCCGGCTCGGCTGTGCTGGTCCGGGCCGGGAAGGAGGCGGTCGTGGAGTGGCAGCCCGACCCCGACCGCCCGGATGATGACCCCTCCTGGATGGTCCAGGGATGGGCCGTGACGTTGGCCATGCTGCAGCGCGGCGACCTCAGCCTCCATGCCGCCACCGTCGAGATCGACGGCGAGGTGGTGGCCATCGCGGGCAACCGGGGCGCCGGGAAGTCCACGACCTCGATGGCCTTGCGCAAGCGGGGCCACCGGCTGCTGGTCGACGACGTCACCCTCATCGAGTTCCGCGGCAATGAGGCTTGGACCACGCCCTACTCCCGCAATGTGCACTTGCTGCCCGACGCAGCCGAAGCGGTCGGCCTCGACTTCGATGCGATGCGTGTGCTGGCCGGCGGCCGTGCCAAGGTCGGATTCCGCGCCGAGGATCCGCCCGAGCAGCCCCACCGGATCGACCGGATCGTGGTGTTGGCGCCGGGTCGACCCGCGACCGAGGTGCAGTTGACCGAGCAGCGCGGCAGCGCCCGGCTAGCGAGCCTGATGGCGCACACGCGACGCGACGGCATCGCACCACTTGTGCTGGGTCAGGACAGGTACTTCAGCTTGCTTGCGAAGTTGGCCAACGCCGCACCGATTCAGGTGCTCAGCCGGCCGCTCGACGAGTGGACCCTCGACGAGGTGCTGGTGGCGATCGAGTCCGGCCGACCGACCGGCTGACCGCTGCGGCGAAGACCCTAGGATCGGCCCATGGTGGACGGCGGACAGGTCTACTCACTGCGCGACTGCCTGATGACCTGCGTGGCCGAGGTACTGCCGGCCACCGAACCGTGTGCGATCGAATCCGGGGATCGCATGGGCCCGGCTCTGCTGCAGATGCTGGTGGACGGGCTACGTCCGGATTCCGGGGAATCGATCCATGCCTTCATCTCCGCTCCGGCCGGTCGGGGCAGCCCGTTGCGTCCCGGCTGGGAGGCGCGCCAGATGCGCAGCCATTTCAGCCTCGGACCGCCGAGTGATGGCGACCGTTCACCTCTTGGGGTGCACGGCGAACTTCTGCGGATGGCCGCCGAGTTGGGGTTGCCGGTTTTCCTGTGCGGTGAACTGCCGCCGATCACAACGCCCGACCAGCCTGATCCGGCCGGCTTCGTCGCGGCACTGCGACGCCGGGCCGCAGAACTCGGCATCGATGTCCGCTTCCCCTTCCTGCAACCCGAACTCGGCGCGACGCTGACGGCGATGCCCTTCGACCAGCGCTCGCCCACCCTGCTGCAGGTCACCACCGACTGGCTGCCTCCGGAGTGCGCGAACCAGGTGGCCTGCCGCGACGCAGAGTGGTCCGAGACGTGAGAGTGGCCTCCGACGATCCGAACGTCCACCGCCTCGTGACGCTCATCGCCGACACCGTCACCGCCGAAGGTGGCTATGTCCATCCCGAGTTGATCGTCCGTCACGACGGCGCCTCGCTGTGGTTGGAGTTGCCGAGGGCACTGAACCCTCACCTGGTAGGCGCCGACGGCAAGCCGCTCGACAAACCCCACCCCGACGCCGCGCCGCTGCTTGTGGTGCCCAACGGGTTGCATATCCCGGTCAGCGACCTCGACTGGGAGCCGCACGACACCCGGCTGCGTTACCGAGCCCAGGCCGAACACCTGTCCTCGGCCCAGCGGACGATCCTGGACGCGATGGTGGAGTTGTTCAACACGCTGGACAAGGTGCGTGTGATCGGGCAGGCCTACGCGCCCCACGCGCTCGAGAACGACCCGGAGTTGTTCGCCCTGATCCGGGCGGCCCGACCCGAATTCGGCACCGACAACGCCAAGGGCAGACTCCCCGGCGAGGCATCTCCTGCGCTCTCGGTGGTCAACTCGCGATTGCGCACCGAGATGGGAGAGGCGGAGGAAGGGCCGATCGGCTACTTCATGCCCATGATCGACATGCTCAACCATCACCCCTACGGATCGCGCTACCGCCGCACCGACGGCGGGGACTGGCGCATCGACATCCACCATCCCGAACCCGACGATCAAGTGTTCGTACGCTACAACCGGGCCGACTCGCTGGGGGTGGCGCTCGGGTTGGGCTACCTGGAGACCGCCACGCGTTTCGTCGCCTCGGTGGCGTGCCGGGTGGCCGTGGCGGGTCTGGGCACGATCGACGTGCCGGGGGTGTCGGGGCAACGCCGGAGACTGCCGGCACCTACGCTGAACCGCACCGACGATGGCTGGCAGGTCTCGGCCCTGGTGCTGGAACCGGAGCGACTCGAGAACCTCCGCACCCTGCTGCTGATGCCGCTGATGTCCGTGCAGCCGGATCGCGGGGCGGCGGCCAACCTGCGCTCGGTGGACGAGTTCCTCGCGGCGGTGCTCGAGGCCAACACCGCGTACTACGAGCGCCTGCTGGCGCGCTGCACGCCGCCGTTCCTGGTCGACTCCGAACCCGACCTCGGCGCCGACCCGGGGCAACGTGCGTTGTTCGCCGGGGTCAGCGCCCACCAACTCCACCTGCTGGGGAACATCGCAGCTCGGCTCGACGCGCTGGCGAGCGCCTGACCCACGACCGGGAGGATGGCCCGCCACGCGACCCATAGGCTGACCCCGTGCGAGTGCAGACCGAGATTCCCGAACTGGCCGAACACCTGCACGCGATCGAATCCACCCTGCGCGCCAACGACGGCTTCGTCGCGGACGACTTCACGGTGCGGGAGCATTCGGGGCAGTTCTCGGCCGCGATCGCCGAGCACATCGGCGAAAGCGGTCGGCTGCTGGTCTCCTACCCGCCCGAACTCCGGGTGCCGATGTGGCACGTGCAGTGGGCCGATTCGAAGGACTCGATGGAGCCGGTCGGAGGTCTCGACGGGTTCACGGTTGCCCAGCGGACGCTGTTCGAACACTGGCTGCCGCTGGTCAACGCCACCCGGCGACTGTCGCACGTCCGCACCTCCGTACCCAGGTTTGCCGTCGATTCCTGGCCGCTGCGGCACCACCTGGCCGACGCCGGGTACCCGGTGATGCGCACGTCTCCGGCCGAGCTCGACCCCCGGGAGACGGTGATCGGCTGGCACTCGAGCGGCGGCTCGGGGGGCGCGCAACCCGAGGGTGAACAGAACACCGGGCCGCGCTGGCAGTTGATCCCGCTGAAGCATCTGGTCAACCACGATCCGACCGGGGCCAACCAGGATCCGGTACCGGGCCGCACCGCGGTGGCGACCAGCGCATCATCCTCGGAGTCCGGCACCTTCGAGAACTACGGCGACCTCGACGCCATGCAGCTGCTGATGGGCTTCGGCTACGTCGACTCCCGTGCCGAGCTGGTGCATTCGGTGCCGGTGGTCGTCGAATCACCCGAACTCGGCAAGGTCGCGGTGCGCTGGCGGGCACCCCGCTACGGCCGCGACGTGGACGGCGATGCGGCAGTTGCCCCGGTGTCCCGCCTCGCCCGCGACGTGCCCAGCGTGACCGACGAGGACGGCCAGCTCACCCTGCGGCACCTCACCATGCGCCCCGACAACCGGGAGTCGGTGGCACGGCTGCTGGCGATGCTCCTGCAGTCTCGGGCCGGCATGGGTTCCGAAGCCTCGCGAGCGGCCGCCGAGCGCCTGCTGGACGATCTGCTCGCCTCGAATCTGGACTACTACCGACGGCTGGACGAGTTGGTGGCGGCGACGGCGGGCAACGCCGGGATCCTGGCGATGGTGGCCGAGGTCTCGCTGCGCCAGCAGGAGCGCCTCGAACGCATGTGGGGTTGACCCCGACGGGTGCCCGGCGGCGGGCGCCACCGCTCCCGCCTACCATGGTCGCGTGAAGCGACCAGTCTCCCGATTCGTGTTGGCTCTCGTGGGGTTCCTCGCGCTCGCGGCTTTCGGGGCAGCTCCCGCCTCGGCGCACTCGGACCTCGTGTCGTCGAACCCCGCCGACGGAGCAGCCTTGCAGGCAGCACCCGCCGAAGTGGTCCTGACTTTCAACGAGAACATCGGTGAGGCCGGCCTGCAGGTGGTTGCGCAGGGGGCCGACGGCACGGTTGACCTCGGCACACCCGTCGTCGACGGACCCAACGTCACCACACCCTGGCCAGCAGATGCCGCGGGCGGCGACTACCGCCTGTCCTTCCGGGTGGTCAGCGCAGACGGCCACCCCATCGACGGCACGATCGCGTTCTCCTACCCTGCCGAGAGTGGCGCAGCGGCTGCCGCGGTGCTGGCGTCGGCCAGTCCGGAAGCAGTGGCAGATGTCGAATCGACCAGCGCCGCGACGGCGGAGAGCGGCGATTCCTTCCCCCTGTGGGTGCCCGTGGTGGTCATCATCGTGGGCGTCGCGATCGGTGCGACGATCGCCCGCGCGCTGCGCCGCCGCGGGTCGGGAACCCCGGCCGCCTGAGACCCGCCTACCCGGCTGAGATCCCGCCTGAGGGGACGTCAGCGGAGGGCCTTGCGCACCTGGTCGGCGCGGTCCGCCACAGTGCCGCGCACGCCGATGACCGGCGGGTCGGCGACATCGCGCAGCACCGAATCGATGAGCCGTTGCGCTTCGGCCCGCATGTGCTCACCGTCGCGCACGCCGACCTCCGCCTCCCAGGGAATCTCGTCGCCGCACCAGACCACGAGGGCGCTGCCCCGGATCGAACTGAGCGCGACCGGCAGCAGGGACCCGTCGTCGTAGTAGAGCATCGAGTAGACCGCAGTCATCAACGGGCCGCTATCGCTGATCACCCAGCGGGGAGGAGGCGGGCCGTCGGCTGACGCGAATTGCGTGGCCGACGCGGCCGACGCGGCCGACGCGGCCGCCAAGTCGCGCAGGGCAGCGGCCTCGGCGGCAGATTGCAGGCGCATCACCTCCCACTGCTCAACCGCATCCGGCACCCGGCCCCGCTCGCGCACCCAGGTGCGCAGCACCTCCGGCACCAAGAGACCGGGCAACACCTCTGCCAGACGCCGGGCCAAGGTGGACTTGCCCGTGGATTCACCGCCGATCAGACTCACCAGCGGCCGCCGGCCGGAAGCGGATTCGATCGTGGCCACTGGGACCGTGCCCGCCGGCTATGCGTGCGCCGGAGCCGGTTGGGCAACCGCCGGCTCAGCCGCCGCGCGACGCCTACTCCACTCCCGCCAGCCCACCAGCGCCATCACGATCAGCGCCGCGTAGAACAGCGACGTGAAGTAGAGGCCCTGCGAGGCGTAGAGCACCGTTCCGACCACGTTCACCACGATCCACGAAGGCCAGGCCTCGACCTTCTCGAACACCATGAGCAGTTGGGCCCCCAACGATCCGACGAACATGAACGCGTCCCCCCAGGTGGCGACGCCGCCGATCGACTGCAGCAGCGGCGCGAGCGCCACCCACAGGACCAGCACCGCCGCCGCGCCGAGCAGGCGCTGACCGCCGGTGAGGCGGCCGGGCACCCGCACCCCCTCGCGGCCCCAGGTGAACCAGCCCCACACCGCGGCGACCATGAAGATCAACTGCATCGCCGCCGAGGCGAACAGGTCGAACTCGATGAAGAGCCAGCCGTAGAGCAGGCCGGAAAGGAAATAGAACGGCCAGGTCCAGCGGGTGCCCTTGATGCCGAGGCCGATGGCGAGGAAGGCGAGGAGGACGGAGGCCAATTCCAGCAGAGTGACGTCGTAGCCCCAGGCGGAGAACAGGACAGTCATGATCACGCTCCCTGTCCGGCATTACCCAGACGGTTGGGCGGTCGGCGGCGCTGTCAGCCACCTTCTCAGTCCGGTTGCCCCGAACTCCCGCGGTCAAGTGAGCAAATCATAGCCCGGCAGCAGGCGGGCGGCCAGCGCCTCGACGCCTTCTGACCGGATTCCCGATGCGCCGCAAGGACTTTGGACCCACGTCCGGGTGCAAGTTCACCCTGGATCTGCTCCATGAGTCGCGCGGCGCCGTAGCGTGGAAGGGCCAAGGAGCAGTCCAGCGGCTGGAGGCGGCATGTGCCTTTCCCCCGAAGTCGATGTGGTAGCCGGCGTCGCGATCAGCGTCGTCGCGGTGGATGCCTTGCGGCACGTGGACAGTCGACGGACCCTGCCGTTGGCGGCGCTGCCCGCCATCTTCGCCTTCCACACCTTCACCTCGGCCTTCGTCTGGTGGGGTGAGCGCGGGGACATCTCGTCCACGCTCGGCGATGCCGCATCCATCACCTTCATGTTCATCGCCTTCATCCTGCTGCCGATCTACGTACCCATATCCATCCTGCTGCTCGAACCCCACGGGTGGCGTCGGATCGCCTTGCTGCTCATCACCGGGGCGGGCATCGCCTCCGGTGTCGACTACCTACTGGGGCTCCTCGGGGGGCAAGCCGACGCGGTGGCCTGTTCGTACTACATCGACTACACCATCGACGGCCGGTCGGCGGTGTCCGGCGTGCTCTACCTAATCGCCACCTGCGGTGCCCTGCTGCTCTCGGGAAGTCGGCCGCTGTTCCTGTGGGGATTGGTGAACGCCGTCGCGGTGGCCGGCCTAGCCGTGTGGGTGCAGGCAGGACTGCCATCCCTGTGGTGCTTCTGGGCGGCGATCACGAGTTTCTTCGTGGCCTGGTACCTGCGCCTGTTGCGGCGGGAGCACGCGGCGGGCAAACCGTGGCCGTGGGAACCTCCCACGGCAGCCGAGCCGAAACCGGCCCTCACGCCGTCGGACGCTGGACAACCGCCCGGTTGACCGCCGCCGCTACTCCTTGGACTTCTCGGCCTCGCATTCGTCGTCGTCGCGGGGTTGGCCGATGTATTCGGGTTCCCGCTGCAGCAGGTAGTCGTGCAGCGGCAACAGGAAATCCTCGGCAGTGATCGGCCGGTCGGCCACGTAGCCGTCCACCGCATCCACCACGACGTCAGGGACGCGCGGATCCAACCGGGCCTCCGCCCATGCCCGCAGCGCGACCAGATGCGGGGTCGGCGGCATCGGTCCGCCGACTCTCAGTTCGGCTCGACGTGCCAAATCGACCAACCACGGTTCTGGCTCGCGGTAGCCGGCCACCCACCACCCAGCTGGGTGCACGCCGGCGGTGAGCATGGTGGCAAGGTGCTCGGGCACCAGCACTCGAGGGTCCCAGATGTGCCGGGAGTTCACCAGCTTGCGCGCCGTGGCAGCTGGATCGGCTTCGGCCATCGTGATGTGGAAGCCGAAGGTGCGTTCGGACTGTAGGAGCTTCGAGCCGAATCGCACGCGGGACGGCGAACGCCCGACCATCTGCTCGGCCCGCGCCAGCGACGGCGCTGCGACTGAGTAGTGCCGGTGGGACGCCACCTCGGGATCCCGAAGCGGCGACATCTGCTCGCGCCAGCAGCAGTGGATGGTGCGTGCAGTGCGATCCACGGCACCGAAGAGGGGTACGAGCCCGAGCCGTCGCGGCTCGGACCAGCCCGGAAGCTGGTCGACCGCCTCCGCGACTGCCTCGGGATCGAGGAACTCGTCGGCGTCGACCATGAGCACCGGTCGCTCCGGCGGCTGCCGAATCAACACTGGAACCACACTGTCGCGCTGGATGCGCTGCCGTTGCCACTTGTGCTCGCCGGCCAGGCCAGTCGTGACAACCGACAGGTGGGGGCGTTCGACCCCGAGCAACTCGTGCCAACCGGATCGGAGCGGTTCCCGCGGCTCCCCGGAGGTCCAGGCACTCGCCTCGGTCAATACCAGATCGGCCCAGGCTGATATCTGCCGCAGGTTGGTGACCGTCAGAGGGGTGGGGTCGGCCACCATCACCACGGCGAGGGGGCGCTGATTGGGCATGCTCGAAGCCTAGGGTCAGCCGGTCGTTCGCCGACGATGACTGAGCCACATCGACCTACCGACGGTCTGCGCATCCCATTCATCGCCCAGCCGAGCCTGCCACTCTCGAGCGATGGCCCTTTCCCCTCCCCGGCCAATGTCGTCGAGAACCACGGTTGCGTCAGGGGCGAGCAGGGGTCGAGCGAACTCCAGGGCTGGCCAACGGTCAAATCGCCAGTCCTCGCGAAACGCGGTCGGGCCATCAACCAGCAGGACGTCGAACGGCCCCTGCAACTGAGTCAACGAATCCCGGTGGTACCAACGCTTCAACGGAAAGGGCGAGGCGCCCGCCTCGGCCGGCACCAGAGGTGCCACGATCAGCGTGATCGACCCCAGGGCTGAGTCGGGCAAGGCTTCGCGAATGGCGGCCGCCCACTGCGCGTCCTGCTCAATCCCAACGATGTCCACGGATCGCGACGCGAATTCCGCGGCAAGTCTCACGGCTGCGGTGCTCAGTCCCGGGCCGAATTCCAGCAGCCTCCGGCCCGGTGAACTCAGCACCTCATCGACCAGCCCGGCAACTGTCACCGAGTCGGCCGCCATCGCGGACCACGACAGGGGGATATCGACCGTTTCCAGCAACGACGGCCCCGACGTGTGGGGCTGCACCGAAGTGGGCCCGATCGGATCATCACCCCGGGGGAGCTGCGCAGGCACCTGCACCACGGCGCCGATCTCGGCCAACCGGCGGAAGGATTCCATGCCGACGACGAAGTCGTTGCGGCTGTCGGCCTCGGCCGCGATCATCACGGCAATGCCAGCCAAGTCGCAACCCTCGGAGTCGGTGGCTACAAGAGCGGCATATGCCGAGGCCGAGATCGCCTCACAGCGCCCAGCGCGGGTTGTGACCAGGAAGTCGCCGCCATACCGCATGGCCAGCAGACCTTCGGAGGCGATCCGGTAGGCCGACTCGATTGATGCCATTGCCGCATCGTTGCACGATCGCCGGAACGCGACGGGCCCCCGCAGGCAGGTTCACCCGACGAACATCGAGCGGACCCCTTGTCGCCCAACAGCTTTCACAAAAAGACAGTCCGGCGCTCTTGCACTTGTTACCGGCGAGTAGCATGATTAGGTTACCGACCAGTAACCTCGGCGCCGACGAATGCGCCGGCACAACAAATGGAGCGTGAGAATGTCGCATTACAAGAGCAACGTGCGCGACATCGAATTCAACCTCTTCGAGGTTTTCGGTGCAGACAAGCGCATGGGCACGGGTCCGTTCGCCGAGATGGACGTCGACACCGCGAAGGAAATCCTGCGCGAGGTGAACAAGCTGGCCACCGGCCCACTCTCGGACACCCTGATCAGCTCCGACCGCAACCCACCGGTCTATGACCCGGCCACCTACACGGTGACCATGCCGGAAGACTTCAAGAACGCCTACCAGACGCTGATGGACGCCGAGTGGTACCGGCTCGAACTGCCCGAGCACCTCGGCGGAACCGGTGCTCCCCCGAGCCTTCGCTGGGCAGTTGCCGAACTCGTCCTGGGCGCCAACCCGGCGGCCTTCATGTACATGGCCGGACCGGGCTTCGCTGCGATCCTCGACGCCTTGGGCAACGAAGACCAGAAGAAGCTCGCGCAGCTGATGATCGACAACCAGTGGGGTGCCACCATGGTGCTCACCGAGCCGGACGCCGGCTCGGATGTCGGCGCCGGTCGCACCAAGGCCTTCCTGCAGGACGACGGTTCGTGGCACATCGAAGGTGTCAAGCGCTTCATCACCTCGGCCGAGCACGACATGAGCGACAACATCATCCACCTCGTACTCGCACGGCCGGAAGGTGTCGAAGGCGTCGGCGGCCCGGGCACCAAGGGTCTGAGCCTGTTCGTGGTGCCGAAGTTCCACGTCGACCTCGAGACCGGTGAACTCGGCGAGCGCAACGGCGCCTACGTCACGAACGTCGAGAAGAAGATGGGCTTGAAGGTCTCCACCACCTGCGAACTCACCTTCGGCGAGAAGGAGCCCGCCATCGGCTGGCTGGTCGGCGACGTGCACGAGGGCATCGCGCAGATGTTCAAGGTCATCGAATACGCCCGGATGATGGTGGGCACCAAGGCCATCGCCACCCTCTCCACCGGCTACCTCAACGCCCTCGACTACGCCAAGAACCGGGTCCAGGGTGCTGACCTCACGCAGATGATGGACAAGACCGCCCCGCGCGTCACCATCACCCACCACCCCGACGTGCGCCGCAGCCTGATGCTGCAGAAGGCCTACGCCGAGGGCATGCGGGCGCTGGTGTCCTACACCTCGATGTGGCAGGACCAGGTCGATCTGGCCCACGCCACCGGCGGCGACGCCGACCTGGCCGAGCGCATGAACGACCTGCTGCTGCCGATCGTCAAGGGCGTCGGCTCCGAGCGGTCCTACGAACTGCTGGGTTCGCAGTCGCTGCAGACGTTGGGCGGTTCCGGCTACCTGCAGGACTACCCGATCGAGCAGTACATCCGGGACGCCAAGATCGACACGCTCTACGAAGGCACCACCGCGATCCAGGGCCTGGACTTCTTCTTCCGCAAGATGGTGCGCGACCAGTTCAAGGCGGTGTCCCACCTCGCGGCTGAGATCACCGAGACGGTCAAGGGCGACGAGGGCAGCGGCCAGCTGCTCGCGGAGCGGGAACTGCTGGGCAAGGCGCTGGAGGACGTCCAGGGCATGATCGGCGCCCTCGGCGGCTGGGCGCTGAAGTCCCAGCAGGAGCCGCAGGAGCTCTACAAGGTGGGGCTGAACACCACCCGGCTGCTGATGGCCTCCGGCGACCTGATCATCGGTTGGCTGCTGCTGCGTCAGGCCGAGGTGGCACTCGCGGCGTTGGAGAGCGACACCCTAAACGCCAAGGACCGTGCCTTCTACACCGGCAAGGTGGCAACTGCCCGTTGGTTCGCCCAGAACCGCCTGCCGTTGCTGACCGCCGAGCGCGCCGTGGCCGAGGCCACCTCGCTCGACATCATGGAGCTGGACGAAGCCTCCTTCTAGCCAGTCCGCGTGAGGGGGCCGACCACAGCAAGTGGTCGGCCCCCTTACTCTTGCCGCATGCGCGTCGCCATGGTCCAGCTCGACCTCGGCCGAGCCGAGTCCAGACCCACCGAACTCGCCGGGGTGGAGCACCACGTGCTGGCTGCGGCCGAGCGCGGCGCGGAATTCGTGATCCTGCCCGAACTTTGGCGCACCGGCCCGTTCGAACTCGAGGCCACCCTGGACCTCGCAGAGCCCCCGGATGGACCGACCGCCACCGCCATGGCGGAACTCGCCTCCAGGGCCGACCTCTGGCTGCACGCCGGGTCGGTGCTCACCGCCGAGGCCACGGAGTCGCCCGACGGATCCGGATCGACGACGGCGCTCTACAACACCTCGCTGCTGTTCGCCCCGGCCGGCGAAATGGTGACCAGCTACCGCAAACGTCACCTCTTCGGATTCGACACCGGCGAGGCCGCGCTGATCCGTAGCGGTGACGAGATCGTGGTGGTCGACACTCCCCTCGGTCGAACCGGTCTGGCCACCTGCTACGACTTGCGCTTCCCCGAACACTTCCGTGCCCTGGTCGACTCCGGCGCCGAGGCGGTGCTGCTCAGTTCCGGTTGGCCGGCGCGTCGGATCAGCCACTGGGACCGACTCACCGCCGCCCGGGCGATCGAGAACCAGGTGAACCTGGTCGCCTGCAACGCCACCGGATCCAGCGGTGACGTGGAGTTGGGCGGAAACTCGGTGGCCTACGACCCGTGGGGTGAGGTGCTCGGAGGGCTGGACTCGGCACCCGGCACCTTGATCGTGGACGTCGATCCGCAGGCTCCGACCCGGGTCCGGGCCGAATTTCCGGTGCTGCGGGACAGGCGGTAGCAGGCCCGGAACCGCCCGGCCCGGGTACCGTGTGGACATGGCGCCCCAACTCCAGCTGCACGAGGCCACCTACCCGCAACTGATCGAAGCCTGGTTGAGCGCGGTCGAGCCCTTCGCCGACCTCGCCGAGTCCCTCTCCGCCGAGCAATGGGCGGCACCGAGCGTGCTCCCCGGGTGGAGCAACGCCGACATCGTGGCCCACGTGGTGGGGATCGAGCGGGACCTGCTCGGCGACCCGACCCCGAGTGCCGATCTGGACTGGGAGCAACTGCCGCACGCCGACGACCTGTTCAGCCGCTACACCGAACTGGCGGTGGCCATGCGCCGAGGTGTACCGCAGGCCGAGGTCACCGCCGAGCTCCGCAAGACCATCGCGGCCCGTCGGGAGGCGCTCGCCGAGGAACCGGGCGCGCTCGGGGACATCGTCCGGGGGCCAGGCGGCTGGGAACTGCCGCGCGGGGTGGTGATCCGCATGCGCTGCTTCGACATCTGGGTGCACGACCAGGACATCCGCGCGGGTATCGGCGAGCCGGGCGACTTGGGAACCCCGGCCGCATGGGTCGCGGCCGATCGAATGCTGTCCGGGCTCGAGCGGACGTGGGCCCGAGACGTCAAAGCCCCAGCCGGAGCTACCGCAGAGGTGACGGTGACCGGCCCCGGCGTGGAGTTCGTCGCCGCGGTGACCGCCGATGACAACGGCCGGGGACGCCTGATCGAGCCGCCCGCAGAACCGACGGTGCGACTGACCATGGACTGGCCGACCTTCGTGGCTCGGAGCGCCGGCCGGGCCTACCCGGAGATCGGCTCGCCGAGAGCTGAAGGCGATCCGGAGTTGACCGAGCGGCTGCTCACCAACTTCAACGTGGCCCCGTAGCGGACACGGGTATGGTGAGTGGCGTGTCCCCCGAGCCCCCGGACCAGATCCGCGTTTTCCTGCTCGACGACCATGAAGTGGTGCGCCGCGGACTGGCGGAGTTGCTGAGCATCGAGTCGGACATCACCGTGGTGGGGGAATCCGGCACCGCCAAGGAGGCGGTCACCCGGATCAAAGCCACGAGGCCGCACGTCGCGGTGCTCGACGTGCGGCTGCCGGACGGCTCCGGGGTGGAGGTCTGCCGGGAGGTACGCAGCCACGATCCCACCGTGCAGGCGCTCATGCTCACGTCCTACGCCGACGACGAGGCGCTGTTCGACTCGATCATGGCGGGCGCCTCGGGTTATTGCCTCAAGGACATCCGCGGCCACGACCTGGTGGGGGCGATCCGGAGCGTGGCGGCCGGCAGATCGCTGCTGGATCCGGTTGCCACGGCGCGAGTCCTCGCCAAGTTGCGCGGCGCCCAGGAGGCCGACAGCCGGCTCTCCAGCCTGACTGCCCAGGAGCGGCGGATTCTGGAACTGATCGGGGAAGGACTCACCAACCGTCAGATCGGCGAGCGCCTGCATTTGGCGGAGAAGACGGTGAAGAACTACGTCAGTTCACTGCTCGGCAAACTCGGGCTCGAGCGCCGCACCCAGGCGGCGGCGTACGTGGTGCGGATGCACGAGCACCGATCCGACTGAGGTCAGGTCGCCACTTCCAGCGGGATCCACCAGTGCAGTTCGGCGCCCCGGGTCGTCGAACGATTGGCGACGACGCAATCCCCGCCCAACGACCTGGCCCGGGACGTGAGGTTCGCCAGCCCCGACAGTTGCAGCTGTCGGTCATCGGGTAGACCGCGGCCGTTGTCGCGCACGAGCAGCGACAGCACCCCGTCGGTGGCGCCGACGTGGACCGCATTGGGTGTGCCGCCGGAGTGCCGCACGGCATTGCTCAATCCTTCCCGCAGTGCTGCGATCAGGTGACTCGCGAGATTCGTATCGACCAGGGTGTCGACCGGACCGGCGAAGGTGACAGCCGGCTTGGGGCCACCGCCGCCGGCGGCGCGATCGACCTCGGCCAACACCCGCGCACGAACGCCGACCCAACTGGGCCCTTCGGGTACGTCGTGCAGGTCGAAGATGGTGGTACGGATCTCCCGGATGGTGCCGTCGAGTTCGTCCACCGCCGCGCCGATACGGTCGGCCAGCACCGGCGGGATGGCATCGACCCTGGCCGCACCCTCGAGCATCATGCCGGTGGCGAAGAGCCGCTGGATGACCAAGTCGTGCAGATCCCTGGCGATTCGATCGCGTTCCTCGAACACCGCCAGCCGCTCCCGCTCCCGCCGCTCGGCCCCGAACGACAGCGCGACCGCAGTCTGGGCGCAGAAGGCTTCGGCCAGTTCGGTCACCTCCGCGTCGAACGCCTCGTCGCCGTCGAATCGGCGCAGCAGCAGCACGCCGAGGATTTCGGTCCTGGCCCGCAGCGGCAGCACCAGCGCCGGGCCGAACAGCGGCTCATCGTCGAGCCGCTCCGAGAGACCCTTGAGCGGTTGGCCACCGGTGTAGACGTCGACCACCGGATGGCTTTCAGGCACCGGTCGACCGACCAGCCGGGAAAGCGCGTCGAGCCGGGCGGAGGCATCGGTCGGGAGCCTCGAATGCAGCACCGACCAGCGTCGATCGCCGTTTCGAGGGTCGCCGTCGGCGGTCTTCACCGCCACCCAACGCAGATCACCATGTTCATCGGGCAATGCGACCGCGGCCATCGCAGCCGACGCCAGACCGCACGCACGCCGCGCCGCCTCGGCGGTGACGTCGGAGGGATCACCACCGGCCAGCACCATGCTGTCCACCGCAGTGACGGCCTGCTGCCACCGTTGCCGGCGGCGGCTGCGGGCGAACAGGGCGGCGTTGCGGATGGCGACCCCGGCGGCCGCCGCGAGCGCCGACACCAACTCCTCATCGTCGACGGTGAACTCCCCGTGCGACTTGTCGCAGAGATAGAGGTTGCCGTAGACCTCACCCCGAATCCGGATCGGCACCCCCAGGAAGCTCCGCATCGGCGGGTGACCGGCCGGGAACCCTGCGGAATCGGGGTGAGTCGTCAGGTCGGCCAGTCGGATGGGCGCATCCTGCCGACGCAGGATGCCGAGGATCCCCCGACCCTGCGGCAATGGTCCGATCCGCTCCGCGACGGCCTCGTCGATGCCGACGTAGACGAACCGCGAGACCCGACCGGTCGCATCGAGCACCCCGAGTGCCCCGTAGCGGGCGTCCACCAGGTCGGCTGCCGTGGTGACGATACGGTGCAGGGTCTCGTCGAGGTCGAGGCCATCCGCGACCGCCACCACTGCCGACACCAGACTGGCCGAGGCACTCGGGCGGCCGGGGTCCGCACTCACCGACCGACCTCGACGATACGGTCGGCGCTGGCGGCATCGGCCGGCCGATGAGTGATGAGCAGCACGGCTTTCCCGGCGGTAGCTGCCCGCAGATCCGCCATCAACGCGGCGGCCGTCTCCGCATCGAGGTGTTCAGTCGGTTCGTCGAGCACGAGCACGTCGAAATCGGCGATCAGGGCCCGGGCGAGTGCCAGCCGTTGCCGCTGTCCGCCCGACAGTGCCGCACCGTGCATTCCGACCGCGGCGTCGAGACCGTCGGGTTGTGCCGCCACCCAATCACCGAGCCGGGCCGCGTCGAGCGCGGCCAGCACCGCCACGTCGTCGGCCGACCGGTTGGCCAAACGAACGTTCTCCCCGATCGTGGTGTCGAAGACGTGCGCATCCTGCGCACACAGACCGATGACCGTCCGGACCTGGTCGGAGTCGAGTTCGGCCAGTTCGGTGCCGTCGAGGGTCACCCGGCCGTCGTAGTCCAGGAAACGTTCGAGCACCGATGCGATCGTGGACTTGCCGGCCCCGCTCGGACCCACAAGTGCGGTGGTGGAGCCGGTGCGGAGCGTCAGGTCGACGCCGCTGACAGCATCCCGATCGGCTCCGGGATAGTGGGCCGCGACGTCGCGCAATTCGACCCGTCGCACCCCGTCGGCGGGCGCGGGAAGCGGTTTCGGTGCCGACGTTTCGGTCACCGCCGGCGGCGTGTCGATGACCTCGAACACCCGCTCGGCGGAGGAACGCACCCGCAGCAGCGCCAGCGCAGCAGTCGGCAGGTTGACCACCGCTTCGTAGGCAGCCAGCGGCAGCAGCACCACCACCGCGAGGTTCACGCCGCTGAGATCGCCGCTGCGCACCGCGGGCACCGCAACCAGTACGGCGCCCACCACAGCGGCGCCCTGGGCGGCCGCACCCAGCGCCGCCGCCAACCCGGCAGCCGCGGCACCTTCGGACTGCACGCGGGTGAACTCGTCGTCGGTGGCCTCGATCCGGGCGACCATCCGGCGTCCGGCGCCGCAACTCATCACATCGGCGGCACCGGAGAACAGGTCGACCACCTCGGACGTCATCCGGCCTTGCACCGGTGCGAGGCGGGCGGCTGAGGCGGCACCGGTGCGCATGGTCAGCCAGGGAACCGCCACCCCGCCGACGATCAGCGCCACCGCGAGGATGGCCCCGGCGGCCGGCAACAACCAGACGGCCAACGCCACCGAACCGGCCGCGACGATGAAGCCGGCGAGTCCGGGCACCAGTACCCGTAGGGAGAGGTCCTGCACCGAATCGACATCCGCCACGAGGCGGCTGAGCAGGTCGCCGCGCCGGTAGGGACGCAGGGCCACCGGACCGTTGTCGGCCAGCCGGGAGTAGATCGAGACCCGCATGTCGGTCAGGGTGCGGAAGGCAGCGTCGTGGCTGACGAGTCGCTCCGCGTAGCGGAACACCGCTCGGCCGATGCCGAAGGCCCGCACGCTCACCACGGCGATGGTCAGGAAGAGCACGGGGGGCTGCTCGGAGGCCCGCGAAATCAACCAGGCACTGGTCGCCAGCAACCCGACGCTGGAACCCACCGCGAGGGCGCCGAGGATCGCCGCCAGCACCAACCGGCCGCTGACCGGCCGCGACAACCGCATGAGGCGGCGGATCGCTCCTTCGCTCGGGTCCTGCTCCGCTCCGGGCGTCGGGGCCTCGGACTGCTTGGACGTCGTCATTCGACCACCCGGATCGCACCGGTTTCCGGCACCACCACCACGTCATCGGCCAACTCGGCCAGCGAGGTGCGATGGGCCACCACCACCACGGTTCTGCCTCGGGCGTGCTCCTTCACCGCGGCGAGCACATCCGCCTCGGTGGCGACGTCGAGGGCGGCGGTGGGTTCATCCAGCAGCACCAGCGGAGCGTCCCGGAGCAGCGCCCGGGCCACCGCGACCCGCCGCTGCTGCCCCACGCTCAACCCGTGGCCGCCTTCACCGAGTGGGGTGTCAAGTCCATCTGGCAGGGAGTCGAGTACGTCGGTCGCCCCGGCCGCGGTGAGCGCCGCGACGATACGGTCGTCGTCGGCGTCCGGGGCCCCGAGTGCGACGTTGTCCCGCAGGCTCATGCTCAGCAGGCGTGGCCGCTGCGGGACGTAGGCCACGTGGGCCCGCCAAGCATCGGGATCGAGTTCGGCCAAGTCGACGTCACCGATCCGCACTTCACCGGAGTTGGGCTGCACAAATCCGAGCAGCACGTTCAGCAGCGTGGTCTTGCCGGAACCCGACGGCCCGACCAGGGCGGTCATCCGGCCCGGTGCGATCTGCCCGGAGAAGCCGTCCAAAGCGGGCGCACCCCGATCGGCATACTCCACCGAGAGGTCGCGGATCTCGATCCCGACCCGGCTCGGATCCGGGACGTCGGTGCGGCTGCCCGTCGCGGGGGGTTCGGTGTCGAGCACCTCGAACACGCCCTCAGCTGCCCCGAGACCCTCGGCGGCAGCATGGAAGTTGGCCCCCACCATGCGCAGCGGAAGGTATACCTCCGGAGCGAGGATCAGCACCACCAGGCCGGCGTAGAGGGTGAAGTTGCCCTCCACCAGCCGCAAGCCGATGGACACCGCGATCAACGCCACCGAGAGCGTCGCCAGCAGCTCCAGCACCAACGAGGAGAGGAAGGAGACACGAAGCACCCGCAGGGTCGCCACCCGGTAGGCGTCGCCGATCCGCCGGATGTTCGCCGCCTGCGCCTTGGCCCGGCCGAAGACGGCGAGTGTGGGCAAGCCGGCGACGACGTCGAGGAAGTGACCGCTGAGCACCCCGAGTGTCCGCCACTGCCGATCGACGCGACCCTTGGTGTAGAGGCCGACCAGCACCATGAAGACCGGTATCAACGGCAACGTCAGCGCCACGATGACCGCCGCCAACAAGTCCTGGGTCAGGATCGTCACACCGCCGACGATCGGCACGGTGACGGCCAACACCAACATCGGCAGGTACCTGGCGTAGTAGGCGTCCAGGGCGTTGATCCCGCGCGTGGTCAACGCTGCGAGTTCACCCTCGCCCCGCCTCGCCAGCCAGACCGGCCCCAGTTTCATGACGTGGTCGAGCAGCGCCGTGCGCAACTGGCTCTTCGCTTTGGCCGCCGTGGAATTGGCCACCACCTCGGCCAGGTAGCTCAACGCGACACGGGCCAGGATGACAGCGACCAGCACCCAGATCGCGTCGGTCACCTCGGCCAGGCCGGCACCGGCCTGGAACACCTCCGTGATGATGCCGGCGAGGGCGAAGGCCTGGACCACGGCCAGCAGTGCGATCGCGGTGCCGATGATCACTGATGCGACGAGGAACTTCCTGGTCACCCGGGCATAGGTGAGCAACCTCGGATCAAGCGGACGCACCCGCCCACCGTACCGTCACGCAGCCGGAACCGCCGCACGCGACGTGGTGCGCCCACGCGTGCGGCGGTTGAGCCGGCCGGATCGGGCTACTTGTTCGCGGCCGCGTGTGCTGCGGCTGCCTGGGCCTCGTCCGGGTAGTCGAGGGAACCCTCGTGCGGGTTGGGGATGTCCGCCGGCGAGACGCGCTTGCGGAACACCCAGTAGGTCCAACCCTGGTAGGCGAGCACGATCGGCGTGAAGATCACCGCCACGATGGTCATGATCCGCAGGGTGTACTCGGTGGAGGAGCCGTTCTCGATCGTCAGCGAGTAGGCCTCGTTGACCGTCGACGGCATCAGGTTCGGGTACAACACGGAGAACAGGAAGGCCACCGCGACGGCCAGTGTGACGGCGGAGAGCAGGAACGCCCAACCGTCGCGCTTGAGGTAGTTGGCGGCGATGCCGCCGACCCACGCGAGTGCCGCGACCACCACAAGCGCCCAGGTCCAGGCCTTGTCCGAGTAGGCCAGCTGCGTCCACAGCAGGAAGACGACGGCGAGCACGGCGGCGATGAGTCCGAGCGGGATGGCGATCTTCTGCGCCCGCGGCTGGATGTCGCCGGCCGTCTTCAGCGCCAGGAACACCGCCCCATGGGTGAGGAAGAGGGTGAGCGTCACCAAGCCGCCCAGCAAGGCGTAGGGGTTGAGCAGGTTGAAGAAGCCACCGGTGTAGAGGAAGCCAGCCCCGGCCACCTCGTTGGGCTCCACCGGAACCCCGCGGACGAGGTTGGCGAAGGCCACACCCCACAGCAAGGCTGGTACGAAGGACGCGATGGTGATGGCGTTGTCCCAGTTGGCGCGCCATTTCAGCGAGGACCGCTTGCTGCGGTACTCGAAAGCCACACCGCGCACGATCAGCGCGACCAGGATCAGGAAGAGGGGCAGATAGAAACCGCTGAACAGCGTGGCGTACCACTCGGGGAAGGCGGCGAACAAGGCCCCGCCGCCCACCAGCAGCCACACTTCGTTGCCGTCCCAGACCGGACCGAGCGTGGTGATGATGGCGCGCCGGTCGGCCTCCGACTTCCCGATCACCTTGAGCAGCATGCCGACGCCGAAGTCGAATCCCTCGAGCACGAAGTAGCCGATGAACAGGACGGCGATGAGGATGAACCAGACGGTGGTGAGTTCCATGATCTGTTGTCCCGATCCTTCTAGTACGTCACCGACAGTTGACGGTCAGGCGCATCCGTGTCGTACGGATCCTTGGGCACCACTTCCGGTGGCCCGATCTTCACCGCCCGGATGATCAGCCCGACCTCGATGATGGCGAGCACGGCGTACAGCAGCGTGAAGACCACCACGGTGGTGAGCACGTAGCCGGTGGAGACCCCAGGCGAGACGCCGGCCGCGGTCGGCATCAATCCGTAGACCACCCAAGGCTGACGTCCCATCTCGGTGAAGATCCAGCCGAACGCAGCACCGAGCAGCGGCAGCAGCGGCATCAGGATGGCGGCGCGGACGAACCACTTCGAACTCGGCACCCGCCCCTTCCTGGTGGCCCACAGGGCGTACGCGGCGAACAGGAAGGCCAATCCGCCCATGCCGATCATCAAGCGGAAGGTCCAGTAGGTGATCGGGATGTTGGGTGCGAAGTTGGTGATGCCGTATTCCTCTTCGGGGAACTGGTTGGCCAATTCCTCCTGCAGGTTGTTGATGCCCTGCACCTCGCCGTCCAGCGTGCCGGTGGCGAGGAACGACAGCGCATCCGGGATCTTGATCTCGAAGATCGGCTCCGAGCCGTCCAACGTTCCCACCGTGAATATCGAGAACGGTGCCGGCGCGGAGGTCTCGTAGAGCGCTTCGGCGGCAGCCATCTTCATCGGCTGCTGTTGCACCATGATCTTGGCCTGGTGGTCGCCGGTGATGCCGACGAGCACGAACGCGACCAGGGTGGTGATCATGCCGAGCTTGAGGGTCGAGCGGGCCATCTCCACGCTCCGACCGCGGAACAGCAGCCAGGCGCTGATGCCGCCCACGAACGCACCCGCCACCAGGAAACAGGTGGTGATGACGTGCATGAAGGCGCTCGTCGTCGTGTTCTGGAAGAGGATCTCGCCGAAGTTGTTCATCTCGGCGCGGTTGGTGACCGGGTTGTATTCGTAGCCGACCGGGTGCTGCATGAAGGAGTTGGCGGCGAGGATGAAGTAGGCCGAGAGCAACGTGCCGGTGGCGGCCAGCCAGATGGTCGCGAGGTGCAACTTCTTGGGGAGCCGATCCCAACCGAAGATCCACAGGCCCAAGAAGGTCGACTCCAGGAAGAACGCGAGCAGACCCTCGATTGCCAACGGGGCGCCGAACACGTCCCCGACGAACCGCGAGTAGTCCGACCAGTTCATCCCGAATTGGAACTCCTGGACTATGCCGGTGACGACGCCCATGGCGAAGTTGATCAGGAAGAGCTTCCCGAAGAACTTGGTCGCCTGCAGGTACTTGTCCTTGCCGGTGCGCACCCACGCTGTCTGCATGCCGGCGACCAGGAAAGACAAGCCGATCGTGACCGGCACGAAGAAGAAGTGGTAGACGGTCGTGATCCCGAATTGCCAACGTGCCAAATCGAGCGCGGCCGACGCGAAGAGATTAGACCCATCCATACCCCATATGTTGGCGCTCCAAGAGACGCGGAGCACGCGGAATAAGACCCTCCGCAGCGGGCCGTTCGACCCAAATCTTCGGGACTAAAGTCCCACAAACGCGTCAGAGGTTCGTCAAGATACGCACAAGAGCGTCGTTGGCCTCTTCATTGGCGACCGTGGCCCGGATTCCGAGACCTGGGAAGGCCCGCACCACGATGCCCGCCTCGGCGAGGACACTCGCGATCCCGGCCGTGTCCTCCCCGGTGGGTAGCCACACGAAGTTGCCCTGCGAATCGGGGATGTCCCACCCCGCCGCGCGCAGGGTGTCATGGACCCGACGTCGTTCGGTTCGCAGGAACGCCACCCGCTCGAGCAGTTCCGATTCGGCGGCCAGCGATGCGATGGCCGCGTCGTGCGCGATCACCGAGACCCCGAAGGGGATCGACGTCTTGCGCAAGGCGGCAGCCATCTCCGGTCCGGCGATGGCGTAGCCGACGCGCAGTCCGGCAAGACCGTACGCCTTCGAGAAGGTGCGCAGCACCGCGACGTTCGGGTAGCGATCCAACAAGTCGAGGCCGTCGACGGCAGCAGGGTCGTCGACGAACTCGGCGTAGGCCTCGTCGATCACCACCAGGACATCGTTGGGAACGTCGGCGAGCAACCGTTCCACCTCGGCCGTGGTGGCGACGGTGCCGGTGGGGTTGTTGGGGGTGCAGACGAAGATGCACCGGGTCGCCTCCGTGACGGCGGCCGCGGCGGCTCGCAGATCCTGCCGGTGGTGGGCGTCCAACGGGATCCGCACGGCGGTGGCGCCGGCGACTGCGGTGATGATCGGGTAGGCCTCGAAACTGGGCCACGGGAAGATGACCTCGTCACCGTGGCCCGCCACCGCGGAGACCACCTGCTCGCAGATCGCGACGCTGCCGCAACCCACCACCACCTCGGCCGGATCCCGGTCGAAACGCTCGGCCAAGGCGTTCACCAGATCGGTGGAGTGGGGGTCGGGGTAGCGATTCATCTGTCCGGCGGCCGCCGCGACAGCCTCCAGCACGGACGGTAGGGGTTCGTACGGATTCTCGTTCGACGAGAGTTTGTGCCCGCCCGGATCAGCGCGCTGGCCCGCCTTGTAGGTGGGGATGTGAGCCATCACCGGTCGCTGGCGTGCGGTCATGCCCACCAGCGTAGACGCACCTCACAAGCCTCCCACCGGCCCTAGGATGCCGTCTTGTGACCCTGCGCGCCCGAGGCCGCCTCGCCTTGATCATCGTGATCACGTCGTTCACGGTGCTCGGCGTGCTGGTGCTGCTGGTGCTGCACGAATCCAACCGGGTCAACCGCACCACGATCGACGAGTTGTACCCGGCGGGTATCGAAGTCGCCGAGGTCATCCTCGCCACCACCGATCAGGAACGTGGCGTGTGGGGCTATGCGCTCAACGGCGACCCCTCCTTCTTGGCCCCCTACGAAACCGGAACCCGCCGCTCGGAACAGGGATTCGACCGGTTGACCGAGTTGCTGGCGGGTCAGAACGCCGACTTGCTGCCGCTGCTGGAACAGGCCCAGACCTATTGGCGGGTCTGGATGACCAGCTATGCCGAACCACGCATCGCCGAGATCAGCGGCGGCAACCTGGACCTGGCCCGGGAGGAGATCAGCGATGGGGCGGGCAGACGCGTCTACGTGCTGCTGCGCTCGGACCTCGCGCTGCTGCAACTGCAGATCAACACCAGGGTCGCCAACTCCGTGCAGGACGCCGCGGCCATCAACCGGGAGACCTCCCTGGCGCTGATCGCCACCGCGCTGGCAGCCACCCTGATCACCGTCGGAGCCACCGTCAGCATGGTCCGTTGGGTCCTCCGGCCGTTGGGCGAACTGCAGACGCAGATGCGGCGGCTCTCCCGCGAACATGACACCACGACCCCGCTGATCCCCACCGGACCGCCCGAAATCGCAGCCCTGGGCCGAGATGCCGAAGTGCTGCGGCAGTCGCTGGTGAGTCTGCTGGACGATGCCGCCGAGGCGCACGAGGGACTCGCTCAGGAGAGCCCGACCGTGGCCACGATCCGCGAGTTGCTGCGCGGCCCGACCGACCCCCAGATCCCCGGCTACGGGCTGGGCGTGGCGTCGCTGTCGTCGCAGGGCTCGCTCACCGGCGACTGGTGGGATCTGTTGACGCTCGACGACGGGGGGCCGTCGGTGGAGTTGTGCGACATCAGCGGCCACGATGCTGCGGCAGGGGTGGTCGCGGTGCGATTCAAAGCCGCCGTCCACATCGGCCTGCGCAGCGGGTTCCGCCCGGACGATGCGATCCGGCAGGCATCCGCGACCTTCGCCAAAACTCCGAGCCGATTCGCCTCCTACCTGCTGGTGCAACTCCAAGCGGGACACGTGCGGTATCTCAACGCCGGCCACAACCCGCCGATCGTGGTGCACAGCGACGGTACGGTGGCAGCCCTGCCGGTCACCGGCCCGCTGGTGACCTCGATGGGTGGCGAATGGTCCTGTGCGGAGACCGAACTGCACCCAGGCGATGTGGTGGTGCTCTACACCGACGGACTGGTGGAGGGCAGGGATGACAACAACGAGGAACTCGGTGAGGAACAGGTGGCCGCCTGGTGCCGGGCCCTCGCCGTCGAGAGCACCCACGAACCGCCGAACGAACGCGCGGGCTACATCGCCAACGGGGTGCTGGGCAGGGCCCGGAAGTTCAGCGTCGACCTCCGGCGCGACGACGTCACGGTGGTCGTGGCGGTCGCCGAGCGGCAGCCCTAGCCGAGCAGGTCGGCGAGCGCGAGGTCGAACAGTTCGGTGTGCCGGTCGACGTCGTCGATCGTGGTCGCCGGACACATCAGCGCCATGTTGTGGAACGGCGTGATCAGCACACCGCGGTTGCTCAGGTACAGGTGCAGGTACTGCTCGAGGTCGTCGTCGCCGGCCTGGGCGGCTTCGGTGCCGGTGCGAGGCGGCGGATCGGCGAACCGGTATTCAGCCCGGGCGCCCAACTGGGTCACCGACCAGGGCAACTCATAGCGGGAGATCGCCTCTCGGACGCCTGCGGCGAAGCGGCCGCCGAGGTCGATCATCGGCCCGAACGCATCGTCGGTGAGCACCTCGCCCAGCGTGGCCCGCATCGCCGCCGTCGACAGCGCGTTGCCGGCCAAGGTGCCACCGACACCGCCGACGTCGACGAGATCCGCATCCGGATGGGTGGCCACCCGTCCGGCGAGTTCCGCCGTGATCCCGTAGGCGCCGGAGGGTACGCCGCCACCGATCGCCTTGCCGATGACCAGGATGTCCGGTCGGAGATCCCAGGCCGCGGTGGCACCGCCCGGACCGACGCTGAACGTGTGGGTCTCGTCGATCAGCAGCAGCGTGGAGTGGGCATCGCACAACTCCCGCAGACCTTCCAGAAAACCCGGCTCGGGCAGCACGATGCCGATGTTGGTCAAGGCGGGTTCGGTGATCACCACCGCCACATCACCGTGTGCCAGCGCCCGTTCGACGCTGTCGAGATCATTGAACTCGGCCGCCCGCGTGGTCTCCGAGACGTCGACCTGCGGACCCACGTTGCCGGGGCGGTTGATGGTCTGGCCGGAGTCGGGATCCAACACCGCCAGGGTCTCGTCGCAGGATCCGTGGTAGCTGTACGAGAAGGCGAGCACCTTGGGACGGCCGGTGGCCAGCCGCGCCAACCGCAGGGCCCAGCGGTTGGCGTCGGTGGCGGTGAGGGTGAACGACCAGAGCGGCAGGCCGAACCGCCGGGTCAGTTCAGCTGCCACCCGCTCCGCGTCCGATGTGGGCAGCATCGTCGTGACGCCGCCCAGTTCGGCCGCACGATGGGTGATCGCCGCAACCGCGGGCGCCGGCGAATGGCCGGACATGGCCGCGGTGTCCCCGAGACTGAAATCGATGTAGGTGTTGCCGTCGACATCCACGATGCGGTTGCCGTAGGCCTGCTCGAGGTACACCGGGAAGCCGCCCGCCCACTTGTTCATCCACGTCATCGGAACGCGACCGAACAGATGGTCGGCTGAACCGAACAACTGCCGGCTGCGGGGATTGCGTTCGATGTGGGTGCCGCGTTCCCGTTTCAACAACAGCGAAAGGCGGGAGCGATCGATAGTGACCATGGGTCCTCGTGACGGTCGTGGGCTCCGGGCCCGAGATATGAGTAGGGCTATTCGATCACGTCGGGTAGGCCGTCGCCAACACGTCGGCGGCCTCCTCGGCGCAGGCCCGGTCGTCAGCCGGCCGGGAGGTGGCCGCGCTCCCCCCGGAGAAGGCGACCAGGATGGGCTCGCCGGTGATATCCGCGAGGTCGTAGGACTCCGTCCACCGCTCATCCGGCGCGTCGCTGACGGCCAGTACCTGCACCCGAGGCCACCACACGCTCGGGTAGCGGACGAACACTTTCTCCAAGTTGCCGGTGGCCAGTGCGGCTACCGCGGCGGATGCCTCCGGGGGAAGGTCGACGACCGGATTGCCGCGCTGCAACAACGCCAGCGGCACGGCGACCACAACTGCGGCGAATCGACGCTCGACGGCGTCGGCGGTGGTCAACGTGACGGCGTCGGGGTCGACCCGAACGGCGGTGATCGGCGTTGCGAGCAACACCTGCAGCGGTTCGGCGAGGAGCGCGGCGACCTTGCTGAAGCCGCCCACCACCAGGGCGTCGCCGCCGCGATACTCCCGGCCTTCGGTCAAGGCCTGTGCCCCCAACCGGTCGAGATCCCGGCCGAACTCCTGCACCACCTCGGTGCTGGCGGCGAACTGACGGTTCCCGGTGTCGGGCCGCCAGCCGACCTCGGCCAACACGTCGAGCACCGAATCCGACGCGGGGAGCGTCTCCTCGGACAAGTCGCCGACGATCTCCGTCAACTCGGTGGCGGCCCGCTCAGCCGCAGCGTTCTCCTGGCCGGTCACATAGCTGTGCACGATCGCGTCGTCGTAGTCGGTGGGGGCAAGGCTGCACCCGGCCTCTTCGACGAGTTCGACCAGCGGATTGTCCTGCACGCCATGTAGCCACGCAGCGCCGAGTTCCAGCGGCACCCCCAACTGCAGGTCGGTGTGGACCCGGCCGCCCACCCGGTCTCGTGCCTCGAACACGACGACATCGTGGCCGGCCTCGACCAGCGCGGCAGCAGCCGCGAGGCCGGCGAACCCGGCTCCCACCACCGCCACTTCAGAGGTTTCCGGCAACCCGCGGCCGACGGCTTCGGCCGCCCGCTGGCCGGAGCGGTAGGCACCGTGCACGGTGGCCGGGAAGTCCACGGCGGTGAATTCGCCGGCCAACGCCAACCGTCCACCGACGACGAGATCGGCCAGGACTGCTCGGGCATCGGCGTCAGTACCGGGTGGAATCGCCGAGTAGGAGCCCAAGGCCCATGGGTCGGAATCCCACCGGGTCACCAGGAAACCCTCGAGCTCGGTCGCGGTGGCACCGTCCGACGCCCCTTGCGACGGCGGATCGGTTCGCGCGCAGCCGGCGGCGAACAGTGCGGCGCCCGCAGCGCCGAACAGGAACGTGCGCCGATCGTGCGGCATCCTCGGCCCCCTTGCGACTCAGCCCTGCTTGTAGCGCTTGCGGCCCATCGTGAAGCCCACCAGGAATCCCGCCAGCAGCAGCACCAAGAGCATCACCCATCCGGGTGCGGAGAGGTCCAACCAGAGGAACTTCAAGGTGACCTGACCGGTATTGCTGAAGACGAATATCAGCGCGACCACCGCGATGATCAAGCCTATGATCCGGCGGGCGGTGAGGTTGATGCCGCCGACCTTCATCTTCGACGACGCGTTGGGCTGCTGCTCGGACATCACTCCTCCAGGGGCTGGCGATGTGCCCACCCTGGCATACGGTTCACGTTGATGCGCCCGGATTCGCGACCGCTAGGCGCGGGCGAGGTCGACGAAGCGGCTGTAGTGGCCCTGGAATGCCACCGAGATCGTCGCCGTGGGCCCGTTGCGGTGTTTGGCGATGATGAAATCGGCCTCGCCCGCCCGCATGGACTCCGGTTCATACATGTCTTCCCGGTGGAGCAGCATGACGATATCGGCATCCTGCTCGATCGATCCCGATTCCCGCAGATCGGACACCATCGGTCGCTTGTCGGTGCGCTGCTCGGGACCACGGTTCAGCTGGCTGATGGCGATCACCGGGACGTCGAGCTCCTTGGCCAGCAACTTCATCGAGCGGGAGAACTCGCTGACCTCCTGCTGGCGGCTCTCCACCTTCCGACCGCTGGTCATCAGCTGCATGTAGTCGATGATGACCAGGCGCAGGTCGTTGCGTTGCTTGAGCCGTCGGCACTTGGCACGGATCTCCATCATGGTCAGATTCGGGGAATCGTCGATGAACAGCGGCGCCTCGGACACCCGACTCATGTGCTTGGCCATGCGCGACCAGTCGGCCTCGGACATGCTCCCGGAGCGCATGTGCTGCAGCGCGATCTGCGCCTCGGCGCTGAGCAATCGCATGACGATCTCGGTGCGTGACATTTCCAGCGAGAAGATGGCGCTGGTCAAGCCGTGTTTGATACTCGCGCTGCGGGCGAAGTCCAGGCCGACGGTGGACTTGCCCACGGCCGGGCGGGCCGCCACCACGATCATCTGGCCCGGGTGCAGACCGTTCGTCAACGCGTCGAGATCGGTGAAACCGGTGGGCACCCCCACCATGCCGCCGCCTCGATTGGCGATGGTCTCGATCTCCTGCATGGCATCGTGCATGAGATCGGCGAGCACCTGATAGTCCTCCGAGGTGCGGTCCGAGGTGACGTCGTAGACCTCCGCCTGGGCCCGATCGACGATGGCGTCCACCTCGCCCTGGGCGCTGTAGCCGAGCTGGGCGATGCGGGTTCCGGCCGTGACCAGCCGCCGCAGGATCGCCTTCTCCCGGACGATGTCGGCGTAGTAGCCCGCGTTGGCGGCGGTCGGCACGCTCGCCACCAGAGTGTGCAGGTAGGAAGCCCCGCCCACCCGCTGCAGGTCGCCGGAGCGGCTCAGCGCCGCCGCCACCGTCACCGCGTCGGCGGGTTCGCCCTGGCCGTACAGCGCCATCACGGTCTCGAAGATCAGTTCGTGCGACGGCTGATAGAAGTCTCCGCCCCGAATCCGATCCACGACGTCGGCGATGGCGTCCTTGCTGAGCAGCATGCCGCCGAGCACCGATTGCTCAGCCATCGGATCGCTCGGCGGTACCCGATCGTGGCCGGGCGCGCGATCGGCGGTGCCTCGATCCGAAGGGGTCGACACATCTATCACGCTCACGCGAATCCTCCTCAAGGTGGCCACACGGGGTCGGTTCCCCAGGTAGGGCACACACCTATCTGACGGGTCCGACAGTCACTTCTAGCCAATGTCGCCGGCAGGCGGGAGAAGTGAGACGCAAGTGTCCACTATCTGAGACAGTGCCTGTGGACAAAGATGTGGACAGATTCCCGAAGCACATGGGGAAACAACTGCCAACACTGGGGAGAAGTTGTGGACAACTTGTGTGCACAGAGTTGTCGACCACCCCACTCACCCCATCTGACCTGCTCTTTTGCCGCATGTTGCCGGTGGACACAAAGTTCACTCTCGGGCGCGTCGGGTTATCCCCAAGAATCGCTTACAGTCGCCTCTGGAGTTGCATCGGCACTGACCTGTCCGGACGCCAAAAAGGGGAGATACCGGCCAGCCGGTATCTCCCCTTGTCGGGTTTCGCGCGTCGCGGTCGAACCCTAGGCGGCGACCACACTGACGGTGATAGCCGCTGACACCTCCGGGTGCAGAGCGACGGTTGCCTTGACGTCCCCGGTGTGCTTGACGTGTCCGGGAAGTTGGATCGATCGCTTCTCGATGGCCGGGCCCCCAGCCGCCCGGATCGCCGCGGCCACATCGGCCTCGGTCACCGAGCCGAACAGTTGTCCGCCGTCGTGGGCGCGGGCCGCCACGGTGATCGACAAGCCCTCCAAAGCTGCCTGGACCTCTTTGGCGTGGTCGATGCCGCGGATCTCCTTGGCTGCCCGGGCGCGCCGGATCTGGGCGATCTGCTTCTCGCCGCCCTTGGTCCAGCCGATCGCCAGGCCGCGCGGCACGAGGTAGTTGCGGCCGTAGCCGTCCTTGACCTCCACCACATCGCCGGACTCGCCGAGGCCGGTCACGTCTTGCAGAAGAATGAGCTTCATCGCGGATCCTCTCGCTACCGGCCGACAGTCGTGTAGGGCAGGAGTGCCATTTCACGAGCATTCTTGATGGCCATCGCCACGTCACGCTGATGCTGGGTGCAGTTCCCGGTCACGCGACGGGCACGGATCTTGCCGCGGTCGGAAATGTACTTCCGAAGCAGATTCGCGTCCTTGTAGTCAATCTCGGTGATCTTGTCCTTGCAGAAGGTGCACGCCTTCTTCTTGATCTTGGTCTGGTTCGCGGCTGCGTTCCGCGGTGGTTGCTTTCCCATTGATCCTCATCCATACGAAGTTGTCTGATGCGTGGCGAACCGGAAGGCTCGCCGACCTGGCCCGGCCTAGAACGGGGGCTGGTCTCCGGCGTTCGCGCCCCAGGAGTCGCCACCGGAGTTCGGCGTCGACGCCCACGGGTCCGCCGGGGGAGTGGCGGCCGCCGGCGCCCCGCCGGAGAATCCGCCGTCGCGGGAGACACGGGCGACCTTGGCGGTGGCACTGCGCAGTGCCGGGCCGACCTCGTCCACCTCGATCTCCATCACCGTCCGGCGCTCGCCGGCCTGCGTCTCATAGCTGCGCTGCTTCAGGCGGCCGGTGACGATCACGCGGGTGCCTTTGGTCAGCGATTCGGCCACGTTCTCGGCGTACTGCCGCCACACGCTGCAGGACAGGAAGAGGGAATCGCCGTCCCGCCATTCCCCGGCCTGCTTGTCGTAGATGCGTGGCGTGGAGGCCACCCGAAAGTTGGCCACCGCGACGCCGCTCGCCGTGAAGCGAAGCTCCGGGTCGTCCACCAGATTGCCCACCAGAGTGATGGGGGTTTCACCTGCCATGTTGCGACCTCAGCCGTTCTTCTTGATCACTTTGGTCCGCAGCACGGACTCGTTCAGACCGAGTTGCCGGTCCAATTCGGCCACTGCGGCGGGGGTTGCGGTCACCGACATGAAGGCGTAGATGCCCTCCGACTTGCGGTTGATGTCGTAGGCGAGCCGACGACGGCCCCAGATGTCGACCCCGTCGACCGATCCACCCTCGGACTTGACGACGTTCAGGTAGGTCTCCAGGCTCGGGGCGACAGTCCGCTCCTCGAGCTCCGGGTCGAGAATCACACCGATTTCGTAACGACGCACGATCAGACCACCTCCTTCGGACTCATGCGGCCGCGGTATTTCCGCGGCAGGAGGTCTTATCGTTCAGCGCGGCGAGGCCAGCAGGCCGACGCGCGCCCAGCCATGGTACTCGACCGATCCGAACCCGGTTGCGTCGCTGTCCACCGAACCGTTCGGGCCGCCGCGCCGACTGGCTACAGCCGGCCGCGCCGACTGGCTACAGTTGCCTTCCATGATCCCGGTCGGTGCCCACGTCGATTCGTCCGATCCGATCGTCGCCGCGGCGCAGATCGGCGCGACCGCCGCCCAGATCTTCCTGGGTGACCCGCAGAGCTGGAAGAAACCTGCCACCACCTACCCGGACGGCCCGGACGCGCTACGGGAGGCGGCTGCGGCGGCCGGTGTGACGCTGTTCGTCCACGCGCCCTACATCATCAACGTCGCCTCCCCCAACAACCGCATCCGGATCCCCAGCCGGAAACTACTCGCGGCAACGGTCACGGCCGCAGCACGGATCGGCGCGGCGGGTGTGATCGTGCACGGCGGACATGTGACCGCGGGTCATGACGACGCCGAGGGCTTCGCCAACTGGCGCAAGGCCTTCGAATCCTTCGAGCCCGAATGCCCGGTGCTGATCGAGAACACGGCGGGCGGCAACCACGCGATGGCCAGGTACCCGGAGTCGCTGGCCCGGCTGTGGGACAGCCTGGCGGGATTCGACGTCGGCTTCTGCTTCGACACCTGCCACGCCTGGGCCGGCGGCATGGCGCTGCCCGAGGACGTTGCCGAAGTTCGGGCCATCACGGGCCGCGTCGACCTGGTGCACGCCAACGACTCGCTGGGCGAGCGCGACTCGGGCCGGGACCGGCACGCCAACTTCGGCGCCGGCACCATCGGTGTGGAACGGCTGCTGGACACCATCGCCGCCGCGGAACCGGCCGCCGTCGTCTGCGAGACGCCGGCCCCCGGGGTGATCGACGACATTGAGCTCGTCCGCGAGCGGCTTTCCGCCCAGTAGCCCCGCGACGGACCCCGGCACACCGCAGGTCGCTCCTCGACTCCACCTCCGGGCCTGCCTAGGCTGGCCTGCGTGACCTTCAGCCTGCACGTGGATGCCGAACTCTGGCGTGCCGGGATCAAGGCGGAGCACGACACCTTGACCATCGACGATGAGCACGGCGGTCAAGTCGAACTCGTCCCGGTGATCGCCAGTCACGGCTGGGGCTTGCACCGACGTCAGTTGGCCCGCGAGGCGACAGTGCTCGGCGCCCGCACCCTGGCAGTGGAAACCCCGGCCGATGCGATGGAGGTGGCGGCCGATTTCGTCGGCGACATCCTGGTGACCCAGCCCTGGGACCCTCGCCACGGCCACCTCGAAAGCGATTGGGACGACCTCACCGGCATGGTGTCGCCAGTTGGCCCCGAGCCGGTCCGCCGGGTGATCCGCACCATCGCCACCACCGATGCGCTGCACCGACTCGCCGAGAGCACCACCACCTGCGCCCCCGTGGTGCTGCAAGGACTCACCTCCAGGCACTGCATCGGACTTCAAGAACCGGACCTCGACGCGCTGCTCGCCGACGACACCATCCGAGCCGCCCTGCGCGACTCCCGGATCGACATCCGCGGCGCCCTGCTGCACCTCCCCGGCCGGCAACCGGGTAGCCCCCAGGTCAGCACGATCGGCGACTCGCGGGGCGATGTGCTCAGTTCCCGCGCCTCCAACCGAGTCCGGGAGTCGTGGGGTTGGACGGTGCTCTGGATCAGGGCGCTCGCCGCGGTCGAGCAATCGGGTATCGACCTGCACGCCTCTGCCACCACCATGTGGGTCGACGGCCTCGACGACTCCGAAGTTTCGGATCTGCAGGGCGCCCTCGACGTGGTACCGATCAAACTGCTCCGCGGGTCGCAACTCTGGCTGCCGGATGACGACTCGCTGCAGGCGTACGGGACGGTACTGGCCGTGCATCGGGTGGAACGCGGCCGCGATGTGGGCGACCGGCAGCGGGGCACCCCGAAGGACGGCTACGTCGTGGTGCTCCGAGGCGGCACCAGCCATGGCATCGGCGTCGCGGCCGGCAACAACACGTCGTCGCTGCGGGAACGTGCCTCGGCCGCGGCCGGTCGGGCCATGAGTGCGATCGGCCGACTGCGGTCGCCGTTCGTCTGGGCGGGCAAACGGCGCTGGTTCGTGGAACCACCCGGCAGTTCGACCTCGCTGGTGTGGCTCAGCGCGGAAGACCTGTCGGAAGCGCTGGCCAGCGGACATCGGACGCCGGCCGTGGGCGACCAGTGGGCGTGCGACGTCAACCCGGAACTCGCCCGATACGACCGAATCGTGGGTCTCGGCTAGCGTGGCGGGCCAACCCCCGGCACGTTTCCCGGCGCTGCCGAGCCGGGAAGACCCCGACGTCGCGGCAGCCTCCGAGGTGGTGGGCGGCCCGATCGGGCGCCGGGCGCTGCTCGGCTCGTCCATCGTCAATCCGATCCGGGCCGCCGTGGTGGTGGCGATCGTCGGCTACGCGGTCGCCCTGCTGACACGCATGCCGTGTGTGTCCGACGGTTTCGCAGGTATCAGTCGCTACACGCATCTGTGCTACTCCGACATTCCGGTGCTCTACGGCCTGCGCGGCTTCGCCGACGGCTATCCCCCGTACCTCGATGCCGCCGACGGCCAGCAGGTATTCGAATACCCGGTGCTCACCGGTGCCATGGCCCAGGTGGGCGCCTGGCTGACGCCGATCTTCGGCGGCGGTGCTCTCGGCTTCTATGCCGCCAACCTGGCAATGATCGGCCTGCTGCTCATCGTCACGGTGGTGGCCACCGGCTACACGAATCCGCAGCGCCCCACCGACGCCATCCTGGTCGCGGCATCACCCGCGCTGCTGCTGCCCGCCGCCATCAACTGGGACATGTTGCCGGTGGCGCTCGTCGCGGTGTGGCTGCTGCTCTGGTCCCGCCGAATCGTCTTCTGGTCTGGCGTCGTACTCGGCCTGGCCATCGCCGCCAAGTTCTACCCCCTGGTGTTCCTCGGGCCGTTGTTGGTGCTGTGCTGGCGGTCGGGGCGGCTGCAGGCCTTCGGGCGCATGCTGGTCGGCGCGGTGCTGGCCTGGTCGGTCGCCAACGTGCCGGTCATGATCGCCAACTTCGACGGTTGGGTGACTTTCTACACGTTCAGCTCCGACCGCTCCGAAGACTTCGGCTCACCCTGGCTGGCCTTGTCCATCATGGGCGCCGGGGTGCCCGAGGATGCGATCAACCTCGCCGGCATCGCGGCGTTCGGCGTGGCCTGCCTGGCGATCGCGTGGTTCATCTGGTGGGCGCCGGTGCGGCCACGGCTGGCCCCGATGCTGTTCCTGGTGCTGGCCGCGTTCCTCCTCACCAACAAGGTGTATTCACCCCAGTACATGATGTGGCTGCTGCCGCTGGCCGTCCTCGCGCTGCCCCGGCTGCGCTATCTGGTGATCTGGCAGGCCGGTGAGTTGATCTACTTCGTCGCCATCTGGCTGTACCTGGCCGGACTGGAAGACCCGGATCGGGGTCTCCCGGCCGGGTGGTACGCGCTGGCCATCTGGGCGCACGTGGGCGCGACGTTGTGGTTCGCGGCCATGCTGGTGCGGATTTCGCTGCGCCCCGACAAGGATCCGGTGCGTGTGTGCGACGCGCGGAACTCCGCCCACGGGATCTCGGGAGATCCCATCGGCGGAGTCCTCGATGGAGCGCCCGATCGATTCAGCGCGCGGCTCCTCGCCGAGCGTCGCGCCGCCGCAGCACACCGCTGAAGCCGCCCGCGAGGGCAAGCCCCGCGGTCAGTTCACCCACCGGCGCGCCGGACTCCTGCACCGGGCTGGGTGAGACACCGCCGACGTTGGCCGCCGAGGGCACCGGAGGTGCGGGGGGCACCGGAACCGGGGGAGATGGCGAGGGCGGTAGTGGGGTGGTCTGCGTCGGGGTCGGCGTCGGAGTCGTCTCCGTCGGCGTGGGAGTGGGCGTCGGAGTGGTCTCCGTCGCCGTGGGAGTGGGCGTCGGAGTGGGAGTCGTCTCCGTCGGAGTGGGCGTCGGAGTCGTCTCGGTCGGCGCCACCGACGATTGCGTCGGCGACGGCGTCGGTTCGATGGAAACTTTCGGCTCGGTGAAGTACTCAACCGGCATGTCGACCATGGCCTGGTTGATGTAGGAGCCGAAGATCTGGGCCGGCAGGGCACCACCGGTGCCTTCCGAGAGGCCGCCGGGGCCGAGCAACGAGATCTCGTTGCCCGCCTCGTCGTTGCGCACCACCATCACCGCCGCCGAGAGGTTGGGGGCGTACCCCCCGAACCAGGCTGACAGGTAGTCGTCGGAGGTGCCGGTCTTGCCGGCCACCGGCCGATTCGCGGTCAGCGCCGCCGTACCGGTTCCGGAGGTGACCACCCGCTGGAGGGCGTAGGTGACCTGGTCGACGATGTCGGGGTCGAAGGCTCGCTCCAACTTGGGCGTGTGCTTGTAGAGCTCCCGGCCGGACGCGCTGCGCACCTCGGTGATCATCGTGGGTTCGACCCGGTCACCTCGAGCCGCCAGGGTGGCGAAGGCGTTGGCCTCCTCCATCGGCGTCGGGGAGGCGCTGCCCAAGATGTTGTTCAACTCGTCGCTGAGCCCAGGGGTGTCGGCCGGGATGCCTGCGGCGATCAGCGCCTCTTTGGTGCGCTCCGGTCCGATGTCCTGATTCATCTGCACGAACGGCGTGTTGAGCGAGTTCACGGTGGAGAACAGCATCGACACGTCGCCGTAGCTTGCGTTGTCGTAGTTCTCCACCTGGTAGGAGCCGATCGTCAACGGCGAGGCGCCGTTGTAGACGGTGTTCAGCGTGATGCCGTCGCCCAAACCGGCCGTCAGTCCGAAGGCCTTGAAGGTCGAGCCGGCTTGGCCGCGCGCCTGGGTGGCGTTGTTGAACTGGTTCTCCTGGTAGTCGGCACCTCCGTAGAGCGCCACGACTTCGCCGGTCTGCGGGATCATCGAGGCCAACCCGATGCGCAAACCGTCCACCGTCTCGCCCGGGTCATGCTCGTCGACCGCGGCCACGGCGGCGTCCTGCATCTGGCGATCGAAGGTGGTCACCACCCGCAATCCGGAGAAGTTCATGTCGTCCTGCGAGTAGCCGAGTTCCAGCAATTGCTCCTGCGCCGCCTGGAACAGGTAGCCGTCGGGGCCGGCCGTGAAAACCTCCGGGGTGTATTCGACGATGGCCGGGAACTGCACGGCGTCACGTTCGGCCTGACTGAGGTAGCCCTCTTCGACCATGCCGTCGAGCACGTAGTTCCACCGCTCCTGCAAGCCAGTCAGGTTGGTCTCCGGAGCCAGGCCGTTGGGAGCTTGCAGCAGGGACGCGAGCACCGCACCTTCGGCGACCGTCAGCTCATTGGCAGGTTTGCCGAAGTAGGCCTGCGAAGCAGCCTCGATGCCATAGGCGTTGCGGCCGTAGTAGACCGTGTTGAGGTAGTCGATGAGGATGGTGTCCTTGCTGACCGTCGCCTCGAGTTTCATTGCCAGCACCAATTCCTTGAGTTTGCGGGTCAAGGTTTGATCCTGGGTGAGGAAGGCGTTCTTCGCGTATTGCTGGGTGATGGTGGAGCCACCCTGGGTGCCGCCCTCGGACCGCACGTTGTTCCAGGCGGCTCTGGTGATACCCACCGGTGAGAAACCGGAGTGTTCGTAGAAACCCCGATCCTCGGCCGCGATCACGGCCTCCCGCACGTCAACCGGCACCGCGTCGATGTCGATGCTGGTCCGATTCGCCTCACCGGTCCGCCCCAGGACGGTGGTCCCGTCGTTCCAGTAGAAGGTGGTCGCTTGGGCCAGCGCGATGTCGTTCGGCCTCGGCACCGGGGTCAGCACCACAGCCAGGGCCAGTGCCGCGACGCCCAGCAGACCAAGGGTTACCAGGGATCCCAGCACGAGTCGCCACGAGGGAATCCAATGCCGCCACCCGGTGCGGCCTCGCCGCGGGTAGTCGATGAAGCGCCGCTTGGCGCGCGGCTTCTCGTCGTCGGCGACCGTGGTCACGGGCCGGGTCTCGTCGTCGCTCGTCATATGTCGTTTCCCATTGCTCAGAAGGGCGTCCGGGCCGGGGCCGGCCGGACGCCTCGTGTGCCTGTCTTGTCAGTTGCGCTCGTGGCAGTAATCCCCAGGCGGCGTGGATTCATACGCGCACCGCCGGGAATCACGAGTCCGCTTGATCACATCCAGTGTCTCCCGAGCGGGCCTGGGTCGACCTTGGCTAGGGAGGGGTTCCGTTGCCTTCGTCACAGTCGGGGCTGCGAGGCACCGGCGGCTCAGTCCAGCAGGTCCGCCGGGCGCCGTAGCGGGGTCCGGGGCCGGCCATCGCCCAGGGTGTAGCTGCGCAGCAGATGATTCCAGTGGCAGTCCGGGCAAACCTCCACCACATAGACATCCAGGAATCCGAAATCGGTGGCCATCTCGGACAGTTCCGCAGTGGTCTTGATCCGGCCGCTGAACGGACCCAATTCGTCGGAGTAGACGTAGCGCAGGAGCACCAAGGCGTCGCTGCGGCACCAGGGGCAGGAGGCGTCGGTGGGTTGGCCGTGATGTTTGGCGGCGCGCAACAGATCCGGATGCGGATCGAGTGCGTCCGACGAGCCGGTGGCCGCCAGCAGAGCGGCGCTCAGATTGCGCCGGCGGGCCAGCGAGTAATCCACCACATCCCGCGGCAGCAGCGGATCCGCCACGTCCTCGGATTCGGCCGGATCCCGGCGCTTCGCCTGCGGCGGACTCGATCCCGGGCCCAGCCGATACCCGCGCGGCGTGTTGGAGCGGGGAACGGCCATGGCACGAGGTTACGCCCGTGTGGCGCGACACACATCCGTTGACTGCGATTCGGATGTTTACCTTACGTTCCCCCGGGGGTATCGTTGTGACGTATCGATTCGATATATCGATCTCAAGCCGGTTTTCACCGCAACCCACTCAAGGAGGTGGCCGTGGCACGTCGAAGCGATGTCCTCGAGCTCGCCATCCTCGGTCTGCTCGGCGAAGGACCGAAGCACGGCTACCAGTTGCGCAAGCAGCTGAACTCGATGCTGGGCACGTTCCACGCCATCTCGTACGGATCTTTGTACCCCACGCTCAAGGGCATGTTGGCCAAGGGTTGGATCGCTGAGGACGGCCCCGCCGATGCAGGGGCACCCGCGCTCTCCGGCCGACGCGCGCGGATCGTCTACAAATTGACCGCCGACGGCAAGGAACACTTCCAGACGCTGCTCGACGATTCCGGACCCGAGGCGTGGGAGGACGAGCGCTTCAACGTCCACATGACTTTTTTCTCTCGCACCGAAGCCGACGCCCGCCTGCGCATCCTGCAGGGCCGGCGCAGTCGGCTGGAGGAGCGCCGGGCCGCCATCAGGGGCAGCCTGTCGCGCACCCGCGAGCGACTCGATGACTACACCCTGGCCCTGCAACAGCACGGCCTCGAGGGAGTGGAAAGGGAAGTGCGGTGGCTCTCCGAGCTCATCGCTCACGAAGAATCCGGCGGCACGCGCCGTTCGGTCGACTCTGAAGGAAGGTAACAGATGGGATCCCTGAGGGTGGCCATCGTCGGCGTGGGCAACTGTGCCTCGTCGCTTGTCCAGGGCGTTGAGTACTACAAGGACGCCCAACCTGACACCCACGTGCCAGGTCTGATGCACGTGCAGTTCGGGCCGTACCACGTCTCGGACATCGAATGGGTGGCGGCGTTCGACGTCGACGCGAAGAAGGTGGGCCAGGACCTCGCCCACGCGATCGGAGCGTCGGAGAACAACACCATCAAGATCTGCGATGTGCCGCCCACCGGTGTCACGGTGCAGCGCGGTCACACCCTCGACGGCCTCGGCAAGTACTACCGCGAGACCATCATCGAGTCCGACGAGACCCCGGTCGACATCGTGGCGACCCTGCAGGAGACCCGCGCCGACGTGCTCGTGTGCTACCTGCCGGTGGGCTCGGAGGCCGCGGCCAAGTACTACGCCCAGTGCGCCATCGATGCCGGCGTCGCCTTCGTGAACGCGCTGCCGGTGTTCATCGCCAGCAACCCGGAGTGGGCCCAGAAGTTCACCGACGCCGGTGTGCCGATCGTCGGCGACGACATCAAGAGCCAGGTCGGCGCCACCATCACCCACCGGGTGCTGGCCAAGCTGTTCGAGGACCGCGGTGTCACCGTGGACCGGACCTACCAGCTCAACGTCGGCGGCAACATGGACTTCATGAACATGCTCGAGCGAGAGCGGCTGCAGTCCAAGAAGATCTCCAAGACCCAGTCGGTCACCTCGCAGCTGCGCGAGGAACTGTCCGACCGCAACGTGCACATCGGACCCAGCGACTACGTCGCCTGGCTCGACGACCGCAAGTGGGCCTTCGTCCGGCTCGAGGGTCGTGCGTTCGGTGACGTTCCGCTCAGCCTTGAGTACAAGCTCGAGGTGTGGGACTCACCCAACTCCGCCGGCATCATCATCGACGCCCTGCGGGCTGCCAAGATCGCCAAGGACCGCGGTATCGGCGGCCCGATCCTGTCGGCCTCGTCGTACTTCATGAAGTCGCCGCCGGTGCAATACACCGACGGGGAAGCCAAGTCCGCCGTCGAAGGTTTCATCTCCGGCGACGTCGAGCGCTAGAACCCCCGCGCGCACGCCTGCTCGCTTCGCGAGCCCCGCACGTCCCTTTCGCCGATGCCCCGACCGACGCGGTCGGGGCATCGGCGCGTGCAGCATCGGGGGTTCCCGCCGTCCACTAGCGTGAGGCCGTGGCGCGCCTTGAGTTGAAGGGACTCGCATCGGAACGCATGTTCCGACGCCTCCTCGCCGTTCGCGTCGTGGGTCAGTTCCAGGATGGGGTGATCCAATCCGCGCTCGCCAGTTTTGTCCTCTTCAGCCCGGAGAGCCAGGACAGTCCGGCCCAGGTGGTGGCGGCCTTCGCGGTGCTGTTGCTGCCGTACTCGCTGATCGGACCCTTCATGGGGGTGTTCCTGGATCGATGGCGTCGGCGTCAGGTGCTGCTCGTCGCCAACCTCGCCCGCGCCGCCATGGTCGCCGGGCTGATTCTGATCACAGTGGCGGGGGCGCCGACCCTGCTGTTGGGGCTGGTGGTGCTGTTCGTGCTCGGCACCAATCGACTCATCCTGACCGCCCTCGCGGCGTCCATCCCGAACACGGTGCACCCCAACCGGCTGATCTCGGCAAATGCCGTGGCGCCGGTCTCCGGCACCATCGCGGCGGCCGTCGGAGCCGCGCTATCCCTGTCTCTGGGCGCTGCCCTCGGTGCCACCACCGCCACCACCGCGATCCTGCTCGGCGTCGCCGCCGCCGGACTTGTGTTGACGGCGCTGCTCAGCCTTCGACTTCCGGTGGAGTTGCTCGGCCCCCACGGTGAACGCCCGGTGAACGAGACGGTGGCGGAGGTGCTGCGCCAGTTGCGGCATGGCGGCTACACGTTGTGGCGGGCGAAACAGGCCTGGTGGTCGTTCTGGGGGGTGATGGCCCATCGGATGGCCTACGGGGTCGCCCTGCTGCTGGCGATCGTGGCCTCCAAGTCTGTGCTCAGCCCGGATGACAACGCCGGCGCGCTCGGACTCTTCGGCCTGGCGATCGCCGGTGCCGGCGCCGGCGCCTTCCTCGGCGCCGTCGTCACTCCACCGATCGTCCGCCGTTGGGCCCCGGGCTGGTGGTCGGCGACAACCGTGATCCTGGCCGCGGTGGTGGCAACACCGGGGCTGTTGAGCCTCACCGCAGTGGGTTTCATCGCTGGCGCCGCACTGCTGGGATTCGCCGGACAGTCGGTGAAGATCGACACCGACACGGTCGTGGCGCTGAGCGTCACCGATGACATCCGCGGTCGGGTGTTCTCACTGCTCGATGTCGGGATCAACGTCTCGCTCCTATCTGGTATCGCGGTCGCCGGATTCCTGGTTCCGGCCACCGGGGAATCGGCGTCGTTGTCCTGGTTCACCGGCGGGCTGCTCGTCCTTTCGGCGGGTATGTTCCTGCTGTCCGGCACCCGCCATGACGCCAGGGGGCCTAACGTGGGAAGCACCCCGAGAGAAAGCCGACTGCCATGACCGCACAGGTGACCGAGACCACCGCGACTGCCCAGCCCACCCGCTCGGGACGCGGCCGCGGTGTCGTGGCCTGGCTGCTCGTCGTGGTGGTGTCGCTGCTGCTGCCGCTCGGGGTGGTCGCCTTCTGGGGTCAGCGCACCATCACCGACACCGAACGTTACGTCGAGACGGTGGCGCCGCTGGTCGAGGAGGAAGCGATCAAAACCGCGATCGTCGATCGCACGACCTCGACGCTGATGACCTTGATCAGCGAGAGCGACGTCGTCACCGATGCGGTATCGGCGCTACCACCTGCGGCAGCCGAGAAATTGCTCCCAGCCGTCTCATCGGCGATCCAGAGCCTGGTGAGCCAGGTGGCCAGCCGGATCGTGAACTCGGACCAGTTCGAAGAGTTCTGGGTGGTGGCCAACAAGACGCTGCAGGAGAGCCTGATCCGCGTGTTGTCCGGAGATGAAGCCGACGGCGCGATTCAACTGTCCGGGGATCAAGTGGTCCTGGACACCGCTCCGATCGCCGAGGCGGTCCAGGCGGAACTCGTCGACCGCGGCCTCACCGCCCTCGAAGGGAAACCGCTACCCCCGGCCGCCGATCAGCAGATCGTGCTGTTGGAGAACTCCCAACTGGCCGAGGCCCGGCTGATCTACGAATTCACGATCCCGATCGCGCGTTACCTGATCCCGGCCTTGGCGGTCCTGGTGCTGTTGGCAGTGGCCATCAGCACCAGGCGCGCCCGACTCGTCATGGGCATCGGCATCGGCATCGCCGTCGGCATGGCGGTGCTGGCCTCGGCATTGGGCATCGCTCAAACCTTCCTGGCCGGTGCCGCCCCGAATTCGCAGGCCCAGGCCGTGCTCAACGTCTTCTGGACCACCCTCACACGCTATCTCGATTCGGCGGTCTGGGCCTGGTTCACAGTTGGCGTGATCGTGGCCCTGCTGGGCTGGTTCGGCGGCCGCAGCGGACCGGCGACGAGCATCCGGAGCGCGATCAGCGGGGGCCTCACCAGGGCGGGGTCGGTGCTGGGCGGTGGTCCGGTGGGCGGATTGGGCAACTTCCTCGCCGCGCACTGGCGGGCGGTCTTCATCGGCATCGGCGTGCTGGCCACGGCGAGTCTGTTCCTGTTCGACTCGATCGGCGCGGCAACCGTGCTGTGGGTGGCGGTCATCTCGCTCACCCTCACCGCCGTGGTGACCTGGTTGAGCGGTGCGGCCGGGCCGGCCGCGCCTGCCGACAACGGCTAGCGCTCGTCCCACCAGCGCCGCAGTTCGGCCGTCACCGCCTCCTCGCCGAGGATGCCGTTTTCGATCCGGAACTCGAGCAGGTGGCGGTAGGCCTCGCCGACCTGCGGTCCGGGGGGAATCCCGAGGATCGCCATGATCTGCTTGCCGTCGAGCTCCGGGCGGAGCGCTTGCAGTTCCTCTTGCTCGGCGAGCCGTTCGATGCGACGTTCCAGATCGTCGTAGGTGGCCTGCAAGGCCGCCGCCTTGCGGCGGTTGCGCGTGGTGCTGTCGGCCCGGGTCAACTTGTGCAACCGGGTGAGTTGGGAGCCGGCGTCGCGCACGTAGCGCCGTACTGCGGCGTCGGTCCACTCGCCCGAGCCGTAGCCGTGGAAGCGCAGATGCAGTTCCACCAGCCGCGAGACGTCATCGGTCACGTCGTTCGGGAACCTCAGCGCCTTCATCCGCTTGCGGGTCATCTTGGCTCCCACCACCTCGTGGTGATGGAACGAGACTCCGTCGGAGGTGAAGCGGCGGGTACGCGGCTTGCCGATGTCGTGCATCAGGGCGGCGAAGCGCAGTACGAAGTCCGGCGGTACCGCCGGCTCATGGGCGGACTCCAGCGCAATCGCCTGATCCAGCACGGTCAGTGAGTGTTCGTAGACATCCTTGTGGCGCCGATGTTCGTCGATCTCCAGCGACAGCGCCGGCACCTCCGGGAGCACGAAATCCGCCAGGCCGGTGTCCACCAGCACCCGGATCCCCGCCGAGGGGTAGCGCCCGAGCATGAGTTTGACCAACTCATCGCGCACCCGCTCGGCGGAGACGATTGCGATCCGCTCGGCGGATTCGGTCATGGCCGCATAGGTCGCCGGTTCGATCTCGAAGCCCAGTTGGGAAACGAAACGTGCCGCCCGCATCATCCGGAGCGGATCGTCGGCGAACGAGTCCTGCGGTGCGGCGGGCGTCCGGATCGTGCCCTCGACCAGATCCAGCATGCCGCCGTGCGGATCCTCGAAGGCTCCGGTGGGCAAACGGACCGCCATGGCGTTGATGGTGAAGTCCCGCCGGGCGAGATCCTCGAGCAAGTCGGTGCCGAACACCACTTCGGGTTTTCGGGAGTCGGGGGCGTAGTGCTCTGCCCGGTAGGTGGTGATCTCCACCTGGTAGCCGGCCCGCCGGATGCCGACTGTTCCGAATCGGATTCCGGTGTCCCACAAGGCGTCGGCGTGGGGTGCCACGAGTTCGACGATCTGCTCCGGCGGGGCATCCGTGGTCAGGTCGAGGTCGCTGTCGGTCCGGCCCAACGCGGCGTCCCGGACGCTCCCGCCGACGAGTGCGAGCTCGCGACCGGCCGCGGCGAACGAATCGACGATTCCGGCCAACTCCGCCACCGCGGGGCCGAGCGCCGGGCGCACGCGCGCCACCGCATCACGGGTGGCAGGCGTATTGATCGTCACGCCGGAAGCCTAGCGAGCAGGCCGGCAATCCCGGACGCGGCTGCAGAAGCACGGCACCGGCGGCTGGTCGCAGTTAGACTGTCGGCCATGTCTGGATCACGGTCAGGGCGCCGCCATTCCCCGGCCGTGGAGGAGACCAGCGCCGGCGGGTTGGTGATCGATTTCAACCGCGACCCCATCTCCACTGTGATCATCGGACGCTACGACCGAAGGGGTCGGATGGTCTGGTCGCTTCCGAAGGGACACATCGAACCCGGCGAGACCCGCGAGCAGACCGCCGCCCGGGAGATCTGGGAGGAGACCGGCATCACCGGGCGGGTGATCGGCGAACTCGGGTCAATCGACTTCACGTTCGTCGCCGACGGCCGGCGGATCCACAAGACCGTCCATCACTTCATCCTCGAGCGCACCGGCGGCGAGGTGAACACCGACGATGTGGAGGTCGCGGACGTCGCCTGGGTGGCCCTGTCGGACGTCGCGGCCCGCCTTACCTACGCAGATGAGCGACGTCTGATGGAGAAGGTTCCAAGGCTGCTCGCGGAACTGCGGTGATCCGACCGATCGGCGCCATCCTCGTGGTGCTGGTGGCCGCTCTGGTGGGGCTGGGGGGCAACGCCACCCCGGCAGCAGCGGCGGATCTGGGCGGCTTGGTGACCGTGGAAATCGACGACGTCCGCCCGCTGTCTCCCAAACCAGGCGACTCGCTGACGGTTTCCGGGGTGTTGCGCAACGACTCCGGTGTGGGTCTGCGCGACGTCGGCGTCAGGATGCTGGTGGGTACCACACCGGTGGCCGAAAGCGGTGAGTTGTATTCGTATGCCCTCGACCGACGGGAGGTCGACGGCCAGTTCGCGGCGCAGCGACCCGGTTTCGTCTCGCTGGCCCCGGGCGCCGAGACCGACTTCGAACTGACCGTCCCGTTCGATGAACTCGCACTTGCCACCCCGGGTTCCTACCCGGTGGGGGTGGAATCGGTGGACGGCAGCGCGGACATCCTGGGCCGCGCCAGCACCCTCGTCCCCTGGTACCCCCCTGGAGCGGTGGCCTCCCCCGCCCAGGTGACGTTCCTGTGGCCATTGGTGGGAACACCCGCTCGGGATGCCGAGGAGGTCTTCGTCTCGGACGCGGCAGCTGCCGAAATCGACCGTGGCGGCCGATTGCGGGACCTGCTCGGCGTAGGTGCCCGATTCCCCTCAGACGTCAGCTGGGTGATCGATCCACAGACGGTGCAGAGCGTGGAGCTGCTCGCTCGCAGCCACTCCCGACTCAACGCCGACGGAGTCGTCGAGGAGGTTCCGGGCATGCCGGCCGCGACGAGTTGGCTCGAGCAACTGCGGCGGAGCACCGCCTCTACGGCCCAAGCCGACGTCACGGCCTCGGCCTATGCCGATCCGGATTCCCCGGCCGAAGTTGCGGCCGGACTGCTCAGCGACCTGGTGCTCGCCACCACCACGGCCGCCGATCAGGTAGAGACCCAGTTGGGCCGGACGGTGAACGGCGGATTCAGTTGGCCGCCCGAAGGCCGAGTCGATCAGGCCACCCTGAACGCACTGCGGGTGGCCGGGGTCCGATACGTGGTGATGGCGCCGGAAGGTTTGGCCGAGGGTGAAGGCCCGTTGGTGACGTTGAGCACCGACAGCGGCCCGATCACCGGCATCGTCGGCGATCCGGACCTGGCGCTGAGCCTGCGGATCATGTCCGATCAACCCGCCGAGGCGGTGCTGGCCCGCCAACTCTTCTTCGCTTTGGTGGCGGCCGACGCCGAATCCGCCGGCGCCGACAACGTACTGGTCGTGCCGCCATCGATCAGGTGGTCGGCGCCGGAGCGCCAACTCGACGCCCTGCTCTCGGGGTTGACCAACTCGTCGTATGCCCAGCTCGAACCTCTTGATGAAGTCCTCGGGCAAGCCGACGCGCTGGCCGGTCCCGGGGTGTTGGGCACCTTCGGTCCGCTGGCGCAAGCGGCCCAACTGTCGTCGGCCCACATGTCCGAGGTGGCCGCTGCGGGCGAGACCCTCTCCCAGATCGGAGCGATCGCGGTCCAGCCCGGCGACGCCTTACGACCGTTCCGGGAGTCGCTGCTGCGGAGTTCTTCGGCGGCATGGAGGCAGGACAGCCAGTTGGGTGCGATCCAGTTGGCCCGTACCGCGGAGCAGATCGCGGCTCAGCAGGCCAAGGTGACCATCAGCAGCGCCGGACCGGTGGCTTTTCCGGGCGAACAGGGCCGGGTGCCAGTCACGGTGTCGAACGACCTCCCGGTGGCGGTGACGGTGGGTCTCACCCTGTCGGCGACACCCTCGTACCGGATCGAACCCGAACCGGTGCCGCCGGTGACCGTACCGCCGGGCCAGCGGCTGAGCCTAGAGGTCCCGGTGCGCGTGGTCGGGCCCGAACCGCTCACCGTCACCGCACAGCTGCTCACCCCGGAGGGCCTTCCCTACGGCCCCGGTGAGGATTTCCAGTTGCGCACTTCGGCATACTCGCGGGTGGCCGCCTGGGCGGTGGGCCTGGCGTTCGCAACCCTGATCCTGATGGCCGGCTGGAGCACTGTGCGCCGATTCCGTAAGCGGGCCGACGTCGCGAGTGACGGTGAATCGAACCAAGGGCCAGCGTTGGAGGTGAGCGGTGACGAACGTCAGTGAGTCCCGCTCCTTCGGCGAACCCCCGGACGACGGACCGGGCGAGGTGGTCGACGGCGCCCGGATCGCCGAGAGCGACCCCTCCATGCTGCGCAGCAGTGCGGTCATGGCGATCGGAACCATCGTCTCCCGGGTCACCGGCGTCGGTCGGGACATCGCGGTGGTCGCGGCGGTCGGTTTCGGCACGCTCGCCGACGCCTACACCCTCGGCAACACCCTGCCGAACACGGTCTACCTGCTGCTCGTCGGCGGCGCCCTCGGTGCCGTCTTCGTACCGCAATTGGTGCGGCACCTGAAGGAAGACGCCGACGGCGGGGATGCCTACGCCAACCGCCTGCTCACCTTGACCGGGCTGGTGCTCATCGCCCTATCGCTGGTGGCGGTGCTCATCGCACCGTGGTTGGTGGCCCTCTACGTACCCCGCGACTACCCACCCGCCGACTACGCCCTCGCCGTCGCATTCGCCCGCTTCTTCCTGCCGCAGATCTTCTTCTACGGCCTCTACACCATGCTGTCGCAGGTGCTGAACTCACGTCAGCACTTCGCGATGCCGATGTTCGCCCCAGTCGCCAACAACATCATCGTGATCTCGATGGCCGTGGGCTACCTGTGGTTCGCCGGCACCGACACCACGGTGGCGTCCATCACCGGAGCCCAGATCACCTGGTTGGGGATCGGCACCACGCTCGGAGTGGTGGTGCAATCGCTGATCCTGATCCCGGTGCTGCGGCGGGTGCACTTCCGCTATCGGCCCCGCTTCGACTTCCGCGGCTCGGGCTTGGGCAAGACGGCGAAGTTGGCGGGTTGGACGGTCGCGATGGTGCTGGCCAACCAGGTGGCACTGCTGGTCACGACCCGCCTCGCCACCGGTGCCAACGTCCTCGCCGCCCAGGAAGGCACCGTGGCGCAGGGGCTGACGACGTTCGACAAGGCGTATCTGGTCTACATGCTGCCCACGTCGGTGATCACGATTTCCATCGTCACCGCGCTGTTGCCGCGGATGAGCCACTCAGCCGCCGACGGCGACCTGCGTGCGGTGGCCGATCAGATCACCGGCGGCGCACGACTCGTGGGTGCCCTGATCGTCCCGGCCGGCGTGCTGCTGATCGTGTTCGGCCCGGTGCTCACCACATTGGTCTTCAACTACGGTGCCGGAGCCGGCGACGCCGCCACCTACACCGGGGTGGTGGTCGCGGTGTTCGCCCTGGGGCTGCTGCCCTTCGGTCTGTTCTACCTGCTCATCCGTGGCTGGTACGCCATGTCGGACACCCGCACGCCGTTCTTCGTCACGGTGGTGTTCAGCGCTTTGCTGGTGGGGTTCGCCGTGTTCTTCTACAGCCTGGCACCCACAAGTCTGAAGGTGGCCAGCCTGGCGCTGGGCGAATCAGTCGCCTATTGGGTGGTGATCGTGGTGGCCTGGGCCTGGCTCCGGCATCGGCTGGGCGGACTCAACACGTGGTCGACGGCGAGCACCCTGGGTCGGATGCTGCTCGCCGGCGTGTTCGCGGCGGCCGTCGGATTCGCCGTCACTTTCGCGCTGCGCAGCTGGTACTCGGGGGTGTCCGGCGAATCGATCGGCCTCGGATTCGCCGGTTATCCGGTGCTCGCCATCGCCGCCCTGGTACTCGGGGGCCTGGCGATCGGGGTCACCTACGTGCTCGGCTGCAAGGTGCTCCGGGTGGCCGAAATCGACGACGGTATCGCCCTTGTGAGGCAACGTCTGCCAATCTTGCACCGCAGCCGCGGTGGCGACCTCTAGGCTGGGACTATGCCGTCGGGCTTGAGCACCTTCACCGCGGGCGACCTCATCGGGGGTCGCTACCGGCTCGATGACGACATCCGGGTGCGGGTGGACTCCCACATCTGGCGCGGCGTGGACGAACGCCTGAACCGTCCGGTGAGCATCCGGCTGCTGGAATCGTCCTCCCCACTGGCCGCAAGCGTGCGTCAGGCGGCGATCAGGGCTGCCGGGGTGGAGCATCGGACGCTGCTGCCGGTGCTGGACATCGTGGTGGACGACGGCATCCTCGCGATCATCTCGGACTGGACCGAACTACCCACGTTGGCCTACCTCGCACGGGAACCCCTCAACGCCCGGGTCTCGGTGGACATCGTCCTCACGGTCGGTCAGGGTCTGCTGGCTCTGGCCGAGGCGGGTTTGAGCCACGGCCGACTGCAACCCAACGTGGTACACCTCGACGGAGCCGGTGAACTCAAGTTGCGCGGCTACCAGATCGACGCCGCCATGCACCGCCGGGAACCGGATCAGCAGGCCTGGCGGGCTGCGGATGCGGCGGAACTCGTCGGCCTGCTGTACAAGTGCCTGACCGGTTCCTGGCCGGACGACCTCGGCGACGGTGCGACGCCGACGTCGATCGCCCGGATCCCCCCACCCAGCCGACTCGTAGCCGACGTCCCCGGTGAACTCGACGAATGGGTGTGCCAGGGCCTCGCCGCAGCCGCGACGGGCACCGCGGACACCCGATCGCTGCTGGCGGACCTCTCGGTGGCGCGGGAGTCGCTGCACACCCGAGCGTTGCAGCGGCAGCGGCGCAGGTCAGCCGTGGGTCGCGGGGCGCGGGTGGGAATGGCCGCCGCAGCCATCGCATCCCTGGCTGGTTTGACCATGGTCGGCATCACCCAGGCCTCGCAGGAGGACGCCCCCGGCTCGGAGATCGTGCTGGACACCGACGACGGCCTGCTCGCGTCCATCGACACCACCGAGGCGTCGCCGCTGGCTGCCGACGAGGATCCGCTGCCCATCGTCGGAATGAGCACGATCGACCCCGACGGCGACGGAACGGAATATCCACACCTGCTGTCCAACATCATCGATGCGGATCCGGGTACCGCGTGGACCACGAAGTCGTACTACACGGCCGACGTCGGGGGTAAGCGGGGGGTCGGCGTCATCCTCGACCTCGGCTCCGATCAGGAGATCTCCGCGATCGACCTGCTGCTGGTCGGGACGTCGACGGACTTCACGGTGGCCGTGGGGCCCTATCCGCAGGGGGCGTTGGAGAGTTTCCTGCCGGTCGCGGACGTGAAGGGCGCAGGGCAGTCGGTCTTCGTCCGAATCCCCCGTGTCGCCGAATCCCGGGCCGTGCTCCTGTGGTTCACCAAGATGCCGCTCTCCTCGGACTCCTCGTGGGACACCGGCTATCGGGCTGGGATCCGGTCGGTCACCGTATACGGCCACGCGGAGGGGTCCGCCGGTGCACAGTGAGGCTTCCGACAAGGACCTCATGGCAGCGCACGTCGCCGGCGACAGCCGGGCCTTCGAGGAGTTGTTCCGCCGTCACCGAGATCGACTCTGGGCGGTGGCGCTGCGCACCACGGCGGATCCCGAGGAGGCCGCAGATGCCCTGCAGGACGGCATGATCTCCGCCTTCCGGGGCGCCGCCTCCTACCGGGGAGACGCTGCGGTGACGACCTGGCTGCACCGCGTCGTGGTCAATGCATGCCTCGATCGCATGCGCCGCCGCCGCGCCCGACCCACGGTCGCCCTACCCGGAACCCATCCCGAACACGGGCCGGACACCCTCGCCGACCCACGCGATGACATGGCCACGACCGAACTCGCCGTTGAGTTGTCCAAAGCGCTCGCGGGGTTACCCACCGATCAACGCCTGGCCATCGTGCTGGTGGACGTGGAGGGCTACCGGGTCGATGAGGCGGCGGCCCTGCTCGGCGTACCACCCGGGACCATCAAGAGCAGGTGTGCCCGGGGCCGGGCCAAACTCGCCGCCACCCTCGCCGATCTGCGCCCCCGGAACCCGTCGGCGGATATCAGCGTCACACCACCATCGCACGACCCGGGTGGAGGAGGTGGAAGCGCATCATGACCGGCGACGACGACGAGCTCGACGACTACGCGTCGCTTCACTCCGCCCTGTCCGAACTGCCCAATCCACCGATCCCGGCCGACGTGTCGGCCCGGGTGCTGGCGGCGATCGCGGCCGAATCGGAGGCCCGCGCGACGGCGCGACAGAGTCCGGTGAACGCCGATGCTGCCCCGGCTGACATCGCACGGGCGCGGAACAACCGACGGTGGTGGTACGCCGCCGGTGGCGTGGCGGCAGCCGGGCTGGCCGTCGCCTTGGCCGCCACCGTGCTGCCGAGCGGCGACTCCCTGCCGGTGGGGGTGACGGCGGAAGCGTCGAACACCACCCCGGCCGAAATGAAACTCGGTGTGCCCGGGGTGCCCGGCTCCCGCCAGGCGGGTCCGGGGGTGGTCCCGGTGAGTTCGGGCACGACCTACTCGCCGGAGAGTGTGGCCCGGCAGGTCCCGGAGGTGCTGGCGTCGGCGACGGTCGAAGCACCGACCACTTTGCTGCAGGCCACCTTCGCGGAGACCCCGGCGGGCATCCGTTCCTGCCTTGACGGCGTCGGCTTCCCGCCCGACGACCTGGCCCTGATCGACATGGCTCGGTTCTCGGATACGCCGGTCGCGGTCCTCGCCTATCTGACCGGCGACGACGATGACACCGCGGACGTGGTTGTGGTCGGAATCCGATGCAACCGGAGTGACCCACAGGTCCGGCACCGTGATGTTGCCAACATGACGCCGTAGTGCGCACCTGGCTGGGGAATAGCGCTGCCCACTAGGATCGTTCGCATCACGGTCACCAGAACCATCGATCCGAGGAGTTTTTCGCGCATGTCCGCTGACGTACGAGACGTGATCATCATCGGTTCCGGCCCGGCCGGCTACACGGCCGCCGTCTACGCGGCACGGGCCCAACTGTCGCCGCTGATGTTCGAAGGCGCAGTCACTGCGGGCGGCGCACTCATGAACACCACTGAGGTGGAGAACTTCCCCGGCTTCCCTGAGGGGATCATGGGGCCCGAACTCATGATGAAGATGCGCAGCCAGGCAGAGCGCTTCGGCACCGAGTTCGTGACCGACGATGTCACCGAGGTGAAGCTCGAAGGCGACATCAAGACCGTGGTGGACGGCGCCGGGAACACCTACCAGGCCAAGTCCGTCATCATTGCGACCGGATCGGGCTACCGCGAACTCGGAATCGACAACGAGAAGCGCCTGTCCGGCCACGGTGTCTCGTGGTGCGCGACGTGCGACGGGTTCTTCTTCCGGGATCAGGAGATCGTCGTGGTGGGAGGCGGGGACTCCGCGATGGAAGAGGCGACCTTCCTCACCCGGTTCGCCTCCCGGGTGACGATCGTGCATCGTCGTGATGCCTTCCGGGCGAGCAAAGTGATGGCCAATCGCGCCCTGGAGAACCCGAAGATCGAGGTCGCCTGGGATTCCGCCGTGGTCGAACTCCTCGGCGACGAGAAGTTGACCGGCGTCGTGATCCGCAACCTCAAGACCGGTGAAGAGACCACCTTGCCGGCCACCGGCCTGTTCGTGGCGATCGGACACGACCCCCGCTCGGAACTGTTCACCGGCCAGGTCGATCTCGACGGCGAGGGATACATCGTCACCCGAGAGGGTTCCACCGCCACCAACCTCGAGGGCGTTTTCGCGTGTGGAGACGTCGTGGATCACACCTACCGTCAGGCTGTGACCGCAGCCGGCACCGGCTGCGCCGCGGCGCTCGACGCCGAGCGCTGGCTCGCCAACAACGAGTGATCCGTACCCTAGAGTCCACGACCGCCAGAAGGAGAACGCATGACAAACACGATCACCGTCACCGACATGGACTTCGATGAGTTGGTGCTCAATGCCGATAAGCCGGTGCTGGTCGACTTCTGGGCCGCCTGGTGCGGTCCGTGCAAGCAGGTCGCGCCGATTCTGGAAGAGATCGCCAACGACCATGACAGCCTGGTGGTCGCCAAGTTGAACGTCGACGAGAGTCCGGTGATCGCGGCCGGTCAGGGAATCACGAGCATTCCGACCCTGAACGTCTACTCCGGCGGCAAACTCGTCAAGCAGATCATCGGCGCCCGCCCGAAGCAGGCGCTGCTGCGGGAACTCGCCGACTATCTCGGCTGACATCTGCGCGCCGGGGACCCGACTGTGATGGACGTCCGTGTGGCGCGAGGAGACAGCGGCCCGATCGTCGCCGAGGTGCGTTCCCGGCTCGTGCGGCTGGGCTACCTGCCGGCCGGTGCTGGCGGATTCGACTTCGACGACGACGCCGACCGTGCGATCCGCGCCTTCCAACAGAATCGGCGGATCAGTGTCGACGGCGTAGTCGGTCCGACCACCTTCCGGCATCTCGAAGAGGCCCGGTGGTCGCTTGGCGACCGGGTGTTGTGGTTCTCCGCCGCCCACCCGCATACCGGCGACGACGTCGAGGATTTGCAGCGACGGCTCTCCGACCTGGGATTTGCGCTGGGCCGGGTGGATGGGATCTTCGGCACCAAGACCGACGCCGCCCTGCGGGAATTCCAACGCAACGTCGGCATGCCCACAGACGGGACGTGCGGGTGGAACACAGTGGTGGCACTGGGCCGGTTGGCCAAGGCGGTTCGGGGCGGCAGGCCGGAGCGGCTGTGGGACGAGCATGCCCACGCATCGAACCGGACCGGCATCGCGGACAAGATGATCGTGCTCGACCCGGGCCACGGCGGACCCGATCCCGGGGTCGAGGGTCACGGCCTGTCGGAGGCAGTGATTGCCGACGATCTGGCTCGGCGCATCGAAGGTCGGTTGGCCGCCATCGGCACACAGGTGCTACTCACGCGGCCACCGAGCCGGTTCCTCGATCACGTGATCGGCGAAGGGGCCCGAGCATCCATCGCCAACGAGGTGTCCGCCGATCTGATGATCTCGTTGCACGCCGACGGAATCGCTTCACAGCGGCCCCAGGGGGTGGCGACCTACTACTTCGGCAGTTCGCTGAACGAGTCCGAACTCGGACGACGGTTCGCCGAACTGGTCCAGGAGGAGATCGTCAAACGAACCGACCTGGTGGACTGCCGCAGTCACCCCAAAACCTGGGACATGTTGCGTACCACTCAGATGCCGGCGGTGCGGATCGAAGTCGGCTACCTCACACACACCGGCGACGCGGCGAGGCTCTCCCAGCCGCGCTTTCGCGACACTTTGGCCGAAGCCGTGGCCGCGGCTGCGGTCAGCTTCTTCTCGCCGATGAGCGAGACGGCAGGATGAGGGCAAGCAGGAAGCCCACCGCCAGGCCAACTGCCACGGCTGCGACGAATCGGGCGACGTCCTTCATCGGGACTCCTTGATCGAACACATGTACGACATCCTAGGACCAGGTTGTCGGTGACTTGAGTGCGGCGAGGATGCGATCGAAATCCTCTGCCGAACCGAATTCGATGCTGATCCGGCCTCGTTTGGCGGTTCCGCTGATCTTGACCTTGGTGTCGAGGCGATTCGCCAGATCCGCCTCCACGTCCGCCCGCGGTGAAACGGGCGACCGTCGGCGCCGACGTCTGGATCCGCCGGGTTGGGAGTCCCCCAGCGCGATGATCTCCTCGAGGGCACGGACGCTCAACCCCTCTGCCACCACCCGAGTGGCCAGGGCCTCCACGAGGGATCCATCGTCGACGGCCACCAGCGCACGAGCATGGCCGGCTGACAGCACGCCGGCGGCGACCCGGCGCTGAACACCGGCCGGCAGCCGCAGCAGCCGAATCGAATTGGTCACCGCCGGCCGGGACTTGCCGATTCGCGAGGCGAGTTCCTCCTGGGTGCAGCCGAACTCCTCGAGCAGTTGCTGATACGCCGCAGCCTCTTCCAGCGGATTGAGCTGGACTCGATGCAGGTTCTCCAACAGGGCATCGCGCAGCATGTCGTCGTCGGCTGTCTGCCGTACCAAGGCCGGAATCGATTCCAGACCGAGATGCTGCGCCGCACGCAGCCGCCGCTCCCCGGCGACGAGTTCGAAGCCGTCGCCGGCTTGGCGCACCACGATCGGTTGGAGGAATCCCACCTCGGCGACCGAGGCCGCCAACTCGGCGATCGCTTCCGGTTCGAACACCGTGCGGGGCTGTTTCGGATTGGGAACAACTCGTCCAACCTCGACTTCGCGTAGGGCCAGGCCGGGAACCGACGACAACTCCTCGTGCGACGAATCCCGCACATCTATCACCACGCGGTCGGGCACGTCCGCACCCGAATCGGCGGGTCCGGTCGGGATCAGGGCTCCAAGTCCTCGCCCCAGGCCGGGCGTTCGCCCGCTCATGACGCCACCGTCCCTTCGTCGGCGGCCGACGGTCCGGGCTCCGGTGCCGAGGTGCCCCGAGCCGCGAACTCGCGAGCCGCCGCCCGGTAGGCCTCAGCTCCCGCACTGCCTGGATCGTAGGTCAGTACCGTCTGACCGTAACTGGGTGCTTCGGACAGGCGAACCGCCCGTGGGATCGGGGTTGCCAACACGGCCTCGCCGAAATGCGCCCTGACCTCCTCGGCCACTTGGGCCGACAGTCTGGTCCTCGCATCACTCATCGTGAGCAGGATCGCGGACACCTCGATGTCGGGGTTGAGGTGTGCGCGCACCAATTCGACGGTCTTGAGCAGTTGCCCGAGACCCTCGAGGGCGTAGTACTCGCATTGAATGGGAATGAGGATCTCGCCGGCGGCGACGAGGGCGTTGAGGGTCAGCAGTCCGAGGCTGGGCGGGCAATCGATGAGAATCACATCGACCTGATCCGGCGTCTCCGCGAGGTAGCTCTCCAGTGCACGTCGGAGCCGGTATTCCCGCGCGACCGTGGAGACCAGTTCGATCTCTGCGCCCGCGAGGTCGATCGTCGCCGGTATCGCCCAGACTCCGGCCAGATCGGGACAGGGGTAGATGGCATCGGTCACCGACTTCTGGTCGATCAAAACTTCGTATGTGCCGACCACGCCCAGGCGGTGTTCGACTCCCAAGGCGGTGGAAGCGTTGCCCTGGGGATCGAGGTCGACGACGAGGACGCGGTTGCCCTCTTCGGCCAGGGCTGCGGCGAAGTTCACGGCCGACGTGGTCTTCCCGACTCCGCCCTTCTGGTTCGCGACCGCCACGATGCGCGTCACCGGGTCTCCTTCGCTTCGGGGTGGAGGCCATCACCGAGCACAGGCCAGCCCAAGCCCGAGGAATCCGGGCGCTGGTCCGCCGCCTCTGCGGAACTCGGGTGGGGATCCGGCAACTCCGGCCAGCCGAGGCCGGTGCGGCGTTCGGACTCCGAAGCCGACTCGTGATGTGGGTCCAACTCAGCCTCCTGCCAGGACTCGAACCACGGTCGCCTGCGGATGCCCGTCATCGCCTTCCGGACCGATCCGGATGACCTCGGCGTCTCGACCACCGTGCTCGGCGATCATCTCACGCGAATCCGCAAGTTCCTCGGAAGCCTTGCCGCCTTTGATGGCAATCAGGCTGCCATTCGCCGCCAGGTGCGGCCAAGACCATTCGACGACGGTCGGGAGGGGGGCGAGCGCTCGACTGGTGACGACGTCCACACCCAGCGGTGCGACATCCTGTGCCCGCCCGGTGGTGATCGCTACCCGATCCGCCAGTCCGAGTTCGGTTACCGCCTCATGGAGGAACCGGCTCCTCCGTTGCAGCGGCTCGAGCAGCGTGATCCGCAGGTCAGGACGGGCAATGGCCCACACAAGTCCAGGGAGGCCCGCACCACTACCGATGTCACACACAGTCGCGTCGGATCCGACAAGTTCCAGCGACGGGTCGACCACGACGACGCAGTTGCGCAGGTGGCGGTGCCATAAGCGCGGCACCTCCCGCGGGCCGATCAACCCACGGGTGACCCCTTCCGTGGCCAGGAGGTCGTGCAGCGGGCCGAGGTGAGTCTCCACCTCTGCCGCCCACGTGAGATCCGCGGTCAAGTCCCGGGGTTCCATCACGCTCACCCCGGTGACCGTCGCATGAGGTGCTGTTTCACGTGAAACACCCAAGGCGACGACCCTGGTTTCACGTGAAACGGCACCAGCTGGCACATCGTCGTCATTCCGCCGCGGGGTACACGACGACGTAGCGATTCGGCTCCGCCCCCTCCGACTCGCTCACCAAACCGGCGGCCGCGACCGCATCGTGGACAACCTTCCGTTCGAAGGCACTCATCGTCTCCAAACGCACCGGGCCTTCGGTCTGCTTCGCCTTCCGACAGGCTTCGTTGCCCAGTTCGGTGAGGTAGTCGCGACGCTTCGCCCGGAACCCATCGACGTCCAGCATCAGCCGTGATCTGTTGCCGGTCTCGCGCATCACGGCGAGTCGGGTGAGTTCCTGCAGCGCTTCGAGCACCACACCGCCGTCGCCCACGAGTTCACCGAGGTCGCCACCCACCACGGCGACTACTGCACGCGAACCATCGACGTCCATGTCGATATCCCCGTCGAGATCGGCGATGTCCAGCAGCACCTCGAGGTAGTCCGCGGCTATGTCGCCTTCACGTTCGAGTGCCTGAATGTCATCAGCGTTCACGTGTCACCTACTTCTTTCGGCCTGTGTTGCCTTTGCCCCCCGAACGCTTGCTCCGGGATTGGCGTTTGGGTTGGGTGCGCGCCGGGGTCGACTTGGAATCCTCTTCCGCGGCGAGTTCCACGGCGGCGGCTGTCTCGGCCGTCGCGATGGCCGTGCCAGACTTGGCCGCCTTTCGGGCCGCTTTCTCCGCCTTGCGTGCCATGAACGCCGTGTGCGCCGGCGTCCCGGGCATCGGGTTGTTCCGAATGACCCAGAACTGCTGCCCCATCGTCCACAGGTTGGTCGTGAGCCAGTAGAAGAGCACACCCACCGGGAAAGCGACTCCACTGACGGCGAAGATCAGCGGGAAGATGTAGGACATCAACTTCAGCTGACGCGCCATCGGGTTGTCCGACGCGGTGTTCTTGAGCAGCAATTGGCGCTGAGTGGTGAAGGTCGTGGCGCTCATCAGCACGATGAGTACGACCGTGAGCACCCGGGTTGCGATCGGGTTGGGTGTCTCGTCGGCGTTGATGAAGGTCCCGTAGAGCGGCACTCCGAGAATCGATGCGTCGTGGGCCTGCGTGACGAGTTCCTGGGTCAGCGCGCCGACGGGTTGCTCCTGCGCGATGCCGTACTGGAGTACCCGGAACAGCGCGAAGAAGATTGGTGCCTGCAGCAGGATCGGCAAGCACGAGGAGAGCGGGTTGGTACCCGTCTCCTTGTAGAGCTTCATCATCTCTTGGGACTGCCGCTCGCGATCCCCGGCGTACTTCTGCTGGATCTCTTTCATCTTGGGCTGCAGCACCTGCATGTTGCGCTGGGCCTTGATCTGCTTGACGAAGAGCGGAATCAGCAGAATCCGGATGACTACCACCAGACCCACGATGGAAAGCACCCAGGTGATCCCCGACGCCGCACCGAAGATCGGCGAAAGGAGGGTGTGGAAGAACCGAAGGATCCACGAGACGGGGATTTCGATCCATTCGATGATGAACACGCTAGGCCTCTCTCATCACTCAGGCTGCGAGCCGTGTCGGTTTGGCTGAACTGGTCTGTGGATTGCTGCGCAGATCGGCCAACGGGATTACCGTTCGTCCGTCGGCCGTGATGTCCGAACGCCACTTGCCCGGCGCGGGCACGGCGTCGAGGCCGCCGGGCTGCCAGGGGTGGCACCGGGCGACGCGATAGGCGGCGAGGATCGTACCTTTCACCGGTCCGTGCCTCTTCAGGGCGACTACGGCGTATCCAGAGCACGTCGGGTGAAACTTGCAGGTCGCCGGCGTCATCGGGCTTATCGCCAGTTGATAGAACCGGATCGGTGCGATGAGCAACCAGGCGATTCCTTGCCCCAGGCTCCGCCAGAGTTTCCGCACGCGGCTCACGGCAAACCGCCCTGGGTCGCCAGGCGACGCTGACATTTCAGCAGGTCAGAACCCAATTCACGGCTTGTGGCTGTGGCAGCACGGGGGAGCGCTCGGACCACCACATCGGCGCCCTGGGCATCCCATTGCGGCAACTGTCCGGCGAGGATCGCACGCAGCCTCCGGGCCACCCGGTGGCGGACTACGGAACCCCCCACGGCCTTGCCGACGGCGAGGCCGAACCGCGCCCTATGTCCTGAGGACACCGGGAGTGCGTGTACCACCAGGGTCGGCGATCCGGCGCGCCGTCCGCCCCTGGTGACCGCACTTATCTCGCCGGCCGAACGCAACCTTCGGTCTTTCGGCAGCACAGGTGGTTCAGACCGAGATCGACGCGCGGCCCTTGCGGCGACGGGCCGACAGGATGGAGCGGCCGGCACGGGTCCGCATGCGCAGCCGGAATCCATGCTTCTTGTGTCGGCGACGGTTGTTGGGCTGATAGGTGCGCTTCGACATCGCGAACTCCGTGGTGGGGTTTGGGGCGGTCGCCCGGTGGGCACATTGACGCCGTGAGTCCTACGCCACATCGCGACGGCACCGTCGCATCCGGACGCAAGGCGTGTATCACACAGATGGTACGCCACCCGGACTCCGTACGGCCTGCGGCCCCTGTCGGGGTGTGTCGGCGGACGGAGGTTAGTAGCCCACCCGCGACCGGAACGACCGACACGCCGCAGGTAGTGTCTTTTCGTTACCTGCGGGGTCTTGCAGCGACCCACGGCGCAGGCTTAGTTTCGTCAGGTTATCCACAGCCCCATCGCGCGGGGCCGCACATCAATCGGGAGCGAATTCGATGACTCAAGGGGCTGCCCAACTATCGGCGGTCTGGGAGGCGGCACTTTCCCATCTCGCAGCTGATCCCGACATCACCGCCCAACAGCGGGCATTCGTCGCCCTGACCACCCCCGTCCGGGTGCTCGACGACCTGGTGATCCTGGCAGCCCCCAACGAATTCACCCGAGACGTCCTCACCAGCCGCCTCGAACCCCACGTCGCCCGCGCCCTGGGCTCGGCCCTCGGCCACGACGTCCAATTGGCGATCACCGTCGATGCTGAAGCAGCCCCGATGTTCGACGAGGATGCCGTGGATGCGATGGCCGACTCGACCTACGCCAACACCACGGCCGCGACGAACGGGGCCGAGCCGGCGAACCAGCGGGATGCTGCGAGCCCGTTGGCTCATCGGGCACGTGGAGCTGGCCAGGAGAAGGCAGACGAATCGAGCCACAGCCTCAATCCCAAATACATCTTCGAGACGTTCGTGATCGGTAGCTCGAACAGGTTCGCCCACGCCGCTGCGGTGGCCGTCGCCGAGCAGCCCGCACGTGCCTACAACCCGCTGTTCATCTACGGCGATTCGGGCCTGGGCAAGACCCACCTGCTGCACGCCATCGGACACTACAACCGCTCGCTCTATTCGGGCGCCCGCGTGCGCTACATCTCGTCCGAGGAGTTCACAAACGATTTCATCAACAGCATCCGCGACGACCGCAACGACGCCTTCCAAACCCGGTATCGCAACGTGGACGTCTTGCTGGTGGATGACATCCAATTCCTCTCCGGAAAGGTGCAGACCCAGGAGGAGTTCTTCCACACCTTCAACACGCTGCACAACGCGAACAAGCAGATCGTGGTCACCTCGGACCTACCGCCGAAGAAGTTGCCCGACTTCGAAGAACGCATGCGGTCGAGATTCGAATGGGGTCTGATCACCGACGTACAACCGCCTGACCTCGAGACCCGTATCGCGATTCTGCGCAAGAAGAAGCAGCAAGAGGGATTCGAGGTGCCGGAGGAGTCCCTCGAGTACATCGCCAGCCGGATCACGTCCAACATCCGGGAACTCGAAGGCGCACTGATCCGAGTCAAGGCCTACGCCAGCCTCAATCAACTGCAGGCCGACCTCCCGGTCACCAGGGAGGTGCTCGACGGCCTGCTGCCGGCGGGTGACTCGGGACCGGAGATCACGCCAGCGATGATCATGGAGCACACGGCCGACTACTTCGGTATCAGCGTGGACGACCTCACCGGCGCCTCCCGCTCGCGCACCCTGGTCAACGCCCGACAGATCGCGATGTACCTGTGCCGCGAACTCACCCAGTTGTCGCTGCCGAGGATCGGTCAGACGTTCGGCGGCCGGGACCACACCACGGTGATGCACGCGGATCGCAAGATTCGGTCCCAGATGATCGAACGCCGGGCACTGTTCAACCAGGTCTCGGAGTTGACCAGCCGCATCAAGTCGGACTCCCGGCCGTAGCGTCCCCCTGGCGATCGGCCGAACGGTTAGTCGAATCGCACGGTTGTAACTATCATCCTTTCGTCTGATGACGTATCCGTACACAGGCTGTGGATAACTTGGGGACAACTTTCGGGTCGGGGTGGGAACCGCCGCCCGCCGATGTGGACATCACCGAATCCATCGACCGACATCGGTGGACGCACATTCGTGTAATTCCAGTGATTCCACAGGCCGCGGCATCGTCCTCCACATCCTGCCGAGTCACTCGTTGTGCTTCTGACCTGTGCAGATGGGGGTTTTCCACAGTGTCCACGGCCCCTACTACTACGACGACTCCCATGACAACATTGGTAATTCACACGCCAAAGGGGCTGCTCACAGTCCGGTCTCACACCGCACTTGGGGGTTGGGGATATGTCGAACCGAGATAGCGTCACATCACGACGGAAAGCCACCGTGGGAGTCACCACCGCCCAACCCGCAAACCCAGGGGGGCGTGTGTCGTGGCTCACAGGCGAGTGGCACGATAACTGCAATTATGGGCAGTTGTGCCGTCTTCCGGCGCACGCGAGAGTCCACCTAGTGAGGAGCACACGTGAAGTTGCGAGTCGAGCGGGACGCACTCGCCGATGCCGTGTCGTGGACGGCGCGCACCTTGCCCAAGATGTCCGGCACCTTGAGCGGCATCTTGCTGGATGCCACCGGCGAAATCCTCGACCTGTCCAGCTACGACCTCGACGTCAGCAGTGAAGCCTCGCTGCCGAGCGTGGTGGAAGAACCCGGCCGGGTCCTGGTGTCGGGCAAGTTGTTGGCGGACATCGCCCGGGCGCTACCGGCTGCGCCGGTGACGATCGCTTCCGACGCCGGACGAGTCGTGCTCACCTGCGGCCGCACCCGATTCACGCTTCCGCTGCTGCCGGAGACGGACTACCCACCGCTGCCGGAACTGCCTCCGGAGGCCGGCAAGACCACCGGTGCGGCATTCGCCCAGGCAGTCGGTCAGACGTTCGTGGCGACCTCGAAGATCGACACCATGGCCATGTTCATGGGGATCCGGATGGAGATTGTCGGGGAGGATCTCACCCTCGCCGCCACCGACCGCTATCGGTTGGCAGTCCGCGAACTCACGTGGTCGCCCGCCGCTGTGGGATTCGAGCGCGAGGTCATCGTCCCGGGCAAGAGCCTCTTCGACGTTGCGAAGTCGCTGAGTGGCAGTGAGTTCGTGCACCTCGCCCTCGCCGCCGACGAGCGCAGCGATCGAAGCCTGGGGGTGGTGGGTGATGATCGCAAGTTCACCACTCGACTGCTCGACGGGCAGTTCCCGAAATTCCGTGATCTGCTGCCGCGGGACTTCTCCTCCAGCGTTCGGGCGAACGTGGCCGAACTGTCGGATGCGATCAAGCGGGTCGCCCTTGTGGCCGAGCGCCACATGCCGGTCAGATTGAACATCAGCGAGGGCGAGATCGAGTTGCGCGTCGGTGCGTCCGAGGAGACGCAAGCCGTCGAATCGGTGGAGGCGAGCCTGGAAGGCAGCCCGATGACCATCGCCTTCAATCCGACGTTCCTGCTCGACGGCTTGCACGCCCTCGACGAACCCGTGGTCGTGATCCGATACAACGAGGCCGCCAAGCCCTCGGTGATCTCCGGGGCCGCCGACTTCGAAGCCGAGCCGGCCACCGACTACCGCTACCTGTTGATGCCGGTCAAGATCTAGGCGGACGTGCACCTCTCGCGCCTGTCGCTCCACGACTTCCGTAGTTACGAGGCTGCGGATATCGCTTTGCAGCCAGGTGTGACGGCGGTCATCGGACTCAACGGCCAAGGCAAGACCAATCTCGTGGAGGCGATTCACTACCTCGCCCATCAGCGCTCCCATCGAGTGGCCAAAGACCTGCCGCTCGTGCGTGCCGGGAAGTCCAGCGCCGTGATCGGGGCCCGGGTCGAGTGGCGGGACCGTGAGCAGACGATCGAGCTCGAGGTCAACGCCAAGGGAGCGAATCGAGCGAGGGTCGCGGGCGCACCGCGGCGGCCGCGGGAAGCCCTGGGGGTGGTCCGCTCGGTGATCTTCGCACCGGAGGATCTTGCCCTGGTCAAAGGTGAACCGGGGGTGCGGCGGCGGTTCATCGACGACCTGCTGGTCTCGCTCACCCCCCGGTTCGCCGGAATTCTGACTGACTACGAGCGGGTTGCCCGGCAACGCACCGCCCTGTTGAAGTCGGTGGCCGGCTCCTGGCGCAGGGACAACTCCTACCAGGACACCCTGGCGGTGTGGAACGACCAACTCGCCCGGCTCGGCGCCGAGGTGACAGGTGCCCGCCTGGATCTACTCGATCGGCTGACCCGACCCGTCGGCGAGGCCTACGCGACCGTCGCGCCCGACGCCGGCGAACTGCAGGTGAACTACGAATCCTCGTGGCTCGACACCTCCGGCCAACTTGATGCGGCTGCGCTGAACGCAGCCATGCACCATGCGATCGCCGAGCACAGCAGGGCCGAACTCGAGCGGGGCATGACGCTGATCGGACCGCACCGGGACGACCTCTTGCTCACGCTCGGCGGACTGCCCGCGAAGGGCTATGCCTCGCACGGGGAGTCGTGGTCGGTGGCGCTCGCGCTCCGACTCGCCACGTATAACCTGCAGCGTGAGTCGTTCGACGCCGGCGGTGATCCGATTCTGTTGCTGGATGACGTCTTCGCCGAACTCGACAGTAGTCGCCGAGCTCGGCTGGCGGCGGTTGCGGTGCAGGCCGAACAGGTGATTGTGACTGCTGCGGTGGCAGCGGATGTCCCGACGGAGTTGCTCGGCCGGGAGTTGTCGGTGGAGCGTACGAGTGAGGGGGTGAGTCGGGCCCGATGGTGAATCCCGATCACGGTCCGGAGCCCGCCGACGAAGAGCCCGACGGTGCCGAAGGTGACCTCGCAGCCGACTTGTTGGCACGGCTGGGAGGCGCCGGCGGACAGCCGCCGCCGGGGCGCCGGCGAACGGGGCCCGCACGGCGCTCGCGGCAACGGACGGATCCGCCGGAACCGGAGTACTCCGGGCCGGGCCCCGGGGGCCGTGATCCGGTCACCGCCGGAGACGCGGTGCAAGAGGTGGTGGCAGCCCAGGGGTGGAAGCGGAACACCCAACTCGCCGCCGCCATGGCCAGGTGGGATGACATCGCCGGCCCGGAGGTCGCTGCGCACGTGGTTGCCGAATCCTTCACGGACGGCGTACTGACCTTGCGTGCCGACTCCACCGCATGGGCGACGCAACTGCGGATGCTGCTTCCCACGTTGCGCCACCGCATCGATGCGGCGGTCGGTCAGGGAGTTGTGGCGGACATCAATGTCAAAGGCCCGGACGCGCCGCGACAGCGGGGGTCTTGGCGGGTTCCAGGCCGGGGTCCTCGCGATACCTATGGTTGAGCGGCGCGCCTGTGTACGGGCGTCTGAGCGCGGGCCCGGTACGGGGTAGAATCGTCACACCTGCGGCCCACCTGGGCGAACCACGAGCCACCCGGCTGGCGAATCATCAATCCGAGGAGTACCCGTACCCGTGTCCTATGACGCCAGTGACATCACAGTTCTCGAGGGACTGGACGCGGTGCGGAAACGACCCGGAATGTACATCGGGTCGACCGGTGAACGCGGATTGCACCACCTGGTCTACGAGGTCGTGGACAACGCCGTCGACGAGGCCTTGGCAGGTCACGCCGACCGGATCGACGTGACGCTGCTTCCCGGCGACGCGGTGAGAGTGGTCGACAACGGCCGTGGCATCCCGGTCGACCTGCACCCGGTGGAGCAGCGCCCGGCGGTTGAGGTGGTTCTCACCGTGCTCCACGCGGGCGGCAAATTCGGCGGTGGCGGCTACTCGGTGTCCGGCGGCTTGCACGGAGTGGGCGTATCGGTCGTCAACGCCTTGTCCACCAAGCTCGAAGTCGAGATCAAGCGGGACGGTTCCTACTGGTTCCAGTCCTATCACCGAGGGGTTCCCACCGCGGATCTCCGGCGCGGCGACCCGGTGGCGGAGTCGGGTACGACGGTCACCTTCTGGGCCGATCCGGACATCTTCGAGACCACCCACTACGACTTCGACATCCTGGCCCGTCGATTCCAGGAGATGGCCTTCCTGAACCGGGGTTTGACAATCGTCCTCACCGATGAGCGGGACACCGACTCCACCGCTGAATTCGCCGGCGAAGACGATCTCGATGCCGGCACCGACCCGACCCGGGTCACCTACTGCTACCCGGGTGGGATCGCCGACTTCGTCCGTCATCTGAACACCACCAGAGGTGCGGCCCACCCCAACATCATCGAATTCGGAGCCGAGGACGATGAGCGGGGCATCAGCGCTGAAGTCGCGATGCAGTGGAACAACGGATTCGCCGAATCTGTCTACACCTTCGCCAACACGATCAACACCACCGAAGGCGGCACCCACGAGGAGGGATTCCGCAGCGCCCTGACCTCGCTGGTGAACAAGTACGCCCGGGAATGGGGCGTGCTCAAGGACAAGGACCCCAACCTCTCGGGAGAGGACATCCGGGAGGGTCTCACGGCGATCGTCTCGGTGAAGTTGCGCGAGCCGCAATTCGAAGGCCAAACCAAGACCAAACTCGGTAACACGGAAGCCAAGACCTTCGTGCAACGGGTGGTCAACGAGTACCTGGGCGAGTGGTTCGACAAGAACCCGGCCGAGGGTAAGGAGATCGCGCGCAAGTCCCAGCAGGCGTCGGTCGCCCGGATGGCCGCGCGCAAGGCACGGGACCTGGCACGCAACCGCAAGGGTCTGCTGGGCGGTTCGACGCTCCCGGGCAAGCTCATCGACTGCTCGAGTCACGATCCCGAGGAGTGCGAGGTCTTCATCGTCGAGGGTGACTCCGCGGGCGGTTCGGCCCGCAGCGGCCGCGACCCGAGGACCCAGGCGATCTTGCCCATCCGAGGCAAGATCCTCAACGTCGAGAAGTCGCGGCTGGACAAGGTGCTGGCGAACAACGAGGTGCAGGCGCTGGTCTCCGCACTCGGAACCGGCGTCCAGGAAGAATTCGACATCGACAAACTGCGCTACTACAAGCTCGTGTTGATGGCCGACGCCGATGTCGACGGTCAGCACATCCGCACGTTGTTGCTCACGCTGATCTTCCGATACGTCCGCCCGCTGATCGACCGTGGACACGTCTACCTGGCCCAGCCGCCGCTGTACAAGATCAAGTGGATCAAGGCCGAACCCGACTACGCGTACAGCGATCGAGAGCGGGACGCCCTGATCGAACTCGGACTCGAGGCCGGCAAGAAGTTGCCCAAGGAGGACGGCATCCAGCGCTACAAAGGTCTCGGTGAGATGAACGCCGACGAACTATGGGAGACCACCATGGATCCCGACCGTCGGGTGCTGCTGCAGGTGACGATGGAAGATGCCGCAGCGGCGGACGACATGTTCAGCGTCCTGATGGGTGAAGACGTCGATTCGCGCCGCAGGTTCATTCAACGCAATGCGAAGGACGTGCGCTTCCTGGACATCTGACGTTGTCGTCGGATGACCGGGTGAGCATGCAGAGGAGACGAGCAACAAGTGACTGACGAGCCGACCTCGGAGGTGGAATTCGCCGTCGGCGAGGATCGCAACCGCACGGTCGAGATCCAGGCCGAGATGCAGAAGTCCTATCTGGACTACGCCATGAGCGTGATCGTCGGCCGAGCCCTGCCCGACGTTCGCGACGGCCTCAAACCAGTGCATCGCCGCGTGCTCTATGCAATGTTCGACGGCGGCTACCGACCGGATCGAGGGTTCTTCAAATGTGCCCGCGTGGTCGGCGACGTGCTCGGCGCGTACCACCCGCATGGCGACACGGCGGTCTACGACGCCCTGGTGCGATTGGTGCAGCCGTGGTCGTTGCGCTACCCGCTGGCCCAAGGCCAGGGGAACTTCGGTTCGCCGGGGAACGACCCGGCCGCCGCCCAGCGCTACACCGAAACCCGACTGGCCCCGCTCGCCATGGAGATGGTGCGGGATATCGACGAGGAGACCGTCGACTTCACGCCCAACTACGACGGCCGCACCATGGAGCCGACGATCCTGCCGTCACGGTTCCCCAACCTGCTGGTGAACGGTTCGGCGGGCATCGCGGTGGGTATGGCGACCAACATCCCGCCGCACAACATGCGCGAAGTGGTGGCCGGCGTGCAGTGGGCCCTGGCCAACCCCGACGCACCGCGGGAGCAGCTGCTGGCGGAGTTGATGGCTCGGATCCCGGCGCCGGACTTCCCGACCGGTGCGCTGATCGTCGGCCGCCGCGGAGTTGAGGACGCCTACCGCACCGGCCGCGGATTGATCACCATGCGGGCGGTGGTGGACACCGAGGAGGATTCCCGCGGGCGCACCTGCCTGGTCATCACCGAACTGCCGTACCAGGTGAATCCGGACAACCTGGCGCTTCGGATCGCCGAGCTCGCCGACGCCGGGAAGATCGGGGGCATCGCCGATCTTCGCGATGATTCCTCCTCCCGCACCGGGATGCGGATCGTGGTGGTGCTGAAGAAGGACGCCCAGCCCCGGGTTGTGCTCAACCAACTCTTCAAGCACACCCAACTGCAGGAGACGTTCGGCGCGAACATGTTGGCGCTGGTCGACGGGGTGCCGCGGACCCTGCCGCTGGACGGATTCGTCACCCACTGGATCGCCCACCAGATCGATGTGATTCGCCGCCGCACCCAGTTCCGGCTCCGCAAGGCCGAGGAACGGGCCCACATCCTGCTCGGGCTGCTGAAGGCGCTGGATCGCCTCGACGAAGTCATCGCCCTGATCCGCCGCAGCCCCGACGTGGAGGGCGCCCGCCGCGGCCTGATGGACCTGCTCGACATCGACGAACTCCAGGCCACGGCGATCCTTGACATGCAGCTGCGCCGGCTGGCCGCCCTGGAACGGCAGAAGATCTCTGACGAATACGACGAGTTGACCAGGCTGATCGCCGACTACCGGGACATCCTCGCCAACGAGGCACGCCAACGCTTGATCGTGAGCGAGGAATTGGCCGAAATCGCCCAGAAGCACGGTGACGAACGTCGCAGCACCCTCGTTCCGGGGGAGGGACTCACCACCGACGAGGACCTCATCCCGGTGCAGGACATGGTCGTCACCATCACCGCCGATGGCTACGCCAAGCGGACCGCGGTCGACTCCTATCGATCGCAACGTCGCGGTGGCCGCGGCGTCAAGGGTGCCCAACTGCGCCAGGACGACGTCGTCGCCCACTTCTTCGTCGGATCCACCCACGACTACGTGTTGGTGGTGACCAACAAGGGGCGGGCCTACCGAACCAAGGTCTACATGCTGCCCGAATTGGGCCGAGACGCCCGGGGTCAGCACGTGGCGAACATGCTGGCATTCGGCCCTGACGAATCGATCGCCACGGTATTGCGGCTCGCCGACTATGAACAGGCCGACCACCTGGTGCTGGCCACCCGGAAGGGTCTGGTGAAGAAGACCCCGCTGGCCGACTACGACACGAATCGCCTCGGCGGCCTGATCGGCATCAACCTGCGCGACGACGACGAAGTGATCGGTGCCTGCCTGGTGAATCAGACCGACGACCTGTTGCTGGTCAGCACCAAGGGCATGTCAGTGCGCTTCCACGCCGATGACACCACGCTTCGCCCCATGGGCCGGGCGACGTCGGGAGTCATCGGCATGCGATTCCGTGCCGGCGACTCGCTGCTGGCGATGGATGTCGTGCGGCCGGGGGCCGCAGTCGTGACGGTGACTGACGGCGGCTACGCCAAACGCACCTCGGTCGAGGAGTGGACGGCCAAAGGCCGGGGCATCTATGGAGTCAGGGCGATGCGGCTCGTGCAGGATCGCGGCAATCTGGTCGGGGCACTGGTGTGCGATCCTGAAGACGAGATATTCGCAATCGCCAGCAACGGAGTAGTGATTCGTACGCGTGTCGCCGAGGTCCGGGCGACCGGCCGCGACACCATGGGGGTTGCACTGATGGACCTGCGCGACGACGACATCATCGTTGCGGTGGCCAGAGCCGCGGAGATCGACAGCAGTGCGGATGACAATGACGAGGTCGGGGAAGGCCCCGTCACAGAACAGGAAGACGGTGTCGTACCGACGGCAGCTCCGGATTCCGGTGAAGGAGAAGTGACGTGAGCGTCGAGCAGTCAGACGACATCAGCTCCGAGATTGACTACGACCTCTCCGAGGGAGAGGCGGAGTACTACGAGGGGCCGACGCAAGCGCGGCTGTTCGTGTCCCGGTTGGATCCCTGGTCGGTCATGAAGACGGCGTTCGTGATCTCAATCGGACTCGCGATCGTCACCGTGGTGGCGATGGTGCTGATCTGGGGCGTGCTCGCGGCCCTGGGCACGTTCTCCTCGGTGAACGACACGGTGGAGAGCATCGCCGGAGCCAGCAGTTCGGTGTTCGACATCGAGCAGTTCTTCAGCCTGGGCCGGGTGATCGCCGGTGCCCTGGTGCTGGCCGCCGTGAACGTCGTGCTGATCACGGTGCTCGCCACCCTGTTCGCCTTCATGTACAACCTGACGGTGCCGTTCACCCGGGGCTTCGAGGTCACCCTCAGCGAGGACTGAGCCCCGTTGTGGGGTAACCTGAACGCCGTACTGCGGCGTTACCCGGGCCTATAGCTCAGACGGTTAGAGCGCTTCCCTGATAAGGAAGAGGTCAGTGGTTCAAGTCCACTTAGGCCCACATGAAGAAATTGCTGCTCCTCGTGGGCCTTCTTGGTGTCGGATACATCGTCTACCGTCAGGTTTCGGCCAACCAGGCCGAGCAAGACCTCTGGACCGAGGCGACGTCCGCACCCGACCTCCGCTAGCGGCGGAGTCCGGCCGGGGGGCGTAGCTCAACTGGCAGAGCACCGCCTTTGCAAGGCGGGGGTTGAGGGTTCGAGTCCCTTCGCCTCCACCCTCGTACCCATGACCCGAAGGGCTGACCACGCATGGCTACCACCCAGATCGCGACGCTGCGCACCAACCTCGGCGACATCCGAGTCCAGTTGTTCGGCGACCACGCGCCGAAAACGGTGAAGAACTTCGTCGGCCTCGCCGACGGCACAGGTGAGTGGAAGGACCCCCGAACCGGCCAACCGGCAACCGGTCCGCTCTACTCCAACGTTGTCTTCCACCGGGTGATCCCCGGATTCATGATCCAGGGCGGCGACCCCCTGGGCACCGGAACGGGCGGACCGGGCTACCGCTTCGCCGATGAATTCCACCCGGATCTGCAGTTCGACCGCCCCTACCTGCTGGCGATGGCGAACTCGGGTCCGAACACGAACGGTTCGCAGTTCTTCATCACGGTGGCCCCGACGGCATGGCTGAATCGCAAGCACACCATCTTCGGCGAGGTTGCCGATCAGCAGTCCCGCGACGTGGTTGACGCCATCGCGGGAGTCGCCACCGGACGCCAGGATCGTCCGCTGCAGGACGTGGTCATCGAAGCCATCGACATTGAGACGGTGGAGAACTGACCTCGGGTCCACAGGGAGCCACCGGCGGTGTCCCGCCGGCGCCGCCGGTGTGCGTATGGCACCCCGACCGCGAAACGTACATCTCCTGCGCCCGCTGTGGAAAGCCGATCTGCCCGCAGTGCATGACCGAGGCGCCGGTCGGTTTCCACTGCCCGGACTGCGTTGCCGCCGGCGCGGCCGCGACGCGTTCCTCCCGGCGGGGTTCGACCTTGGCCGCCGATGCCAAGCCGCTGGTCTCCTGGACGATCGTGGGTATCTGCGTCGCGGTCTTCGGTGTGCAGCTGCTCGTGGGTTTCGACTCGGTCATCCGCTCCTACGCGATGCAACCGCTCGCCATCGGCATCGCCGATGAGTGGTATCGGCTCTTCACGTCGATGTTCCTGCACGGGTCGATCCTGCACATCCTGTTCAACATGTACGTGCTGATCGTGCTCGGTCCGACGCTCGAACGGATCCTGGGCCACGGCCGGTTCCTGCTGCTGTTCGTACTCTCCGGCCTCGGCGGATCCATCGTCTCCTACTGGCTCTCGGAGCCCACCACGTTCTCAGTCGGTGCCAGCGGTGCCATCTTCGGACTCATGGGCGCCTTGCTGGTGGCCGGTCGCCGACTGCGCTTCGACGTCACCATGGTGCTCGTCCTGATCGCGATCAACCTCGCGATCGGATTCATCTTCAGCGGTATCGACTGGCGGGCCCACCTCGGCGGTCTGGTGACGGGTGCAGCGGTGGCCGCGGTGATGGTGTTGCCGGACGGCAAGTCCAGGAGAGCCCTCGAAGTGATCGGCATCCTGGGCGTGGCGGCGGTGCTGTTCGTGGTGCTCACGCTGCGCACGGCACAGCTGATGTCGCTGACCGGATAGGTGTGCCCGCAGCGGGGAATTGGCGCGTCTCGATGGCCGCTCGCCGAGAGTTGTCCCCAACTTGTCCACAGGCTGGGGATGAATCACACAGATGTAATCTTGATCACTTCCACTTGGTGGACAAGAAGAATCCAGCGGTGAAGAAGCCGAAGCCGATCAGCACGTTCCACCATCCGATGGATCCGATCACAGGGGCATCCGGGGCGACGTAGTAGGCGACGATCCAGACCAGCCCGATGATGAAGCAGGCAATCATCACCGGCAGCAACCACCGGGGGGAGTCCAGCCGAACCGGTTTCGGGCGGGACGCTCGGGAACCTCCGTCGGACTTCTTCCGCGACCCGGCGGCGTTCGACGACGGAGTCGCCTTGGGGGCCGACGGCGTTTTCGACGTGGTCGGGGTGTCGTCCGGATCAACAGCCATCGCAACTCCTCGCAAGCAGACGTCCCACGACTCTACCTGTGGCGCCGACGCCCTCGCCGACGACACCCGACCCCGCATCGGCCATCATTGGGGTCGTGGGCGCCTCAATCCTCGTGGTCGACAACTACGACTCGTTCGTCTTCAACCTGGTGCAATACCTGGCCCAACTGGGGGCGGAGTGCACCGTCGTGCGCAACGATGAAATCGATCCGGGTGACGCCGCCGGCTATGACGGGGTGCTGCTCTCACCAGGACCAGGTGCACCGGCGGACGCCGGCATCTGCATCGAGTTGATCCGTGCGATGGGTGGTTCGGTGCCGATTCTCGGGGTCTGCCTGGGGCACCAAGCGATCGCGGAGGCCTTCGGCGGGCGGGTCGGCAGGGCCCCGGAACTGCTGCACGGCAAGACATCGCTGGTGCACCACGACGGCTCGGGCGTCTTCGCAGGACTTCCGGATCCCTTCACCGCAACCCGGTACCACTCCCTGGCGGTCGAACGCGATTCGTTGCCGGGCGAATTGCTGGTGACCGCCACCACCGACAGCGGCGTGATCATGGGCCTGCGTCACCGTGACCTGGCCATCGAAGGGGTGCAATTCCATCCCGAATCCGTGCTCACCGAAGGTGGTCACCGCATGCTGGCGAACTGGCTCACCGAATGTGGCGACCCCGCCGCCGTGGGGGCATCGGTCGGGCTCAGTCCAGTCGTACCGCGCTGAAGTTCAACTGCTCGGCTGCCCAGTGGGCGAGGCGGCGGCGGCGTCCGGGGCGGGCGGCGGGGCCGGCTGAGGTGCCTGTGTCTGGGTGGGGGTGACGGTCGGCGTGGGAGTGGGCGTCGGGGTCGGGGTGGGTGTCGGTGTGGGGGTCGGAGTCGGAGCGGTGGCCACGGTGATGGTCACGAGAGTCCCGCGTACGGCCGTGTTGCCGCCCAGGGGCGACTGCGCCAGCACGGTACCCGGCGTTTCGGTGTTCGAATCCTGGGTGGTCACGTTCACCTGGAAACCCGCGTTCGCGAGGTCGCTCTTGGCCTGTGCTTCGCTCTTGCCCACCACGCTCGGCACCGGAACGCGGCCGTTGGACACGGCGATGTTCACCCGTGATCCGGCGTCGACCGACGTGCTCGCAGACGGATCCTGGGCGATCACCGAACCCTGCGGAGCGTCGCTGTCCCGCTCCTCGACCGAGCCGAGGTTCAAGGTGGCGTCGGAGAGGGCCAGCCGGGCATCGTTCACACTGGTGAGTCCGATCAGGTTGGGGACTGTGACCTTCTCCTTGCCGGCTGAGATCACCACCGCGACACCTTGACCTTGCTGCAGTTGTGCTCCGGCGACCGGATCTTGGGAAATGATCGTGTTCGGAGCGGCGTCCGACACCTGGGTGGACTCCCGCCCGAGTTTGAGCCCGGCCGCGGTGAGCGTCTGGTTCGCCTGGTCGGTCGTCATACCGACGACGTTCGGCACCGGCACCGAGGGACCGGGATCCTGCGCGAACAGGCGCAGACCGAAGGCGACCCCGGCGCCGAGCAGCAGGATTGCCGCTGCGATCGCCACCCAGATCCACGGATTGCGCTTGCGTTGCTCGTCCTCCACGTGGGCGACGGGCGGTGGGGCGGACGTGGGCAGCATCGCCGTGGCGTTCTCGGCGGCAACGGCCCCGGCCGCGCCCGCCGGCACGACCGCGGTGAGGGCCGCGGTGACCGGCATGCCGGCGATGGCCCGCTCGACGTCGGCCCGGAACTCGGCCGCCGTCTGGTAGCGGTCTTCGCGGTTCTTCGCCAACGCCTTCGCCACGATGGCGTCGACCGCCGGGGGGATCTCGGGGTCGATGCTCGACGGTATCGCCGGATCTTCACCGACGTGTTGGTAGGCCACCGAGACCGGCGACTCACCGACGAACGGGGGGCGGTCGGTGAGCAATTCGAAGAGCAGGCAGCCGGTGGAGTACAGGTCGCTGCGAGCATCGACCACCTCGCCGCGGGCCTGTTCCGGCGACAGATAGGCGGCCGTACCCATCACCACGTTGCCGGCGGTCATGGTCGACTGGGAGTCCGCCACCGCACGGGCGATCCCGAAGTCCATCACCTTGACTTCGCCGGCCCGGGTGAGCATCACGTTGGCGGGTTTGATGTCGCGGTGCACGATGCCGTGACGGTGCGAATAGTCGAGCGCGGCGAGGATTCCAGCGGTGATCTCCAAGGCCCGCTCCGGCAGCAGCCGGCGACCGCTGCTCAACAGTTGCCGCAGAGTGACCCCGTCGATGTACTCCATGACGATGTAGGGGACGGTCACCTCATCGGTGCCGTCGTGCAGCACGTCCTCGCCGGTGTCGTAGACGGCGACGATATTGGGGTGATTCAGGGCGGCGGCGGCCTGCGCCTCCCGACGGAACCGGGTGATGAAGGCGGGATCACGGGCCAAATCCGGCCGCAGCAGTTTGATCGCGACGCGTCGGCTCAGGCGGAGGTCCTGGGCCTTGACGACCTCGGCCATACCACCGCGGCCGATCTCCTCGATGATCTCGTAGCGCTCACCTAGCAGTCGTTGCCCGCTCACGACCCGCCCTCTCCTGGAATGTGACCCATCATCGCAGTGACGCCTCCATCACGTTGCGGGCGATCGTCATCGCCAACGGTCCGCCGTCCGCGCCATTGCTGTCTTCGATCGCCACCGCGACGGCCACCTGTGGATCGTCGAGCGGTGCGACGCCGACGAACCAAGAGATCGGCTGACGATCCGCACTGGTCTCCGCGGTGCCGGTCTTGCCACCCACCTTCACGCCGGGAATCGCCGCCAACGTGCCGGTGCCGCGGTCCACCACCGCCTCCATCATCCCCAACAGTTGGGTCGCATTGGCCGGCGACATCGCCACCGCGTGCTCGCGCGGTTGGGTGGTGGAGATGACTTCCAGGTTGCCGGCTCGGGTGTCCGCCACCAGGTAGGGGGCCATCGTCACCCCACCGTTCCCGATCGACGCTCCCACCATGGCCATCTGCAGGGTGGTGGCCGCCACGTTGAATTGTCCGATCGCACTCTGGGCGGTCTGGGCGGGATCCAGGTTGCTCGGGAAACGCGACTCGGCTGCCGCCAAGGGGATGGAGAACGCGGTGTTGAAGCCGAACTTCTCTGCCTGCGCTTCCAGGGCGTCCGAGCCCAATTCGTTGCCGAGGTAGGCGAAGGAGGTGTTGCACGAGATGGCCAACGACTCCTCCAGGGTCACCCTGTCGTCCGAGCCGCATGACCCACCCCAGGCGTTCGGAATTGCCCGAGAGGTGCCCGGCGGGGTGTAGAGCGCCGGTCCGGGCAGCAGGGACTCAGGCGTGTAGCCGGCTTCCAGGGCCGCTGCACTCGTCACCAGCTTGAAGGTGCTGCCAGGCGGCTGGGTGGACACCAGAGGACGGTTCAGCAACGGTTGGTCCGGATCGGCCTCGAGGGTCTCGTAGTAGTCGGTGATCGCTCGGGTGTCGTGGCTGGAGAGCAGATTGGGGTCGAAGCTGGGTGATTGCACCATGGCCAGCACCGCACCGGTCTTGGGATCGAGCGCGGTGACTGAGCCGACCGCCGACCCCAGTGCGTCGGCGGCGGCCAGTTGGGCGGCCGGATCGAGGGTCAAGGACACCGCCCCGCCCCGTACCTCCTGGCCGCCGAAGAGTTGGCGAAGCCGATCGACGAAAAAGGCCGGTCCGGTGCCGTTGAGCACCGCGTTGTCGGTCTTCTCGATCCCGGTGGCGCCGTAGACGATCGAGTAGAACCCGGTGGCCGGGGCGTACAACGGGCCGTTGGAATACAGCCGTAAATACTTCAACGTGTCGTCGGTGGGTTCCGACTGCGCGATTTGGGACTGCTGCACCAGGATCGGCCCGCGCTGGCGGTCGTATTCCTGCAACAGGACTCGGGCGTTTCCCTCGCGCGCCTTGGTGTCGTCGGCGAGGATCACCTGTTGGAGCGACAAGTTGCCGAGCACCACGAGCAGCAGGATCCCGAACACGAAGGACAGCCGGCGGATCTGCCGATTCATCGACCATCGCCTCCCGCCACGTCGATCGCCTGGACCTCGGTCAACGGGGTGGCATCCGGTGCCGGCCGGCGGGCTCGGTCGGATATCCGCAACAGCAATGCAACGGTGATCCAGTTGGCGAGCAGTGCTGAACCGCCGTAGGCCAGGAACGGCGTGGTGAGTCCGGTGAGCGGAATCAGTCGGGTGACACCGCCGATCACCACGAAGGTCTGCAGGGCCAGCACGCTGGAAAGTCCGACCGCGAGCAGCTTCCCGAATGGATCCCGCACCGCGACAGCGGCGCGGAAGCCGCGCTCCACCACGATCGCGTAGAGCAGGATCACCGCGAACATCCCGGTCAAGCCGAGTTCTTCACCGATCGCCGCGGCGATGAAGTCGGATTTGGCGAAGGGCACGAACTGTGGGTAGCCGCTGCCCCAACCGGAGCCGAGCAGACCGCCGCTGGCGAGGCCGAACAGGCCTTGGGCGAGTTGGAAGGATTCGTCCTGGGCGTACGACCAGGTGTCGAGCCAGATGTTGACGCGCAGTTGCACATGACTGAACACCAGGTACCCGAGCAGGCCACCGATGACCAACAGGCCCGCGCCGATCACCAGCCAGGACCGGCGGCCGGTGGCCACATAGACCATCACCACGAACAGGCCGAAGAACATCAAAGCGGTGCCGAGGTCCTTCTCCAGGGCGAGCACCACCAGCGCGAACGCCCAGGCGACGACGATCGGGCCGAGATCGCGTCCTCGAGGAATTCCCAACCCCATGACCTTGGTGCGCACGATGGCCATGGATTCGCGCTTGAGCACCAGATAGCCGGCGAAGAAGATCGTCAGGAGGATCTTGGACAACTCCGAGGGCTGGAACGAGAACGGACCCACCTGGATCCACAGGGTGGCACCGTTGATGCTGGTGCCGATCCCCGGCACCAGCGGTAGCAGCAGCAGGATCACCCCCACCAATGCTGCGGTGTAGGTGTAGCGCTGCAGCCGCCGGTGGTCGCGGATGAGCAGCAGGGTCAACACGAACAGACCCACCGCGAGCATCAGCCAGGTGAATTGGGCCTCGGCATCGGCGCGCGGGAGTTCGGTGCCGTTCGCCTGCGCGCGCAGCTGATCCGCGAGGTCGAGGCGGTGGATCATCACCAGTCCGAGGATGTTCAGCATCACCACCGCGGGCAGGATGAACGGGTCGGCGAAAGGCGCGAGGATCCGCACCCCGATATGGGCGACCACCAGTAGGGCGCCGAACACCGCGATCGCGACGCCGAAGTCGGGGGAGAGTCCGCCGAGTACGACGATGTCCACCGTCGCGTAGGCGAGGATCCCGATCACAAAGGCCAGCGCGAGCAGATTGCGTTCGACGTTGCGCCGGTTCGACGTACGCCCAGGGCGGTCGTCGGAGGAATCCGCCGCTGGTGCGGCTGTCGCGGGATCCGTCATGGTGTCGCCGTCGGCTGGGGTGTGGGGGTGGCGGCGCCAGGTTGCGGCGAGCCGGAGGGACTCGGCGAGCCGGAGGGTGCGGGGCTCGGGGTCGTGGCGGAATCCGCTCCGGCCGGGGTCGGGCAACCTTGCGGAGCAGGCACGGAGCGGCAGCGTTGCGCGGATTCCTCGAGGGTGCCCACGATGCGCAACGCGTCCGCGACGTCGGTGGCCGGGATGGTGTCCCTGACTTGGGTCTGCTGGAACTCGGGCAACTCCGCCACCTCGGTGTCGGAGGTGTTCTCCACGGTGGAGAAACCATGTTCACCGGGGCCTTGCGGGATCCCTTGGAACACCGCGATGCGACCGCCGTTGTCGCCCACGTAGTACTGATCCCGCGTCCACCACCACGCTGCTCCGAGCAGGCCGGCCAGCACGATCACCGCTATTCCGGCACCCAACCAGGTGCGGCCCCGGCCGCGGCCGGCCTCAGCGGCAACTTGGGTGGTCGGCGGGATGGCCGATTCGGCGCTGGTGGGGGATTCGCCCGCGCCGGAAGGGTCCGCCCCGGTCGGTTCGGCATCGGCCGGGAAAGCGACGCTGGGGAGTCGATCGCGATTGCGGCGTTCGCTGGCGGCTCCGACCACGATCGGGCTCCGGATGATTCCGGCGTCGGCGTCGGGTACCTCCACCACGTCGGCCACCAGCGCCGTGACGTTGTCCGGCGCCCCGGCGCGCAACGCCTCGTCTACCAGAGCCCCCACGGCCGCCGTGGGGTCCGAGAATTCCAACAGCAGATCCGCCAGGCGTCGTTCGCTGACGACGCCATGCAATCCGTCGCTGGACAACAGGAATCGGTCCCCGGCGCGAACCTCCCGGATCGACAGATCGCACTCCACCGGGTGGACGCCGTCGAGGGCTTTGGTCAGGAGGTTCCGACGTTCGTGGGTGGCGGCCTCCTCCGGCGTGATCCGGCCGGCGTCGACGAGCGATTGGACGAAGGTGTGGTCGCGGGTCAGTTGACTGAGTCGGCCGTCCCGCAGCAGATAGGCTCGGGAGTCGCCGATGTGGGCCACCGCGACACGGTCGTTCAGCCAGGCGAGTGCGGTGACCGTGGTGCCCATGCCGCGGGATTCCGGTGTCGCGGTCGCCACCGTGTGCAGTGCATCGTGCGCGTCATCGGAAGCCGCCGCGAGCAAGCCGAGGATTTCGTCGTCGCCGGGTTGCAGCTCGTTGTCCACGTCCAGCGCCGCGAAGGTTGCGACTGCGGTCGCGCTCGCCAACTCACCGGCCGCGTGGCCCCCCATCCCGTCGGCCACCACCAACATGCGCGATCCCGCGTAGCCGGAGTCCTCGTTCTCGGCGCGAACCAAGCCCACATCGGAGCGCGCCGCGTAGCGCAGCGTGAGGACCATCGTCACGTCCGCAACTCGACCACGGTCCGGCCGATGCGCAAAGGCTGACCCATCGCCAAGACGGTGGGACCGGTCACCCTGGTGCGATCGATCCAGGTGCCGTTCGTTGATCCGAGGTCTTCGACCACCCAGGCGTTCTCGTGCGGATAGAGACGGCAGTGGTGGCTGCTCGCGTAGTCGTCGTCGAGCACCAGGGTGCAGTCGGCCGCCCGTCCCATGGTCACCGGCGACGAGCCCAACGGGATGACCGTGCCGGAGAGGTTGCCTTCGATGACGACCAGTTTGGACGCGGTCTGCTTGGCCTTCCGTCGTGAGGTGCGGGGCCCGCCCTGGCCGGCGACGGCAAGGCCGGCCACCGGCGAACTGGAGGGCGCGGCAAGGTCTCGGCGCAGCGCCGAGACCACGAGGAACACGAACACCCACAGCAGGAAGAGGAATCCCAGGCGCAGCAGGGTGAGGGCGAGTTCACTCATTCAGGAACTCCGAAAGGTGATCTCGGTCGAACCCAGCCGGATCACTGCGCCGTCGGCCAGCACGGCGGTGGTCACTTTCTGACCGTCGACCAGTGTGCCGTTGGTGCTTCCGAGGTCGGAGATGGTGGACCTGCCATCGGCAACCGTGATCTGGGCGTGCCGCCTCGAGACTCCCGGATCCTCCAGCCGGATGTCGACGTCCGCCCCCCGGCCTAGCACCGTCGTGGCTCCCAACAGTGGGATGTCCTGGCCGGCGGCGAGCAACCGGGGACGTGACCCGGCGACGGGCGCGGGCCGCGGCGGTGGCGGTGTGACTTTCGCCGGGCGGGTGACCGGGGTCGGCGGTGCCGACACCGGTGGTGGCGCCCCCGGGCCGGCCGTTGCCTGGCTGCTCACCCGGAAGACGCCGGTGGCCATCGCATCGTCCTCAGCCAGGTCGACCCCGACCGGACCGAGGAACGTGTACCTCTGCTCCTGTGCGTACTCCCGGGCGAGTTCGGCGAGTTCGGTGTTGAGCACCTCGGAGTAGGTGGCCAGTCGGGCATAGTCGCTGTCCGACAGGTGCACGACGAATTCGTTCGGCACCACGGTGCGCGCGCGGGAGACCACGGCCGCCCGTTCGTCCATCTCCTTCTGCACCGCCGCGGCGATCTCGACCGGCTGGACGTCGGCCCGGAACGCCTTGGCGAAGGCACCGTTCACCATTCGGTCGAGACTCGACTCGAACTTGTCGAGGATGCCCATGTTGCGTCACCGCCCTTCGTGGCCAGCAGGCACAGCCGATACCTCGCGATCGTACCGCTAGGGCTCGCCTGGGCCATGCAGGCGCAGGCCAGGCGTCACTTCCTCGGGGCCCATAGGGGGTAGGGCAGGCCGGCGAGGCGATTGATCACGATGCCTTGCCCGATCATCAGCAGCACCGCGACCATGAGGATCGTGAGTTGACCGGGCGTGCGCATCAAACCGAGCGACACGATCAGCGTGGTCGCGCCGGCCGGGGCGTGCGGGACCCCGAACCAGACCATCGCGGAAAGTGTCAGGCACAGACTCACGGTGGCGGCACCGACCCTCGCCCAGGTGACGTCTTCGAGGTTCGGCGCCACCGCGGTCAGACCGAAAAGCACCAGCGCGAAGTAGCCGGCGAGTACCCCGATCAGGTGACCGAAGAAGACATTGCGGGGGGCCGACTGGGTGCCCAGCGCGGCGTAGAACAGCAGGAAGGCGGTGGGACCCAGGGACGGGAACACAAAAGGTTCGTCGGTCACCGCTGCGAGGGAGGCCAGGATCCCGATCGCGATCGCGGAATTGAGCAGTACGTAAAGACCCAGGATGGCGCGGCTGTTGTGGCGGCGCTGGAGACCGGGGAGTTGCAGTCGGGCGCCCCACCCGTGGATCGCGGCCGGAAGGTCTCCGAACCCGGGCGCTGCGCCGGTCTGCTCAGACTTCGGTGTCGTCACTGCCTGCCCCTTCGCCGTCCCGCAGGCGTCACGCCAGACGATGCTGCGGCTACTCAGGCTCGCACGAGTAGCCCGCGAGCAGTTCCCGCGTCAAACTCCACAGGCGATCGGAGAAGCCAGGTCCAAGTTTGGCAACTGTGCTGCGCCATTGCTCGTCGACCTTCTTCTTGTAGAAGTACTCGCCAGTGACATCGTCGAGTTCCGGAGCGGTCGCCAGGTAGTAGGGCGATTCGGCAACTTCGGCGCAACTCGAGGTGAACGGCTTGAGAAGCCACATCACGATCTTCGGGTAGTCCTTGAAGACGTTCGAGTTCGCGACACCGGGGTGTCCGGCGTTGACCGTCACCTTCGTGTTGCCCATGAACCTCGCCAGCCGGACCGTGTAGAGGACCGTCATCAGTTTGCTGGCCGCGTAGGCGTTTCCGGCTCGGTAGCCGTGTTCGGACTGGAGGTCGGACAGATTGACTTTCGCCTTCTTGAAGTTGTCGGAACTGACGTTGACGATCCGGCCTTGTTCAGCGGCACGCACTAGCGGAAGCAGTCCCGAACTCAGCTGGACGACCGCCAGGTAGTTCACGCTCAGGTTCTGTTCGTTCCCATCTGCTGCCAGGTTCCGTTTCCGACGAAACACCCCGGCGTTGTTGATCAGGCCGTCGATCACCTCGTAGCGGTCGTTGATCTCGTCGATTGCCGCCTGCGTGGAGTCCCGCGATCCCAAGTCGGCGTACACCAGGTCCACCCGGTCGGAGGGAGCTCCGGTCTCGCGGAGCAGGCGATCCCTGGCATCTCGGCTCTGGTCGGTGTTCCGGCAGAGCATCACCACCCGTTGGTCGGCCGCGACGAGTTTGACCGCGGTTGCATATCCGATTCCCGAACTACTGCCGGTCACAACGTAGATGCGGTCACCCATAGCTCCTACTCCTTTCGCCGGTCTCTCGACTAAGTGTCTAAGTCATTGGACTACATGTCAAATCCTCGAATGGCACCGTTGAGGAGCCATGACTTGACAAAGTGTCGAATACATTGGACAGTGTATCCATGCAACGAACAGAATCTGCGGCGCTCCGCGTGCAAGCGCTGGGCAAGTCTTTCGGTGACGTTCAGGCCGTTGCCGACGTTTCCTTCGAGGTTCGCGCCGGCCAGGTGGTGGGACTGTTGGGTCCGAACGGCGCCGGAAAGACCACCACCGTCAAGATGTTGACGACGCTGATACCGATCGACTCCGGTTCGGCTTCGGTCGCCGGCTTCGACGTGGCTGGGCAGCCGGCCGTGGTCCGACAGCTCATCGGGGTGGCAGGGCAAGGTGCCGCGGTGGACGAGAAACTGACGGCGCGGGAGAACCTGTCGCTCTTCGCCCGCCTGTACAAGTTGCCTGGCTCGTTGCGAAGGCAGCGGGTGGCGGACTTGATAGATCGATTCGACATGGAGTCCTTCGCCGACCGCCCCGCCCATACCTACTCCGGCGGCCAACGTCGTCGCTTGGATGTGGCGGCAGCTCTGGTCGCCGAGCCGCCGGTGTTGCTGCTCGATGAGCCCACGACTGGGTTGGATCCGCGGAGCCGAGCGGACCTTTGGGCGGCTATTCGCGAACTCGCCGAACAGGGGACCGCAATAGTCTTGACCACCCAGTACCTGGAAGAAGCCGACCAGCTGGCGGACTACATCTTGATCCTCGATGGGGGTCGTGTCGTGGCGGAGGGGACTCCGTCCGCGCTGAAGCGGGACTTGGATCGAGACGTGCTTCAGGTCCAGCTGACCGAACCGGGTGCCATACTCAGGGCGACCAGCATCCTCGGCCAGCACGGCCAACAAGTGATCTCCGACCCGACGGACTCCCAGACGTTGCAGGTCGCAGTCGGGGACGACGCCACACTCGCCTTGAAGATGCTCCGCGAACTGCAGGACAACAGCATTGCGCTGTCAGACTTCCAACTGCGCCGTCCCACTCTGGACGACGTCTTTCTTGCTCTGACCGCGTCCAAAGACCGCGTTTCGAAGGAGGCCTAGCGTGAGCGTTCAGACAACGGGGCGGACAACGGAACTGGTTGTCGACCCAGGCCCGGTGTTGAGACTGCGCCGAGCGGCCATGGACACCGAGTCCGTCCTCTGGCGAGACCTGCTGCGCACTGCACGCCAGCCGGACGTGCTGGTATTCGCGGTAGTCATGGGCGTCTTCTTCCTGGTTCTGTTCAACTACGTGTTCGGCGGGTCGATCGGGGCCGGCGCCGGTATCGACTACCTCCAGTTCCTTGTCCCGGGTGTACTCGTCATCACCGCACTCCAGGGGGCACAGCAGACCAGCATGAGTTTGGCGGCGGATCTCACCGAGGGGGTCGTGGAACGTTTCCGGTCGCTTCCGATCAGTCAGGCGGCGGTTATCGCGGGAAAGACCCTCGCCGATGGTCTGCGCAACATCATCGGCTTGGTTCTGGTGGCCCTCGTGGCCCTGCTCATGGGCTACCGGTTCGCCAGTTTCGGCGGAGCTGTCGCGGCCCTCGCGTTGGCTACCGTCGTCGGCTACGGATTCTCCTGGATGGGGGCCGCCATCGCCGCCAAGGTCCGCAAACCCGATGCGGTCGGTATGTTGTCGATGTTCTGGTTGTTCCCGCTCATGCTGGCCAGCACGGCCTTCACACCAGCCGACACGATGCCCGGCTGGCTGCAGCCTTTCGCCACCTACCAGCCGATGTCGGCAGCGGCCGATGCCGTCCGGGGGTTGGCCAACGGCGATGTCGACGTCGCGAGCATCTGGCTCGCCCTGGGTTGGACGCTCTTGCTGTTGGTCATCTTCGTACCGCTGTCCGCTCGCTACTACCGCAAGGCACCCTGATGGAACCGCAGCACCAGCATCCGGCCACCGTGGATCCGGACCTGGCACCGAGGCAGCGCATCGTCCAGGCGGCGATCCTCCTGATCGCCGAACACGGATTCAGTGGAGTGTCAATGACGACTCTGGCCAAGGCGGCCGGCGTTTCCCGGCAGACCGTCTACAACAACTTCGCCGATGTGGACAGTGTCGTGGCCGCAGCGGTCAACGACCACAACGCTGAGGCATTGAAGCAACTCGATACATCCTTGCGCCTCTGCCCTACCGCCGTCGACCAGCTCGTCCACTTCGCGCGCCACTTCGCCGACCTCGGCGCACACGGCCATGGGCAGCAATTCGAGCACGGACTGTCCGCCGGGACTCGAACGCAACTCGCCGCGTACGAGGAGGCGATCGACGATCGGATTCGCAGCACCTTGCTGGACGGCGTGGCGTCGGGGGAGTTCCGCACCGATGTGGATCCTGCCACTGACCCCGTGCTGATCCACGGACTGCTCAAGGGGGCCCAAGCGGCCGCCTTCCAGCGTCCCGACGAAGCAGCGCTGATCGCCCAGACGGCGGCCCGCACCGCCTTGAAAGCACTCGCTCGGCAAGAGTCCAGGAGCGGTGACTGAGTTCCTTCGGCCCCCGAGGTTCCGGGCCGGTGACGCGGTGCACCGAGGAAAAGTGCTTTGTGCGCGAGGGGGGAGTTGAACCCCCACGCCCTTTCGGGCACACGGACCTGAACCGTGCGCGTCTGCCTATTCCGCCACTCGCGCGCGCTGTAGGAGACTAGCACCCATGCCCGAACTGCCTGAGGTGCAGGCCCTCGCATCCACCTTGACCCAGAGACTGGCGGGCTTACGCCTGGCCGCCTTCGAGATCGTGGCGGTGAGCGCGCTGAAGACCGCCGATCCGCCCTACACCGGACTGGCTGGTGAGAGGTTCCTGGGTGCGAGTCGCTTCGGCAAGTTCCTGGCGCTGGAGTTCACCGGTGGATCGTGGCTGGTGATCCACCTGGCCCGGGCCGGTTGGCTGCGCCTGACCGACCGGGTTCCTACCGCCCCGGCCCGGCCCGGCCGTGGCCCGTTGACGGCCCGACTGGTGTTCGTCACCGAGGCGGGTGAACCTGCCTTTGCGCTTGACCTCACCGAAGCGGGGACCCGCAAGGGAGCAGCCATGTACGTCGTGCGGGATCCCTCGGACGTCCCCGGGATCGCCTCCCTCGGTCCGGACGCGCTGGACCTCGACGCCGAGTTGCTCGCGGGCCGTCTGCGGGGAGCCGGACGCGCCCGCATCAAGAATGCGATTCGTGATCAGAAGGTGATCGCAGGCATCGGGAACGCGTACAGCGACGAGATCCTGCACGCCGCCCGGATCTCGCCCTACGCACCGGCGGACGGGCTTGGGCAAGAGCAATACGCAGACCTGGCCGATGCCATCGTCGCCGTCCTCACAACTGCCGCCACCCGTGCGGAGGCGGCAGACCCCACGTCGATGAAAGCCGAGAAGAAGTCGGGTCTGGTCATCCACGGCCATACCGGTGATCCCTGCCCGGTCTGCGGCACGGCGATCGCCGAGGTGGCACTGGCGGATCGGTCGTTCCAGTATTGCCCGACCTGCCAGACTGAGGGGAAACCCCTTGCCGATAGACGGATGAGCAGGTTGCTGAAATGACGACGGAGCGGCCGGATCGCCTGGTCGAACGATTGTCCACGATCGCCCAGACCACCGACGATCCCGCGATCTGCGCCGGTCACGGTGAGGATTGGACGCGCCGATTCGCCGGTCCGGTGCGGGCGGTGGTGCGTCCCCGCACCACCGAGGAGGTGTCGGGAGTGCTGACCGCGTGCGCTGCCGAGAGGGTGCCCGTGATCCCACAAGGTGGCAACACCGGCCTGGTGGGTGGGTCTGTACCGGGCCCGCACGACGCCCCGACCGTGGTGCTGTCCACGGTGGCGCTGACCGGGATGGGCGAGGTTGACACCGCCGGTCGTTCCGTCACGGTGGCGGCCGGAACCACGCTGGCGGAACTGCACCGGCACGCCGAGGCGGCCGGATTCGTCTACGGGGTCGATCTTGCCGCGCGGGACACTGCCACCGTCGGCGGAACAGTCGCGACCAACGCCGGCGGCATCCGGGTGTGCGCCTACGGTATGACCCGCGCCCAGGTGATGGGGCTGGAGTGCGTGCTGGCCGACGGCACCGTCTCGTCCCGACTTGTCGGGCTCCCCAAGGACAACACCGGCTACGACATCGGCGCCCTGATGACCGGCTCGGAGGGCACGCTCGGAGTGATCACGGCGGTGCGTGTCCGCCTCCATCCGCCGCCGCCGGACACCATGGTGATGATCGCCGGCGTCGAGTCGCTGGCGGCGGGTCTCGCCTTGGTCGGCAGCGCGGTTCCGGCCGGTGCCGTGTTGCTCGGCGCCGAGGTGGTGGACGCCGAGAGCCTCGACCTGGTCTGCGAATACGCCGGTCTTGCCCACCCGCTGCAACGGCGGTGGCCCTACGCGGTGCTGGTCGAAGCGTCCGAACTGGATCCCCCGGACGGTATCGATGCAGTCGCCGGGGCGGACGCTGCGGACCGCCGACGGCTCTGGCGGTACCGCGAGGCCGCGTCCGAAGCGGCGTCCGCGCAGGGCGTCGTGCACAAGATCGACATTTCCGCGCCGCTGCACCGCCTCGACCGATTGGCGGACGGCATCCGAGACCTCGCACCGGCCGACGCCCACGTGTCGATCTTCGGCCACCTCGCGGATGGCAATCTGCACGTCGAGATCGCGGGCCTGCCCCCCGACGACGAACAGCACGATCGGGCGGTGCTCGATCTCGTCACGGCGCTCGGGGGAGCGGTCTCCGCCGAACACGGCGTCGGCAGGGCCAAAGCCGCCTGGTTGGGTCTGTCCCGCAGTCCGGCCGATGTGGCGGTCATGACCCGGATCAAGACCGCCCTGGACCCGGGTTGGATCCTCAACCCCGGGGCTGTTCTGCGCCGCGGCTGAGCCCTTCGGCGGCGATCTGCTCGAGCACCGCCCGGGGTCGGTTGGTGATGATCCCGTCGACTCGTTGGGCCAGGCAGAACTCCACGTCGGCCGGATCGTCCACCGTCCACACGTGGACTTTGCCTCCGGCCTCGTGGACTCGGCGCACATACCTCGGGTGTTCTCTGATGACCTCGATCCCGGGACCGGCGTACCGCGCGCCGTAGGGCAGCCATCCGGAGCGGCATCGGATCGGGATCCGATCCATGAGCAACACCCTGGGTACCTGCGGTGCCAGGCGGCGCATCCGGCGCAGGGCCACCTCGGCGAACGACATCACTCTGATCCGGGCGGCCTTCGGGCGGTGAGGGCTCAAGAACCCGCGTGCGTCGAGGGTCTGGACCAGCAACTCCTCCACCAACCTGCCGAATCTACTCGGGTGTTTGGTTTCGATCGACAGTCCAACCGGCCGGTCGGCTGCCTCGACGAGGTCGAGCAACGCGTCGAGTGTGAGCACCTGCGAGGACACCTGGGCGAAGGTCGGCACTTCGGCGTCGACGTCATCGACCCAGCCGCGTTTCCAGCTGCCGAAGTCCCGTTGCTGGAGTTGGGCGAGGGTGTGATTCGCCACCACGCCGCGGCCGTCCGACGTGCGGTCGATGCGCCGGTCGTGCACACACACCAACACCGTGTCGGCAGTGAGGCGGACATCGCATTCGACCGCGTCCGCTCCCGCGTCGATGGCCTCCTGGTAGGCGGCCAAGGTGTGCTCGGCTATCTCGTCGCTGGCGCCCCGATGGGCGATGACCAGCGGAGTTCGACGTGACTTGGCCACAGCCCAAGAATGGCATCCGCGGTGGTGACGAAGCCCGATGTGACGCGATCGGGGCCAGAAGAAGGGGACCCAAGCGCCACCGACGGGGGATACGGGACGCTTGGGCCGATCAAGGATAGGCACGCGGGATCTTCGGTGGCAACCCACCGGCCGGACGTTGATTGCAGATGTGGGGAGCACCCCCACGCTGCTGCTGGCCGCCGTCGGCCGCGTAAGAGGTCGGTGGGGAGTCCGGATCTCCCGCACCGACCAGTCCTGCTGGGCGGCACCCCCGCAACCTCCCTTCAGGTGGTTGTGTAATGCCCAGGTAAAGGTCTGTTTAGCCAGGTCAGGGGCTGTGACGTGGGTCACCCGACGCTTTCAGCGCCGCGGCTTGGGCGTACGCCAGCACGACGCGGGCGGGTTGTCCCAGCACCCGGGCGGCTCGCTCCACGTCGCGCCATTCGGGTTGGGCGACGGTGCGCACTCCGTCCGACTCGCCGATCTTCACCGCGATGGGTTGGCCCTGCACGACAACTTCGACGAATCGCCGATCCAGGACCTGCCGACTGGTGCTCCGCCACCGCACGCCCAAGGTCGTCGTGTGGGTGAACAGCAGCTGTCGCAACCGAGTCGCATCTTCCGGCCGACACAACACGAATACCTGCCGGGCCGGACGCCCATGTTTCATCGTGACCCCCACGTGCCAGCAGTCCAGGGCACCCTGGGCCAGCGCGGCTTCCACCACCGAGGGCCACGCCCGGGGGTCGAGGTCGTCGACGTTGCAGGTGAGCTCCACGAGTTCTTCGCACGCAGGGTCGGTGCCTGCCGCGCTCGGGAGCGGGGTGCCCAGGATCAGGCGGGTGACGTTGGCCGCCTCCGTCGGGTCGGCGGATCCGGCGCCGTATCCGGATCGGGTTGCGGTCATCGCGGGCTGCTCCCCCCAACGACCTTCGCACAGGTGGGCCACCAGCGCGGCCCCGGTGGGTGTGGCGGCCTCCAGGCGAAGCGGTCCGGCCATGGTGGGTGCGCCGGCTCGGATGAGCAACTCGGCGACGGCCGGTGCGGGCACGCTCAGCGCCCCGTGTTCGGTCGCGACCACGCCCGCTCCCACTCCGATCGCGGACGCGGTGGCCGCCGGCCATCCCAGGTCGTGCCAGGCAGCGAGCACGCCGACCACGTCGGCGATGGTGTCCCACCCGCCGACTTCGTGGAAGTGAACCTCGTCGATCCGGCTGCCGTGGCACTGCGCTTCCGCCGCGGCGATCGACGTGAATACCGCCACCGCGGACTCCTCCACCGGGGCGGCCAACCCTGCCGCCCGAATGAGTGAAGTGATGTCCGCCAGGTTGCGGTGCCGCGCCGAGGCGAGTGGGTCGAGTTGGGTCACCAGCGCACGGGTGGCCGCCAGGCTGCCGCGTCGCTCCTCCCGGCTGCCGATGCTGACAGTGCCGCCGGTGGCCGATTCCACCGACCGTTGAACACTCGCCAGATCGGCTCCGACCGCGAGACAGGCCCCGAGCAGCATGTCGCCGGCGACGCCGATCCGGGCGTCGATCCAGGCTTCCACCGACCCCGGCTGGTTGTTCATGGCACCCGCGTCCGGTCCTCGGCCCCGCCGGTCGGTCGGCGGGCGATGCGGGCGGCGTGTACGGCGGCGCCGAATCCGTTGTCGATGTTCACCACTGCCACTCCCGGTGCACACGAATTCAGCATGGTCAGCAGCGCCGCGATACCGCCGAACGATGCGCCGTAGCCCACCGACGTGGGAACCGCCACGATCGGCGTCCCGGTGAGCCCCCCCACAACCGACGGCAGGGCCCCGTCCATCCCTGCGACCACCACGATGGCATCCGCCGCGAGCAGTCGGTCGCGGACCGCGAGCACCCGGTGCACCCCGGCGACGCCGACATCGTTGATGATCTCGGACCCAGCTCCGAAGGCGGTCAGCGTGGCAGCTGCTTCGGCGACCACGGGCGCATCCGACGAGCCGGCCGAGACCAGGGCCACCGTCCCGCTCGGCTTCGGTGGGGAGCCGAGCAGGGCCGTGCGCCCCACCGGATCCACCACAGCTGCCGGTAGGGCGGAACCGATCAGTTGCCGGGCGTCGGCTGCCAGCCGGGTGGCGAGGATGGCGCGGTCGGGATGGTTGGCTGCCAGGGCAGTCAGCGCCGCCACCACCTGATCTGCGGTTTTGCCTTCGCCGAAGACCACCTCGGGATCGCCGGTCCTCGCCGCTCGGTCGGTGTCGAGCGTCGCCCAGCCGAGGTCGAGCCGGTCTTGTGTGGAATCCATCGAGCCAGATGATAGTGGCGATTAGCCTTGCATCCGTGGCTGTCCTCGCTCTCGCAGTATCCGTCGTCGCACTGCTCGGCGCCTTCGTGGCGCTTCGGCGCACGGCCCGGACGGCACGAGTCCAGGTCCCCGGGAAGCAGGCGGACCCCGTGCAGACGCCGGCCGAACTGCGCGCCGGACTGGGGACGGCACTTCGCCACGTCTCAGTGATCCGCTACGACGCCTTCCGCGACGTCACGGGCCGGCAGTCGTTCACTGCCGCCATACTGGATGACAACGGTGACGGCATCGTCATCACCAGTCTCCACTCCAGGTCGGAGTCGCGGACCCTGCTCAAGGGTGTGACGAACGGTCGGGCCGAGGGGTTGAGCCCGGAGGAGAAACTTGCGGTGGCCTACGCCACCGGTGAGAAGGAGCAGCCGGCATGATCCTCGAGGACCCCGACGTGTCCATCGGCTACCTAGGTCCGGCCGGCACGTTCTCCCACGAGGCGCTCGTGCAGCTGCTGCCCGACGTCGTGGATCCGGTTCCGATGGCATCGGTCACCCGCGCCCTGGAAGCGGTGCGGACCGGATTGGTGGCAGCCTCGCTGGTGCCCATCGAGAACTCGGTGGAGGGTGCTGTTTCGGCCACCCTGGATGAGTTGGCGGCCGGCACCGGGCTGCAGATCCTGGCCGAGATCGCGATCCCGGTGCGCTTCTGCGTCGCAGTCCGTCCGGGTGCCCGGATCCCGGTGCGATCGGTCGTGACCCATCCCCACGCCATCGCCCAGTGCCGCTCGTGGTTGGCCGAGAACCTACCCGACGCCGACCTGGTGCCGGCGGCCTCCACGGCGGCTGCCGCTGTCTCGGTGGCCAACGGTGAATACGACGCCGCCATCTGCTCCCTGCGGGCGGCAGCTGCCACCGGCTTGGCGATCCTCGCCGACGATGTGGCCGACAACAACGATGCCGAGACCCGATTCATCTTGGTCGGTCCCCCCGGACCTCCGTCGCCCCCCACTGGAGCCGACAAGACGACGCTGGACATCTACATGCGCGCCGACCAGCCGGGCGCCTTGCTGGAGATCCTCACCGAGTTCGCCGTGCGCGGTGTGAACCTGACCCGAATCGAATCCCGACCCACCAAGACCACGTTGGGCAACTACTACTTCTCAGTCGACTGTGAAGGCCACATCCTCGATGAGCGGGTGTCGGAAGCGCTCATGGGGCTGCATCGGATCTGCGGCAACGTGCGCTACCTGGGGTCGTATGCCCGCCACGATGGCCGCAGCCCGCTGTCGCGACGCGGCACGTCCAACAACGACTTCGCGGAGGCCCGGTCCTGGTTGGCCAGGATCCAGGGCCTCCGCGAAGGGGGCTAGTCGGGTCAGCTCAGACGTGCGGCTCAGATCCGCTTGTAGCCGGAGGGGCTGCCGATGTACCAGATGCTGGCGATGTGAACCCCGGTGTTGTAGTTGCTGGCCTGGACGACGTTGCCGTTGCCGATGTAGATGGCCACGTGCTGCGATCCGCCGGGGCCGTAGAAGACCAGGTCGCCGGGCTGCAGTTCACCGTAGGAGACGAATCGTCCGTGGTACCACTGGTTGAACGAGCCACCCGGCATGTTGTAGCCCGCGCTGCGGTAGGCCCAGGCGACCAGACCAGAGCAGTCGAAGCCCCAAGGCCCCTGGCCACCCCAGATGTAGGGGGCGCCGACCCGGCTGAGCGCGTTGTTCATCGCGGCCCGGGCGAGATTCGATGCCGAAGCGGCGGCAGCGGCGGCCGCCTCCCGGCGCATCTTCTCGGCGACCGCGGCCCGGACGGCAGCTTCGTAGCGCCACTTCTTGGCCACGGCCTCCCGGATCGCGGCGTCGTAGGCGGCTTGCGCCCGCCACTTCTTGGCCACGGCTTCCCGGACGGCGGCGTCGTAGGCGGCTTGCGCCCGCCACTTCTCCGCCACCGCTGCGGCCACTGCGGCCTTCAACTGCTCGGCGGTCAGCCCTGCCGTCGCGTCGGCGGGCGCCTCGGCGGCAGGGGCCACCGCGGCGGACGCGGGTTCGGCGGGTTCGGCGGCGAGCGGGGCTGCGGCCGACTCTTCGACCGGCATGACCTCGGCGGTCACAGGGGCAGGCTCCGCAGGGGTGACCGCAACCGGAGCTTCGGGGGTCACCGCCACCGGAGTCTCGGGGGCGACCGGGGCGGGAACTTCGGGGGTCACCGGCGCGGGAACTTCGGCAACGACCGGCGCGGGCAGCGAGACGGCTACCGGAGCCGAACCGGTTCCGGCGCCGGCGGCGTTGATGCCACGCAGGCTGATCGTGTAGTCGGCTCCGTTGGCCAGCCCAGCGACGATCGCGGTCGCGTTGGTGGCGGTGAGTTCGGAGAGCGGCAGCCAGGTGGCACCGCCGTCGAGGGTGTATTCGTATCCGGTCGCCGCTCCACCGTCGGCCGCCGGGGCGAAGGTCACGGTCGCCATACCGTCACCCGCCACAGCCACCAGTCCGGTCGGGGCGCCGGGGACCTGTACCACGGCCTCGGTGGCGAGTTCGGCCGCGCCGGGGGCGACATTGTCGTCGGCGAAAGCAGGGCTGGCGGTCAACAAACTGGCACCTGCGGCCACCGCGGCCACCGATATGGCCAAGCGATTCGGGACGCGCATCGTCAGTTCCTCCTAGATCCGGATGCAAGCGGTCAGAGGGAACGTAACAGCGGTAGTTGAAGCTGAAATCGCCTGAACTGTGAGGGATGTCACTGGAAGGATCAGAATTTTCCCAAAACGACGCGATCGTCCGAATTCGATCATTCACCGGATCGTCAGTGGCCCCCGGGAACCCATGCGAAATCAGCTGAAATCCTTGCGGTGCAAGAGGTTTCGGTGCGTGGGTCGGCCATCCAGCGGCGTTGGCCCATCGTCAACCGTGGCGTGCGAGCAACTCCTCGAGCAGTTGCGCCACCCCGTCGGCATCGTTGGTACCGAGCACCACATCAGCGGCGGCGCGTACGAGTTCGTGTGCATTCGACGGGGCATAGGCTCGGCCCGCGACGGCCAGCATGGGCAGATCGTTGGGCATATCGCCGACCGCATGCACGTCGTTCAGGGCTACCCCTCTCGCGGTGGCATAGTCGGTGAGCGCGGCGCCCTTGGTGACCCCCTTCGGGCTCAGTTCCACCAGGGGCATGCCGTGCGAGGAGTGGGTGACTTCAGCCAAGTGCCCGACGACGTCGTCGGTTGCCTCGACGATGGAGTCCGGCGTGTGATCGTCCGGACCGATCACGAGGAGTTTGTAGAACCGCCAACCGGCGGCCAGCCGCCGATCGATCTCCGCCAGATACCCCGGCCCGCGACCGTCGAGACGATGGGCGCCGTCGGAGTCGTGCCACATCATCGAGAGGTACTCGCCGTGCGGGAACTCCGTTGCCAGTGCCGCCCAGAGGGTGCGCACCTGTTCGTCGGTGAAGGAGCGGATGACGTGTGGGGTGTTCGCGGAGGCATCGAGGACCACCGCCCCGTTCGCCGCGATCACGGTGCCGAGGTGTTCGGTCGAGCGCAGGATCCCGCTCAGCATCGTGAGCGGTCGGCCGGTGACGAAGACCACCTCGAGCGGGGAGTCGGCGGCCGCTCGCAAAGCCGCGCGGGTGCGATCGGACACCGACCCGTCGCCGCGCAACAAGGTGCCGTCGAGGTCGGTGGCGAGCAGCGCCCGCGGGGTTGCTGTCGGCATGGGTCCAACCTAACTACCCGGGGCGACGATGACCTCTCGTCCGAAGAAGGGCCGCAGCGCCGCTGGCAGCACGACCGAGCCGTCGGGCCGCTGATGGTTCTCCAGGATCGCCACGATGACCCGAGGCATCGCGCAGAGCGTGCCGTTCAGGGTGGCCAGCGGTACCGGTCGACCCTCGGCGTCCCGGGTCCTGATGCCGAGCCGGCGAGCTTGGAAGCCGGTGCAGTCGGAGGTTGAGGTGATCTCCCGGTAGCGGCCCTGGGTGGGGATCCACGCCTCGATGTCGAACTTCCGGGCAGCGGAGGCGCCGAGATCGCCGGTGGCGACGTCGATCACCCGGTAGGGGATCTCGAGCGCGTCGACGAACTCACGCTCCCAGCCGAGCAGCCGGGTGTGCTCGTCGGCCGACTCGTCCGGGGTGACGTAGGAGAACATCTCGACCTTGTCGAACTGGTGCACCCGGATGATGCCGCGGGTGTCGCGACCGTGCGAGCCCGCTTCGCGTCGGAAGCACGGCGAGAAGCCGACGTAGCGCAGAGGCAGGTCGGCGGGGCTGATGATCTCCTGCGAATGCAGCGCCGCGAGCGGTACCTCTGCGGTTCCCACCAGGTACATGTCGTCATCGGCGAGGTGATACACGTTCTCGGCCGCCTGTCCCAGGAAGCCGGTCCCCTCCATGGCCTCCGGTTTCACCAGTGCGGGTGGGATCACCGGGGTGAAGCCGTTCCCGGTGGCCATCGAAACGGCGAGGTTGAGCAGCGCCAACTCCAACAGCGCTCCCGGGCCGGTCAGGTAGAAGAAGCGGCTGCCGGAGACCTTCGCGGCGCGTTCGACGTCGATCGCCCCGAGCAACTCGCCCAGTTCGACGTGGTCCCGTGGCTGGAAACCCTCGGCCGCGAAGTCGCGCGGTGCACCGACGGTGTCGAGCACCCGGAAGTCCTCCTCACCACCCACCGGCGACTCCGGCGAGACCACATTGCTCAGCGATCCGGCGAGCGCTGCCACCTCGCCGCCGGCCTCCTTCGCTGCCGACTCGCTCGATTTCACCGCCGCCGCCAGGGACGCCGTCGCCGCCATCACCTCGTCGAGTTCCGCTCGGGTGGCATCTGTCGCGGCGGGCTCCCGCACCGCCCGCTGCAGGCGACCGACGTCCTTGCTGAGCGCCTTCTGTTCCGCCCGCAGCCGCTCAAACTCAGCGAGTTGGGCCCGATGCGTGGAATCGGCGACCAGCAACGCGTCGACGATTCCCGGGTCTTCACCGCGGGCCAACTGGCTGTTCCGGAAGGTCTCAGGGTCGGCCCGCAGTGCCTTGAGGTCAATCACAACGTCAAGGTTATTGCCTGCTCCGCCGACGGGGCGAACGAGTCAGAGGTACTGCCCGTGACCGCCGGTGCCATCTTCGGGAGTGCCCGGTCCCGCGATTGCCTGGCGCCGCATCTGCTCGAGTTGGGCCCGAGCCGCCATCTGCTGGGCGAACAACGCCGTCTGGATCCCATGGAACAGCCCCTCCAACCAGCCGACCAACTGCGCCTGGGCGATGCGCAGTTCCGCCTCGGTGGGGGCACTGTCTGCTTCGAACGGCAACGCCAGCCGGTCGAGTTCGGCCACCAACTCCGGGGCCAGGCCTTGTTCGAGTTCGGTGATGGAGCGGGCGTGGATCTCACGCAGGCGGCGCCGCGAGGCCTCGTCCAGGGGGGCGTTCCGTACTTCCTCCAGCAGCTGTTTGATCATCGACCCGATCCGCATCACCTTCGCCGGCTGCTCGACCAGCCGGGCGAGGTCACTGTCGGATTCCGTCGCCTGACCATCGGCACCGGCTGATCCGCCCGGCGCACCGCTGGGCAGCAACAGCGTCGGATTGCCGTCCGGTCCGATCACGACGTTCATTCCGGGGTTGGCGTCGGTTGCATCGGAGGCAGTTGGATCGGTCATGCGTCCTATCCTGCCAGTTTCCGCCACGGCTGCCGCCGGGCCGGAGTCTTCACTCAGCGTGCGCCGCGACCGTCGGAGGTCGGATTCTCCTTGCTGTAGCGGGATTGCCCGATGACGATCAGTTGGTCACCCCGCTGGAGCACCTTCACACCCGGCTCGTCGAATCGATACATGGTGCCGTTGCGGATCACGGCCAATGCGATCTGGCCTCGTTCGCGCAGTTGCGCCGGTGCCAGGCCGATCTCGTCCCGGGTGGCGGGCCGTTGCGCGACCTCGAGACCCTTGGTCGGATCAAGCAGGTCTTCCATGAATGCGCCGGCCTGCGGTGCGACGGTGGCCATCCCCATCAACTGGCCGGAGGCCTCTGCGGTCGGGATCACCGTGGTGGCCCCGCTGGCCTTGATCAGATCGGAGTTGGAGGCCTCCCGGGCCGCTGCGATGACGTTGGCACGAGGGTTGAGGCGCTTGACGCTGAGGGTGATGAGGACCGTGGTGTCGTCGGCATCCGTGGCGAGGATGACGTTGTCGGCCTTTGCGATCTCGGCCTGCCGGAGGATGTCGTCGCGGCGGGCGTCGCCGAGCACGGCCATGACACCCATCCGGGTCGCCTCCTGCACCGCGAGCGGATCGGTCGAGACCACCACGATCTGCTTGGCCCGTTCCCCCGACTGCAGCAGCATGTTGACCGCGGAGCGACCCTTGACGCCGAAGCCGATCACCACGTTGTGATGGTCCACCTTGTTCCTCCACCTCTTCTCGGAGTACAACTCGCGGGTGCGCCGGGTGAGCACTTCGATCGTCGTCCCCACCAGAACGATCAGGAAGAGCACCCGCAGCGGGGTGATGAGCACGACGTTGATGAGTCGCGCCTCCGGCGTGACCGGGGCGATATCGCCGTAGCCGGTGGTGGACAGCGACACCGTCGCGTAATAGAGCGCACTCAGCAGTGTGATGGGCTGCCCGCTCGCGTCCGCGTAGCCGTCCCGGCCGATGTAGGTGACCAGCGTGGCGGCCGCCAGGCAGCCGAGGGCGACCAGCGCGCGCACCCCCACCTGCGCCCCCGGCGAGAGTTTGCGCTCCGGCTGGTGCAGGGTGCCCGCGTAGCCGTCGTCATCGACGTCGTCGTAGGGGTCGTCGGAGGTGTTCCAGCCGGATCCGGCCGATCCGGCTGCACCGCGCTTGGACTTATCCGACACGCGCTCACAGTAGCCGCGTGCGGGCCACCACCGGCGGGTGCCACTCAGGACACTCGCCGGTGGGAATCACTTGACGCTGTCGTCAAGTTGACACTAACGTCAAGTCATGACAGTCGGGCGCCCGATTCGCAGCTCAATCGACCCCAACGATGCCACCTTCCTGGCGAACGAAGAGGCCATGCTGGTCGCGCTTGCCGAGATCGACGCCTTGCTCGCGCAGGTGGTGGGCGGCGGCGGCTCGACCGACGCGGCCAAGAACGCCAGATCGGTGGCCCGGTTGCGCTCCCGTGGCAAGTTGCTGCCCCGCGAGCGCATCGATCTGTTGCTGGACCCCGGTAGCCCCTTCCTCGAATTGAGTCCGCTCGCCGGTTGGGGCACCGACGATCCGCTCGGCGCCGGCATGGTCACCGGGATCGGCACGGTGTCCGGGGTGCGGTGCATGGTGGTGGCCAACGATCCGACCGTGAAGGGTGGTGCGCAGGGCCCTTCCTCGGTGACCAAGGGCCTGCGCGCCATGGACATCGCGGCGCAGAACCGGCTGCCACTGATCAACCTGACCGAATCGGGCGGGGCGGACTTGCCCAAGCAGGCGGAGATCTTCGTGCCTGGAGGGGCGAGTTTCCGGAACCTGACGCAACTGAGCGCCGCCGGCATCCCCACCATCACGCTGGTGTTCGGATCCAGTACCGCAGGCGGCGCCTACGTGCCCGGTATGAGCGACTACGTGGTGATGCAGCGTGACGCCGCCAAGGTCTTCCTCGGCGGACCGCCGCTGGTCAAGATGGCCATCGACGAGGACGCCGACGAGGAGACCCTCGGGGGTGCCGAGATGCACGCGCGCACCTCTGGCCTCGCCGACTACCTGGCCGAGGACGAGGCGGATGCGATCCGGATCGGTCGAGGGATCGTCGCCCACCTGAATTGGCCGCAGGACCGGTTGCCGGCGCCGGGTTCCATGAGCGACCCGCCGCGCTACGACCCGGCGCAACTGCGGGGCATCGCGAGTGCCGACATCCGGATTCCGTTCGAGGCCCGCGAGGTGATAGCCCGGATCGTCGACGGCAGCCGATTCGAGGAGTTCAAACCGCTGTACGGGACCACGTTGGTCACCGGATGGGCAACTCTGGCGGGTCGCCCGGTGGGGATCTTGGCGAACAACGGAATCCTCTTCAGCGAAGAGGCGCAGAAGGGTGCCCAGTTCATCCAACTGTGCAACCGCACCCGCACTCCACTGCTGTTCCTGCAGAACATCACCGGGTTCATGGTGGGGACGAAGTACGAACAGGGCGGCATCATCAAGGACGGCGCGAAGCTGATCAACGCGGTGTCCAACTCCACCGTGCCGCACCTGACGCTGATGATGGGAGCCTCCTACGGGGCCGGGAACTACGGCATGTCCGGCCGGGCCTACGACCCCCGATTCGTGTTCACCTGGCCGAACCACCGGATCGCGGTGATGGGCCCCAAGCAGTTGGCCGGGGTGCTCACCATCGTGGCCCGACAGAAGGCGGGTGAGGCCTTCGACGAGGCCGCCTTCGCACCGCTGCGGGACGCCTTCGAAAGTCAGGTCGAGAGTCAATCCACGGCCCTGTTCGCCACCGGGCGGATGTGGGACGACGGAATCATCGACCCGGCCGACTCCCGCACGGTGCTCGCATTGGCCCTGGCGGCCTGCGGCGATCCCGGCGAACCCAACTCCGACCCTGCCGGCTTCGGCGTCTTCCGGATGTGATGACCATGACTACCCCAGCGACGATCAGACGACTGCTCATCGCCAACCGCGGCGAGATCGCCCGCCGGATCATGCGCACGGCCAAATCCCGGGGCATCACCTGCGTCGCCGTCTACAGCGAACCCGATGCCGACGCACTGTTCGTCGCCGAGGCCGATTACGCCGTGGCCCTGGGCGGCAGCACGAGTGCCGAGTCCTACTTGAACGCGGCGAAGGTGTTGGCGGCCGCGGCGGCCACCGGCTGCGATGCCCTACATCCCGGCTACGGATTTCTCAGCGAGAACGCCTCGTTCGCTCGGGCCGTGACCGAGGCCGGCTTGACCTGGGTGGGCCCGACGCCGGAGTCGATCGCGGCGATGGCGGAGAAGGTGCCCGCGAAGCGGCTGGTGGCGGCCGCGGGCGTACCGCTGGTGCCCGGCGCCGAACTCGATGCTGAACTTCCAGTTGGCGAGTTGATCACCATCGGCGAGGACGTGGGCTATCCGTTGATGGTCAAGGCGAGTGCCGGTGGTGGCGGCAAGGGCATGCGGGTGGTGTCGACCGCCGACGAACTCGAAGCCGCGGTTGCCGCCGCACGCCGTGAGGCGGCGTCGGCATTCGGTGACCCCACGGTCTTCCTGGAGCGGTACCTGCCCGATGCCCGCCACATCGAGGTGCAGGTGTTCGGAGATCGGCACGGCAATGTGGGCCACTTGTTCGAGCGGGAATGCTCGATCCAGCGTCGGCACCAGAAGGTGGTGGAGGAGGCTCCGGCTGCCAATCTCCACGCCGACGTGCGCGACGGTCTGCATCGCGCGGCAGTGGCCGCCGCGAAGGCGATCGACTACGTGGGTGCCGGAACGGTGGAGTTCCTGGTGGACGGCACCGACTACTACTTCCTCGAGATGAACACCCGGCTGCAGGTCGAACACCCGGTGACAGAGGAGATCACCGGGCTGGACCTGGTTGGCTGGCAACTCGACGTGGCGGCGGGCGAGCCGCTGCCACCGTTTCCGACGGTTCCGGACGGACACGCCATCGAGGTGCGGCTCTACGCCGAAGATGCTCGCAACGACGACCTCCCGAGCACCGGTCGGTTGGCCCTGGTGGATTTCGACGACCCCCGGATCCGCGTCGACACCGGCGTCGCCGACGGCGACACCGTCTCGCCCTACTACGACCCGATGCTGGCCAAGGTGATCGCCTATGGACCGACCCGGACGATCGCGGCGGCCCGGCTGGCCGCCGGTTTGCGCTCGGCCCGGATCCACGGAGTCACCACCAACCGCGACATGCTGGTGGCGATCTGCGAGTCGCCGGCTTTCGCCTCTGAGGTCACCACCACCGCCTTCCTCATCGAACATCCGCAGGTGCGTGAGCAGTGGCCCGACGATCAGACCCTGCGTGCCCATGCTTTGGCCGCTGCGGCGGTGGCGTGGCACCGGGCCGGCGCCGACGTTGCCGATGTCCGGGACGCCGGGTCGGTTCCGCCAGCCTGGCGCAACGTCGCCCGACCGGGTGGCGTGTCGCTGGTGTTGGCCGGCGAGTACGCGGAGCGGCTGGGCGCCGAATCCATCTCGATCCATCGGCGCGGGATCCGGGTCGGCAGCGCCGAGGCGGCGGCAGGAACTGCCCCGTTCCAGTGGGGTGTGGCCGCGGCCGCAGAAGCCACCGGCACCCAGGCCGCCGACGAGGTCGAATGGTTGATGGGCACCACTGTCACGGTCGACGCCGACGGTGCGGCCGCCACGGTGGTGGCCGACTCCGGGGTCCGCCGCGATGCCCGAGTGGCCTGCTACCCGACGGCGCCCGGCGCGCAGGACGGCGGCCTGGTGATTTGGGTGGATGACCCACGGGAGCATTCGACGTGGTTGCTCCCGGCGCGTTTCCCGGACACCGATTCGGCCGGTGTCGGCGGCGGACCCAGCGCCCCGGTACCGGGCACCATCGTGGCGGTGCTGGTGGCACCTGGGGATGAGGTGTCGGCCGGGGACCCGGTCGTGATCCTGGAGGCCATGAAGATGGAGCACCGCATCAGCACCGACTCCGACGGGGTGGTGGGCGAGGTGCTCGTCGCCGTGGGGGACAGTGTGGACGCGCACCAGGTGGTCGTTCGACTGGCCGCCGGAGAGGACTGAGACATGAGCCCGACCGACGAAGGCCCCAGCGGCACGTCCGCCGACATCGGACCCCGCCGGCCGATCCGCATCGCCAACTGCTCCGGCTTCTACGGCGACCGGATGTCGGCCGCCGCGGAGATGGTCGGCGATGGCCCCATCGACGTGCTCACCGGCGACTGGTTGGCCGAGTTGACCATGACCATCCTGGCCAGGTCGGCCATGAAGGGCGGCCCTGGGTACGCCCGCACCTTCGTCACCCAGATGCGCGAAGTGCTCGCCGAATGCCGCGCCCGCGGCATCAAGGTTGTGAGCAACGCCGGCGGTCTGGATCCGCAGGGCTGCGCCGACGCCATCGCCGAGTTCGCCGGCGACGACGTCCGGATCGCGGTGGTGACCGGCGACAACCTCACCTCCGAGGTGGACCGGCTGCGGGAAGCCGGCGAGGCATTCGTGAACCTCGACAGCGGCGAGGCCTACGACGCCGTCGGTTGGCCGACGCTGACGGCGAACGCCTACTTGGGCAGTGCGGGGATCGCTGCCGCTCTGGCGGCCGGGGCCGATGTGGTGGTGACCGGTCGGGTCACCGACGCCGCCCTGGTGGTCGGCCCGGCGGCCTGGTGGCATGGCTGGGATGCGGCCGACCACGACGCTTTGGCAGGCGCCGTCGTGGCCGGTCACGTGATCGAATGCGGGGCGCAGGCCACCGGCGGAAACTATCCGTTCTTCACCGACGTCCCCGGACTCGAGCATCCGGGATTTCCCATCGCCGAGGTGGCCGGGGACGGCAGTTGTGTCATCACCAAGCACTGGGACACCGGAGGCATGGTGAGCGTGGGGACGGTCACCGCGCAGCTGCTCTACGAGGTCGACTCCCCCGAATACCGCACACCTGACGCGACCGCCCTGTTCGACAGCCTGGAGTGCGAATTGGTCGGCTGCAACCGGGTGCGGATCAGCGGCGTCAAGGGACTCGCCCCGCCGCCTCGACTCAAAGTTGCGATGACCCGGCTCGGCGGTTTCCGCAACACGTTCGAACTCATCCTCACCGGACTCGAGATCGAACAGAAGGCCGATCTCGTGCTGCGGGCCGCCGCCGGCGTATCACTGCAGGACGCCGACGAACTCGACCCCTCCCCGCTGGCCGCGAAGTCGAAGTGGGATGTGACCGAACTCGATGTCTCCCTGCTGCGCCGGGATCGGCCGGACTCGGATTCACTTGCGGCGGCCCAGGCGGTGCTCCGCCTCACGGTCAAGGACCCGGACCCGGCGAAGGTCGGCAAGCCGGTCACGGCGGCGCTGATCGAAGCCGGCCTCTCGAGCTACCCGGGGTTCTATGCCTCGGCGCCACCGGCGGCCGGGACGCCGTACGCGGTGCTCTGGCCCACCACGGTCGGGCCCGAGCACGTCGAGACCACGGTGACGCTCGACGGCGAGGAACTCTCTTTGGCGTCCACCGAGGATCGGCTGGAAAGCCCCGACCCGACTGCCGGCGACGCCCGGCCGGGAGCCGTGGCGACGACCCCCACCGACGTTGGCGGGGACGCGGAAGTGGTGCGGGTTCCACTGGGCACAATCGTGGGCGCCCGATCCGGCGACAAGGGCGGGATCGCCAACATCGGAGTGTGGATCCCCGATCCCACCGAAGTCGAAGCTGTCGTGATGGCCTCCGGGGAGGCGTCGACGTGGGCGGCCACGGCCGACGATTTCCACGACACCGCATCGGTCTGGGCGGCGGACGAGCCCATGCCGGTCGAGCAAGCTGCGGTCGAGCGGGCGGACGCGGCCTACGAATGGTTGAAGCGCACCCTCACCGAAACCCGTGCGGGCGAACTCTTGGGGGATGTGGTCGGGGATGGCGGAGTGCGGATCTGGGCATTCGACAACCTCAGAGCCCTCAACATCGTGCTCCCCGGGGCGCTCGGTCGTGGCGTCGCCGACTCGACTTCCATCGATCCGCAGGCCAAGAGCCTCGGCGAGTACCTGCGTTCCCGCTTGGTGGACGTGCCGGTGGCACTGGTCGATTCGGCACCGTCGGGGGGAGCCGAGTGAAGCAGACCCCCACCACATCCCCGGCAGCGTCGGGTGAGGAGCGCACACCGGTCACTGAACGCGGCCGCAAGACCCGGGAGGGCGTCGTCGCGGCCGCCCGGGAGGTCTTCGAGGAGTTGGGCTTCAACGACGCCACCATGTCCGATGTGGCCGCCCGCGCCGGGGTGAGCCACGGCACCGTCTACGTCTACTTCGACTCCAAGGCGGCGCTGTTGGCGCAGGTTGTGGCGGAGTTGCTCGCCGAAGTCGGGGACTATCTGCGTGTCGTCGACGGTGAGGATCCGGCCGCCCGCATCGCAGAGGCCAACCTGCGCTATCTGCAGGTGTACACCCGGCACGCCCGACTGCTCCAGGTCGTCGAGCAGGTGGCGACCTCGGATGCCTCGTTCGCGGCGGTGCTGGCCGAATTCCGCGCCCGCCACGTGAGCCGGGTGGCAGACGGGATCGGCCGGCTGCAGGCGCACGGACTGATCGCGCAGGACGTCGATGCAGACATCGCCGCGGCTGCGTTGTCGGCCATGGTTGAGGGATATGCCCGGCATTCGCCAGGCTACGACGCCGAAGCGGTCTACCCCACCCTCACGAAACTTTGGTTGCGTGCGCTGGGGTTGAACTCCTCGGCATCGGTTTCGACCGCACAGCACAACTCGAACGCTCCCGCCAACCGTCGCTCTGACCGGGGCGCACCCAGAGAGGATCACGTCGATGCGCTTCAGTGAAGAACACGAAGCATTCCGCAAAGTGGTACGCGACTTCGTGGAACGCGAGATCAACCCCTTCTGCGACGAGTGGGAGGCCGCGGGGACGTTTCCCGCGCACGAGTTGTTCCCCAAAGTCGCCGCGATAGGTGCGATGGGACTCGAACTCGACCCCGCCTATGGCGGTCAGGGAGCCGATCCGACGTTCACCCTGGTGTTGGGCGAAGAACTCGGCCGGGCCGACTGTGCCGGAGTTCCGCTGGCGATCGCGGTGCAGGTGGGTATGGCCACACCGGCGCTGAACCGCTTCGGTTCCGAGGAGCTCAAGCAGAAGTACCTGCTGCCCGCGATGCTCGGCGAGCAGGTGGCGAGCATCGCCGTCTCGGAGCCCGATGCCGGCTCCGATGTCGCCGGCATCCGCACCAGAGCCGTCCGCGACGGTGACGACTGGGTCATCAACGGTCGCAAGATGTGGATCACCAACGGCACTCAGGCCGACTGGCTCTGCTTGCTGGCCCGCACCTCCGACGAAGGTGGGTACGCAGGGATGTCCATGATCATCGTCCCCACGGACAGTCCCGGGTTTTCGGTCGGACGCAAGATCGACAAGATGGGGAACCGTTCGTCGGACACCGCGGAATTGGTGTTCGAGGACGTACGGGTGCCGGTGAGCAACACCATCGGTGAGATCGGCCGGGGATTCCAGCAACAGATGGCGCAGTTCCAGGACGAGCGACTGATCGGGGCTTTCATGAGCGTTGCCTCGGCCCGCCGGGCGCTGGACCGTACCAAGGAGTACCTGCAGACCCGGCACGCCTTCGGCAAGCCGTTGATGGCGAATCAGTACCTGCAATACCGCCTCGCGGAACTCTACGCCGAGGTCGATCTGCTGCAGACCTACTGCCGGGCGGCGGCCTTCTCCGCCGCCGAAGGCAACGACGTCACCCGCGAGGCGACCGTGGCCAAACTCAAGTGCGGCCGCCTGCAGCGGGAAGTCGCCGACGCCTGTGTGCAGTTCCACGGTGGTATGGGCTACGCCGAGGAGATGTGGCCGGCGCGCTATTTCCGTGATGCTCGCCTGACTTCGATCGGCGGCGGCGCCGACGAGGTCATGCTCCGAGTCATCACGATGCTGGAAGGGATGGGACGCAAGTGACCATTGACGAGACGATTCGCTATCAGGTGGCCGATGGTGCTGCCACCATCACGATCGACAATCCGGCCCGCCGGAACGTCCTCGACGCCGGTTCGATCGGCGGCATGCGGCAGGCCCTGGCCACCGCCGCCGCCGACGAGTCGGTGCGGGTGGTGGTCCTCACCGGTTCCGGCAACACCTTCTGCGCCGGCGCGGACCTGGCCGGCGCCACAAGTGCGGACGCCGAATCGTTCGCCGGATCCGGGCCGCGAGCGCTCGTCGGGCTGCTCGAAGACATCTTGGACCACCCGAAACCCACGATCGCGAAGGTGGCCGGCCACGTCGCCGGCGGCGGCAACGGACTGGTGGCGGCCTGCGACCTCGCGGTAGCCGCCGACACCGCGAAGTTCGCCTTCTCGGAGGTGCGCGTCGGTGTGGCGCCGGCGGTGATCTCCACCGTGTGCCTTGCCAAGTTGCACCCCGCCGACGCCTACGAGCTCCTGCTCACCGGAGAGCGGGTTCCGGCCGAACGGGTCTTGCGGGCGGGGATGATCAACCGGGTGGTTCCGGCGGAGGCGATCGAAGCCGAGGTCGCCGCACTCATCGGCCAACTGGCCATGGGCGGACCGCAGGCGCTGGCCGCCACCAAGGAACTGCTGCGCAAGGTGCCCACGATGTCGCGAACCGAGGCCTTCGGCTGGACCGCCGACTTGTCGGCACAACTCTTCTCGTCCGACGAGGCCAGGGCGGGGATGACCGCGTTCCTGAGCAAGTCTTCACCCCCCTGGGCTCCCACCTCCGGCTAGGTGGCGATCAACCGGCTCCGACTCCTAGGGTTTGGCTATGACGAACTCCGCAGCGGAAAGCGCCGAAGTTGATCGACTGAAGGCCCGGGTCGCCGAGGTCATGCCCGCCACCGTCGAAGCCTTGACCGATCTCGCGCGGATCCCCGGGATCGCCTTTCCCGGATTCGACCCGGCCGAGGTTCGCCGGGCCGCCGAGAAGGTGCGTGATCTTTTCGCGGACGCCGGTTGCCCGCGCTCGGAGATCATCGACATTGGGGACAACCCCCCTGCGGTGTATGCGGAATTGCCCGGTCCCGCCGGCAGCCCGACGGTGCTGCTGTACGCCCACTACGACGTGCAGCCCGCCGGTGAGGTGGCGGAGTGGGAATCGGCACCGTTCGAGCCGGAGCTGCGCGACGGACGCCTCTACGGCCGTGGCGTGGCCGACGACAAGAGTGGCGTCGCGCTGCACTACGCCTTGGTGCGTGCGTTCGATGCCCAACCCCCGTGCAACATCCGGATCATCATCGAAGGCGACGAGGAGTACGGCGGCACGTTCGAGGAGTACCCGCCGCAGAACCCGGAGTTGTTCGCCGCCGACGTGATCATCATCGCCGATACCGGGAACATCACGGTCGGCCAACCCACCTTCACGTCAGCGCTGCGGGGTATGGCGATGGTCGAAGTTTCGGTCGCCACACTCGCCGCCCCGGTGCACTCCGGCATGTTCGGCGGTCCCGCACCCGATGCCCTGATGGCGCTGATCACGTTGCTCGCCACGTTGCGTGACGCCGACGGGAATGCGGCCATCGACGGGGTGGACGGCTACGAGTGGGACGGCGCCGAGATGACCGAGGCCGAGTTCCGGGAGCAGGCCGGAGTGTTGCCGGATCAGCCGCTGACCGGTACCGGGTCGGTTGCCACCCGCCTGTTCACCTCGCCGGCCGTGAGCGTGGTGGGGATCGACGCACCGGGTGTCGAGGGAGCGATCAATGCCGTGATTCCCAAGGCCCGGGCGATGGTCTCCCTCCGGGTACCGCCGAACGTCGACCCGGCCGAGGCGCAGCAGAAACTCATGGATCACCTGCTCGCGCACGCACCCTGGGGGGTGCGGGTGAGCGTGACGCCGGGTCCGATCGGGGCGGGTTTCGCCGGCGATGCATCCGGCACGGCGCGGGAGGCGATGGCCGACGCCATGCGCATTGCGTACGGCCGGGAACCGGTGGACTTCGGATCGGGCGGGAGCATCCCGCTGGTCTCGGTGCTGACCGAGGTGGTGCCACAGGCGGAGATCATGCTGTGTGGTGCGCAGGACGGTGCGGCGGCGATCCACGCACCCAACGAGAGCCTCGATCTCGGGGAGTTGGCCGATGCGGCCCTCACCCAGGTGCTGTTCGTGCAGTTCCTCGCAGATCGCTGGGGTTAGCCGGGCATGGGCGGTTTCACCGGGTTCGACGCGATGGCGTTCGAGTTCTACGACCGGCTCGCCGCAGATCCGACGAAGTCGTGGTGGGAAGCCAACCGGGAGGACTATCAGCGCTACGTGCGCGCGCCGATGCTCGAACTCGCCGAACAATTGGAGCCCGAGTTCGGCCCGGTCAAGTTGTTCCGGCCGTACCGAGACGTGCGTTTCAGCAGAGACAAGACGCCGTACAAGGACCACCAGGGGATGTTCGCCGAGAGCAGCGAAGGTGTTGGCTGGTACCTGCAGGTGTCGGCCACGGGTCTGATGGTTGCGGGTGGTTGGTACTCGGCCACCGGCGATCAGGTTCAGGCGTTCCGCGCGGCCGTGGACGATCCCGACGGCGCGACCGAGTTCCGCTCGATCCTGGCCGACGTCGAGGCCAGCGGCCTGATGGTCTCCGGCGATCGATTGAAGACCCGTCCGCGTGGGGTGCCGGCCGACCACCCCAACCTGGATCTGCTGCGCTACCGGTCCGTGATCGCCGAACGTTCATGGCCGGCGGGACCCGAACTCGGTGAGCCTGGGGTTGCCGAACTGGTGGTCGAGAACTGGCGGGCGATGCTACCCATGACGGCTTGGCTGACGGCCGCAGTCGGCGGTTCGGACGGTTCCTGACCGGCGGCAACGCACCCGCCCATCTGCCACACTCGGGCCCATGCGAACGCTCACCGTCGACTGTGGCGGCTCCGGCATCAAGGGTGCGATCCTCGACGCTGAGGCCAACATGTTGAGCGCTCGGGTGCGCTATCCGGTTCAGTATCCGATCACGCCGATGGACTTCCTCGCCCTCCTCGGCCGGATCGCCTACGAGGTGAGTTCGGAGGCCGGGCCGTTCGATCGCGCCACGGTCGGGTTGCCGGGCATGATCCGCCACGGCGTGGTCGTCACCACCCCGCACTATCGGACCGTGGGCGGCCCGCACACGGCGGTGGATCCCGAACTCGATGCCGAATGGCGGCAATTCGACCTGCGGACCGCCTTGGAGCAGTTGTGGGAGTTGCCGGTGCTCGTGCTCAACGACGCGCAGGTGCAGGGCGCGGCTGTGGTCTCCGGACACGGCTACGAGGTGATGTTCACGCTCGGCACCGGGTTGGGATGCGCCGAATTCGACGACGGCCGGATCCAGCCCAAGCTGGAGATCTCCCGCGCTCCGGTGCGCAAAGGGGCCATCTACGACGAATGGGTCGGGGCGCAGGCCCGCAAGCGCATCGGGAACAAGAAGTGGAATGCCCGGGTTCTGCGGACGATCGCCGACCTGCGTCCGGTCTTCTGCTGGGATCGGCTCTTCATCGGCGGTGGCGAGGCCAAGCGGATCACCGCGGAACTGCCCGAGGACGTGCGCATCGTCCCCAACATCATGGGAATTCGCGGTGGTGTCCGGGCGTGGCAACTCCAATCAGAACCCGGTTGCTGCTAGCAGAATCCCGGCAGCGCGGGTGCGCGCTTTGTCCAGTTCTTGGTCATCAGAGTGACGAAGGCCACATCGGCAGGCCTCAATCTGCGTGTGACGGCAGGCACAGTGGGTCTCGGCTCCAGATGAACTCTGGGCCACACCCGTTGACAATCAAGGAGTTCGATCACAAGTGGTCACCCGCCGAACAACCTCAGTCCTCTCGGCTGCCGCCGCTGCCACGGCAATCGCAGTCGTCGCGCCCGGCGTCGCTCACGCAGCACCCGACACCGCTGACGCGCAGCCGACGGTGGTTCGCCCCGGCACCGAGGTCGTCGCCGGCGCGCTGAGCCCGGAGACCTTCCAGCAGGGCGTCGACGCCGCTGCCGCCCAACTGCTCGCCGTCCGCGCGGCAGTGGTGGCCAAGTGGGAGTTGGAGGCCATGCAAGCCGCCGTCGTCGCCAAGTGGCAGGCGGAGGCCGAAGCCGCGCGCATCGCGGCGGAAGAGGCCGCCGCTGCCGCTGCCGCTGCCGCGCAGGAGGCCGCCGTGCGCGCCGCCGTGGCGCAGTCCTGGCAGTCCCAGGCTGCCGCCCAGTCCTACTCGGCTCCGGCCCAGTCGTACTCGGCTCCGGCCCAGTCCTACTCGGCTCCGGCCCAGTCCTACTCGGCTCCGGCCACCGGTGGTTCCGGTGATGCCTCGGCGTGGGCGAACAGTGCTGCGGCGATGGCGGTGAAGAACTGCGAGTCGGGCAACAACTACTCGACCAACACCGGCAACGGCTACTACGGTGCCTGGCAGTTCGACATTCCGTCGTGGTTGGCCAATGGTGGCGGCGCGTACGCCGCGACGCCTGACCAGGCTCCGGCGTGGGCCCAGGACCAGGTCGCCTACAACTACTACCAGGCGGCCGGCTGGGGCCCCTGGTCCTGCGCCTAACTCAAGCCCGAACGGCCAGCGAGCGTGGCCGCAGGCACCATCACCCTGGTGCCTGCGGCCACGCTCTTTCTGCTGGGACACCGCATCGGGAATGCCTTCTGCGGCAACGGTTCTGCCCATTCCGACCGGTGGCGGAACGACTGTGGTCGACCGCGGCTAGTCGCGGGGAAGTGAACTGCGCAACCCCCTTTACCCTCTCTTGACCACGGGCGTGGGGGGCGTCACGTTCGCACGGCGTTGAAACATGCTGATCATGCCTACCTTTGATGTGTCGCTTCACGCAGTTCCATCCGACCGGTGGAACGAGCGACCTGCCGAAACCGGTGCGGTTGACCCAAATCCGGCCAACCCCGACGGCAGACGACATCGACGAGGAGACTTCTGATGAGCATTCGCACGCTTTCGACCGGCGCGCTTGCGACCGCCGGTCTGGCAGCGGTTGGAGTGCTGACTGCTGCAAGCGCAATCCCCCTGACCGTTCCCACCTCCGCTGTTCCCAGCGTCTCCGGCACCGAAGTGGTGGCCGGAACCCTCAGCCCGGCTGCCTTCCAGCAGTCCCTGAACCAGGCCTATGAGGCGAAACAAGCCGCCGACATCGCCGCCATGCGCGAGGCCGTGGCCGCCAACTGGCAGGCCCAGGCTGCCGCCCAGGCCGCCGCCGCCCAGGCCGCTGCCGCCGCCCAGGCCAGTAGTGCCTCGGCCCAGTCGTACTCGGCTCCGGCCCAGTCCTACTCGGCTCCGGCCCAGTCGTACTCGGCTCCGGCCACCGGTGGTTCCGGTGATGCCTCGGCGTGGGCGAACAGTGCTGCGGCGATGGCGGTGAAGAACTGCGAGTCGGGCAACAACTACTCGACCAACACCGGCAACGGCTACTACGGTGCCTGGCAGTTCGACATTCCGTCGTGGTTGGCCAATGGTGGCGGCGCGTACGCCGCGACGCCTGACCAGGCTCCGGCGTGGGCCCAGGACCAGGTCGCCTACAACTACTACCAGGCGGCCGGTTGGGGCCCCTGGGCCTGTGGCTGATCGACCAGGCTGACGACCAATTTTCGTGTGGGCCCCACCGCAGCGGTGGGGCCCACACCCATGTTCGGTCATGGCGACGCGATCGGCCACGCAGACCCGTACTCTGTGAGGTTATGAACGGGCATCCCGGCTGGGCGCACGCCGGCGAAGGACAGCAACTGCGATGTTGACCGCCGCGCTCGTGATGCTGGCGGGATTCCTGGTCGTGGTGGTGATCACTGTGGCCACCGGGTATTTCGTGGCCCAGGAATTCGCATTCATGGCGGTGGACCGTTCGCGGTTGCGGGCCTTGGAGGCACAGGGCAGCACCCGAGCCCGCGGCGCATTGGCGGTCACCGGACGCACCTCGTTCATGCTCTCCGGAGCGCAGTTGGGTATCACCGTCACAGGACTGTTGGTCGGCTATGTCGCCGAGCCGCTCATCGGCCGCTCGCTGAGCACGCTGCTCGGCGACGCGAGCATTCCGGTGGGAGTGGCCCTCGCGGTGGGTGCCGTCACCGCTCTGCTGCTGTCCACCATCGTGCAGATGCTGTTCGGCGAACTCTTCCCGAAGAACCTTGCCATCGCGCGCCCGGAACCGGTCGCTTTGCGGTTGCAGGGCTCCACCCGCATCTACCTGCGATTGTTCGGCCCGGTGATCTGGTTCTTCGACCAGTCCTCGAACTTCGTGCTCAAGCGGGTCGGCATCCAACCGGTGCACGACGTCGAGCACTCAGCCTCGGCGCGCGATCTGGAGCACATCGTCGCGGATTCCCGGGAATCGGGTGAACTCCCCGAGGATCTGTCGTTGATGATCGACCGGATTCTGGACTTCCCCCGCCAGGACGTCGAGCATGCCATGATCCCGCGTTCCCAGGTGGCGACTGTCGACGACACCGACACCATCGGGCGGGTGCGGGAGTTGATGTCCCACGGACACAGCCGCTACCCGGTGCTGACCGAAGAGCCCGAGCGGATCGTCGGCGTCATCCGGCTGGTGGACATCCTCTCGACCTCGCTTCCCGACGACTCGCCGGTCGCAGCCCTCGCGCAGCAGCCGTTGGTGCTGTCCAACCTGATGAAACTCCCCGATGCTCTGCGCGAATTGACCACCTCCCGCAACCAGTTGGCGTGCGTGGTGGACGAGTACGGCGGCTTCGCCGGGGTGATCACGATGGAGGATCTCGCCGAGGAACTCGTCGGCGAGATCAGCGACGAACACGACACCCCCGATGATGCCCACGAACCGGAACCCCGGGCTGAAGGTGTCTGGCTGATGGCCGGCGACGTCCACGTGGACGAGGCCGAGCGCATCCTCGACGTCGACCTGCCCGTGGGCGACTACGAGACCATCGCCGGTCTGGTCATCGCCCATGTGGGCGGCTTGCCTCAGCCGGGAGAGTTGGTGGACATCGACCTCCCGCCCGATCCGGCCCACTACACCGAGGACGAGCCCCCGTCGGACATCCTGCACGTGGAGGTCCTCCGGGTGGAGAGCTACGTGCCGGCCGAGGTCGAGGTGACCATAACCCGTCGTCGGCATGATGGAAACCAGGCGGCGCAGTCGGCCAACACTGAACGCGATTCCGGAACCCGGGGCGACGACGATGACTGATTCGCCGTGGATCGTCGTGCCGGCCACGTTCGCGATCATCTTCGCCAGCGGGATCTTCGTGGCCATCGAGTTCTCACTGATGGCGGCCAAACGACATCGGTTCGAGGATCGGGCGGCCACGAGCCGGAGCGCCCGAGCCGCGTTGCGCAACGCCTCTGAGTTGACTTTGCTGCTGGCGGGGGCCCAACTCGGCATCACGGTCTGCACCTTGGCCCTGGGTGCCCTGACCAAGCCCGCGGTGCACCACTGGCTCACCCCGGCGCTGCAATCGCTGGGCCTGCCCGAATTCCTGGCCGATGTCGCAGCCTTCATCCTGGCGCTCTTCGTGGTCACGTTCCTGCACCTGGTCATCGGCGAGATGGCGCCGAAGTCGTGGGCGATCGCCCATCCGGAGAAGTCGGCCATGCTGCTCTCGATCCCGATGCGCGGCTTCATGTGGATCACCCGCCCATTGCTCAAGGCGCTGAACGCGGCCGCGAACCGGTTGCTGCGGCTGGTGGGCGTCGAACCGGTCGATCAGCGCACCACCAGCCAGACCCCGGAGGATCTGCGCCAGCTGGTGCGCCACTCGGTGGATGTCGGTTCCCTGGATCCGAGCCAATCCGAGCCGATCGCGGCGGCCCTGGAGATGCAGACCATGCGGGTGGGAGAGTTGTTGAGCGGACGGGTCGGATCGCCCACCCACGTACCGCTGAACGCAACCGTCGGCGACGTGCGGGGGGCGACGCGTGCCAGCGGTCACCTGCGCATCCTGATGGGTCAACCCGGCCGGTTCACCCGGGTGGTGCACGTCCGGGACACGCTGGAATCTGCGGACGACGCGCCCGCCCGACCGCTGTCGCGGTCGGTCTTCATGCTCGACGAATCAACTCCGCTCCACGAGGCGCTCACGCTCATGCGGCAGACGCGCAACCACCTCGCGCTGGTCACCGACGGCGACGGTGGCACCCGGGGAGTCGTCACCATGGCAGACATCCTGCGGACCTTCTTCCCCGAGGGTGGCGCACCGCTCAAGGTGAGATGAGGTGCGCCCGGCTCCGCGATCGCCCGATGGCAGGCGGCTCACGCCGGCCGCTACCCTGGGTGGCGTCTGGAGGGATGCCAGAGCGGCCGAATGGGACGGTCTTGAAAACCGTTGAGGCACCCCGTGTCTCCGTGGGTTCGAATCCCACTCCCTCCGCCACCAGAGAAGCCGCATCGGTCGGGGGCGGTTCCAACTGGCCGGGTCAGCCCCCGCCCGAGGTCGGCCACAGCCCGGCTCGGCCCGCCTCTTGGTCGAAGCCGACGTCGAAGGCGTAGAACAGCGGCGCCCCGGCCAACACCCCGTCGTAGCCGAGGTCACCGTCGGCCCCCACGTAGGCCGAGTCCGAGGCATCGTCCCCTGGCTGCAACCGCCAGATCGGCTCACCGTCGCCCTGGGCGGCGAACAACTCGACCGGTCCCTGATCGGCTGTGAGGTACTCGTCCGCGCCGGAAGGGGGTGGCGCACCCGGCAGGGAGGGCGGAACGACCAGGTCGGTGGATCCGGTGTCGAACGACGTCGGCAGGCAACTGGGCCTATTGCCCTTCAGGGCCCAACAGGCGTCGAAGTCTTGCGCCCAGCCGTCCACGTCCGGCACCCCGGAATCCACCGGTATCAGGTCCCACTCCGCAATCGGATCATCCTCCGGCAGCCCCGGTCGCAGTTCTCCGGCTTGTTCGTCCAGGTAACTCACCGTGAACGATCGGAAGTCCGGCAGATACAGCAGCGGACTCGGGAGCGTGTAGTCGCCGGTGTCCATGTCCACCCCGAGGATCCCGTGCACACCGGACGCCTTGGAGGCGTCGATGCCCGGCTCGCAGGCGCTGGCCTCCGGCTCGCAGGTGACCTCCCGGACCAGAGCCACCGGTACCGGGGCCGGCAGGGCGACCGATCCCAGCGTCACCGGTGCGATCGCCTTGTCGCTGACGTAGGTGGTGCCATCGACGAAAGAGATGGTCTCGTCCTCGGTCGCGGGGTCGACCACGGCCTGGTCGCCGACGTCGTCTGTGAAGATGCGAAGGCCCGCCGAGCCGGTGTCCAGCAGCAGCGGAACCGGATCCCCGCCGCCGACCGAGGCCATCACCACCGGCACGGTGCCGTCCAACAGTTCGATGGCGATCGCTCCTGGTTGGACGGTTCTCGGGGTTGATGTGGCGGTGGTGTCGGTCTGTTCGTCGGTCGCCGAATCGACCGCGCAGCCGAGCAGCAGCATGCCCGTGGCGCTGGCCATGGTCGCCCGTCGCCACCAGCTGGGCCTGGTTGTGTGTGCCGGCATACGCCCTCCTTCGTGACCTCGTCGACGTCGAATCTAGTTCCACCGGCCCATCCACGTCGACGGTTCGCGCCCGGCGGAGGTGTGGTGATCTCGTGCACAGCCCGGGACGGGTTGATCGACTACGTCGAAAGGGGCGTCCTAGGCTGGTCGACGGGAGGTAGTTGTGAGCGAGTTCACCGAACGGCACCGACGGCACCCGCCGCCGGTCGGTTCGGATTCCGGCGCCGGGGAGGTTGCCCGAGCCGTCGACGAGCCACAGGGGCTGCGACGCAGCCAGGCGTTGTACCAGGGGGTCTTCCGGGCAGTCGGCGAGGGATTGATCGTCGCCACCGAGTCCGGTGAGATCCAACAGGTCAACCCGGCCGCCGCGCGAATCATCGACGCCGCCGAGGACGAGTTGGTGGGACGGTTCCTGGACGACTTCGGCTGGGACGTGGTCGATGCCGAGGGCAAACCTTGGCCGGCTGCGGAGTGGCCGTTCCGCCGCGCGCTGGAATCCGGCGTTCCGCAGCGCGGGAAGCTGTTGGGGGTCCGCGATTCCGACGGTGGCGTGCGCTGGCTGGTCGTCGGTGTCGAGGCGGTGAACGACCTCCCGGGGGAACGCCTGGCGGTGATCTCGTTCACCGACGTCACCCCGCTGCGCCGGGCGGAGGAAGACCTCGCCGCTGAGCACGACCGACTCGAACTGGTGTTGACCTCGCTCGGCTTCGGCACCTGGGATTGGCGAGTGACGGACAATCGGATCGAGTTCGACCAAGGTTGGTCCCACCTCACCGGCCACCCGCTCGCGGATGCCGGAGTCATGACCATGGATCGGTGGCGGGGCATGATCCACCCGGAGGAGCGGGCCACTGTGGAACAGACCCATCGGCAGGCACTCGTCGGTGGTGTCTCGGTCTATGACCTTCAGTATCGGGTGTGGCATGCGGACGGCCGCTGGGTGTGGTTCCGCGAGCGTGGCCACGTGGTCGAACGTGATGCTGCGGGCGTCGCCCAGCATGTGATGGGGACTCACGAGGGGATCGACGAACTCAAGCGTGCCCAGGCGGCCCTGGCCGCCTCCGAGGCGAACTTTCGCATGCTGGCCGAGAACGCCTCGAGCATCGTCACCCACGCCGACAACGATGGGAACCTGCTCTGGGTCTCGCCGTCGGTCACCCACCTCCTCGGGTGGGACCCGGACAACCTCGACGCCATCGAGCCCACCAAGGTGCTGCATCCCGATGACCTTCCTGCCGTGCGGCAAGCACAGCGACAGGTTCGGAACGGGCGTGAGGCCGCCATGGAGGTGCGGGTGGCCACCGGTGTCGAGCGCTACCGGTGGTTCGCCGTGCTCCTTCGACCGATCTTCGACGATGACGGTGAAGTCGTCGGGCGGGTCGCGGGCTGGCGCGATATCGACGCTGAGCACCGGACTCGGGAGGAACTCGCCCGTAGTCGGGAGCAGTTGAAGTTCCTCGCCGCGCACGACCCGCTCACCGGCCTGCTCAACCGCCGGGAGTTGAGCGAGGTCGGTGAACAGATGCTGCTCCGACCCGGCGGAGGGGTCGGTCTGCTGTTCATCGATGTGGATGAGTTCAAACCGGTCAACGACACCCACGGGCACGCAGTCGGCGATGCCATGCTGGCGCTGTTGGCCGAGCGGATCGACTCCTGCTGCGGCGACTCGCCCACCGCACGCTTCGGCGGCGACGAATTCTTGGTGCTGCTTCCCGATGTCCGCGACGAGGAGGGATTGATGGCACTCGCGGATCGGATCGCAGCCGTGACCTCGGCGCCCGCGGTCGTACGCGGAGTGAAGGTGTCGCTGTCGGTGAGCATCGGGGCCGCCCTCGCACGGCCAGGCGAAGGTTTCGATTCCCTTGTCGCACGGGCGGATGTCGCGCTGTACGAATCGAAGCGGGCAGGTCGCGCCCGGGCCACTCTGCATGTCGGCGGCAGGTAGGCCTGACGTCAATTGACTGGTGGGGTCAGCGGGGTGGGGGTCGGCGGGCGAAGCCTGGAGCCGGGCTCGAGGCAACCTCTGCTGGCCTCGATCATGGCCAGCAGATCGGCCAGCGGCAACGGTCGGGAGTAGTAGTAGCCCTGGGCTCGGTTGGTGCCGAGGTCGCGCAAGATCTGCGCCTGCTCAGCGGTTTCGACTCCCTCGGCGACGGTCGCCAACCCCAGCGACGCCGCAAGTTGCACCACCGCCCGCACCAGCACGAGAGCCGAGTTCGATGTGCCCAGTCCGGCCACGAAAGACCGATCGATCTTCAGGATGTCAACCGGCATGCTCGCCAGGTAGTACAGTGACGAGTAGCCGGCGCCGAAGTCGTCCAGGGCCACCCGGCAGCCGATCCGCCGCAGTCGGGACAGATAGTTGCTGGCGGCCTCCTGGTTCTCGGCCAGGACCGTCTCGGTCAGCTCGAGCGTGACGTCGTGGGGATCCGTTCCGGAGTCCCGCAGCGCCTCGTTCACGGACGGATGTAGTTGCGGGTCGAGTTGCAGGGCCGACACGTTGAGCGAGCGCCCGAGGGCACGCCGGATCGCGTGCAGATCCCGCAGTGCCTGCTGCAGGACGACCTCGCCGAGCCGATGGATCAGTCCCAAGTCCTCGGCCATCGGCACGAACAATCCGGGACTGACTACCTTGCCATCATCGTCGAGCATCCGGACCAACGCCTCCACGCCGATGATCCCGCCGTCGACGAAGGACACGATCGGTTGGTAGTGCACCAGGATGCGATCGTTTTCCAGCGCGCTGCGCAGCGCCCGCTCGGCCCGAAGCCGCTCGGCCAGCGCTGTGCGCATCCGGGGTTCGAACTTGGTGATCCCGAGCGGACCCGCCCGGCGGGCCGAGGAGAGGGCGAGGTCGGAGCGCTCCAGCAGTTCCACCGACGACAAGTGTGGTGGCCCGTCGCAGACCGCGTAGCCGAGTGAGAAACCCAAGTCCACCAAGGTGCCGTCGGACAGCGCGACCCCGCAGAGGTCCTCCTGCAGATGTCGACGGGCGTGTCCGACATCGGCCTCCACCATCTCGGACTTCAACGCCAGCGCGAATTCGTCGCCGCCGATCCGCCCCACTGCCGCCACGTAGTCGGGCATCCGCGTGAGGCTGCTCGCCACCGCCCGAAGGGCCTCGTCGCCGATCTCGTGACCGTGGCCGTCGTTGAGATCCCGGAACGAGACCAGGTCGATCAGGGCCACGGCCAAGGAGTTCCCCGATGTCGAATGCAGCGCCCCGATCCGGTTGAGGAACCCCTCGCGGTTGTTCAAGCCCGTGAGTGGGTCCCGCATGCCGGAGGCACTGAGTTCGGCTCGCAGTTGCCGCCGGTCGGTGACGTCGTGGGTGGTGAACACGAAGGCGTCCGCACCGCCGACGTTCAGCGGCCGGATGCTTGTTTCGGTGTCGTGGGGGAGGCCGTGGGCGTCGGCGATGACGAGGTCGTGGGGGCCGTAGGCGCTCTCGTCGACGGCGGCTCGGAGCAAGAGCTCTGTGAGTTCCGCCTCGTCGGTGTTGGGGCTGATGTCGGCCAAGGGGGTGCCCGCAAGCTCCGAGGGGAGGTAGCCGAAAGTGTTCGTCATCGAAGGTGTCTGGTAGATGATCATCCCTCGTCGATCGACTACCGTGACCACGTCCTGGGAATCGCCGAGCAGCGCTCCGAACCATTCCTGGTTGGCCGCCCGCGCGATGTTGTCCGACACTGCCTGCTCAACCTGTTCGACCACTTGCCGATGCAGGACGCTGCGGCGCACGATCTCCACGACGACTACTAGGACCACCGTCAGGGACACGGCGAGTCCGGCAGCGAGGGTCAACTCTCCGACCAGCACGCGGTAGGCGATGGCGACCACGGCCATCAAGGCGACCGGCACCGCCGGAACCAGGGTCGACCAGCGTTCTCGGATGAGCAGGCTGCGGGGGGTGTCCGTTTCCAGGGCCGGGCGGACCGCGAGCAGGCAGAACAACCCGGTGGCCGCGACGTAGCCGAGGATCGACCAGGTGATGCCCGATGCCCGGTCGGCTTGCGCGATGCTGTCACCGAGGATGTCGGAGGTCAGGTAGACCACGATCGTGGCCTGCAGCAACGCCAACTGCGGAAGCGGCAGGGAACCGCTGCGCCTACTCGCGGACGCGATCGCCACCACCGCGAGCGCCGAAGCGAACTGCAGCCAGGGGTCGAGCGCCACGAACGGGGCCTGATCAGGGTCGGAGACGTCCTGGAACCCGGGCGCGACGACCAGCAGCCAGACGGCCAGTAGGGCTGCTGCGGCCACCAGGGTGTCGGCGGTGACCGACCAGCGATCGATTCGGCTCATGCCGGGTGGCCAACTCAGCATGAGCGCCCCGATGCCCAGCAGCGGGGCACCGACCAGCAACGGAATCACCTCGACGCGGACGTCGAAGACGCCGCCGGAACCTGCCGTGGTGAGGTACCCCAACGCTTGACCGAGGTAGAGCACGATGATTCCGACTGCGACCAACAGCCACGCGTTCTTCCGGCGCACGGTGTCACGGGCTCTGCGACCCACAGCGGCGACCGTGCCCGCGATGCCGGCGAGCGCCAGCGCCAAGGCGGCTGGGATACGGCTCGCGACGGGCACGAGCCCGCCCCCGCCGGACCGTTGCCCGATGTCGGTGACGACTGCCCAGGCGGCCACCAGGAACGCCGCTCCGACCAGCAGCGCGAGGGTGCGACGTTCGGCCGGGGAGGCGCCGAAGGTGAGGCGATCAGTCGGTGCTTGTCCGGCGGGCAGTGCCAGCACTCGGGCCACCGCGGAACCTCCAACCGTTCGCCCCGTGCATCGTCGCTCCCGATCGACGGGTCGTGTGGCAATCAGTCTAGGGCGTGGCGCCGCGCTGCGGGTGCCGTCGGTTCCACGGCTGGTACTCCGGTAGCCTGGTGCGGCCAGGAGGCGTCGCCTAGTCCGGTCTATGGCGCCCGCCTGCTAAGCGGGTTTGGGGCTACAACCCCATCGAGGGTTCAAATCCCTCCGCCTCCGCGCGCCGCGAGGGGTGGTCACGCGTGGCCACCCCTCGCCGCAAGTCCAACGTTCAGCAGCCGGTCACCCGGATCGGGGTGGTGGTGGAGCCGTTGGCATTCGTCGCGACCAACGAGATCGTGGTGTTCGGGTCGCAGACGTCTTGCGGAATCGGCATCGCGGCCCGGCTCGGTCCGGCGGCGGGAGTGACGAATCCGGCGGGCCAGGGTACGACCGTGGTCGCCGAACCTCCCGGACTGCGGGTGACCATCTCGACTCGGGTGTCCACCACCGGCGGCACCGACGCCGGCTGGAACCAGGTGAGGGTCAGCATCCCGTCCGATTCGACGGCGCGGGCGTCCTTGGCCCCGATGGGGCGGTCGAGGCAGCCTGCCTCAGCGCCGACCAGGCGCAAGCCATTTGTGTCGCCGGCGGCAAACCCGAAGGCGTCCTCTTCAGTGACCACCGAATGCATCACCTGGGAACTGTCCTCGACGTGCGTGATCCCCAATACGTGGCCGATCTCATGAAGGTAGAGGGCCTCTCGTAGTTCCCCGGAAGTCTCGGTACCGATCACGCCGCTGATCTCTCCCCGGAATGCACGCGGCAGCGTGTCTGCGGAGTCGGCGCTGAAGAACATGGTGCCTTCCCCGGACACGGTGGTACCTGGTTCGAAAGTCAGCGTCACGTTGACCATCGGCGTCTCCCCGGGTAGCGCCCGGCGGAAGGGGATCCCGGATGCGATGGAGGCCTTCGCGAAGGCGCTGGTCAGCCGCTGTTCCTCGGCCACCGGCAACGGCAGCAACGGACCCCAGGTGACGACCCGGCAGGGGTTCCAGCGGACCGGATTGTCGGGCGTTCCCGACTGGATCGCGTACGACGCGGGATCGCCCACCGGAACCAGCGGTGGGCTGTCGAATCGATACGTCACCGCGACGCCCCGGTGGAGGTTGGGGCCGATGCGCACCGTCTGGTCGGCCAGTTGCGGCACCAGTTCACCGAAGGGATTCGGGACGGTGGTTGCGCTGACCGTGTAGTCACCAGGGCGCAGATTGCGCAGGACGGTGGTGCGCTCGGTCTCCACCCGGAAGCCGTCCGGACCGGTCACCACCACCGGTGTGTCGATGTCGCCCGGCGCGTCGGCAACCGTGACCGTCAGCGAGCCGGGACCGCTGATCGGCCCGGCGTCCCAGGGTAGCGTTGCCACCAGGGTCGAACCCAGCGCCACAGCGGCAGCCGCGGCAAGGATTGGCGTGCTGATCACTGCCACACCACCTCCACCACCTGACGCATCCCGAGTCGAGGATACGCCGGAAATACCACGGTGGGTACCCGTCGGTGAACAGGCGCCGCCGATCGCGCACGCCAGGGGGAATCGTCGAATCCGGCTGCGCTAGAGTTGCCGCGGGTCGCGATGCGGCCCGGAGCGCCCGTAGCTCAACGGATAGAGCATCTGACTACGGATCAGAAGGTTAGGGGTTCGAATCCCTTCGGGCGCGCCAGCAGAAACCGCAGGTCAGGGGTGCTTTTCTCGCTTGGCCTGCGGCGCCTGTTCCGGGGCGTGCGCCAAAGTCGTACACCAAGCTGTCGATCTCGTGAGTTTCCGAACCCCGATGGGGTGTGGAGGTGCGGGTTGACTCAGGCTGCCGTCGCCGGGGGCTCAAGTAGCGCGGACTCGGGCGGGTCGGTTCGTGCCGGACCGCTTCGATTGACGGGCGGGCAGTTCCCGTCTCGTTCCTGTCCACGGTTGGCGGGGCTACTACATCTGCGCTGGCCGACGGTGATGCCGGATTGTCGCCAGCGGTCGGATCGAGGGTGACCCTTCAGCGGCATTCCCTAACAACCATGTCACTCAACGGGCAGTAGAGTGACATGGTGGACCTTGGCATGTTCTCCAAAGAGGCCCCGGGGAAACTTGTTGTGATCCGTGGCAACGACCCGATGCGCGGCGCCTGGGAGCACCGCGCTTTTGTGCCGGCGCCACTCGGCGAGTCCATGCCCGCGTTCACGGACGGCACCATGATCGCCGTCAGCAATGCGCGTGCAGCCCTGGCGGCGCTGGATAGCACCGCTCGACAGTTACCCAATCCGACATTGCTGCGGCTGCCGACACTACGGCGGGAAGCGCAGAGCACGTCGGCGCTGGAGGGTACCTACGCGCCCTTGGCAGAGGTCTTGGTGGCTGATGAGGACGAACCCTCAACTCCTGAGCTCGTGGAGATCCTCAACTACGTCCGCGCTGCCAATCACGGGTTCGACTGGGTCGGGGAGGGTCGGCCCTTGTCGATGGCTCTGCTGACCGAGCTGCAAGGAATCCTGATGCGCGGCACCCCAATGGATGCCGAGTCGGGACGCCTGCGCGAGACGCAGGTGGTCATCGGCCGCCGCTCCCACGCGCCACCGTCGGCGTTTTCGGTGCAGCAGGCCCGCTTCGTGCCCTCCCCGCCTGGCAGCGATCTCCAGGCCGGTCTCCAACAACTCGTGGATTGGATGCGCATCGATCACCGCGACCAGATCGATCCCGTCGTGGCGGCCGCCATGTCCCACTACGAGTTCGAGGCACTGCACCCGTTCCGCGACGGCAATGGCCGCGTCGGTCGGCTCTTGATCGTTCTCTACCTGCAGGCCGTAGGAGTCCTCAGCGAGCCCACCCTCACCGTGTCTCCCTGGTTCGAAGCGCGGCGTGGCGAGTACTACGACCACCTGCTGGGCGTCAGCACCCACGGCGCGTGGGACGACTACATCCGCTTCTTCGCCCTCGGCCTGCAGCAAGCCGCAGAGAACACCCTCGACGAGATGGTCGCCTTGTCGCGGGTGCAGGGCGACCTGAAGGAGACGATCCGCCGCTCGACACTGCGGGCCGACAGCGCTCACGCCCTGGTCGACCTAGCCGTCGCCAACCCGAGCTTCACCGTCCGCAAGGTCGAATCCGACCTAGGTGTCTCATACGGCCGCGCCAACAAGCTCGTCGGACAACTTGTCGAATTGGGAGTCCTGGACGTCGTCGACGCAGACGTCTACAAGCGCCGGTTCTTCGCGCCCCGAGTCATCGACGTTCTGACATCGCGCCGAGCATGATCAACAGTGCCCCTGCCGAGACCCCCAGTCGACGGTCCTGCGCCCACTACAGATCAGAAGGCTAGGAGTCCCGACCCCTTAAGGCGCGCCACCGGCAAGTCATCCTGACCGGCGCCGATGAGTTGCTGGTCGGTGTCGGAGCCTGGTGCGACAGTGGCGGTATGAATCAGGGCGGGGAATTCCTCAACAACGGCAAGGGTCCCAATCCGGGCTACGGCAACGACGCCAACGTCGGCTACTCCCCCGGACAGGTGGGGCCGGTCCCACCGGGCTGGGCGAAGTTCGACTTCCAGCACCGGCAATACATGAACTCCTACGGGTACGAGAACCGCGCCCTGTTCGCGCGCTACCCGCTCACCTTCACCGTGATGTTCTACCCGTTGGCGATCTTCGCGGCGTTCATGGCCTACCTGATCGCGGGGGCGGTCATCTCCATGGCGTGGGACGTGACCCCGATCTTCGGCATCATCGCCTTCGTGGTGGTCGGTGCGATCGCCCTCGGTTTCATGATCCTGGCCCTCGTGCTCTGGCCCCTGGGAGCCTTGATCATGCATCGCCGACGTGGCGGGATGTTCGCCGAACACTTCGCGTGGACCGACAGGTTCGCCCACGGGATGGACTTCGAGTACTACGAGAATCCCCGCCGACGCTGAGCCGCCGCTGGAGGGTCGCGAGGGGTCAGTCCGCGAAGTTCTGCTGCGGAAGTTGCTCGATCAGTCCAAAGTCGTCGCGTGCAGGATGCATGGTGCCCATCGGGCCGGCCGCCATCGCTTTGGCCAGGTTGGCTGTGACGGTGCCGGTGAACGCCGTGCTCTCCGGTGTCAGACCGCCGCGGTCGGCGCCGGCCAGAGCCGGTCCCCAGTTCATGGTCCCGGTGGCGAACACCCCCGCCCCGTTCCCGGTGGTGTAGTAGGTCATGGTCGACCAGCTGACACCGTCTTCGCAGAGTGTCTCCGATAACGCCGGCACCTGGATCGGCCGCGGCGTATCGGGCCGCGCGAACGCCCGGTCTGATTCGATTCCGATCAGCCCCGGAATCCGGCTTCCGGCGGAGGTGCCGGTGCCGCTGAACAGGAAGAAGGACGGGTCGATGATGGTGGCGTCACCCCGCGACGGGTAGCAGTCGTACATCTGGCCGAGGACTTCGACCTCGGGCATCGGTTGTGGCGGGTCACGAAATCTGGCGGTGGTTTCCGCAGAACCGCCGAGCGGGTCGAGCGCGGCGCTCTTGTAGCCGATCACCGTCCGGTTCTCGCCACCCGGTCCGGGTCCGAGCCGCACCCGCCAGTAGCCGGCGTTGGCGCCGAGGAAGGCGAGATCGGAGCCGGAATCCCGGGCGGCGATCAGAGCTTGCCGGTAGGACACGGTCCAGTACTCGTCGTGGCCGTTGCTGATGGCACCTTCACTGCCCAGCAGGCTGGCCGGGTCGACCGCGACGGCGCCCACACTGGTGTAGCCCAGTGGCACTCCGGTCGCCTCCAAGGTCCGCACGATGGGCACGTCGAACTCGTTCCAGATCTCCCACTCCGAACTGTAGGGCCGGTCGAAGGAGACGCCGAATGACCTGTAGCTGAAGCCGCCCGGACCGCCGTAGAGGCTGCGCCCGCCCCAGTTGTTGTAGGCCTGCCAGGTCAAGTCACCGGCGATGAACACGACCTTGTCGGTGAGGTCGGCGGTTCGCACCACCAACGGAATGTTGGTGGCGGTGCCTTCGGCGGCCACCTGCACCAGGTAGAAGCCGGCCGGCCACCCGGCGGTGTCGAGTCGGGTGGTTTCCGGCCATCCGGCCACCGTGGTCAGCAGTGCCGGATCCACCTGCGGTGCAGTTGGCGACCGGGTGGCCGTCAGGCTTGCGCCCGGCCCCACCTGAGCACCCCCGATTCCGCCGTAGTCGCCGATCCGATAGGGCGTCACCACGACGGGACCGTCGGCCGAGATGTGCACGGTCAGCGCATCACCCGGCAGCAGGGAGGAAGCCCCCAAGTAGGCGCCCCATTGCTCACCGGTCGCACGGTTCTGGTCGGGGATCTGCCAGGCGGCCGACGGGGTGACCGGCACCGGGGGTGGCGTGCTCGGGGCGGGCTCCGGCGACGCCGGGGTGGGGGCGGATGTGTTCGAGGTAGCGGCCGATGACGTCGGCGCCGACTGGCCGGACCCACCGCAGGCGCCGAGGAGTAGAACCGACGTCGCGCAACCGAGCATCACCGGATGCCACCGTCGCGGAGTGCTCACACCGACGAGTGTATGGAGCGGTGCGCGGGGGGCGTGCTCGGTGGCCGCCTGCGGCGCGCTTACAGCACTTTCGCCAGGAACGCCTTGAGTCGCTCGCTGTTCGGATTCGCGAGCAACTCCTTCGGCGGTCCGAAGTCGGCGACGACACCGTCGGCGATGAATCCCAAAGTGTCTCCCACCTCCCGGGCGAAACCGATCTCGTGGGTGACCACCACCATCGTCATACCGCTCTGGGCGAGTTGGCGCATCACATCGAGCACATCGCCGACCAGTTCCGGATCCAGGGCCGAGGTGGGCTCGTCGAAGAGCATCAACTCCGGGTCCATGGCCAATGCCCGGGCGATCGCCACTCGTTGCTGTTGGCCGCCGGACAGTTGCATCGGGTAGGCGTTGCCGCGGTCCCCCAAGCCGACTTTGGTGAGCAACTCTTGGGCCCGGTCGCGGACCTCGTTCTTGTTGCGCCGCTGTACCACCACCGGCCCGGCCATCACGTTCTCGGCCGCGGTCATGTGCGGGAAGAGATTGAACCGCTGGAACACCATGCCGATAGAACGGCGTTGGGCGGCCACCTCCTTGTCCTTCATCTCATGCAGCTTCTCGCCCTTGAGCTTGTAGCCGATCAGCTCACCGGCCACCGACAACTGTCCGGCGTCGATCTTCTCGAGGTGGTTGATGCAGCGCAGGAAGGTCGACTTCCCGCCACCCGACGGTCCGATGATGCACGCCACCTCGCCGGTCTTCACCTCGAAGTTGATCCCCTTGAGGACCTCGTTGCGACCGAAGGACTTGTGTACCTCGACCGCCTCCACCATCACATCGGGCTTCGGCTTGACCAGCAGGTCGTCTTTCCTACTCATCGTCGCCTCCGCGGCCGAGGCGGGCCTTGAGTTTCTGGATCGGCGTCGGCGGCAATTCGCGCATCGCCCCCTTGGCGTAGTAGCGCTCGATGTAGTACTGGCCGACCATCAGCACCGAGGTAAGCGCGAGGTACCAGATGCTGGCCATGATGGCCATCGGGAAGGGTTGGAAGAGGCGGTTGCCGATCACCTGCGCCTGGAAGAACAACTCCGTCGTCAGCGGGATGGCGATCACCAAAGAGGTGGTCTTCAGCATCGAGATCGTCTCGTTGCCGGTGGGCGGCACGATCACCCGCATCGCCTGCGGCAGCACGATGTGGCGCAGAGTCTGCAGCCGGCTCATCCCGAGCGCGGTGGCCGCCTCCTCTTGCCCCTCGTCCACGCTCAGGATGCCGGCCCGGACGATCTCGGACATGTACGCCGCCTCGTTCAGCCCCAGTCCGAGCAGCGCCGCGACGAAGGCCGGGATCAGCGTCTTCGTGTCGAACGAGATCATCTCGGGGCCGAACGGGATGCCCAGTGAGATCCGTTGGTAGAGCGCGATGATCGAGCCCCACAGGAACAGTTGGACATACACCGGCGTTCCGCGGAACACCCAGACGAACACCCAGGCCGAGCCGCTCATCACCGGGTTGGGCGAGAGCCGCATGATGGCGATGAGCACGCCGAGCGCGAGGCCGAGCAGCATCGCCAGGAACGTCAGCAGCAAGGTGACGCCGACGCCCTTGAGGATGGGTGGGGAGAAGATCCATTCCCCGATCAGCGGCCAACCCCAGTTGGGGTTGGTGAGCAGACTGTTGACGAACATCGCCGCGAAGATCGCGATGACGCCCACTCCGATCCAGCGGCCCGGGTGGCGCACCGGCACCGCTTGGATCGGCTCCGTCGGCTTCTTGTGCGTGCCTTCGGTCTGATCAGTCGACATGAATGATCACTGCCTGCTCGGCTGCGCGTGTCAGCTGGTCGGGTTCAGTTCGGAGGTCGTCACGGCGCCGTCCTCAAGACCCCACTTCGCCAGGATCTCCTTGTAGGTGCCGTCGTCGATCATGGCTTGCACTGCCCCTTGCACGGACTTGGCGAGATCCTCCTGGTCGAGCGGAACCACCACGCCGTAGGGAGCGGAGTCGTAGATCTCGCCCACCTGCTCGAGTTGACCGGTCTGGGTGATGGCGTAGGCGATCACCGGGCTGTCGGCCAGCATCGCGTCCACCTTGCCGCTGGCCAGGGCCGTCGTGGCGTCGGACTGCAGGGTGAACTGCTGGATGTCGATCGGCTCCTTGCCCGCTTCGGTGCAGGCGGCGTTGCGGGCTTCGATGTCCTCCACCTGCACGGTCGCCTTCTGCACGCCCACCGACTTGCCGCACGCGTCCTCGGGGTCGACGTTCTCCGGATTGCCCTTGGCCACGGCCCAGGCCGTACCGGCGTTGAGGTAGCTCACCATGTTCACCTGCTCGAGGCGTTCCGGATTGATCGTGAACGAGGACATGGAGGCGTCGAACTTGCCGTTCGTCACACCGACGATCAAGGAGTCGAAGGTGGAGTTGGTCCACTCCGTGGTGAGGCCGAGTTTGGCGGCGATGGCGTTGCCGAGGTCGATGTCGGCACCTTCGATGGTGCTGCCGTCCTCGGCGATGAACTCCATGGGAGCGTAGGAGGCGTCGGTGCCGAACTTGATGACGCCGGCCGACTTGATCGCCTCGGGGAGTCCGGCCGCGAGTTCACTGTCGGCGCTGATCGACGGCAACGGGCTGGCCGAGGAGTCACCCGACCCGGAGGACGAGTCGCCCCCGCACGCGGCCAGGGTCAGCGCGGCGCCGGCGGCAAGGGCGCCGAAAGTCAGCCAGCTTCGTTTGGTCTCGATCAACATCTGTGAACTCCCTCTCGACCTGATCTGCCGACGCGACGACGACGGCCTGAATGGCAGTATGGCCCGCCGCCGGTCCCGTTGTCGCCCGGTTCGCCGTTATCGGTGAGTCGCGTCGGACCGCTCGGACCTGCCGCTATGAGCCGTCGAGGCGGCTCTGGACGGTTGTTTGACACCCCTGCGGTGGCAGGATGGGGATGCCCCGGCGAATGGGCTGCGGAGAGGAGGGAACGTGGATTCCCTGGCGAAGGTGCTGGTCGATGAGAGCCACCAGCAGGCATGGACGATTCGTCCGCAGGTGGCCGCCCGGATGAATCCGGTGAACCCCGCGGACGCCGGCTACGTCAAGGCCGCCGAGGTGCTCAGGTCTGCCGGCATGCGGGTCGACGCCCACGCCGAGGGCCGCCTCGACGACGCGGCGTTGGCCGACTGCGACGTGCTGGTGATCCCGCACTGCTCGACGCCGACGTGGGAAACCACCACCGGGGTCGGCTCGCCGGTGTACGACGCCGAGGAGATCGACGCGATCGAGCGATTCGTGCGGGCCGGCGGCGGACTGCTGATCCTGGCGGAGACCGAGCAGGCCAAGTACGGCAATTCGCTGGCGGAGATCGCGGAACGTTTCGGCGTGGTGCTCGAGAACGCCACCGTGCAGGATCCGGTGGCACGATTCAACGACGTCTCCACCTGGGTGCTGGCGCAACCGGTGCGCAATGACTCCTGGGACTGGTGGGCGGGTGTCCGCAGCGCCGGGTTGTATCGCGCCGGCACGCTGAACCTGGACGCCCCCGGGCAGCCTGGGGATGCGGCCACGTTGGTTGCGCGCAACAGCCCCTCGGCGATGCCACCGCTGGCCGGCCTGATCGCCGCCGTGGTGGCCGGCTCCGGCCGGGTGATCGTGCTCACCGACTCGGACGTCTTCGGCGACGACAGCATCGACGACCTCGACCACAGCACGCTCTGGCGGAATCTGGTCTTCTGGACCACAGCGGGCCCGGGCGCGCGCGCCGCCGCCAGCGGGGCGACCTCCAGCGACGTGATCGGATCGGCGGCCTGGGCGGAGTTGATCGCGGCGGTGGAAGCGCTGCGTCCGCTGCAGGCGAAGGACGGTTCGGTGGCGAACCCGGACGACCTGCCGGCCGCCCAGCACGCCGTGGCGCGCATCGTCGACGCGGTCACCGGGCTGGCGCCGCAGTTGCCCCACCAGCAGGAGCAGCTGCAGGCGACCGTCGCGGACTTCCAGCGTTGGTCCGCCGAGGGACTCGGCAAGCCCGATTTCCTCGAATCGTTGCTGCTCTTCCGCCCCGAACTCAACCGCCGTGATGGCGCGGAACACCTCGCGGTGTTCCCCATGTACACCCAGAACGGAAACCTCAACCGCAACGTCGAAGCTGTCGTCACCAAGACCGTCTGGCCGGACTGGATCGCCGAGTTGGAGGCCGCCGACTACGACAACGCGGCTTTTGTGCCGATCGAATTCGTCGGCTTCAGCGCGGGCTACGACACCCACTCGGCGGTCCTCTTCCCGGAGACCGTCGCCACCCGCGAGACACCCCGCTTCACCTGGGGTGGCATCTTCTGCGATCGTGAGGCGGCCCGCTTCCGCGTGGTCACCCGGGAGGCCGCGCGGATCACCCGGCTGGCTCTGCCCCCGGCGGCCGAGATGATGGTCAACGATCAGCAACTCACCCAGCAGACCTTCATCTTGTGGGACCTGGTGCACGACCGCACTCACAGCCACGGCGACCTACCGTTCGACCCCTTCATGATCAAGCAGCGGATGCCGTACTGGATGTACGCCCTGGAGGAGTTGCGCTGCGATCTGAACACCTACCGGGAAACGGCGACGCTGGAGTCGGCCGGCGTCGTGTTGGCGCCGCAGGTGCGGTACGCGATCCTTTTCGATCGACTGTTCCGCTTCCCGACCTCCGGCACCCGAGTGCGCAACTACGACGGTTTGGGTGGTCAGATCCTCTTCGCGTGGCTGCACCGCAACGGGGTGCTGCGCTGGACCGACAACACCCTGAGCATCGACTGGAGATCGGTGGACGCCTCGGTGGTGGAACTGTGCGAACGGGTGGAGGCGCTGTATCGGGACGGGATCGACCGCAGCAGGGTGGGCTACTGGCTGGCGGCGCATGAGTTCGTCTCCTCCTTGGTACCGACCCATCCCGGTTCGCAGTGGGCCAAGGGTGGGGCGGAATTGCCGACCGAGACCAAGGCCGCCGTCGACGCCGTCCTGCCCGACGAATTCCCGCTCAACGTGTTCTACGAGGCGTTGCGCAAGAGCCTTGCGGACACGATCGAATCAACCCGCGGAATCACTGGAGCAGCAGCATGAACAACACACCTGTGGTCGTCGTGCTCGGTGCCGGTATCGGGGGTGTCGGTGTGGTGCGGGCCGTCGCGGCCGATTCGCACCTGGTCGTGGTGGATCGCACCGAGGCCGCAGCCGAAGCCGCCGCCGCCTTGGCGGTCGAACTCGGCGGGACCTCGGAGGGCACGGTGCTCGACCTCACCGATCTCGCCGCGGTCGAAGCCTGGCGGGACGAACTGCTCGGCCGCCTCGGACGAGTCGATGCAGTGGTGCATCTGGTCGGGGGGTGGCAGGGCTCCGAGGGGGTGGATGAGACTGCGATTGCCCAGTGGAACACCCTGCTGCCAGGCATCGTCACCACGGTGCAGACCACGTCAGTGGCCTTCGGCGCAGCGCTGCGGGCGGCCCCGCGCGGGCGCTACGTGATGGTCACCTCCACCTCCGTGCCGCATCCCAAGAAGGGCAATGCCGCCTACGCCAGCGCCAAGGCGGCCGCCGAAACGTGGGTGAAAGCCCTCGGCGACTCGTTCGAGGGCTCGGGCGCGGCCGCCTGCATCGTCGCGGTCACCGCCCTGGTTGATCCGGCGGTGCGGGCCGCCCACCCGGAACGCGCCTACACCGGATTCACCGACACCACCGACCTCGGCGAGGCCATCGCGGGGTTGTTCGCCACGGCGGGCATCGCACCGGTGACCTACCTCGACCTGACCATGGAGGCCGAGCGGGATGGCGACTAGTTTCGCATCCGACAACTACGCCGGGGTCCACCCTGCCGTGCTCGAGTACCTGAGCCGGGTGAATGTGGGTCACCAGCCGGCCTACGGTGACGACGACGTCACCGCCACGCTGCGGGAGACGATCAAGGACCACTTCGGAGCCGCCGCGGAGATCTTCTGCGTGTTCAACGGCACCGGTGCGAACGTGGTGGCGATGCAATCGATGGCAAAGCCCTGGGAGGCGGCCATCTGCACCACGACGGCCCACGTCAACGTCGACGAGGGTGGTGCCCCCGAGAGCGTGGCCGGTCTGAAACTGTGGCAGGTCCCGACGGCGGACGGGAAGCTGACCCCGGAGTCCATCGACACCCAGGCGTGGGGTTTCGGCGATGTGCACCGTGCCCAACCCGGCGTCGTGGTCGTCACGCAATCGACCGAGTTGGGCACCCTCTACACGGTCGATGAGTTGGCCGCTGTGGTCGACCGAGCCAAACACCACGGTTTGCGGGTGCTGCTCGATGGCGCGCGGATCACGAATGCCGCCGCCGCGCTCGGCGTTCCGTTCCGCGCCCTCACCACCGATCTGGGGATCGACGCATTGTCGTTCGGAGCGACGAAGAACGGTGCCCTCGGCGCCGAGTCGGTGATCGCGCTGACGCCCGAGGTGGCCGCGGCCGTGCCGTATCTGCGCAAGACCGACATGCAACTGGCCTCCAAGATGCGCTTCATCAGTGCGCAGTTCCTCGCGATGTTCGCCGACGACCTCTGGCTGCGCAACGCCACCCACGCCAACTCCATGGCGGCCAGGCTGCGGGCGGCGATCGAGCCCATCCCGGGAGTGACGCTGAGCCGGCCCACCGAGGTCAACGCCGTATTCGCAGTGCTGCCGCCGGACGTCACAGCGCGCCTGCAGCAGCGGTTCCATTTCTACACCTGGGACCAGGCCACGGGTGAGGTGCGCCTGATGTGCTCGTGGGACACCACCGAGTCCGACATCTCGCAGTTCGCGACCGCCATCGCGGAGGAGTGCGCCGTGCCCTGACGGGGAGTCGCACCCCCGGTATTTACATGAAGTGAAATACATGTATTCTTCTTCACATGAACCCCTTCACGTTGACGAAGAGCCTGGCTGCGGTGCTCGGTGTTGCCGGTGTTTCCTCGCTGCTGGCGGTGACCGCCACTTCGCAGCCCATCTCGCTCGCGATCGAAGCGCCGCTGCCCGGCGCCGCGGGAGGTTTCGCGCTCGGTCTATTCGTGGATGCGCTGAGCGGGGTGTTGCTCACCTTCCTCGCGAGCATCGTCTGGATTGTCGCCGGCTACTCCGAACGCAATCTGGCGGGGCAGTTGCGCTACCGACGGTTCGGCTGGTTGATGGCGCTCGCCATCGTCGGACTCGCCTTGTTGGTGACGGGTGCGAGCCTGCCGGTGCTTGCCCTGGGTTGGACGGTGAGCGGCCTCGCCGTCGCCGGTCTCACCGGACATGCGAGCACCAACTCCGCGCGCGCCGCCTCACGCTACGTGCGACGGTGGCTCAACGCGTCCGACGTCGCGTTGTGGGCTGGTGTCCTGCTGGCGTTGGCGGTCCTCCCCACCGTCAATCGGGGTGAGGAATTCCTGAGCTCTCCGGCCAGCACCGCGGTGGCGGCCACTCTGCTGATCGCGGCGATCATCCGCTCCGCCCTGTTCCCGGTGAGCCGTTGGCTGCCGGAGACCGCCGAGGCCCCGTCGCCCCTGTCCGCATTCCTGCACGCCGGAATCGTGAACGGGGCCGGTCTGTTGATCCTGCTCATGTGGCCGCTCTTCCGCTCAGCCCCGGTGGTGCTGGCCGCGTTGATCGTGATCGGGGCGGCGTCGGTGGTGGTGGGCACCTGGCGTGGTCGGGTACGGGCGGATGTGAAGGGGAAGCTCGCCTCGTCCACCACCGCTCAGATGGGCTACATGGCGATCCAACTCGGCATCGGGCTGCCGGCCGCGGCCCTGCTGCACCTGATGGGACACGGCTACTACAAGGCGTGGCTGTTCCTGCGCGCCGGAGGCGTGATCAGCCGGGTGCGTTGGCAAGGACTTCAAGGCCCCCGAGGACCGATCGGGCTCCCTGCCGCCGCTGCGGTGGTGGGCGCTGTCGGCCTCGCCGTGTTGCTCTCGGCGGCGGCGGTGCTCGGGTCGATGGCCGAATTGGGCTGGGCGGCAGCCCTGCCTGCCCTGCTCGCGCTCACCGCGGTTGTGGTGGCCACACGGGCACCCCGGCGAGTTGGTGAGCGGGCCCTGACCGGCATCGCTGCGGCCCTCGTCGCAACCGCCTACCTGTGGTTCCTCTACGGCTGGGAGTCGGCGCTCGAGTCGGTGTTCGCGCTCCAGCCGGTGTGGTCGACCGTACCTGCGATCGGCTGGTTGATCCTGCTGGTCGGCGCCGGCATCCTGGCCGCAGTCGGTGCCGCCCGCCTGGATCAGCGGCAATGGCCCGCGGTCTGGGCCCGTCTGGCGAGGACCACTCTGCCGCCCGGGATCGCGAGTCAACTGCGCCGCACCCGGCGGAACACAGTTGCTCCTGGAGTGTCCGGGTCCGAAGCGCTGCGTTACGGCTCCGCCGAGGCGCGGGCCTGGGTGGAGGTCAGCGGGTCCATGATGGGGCCGGTGTGGCCGCTGCGCGACCTAGTCGCCGTGAACCACCTGTCCGGCACCGTCGGACTCCCCTTCGCCGACATCGACGCCACCGCACGGGAGGTGCACGGAGCTTCGATCTACCAGACGCCGGAGGATTTCCTTCGGCTGTATGAGGCGGGCACCATCGACGACGCCAGCTTGGAGGCAGCGTTGGCCCGCGTCGGCCGCGCCGCGCACGAATCGCTTCTCCCTGCCACGGCCGCCGACCTGGTCGAGGCCACCCGGTCGGCCGCCCGAACCGATACCGGGTCCTCGGTCGACGACGGCGGCACTGCGGTCGCGGCTGCGGTCACCGGCCTGTGGTGCCGGGCCGCGTGGTCCTCGACTCAGCGAGGCGACGACCCCTGGGCAGTGCTCAAGCACAACGCCGACGCCGGAACGGCCGACCGCGCACTCGATGGGCTCGCCGGCTGCAAGGGTGCAGCACGGTGGGTGCGGTCGCTGCCGGCCGACCCGTTCGAGGCGATCGCGGTCGAACTGTCCGGGGTGCAGTCGGATTCGCGTGCCCTCGACTTGGGCTTCACCGCCATCAAGGCGCTTCCGGGTTGGAGTGGACACGCGCAATGGCGGGTCCGGCAGGGCCAGCAGGACGCTTTGGCGTCGCTCTTCGCCACCTACCTCGCATTCGCGTTGGTGCACGAGACCCCGACCGCGACCCTGCAGCCCGACGCCCAAAACGCGGTCGCGTCTGGATTCGACGATGCCCGCGAAGGCGCACAGTGGCCCGCGCTGGCAGAGGTGTGGCAGCAGGCGCTGGAGGCGACGTTCCGCGACCCGCTGGTCGCCGAGGTGGTCAACGCGGCCGGTGCCGCGGACTCCGCCCCGGACCGGATGGTGCGAGCGTCGTTGGTGTTCTGCATCGACGTCCGGTCGGAACGTATGCGACGGGCCATCGAGCGGACCGGACCGTATGTGACCTACGGCTATGCCGGGTTCTTCGGCGCCGCGCTGCGCTACCGCACCGCCGACGGTGCCAGCTTCGATCAATGCCCAGCCCTGATCTCACCAACCCGTTCGGTGTCCGCCAGGCCCGGATCCCAAGGGGTGTCGGAGCGGCTCCGGTCGGCACTGCGCGACGCCGAACAGTCGGTCGCCTCTTCGCCGGTGCTTCCGCTGGTGGTGGCAGAGTTCGGCGGCCTGTTCGCCAGCGTGGCCAGTGCTGCCGCCAATCGGCTCCCGGCGCCGTGGCGGCGCCTCGAGAAGTCATGGGGTTCGGTGGTCGACCGGTGGGGTGCGCGTGAACTCGACCTTCCCGACATGGGGGCCACGTCGACCCCCTTGCCTTCGGTGGCTCCGGCCGGTGACGTCTCGGGGTTCGGCGTGGCCGACCTCACCGGTCTCGCCAGGGACTTCCTCCGGTTGACCGGGGCGAAAGCTCCCTTCGGCGACCTCTTGGTGATCGTCGGGCACGCGGCCTCGGTGGAGAACAACGCGTTCGCGGCCTCGTACGAATGCGGCGCCTGCGGCGGCAACAGCGGCCATATCAACGCACGGGTCCTCGCCCACGCCCTGAACCACCCGGCGGTCCGCGATGCCCTCGCGGCCGAGGGATGGGAGCTGCCGGAGTCCTGCTCGGCGATCGCCGCCATCCACGACACCACCACCGACCAGATCGAATTCGACCCGTATTCCGAGGTGAATCCGGGTGCTCTGGCCGCCCTCAGCGCCGATCTCGAACGTGCTCGGCGAGAGGTTTCGGCCGAACGGGTGGCCGTACTTCCTCCCACCCCGGGTGTCGGTGCCGGCCGGACCGATGCGGTGGCCGCCGCGCAGCGCCGCAGCAACGACTGGGCGCAGCCGGTGCCGGAGTGGGGTTTGGCCGGCAACGCCGCGTTCGTCGTCGGTCCACGTAATCTCACCGCCCACCTCGACCTCGGCGGCAGAGTATTCCTGCACTCCTACGAGGCGGCCTCGGACGACTCGGAGGCCTCGGCTCTGCGCACGATCCTCACCGCTCCGGTGGTGGTGGCGCATTGGATCAACAGTCAGTACTACCTGTCCACCGTCGCCCCGACGGTCTTCGGCGCCGGCGACAAGACCACCCACAACGTGGTCGGGGACGTCGGTGTCACCTCCGGAGCCCACGGCGACCTTCGGGTCGGCTTGCCCTGGCAGTCGGTGCTGCCGGTCGATCCAGCCGCCGGTCAAGCAGCGCTGGCCGACGCCCAGCGGACCGGACTGGGAGGCCACCAACCCCTGCGACTGCTCGTCCTGGTGGCTGCCGAGCCGGCCGACGTGGCGAAGATTGTCGCCGAGGACGCCACTCTCTCCGGGCTGCTGGCGTCGGGCTGGATCACCATCGTGGCGCACCCGGCCGGGCCCTCGGGGCCGGTGCAGTTGTCGGCGGACCTTCGTTGGTTGCCCTGGGATCGCACCGCGGGCCGTAGTGAGTCGGGCGGCTGTGACCTGCCGGTCACCGTCTAGTAGCCGGGAGGGCTTCACAGCGCGACGAGGCCGCCGACCGCGCCTACAGTTGTGGTCGGTGCATTCCCGGTGGGAAAGGTGGAGCGGGTGCTTCGAGGGCAAAACGGCGGGACCGGCGGCGCCGGTCCCGCCGGCTCGTTCGATCACGAGGTGTGTGTGATCGGGGCCGGCGCGGCGGGGTTGGCGGCGGGTCGAGCCATGGCGGTACGCGGGATCGACTTCGTGTGGTTCGAACGCGGGTCGATGGTGGGCGGCCTCTGGCGGATCGACAACGACAACGGCGGCACCCCGGCCTATCGCACGTTGCACCTGAACTCGTCTCGGCCCGCCACCCAGTACCCCTCGTTCCCGATGCCGGCCGACTGGCCGGACTACCCCTCCCACGAGCTGATCGCCGAGTACCTGCAGGCCTACGCCGAGCGCAACGGCTTGATGGAGCGCATCACCTTCCACACCGAGGTCGAGGCTGTGGTCCCCTTGGCCGGCGACGGGGGAGTGATGACAGGTCCGTTCGCGGACTCGCCGGATTCGGCGCTCCCCGGCAGTTACGGGTGGCGGGTCACCGTCCGGGATCTGCGCAGCGGAACCCAGCGGTATCTCACCTGCCGGGATGTCGTGGTGGCCAACGGGCATCACGCGACGCCGAGCATGCCGACGTTCCCGGGCGAATTCACCGGCGAATCGTTCCACTCCAAGGACTACCTCGAACCTTCCGTGTTCGCTGGCAAGGACGTCGTGGTGGTCGGGGTGGGCAACTCCGGGATGGACATCGCCTGCGATGCGGCGAAGGTGGCCAACCGGGTGCTGCTGGTGACTCGGCACGGCGTGCACGTGATACCCAAATACGCCTTCGGTAGGCCGGCCGACCAGCTCAACAACAAGTTCATCGCCTACGTCCCGTTCGAGGTCGAGCGCGGCTTGTACGAAGCGATCCTGCGGGTGAGCACCGGGCGGCCGCAGGACCGTGGCCTTCCGAAACCCGACCATCGCCTGCTGAGCGCCCATCCGACGGTATCGGCCGAACTCTACGATCGCGTCGGCCACGGCGACATCGAGATGAAGCCGGGGATCGTCGAACTGGAAGGCGAGTCGATCCGATTTGCCGACGGCAGCAGCGAGCACGCCGACGTGCTGGTCTACGCCACCGGCTACCGCGTCACCCTTCCCTTCTTCGAGCCGGACGTGATGGATCCGGCGGGCAACAACATGCCGCTGTACCTGCGGGTGGTGTCGCCGGAGCGGCCAGGCCTGTTCTTCATCGGCTTCATTCAGACGATCGGCGCCAACATCCCGCTATACGAGTACCGGGCCGAGTGGGTCGGCGATCTGATCACCGGCGAATGCGCACTGCCCACGCCGGCGGCGATGCGCAGATGGATCGCCCGGGATGCCGAACAGATGTCGCGGCGCTACGTGAGGTCGGCCCGGCACACGATGCAAGTCGACTACTGGCGGTACATCCGGGCGATGAAGGAGGCTCGAGCGGCCAAGCGCGAGCCGGGCCTGCTCGATCGGCTGACACGGCCGCTGGCGGGTTTGCGGTGACGGCCGACAATCGGACGCCGACCGAGCGACCGGGGGACGATGGGCTCCCGCCGCGTCCCACACCCGCGGTGCCTGCCGGGGTGTTCGTCACCGGGGGGAACGGCTTCATCGGCGCGGCGCTGTTGGATCGGCTCGCGGAGTTGGGTGTCGCCGCCGCCGGGGTCGACCTCGCCGCCGACCGTGGACGCCCGGAGGTGGTGGCGGGTTCGACTCTGACGCCGGAGGACTGGGCGCCGGAGGTCCTCGCGGGGGCGTCGGCAGTGGTCCACACTGCTGCAATCGTGTCGAACGCCGCCAGCCGGGACGACGCCTGGCGCACCAACGTCCTCGGTACCGCTCGGATGATCGAGGCGGCCCGCGCCGCCGGGGTGCGACGCTTCGTCCACCTGTCGTCGGAGATGGCGTTCGGCTACGACTACCCCGATGGGGTGGACGAGTCGTATCCGGTCAGGGTGAGCGGGCACAGCTACGTCGACACCCGGGTGAATTCGGAGGCGGTGGTGCTCGCCGCCCATTCCCGAGGTGACATCGACGCCACAATCATCCGGCCCGGTGACGTGTACGGCCCCGGATCGGTGTGGGTGCGCGAACCGTTGCGACTGCTGCGAGCGAATCAGGCGGTGCTCCCGGCCGGCGGACGGGGACGATTCTCGCCGGTGTACATCGACGACCTGGTGGACGGCATCCTCGCCGCGCTGGTCGAACCGGCAGCGGTCGGGCAGATCTACACGCTCGCCGCGCCGGACGACGTCAGTTGTCTGGACTACTTCGACCGTTTGGCGGCCCTGGCGGGACGGCGGGTACGCACCCTGCCGACGGCTGTTGCGCTGCCGGTGGCAGCGGGTCTCGGAGCGGCGACCCGGGCGGTGGGCGGCAAGAGCGAACTCACTGCGGCGTCCATCCGGATGCTCGCCCGCCGCGGTGGCTACTCGACGCGCAAGGCGACCGACCAACTCGGGTGGCGACCGCGAATCGATCTCGACACCGGAATCAGCCGATCCGCCCGTTGGGCACGCGAAGTCGGGTTGCTCTGAGATGCGCGCCGTACTCGCAGATCTCACCACGCCCCGCTACCTCCTCACCGCGGCGGCGCAGAAACTCCCCGGCGGCCGCGGGAAGAACGCCGGCTGGGGGCCCGGTGGTGTGTTGCGGTTCAGTTCCCGCCAGCCGACACCGGAGTTGCCGGCCGCGGACGGTCGCTGGGTCCGACTGCGGCCCGAACTCGCCGGAATCTGCGGTAGCGACGTGGCCGTGGCTCACGCGAAGTCCTCCTTCGTGCTCTCGGCCTTCTATTCCGCCACCCAGCAGATCCCGGGGCACGAGATAGTCGCGGTGGTGGCCGACACCGGTCCGCAGGTCACCGCCGTGGCACCGGGCGATCGCGTTGTGGTGGACCCGGTGCTGTCCTGCATCCACCGGGGTTTCCAACCGGTCTGCCGATCGTGCGCCGAGGGTTTCCCCTACATCTGCGAACGGTTCGACCAACCCGGAATCACCGGCTGTCACTCGCCGACCCTCGGTTTCGACGCCGCCCTCGGCGGAGGCTGGGCCGAACAGGTTGTCGCCCACGAATCCCAGTTGCATCCCGTCGGCGACGTTCCCTCCCACCGGGCGGTGCTCGCCGAACCGGCCTCGATCGCACTGCATGCGGCGCTGCACTGGCGGCGACGCGGGGATCGTGTGGTGGTGATCGGACCGGGCACCATCGGTCTACTTGTGGTGGCCGCATTGCGCAAACTGCACCCCGATCTGGACATCGTGGTCGTGGCCCCCGACGACTTCGGTCGCCGGGTCGCGCTGGAGTCCGGAGCATCGCGGGTGATCCCGACCGGCCCGGCGGCGGTCGAGGCCCTCGCCGAGCAGGACGGCGGCCGGCTGCTCCGGCCCCGGCTCACGCGCACCCCGATCCTGGAACAGGGTGTCGACGCGGTGTTCGACTGTGTCGCGCTGCCGGAGACGCTCGACCTGGCCCTGCATCTGCTGCGACCCACCGGAATGCTCGTGCTCGTCGGCGGGGCTGGCACCCAGCAGGTGGACTGGTCCCTGGTGTGGAATCGGCAAATCACCGTCCAGGGGACCATCAACTTCGGCCCGGAGCCGGCGCTCGACGGCACCCACACGATGACCCGGGTGGTGGAATGGTTCCGCGACGACGACTATCGCATCGACCACCTGGTCACCCACACGTTCGATTTGACCGCCTGGCGCGCCGGGCTGGAGACCGCCTCCGCGGGCCCTCGCGCGCAAGCGGTGAAAGTCACGCTTCGACCCAATCCCGACCTGCCGCTGGTGGCCCCGCGAGCCTGAATTCCCGCCCCCGAATGGCGGAATTCTTGGTGATTCTGCCGTCGTCGGGCGCTGGTCGCAACGCATACTGGGGACTCGTCCGCTTGCTGTTGCCGCCCCCACGCGAAGCCGCCTTCCGGCGGCGAGGAGTTGTTCTCTGTGCCCATGGTCACACCCCGTACTGCACGTCGCCTAGGTATTGGGGTCGCCGGGGTGATGGCGTGCACGGTGGCGGTGGCTGGCTGTGCCCAGCTGGTGCAGCGCACGGCCGCACCCGCCGCTCCGGCGACCTCCGGCCCCACGGCAGCGGCACGGTCGGCTGCCTCAGGTGGGGGCAGCGGCAGTAGCGGCTTCGGTGAGGTACCGCTGGCCGAGGGTGTCTCCTATTGGGTCAGCGATGCCGGCATCTACTTCGGCGTCGATCGGGAGGGCGAAGAAGTGACCACGGCCCGCGCCGGAATGGGCAACCCGCGCTGCTTCTACGGCACGGTCTCAGACGGGGTTCTGCAGGGTCGCTACCGGGCCCTCACCGCCGGGCAAGGCCTCGACCGGCAGGCTGACCCCCTCCGGGTGACGATGGCGGATGGGCGGCTGGTTCTCACCGAACGGGCAACCGGCACGGTCCACGGCGACTACCTCCCGGTGGCGGCTGACGATGCCGAGGGCATCGCCGTGGTGGATCAGGCGTTGCAGGCCTGCGACGAGACACGAAGCGCCCCTGCCACCGCAACACCGCAGTAGCCGTAGGCCCCCGTCCGTGCGCACGCCGTCGGCGTGCATGGTCAGGTTCGGCGGGGGAGGACGACCGCGGGTACCCCGGTGGCGCGCACCAGTTTGTAGGTCATGTCGCCGAGGAACACCCGGCGCAGCGGGCCGCCACCGGACGAACCGAGCAGCAGGATCTCGTCGCCCTCCCAGTCCACCCGCTGCAGAGCCGAACGCACCGAATCGCCGGTGGGCGTGACCGAATCGGTGGGAACGGCGATGCTGATGTCGGCGAGCGCCCGCTCGTGGGCGGTGCGGGAGTCCTCCTCGATCTGGCGCAACACCCCGGCCTCCGCGTCGGCGCCCAACTTGCTGCCGTAGACACGGTGCCGGATCAGCAATGTCAGCACACGCAGCGGCACCTGCATCTGCTCGGCGTATTCGGCGCCGATGATGAGGCTGGACAGCGACTCGGCGGTGTTCTGGAACGCCACCACCACGCGGCCGATGTGTTCGATCCCGTCGCGGGCGTAACCCATGGGGGCGACTCCCACCGGCACCGGCGAATTGTGGAGCAGTTTGTCGGCGGTCGACCCGATGCTGAACCGCCCCACCGACGCTCCGGGGGCCGATCCGACCACGATCAGCGCGGAGCCGCGGGCCTCGGCCATCTCGGCCAGACCGCGACCGCTGGACCGGTGGCCGGCCATGGCCACGTCGACGTCCTCCCAGTCGAACCGGCTGCAGAACTGCTGCGCCGCCTCGTCCAGTATCTCCCGCGCCTGGCCGCGCAGGTACTCGTTCCACTCCCCGTCGACGTGGGCCATGCTCGGGTAGTCGAAGGCGGTGGGGTAGATGTGTGCCAGCACGGGTCGGGCGCCCAAGGCGCGGCACAGCAGGGAGCCGAGGGCCATGGCGTCGGCATCTTGGGAATCGGGATTGACACCGATGATGAACTCCACCGTGAACACCTCGTTATCTGGCAATGCCGTCGATGGCAGGCGAGGAGTGCCTACAGGCGGCTACCGTAACGACGTCCGGCACCGCACGTCCGCCCGAATAGGGGAGCCATGTCGAACTCCACGTCATTTTCCCACCAGATCCGCCGGATAAAGCCTGCCGACCATCTCACGGACGGCAGCGACCACGGCGGGTTGAAGCGCAGCATGGGCTTCCTCGCCCTGCTCATGTTCTCGGTGGGATCGATCGTCGGTACCGGAATCTTCGTCATCCTCGGGGTCGCGATCCCGAAGGCCGGGCCGGCGGTGGTGATCTCGTTCGCGTTGGCGGCGGTGACCTGTTCCTTCTCCGCGCTCGCCTACGCCGAGTTGGCCGGTTCGATTCCGGTGTCGGGGTCGTCCTACTCCTACACCTACGCAACGTTGGGCGAGATGCTGGCGTGGATCGTCGGTTGGTGTCTCATGCTGGAGTACGGCGTCTCGGTGTCCGCCGTGGCGGTGGGTTGGGGGCAGTACCTCAACGAGTTCCTGTCGACCTTCGGGATCAGCATCCCGGCGGCTTTCGCCAACCCACCCGGCGAAGGCGGCGGCGTCTTCAACGTGCCTGCCGTGATCGTGGTCCTCGCCTGCATGTTCCTGCTGCTGCGGGGGGCCAGCGAATCGGCCAAGGTCAACACCGCGATGGTGTTCCTGAAGATCGGAATCCTGCTGTTCTTCTGCGTCGTGGCGTTCACCGCCTTCGACGGCAGCAACTTCAACCCATTCCTGCCGCTGGGGATCGCCGGCGTCTCGGCGGCGGCCGGTCAGGTGTTCTTCTCCTACATCGGATTCGATGCCGCCTCCACCGCGGGTGAGGAGGCGAAGAATCCGAAGCGTGACCTGCCGCGGGCGATCATCGGCTCGCTGATCGTGGTCACCATCCTGTACGTGTTGGTCGCGGTCGCCGCCATCGGCGCACGCGGCGGCCAGCCGTCGGACTGGGAGGGTAAGGACTCCGAGGCGGTGCTGAGTTCCATCGCGGCCGAGGTGACGGGGTCGAGTTGGGCACCGGCGCTGATCGCCGTCGGTGCGGTCATCTCGATCTTCTCGGTGGTCCTCGTCACCATGTACGGCCAGACCCGCATCCTGTTCGCCATGGGCCGCGACGGACTGTTGCCCAAAGCGTTCACCAAGGTCAGTGCACGAACCCAAACCCCGGTGACGAACACCATCATCGTGGCGATCGTGATCTCCATCCTCGCCGCCTTCGTTCCGCTCGGGCAACTCGCCGAGGCCACCTCGATCGGCACCTTGGCTGCCTTCGTGGTGGTGAATTTCGGGGTGATCGCGCTGTGGATGGCCCGGCCGGAACTCGAACGGACGTTCCGGGTGCCGTTGTTGCCGTTGTTCCCCATCGTCGGCGCGATCTTGTGCCTCTTCCTGATCTCGAACCTGGACGTGATCACCTGGATCGTGTTCTTCATCTGGATGGCTGTGGGCATCGCGCTCTACCTCGCCTACGGCCGCCGCCACTCCAACGCCCCTGCCGAACGCCCGGGTGAGATCCCGGCCGAGATCGCCGTCGCGAAGTTGCCGACCCGGTCGATCAAGCCGGGCACCGTGATCGGCATGGTGTTGGTCGCGGGTGTTGGGGTCTACGCCGCCGACCGGCTGATCTCCGGAGGTGTGAATGCCTTCCAGGCCGGTGTGTGGGTGGTGTTGATCGCGGTGGTGCTCGGTGGCCTCTGGTACGCCCTGACCGGGTTGCGGGAAGAGTCCGCCGGTCGTGCCGCGGCCGCCGCGGGCGACCAGGAGCGAGGCGCGCAGTTGATGCGCAAGGCCATCAAGACCACCACCCTGGCGCTGGTGATACCGGCCCTGGCGCTGGTGCTTGCGGTGCTGGTGGCCACCCCGGAGCGGGCCGATGCCGAACGGGCCAACGAATCGGCGGCCACGTCGGCTCCGGCTCAGGTCGGCTGACCGATCGCGCTGATCGGCGTCGGCCGGGTAACCGGGCTACGCTGACCGACTATGTCCGACTACGTGAACCTGATTCCCGGCCAGGCTGCCGGGACCCCGGTGGCCGAGCGATCCGGCCACGGGCGCGATGCTCGCAAGAGGTTGCCGCGCAAGAGCATCGCGGAGTGGACCCCGCCGACAGACCGGCCGCGCTCGGTGGATCTGCTCAAGGCACAAGAGGAGACCCGGATCCCCCTGCTGGTGCCGATCCGGCACACCCGGATGGCGCAGTCCCCCTTCACCTTCTACCGCGGAGCCGCGAACGTGATGGCCTCCGATCTGGGGCGCAGCGCGAATTCCGGTTTGTGGGTTCAGTTGTGCGGCGACGCGCACCTGTCGAACTTCGGCGTCTACGGCACACCGGAACGCAATCTGGTCTTCGACCTCAACGACTTCGACGAGACGAACCCCGGACCGTTCGAGTGGGACGTCATGCGCCTGACCGCCTCCTTCGTGCTCGCCGCGCGCGACAACGACCTCGGCGACGAGGTGGGTCGGCAGTGTGCCGTCACGGCGGCAGCTGCGTACCACGGGGTGATGCGCACCGCGGCCGAGGCGCCCTATCTCGACAACTGGTACACCATGATCACCCCGGAGGCGATTCGCGCCGTCGTCACCGCACAAACCACCAGCAAGCAGACCAAGACTTTCGACAAGAGCATGGACAAGCAGGTCGCCAAGATCAGGCGGCGGAACTCCTGGTCGGCCGTGAAGAAGTTGACCGAAGTCGGTCCGGACGGACGTCGGCGGTTCCTCAATCACCCTCCGCTGCTCGTTCCCATCGCGGAGATGCTGCGGGACACGCGGGTCACCGAGGCGGGCTTCGACGAGACCGTCTTCCCCACTTTGATCGAGACGTTCCTGGCGACGATGGAGGCCGATCGGGCCGCGCTGCTGAGTCGCTACACCTTGCTGGACATCGCCCACAAGGTGGTCGGGGTCGGAAGTGTGGGCCTCCCGGCGCTGGTCGGGCTCTTGCAGGGCCGAGATTCGGACGACCTGTTGGTGTTGCAGTTCAAAGCCGCCGAAGCATCCGTGCTCGAGCAATGGACCGCCGCCAGTCCGTTCGAGCAGCACGGCCAGCGGGTTGTCGTGGGTCAACGGGTGATGCAGGCCGCCGGTGACCCCTTCCTCGGCTGGCTGCAGGGCCCGGCCGGGACCCACTTCTACGGTCGTCAGTTGCGCGATTTCAAGTACTCCATGGATCTCAACGGCATCCAGCCTGCGAGACTCCTCGGCTATGCGCGGGTGTGCGGCAGCGCCCTGGCCATGGCGCACGCACGCGCCGGCGATCCGATCGCGATCGCCGGCTACCTCGGCAAGAGCTCGACCTTCCCGGATGCACTCGGAGCGTTCGCGATCACCTACGCCGATCTCATGGAGTCGGACTATCAGGATTTCGCCGCCGCCATCGCCAGCGGCGAACTTGAGGCAGCCACGCCGGAAGCGGCGGGTATCTAGCCAGATCTGGTCGGTGCACCTCGGCCGACCCGGCTGACCGGCGCGCCGGCGGTCTGCGATCGGCGTAGGGTCGGGGTATGGCAGAACCGAACGCAGCAGCTGCGCCCCTGGTCGACGGAATCTCCCGGACCCTCGACTGCTCCATGGCGCAAGCAGAAGAACGCATCCGTGCCGCGCTGGCCGAACAGGGCTTCGGCGTGCTCACCGAGATCGACGTGGCCGCGACGTTGAAGAACAAGATCGGCGTCGAACGTGCGCCGATGAAGATCCTGGGAGCGTGCAACCCGGTGCTGGCCAACGAGGTCCTCGGCCGGGATGACTCGCTGTCGCTCATGCTTCCCTGCAACGTGGTGTTGGACGAAACCCCCGACGGAGTTCGGGTGCGCGCCATCGATCCGATCGCGATGTTGCCCGGCGACACCGTGACCGACCTCGCTGACGCCGCACGCGCCAAGCTCGCCGCCGCCGTCACTGCGATGTAGCCGCCGCTCACCAGGAGGGGTTGTCGCCGTCGACCACCCGCCAGCAGTACCACGCGGCTACCGAGCGATAGGGCCGGAACGGATCTCCGGCGGGGTCGAGCGCCTTGGCGCCCGGATCGGCCGCCAGCCCGTGGAGTTCGGCCCAACCGCGACGCATGGCCAGATCCCCCACCGGCCAGACATCGAGGCGATGCAGGGTGAACATCTCGAACATCTCCGCCGTCCAACGCCCGATACCCCAGAGCGCCGTCAACTCGTCTCGCACCCGGCTGTGATCCGGCGATGCGATCGCCCGGTCGAGGTCGAGTTCACCGCTGTGGAGGGCGGCGGCCAACCCGCGGACGGTGCGAATCTTGGCTCGGGACAATCCGGCGGCCCGCAACAGTTCGGCATCGAGGGCCAGTACCCGTTCCGGTGTCACGTCGCCGTCGAGCGCCCCGTGGAGCCGTCCGGTGAGAGTGTCCGCGACCTTCGTCGACAACTGCTGAGCGATGATCGACTTGACCAGGCTGGCGAAGTGCCCAACAGGCTGATCCTCTTCGCGTGCGAACGAGCACAGCGGCGAAGATCGGATGATCGGTTCGAACGCCGGGTCGGCCGCCAGGATGTATTCGACCGCGTCGCGCATGAGGTCGTCGGGGTGGCTCATCGCCGACCGAGCCGCAGCAGCGGGACGATCGCCGGGGTGGCGCGGCGGTAGTCCTGCCATTGGTCACCGAACCGTTCGGCGAGCATGGAGTCCTCCCACCGGGACTTGAAACCGAAGAAGATGGCGAGGCAGCAGCACACCGCCAGTTGCCACCACGAGCCCACCGCGATGGTGAAACCCACCGCCACGGTGAGCACCGAGGTGTAGAGCGGATGGCGGACGATCGCGTATGCCCCTGAGGTGCGGAGGGTCTCCCCAGGTTTCGGCACCGGCGTCGGCGTGAGGGCGCTCGACAAGGTGGCCGCCCCCGCCAGGCCGAAGCCGACGCCCGCCGCCATCACTGCCACTCCGACCAGGCTGAACCACACCGGCAGCGGTCCGTCCGAACCCAATGGGCGCCACGGCAGTACGACCAGGGCGACCAGGAGCAGAGCCTGGATGCCCACCAGCAGCCAGCCCTTGGAGTGTTGGTTCACTGGCCTAGAGTGCCCCATGTGGAGCGAGGTCGGCATCCGGTGGGATGCCGGTGCGGACTCCGATCGGCCAAGGCGGCGGACCGAGGTGGTGGGTTGTGATGTGGGCAATGACGTGTGACGGCAGCGGCGGCACCGAGGTGCTGCAGTGGCGGGAGGTGCCCGACGTCGACCCGGCCGCCGACGAAATCACCCTCGACGTGGTTGCGGCCGGGGTCAACCGGGCCGATCTGCTGCAGCGGCAGGGCCTCTATCCGCCGCCACCCGGCGAGTCGGAGATTCTCGGATTGGAGTGCAGTGGGGTGGTCGCGGCGGTGGGCCGCGACGTCGCGGGTTGGGCCGTCGGCGACTCGGCGTGTGCACTGCTGGCGGGCGGCGGCTACGCCGAGCGCGTCCGGGTGCCGGTCGGTCAGGCGATGCCGATCCCGGCAGGCGTCGATCTGGTGAGCGCCGCTGCGTTGCCCGAGGTCGCCGCGACGGTGTATTCGAACCTGGAGCTGGTGGCCGGACTGGCTGCCGGCGACTGGCTGCTGATCCATGGCGGCGGCTCCGGCATCGGCACGTTCGCAATCCAGTACGCGCGCGCAATCGGCGCCCGGGTGGCGGTGACGGCCGGGAGCGCCGAGAAGTTGGAGGTGTGCCGGGAGCTCGGGGCCGAGGTGCTCATCAACTACCGCGAGCAGGACTTCGCGGCCGAGCTGCGGGAAGCCACTGAGGGGCACGGTGCCGATGTCATCCTCGACATCATCGGGGCTGCGTATCTGGACGCCAACGTACGCGCGCTGGCGGTTGGCGGACGGTTGGTCGTCATCGGCCTACAGGGTGGGGTCAAGGGGGAACTCAACCTCGGCCGTTTGCTGAGTGCGCGCGGAACGATCAGTGCCACCTCGCTGCGGAGCCGTAGTCGTGCCGAGAAATCCGCCATCTGCTCCGGACTGGTGGAGTCGGTGTGGCCGCTGATCGCCGATGGGCGCATCCGGCCCGTGATCGGCACGACCTATCCGCTGGCCCGGGCGGCCGACGCGCACGAGGCTCTGGCGGCCGGCGTCCATGTGGGCAAGTTGGTGCTCACGCGCGGTTGAGCGCGGCGGTCAATTGGACTGCGTCGGCACCTGACGGCGAACCCATTCGGCGAGTTCGCGTTCCGAGCGCGACTGGGTCCAGATTCGGCCGGGGCCGGTGACCCGGACGACGATCATCTCACCGCTCTTGATCGAGTTCATGATGCCGCCGCCCTGGGTTTGGACGTTCACACTGGCGGTGTCCTCGTACCCCATCAGGTGGCCGGCATCGACGATGATCTCCTGCCCGGCGGCGAGTTCGAAGGTGTCGATCGCCCCGTAGGAGCACAACAGGGCTTGGCCGGCGCCGGTGAGGTGCACGGCGAAGACCCTCTCTCCGCCGACCAGGCTTTTCAACCCGCCCCACTTGGTGTCGAGTTGGATGTCGGCGGTGGAGGCCAGCCAGTTGCCCTGGGTGAGCACCAGTCCTTTGGCGCCGGAAAGGTCCACGGTCATGACCTCGCCCGGGAGCACCTGCGTGAGATCCACCCAGGTGTTCCGGTCGGGGGCTCCGACGAAGGTCGAGGTGAAGAAGCTCTGGCCCCCGACGGCTCGCTTGAAGGCGCCGAACATGCCGCCTTCCATCTTGGCGTCGACGGTGACCGCCCCGTCGCGCATGTAGAGGGCTCCCGAGGCGGCCCGGACGCGTTGGCCCGGGGCCAGGGTCAGTCGGGCGACCGCGAAGGCGGGGCTGTGGCGGACTTCGACGGTGAGGGTGTCGGTCGGTGTGCTCATCTTCGAATCCTGCCATTGCTGAGGACTGACGTAAACTTCTATTTGTGGAACCTTGGTTGTTGTGGCTCATCGCCGCCGCGGCGCTGCTTGGTCTGGAACTGATGACCGGCACCTTGGTTCTTGCGATGCTCGGCGCCGGAGCGGTGGCTGCGGCCGGGGTGGGTGCGGTCGGTGGCGATGCGTGGCTGCAGGTGCTCGCGTTCGCCGGGGTCAGTCTGCTGATGATCGCCGTGGTCCGGCCAGTCGCGCGCAGGCACCTCACCGCACCCAGGGAGATTCGCTCGGGTGCCGCCGCGTTGGTCGGCGAGTACGCGGTGGTGATCGCCGCCACCGAAGGAGACGCAGGCCGGGTGAAAATCGCCGGTGACGTGTGGAGTGCCCGACCGTACGACGGATTCACGGTCTACGAGGTCGGTGACCAGGTGCAGATCCTCAAGATCGACGGCGCCACGGCGCTGATCGGATAGCGACTGCCGGAATGAACCAATCGATACCCAGAGGATGAGTTGATGGAGAGCATTATCGTCGCCGCAGTGGTGGCGCTCATTGTGATCATCGTGATCGCCCGCAGCGTCCGGATCGTCCCGCAGGCCCATGCCGGCCTGGTGGAACGACTCGGGCGCTACAACCGCACGCTGGAACCCGGGTTGGCTCTGATCATTCCGGTCGTGGATCGGGTCAAGCCCCTGATCGACATGCGGGAACAGGTGGTGTCCTTCCCACCGCAGCCGGTGATCACCGAGGACAACCTGGTGGTGAACATCGATTCGGTGGTCTACTTCCAGGTCACCGACGCCAAGGCGGCCTCCTACGAGATTCAGGACTACCTCATCGGCATCGAACAGATCACGGTCACCACGCTGCGCAACGTGATCGGCGGAATGGACCTCGAGACCACGTTGACCTCGCGCGACCAGATCAACGCCCAACTCCGTGGGGTGCTCGACGAAGCAACAAATCGGTGGGGTCTGCGGGTGACCCGGGTCGAACTGAAGTCGATCGATCCGCCGGACAGTGTCCAGCAGTCCATGGAGAAGCAGATGCGGGCCGAGCGCGACAAGCGGGCCGCGATCCTCACCGCCGAAGGAAACAAGCAAGCGGCCATCCTCACCGCCGAGGGTGAGCGGCAGGCCGCGATCCTGGCCGCCGAAGGTCAGGCGGAAGCTCAACGCCTGCGGGCGTCCGGTGAGGCCGCCGCGGTCAAGGAGGTATTCGGTGCGGTCCGCGACCAGGACCCGGACGAGCGGGTGATGGCGTACGAGTTCATGCGCCATCTGCCGGCGATGGCGCAAGGCGAGAGCTCCAAGATGTGGATCGTCCCGACCGACCTCACCAAAGCCTTGGGGACCATGGCCGGCGCCTTCGAACAGCGCGCTGAACAGGCTGGCAGCGAGCAGGGCTGAGTCGCTGCCCAGCTAGAACTCGTAGCGGTCGGCCGGGCCGAAGCCCGGCAGATCCAGCATCCGGCAGACGATCGACAGGCCGTGCTCCGGGCCGCGGGTGCGGGGTAGCAGCAGGGTGCGGATGCCCAATCGGGCAGCGCCGGCATCGGCATCCGGCGAATCGCCCACCATCAGGCATTCCGCTGGACTGACGCCCAGCGAGCGCACCGCGTAGTCGAAGATCGCCGGGTCCGGTTTGACCGCGCCCACGTGACAGGAGAGCACCACCGAATCGAGGAGTTCGGCGAGGCCTTCCCGATCCAGGATCGGGAAGATCTCGATGCCGACGTTGGAGATCAGCGCGGTTCGGATGCCGCCTGCCCGCAGACAGGCCAACACTCCTCGGGTGTCCGCGTAAGGTCGCCACTGGTCGGGCATCGTCCGGTACAACTCGTCGGCCAGCGCCTCGCTGATATCGATGCCCTCCTCGGCCCTGGCGCGTTCCATCAACAGGTCGAACACACGTCGGTGGTCGGCCGGGTTGAGGTCCCGGGTGGAATCCGGGTCGAGATCCCCGGCGTGCTCCCAGATCCGGTCGAGGAAGTCGGCCGCGGCGTCGAGGCGCAGCGGCGCGGCGGCACCCGAAAGCGTGACCGCCTCGGCGATCCACGACCTCGGATCGCCTCCGTCCACTAGGGTGGTGTGGAAGTCGAACAGCACGGCTCGGATGCTCTGCACGAATAGCGACACTATCCGCTGTCGGTGCGCGCGTGTCGGTTGACTGACAGCGAACTGGAGTCGAAGGTTGGTGGCATGGTCGGCACGGTGAGTCAGGTCACGGGGATGTTCTCCTCCCCCGCCGCACGCAACCCCCAGACCGGGATGATGCGAGCGGCCTACGCCGGACTCGGCTACCGGGTCGAGTACCTCAATCTGGAAGTCTCCTCGCTGCGCCTCGGCGACGCGGTGGCAGGTGCCCGTGCCATGGGCTGGCTGGGATTCGCCGTCGGCGAGCCGCACAAACGTGCGGTGGTGCCGCACCTGGACGGCCTCGCCGAGTCCGCCGCAATGATCGGCAGCGCGACCTGCGCCGCACGTCGCGGCGACGCCATGATCGGTGAGAACACCGAGGGTTGGGCGGTGCTCGAATCGATCGAGGAGTTCATGGACCCCGAGGGGGCGCGAGCCGTCGTCTTCGGGGCCGGGGCAGCTGGCCGGGCCGTCTCGGTGGAGCTGGCCAGGGCTGGCGTCCGGGCGATCACCATCGTCAATCGAAGCCGCTCCCGGGCGGCGCGCCTCGCCGGGCTGCTGACCAACATCGGGGTGGACTCGGTGGGTGTGGTGGAGTGGTCGGACACCTTCCGGATCCCCGCCTTGACCGACATCGTGGTGAACGCCACGCCGGTCGGCGGCGCGAAGGAGGGCGAGGAGAGCCTGAACCTCGACATGGATAGTCTGTCGAGCCGGATGCTGGTCGCGGACATGGTGCTCAACCCCCACGACACGCAACTACTCAAAGAGGCCTCTGCCCTCGGATGCGACGTGATCGACGGCATCGAGGTGTTGGTCAACCAGGGTGCCCTCGCAATCCGCTTGTGGACGAATGCGGACGCCGACACCGACACCATGCGGGAGGCCTTGATTCCGGCGTTGGGCGCGTTGGCGCGCTAGCCGGGTCGGTGGACCGTCAGCCGCGGCGGCCTTCGGCGACGAACCTGCGGCCGGAAAGTTCGAATGCCTCGACCTTCACCAGCCGGTTCTTGGGAGCCAGGTTCCAGGGGAACAACGGCAGGTGCTCCAGCTCGTCCTCGTCCGGACTGTGTTCCACGAGTTTCGCCTGACCGTGCACGACGACGCTCCAGGCCTCGTTGGTGTCGGGGTTGTAGCCGTCGACCTCGAATGCGACCGCCGCGTTGATCGCCATCGAGGCGAGTTTGGAGCCCTCAGCCGTTCGAAAGACGATCACCCCGTTGTGGATGATGAAGTTGACCGGGTAGATGTCGGGCCGGCCCGCCACGCTGACCGCGAGGCGACCGAACTGTTCACCGCCGAGCAGTTCCCAGCACTGCTCGTCGCCCAGAATCTCGAAAGGCTGATGCTCGTTCACGTCTCCGATACTCTCGCAGATTGCCGCGACAGTCATCAGTTACCGCGAAGTTTGCCCTTCCCGTCGCAAGGATTCACCGCCCAACGGCCGGGTCGGCACCGACACGCCAGCGCCGGCGAACCGCCACCCGGCAGCGGTGTGGCGTGTCCCCCATCCCCGCGTGGGGTCGCCAGCCGCTGGGCCGGACCTTGTTACCGTCATTGCCATGGCTCGGCCCGCTCTCATTGCTGTTGGTATCGGCGCTGCCCTCGTGGCCGGCGCCGCGGTTGTGGTGCTCGCGGAAGGACCCCAGTCGGCGATTCCGCTGGCGGTGGATCAGCCGCCCCCGACCACGGCGGCGCCGGAACCGGTGGCCCCGGAACCGACACCCAATGAGCCGGCGCAGCCGGCGCCGACCGACATCCCGCCGCCGGTGCCCGGCGAGTTGATCAGCAACGGTCCGCGGGATATCCCGAAGGTCGCCATCACCTTCGATACCGCGTTCGCCGCCGACACCGCAGCCTTGACCAACGCCGGCATCTTTCCGCCGCAGTACAACGAGGCGGTGGTGAGTTACCTGGCTGCGGAGAAGATCCCCGCCACGGTGTTCGTCACCGGCTTGTGGGCAGAGCAATATCCACAGGCTATGGAGCGCATGGCCGGCATCGACACATTCGAGTTCGGCAATCACACCTGGAGCCACGCCGGCTGGACCGACGACTGCTACGGCCTGCCTTCTCCCGGCGACGAGGTGGCACAGCGGTTCGAGATCGCCCGTTCGGCGAAGTTGATCGCCCAGTACGCGGAATCCTGGCCCACCTACATCCGTTTCCCCGGCCTCTGCCAGGATCCCGGCGATGTGGCTCTGGCCGGCGAATACGGGGAATACACGGTGGGCACCGACCTCACCATCTTCGACACCGGCGTGACGGACGCGAGCTTCGCGGTCGAGGGAATCCTGGCGGAAGTGCAGCCGGGATCCATCATCCTGCTGCACCTCAACGGGGCGCCCAACACCCCCGCGACGCTGGAGATCCTCACCCAGTTGGTCCCCGCCTTGAAGGAACGCGGCCTGACGCCGGTCACGGTTTCGGAACTGCTAGCCCCGGTCGAACAAGAACCGGCTCCGGCCGAACCGACGGCCGAACCCGCCCAGGTGGGCTAGCGGGAGACCGTCAGCTGCACCTCGTACTCGCGCGGACCCACTTGGCGGACGAAGCTGGCCTGGATACTCGTCCAGCCTTGGGCCTGGGCCATCCCGATCGCCATCTGGCGGGCGTTCTCGGCGATGTCGGCCGAGACGGTGATTGTTGTGATCATGGCGGATCCCCTATCCGAGCACAATGGTGCCGATCGTGTGGATGGCGACACCTGCCAAGGCACCGACGACGGTGCCGTTTATTCGGATGAACTGCAGGTCGCGACCCACTTGGAGTTCGATCCTCTCAGAAGCCTCCGACGCATCCCAGCGGGCGACGGTTTCTGAGATCAAAGTCGCCGCCTCGTTGCCGTAGCGACCGGCCAGGAACGCCGCTGCGGACTCGATCCGCTCGTTCACGCCGTCGTGGAAGTCCGCGTCGTGCAACAGCCGATCCGAGGTCTGCGCCACCCACTCGTCGGCGCGACGTTGAAGCTCTCCGGTGTCGTCGGCCAGACTCTCCAACAGGATGCGTCGGGTCGTCGGCCAGATCGAGAACACCGCCTCATGTGCTTCGGGGCTGGCGAGCAGCTTCTGTTTGAACAGTTCCACCCGCGCGATCAACTCGGGATCTTCGCGCAGTCGTTCCGCCGTCTCGCCGAGCCAACGATTCACCGCGCGGCGGGTGGCGCAGGTGGGGTCGTTGACGGCCTCCTCGGCCCACCGCAGCAACTCTCGGTAGGCACGCCGACCGACCGCCTCGTGGGCCGCCCGGGCCAGGAAGAAGTTCTGCGCCGGACCGCGTTCGGCAACCAGATCGACGATCAACTCCTCGTTGCCCGCGATCCAGTCCCGCACCACGCGGAAGACGGCGTCCACCGCAGGTTCGTGGGTGCCGTCGGAGACGACCGCACCCAAGAGTCGGCCGGCAGGTGGTGCCCAGGCGTAGGAGGCGGCCTGCTGGAACAACAGGTTGCGGATGATGAGTTGGGCGTCCGAGTCGTCGATCGATCGGATGCCGGCTGCGGCCAGGGCCGCCGCTTCGCGCACCACTCTGGCGCGCGCCCCAGGTTGACCGAGGTAGGTGCCCAGGCGCCCTGCGGGGTCGACGGCTGCCACCCGGGCCCGCACGACGTCGGGGTTGAGGAAGTTCTGGCTCACGAAGTCGCCGAGGCTGGCACCGAGTTGGTCCTTCTTGGTGGGGATGATCGCCGTGTGCGGGATCGGCAGGCCCATGGGCCGTCGGAACAGGGCCGTGACGGCGAACCAATCGGCCAGCCCTCCCACCATGCCAGCCTCCGCCGCAGCGCGGATGAACCCCCAATACGCCGGGGAGCCTGGCTGCTTCTCGAAATACCAGGCGACGACGAAAATCACGGCGGCCCCGATCAGCAGGCCGAGCGGGAACGCCTTCATACGTCGCAGCGCGCGGCGCTTGTCGCCCTGGTCGATCACCATCGTGGTAGCCACGCGTGCACCGTACCCACTGCTCAGGCACAGTGGTGCAGGGAACTCAACCGCCGTCGACGTCGCCGGTCAGGACACCCCGGCCAGCCAGGGTGCGCCGGGCCTCGGAGGCGGCCAGCTCGTGGCTCTTGTACGGGCCCGGATCGTATTCGTAGCCCTCCGGCACCCCGTGGGCGGACCAGCCGTACCCCACGGTGGTTCGCTTCTTCCCGCCCAGCAGTGAACGCACGGTTCTCCGGATGGGGAAGACCTGGACCGACCACGTCGTCGCGTCCTGATTGTCTGCCACACCTCGACCATAAGCCCGAACCCATCGTGCTGATAAGCGTCGGGTCCTCGATGACCGCCGGATGAAGGCCCGAGGGCCTAGGGTGAAGCCATGACATCGGGCTTCACACTGCTCGCGGCCGTCGAAGTGTCGGCCGGCGCCACCGCCATCAGGGTCAAGAACCGGATCGACGCCGGGCAAGACTTCGGTGACCCCGTCGCCGACGCCAGGGCATGGATCGACCAGGGCGCGACTTGGCTGCACCTCGCCGATCTGGACGGTGGCGATGAGGCCAACCGACGCACTCTGGCGACCATCCACGCTCAGGTTCACGGCAAAGCGCGCACCCAGATGGCCGGCGGCATCGCCCACCAGGAGGCCCTCGACTGGGCGTTGCGGGTGGGATTCGACCGGATCGTCATCGACACCGCCGCGCTCACCGACACCGAGTGGCTGAAGGAGGTCTTCGCTGCCCACGGCAACCGCGTTGTCGCCGGTATCGATGTTTCCCACGGGGTGTTGTGGGCCCCCGGTGCAGAACTGGACTCCCAGCCGCTCGAAGCCGCACTGTCCGCCGCGGTCGCGGCCGACTGCCCGGGCTACGTGGTAACCGCGATCGATCGCGAAGCCACCAGAAAGGGCCCGGACCTGCCATTGGTGCGCACTGTGTGCGAGCAGGTCGGTCGTCCGGTCTGTGTCGCCGGCGGCATCGCCAAACTCGAGCACCTCTACGAGTTGTCGACGCTGGCCGAACACGGAGTCGCTTCGGCAGTTCTCGACGCCGCGCTCTACCGCGACTACTTCAACGTTGCCGAGGCCCTCGCTGCGGTCGCTCCCCGTTTCGATCCCTACCGCTGGGGGCCCGCGCAACCATGGGGGCTCACGCAAGGCCTCTAGTCACAACTAGGCGATCGTCAGCGTCGTGCGCCCCAAGTCGTCCGACGGGACCGGTGCGAAGGAGAACACAGCATCGCCGGCTGGATCCACCACTGCGGTTCCCGCGCGCATCGCCTTGCCTTCGGGGCCGTAGAGCGTGAGCGTCGCCTGCACTCCGACGCAGTCGGTCAGCCCACTCGCGGTGGCGGCGTGGACCACCACGGAGTCGGCCGCCAGCGCAGTGTGCCACTGCGAGATGGTGGCGTCACCGATCGAGCATTCGGCCGCCGTCGATCCCACCGTCGGCAGGGCTTCCGACGACGCCGAGGCCGACATCAGCATCGCGCTGCTGGTGACTCCGGCGAGCAGGAGGGCCGCACCGACTGAGAGGGTCGAGTAACTCATCGCGGCCACCTCCTCACACGTTCTATGCCTCACTTGTCGGTCGTCGGCCACGCGCGCTTGACGTGACTTTGGTCCCGATTCCAGCGTCTGGCCGGGCACCGAATCCGCCCTGCGCCGTGAGGACGGGTCGGTGTCCGATGCCTTTCCGGTCGGCGTTCGGAGGCCTACACTTCGCAGGTGGCGCCCAGACATGCTCACGGCGAGGCCGCCAGCCCCAACCGGCGGCGGTACCTGCTGCTGCTCGTGGGTCTGGTCCTGGGCGGTCTCATCACCCCGACGGTGGTCTTCGCGACCTCGTTCCCCGCAGACAGCGCGTCGCTGGGCGCCGGCACCGACCAAGTCCCCTCCTGCGGCACATTGACCGGGATCTCCTACCGCTCGGGTTACTCGGGCGGGCGCTACCAGATCACGTCGATCGAGGTCGCCGCCATCTCGGCCGGCTGCCAAGGTCAGCCCTTCAAACTCACCCTGTTCGACACCGCCGACGGCACCGCCTATTCGGAACTCGTCGGCGTACTGCCCAACGCCCCCACTGGATCGATCCCGGTGGCTCCGGGAGTCGGCCCGGACCTGGCCGGGGTGGAATCCACCGTCGGCCTGGCGTTGGTGACGACACCGTGAAAACGCTCTGGTGGTTCGCCGGTGGAACCGCCATCGGTGCGGCGGCGATGGCGGTGACGGTGGCGGCAGCGGCCAGCCTGGGCCCGGTGTCGGCCGACGAGTTGACGTCCGTCTCGGGGGCCGGCACGCCGACCTTCGCAATTCGGGACTCCTTCACCGCCGGCAACGGCACGCTCATCAACGCCCGCAGCCTGGAGCTGGACCCCACCAACGCGCTGACTGGCTTCAGCTCCGCCAATGCGCCGTCGTGGACCGCCGCAAACGCCTGGCGCGTGCAGAGCAACGCCGCTCGACGATCGGGTGGTGGCGGGACCCTGGCCGCGTGGGTGCCCTTCACGGCCCAGGACGGCTACGTGCGCGGGGTGTTCACCAACTTCGCCAACAGCAACCAGACCCAGGGCTTCGCGCTCTGCTACGACCCGGGAACGGATTCCGGGGTCTCTGTCGTGGTGCGGCGTATCAGCGGCCCGGTGCGGTGGTACTTCGAGTTGGGCACCCTGACCGGAGGTTCGTTCTCCCCTACTTCGTCGGTGCTGCTCGGTCAGGGAAACGGTGCCCGGCCGTTGAATACCGAAGTACGTTTGACCATCAGCGACGGCACCGCCACCGCCAGTCTGGGCGGGGTGGACCAGTTCACGCTCGGTGTGACGCCGGCGAACTGCCCGGGTACGGCTGCCGCGATGGTGAGCTACACCAATGCCGCCGCCACCCGTTTCGACGACTTCCTCGCCGTCAAGACCGGCTAGGAACCCCGTCGGGCCGTTGGTGCCGACCGCCGCGACGATCCGGACCGGCCGGAGCCCGCCGCACCGGGGGTGTGGGTACCTGGCTGGTAGCAGGATGCGGGGAGATCAGGTGGGTGGCTGGAATGGGCGTTTCCGGCCGCTCCTTGCCATAGGAATCCGGTCGATGACGCCCGACGCCGGGACGGAACAGGCGCACCATGATGCCGAACGAGACCAGCGAGGCACCCAGGCTCAGCATCAACGCCGGCGTCATCCGGGCGACGGCGAATCCGTTGCACCACAGGTGATCGCACTTCGGTCCGGCCAGCACCACTTTGCCTATCGGATCACCCTGCGGCACCGTCCATGGGTCGATGAACTCGTTGTTGTCGCCTTGGGTCAGCAAGCCCCCGGACTCCTCTGAGCCGATGATCCGGTGCACCACGTAGGCCTCGTACCCGGCCGGCTGGAACACGACCACGTCACCTGCTTCATAGGATGACGACCGTGCGGTGACGACAACCTGGCCCACCTCGTAGGTGGGCAGCATCGACTCTCCGGCGACGACCGTGATGCCCATGGGACCGCCGTAGCGGGCGGGCCAGGCCAGCACCGCCACCACGGCGATGAGCGCCAGCGATGCCACGGCGTAGCCGACCCGAACCGCAAGTTGGGGCCCCGCAGCGTCGCTGCGCGTCGGCGCCGGACGTCTCATTCCGTTACCCCGGCGGGCGGCGCGCTAGCCGTAGAAGACGACCGCGACGCGAGCCACCGCTTCCGAACTCACCGCGGCGACCGTGAAACTCTCCGCGCCGCCGGTCAGGCTCAGCGTCCCAGTGGTTTCCGCGAGGCTGTTGCCGCCGGAGTCCGCCAGGGTGACCTTGAAGAGTTTGCCGTCGCAGGCAGCGGCGATGTTGATGATGTCGAAGGTCGTGGTGTCGTAGCGAGTGTTCGCCACGCTGTAGGACGAACCCCAGTTGTCGACGTCGACGCCATCGGTGTCGCAGGAGGCGGTCACGGAGGTGGTCGCGCCGAGGGTGTCCTGGGTGAGTGTGCCCAGGGTGGCGGCGCTGGCGAACACCATCCCGCCGATTCCCACGGCAGCCACGCCCAGTCCAACGAACATTGGGTTCATCGTCGATCTCCTCGAGTCGTCCGGATCGCGTCCATGCCGGTGTGACGGATCGCGCAGGTCATCAAGGACTACTGAGTCTCCGGACGGGGTGTCAATCGCACTCCGACGCCGGGCATGTGCAGGCGCACGTTACGCAGTGTCATCCCGCCGGGTGCGACACCAGCGCTCACGGTCCGATGCCGAACCGGTCGCCTCGCTTCCGTCGACACGGCATGTGGCGAGCCCGTAGGACTTTCGGCGCAGTGGAGCGGCTCCGACTGCGCAGCGGGCGGGGAGACGACGCCCGAGCAATGATCAACTCTGAGTGAGCCTGGCGTATCGGCATCCGCGTCCGGCGACTTGATCGGGTTCACCCGATTGGCCTAACGGGAGGGAATTCTTCCCCGGCGCTCCTGACGCCGGGTTCGTCCGCGCCCGGTGGCATTGCCGAAGACGCCGCTGCGGGACAGTGCCCGGCGCTACAGTGCGAGATCGTGACCACACCAGCGCCCGACGACGGCTCGGAAGCCGCCCGGCCCGATGCCCCGATGCCGGCGGGTAGAGGTTCCGAGGAGCCTCCGCCCTGGCTGTGGAAGTTGATCAACCGCGCGATGTGGCGCGCGGTGGTGGTCGTGTTGGCCACGTTGGCCGCCCTCTGGGCCTTGAACCAAGCGCGCGACTTGGCGGTCATCGTGATTGTGGCGCTGTTCCTGGCGCTGGCGATCGTACCGGCAGTCGACGGTCTGGTGCGTCGGCGCGGTTGGTCCAGGGGCCTCGCGACGATCGCAGTGATAGGCGGGGTGTTCCTCACCGTCGCGTTGCTCATCGGGCTGCTGATCCCAGCCCTCATCGACGTGGCCGGCAAGTTCGCCCAGGAGGTGCCGAACTGGCTCGACGAGGCGCGCAAGACCGGGCTGGATCTGCCGGTCCTGAAGGAGAGCGACGCCCAACTGCTGCAGGACGTCGAGAACTGGTTGAAGAAGAACGGCGGCACCCACGTGCTCAGCGTGGCCGGCAGCGGCGTCGGCCTGGTGGCGAAGGTGTTCCTCACGTTCATCTTCACGATCATCATCTCGTCCGGCGAACCGGCGATCCTGCGGGCGATCCTGCGACGCCTCGGACCGGCACACCAGGTCCGGCTGGTCGACGCGTGGGACACCGCAGTCACCCAGACCGGCGGCTACTTCTACTCCCGGCTGCTGCTGATGGCCTTCACCAGCACCGGCTACGCGATCGTGATGCTCGCGGTGGGGATGCCGGTGTACTTCGCGATCCCGCTGGCGGTGTTCGGTGCGTTCTTCGTCGAGTTCATCCCGCTCGTCGGTGGGTACATAGGTATCGCCATCCCGGTCCTGGTCGTGTTGGTGGAGAAGGGCTGGGTGCGCGCGGTGATCCTGCTGGTCTGGGCGATCATCTACCAGCAGATCCACGACTACCTGCTGAGCCCACGCATCAGCGCCAAGACCATGACCCTCAACCCCGGTGTCGCGTTGGGTTCCGCCCTGCTCGGGGGTGCGATCGCCGGCCCGCTGGGGGCGTTGTTCGCCATGCCGATGGCTGGCATGGTCACTGCCTTCCTGACCAAGTACCTGCCGGCGAATCCCATCGTGGTGGACTCCGAAGCGCTAGCCGAACCGGTCCCACGGAAGAAGCGGAAGGCGGATGCGAACCGGTCCGAATCCCCCACGCACGCGGAGGGGGCGTCCGAGTCCACCGAGTAGGCCGGTCGTCGCGCGCACTCCTGAATCCGCGCTGCGCGGTGCGGTAGCGTCGGTTGTCGGCATCGATTGTCAGCGAGGTCGGTGCAACGTCAGCGAAGGCCACACGCAAGGAGGCCCAATGCCCATCGTTCCGCAGCCCGGTGACGCGCCCGAAGTCCACGCCTCGGTCAACCCCGGAGTATTCACCGAGGAGTGGCTGACGGTTCCGGTGGACCGCATTCCGGATCATGGGATCCCGGGAGAGGCTGCCTACCAGATAGTCCACGACGAGGCCATGCTCGACGGCAACGCACGGTTGAACCTCGCGACCTTCGTGACGACTTGGATGGACGACTACGCCAACCGCATCTACGCCGAGTCCTACGACAAGAACATGATCGACAAGGACGAGTACCCGGCCACTGCGGCGATCGAGGCCAAGTGCACCACCATGATCGCCAAACTGTGGAACGCGCCTGGCGCCACCGTGGGTGTGTCCACGGTTGGCTCCAGCGAGGCCTGCATGATGGGCGGCTTGGCGTTCCTCAAGCGGTGGAAGGCGGCCAGACGGGCGGCCGGGAAATCCACCGAGAATCCGAACATGGTGATGAGTTCGGCGGTGCAAGTGGTGTGGGAGCGCTTCTGCCGCTACTGGGACGTCGAACTCCGGGCGGTACCGATCACGCTGGCGGAACCGGTGCTCACACCGAAGACGATGCTGGACCACATCGACGAGAACACCATCGGCGTCGTCGGCATCCTCGGGGTCACCTACACCGGTGGCTACGAGCCGATCGCCGACCTCGCTGCCGCGCTCGACGATCTGCAGCAGCGCACCGGGCTGGACGTTCCGCTGCACGTGGACGGTGCGTCCGGTGGGATGATCGCACCCTTCCTGCAACCCGAACTGAAGTGGGATTTCCGGTTGCCCAGGGTGCATTCGATCAGCACCTCCGGGCACAAGTACGGGTTGATCTACCCCGGCCTGGGTTGGGTGGTGTGGCGTTCCAAGGATCTGCTGCCCGAGGAGATGGTGTTCGACGTCGCCTACCTGGGCTCCGAGATGCCCACCCTGGGTCTGAACTTCTCGCGGCCGGCCGCCCAGGTGCTGTTGCAGTACTACGCCTTCCTGCGACTCGGCCGACACGGGTATTACAACGTGCAGGCCGTGAGTCAGCGGGTGGCGAGGCATCTCAGTTCGGCGATCGGGGGGATGTCGCAGTTCGAATTGCTCAGCGACGGCAGCGACACCCCGGTCTTCGCGTGGCGTCTGGCCGACGACTTCGACGGGGTGTGGACGCTGCCGCAACTGTCGGATCGGCTGCGGTGGTACGGCTGGCAGGTTCCGGCCTACCCGATGCCGGCGGATATCGAGAACGTGGAAGTGATGCGGATAGTGGTGCGCAACGGGCTCGGCATGGACCTCGCCCACAAGTTGATCGCCGACCTCAAGGCGTCGATTGCCGACCTGGACGCCGCCGGGCCGCTGCCCGCCAACGCACCCCACCCGCCGACCCAGTTCCACCACTGAGAGCGCAGGTAGCGCGATGGACGCCGCAGGCTGGGACGATCGGTACCGCGAAGCCGAGGAATTGGTGTGGACCCAGGGTCCGAATGTCTTCGTCGCAGAGATCCTCGGCGACCGGCCACCGGGGCGGGCGCTCGACATCGCCGCCGGAGAGGGTAGGCACTCGATCTGGTTGGCCCGCCTTGGGTGGCACGTGACGGCGGTCGACTTCTCCGAAGTCGGCTTGCAGCGTGCGAACCAGTGGGCGACGGCCGAAGGGGTGGCCGACCACCTCACCACCGTCGTCGCCGACGTCGTCGAATTCGCCCCGGCCCCGGACTACTTCGACCTGGCCCTGTTCGCCTATCTGCAAGTACCGGAGGAGGCCCGGCGGGCAGCACTCCACCACGTCGCTGAAGCGGTGAGCGTAGGCGGACTGATCGTGGTGGTCGCACATGACTCCTCGAACCTGGCCCATGGCGTCGGTGGACCCCCCGACCCGGCCGTGCTCTACTCGCCGACCGATCTGGCCGCCGACTTCGAGACCGCCCCCGGGACCTGGACCGTGGAGCTTGCCGAGGTGCGCGAACGCCAGGTCGCAGGCGCGCCCAGGCCGGCACTGGACGCGGTTGTGGTGGCGCGGCGCGAGGCCTGATCCGTCCACGAACCCACACTCGTGGGCCTGTCCTCGACGAGCATCGTCATGGCCGCCGACGGTAGAACTCCGAGGAGACCCGCGAGGGCACCAGCCGAGGAGGTCACATGTCGCGTGTTGTGCATTTCGAGATCCAGGCCGATGACGTGGAACGGGCGAAGGCGTTCTACAGCGCCGTATTCGACTGGGAGTTCGAGGACTACGGCGAGTTCACCGGCTCCACCTACTGGGGCATCATGACGGGGCCGGACGACGAACCCGGAATCAACGGCGGTCTGCTCCCACGGCCGGCCGACTCGTTCGGCGTGCACCAGCCGGATCCGACGGCGGCCTGAGGAAGCCGCGCGGATCGGCGCGCCGCGCAGCGGGATCCTCGGCCGTTGCCCGACCCCGAATGCTCTGCTACCGTTCTCGTTAGGTCAAGAGAACCAGCGCCAAGCCTCAGCTTGCTGGTCTGCAACCCTCCACCGCGGTGGGGTGCAACTGAGGAACGACCAGGTCGGCCACAAAAGTGAACCGGCAAGCGCGGGTCACGGAGCATTCCGGACCCACTGGGCTACGCCCGGGCGAGGACGGTATCCCCGCCATGGTGCAGCCCAGCGAGTATCTGCGACAGGAGCGGAAGAACAACATGTCTGACGGATGGTCTTTTGAGACTCGCCAGATTCACGTCGGTCAAACCCCCGACGGCGACACGAACGCCAGGGCACTGCCGATCTACCAGACGACCTCGTACACGTTCAACGACACCAACCATGCGGCGAACCTGTTCGGGCTGAAGGAATTCGGCAACATCTACACCCGGATCATGAACCCCACCCAGGCGGTGGTGGAGGAGCGCATCGCCTCGCTGGAGGGCGGCGTCGGCGCGCTGCTCGTGGCCAGCGGGCAGGCCGCCGAGACGCTGGCCATCCTCAACATCGCCGAGGCCGGCGATCACGTCGTGTCCAGCCCGAGCCTGTACGGCGGCACCTACAACCTGTTCCACTACACCCTGCCGAAGCTGGGCGTCGAGGTGTCGTTCGTGGAGGATCCGGACGACCTCGACTCGTGGCGGGCCGCGGTCAAGCCCAACACCAAGGCCTTCTTCGGGGAGAGCATCGCCAACCCCAAGAATGACGTCCTCGACATCGCCGGAGTCGCTGCCGTCGCCCACGAAGCCGGGGTGCCGTTGATCGTCGACAACACCGTGGCGACGCCGTACCTGATCCGGCCGATCGAGTGGGGCGCGGACATCGTGGTCCACTCAGCCACCAAGTACCTCGGCGGCCACGGCACTGCGGTCGCCGGTGTGATCGTCGATTCCGGGAACTTCGACTTCGGAGCCGATCCGGCCAAGTTCCCGAACTACAACGAGCCCGACCCGAGCTACCACGGTCTGGTGTACGCCCGCGACCTCGGCGTCGGCTCGGCTCTCGGCGCGAACCTGGCCTTCATCCTCAAGGCGCGGGTGCAGCTGCTGCGTGACCTCGGCGCTGCGGTCGCCCCGTTCAACGCCTGGTTGATCGCGCAGGGGCTGGAGACGCTGAGCCTGCGGGTGGAGCGGCACAACGACAACGCCAAGAAGGTCGCCGAGTGGCTGAGCGGACGCCCGGAGGTGCTCAGTGTCAACTACGCCGGTCTGCCGTCGAGTCCGTGGTACGAACTCGGGCGCAAGTACGCACCGAAGGGCACCGGCGCGGTGTTGGCCTTCGAGATCGATGGCGGTGTGGAAGCCGGCAAGGCCTTCGTGGAGGCGCTCGAGCTGCACAGCCACGTCGCGAACATCGGAGACGTCCGGAGCCTCGTGATCCACCCCGCGTCGACCACCCACTCCCAGTTGACCGCCGAGGAACAGTTGGCCGCGGGTGTGACCCCGGGCCTGGTGCGCCTCGCGGTCGGCATCGAGAACATCGACGATATCCTCGCCGACCTCGACGCCGGTTTCCGAGCGGCCAAGACGGCCTGAGCATCATGACCCACCAGACCGGCCCTGCTGCGGCGTCCACCACCCGGACGCCGCAGCAGTTGGGCCACGCCGCCCGCCGTTACACCCACCTCGGGGCGTTGGACCTCGAACTGGGTGGGCACCTTCCCGAGGTGACGGTGGCGTACGAGACGTACGGCACGCTCAATCGGGCCGGTGACAACGCGGTGCTGGTGCTGCACGCCCTCACCGGGGACGCCCATGCGGCGGGCGGGGTGCACGGCGGCCAGACCACCCCCGGCTGGTGGGATGCCAACGTCGGTCCGGGCAAGGCGATCGATACCGACCGCTGGTTCGTCGTCTCCAGCAACACCCTCGGCGGCTGCCAGGGCACCACGGGGCCCTCCAGCCTGGCCGAGGACGGCGCGCCTTACGGGTCACGCTTCCCGCGCATCACCATCCGCGACCAGGTGCGGGTGGAGGCGTTGTTGGCCGACTACCTCGGAATCGAGCGCTTCGCCCTCGTCGCCGGCGGCTCGATGGGTGGTATGAGGGCGCTGGAATGGTGCGCCATGTTCGGTCACCGGGTTGATGCCGCCTGGGTCGGCGCCACCAGCGCGTTCGCCTCGGCCGACCAGATCGGCACCCAGACCACCCAGATCCAGGCGATCCTGGCCGATCCGGACTGGTGCGGTGGCGACTACGCCGCACAGGGGACCTTCCCCGCCACCGGGTTGGGGATCGCTCGCCGGATCGCCCACCTCACCTACCGCACCGAGGACGAACTTGCGATCCGCTTCGGGCGCGACGAGCAGGACGGGGAATCGCCGTTGGGCGCCCCGACCCTCTCACAGGCCTACGCCGGATCGGGTCACAGATTCGCGGTGCAGAGCTACCTCGATCACCACGCGGACAAACTGATCAACAGGTTCGACGCGGGCACCTACGTCGCTCTGACCGACGCCATGACCACACACGACGTCGGCCGTGACCGCGGCGGGGTCGTCAAGGCGCTGCAGCAGATCGAGGTGCCCATGATCGTGTCGGGGATCGATTCCGACCGGCTGTACCCGTTGCGGCTGCAGCAGCAGATCGTCGATGCGGTGCCGAGCGCCGGACCGCTGCGGGTGATCGAGTCGCCCTATGGCCACGACGCCTTCCTGCTGGAGTCGGAGGCGGTCGGACGGCAACTGCGCGAGGCGCTGGAACTGTCCCTCGCCGCCCGGCGCCGGGCCCACTGCGCCTAATCAGCCTCGTCCCGGCCCTGGCCCCGCCCGGGCCCGGCCCCTACCCGCGAGCGTACGGGTTCGTGACACTAGGGAGCCGATTCGGCCCGCCTAGCGCGACAAAGGCGTCCGCTCGCGGGAGGGGGGCCGCGGCGTCCGCTCGCGGGTGGCTGCGGGGGAAGCCGGCGTCGGTCAGCCGGTCGTCAGGCCCGCATCCTTCATCGCGCTGCGGATCTCGTCACCCACCGGATCGCCCTGCTTCACGAACGCCGCCGGAGTGCCGATCGGTGAATCGACTTCGATCTCCTGGTCGCCCTGGTAGCTGGCACCGGTGAAGATGTGGACCCAGGTCCCCGGTGGCAAGGTGACCTTCGTGGTGGTCGCGTCATTGCCGGTGACCGGGGCCATGAGCAAGTGCTCGCCGAGGAAGAACTGCAGATCCGCCTCGGCCGCCTTGGTTCCCGGGTAGACCAGCCAACTGTGGCGCATGGCCGGAACCCCGGTGGTGACCGCCTCTTCGATCACGGTGGCGCGGTAGTCCTCGAGCGCGGCGAAGATCTGGGTCGCACGAGCGAATTGCGCCCGGGTCTCTTCCGTGTCGTACACCTGCTGGTTATTTTCCGGCCGGTTGGTCTCGTGCGTGCGCATCATGGTGCCGAACGCCTGCAACTCGGCCCAGCGGGCGTTCAGGTTGGACGGTCGCACGTAGTCCTTCACCACGGCGTTGATGCTGGTGTAGCCGCCGATGTCGCTGTGCCACAGCGGGTTGCCCGACACACCCCCGGCGTTCATGCCGAGCACCACCGACTCCAAGCCGTCCTGCGGCGCGAACGTCACCATCTGGTCGCCGGCCCACTGCATCGGAACCTGCTCGGGCGAGCCGAGGAACGACGAACGCATGAAGGCCAGGCAGTCCGGCTCACCCGCCTTGTCGCAGGCCATCCGCACGGTTTCGGCCCACAGTTGCGGGTAGCGGTTGTGCTGCTGCAGCGGATCACCCTCGAACAGTGCGGCGTCGAAGGGCAAGGCCTCCCCGAAGTCGGCCATGAAGCCGGCGGCCCCCTTGCCGATGACTTCGGTGGCGATCACGTCGGCGTACCACTCGCGGGCTGCCGGATTCGTCAGATCCATCAGCCCGACCGGGAAGCCGACCGTCTCGATCACATAGGTGCCGCCCTCGGCGTTCTTGACCAGGAAGCCTTGTTCTTCGGCTTCGGCGTAGAGGTTGCGTAGCCCCGGCACGTTCTTCTCCGAGGCATCGGCGAGGAAGGGGTTGACGTAGGTGAGCACCTCGATCCCCTCGGCGTTGAAGTCGGCGACCATCTGGTCCCACCCGGGGTACAACTGTTCGTCCAACTGCCAGGTCCACCACAGTTGGCTGCCGAAACTCGTGGTCCGCTTGCCCACCCAGTCCTGCAGCCAGACGCCGGAGATCTCCGCCCCGGCCTGCTGCATCTCGGCCACCACCGAACGGACCTTGTCGGTGCCGCCCTGCAGGCCCAGCACGGCGCCGTCCTGGGACCACTCGGCCAGTTCCGGGAACTCCTTGCCGGCGGCGCGGGCGGCCACCAGGTCGGTCGGCGAATCCGCCGCCACCACCTCCGCACTCAGCGCGTTCGACCAGGTTTCCAGCGACACCTGCCCGTCGCGGCTGAGGTCGGCCACGCCGAATCCGCCTGAGGTTTCCGTGTTGGCCAGGGCGAAGGAACGATTCGTGCTGGTGACGTAGGTGGGCCAGGCGGCGTAGGTGACGCCGAGATTGGCCCCCGCCCAGTTCGTCAGATCGGCCAGGAAGGTGATCGGCTGTTCGCCCCGGCCGATGCCCTGCTCCTGTACCAGCACGCTGAAGGTGCTTCCCACCAGATTGAAGTCGCGGAACTGCTCACCGAAGCCGTAGACCTGCTCGTCGGCGCTCAGGCCGTTGGTGAGCATCACCGAGGTCACCGGTTCGCCGTTGCTGGCGAGGTCGACGGTGACGTCCATGCCCAGCACGGTGACGGTGTCCGACTTGACCACCGGTGCCAGTTTCATCGTGTACGGCGCGGAGACGTCGCCACCGGACAGTCGGCCGCTGATGGTGATGCCGTCGCCGTCGCGGGAGACCTGGTCCACCGACTGGTCGGTGAGCGATTCCGAACGCTCGACGTCGGGCCAGAAGAATCCGTAGCGCTCCTTCCAGTCGACCTTCCCCACGCCCGCGGCGAGGAATGCGGTGCCCGGATCGCTGAACCACACCGGGGTCGCACCGTCGGTCTGGGTGATGGTGATGCCCGGATCGTCGCCGGAGTCCACCGCGACCGTGAACGGACCTGCCGTCAGTGGTTCGCCCGCCGACGTCGAGAGGGTCAGGTCTCCGGGCCGCATCGGGTCGAGGTTCTCCCTCGGCACCCGGAACCACAGGTAGCTGACGTAGGCCACGGCCAGCAGCACCAGCACCAGCAGGATCGCGAGCAGCACTCGGACGATGCGCCACCACAACGGCTTCTTCTTCTTGGCCGCCGGTGCGGGTGTGCTCGGCTGTTCGGCCTCGGTTGTCGCGCTCACACGCTTTGTCTAGCGTCTCCGGGGTCGGCACGCAGCCCCATCAGTAGAAGTGCCAAGGCCTTTTTCCGCACATGGACCCCCTCGATTGTGATAGGCAGACCCATACGAAAGTCCACAATGCAAAGGAGTGCATGTGTCCGGACTCTCCCGACGCGGATTCCTCGGGCTCACCGCAGCTCTCGCGGCGTCCTTCACGTTGCCCCAGCAGGCGCTGGCGCGCACGCTCGCGCAGCCGCTCGCTCCTGCCGACGTCCCCACCACCCTCCGCCAGACGGTGCTCCAGCGCAGCGTGGCGCAGAACAAGTTCTACCGGACTCTGACCTCGGGGCCGGGCGAGGACTTCGAGGTGCGGACCGACTTGGTCTCGGCCGAGCCGGCGGCGGGCCGGGTCGCGGGTCGGCGGTCGATCGCCTACCTCGGGCACACCTCGGACATCCACATCATCGACGCGCAGACGCCGGCCTGGCTCGATCCGGTGGCAGAGTTCGACTTCACCTTGCTGCCCGGCGTCTGTCGGCCCCAGGAGACAATGTCGGTCAACGTGCAGGGGGCCATGATCCAGGCGCTCACCGACGCCGCCGAGAGCCCGGTCACGGGTGCCCCGATGATGGCGTTGCTCAACACCGGAGACAACTCCGACCGACTGTCCAACCTCGAGTTGCGCTGGTACATCGACCTCTTCGACGGGCAGACCGTCCGCCCGAACAGCGGCGACCCGGATCGCTACGAGGGTCCGCAGGCGTGGAGCGAAGTGACCTACGCCTACCACCCCGACGACCCCAGCAACGACCCCTACGGCCAATACGGTTTCCCCACCATCCCCGGTCTGCTCGAGGCGGTGGTGACCAGCGAGGTGACGTCGCCCGGCGCGCCGGCCCCGTGGTACACCGTCTACGGCAACCACGACACCACGCTGAACGGAACCTTCGGGGTGGACGAGTCGGTGCGCAACCTCGCCACCGGCGGGCAGAAGGGGTACGCCTTCCCCGGGTTCGCCTCCGACCTGTTCCGGGGCATGGCGGCGGATGTCAGCCCGGCCACCCGACTGTTCAACAACATCCGTCAGCAGTTCGGCATGAACCCCGGATTCAAGCGCGTGACAGCCGACCCGGCCCGCAAGATCCTCAGCGGTATCGACTTCATGAAGCAGCACTTCGAGACCACCGACCTACCCGGGCCGGTCGGGCATGGCTTCACCCAGGAGAACCTCGACAACAAGACGACCTACTGGAAAGCCGATGTCGGTCCGGGCCTGCGGCTGTTCGGACTCGACACCTGCAATCAGGTGCTCGGCGCCGACGGTGCGGTTCCGCAGAGCCAGTTCGACTGGCTCGAGTCGGAGCTTCAGCAGGTGGTCGAAGAGGGCAAACTCGCGGTGATCCTCAGCCACCACAACAGCCTCACACTGGAGAACACGGCGCAGAACGTGTTCAACCCCGGCGAACCCCTGGTGCACGCCGAAGAGTTCATCGACATGCTGCTCAAGTACCCGAACATGGTGGCGTGGATGAACGGTCACACCCACATCAACACCATCCAGAGTCACGGCAAAGAAGGCGGCAACGGCGGATTCTGGGAGATCACCACCGCATCCTGCATCGACTATCCGCAACAGGCCCAGGTGGTGGACATCGTGGACAACCGCGACGGCACGCTGTCGCTGTTCTGCGTCACGCTGGACCACGCGTCGCCGGCGGAATGGCGGGAGGGTGACTTCTCGCAGACCGGCATCGCCTCGCTGAGCCGGGAACTGGCGGCGAACGACTTCACCGCGGATCCGCTGATGCGGCGCGGTTCGCCGCTGGACCGCAACGTCGAGCTGCTGCTGCCGGCGCCGTTCGATCTCTCCGCCATCTCGGACGCGGACCTCGAGCGTGCCTACGCCGAAAGGACAGCCCGCAAGATGGCCACGACCGCCGGAGGTACCGGGCAATGAGACGAATCACCACAGCCGTCGCGGCTGCCGCAGTTGCCGCCGTCGCCGTCACCGGATGCTCCCAGGTGGCCCAGTTGCGTCCGGTGGCCGGGGACTCGCTCGCGAGTCTGCGCACCACGACGATAGACACAGTGCTGGCCGCCGGCGACACCTTCAAGTCGGCCCCGGTGTGCACCGCCGACGGCACCGACCTGTCGTGTGAGGGGCTGACCACCGACGGTGTTGCGGTGCTCAGCAAAGGCCAGATGACCGCCACCACCGAGATCCCCAGCGAGTTCGCCGATCAGGTGCCCGGCTGGGCGAAGGACACCGATACCTTCCTGGTCGCCGAGGTGACCGTGGGTTCGGACGTGCTCTTCAAGGGACTCGCGATCGAGGTCCTCGATGAAAATGGGAGGACACAGCAGTGAGTGACGTGATGACCGACGTGGAGACCCCGCAACCGCGGAGCGCGGGCAAACCCAAGGAGTTCGGATTCTCGGCCCTGGTGACGGGATTCGCCCGGATGTGGCGCGGCTTCGTCCCGGCGATCGTGATGATCGTGGTCAACGCTGTGATCCAGGCCCTGCTGACGTTCTGGAATCCCCAGGTGGGCTTGAGTTTCTCCTATGTGGTCGCCGCAGTGATCTCGGTGGCCGTGTTGATCGTGTGGCTGGCGGTGCTGGCCCGAATCGCACTCGGTGCGGTGACCGGCCGGGTGTCGGTCTCGGAAGCGTTCGCCGGCGCGATCCCGGTGATGGGCAAGTTCGCACTCTGGACCCTTGCCCAGTGGGTGTTGGTGCTGATCGGATTCCTCATCTTCCCGGGCCTGGGTTTCCTGCTCGGAGTGCTCACCGTCTTCGTGCCGCTGGCGGCGGCCGACGGGCGTGGCAACGCCCTCGGAGCGAACTTCTCAGCCATCAAGGACCGCTGGGGCCGCTGGCTGGTCACCAGCATCATCGTGGCGGTGCTCGCCGTGATCCTGCTCCTGCTCAGCGCCGTGAACGTCTTCTTCATCACCGGCTTCGCCGCGTCGTTGATCTTCTGGTTCGTGATCGGTTTCGTCGCCTTGTGGCTGCTCACGGCCTACGCCGCGATCTACCGCAGCACCCACGTGGGCCGGGCGGCCGCCTAGCGTGGGAGCCGGGTGAGGGAGACCTCGACGCCGAGCGACTCGGAGTGGCCGCCGGCGTAGATGCCCTTGAGCGGGCTCACGTCGGCATAGTCCCGACCCCGAGCCACGATGACGTGGCCCTCGCCGACCACCCGGCCGTTGGTCGGGTCGAGGCCGTGCCAGTCGCCGTCCCACACCTCCACCCAGGCATGTGACTCCCCGGTGACCCGCTCGCCCACCTCTCCGCTGCCGGTGTAGAGGTAGCCGGAGACATACCGGGCCGGGATGCCCAGCGGGCGCAGCAGCGACAGCGTGACGTGGGTGAAGTCCTGGCACACCCCGACGCCGTTGGCCCACGCCTCGGACGCCTTGGTGAAGACGTTGGTGGAGCCCGGGGTGTAGCGCATGTGCTCCTCCACCGCGGTGACCGCGGCGTGGATCGCATCGGCCGGCCGATCGTAGGCCGCCAGTTCGGCCAGCAGATCCGACCGATGCGGATCGTCGCGGGCATCGTCGACGTAGCGGCTGGGTCGCAGGAACTCGCACCAGGCGTCGACGACAGCGGGTTCGGCCAGGTCGGCCCAGTCGACGTTCGTCTCCAGCGGCGTCGTCTCGGTGGTCTCCACCACCGAGTTCGAAGTGACGTCGAGCACCGTATGCGGTTCGTGCAGGTCGAACGCCTCCACGGTGGTGCCCCAGTAGTCGGTGTAGGCCTGCACCCGCGCCGACGGGCTCACCCGGAGTTCATGGGCGATCAACAGTTGACCGCCGCCGTCCGCCGGCGTCATCCGGGCCTCGTTGAAGGAGGCGGACACCGGTTCGGTGTACCGCAGTCCGGTGTGGTGGGAAACCTTCAATCGCCAACTCATCAATGACTCCACACCGTGGTCCCAACCTGCCGGAAGAAGGCCTCCGACACCTCCATCCCGGCCTGGGTGGAACTGACCAGGCCGCTCTCGGCCATCGCGTCGACCGTCGCCGGATCGGGCGAAGAGGACGAAAACTCCAGTGCACTGCGCAACAGACCCACGGTGCGCAGCAGGCGGCCGGTGCTGTCTTCGGAACCCTGCCGTTCCAGGGCTCGGACGGTGTCTTCGGCGATGCGGGAGGATCCGAGCATGGATCTGGGGAACAGCGGATCGAGCACCAGGAAGCCGCGCACCTGCTCGCCGCTCATGGGGTTGCGGCCGCGCAGGAAGGCATGCAGGCCACCGGTTGCCCGCAGCATCGCCACCGGTCCGGATTCCGGCCACATCTGTTCGTGGTGCACGGCGAGCAGCCGGGCGGTCATGTCGATGCGTTCCAGGGTGCGGCCGAGCCGCAGGAAGAGGTAGCCCTCATCGCGCGGGGAGGTCCAGTCGATCACCCCGTGCACCACCGCCAGACGTTCGAGCACGCCGTAGAGGAGCACACCGGGACTGCGGATGTCCGGTTTGCTGACGGCCAGCGACAACCGCATGTCCACACTGTTGAGCGCCTCGAAGACGTCGGCGGACAGGGCATCGCGGATGGCCCGGGCGTTCTCCCGAGCCGCGTGCACCGCCCCGCTGACCGAACTGGTGTCCTCCGGGTCGCCGAGCACCTGCCGGACCAGTTCGCTCGGTGTGAACTCGACGTCGGCCTCAGTCGGGATCATCAGCGCCTCGAGCAGCACCTGGGCGCCGCGTTCCGGGGTGATGCGTTTGTCCTCGACGATCAACTGGTGGTGTTCGGCCAACAGTCGGGCGCTGGCCTCGGCCCGCTCCACGTAGCGACCGATCCAGTAGAAGCTCTCCGCCAGCCGGCTCAACACGTCGGTTCACCCCCTCCGGTGCGGGTCTGCTGTTGCTGTTCGGACTGCTGCCGCATCCGTTCCTCGGAGATCCGCGGCCCGGTCTCGCGCCAGCCGGGTTGGCGGCGGTAGCGGCGGTCGATGCCGATGAAGCCCTCGGCCGTGCCGTCCGCCACCGCGGGACCGGCGTCGGCCGAGATGCCGCCCTGGCCGTCGTCAAGCACCCAGGTGTCTTTCGAGCCGCCGCCCTGGGAGGAGTTGACCACCAGGCTCCCCTTCCGCAGCGCGACTCGGGTCAATCCCCCGGGAAGCACCCACACCCGTTCACCGTCGTTGACCGCGAACGGACGCAGATCGACGTGCCGTGGTTCGATCGCGCCCTCCCCGACTGCACTCGGTGAGGTGGACAACGTCAGCACCGGCTGCGCCACCCAGGCCCGGGGGTCGTCGGTGATGGACACCGCGACCTCGGCGAGCTCCTTGTCGGTGGCCTGGTGGCCCATCACCAAGCCGTACCCGCCGGAACCGTCCACCGGCTTGAGCACCATCGAGTCGAGCCGATCCAAGACGAAATCGCGCACCTCCCGGTCCTGCAGGTCGTAGGTCGGCACGTTGGGCAGGATCGGCTTCTCCCCCAGGTAGTACTCGATGATCTTCGGAACGTAGGGGTAGAGGGCCTTGTCGTCGGCGACGCCGTTGCCGATCGCGTTCGCGATCGTGACCGTGCCGGCCCGGGCGGCGTTGAGGATCCCCGGAACGCCGAGCAGCGAGTCGGGCAGGAAGTGCACCGGGTCGAGGTATTCGTCGTCGATCCGCCGATAGATCACATGCACCTGGCGAGGACCTTTGGTCGTGCGCATGAAGACGCTGCCCTCGCGGCAGAACAGGTCCCGGCCCTCCACCAGTTCCGTGCCCATGCGGCGGGCGAGGAAGGCGTGTTCGAAGTGCGCCGAATTGTGCACACCGGGGGTCAGCACCACCACGGTCGGATCCGGCACCCCGCGTGGGCCGGCGGTCACCAGCGAGGCGAAGAGGCGTTCCGGGTACTCCGAGATCGCCCGTACCCGCTGGGTCGGGAACAGCTCGGGGACCACGTGGGCCAAGGTGCGTCGGTTCTCCAGTACGTAGGAGACCCCGGAGGGGTTGCGGAGGTTGTCCTCCAGCACCCGGATGGTGCCCTCCTGATCCCGCACGAGATCGACACCTGCGACGTGGATGCGCACCCCGTTCGGCGGCTGGAACCCGTGGGCCGCCCGGTGGAAGTGCGCCGAGGAGGTCACCAGGGCGCGTGGGACGATTCCTTCGGAGAGGATCTGGCCCATGCCGTAGACGTCGTCGAGGAACATCTCGAGGGCGCGGATGCGTTGGCTCACACCGGCGTCGATGGTCCGCCACTCGTCAGCCGCTATCACCCGCGGGATGAGGTCCATCGGCAGCGGTCGTTCCCGGCCGCTGAGGGTGAAGGTGATGCCCTGGGCGGTGAGGTGACTGTCCCGGACGCGCCCGCGTTCTTTCAGCCCGTCGGCACCGAGGGCTCGCAGGGCGGATTCGAGGTACTCCAGTCCAGGGCGCGGCTGACCTGCGGCGTCGAACATCTCGTCGTACGCACCCGGCGTCGTCTCATAGCCCGGATAGTCGGCCGTGAGGTTCTTCTCGGTGGTCATGTGGCGGCTCCCAACAGAGAAACACTAGCGCCGTCGGGGCCGACCGGAAGTCCTGACCGGAATCGGAAACACAACTGTCACATGCGGTGCGCCAATACCGCCCGGGGAGTGTGCGGTCGCCGGGTGAATCCTGGCACGAGTCGGCCGGGTGACGCTAACCTGCTCGGTGAGATCGAATCGACGACCGGATGCACGTGGGAAAGGTGGCCGCGGTGGTAGAGGTGGCTGGGCTGGCAGCGGATCTGCCCGCGGGCGCTCGCGCGGACTACCAACGGCGGGTGACGCAACTGTTGGACAGCTTCCGGGCCATCCCGGCCAGCGCGCCGATCCGTCTGGCGAAGAAGACCTCCAACCTCTTCCGGGTGCGGCAGGACAGCCGAGCGCCCGGGCTCGAGGTCGATCAATTCGACGGCGTGCTCTCGGTGGATCCGGTCAACCGCACCGCGGACGTGCTCGGCATGACCACCTACGAGCATCTGGTGGCGGCGACCCTGCCGTACGGGCTGATGCCGATGGTGGTGCCGCAGTTGAAGACCATCACGCTGGGCGGTGCCGTCACCGGACTGGGCATCGAGTCGACTTCATTCCGCGCCGGTCTGCCGCACGAATCCGTCCTCGAGATGGACATCCTCACCGGATCCGGGGAAGTGATCACGGCCACCGCCGACAACGAGCACGCGGATCTCTTCTTCGGCTTCCCCAATTCCTACGGGACTTTGGGCTACGCCCTGCGGCTGCGGATCGAACTCGCACCGGTGGCGCCCTACGTCGAACTCGAGCACCTCCGATTCCACACCGCATCGGACCTCGCCGCCGCCGTGGAGCAGATCGTGCTCGCCGGCGAACTCGCCGGCCGTCCGGTCGACTTCCTCGACGGCACGGTGTTCGCGCCGGACGAGCTCTACCTGACGTTGGGCCGCTGGTGCGATAGCGCGCCTTTCACCAGCGACTACACCGGCACGAACATCTACTACAAGTCGATCCGCACCAGGCAGGTGGACTACCTCACCGCGGCGGACTACATCTGGCGCTGGGACACCGACTGGTTCTGGTGCTCCGGCGGCGTGGGGGCACAGAACCGCTACCTGCGGCCGCTCATCCCGCGGCGCTACCTGCGGTCGGACAACTACTTCAAGATCGTCAACTTCGCCCGGCGGAAGGGTCTGGTGGACGCCTGGGACGCCCTGCGCCGGAAGCCGAAGCGGGAGTATGTCATCCAGGACGTCGAAGTACCGGTCGAACGGTTGGCCGATTTCCTCGACTTCTTCCACCGCGAAGTCGGGATCCTGCCGGTGTGGCTGTGTCCGCTGCGGCAGCGCGACCGTTCCCAGCGGTGGGATCTCTACGTCATGTCGCCCGAGACCGTCTACGTCAACCTCGGCTTCTGGGCGAGTGTGGAGATCGCCCCGGGCGCCGAGGAGGGTGACGTCAATCGGGCCATCGAAATAGAGGTCGAACGACTCGGGGGGCGGAAGTCGCTCTACTCGTCGAGCTACTACCCGGAAGATGAGTTCTGGGGCATCTACAACGGCGAGACGTACGCAGCGCTGAAGAAGCACTATGATCCGGATTCCCGTCTGCTCGACCTGTACGCCAAGTGCGTCGCTGGGAGGTAGTACCCATGAAGATCGCCGAAGCCCTGGCGCTGATCCTCGGCCCCAACACGCGGGTCGCCGTTCGTGCCTACGACAACAGTGAGGCGGGTCCGCCCGACCCGGCGGCGACCATGGTGCTGCGCACCCCGCTGGCGCTGCAGTACCTCGCGACCGCTCCCAGCGACCTCGGCCTCGCCCGCGCCTACGTGACCGGGGCGATCGACGTGGAAGGCGACCTGCACGCCGTCGTGACCGAACTCGCCCAAGTCGACGTCAAGGGTTTGAGCCCGACGGATGCGATCGCGATCGCCCGCACCGTGGGGCTGAAGAATCTGCGTCGGCCGCCGATACCGCCGCAAGAAGTCCGCATGACCGGCCTGCGCCGGCACACCAAACGCCGGGACGCCGCAGCCATCTCGCACCACTACGACGTGTCCAACGAGTTCTACGCCCAACTCCTCGGCCCCTCGATGGCGTACACCTGCGCGGTGTTCCCCACCCGGGAAACCTCGCTGGACGAGGCGCAGGAGTACAAGTTCGATCTGGTGTGCCGCAAACTCGGCCTGCAGCCGGGCATGCGACTGCTCGATGTCGGGTGCGGCTGGGGCGGCATGGCCATCCACGCCGCCCGGGAGTACGGCGTGAACGTGATCGGCGTCACGCTGTCCCGGCAGCAGGCCGAATACGGCGCCAAACTCGTCGCCGAACTCGGCCTCAGCGACCTCGCCGAAATCCGCCACGGCGACTACCGTGACGTGCCCGAGACCGGTTTCGACCGGATTTCCTCGATCGGCCTCACCGAACACATCGGCTACAAGAACTACCCCGCCTACTTCGGTTTCCTACTTGCGAAACTCACCCCCGAGGGACGTTTGCTCAACCACACCATCACCCGCAACGACGGCACCCAGAAGGCCAAGGCCGGCGGATTCATCAACCGCTACATCTTCCCGGACGGCGAACTCGCCGGCCCGGCGCAGGTGATGGGCGCCATGAACGACGCCGGATTCGAGATCCAGCATGAGGAGAACATTCGGCTGCATTACGCCGAGACGCTGCGGCATTGGAGCGAGAACCTGATGTCCGACTGGGATGCTGCCGTCGCCGAGGTGGGATTGCAGAAAGCGCGGACCTGGCGGCTCTACCTCACCGTGTCCCGAGTGGGATTCGACCTCAACCGGATCCAACTGCACCAGTTCCTCGGTACCAAGACCACGGCCGACGGTGCCTCCGGCTACCCCTGGCGGCACGAGTTCTAGCCTGCGGCGAGCGGGAGGCGCTGGGCGTCAGCCGGTGAGCAGGGTGAGCCGAACCCGACGGTCGGGGTTGTCGACGTTGGGATCCACCAGGCAGATCGACTGCCAGGTGCCGAGCAGCACCCGACCGCCTTGCACCGGCAGTGTGATCGACGGTGCGACGAAAGCGGGCATCACGTGGTCGCGGCCGTGGCCGCGGGAGCCGTGCCGGTGGCGGTAGATGTCGTCGATGGGCAGCAGCCGTTCCAAGGTGGAGTCGAGGTCGGTTTCGGTGCCCGCGCCGGTCTCGATGATCGCCAACCCGGCGGTGGCGTGTGGAACGAAGACGTTCAACAGTCCGGAATCGGCGGGTGCGAGCCACGCATCGATTCGGGCCGTGAGGTCGGTGATCAGGGTTCGGCCGGTGCGCAGCGCGAACTCCTCGGTCCGCACCTCAAGCCGCCGGGTACGGTCGCACGGTCGTTGCCCCTCCTACGGCTCGGCGTGGGCCGGTGCCGGTGCGGACGCGTAGAAGGCGGCCGCTGCGAGGAACTTCTTGGCCGCACCCGCCTGCTTCGCGTGGGCCAGCGGCCCTGCCAACTTGATCAATGCTGAGGCCGGTTTGGAGACCGCCCGGATCGTGAGCACCACGGAATCATCGGGCCGGTGGCTGAGCAGGAACGACTCTTCGCCTTCCTGCGGGTGACCCGGCAGCGTGCCGTAGGCGAAGCCGGTGGTATCGCCTTCGGCGACGACCGCCACCGTCTTGCAGATAGCCGTGACGCCGAGCACCCCCAGGAAGGGCATCACCAGCCCGACGCGTTCGTCCGGACGCACGGCGGAGTGTTGGGCCGAGACCTGGAAGCCAGCCTTGCGGTGGATCTCCCAGTGCATGAGGGCGTATCCCACCTTGCGGTAGGCGTCCTCACCCTGACCGATCACGCGCTCGTGCTGCACGTCTCGGTAGCCGTCCGGGACGGGTCGCCATCCCAGGCTCATCCCGACCGGCTCGTAGGTGAGTTCGGAGTGCTTGCTGCGTTCCACGAGGGCGCGGGCGGCGGTCCCGTCGACTTGGCGGCGCGTAATGAGCACGGTGTCTCCTCAATGCTGGGCGGGGCGCTGACACGAATCTAGCGGGTGTGCCGCATTCCGCGCGCTAGTCCTTGTCGTATCGCTCCCGATCCGCGAGGAAGCGCTCGACCTGGTCGACGAATTCCTTCGGATCGAGTTCGTTGATGTCGTCGGATTCCCCGGCTTGTTCGAATCGGGCCATGAAGTCGTCGTACTGCTGCTCGAGCAGTTTGATCGCCTCCACGTTCTCGGCCTCCCCGGATACCTGCAAGCTGATGTCGTCGTCGGCGGACTTCGCCTGGTCTCGCAGGTCGTCCAGCGGCAGCAGCAGGCCGGTCTGGGCGGAGATCGCCTCCAACAGCGCCACCGCAGCCCGCGGGTATTGGGAGGCGGACAGATAGTGCGGCACATGAGCGGCGAATCCCATCGCCGGCACGTCTTGGACGCCGAGCGACATCTCCAGGAAGCCGGCCATGTGCGCGGGCACCTCGAGGTCGCCGACGAAGGCCCGTCGGTCGACGATCAGGGCCGGGTCGTTGCTGTGGGCGGTCACATTGACCGGGCGGGTGTGCGGTGCCGGCCACGGCACCGCATGCATGCCCAGCGCGAGCGAGATGTCGAACTCCTTCGCGAGCCACACCGCATCGGTGGCGAATCGCTGCCACTTGAAGTCCGGTTCGGGTCCGTGGAGCAGCAGGAACGGTCGGCCGGCCGCGTCCTCGAGTCGGTCCACCCGGAGTTCCGGAAGATCCACCTCGCCGTAGTGGTCGGTGAGGAAGGTCATCCGCGGTCGGCGGGCCCGGTAGTCGTAGAGGACATCCACGTCGAACGTGGCGATGGTGGTGTGCTCGGTGACCTCGAGCAGATGTTCCACCGCGAGGCGTCCGGCCGAACCCGCGTCCAGGAAGCCGCTGAGACTGTGCAGCATGATGGGCTGATCGGCGTCCACCTCCCCGACGATCGTCACGAGTCGGTGCGGGCTGTCCATGTGGTCTCCTCTGACTGAAGGCACAAGTTCTATCGCACCAGTGTGGCCGCTCGGCCGGTGAATAGCACCGCCTGTTCGCGCAGCGGCGAATCGGGACGCAGCGGTCGGGTGGCAGAACTGCGACCCGCCGTGTCAAAGTCGTCCCATGACAGGGGAGTCCGCGGCCACGCGCTCGTACCTGTTCCGATTCGTCTACCTCTCCATAGCCGCATCGGTGCTGGTGGTGGCGATGAAGTACGCGGCCTATCTGCTCACCGATTCGGTCGGGCTGCTCTCGGACGCCATCGAATCCATCGTCAACGTGGTCGCCGCGGTGATCGCCCTGATGGCGCTCAAGGCGGCGGCCAAACCCGCCGACACCATCCACCACTTCGGCCGCGGCAAGGCCGAGTACCTGTCCAGCGGCATCGAAGGATTCATGATCTTCGGGGCTGCCACCGCGATCCTGGTCACCTCGGTGCCCCGGCTGTGGGCTCCGCGGGAACTCGAACAACTCGGCATCGGCCTGGTGATCACGATCGCGGCGACTCTGATCAACGTCACCGTGGGATTGATTCTGGTGCGGGCGGGCCGACGCCACCGCTCGGCGACACTCTTCGCCGACGGGCAGCACCTGCTGACGGATGTGTGGACGTCGATCGGGGTCATCGTCGGGGTCTTCGCGGTGATGCTCACCGGCTGGAACATCCTCGACCCGCTGGTGGCCATCGCGGTGGCGCTGAACATCCTCGTGGTGGGCACCAGGTTGATCGCGGCGGCGATGCGCGGCTTGCTGGACGTCTCCTTGCCCGCAGAACAACATGAGGCCATCGCGGCGGTGCTGGCCCGGCACGCCACCGGCGGAGTAACGTTCCACGGGCTGCAGACCCGGGAGTCGGGTAAGGATCGCTTCATGAGCGTGCATGTGTTGGTGCCCGGTGAATGGACCGTTCAGCACTCCCACGATGTGGTGGAGGAGGTTGAAGCCGACCTCAAGGCCACCGTCGCCGACCTGCACGTGCTCACGCATGTGGAGCCGCGGGAAGACCCGCGTGCCTACGGGGACTACTCCGGCGGCCTGGACCTTGCCGACGAGATCTCCGATCGGTTGCCGTATGCCGCGGACGACGCCAGCGGGGAACCGCTCAACTAGGCAGCCCACGGGGGTCGTTCGTCGATCCGGAGCGAGGCGCGTCCGGCCAAGCGCCACGCCCGGGCCACGGCATCGGTGTCCTCTTCGGTCACGAGATTGCCCATCAACCGCAGCGCGATCTTCATCAGCGTGCGGGAGCGCATCCCCACCGGGCCGGCGGTCGGCAGCAGCCCCGGCACGGTGAGCAGTCCGGCCAACCGGCGGGCGATGGAGAACGAGGCGCCGTAGTGCGCGCGCAGAATCCCCGGCCAGGCGGCACCGGATTCGCCCGCGCGCCACAGTTCGGCCGCGAGTCGGCCGGTCTCCAGGCCGTAGTCGATCCCCTCGCCGTTGAGCGGGTTGACGCAGCCGGCCGCATCGCCTATCAGCACCCAGTTGGGGCCGGCCACCCCGCTCACCGCGCCACCCATCGGCAGCAGCGCCGACCAGGGGGCTTCGACCTCACCGTGCAACTGCCACTCGGAACGTCGGGATTCGGCGTAGTGCGCGAGCAGGCGTCGCAGGTTGACGTTCCCCGGATTACGGTCCGTCGCCAGCGTGCCGACGCCGATGTTGACGGTTCCATCGGCGAGCGGGAAAACCCAGCCGTAGCCGCTGAGGACCTCGTCCTCGGCGTCGCGCAATTCCAAGTGTGAGGAGATCCACGGATCGTCGCTGCGACCGCTGGAGATGTAGCCCCGGGCAGCCACACCGTAGGCGGTGTTGCGGTGCCAGGTGCGGCCGAGCTTGCGGCCGAGTTGCGAACGTGCGCCGTCGGCCACCACCAACCGCCGGCAGGCGATCTCCACCGGTCCGTTCGGCGTGGTGAACTTCACCGCGGCCACCCGGTCACCGCGCATCACCACGTCGGCCGCCCGCGCGGTGACCTCGCGGGCACCAGCCGCGAGCGCCACCTGCCTTATCCGGTCGTCCAGCACCTCCCGGCGCGCCGCCCCACCCTGTTTGGGGAGGCTCCCGCCCGGCCAGGGAAGGTACAGTTCCTCGCCGAACCCGGCTGCCCGCAAGCCCCAGTTGCGGGCCTGCTGCGAGGTCCACTCGCCCAGTCCGAGGGCCTGGAGTTCGGCGATCGCACGAGGGGTGAGGCCGTCGCCGCAGGGCTTGTCGCGCGGGAAGGCGGCGGAGTCGGCGAGGACGACATCGACACCGGCCCGGGCCAACCAGGCGGCCGCGGCCGAGCCGGCCGGTCCGGCTCCGACCACGAGCACGTCGCTGGAGATGCCCTGGGCTGCGGAACCTGCGCGAGTCACCGCCCTATTCTGGCCTGTGGTCGAAGATGGCGCGATCGGCCCATCGCCACGGCTGCCTTTCTGGCCCTGGTAGCTGGCATCGGCGGCGCGTCGGCCGGGCAATCCGGGCGCCGATGCTACTTTCCCCGAAGACGATAGGAGAATGCATGCCGACCCTGCGCGTGGCGAGAGCAGCAGCCTGCGCGGCCGCCTTGGCCCTGACCGCCACCGCGTGCGGCGGATTCACCGCGGTGGACGACAACCAGGAGGAGGTCTGCGCGGAGCTGGCGAAACTCGACGGACCGCTGGTGGTGATGTTCCCGGAGACCAATCCGGAGGGCAACGTCGCGCAGGCCAAGTTCGGTGCCTCGGCGTATTCGGTGGTGGCCGATCAGATCCGGGGGTCGCTCAACGGCAGCCAGGAGACCCTGCTCGACCGCGCCACCGGTACGACGGAGCAGTACCTGCAGGTGCTCGGCACCCGGCCGGATGACGCGTTGTTGCGCGACAACGAGGCTGCGTTCGACGCCTCCCAGATGAACATCGTCGCCAATCACCGGATCATGCTGGCGAACATCGGCTGCCCGGAACCTGAGTTCCTCGCCCAGTTCCCGGACACGTAGCCAGGTGCCCGGGGTGCCGTCGGGCCGGGTCTACGCGCTCTCGGCGGTCGCGAGCAGCCGGTCGGTGTCGCCGTGCACCTCCAAACCGGCGGCCAAACCCACGTCGTCGAACAGCACCTCCGAGCCCCGAGTGAGTCGGACGGCTATCCGGGAATCCAGAGTCTCCTCCACCCGACGATGCATCTCGGTTCGGATCGGCGCGTGCAGCAACCCGCCGGCCACCCGATCGGCTCGCAACTCCAACCGCAGCGGTGACGTCCCCGGCCAGGCGCGTGACCGTAGGTTCCAGGTGACGTGCGAGTCATCCACACTCAGGTGGGTACTCGCGGCGCCGGTGTAGGTGGCGAACTTGTACAGCCGCCCACCCGTGCGCAGTCCGACGATGAAGCCCCGGAACTCGCGGCCGCGCCACGGGATGAGCGCGACCGATGCCATCAGCGAGGCGTCCGACCGGGTGAAGCTGTTCGAATGGGCCCAGAGGTAGCCAGCAGGGAAGGCCAACCCCCAATCCTTCTCCAGGTATCCGCGGGATCCGTCGAAGTCAACCTCGGTGCCTTCGACTGCGAGGGTTCCGGTCAGCGAGTGGCTGAACGACACCACACCGTGGTAGCACTCCATCGCCGGCACCCAGGCGTACCAACCCATCACACCGGGGGACCAAGGGCGCACCGGCCAGGGGTCTAGCTCGGAGGTGATGCGCAACTCGCCGGACAGCTGCGGGCAGTCCAACCGGATCACCCGGTCGGTGAACCGGTTGGGGCCCACCCGAATGTCGAGTCCGGTGGTGGCGGCGTCGAACGACTCGGCCGGGTATCGGTGGTACCACGACCGGCCGGTGGCGCCGTCGAGCACCTGCAAGAAGGCCTCATCGTTGCCCTCGAGCCCGCGGAAGATCCCCGGGATCACCGCCCACCGTTGTTCCAGGTCGGGCGAGACGAATTTGATGTACCAGCCCTCGAAGGATCCCGGACCGAGGTCGTGACGGCCTTCCGGATGCAGAATCCCGGTGAGTCGGCGTGCCAAGGGGACCATGGCCGAAGTCTAGTTCGCGACCCCGAAGGACGATTGCCGTGCTCACGGGCGTACCGTTTCGGAGTTGTGAGGCTTTTCGTACCAAAGGAAATCGCCCCAGGCGAGCGTAGGGTCGCCCTCGTTCCGGACACGGTCGGCAAGTTGGCGCGGCTCGGCTTGGAGGTTTCGGTCGAGACCGGTGCCGGTGCCGCCGCCTACTACTCCGATGCCGAGTACGAGCAGGCCGGTGCCATCGTCCTGCCCAACGCCATCGAGGGCATCACCGGCGCAGAGGTGGTCGCCTCGGTACGGCCGCTGGATCCGGCGTACGCCGAGGTGCTCGAGCCCGGCGCGGTCGCTGTGTCCTTCCTGCAGCCCGGGGCCGACGCCGATACGGTCGCGGCAGTGGCCGAGCGAGGCGCGACGGCGTTGAGTTTCGACCTGCTGCCCCGGATCAGCCGGGCGCAGTCGATGGACGCGTTGACCTCGCAGGCACTGGTGACCGGCTACCGAGCCGCGTTGGTGGCTGCCGCGCTGGCACCCAAGTTCTTCCCACTGTTCATGACTGCGGCCGGAACCATCCCACCGGCGAAGGTGCTGGTGTTGGGGGCCGGTGTCGCGGGGCTGCAGGCGATCGCCACGGCCAAGCGGCTGGGTGCCATCGTCTCCGCCTACGACGTGCGGGCCGCCTCGGCCGACGAGGTGAAGTCGATGGGGGCGACCTTCATCACGCTGGAACTCGAGGCGCTCGAAGCCGGCGGCGGCTACGCCCGGGAGATGACCGAGGATCGCGCGGCCAAACAGCGCGAGCTGCTCACCCCGTACGTCGCCGAATCCGACGCGGTGATCACCACCGCCGCCGTCCCGGGTCGGCGGGCGCCGCTGCTGGTGACCGCGGAGATGGTCGACACCATGTCGCCGGGCGCCGTGGTGGTGGACTTGGCGGCCGAGACCGGCGGCAACGTCGAAGGTGTGGAGGCCGGCGTCACCCAGGATCGCAACGGCGTCCGGGTGTGGGGGGCCAAGGATGCCGCCTCCGCCATGCCGGTGCACGCCTCGAAGTTGTTCGCGATGAACGTGGTCGCGCTGTTGGGGCTGGTCGCCAACGATGGCGAACTCGTGCTCGACATCGAGGACGAGATCATCGACGGTTGCGCCGTTGTGCTCAACGGCGAGATTCGGAAGGAAGCGCGATGAGCGGAATCGCACTGCTCACCATCTTCGTGCTGAGCATCTTCGTCGGCTTCGAGGTCGTGTCGAAGGTGTCGGCGGTCCTGCACACGCCCCTGATGTCCGGCGCCAACGCCATCCACGGTGTGGTGCTGATCGGGGCGATCATCGTCACCGGTAGTTCCGACACACCACTCTCGCTGGCGCTCGGCGTCTTCGCGATCGTGCTGGCCACCGTCAACCTCGTGGGTGGATTCGTGGTGACCGAGCGGATGCTGGAGATGTTCAAGCCGAAGCAACCCGGGAAGGACGCCGCATGACCGCCACTTTGGCCACCGCCAACGTCACCCCAACCTGGGTGCAGTTGGTGGAGTTGGTCGCCGCTGTCTGCTTCATTCTCGCCCTGAAGGGTCTCTCGTCGCCGAAGACTGCCCGCAACGGTGTGCTCATCGGCTCGGTCGGCGCGCTGATCGCGGTGGTGGTCACATTCTTCGCCGGCTACGAGATGAACAACCTGCTGTGGATCCTGCTGGCCATGGTGGTGGGTATCGCGATCGGCTGGCCGGCCGCGCGCAAGGTCAAGATGACCGCGATGCCGCAGTTGGTCGCCTTGTTCAACGGCGCTGGTGGTGGTGCGGCAGCCCTGGTGGCATTGGTCGAATACCAAGCGGTCGGCGCCGAAGACACCCTGGTGCTCACGTTCACCGTGCTCACGGTGCTGATCGGCTCGGTGGCCTTCAGCGGGTCGATCGTGACCTTCCTCAAGTTGCAGGAGATCATGACCACCCGACCGGTGGTCATCCCGGCCGGCCGGATCGTCACCATCGCGGTGGCGGTGGCTGCTGCGGTGCTGGCGGTTGCATTGATCATCTCGCCCACCTCGCTGCTGCTGATCATCCTGGCGCTGGTCTCGCTGGTGCTCGGGGTACTGCTGGTACTGCCCGTCGGCGGTGCCGACGTGCCGATCGTGATCTCGCTGCTCAACGCCTTCACCGGACTCGCGGTGGCCGCGAGCGGCTATGTGCTGGGCAATGTGCTGCTGCTGGTGGCCGGAACACTGGTCGGCGCCTCCGGTACTTTGCTCACGCAGGAGATGGCGAAGGCCATGGGCCGTCCGCTGACGAACACCCTGTTCGGTGCATTCAAGGCCAGTACGGCGCTGGCCGCCGGTGGCGATGCCGACCGGCCGGTGAGGTCGTCCTCGGCGGACGACGTCGCGATCATGCTCGCCTACGCCCAGAAAGTGATCATCGTTCCGGGCTACGGCCTGGCCGTCGCGCAGGCCCAGCACACCATCCGGGAACTCGTCGATCTGCTCAACGAACGGGGGATAGAGGTCGCCTACGCGATCCACCCCGTCGCCGGCCGGATGCCCGGCCACATGAACGTGCTGCTGGCCGAGGCGAATGTCCCCTACGACCAGTTGAAGGAGATGGAGGAGATCAACCCCGAGTTCTCCTCCACCGACGTCGTGCTCGTGGTCGGTGCCAACGACGTGGTCAACCCGGCGGCCAAGAGCGACCCCAGCGCACCCATCTACGGGATGCCGATCCTGGACGTCTCCGACGCCGCCCAGGTGGTGTTCCTCAAGCGCTCGATGCGCCCCGGCTTCGCCGGCATCACCAACGAGTTGCTCTACGATCCGAAGACCACCCTGCTGTTCGGCGACGCGAAAGACTCGCTCACCAAGGTCGTCGGCGCAGTCAAGGGGTTGTGAAGGCCTCCCGGGTCGATCGGGAGGCGATGCAGCGGGCGCTCGAGGTTGCCGCATCGTCGCACCCGGACGTGCCGGTCGGAGCGGTCGTGCTCGATCCCGACCATCGGGTGCTCGCCACCGCCTGCAATCGCCGCGAAGCCGACGGTGACCCGACTGCCCATGCCGAGATCCTGGCGCTGCGGGCCGCCGCCGAGGTCTACGGTGACGGTTGGCGGCTGCCGGGCTGCACGCTGGTGGTCACCCTCGAGCCGTGCACCATGTGTGCCGGGGCGGCGGTGCTGGCGCGGATAGGACGGCTGGTGTTCGGCGCCTTCGATGCCAAGGCGGGGGCGGTGGGCGGGCTGTTCGATGTCGTCCGGGATCCTCGCCTGCCGCATCGGGTGGAGGTCGTCTCGGGTGTCATGGCGGCGGAATCGCAGCAGTTGCTCACGGACTTCTTCGCGGCACGTCGCTAGCCACGCCGGGCGCGATCGTCCCGGCCTCCAGGTAGTGTTCGGAGGGATTCGGGTGCCCGAACAGCCACCCCTGACCCCACTGCCAGCCTGCGGCCGCCACCCGGGTCGCCTGATCCGGCGTCTCGATCCCCTCGGCCACCGTTTGCAGCCCCAAGCCGTGTGCCAGACCGGCGACGCCGTCGGCGATCCGGAACGAACTCGACCGGCTGTCGGCGAGCGCCGAGGTGAACGACTTGTCGAGTTTGATCCCCGTCAGGGGGAAGTCACGCAGGTGGGTGACCGAGGAGTATCCGGTGCCGAAGTCGTCGCCCCAGAGGCCGTAGCCGACGTCCACCAACTGCGACAGCCGCGCCAAGGCGGGGCCTTGCACGCTGGCCAATGCGGTCTCGGTGAGTTCCAGGACCAGCGGCGTGTGCAGCCGGCGGCGCAGGTCGAGCAGGAGGTCGACGAATTCGGCGAACTCACGTGACGAGAGGTGGCGGCCGGAGATGTTCAGCGAAACGGTTCGGCCAGCCGGCAGCGATTGCGCGAATTGCGCCGCCTGGGTGGCCACCACCATGCTCATGCGGTGCATCACGTGCAGATCGGATTCCACGGCAGGGATCCAACGGCTCGCCGGCAGCAGTCCCCGCTCTGGGTGTTGCCAGCGCGAAAGTGCCTCGTAGCCCACCGTCGAGTAGTCGGACAGCGACACGATGGGCTGGAACCAGGTGTGCAACTGGCCGCCTTCGGCGAGGGCGCCGCGCAGTTGGTCGAGCAGGAGCAGTTGGTCCCGTGCGTCGGCGCTGAAGTTGTGGTCGTGCGCCTGCCACCTATGGCCGCCGGCCCGCTTGGCCGCAGCCAGAGCCGCCGAGGCCCGTCGCAGGAGCTCATGGCCGCTCATGCGGCTGCGCCGCTGCACGAGTCCGACGCTGGCGGAGGGGCGCAGGACGTAGCCGCCCACCGAGTAGTCGTGCTCCACCGACGCCAGTAGTCGCTCGGCCGTCCGGTGTTGGCTGCCGGCCTCCGCCACTGCGGGTCCTCGGATCACCACGGCGAATTCGTCCCCGTCGAGTCGGCCCACGATCGAGCCCGAGGGCGATCCGGTCTGTAGTTGCTCGGCGACCGCACACAGCAGTTGGTCGCCGACGGAATGGCCGAAGGCTTCGTTGATCTCCCCGAATCTGTCCAATCCCAGAATCGCGACGAGGCACTCCTGCTCGGCCATCGGGCCCTGGTCGAGCAGCCGAACGACCTGTGATCGGTTGATCAACCCGGTCAAGGTGTCGTGTTGAGCGCGGAACAGCAACTCCTCGCGGGCCGACACCGTCTCGGTGACATTGACGAGTTGCACGATGGTGAACCTGGGTTCATCGTCTGAGTCCGCGACGGCGGCGGCGGTCAGATCTGCCCATCGTGGGGCCGCGCCCGGGATCGCCAACTTCACCCGATCGGTGTGGATCGCCCGGCCGGTCACGACCGCGGGCCACCAGGCCGGCTGTTGCCCGTCGGAAACGCCGTCCGAATCCCCCCATTGTTCGATCAGCGAGAACCATCGCCGCTCGGAAAGGTCGTCGGCCGGGGGGATTCCGGACTCGGTACCGGCGGGGTTGACATCGAGAATGGCGCCGGCTCGGTCCACCAGCAGCGTCGGTACCGCAGAGTGGTAGGAGGCGGTCGAGAAAGCCACAGTCGCGGCGAACGCGGCCGCTTGGGCGTTCGAGCGGCGCTGTTGCACCGTTGCGAACCAGACGGTGCAGCCGAACAGTGCGATCAGCGACCCCGACTGGATGACGAAGCCGACGGCGATTGCGGTCTCCACGCTGCTGCCCGACGCGTCGGCCACCTGGAATCCCACCTGTGCCAGTAGCGTCGAGACCACGAGGATCGCCACGGCGAAGGCCGCGACGGGCCACATTCCGGTGGCGAGCAGTGGTCCCAACGGAGGCTGCTGCGGTCTGAGCATGACGGCGGCCGCGACGATCGCCAGCACGCTCAGAGCTGTGGTCGTGGCCCGGCCGGCGGTGGAACCGAAGTACTGTTCCACCGCGATCCCGCCCGGCTGGCCGAGTTGCAGCAGCACCCCCATCGCGACGCCGAATATGGCGACGTAGAGCGTCGCCGAAGTGGCTGCCGCCCAGCGGGTCTTCACCGCCGCCAGCCACATCGCGACCACCAGAGCTGCGCCGCCGATCAGCGTCAATGCCGGTGGCGTGGCGGCGACCTGAGCCGGGTCACCGTCGACAGGCCACAGCGATCGCGTGAATCCGAACAGGCGGGTGGGTGCCGCCCACGCGGCGAGCACCAACGCTGCCAGCAGCGCGGTTGCGAGGGCGAGGGCGGTCTGGGCCGCCCGATATGCGACTCGGTGGCGGTGGCCCAACGCGCTCAGCAGCACCGACGAGGCGATCAGGATGAGCGCCATCAGGGTCCAGGGTCGCAGTGGGACGGCTGGGTCGGTCGCCTTGTGGATCAACCGAGCAACCGAGGCCACCAGGACTACGCTGGCCACGAGCGCCGCCGCGGCGGTGAATCCGGCGGACGCATTGCCGCCGAATTCGGCCTCTACACGTCGCACCAGACCTGCCGAGGTCGATCCTCGGCTGTGGTGTGGATCACGCATCGAACGACTGTAGCCCCAGGCGGACGGAGTATTCCACCGATTGGGAGGGGCCTACGACCAGAGGAGGAGCGGAGGCGGGATGCTCATCACCAACCACGTGCTGGCCGGTGCTCTGATCGCCGACCGGTGTCGGAGCGCGCCCGCAGCCTTTCTCCTGGGTCTGGCGTCGCACTTGGCGATGGACTCGTTGCCCCACTGGGGGGTGCGGGACGACGCCGTGTATCTGAAGGTCGCTCGGGCCGACGGGCTGGTCGGCCTCGGGGTGGCCGCGGTTGTCATCGCGGGCACCCCGGCGGATCGTCGCCGCATCGCCGTCGCGGGGATCGCAGGTGCCTGCACGCCGGACTCCGAGCAGGTCAGCGTGCACTTCTTCGGCACCGGATTCCAGCCGGTCTGGTTCGACCGCCTGCACGCGAAGATCCAACGCGAGCACGGTTGGCTCGGCCAGGAGGTCCTCGTGGGCCTCGGCTTGGCTACCCTCTGGCTCGCCCTGCACCGTCGTCGGGCCTGACCCTCCCGCCGGTCACAACGGCGTCGGCTTGGTGCCCCGGCTGAGCAGTCGGTCGAGACCGACGAAGATGGAGGCCATCACCAGTCCCAGGATGATGATGATCACCAGGTTGATCGCGATGCCGGCGTAGCCGCCGGCCTCCACGCCGGGGATGAGCGGGGACGGGCCACCGGTGCCGTCGTAGTCAAGCGTGATGAAGGGGTAGGGGTAGAAGTTCACCCCCTGCGCGAGCGGAACGTTGGAGCAGGTGTTCCCGGGCGCGTTAACGGTCATGAGGCCGTGCAACAGGGTGTACGCCAGCCAGATCACCGGAATGATCATCATCTTGGGCACCAGATCCCAGGTGAAGCGCGGCCGGGGGCCGAACACCAGGAACCCCAGCAGAGTGGCCCACGGCACGATGTAGTGGAAGCCCAGGTTCGTGTACACGCCCCATCCGCAGGGGTTGGCCGAGGCGGCCAGGATCAGCGCGTAGATCAGTCCGGTGATGACGATCATCACCAAGCCGGTCATCCGGATCCACCTGAACGCCTTCCCATCGCGGTCCGGGTTGGCGAACAACAGCCAGTTCACCACCAGGGCGACGATGTTCGACCACACCGTGAAGTAGCTCAAGGTGAAGATGATGCCGTTCAGCGCGCCCCCGCTGACCGGGCTGGTGGCGGAGATGATCAGGCTGATGGTGAGGGCTGAGGTTCCGACCAGGGCCACGATGAGGTGGTAGATCCGCGCCGCCGTGACCATGCCGCCGGTGGGGGCCAGAGTCGTAGTGTTGAGGGTTGCGGTGTCTGAAGCCATGCGGCAATGGTGGCCGCATTTGGCTTCTGATGCGCGGAAAGCGCGGAATCAGCTACTCCTCGTCCGCCTCAGCCACGCACGATCACGGTGGGGCAGCTGGCGTGGTGTGCGCAGTAGCCCGCCACCGAACCGAGGTGCGCCCCCGGCACGCCGCCGTGACCCAAGCCGTGGCCGGCGACCACCAGCAGATCGGCGCCGTCGGCGATTTCCACCAGCGTCTGGCCACCGTTGCCCATGACCGTTTCGGCCACCACCGGAACGCCGCGGCTCAGGGCCCCGGTGGCGCCGAGGGCGTGCTCCAAGGCTGCGGTGGCCCGATCGGCGTAGTCACCCTCGGTGAACGTGGGTGTGAGGAAAATCGTCGACGGTACGTCCCACACAGTCACCACTTTGACGCTGCCGCCATGGGCCTCGGCCTCTTCCAGCGCCCACTCGAGCGCAGCGACGCTGCGTTCGGACCCGTCGACACCGACAACGATCCGGCGTGGTGTGGTTTCACTTGACATGGTTCACTCACCTCCATCTCCATCTCCATCCTGCATCGGTTGCCCGCGCACCGGAGGTCTCCGACCGCTCGGCTGCGCCGACCGGAGGATCCGTGGGCCCATTTCGATTGACTCGGGTGCGGCGCAACTAGGCTGAATCGCAGGCGGCGGTGGGCGAAGGAGCGGCTGTGAAGCGCACATTGGTAGTCGCCGGCGTCGGGCTTCTGCTGCTCGCCGGCTGCGGCGCCCCCTCGACGGGATCCGACGGGGAGGACGTGCGCAGTACGGACCATCTTGTTGCCGATCCGCCCACCAGCGGGACCTACGTGGCGGATTCCGGGTTCCGGCCGGATCCGGACGGATTCTCGTTCCCCAACTATGGCGACGAGGCGGGTGTGGCCGAGTTGGGTGCGGCGCAACTGGTGGAACTGTTCGGGCAGCAGGCGTGTGAATCTCCGAGCGGGGCCGTCTGCCGGCTGGGCTCGCCGGCGACCACCTGGCTCCAGGTGATGAACAACGCGGCTGCCGGCGGCCACTGCGAGGGCATGGCCGCACTCAGCCAGGTGTTTGCCGCGGGCGTCGAGTCTCCCCGGACCTACGGAGCGGAAGCCCCCTACGCATTGCCGTTCGACGGCAACGAGCCGTTGCAGCGCGACATCGCCCGCTGGTTCAGCACCCAGGCCACCGAACCCACCCAGGGCAGCGAGACCCGAGGTGTTTCGCCGGTGGACGTGCTGGACACGCTGATCGCCACATTGGGAGAGCAACGCACCCCCGAGAACACGTACACCCTGGGGATCTTCCAACCCGAGTTCGCCGGTGGGCACGCCATCACCCCCTACGCGGTCGAAGACCGGGGTGACGGCATTTTCTGGATCATGGTGTACGACAACAACTTCCCCGGGGCAGCCCGGGCCGTGGCGGTCGACCGGGAGAACGAGACGTGGAGCTACCTCGCCTCGACCAACCCGGACGCCCCCGAGTCGGTGTACCGGGGCGACGCCGACTCGGGAACGCTGACCCTGACGCCGCTGGCACCTCGCCTGGCACCTCAGGAGTGCCCGTTCTGCGCCGGCGAAACGGTCGGTCAAACGGTTGCCGACGGCACCAACCAGTTCAGTCTGACCGGACCCGGGGCCGAACGGGCGGACACTGACTTCTATCTCACCGACGCCGCAGAACAGCGGCTGGGAAGGGTGTCGGGGGTTTTGGTGCGCGATATCCCGGACGGCGAGATCGTCCCGCTCGCACAAGGACCCGGGCTGGCACCGGCGCCGTTCCTGGAAACTCCCGCGACGCTGGACACCACCGTGTCGATCTCCACCGAACTCGCTGCCAGCACCCTCGACTTCGCCATGATCGGGGCCGGCTACGACGTGCTGATCTCCGGTGTCGACGCGCCGGCTGACTCCCCGGCCACCGTCAAACTGGCGGCGGACGGCAGCAGGATCGTGTACTCCCAACTACCCACGGCCGGGCCAACCGTGTCGGCGGCGGTGGAGAACGACGGGGGGTACCTCTTCGACTTCGCCGTCGACGTGATCGAGTTCGGCGCCCAGGGTGCCGAGTTGACCATCGCCTCGCCGGATGACCGGGCCGACGTGGCGTTGGGTGCGACGACTTCGGGGCGCTACCGGATTGAGGTCACCACCGTCGATCCCAACGACACCGAACGTCGGTTCACCTTCCCCGACGTCACCCTGGAGGCTGGGCAGCAACTCGTGCTCGACTTCGAGCAGTGGCAGGGCGAATCGGCGCCGCAGGGTCGAATCGCCGACGGTGAGGGCGAACCGATCACTACCCTGAACGCCGTCGAATCCGGACTATGATCCACGCGTGGCGGTGCGACAGACCCGACGGGCGCGCGCGCAGCGTCGACGCGCCAGACGGGTGGCCGCCGCCGGAAACGATCTCACGGCCGAGGAGTGGGACGCCATCCATCGTGCCTGGGGGGCCTGCGCCTACTGCGGCGAGACGGAAGGTCAGTTGCAGCGCGACTGCGTACTGCCCATCACCCGCGGCGGCCGGTACACGGTGACCAACGTGGTCCCCGCCTGCCGTTCCTGCAATGCCAGCAAAGGCAACAACGAGGTCACCGCTTGGCTGCGACGCAGCCGCCGCGACGAGCGGGCTTTCCTGGAGCGCTGGGTGCAGGTGGTCGCCGAACTACAGTCGGCGTAGCAGCGCGGTCAGCCGGCCAAAGCGGCTTCGATGGTGGCGATATCGATCTTCTGCATGGGCAGCATGGCTTCGAACGCCAGCCGCGCTTGTTCGCCTCCCGCGGCCAGGGCGTCGAGCAGAACCTGGGGCGTGATCTGCCAGGAGACGCCCCAGCGGTCCTTGCACCAACCGCACGCGCTCTCCTGACCGCCATTGCCCACCAGGGCGTTCCAATAGCGGTCAGTCTCTTCCTGGTCGTCGGTGATGATCTGAAACGAGAAGGCCTCGGTCTGGGGGAAGTTCGGGCCGCCGTTGAGTCCGAGGCACGGGATCCCGACCACGCTGAACTCCACCGTGAGGACGTCGCCAGCTTTACCGGAGGGGAAGTCGGCGGGCGCCCGATTCACCGCCCGCAACTCGCTGTCCGGGAAGGTCGCGGAGTAGAAGGTGGCGGCGTCTTCCGCGTCGCCGTCGAACCACAGGCAGATCGTGTTTCTGGGCATCGCGTTCCCCTCGTCGGTGAGGTGGTCACACTAGCCCATTCGGGGGTGCGTAGGCACCCATGGCGGTGGCGGTGGGATTCGAACCCACGGTGGAGTTGCCCCCACACACGCTTTCGAGGCGTGCTCCTTTGGCCGCTCGGACACGCCACCGCCGGAAACAATACCGGGCGCCGGTGGCGTCTGCTCAGGCGGCCGCCGGCGTCGGTTGCGGAACCGCGTTGGGGTCGGCCGGGGCCCCGGGAGCCGGTGGGGTGCAACCGGGACCGCTCGCGCTGGGGATCGGCACGGTCAGTTCGGCCTGGGCTGTGGCCGGATCCACCACTCCTTCGAACGGGCCCACGAGAATGAGTTCGAGACCGACCACGTCGGCTGCCTCCTGCATCTCAGTGGCTCCGGCGAGGTAGGCGTTGAGCGTCTTGGCTGCCTCCGCCGAGGTGGGGCCGTAGCGGATCACCGCGGGGGCGGTGGTGACGTCCGTGGAGCCGTTGCCCACGTCGGCGATCTGGAAGCCGACGCCACCGAGCGTCTCGGCGGTCGATGCGGCCGAGCCGGCCGGCGCGCTGGCGTTGAGCACCGTCACCTGGATCTGGTCCGGCGGCAACGGGGTCGGCGTGACGTTGACCGTCACGCAGGTTTCCGGTTCGGTGTCGCCGTCGGCCGCAGTTCCGGAAGAACTGGACTGGAAGAACTGGCCGATTCCGTAGCCGACGCCAAAGAGTACGGCCATACCGACCAGGGTGATCAGGATCATCTTCCCGATCGGGGTCTTCTTCACGCCAGGGTCGCCGGCGCCGCCGCCGACGCTGCGGCGCCGGGGGGGCGCACCTGAGGGCGGTGGTGCGGAGCCGCCAGCGCCGGTCATCTGGTCCGTGCTTCCTTCGTCAGCCATGCCCCACACTTTACGAGCGACGCTTTCCGAGTCCGTGAAGGCGCTCGGGCGAAGCCTCGAGTTGTCCGTCGGGGCGGATTCCGCTTGGTAGTGGCGGAGGATGCGGGATTCGAACCCGCGAGGGGTTGCCCCCAACACGCTTTCCAAGCGTGCGCCCTAGGCCACTAGGCGAATCCTCCGAGGAGACCTTACGACAGCCCGGCGACGGTGGCATAGACTGGGTCGCGACCCCCCGCGTGGCGACGTCCCGTAAACCCCCCAGGGCCGGAAGGCAGCAAGGGTACCCGGGCTCCGTCGGGTGCGCGGGGGGTCACTTTCCCCCTTCGCCGGTCGAGCGGTTCGCCGCCGCCGACACCAGGGTTAGGGTGTAGGCGTGTCGCTGGCCCTGTACCGCAAGTACCGCCCCGGTCGGTTCTCCGATGTCGTGGGTCAGGAACAGGTCACCGGTCCGCTGCTGCGGGCGCTTGGGAACGACAGGGTTCACCACGCCTACCTCTTCTCCGGCCCCCGGGGCTGCGGCAAGACCTCGAGCGCCCGAATCCTCGCGCGCAGCCTCAACTGTGTTGAGGGTCCGACACCGGAGCCCTGTGGCGTCTGCCAGCCGTGCATCGATCTTGCGCCCAACGGTCCAGGATCGATCGACGTGGTGGAGATCGACGCCGCCACCCACCGCTCGGTCGAGAACGCCAGGGAACTGCGGGAGAACGCCGCCTTCGCACCGGTGACCAGCCGCTACACGGTCTACATCATCGATGAGGCGCACCAGCTCACGAAGGATGCCGGCAACGCCCTGCTGAAGCTGATCGAGGAGCCGCCCGCCCACCTGCGGTTCGTGTTCGCCACCACCGAACCGGAGAAGATCCTCGGCACCATCAGATCCCGCACCCACCACTACGCGTTCCGGTTGGTCCCCATCGGGGTGCTCCGCGGCCACCTCGCCGGCATCTGCGACTCCGAGGGTCTGAGCTGGGATCCCGCCGCGCTCACGTTGGTGGCGAGGGCCGCCGAGGGCAGCGTGCGCGATGCCCTGAGTTTGCTCGGCCAACTGGTGGCCAGCGCGGGTGCGGACGGAATCACCTACGCCGACGCGGTGGAACTCATCGGGGTCACCGATGCGGGGGTGCTCAATGCGGTGGTCGAAGCCGTCTCCAGGTCCGATGCGGGTGCCTTGTTCAGCGTCGTCGACGAGGTGATCGAAGCGGGCCACGAACCGCGTCGGTTCGCCACCGACGTGTTGGATCGTTTTCGGGATCTGATCGTGCTGCAGGCGTTGCCGGAGGCTATCGATCGCGGTGTCATCGAAGTGCCAGAGGAACAGCAGGACGACCTGCGCGCCCAGGTGGACCTGCTGACATCGGCGGAGTTGACCCGGGCCGCCAACCTGCTCAGCGAAGGCCTCTCGTCGCTCCGGGGTGCCACCGCACCGCGGTTGACGTTGGAGATCCTGTGCGCCCGGCTCGCGCTGCCCCCCACCGGCGAGGTCGACCTCGACCTCGCGGCCAGGATCGATCGACTCGAGCGCCGGGTGTCCGAACTGACGGGACTCGGCCTCACCGCGGCGCAGGCCAGCGGGCATCCCCCGGCCCAGGGCTCCGCGGTCGAAACCTCGCAGCCGCCCGGGCCACCGGCGAGTGCCCCACGGCAGGCAGCCACACCCCCGCCGTCGCAAGCGCCGCACTCCCCCGGCGGTCAACGCCCGTCTGGAACCCCGGGTCGCCGCAGCGGCCCGCGGCGACTGTCCGATATCGCGCCAGCCACCGCTCCGGCACCGGCCGTCGGGTCGGCCGCCGTACCCGAACCTGCCACCCCCGGCGGCAGCCCGGAACGGCCCGCCGCAAGCAGGCCGTCCGAACCCGCGCCGCCAGCGACTGCCGCTTCGCCGTCCGCTGCCGCAACGCCAGCCCCCGCGGCAACGCCGGCCGGGCCGACGCTGGAGCAGGTGAAGTCGCTCTGGCCGGCGGTGATCGACGACGTCAAGGCACGCAGCCGCGTTGCCTGGATGACCGTGTCGCAGTCGGTTCCGCTGTCATGCTCGGACGGCGTCGTGGTGGCCGCGGTGGCTGACGCCGGCGCGGTGAACCACTTCCGCAAGACCGCCTACCCGGCCATGGTCTCGGAGGCGATGCTCGCGGTGCTGCGTACGAAGTTGGTGTTCGAGCTCGTGATGGATCCGGACCGAGCCCAGGCCGGGGCGGCCGGCGCCGCCGCGTCCAACGCCCCACCGGCCGCAGCGCTCGCGACCGACGACGACGAATCACCTGGCGAAACCGAGACTCCGGACGTGGTGAGTGCGGAAATCGCCGAGGAGGAGGCCGAGTTGGCCTCCTCGACCGACGCGGGGCCGCAGTTGCAGGGGGTGGCGCTGATCGAAGCCGCCCTGGGCGGGGAGAAGATCGCCGAGTTTGAACAGTGAGGTGGGCTCGTGTATGAAGGCGCCCTGCAGGACTTGATCGAAGAACTCGGCCGACTCCCGGGCATCGGCCCCAAGAGCGCCCAACGAATCGCCTTCCACCTGCTCGCCGCAGACCCGGCGGATGTCGATCGACTCGCCACGGCCATGCAGGAGGTCACGCGCACCGTGAAGTTCTGCGAGGTGTGCGGAAACGTCAGCTCCCAGCAGATCTGCCGCATCTGCAGCGATGACCGGCGCGACTCGAGCATCATCTGCGTGGTCGAGGAACCGAAAGATGTGGTGGCGATCGAACGAACCCGGGAGTATCGCGGGCGCTACCACGTGCTGGGCGGGGCGATCAGCCCGATCGACGGGGTCGGCCCCGACGATCTTCGGATCGCGAGCCTGCTGTCCCGGCTGTCGGACAGTTCGGTGGCGGAGGTCATCATCGCCACCGACCCCAACCTGGAGGGCGAGGCGACAGCGGCCTACCTGGCTCGCATGCTGAGCCCGTTGGGGGTGAAGGTGACCAGGCTGGCCTCCGGCCTCCCCGTCGGCGGCGATCTCGAGTACGCCGACGAAGTCACCCTCGGCCGGGCTTTCGTGGGACGGCGCGCGTTGTAGGCGCTCGCATCGGCCTCGGTTAGACTGGCCTCCGGTACCGCCCATCAGCCAGAGCCACTCTCTCGTGCCTACCCCGGAGCGTTTCGTGTCCCTCGTTGTGCAGAAGTACGGCGGATCATCCGTCGCCGACGCCGAGAGCATCAAGCGGGTTGCCCGTCGGATCGTCGGTACGAAGCAGTCCGGCGTCGAGGTGGCGGTGGTGGTGTCGGCCATGGGCGACACCACCGATGATCTGCTCGATCTCGCCCAGCAGGTGTCGCCGAGCCCCGCCGGTCGCGAGATGGACATGCTCCTCACCGCCGGTGAGCGGATCTCGATGGCACTGCTGGCGATGGCGATCTACGACCAAGGCGAAGAGGCGCGCTCCTACACCGGGTCGCAGGCCGGCATGCTCACCACGTCGTCGCACGGGCGGGCCCAGATCATCGACGTCACGCCGGGACGGCTGCGCACCGCATTGGACGAGAACGCGATCCCGGTACTCGCCGGATTCCAGGGCGTCTCGCCCGACACCAAGGATGTGACCACGCTTGGCCGGGGTGGGTCCGATACCACCGCCGTGGCGCTGGCCGCCGCACTCGGGGCCGACGTGTGCGAGATCTACACCGATGTGGACGGGGTGTTCACCTCGGATCCGCGTTCGGTGCCGAAGGCGAGCAAACTCACCGCCGTCACCTACGAGGAGATGCTGGAACTCGCCGCCGCCGGGGCGAAGGTGCTGCACATCCGCTGCGTCGAATACGCCCGCCGGCAGAACCTGCCGATCCATGTCCGTTCGTCCTTCAGCGATCGCGAGGGCACCTGGGTGCTCTCCAGCGAAGCTGTGGCAGAGCTCGTCGAAAGGGGCGAGATGGAAGAGCCCATCATTTCCGGGGTCGCACACGACCTGACCGAGGCGAAGTTGACCGTCGTCGGGGTGCCCGACAAGCCGGGGGAGGCGGCCGAGATCTTCGAGGTGATCTCCACGGTGGGAGCCAACCTCGACATGATCGTGCAGAACGTCTCCACCGACGGGCGGACCGACATCACCCTCACCCTCAGCGGATCCGATGCCGACGCCGCCATGGCGGCGCTCCGTGAGGCACAGCCAGCCATCGGTTTCACCGACATCCTGTTCGACCCGGGCATTGCGAAGGTGTCCCTGGTGGGTGCGGGGATGCGCCGGCATCCCGGCGTTTCGGCCACCTTCTTCCGGGCCCTCGCCGAGGCGGGGATCAACGTCGAGATGATCTCCACCTCCGAAATTCGGATCTCGGTGGTCTGCCGCGCGGAGGATGCCCCGCGGGCCACCGCCGCGGTGCACTCCGCCTTCGGTCTCGACAGCGACGAGACCGCCATCGTCTATGCAGGGACGGGTCGATGACTTCTCCAGTTCAAGATCGCTCTTCCAAGCCCACCCTCGCCGTGGTGGGCGCCACCGGAGCGGTCGGCAGCGTGATGCTCGATCTGCTCAGCACCCGCGATGACGTGTGGGGCGAGATCCGACTGGTCGCCTCACCCCGATCCGCGGGCAAGGTGCTTCAAGTCCGCGGTGAAGACGTCGAGGTCCTGGCGCTCGCCCCCGAGGTCTTCGACGGCGTCGATGTCGCGATGTTCGACGTGCCGGACGAGGTGAGCGCCGAGTGGGCGCCCATCGCCGCGGCCCGCGGGGCAATCGCGGTCGACAACTCGGGTGCTTTCCGGATGGACGACGAGGTGCCGCTGGTGGTGCCCGAGGTCAACCCCGACAAGGCCGCCCAACGCCCGCGCGGCATCATCTCGAATCCCAACTGCACCACCCTGTCGATGATCGTGGCGCTCGGGGCCCTGCACCGCTCGTACGGACTGGAGAGCCTCGTGGTGGCGTCGTACCAAGCCGCCTCGGGCGCTGGCCAAGCCGGTATCGACACCCTGCGGGAACAGACCGAGGCCGTAGCCGGCACCGACGCCGGCACCCGCGCCGGTGACGTCCGCGCCACCGTCGGCGACTACGGGCCGTTCCCGGCGCCGTTGGCGTTGAACGTGGTGCCGTGGGCCGGTTCGTTGAAGGAAGCGGGCTACTCGTCCGAGGAACTGAAGGTCCGCAACGAGACCAGGAAGATCCTGGATCTTCCCGACCTCCCCGTCTTCGCCACCTGCGTCCGGGTTCCGGTGGTGACCACCCACTCGCTGGCCATCCACGCCCGATTCGCCAGCGAGGTCGACGCTGATCACGCGCGTGATGTGCTCACCCAGTCACCGTCGGTGGTGGTGGTGGACGACCCGGCCGCCGGGGAATTCCCAACCCCTGCCGATGCCGTCGGCACGGACCCCACCCACGTCGGGCGGATTCGCAAGTCACTCGACGACCCGTTCGCCCTCGACCTCTTCCTGTGCGGCGACAACCTCCGCAAGGGGGCGGCGCTGAACACCGCTCAGATCGCCGAGTTGCTGGCTGCGGAGTTCACGCCCGCCTGACCTCACCCCGGGGCCGACGTCGCGGTCGGTCAGGCTACGATGGGCAAGTTGTCACCCGCCCCCAGCAAGAGCGGGCGGCGGGCGATGACGGGGTGTGGCGCAGCTTGGTAGCGCGCTTCGTTCGGGACGAAGAGGCCGTGGGTTCAAATCCCGCCACCCCGACCATTGTGTGGGCCCCAGGGAACATCCCTGGGGCCCACCACGTTCGTGTTGCGCGATGGCTCAGGACACCCCCAGAGGGCGGCGGATCCCGCCACTGGGCCGAATCCGCCCCGCTAGATCGGCATCCGGTAGCCGTAGAACTCCTGGTCCTCGTTGTAGCCGCCCTGCCCCGCGCCGAGGTGGGCGAACGACTCGACGAATTCGATCGATTCGATCCACTTCACCTGCTTGAAACCCAGTTCCACCTCGTCGCGTAGCCGCAAGGGTGCGCCGTGGGATTCGTTGAGCGGCTCGCCGTTCATCTCGTAGGCCAGGATCGTCAGCTCATGGCGCATGTTTTCGATCGGGTGGCAGTCGTAGTAGCGACCGCCCTCCGGCCCGTCGGCGAAGGAGTAGAACACCACCCACTTGGCCCGGTCATGCGGCTGCGCGAGATCCATGATGTGACTCATCTGCACCCCGCCCCACTCCGCCACACCGGACCATCCCTGGATGCAGTAGTGGGCCGTGATCTGCTGCGACTTGGGCATGTCGAGCAATTCGGCGTACGACAACTCCAGCGGGTTGGCCACCAGCCCGTCCACCCGCAGCCGGTAGTCCTTCCACCCGGCGGCGAGGAGTTCGGCGTAGCGCGGGTTGGTCGGCTTCTCGCCGTTGGTCCAGAAGTAGGGCGAGATGTCCTCGGTGGTGTAGGTGGCCTTCGGCGACCACCACTCCATGAACGCCTTGATGTGGCCCACCATGACTCGGCCGGCGCGTTGGATGAGGCGCGGATGCCGGATGGTCACCGGCGACGCGAGCACCCAGAACACCACCACGACGGCCATCCACAGGCCGTAGAGCACCACACCGGTCGCCGAGTCGGTGTCCGTCCCGAGCGTGATGTGGTTGATGTTGCCCACGAATCCGGTGACGAACACCATCGAGGTGTGCACGAAGATGAAGAACACCATCCACAGGAAGATCAGGAAGTGGATTGAGCGGGCCACCTGACGGTTGAGCGGGCCCACCCCGGTGCCGAGTTTCGCGGCCACCGAAGGTGCCTGCAGCAGTCCGGTGACAAGTGCCAGCGGCGCGGCCACGAACACCGTGATGAAGTACGCCAGCAGTTGCAGTGCGTTGTAGGTGCTGAATCCCTCGTTCGGGGGCAGATCGAGGGACAGGTATTGCAGCGCGGTGGAGGCCGCGTTGGGAAAGACGTCCCACGAGGTCGGCACGAGCCGACGCCACTGGTCCGAACTGAACAGCAAGATGTAGAAGATGAGGCCGTTGACCAACCACAGCAGGTCGAAACTGAAGTGCCACCAGCGGGCCAGGCCGATGGAGTGGCGGAAGCCCGGCAACCCGACCTGCGCGGGCAAGGCCACCGAATCCTCCTTCGCGGTCCATACTCTCGCGGCATCGTCGCTGTCGCGCCGATCGGCCGGCACCGGGCCGCGCATGCGCAGCCACTCGGTGTCCGGGGTGCTGCCGGCGTTGAGGTACAGCCGGGGATGGTCGGCGAGGATCTGCAGGCCGGCCCGCATGATGAACAGCATGAAGAACAGGTTGAAGAAGTGCTGCCAGCGCAGCCAGGCCGGGAAGCCCCCGTCGACGGCAGTCACGTAGTCGGTGGACGTCCCGGGGTAGGTGGCGATGAAATCCTGGAACCAGCGGTAGCGGGAGGCATCGCGAACCACAGCGATGGTGAGCACCAGCCCCACCACGCCGATCGGGATCAACCAGAGGGAACTGAACCAGCGGCGCCCCACCCGGATCGATGGCATGTGGGCCCTGGTCTGCGGTATCCCGCCCGCCCAGTCGTCCACCACGATCGGGCCGCCGCTGCCTCCCTGGTGGTAGTCCGACTGAAGTTTCTTCGCCAAGGGATCGGGCGTCTCGTCCGCCACCTGGTCCGCCGCCTCTCCGCACTGGGGTGTGCTGGTGCCCGGCCAGCGTCGCGCCTTCGCCGGGACCGTTGCCGGGGACATTGTTGGGGAATCCCAGCGCCGGAGTCCTGCCGACGGAGATTCCGCCTGGCAACTTCCGTCCGCCGTGGGCGGTCGTGGTCGGCCCGTAGTTCTGCGTGATAGCCTGCGCCGCGCGGGGAGTTGGCCGGAAAACGTCGGGAGTTCCGATGCGCATCCGCGTCGCATGGACGCTGCTTGCCCTTGTCGCCGCTGCACTGTGGCTGGTGCCTTCCTCGGGTTCCGCTCCCGCACAAGCTGCACCGGGACCGATCGTTGCGCTCCCAGCGGCATCCTCGACCGGCCCCATGTACGTACCCCTCTCGCCGGCTCGGCTCGCCGACACCCGCAGCAACGGTTCCACCGTCGACGGCCTTGGACCGTCGGGCGCCGTCGGACCACAGGGGAGCGCGACCGTCCAGGTGACCGGTCGCGGCGGTGTCCCGGCCGTCGGCGTCGGTGCGGTGGCAGTCAACGTGACGGCGGTGGGGCCGACGGCGAATACGTTCGTGACCGTCTTCCCGAGCGGCCAACCACGGCCCAATGCGTCCAATCTCAACCCCATCGCCGGCCGCACGGCTCCGAACATGGTGATCGCCACTGTCGGTGCGGGCGGTGCCATCGAGCTCTACAACCGAAATGGACAGGTGCACCTGCTCGTCGACGTCTTGGGGTGGTTTCCGGCCGCCTCCGACTACGGAGCCCTCAGCCCTGCCCGACTCGCGGACACCCGGATTGGTCAGGCGACCGTCGACGGATCGGGGCCGAAGGGTGCCGCCGGTCCACAGGCGACCGTCACCGTCCCGGTGGCAGGTCGCGGCGGGGTGCCGTCCGGCGGTGTGGCAGCCGTCGCCGTGAACGTGACCGCAGTGACGCCGACATCGAACACCTTCGTCACGGTGCACCCCAGCGGGCAACCGTTGCCGACGGCCTCGAATCTCAACCCGGTGTCCGGTCAGACCGTGCCCAACATGGTGATCGCCAAACTCGGCATCGATGGTTCGATCGCGCTGTACAACCGCAACGGCGCCACCCACCTGCTCGTGGACGTCTTGGGGTGGTTTCCGGACGGATCCGATTACTCCGCGCTGACGCCGGCGAGGCTCGCCGACACCCGCCCGGCGAACCCCACCGTGGACGGATTGGGGCCGAAAGGTGCGCTGGGTCCGCAGACCACCATCCGCGTGAAGGTCACCGGCCGAGGTGGCATCCCCAACTCCGGAGTCGGGGCGGTCGCGATCAACGTGACCGCAGTGGCACCCACGGCGGGTACGTTCATCACGGTGTTCCCGGCTGGTGAGTCCCGGCCGACCGCGTCCAATCTGAATCCGGCGGCCGGCCAGACCGTGCCGAACATGGTGATCGCCAAGGTGGGTGTGGACGGGTCCATCGATCTGTACAACCGCAACGGCACCGTCAATCTCATCGTCGATGTGCTCGGTTGGTTGCCGGACGCCCGGATCCTGCAAGCGAGTGAGATCGGTGCCGGCGAAGGCCATACCTGCGCATTGGTCGGCGGTGGCGCAGTCGAGTGCTGGGGCGACAACGGGGCCGGCCAACTGGGGGATCAGAGCAACCAGCGCCGGACCTCACCGGTCACCGTGACCGGATTGGCCGGAGCCACCGCCCTTGCGGTGGGTGGGAACCACACCTGTGCTCTGGTAGCCGGTGGCGAAGTCAGATGCTGGGGGAACAACGGAGTCGGTCAACTCGGCGACGGCAGCACACTTGCCCGGAACACGCCCACCCCGGTGCCGGGCATCGTCGGCGCCACCGCCATCGCTGCCGGTCGCGAGCACACGTGTGTCGCGGTCGCCGGCGGCGTGCAGTGCTGGGGGGCCAACGACTGGGGCCAGTTGGGCAATGGCGGATCCATCAACAGCGGTGTTCCGGTGACCGTGACCGGGTTGACCGGTGTCACCGAATTGGCGGCGGGCTATCACCACACCTGCGCCAGTATCGCCGGATCCCAAGTGAAGTGCTGGGGCGAGAACTACAGCGGCCAACTCGGCGACGGTACGAGCACGGATCGAACCATCCCCGTGACCACGCTCGGCGTCACCGGTGTCACGGGACTCGCCGCCGGCGACTACCACACGTGCGCGGTCCTGAACGCCGGGTCGGTGCGCTGCTGGGGTGACAACTCAGCGGGGCAACTGGGCGCCGGCGGAACTATCGCCTCCGCCACCACGGCAGTGCCTACCGTCGGGATCGCCGATGCGGTCGGAATCACTGCAGGCCGCGGACACTCCTGCGCACTTGCGGCAGACGGTTCCGCCAGGTGCTGGGGATACAACTTCGACGGGCAGGTGGGTGATGGCACGACCACCGAGCGCTCCACGCCGGTGGTTGTCGGCGGGCTCGCCGGGGCGTTGGTGATCGACGCAGGCGTAGCCCATACCTGCGCGGTGGTGGGCAGCGGCCAGGTGATGTGCTGGGGCGCCAACGGCTCTGGCCAACTCGGCAATGGCGGCACGATCCCCAGCCTCACACCGGTGGCAACGCGAGGATTCTGAGAGCGACGGCGGCGACGGTGCGGTCAGCCGCTGCGCACTGTGAGGGTGAGCACGGTGGCCGTTGGGCGGCACGCGAGCCTGATCGGAGTGTTCGGGTTGGTGCCCAGCCCCGCGGATACGTGCAGCCAGGCGTCACCGTGGCGGGAGAGTCCGCTCGCCTGGGAGCGATCGAGGTCGCAATTGGTCACGAGAGCCCCGAAACCGGGCAGGCAGATCTGCCCGCCGTGGGTGTGGCCCGCGAAGATGAGGTCGGCGTCGTCGTCGTCCAGCGCGTCCAGCACCCGCAGGTAGGGGGCGTGGGTGACGCCCACCCGAAGATCCGCCTCGGGCCAGTCACCACCCACCACCCGGTAGCGGTCGCGGCGGATATGGGGGTCATCCACTCCCCGCAGCGCCAGTCGGGCGCCGGCGGTGGTCAACTCGCCGCTGGAGTTGTTGAGGTCCAACCAGCCGAGTCCGGCCAGGTAGCCCCGCAACTCCTCGGTGGGGAGATCCGGCCGGCGCCGACGGGTGTGTTTGCTCGGGCCGCGCAAGTAGCCGGTCGGGTTGACTCGGCGGGCGGCAAAATAGTCGTTGGAGCCGAAGACGAAGGCCCCGGGCACGCCGGCGAATCCGGCCAGGGCCTGCTGGACCAGGGGCAGCCCGTCGGCGGCGGAGAGGAAGTCCCCGGTGGCGATCACAAGGTCGGGCGTGGTCGTGGCTAGTTGGCGGACCCACTCGGCCCGGTCGGCATGCGCGCCGGTGAGGTGGAGGTCGGAGAGGTGCAGCACGCGCAGCGGTTCGCTCGTCCCGGCGGGTAGTGCTGGGACGCTCACCTGCCGGAGTGTGTATTGCCCGGCTTCCCACAGCGAGTAGCCGAGCAGCGCGGCCCCGCCTGTGGCGGCGAGGGCTGCGGTGGCACCGATCATCGGCCAGGCCGAAGTTGTCACGTGGGCCCCCGAGAATGGTGTGCCGGCCAGCCGTGCGGCTGCGCTAGTTGCTGTAGCCGCCGTTGTACTGGTTCGAGTAGGTGTCGTCCAGGAACTGCTGCTGGCTGCCCGCCGCGTTGGGGTCGGCGTCGGAGGAGACGTATTTCATCGGACGCGGGGCCGGCCCGTGGGGGCTGGTGTCGATTCCGCTGGCCTTGATCTGCTGTTCCAACAGGGCCGACTTGGAGGGGTTCGGGCCGCCGCCGGACTGGGCGCTGACCAGGCCGTACTTGGCTTCCAGATCGAAGTAGGAGTAGGGCGTGTCGGACAGCGCGCCGAGCATCGCCTGGCGCCAGATCGGTCCCGGCAGCTCGCCGCCGTAGACCTCGCTGTAGAACTGCCCGTTGATCACCACGTCCTGCATCGGGTATTGGAATCCACCGCGTGGATCGCCGACCCACACCGCTGCCGCGAGGTCCGGAGTGTAGCCGGCGTACCAGACGGCCGAGTTGGAGTCCGAGGTTCCGGTCTTGCCGGTGGTCTCGCGGCCGAGCGACATGTTGACGCCGGTGCGGCCGCTGATGGAACCGTCCACCACGTTGGTGAGCACCGCGGTCGTGGCATCGGCGACGTCGCGCGGGATCCGCTCCTCGCACTGGGCCTCGGTGGTGGTCTGGTTGCCGTAGCGATCCGTCACCGAGAGCACTGCCCGGGGGGCGCAGTAGACACCGTGGTTGGCGAAGGTGGCGTAGGCGTTGGCGAGCACTAGCGGCGAGACCTCGGTAACGCCGAGGGTGAAGGTGATCGTCGGCGGGATCTCGGCGTCGATCGCCGATTCCACTCCGGCACGTTGGGCCATGTCGACCACGTTGCAGATACCGGCATCGCGTTCGCGCTGCAGGAACCAGGTGTTCGACGACAACGCTGCGGCGGTGAACATGTCGTAGTTGCCGCCGTAGTCGCTGGCGTTCTTACCCACGAAGCTCTCGAAGACCTCGCCGTTGCATCCCCAATCGCCGGCGGGGTAGAACATCTGCGACTTGGCGTCCACCCGTTCGTAGGGGTTGAGGCCCTGCTCGATCGCGGAGGCGATCGTGAAGATCTTGAAGGTCGAACCGGCCTGCATGCCGATGGTGCCACCGTCGGCCTGGTCGACTGCGTAGTTGTAGGTGGTTTGACCCGGTCCGTCGCCCCAGGTGCGGTTCTGGGTCATGGCGATGACCTCGCCGGTGCCGGGCTCCACCATGGCGATCGCTGCGGCCTTGCCCGAGGGGTCCTCGGCGGGGATGTAGCTGAAGACGGCGTCTTGGGCGGAGTATTGGGCGTTGAGGTCGAGCGTGGTGGTGATCGTCAAGCCACCGGTCTTGAGCAGTTCGGCCCGCTCTTCCGGGGTAGCGCCGAACCGGGGGTCGGTCTGCACCTGGCGGACCGCGTAGTCACAGAAGTACGGGAACTCGCTGGCCGCGCAGCCGTTGATCGGCTCACTCGGGTTCAGCAGGTTGACGACTGCCTCGGCCTTGGCTGCCGCGTGCTCCTCAGGAGTGATGTAGCGCAACTCCAGCATCCGGTCGAGCACGACGTCTCGGCGCACCTGGGCCGCGAGCGGATCGATCGTCGGGTCGTAGACGGTGGGTGATTGCACCAAGCCGGCGAGCAGGGCCGCCTCGGAGATGGTCAGTTGGCTGGCGGGCTTCGAGAAGTAGCGCAGTGCTGCGGCCTCAGCGCCGTAGGCGCCGGCGCCGAAGTAGCTGATGTTGAGGTAGTTGTTGAGGATCTGCGGCTTCGTGAGTTCCTTCTCGACCTCGATCGCGTAGCGCATCTCCTGCAGTTTGCGGCTGGGCGTCACTGCGGTGGCGGCGGCCGCCTCCTCGGGAGTCTCGGCCGTCGTCACCAGCACGTTCTTGACGTATTGCATGGTGATCGTGGACGCGCCTTGCACCTCTTCACCGGCGGCGTTGTTGGCCAGGGCGCGGGCGGTGCCGCGGAGGTCGACGCCGTTGTGTTCGAAGAACCGGCTGTCCTCGATGGCCACGATGGCGTGCTGAAGATTCGTCGAGATCGCCTCGAGCGGCACCTCCACCCGATTCTCCGAGAAGATGGTCGCGATTTCGGTGCCGTCGGATGCGGTCACCACCGACTTGCGAGGCAACGGCGGTGCGGTGAACTCGGTTGGGAGGCCGCCGTAGACGTCCACCGCGGCTTGGGCGCCACCACCGATGGCACCGGCGGCGGGCAGGGCCATGCCGGCCACGACGACGCCGGCGGCCACGCTGACGGCGACGAACATGCCGCCGGCAATGACCTTGGTGCGCGTTGAGGTGGTGGGCTTAGGCATTGAGCTTCCCTGAGTCGGACACGATCGTGTGACGCAAGACTAAGCCTTCCGGTTTCGTTTCCTACGGAGGTGGTTGCCGTCGCGTGCCGTGGAACACATCGACTGGCGCATCAGATCTGACGCACCAGATGGCTCTTTGCGACTCACAACAATGCACGAGTCACAAAGAATGACTCTAAAGAACTATACTTGATAGGCACTATTAGCCTACTCAGGAGTCGCAGGCACCCCTAGGTTCACACCCAGTGTCCGCACCAACGGTGTATAGGACGTCGATATTCCCCGTCGGCGCCACCGTCATGCGGAAGTACGGAGGATGCCCGTGCCTTGGGTGACTGATTGGATCTCGCAAGCGGCTTGCCGAGAGCAGGACCCGGACGCCCTCTTTGTGCAGGGCGCCGCCCAGAACAGGGCGAAGACCATTTGCGGGGGGTGCCCGGTGCGGGTCGAATGCCTCGCCGATGCACTCGACAACCGGACCGAGTTCGGCGTCTGGGGAGGAATGACCGAGCGGGAACGGCGGGCGCTGCTGCGACGGCGCCCGGAAGTGACTTCCTGGGCCAACCTCCTGGCGTCGGCCAGGGAGCAATACGCACGCGCTCGGGAGGAGTCCGAGCAGCCGCAGGTGTTGCCCCGGCGGGGTCGGATCAGCGCCTGAGCCGGCCGCTCGATCCAGGTCAACCGCCGGCGGCGTCGCCGATCGCACGCAGACCCTCGAGGTCGTGCACGTCGTCGCCGAACGCGGGAACCGCCACCACCGGAACCCCCGGATGGGCCGCCACGAAACTGTCGGCCACATGGCGTTGCCGGCGGGCGTTGCGCATCCGATCGGCGTGCAGGTGCAGCAGGCCGCGGGTCACCGGGTCCTCGCCGAGGTCGGCCAAGATCTCCGCGCCGGCTTCTGCTGCTTCCACCGTGAGATCGGCCGCCAGCACCGGCACCACCCGGTTGAGCACGAGGCCCGCGAGCGGCATGTTCTCGGTTTCCAGCCGCTCCACGAAGTAGCTGGCCTCGCGCAACGCGTCCTGCTCCGGGCTGGCCACCACCACGAAGCGGGTATCGGGGGCCTTCAACTGCGCGTAGGTGGCTTCCGCACGCTCCCGAAAACCACCGAACAGGGCGTCGAAACTGGCGACGAACACCTGCAGGTCCTGCAGCACCTGGGCGCCGATCACCTTGGCCAAGACGTTCGTGAACACGCCGAACGAGGCTGAGACCACCCGACTGGTCAACCGGCCGGCGCCCCGGGCGGGCGCTGCCAGGATTCGGATCAACCGGCCGTCGAGGAACGAACCGAGCCGCTTCGGTGCGTCGAGGAAGTCCAGCGCGGATCGCGACGGGGGCGTATCCACCACGATCAAGTCCCAGCGCTGGTCGGTCTCAGCTTCGGCCCGCAGTTGCCCGAGTTTCTCCATGGCCATGTACTCCTGCGTGCCCGCGAAGGAGGAGGAGAGGGCCTGGTAGAAGGGGTTGTCCAGGATCGACTGGGCCCGTTCCGGGTCGGAATGGGCGATCACGATCTCGTCGAACGTCCGCTTCATGTCGAGCATCATGGCGTTGAGCGAGCCGGGTTCCACCCCGGTGATCGGCCGCGGGGTGTTGTCCAACTCGGTCAGGCCCATCGACTGGGCCAGCCGCCGGGCGGGGTCGATGGTGAGGACGCAGACGCTGCGACCCTGCTCGGCGGCACGCAGGGCCAGCGCGGCGGCGGTCGTCGTCTTGCCCACGCCGCCGGATCCACAGCAGACGATCACCCGCACCCCCGGGTCGCCGATCAAGGCGTCGACGTCGAGGTGTGGGGCATCGGGGGTGATGGCGGTCGCCTCCGGGACGGTCATTCGCCGACTCCGTTCTCATGCATGTGGGCGGCCAACGTGTAGAGGGCACCGACGTCGATGCCCTCGGCGAGGTAGGGCAACTCGATCATCGGGCGACCGGTGGCCTGCAGACGCGTGCGCTCCTGCGTCTCCAGGGCCACCCGCTCGGCGTGTTCGGACGCTTCGTGGGCCAGCGCATCCGCCCAGGCCGACACCCGGGTGCTGCGCTTGCCGCTCGGCGGGGCCAGTCCGGCATCGACCAAGCCCTGCGCGATCCGGCTCTTGTCCAGCGACCCGGTGGCCGCGGCGGCGAGTGCCTCCGGCGGCAGCAGCGGCTGCCGCACCATGTTCACGAAGATCCCTCCCACCGGCAGTTCCGCGGCTCGGAGTTCGGCGATGCCGTCCACCGTCTCCTGCACCGGCATCTCCTCCAGCAGGGTGACCAGGTGGACAGTGGTGATGCGCGACTTGATGACGCCCATCACGGTGTCGGCCTGGTTCCTGATCGGACCCACCTTCGCCAGCCCCGCGACCTCGCTGTTCACGTTGAGGAAGCGGGTCACCCGGCCGGTGGGCGGGGCGTCCATCACCACCGCGTCGTAGACGAAACGGCCTTGCCCGTCCTTGCGCTTGGTGGCTTCCATCGCCTTGCCGGTGAGCAAGACGTCACGCACGCCAGGGGCGATGGTGGTGGCGAAGTCGATCGCGCCGAGGCGGCGCAGCGCGTTGCCCGCCCGCCGCATGTTGTAGAAGAGCTCGAGATATTCGAGCAGAGCGGCTTCCGGGTCGACCGCCAACGCGATCACATCGCCGCCGTGCGGTGCGATGGCAACCTTGCGTTCCTCATAGGGCAGCGGGGGCACGTCGAACACCCTGGCGAGTCCCTGCCGGCCCTCGACCTCGAGCAGCAGCGTTCGTTTGCCGCCGGCGGCGAGCGCGAGCGCGAGCGCCGCCGCGACGGTCGTCTTTCCGGTTCCGCCCTTGCCGGAGACCACGTGCATTCGGGCCTCGGAGAGGTCGGCCCAACGGCCGACGGACTCCAGGTTCATCGCTGCCACACTGGCGAGCCTAGCCCGCCGACGGGCAATAGGCTTGTGCAGTATGACGACTTGGGAGTACCTCACCGCGCCTTTGCTGATTCACAACACGAAAGCGATTCTGGACAACTTCGGCCTTGACGGTTGGGAGCTTGTGCAGATCGTGCCCGGCCCGAACCCAGAGTCCCTGGTGGCCTATTTCAAGCGGCCGCGCCCATGACCCACCGTGGACGGGATCGCGCGGCGGTAGTGGCGGCACTCGACTCCGCAGGCATGATCCTGCCGACCGTGAATCCACCGTTGGCCGACTATCGACCCGCGGTACGGACCCCGGACACGATCTACACCGCCGGCCAGTTGCCCATCGTCGATGGCGTGCTCAGCGCCGGGACCGTCGGCAACGGTGGGATGAGCACGCAGCAGGCGGCGGCGGACGCAGGTCGGGCGGCGTTGAGTGCGATCGCCGCCGCTTTCGGCGTCGCCGCGGAGACCGAACTGCTCCGGCCGGTCAAGGTGACCGTGTTCGTCGCGGCGCTGCCGGGTTTCGTCGAACTTCCACTGGTCGCCGACGGCGCGTCTGCGGTATTCGGCGCGGCCTTCGACCTGCCCCATGCGCGCAGCGCGGTGGGCGTGGCCGCGTTGCCGCGCGGCGCCTCGGTGGAAGTCGAGGCGATCTTCGCGGTTGCCGGGTTGGGATGAGGGAACCGCTGCCCACGGTCGCGGAGCGTCTCCGCGCCGTGGTCGATCAGGACTACCGGGTCTGGCGGCCGCCGAGGCCGCGTCGGGCCGCAACCGTCGCCCTGTTGCGCGAAGATACGGGAGATCTCACGGTCTACCTGTTGCGCCGTTCGCCGACCATGGCGGCCGCGGCGGAGATGCACGTCTTCCCCGGCGGTGGGGTGGAGCCGCGCGACGGCGCCGTCGAGTCGGCGGCCACCACGAGGGCCGCCGCGCTGCGGGAACTCGCCGAGGAGACCGGTGTCGACCTGCGGTCCGGGGTCGACGCCTCGGTCGAACCGGATCTGGTGAGGTTCGCTCGTTGGATCACCCCGGAGGTGCTGCCGCACCGGCACGACACGGACTTCTTCGCCGCCGCCCTGCCCCCCGGTGTCGAACCGGAGATCGTGGGCACCGAGGCCAGTTCGGCGGAGTGGCTGCGCCCGTCGTTGGCGCTGCAGCAGGCGGAGGATGGTCGGATCGGGTTGTTGCCGCCCACCCTGGCTGCCCTGCACCTGATCTCGGAGTTCGATTCGGTGCCCGCGGCGCTGGCCGGGCTGGCGCAACTGAAGGTGGTGCCCCTGATGCCCGCGCCGGTTCGGACCGCAACCGGTTTCGGCTGGGAATTGCGCGATTGCGAGGTAGGTCGAGTGGTGACTGATCCGGCCGAGGTAGGCCTGCCGTCCGATTGGCGTGTCAACCCACCGGTCGGAGGTGCCAAGTGAGCCCGGACCGGGATTCCGTGGAGGCTGCGCCGGGCGAACCGATCGCCGGCGGTAGCGAGTTGACGGAGGTGGCCGCCGGTGTGCTGCGGATCAGGGCGGAGAACCCGGGGCCCATGACCTTGGATGGCACCAACACCTGGGTGCTCCACCGACCCAGCGACTCGGCAGCGGTCGTGATAGATCCCGGCCCATCCTTGACCGCACACGCGGCGACCATCTCCGCGGTGCTGCGGGAACGAGGATTGGGGGTGGAGGCGGTGCTCCTCACGCATTCGCACCTCGACCACAGTGAACTGGCCCGGGAATTCGCCGGACAGGTGGACGCGCCGCTGCGGGCGAGTGCTCCGGACTGGTGCACCGGTGCGCCGCTGACCGATCAGGAGGTGTTCAGCGCGGCGGGGATGACGGTCGAGGTGGTGGCCACCCCGGGACACTCGTCGGACTCGGTGACGTTCGCCGCCGGTGCGTACCTGCTGACCGGGGACACCGTCCTGGGGCGCGGCACCACGGTGGTGGCTCATCCGGACGGGCGGCTCGCCGACTACCTGGAGTCGCTGCAGCGGCTGCGTCGGCGGGCGGCCGCCGGCGGAGTCTCCGCCCTCTTGCCGGGACATGGTCCCGTGATCGACGATCCGGTGGAGCGGCTGGATCTCTATGTCGGCCACCGGCGGGAACGCCTCGCGGCCGTGGCGGCGGTGCTGGCCGAGCTGGACCTTTCGGCGGCGTCGATTCGGCAGGACGATCTCGATGAGGTGGTCCGCCGCGTGGTCGAGACCGTGTACGCCGAGGTGCCACGGCAGTTGTGGCCGGCCGCGGCGTTGAGCGTGCGGGCGCAGGTGCGATATCTGGTGGAGCAGGGCGACCGGGAAGCGTCAGCGGGAGCGGCGGGCGAGTCGCTCGGTGTCGATCAGGACGACTGAGCGGGACTCCAGCTTGATCCAACCCCGGGTGGCGAAATCGGCCAGCGCCTTGTTGACGGTTTCCCGCGAGGCACCCACCAACTGGGCCAGTTCCTCTTGCGTCATGTCGTGGGTGACGTGCACGCCGTCTGGCATCTGCTGGCCGAACTTGTCCCCCAACTCGAGCAGTGCTTTGGCCACCCGTCCCGGGACGTCCGAGAACACCAGGTCGGCCAACGCGTCGTTGGTGCGGCGCAGGCGCTGGGCCAGGGCCTGAAGCAGCGATTCGGCGACCTCGGGACGGCCGGTCAGCCACGGGCGCAGAGCGGCGTGCCCCAGACCGAGCGCGGTGAGATCGGTGAGCGCCACCGCGGTCGCCGTCCTCGGGCCGGGGTCGAACAGCGAAAGCTCACCGAGCAGTTCCCCCGGACCCAGGATCGCCAGAATGCTTTCGCGTCCGTCCGGCGCAGTGTGGCCGAGTTTGACCTTGCCGCCGGTGATGATGTACATCCGGTCACCGAGTTGCCCCTCGTGGAAGAGGACGTCGCCCTTGGCGATGGTGGTGTTCTCCATCGATGCCCGCAACGCCGCGGACGCCTCCGCATCGAGCGCGGCGAACAGCGGGGCGGAACTAAGAACGTCGTCCATGTGGCCAGGACTCCTCTCGGGTGTGCTCAATGAGTAGCACGTTCCCGGCCCCGTTGCCTCCCCTGCGGGAACGGGAATCGCCGACGGACTGTCGCCCGCAGCCGACGATGCCCTAGGGCAGTGCGCTCAGGGCCAGCGTCGGGTCCGCCCGGTACCTGGCGATGAGTTCGTTGTGCAGCGCGTCGATACGTTGGTGGAGGGCACGTCGATGCGACGAGAGGTCTCGCTCGATCCGCTCGAGCCGGTCGAGGTAATCGTCGAGTTCGTCCGCTCGCGGCGCGGACTCCCAGAGCTCGTTGAGTTCCGGTAGCGGCGGGGTGGTGTCGGAGGGGAAGAGGTCGAGGTTGGCGATCCGGCGGCCGCGGCTGGGGGCATCGGCCAACGCGTGTGCGAGCCGGTCGCGATCCTCCGGCTGCTGGCCGGCTCGGGCGAGGTCGGTGCGTGCCTGGACCAACCGTCGCCAGTAAGACACCCGGGTCTCGTAGTCGGTGAGTTCGGCCCGGAGCCGGCGCAACTCCGCCAGCGTGTAGTCGGAGAACTCCTCCGACGGCTCCGGTGGGGGCACCGCCAATCTGGCCTTCTTGCGTTGGGCCCGCTGCTGTGCGGCGTCTGCGGACTCGGGCATAGTGCATAGGGTGGCACAGTGACCGGCGCTGCTTCAGGACTTGACCCAAGTCCAACCCCCACGGGAGAATCCCGGCTGGCCCTCGTACGACGCGCCCGCCGGATCAACCGCATTCTGGCCGCCGCCTACCCCGATGCCTGCTGCGAACTCGACTTCGACGGACCGTTGCAGTTGCTGGTCGCCACAATCTTGAGTGCCCAGTGCACCGACGTTCGGGTCAACCAGGTGACCCCGGAACTGTTCCGGCGCTACCGCTCGGCGGCCGATTTCGCGGCGGCCGATCGGGGCGAGTTGGAAACCCTGATCAAGTCGTGCGGCTTCTACCGCAACAAGGCCGCGAGCATCCAGGGGATGGCCCAGGCCGTCTGCGCCGAGCACGAGGGGCAGGTGCCCGATTCGTTGGCGGAGCTGGTGACTTTGCCGGGGGTGGGACGGAAAACGGCCAACGTGGTGTTGGGCAATGCCTTCGGCACCCCCGGCATCACGGTGGACACGCACGTCGGGAGACTGTCGCGGAGGTTGGGCTGGACCGCCAACACCGACCCGGTGGCGGTGGAGCGCGACCTGTGTGAGCTTTTCCCCAAGTCGGAATGGACCATGCTGTCGCATCGGTTGATCTTCCACGGCCGTCGTTGCTGCAAAGCACGGCGCCCGGCCTGCGGCGTGTGCCCGGTGGCCAGGTACTGCCCCGCCTACGGGATCGGTCCGACCGACCCGGCGCAGGCCGAGGCGATCGCGCGCGGCCCACAGCAGGTCGACGGGTGAGAAGTGCCCGAACGATGGACGTCCGCAAGGAGGTGGCCGTGAAACTCGCAGGGTCGCTCTCCGCTGCAGCCGTGGCCGCCCTGGCGCTGGCCGGATGTGGGGCCCAGGATGGCCTGGGGGCGGCCGGCGAAGCGACCGAATCGGCCAGTACCCCGACCACCGTCGGTGGTTCACCCGCCTCCGACTCGGTCGGCACCGGTGAGGTCGAACGCGTCGGTGTCCCCTGCCCACCCAGCGACGTTGCCGCGACGGCAGGCCCGGACGGACTGCCCGACTCCTCGTTCGCCTGCTTGGGACCGGGTCCCGACGTCGTCCTGTCCGGCCTGCCGGCCCGCCCGACGGTGATCAATGTGTGGGCGAGTTGGTGCGCTCCGTGCCGGGCCGAGATGCCGATGCTGGTCGAGCTCGCCGACGCTGCGGGGGACGAGCTGACCGTGTTGGGCATCGACGTGCTGGACGATCGTGCCGCGGCCACCAACTTCGCCGCCGAGGTCGGGCTGGCCTCGGTCTTCGACGCGACCGGGAGCACCCGGGCCCCACTGGGCTGGGCCGGGCCGCCGGCGACCTACCTGGTCGACGCCGACGGCGTCATCGTGCATCGCATCTACGGCCAGATTCCCGATCGGGCGAGTCTGCGCGATGATGTTGCCCGGTATCTGGGCGTGGAGGTGGGCGATGGCTGACCACGACTCGCCGCTGCCCGGATGGATGCAGCGCCTCGCCCTTGCTGTGGGCGCCGCCCGCGCCGACGACCTCACCAGATTCGCGCTGCCGCCCGATCAGACCGGTCGGCCTTCGGCGGTCCTGATGCTCCTCGGTGAGGGGGAATCCGGCCCTGACCTGTTACTGACACGCCGGTCGCCGGCCATGCGGTCCCACTCCGGCCAACCTGCTTTCCCGGGCGGTGCGCAGGACCCCACCGACGCCGACGCCCGCGCCTGTGCCCTCCGAGAGGCGCAGGAGGAGGTCGGTGTCGATCCGGCGTCGGTTGTGACCGTCGCCGAGTTGCCGCCGATCTGGGTGCCCGTGACCGGTTTTCTCGTGACGGCCGTGCTCGGCTGGTGGGAGACGCCGGGACCGGTCGCCGCCCAGGAGGCGGAGGTGGCCTCCGTGCATCGCGTCCCGATTGCCGACCTAGCCGATCCGGATCGACGGGTTCGGGTGCGCCACCCCTCCGGCTACATCGGCCCGGGATTCGACGTCGCCGGGATGGTGGTTTGGGGATTCACCGGCGGACTGACCGATGCATTGATCAGAATGGGCGGATGGGAGCGACCGTGGCTTCCCGGCCGCCTAGTTGAGATCGAATCGGGGTTGACGTGAACGTCGTGGACTGGCTGGTGATCGCCGCCGTGCTGGTCTTCGCGATGGTGGGTTGGCGAACCGGCTTCATCCAGGGCTTGCTGGGATTTGTGGGTTTCCTGGCCGGTGCAGTGCTCGCCGCGAGACTGTTGCCAGGCCTCACCGCCGGCGTCGCACCCGACGGCCCACTCGCCGCGATCCTGCTGATCGCCCTGGTGCTGATCGCCGGCATGTTGGGTCAGGCGCTGGGGGCACTGCTCGGCAGCCACGCACGAGAGGTGCTGCCGTGGGAGCCGGCCCGCTGGTTGGACAGCCTGCTCGGGGCGGCGCTGGCCGCCGCCGGAGCGATCGTTGCGGCGTGGGCCATCGCCTCCATCGTGCTGTCGTTGCCGGAGAACGCCACGACGTCGGCGGTGCGCACCTCGTCGGTGCTGGCCGTGGTCGACCAATCCGTCCCGGCGGGCGCCAAACAGGCCCTGAGTGACGTCGCCGGTCTGGTCACCGATTCCGGGATCCCGATCGTCGTCGGAGGTTTCACCGACGAACCCATCGGCCGAACCGCCCCGAGCGGGGCGGAGGCCACCACCCCCGGGGTCGTCGCCATGCTCGACTCGGTGGTGAAGGTTTCCGGTAACAAGGCGGGTTGCGGCACCGGCGCAACCGGTTCAGGGTACGTATCCACCCCGGAGCACATCACCACCAATGCCCATGTGGTGGCGGCGATGCCGGAACCCAGGATCACCACCAGCGACGGCGAGACCTACCGCGGGAAGGTGGTGGCCTTCGCGCCGGACCTTGACGTCGCCGTGGTCTACGTGCCAGGGCTGCCGTTGCCGGCGATCCCGACGAACACCGAGGCGGGCAGCGGGACCAAGGCGGCTGTGGTGGGGTATCCGCTGGGTGGCGACCTGACGGTCACCGGGGCGGTCGTGCGGGCGTCGCTGGCGGCCGGTCAAGCGCTTGCGATGGACATCTACGGTCAACCGGCAGCGCCGCGCGAGGCTTTCGTGCTCAACGCCACGGTCCAGCCGGGCAACTCCGGCGGGCCGCTCGTTGCCGAGGACGGCTCGATCATCGGCCTGGTGTTCGCCAAGGCTTTGGAGGATCCAGACGTCGGCTACGCGCTCACCGCGGCCCAATTCCGCGAGGTGTCACGCGCGGCCGGGCAGGCGACCGTCCCGGTGGACACCGGGCCTTGTCTGGTGGCCGACTAGCGGTTCGTCAGCTGGGAACCAGCGGATCGTCCTCCGGCGGGTCGCACCATTCCATCCCGTCGGCGAGCCACGCCCGCACCGTGGTGGCGAATCGGTCCGGGGTTTCCTCGTGGACGAAATGTCCGACGTCCTCGAACAGTCGCCATGCGTAGGGGCCGCTGGTGAACTCCCGGGATCCCACGGCGGTCCGCGGCAGCACGGTGCGGTCCTGGGCGCCGTGGATCTGCAGCACCGGCGCGGTGATCTCAGACTGACTCACCGTCTCGACGAATCGGCGGCCGTCCGGGCGCGGGATGGAACGCAGCGCCCACCGGTGGTACTCCAAAGCGCAGTGGGCGGTGTTCGACAGGCTGAAGGCGGCCCGGAATCGGGCCGAGACGTCCGGCGGCGGCCACCCCGGAGTGGCCGACCAATCACGCAGGTAGCCGCCGATCTTGGCCGCGTCGTCGGCCACCAGCGCCCGTTCCGGGATCCATGGCCGTTGGAAGCCGATGACGTAGGAGGAGGCGCGCAGTTGGCCGCGGTCGGACACGATGGCGTCTCGGAGCCGCCGCGGGTGGGCCATCGAGACCGCGGCCAGACCGCGCACGGCGTCGGGGTGGAGTGCGGCGGCGGTCCAGCCGAGGAAACCGCCCCAGCCGTGGCCGATGATCACGGCATCGGCGTAGCCGAGGGAACGGATGACCCCCACCACGTCGCCACTGGTGGTGAACGGGTCGTACCCGCGCGGGCTGTGATCGCTTCCCCCGTAGCCACGGAGATCCATCGCGGCGACCCGCAGGCCGTCCTCGGCGAGCAGTGGGAGCAGGTTGCGCCAGGTCCACCAGAAGGTGGGGAAGCCGTGCAGGAGGAGGACCAGCGGGCCTTCACCCGCGGTTGCGACGTGGAAACTCGCCCCGTTGGCCGAGACCTGGGTGTGCTCCCAGGGCCCCTGGGGGCGAATGATGTCACCGGAGATGGGGCGCCTCCTTCAGCGGTTCGCGGGCGGTGAACAGCTCCGTCTGCTACTTGCCCAGCTGGCTGGTGAGTGCTTGTTTGGTGGCCTCGATCTGGGCGATGCTCTCCTGTGGTCCCTGCAGGGACTCCATGCGCTTCTTGCCCACGATGCCCAGGATGGCGGCCACGATGCCGAGCACCAGGGCCACGATGCCGAAGCCCGCCCAGACCGGAAGGCCGACCGCCACCAGCACGTAGGCGATAGTGACCAGCAGGAACACGAAGAACAGCACCCCGAGGAACGCGGCCACCGCCAGCAACGCCATCGACTTGCCGGCGGTGCGCGCGCTGGACTGCAACTCCATCTTGGTCAGGGCGATCTGGTCGGAGATGAGCAGTTTCACATCGGCGGTTGCCGACGTGACCAGTTCGGGAATGCTCGGTTCACTCTGTTGCCGCGCGGTTGCAGCCATGACGTCCTCCCAGGAATCGAAGTGCGCTCAGGCTATCCCGATGCCGACCCCGGACGCTGGTAGACATCGGGGATACCGTCGCCGTCCTCGTCGCGAAGCTCCTCTTCCTCCAAGCGTGAGTAGACCCGGGAGCGACTCAGCAACGCCACCGCCGCGATCAGCGCGGAGGCCAGGGATCCGGCCAGCACGCCGACTTTCGCCGATTCCAGCAACGGCTCGGATTCTCCGTAGGCGAGTTCGGCGATGAGCAGCGAGACGGTGAAACCGATGCCGGCGACGAACCCGAGGGCCAGCACGTCGCGCCACATCAACGAGGCAGCCAGCGACGCCCGGGTGAAACGTGCGGTCAGCCAGGCTCCGGCGACCACTCCGATCGGCTTGCCGAGAACCAGGCCGAGGATCACGCCGAGGGCGATCGGCGACGTCAGCGTGGTTCCCAGGGCGGTTCCGCGCAGGTCCACGCCGGCCGCGAAGAAGGCGAACACGGGCACGCAGAAGCCGGCGCTGAGCGGCTGGATGCGGCGCTGCAGCCGTTCGGCCGGACTGGCCGCCTCGCCGGGATCCGCCCGCACCCTGGTCAACAGGCCCAGCGCCACCCCTGCGATCGTCGCGTGGATGCCCGACTCGTGCACCAGCACCCAGACCGCGAGTGCCAGGGGGACGTAGATGAAGGCAGACTTCACCCGGGCGTGCTGCAGCCAGGCGTAGAGGGCGAGCAGTGCGATGGCACCGAGGAACGGCAGCAGTTGGAACTTGTCCGAGTAGAACAGCGCGATCACCAGGATCGCGCCGAGGTCGTCGACCACCGCCAGGGTGAGCAGGAAGGCTCGGAGCGCGACAGGCAGGTGCCGGCCGACCACGGCCAACACCGCCAGGGCGAAGGCGATATCGGTCGCCATCGGAATGCCCCAGCCGGTGGTGCTGCCGTCCGACGAAGCGATATTCACCGCGACGAAGATCAGGGCCGGAACGATCATGCCGCCGAGTGCGGCGGCAACCGGGACGGCGGCCTTGCGACGATCGGCCAAGGTGCCCAGCACCAACTCGTGTTTGAGTTCCAACCCCGCCACGAAGAAGAACACCGCCAGCAGGCCATCGGCGGCCCACGTGCTCACCGACAGATCCAGATGCAGTGAGGCGGGTCCGATGACCGTGTCCGAGACTTCCTGGTACCAGTCCCCCCAGCGGCTGTTGGCCAGGATCAAGGCGAGGCCGGCGGCGACCAGCAGCAGGACGCCGCCGACGGTCTCCTCGCGGAGCACTCGCAGCAACCACACCCGCTCGGTCAGCGACGGACGACCGAACATCTCTGACGATGCGGTGACGGGATGCTCCTGCACTGAACGCGGCTCCATAGCTCTCGACATCCGACGGCCGGACCCCCCACACCATACTCTCGCGCGAGTCGTCGCCGCGGTCGTGGCGAGAAGTGCGGGCGCAGGCGCCTTCGGAGTCTGCTTGATCACTTTCCCGGCGAGGCTTCCGCTACTCCGGGTCGCCATGGGTGAGGATGGACCGCGCACGACGCTCCGACACCCGCCCGGAAAGGTCGCACATGCCCGCGCACGGTCGCCATGCCCCGGAGCGGTCACGGGCGGGCGTGAAGGTGGCGGTGTCCTCGGCCCTCGCCCTTGCGGCCGGCGCCGGCCTGATCACGGGCGGTTTCCTGCCAGCCCTTGGTGGCGGGAGTTCCGATCCGATTCGTACCGCGGCCGAGGCGTCCCCGGCGACCGACAACACGGAGCCGGACGCACCGCCGACGAAGGCGCCGCTGACGGTCGGCACCACCACACCGCCGCTACCGCAACCAGAGTTCGAGGTCGAGCCCCTGGCTCCCGGCGAGCGGCCACCCCAGTTCGTGGTCGTGAGTTTCGACGGGTCCTGCGAGACGACCGATGGCATCATGCGCCACTACCTCGATACCGCCGCGTCCGTGGACGGCAACTTCGTGTTCAACCTCTCTGGCCTGTGCGTGCTGCCGCGCAACGATCAGAAGTTCAACTATCAGCCGCCCGGGCGACCGGCGGGCAGCTCGGACATCGGTTTCGCGGTGCCCGAGTGGGTGTCTTCGAGGATCCTCACCTGGACCGAGGCCTATCGGACCGGCCACGAGATCGCCACCCACTACCTCGGCCACTTCTGCGGTCCGAACGGTGTCCAGACCTGGTCCACCGCGGACTGGGCGAGCGAGATCGAACAGTTCAACGGATTCCTCACCGACTGGCCCATCCACAACCCCGATCTCGCCCACCTCGATCCGCTGCCGTTCGACCCCTCGGTCATCAAGGGCGGTAGGACTCCGTGCCTGGAAGGTCAGCGGGATCAGATGTACCCGGCGATGGTGGCGGCGGGCTACACGTACGAAGCCTCGAACTCGGGCAAGTTGGCGTGGCCGAAGAAGGTGACCGGCTACGACTTGTGGGACTTCCCCCTACAGCAGATAAGACTCGACGGCCACGGGTTCAACGTTTTGTCGATGGACTACAACTTCCTCGCTAACCTCAACGCCGGTCAGACCGAGGCTCCGCCGGCGAAATGCGCCGAGATCGAGGAGACGGTCTACCGCTCCTACCTGAAGGCGGCCGAGGCGTTGTACCGGGGAAACCGGGCGCCGTTCTTCATCGGCAACCATTTCAACGAGTGGGCCTGCGGGGCCTTCACCGACTCCCTCACCCGCTTCATCACCGACTTCCACCGCAAGCACCCCGACGTGCGATTCGTCACGAACGTGCAGTTGGAGCAGTGGCTCGAGGCGCAGGATCCGGCGGTGCTGGCACAATTGCAGGCGCTCCCACCCCAGACCTACTGAGGCCATGAACCCCGATCCGTTCGCCGACCTGGCGCAGCTGCCCGGCGTCGCGGAATCCGTCGCCGAAGTGCGCACCGCCGTCGACGCCGTGTTGTGGCCGCGTCACCTGGGCTCAGACGGACCGCAATTGTCGGTGGCCTCCAGGGTGCACGGGGCGCAGGCGTCCGCCGCGATCGACGGGATCGACTTCGCGGTCGAGGCGTGGTGGAGCGGAGACGCCTGGGAGGATTCGCCGATGGGGCGGATCGCCGCCGGGGTGTGGCGGGGATACCGGGAGTTGCCGACGCTGGTCGAGGTCTGGCGACGGGCCCCGCTGCAGGCGCTGGCGCGACTGCATGCGGTGGTGGCCAAGGGCCTCGGGGACGACGCGGACGTTGGCCGGCCACGAACCTCCGAGGACGTGGACGATCCACTGCGGCTCGGGTCGGCCGCCGATCCGAGCATCCTCGGCCCGCGGCTCTCCCTGCTCGGCACCCTGGTGGGAACCGGGACGTCAGCACCGGCCGTCGTGGAGGCTGCTGCGGTGCACGCGGAGATCGCCACCCTGCAGCCGTTCCGGCACGGCTCCGGCCAGGTGGCCCGGATGGCATCCCGGCTCGTGTTGGCCGCACGCGGGTTGGATCCCGATCAACTGATCGTGCCGGAGGTCGGGATCATGCAACTCGGTCGGCCACGCTACGTGGCCGCATTGCGGAACTACCGCACGGGTTCCGCCGAAGGCGTCGGAGAGTGGCTCAACTACTACGCCGCGACGCTGATCGCGGGGGCTGCCGCCGCCGACCAAATTCTTTCTGGAATTCGGAGTAATGGGGTTGGCAACGGGGCGTCCGAGTAGTAGAAAAGAGGTGAAGGAAAACTTCACAACGTTCGCCGGTCAGGCACCCACGCGGCGCCCAACCCACGATAAAGGGTCATGGACAATTGACCGTCCCCTCGGGGGCACACATGCGTCCAAGCGGATTGCACGCTTGATCACCTGTACCGGCGCAACATAGGGCGCCCGCGGTTTCGCGGGCGCCCTTTCCTTTGCCGGGGGACTGCCTGCCCCGGCCGGGTTCAGTGCCGCGAGCGCCGCCGGGCGTACCAGGCGACGCCGAGGGCCACCGCCGCGGCCGCCCCACCGGCTGCGCCAGCTTTGCGGGCCCGCCCGGCTCGAGCCGCCGCGATCGCCTCCGGCCGTTCGAAGTCGAGGATCGGCCACTCCCGTTCCACGGCGATCGCGCGCAGTTCGTCGTCCGGATTGACCGCAAACGGGTGACCCACCGCCTCGAGCATCGGCAGGTCGGTCTGGGAGTCGGTGTAGGCGTAGGACTCGGCCAGGTCGTAGCCGTACTCCTCGCTCAGGTCGCGCATGGCCAGGGCCTTGTTCTCGCCGTAGGCGTAGAAGAGGATCTCGCCGGTGTACTTGCCGTCCTCGTCCACCGCCATCTGGGTGCCCACCGCCCGGTCGACGCCGAGTCGGTCACAGATCGGCTCGACGACCTCAGTTCCGGAGGAGGAGATCACGATCACGTCCCGTCCCGCCGCGCGGTGCTCGGCGATCAGGTCCAACGCCTCGGTGTAGACGATTGGATCCACCACCTGATCGAGTGTGTCGGCGACTATCTGGCGGACCTGTTCCACCGGCCATCCGGCGCACAGGGCCTGCATGTAGGCCCGCATCTGCTCCATCTGGTCGTGGTCGGCGCCGGAGGTGAGGAACACGAATTGTGCGTAGGCGCTCTTCAGCACGGCGCTGCGGCCGATGAGGCCTCCGTCGTAGAGAGGTTTGGCGAATGCCAGCGAACTCGACTTCGCCAGAATCGTCTTGTCGAGGTCAAAGAATGCGGCTGCGTCCATCTGATGCATGCTACGCCGAAGACGTGAGTGTAAGCGGGCCGTTCGGGTGCGCGTGGGCTGCGCCGCATTTGCCGGACCCGAGTGCCTGAGACGGCTGGCCTATGGCATGATCATTTCCGCCGCCCTCGTGGCGGCCAGCGCCGAGATCACCCCCCCCTCGGCGCGAGGGCCCCCGCTCACCCCCCCCGGCGGGGGCCCTCCCCTTCCCGGCCGCGACCCGCCCTTTTTCCACAGCCTGCGACGTGGGACTGGCCGCGAACATCCACCCGCGCAAGGATTGTCGGCGAGCGCAATGGGGGGATCCAATGTCTCGAATCCGTGCGGCCCGGCGACTTCCCGGATCGCCGCCGGCGGCACTGGCCGTCACCGCCGATCCGCAGGTGACCGACGACATCCTGCGTCTCGGTGCCGCGGTGGGGGTGGCCGTCTCAGTGGTGCCCGACGCACTGGCCGCAGTGCCGCTGTGGCAAGGAGCCGACCTCGCGCTCGTGGATGAACAAGCGGCGACCGGGGTCCGGGTCTTGGGACTGCCGAGGCGGCCGCGCACGGTGCTGTTGGCGCCGGGACCGGTGCCGAACCGCGTCTGGCAAGACGCAGTTGCCGTCGGCGTCACGGCCGTGGTGAACCTGCCTGAGGGCGAAACGTGGCTGGCCGAGGCCTTGGCGGAGGCGACCGGTCGGCTGAACTCTTTGGCCCCGGTGGTCGCCGTGGTGGGGAGCAGGGGAGGTGCCGGGGCGTCGACGCTTGCGGTTGCCATGGCCTGGGTGGCGGCCGAGGAAGGCCTTGCCAGCTACCTGCTCGATCTCGATCCGTTGGGGTGCGGGGCGCAGGTGCTGCTTGGGGTGGATCAACTGTCCGGCGTCGGTTGGAACTCGCTGGGGGAGACTGAAGGTCGAGTTCCTCCGAGGCTCCTGCGCGGCGGTCTGCCCAATCTCTCCGGTGTCAGGCTGCTGGGATGGACAGACGAACCCGCCGACGCCGGTGTCGCGCTGCCATCCGGGGTTGCCGGAGCGGTCGTCGACGCCGCCGCCCGTGACGGTGACGTGGTTGTGGTGGATCTGCCGCGCTGGTCCTGCGTCGGCCCCGATCGGGCATTCGGCTTCGCCACCGAAGTGATGACGCGCAGCAGCCTCGTGGTGCTGGTGTCCCCTGCGGACGTGCGCTCGGCCATCGCCGGCAAGAGGCTGCTCGCCCGCGCCGAGTTGGCCGGTCTGCCGGCCGGTCTGGTCGTGCGCGGTCCGTGTCCCGGCGGACTGACCGCCGACGATGTGGCGGCCGCCTTGGATCTCCCGCTACTGACCTTCGTTCCGTTCGAGCGTAGCCTCGATCGACTCGTCGAGGACGGCTTCCCGCCCGGTTCGAAGCGCGGTTCCGGCCTGCACGCGGCGGCGCGCTCGATCTTGCTCAGGCTCGCCGACGCCAGGGCCGAGGTCGGACCCGGATGAGCCGCTCGAAGTCGGCCCTGGTGGAGCGTGTCCGGGGGCGGTTGATCGCGTCGGGCGCAGAGCCATCACCGGCCAAAGTCGCCGAGGCGTTGCGCGAGGAGGGCCTCCTCGTGGGCGATGAATCACTGATTGCGCTGGTCGCCCAACTCCGTTCCGAGTTGGCCGGTGCCGGGCCGTTGGAAGCGTTGATGGCCGACGAGTTCGTGTCCGACGTCCTGGTGAACGGCCCGGATTCGGTGTGGGTGGATCGTGGTCGCGGTCTTGAGGCCACCTCGGTGAGTTTCGGCGATGAGACGGCGGTGCGCCGACTCGCGCAGCGGTTGGCTGCCCGGGCCGGCCGTCGCCTGGATGACGCCTCCCCCTACGTCGATGCCCGGTTGCCGGACGGAGCGAGGTTGCACGCCGTGATCCCCCCGGTCGCACCGCGGGGAACCTGCATCTCGATCCGGGTACCGCGCAAACGCGGCTTCTCATTGCCCGAACTCGTCGCGGCCGGGATGATGCCGGACGAGGGCGCCCGGTGGTTGGAGCAGATCGTGGCCCGCCGATTGGCGTTCCTCGTCAGCGGCGGCACGGGTGCCGGCAAGACCACGCTGCTCGCAACTTTGCTGTCGCTGGTTCCGGATCGCGATCGCTTGCTGGTGGTGGAGGATTCGTCCGAACTCGATCCGAATCACCCGCACGTCGTCCGGCTGGAGTCCCGCCCGCCCAACGTCGAGGGCGTCGGCGCGGTCACGCTGCGTGACCTGGTGCGTCAGGCGCTGCGAATGCGCCCCGATCGTCTCGTGCTCGGTGAGGTGCGCGGCGCCGAGGTGGTCGAACTGCTCTCCGCGTTGAACACCGGCCACGAGGGGGGCTGCGGTACTTTGCACGCGAACTCGGCAACCGACGTACCGGCCAGGCTCGAGGCACTCGCGCTGGCTGCCGGTCTCCCAAGGGCGGCGCTGCATGCCCAAGTCGCGGCAGGGCTCGATGCCGTCATTCACGTCGATCGTTCCGCCAACGGGATCCGACTGGTTCGTGAAGTGTGTGTGTTGGTCCCCCAGGACGACCATCTGGTGCGTTCGGTCACCGCGTTGCGGTTCGGCGAAGCGACCGTGGTCCACGGTCCTGGATTGGGAAGGCTGAAGGCGCGCCTGGCGGGGTCCGACTCATGACGTTGGGCCTTGCGGGTGCCCTCCTGCTGACGGCGGCGGCACTGTGGGGAGTGTCGAGCGCTCCGCGGTTGCGGCCGCCCGAATGGCTACCTATGCCCACCCGGGTGGCGCGCGGGATCTACCGCACCATCCGCAACTCGTGGCGCACCCAAGCCCGGTTGGCTGCCCGGCGCCGGGCAGCGGCCGATGTCGTACTCAGTCTGTCGGCGGAGTTGGCCACCGGACTCCCGCCGGAGGCGGCGCTGGAACGAGCAGCGGCGGGTCGTGACTTCATGGCCAATTCGCTGGGCGCGGTGCGGATCGGTGGAGACGTGGCCGCCGCCCTGCGCACGGATGCCCAGCATGCCGGGCTGCCGCTGCTTTCCGCCGTGGCAACTGTCTGGCAAGTGTCCGAGGGTTCCGGCGCCGGTCTGTCCGACGCCACCGCGCGGCTCGGCGCGGCCGCCCTGCAGCAGGAGCGGATGCGACGTGACCTGGCGTCCCAGATGGCCGGTCCGAAGGCGACGGCGAGGGTTCTGGCCCTGCTACCCGCGGTCGGACTGCTGCTGGGCAGCGGCCTCGGTGGATCTCCGCTCACCTGGTTGCTGGGCACCCCGGCGGGCTGGGTGGTGTTGGCTGTCGGCGGCGCCTTGGAGGCAGTTGGCTTGTGGTGGGTGCGCAGGCTGATTCGCGGCGTGGAGAAGCACCTGTGAGTGCGCTCGCGGCACTGCTCTGGGCGGCTGCCGTGGCGCTGGCCTTTCCGTTCTCGCCGGTCCGTCGACTGAGCGGGCCATCGCTCGTGGAACAACAACCGAATCGGATCGCGGAGTCGGGCACGGTGCGAATCCTGGCCAGCGTTGTGGTCGGTCTCGCCGTCGGGGTATTCCTCGGTGGTTGGTTCGGGGCGGTGGCGACGGTGGTGGTCGCCGTCGGTTCCCACCGGGTTCTTCGTCACCTCGGTGATCGCGGTCGGAACGAGGGGGAGGAGCAGCTGGCCGCCCAGGCGGCCGATGTGGCGGACATGATCGGAGCGTGTGTGGCGTCCGGCGCGGGCTTGGAGCGTGCCACGGTACAAGTGGCCCAGGCTGTCTCGGCGCCGGCCAGCGAGGTGCTTGCCCGGGCCGCGGGCCAGCTGGCGCTGGGAGCCAACGCCAACCGGGCGTGGTCGGAGTTGCTGCAGCACGACGCGACCGCTCCGATCGCCCGGGCCATCGTCCGGTCGCTCGATTCCGGTGCTCCCATGGCCGATGCGCTCACCTGGTGCGCCGGTGAACTGCGAGACATCCGTCGCGCGCGGGTCGAGGCGATGGCGCAGGCGGTTGCGGTGAAGGCGGTCGGCCCGCTCGGACTCTGCTTCCTCCCCGCTTTCCTGTTGATCGGCGTGGTACCCATTGTCGCCGGGTTGGTGACGGAATCGATCGATTTGTTCTGAGCGTCCACAGATGCGCCGCGGGTGCTTCCTTCGACCGGGTTGCCGACGCAGTGTGGTGGTCGCGTCGGAGTGGCCGACGCCCGCACTCGTGCGGAGAACCGCCTGGCCGAGGCCGGGCGTGAGGGGGAAATTGGCAATGTCGGGTGACATCGTGCGGCGGATCCACGTCGATGAGCAGGGAATGTCCACCGCCGAGTACGCGGTCGGCACGGTCGCCGCGGTTGGGTTCGGCGGAATCCTGGTGAAACTTCTCACCAGCCCAGAGGTGCAGGAGTTGCTCTTCGCAATCATCCAGAAGGCGCTCACCTGGTTGTTCGGGTAGTCGGTTGCGCACGAGGTTCGCACCTTGGCTGCTGTGGTGCCGTCGGCGTTCGACCGGCGGCACCACCGGTCAGTCAGGTCAGGTGACGGCGGAACTGGCCGTCGCAATCGTCGCACTGGTGGCCGCCCTGCTTCCTTTGCTCGCCGGAGTGCAAGCCGTTCTGGTCGGCGCCCGGGCGCAGGAAGGCGCTCGGGCAGTCGCCCGCGAGATCGCCCGGGGTGAGGATGGCGCCGCTGCGATCGAACACGTGGCTGCCTCCCTGCCGGGCGGTGAGGTGAGCGTCGAATCAGGGGGTCGTGATGCGGTGGTGGCGGTGCGGGTGATGGTGCCGCTGCCCTTCGGAGCCGGCTACGAGATCGTGCGGTCGGCGAGTGTCGCGCTGGAGCCTTCGTGAGCAGGTGGTCGGGTTCGCGTGGATCCGCCACTGTGCTGGTCCTCGTGGTCTTCTTCGCACTCGCCGTCCTGATGCTGGTGGTGGTTGTGGTCGGGGCTCTCATCAGCACCCAGGTGCGCGCCTCCCAGGCTGCCGATCTGGCGGCTCTGGCGGGGGCGAGGCGCGCGTGGTTCGGTGACGCTGCGGCCTGCCAGGAGGCGAGCCGAATCGCAGCGCTGCAGGGAGCCGAGGTCTCGCACTGCGAACGCCGAGGTCTCGACCTGCAGGTGAGTGTCGCCGTGCGCCCCCCGCTACCGCCCTTTCTCACGCCGGCGCCCGCGGAGTCATCCGACCAGCCGGTGTTGCGCGCCACGGCGCGCGCCGGTCCACCGGAAGCGCTCGGCCTGGCGGTTGACTAGCGGCGTGCCGCGCTAGCCGACCAGTTGACGCAGCAAGGTTGCGGCGCCGTCCTTGTCCAGCGGATTGTTGCCGTTTCCGCACTTCGGGCTCTGCACGCAACGCGGGCAACCTTCGAGGCAAGGGCACCCGGTGATGGCGTCCCGCGTCGAGCGCAGCCATTCGGCTGCTTGGGAGTAGCCGCGTTGTGCATAGCCCACACCCCCGGGGTAGCCGTCGTAGACGAATACGGTCACTTCGCCGGTGGCCGGATGGTATGCCGTCGACAGCCCGCCGATGTCCCAGCGGTCGCAGGCGGCGAAGTGGGGTAGGAGGCCGATCGCAGCATGCTCAGCAGCGTGAGCCGCGCCGGCCACATCGGCGATCCCGGTGGCGTCCACCACCTCGGCCGGCCACGACCACCACACTCCAGCGGTGGTCAAGGTCTGTGCCGGCGCGGCCAGGCCGTGGGTGGAGAGCAGTTCACCGGTACCGTTCCGACGGCGTTGGTAGGCGTAGACCTGGCTGGTCACCGTGACGTCGCCGGCCCGGATGCGGCCCGATCCGAGGGCGACCTCGTCGGACACTGCCGCAACGTCCACCTCGGTGGTGCTCAGCGCCATCGTGAACTCCGAGTCAACCGTGGGTGTCACCACCGCCACCGCGGCCTCGAGGTCGAGGTCGGTGACCGAGTAGTAGTCGCCCTGGTGCACGTAGACCGCACCAGGATGCAGCGACGACCAGGCGCGGGCGGATTCGGCGGTGCCCAGCAACCTCCCCGTCGCGGCCTCCACGATTCGCAGGCCCGAGCCCCCGATCGCCCGGATGTCGCCCACCGCCGGCGGTCTGCCGGGGTGTGGCCAGAACAAGCCACGTGGACGCCTCCGCAGCGTGCCTTCGGCCACCAGCGCCTCGGCCACGTCGCCGGAAGCGGGGTCGAACTGCTCGAGGTCGGATCCGGTCAGCGGGAGTTCGGCGGCTGCCGCCACGAGTTGGTGGCGCAACACGAAGGGATTGGCCAGGTCCACGACGGTTCGTTCGGTCACCGGACCGATCACCTCCTCCGGGTGGTGCAGCAGATAGTGGTCCAGCGGATCGTCGTCGGCCACCAGCACCGCCAGCGCCTCCTGTCCGGCCCGCCCGGCGCGTCCCACCTGCTGCCAGAAGGATGTCTGCCGTCCGGGCCAGCCGGCCAACACGACCGCATCGAGGCCGGTGATGTCGACGCCCAGTTCCAGGGCGTTGGTGGTGGCCACCGCCAACAGTGTTCCCGCGCGCAGGTCTCCTTCGATGCCGCGGCGTTCCTCCGGCAGCAGACCGGCCCGATAGGCCAGGATCGATCCGGCGAGTTCGGGTGGGGTCGATTCACGGGCCATGGCCGCAACCGACTCGGCACCCGCCCGCGAGGGCACGAAGGTCAACGTCCGGCGCCGCGCCTGCACCAGGGCGGCGGTCAATTCGACGACTTCACGTCGGGAGCCATGCCCCTCGGTGGCAGGGTCACGCAGAATCACGTGCAGTGGTCCCCGGGGCGATGCGTCCTCGCTGACCTGCTGCACACTCGCACCGACGAGCGCGGACATGGTGTCGGCCGGTCGGGCCGTGGTCGCCGACGCCCCCACTATCAGCGGATCCGCGCCGGCCGCCCGCGCCAGCCTCAGCAGCCGCCGCAGGATCAATGCGACGTGGGCGCCGAACACCCCCCGATAGGTGTGGCACTCGTCCACCACCACGAGGGCGAGTCGTCGGAGCAGGCGTTGCCAGCGGTCGTGCCGGGGCAACACCGAGAAGTTCAACATGTCGGGGTTGCTCACCACCACCTGTGCGTGCGCCGCTATCCACTCCCGCTCATCCGGGGGCGCATCACCGTCGAGCACTCCCACCCGCAGTCCCGTCCACCCCATGGCCCGCGCCTGATCGTGGCCGAGGGCCTTGGTCGGTGAGAGGTACAGCACGGTGGCGGCTGGATCCTGCACGGCGAGCCAGGTGGCGGCGGCTTGGTAGACCAGCGACTTGCCCGACGCTGTTCCGGTGGCCACCACCACGTTCCGCCGGTGTTGCAGCAGCCACTCGAGGGCCTCCGCCTGGTGCAGGTACAGCGTGTCGATACCGGCGTTTGCCAGCCGGTCGGTGACGTCGGCGCCGAGCCACTTCGGAAGATCCACGCTGTCCCCGGGGCGGGCCGGGAGGTGCAGATGGTGCACCGCGCCACGCGTCACCCGTTCGGGAAGTGCGTCGGTGGATCCGCGGTCGGGCATGCGCCCATTCTCACTCGCGGCCACGACACGGCCGCCGACCCTATGCCACAGTAGGGCCGGGTGCACTGCCCAGGCGCGTCCCCGGCATCGCGCCCCATCGACCGGACGAGGAGTCACGTGGATCTGCGACTGGAGAACTCTGTGGCCGGCGATGCGGTGGTGGTGGCGGTGGCCGGCGAGCTCGACGCGCTCGCGGCTCCGCAACTCGACGAGCATCTGACCGACCTGGTGGCCGAATCGCCCGGCTTCGTCGTGGTCGATCTGACCGAGGTGGAGTTCCTCGACTCCACCGGTCTGGGGGTTCTGATCAAGGCCCTCACCGGATTGCGGGAGAACGGCGGCGAACTCTCGCTGGTCGCCACGTCACCGCGGATCCTCAAGGTCCTCTCGATCACCGGTATGGACCAAGTGATGAACGTGGGCGATTCGGTGGCTGCAGTCGCTCCCGGGAACCCCTGATGCTGCTCGCCGCGCTGGAGATACCACCCGGTGCGAGTTACGTCCGCACCGTGCGGTTGTTGGCGGCAAACGTCGCCCGGCAGAGCGGCTACGACGAGGATTCGGTCGACGACATCCGACTCGCGGTGAGTGAAGCCTGCCTGCTGCATCTCGGGCATGACGATCCCATCGAGGTCCGATTCAGCGCCGACGACCTCGGCCTCACAGTCGAGGTCGGGCCGAACGCCACCCCGAGCGCGGCCGAACCCGACAGCCAACTGGCGATGACCGTTCTCCGCGCGGTCGCGCCGAGACTGGAGTTGACCGACGGCGGCTTGATCATGGCCTGGCCGACCGCCGACGCGTGACCTGCCACCTTCAACCACCGGCAGCAACTGAACCCTGCGGTCAGGTTACCGGCGGGGGAACAATTCCCCGCGTGTCCCAAGGGGGTCGGGGGTTCCAGAGGGCGACTGCTGCGTAGACTCTCGCGCAACTCGCCTAGCGGCATGGCTTTTCGCTGCCGGGCGATGCCCGCTCAAGGGCTCAACAGGAGCGCCGCACCGACCGTGGTGGGGCACTCGTCACGCCGTTTCGATACCTGGGAGATTGAATGTCGCTTGCCAGCGTGGCTGCCGCCACCTCGGTGACAGTCTCCGGGGCCAACTACACGATCGTGCTGGTGGTGGCGCTCATCGCGCTGATCGCCCTCGCCGTCGCGGGTCTGTTGGTCCGGGAGGTGCTGTCTGCGAGTGAAGGCACCGAGAAGATGAAGAGCATCGCCGCTGCGGTGCAGGAGGGCGCCGCGGCGTACCTCTCCCGCCAGTTCAAGACGTTGTCGATCTTCGCCGTCATCGTTTTCTTCGTGCTGTTCCTGCTGCCGGCGGAGACGACGAGCGAGCGGATCGGTCGTTCGATCTTCTTCGTGGTCGGAGCGGTGTTCTCCGCCATCACCGGCTACGTCGGCATGTGGCTCGCGGTGCGTGCGAACGTCCGGATGGCGGCCGCGGCGAACGACGCCGGCGAGCAGCCGGCGATGCGCATCGCATTCCGCACCGGCGGCGTCGCGGGCATGTTCACCGTCGGGCTCGGCCTGCTCGGTGCCGCCGTGGTCGTGTTGGTCTACAAGGGTGAGGCCCCCAAGGTGCTGGAAGGGTTCGGCTTCGGTGCGGCCCTGCTGGCCATGTTCATGCGAGTCGGCGGCGGTATCTTCACCAAGGCTGCCGACGTGGGAGCCGACCTCGTCGGCAAGGTCGAGCAGGGCATCCCCGAGGATGACCCGCGCAACGCCGCGACGATCGCGGACAACGTCGGCGACAACGTCGGCGACTGCGCCGGAATGGCGGCCGACCTGTTCGAGTCGTATGCGGTCACCCTGGTGGCGGCGCTCATCCTGGGCAAGGCCGCCTTCGGCGATCTCGGCCTGGTGTTCCCGCTGATCGTCCCCGCCATCGGTGTGGTCACCGCGATCATCGGCATCTTCGCCGTGTCGCCGCGTCCCAGCGACCGCTCCGGCATGACCGCGATCAACCGCGGCTTCTTCATCTCGGCCGTATCCTCGGCTGTCCTGGTGGCGATCGCCGCCTTCGTGTTCCTGCCAGCCCGAATCGTCGAGTTCAAGGGTGTGGTGATCGAGGACCTCGGCATCGTCGGCAGCGTGGAGTCGTTCAACCCCCGCATCCTCGCCATCGGCGCGGTGCTCATCGGTATCGTGCTCGCCGCAGTCATCCAGCAGCTGACCGGGTACTTCACGGAGACCAACCGGCCACCGGTGGACAATGTCGCGCGGACCTCGCTCACCGGGCCGGCGACGGTCATCCTGTCCGGTATCTCCCTCGGGTTGGAATCTGCGGTCTACACCGCCCTGATCATCGCCGCGGCGGTCTACGGCGCGTTCCTGCTCGGTGCCGGTTCGGTGACCTTGTCGCTGTTCGCGGTCGCCCTGGCGGGCACCGGACTGCTCACCACGGTGGGCGTGATCGTCGCCATGGACACCTTCGGACCGGTATCCGACAACGCGCAGGGCATCGCCGAGATGTCCGGCGACGTGGGTGACGAAGGCGCCAAGGTGCTGCAGAACCTCGACGCCGTGGGCAACACCACCAAGGCGATCACCAAGGGCATCGCGATCGCAACCGCGGTGCTGGCCGCGACCGCACTGTTCGGCTCCTATCAGGACGCCATCCGCGGGGCGATCGCCACCTCTGGCGACGCGCTCGGTGCACTGACCGAACAGCAATCGCTGCAGTACTTCGGCGTCCTCAACGTCGCCAACCCGGCCAACCTGGTGGGCTTGATCATCGGCGCCGCCGTGGTCTTCCTGTTCTCGGGATTGGCGATCAACGCTGTCACGAGGGCCGCCGGGGCCATCATCTTCGAGGTCCGGCGCCAGTTCCGGGACCACCCGGGCATCATGGAGGGCACCGAGCGTCCCGAGTACGGCCGCGTCGTGGACATCTGCACGCGTGATTCGTTGCGGGAGTTGGCCACCCCTGGTCTGCTGGCGATCCTCGCTCCGGTGGCTGTCGGATTCGGCCTCGGCGTGGGGGCGCTGGGCGCCTACCTCGCCGGCACCATCGCGACCGGTGTGCTGATGGCGGTGTTCCTGGCCAACTCCGGTGGCGCCTGGGACAACGCGAAGAAATTCGTGGAGGACGGCAACTTCGGTGGCAAGGGAACCGAGGCTCACGCTGCCACCGTCATCGGCGACACCGTCGGGGACCCGTTCAAGGACACCGCCGGACCCGCCATCAACCCGTTGATCAAGGTCATGAACCTGGTCGCCCTGTTGATCGCGCCGGCGGTGGTGGCGCTCTCGGTCGGGGACTCCGCCAACTCGCCGCTCCGCTACGCCATTGCGATCGGTGCCGCGGTGATCGTGATCGGCGCGGTGATCGTGTCCAAGCGCCGTGGCGGTGCCATCGACGAGAGCGACATCTCGCCGGCTGCTGCTGCGTCCAACTGAGCGCCTGCGGGTTTTCCGCTGACGCATCCGACTCGCCGGTTCCGCCGCGGCCGCGGCGGAACCGGCGAGTCGGTCTTTTCGGCACCACCAGATCGGATCCAGATGGCGAACCCTGACCGACCGTTCCACTTCCGGCGCCTGCCCTGGGCCGACTTCGGTGATTCCCGCCCGGGTCGAGACGGACATCTCGTGGTCGCGTGTGATTCGACCGAAGATCAGCCGTTGCCGTCCGATCATGTGATGGGGGTGGGTGGTGCCTCCCGGACGCTGCTGACCTTGACTCCGCGGCGCCCGATGGCCACCGCACTCGATCTCGGATCCGGCTGTGGCATCGGCGCCCTCCTCCTGGCCGCACACGCCGACTATGTAGTCGCCAGCGACGTCAGCCCCCGGGCGCTGATGGCAAGTCGGGCCACCTGTAAGGCGAACGGCCTCTCACCGGATGACGTCGCCACGGTCCGGGCGTCCTTCACCGATGCCTTCGCGGCGGACTCCTTCGACCTGGTGACCTCGAATCCGCCGTTCGTGATCTCACCGGGCACCGGCCACGAATATCGAGAGTCCCCGCTGCCGGGCGATTCGTTGACTCCGACGCTGGTGGCGGGGATCCGTCGAGTGCTGCGGCCGGGTGGTTGGGCGGTGGTGCTGACCTCGTGGCTGCAACGTACCGATGAGGTTTGGGAAGACCGTCTCACCGACTGGTTGCCGACGGACTGCCATGGCTGGGTGGCCCGTCGCGATGTGCTGGAGTCGGATGCCTATGTCGACTTCTGGCTGCGCGACTCCGGGCACTCCGGCGATACCGGCCTGCGCACCCGCTGGCATGAGTACCTCGATTCGCTGGGTGCCGACGGGGTCGGCTTCGGCTGGATCGTGCTGCATCGGCCGCCGCACGAGGCGACGTCGCCGGTGCACTGGGCGGAAGACGTCGCGGGCGCGCTCAGGGTGCCCGCCGGTGACGAGGTCGAGGCCGAGTTCGCCCGTCGGATCGACTGTCCGTCCGCGACCGAGGTGCTCGCCTCGACCCCGCGTAGAGCGCCCGGGGTCGAGGTGGTGGCTATCGGCTCCGCAGCAGGCGCGACCGGCGTGCCGGATCGGGCGTCGTTGCTGACACAGCCGGGCGGCTGGCGACCTCCCGAGCCGCTCGATCCAGCCCTGTCGTGGCTCTTCGCCGCGTCGTTGGACGTACCATTGGCCCGACAGTTGCACGCCTGTGCCGACGACCTCGGGATGGACCCGACCGACGTACTGGTGTCATGGTTGCCGGGTCTCCGTGGTCTCATTGAGCGAGGATTCGTCACTCTTGACCTCGAATGAGTTGTGACGCACAGTGAGCATTCCTCGCCGGGTCCGACGATCCGGCGGCCATCCTCTGCAACGAAGGAGCACAGTTGGTGAGCAGGGCCAGCGGATTCCGCTTGGTGATCGTCGAATCGCCGGCGAAGGCGAAGACGATCCAGCGCTACCTCGGTCCCGGCTATCAGGTCGCGGCCAGCGTCGGCCACGTGCGAGACCTGCCTGACGGCAGCGCCCAGATCCCGGCCGAATACCGGGACAAGAGTTGGGCCCGGCTCGCCGTCGACACCGAGGGTGACTTCGCCCCCATCTATGTGGTCTCGCCGACCAAGAAGTCGAAGGTCGCGGAGCTTCGCGCCCAACTCAAGGGCGCCGACGAGTTGCTCCTCGCCACCGACGAGGACCGGGAGGGGGAGGCGATCGCCTGGCACCTGCTGGAAGTGCTCCGACCCAAAGTGCCGGTGCGACGGATGGTGTTCAACGAGATCACCCCGGAGGCGATCTCCTATGCGGCGGCGCACACCCGGGATCTCGACCACGACCTGGTGGACGCCCAGGAGACTCGCCGGGTGATCGACCGGCTTTTCGGCTACGAGGTGTCGCCAGTGCTGTGGCGGAAGGTGCGCAGCCAGTTGTCCGCCGGGCGCGTGCAATCGGTGGCGGTCAGGCTGTTGGTCCAGCGAGAGCGCGAACGTATGGCCTTCCGTGCCGCCGAGTATTGGGGAATCGACGCCGTCACCTCCGAACCCCATCGGTTCACCTCAACACTGACCGAGGTGGCCGGCACCCGGGTGGCCACCGGCCGCGATTTCGACCGCGACGGGCAGTTGCGCATTGACGACGTGGTCTGGCTCAAGGCCGAGCAGGCCGAGGCGTTGGCCGATGCCCTCGGTGGGCAACCGATGCGCGTCGACGACGTGGTCGAGAAGCCGTCCAAGCGCACCCCGGCGGCGCCGTTCACCACGTCCACATTGCAGCAAGAGGCCTCCCGCAAGAAGGGCTGGGGAGCCCAACGCACGATGCGGGTGGCCCAGGGTCTCTACGATCGCGGCTACATCACCTACATGCGAACCGACTCGACGACCCTCTCCGAGACCGCGATCGGGGCGGCTCGGCGGCAGGCCGAGGAGTTGTTCGGAGCCGACCACGTCGCGAGCGCCCCCCGGCGGTACAAGAGCAAGGCCAAGAATGCGCAGGAGGCGCACGAGGCGGTGCGTCCGGCGGGCGACCACTTCCGCACGCCGGGTGAACTCGCCGGGGAGTTGGTGGGCGACGAATTCGCGCTCTACGAACTGATCTGGCGACGAACGATCGCATCCCAGATGGCCGATGCGCGGGTAGCGACGACGACGGTCACACTGTCGGCCACCGCAACCGACGGCCGGGAGTGCACCTTCAGCGCCTCCGGCACAGTTGTGGTGTTTCCGGGTTTCCTTGCCGCCTACGAGGAGGGCACGGACGACGAGGAGAAGGCGAAGGGGCCGGAGAGCGCTCGGTTGCCGATTCTTGCCGTCGGTGACGTGATCACACCCGAGGAGGTGACGGCGGCGGGGCACGCGACGAAACCTCCGCCGCGCTTCACCGAAGCGAGCATGGTCAAGCAGCTTGAGGCCAATGGCATCGGCCGACCGTCCACCTACGCTTCGATCGTCACCACCGTCGTCGACCGGGGGTATGTCCGCAAGCGTGGTAGCGCGTTGATCCCCACCTGGCTGGGCTTCTCCGTGGTGCGGCTGCTGGAGGACCACTTCGCAGCACTGGTGGACTTCGACTTCACCGCCCGGATGGAAGAGATCCTGGACATGGTGTCGCGGGGCGAGCAACAGCGCCTCGCTGTGCTACGCCGGTTCTATTTCGGAGATGGCGATGGAGGTGAATTCGCGGGCCTGCACCCGCTGATCGTCAGCGGCGACGACGACATCGATGCCCGGGCGAACGCAACGTTCCCCATCGCCGACAGCGACGCGGTGGTCCGCGTCGGCAAGTTTGGCGTGTTCATCGAGGCCGGCGAGCGGCGCCTGCCGATGCCGGAGGATCTGGCGCCGGACGAGTTGACCGCCGAGAAAGTCACCGAACTGCTCGCCGTCCCCAGTGAGCGCGAACTCGGAGTGGCGCCAGAGACCGACCGCACCGTGGTGGTGAAGGCGGGCCGCTACGGTCCCTATGTCACCGAGGTGCTGTCTGCCGAGGATGCGGAACTGCCACCTCGCAAGCGCCCGAAACCGCGCACGGCGAGCCTGCTGAAGTCCATGACACCCGAGTCTGTCTCGCTCGCCGACGCCCTCAGGCTGCTGAGCCTGCCCCGGGTGGTGGGAGAACACCCGGCCGATGGAGAGCCGATCACCGCCCACAACGGCCGCTACGGCCCGTATTTGTCCCACGCCGGGGACTCGCGTTCGTTGCCGGATGAGGAGTCGATCTTCACCATCACCACCGACGAGGCCCTCGCCCTGCTGGCCCTGCCGAAGCAGCGCGGGCGGAGGGCGGCCGATCCTGGCAAGGCGATCGGAACCGACCCGAACAGCGGTGGCGAAATCCGACTCAAGGCCGGTCGGTACGGCCCCTACGTGACCGATGGGGAGACCAACGCTTCCCTGCGATCGGGCGATGACCCCGAGACCCTGACGGCTGAGCGCGCGGTGGAGTTGTTGGCCGAGCGGCGCGCCGCAGGACCGGCCAAGAAGTCGGCCCGCAAGACGGCCAAGAAGACCACGGCGAAGAAAACCGCGGCGAAGAAAACTACGGCCAAGAAGTCCACTGCCAAGAAGTCCACTGCGAAGAAGACCACGGCCAAGAAGACCACGGCCAAGGAAACCGCCGCGGTCGGCGTGGAGTAGCGGATGCCTGAGCGCGGGCGGTTCGTCGTATTCGAAGGCGGCGAAGGCGCCGGGAAGTCCACCCAGGTGCGAATGCTCGCGGATCGGCTCGCCGAGTCCGGCTACGACGTGCTCACGACACGCGAGCCGGGCGGGACACCTACCGCTGAGGCGATCCGGGAGCTGCTGCTGGCCCCCGCCGCCGAGCCGATGTCGGATCGCTGCGAGGCGCTCCTCTTCGCCGCCGCCCGGGCTGACCACGTGGCGAAGGTGATCGAACCCGCCCTCGATTCGGGTCGGATCGTGGTGTGCGACCGCTTCGTGGACTCATCGCTGGCCTACCAGGGTTCTGCCCGTGGGCTTGCGGTCGCGGAGGTGGCGGAGGTGAGCCGGTGGGCGACCGCCGGGTTGGTCCCCGACCTGACCGTCCTGCTCGACATTCCACCCGCCCGCGGCCTGGCCCGCGCGGTGGACGGAAACCGGATGGAGTCACAATCTGCGGCGTTCCACGATCAGGTGCGCGCGGGGCTGCTCGCTCTCGCGAGCGCAGAACCTCATCGCTATCTGGTGGTGGCCGCCGACAGCACCCGGGAAGAGATCGGTGCGGCCGTCTGGGAAGTGATACGGGAACGCTTGCCGGAACCTCATCACGAGGGGCTGCGGCGATGAGCGTGTGGTCGGCGCTGGTGGGGCAGGAGTCCGCGGCGGCGCAGTTTCGGCGGGCTGCCGCCGACGCACATGCCGAAGCCGAGGATCCGGCTGCTACCTCTGCCATGACCCACGCCTGGCTCATCGTCGGCCCCCCCGGTTCCGGTCGGTCGGTGGCGGCGGTGGCCTTCGCGTCGGCGTTGGTGTGCCCGGACTTGGGCTGTGGTCATTGCCGGGCGTGCGCAGACGTCGCCTCCGGCATGCACCCGGACGTCACCGTGGTTCGGCCCAGCGGGGTGATCATGGGGGTGGAACAGACCCGCGGCCTGGTGGGGCGAATCGGTGTCATGCCCACCCGGGGCGACTGGAACGTCATCGTCATCGAGGACGCCGACCGGCTCAACGAACACGCCGACAACGCGTTGTTGAAGTCGCTGGAGGAACCGCCACCGCACGGTGTGTGGGTGCTGTGCGCGCCCAGCCTCGACGATGTGCTCCCCACGATCCGATCCCGGTGTCGGGTGGTGAGGCTGCGGACACCACCGATCGACGAGGTGGCCGAGCATCTGCAGCAGGTCGACGCGGTGGATCCGGCGATGGCCTCCTACGCCGCCCGCGTCGCCCAGGGGCACATCGGACGTGCCCGGGCGTTGGCCACGGATCCGGAGGTCCGGGTGCGCCACCAACGCGTGTTGGGTTTCCCCCATCGCCTGGGTTCGGTGGCGGGATGTCTGGCCGCCGCATCTGAGATCATCGGCGACGCCAGGGACCAGGTCGGTGCGGTGGCCGAACCGCTGGAGGCGGCCGAAGTCGCCGCGGTGCTTCGGGCGCATGGCGAGGGGGGCACCGGAGCGGGCAGCGCCCGATCCCGTGCATCCTCGGCATTGAAGGAACTCGAGAAAGACCAGCGAAACCGCCGCAGGCGACTGCTGCGGGATGAATTGGATCGGGTGTTGCTCGATCTCCTCGGTCTGTACCGGGACGTGCTTGCGGTCATGTGCGGTGCCGAGGTGCAACTGGTCAATGCCCAAGCCCGGGCTGAGATCGAGCGGCTGGTCGCCCAAGGAGATCCGGCCACGGCGCTCGCCGCCGTGTCGGCGGTGAGCCACGCCCGGGAGTCGCTCGCGGCCGACGGGTCCGAGGAGTTGGTCTTCGCCACGCTGGCGCTGAAGCTCCAGCAGGCGTCGTCCGGCACGGCGCGGGCTGGGCTTCCGCGCCGGTAGCGCGTACCGTAGTGCCATGGCATCCGGTGGTCAGGAATGGGGCGAGATCGTCACCAAGGCCATGTCCTGGGGTCGGGACCGGATGGAAGCCGCACGGGTTGACCGGGTTCGGCGCAACGACCCGGTCTACCTCGCCACCCAACGCCGCCAAGCGGCCCTCGCCGAGCGGGAGCGGGTGGCGGCCGCCCAGACGGTGGCAGACCAGCGCTACGCCAACCGGCGACGGCGGCTGTCCGTGCGGGCCGCCACCGGCAACTACGTCGCCGCCGGGGCCGTCGGCCTCGGCACCTTGGATCTGGTGACCGGAATCGGTCAGCCGATGGTGAATGGCGTGATACCGGCGTCGCCCGGTCTGTGGTTCGTCTCCGCCGCGGTCGCCGCCCTGATCGGCATCCGTGCGCGGCTGCAGTTGCGCAACACCACGCCCCCGCCGAGGTTGGCGCTACCCCCCGTGCCACCGCCGGTGATCCCGGCCGGATCGGTCGGTGCCGAGGAAGCCGCCGACGTGTATCGGGCGGAAGCCCAACTGATCGCGATGATTCCGGTGGTGGACCGGCTCCTGCCACAGGCCGGGCTATCGCTGCGGGACACCCTCGCGACCGTGCAGCCGACCATGCACGCCCTCATCGAACGACTCGAATTGGTCTCCAACATCGATGCCATGCGGGCTCCGCAGGCGGCCGAGGCCGCCGAGACCCTGCGCCGCCGACTGGCTCACGGTGTGGTGGCCTACGACCGGCTGATCGCGGCCACCGCCACGCTGTTGGCCGCGCCGGATCCGGCGGGTGCCGCCACCGAGTCGCTGGCGATGGCCTCGAACGAACTCGAGGCGTACGCAGCCGGGCTGGTGGCGGCGTCCGACGCCTTCGACCGCCACGACCCGCTGTAGGCCGTTCCAGCGGAAGGCTCGGGTTGCCCCCCGGGTCGAGGCCACCCATGACTTAGGGTGAAGCAGTGATGCGCGCTGCCTTCTCCCTTGTCGTCGCCGGCGTAGTTCTCGCGGGGTGTGCCGGGGTCGGCGGCGCCGGTCCGCGCAGCGAAGGATTCCGATCCCCCGAAGCTCGGGTGGCCCCGGAACCGGAACTCGCGCAGTTCTACGATCAAGCGCTGCAATGGTCACCCTGCGAAGGGGGCAACCAGTGCGCCACGCTGCAGGTGCCGCTCGACTACGCCGACCCCCAAGCGGCAACGATCGGGATCGCCGTGCTCAAGAGCCCGGCCACCGGCCCCAGCCCGATCGGGCCGCTGGTGGTGAACCCGGGGGGCCCCGGCGGCTCGGGTGTGGATTATGCGGCGGCGGCCGACGTGGTGGTCTCACCGGAGTTGCACGCGGCCTACGACATCGTCGGATTCGACCCCCGAGGGGTGGGCAGCAGCGATCCGCTGGAGTGCCTGGACGACGCCCAACTCGACGATCTCCTGGCCGCCGACGCCAGTCCGGACAACCCGGAGGAGACTGCCGAGCTTGTGACGGAGTCCGAGCAGGTGGGGGCCGGCTGCCTCGCCGACTCCGAGGCCATGACGCGCAACATCGGCTCGGCGAACGTCGTCAAGGACATGGACATCCTGCGGGCTGCCCTGAACCGACCGGTGTTGGACTACCTGGGCTTCTCCTACGGCACCCTGCTCGGCGCGATGTACGCTGACGAGTTCACCGACCGGGTGGGCCGGATGGTGCTCGACGGCGGCATCGATCCGACGTTGAGCAACACCGAGATCTCCAAAGGTCAGGCCCTGGGATTCGAGGTGGCGCTGCAGCGCTACATCGACGATTGCGTCACCGAACCGGGCTGCCCGCTGGGAACCGACCCGGTGCAGGCGAAGACGAACCTGATGAACTTCCTCGCGGAACTCGACGAGGAGCCGTTGCCCACCGGCGACCCGGATCGGCCGCTCACGCAGGCGTTGGCCCTGAGCGCCATCGTCTATCCGCTGTACCAACCCGAATACGGCTGGCCGTTGCTCACCACGTCACTGACCCTGGCCACCGTCGGTGATGGCAGCGCCATGCTCAGCACGGTCGATCTCTACAACGAGCGCAACCCCGACGGCAGCTACGCGAGCAACGGCGTCGACGCGCTCTACGCAGTCAACTGCGTCGATCGCCCGGATCGCTTGGACGTGGCCGAGACGCAGGCGTTGGCCGATCAATGGTCCGTCGAGGCGCCGGTGTTCGGGTCTCTGCTGGCTTGGGGGAATCTGCCCTGCAGCTACTGGCCGGTGCCGGCGACGGACGAGCCGCGCGCGCTGGTCGCCGAAGGGAGCCCGGCAATCCTGGTGGTGGGCACCGAATACGACCCGGCGACGCCGTACGTGTGGTCGCAGGCGCTGGCCGCGCAGTTGGACAACGGGGTGTTGCTCAGTTGGATCGGCGGCGACGGGCACACCGCCTACAACAACGGGTCGGCCTGTGTCGACGCCGCGGTGGACGGGTTCCTCATCGACGGGGTGGTGCCGCCCGACGGCACCGAATGCTCCTGAGGCGTGAACACCGCTGGGGCGGAACTAGCCGTACTCGCGCCCCCGGCGGGGTCCTCCACGGTGACCCGCAGGAAGGGCACATGGTGCGAGGCCCAAGGGAAAACCACCAACATCAGTAGTGCGAGCACCGCGACCAGCAGCACGATCGCCTGAGCGGTTTTCGCGCCGGTTCCCCCGGGCAGCGTGCGCCAGAGCCATGCATACATCAGCCGTTCACCTTCATCTCCGGCGCTTTCGCCCCGTCACCCTTGGGGGTCGATTCGACCAATTCGCCCCACCAGATCCAGCGGTGGCTGTTGCCGAACGTCGGATGGCAGGTGGTGAGGGTGATCATCCGGGCGGGGGGTTCGGCGTTGGTGTCGAACGGATCCGGGGTGATCGTCCACACCGCGTCCGGCAGCACGATCTCGGTGCGGGTGAGGCGATAGGTGTACCAGTAGGTCTCCGTCTCCACGTAGACGTTGTCGCCCACCTCGAGGGTCTCCACGTAGCGCAGCGGCTCCCCGAGGGTGATCCGGTGGCCTGCGACGGCGAAGTTGCCCTCCTGCCCGGGCATTGCCGTCTCTGGGTAGTGGCCGAGACCCTGAGCCAACTCGTCGAATCCGACCCCCTGCAGCAGTGGCTTGTTGTTGATGTTCTCGCCCAGCCTGGGAACCGTCATGAGGGCGAACGGTGTGCCCACGGGTGGTTGTTCGGTGACCGGCGCTGGGTCCGGCCCTTTCGCGGCGATGCTCTGGGGATCCGGATCCGACCACGATTGCTGAATCTCGGACACGTTGGCGGCGGCCGCCCGGTTGGCCTGCCAGGTGGTGAACCAGAGCTGGTAGGCGACGAACAGTAGGAGGATCGCCCCAAGGGTGATGAGGATTTCGCCGCCGCCTCGCACGACTGCGCGCATGCGGTCACCCTCCCTAACTGAAAATGCCTCCGCTGTCGGTACTACGGTACGGGTTGCCGTTGCCGTCCACCACCACCACCGTGGTGCCCTGTGCACCGATGCCGACCGGACCGGGGCCGGACGCGACGCCGTTGAGGCAACTGATCCGGTTCCAGGTGGCGCCGTTGTCGCCGGAGGTGTGCACCGTCAGGCCCGGGCAGTCGTCAGCGGTGGCCAGTCCGACCAGGCCACCGGCGCCGGCAACTCCCGAGATTGCCAGCCCGGAGCTAAGGGTGCCCTGGGTTGTCCACGTGCCCCCCTCGGCCGTCAAGACCGAACCGTCGGCGCACAGCACTGCGGGCGCCTCGCCGCCCGGGGCGAAGGACTTCACCTCGCAGGGGTAGGGGACGGTGGCGGCTGACAACGTGATGCCGGTGCCGCCGGCGAACATGTAGGCGATTCCGTTCGGTGGACCCTGCGGAGCCCATTCGTCGGGCTGATCGGCTTCCGTGAAGGATTGTTGGCCGCTGCAGTCGGAGGCGGCTGCCACGAGTTCCAGGTTCCCACCAGCGGCGGTGGTCAGCCGGCCCATCACCGCTCCCGGTACCACGACGCTGCGCGCGTTGCCGCTGGCGTCAATCTCCAGTCCGGAGGAGTTCGCCGCGTCACAGGCGCCTGTCTGCACCGCCAGCGCCGTTCCGTCGGAGCGCACGGCGACCAGCCGTTCCGGTGCTGGTGGCGCGAAGCTCTCAGCTTCGGAACCGGTGGCCGAAGGGGCGGGGGAGCCGTCTCCGGCCGGCTGTTCGGTGCCAACCTCCACCGGCATCACCACCGGATCCGGGACCGGCGCCGGGCGCAAGGCCAACGCGATGAGTACCAGGTCGATCACCACCAGGGCGGCGAGCGCGACGATCCCGATTCGTCGTCCGTCCATCAGCAGTTTCCCCCTTGTCGCGAAGTCACCGCTCAACACTAAAGGGCCGCCGGGAATCCCGACGGCCCTTTAGTGAATTCAGTGCAGGTTAGGCGTTGCCGCTTTCCCGACGACGGGCCACAACAACTGCACCGACACCGGCGAGCAGCAGACCTGCGCCCACGGCTGCGATGGTGAGGGTGTTGTTGCCACCGGTCTGCGCGAGGCCGCCGGAGCTGCTCGACGATCCACCGGCCTGGCTGCCGCCGCCGGAGGCGCCGCCGCCACCGCTCTTGGTGGGGTGCGGGGTGGGCTTGCCGCCGCCGGTGATGGTCACCGGGATCGAGCTCGAGAGCGGCCCGTTGGCGCCGGTCCCGCTACACACCACCTCGTAGCTGCCGGGCGTCGAGAACGAGAACGTCACGGTTGCGATACCGCTGGAGTCCGCCGTCGACGTTGTGCTCGGGCCGCTGGGCTGCGTCACCCAGTTGACCGTGCTGCCGGCGAGGAACGGATTGGTTGTGCCACAGGTAAAGGTGATCGGTGTACCGACCCCGGCGGTGCTAGCACTGGCGCTTCCGCCCGCGGGTTGTGGGGGGTACGCCGCGTTTGCTACTCCAGCGCCCGCCCCGGCAAGTGCCAAGCCGGCGACCGCACCAGCGGCAATGGCCTTCTTCATCTGGATACTCCTTTGGTTATAGGGCAAATCGAGGCTGCTTGAGGGTTGCTTGAGCCTTCGGTGGCAACGTAGCACAGCGCGGTCAGGCATCGTAACCCCAGTCGGCATAAATCGGCACCCGGGTGAATTTCCGACACGCCGCGGCGCCGTCAGATACCGGAATGGTCCTTCGCCGCCTCCGCCGGGACGGTCGTTCCTGAGGTCTTCTTCGAGTCGGCGCCGGCCTTGGAGTCGTGGCCGTAGCCATACCCGTACCCATAGCCATACCCGTAGCCGTATCCGTAGCGACCAGACTTCGAAGGTACGAAGTTGAGCACCGTGCCCAGCAGTCGGGCGCCGACCGTCTCGAGCACGTCGGCGGCTTTCGTCACCTGGTCGCGGCTGGTCTTACCGAACCGCGTCACGAGGATCGCGCCGTCGGCGTTGCGGGCGAGGATGGCGGCGTCGCTCACCGGCAGCAGCGGCGGCGCGTCGATGACGATGGTGTCGAATCGCTCCCGGAGTTGGTCAAGCAGATGGGCCATCTGGCGGCTGCCGAGGATTTCCGACGGGTTCGGCGGGATCGGTCCGGACGGCACCACAGAGAGCAGGTTGCGCTGCCACGACACCAGCACGTCGTCGAGGTCCTGCTGGCCGGTGAGGATGTCCACCAAGCCGGTACCACCGTCGATCCCGAGGTATTCGGCGACTTTCGGCTTGCGCAGGTCGGCTTCCACCAGGCAGACGTCGTTGCCGGCTTGCGCCAGCGCGATCGCGAGGTTGCAGGCGGTGGTGGATTTGCCCTCGTTCGGCAACGCCGAGGTGATCACGACGGCCTTCGGTGGCTCATCGACGTCGACGTACTGCAGGTTGGTGCGCACGGTGCGGAAGCCCTCGGCCCGCACGGATTGCTGATTGAGTGCCACCAGTGGGGTGGACTCGGCTTGTGGGTCGTACATCACAAGTCCGAGGTTCGTCCGGCCCGTGAGTTCGGCCAGTTCCGACTCGCCCTTGACACTGGTGTCGAGCTGCTCGCGGATGATTGCGTAGGCGACGCCGATTCCAAGGCCCAGGAGCAACCCGAGCGCGATGTTCACCCGGGTGTTGGGTGCGATCAGGCCGGCGCCTTGGGCTGGGTTGGTGACTGTGACCTTCACCGGCGAGTCAGTCTGGCCCTGCGGGGTCTCGATGATTTCGATCTGGCGGGCGAACGACGTCGCGACGGCGTTGGCGATCTCGCGTGCGGCAGTGGGATCGGAGTCGGTGACGGCCACGTTCAGCAGCACCGTCTGCGGCGGGTTGCTGGCGGTGACCTGGGAGGCTAACTCTGGCACCGTCATGTCGAGGCCCATCTGCTCGACCACCGGCGCGAGCACCTCGGGGGTGTCGACCAACTCGACATAACTCTTCACCCGTTGCAGGGCGAAACTGGATCCTGCGGTGGTGGCGTTGTTGGTGGTCATCCCGCCGATGGCGACGAAGTTCTGAGCGTTGGCCCGGTACACGTTGGGGCTGAGCAGGCTGTATCCCGCCCCGATAGCCACACCGAGAGCGGTGATGATGGCGATCGACAGCCATCGCTTTCGCAGGATGCGAAGGTAGTCCCGGAGATCCACTGCTAGTAACCTTTCGACGGCTGAGACCCCGCACAAGGGCGAAATCGAGCACCGCCGCAGTGTGCATGCGGGGCTTAGCCTACGGCATCGAGTTGACCCGTCGGAACGCCTGCACGATGGCGGCCGTCGAATTCAGGCACGATTCCACGGCGGCTTCGTGCAACTGCCAGTCGGTGGCGTGCGGATCCACGATGTCCTCGGGGTGCCAGTCGGAGGGCTCGCCCGTGTCGACGTCAAGCGGTGCCATACCCCGAGCGGCGTCCATCTCGGAGATCAGCCAGACGAGTCGTTGTTCGCGATCTTCCGGCAGCGGCGGTACTTGGATACGTGGATCGTCCTCGGGCAGGTCCGGCTCGGCGCCGGCGGCGCGCCCGGCGGCAAACTCAAGCACACCGGAGTCCGTTGTGACCCACTCGGCCAGCCGGGCGGCCTGCCGCAGCGTGAAGACCCGGGCACGGGTGCTGGGTGCCAGTCGCCCGACAGCGGTGCGGTGGCCGCGGTCGGCGGCCAGGATCAGATCGGCCGATTCGGCGATCTCCGCGGTGACGGGGCGGGACCGGTGAGATCCGCCCGAACCGAGTCGCGCCGCCGAAAGAGTGTCGGCCACTTCACACATCGGAAGATCATCCGCAGCAGCCACCCCGGCGCTCTCCACCTCCACCGATTCGGGGGCCAGACCCGCCTCGGCCAGGCCCACCCGCAAGCCGCGGGCCGCAGTGGGTGAGCGGCAGATGTTGGCTGTGCAGACCACGAGGACGTTGACCACGCCGTACAGGGTAAGGCGTGGAGGCATGTCGTCGGATCACTCGCGCCCCCGTGGTGTCGCCGGGGCTCCGATACGCTCCCCGAGTGCCGGAGCAGTCGATCCCGATCGAACGGTTGCACACCTTTCAGCGCCGCGGTGGACGGCTGGGACCGCAACTGCAGCGGGCGCTGCAGGTGGAGTTGCCCCGGTATCGCATGCCGGATACCCGCTGGGATTTCACTCAGGTGCTGCCGGGCTATCACGAGGTGGTGCTTGAGATCGGCTCCGGCATGGGAGAGGCCACGCTCGCAATGGCGGGTGCCGAACCCGACACCGCAATCATCGCGGTGGAGGTGCTCGACCGCGGGATCGCTGCGCTGGCCAGGGGAGTGGCGGCCGCGGGGTTCGACAACGTCCGGATCCACCCCGACGATGCGGTCTCGGCGCTGGCGAATCTGGTGCCTGAGAACAGCCTTTCCGGAATCCGCGTGTGGTTCCCCGACCCGTGGCCCAAAGCCCGGCATCACAAGAGGCGCCTATTCCAGCCGTCGGCGGTGGCCCTGATGGCGTCCCGCTTGCGCGCCGGCGGCACCCTGCATGCCGCCACCGACGTCGATGACTACGCGGAGCAGATGGTGGCGGTGCTCGGCGCCGAGCCGACTCTTCGGCCGGTGCTGCTACACGGACCCCGGCCAACCTGGCGCCCCGTCACGAAATTCGAGGCGGCCGGCGCAGCTGCAGGCCGGCAGTCACACGACTTCGTGTACGTGCGGGGCTCCGATTAGCTGGCCACGATCGCCGCGGTGCCGTTGCGGCGATGGTCGGCGACTGCGGTCACCGCGCCGTCCGGCTCGCGTTGCACCGCGTTGACACCGCCGAAGTAGAAGTCGGTGCCGGCCCATTCGTTCACCGGGTAGGCCGTCCGCAGTTGGGCCAGTGATTCGGCCGACAGCCCGTGCTCCGCCTGCACTACGCCGGAATCCTCCAGGTGCGCCCGGGGCCCGGCGATGGCCTGCTGAAGCGGCTCCCCGCCGTCGCGCAGCCGCACGATCACGGTGGACAGTGCCGAGCGGATCCGAGCCGATCCACCGCTGCCCAGCGCGGTGGTCGTGCCCTCCGGCGAGATCAGGATGGTCGGCGCGCTCATCGAGCGCAGCCGCTGTCCTGGCGTCACCGACTCGAGTCCGCCGGGGAGCAGATCGTCTTCACCCAACATGTTGTTGAGGTGGATTCCGGTGCCTGGCACGAGCACGCCGCCACCGGCCCCGTTCGTAGTCGTCATCGAGACCATCAACCCCTGCCGGTCGACCACGGAGATCTGCGTCGTTCCGGTCGATGCGGCCAGCGTTCCCTTCACTTGGGCGGTGGCTCGGGCCAACGAGGTGGTGAGGGATTCGTAGCTGTAGGCCTCGATTTCGTTCACCGCCTTGGCGATGATCTCACCGCCGTACGCCGGAGCAGGGTTCGTCACCAGCGTCCAACCGTCGCGAGCCGTGATGAGTGGATCGCGCCACACGGGTCGGTAGGCCGCCAGGTCTGCGGCCGTGATGTGGCAGCCCTCCGCAGCCAAGCTCAGCAGCGGCGTCGCGAAGGCGTCACTCGTTGCGGCTGTCACCTCGCCGGCGGCGACTTTCGCCAAGAACGCCGCCAATTCCGCGTCGTCGAGCACGTCGCCTGCTGCCAGTCGTCGGCCACCGGGGGCGTAGACCCGGGCGGCGGAGGCGGTGTGCCGCACGATCGGGTCGATCAACTCGAGGATGTACGCCTGGGCGGAGTCGATGATCGCGCCCGCCTCAGCCAACCGCCAGGCGGGTTCGGTGATCGTGGCGATGTCCAGAGTTCCGTAGCGGCGGTGCAGTTCCAGCAGGCCGGCGAGCATGCCGGGGACCGCAGCCGCGGCGGGGCCCACCTGGAAGTCCTGTTGGGCGGACGGGTACACGACCGTGATGGTCGTGGGTTCGGCCCACGGGCCGATTCGCTCGAGGCCCGGCACCGCGGTGAAGAAGTCGCACGACTCGACCGTGCCGTCCGGGTGGGCCACGATGGCGAAACCGCCTCCGGCCAGGCTCGTCAGGCCGGGTTCGGCCACCGTCGAGGCGAAGCCGGCGGCCACGGCCGCATCGATCGCCGAGCCGCCGAGCGACAGGACCGTCACGGCGGCCGCCGTGGTGGCGGCGTTGCCGGTGGCGACGGCTGCCGAACCGGGTCCTCCGGTGGCGACGGCAGGAATGCCCGGTGCAGTGCTCACAAATCCCACACCCTAGTGATCGACATGAACCCGCCGACCATGCCGCTCGGCCAGTTCGTGGCGCAGGTCACCCCGAGACGGTCGGCTGCACCGATACCAACCGCACGGCCGGTGGGTCGCTCAGGTGGACTGTCCGGCGATTCGCTGTTGCTCACGTTCGTACGAGGCGACCACCTCGGCCTCGGCCTCGGCGCGCCCTGCCCAACTGGCACCCTCTACCGACTTGCCCGGCTCGAGGTCCTTGTAGACCTGGAAGAAGTGCTCCACCTCGAGTCGTTCGAAGTCGTCGAGGTCGGAGATGTCCTGCAAGTGGGAGGCGCGCGGGTCGCCGGCCACCACGCAGATGAGTTTGTCATCGCCGCCGGCCTCATCGGTCATCCGGAACATGCCGATGGTGCGGCAGCGGATCACGCAACCGGGGAAAGTTCGCTCGCGGACCAGGACGAGTGCGTCCAGCGGGTCGCCGTCGAGGCCGAGGGTGTCTTCGACGAAGCCGTAGTCGTGTGGGTAGCGGGTGGCGGTGAAGAGCATGCGGTCAAGGCGGATGCGTCCGGTCTCGTGGTCGACCTCGTATTTGTTGCGGCTCCCCTTGGGGATCTCGATGGTGACGTCGAACTCCACTGGATTCTCCTTCGTTGACGTGCGTTGCCGTCCACGCCGGGTCACCCCCGGGTGCGGTCTGGGTCGGACGTTGGTCAGTCTGTCCTAGTCTGTCGTGCCATGCTCGGCAATCACCGGCAATCCGGCCGGCGTCGCCTAAAGTCGGTTCCCGTGCAGATTGCCAGACGTGGCCGGGCCGCTATGCGTCGCCCGCCGGCGCTTGGGCCGCTGCTGCTGGCCGGGGTGGTCGTGGCGGGAACGCTGGGCGCCACGGCGGCGTTGGCCGCCGAATCCCCATCCCCGGGCACCAGTGCCGAACTCGGCGAGCCAGTGTCCGGCCTGGCGTCGGCCAGTATGGTTCCGGCCCTGCCCCCATTGCCGAACCCGTCGGCGACCGTCACCCGAGAGGGTGTCCTGCGGGCGTTGGCTCCGGCCCTGGCCGACCCGGCGTTGGCCCCGCCGATCGGTCTCGTGGTGTCCGACCCGGCGACCGGCGACGTCGTACTCGACCTCGCCGCGGGCACTCCGCTGGTGCCCGCCTCGACAGTGAAGTTGGCCACGGCGACGGCGGTGCTGGAATCGTTGGGGGCCGGTCACCGGGTCAGCACGACCGTGGTGGCGCCCGATCCCGGCACCGTTGTGCTGGTCGGCGGCGGCGACCCGCTGCTGACCGCCGAGCCGCAGCCGGAGCTCTACGGGGCCTCGCTGCGCCAGTTGGCCGCGGTGTCTGCGGCCGAACTGAAGGCGGCTGGTTCAGTCGAGGTCGCCGTAGCGGTGGACGATTCGCTGTTCTCACCGCCGACGCTCGGCCCCGGCTGGGAGGCCGAGGATGTGGATCTGTGCCTGGTGACGCCCATCTCCGCACTGCGGGTCTTCCAGGTCGAGCCGGCCGTGGAGTGTGTGCCGGACGTCGATCCCGCGGTCACCGCAGGCCGGGTGTTCGCGGGGCTGCTCGCCGACTACGGCATCAGCGTTGTCGGCGACGTGGCCCGGCAGGAGGTCGGGGAGGCGGCGCGCACCTTGGCCGCGGTCGAATCGCAGCCCGCGGCGGCGCTGGTGGAGCAGATGCTCACCGACTCGGACAATGTCAGCGCCGAGATGCTCGGACACCTGGTCGGCTTGGCGGAGTCCGGCGAGGCATCGTTCGCGGCGGGTGCCCGGGCGACCGCTGACATACTCACCGGCCTCGGGCTTCCCACCGCGGGGTTGACCCTGGTGGACGCCTCCGGGCTGAGTGTGGACGATCGGATGGCTCCGGCGACGGCGGTGGCCTTGCTCGACGCCGCTCTCGGCAATCAGGAGTCGGCCCTGTGGCCGATCATGTCCGGCCTACCGGTCGCCGGTTCCACCGGAACACTGGCCGACCGCTTCGACACCCCGGAAACCGCGGCCGGCCGGGGCGACGTGCGGGGCAAGACCGGGACGTTGACCGGGGTTTCCGCCCTGAGCGGGCAGGTGGTGACGGCTGACGGTCAACTGCTGACCTTCTCGATCATCACCAACGGCGCCGACGACATCTTGGCCGCCAGGCAGGCGCTCGACACCGCGACGAGTGCATTGGCGCAGTGTGGTTGCAGCGGGGGAGCGGCGTAGGGTTGCCCCATGTCCGAGGCGGTCGATTGGGGCCTGGCGTTGGCCACCGGGGTCCGCACGGCCAGCAGCGGGCCTGAGATGTCCATGACCGAAGCGGCGGCCGAAGTCGCCGCCCTGCGGGAGGCTGCCGCCGCAGTGGTCGAGCCGGTGGCGGGGATCACCGCGCTTTCGGCGCCCGAGGCGCCCCCCGCAGTGGTGGTGGACCGGGCGGAGTGGATTCGCTCGAACGCCGGCGCCCTGCGGACCGTGCTCACGCCGTTGACCGACGGCGAGCGGCAGGTCGGCGGATTCGCCCAACCGGTCTCGTCCCGGTTGGCCGGCCTGCAACTGGGGTTGGCGCTGGGCTGGCTCTCCGGGAAGGTACTCGGCCAATACGAGGCGCTGCCGGCGGAGTCGGACGGTCCGCAGCGGTTGCTGCTGGTGGCGCCGAACATCGTCCAGGCGGCCACGGTGATGGGCGTCGACGAGCACGACTTCCGGCTGTGGGTGTGCATGCACGAGGAGACCCATCGGGTGCAGTTCGGCGCCCACCCGTGGCTGTCGGAGTACTTCGCCGGTGAAGTCGCCGCGCTGGTGCGGGGCCTGGACGTCGGGCCGGCCGAACTCGCGGCCCGACTGGCGTCTGGAATCAGGAATGCCGACTCCGGCGGCGTCGCCGGTTGGCTGCAGTCGCCGCAGATGCGCAGCCGGATGTCTGGACTGATGGCCCTGATGAGTCTGCTGGAGGGGCACGCGGACTGGGTCATGGATCAGTCCGAGGAGGTGGTGCCTTCGGCGGCGCGGTTGCGGGTGGCCTTCGAGCAGCGGCGGCGCGGCGGGGGATTGTTCGACGCAGTGCTGCGACGGTTGCTCGGCCTGGACGCGAAACTGGCTCAATACCGTGAGGGCGCCGCCTTCACCCGGGCTGTCATCGACCAGGTCGGACTGTCGGGGTTCAACAAGGTGTGGAGCGGCCCGGCGACTTTGCCCCTCGCCGGCGAGATCAACGATTCGACGGCCTGGGTGGCCCGGGTGCGTTCGATGTGACCGACGCTGCGCGGCAGGTGGTGCAGGCGGTGCGGCGCACTGCGGAGGAATTCGCCGACGGCGACAGGATCCTCGTTGCGTGCTCCGGCGGCGCCGACTCGTTGGCGCTGGCCGCCGCCACCGCGGAGGTCGTGCGCACTCGACGCTTCGCCGGTCTGCGGGCCGGCGCTGTGGTGGTGGATCACGGATTGCAGCCCGATTCGGCGGAGATCGCCGACACCGCGGGCGCACAGTGCCGCCGGCTGGGACTGGAGCCGGTGCTGGTGCTCCGGATCCGACCGGATCTTACTGCCGGGAAGGGTGTCGAGGCGGCTGCCCGGGACGCGCGCTACCCGGCGTTGGAGCAGGCGGCCCACGAGCAGGGGGCGGCCGCCGTGCTGCTCGGTCATACCGCAGACGATCAAGCCGAAACCGTGCTCATCGGGCTGTCTCGTGGATCCGGGCCCCGGGCGCTCGCCGGGATGCCGGCCGTGCGCGGTATCTACCGCCGACCGTTGCTCGGCCTGCGGCGGTCGCTCGTCCGCGCCGCATATCCGACCCTGCCCGTGTGGCACGACCCCGCCAACGACGATCCCAGGTTCACCCGCAGCCGAGTGCGCAACCGGGTGCTCCCCATGTTGGAGGGCGAACTGGGCCCGGGCATCACAGCGGCGTTGGCACGCAGCGCCGAGCAAGTACGCGCCGAAGTGGCCGCGATCGACACGTGGGCCGAGGAATTGGCGGCCGTTAACGTGAGCGCCACCCCGGGTGGCACGGTGGAGGTGCGGGCCGCCGAGTTGCGGCACAAGCCCGCCGCGGTCCTCACCCGGATCATGCGCGCGGCGGCCCAGGCGGCTGGCGCGTCGGGCGGTCGGCTGTCCGCCGTGCACCTCGCATCGCTCACCGCTCTGATCGCGGATTGGCACGGCCAGGGGCAGGTAGATCTGCCGGGGGGCGTCATCGCGCGGCGGATCTCTGGCACAGTGGTGCTGGGCTCGGCGGTGGCTGAGCCGTAGTTGAGCGGATCGAGTGGCCGACGCCGTCCGGGTGTCGTGCTGGCCCCAGTCGGCCGGCGGGGCACCGGTGCTCGCCGCCCAAACCGAGGAGAGTCGTGGACCCTGCCGACGTCAACTCAGACATCATCGAGGTCCTGCTCACCCCTGAGCAGATCGAGACCCGGATCGCGGAACTGGCGGCGGAGATCGACTCCGACTACCGGGGTCAAGATCTGCTGCTGGTCGGGGTGCTGAAGGGCGCCATCATGGTGATGGCAGACCTCTCCCGAGCGTTGCGGACGTCGGCCAGCATCGAGTGGATGGCGATCAGCTCCTACGGGTCGCGCACCAGTTCCTCCGGGGTGCTGCGCATTCTGAAGGACCTCGACCAGGATGTCGCCGGCCGGCATGTGTTGGTGGTCGAAGACGTGCTCGATTCGGGGCTGACGCTGGACTGGTTGCGGCGCACCCTGAAGGCCCGCGGTGCGTCGTCGTTGAAGGTGATGACCCTGCTGCGCAAACCGGAGGCGGTGCACAACGGCATCGAGGTGGACTATCTCGGCTTCGACATCCCGGACGAATTTGTGGTGGGCTACGGATTGGACTACGCCGAGCGCTACCGGAACCTACGCTGCGTCGGGGTGCTCAATCCGGCTGTGTTCAACGGCCGGTGACCGCGGGCGGACGACGCCGGCGGAACCGCGGTGGGGCGGGACCGGTGTGGTCGGCGTTCGCCCGTAGGCGAAGGCCCGCCCTCGGCATAGGCGTAGTCGCCGTGCCCGTTATACCCTCGTCGCAATGAAAGCCAAGAAATTCTTCCGCGGACCCTTCTTCTGGATCCTGGTCGCCGTGCTCCTGGTGATGCTCGGCAGCAACCTGGTGGCCGGATTGAGCGGGCCGAAGGACGTCACCACCGCTGAGGCGGTGAAGTACATCCAAACCGACCAGGTCAAGAGCGCCACCCTGGTGGACCGCGAGCAACGCATCCAGATGACCTTGCAGGACGATTCGAAGGTCCACGCCGACTTCATCACCGGCCAAGGTCTTGTGTTGCAGGAGGAGCTTCAGGCGAAGGCGGATGCCGGCGCGCTGCCGGAGGGGTACAACGTCGAGGTACCGAAGGACAACCCGCTCCTCACGCTGCTGGGCATCCTGCTGCCGGTCCTGCTCATCGGCGGTCTGCTCTTCTTCTTCCTCACCCAGATGCAGGGCGGCGGCTCGCGGATCATGAACTTCGGCAAGTCCAAGGCGAAGGCGCTGAACAAGGACATGCCGCAAACCACCTTCGCGGACGTCGCCGGCGCCGACGAAGCGGTGGAGGAATTGCAGGAGATCAAGGAGTTCCTCGCCGAACCCACCCGATTCCAGGCGGTCGGCGCCAAGATCCCCAAGGGTGTGCTGCTCTACGGACCGCCAGGGACCGGGAAGACCTTGCTCGCGCGGGCCGTCGCCGGTGAGGCGGGCGTGCCGTTCTACTCGATCTCCGGTTCCGACTTCGTCGAGATGTTCGTCGGCGTCGGCGCTTCCCGGGTACGCGATCTGTTCGAACAGGCCAAGAACAACGCACCCGCCATCGTTTTCATCGACGAGATCGACGCCGTCGGCCGCCATCGTGGTGCCGGACTCGGCGGCGGTCACGACGAGCGTGAGCAGACCCTCAACCAGATGCTCGTCGAGATGGACGGCTTCGACGTCACCGGCGGTGTGATCCTGATCGCCGCCACCAACCGGCCGGACATCCTCGACCCCGCGTTGCTGCGCCCGGGTCGATTCGACCGCCAGATCGCGGTGGAACGGCCGGACCTCGAGGGCCGCGAGCAGATCCTCCGGGTGCACGCGAAGGGCAAACCGATCGTTGAGGGGGTGGATCTTCGAGCCATCGCACGGCGCACGCCCGGCTTCACCGGCGCCGACCTGGCCAACGTGCTCAACGAGGCGGCTCTGCTGACCGCTCGCGAAGGCAAGTCCCTGGTCGACGACGCCGCCCTGGACGAAGCGATCGACCGGGTGCTCGCCGGACCGCAGAAGCGCACCCGGGTGATGAACGACAACGAACGTCGGATCACGGCCTACCACGAAGGTGGCCACGCCCTGGTGGCGGCCGCGTTGCCCCACTCGGATCCGGTGCACAAGGTGACGATCCTTCCGCGCGGACGTGCCCTGGGCTACACCATGGTGCTGCCCGACGAAGAGAAGTACTCCACCACGCGCAACGAGATGCTCGATCAACTCGCCTACATGCTCGGCGGTCGGGCCGCCGAGGAGATGGTCTTCCACGACCCGACGACCGGGGCCGCCAACGACATCGAGAAGGCCACCGGCGTGGCCCGGGCCATGGTCACCCAATACGGCATGACGGAGCGTCTGGGCGCGATCCGGTACGGCAGCGACAACACCGAGGTGTTCCTCGGCCGGGACATGGGCCACCAGCGCGACTACTCCGAAGAGATCGCCGCGGCCATCGACGAGGAGGTACGCAACCTCATCGAAGCCGCACATCAGGACGCCTACGAGATCCTGTTCGACAACCGCGACATCCTCGACAACCTGGTCACCGCGCTGTTGGAGAAGGAGACGCTGAACAAGGACGAGGTGGCCGTCATCTTCGCCGACATCAGGAGGCGCCCGGCCCGCCCGGCCTGGACGGGTTCGGCCCGCCGGCAACCCTCCATGGTGGGTCCCGTGGCGATTCCGGCCCGCGCCAACGGGGCTTACCCCAACGGTGCGCAGCCGCCGGCAGTTGACTCCGGCACCCCAACAACCGCCGACGCCGCCTCGGATCGTCCGTCGGACGGCTCGGATCCGACCGCCAACTGACTCTGAAGGGCCAGCCATGACCCTGCCCGAATTCGACTTCCCCCGCGCCGAGAGCGCCATCCGCGAACTCCTGCTCGCGATCGGTGAGGATCCCGACCGCGACGGTCTGCTCGACACGCCGGCGCGGGTCGCTCGGATGTACGCCGAGGTGTTCGCGGGGCTGCGCCAGGATCCCGCGGACATCATGTCCACCACGTTCGATCTTGCCCACGACGAGATGGTCCTGGTGCGCGATATCGAAGTGTGGAGCATGTGCGAACACCACCTGGTGCCCTTCTTCGGCACCGCACATGTGGGCTACATCCCCGAGGCGGACGGCCGGATCACCGGGCTGTCGAAGATGGCCCGGTTGGTGGACCTCTACTCCCGCCGGCCGCAAGTGCAGGAGCGGTTGACGACCCAGATCGCCGACACCATGGAGGAGTACCTGAATCCGCGCGGTGTCATCGTGGTGTTGGAGTGCGAACACCTGTGCATGGCGATGCGGGGTGTGAAGAAGCCGGGCAGCCGCACCATCACCAGCGCGGTCCGGGGTCAGTTGCGCGACGTGGCGACTCGGGCGGAGGCCATGAGCCTCATCATCGGCTCATGATCCACGCCCCCGAAGGCCTGCCGCCGAGCCTGGCCGGCCTCGAACGCACGTGCGTGTTCGGGGTGCTCAACGTGACGCCGGATTCGTTCTCCGACGGCGGCAGGCATGACGATGTCGAATCCGCGGTCGCCGCCGGGATCGCGCTGCGTGCGGCCGGGGCCGACCTGGTCGACGTCGGCGGCGAATCGACCCGGCCGGGCGCTGCCCGGGTGGAGGAGGACGTCGAGCGGCAGCGGGTGCTGCCGGTGGTCGAGGCCCTCGCGGCGGCCGACGTGCCGGTCTCCATCGACACCATGCGCGCCGGAGTCGCGGCCGATGCTGTGGCGGCCGGCGCCTGCCTGGTGAACGACGTCAGCGGGGGCCTGGCGGATCCGCAGATGTTGGCCGCGATGGCCGAGGTGGACGTGCCCTACGTGGTGATGCATTGGCGTGGCCACGGCTGGTACATGGACACCAAGGCGGTCTACCGCGACGTGGTGGCCGATGTGGTGGCCGAACTCCGTGACCGGCTGGCCGCCTGCGAAGCCGCTGGGATCGATCCGCGGCGGGTGGTCGTCGACCCTGGCCTCGGCTTCGCCAAGAGGCCGGAGCACAACTGGGCCCTGTTGGCCCACGTCGATCAACTGTCGGCGCTGGGACACCCGTTGTTGGTTGGAGCCTCCCGCAAGCGGTTCCTCGGGGCATTGCTCGCCGACGAATCCGGGCCGCGCGCAATTCCGGAACGGGAAGCGGCGACGACCGCGGTGACGGCGTTGCTGGCAGCACGCCAGGTGTGGGCCGTGCGGGTGCACAACGTGCGGGACAGCGCCGATGCCGTTCGCGTCGCCGCGGCCTGGCAGGAGGTGGACGCGTGACCGATCGGATTGAGGTCCGCGGGATTCGGGCTTTCGGCCACCACGGAGTGCTCGAGCACGAACAGCGGTACGGGCAGGAATTCGCCGTGGACGTGTCGATCGACACCGATTTCGGGGCGGCGGCCGCCACCGACGACCTGGAACTCACCATCGACTACGGCGCTGTGGCAACCCTGGTCCACAGCATGATCACCGGGGAACCCTGCGCGCTGATCGAAACCCTGGCCGACCGCATCGCTGCCGAGCTCGCTGCGCTGCCGGGTGCACAATCGGTCACTGTGTCGGTGCACAAGCCGCACGCGCCGATGCCGGTCGGAGTCGCCGACGTCGTGGTGACCCGGCGCCGGCGGTCGCCGGCCCGGGTGGTCCTCGGTCTGGGATCCAACTTGGGCGATCGGCTGGCCGAACTGCAGAACGCGGTGGCCGGGCTGGTCGATGCGGGGGTGCAGGTGACGGCGGTCTCCCCGGTGATGCGAACCACTCCGGTGGGCGGTCCGGACGGCCAGCCCGATTTCCTCAACGCGGTGGCCGTGGGTCGCACCGAATTGAACCCCTTCGAATTGTTGCGCCTCTGCCGGCGAATCGAGGACGCTGCCGATCGCAATCGGGATGTGCGCTGGGGGCCGAGGCCGATCGACGTCGACATCCTCGACTTCGCCGGAAGAACGGTGGACGAACCCGACCTGGTGCTGCCGCATCCGCGCGCGGCCGAGCGCGCCTTCGTCCTCGTGCCCTGGGCCATGTTGTCCCCCGACGACCGGCTCGGTGGGCCCGATGGCCCGCGGGTGGCTGATCTGGCGGCGGGAGTCGACCAGACCGGGGTCGCCGTTGCCGAGGACCTGAGGATCGAGTTGTGACGCCCACCCGACTCCCGATGCTCGCGGTGGTCGCCGCCATCGCCACCACGATGGGCTGGGCGGTGGCCGACATCGTGGACAACACCGCCCAAAGGTCGATCCCGGTGCCCTGGTCGTCGGTGATCACGGTCGGTGCCTGCGCGGTGGTGCTGGCCGGATGGGCCTGGAATCTGCGGCGGCGGATCCGATTCGACGCCGGTCCGGTGGATCCCTTCCTGGCGGTGCGCAGCGCGGCACTTGCCATGGCGGCCTCCCGCGCGGGTGCGGTCACCGCCGGCGGCTACGCCGGGATCGGCTTGTGGTTCAGTGCCGATCTCGGGGTTCCCATCGCCCGGGAGCGTGCCCTGATCTGCGCGGCCGGGGTAGTGGTCTCGTTCGCCCTGGTCGCCGCCGCCTACTGGCTGGAGAAGATCTGCCGGCTGCCCGGCGACGACGATGAGTCCTCGCCGCCGGCGCCGGAGGGCGACTCCGACGCCGACTGGGTGCATCCCCACCAGAGCCTCCGCGGAGCCGGGGCACCAGCCCCGGATGGGTCGCTAGGATCACGTCATGGCCTATGAGGATCTCCCGTACGACGAACTGCGCGACAAGGCTTTCGAACTCGCTGAGCAGCGCCACGACCTCGGCTTCTTCTACGACCTCTTCCGGCACACCCCGGCGATGAACGCGATGTCGACCGAAGGCGGGTCGCTCGGGGAGACCTCCGGGTCGATCATCGAGTTGGTCTCCGCCGCCCGGGAGGCGTTCGGCTCCGAGTCGGTGGGGGAGATGGAACCGCTGTTCGTCGCGCGCTTCGCCACCTACCTGCGCGAGCATGGGGCGGAGTCGGACGGCTGACCCCGAGGTGCCTTCCGGAAGTGGCTAGGCCGCGCTCTGCAGGGCGGCGTGCACCGCATCCAAGGTGAGCAATCGGGGTTCGGTGTCTCCGACTACCGCGACCTTTCCCTTGGGTGACTCCAGCAGCGCCGTCAGGGCCTCTTGCAGGGTCGCGTCCGCCGGCACCTGCGGGAGGTCGTCGCCCGCGGTCTGGGACAGCGAAGGCAGCGGTGTCACCGAGAGTCGTTTCAGGGTGCGATCGGCGCCCACGAAGTCGGCCACGAAATCGTTGGCCGGATGCGCGAGGATCTCCGCCGGCGCGGCGTACTGCTCGAGGTAGCCGCCCTGTTTCATCACCGCGATGCGGTCGGCCATCCGGACCGCCTCGTCGATGTCGTGGGTCACCAGCACCACGGTCTTGCGCACCCGTTCCTGGAGTGCGAGGAACTGCGTCTGCAGGTTGTCCCGGGCGATGGGGTCCACGGCGCCGAAGGGTTCATCCATGAGCAGCACGGGTGGATCCGCCGCGAGTGCCCGGGCCACCCCGACCCGCTGCCGCTGACCGCCGGAGAGTTGATGCGGGTAGCGATCCCGATACACCCCCGGCGGCAGCCCGACCAGTTCGAGCAGTTCGTCCACCCGACTCTTGATCCGGGCCGAGTCCCAACCCAACAGCGAACAGACGGTCGCGACGTTCTTACCCACCGTGTAGTGCGGGAACAGGCCCACCGCCTGGATCACGTAGCCGATGTGGCGGCGCAACTCCTTGACGTCGACCTCGGTGACATCTACGCCACCCACGAGCACCCGGCCGCCGGTCGGTTCCGCCAGCCTGTTGATCATTCGCATGGTGGTGGTCTTGCCGCACCCGGACGGTCCGACCAGCGCGCAGATCTCCCCCGGCCGGACGTCCATGGTGAGCTCGTGCACCGCCACAGTGCCATCGGGATACTGCTTGCTGGCGTTGTCCAGCCGAATCATCGGATCGGCGGTGTGGTCCATCGCGGTTCGTCCTCTCTCGGCGGTCCCGGTTCGGGCGATGCGGTCCACGTTAGATCATCACAACTGTCGCTGCGGGGTGGAAAGTCGAACGCCGAGGCGAAGAAGTCGAAGCCAGATAACGCTTTGTCACAATTGCTGAACAGCCTTCGCCGTCGGCGGTAGCGTCGGTGGGGTGACTCCGATCTCACCCGACCTCTGGGCCGACTCGTCGAACCCGTGGTTCTCCTGGGACTACGTGACGGAGTACTCCGACGAGTTGATCCAGGCCGGTCAACAGCACGTGTTCCTGACCGTATCTTCGGTGGCGCTGGCGCTGCTGGTGGCGTTCCCGCTGGCGGTGCTGGTGCGCCGATTCCGACGTTGGGAGCCGGCCGTTCTCGGCCTCAGCGGAGTGATGTACACGATCCCGTCGTTGGCGCTGATCTCATTGCTGTGGCCGGTCTTCGGGCTCTCTCCTGCCACGGTGGTGCTGGCGCTCGCCGTCTACGCGCTGCTGGTGGTGCTGCGCAACACCATCGTCGGTCTGGACGGCGTGCCGACGGACGTGGTCGATGCCGCCCAAGGCATGGGTATGGGGAAGCGGGAGACTCTGCTGCGGGTCGAGTTGCCGCTGGCGATGCCCACCATCCTGGCCGGCATCAGGATCGCCACCGTGTCGACCGTCGGGATGGTGACGATCGGCGCGCTGGTGGGCTACGGCGGGTTCGGCCAACTGATCCTCTCCGGATTCCAGCAGAACTTCTATCACGCGCAGATCGCCACCGCGACGATCTGCTGCGTGCTGCTGGCGGTGGTCTTCGAAGTCCTGCTACTGGGCGTTCAGTGGGGGCTGACGCCGTGGTCGCGGAATAGGAGGTCGGCGTGAGCGTGTGGCAGTGGTTCACCGATCCGGCCAACTGGAGCGGTCCCAACGGCATTCCGGTGCGCACCTGGCAGCACATCGTCATTAGCGTCTCGGCGATGCTCATCGCGCTGGTGGTCGCGCTGCCGGTCGGACTCATCCTCGGGCACGCCCGCAAGGGAACGTTCGTGGCCACCAACATCGGCAACATCGGCCGCGCCGTTCCGACCCTTGGTGTGCTCATCATCTTGGCGTCGATCGCCGCCATCGGGGTGGGTGATCTCGCGGCGATCCTGGCGCTGGCGCTGTTCGCGATCCCGCCGCTGCTGACCAACACTTTCACCGGCATCAGCGGCGTCGATCCAGAGGTCAGGGACGCCGCCGTCGGCATGGGGATGGGTGGGGTCGCGGTGCTCTGGCGGGTCGAGATCCCACTGGCCGTGCCGTTGCTCGCAGCCGGTATCCGCACCGCGTCCGTTCAGGTGGTGGCCACCGCGTCGCTGGCCGCGGTGGTGGGGTCGGGCGGTCTCGGACGCTACGTGGTGGACGGTTTCGCCCTGCAGGACACCACCCTGATCGTGGCCGGTGCGATTCTGACCGCCGCCATCTCGGTTGCGGCCGAGGGTGTCATGGCGTTGCTGCAACGTGTGGTGACACCCCGCGGGATGAAGGCCGACAGTCTGACCGACCAACCCGCGATGGACGCGCCGGAGCCGGTGGCGGGGTGAATCACCTGGTCACAACTCGGTAACGACCCGCTCGGGAATCCTGGTCCGGCGTGTCGACTGATGACACGCTCGCGGCATGAGACTTCGTGTTCTTGCCACCGCCGTCGCCGCATCCGCCCTGCTCATCGCCGGTTGTTCGTCGGATTCGGGTGGCTCGGGCGGGGATTCGGAGTCGATCACCATCGCGACCACCAACTTCTCCGAGACCACCCTGTTGGCCAACATGTACCAGCAGATTCTGGAGTCGAAGGGTGTCAGCGCTTCGATCAAGGAACTCACCACCCGGGAAGTGATCATCCCGGCGCTGGAGTCCGGCGAGATCCAGGCCACCCCCGAGTACCTCGGAAGTTTCACCGAGTTCATCAACCGCCAGGTGAACGGGCCCGACGCACCGCAGTTGGCCACCGGCGATGCCGCGGCCACCTACGAGGCGGCCAAGCCGCTGGCCGAGCAGCAGGGAATCGCCCTGCTCACACCGTCGCCGGCGCAGGACCAGAACGCCTTCGCGGTCACCTCCGAGTTCGCCAAGGCCAACAACCTGAAGACGCTCTCGGACCTCGCCGCCTATTCGCAAACCAACCCGGTCAACCTCGGTGGTCCGCCGGAATGCCCGCAGCGGCCGTTCTGCCAGCCCGGCCTGGAGGAGACCTACGGGATGAAGATCGCCTCTTTCACGCCGCTGGACGCCGGCGGTCCGCTCACGGTGCAAGCCCTCACCCAAGGCAAGATCAACGTCGGCCTGGTGTTCTCCTCCTCCGGCTCCATCACCTCGAACGACCTCGTGGTGCTCACCGACGACAAGCAGTTGCAGACCGCCGAGAACGTCACCCCGGCGCTGAATTCGGCGGCCGCCAGCGACACCGTCGTGGCCGCGCTGGACGCGGTGTCGGCCGCGCTGACCACCGAAGAACTCCAACAGATGAACCAGCAGATCGAAGTCGACCGGGCCAACCCCCGCAAGGTGGCGGAGGAGTTCCTCACGTCGAAGGGTTTGGTCGACTAGCGCCAGGGAACCCCCGGAGTATCGTGGAGCGGACCCGGAGCGTTCCGAAAGCGTCGTGATTGGGGTGTGAGCGTGAGTGCTGACGTCACCTCCCGGTTTGCCGACGGACCGGCCAGCAGGCACGAGGAGTGGCGGGCCACCCTCTTCGGCCACTTGCCGGTAGGTGTCGTCTACCAATCGCCCGACGGCGCCATCCGGGACGCCAACAGCGCAGCCGAGCGCATTCTCGGCTTGAGCATCACCCAGATGCAGGGCCGGACCTCGATCGATCCGCGGTGGCGTGCCGTGCGTGAAGATCACCGCGAGTTCCCCGGCGAGGAACATCCGGCGATGCAGGTGCTTGCCACCGGCGAACCGGTCCGCGGTGTGACGATGGGGGTCTTCAACCCGGCCGTGGACGACTACCGGTGGATCCTCATCGATGCCAATCCGGTCCCGGTCGGTGAGCAGACCTGGGCGGTGGCCACGTTCACCGACATCACCGACTTGAAGACCTCGCACGAGTCGATGACCACCCTGCTCGAGTCCATCGACCAGCACACCATCGTCTCGATGACCGATGTCGAAGGCACCATCACGCACGCGAATCAGGCGTTCTGCGAACTCTCGGGCTACCGTCGCGACGAGTTGCTGGGCCAGAACCATCGCATCCTCAAGTCCGGGCACCATCCGCCGGAGTTCTACACCGCGATGTGGGACACGCTCACGTCCGGCCGGGTGTGGCGCGGTGAGGTGTGCAACATGCGCAAGGACGGGTCCCTCTACTGGGTGGCGGCCTCGATCTCGCCACGCCACGACATGCTCGGCCAAATCGTCGGCTACGTCTCGGTGCGCACCGACGTCACCGCGCAGAAGATCGCCGAACGGGAAGCCGAATCGAGGTCCCGAGAGGACGCGCTGACCGGACTTGCCAACCGGCGGCACTTCGACGAGCAACTCCACGTGATGACTGCGGTGGCTGCGGCGACCGGCGAGCCGTTGGCGCTGGCGGTGATGGATGTGGACTGGTTCAAGTCCATCAACGACGAGTCGGGACACGAGGCCGGCGACTCGGTGCTGCGGGAACTCGCGGATTTCCTCGCCCATCGGGTGCCCCGTCCGCGGGGTCTGGCCGCCCGCTGGGGCGGCGACGAGTTCGCGGTGCTCATCCCCGGCTGCGACGCGGATTCCGCCCAGCGCTGGCTGGCCGACGTCTGGCGGGATCTGGCGGCTATCGGTTTGCCGGACCGGCCGGCCACAGCGTCACCCGCGCGGCCGGATCCGCCGCAAGCGGTGACGCTGAGCGCGGGACTCGCCGTCGCGCAGGGCTCGCAGTTGCGTGACCCCGAGGACCTGCTGCGGACCGCCGACCGCCGGCTGTACGAGGCCAAACGCAGGGGCCGCAGGATCTGGGTGGGCCCTTCCTAGTCATTTGTCGACGTCGCCGGCGAGCAGCAGGAAGCTGAACACGGCGGCCGGCAGCTGCTCCAACGTGGTGCCGGGGAGGGCGGCTGCCATGGCTGCCGCGTTGTTGTAGGAGCCGGTGCGCAGTTTGACCCGGTAGGGATGGGTGCCGCCGCGCGAGACCAGATACCAGCCGTTGATTCCACCCGGATTCTCCGTCTCGGCGTAGCCGTGGCCCTCCGGCAACCGGATGGATCGCGGCAGGTCGACGTTGACCGGCTCGCCGTCGTCGAACTCCGCCAGAACCTCGGTGCACTGCCGCACACAGTCTGCGCTGACGGCCAATTGCTCGGTGAGCACCAGCAGTCTGGTCTGCGCATCGCCTGCTGTGCTCTCCACCCGTCGCAGCGAACCGGCGTCGATCAGCGCCTGGTAGCACTCGTCGGGACGGTCGAGGCGAAGGTCGAAGCCGACCCCGCTGGCTCTGGCCACGGGACCCGAGGTCGAGTAGTCCCAGGCCGCCGAACGGCTCAGCGGAGCCAGACCGGTCAATCCCAGATCCTCAGCCAGGTAGGTCTCGCGCAGTACCGCCGCGGCGTCAAGCACCGGCGGAAGGCTTCGCTGCACCTCGTGCAGCCACCCGTCCGGGTAGTCGGCTCGCAGGCCGCCGATCGCCACCAGCATCGGGTGCATCCGAGTGCCGCTGTAGGACTCGATCCCATCCAGCACCAGGCGCCGCGCCAGGTGGCCGGTTCGCACCGGTCCCATCGCCTGCGGTGACGCCGGCCCGGTCAACTCCGCCAGGGTGCTCGAAAGCCACAGCAGATGATGGGCCATTCGGGTGTATTCGGCCAGCAGGGTGCGGATCCAGCGGGCTCGCTCGGGCACTTCGATGCCGAGGAAGGCCTCCAGCAACTGCGCCAGGCCGAGTTCGGAGGTGAACGAGCCGAGCCAGTCGTGCCGGTTGGCCAGGGCCAGCAACGATCGGTAGTCCCGTGACTCGAACAGCTTCTCGGCACCGCGGTGCTCGCGCCCGGGGATCGGATCCGCCCGGCACACCTGGCCGTCGGCCACTTCCAGCTCGAGCATCAGCCCACCGGCCGCGGCCGGATGGCGGTTGCTGCGCGGCAGCTCCCATCGGATGCGCTCCATGGTGTTCATCGTGGCCTAGATTGGAGCGCATGGACGCAATCGACGACACGTTCCGGCCAGAAACCGAGCATTGGGTGCGGTTGTCAGAGAAGTTGGTGACCGTCCGGCGGCTGACCCAGGGAGTCGTCAGTCTGGTGTTGCTGGTGATCGTCGTCGTGATCTGGTTGGCGGCTCCGATCCCTGCTTGGATCCCGGTGCTGCTGCTGGTGCTGCTGATCGCAGGCTCGGTCTGGTCGTGGTGGCTGATCGGTCGGCGGGTACGGTCCTACGGCTACGTCGAGCGCTCCGAGGACCTGCTGGTGACCAGCGGCATCCTGTTCCGCCGCCTGGTGGTGGTGCCCTACGGCAGGCTGCAGTTGGTCGATGTGGTGGCGGGGCCCTTGGATCGGGCCTTCGGAATCGCAACGGTCCGCTTGCACACGGCTGCGGCGACGACTGATGCGACCATCCCCGGTCTCACACCTGAGAAAGCCTCGGGTCTGCGCGACCGGCTCGCGGCCGCCGGCGAGTCCCGCGGCGCGGGGATCTGACCGTGTCTGAATCAACCGGCGCGACGCCCCGACGGCGGACCGCACCCATCACCCCGCTGGTCAACGCGGTACGGGTGGCGGCCGTGGTGGTCGTTGTCGCGGTCCTGCAATTCTTCGGTTCGCTGGGCAGCCTCGACTTCCGGGCGGTGCTTTTCGGCGGCGGTATCGCCCTGCTTGTGCTGGCGCTGGCCTTCGGGATCACCTACCTGCAGTGGACCCGGTTCGAGTTCTGGTTCGACGGCGATGGCGATCTGCGGGTGGCTTCGGGGGTGCTGGAGCGCAAAGAGCGCCGGCTGCAACTATCCCGGCTGCAGAGTGTTGACGTGGCCCAGCCGCTGCTGGCGCGTGTGTTCGGCATGGCCGTGGTGAAGGTCGAGGTCGCCGGATCGGGCGATTCCCGGGTGACCCTGTCGTATCTGACAGTGGACGACGCGCAGGCCTTCCGGGCGGAGACGCTGGCGCGGGCGGCCGGCGTACGGCCCGACGCCGGCGAGGCGCCCGAGACGGTTCTGGTGCAGGTGCCCAATCCGATCCTGGCCAAAGCGGCCTTGCTCAACACCGGGGTCTGGCTGACCTTCCTCATCTTCCTGGTCGTGATCGTGGTCGCCTTCGTCACCGGCGGCTGGTTGGGGTTCGGGTTGTTGTTCCTGCTGGCGGTTCCCTTCTTCACGATGTTCGGGTTCTTCGCGGCCTACTTCAACTTCACGGTGGCGCAGAGCCCGGACGGGCTCCGCACCCGCTTCGGCCTGCTGGGGGTGCAGGCCCACACGGTCCCACCCGGTCGGGTGGCATCGATCGAATTCGTCGAACCCGTGCTGTGGCGCAGGTCGCGCTGGGTGATGGTGCGAATCACCGTCGCGGGCACCCAGAGCGCCTCCTCCGACGATGACAACGGCGGATCATCGGCGATGCTGCTGCCGGTGGCCACCTGGGATGTCGCCACCGAGGTCATCGGACGGGTGCTGCCCGGGGTGGACGTAGTCCGATTCCCGCTCGAGCCGGCGCCGCCCCAAGCCCGTCGCAGATCGCCCTTCCAATGGCGCAACCTCGGGCTGGGCGCCGACGACGAAGTCGTGGTGTCACGCCGCGGTTGGCTCACCCGCCGCACCACCGTCACGCCGCATGCCCGGGTGCAGTCGGTGCGCATGACGCAAGGTCCGTGGGAACGGGCGCTCGGGCTTGCCAGCGTGCATTTCGACGTGGTCCCCGGCCCGGTCAAGCCGGTGGCCCTGCACCGGGGGATCGGCGAGGCAGGCGAGGTCATCGTCTCCGAGATCGCCCGGATGCGGGCGGCGGCGCTCGCGGATCACTCGGTCAGATGGGGGCGTCAACAGGGCGCTCCGACACCCGATCCGGCCGACCACGGGGCTGCGGGCGAACAGCCGGAACTGCCGTTCGATGATCTGCCACTCCCTTCGGCCGGAGCGGATGCCGAGCCGCAACCCGATCCGGCCACGGCCGACCACCCCGGTCAGCCGGACCGGTAACGTCGGAATCGCATAGATTCTGCTTCGGATCCAGCCGACCCGGCGATCGCATGACCCAGTGAAAGGTGCGTGGCATGGAGGCACCTCCCCGCCTGACGGTGGGAGTCGTGGGCGTGGGCCGCGCCGGGTCGGTGCTGGCGGCCGCGTTGGATCGGGCCGGGCATCGGGTGGTGGCGGTGCACGCGGTATCGGATACGAGTCGGCTGCGGGCGGAGGCGCTGATCCCGCAGGCCACGCTGATGACCGTGCCGGAAGTGCTGAAGGCGGCCGAGCTCGTCCTCGTCACGGTTCCCGACGACGTGTTGCCGGGCCTGATCTCCGGTCTGGCGGAGTCGGATCAGATCCAGCCCGGGCAGTTCTTGGTGCACGCCAGCGGGCGGTACGGAGTGTCCGTGCTGGCTCCGGCCACCAAGGCCGGCGCGTTGCCGTTGGCGCTGCACCCGGTGATGACCCTCACTGGCACCAGCCTGGACCTGTCGCGGCTCGCCGGGTGCCCGTTCGGCGTGACCGCGCCGGAAGTGTTGCGACCGGTCGCCGAGGCTCTGGTGGTGGAGATGGGTGGCGAGCCGGTGTGGGTGGCCGAACAAGACCGTGCGCTCTACCACGCGGCCCTGGCGAATGCCTCGAACCACCTGGTCACCCTGGTGGCGCAATCCATGGACCTGCTGGAGCGGGCCGGCGTCGCCGACCCGGGCCGGATGCTCGGTCCGCTGATGTCGGCGAGCCTCGACAACGCGCTGCGCCACGGCGACCCCGCGTTGACTGGACCGGTGGTGCGGGGGGATGCCGCCACCGTCGAGAAGCACCTGGATTCCTTGGCTGCGGTCTCCGGCGAGTCGCGCACCGCCTACTTGGCGATGGCGCGGTTGACCGCGGATCGGGCCTTGGCCGCCGGTCTGCTCCCCCCGGCGAAGGCGGAAGCGCTGTTGGACGTGTTGTCGAGGAGCGACCGGCCATGAGTGACGGCAGCACGACCGCGGTTGTCCACGAGGTGGGCGAGTTGCGCGCCCGGCGGCGGCGTCCGCGGGCAGTCGTGATGACGATGGGTGCCCTGCACGACGGGCATCTGAGCCTGGTCGCCGAGGCCCGCCGGCTCGTGGGTCCGTTCGGCGAAGTCTGGGTGACTGTATTCGTCAACCCACTGCAGTTCGGCGCGGGCGAGGACTTCGAGGCGTATCCGCGGACCCTCACCACCGATGTGGAGGCGTGCCGGGCGGCGGGGGTGGATGTCGTCTTCGCCCCCTCCGGCACCGTGATGTATCCGGACCGGGAGCCGCAGACTCGGGTGGTTCCCGGGCGTGCCGGCGATGGGCTGGAATCCGACCAGCGCCCAGGTCACTTCTCCGGGATGCTCACGGTAGTGCTGAAACTGCTCAACATCACCAACCCCGACATCGCCCTGTTCGGCGAGAAGGACTACCAGCAACTCGTGTTGATCCGAACCATGGTGCGCGACTTCGACCTGCCTGTGCAGGTGGTGGGGGTGCCCACCGCGCGGGAGGCCGACGGCCTGGCCAGGTCGTCCCGAAACATCTACCTGACGTCGGAGCAACGCAAGACTGCGGCTGCGGTCCCGCGTAGTCTTGCGGCTGCCCGCCGGGCAGCCGAGGCCGGTGCCGACGCCGACGGGGTGCTGGCTGTGGCAGGTCGGGAACTCGATGGCCTCGAGGTTGACTACCTCGAGCTTCGGGCGCCCGACCTCGAGCCCGCGCCGGTTGCCGGGCCGAGCCGGCTGCTGGTCGCAGTTCGCCTCGGCACCACCCGGTTGCTGGACAACTGCGCTATCGAATTGAGGCCGACATGACGGGCGTTCCCCGGCTGCCCACCTCGCTGGTCGCACCCACCCCTGGCTGGACTCGTTCCGCCGACGTGATCGTGGTGGGTTCCGGCATCGCCGGGCTGGCTGTCGCCATGCACGCCAGGCGAGCCGGATTGTCGGTGCTGGTGGTCACCAAGTCCTACGTCACCGCCGGATCCACGGCCTGGGCGCAGGGCGGTATCGCGGCGGCCCTGGCAGACGACGACTCCCCGGCCGCCCACCGCAAGGACACGTTGGTGGCCGGTGCCGGGCTGTGCGACGTGGCGGCCGTCGACGTCCTCGTCAACGACGGTCCCCGAGCTATCAACGACCTGCTCGCCTGGGGGACCCAGTTCGATCGCGACTCCGCCGGCGGCCTGGCACTCACCCGGGAGGGCGGACACCACCGCCGTCGGATCGCCCACGCAGGCGGCGATGCCACCGGCGCGGAGATCGTGCGGGCCATGGTGGCCGAGGTGGCCGAAAATCCAGGCATCACGGTGATCGAACACGCCCTCGCGCTGGATCTGCTGACCGATGTGCGCGGCAACGTGCAAGGTCTGACCCTGCACGTGATCGGGGAAGGCCAGCAGGACGGCGTGGGTGCAGTGCTCGCACCGGCTGTGGTGCTGGCCACCGGCGGCATCGGACAGGTGTTCAGCGCATCCACCAACCCCACGGTGGCCACCGGTGACGGCGTGGCGCTCGGCCTGCGCGGCGGTGCGATCGCGGCCGATATGGAGTTCATCCAGTTCCACCCCACCGTGTTGTGGTTGGGCGGCGAAGCCGTCGGCCAACAGCCGCTGGTCTCCGAGGCGGTGCGCGGCGAGGGGGCGTATCTGGTCGACGACGATGGTGTGCGGTTCATGCTGGACGAACATCCGCTGGCCGAACTCGCGCCGCGCGATGTGGTCGCCAAGGCGATCATGCGACGGATGCGCGCCACCGGCAGCGAGCACGTCTGGCTCGACGGCAGGCACCTCTCCGAAGACATGTGGACCCACCGGTTCCCGACGATCCTGGCCAGCACCCGCACCCACGGGATAGACCCCGTGACGGATCTGGTGCCGGTCGGCCCGGCCCAGCACTACACCTCCGGCGGGTTGCGCACGGACACCTGGGGTCGCACCAACGTGGGCGGGCTGTTCGCCTGCGGGGAATGTTCGTGCACCGGTGTGCACGGGGCCAACCGGTTGGCCTCCAATTCCCTGTTGGAGGGTTTGGTCTTCGCCGATCGCATCGGCCAACTGCTCGCGTCGGGCCTGCCCGAGCGGGCCGAACCGGTGGAGAAGCCCACCGCGGCCGGCTTGACCGACCCCGCGGCCCGGACGGAACTCCAGCGGGCCATGACCGACGGGGTGTCGGTGCTGCGGTCGGAGCAGTCCATCGGGGAGGCGCAGCGGCGACTCGCCGCGCTGCCCCAAGGCGACGAGCCGGGGACTCCTGCGTGGGAGACGACGAATCTGCTCACAGTGGCCAGCACGATCGCCACCGGAGCCCAATTGCGGTGCGAGACCCGAGGGTCCCACTGGCGGGAAGACTTCCATGACCGGGATGACGACCACTGGCGTCGGCGCATCCTCACCCGGCTGCGCCCCGACGGGACCCTGGCGGTGGACTATGAACCGCTCGCGACGATGGCAGCCGAGCAAGGGCAGGTGAACGTGTAGATGGTCCGCACACCGACCGACCATTCCGGGGATCTCGTCGCGGCCGGAATCGACGCCCGCGAGGTGATCGACCTTGCCGACCGGACCTTGGCCGAGGACCTGGACGGTGGAATCGACGTCACCACCGTGGCGACCGTTCCACCCGAACAACTCAGCGTGCTCGACTTCGTCTCCCGGGCCAACGGCGTCGTCGCCGGCCTGCCGGTGGCGGCCGTCGTGCTGGAGCGTGCCGGTGACGTCGAGGTCACCCTGGCCGCGACGGACGGCGACACGGTGGAACCGGGTCGTCTTGTGCTCAGCGCGGTGGGCCCGACGCACAGCCTGCTCACCGCTGAACGTTCCGCATTGAACCTGCTGGGCCACCTCTCCGGTGTCGCGACGGCCACTGCGGCCTGGGCGCGGGCCCTCGCCGGGACGACGGCCGAGGTGCGCGACACCAGGAAGACCACTCCCGGGCTGCGTCGGTTGGAGAGGTACGCGGTGCGCTGCGGCGGTGGGGTGAACCACCGGATGAGCCTCTCGGACGCCGCGCTGGTGAAGGACAACCACGTCATCGCCGCCGGTGGCGTCGGGCCTGCCTTCCGTGCCGTGCGGGAGCGTTTCCCCGGCCTTCCGGTGGAGATCGAGGTGGATTCCCTGGCGCAGTTGGCCGAGGCGCTGGAGGCGGGCGCGGATGTGGTGCTGTTGGACAACTTCACTCCGGATCAGATGCGCGAGGCGGTGGCCCTGAACGCCGGCCGGGCGATCCTCGAGGCCTCCGGCGGTTTGACGTTGGCCGACGCCTCGACCGTGGGGGCGACCGGGGTGGACTACATCGCGGTCGGAGCGTTGACCCACTCGGCGCCGGTGCTCGACATCGGTGCCGACCTGAGAGAGGTCTGAACGGATGCTGCTGGCCATCGACGTGGGTAACACCAACACCGTGCTCGGCCTGTTCGAAGGCGATCGCCTGGTGGATTCGTTCCGGATCAAGACCGATCCGAGGTCCACCGCCGACGAGATGATGCTCACCTTCCGCGGTCTGCTCGGGAACACCGGGATCACCGGAGTTTCCATGTGCTCCACCGTGCCGGCGGTGCTGCACGAAATGCGGGCGATGCTTGCCACTTACTACGGCGAATTCCCCCGGATCATTGTTGAACCGGGGGTGAAGACCGGGGTTCAGGTGCTCACCGACAATCCGAAAGAAGTCGGCGCCGACCGCATTGTGAATACCCTGGCCGCCCATCACCTCTACGGCGGTCCGTGTGTGGTGGTCGATTTCGGCACGTCCACGAATCTCGACGTGGTGTCGGCCAACGGTGATTTCTTGGGTGGGGCGCTCGCACCGGGCATCCAGATCTCGCTCGACGCTTTGTCCGCCCGGGCGGCGCAGTTGCGCAAGGTCGAACTGGTCCGTCCCCGCAGCGTGATCGGCAAGAACACCGTTGAGGCGCTGCAGTCCGGGGCGCTCTACGGGTTCGCCGGGCAGGTCGATGGGCTGGTGGATCGGATCAAGAGCGAGGTGGCGGGGGTCGGTGACGTGATCGCCACCGGCGGGCTGGCTGAGATCGTCGTGCCGGAATCCCGCACCATCACCGCACATCGCCCGGAGTTGACGCTGATCGGGCTCGCTTTGGTCTTCGCCAAGAACATGGCACAGCCGTGACCGATCACCAGCGACCGGCACCGCCGCGGTCGGGGCCGACGATGGGTCCGGCGGTGATGATTCGAACCGCGACCACGGCCGACGTGCCGGGGATCAAGTCGTTGGTCGACCGCTACACCGCGAGCAGGCACCTGTTGGCGAAGGCGACGGTGACGCTCTATGAAGACGTGCAGGAGTTCGTGGTCGCCCAGGCGGGTGACGAGGTGGTCGGTTGCGGAGCGCTGCACGTGATGTGGGAAGACCTCGCGGAGGTCCGCACCTTGGCGGTGCACCCCTCGGTGGCGGGCCGGGGTGTGGGCGGTGCGCTGCTGGAGGCCCTGCTGGCCCGGGCCGACGCCTTGGGGGTCGAGAAAGTCTTCTGTCTGACGTTCGAGAAGGAGTTCTTCGGCCGGCGCGGTTTCGTCGAGATCGATGGCACCCCGGTGACCCACGAGGTTTTCAACCAGCTGCTGCAGTCGTACGACGAAGGTGTGGCGGAGTTCCTCGACCTCGAGCGGGTGAAGCCGAATACCCTCGGAAATCACCGAATGTTGCGGATTCGCAAACCGGATCGCCTGTTCGAGTAGGTGAATTCCCTGCGGATTCCACCGGAAGCGCTATAGGGTCAAGATCAAGTTTGTTGGGAAAGTGTCAATCACGGGCGCTATTCTGGCCGACGAAAACGTTTGGCAATCGATTAGGCGAATCGTTTGATTCGCTCCCGAACGAAAGTGGAACTCATGGCGATTCGCACCCAGACGATCCTGGTGGACGACCTCGACGGTTCAGAGGCCGCCGAAACCGTGACCTTCGGGTTGGACGGCGACACCTTCGAGATCGACCTCACGGAGGAGAACGCGGCGGCCTTGCGCGACCTGCTTGCGCCCTATGTGGAGGCCGGCCGGCGGCAGACCGCCAAGCGGGGTCGCGGTCGCAGGGGACGCGCCGGGGAAGGCTCCGCCGGCACGTCCCGCAGCGCAGAGATCCGGGCCTGGGCAGCCGCCGAGGGACTGCCGGTCAACAGCCGGGGTCGGATTCCCGCCGATGTGATCGCCGCCTTCGAGGCCGCCCACCCCTAACGGGACAAGGCTGGTTAGGCCAGCGCTGCGGCCACCACTTCCTTGGCCGATTCCTGGATCTCGGCGAGGTGGTCGGGACCTTTGAAACTCTCGGCATAGATCTTGTACACGTCCTCGGTGCCGGAGGGGCGGGCTGCGAACCAACCGTTCTCCGTGGTCACCTTCAAACCACCGATGGGGGCGTCGTTGCCCGGTGCCCGGGTGAGGATCGCCGTGATCGGTTCGCCGGCGAGTTCGGTGGAACTGACGTCGCTCGGGGTGAGGTTGGCCAGTTTCGCCTTCTGCGCCCGGCTCGCCGGTGCGTCCACCCGGGCGTAGACCGGATCCCCGTACGACTGCGTCAGCCGCCGGTAGTGCTCACTCGGGCTGGAGCCGGTGCGAGCCCGGATCTCCGAGGCGAGCAGCGCCAGGATGATGCCGTCCTTGTCGGTGGTCCACACGGAGCCGTCGAGGCGCAGGAACGAGGCACCCGCCGACTCCTCGCCGCCGAAGCCGATGCTGCCGTCGATCAGGCCGGGCACGAACCACTTGAACCCCACCGGCACTTCCACCAGCCGTCGCCCTAGTCCGGCGGTGACCCGGTCGATCATCGACGAACTCACCAGCGTCTTGCCGACGCCGGCATCGGGGGACCAGCCGGAGCGATTCGAGTACAGGTACTCGATCGCCACCGAGAGGAAGTGGTTCGGGTTCATCAGGCCGCCGTCGGGGGTGACGATTCCGTGCCGGTCGGAGTCGGTGTCGTTGCCGGTGGCGATGTCGAAATGGGTGCGCTTGTCCACCAGTGAGGCCATCGCGTTCGGTGAGGAACAGTCCATCCGGATCTTGCCGTCCCAGTCCAGGGTCATGAAGCGGAAGGTCGCGTCCACGAGCGGATTGACCACGGTGAGGTCGAGGTCGTACCGATCGGCGATGGCACCCCAATAGGCGACGCTGGCGCCGCCCAGCGGATCGGCGCCGATCTTGACGTCCCGGATGGCGGCCATGTCCAGGATCGTGTCCAGGGCGGAGACGTAGGCATCCATGAAGTCGTAGCTGCCGGTGGTGTCGGCTGTTTTCGCCCGCCCCAGCGGTATCCGCTGGATCCCCTCACCGCCGGCGGCCAGGATCGCGTTGGCCCGGTCCTGGATCCACTTCGTAACGTCCGTGTCGGCCGGTCCGCCGTTCGGCGGGTTGTACTTGAACCCACCATCCCGTGGTGGATTGTGGCTCGGAGTGATGACGATCCCGTCCGCCAAGCCGGACTCCCGGCCCGCGTTGTGGGTCAGGATGGCCAGGGAGAGGGCGGGGGTGGGCACATAGCCGTCGGCGGAATCGACCAGGGTGGTCACCCCGTTGGCGGCCAGCACCTCGAGGGCAGTGGCGTGGGCGGGTTCGCTCAAGGCGTGGGTATCCCGGCCGAGGAACAGCGGACCCGTGTAGCCCTGCGCCGTCCGGTAGTCGCAGATCGCCTGGGTGGTGGCGGCGATGTGGTCGTCGTTGAAGGCGGCATCCGAGGCCGACCCACGGTGCCCGCTGGTGCCGAACAACACCTGCTGCATGGGATCGTCGGGATCGGGATGCAGGGTGTAGTAGTCGGTGATCAGCCGGGCCACATCGATCAAGTCGGAGGAATCGGCGGGTGATCCGGCGCGGGTGGGGTTCGTCATCTCAGGCCTCTCGCAGGGTGTCGAGGTTGCGGTGCCATCCTGCCGCGATTCCGGCGCCGATGCCCCGTGGAAGGCCCGCATCCGGGCTGCCCCTCCCGGCGCGGGCACGTCCACCACTGCCCAGGTGCCGTTCGCCTGCTCGCCCGCGGCGGCGTTCACCGTGGGCGAATCCGGGAAGCGTGGGGTGGACCCGCCGCGTTGTGGGGGCGATGCTGGAGCCCTCGGGAGGGTTTACAGTCTCTCTCAAGAGCCCGCCGGCCACCTGAGGCGGGCCGAAACGAACATAGGAGCAGCGAATGTTCGAACGGTTTACCGACCGCGCTCGCCGAGTTGTCGTGCTCGCCCAGGAAGAGGCGCGCATGCTCAACCACAACTACATCGGCACCGAACACATCCTGCTCGGTCTGATTCACGAGGGCGAAGGGGTCGCGGCCAAGGCGCTGGAGTCGTTGGGCATCTCGCTGGAGGCGGTGCGCAGCCAGGTCGAGGAGATCATCGGCCAGGGCCAGCAGGCACCCAGCGGACACATCCCGTTCACCCCGCGTGCCAAGAAGGTGCTCGAACTCTCCCTGCGGGAAGCGCTGCAACTCGGACACAACTACATCGGCACCGAGCACATCCTGCTCGGGCTCATCCGCGAGGGTGAAGGTGTCGCCGCCCAGGTGCTGGTCAAACTCGGCGCCGATCTCAACCGGGTGCGCCAGCAGGTCATCCAATTGCTCGCGGGCTACCAGGGCAAAGAACCGGCGGCGGCAGGTGCTCCGCAGGAGGGCACGCCAAGCACCTCGCTGGTGCTCGACCAGTTCGGCCGCAACCTCACCCAGGCCGCAAGAGAGAGCAAACTCGATCCCGTCATCGGTCGTGAGAAAGAGATCGAACGGGTCATGCAGGTGCTCAGCCGCCGCACCAAGAACAACCCGGTGCTCATCGGTGAGCCCGGCGTGGGAAAGACCGCGGTGGTCGAGGGTCTGGCCCAGATGATCGTGCGCAACGAGGTGCCGGAAACCCTCAAGGACAAGCAGCTGTACACCCTCGACCTCGGGTCGTTGGTGGCCGGTTCGCGCTACCGCGGCGACTTCGAGGAGCGGCTCAAGAAAGTCCTCAAGGAGATCCGCACACGCGGCGACGTGATCCTGTTCATCGACGAGATGCACACCCTGGTGGGCGCCGGTGCCGCCGAGGGTGCCATCGACGCCGCCAGCATCCTCAAGCCGATGTTGGCTCGCGGCGAGCTGCAGACCATCGGCGCGACCACGCTGGACGAATACCGCAAGTACGTCGAGAAGGACGCCGCGCTGGAACGTCGGTTCCAGCCCATCCAGGTCAACGAGCCGTCGCTCGCCCACACCATCGAGATCCTCAAGGGCCTGCGCGACCGCTACGAATCGCACCACAAGGTGACCATCACCGATGCAGCGCTGGTGGGTGCTGCCACCATGGCCGACCGCTATATCAACGACCGCTACCTGCCGGACAAGGCCATCGATCTGATCGACGAAGCCGGTTCGCGACTGCGGATCCGCCGCATGACGGCGCCGCCGGACCTGCGCGAGTTCGACGACCGGATCGCCAATGTGCGCCGAGACAAGGAGTCGGCGATCGATGCGCAGGACTTCGAGAAGGCGGCCAGGCTGCGCGACGACGAGAAGACGCTGATGGCCGAGAAGGCCGAGCGCGAGAAGGAGTGGAAGGCCGGCGACCTCGACGTCGTCGCCGAAGTGGATGAGGAACTCATCGCGGAAGTTCTCGCCACGGCCACCGGGATCCCGGTGTTCAAGTTGACCGAGGAGGAGTCCCAGCGGCTGCTGCGCATGGAGACCGAACTCCACAAGCGGGTGATCGGGCAGGAGCAGGCGATCCACGCACTGTCGCAGGCCATCCGCCGCACCCGGGCCGGTCTGAAGGATCCCAAGCGCCCCGGCGGCTCGTTCATCTTCGCCGGACCCTCCGGGGTCGGTAAGACCGAGTTGAGCAAGACCCTCGCCGAGTTCCTCTTCGGCGACGAGGACGCGCTCATCGCCTTGGACATGAGCGAGTACTCCGAGAAGCACACGGTGTCGCGGCTGTTCGGCTCGCCCCCCGGCTACGTCGGATATGAAGAGGGCGGCCAGTTGACCGAGAAGGTGCGCCGCAAGCCCTTCTCGGTGGTGCTCTTCGACGAGGTCGAGAAGGCCCACCCGGACATCTTCAACTCGCTGCTGCAAATTCTTGAAGACGGCCGACTCACCGACTCACAGGGTCGCATGGTCGACTTCAAGAACACCGTGATCATCATGACCACGAACCTGGGAACCAGGGACATCGCGAAGGGCCTGAACCTCGGGTTCGCCAACGCCGACGACACCAAGACGTCGTATGAGCGCATGAAGGCGAAGGTCAACGACGAGTTGAAGGCGCACTTCCGGCCCGAGTTCCTCAACCGGATCGACGACATCATCGTCTTCCACCAGTTGAGCCAGGCGGAGATCGTCGAGATCGTCGACCTCATGCTGGCCCGCCTCGATGAGCGCCTGCGGGACAAGGACATGGGTATCGAGTTGACCCAGCCGGCCAAGGAACTGCTCGCCCAGCGCGGCTACGACCCGGTGCTCGGGGCCCGGCCACTGCGGCGGACCATCCAGCGGGAGATCGAAGACGCCCTCAGCGAGAAGATCCTGTTCGGCGAGCTCCGACCAGGGCAGATCGTCGTGGTCGGTGTGGAGGGCGAGGGCGACGACGCCACGTTCACCTTCGCCGGCGAAGACAAGGCCGAGATCGCCGACGTCCCACCCATCGTCGCCGAGGGCACCACGGACTAGCCCCCCGCCCGCAGGTGGTGGGGCCGTCAGAAAACCCACCGCCCTGCTTCCGACCGGAGGTGGTGGGGTGTGGTGGGGCCGTCAGAAAAACCCACGGACCCGCACCCCGCCCACCCACGGAAGAGGCCCCACCACACCCCACCACCGCAGGCCGGTACCGGGGACGCCGGTACCGGGGACGCCGGTGCCGGGAGACCCCTCAACCATCCCCCGGCAACGCATACCGCCCCTGCCCGACCGGATCCACCAACCCGTCGGCGACCAGCGAGTCCAGCGCCCGGGCCAACTGGATTCGATCCGCCCACAGCAGGTCGACGGCCTCCTGCGGCGCGGGACCGGCGCGCAATAGGTCCACGATCAGTCCGCGGACCTGCCGATCGGTCCCGGCGAAACCCTGTGGTCGGGTGGTGCGAAGGTGGGAGTCGGGGCGTCCGCGGGCCAGCCAACGGCAGTCGTCGGCCACACAACATGACTCGCACTTCGGTGCCCTTGCGGTGCAGACCAGTTGGCCGAATTCCATGGTGGCGCCAGCCCAAAGCGCCGGATCGCGGTCGGGCACGATCTCCGCAGCCCGCCGACGTTCGGCCGCAGTGAGGTGGGTGGCCGGAGCTGGTTGGCCGTCGAAGTAGCGGGCGTAGAACCGTCGGACGTTGACGTCGAGCACGGTGGCCCGGCCGCCGAAGGCGAAACTCACCACTGCGGCGGCGGTGTAGTCGCCCACCCCGGGCAGCGCGATGAGCCGGTCGTAGTCATCGGGCACCTCGCCGCCGTACTGTTCGACGATGATCCCGGCGGCTTCGTGCAGTCGAAGAGCCCGGCGTGGATACCCGAGCCGGCCCCAGGCTTTGATGGCCTCGGCCGCAGGCTCGGCGGCGAGATCGGCCGGCTCCGGCCAACGATCCATCCAGGCCCGCCACACCGGCTCGACTCGGGCCACCGGAGTCTGGGCCAACATCACCTCGGAGACGAGCACCCCCCACGGGTCCGATGACTGCCGCCACGGCAGATCCCGGCGGTTCTCGGCAAACCAGGCGAGCAGTCGGGAGTGCGGATCGGAGGTGCTCGACATGATTCGACGATGCTCGCATGTGTCCTCCGGTGGCGCGAAACCGGCGGGTTACCCTGTGAGGCGTGGATAGTCTGTTGAAGCCGGTCGGGCCGGAGCCGTCGGCGGTGTACTGGCGGCGGCGGGCCGCTGTCGCCGTGGCAGTGGTGCTTGCGATCATTCTGGTGGTCGTGCTGTGGCCGTCCGGAGGGGATCCGACCCCTGCCGCAGCGCCGGCCGACGCCAACTCGGCCGAGCCTTCGCCCTCGGCGAGCGGACCATCGGCATCGCCGTCCGCGAGTGCCAGCGCCAGCGCCAGTCCGAGTGCCTCGCCGTCGAGCACAGCGGTCGTTGAATGCGCGGACAGTGACCTCAGCATCGAGACCAAGGTGGACACTGCGGATCCGCGAGTGGGCCAGCCGGTGACGGTGTCGATGACGATCGGCAACGTCTCCGAGACTCCCTGCACCCGCGACGTCGGGCCGGTGGCGAACGAGTTCCTGATCACTTCCGGGGGCTACCGGGTGTGGTCCTCGGACGACTGCAACCCGGGCGGTCCGTCTCAGGTGGAGACCATCCCACCGGGCCAGGCGTTCATGGTCCAAGCCACCTGGCCGGCGATCTTGACCTCGCCGGGTTGTCCTTCGCCGCAGCAGCCGGCCCAGCCCGGCAGCTACACAGTGGCCGGCGCCAACGGAACGGCTATCGGGACCTCCGCCAACTTCGCCCTCAGCCAATAGGGGACCCTGCCGCTCAGGTGGTTCAGTTCCTGCGGCGCGTTGGCTGCAGGGCATCGAAAGCGGCGATGGCTTCGGTGAGCGTGCGCACCTCGATCAGTCGACCGCCCTCGGCCCGTCCATTGACGCGCTTCCCCGTCCCAGCCGGTACGAGCAGGTTGCGATAGCCGAGCCGGATCGCCTCGGCCACCCGCTCGCCAAGCTGCGGCACCGGTCGGACGTCGCCGGATAGCGTCACCTCGCCGATGATCGCGAGGTCCAGCGGGCTGAGGCCGGTGCCGGTGGCCGAGAGCAACGCCAAGCAGATGGCGACATCCGCGGCCGGGTCGCTCAGCCGGATTCCCCCCACGGTGGCCAGGAACACGTCCTGTTGGTGGAGTTTGTTGCCGCAGGTGTGTTCGGTCACGGCAATGAGCATCGCCGACCGGGCACTGTCCAGTCCGGTCACCGCTCTGCGCGGGTTGGGTGCGGGATTCGGCGTCACGAGCGCCTGCACCTCTGTCAGCAGGGCCCTGTTGCCCTCCATCGTCACCGTCACGCACACCCCTGGCACCGGTGCCTCACGCTCGCCGCGGAAGAGCGTGCTGGGATCGAGCACCTCGCGCATTCCGACCTCGGTCTGTTCGAAGGCCGCCACTTCCAGCGATCCGTAGCGGTTCTTCACCGTCCGCAGCAGGCGGAGAGCTGTGTGCCGCTCGCCGTCGAGGCTGATGGTGGTGTCGACGATGTGCTCGAGCGCCCGCGGCCCGGCGACCGTGGAGTCTTTGGTCACCTGCCCGACCAGGATCACCGGAACTCCGCGCAATTTGGCCACCCTCGTGAGCGCCTGCGCCACGGCCATCACCTGGGCCACACCGCCGGCGCGACCCTCCACCTCCGCCGACGCCACGGTCTGCACCGAATCGACGATCACCAAGGCCGGGTCGGAATTGGCCTCGATGTGGCCGATCACGTGGGCGAGGTCGGTGTCGTCGGCGACGAGGAGGTTGTCATCGTCGGCCGCGATCCGGCGCGCCCGCACGGCGATCTGCTGCACCGATTCCTCGCCGGACAGGTACAGCACGGGACGCCCGGTGGTCTCCGCCACCGAGTCGGCGATCGTGAGCAGCAGGGTGCTCTTGCCGGCTCCCGGTTCGCCGCTGAGCAGCAGCACCTGGCCCGGCACGAGCCCGCCGCCGATCACCCGGTCGAACTCCGACACCCCGGTCGTCAGCCGCTCGGGTGCCGCCGTCGCGTTCACCTGCGGTACCGGCACGGCCGGGTTCCGGGGTGCGGTGCCGGTCGCCGAGGCCTTCAACCCCGGCGCCGCGGCCGGCGCGTCGAGCACCTCGGTCAAGGTGCCGAACTCGCCGCACTGCGGGCAGCGGCCCAGCCACTTGACGGTGGTCGCGCCGCATTCGTCGCAGGCGTACGAGGAGGTGTTCTTGGCCACGCCATGCAGGGTAGGCGGTCTCTCCGACAGTCCCGGGGTCAGGCCACGACGTCGGCCTGAACCGCTTCGCCGGGGGGATCCGCCGGGTGTGGCAGCACGTCCGGGCCGGCTTCGAGCAGGCGCACCAACTCGTCGTAGCCGGCCTGCCCCATGAGTCGCACCAGCGTCGCCCGCTCCGATCGGTACACCGGTTCCGGTGCCGTGTGGGCTTCGGTGGCACCCGAGCAGTACCAGTCCAGATCATGGCCGCCGGGTCCCCAGCCGCGGCGGTCGTATTCGGTGATCACCACAACTTCCAACTCGGTACCGTCCGGCCAGGATCGTTCCTCGTAGTCGCGCCGCACCGGGAGTTGCCAGCAGACCTCCGGCTTGGTCTCCTGCGGATCGACGCCCCGCCGCCCGGCCAGGTGATGCAGCGCGCACCCGGCCCCGCCGGCGAAGCCCGGCGGATTGAGGAAGATGCATCCGCCGGCGTGCACGCGGGTCTGCTCATCGCCGTCCTCGTCGGTTCCCACCACGCCGTCGGACCGGCCGACGTCGAAGTGGGCCCAATCGTCGGCGGTCAGTTCGTCGGCCCAGGCCAGCACCCGGCCGCGATCATCGTCGTCGGAGAAGTGTGCGCCGAGCGTGCAGCAACCGTTGTCCGGGGCGGTTGCGTAGATGCCCGGGCAACCCCGGCCGAAGATGCAGTGCCAGCGCGACGCCAGCCAGGTGGTGTCGCAGCGGAACAGGCGGGTGGGTTCGTCCGGGTCGGCGAATTCCAGCCAACTGCGGGGGAAGTTGAGGTCGACCTCGGTCACGAGGTACAGCGTAGGGCTCGCAACGAGTACCGTTGTCGGGTGCGCCTTGGAGTCCTCGACGTCGGATCGAACACGGTCCATCTGCTCATCGTCGACGCCCGCCATGGCGGCGCGCCGGTCCCGGCCCACTCCCGGAAGACCGAACTCCGACTTTCGGAACACCTCACAGACACCGGCGCCGTGGCGCCGGCGGCGGTCGCGAGGTTGATCGACTTCATCGACGAGTCGACGCGGATCGGCGAAGATGCCGGCGTTTCCCAGATCATCGGCTTCGCCACCTCCGCCATCCGTGGAGCGCCGAACGGTGCCGAGGTGATCGACCAGGTCGCGGCGGCCACCGGGGTGACGCTGCAACTGCTCAGCGGCGAGGACGAGGCCCGGCTGACGTTCCACGCGGTGCGTCGTTGGTTCGGTTGGAGCAGCGGCACCCTGCTGGTGTTCGACATCGGCGGCGGTTCCTTGGAGATCGCCGCCGGTGCCGATGAGGAACCCGATGAGGCCCTGTCGCTCGAACTCGGCGCCGGGCGGCTGACCCGGGCATTCATCACCGATGACCCGCCCGAGCCGGATCAGGTGCGTGCCCTGCGCCGCCACGTGCGCACCGAGGTCGCCTCGGCGGTGGGACGGATCGGCCGCGTGGGCACTCCGCAGATGGCCGTCGCCACCTCAAAGACCTTCCGCCAACTCGCCCGCATCACCGGTGCCGCGCCCTCGGCGCAGGGGCCGTACGTCCGGCGTGCACTGGAGCGCGACGACCTGGGGGACTGGCTTCCCCGGATCGCGGCGATGACCTCCGCCGAACGCGCCGCGCTGCCCGGGGTGTCGCAGGGACGGTCGGCCCAACTGGTGGCCGGAGCGTTGGTCGCCGAAGCCTGCATGGACATCTTCGAGGTTCCCGAACTCGTGCTCTGCCCGTGGGCGCTGCGCGAAGGAGTCATCCTCCGCCAACTCGACGCCTTGGACGACTGATGACCACGGACACAGCCCGGCCGGTACCGACCGGGTTGACCACCGCCGAGGTGGCCGAGCGGGTCGCCGCCGGCAAGGTGAACGAGGCGCCCGATCCCAGGTCCCGCAGCCTGGGCAGCATCTTCCGCGAGAACACCCTGACCTCGTTCAACCTGGTGATCGGGTCGCTGTGGATCCTGATGATCGTCGCTCAGGCACCGATCCAGGATTCGTTGTTCGGCATCGTCATCATCGTCAACTCGGCCATCGGGATCATCCAGGAGTGGCGGGCCAAGCGCACGCTGGAGAAGTTGTCGCTGGTCGGAGAGGCCAAACCGGTGGTGCGCCGAGACGGTGAGTCGGTCGCCATCCGGCCCAGTGAGATCGTGCTGGACGACGTCATCGAACTCGGCGTCGGCGACCAGATCGTGGTGGACGGAACGATGCTCTCGGCCATCGGGCTGGAGGCCGACGAGTCACTGCTCACCGGCGAGGCCGATCCGGTCGCCAAACATGCCGGCGACGAGGTGATGAGCGGATCGTTCGTGGTCGCCGGTTCGGGTCTCATGCGGGCCACTGCGGTAGGGGAGGACGCCTACGCCACCCAGTTGGCTTCGGAGGCTCGCAAGTTCACCGTCACCCGCAGCGAACTGATGTCGTCGATCATGCGGTTCGTCCGGATCATGACCTACGTGCTCATCCCGCTCGGCACGCTGCTGTTCATCTCCCAGATGATCGCCAGCCCGGACTGGCAGGAGGCACTGTCCGGCACCGTGGCGGGTGTGGTGACGATGGTGCCCGAAGGTCTGGTGTTGCTCACCAGTGTGGCGATGGCGGTTGCGGTCGTGCGGCTGGGCGCGAAGGGCACCCTGGTGCAGGAGATGCCCGCGGTCGAGGTGCTGGCCCGGGTGGACGTGGTGTGTGTGGACAAGACCGGCACGCTCACCGAACCGGGCATGGCGGTGCGTCAGACCGTGACGCTCGACGACACGGCGCCGATCGATGCGGTGCTCGGGGCCATGGGGGCTTCGGAGGCCAACCCCAATCCGACACTCGCGGCTGTGGCGGCCCACCACCCTGATCCGGGCTGGCGCATGGTCGATTCGGTGCCGTTCTCTAGTGCCCGCAAGTGGTCGGCCGCGCAGTTCGCCGACCACGGTTGCTGGGTGATGGGTGCCCCGGAGATCCTGTTGACCGCCGCGCCCGCGGCGGCGCCCGGGGTGGCCGCCGAGGCCGAACGGCTGGCCGCCGGGGGTGCCAGGGTGTTGCTGCTCGCCCAGGCGGAGTCGTTGCCCGGCGCCGATGAATCGCTGCCGGTGCTGCGGCCGGTGGCCCTGGTGAGCATCGATCAGCGGCTGCGGCCGGATGCCGCCGAGACGGTCGCCTACTTCCTCGACCAGGGTGTTCAGGTCAAGGTGATCAGCGGCGACAACCCGGTGACCGTGGGAGCCATCGCCGCGCAGGCCGGCATCCCACTGGCCGACGATCCTTTCGACGCCCGGGAACTGCCGACCGACACGGATGCCATGGCCGAGGTGCTCGAGTCCCACGGTGTCTTCGGCCGGGTGACGCCGGCGCAGAAGCGCGCGATGGTGTCGGCGTTGCAGTCCCGCGGCCACACGGTGGCGATGACCGGCGACGGGGTCAACGACGTGCTTGCCCTGAAGGACTCCGACCTCGGCATCGCCATGGGTTCCGGCGCTGCGGCGACGAGGGCGGTTGCCCAGATCGTGCTGCTCACCAACTCGTTCGCCGTGATGCCCTCGGTGGTGGCCGAAGGTCGACGGGTGTTGGGGAACATCGAGCGGGTGAGTTCGCTGTTCCTCACCAAGAGTTTCTACTCCGCCGTGCTGAGTTTCCTGGTGGTGTTCTTCACCCTGACCAACATCTTCCGGGTCGAATTCGTCTTCCTGCCGCGCCACCTCACCGTCATCACCTGGCTGACCATCGGGATCCCGGCCACGCTGCTGGCGTTGCTGCCCAACTCCCAACGCTTCCGACCGGGGTTCTTCAACCGAGTCCTGCTGTTCGCGGTGCCCGCCGGTCTGATCTGCGGCATCGCCTCGTTCACGTCCTACTTCCTCGCCCTCAAACGCGGCCTCGCGTTGGAGGAGGCGAGGACCTCGGCCGCCATCACCCTGTTCATCATCTCGATGACGGTGCTGGCCATGGTCGCCCGACCGTTGATCGGCATCCGCCTCGTCCTGGTGATCGCGATGGGCGTCGGCTTCCTCGGGTTTCTCTACATCCCGTGGCTGTCCGAATTCTTCGCCCTGCGGATCGACGACGATGCCAAGACCAGCATCGCGGTGATCTTGGGGGCCCTCGGCGCAGTCGCGTTCGTGCTGATCAACCGGATGACGACTAGACGCCTTGCGGCCACCGAGACGTCGGTGCCTAGGGTGGAGGCAACAGATCATCGGGAGGCTCGTAGGTGAGCACGCCATCACTGCCCCGGCCAGCCGCGGCCAAGGTCGCGCTGTCGACGGTGTCGGTGTACCCCGAGAGCCCGGCGGCGGCGTTCGAGATGGCCAGCCGGCTCGGCTACGACGGTCTCGAAGTGATGGTCATGACCGACGCGGTGAGCCAGGACATGGACGCGATCAAGCGTCTGGTGGACACCTACGAGATTCCGGTGCTGGCGGTGCACGCCCCCTGCCTGCTGGTCACCCAGCGGGTGTGGGGAACCGAACCCTGGGGGAAGTTGGTGCGGGCCAAGGAGGCCGCCGAGGCACTCGACGCCGATACCGTGGTGGTGCACCCGCCGTTCCGGTGGCAACGGGACTACGCCAAGGATTTCGTGCGTGGCCTGGCCCGGATGGGCGACGAGACCGACGTCCGGTTCGCGGTGGAGAACATGTACCCCTGGCGGGCACGGTCCCGCGAACTCGCCGCCTATTCCCCCGGTTGGGACGTACGCGACGAGGACTACCCGCACACCACCCTGGATCTGTCGCACACCGCGGTGAGCGGCAGCGACGCCCTGCAGATGGCGGAGGATCTCGGCGACTCACTGGTGCACATCCACCTCGCCGACGGCACCGGCGCGGCGCGCGACGAGCACCTCATCCCGGGCCGCGGCAACCAACCCGCCGGGGCGTTGCTGGAGCAGCTCGCCCAACGCGGATTCGACGGCTCGGTGGTGGTGGAGGTCACGACCCGGAAGGCTGCGAACCGCGCCACCCGGGAGGCCGATCTGGCGGAGGCGCTGGCCTTCGCCCGACTCCACCTGGTGGCGGGCTGAGGACCCCGCTCGGCGTCTTGCGCAAGCGGGGCGCAAAGTCCGGTTCCGAGGCCTAGGGTGGGCCCATGGGAACCGACGATGTCCGCGATGCCGTACTCGACTCGGCGCGCGCTGCCTTCCACAGCAAGGGCTACGTGAAGACCACCATGAAGGGTGTGGCGGCCGCCGCCGGCGTCGCCCCCGAGGTCGTGCAGCGCTACTGGGGTTCCAAGGACAAGCTGTTCGCCGCAGCCATGAAGCTGCCGTTCGACCCGGCCACCGCGGTGCCGGAACTCGTCGCACCGGGGCTGGACGGAATGGGCGAACGGCTGACTCGGACCACCCTGGACACGCTCGGCGACCCGGAGAGCCGCGAGGATCTCATCGCGCTGTTCCGGGCCGGGGCCTCCACCACCAAGGCCGCCGCAGGGCTGCAGGCGTTCTTCGAGGAGTCGGTGGTGGATCGGCTCGCGCGCACCATCGGGGTCCCGGACGCCCGGATGCGAGTGGCGCTGATCTCCGCCTACCTGATCGGTATCACGGTCAACCGCTACATCGTGCGGTTCGAACCGTTGGCCTCGATGCCGGAGGACGACCTCGTCCGCATCGTCGCACCCACCGTGCAGGCGTGGCTCGATCCTTCCATCCCACTGCCCGGAAGCGAGTGACCAATGATCCGTCAGGCGTTGCTGCTCGCTGCCCAGAGCGAGGGCCTGAAGACCTTCTCCGCCAAGGCGCCGGTGGCGCGTTCGGTCGTCAACCGGTATGTGGCCGGCGACACCACGGCCGACGCAGTGGACACCGCTGCCGAACTCGCCGCCGCCGGCCTGCTGTCGACCATCGACCACCTCGGTGAGGACACCTACTCGCTCGATCAGGCCGACGGCATCCGCGACGCCTACCTGGAGTTGCTCGCCGGATTGGCCGAAGCCGGACTCGCGGATTCGGCCGAAGTCTCGGTGAAGCTGTCGGCGGTGGGGCAATCCTTGCCCGGGGACGGCCCCAAGATCGCCACCGAGAACGCCCACGTGATCTGCGAAGCGGCAGCCGCGATCGGCACCACCGTCACGCTCGACATGGAGGATCACACCACCACCGATCTGACCCTGGAGACGCTGCGGACCCTGCGGGCGGACTTCCCCTGGGTGGGTGCCGTGCTGCAGGCCTACCTCTACCGCACCGAAGCCGACTGCCGGGATCTGGCCTACGAAGGTTCCCGGGTGCGGCTGTGCAAAGGCGCGTACCGCGAGCCGGAGTCGGTGGCGTTCACCAGCCGTGGGGAAGTGGATCGCAGCTATGTGCGCTGCATGCGGATCCTGATGGCCGGCGAGGGTTACCCGATGCTGGCCACGCACGACCCCCGACTGATCGACATCGGCGAGGCGCTGGCCGTGCGATCGCATCGCAAGCGCGGCGAGTACGAATACCAGATGCTCTATGGCATCCGGCCGGACGAGCAGGCACGGTTGGCCGCCCAGGGTGAGCGGATGCGCGTCTACGTCCCCTACGGTGCAGAGTGGTACGGCTACCTGGTGCGCCGGATGGCGGAGAAGCCGGCGAACTTGGCGCTGTTCCTTCGCTCACTAGTCGGCACAGGATAGGCGGAACATGACTGAGGACGAGCCCGGATCTGACGAGGGAGCGGGCGGCACGGCTGTGCGTCGGGCCGACGGCGACGCCCCCACCATCGGCATCTTCGGGGCCGGGGTGATGGGTGAGGCGCTGCTCTCGGGGTTGCTGCGCAGCGGGATCGGCCGCAGCGACATCTTCATCACCGAGCGACGCCCGGACCGGGCGGCGGCGATCCGGGCGAAGCACGGCGTGGAGGTCCTGACCAATCTGGAAGGCGCCCGGATCGCCGACACGTTGATCCTGGTGGTGAAGCCGCAGGACATGGCCACCCTGCTGGCCGAGGTGGCCACCGAACTGCGACCCGGTGCGCTGGTGCTGTCACTGGCCGCCGGTATCACCTGTGAGACGATCGAGAAGGGACTCCCCCGCGGACACCCGGTGGTTCGGGTGATGCCCAACACGCCCGCCCTGGTCGACGAGGGGATGTCGGCGATCGCCGGCGGAGTCTCCTGCGACGGCGGCCACCTGGAGCAGGCCGAGCGGTTGATGTCGTCGGTGGGCAAGGTCGTCGAAGTCCCCGAGGCCTACCTCGACGCGGTCACCGCCATCTCGGGTTCGGGTCCGGCGTACATCTTCTACGTGGTCGAGGCCATGATCGAGGCGGGTGTGCTGCTCGGGTTGCCGCGGGCGTTGGCCAACGACCTCGTGGTGCAGACGCTGGTGGGTGCCGCGGCGATGCTGCGCGACACCGGCGAGCACCCCACCGTGCTGCGGGAGAACGTCAGCTCCCCGGCGGGCACCACCGTTGCCGCCGTGCGCCAGTTGGACGACCACAAGGTGCGGGCCGCCTTCATCAGCGCGATGGAGGCCGCTCGCAACCGTTCGAACGAACTCGCGGGTGGACGATGACCGGCCGGGCGGCGTTCGTCTGGGACGACCGGCTGCGGGCCTACGACTTCGGCCCCGGCCACCCGCTGGCTCCGGTCCGGCAGCAGTTGACCTACCGGTTGGTGCGCGACTTCCACCTGCTCGATTCCCCCAACGTGGACGTGCTCGATCCGGTCGAGGCGGCCGACGTGGCCGACATCCTGCGGGTGCATTCACCCGACTTCGTCGACGCCGTGAAATTGGCCTCGCATGATCTCTGGAGTGCCGATCCCTCCCGTGGACTCGGCACCGAGGACGTGCCGGCGTTCCCCGGCATGCACGACGCCAGTCTGCACGTCGCGGGTGCCACCATGGCGGCTGCCGCGGCGGTCGCCTCCGGCAGCTACGTCCACGGCATCAACATCTCCGGGGGCCTGCACCACTCCCACCGCGGGGCGGCCAGTGGTTTCTGCGTCTACAACGACATCGCTGTGGCCATCGCCTGGCTACTCGACCAAGGGTTCTCCCGGATCGCCTACGTCGACGTCGACGTTCACCACGGTGATGGCGTGCAGAACATCTTCTGGTCCGACCCTAGGGTGCTCACCGTCTCGTTGCACGAGTCCGGCCGGACGCTGTTCCCGGGCACCGGATTCCCGGACGAGGTGGGCGGTCGGGGCGCCGAGGGCAGCGCCGTCAACGTCGCCTTGCCCGCCGGCACCGCCGACGACAAGTGGCTGCGCGCGTTCGAGGCGGTCGTGCCCGACGTGCTCGAGGCCTTCGAACCGCAGATCATCTTCTCCCAGCACGGCTGTGACTCCCACGCCGACGACCCGCTGGCCCACCTGGCGCTGAGCATCGACGGTCAGCGGCGTTCCTACGAACGCGTCCACGAACTCGCCCACGAACTCACCGACGGCAGGTGGATCGCGGTCGGGGGAGGCGGCTACGAGTGGGTGGACGTCGTGCCGCGGGCCTGGACCCACTTGACCGCGATCGCCACCGGCTCCCCGATCGCGCCCGAGTCGGCGATTCCCGAGGCGTTCGCCGGTTTCGTCTCCCAGACCATGGGCCGCCCGGCCCCGGGTCGCATGACCGATGGCCGGGTGCCGTCCCTGGATCCCTGGGATGGCCGCATCAACCCCTCGGATGTCTACGACCGGGCCATCAAGGCGACCCGCCGTGCGGTGTACCCGCATCTGGGCATCGCCGACGACCTCCACGGTATGTGAGGATCGCTGCCTACACTGATCCCATGACCGCTGCCCTGCCGACTCGATCCGCCTGGTTCGGATTGATCTTCCTCGCGGCCGCGTTCGGCTTCGGCCGACTCGGTCTGCCCGGCTGGGGGTACGCGGTGGTGGCGGTCGCATCGACCGCTGTGGGCGTGTGGGTGCTGCTGCGCCATCGGCCGCCCGACTGGGCGTTGTGGCTGGGATTCGCCGCCATGGTCGCAATGGCGGTACCTGGAGTGCTGGGCCTGATGCGGGGTCAACCGGTCAGCGTCGGCCAGCTCGCCTTCGCGATCACCGTCGGCGTCTCGGTCTGGGCTGCCACGCTGTTGCCGCCACCCACCGTGCGATGGTCGGCCATCACCGTGCTGGCGTTGGTGAGTTGGGCCGGGTTGGCTGCCGGCGCACTGGCCGAACTGGGCGTCTTCAGCTATGGCATCTACATCGAACCCGCTCAGGACCGAGCCCTATTCGGGCTCGACCAACTGCGGGGCGTGATGCCGCATCCCAACACCATGGGCATCTTCGCCGGTCTGGCAGTGGTGCTCGGCGTGCGGCAGATCATCACCGACTACGCCGATGGTTTCCGCAGCGGCCGGCGTTTCGCCCTGTTGGCGTTCGGGGTGGTGCTGCCTGGGGCGATCGCGTTGTTCTGGTCGCAGAGCCGGACCTCCGCGATTGCCGCCGGATTCGGTCTGATCGTCGCGCTGCTGCCGCTGGGCAGGCGGGGCTGGGACTGGGTCTCCCCGGCGATCGCCGCGGCGGCCGGCCTGATGATCACAGTGCCGGTGATCATCGCCGAGACCGTCGGCTACGACTTCAACGGCCGGGGGATTCCCTGGGGCCTGGCGCAGGATGAGTTCGAGGCCAACCCGCTGGTGGGTCGCGGTCCGGAGTTCCTGACGCAGGATTACCTCGCGTTCCGCGGCCTGGAATGGAAGCCCGACACGGCCCACAACATGATGATGCAGGCCACCGGTGAGTCCGGACTGATCGGCCTGCTCTCGCTCGCCGGGCTGATCTTCATCATGGCGTTGATCGCCGTTCGGGCGGTCCACGTGGATCGACAGTGGGCGCTGATGATCTTCGTGACCTTCTGTCTGCTCGGCGGGCAGGAGTCCTCCTTGTCGTTGCCCGTGCGGTCTGCCCTGGTGGTGCAGTTGGCGGTGATCGCCGCCTCGGCGGTGATGCTCGCCGAGCAGACACCCACCCGGGCGAAGTCTCGGCGGGCAGATCCGGCACCCACCCCTGCTGGCTAGCGCGGAGGTTTGTCGTTCGGGGCGTTGCGGTTGTGGCCACTACCCCGACTGCACTAGCGTGTCGTTGCCGATGACCTTGGTTTGTGAGAGTGGGATGACGACGATGGCGCAGAAACTTCCCGAGAGTTCCGGCAGTGTGGTGGGATTCCACATCCCCAAGATCATGGAGAAGTCCGACTACGCGGAGTTGACACCCGAGTTGGAGTCCATCGTGGCCGAGTTCGGCCACGTGGAGTTGCTCTGCGACATGCGCGACTTCCGCTGGGAGAAGGCGAGCGCCTGGGGGGCGGACCTCGCCTTCGGCAAGGAATTCCACGGCAAGATCACGAAGATGGCGATCGTGGGGGATTCGCTGCCAGATGAGGCGCTGGCGGTGCTGGCCAAGCCGTTCTACGCCCGCGAGGTGAAGTACTTCTCCGACCCGGCCGACGCGTGGGACTGGCTCCGCGCAGACGCAGGTTGAGTTACGACGGACTGATGGAGGTGGACATGAAGCGCGTTCTCGCCCTCACCGCCGTGAGCGCCTTGATGCTCGGCGGGTGCAGTTTCTCGCTGGGTGGCAGCGACGATCCGAGCGCGTCACCAAGTGCGACGTCCGCGAGCGCGCCGACCTCGCCGACCGCCTCGCCGAGCGGGTCGGCGAGTGCCTCGGGCTCGGCGGTCGCCGCCGGTTCGTTGCCCTACCTGCCGCCGCTGAAACCCGTGCAGGACCCGGGCAACATCGATCCGCTGCTCGGCAGTTTTCCGGTCGATTCCGGTCGGGCCTATCAATACGCCTGGGTGGAGTACGCCCCCAAAGGCCGCGAGATGGTGCAGTCGGCCATCAACTACGACCCCGCGCTCGGTGGGTTCAAAGAGTCCGACGTCTACTACGCCGGTGCGGTCTCGTGCGTCGAGGTCTTGAGCAACCTGCTGGTGTCCGATTTGCAGGACTACCTCGCGTCGTTCTTCGGGGACGACCAGGCAGCTGCTGCCGACACGACCATCGACGAAGCCGTCATCACCGCGGCCGTGGAGGTGATGTGCCCGCAAGGCGAGCCGGTGCTGGAGAACGTGGATTACCTCGTGGACACGCCGCTGATGCTGCGCACCATCATCGGCGTCTCGGACTCCGACTTCAGCGATGAGCAGGCCAACACCTTCGCCAACGCGGTGTGCGCCGAACTCGACCGGGGTACCACCCAAGCCCGACTCGCGACCCAGATCGCCGACGAGTACGACTATCCGGATCAAACCGCCTCGTTCCTCGTCGAGCAGATCGACACGGTCGTCTGTTCCTGAGCCATGCGACGCGCGTCAAGCCTCGGCATCGTCGCCGTTGCGGCCGTCCTGGCCGTCGGCGGCTGCCAGGCGCAGTCCGGCGAAGACCCGCAAACCTCGGCCACCGCCGAGACGACTGATGCGCCCGCGGCCACCGACGCCAGCACGGGTGCATCATCGACCGCCGCAGCGGACTCCGCGGATTTCGAGCAGGTGGTCACCGAGGATCTCGCGGCTGCCGTCGCCGTGATCCAGGGGTGGTGGCCGGACTTCGTGGCACCGGAACTGCGCACGATCCCGCTCGGAGAGACGTTCGGCGGGGTGATGACCGGCTGCGGACGCTACCCGTTCACGTCCGGAAACGCCTTCTACTGCGCCGGCGACAACACCGTGTACCTGGATCTGAACTTCCTCGCCGGGCAGGATCGATACGGCAAGGAGAACGGTGCCGCGTTGGCCATCACCACCCACGAGTTGGGCCATGCCTGGGAGGCGCAGCGCGGCTACCGGCCCGACGAGTCCGAGACCGTGGTCAAGACCGAACTGTTCGCCGATTGCATCTCCGGCGCGATCGTGGCGGAGATGGGGGGCAACGAGGAGGCCGCAGCGCGGGACGCGTTCGCGTCCGGCGACTTTGCCTTCGACAATCCGCAGCACCACGGCACCCCGAGCCAGCGGCGGCAGGCGACCGAGACCGGTATCGAGCAGGGCCACGAAGCCTGCGACGCGTACCTGCGGTGAACCCCGGGGCGCTCAGCCGATCCGGCCGTCGGCCAACCAGGAGTCGAACACGACCGGCGGCACCTCCGGCAGTGTCAGCGTGGGGTCCACCCGGAACTGCGGCGATCGCGCCAACCCCGGGTTGAAGTAGGGATCCGCGGCCAGCACGTGCCCCCAGCGGGCCACCAAAGCGCTGCGCTGGGCCAGGTCGACCTGCGGGCTGGTCTCGGGGCCGGTGAATCGGAACTCGGCGTAGGGGGTGAACACCGTGGTCAGGCCCGCCTGGCGCAGTCGCAGGCAGAGATCGGTGCCGTAGTGGAAGTAGCCGAACTCCGGATGTGCGGTGAATCCGCCGGCGGACCTGGCGGCGGCGACGTCGACCATCATCGCGGCCGAATCCACCGCGAGCACCTCGTGGATGCTGGCCGGCCAGGCCAGGTACACCTCTTCGGTGGGCGGCATCCCGGCCATCGCCGGCGCCGTCCCGGCCGAGCCCAGGCCGATCAGGCCAGCGGCGGCCACATCGCCGGCCGCAGTCAGCAGCAGCCCGCCCACCACGCCCACCTCCGGCAGTTGTGCGAGGTTGACCATCGCCATGATCCAGTCGTCGCGCTGCGGGACGAGTTCGCTGCTCAACACCACCAGATACGGCGCCTCGCAGTTGTCGAGCGCGGCTTGCAGCACCTCGGCCGGTGGGTGCTCGGCGGTGGCCGTGACGCGGTGCACCACGGCGTTGGGGTAGCTGCCCACCTGGTCGGAGCTGCCCGCCCCCACCGCAGGTGTTCTGGCCGCCCGATCGTCGAGTACCACGACCTCGACCTGCGGGACCGGCTCCGCGACGGCGAAGTCGATCCGGTTCGCCACAATCCCCGGTTCCCGCCAGACTTTGGCCGGGCGCCCTCGCCGCTCACACGCCTGCGCGACCGCCCGCATCGCGGGTTCGATCGAATAGGACTTCACGCCCGGGTCCTTCGCCACCGAGCCGGGGTGGCTGCGCCACTGGTAGGCGATCGTCGGCAGGTGCACCACCGGCAGCCCGGCCTGTTCGCTGGCCTCGGTGGCCCGCAGCATCAGGTCGTGGTCCTGGGATCCGTCGAACCCGGAACGGAACCCGCCCAGTTCGGTGAGCAGGTCACGGGAGTACACGGTGAGGTGGTTGGTGTAGTTGCTGGTCAGGTGCAGCAACGGCATCCAGTCCGGTTTCAGCCATACCTCGCCGATCGGGGCGCCGTCCTCGTCGATCATCCGCTCGTCGGTGTAGAGCACGGCGGGGTACCGACCGTCCCGGCTGCGGTGGGCGTTGAGCCCGAGCACCACCTCGGCCAGGGCATGGGGGTACAGCCGATCGTCGTGGTCGAGCAGGGCCACGTAGTCGCCGTCGGCGAGGGCCAGGGCGTCGTTGCTGGTGGCGGCGATGTGGCCGTTCTCGGCTCGGGTGGCGAAAGCCACCTTGCCCGGGTGGGTCTCGGCGAAACCGGCGAGGATCCTGGTGAGATTCGGGTCGCCGGAGGCGTCGTCCACGATGCACAGCTGCCAGTCGGGGTAGGTCTGCAGCGCGATGCTGCCGAGCATCTCGTGCAGGTATCGGTAGACCGGTCTGTAGGTGGGCACCACGATGCTGATGCGCGGCCGGTAGGCCACGGCCGCGACGTCGTGGTCCAGCCTCGCGTAGTACTTCAGCAGGGCTCGGCGTTGGGATTCCACGGTGGCGCCGAAGGGCAGTCCCGCGCTGCTCGGCAACCGGCGGTAGACGCTGTCGAGGGCCGGTGCCGCACGTCCGCTGGCTCGTCCGAGGCGGCCCACCGCACGGCCGACCGCGGGGCCCACCCCGGGCCAGTTGAGCACTTTGCGGGCCACCTCTTTGCCACGTGTCCTACCGGCCATGCGGGGATCCCTCCGCCTTCTCCGCGCCTTCCGGCGCCGCGGCCAGATCGGCACCGCGCAGTGCGCTGACCCGCTCCTTCCCGAGCACTTGCTCGGCGCCCCGGCGCAGCGAACGTTTCGTGGCGATCACGGCCGCCCGGCGGGCGTAGGTCCAGGTGGACGACGCGCGAACCGCCGGGGCTGCCCCGGCGCAGCGCACCGCGTGTTCCTCGGCCAACGACCGCCGCCAGGCCACCGCCGACAGGCCCGACGCGTCGTAGTCGGTGATGATCCGCTCGCTGATCCACGGCCGGTAGCCGGCCAACAGCGCCCGCCTCATCAAGTCGAAGTCGGCCACGATCCGATAGCGCTCGTCGAATCCGCCCAACTGCACCAGCATCGATTTCGACATGATCGCGCCCTGGTGGTACCGCTCCTGCTCCCCACGCAGGAAACGGTCGACGTCCAACTCGGCCGACGACAGCGGTCGGGTGGAGTTGCGGGCGGCATCGACGAATCGTGCGCGATAGCGGCCCCAGTCATAGCGCTCGCGTCGCCAATCCTCGTGCACCGCGGCGACCTCGCCCGGGGAGGTGAAGTCGTCGCCGGCGTTGAGGAAGAGCAGGTGAGATCCGCGTGCCAGGCCGATACCGGAGTTCATCGCGTTGTAGATCCCGGAGTCTTCGGCGCTCACCACCCGCAGCCAGGGCGAGTGGGATTCGGCGGCTCGGGCGATAGGCAGCGTGTCGTCGGTGGAGGCCCCGTCCACGATCAGATGTTCGAGCAGGTCGGTCTGCTGGGTGGCGACGCTGTCGATCGTGCGCCGCAGGGCGTCGGCGTCGTTGCGCACCACCGTCACCACCGACAGCCACGGCCCGTCGCCCGCGGATTCGTTCACGTTGTGCTCCGTCGGGCCACCAGGTCCCGATACAACTCGGCGGTGTCCAGCGCCGTTCGGCGCCAGGAGAAGTCAGCCGCCCGCCGCACACCTGCGGCGGCGAGTTCGGTGCGGGCGGTGGCGTCGCCGAGCAGGCGGTTCAATTCGGCTCGTAGCACCCACGGGTCCTCCGGTGGATAGAAGACCGCGGCGTCGCCGGCCACCTCGCGGAACACCGGGGTGTCGGCGAGCACGGCCGGAGTTCCGGTGGCCATCGCCTCCAGCACCGGGATGCCGAATCCTTCCAGCAGCGAAGGGAACACGAACAGTTCCGCGCCGCGATAGATCCCCGGCAGGTCGGCCTCGGAGGCGGTCAACTGCACCAGGTCGTCGCCGATTCCGAGGGTGGTGGCGAGTTCCTGCTCCTCGGCGGTGAGCGGGCCGCCGCCGACGGCCAGCAGCCGTACCCCGGCCGATTGGGCTTCGCTGCCGGCGTAGGAGGTCATGAGCAGGCCGAAGTTCTTGTAGTGATCGCGGGAGCCGACGTGCAGCAGGTAGCGGTAGCCGAGTTCGGCCGGCGCCACCCCGGGGTTGAACCGGTCGGCCGCACCATGGCCGGTGACGATCACCGGCTTGTCGGTGATCTCCCCCCACGCCTCGAAGAGATCGTTGCGGGTCGCCTCGGAGACGCAGACGATCGCGTCGGCCGCCTCGACGTACTCCCGCTTGGCCAGGTGGGGGTCACCGTCGACGAGTTCCGCCGGCAGCCGTTCGGGCACCATGTCGTGCACCGTCACCACCTTCGGCACTCCCGGGAAGATGTCCAGCCGCCGGGGGTCGTAGTAGGTGAAGTGCACGACGTCGGGCGCCATCCTGGAGGCGATCACCGCCGATGGATACCGCGCCAGGCGCTTGGCCACCTTCCAGCGCCGCGACATCTCCCGGAACGGCAGGTCCCGGACACTCGGATCAACCTCCCGCAGGTGCTGATTCGGTGAGTAGCGGACGCTGTTGAGGGCGTTGATACCCCACTCGGGGTGGCTGTCGAACTCCCGCAGCAGCTCGGCGAAGTAGCGTGAGATTCCGCCCCGGGCGTGCATGAGGAAGATCTGGTCGTCGATCAGCACATCGATGCTGTCCACCGCACCTCCTCGCCGAGCCGTCGGGGTTCGGGGATCAGCCTATCGGCGGATCACGGTGCTCCGGCGGTGGCGGGCGCCGCCGCCCGGGCAGGGTCGGGGGGCGCCGGTTTCGCCGGGACCCAAATGCGCGGGTCCGCCGGTGGCCCAGGGTTAGACTGGCCGGTGTGACGTATAGGCGTGTCCTCGTGACTGGTGGTGCGGGATTCATCGGCAGTCATCTGTGCGAGCGGTTGCTCGATGAGGGCGCCGAGGTGTTGTGCGTGGACAACTTCTATTCGTCCACCCGTCGCAACATTCACCACCTGCTGAGCAATCCCAGGTTCGAGTTGATGCGCCACGACATCACCTTTCCGCTGTACGTCGAGGTGGACGAGATCTACAACCTGGCGTGTCCGGCATCGCCGGTGTTCTACCAGCGCGATCCGGTGCAGACCACGAAGACGTCGGTGATCGGCTCGATCAACATGCTGGGCCTGGCCAAGCGTGTGGGCGCGAAGATCCTGCTCTCCTCGACGTCCGAGGTCTACGGCGATCCGACCGTGCACCCGCAGGATGAGAGCTACTGGGGCAACGTGAACCCGATCGGCGTGCGGTCCTGCTACGACGAGGGCAAGCGCTGCGCCGAGACGCTGTTCTTCGACTACCGCCGTCAGCACGACATGCCGATCAAGGTGGTGCGGATCTTCAACACCTACGGCCCGCGGATGCAGCCCGACGACGGGCGGGTGGTGAGCAACTTCATCGTCCAGGCGCTGCAGGGGCGTGATCTGACGGTCTACGGCGACGGCACCCAGACGAGGTCTTTCTGCTACGTGGACGATCTGGTCGAGGGCCTGATTCGGATGATGGCCACCGAGCACGAGGTGACCGGTCCGATCAACCTGGGCAACCCGAACGAGATGTCGATGCTGGAGTTGGCCACCCGGGTGACCGACCTCGTGGGTGGCGGGCGCAAGGTGCGGCACGAGCCGCTGCCCGCCGACGACCCCAAACAGCGCCAGCCCGACATCACCCGGGCGGTGGAAACCCTGGGGTGGGAGCCGAAGGTGCACTTGGACGTCGGCTTGGCGCGGACGGTGGAGTGGTTCCGGGACTCGGGAGTCCTGGGGTGAGTCGTGCAGGTGCCCGGGCATGAGCTTCAACAGCCGCGCCCAAGATCTGGTGGGTCGTGCCCGAGTGGTGCTCGAGGAGCGCAACCACTCCCGCCTCGTCGTGGTGGCCGACTTGGTGGCGATCGCGCTGGCCCTGGGGCTGGGAGTTGTGCTCGACATCGGCCACGAGGGCCCGGCCAGCGACGGCCCGCGGATGTTCATGATCGTGTCGCTGATGGTCTTGTGGCCGTTGATGTTGTGGCAGATGCAGACCCGCGCGACCACGATCCTCGGCGGTGGTGCCGAGGAGTATCGGCGTGTCCTGCTGGCGAGTCTGTGGACCGTGGCGCTGACGATGTCACTGGCCTACATCACCGGAACCCAGTTCGGCAGGCGATACCTGTTCTTCAGCGCCGTGGTCGGGACGCTCTTCCTGCTCGCGGATCGATCCCTGATGCGCAATGTGCTGCACCGCAGGTTGCAGCGCGGCGATCCGCTGCATCGGGTGTTCGTAGTGGCAGCGCAGGCGCAGTACCCCCAGCTTGAGAAGCAGTTCGCCCGGTCCGGCGGGCTGATGGAGCAGGTCGGCAGTTGGGATCTCACCGACGCGCCAGATCCGGATCCGGTGGTCGTGGTGAAGGCCGCTCTCGACCTCGACGCCGACACCATCGTCTACGCCCCCGCACAGCACGAGGATCCAGCCTGGCCCCGACGGCTCGGCTGGGCGATGGAGGATCAGGACCTTTCCCTGTTGGTGAGTCCGCAGATCGCGAACATCGCCGGACCGCGGCTCAGTATCGAACCGATCAACGGGATGGCCCTGGTGCGGGTCGAGATGCCCAAGTTCTCCGGGCCGGCCCGAGTCATCAAACGCGCCATCGACTTGATCGGCTCGTCGCTGCTGTTGATCGCCCTGGCGATTCCGTTGGGGATCTTCGCGGCGCTGATCAAACTGACCAGCCCGGGTCCGGTGTTCTTCATGCAGACCCGGGCCGGGGCCGGCGGCACCACCTTCGAGTGCTTCAAGTTCCGCACCATGGTCGTCGACGCCGATTCCCGGCGAGAGGAGTTGCGGGCCGAACACGGCGGCTCCGGCGCGACGTTCAAGATGACCCGCGACCCTCGCGTCACCGGGGTGGGCCACTGGTTGCGGCGCTTCTCGCTGGACGAGTTGCCACAGCTGTTCAACGTCTGGTGGGGCCAGATGAGCCTGATCGGTCCGCGGCCGCACCCGCTCGACGACGTGCAGCGCTACGACGATGTGGCGACCCGGCGACTGCTGGCGAAACCTGGCATGACCGGCCTGTGGCAAGTCTCGGGCAGGTCGGATCTCGACTGGGAGCAGTCGGTGATGCTCGACCTCTACTACGTCGAGAACTGGTCGTTGCCGCTGGACGCGATCATCGTGCTGCGGACCCTCAAGGCCGTGATCACCGGCCGCGGCGCCTACTGACCCGCCCGCCTCGGGCGGTGCCTGGGCGGCAGGGGCCCACGGTGGTGCCGGGGGAGTAGGGGGCCGGCTTGACTGGGGCGTTCGTCCGTGGGCAGCTGCGGCGTGCGCTTTTCGCCTTTACGTCGGCGCCGGCCCCCTACTCCCCCGGCACGGTCCGCCAGACCCGAGCCCGCCGAGGTGGCGCCCGCTGGAGCAAGGCCCACGGAGGTGGCGATGGCCCCGCGCCGGCGTGAAGGCAAACAAGCAGCCCGCAGGTGCCCACTGTCGGTCGCCCCAGCCAAGCGGGGCCATCGCCACCGCAGTGGGCCGGGGGAACTCCGATTCGATGCATCGGCGCCCGATAGCGTTGGGCTATGGAGATCACCCCGTTGAGTATCGAAGGCGCCTGGGTCGTCACCCCGAAGCAGCACGGCGACCCGCGCGGGTTGTTCCTCGAGTGGTTCAAGGAGGAGACCTTCGTCGAGGCAGTCGGGCACCCGCTGCACCTCGCCCAGGCCAACTGCTCGGTGTCGACCAAGGGCACGGTCCGCGGCATCCACTACGCCGACGTCCCGCCGGGTCAGGCGAAGTACGTCACCTGCCTGGCAGGCGCGGTGGTGGATGTGATCGTCGACATCCGCGTCGGATCGCCCACCTACGGCATGTGGGAGACCGTGCTGCTCGACACCAAGGACCGGCGCGCGGTGTACCTCTCCGAAGGCCTCGGACACGGATTCGCAGCACTCGAAGACGGTTCCACGGTCGCCTACCTCTGCAGCGAGCCCTACAACCCCACCGGCGAGCGGGAGATTTACCCGTTCGACTCCGAGATCGGTATCGCCTGGCCGTTCGACCTCGGTGAGTGCTCGTTGTCGGCGAAGGACGATGCGGCGCCCAGCCTGGCGGAGGCGGCGGCCGCGGGTCTGCTGCCGGACTACGAGGCCTGCCGGGCGTTCCGCGCCGGTCTCGCCGGCGAGGCCGGGTAAGGTCCTTCGGGTGCGAATCGCGCTGCTGCACAGCTTCTACGCCTCTGATCAGTCCAGTGGCGAGAACGTCGTGGTGGAGGCGCAGAGCGAAGCACTCGGAGCGGCCGGGCATGACGTGCTGCTGCTGGGTCGCCACACCGACGACGAACAGCATCTGCCGGGCTACAAACTGCGTGCCGCCTGGCGCACCATCACCAGTTTCGGGCCCGATCCGGCCCCGCGGCTGCGGCAGTTCGCCCCGGACGTGGTCCACATCCACAACACGGTGCCCAACATCGGCCTGCACTGGATGCGCCGATGGCCCGGGCCGATTGTGCACACCCTGCACAACTTCCGGCCGATCTGCGCCAACGGGCTGCTCTTCCGCGACGGTAGGCTGTGCACCGACTGTCCGGACGGCAAACCGTGGTCGGCGGTGGAGCATGCCTGCTACCGGGAATCGCGGGTTGCCAGCACTCCGATCGCGTTGCGCAACACGATGGGCACCGAGGTGAATCCGCTTATCGCCCGCAGCGACGCCCTGGTGGTGCTCTCACCGTTCGCCCGCGACACCTTCGCCCGCTACGGGGTGGGCACCGGACGGCTCCGGCTGGTTCCGAACGGCGTGACGCAGGTGCACGCAGCGGCCAGTGCGATGCCCGACGATTCCCAGTGGCTGGCGGTGGGTCGGCTGCGCGCCGAGAAGGGATTCGTCGAACTCGTCCGCGGGTGGCCTGCCAACGTCCGGCTCGACCTAGTCGGCGACGGTCCGCTGCGCGACGAATTGGCCGAGCTTGCCGGTCCCCGGGTGCACCTGCGCGGGCAACTACCACCGATGGCGCTGCGCGAATCGCTGCCCACCTACCGCGGGCTGGTGTTCACCAGTCTGGCGCCTGAATCGGCGATGCCGCTGGTGATCGTCGAAGCGCTCGAGGCGGGACTTCCCATCGTGGTGAGTCTGAACAGTCCTCATGCTGCGCAGTTGATCTCCGACGGGGTTGCGATGGGAATCACCGTCGCCGACGGTCGGGTGGACGCCGCGAGCCTGGCGGCGGCGATGGCCTGGGTCGAGGCTGGCGGCGATGAGTTGCGTCGCAGGTGTCGGGAAGTCTTCGATGAGCGCTACACCGAAGCACAGTGGATCGAGCGGATCACCGAGGTCTACCGCAGCGTGGGGGCGAGCGGAAAGCCGATCCCCGCTCCGCCCGTCGATGCGGAGGATCTGCCATGACCGGCGCGGACGGCGTGAGCCGGCTGATCCGCGGTGTCACCCAGGAGCGGGCGTGGGCTGTGGTCGTGCTCGCGCCCACCCTCGACGACCTCCTCGACGGCGCTCCGCCCGGCGGAGCTTTCCTCGCTGCTCCCGAGCGGGACCGATTCTGGGCCGACCCGTTCCCGGTCCGGGATGCCGCCGGCGACCTGTGGATCTTCGTGGAGGAGTACCTCCGTTGGCGTGGATTGGGCCGCATAGTGGCGTTGCGGGTCTCCGAGACCGGTCAGGTGGTCACCCGCCGCACGGTGCTGGCGAGTTCCCACCATTTCTCCTTCCCGCAGGTGCACCTCAACGACGGGACGTGGGTGGCCACCGTGGAATCGTGCGACCCGGCCGCCCCGACCTACACCTTCACCGCCGTCGGTGAGCCGTGGATCGCCTCGCTGCGGACCCTGCCGGTCGGCGTGATCGATCCGGCGATCGCGATCCCGCCGCCCGGACCCACGCCGGTCGTGGTGCCCGACGAGGACGATCCGACGACGCTGCTCGATCCCCACGGCGGGCAGGACTGGTACCTCACCGGCACCAGCGGCTCGGACGAGTTCGCCGGGTTCCGCCAGTGGGTCGCGCCGGAAGGTGTCGGCTGGATCGAACAGCCCGAGGTCCGATTCCGCGACGCCGTGCTCGCGCGTCCGGCGGGGAACCTCGACCTCACGCGCGGTCTTCGCAGCACGCAGGATTGCTCCGAGAACTACGGGGTCGCCACCTCCCTGGTGACTTGGGACCCGGCCGTCCCGGGCCCGGGCGAGGTGCGCCGCCGAATCGAAGGCACCGACCTGAGCGCCGATGCGCTGGGCACCCACACCCTGGCCTGGACCCCCGATGGGGCTGCGGTGGTCGCCGACGTCTGGCGCCGCCGCCGGCAACCGCTCTCCGCCGTGCACCGAATCTTGGAGCAGCGCCACGGTCGGTTGTGTCCGGGTCGCCGCGAATCCCGGCGGATGCCATGAGCGCCGCTGGGATCGACACCCGGGACGCTGCCGCGACCCCACGGTATCGAGGCAAGGACCTCGCGCTGCTGCGCGCCTGGTGGGTGGCGGTGCTGGTGGGGTGGCTGGTGCTCTCGTTGGCGGGCGTGACGGTGTCGTCGATGGGCACCTACGTCTCCGAGCCGACGGTCGAATCGGGAATCCTGGTCGGGCAGGCCGAACCGCTTCGATCCGACGAATACGCCCGGGTCACGCCGCTGATGCTCGGTGTGCAGACGGCCGGCGACGCGGACTTCACCACACCGCTCACCAACGACCCGTTCGTCACCTCGACGGTGCCCGCGGATGCCGGGGTGTGGCTGGAGAGTGCGGTATTCGGCGAGATGGGTGTGCAGTACCTGGGCCGATGGCTGCCCGACGGGCCGCTGTTCGCCGCCGGGTTCTGGTTCCCGGTGGCGGTGGTGCTGCTGCTGTTGCCGTATCTGCTGATGGCCTGGGGGGCGCGGTTCGGCGTCGCGTTCGGCCTCACCGCAGTGTTCACACTCACCCCGGTCGTCGCCTGGTGGTCGCTGCGGCCCTTCTCGGCGATCTTGCCCGGGGTGGTCGCGGCCGCCTGCTGGGTGCTGGCGATGCGGCTGAGCGGCCGGTGGGCGCGGATCCTGGGCACCGTCGGACTCGCCGTGGTCGCCGGGGTCGCCCTGGCCAGGGTGCCGTGGAGTTACGCCCCCTGGTCGCTGCCGCTCACCGGAGCGGTCCTCGCGCTCACGTTGATCTTCGTGATCCGCAGCAAGGCGGACGCGCTGCGGATCGCGATCGTCGCCGTCGCGAGCGCGGTGGTCGCGGCCGCCGTCACGCTGGGTCTGATCCTGCTCAACGACGCCGCCTTCACCGCCTTGTCGGAAACCACCTATCCGGGCCAACGGCGGGTGGCCGGTGAGTTCGTCGCACTCGGCCGCTCCTTCGGTGCCCCGTTCGACGGCATCTTCCAGACCAGCCCCGCCTACCTGGTGGACAACCCCACCGAATGGTCGGGTAGTTGGACGATCGCGGGCGTGTTGTGGCTGGCGCTGGCCGTGGCCGGATGGCGGGCGAACGGCAAAGGCTGGCGTGTGCGCGTGGTGCTCACCGGGTTGCTGCTGGCCGTTGGGTTCTCGTGGTTCCTGATCGACTGGCCGGTCGCGCTCGGCGAGGCGGTGCCGCTGCTCAACCTCGTGCCGCCGACCCGGATGGCCGCCATCTGGGGTCTGGTGGTGGTGCTCGCGATCGCCCCGCTGCTCGGTGTCCGGCTCGGGTGGGTCTTGGCAGGGATAGTGGCCGTGACCAGTGCCGTGGTGCTCTACCTCGCGGGTCGCAACATGGCCGAGGTCTTGGTGGCTGAACTCACCACCAGCACGATCGTGGTGATCACCGTGGTCACCACGGCGATCCTGCTGTTGTTTGCCGGCGGCAAACCGGTCTGGCTGAGTCTCGGATTCGCCGCCGCGATCATCGGCTCGGGCCTCATCGTCTATTCGGTGAACCCGGTGCAGAAGGGACTCGCCCCACTGCGCGGCTCGGAGGCCGCGGCGGCGGTGCTGGCCTCCGAGCCGGAAGGATCCGGGGGCCTGTTCGCGGTGGATTCGCCGAGCCTGAGTTCGCTGCTCATCGCCAACGGGGTACCGGCCTTGTCGGGCGAACAGTGGGCGGGGCCGTCGGATCGATGGCGGGTGCTGGATCCGCAGGGTGAGTACTCCGAGCAGTGGAACCGCGCGGTGTCGAAAGTGTCGTTCGAGTGGGTGCCCGGAGTGGAGCAGCCGGTCATCACCGCCATCGCCCCGGACGACATCGTGATCACTTTGGACCCTTGCGCTCCGGTGCTCGACGAGTTCGCCGTCGACCGTGTCATCTCTTCGGTCCCGCTGGCGGGCACGAGTTGTCTGACCGAACTCGACCGCGGGGTGTGGAACGGCGAACAATTCGTGATCTACGCCCGGGGTTGATCGACACGCGCCGCCATCGGGTTCGCGGCGGTGCGGCGCCGGTGCGCCGGTAGGGTGAGGATGCGCCGCCGGCCCATCCGACACGGCGCCGCGCCGCCCAGACCAGTGAGGTTCCGCACCGCATGAGTGACGCCCCCTACGCCAGGGTTGCAGTGGTCGTTCCCTGCCACAACGAGGAGCAGACGATCGCAGACGTGATCGACGGCTTCTCTCGCACCTTGCCGGGGTGCGTGGTGGTGGTGGCGGACAACCGATCCACGGATCGGACCGCCGAGGTCGCCCGCCAGCACGGTGCCCAGGTGCTCTCGGAATCTCGCCCTGGCAAGGGGTACGCGGTGCGTCGGCTGCTGGCCGATGTGGAGGCCGACTGCTACGTGATGATCGACGGCGACGCCACCTACGACCCTGATGCCGCGCCTGAGTTGGTGGATCTGGTGCTCCACCATGGGGTGGACATGGTCAACGGCGCCCGGGTGGTGGCAGGCGAGCGGGCCGAGGCGTATCGCCCCGGGCACACGCTCGGCAACGCGATGCTCACCTGGATCTTCCAGAAGCTGTTCAAGCTGCAGCTGCGCGACACTCTCTCGGGCTACCGGGTGATGAGCCGTCGATTCGTGAAGTCCTTCCCGACCGGTGCCGCCGGCTTCGAGATCGAGGCCGAACTCAACGCCCACGCCGCCACCTTGGGCGTGCCGATCGGCGAGGTGGACACCCCCTACTTCGCCCGGCCGGAAGGTTCCGAAAGCAAACTCAACACGTATCGCGACGGCGCCCGGATCCTTCGCCGCAACCTGCGGCTGTTCCGCGATGCCCGGCCCAGCTTGGCGTTCGCTCTGCTGAGCCTGCCCTGGCTGATCCTTGCCGCAGTGCTGCTCTGGATCGCGGTGTCGGAGTATTTCAGCACGGGTCTGGTGGAGCGTTTCCCCAGTTTGATCGCCGGCGTCGGCGCCCTCACAGTGGGCGGCTTGATCATCCTTACCGGGCTCATCCTGGAGCGGGTGACCCGCAACCGCATCGAGGCGAACCGGCTCAGTTACCTCTCCTACCCCGCACCGACCCCTTTGGGCCCCGGGAACTAGGTGAAACTGGCCGCCCCGCCGGTGACGGCGGGAGGCTTGAGCGTGAAGCGAGGCTAGAGACGGTCTCGATCCTCCCCAACAGGCAGCTTGCGGCCACGACACGCCGGTGTTCGGCCCCGATCTGGCTCGGATGGGGAGAATCCAGACTGTGTGTGCCGCGGCACTTCCTGCGCAGGCACCAGCAACACTCCGTGACTGGGAACGCTGGCCCTTCCACAGGTCGCCTACTGGACCTTGGCCGGTCACGTCGCACCGGGCACCGTGGCGGGCGTGTCGTCCGCCGCCATCGCCGAAGGTGTGCTCAGTGATGGCCTTGCTCGCCGTCGCGATTTGCTCGCCGCGGGTGTACACGCAGGCTGGTTGCGGCGGCGACTGGCCACCGGGCGCTGGTGGGAACCGCTACCCGGAGTGATCGACGCGACTGGCGCGTCGAACCAGATCCATGGCTGGCTGCGGTGCGGGCTGCTTTGCGCGGGCGAGGAGGCGCACCTCTCACACCGCACTGCTGCCGGACTGCACGGGCTGTTGCCGACCCCCAGACCCGGTGACCCCCTGGACGTCACGATTCCGCACGGCGCGACGCGGCGGCGCCACCCCCTCGTCCAGCTGCACCGCAACCGCCGGTCGACACCCCGTGACTTCGTCGGAGGTCTTTGGCTGTCTACCGTGGCGGCCACGGTGGTGGACCTCGCCGATCAGGTGTGTCTCAACGACCTTCGCTGCATCGCCGCCGATGCCGTGCGCAAGAACCTGACTTCCCCGGGCCAACTCCAGGCGGCGAAACGCCCGCCGCGCGGGGGCGCCGAGGCGTTGCGCCTCGTGGTCGAGGAACTCGAGGCCGGTGCCGCGTCCGGTGGTGAGGCGGCCTACTGGCGTGCGGCAGTCCAACGTGGGCTGCCGCGGCCGAAACTCAACGTGCAGGTGACCACCCGAAACGGCAACAGATACATGGACGGCCTGTTCGACGACTACCGCCTCGGCTACGAGATCGACGGCCGCAGCGTGCATGCGAAAGCCGAGGCTTTCGTGCCCGATCTGCGTCGGCACAACGACATCCAACTGTTGCCGCTGGTGCTCATGCGGTTCGCCGTCTCGGACGTGTTCACCGCACTCGACGACGTCATGGCGGTGACGGAAGGGTTCCTTCTGAGCCGGGCTGCCGAACTGCAACTGCCCGCCCCGAAGTTCACCAACGCCCGACGCCGCAACGGTGCGTCCGGCCGACGGCGGTGAGCTCGCCCCCGGCGCCACACCGCGCCGACCCCGCGCGCGCTAGCTCTGTTCTGCGGCCATGATCAGCGGCAGCGCCTCGGCGAGTGCGGCGTCCCAGCCGCGGATCGCAGGCAACCCGACCGTGGCCCAACGCTCGTGGCCCAGCACGCTGTAGGCCGGGCGGGGAGCGGGTCGCGGGAAGGCTTCGGTGGTGGTCGGCTCCACTCGCTCGGGGTCCAATCCGGCCAAGCGGAAGATCTCCCTGGTGAAGCCGAACCAGGTGGTCTCCCCGCTCGACGTGCCGTGGTACACCCCGGCTGGTGCCCCGGACGAGACCAGGGCTTCGATCGCCACCGCCAGGTCGCGGCTCCAGGTGGGTTGCCCGCGTTGGTCGTCCACCACCGCGAGGGTCTCCCGCTGGTCGGCCAGCCGCAGCATGGTCTTGACGAAGTTGGCCCCGTTCGCGCCGTACAGCCACGCGGTGCGCACCACGTACCCCCGATCCGGGAGCGCCTCCAGCACCGCGGTCTCACCGGCCGCTTTGGTCCGACCGTAGGCCGAGGCGGGCGCCATCGGGGCATCCTCGGCGTACGGCTCGGTCGCCGTCCCGTCGAAGACATAGTCGGTGCTCACCTGCACCAGACGCATGCCCGGCCGGGCGGCCACAGCTGCGGCGAGCACGGCAGGGCCGTCGCCGTTGACCTTCAGCGCGGTGGCCTCGTCGGATTCCGCAGCGTCCACCGCGGTGTAGGCGGCCGCGTTCACCACCACATCGAAGGGCCCGAGCTCGGAGTCGAGCGCCGCCGCCACCGAGTCGGCATCGGTGATGTCGATCTCCGGCAGATCCATACCGACAGCCTCGTGTCCAGCCGCAGGCAGCACCTCCATCAAGTCGTGCCCGAGTTGCCCGTTCGCACCCACCACCAGCCAGCGCGCCACCGTCCGAACCTCCTACCGTGCCGCCGGGGTGTTGGCCTTGAGCGGCCGCCACCAGTCTTCGTTGGTCTGGTACCACTCGATGGTCTCCGCCAGCCCTTGCTCGAACGGCACCGCCGGTGCGTAGCCCAACTCGGCGGAGATCTTGGAGATGTCCACCGAGTAGCGCAGGTCGTGGCCCTTGCGGTCCGCCACTCGCTTCACCATCTCCTCGCCGGCCCCCATCGCCTCGAGGATCATGAAAGTCAGTTCTTTGTTCGTCAGTTCGGTGCCGCCGCCGATGTTGTAGACCTCGCCGGCCCGGCCGCCGTCGAGCACGAGTTGGATCCCGTTGCAGTGGTCGTCCACGTGCAGCCAATCCCGCACGTTGTTGCCCTCGCCGTACAGCGGCACCGGCAGGCCGTCCATCAGGTTGGTGACGAACAGCGGGATGACCTTCTCCGGGAACTGGTAGGGGCCGTAGTTGTTGGAGCAGCGAGTGATGCGCACGTCCATGCCGAAGGTGCGCGCATAGGAGCGGGCGATCAGATCCGAGCCCGCCTTCGACGCGGAGTACGGCGAGTTCGGCTGCAGCGGCCAGTCCTCCGGCCAGGATCCCGATTCGATCGAGCCGTACACCTCGTCGGTGGAGACGTGCACGAACCTGTCGACGTCGGCGTTCAGCGCCGCCTGCAGCAGTTGCTGGGTGCCCAGCACGTTCGTCAGCACGAAGTCGGCGGCGCCGGTGATGCTGCGATCCACGTGCGATTCGGCGGCGAAGTGCACCACCGCGTCGTGGCCGGGCATCACGTCGGCGAGCAGCGCCGCATCGCAGATGTCACCTTCGACGAATCGGTAGCGGGGCGAGTCGGCGACGGGGTCGAGGTTGGCGATGTTGCCCGCATAGGTCAACTTGTCGAGCACCGTCACGTCGGCGTCGGCGAACGCGGGGTAGGAACCCTGCAGCATCCGGCGGGCGAAGTTGGAGCCGATGAACCCGGCGGCACCGGTGACCAGAATGCGCACGCGCACACCCTTTCGTAGATGGTTGGAGGGGCGATGGTGGTCGGGACCGGACCGGCGCACGCAAGCGCCGACGACGCGGCCACACCCACTCGACGGCTGCCAGTCTACGGGGACGGCCTCGGGTTACAGTTGCACGCGTGAGTGAAACACGACACGGTCCGGTGCCGCGATGACCGATGTCGCGGTGCGGGCGGAGAACCTCTCCAAGCGATTCCGCCTCCAGCGCGAGCGTCGCACGGCGATGAAAGAACGGTTCGTGCGAGGCAAGGCGCCCAAGGCCCAGGAGTTCTGGGCGCTGCGCGATGCGTCCTTCGAGGTTCCCCGCGGTTCGATGTTCGGCATCATCGGCCACAACGGCTCCGGCAAGTCCACCGCGCTCAAGGTCGTGGCCGGAATCTATCGGCCCACCGCCGGATTCGTGCACGTCAACGGCCGGATGTCGGCGCTGCTCGAACTCGGTGCCGGATTCCACCCGGAACTCACCGGCCGCGAGAACATCGCGCTCAACGGTTCGATCCTCGGCATGTCCAGCAAGCAGATCGAGCAGCAGACCGAGGAGATCATCGACTTCGCCGGCATCGCCGACTTCATCGACTCCCCGGTCAAGACCTACTCGTCGGGTATGTACGTGCGGCTCGGCTTCGCCATCGCGGTGAAGGTGGACCCCGAGGTGCTCGTGATCGACGAGGTCATCGCGGTGGGCGACGAAGACTTCCAGCGCAAGTGCTTCGACTTCATCGCCGACCTGCGCTCCCGCGGCTCGACCGTGATCATCGTGTCGCACGCCTTGAGCATCGTGTCCGAGATGTGCGACCAGGCGATGTGGCTCGACCACGGCGAGGTGCAGGAGGTGGGCGTCGCCCGCGACGTGGTGGATGCCTACCTCAAGCGGGTCAACGAGGCCGAGGCGGCCAAGATCGGACTCAACAGCACCCAACACTTCGGTCTGAGCCGGCGCGGCACCGGCGAGATCCTGGTGACGGGCATCGAATACCTCGACGGCGACGGCCGGCCCACGCCGTTCCTGGTCAACGGCGAGGCCTGTTCGATCCGGATGACCTACATCGCGCGCAAGGAGATGTCCGACGTGGTGTTCGGACTGAACTTCTTCAACGGCTCGAACATCAACGTGGCCGGTGCCACCAGCGCGGAGCAGGGGCATGAGACGGTGCCGGTGGGCGCCGGCATGGTGGAATTCACGCTGGATGCGATGCCGTTGTCGCCGGGCAACTATTCGGTCTCCACGGCAGTGGTCACGCGGACCCGTTTCATCGACCTCGTCGACCGCCAGTTCGATCTCACGGTGCGCAACGGCGGCACTATCCCGAACGGCCTGGTGCGACTCTCCGGCGGTTGGCGGCGGGCCGAGGCCGAGCTCGATCCGGCCGTGCTCGAGGCCCTGGGCGAGCCAGCCGAGCCGACGGCCGAGGTGGGGTTCGCCTCGGCTCCGCCGGCCGCAGCCTCCTAGGTGATCACCACCCGCGCCGCTCACCGACCCGCCGACCGCAGCGGGCTAGGCTGCGCACTGTGAAGGGAATTGTGTTGGCCGGGGGCACCGGTTCGCGGCTGTGGCCGATCACCCGGGGCGTCTCCAAACAACTGCTGCCGGTGTTCGACAAGCCGATGATCCACTACCCGGTGGGCACGCTCATGGCGGCTGGCCTGCGGGAGATCCTCATCATCACCACCGAGGAGGACCAGCCGAGTTTCCAGCGGCTGCTCGGGGACGGATCCGAACTCGGCGTCGAGTTCGAGTACATCGTGCAACCGCGGCCGGAGGGCTTGGCCCAGGCATTCATCCTGGGCAAGGACTTCCTCGCCGGCGACGCGGCCGCGCTGGTGCTCGGGGACAACATCTTCCACGGCGTCGGGCTGGGCACCCGGCTGTCGGATCTGACGAATCCGGACGGCGGGCACGTGTTCGCCTACCGGGTGGCCAACCCCAAGGACTACGGGGTGGTGGAGTTCGCCGAGGACGGCACCGTGCTCTCGCTGGTGGAGAAGCCGACCCAGCCCAAGAGCAACTACGCCGTCCCGGGCCTGTACTTCTACTCCGCCGACGTCGTCGACGTGGCCGCCGGAATCACCCCGTCGGCCCGCGGCGAACTGGAGATCACCGCGGTCAACGAGGAGTACCTGCGCCAGGGCCGGCTGCGTGTCTCGGTGTTGCCCCGCGGCACCGCCTGGCTCGACACCGGATCCTTCGAGACCTTGCACGACGCCGGCGAATACGTGCGCGTGCTGGAGAAGCGGCAGGGCACCAAGGTGGGCTGCGTGGAGGAGATCGCCTGGCGTCAGGGGTGGATCGACGACGATCAACTCGCCGCGCTGGCCGAGCCGCTGCTCAAGAGCGGCTACGGCGCCTATCTGGAAGGCCTGCTGGCCGAGTCCCGGGAAAGTACGAGGTCTGGTTCGTGAGCTCCATCACCCGCTCCACCAGGGGCAACCCGTGGATGTATCGCGGACTGATCTGGAACTTCGCCCGGCGCGACCTGAAGGCGCGTTTCCGCGGCACGTTCCTCGGCTGGTTGTGGTCGCTGATGCTGCCGCTGGCGACCCTGCTGATCTACTCCGCGGTGTTCTCGATCATCTTCCGGGCGGTGCCGCCGCCGTTCGGCAACGGCGAACCCGGCATCTATGTGATCTGGCTGCTCGTCGGTATCGTCACCTATTCGTTCTTCGGCAACGGCGTCACGCTGGCCATGCCGAGCCTGCTCAGCGCCGGCAACCTGCTGCAGAAGATCTACATCCCGTCCTACGTGCCGGTGATGGGGACCGCGATCGCGGCGAGCACCCAGTCGCTGGTGGAGTACGGCATCCTGCTGGTGGTGCTGATCGTGGTGGGCAACGTAGGCCTGACCTGGCTGTTGTTCCCCTTCCTGCTGTTGATGTTCTTCATCTTCACGCTGTCGGTGTCGATCATCCTGAGCGTGCTCAACGTCTACGCCCGTGACCTGCAGCAGATCACCGGCGTGGTGATCCAGTTGCTGTTCTTCCTCAGCCCGATCCTTTATCCGCTCGACCAGGTGCCCGAGGAGTGGAACGGCATCCCGATCCGGGCCGTGATGGCGGCGAACCCGGTGGCCGAATACATCGTCGCGTTCCGCAACCTGCTCTACGACCTTGCCCTGCCCTCCGGCAAGAACATGCTCGCGCTCACCGCCTGGACGGTTGGCGCGGCGCTGCTGGCCTGGTTCGTCTACCTGCGCAAGGGCCAGGACATCGGCGAAGCCGTCTAGCCCTCCGACCGCCCCGGCTATGCTGTCGCCGTGACCGATTCGCTCGACGTGCCTGCGGCCGACCCACCGGCGAAGGCTCGGGCGAAGTCGGCGTTCTCCCGGATGATGGCCCGCCCCGGCAGCGCCCGGAAGGCGCGGCGGGTGGCTGACCTGCAACTGCGCGGCGCGCACAAACTGCTCCGGTTCGCCGAGCGGGTGGACCACTACGTGCGCACCCAACCCGATCCGGACGTCGACGCCACCGCCATCCACGCGCAGATGCTCCGCTCCTATTACGACCACCTCCGCAAACACGTCGCCACGCTGCCGCTGCAGCCCACCATCAGCGTGATCGTGCCGGTGTACCGGCCCAAACCGCGCTATCTGCGTGAAGCGCTCAGCAGCATCGCGCTGCAGGTCTACCCCAACTGGCAGGCCTGCATCGTCGACGACGCCTCCGACGATCCGGCCGTCACCGCCGTGATCGAGGAGTTCCGCGCTGCCCACCCGGATCGGGTGAAGGTGGTGGTCCACCAGCAGAACCGACACATCTCGGCCGCCTCGAACACCGCGCTCCACATGGCCGACGGCGACTACGTCACCTTCCTCGACCACGACGACCGGCTGTACCCGCAGTCGCTTGCCGAGGTGGTCAAGGCGATCAACACCCGCTACAAGACCGCCGGCGAAGTACCGCAGGTGATGTACAGCGATGAACGTGTGGTGGGCCCGGAGGGCGAGCTGCTGCACAACTCGTGGTTCAAACCGGACTGGTCCTGGTACCTGCACGTCGGCACCAACTACACCAACCACCTGTCGGTCTACAGCCGGGAGTTGCTGCTCCGCATCGGCGGATTCCGGGAGGGGTTCGAAGGCGCCCAGGACCACGACCTGATGCTGCGCGCGGTCGACGCGGCCGACACCGACGTGCTGCACATCCCGCTGGTGCTCTACCAATGGCGCAGCCACCCGGAGAGCACCGCCGGGGCCGAGGGCGGCGAGGCCAAGCCCTATTCGCGGATCAACGGCATGCGCGCGGTGCAGCAAGCCGCCGAACGGCGCGGCAAGTCGGTGGAGGTCAGCATCGACCCGTTCACCGACCACTACCGCCTCAGTTATGCCCTGCCGGATCCGCTGCCGCCGGTGTCGATCGTGATCCCCACCAAGGACCGGCCGGAGTTGGTGCGCGGCTGCATCGAATCGATCTTCACCAAGAGCACCTATCCGGACATCGAGGTCGTGCTCGTCGACAACGGCAGCACCGACCCGCGCACGGTGGCCTACTACGAGAAGCTGCAGGCCTCCGACTACAACGTCAAAGTGGTCTACGACCCCGGCTACTTCAACTTCGCCCGGCTCAACAACGCCGGCGCCCGCGCCGCCACCGGCGAGTACCTTGTGCTGCTCAACAACGACACCGAGGTGGTCACCCCGGACTGGCTCGAGCAGATGTTGATGTACGCCCAGTTCGACGACGTCGGCGCGGTCGGTGCGAAACTGCTCTACCCCGACGATCGGATTCAGCACGCCGGCATCGTCGGTGCCGGTGCGCACGTGGCCGACCACACCGCCATGACCATCCCCAACAACCACCACTTCTTCATGGATCTGCCCCACGTGGCGCACGAGGCGATCGCGGTGACCGGGGCGGCGTTGATGGTCTCGGCCAGCGACTACGAGGCCGTCGGTGGGCTGGACGAGAAGTTCGTCCCCAACGGCTACGGCGACGTGGACTTCTGCCTCACGCTGCGGGCCGAGGGCAAGGCGGTCGTCTACACCCCCTACGCGGTGCTGCTGCACTACGAATCGGTGAGCCGTCGGCGCAACGTGGAACTGTCCGAGACGTTCTACATGCAGTCCAAATGGGGTGCGGAGTTGCTCACGGATCCCTACCTCAACCCCAACTACCTGCGCGGCGGCCAATACGTGCAGGACGGCGACCTCATCCAACCCGAGATCGACCGGGTCACTTTCGCCACCTGGCTGGCGGAAGGCACCACCGCGGTCTGACCGCCGCTTATAGACTCGTCCGCATGCCCGTCTCCCGCGCTGCCGATCACCCGCTCGCGCCCTACCGCGACCGCACCACATTGCAGCGGATCGCGGACGTGGAGGCCGACACCTGGGCGCCCGCGGTGGGGGACGAGCCGGGGGTGAGCGTGGTGATCCTCAACCTCGACCGCCCGGATCTGATCGTGCCGCTGTTGCGCACGTTGGTGGCCGGGATGTCGGATTTCGCCGCCCGCGGCCTCGGTTTGCAGGTGATCGTCGGCGACACCGGTTCGACCGACCCGGAGGTGTTGGCCTGCTACGCCGACCTGGCCGGAGCCATCACCGTGGTGGAGGGGCTGAGCTATCACTTCTCGGCCAACAACAACACCTGCGTCAATGGCCGGGTGATGCACGACCACATCTTCTTCTGCAACAACGACGTGATCCTGCCCGACGTCGGTCCGCTGCTCGCCCTCTACGACGCGGTCGATGCCCCGGGGGTGGGGATCGCCGGACTCGCGCTCGACCTGCCCGACGGCCGAGTGCAGCACCTCGGCCTCGACGTCTTCCGCTCCGGCGATCTCAAAGGACTTTGCTACCACCCCGGCGCCGAGGGGCCGGCGGTGCACAATCCGGGTGCCACCTGGCCCGCTGTGGCGGTCACCGGCGCAGCGCTGATGATCCGCAGCGAACTCTTCGCCCGACTCGGCGGATTCGACGAGCACTACCGCGCCGAGGCGCAGGACGTCGACCTGTGCCTGGCCGCCCGCCGGCTGGGTCAGGAGGTCGTGGTGGTGGACGCCGGCGAGGTGGTGCACATCGAGAACGCCACCCGCCGCAAAGGAGAGGAGAACTGGCCGGATCGGCGGCTGTTCATCCGACGATGGGGCTCCTACATCGAGGCGGTGTGGCCATGAAGGTCCTGATGGCGGCGCCGGTGATGGCGCGCGGATTCGGCCTGCCGGAGGTGATCGCCGCGCTTGCCCCGGAACTGGAACGGCTCGGGGTCGGATGTGAAGTGGCCTGCCTCAGCTCCGACGGCCTGTTCGACCAGTTGCCGGTGCATGAAGTGGAACCCACCCCCGAGGCGGTGCTGGCGCTGGCCAACCGGATCGGCGCAGACGTCGTGGTGGCCCACGGCAGCCCGTTCTTCGAGGTGCTGCCCGCACTGCGCGGCAAGGTGCGCACCGTCGCCTACGAACACGGTGAGCCGCCGGCGGTGCTCTTCGACGACGCTGCCGAACGCGCCCGCCGGGAGAAGTACAAGGTCGACCACGTGTACGCCCACGTCGACGACGTGGTGGCGATCAGCGAATTCATCCGCTCCGAGATCGGTTGGCCGGACGCGACGGTGATACCCAACGGTGTCGACCACATCCGCGACCTGGGCACCAAGGAGTGGTTGCCGCCGAGACCGCCGGACGCGCCGCTTCGGGTGGGCCTGTTGATGAGGCTCGGCGAAGGCGAGGCGCGCTACAAGGGCAACGACATGCTGGAGTACCTGCGCCGGCTGGCAACTGAGCGCCACGGCCTCGTCGACGCCCGCTGGGAAGTGATGGGCCGCGGCTCGGACACCGACGCCGCCCGGGTGGCCGCGGCCGGATTCCGCTGCCACCTCAACGCCACCAACGCCGAACGGGAGGAGTACCTGCGCGGCCTCGACGTGTTCGTCACCTTGAGCAAGTGGGAGGGCTGCAACCTGCCGCTGGTGGAGGCGCAGGCGCTCGGCACCGCCTCGCTCGCGCTCGACACCGGCGCCCACCCCGAGTTCGCCCCGCTCTGCTTCTCCTCGCTCGATCTGATGGCTGCCCAACTGCGCGCCTACGCCGACGACCCGCTGTTGCTGCGCGCCCACGGTGACCTCTGCTACCGCTATGTGCGCGGGCAGATGTCGTGGCCGGATTCCGCCGCCGCGCTGGTGCGCCTGCTCGGCGCCGAACCGGCCGCCGGGCGCCGCCGCTGGCGTCGTCGGGGTGGCGACTCCGCGGTGCGGCGCCGGCTCACCAACGCCCGGGATCTGTATCAGGCCGAAGGCGCCGGTGCGGTGGCCAGGGTGGCGCTGGGCAAGGTGCGGCCGAAGCCCGCCGACTCGGAGTGAACGCGAGCGTCCTGGAGCCCGCCGGTGACTCGCCGCACTAGACTCCGGAGCACGAGGTGACGCCGCCGGTCCGGCGCACAGGGATTCCGACGGAGGCTTGATGAGCGAGATCGCCATTCGGGCGCAGGAACTATCGAAGATGTTCCGGCTCGCGCCCGAGCGCCGCACCTCGCTGAAAGAACGTGTGGTCCGCGGTCGGGGCAACAAGGGCCAGGAATTCTGGGCGCTCAAGGACGCCACCTTCGACGTTCCCAAAGGTTCGATGTTCGGCATCATCGGCCACAACGGTTCCGGCAAGTCCACCGCGTTGAAGGTGATCGCCGGCATCTATCGGCCGACGGCCGGCCGGGTGGTGGTCAACGGCAAACTCTCCGCGCTGCTCGAACTCGGCGCCGGTTTCCACGGCGAACTCACCGGCCGCGAGAACATCGTGCTCAACGCCTCCATCCTGGGTCTGAGCCGCAAGCAGATCGACGCGGCCATGGACGACATCATCGAATTCGCCGACCTCGGCCAGTTCATCGATTCCCCGGTGAAGACCTATTCCTCCGGTATGTACGTGCGACTCGGCTTCGCCGTGGCGGTCAAGGTCGATCCGGAGATCCTCGTGATCGACGAGGTCATCGCAGTCGGTGACGAGGACTTCCAGCGCAAGTGCTTCGACTACATCGCGATGCTGCGCCGGCGCGGCTCGACGATCGTGATCGTCACCCACTCGATGGGTTTGGTGACCGACCGGTGCGACGTCGCCATGTGGCTCGACCACGGTGAGGTGCAGGAACTCGGACCCTCCCGGCAGGTCGTCGACGCCTACATGCGCAAGGTCAACGCGGCCGAGGCGCAGCGCAACTCCGGTGCCCCGGTGGAAGAGTCCACGGTGCAGCCCAGGCGCGGTAGCGGGGAGATCCGGGTCACCGCGCTGGAACTGCTCGACGAGTCCGGCGAGCCGGTGAACTTCCTGATCTCCGGCAAACCGGGTGTGATCCGGATGTACTTCAACGCCACCGGCACCATGGAGGACGTGATCTTCGGCCTGGGGTTCTTCAACGAGCTCGGCGCCAACGTGTCCGGACCCAACTCCGGCCGGGAGGGTTCGCGCACCATCACCCCGGGTGTGGGCCACATCGACTTCCACATGCCGGAGGTGCTGCTCGCCGCCGGCTCCTACACGGTGAGCACCGCGATCGTCTCCTACGGCGACTTCGTGGACTTCATGGACCGCGCGTTCGAGATGCGGGTGCGCACCGGCTCGTCCGACGAACCCGGCATGATGCTCTTCCCCGGCACCTGGACCGAACCGTTCACGGTGCCCGGCGGCAGTCCGGCCACCGATGGCTCGCTGGTGATCCCGGCCCCGGACCAGATCGGCCGAGACTTCGCCGAGGCGCTGCCGAACGCACCCAAACGCGGCACCGTCGGGGAGAATCTCGGCCTCGGACTGGGTGGAGGCGCACCGTGACCGACGAGAGTCAGACTCCCGACGGGACGCCGCGGGTGGCAGGCGTGCAACGCATGATCGATGCGATGACACCACCGAGTCCGACGGTGGTGTCGGTGCTCACGCTGCTCGTGGCGGGTCAGGCTGCGCAGGCGGTGCCGTTGGTGCGCGAGTCCGACGACGAGTGGGACGATGCGCTGCGCGACCGGTTGGCTGACGCGCTCACCTCCGGCGATGCTCCTGCGCGGATCGCCGAACGCGTCGGCGACGAGTTGCGCAGCCTCGGACCGGCGCTCAACCCGGACGTCATCGAGTGCTACCGCGCCGCCTTCTACCTGGGGCGGGATTGGGAGGAGTACTCCCACAATCCGCTCTACTCCCGCTTCACCGCGAACAAGGCCTGGCAACCGTTCGACAAGTGGATCCACTACTTCGACGTCTACGCCGCCACCCTGGCCCGCTACGTCGGCAAGCCGGTGAAGGTGCTGGAAATCGGGGTGTTCCACGGCGGCGGCCTCGATCAGCTTCGGTACCTGCTGGGACCGCAAGCTGAACTGGTGGGTGTGGACATCGGCGCGGAATCCGCGGCCGTCTGCGCCGACCGGTTCGAGGTTCTGATCGGCGATCAGACCGATCCGGAGTTCCTCGCCCGGTTGGTGGCCGAGCAGGGTCCGTTCGACGTGATCATCGACGACGGCGGCCACTCGATGCGACAGCAGATCACCGCCATCGAGCACCTGTTCGGCGCCCTGAACGATGGCGGCGTCTACATCGTCGAGGACACCCACACCAGCTACTGGGAGCCCTACCAGGACCATCCGGAGTCGTTCATGGAATGGGTCAAAGCCCGGGTGGACGACCTCAACGCCTACCACCACTCCCGCGACGCCGACCTGGGCCAATGGACCCGCCGGGTCACCGGCATCCACGTGTACGACTCGATGGTGGTGCTCGACGCCGGCCGCCACCTGCCGCCGTTCTGCGAGGTGGTCGGCACGGGTTCGTTCGTGGCAGCGGATCGGATCAGCGAGTCGATGTTGCTCGCCTACCGTGGGGCGCTGGCCGGAGCCGAGTCGGAAACCGAACTGTTCCGCACCGACCGCCGACTCGTCGATGAGGACCGCAGCCGGATCGCGGCCGCCGCCGAGGCCCAGCGGGTCGAATACGACGCCCGCATCGCGGCGTTGCAGGCCGAGCGGGACGCCGCGCTGGCCCAGGCCGCGCAGGCCCAGGCCGACCTGGCCGAGGTGGCCGAGAGTGTCTCGTGGAAGGTCACCAAACCGTTGCGTCGGATGAAACCCGGCGGCGCCGAGGGAGGTCCCAGGCCGTGACTTCCGAGACCCTGCTGCCCTCCCAGGACGCGCCGATCTACGTCGCGGGCCACCACGGTCTGGTCGGTTCGGCGGTGTGGCGCGCGCTTGCGGCTGCCGGTTTCACCAACCTGGTCGGCTTCCGCTCGTCCGAGGTCGATCTCACCGACCGGGATGCCGCAGCCGACGCACTGGCCACCGTGCGCCCGGCGGTGGTGGTTGATGCGGCTGCGCGCGTCGGCGGCATCCTCGCCAACTCGACCCAGCCGGTGGACTTCCTGGAAGACAACCTGCGGATCCAGACCAACCTGTTCGCCGCCGCCCACAACGCCGAAGTGCCGCGGTTGCTCTTCCTCGGATCGTCCTGCATCTATCCCAAGTTCGCCGACCAGCCGATCCGTGAGTCTTCCCTGCTCACCGGCCCGCTGGAACCCACCAACCAGGCCTACGCGATCGCCAAGATTGCCGGCATCATCGGGGTGCAGGCTTACCGCGAGCAATACGGCCGGGCGTGGATCTCGGCCATGCCCACCAACCTCTACGGCCCGGGCGACAACTTCGATCTGCGCACCTCCCACGTGTTGCCCGCGATGATCCGCAAGTTCCACGAGGCCAAACTCAGCGGTGACCCGGTCACGTTGTGGGGCACCGGCACCCCACGACGGGAGTTCCTGCACACCGACGACGTCGCTTCGGCGGTGGTGCACCTGCTGGGCCACTACGACGATCCGGAGACCATCAACATCGGCACCGGCACCGACGTCACGATCGCCGAACTCGCCGCCACCATCGCCGACGTGGTCGGCTACGAGGGTGAGGTGCGCTGGGACACCGGCAAACCCGACGGCACGCCGCGCAAACTGCTCGACGTCTCCCGGCTGCTCGCCCTCGGGTGGCGCCCGCAGGTGAGCCTGCGGGATGGGATCGCGAGCACCTACCGGTGGTATCTGGAGCAGGGGGACGGCCGGACGGGCGAGACGTGAGCACCATGGTGCTGCGCGAGTTGCCGCGCCGCACAGTCGGTCCGATCCCGTTCCGGGTGGCTCCGTTGGAGCAGGCCGTGCAGGCCGTGTTGCAGGCGGCGGCGGTGGTGGGTGACGACCACGCCGGGGTGCCGGTGCACTTCGCCAACGCCTACACCGTGGCGCTCGCCGACGACGATCGCGGCTACGCCTCCCTGTTCAGTTCGGAATCCGCCGCGGTGTTCACCGACGGCATGCCGGTGGCCTGGGCGGGTCGTCGGTTCTATCCGGAACTGGCCGAGGAGTGGCAGCGGGTGTACGGCCCCGACGTGATGGAGGGGGTGCTGGCCGGATCCGACGAATCCGGCCCGCGCCACTACCTGCTCGGCGGCTCGCCGGAGGTGTTGGCCGAGTTGCAGCGCGCGATCGCCGAGCGCTGGCCGACGGCGGTGATCGCCGGTGCCGAATCGCCGCCCTACCGCCCGCTCACCGACGACGAAAGGCGCAGTCAGGATCAGCGGATCCGTGCCTCGGGTGCGCAGATCGTCTGGGTCGGATTGGGCACCCCGAAGCAGGATTGGGAGGTGGCCCGGATCGCGGCATCGCTGCCGGTGGTGGCGATGGCCGTCGGCGCCGCCTTCGACTTCCTCGCCGGCGCCAAATCGCAGGCGCCTCGATGGGTGCAGCGCTCGGGGCTTGAATGGGCCTACCGGCTGGGCACCGAACCCCGCCGGTTGGGCAAACGCTACCTGTGGGGCAACCCCCGATTTGTCGTCAGCGCCTGGCGCTCGAGGCCGGTGAAACCTCCCCGTCCGGGGTCGCCGCCATGATGCCGCCGCGGCGATTCTTGCCCCGCGTACTCGACGTTGCGGCCCCACCCCGGTTCGAGTTCGGCGACGATCTGCCCGCGGACGCCACCTTCGACCGCGTCGCGGTGATGGCCCACTTCACCGCCCGCGCCGAGTTGAACCGGTCCGTGCGCACGTTGGTCGGCGAACTGCTCGCCGCCGACTATCGCGTCCTCATCATGAGTTCCTCGGAGTTGGTCGAACCGCTGCGCTGGCCGGGTGCGGGCGGCGCGCCGCCGGGGCTGTCGGTGTACCGGCGCCCCAACATCGGCTACGACTTCGGATCCTGGGCCGCCGCGATGGCCGCCTTCCCCCGGTTGGCGGCCGCCGAGCGGGTGTTGCTGTGCAACGACAGTCTGGTGGGTCCGTTCCGCACCATCTCACCGATCATGACCCGATTCGACACCGAGCCCTACGACATCTGGGGGCTGATGGATTCGACCCACATTGCGCACCACGTCCAGAGCTACTGGGTGGGATACCGTGGGGGAGTGTTGGCCGAACCCGCGTTGCGTGATTTCTGGCGGGGGATTCGGATCGAGCGATCCAAGGCGCACATCATCAAGCGCTACGAGGTTGGCGCCATGCGCTACTGGCGGCGCTACGGCTATTCGGTCGGGGTCGGCTTCCCGTTCGGCCTGGTGGTCAACGAGGGCTTCAATCCGGCGTCGTTCGGGTGGCGGCGGCTGCTGGACTTCGGCTTCCCGTTCGTCAAACGCGAGATCGCGACCAACCCGCCGCCGGAGATCCGCGACGGCGACCAGGTGGCTGCGGTGATCGCGGAGAAGTTCGGAGAAGACGTGGGTGAGTGGCTGTGAGTCGACTCGAGATGCTGCGCCCCGGCAACGCCCGGTGGGCGGCCGAGAAGAGCCTGGAGGCGTGGCGCGACGGCGGTGTCCGCGGGCTGGTGATCAAGGCCGTCGACTTCATGGAGAAGCGGCGGGTGCGGGCCGAGGCCACCCCGCCGCTGCCGATCAGCCCCGGCGTCTACCGCGGTGCGGTGGTGATGCTGGCCGACGTCGAGCCGCCGCAGTGCTGGCACTACCGGGTGCAGCAGAAACGGGAAGCCTTCGGGGCCAAGGGGATTCCCTTCGTGGTGGTGCGTCCGACGTCGAGCGCCGAGGTGCTCTCGGCGGTGCAACTGGCCAGCCTGCTGATCATCTACCGGCAGCCGATGTCGATGCTGCTGCAGGACGTCATCGTGGAGGCACGCCGGCTGCGCATCCCGGTGGTGTACGAGGCCGACGACATCGTCTACCGGCAGGATCTTGTGGGTGCGAATCCCAACCTCGCCACATTGCCCGCCGACCTGCGCAAGGCGGTGATCGCCGGCGCCGCGGACTACGCCGAAGCGCTGGCGGTGTGCGACGGGGTGATCTCGTCCACCCAGCCGCTCGCCGACGACATGGCCGCACACCTGGGGTCGGCGACGGGCGCGGCCCGGGTCGGTTCGGCGGTGATCGAGAACGGCATCGACGCGTCGATGTGGTCGATCTCGCGTGGCATCGACCACGACCTGGCCTCGGGCAAGATCCCGCGTGGCAAGGACGGTCGGGTGGTGATCGGCTACGGCTCCGGATCCCGCGCCCATGACGCCGACCTCGCCGTGGCCGCGCCAGCGCTGTCCCGCATCCTTGCCGAACATCCGAATGTGCAGTTGCGCCTCTTCGGCCCGGTTGCTCCGCCGCCGACTCTGATCCGATTCGCCGATCGCATCGAACGGGTGCCGATCTTGCCGCAGGGCGAATACCTGTGGGAGTTCGCCCACGCGGACATCGCACTCGCCCCGTTGCTCGACGTCGAGTTCAACCACTTCAAGAGTCAGGTGAAATACGCCGAGGCCGGTTTGGTGCGGTTGCCGTTGGTGGCCTCGCCGACGGTGTACGGCAACTACATCGACGACGGCCGGACCGGATTCATCGCCGACGGTCAGGCGCAGTGGCACGAGGTGTTGACGCGCCTCGTCACCGATGCCGAACTCCGGGCCCGCGTGGGTCAGGTGGCCAGGGCCGACGTCGCCCGATGGGACGTCGCCGGGCCGATCGCGGACCAGGCCGCCGCGATGCTGTCGGCGTTCGGCGTGAAGGTGGCGAACTGACATGCGGGTGATGATCGTCAACGTGCACTTCGCACCGGAATCCTTCGGCGGCGCGACCCTGGTGGCCGAGGAGACTGCGGTGCGCCTGATGGGGTTGGGTCACGAGGTGGTGGCGGTGGCAGCCTCCAGCGAGGAATGGCTGGACCACGGCCACCTGCGGCGCTACGAGGCGCTCGGTGTGCCGGTGTTTGCCATCCGCCGCAGCGACGAGGCGACGCTGGAGCGCGACTACGACGACCCGGTGGTCACCAGACGGTTCGGTGAGATTCTGCTGGCCACCAAACCGGACGTGGTGCATTTCCACGCCATGCAGATGCTCGGCGTGGGGTGTGTGGAGGAGGCGCAGCGGCTCGGCTTCCGCACGGTGGTCACGCTGCACGACGCCTGGTGGTTGTGCGAGCGGCAGTTCATGGTGCGTGGCGACGGCACCTTCTGCGGCCAGTCGTGGATCAACCCCGACGTCTGCGCCACCTGCGTACCTTCGCCCAGCGCGCACGTCGAGCGGCAACTGCGCTCCACCCGAATCTTGACCGCCTGCGACCGGGTGCTGGTCCCCAGCGAGTTCTGGCGCGACCTCATGGTCGGATCGGGGTTGCCCGCCGAGCGGGTGTTCGTCAATGCCAACGGCGTGTCCCGGCCGGCGAAAGGGTGGGCGCGCCGGCCCCACACCGGCCCGGTGCGCTTCGGTTTCGTCGGCGGCATCCACCCGGTGAAGGGCCACCAGCACATCGTGGACGCCTTCAACGAGTTGCGACGTAGCGACTACGAGTTGAAGGTCGTGGACGGGTTGATGAACCTCGGCGGTCACGGCTTCGGCTACGAGGACTGGGACGTGCCCGGCTACGTGCAGATCGTGCCCGGCTACAACCGCGACACCCTCGACGACTTCTTCGGTTCGATCGACGTGCTGCTGTTCCCGTCGCAGTGGAAGGAGTCCTACGGCCTCACGGTGCGGGAGGCGATGCTGCACGGAGTGTGGCCCATCGCCACCGACGGCGGCGGCACCGTGGAGCACATGGTGGACGGCGTGAACGGCACGGTGATTCCGCTCGACGGCGACTACCGGCACTTGGCCGCCGCAATTGATGCGGTGTTGGACGATCCGGCGGCGTTCGTGCCGCGGATGGCCGAGTCGGGGGTGCGGATCGCCACCCTCGACGAACAGACCAGAGACTTGGATCGGCACCTGCGGGCTGTGGTCCACGGCCAGGACGTGGCCGACGAGGAAGGGAGCAACCCGTGGGGTTGATGGTGGTGGGGATGCACCGCTCGGGCACCAGCGCGGTGGCCGAGGTGTTGTGCCGGCTTGGGCTCAACCTGGGCGAGGGCACCGAATACGAGGTCGAGGCGGGCAACGCGCGCGGGCTGTACGAGTGGCGCGAGACGGTGGAGTTCAACGACGAGTGGCTGGGCCGCTACGACTCGGCGTGGTGGGCACCGCCGCGGCTCGGGGCCAACGACTGGCGTGAGGTGGACCTGCGTCAGTTGGCGGCGAGTCGGCGGCAGTTGCCGTACTTCACCGGCGAGATGTCCAACTGGTTCGTGAAGGATCCGCGCATCTCGCTGCTGCTGCCGTTGTGGGATCGACTGTTGTTGGCGCGTTCGCCGGCGGTGGTGGTGGTGCGCTCGCCCCGCGCGGTGGCCGCATCGATCCGGCTGCGGTCGGGGATGCACACCGCGCGGTCGTTGGCCTTGGGTGCGGAGCACTACCGGGCGATCTACGCCGCGTTGGAGGATCGGCCGGCGTTGGTGGTGTCCTACGAGCAGATGTTGGCCGATCCGGCGACGACTATCGCGGCGCTGGCGCAGTTCGCCGCGGAGCAGGGGTTTGCGGTGGACTTCGACGTCGCCGAGGCCGCCGGTGCCTTGGATCCGAAGCTGCGGCGCAACCGGGGTCGGGTGGCCTCGGAGTACGAGGACCAACTGGTCGCGAGCCTGGCCGAGTTGTACGAGCCGCTCGCCGCCGCCCACCTGGGCCCGCCGCCGGCCGGCTTCGCCGACTACCAGTTGCCGCAGTGGGCCACCGAGGCGCTGGACGAGGCGTCGGAGTTGTGCCGCACCCGCATCGTCGCGGGCAAGTACCAGATGGCGGCGGAGGATTTCCGCGACGCCAACGCCGAGATCGAGGGCAGCAACTCCTACCGCCTCGCCCGCGCGCTGCAGGTGATGGGCCAGGTCGTCAAGGAGGGCCGCCGCGGCGGCCTCGCCCGCTGAGCACCGGCCCTGCCTTCCGCCTCCTGCCGCCCCGCCTCGCCCCCGCCCCGCCCAGCCCTCCTCCGCCGCCCTCCGCAGCCACGCCCTCCCGCGCCGTTCCCGTGAGCGCACGGGTTTGTCGCGTTCTAGTCCCGGGATCTTGCTGAGAGTGCGACGTACCCGTCGTGTCGGTGGCGGGTGGCAGCGGTAGGGGTCGCGTGAGGGGTGGGTCTGTGGACTGCCGAGGATGAGGACGTTGGTCAGAAGGTTCTTGGCCGTCGGTCTCGGCGTTCGTGAAGCAACTGCGCGAGTGTGTGGAGCCACGCGTTCGGGCGATACAGCGCCTCGTCGGCCAACCAACGGGTGACCTTCACGCCCCGCCGTTCGATCGCAGTCTCCCGCCGCTTCTCCTGGATCCGCCGTCGATCCGCATGGGCCTGGTCGTAGACCAGCGGGCCGCCGTAGTACTTCACCGCGCCGTCGCATTCCCCGACCAACGCCGCCTCCGGCCAGTAGAAGTCGACGAAGAAGTCCCCGACGTCGGTGACGAAGCGCACCTGCACCTCGGGCGTCGGAAGGCCGGCCACGAAGATCTGTGCCGCTGACGCAGACTCGCCCGGTGACTCGCGCCGCGGATCCGCCAGGAGGAGTGCCCGCGCGCGGCGTCGGCACCCCCGTCGCCCCAGCACACGATGCGCCTCACGGAGCGGTCGGATAGCTTCGACGAGCAGTAGCCCGTCGACTTCGCCCCGCAGTTGCTGTGGCCGGGCAAGTCGCAGAGCCTCCCGTCGTGCGACGGCGTCGAGCAGCATCATCGAGAAGTGCAGCGGCAACTGGCCGGCGAGATCCATGGCGGTGCGCGGTCCGGAGGTGACCCGCAGTCCCTCCAACAACCCGCTGCTGATGATCGTCACATGCTCGGCAGGCAGTGGAGCGAGCCAGATGCGGGGTACGCTGTCGCGCCGACGGCCGTCGTCGGGGTCGCACAGGAAGCGCGGTCGCTGCGGGATCGCATGTCTTGACGGGAGTGGCAGGCCCAATGCCAGCGCCGCCGTTTCGTGCGATGCGACGATCTGGTTGCCGTGGCGCATCTGCATCGCGAGGGCGTGCAGTAGGTGGCGGGAGGCAGGGTCGGAAGGCATGAGGTCGCTGCGCAGGTAGACGCCGCGGATGATCCGTTGGATGGTGCCCGCCTTGGCGGCGCGGCTCAGGTGGGAGCGGCTGACGGGCACGTGCTCGGCCATGAATGGCTGGTCGGGGGTGTCCCACAACACGAGTTTGGGCATCCGTCCACCCTCCGCCGATGGCGTCGCCGAGAGAAGTAGGCCGTCGGAACCTGTGGATGACGGCCCGGGATCTGAGCCGACGGGTTCGTCGCAGGGATTGAGGGGGTGCCGCAGCAGCCTCCTGCCGAGCCGACGGGTTTGTCGCAGGGTTTGAGGAGGTGCCGCAGCAGCCTCCTGCCGAGCCGACGGGTTTGTCGCACTCTTAGCCCGGGAAGCCGCTGTGAGTGCGACCAAACCGTCCGCTCGGCGGCTGGGGCGCGACCAACCCGTGCGATCGGGTCGGTGTTCGGTGAGCGTACGCCTTTGTCGCGCTAGGCGGGTCGAATCGGGTTCCTAGCGCGACGAACCCGTGCGCTCACGGCAGCAGCGCGACGAACCCGCGCGCTCACGACCCCAGCTCACCGCCCGGCCACGGATATTGCTGCGGCGCGTCGTCCACGCCCCAGGCGTGCAGCAACCTCTCCGCGGCGATACGGGCACCGATGATGGTGCGGCAGGCCGGCCCCAGGCCGACAACGGCGAGCGGTCCCATCAGGTGAACGCTCGTCCCCGGCCAAGCCAGGTCGCGATCCAGCACCGGCATCCCGCGCACTCTGCGTACCGGCACCTGCGCGCGGCAGCGGCGGAGCAGCGATTCGGATCGGGTGTGCGCCCGGCTACCGGTGGCGCACACCACATGCGCGGCTTCGGTGACTCGCGTCGTCCCCTGGTGGCGCAGCGAAACCCGCCAGCGAGTTTCGGTCCGCTTCACCCGGTCGACCGCGCCCTGCAGGTGGGTCACCCGGCCGTCGGCGAGCAACGGCCGAAGCATCTCCAAATCGTCCGCGGGGATGCTGCCGCCGCCCCGGGCGCGCTGGGCCATGGCGAGTCTGGCGCCAGCATCGCGGGCGGCATGGAATCGGCGCAGTTCGGATCCGAGCCACGGCGCCTCCACGTCGAGGTCCCGCTCCCGCAACCGAGCCCGGGTCAGCCAGGTGACGTGCCCGCCGGCGGCGGCCTGATTCGCGACGATCTGTGCCGCGGTGAGCCCGCCGCCGACGACGACGGCATCAGCTCCGTCGGCCATGCCCTCGACCCATTGCCCCGAGTGCACCAGCCCGGCTTCGCCGGGGTACCGGGCCCGGGCATCGCCGAGCCACGTCGGCGTCACGGGGCGCACCGGATTCGACGCCAGCACCACCCGGGTCGCCCGCCAGGTCCCCGCGCGAGTGACCAGGTGCGCGCCGCCACCGGTGAGAGGGTGCAGATCCCTGACGCGCTCGGCCACCCGCAGTGCCCCGAGACCGTACTCACCGATCAGGTGGCCGCAGAAGTCGGCGAACAACCGGGTATCGGGCCTGCCGATGCTTCCCCGAAACTCTTCCGAGCGACCACGTTCGCGGGCGAATCGGATCAGTGCGTACGGATCGGGGTGCGGATGATGCACGCAGCCCGAGCGAAGCATCGGGATTCGGTAGGTGGCGAACTGCCGGTGCCAGCGGGCGAGCCAGTCGTCGGGGTCGAACACCACCGTTCGGCTCAGCAACCCCGGTTGGTGTTCGGCTATGTAGCTCAGCAGCGTGAGCGCCTGTGGACCAGCGCCCACAACTGCAAGGTCCACGTCATCCACAACTTGCACGGCACCCCTTAGTGGTAATGAGAATGATTCGCGATAAGGTATCGCCATGACTTTACCCATCACTGTGATCAGCGGACTCGACCGGGTGGCCACCTATTCGGCGGGGCGAGACCTGTTGCTCGGCGATCCCCATGCTCGACTCGTGAGTCACTGCATCGACCAGATCGGCGTCGGCTTGGTGTCGCGCACGATCGAGGCCGGGGACGGCTCCGTGTCCGCGCATCTGGTCGATCTTGCTCACGGTTGTGTGGCGTGCACGCTGCGCGAGGATGTGCTGCCGACGTTGAGGGCCTTGGCATTGGAACCCGGGGTTGACCGCGTGGTGCTCGTCCTGCCGGAGGCCGTGGAGCCGATGGGATTCCTGGACAACTTCCACCACGTGGCTGACGAGGACGGCAACACTGTGGCGGACGTTTGCTCGGTGGTCGCAGTCGTGGCGATGATCGATTCGCCGCGGCTGGTGGGCAGGCTCACCGCGGCCGCGACGTTGGCCGATCAGGGTCTGGCTGCAGGCCCCGGTGATGACCGACACCTGGCGGAGGTGCTCGTCGCGCAGATCGAGAGCGCCGACGTGATCGTGGCCCCGGACGCCACGGAACAGCAACGCGGCGTACTCAGATTGCTCAATGCAGAGGCGTCGTTGCCGGATCGCCTGCCGGCCCATATCGATTCGGTCTTCGACTTCGTCCGCACCACGCGTCGTACCCTCCCGGCGAGCCTCGCCGAGCACAGCCACGACCATCGTGAGGGAGACGCCTGGCGGGTGCATTGGCGCACCGACCGACCGCTGCACCCGTTGCGGCTGCTGACTGCCCTCGAGCAGGTCGGAGACGTGTCACTGCGCGGGCGCGGCTACCTGCACCTCGCCACGCGCCCCACAACCAGCGTCGAATGGGACAGTGCCGGTCGGCAGTTGCGGCTCGGTGCACCGGACGTGGAGGTGCGCGAGTCGGGGGCGTGGCTGAACTTCGTGGGTATCGACGAACGGTGGTGGCTGATTCGCGACGCCCTCGACACGGCCGTGCTCACCGACGACGAGATGGCCTACGCCGCACGGGATTGGCAGCGGATCGACGATCCGTTCGCCGGGTTGTGGTCCGGGCCCGGCGACGGGAATCGGTGAGGCTCAGTCGTCCCGGAGTTCCGCGGGTGTGATTCGCAGCGCGAAGGGTTGCTCGACTTCGAGCGACTCGTCGCCGGCGGCGTGGGCGGCTTCCCAGTACGAATTCCTGTCGGTTCGTGCAGCGGCATTGAGTGCGTAGACAGTGATGGCTGGTTCGTCGGGGTCGACGATCCAGTAGTGGGGCACTCCGGCTTCGGCGTAGATTTCGCGCTTGCGCCCGCGGTCGAGGTGCTGAGTCGTGGGCGAGAGGATCTCGACGACGAGCAGTGGCGGCACCGGTAGATCCTGGGCCGTGAAGTTGGCCTTGGGCGCAACAACGATGTCGGGTTCAACAACGTTCGAGCCGAGCACCACATCGAAGGGCGCCGTGAGAACCTTCAAGCCCGAACCCCGAAGGGCCTGATTGAGTTGCGATGCAAGTTGTATCGCGATCGTTTGGTGGGCGGTCCCCGGTGCCGGCGTCATGACGAATTGGCCGTCGATGAGTTCGTGGCGTGGGCCGTCGTTGGGTAGGGCGTCGAGGTCGGCGCGGGTGAGTAGGTTTGCGGTGACCATGCTGGCCATGATGTCCCCCTTTTGATTCATCGACACAAGCGTCTCCCGCCCGAGCCCTGGCGTCAAACGGCTATCCACAGGGGGTCGGAGGTGGTCAGGGTTCCCGCCTCGGTTGGCACTCTCGGATGCGCCTGCTCCGGTGCTCGGTGCTCCGGTGAGCGAACGCCTTCGTCACGCTAGGAGCCCGATTCGACCCCGCTAGCGCGACGAACCCGTTCGCTCACGGGTGGGGCGCGACGAACCCGTCCGCTCACCGGCGCAGCGGCAAGAGCCACCCCACTCAGGCCCCCGCAAGACCGACCATCCCCCAGCCCTACAGCGCCACCGGCTCCCCGAACACGGTGTGCACGCCGGACGAGAACATCGTCGGCACATCCGGTGCCCCCGCGATCGGCACACCAGCCGCTCGGACGAGTTGGTCGCGCAGCCGTGTGACCTGCGCCCGGTGGAGTTCCCACGGCTCGTGGACGTTGGGCATCCACACCGTGCGGCCGAAGCGTTCCGTGTGCAGGCCCCAGCGCGCGGTGAGGAAGACGGCCAGGTCGTCGGGCTCGGTGATCACTGGGCCGACCTCGATGCTGATCTCGCTGCGAAGCCCGCGGTCGGGCCAGCGTCGGCGGGTGGTCCAGGTGCGGCGCGAGCCGGAGACCGCCGAGGTCTGCCGCGACCAGGTGTACGGCAGGCCGACCGTCGTGCGCGCCGCCAGCGCGATTGCCAACCGGCTGGTCTCGAGGCTGGCGAACACCACCCCGTGACGCCCGTGATCGTCGACCGAGTAGAGCCGCACGTTGGTCTCGAGGAAATCGCCGAAGTAGGGAAAGGCGGGGCTGCCGAAGAAGTTCGCGCCCCGCAATTCGAACGGCACCAGCGCGACGAACGTGTCGCCGTCGAAGGTGTCGGGCCGAGTCCCCGCCGGCATCAGGGGCGCGACCGCGTCAGGGGGCAGTCGCCAGTGTAGGAAGGCCAGATCGCGCCAGTCGTGTTCGAAGATCACGCGGCCTCGCAGAGGGGGCGGCTCAACCTGGAAGTCAGGCGGGAGGCCCATGGTCAGGCAGCCGGGGCCGACGGGCGGGCCCGTACCGATGCCCCGGAAGGAGCCGCCAGAGCCGTTGACGACGCAGGTGCCGACGCCCCGGCAGAGTCGCCCCGGGCCGTCGACGACGCCGGTGCCGACGCCACCGCCACGCCGCCTTCGGCTTCCCCTACTGTCGATGGGTCGGGCAACCGGCACGCCGGCGTCGACCCAGGCAGGCGGAAACGATTCGCCGCCACGAGCCGATAGGCCGCGTCCATGACCTGCACGACCCCCGGCACCTGCATCAACCGTCCAACCAGAGGCCAAGGGACCGCCCCGCAACACAACGCGGCTGCCACGGCCCGGCCCTGCGTCAATGGCCGCGACCCGGGCGCCGCAAACCATTGGATCGACTCCCGGCACTCCTGCTCGCTCACACCGAGCGTGGCCAGATCTGCGCGTTGCCAGGCGATGATCCGCGCCTTGGGCCGGATGTATCGCTGCAGGAAGTTGACGCTGGCGGTGCAGAAGGCGCAGTCGCCGTCGAACAGCAGAATCGGGTACATACTCGCGACGGTACGCGCTGGGGGCGCAGTCGCAACCGATGCACCAACTCCTGATTCGGACTCCCCAGCGCGACACACGTGTGCAGTCGCCCAACGGGCCCGTCCAAACCGCGGACAAACCCGCCCCCGGCCATCTTCGGGAACCTGCACCGCCCGCCGACCCCGCCAGTTACACTCGGCGAGGCATTGAAGACTCAAAGTCGGCAGGGTCGCGAGGGGGTCGTGACATGAGCATGGGAGACGTTAGGTGTTGAGCAGCCCGATCGTGCGAAGGTTTTCGCAGGCGGGGTTCGACTTCATGTGCTGGGTCATTGGGGCCGCAATCGCGGTGACCCTGCGGTTCGATCTCACGCCCTCGGTGACGCAGTTGAAGGATGCCCTATTGCTCGGGGCGGTGATGGGGCTGTTCCAGGTGGTGGCCGGCTGGTCGTTGCAGCTCTACCGGGGCCGCTACCGCTTCGGGTCTTTCGACGAGGTCATCGGTGTGGTCACCACCACGTTCTTGGTCGGGGGCGCCACGACCGTGGCGCTGCTGCTCGTGGGCGACGGTTCGGTTCCCCGGTCCACGCCGATCATCGCCGCTGGCATCGCCATGGTGTCCATGCTCGCAGGCCGATTCGTGGTCCGCGCCTACCGTGAGAAGAAGCGCACCACCCACGTGGGCAAGCCCACGGTGGTGCTTGGCGCCGGCGATGCGGGCGAGCAACTCGTCAAGGCGATGCTGCTCGATTCGCGAGCAGACTACGACCCCGTGGCGCTACTCGACGACGACCCCACGAAACGCCGACTGCGGCTGAACGGCGTGCCCGTGCGGGGCACCAGCACGGACGTCGGCAAAGTGGCTGAGCGCACCGGCGCGACGGTGCTTGTGGTGGCGATCGCGCAGGTGGAGTCCGGGAAACTGTTGGAGTGGGAGCGTGAGGCGCGGGCTGCCGGCATGCAGATGCGGGTGATCCCGAGCACGCAGGACATCGTCGGCGGAGCCGTGAAACTCGGCGACATCTCCCAGGTCACCGAAGAGGACCTGCTCGGCCGGCGCCCGATCGAAACCGAAGAGGCCGGCATCGACGCAATGTTGGGTGGCCGTCGCGTGCTCATCACCGGGGCTGGCGGCTCGATCGGTTCCGAGCTCGCCCGGCAGGTGCACCGCTATCGCCCGGCGTACGTCGGCCTGCTCGACCGCGACGAAAGTGCCCTGCATGCGGTGCAGATGAGCATTCACGGCCGGGCGCTGCTCGACAGCGACGACGTGATCCTGGCAGACATCCGCGACCTCGACCGGCTGCGTGCGGTGATGGACCATGTCCGGCCGGACGTGGTGTTCCACGCCGCCGCGCTCAAACACATGCCGCTGCTTGAGCGGGCGCCGGACGAGGCCTTCAAGACCAACGTGCTGGGCACTCGGAACGTGCTGATGTCGGCACGCGAGTTCGGCGCGCCGGTGTTCGTGAACATCTCCACCGACAAGGCGGCCAACCCGGAGAACGTGCTGGGCTATTCGAAGAAGACCACCGAACGCCTGACTGCGGGGGTGCCGGCCCCGGCGGGCGGAAGGTACCTTTCGGTGCGATTCGGCAACGTGCTGGGTTCGCGCGGATCGGTGCTGACGGCATTCCGGGCGCAGATCGCCGCAGGTGGTCCGGTGACCGTAACCGACCCTGAGGTGACCCGCTTCTTCATGACGATCCCGGAGGCGGTCCACCTGGTGCTACAGGCGGCGTCGCTGGGGGAGGATTCGGAGACGCTGATCCTCGACATGGGTGAGCCGGTGAAGATCGACAACGTGGCCAAGCACATGATCGAGAAGTCGGGACGGGACATCAAGATCGTCTACACGGGGCTACGCCCGGGCGAGAAGATGCACGAGGAACTCATTGGCGACGACGAGCAGGATGAGCGTCCGAAGCACCCGCTCATCACGCACGTGCGGGTGAAGCCGCTGGGGTGTGATGAGGTTGATGTGGAAGTGCGGGTTTGTCCGGAGACTGCACTCCAATGGATGAGAGCGGCTACCGATCGATGATCACCGCGAGTTCGGAGATCCCGGGGCGGCACCTTCTGGGTATGGGGATAGGCCTAGAGTCCACAAAGCAACGAGCCCGGCAACCCGTCGGATTGCCACGCTCGTTTGGCGAGTGGATAGGTCGCGATATTGCGTGGGGGAAGAAGATGGAGCATTCAAGGAGGCGCGTTCCGTCCGAATTGATCCGCCCAGAGATTTGGAGCACTGACGGCCGATGAGCCAGGAGCGATTCATCCCATTTGCACTTCCAGACGTCGGCGCAGACGAGGCAGAGGCCGTGGCCTCAGTCGTTCGATCTGGTTGGGTTACGTCTGGTCCGGAGATGAAGGCGTTTGAGGACGACTTCGTGGGCTTTCTGGGAGGTGGCGTTCAATCCATTGCGTTGAATTCCGCAACGGCGGCACTTCACTTGGCGCTCGAGGCCATCGGGATCGGACCCGGTGACGAGGTCATCGTGCCAACTTGGACGTTCACTGCGACTGCGGAGGTTGTCCGCCACCTCGGTGCGAGGCCCGTGATCGTTGACGTTGACGCCGAGACACTCAACCTCAGCCTGGACGCCGTCGAAGCTGCACTTTCCCCCGCAACACGCGCGGTAGTACCCGTTCACTTCGCCGGCCTTCCCCTCGATGTTGCCTCGCTTCGGGCGCTCCTGCCCGGTTCGGTGCGAATCGTCGAGGACGCGGCACACGCCCTCCCTGCTGTCCGAGATGGTGAAACGGTGGGGGAAGCTAGATTCTCCGACGCCGTCGCCTTCAGTTTCTATGCGACCAAGACAGTCACCACTGGTGAGGGAGGAATGCTCACCACGCGTGATTCAGAGATAGCTGCGAGGGCGAAAGTGATGCGTTTGCACGGTATCGACCGTGACGCGTTTGACCGCTATACGTCAACGAAGCCCGCATGGGCTTATGACGTGGTTGCGGCCGGGTTCAAGTACAACATGCCTGATACCGCCGCTGCGATGGGTCGGGTTCAGCTAGGCAAGGCGGAACTCATGCGGTCAAGACGCGAGTCGATCGCTGCTCGCTATGCGGCGGAGCTTGAGGGTCTGGGCTTGACATTGCCAGAAGCAGCGCCCGCTGGCGTGACCCATTCCTGGCACCTCTTTGTTGTCAGGCTGAGTGCCGAAGGTATCGGACGAGATGCCTTTGTCGATGGAATGAATCGGTATGGGGTGGGCACGAGCGTTCACTTCATCCCCTTACACGAGCACACGTATTGGCGCCGCTATGTTGCCGATCCTGCCAAGACCCTTCCTGTCGCATGCGCCGAGGCGCCATTTGCCGTGAGCCTGCCGATCTACAGTTCGATGTCGGACGATCAGGTCGATCATGTGTGCGAGGCAGTGCGGAGCGTCCTTTCATGATTGGACTTGCCCGCCGCCTCATCGACATGGTGGTCGCCGCGATCGGTCTGGTCATCTTGTCGCCCGTTCTCGTGATCGTGGCTGTGCTAGTCAAGCGTGACTCCGATGGTCCGGCACTCTTCCGTCAGGAGAGAGTCGGACGCCACGGGAAGCATTTCGAGGTGCTCAAGTTCCGTACGATGGCCGTCTCAGGCTCCGAAACCGGCCCGGCGGTGACCGCAGCGGGCGACCCGCGCGTCACCCGAGTTGGCGCGCGTCTTCGATCGTCAAAGTTGGACGAACTCCCACAACTCGTCAACGTTGTCCTAGGGGACATGTCTCTGGTCGGGCCGCGACCGGAGGTCCAGAGGTACGTTGACCTGTGGACCCCTGAGCAGCGGAAGCAGATTCTGTCAGTGCGACCGGGTATCACGGACCCCATCACGGTCGAGCTACGCAGAGAAGAGAAGCTGCTTGCTGCAGCGGAGGAGCCAGAGATGTTCTACCGCACAGTGCTTCTCCCGGAGAAGGCGGCGGCATATGCTCGCTATGTTAGCCAACGATCAATACTTGGGGACCTGAAAGTAGTCGCGGTGACCATGTTCTCGATTGTGCGTAGGTAGGTCGGTATTCATGAATTGTTCTGTGGGGCAAACGGCCACAATTGCCTGGGCCTGCGGCACTCGCTTTGCCGTGTATGAAGTTCGACCGCAAGTCAGGGATTCCTCAGTCGGATTGCGCGAGCGTCACGGTTTCTTCATCTCTCCCGCGGGGAGGCGTCGGGTACGCCTCCCCGGTAGAGCGATAGTGAGTCGCCCCATGAAGATCCTTGACGACTTCTTCCTCCAGGGGTTCGTGGCGGCCAGAAAAACCGGTCTAGTGGGGCCTGATGACTTTTCCAATCACCAACTGAACTCGAGCCAAGAGTGGTTTGCGGAGACAAGATCCAAGTTGGCTGAGACCCAATCACAAGGGAACGTGCCATGAGGGTCGGTTTAATCACGACTTCCAGCATCTTCAGCCTGGTAATTTCCCGAGGCGTCCTTGTTTCGGATGAATATGAACCCGCTGTAGTCGTTGTGTTGCCGAACACGGGGGCCACGTCATCCAAGGTCCGTACACTACGTAGAGTCGTTGCACGCAGCGGGTGGCGTCTTGTCCTCTACAAGGCCTTCGGGGCTGCTGTTGCCGAAGCATTGTCGGCTTACGGTCTTTTCGTGAGGCAGGAAGTATTCACATCACCAGCCCAGTTGGCTGCGAGTCGGGGTGTTCGCGTTATTCACAGTCAAGACTGCAACGATCCAGCAATTGTTCAGCTACTGGAATCGTTGAATATTGACGTTGTCTTGTCCGTGAACGTATACCAAAGAATGGGAGAGGCGCTATTGGCGGCGCCATCTGTTTGCGCCCTCAACACTCATTTTGGCTTGCTCCCCCACTACAAGGGCATGTCGCCAGTCATCTGGGCCATGTCCAACAATGAGTCCCGCGTCGGGATAACGATACATGAAATGGTGCTTGCTTTTGATGAGGGGAGAATAGTTGCACAGGAAGTTGTCGAGATAGGAGAACGCGAGTCGGTGTTCTCCGTCACCTTGCGTGGCTGCGTGCTTGCGAGCCGGCTGCTCCTGGATTCTTTGCGGGCTCTGGATGACGGCACGTCCGCACCACAAGCGCAGGAAAGTGGTGGGTCGTACTTCTCGCTCCCGACGAAGGGTGCAATCAAGAAGTTGTATCGAGTAGGACGCAAGTTGTGGCGGATATCGGATTTCCAGGAGGCATTTGCCGTGCTGACTAGAGAAGGTGGGACTCCAAGCGACCGGCAATGACCCCGAAATGCAGGCACGGCTCACAGGGAGACCTTGTTCGCCTGTTGGTGCATCCGATTGGGCTTACCGTGGTCGGGCGGGTAGTATACCGCGGACGGTCCAGGCTCCATGAGATCTGCAGCCTCACGCACAGGATAGCGGCGTGAGGTCAGGGGTATGGACAAGGGTGTTCCCTGTTGCGTAGAGTAGCCAGAAGTCTCGGGTCGACCCGTCAGTGGTGCGGGCAATTCCGTGTCCTTGCGCCTCCACCACGCATATCTGCCACTCTCGGAGGGAACTTGGCTCCCACACACCGCGCAGTTGTGGCGGCTACATCGCAAGTCCTTAAGGGGCCAGTTGCATTCAGGCGACATGATTGGGAAAGCGTAGGGTGGAAGTGTCAGACGAAATGGTTGTAGAACATAGGTGAGAAAAGAGTTCGGCTCGCCGAGCCATCAAGTCCCGATGACCAAGCACGAGGCGAGCCAAACGTCTCTGTTGCTGTGGCCGATGGACGTAGCGCTTGGTACATGTCTTGTCCTGGGGGGAGTCCAGCCCTGGGCAACGCCCTACGCGGTTGCTTTGGTGGTTGCCGCGTACTTCCTTACGTTCAGACGCGTCCCGCGAATCGACAGAACAAACGGCATTGCGCTCGTTCTTGCGGTGTGGATCATTATTGTCCTTGGGCTAAATCCGCTCACCTCTACGGGGCTACTTGAAAGTTCATTCGCGATCCCGGGGCTTGTGCTCTTGGTATTCCTCCGAGATGCACTGCAACAGGGATATCCGGCGCGACGTTTAGCGAAGTTCTTAGTCCTCTCTGCAATTGTTGCTGCAGCCTCTGTAGTCCTATTCGCCCAGGTGCCGGAGTTCAGTAATATTGAGTTGCTCAATCGGACAAACTCCGGTGTAACAACTAGGGCTAGCCTGAGTTGGATTAATATCAACTGGGCGGCCTACGTCATCGCATCGGGGATCCTTGTGATATTCGCCACAGTGGCCGCTGGGCGAGCAACTTCTAGACCTCTGCGTAGGTGGGAGTTCTTTGTCTTAGTCCTGGGGATTGCTGCAGGTCTTGGCGCCATCAACCTCACGGGCACTCGAGGGGCTCTGGTGTCGATTGGCTTTGCGCTGGTGGCCGGGCTTGGCGCATGGCTTTTCCCAAGATTCGTACGTTGGACTCTTTCGCTCTTGATCATTTTCGCCTTCATCCCCCCGGCAACTGCTGCTGTCGTCAAGGTAATCTCCCTGCCGACATTTGCAGATCTCCTTGGGAGAGGCGACTCAGATGTTCTCAGCGGAAGGGCCCTCATCTGGGAAGACGCTCAGGAGGTAGCCGCTGATCGCCCCGTTACCGGCTACGGTGTTGGTGGCTACCTTGAAGTGATGCCGACTGGCTCGTCCGCGCACAACATCGCACTGAGTCTCCAGATTGGAATTGGTCTGGTGGGCCTTCTCCTGTATCTCGCGCTCGTACTCTCATGCCTCGCCGACAGTGCAGTGACTCGTGGCAACAAACATCAATCTCTCGTAGTTGCAGTCATTCTGTTGGCCGGACTGCTACCAATCTGGCTGACTTCCAGCTGGGAGTGGGCTCCGACGAACCTTGCCGTTCTCGCGCTTGCCTCCAGTGCGCCGTTGATGGGAAGGGTGCGCAGTGGTACACCACAGGTCGGCGGACCTGGTTAAGATTGAAGCCGGGCTATGCGGGAGACTCGGCGGCGAGTGAGAGTGCCTAGGTGCAGCGGCAGGACCCGTGGGACATTTGCGACTCGACAGTCTGAGCGAACACACGGGCACGCACCCCCGACTTAGCCCCAGTCCTGTTAGTCGAATTGGTCCTCTCGCTTGCGAGCCGAACTAGTCCTTTGCCCATCTAGGGAGAACATAATGGTCATGGATCTGCCGAGGAGGGCGTTCCGGTGAATACGTCCGTTTCGACCCCGAGTTCTTCCCCGCGGGACTCGCACCGAAGGCGTCGGAATCGGCGCCCAGCTGGAGGTGGCGCCCCGTGGAGAAGGGAAGCAAAGCCCCATGCCGGACTGGCAGAAATCAAAGGGTACTACTTGTCCCGCATACCGTTTCACGATTCGGAGCACGATGGCCTTTCAAACCAAAGGCGAGAGAATTCATGAAGATACTCTCGGTGTCCGCTATTGATTACTCGACTCCCTCCGCGGCCGCGAGTAGGCATCTCGCACTCTTTGACGGTCTGGCCGGATCGGGCGACGAGCTGGCCTTCCTCGTCCCTGGACGAACAACGCGGCCTAACCTTGAGGTCCTCGAAGAGCACGGGCAGACGGTCGGCGCCGCAAGGACTTCTCCTCGAAGCTGGGGACGCAGAATGTCGGCGCTCGAACCCTGGTGGGGCGTCGAACGCCGCGTCCAGGAAAGCGAGATTGATGTCGTCGTGTGCTGGGATAGAGATCCCGCCGTCCTCGGCCGCGCAATTGGTCTGGCGCGTAGCCTCGGTGTGCCGGTCGTCCACGAGTTGACCGAGTATCCGGATGTTGTTGCCCCGAGACCCGCGATTTTGGGAACGATGCACGATGCATGGTTTCGACGGATAGGAATCCGAAAACTCAGTGGCGCGATGGTGATTTCCGAGCCACTAGCGAGTTACGTGCGCAGTCATGCTGGAGGCAGGATGCCACTCATTATTGTGCCGCCGGTGATTGATGCTAGTCGCTTTGCCAGTGATCTTCCGGAGAGTGCCCGGGCACCCTCCTTCCGCGTTGGCTATTTCGGAAGCCTCTCAAGGAGGAAGGACGGCATCGACTGGCTCCTTTCCGCCGTCGAAAGGGCCAATTTTCTCCTCTCCCGAAACCGGATTGGGATAGAGATTGGCCTGTGGGGGTCGGGTCCAGACAAAAGTTGGCTCTTGGACGAAATTCACCGTCGAGGAATTTCTGATTCCGTTCACCTTTCTCCGCCGATTCCGTCGGCGGAAGTGGTTTCGGCTATGCAGTCCATGGATGCGCTAATCCTCCCGAGGCCGGTGTCAAGGCAAGCCACAGGGGGCCTCTCCACGAAGCTTGCCGAGTACTTGGCTACTGGCCGCCCAGTGATCGCCACTGCCACGGGCGACACGGGCAGATTCATTCTTGACGGTAAGACTGCGCTGGTTGTCCCCCCGAATGACGTCACAGCACTTGCCAATGCCCTATGCAGTCTGGCTACTGATCCCCTTCTCGCAGCGCGTCTAGGGAACGAGGGAAGGGAACTTGCCATGCGTGAATTCAACGCTCGGAAACATGGCCTTCGGATACACGATTGGCTTGAAACACTCGTGGAGGTAGGCAAGTGAAGATCGCTGTGTCCGGGGACCTGTTCTCTCCCTCAGCAGGGCGCTTGACTTTCTCGCAGGAACTGCTTGATCTGTGGGCGACGTGTGATTCGTCCTTCGTGAATCTCGAAGGCCCAATCGAGTCCGCGGGGGCCCCGGTGAGGAAGACCGGCCCCAACATCTTCCAGGACCCCTTGGTGGTTGAACGCATCGCGTCAGCAGGCCTGTCAGTCACTTTGGCGAACAACCACATCATGGACTTCGGGATCGACGGGCTCAGCACCACCCTTGCAGCTCTGGATGCTCGCGGAATCAAGCGCACTGGGGCATACACGTCAAGGGAAGAGCGGGTGGACCTGGAGTTGGAGGACTCCGACGGAGACGCCGTTGTGATTGTGAATCGGTGTGAGGCCGAATGGGTTCAGGATGCGAGTGGGGCTGGTGCACCCGTGCTTGATCTGGTCGAGTTGTGCCGCACAGTCAAACAGCACAAGAGCAGAGGGCTACTACCCATCTTGGTCCTTCACGGTGGGCAGGAAATGTGGGACTTGCCCTCTCCAAAGCGAAGGGATCAGGCCCGCTTTCTTGCGGAAGAGGGGGCGGCCGCAATCGTATACCATCACACGCATGTCCCCTCGGCGTGGGAAGTCTGGGATGGGGTGCCCATTTCATACGGTCTGGGCAACTTCTCATTCTCCATGGAGAACAGTGACATTCGCTTTTCTCAGGGGCTAACAGCAATCCTGGTCGTCGAATCCGGTCGTGTGTCAATGGAACTCGTGCCAACCGCCTTCGACGCCAGCAGTGGTCTTGTCAGTGTCATGCCGAGTGATCAAGCCGGCTACCTCGAGAGAAAGTTGATGGCGTTGAGGAGTATCGTTGAATCCGACGCCTCCTTAGAGGCCCACTGGAATCAATTCACCAGGTCTCAAGCATTCGCCGCCGGCAAACTCGCAATGCCTCTTGGCTATTCGTCTGGCAGAGTGGGGTGGGGGGTGATGTCCCGCGCCATGGCGCCCGTACTTCGTCGCTTGCCCAATGAACTCGATCCACTATTGAACGCTGTGCGGTGCGACTCCCACAGGGAGGTGCTCACAACCGTCCTCGAGGCTAGGCGAAAGGTGCCGCAAGAGTGAGATGGAACTCATGGCTCAAAGGACGGGACAGGAGAAGGCTCTCATCTCCCTGATTGTGGGCCGATAGTCACAGTGGGGGTGTGAAATCCTCCCGGAGAAAACGATCTAGGTCAATCCAACTTCCCATCGTGTATTCAAAGCTTTCCGGGTCGGAAGTATGGTTTGCCCCACCTGGATAGAAGGTCATTTCTCCGAAGTAAATTGAGTCACCTACATAGTAGAGATCGACCCTGCAGAAGGGGAAGGGTTTCCCGAGCTTCTCGGCAATTTCTACCATCTCAGCCAGCCTAGCTGGCCGTCTAACTAGGGAAGGATCAAATCGCTCTCTAGTGACGGCAACATCGAGAAGGTTGAACTCCCGGTCGTAGACATTTCGTTGCGCCCCTAGTGCGTGGGAACCGTCCGGCGCGGCAGTGCCGATGTCAACAAACAGTAACTTGCATACTCCGTAGAAGCATAGAAATCGGAAATCGGCGAGTGGATTTTCGTCGGAGGGTTGAAGCGCGACCTCCGCAATTATTTTCGGCTCAATATCCCTGTAGTTCCACTCGCGTGACTCGTGGTAGTAGTTTTGGGATAGCGCCTTTCTGAACCTCCGTTCAAACTCAGGTCGATCGAATGTCCCACCCTCGCTCCAGATTGCATTTGAGCCCGAACCGTGGGTCGTCTTGAGGAATACCGTTCCATGGAAGTGGCTGTAGTCGATTTCTTCCACTGAGTTGTAGACGCCAATCAGTGGGATCAAGAATTCCGGGCCAACCGTGTGTGCTACATAGTCGCGGACTGCTAGTTTGTCGGAACAGGTGGTGAGCAAGGGTTGTCTATTATGGAGTTTGAGCCACCAGAGTTTTTCGTTGAACGTTTGGGGATTTTGGAGGTTGAGTCGCCTTCCAGCGTTCTCCCAGTGACTCAGACGCGCGAAGGATTCATCGCTGAGCATGCGCAGTAGGCGCCGTTTGATTCTGTGGGCAAACAAGTAGCCATCTCGTGTGGTTGCTCTCCCCATGAGTAGCGCGCGGGCGCGGGCCTTTGCCTCACTGAACAACACCTGCAATTTGATCGCCTCCGTGGATCCGACATCCCAGTCGAAGTCTAGGACATCGGTATCCCTCCTAGCTCGAATGCTGGAATGCCTGGAAGGGGGGACACCCATAGGGAATAGGTTCGCAGGCGTGGCGGCGCCTTGCAGGCAAGGAAGGTGCGTGCCAATCCGAGACTTGAAAGTCCGCTATCGCGTCATGGCGTGCTATCACCTATTCCACAGCGCGTAGTTCGGTCCATCCGATGCCGGTGGGTGCGCGGGTCGCTGCACATGGACACTGGCGGGCACAGGGAAGTCGACTCCCATCAGTACGGCCTCACCTGGGACCAGGCCAGGTATCAGGCGCGTCGCTGAACGATCGATTTCGGCTGCGGCGGCCTCAATCCTTCGAAGATCGCGACCGTCCGCGAGGCGATGGACGATTGTCATGCCGACCTGGCTGAAGAGCCCGGCAGGGAGATCAGACGGGCGTTGGGTGACGATGCAGGTTGTCAGTCCGTGTTTCCGCCCCTCCTTGGCTATCGAGTCGAAGGCGTGGAGGTGTGACGTCGCGTGCTCTGCACCGACGGTCACATCGAAGAACTGATGAGCTTCATCAACCGCGACAATCAGCGGCTTCTCCAAGAACTGCCCTGCTCGGGCTTTCGCGAGCAGGATTTGGCCGAGGATGTTTACCACGATCTCGCGAAGGGTGTACTCAAACGTTAGGTTTCGCTGGGAGATTCGAAGGAGTGGCGAGCTGTCGTCCTCCAGCCAGGTGGTGATCTCAGAGACCACATTTGACGCTCCCGCCGTCTGGGGATCGATCACGTTCATCACCTCAGGCGTTTGCAGGAGATCGTTCACCCGACTGATCAAAGAACTCACATACCCAACGTCGTTCTGGTTGATGCCACCGAATTCCGCGTTGGTCTGATTTCCTACCTTCCCGCTCGGCCAAATGCACTCATTCTGAATTTGCGCCGACAGAAGGGTGATGTCGAATGGCGCGGCGGGTTTCTCGACGTCTGAACCATAGGCTTCTAGAAGTCTCTGGAATTCGGAGATGTTGCGGTTAGCCTTTGCGATTAGTCCATCAGCGTCAACCCACGCCTTGTGCGAGGCAGGTGCGTTGCTGCTCGTCTGGATTGCGTGCGCAAGTTTCAGGGATCGAACTGCCTCGCGAAGTTTCGGAAGTTGTGCGCCGGCGGAAGGCAAGAGGAATGCGTTGCGGTCCGACTCCCGCATCAGAAAGTGGGGAATGCCGACGACCGTCGTGCCCTTCGGCTCCCCAGCTTCCGTGGCGAACGATAGGTGTCTTGCCCCGTTGAGCGTCCGAAACTCTCCCGTGGCATCGATGATTATCATCTTTCCGCGTAGTGATGCGACGTTTTCAGCGATATGTCCTAGAGTCCAACTCTTCCCCGAACCGGTGGCCCCAACGATTGCTAGGTGTCTCCCGAACAGCCGGGACAGCGGCACGTTGATAGTGATTGACTCATCAACGGCGAGGCGTCCTATCGGCATAGCAGCGGCCTCTTGGGGAAGAGCATCGAGAACAGTTGCGATGGATTGCCCGCTCGCCGCGAAGACTGGGTCTCCGACGCGTGGATACTTAGCGATCCCCCGGAACGAGGTGCCGTCAAGGCGCAAAGTCGATAGTAGTTCAAGCTGACCTTGAACGGGGATACGTTGGTCGTACGCAGGATTTCCGAGGTGGTCTGAGTTGGCGACAGGGGTGCCAATGCGGACGACCCTGCCGAACGCCCCAACCCCGCCAACATCGACGAGAAGAAACTCACCGACTTCGCCGCGCCCCGCGTACTCGCCATAGAGCGACCTTGGGAGCCGACTCGCGTCATCGAACGTTACGCCCACGCGCGAGCCTTCTACCTCGTAGACGGTCCCGACTCTCCGCTCGGGGCTGAAGGGGTGCATTGACAACGTCATGAAGGAGTAGCTCTCAACTCCACTCGAACCTCTCTTGGTGCGCGGTTCTTTCCTCCATGGGCGGCACGTCTGGAAGCATGCGAACGAGATCGGCGAACGTGCCGTCGAGAAGGGCAAGGCGCCTGTCGCCTAGGCCTATTAGTCGTGCGAACTCTGCCACCGTTTCCGCGCGCCCAGGCGCACTGACATCTGGGCTGACGATGACCGCACGAATTCCGACGTTGCTGCGTATCGCGGCTTCGAGTGGTGCCACGATGTGGGCATCGTTGAAGCCGAATCCGACAACAATCACGCCGACATCTTGTTGTCGCAGCGCAATCTGGAACCGCGACATGAACTCCAGGTAGGGCTGTTGGTAGGACAACTGGTATTTGGACGCTGATGGGTAAATGAGTACAGGAACACGCGGCACCTCGACGGTTTTGCGGATCACGTCGGAGGATTGATCCCAATCCACAGATCCGTGGAGCTTGAGCAGGTGGAAGACGTTGGGCTCAAGAGTCGGCGCCTCGCGGGGGCGTCGGCGGACGTAGTCAAGATCAAAGGAAGTCCCGTCAAAGATTGACCCTCCGTATCCAAAGCCATCAACCACGTTGAATCGGGCGCGCCTGGCAGCCGTTTCGAACGCGAGGTCATAGTTGGTCGTGAACACTTGGGTTCGGTGAAGACGGGTTGACCGGCGCGCAATTTTTCGCAGGAACGTCTCGTGTTGCGGCAAAGCCGAACGATCATCGACGAAGCCGCATCGTTCGAGCACAATCCTCTCTGCGGCTTCGATGAATCCAGTGAGAAGGTCGTCGTCGGGCTTCAGCACGGATCGAGCCTGAGCCTCGGAGAGCAGGTGCTCAAGATTCTTCGAATCCAGTAGAGACGGAGTGAACCCTGCTGTCGCGGCCTCAAAGGTCTCCAGAGAGACAACCTCATCCCAGAGCGTACTCATAGAGGGTGCTGTCCTTGCCTCATCAGCACCCGACGTCACCCCGTACGAGGTGCCGCTTCCGGCGAGCACCAACAGGCTCTCGGCGTTGACCAGTGCCTCCAGATAGGCATTGAGTGCTTCCGCAGCCGCTGCGCTCGAAGACTTGTCGGAATCATCCGCGTCGTTGGCAACCTCGAGAAGTTGCCAATGTTTCATTCCGGATAGCAGAAGCCGGGGAACGGCGGCACTCCCGCGCGACCCGTCCTCACTCCCCGCCACGCCAGTACCGTACCAGCGTCAGCAGTAGCGACTTGCTGCACCGGCGAACGATGTTCATCTTGGCGCCAGCCGGGACGCTTTGACCTGTCCCCGGTTTCCCGGACGGTTTCCGTGTGGTGATCATGCCGCATCCTCGGCGGCGTTGTACTGCTGTTCGTAGTCGATGGGACTGAGGTAGTCCAGGGCGGAGTGGCGTCGGGTGGGGTTGTAGAACGCTTCGATCCATTCGAAGATCGCGGTGGCCAACTCGGGGCGGGTGGCCCAGGCGCGTCGATCGAGCAGTTCGATCTGCATGCTGCCGAAGAAGGACTCCATCAGCGAGTTGTCGTAGGCGCAGCCCACGGCTCCCATCGATCCCATCAGCCCGGCCTGGCGTAGTCGGTGGCCGAACAGCCAGGACGTGTATTGCGGGCCGCGGTCGCTGTGGACCACGGTCTGACCCTGAGTCGGGTGGCGACGCCAGCGGGCCATGTCCAACGCGTCCACGACCAGTTCGGTGCGCAGATGGTCCGCGATCGACCATCCGACCGCGCGGCGGGAGAACACGTCGAGCACGACTGCGCAGTAGACCCACCCTTCGCTGGTGCGGTGTTGGGTGATGTCGGTGACCCACAACCGGTCCGGGGCGTCGGCGACGAAGGCGCGGTTGACCAGGTCGTCGTGCACCGCCGGCGCGGGCTGGTGATGCCGCCACCGGCGACGGTGCACCCCGGCCAGGCCTTCGGCGCGCATCAGCCGTTCCACCCGTTTGCGGCCCACCCGCGTGCCGCGACCCAGCCGTAGTTCGGCATGGACACGGCGGACCCCGTAGGTGCCCCGCGACGCGGTGTGGATGTCGGTGATGACCTCGACCAGGTCCGCGTCGGCCAAAGCGCGCGCGCTGGGTGGACGGTCACGCCACTCGTAGAACCCGGACGTGGACACGCCCAACACCCGGCAGGCCACCGCGACGGGGATCCCGTCAGCAGCCAGTTCATGGACCAGCCGGAACACTATTTTGGGAGCACGTTCTCCCGAGCGAAATACGCCGAGGAGGACTCAACCCGTCATTGCAACAGTGCTTGGAGTCTATCGGCTGGGGTGTCATAGTCCAGGGTCTTGCGGGGCCTGGTGTTGAGGCGGGTCGCGATGTCGTCCAGGTCGTCTTGGGTGAGGTGGGCCATGCTCTTGCCCTTGGGCAAGTACTGACGCAGCAGCCGGTTCGTGTTCTCGTTAGTGCCCCGTTGCCAAGGACTATGGGGGTCGGCGAAGTAGACGTCCAGGCCGGTGTGGATGCTGACGTTCTTGTGGTCGGCCAGTTCCATGCCCCGATCCCAGGTCAACGACTTGCGGACCTGCTCGGGCAGGCGGGTCATCGTCCGTTGCAGACCGTTGGTGACCGTGGCCATCTCACGGTTGTCCAACTGCACCAGCACGGTGAACCTGCTGGCCCGTTCCACGACGGTGGCGACCTGGCTCCAGTGCCTGCCCAGCAGCAGGTCTCCTTCCCAATGCCCCGCAATCGCACGGTCCTCGACTTCGGCGGGACGTTCACTGATCGAGACCGCATCGACGATCTGGGAGCGCCACTGCCCCTTGACAGTGTTGTGGACGCTGCGCCGGATCGGCCGGCGGGTCCGCAGATGCTGTTGCAGTTCCTTGGCCAACACGCCCCGGGACTGGATGAACAGCGACTTGTAGATCGTCTCGTGAGACACACGCATCCTATGGCCGGGCGGGAACCTCTTCCTCAGTGTCCCGGCGATCTGCTCTGGGCTCCAGTCCTCACCCAGCCGGGCCGCCACATAGTTGCGCAACGCAGGGTTCTTCGCCAGTTTGCAGCGTTGCCCACGTCTGGCACGTCGGTAGGCCCGATCATCAGCATCCGCAGCTCGATAGCGCCTGCGGCCCTTGTTCCGGGCGACCTCCCTACTGATCGTTGAAGGCGAACGGCCCAATGATGCTGCGATCGCTCGATACGACAGCCCAGCAGCAACGCCTCGGGATATCTCCTCCCGCTCGGCTAGGCTCAAACAGCCAGGCCGCCGCTTCTGCGGCGGCTGATAGATGCCCCCGTAGGGCAGCAGGATCGAAAAGATCGATCCCGGCGGCGATCCCACCGTCCGGGATATCTCGCTGATCGAATTCCCTTCCTTCCACATCTCCCACACCAGCTGCCGTTTCGGCGAGGGCAACCCCGGACGTCCAATCTTGGCCATAGCAACACCTCCGCGCTCATCATCAAACAGGTGTTGCGCTGAGGGGTTGAGTCCTCCGAGGCGCGTTTGAGGATCTCGATCTCCAGAACCCGCTTCTCGCGGCGCAACTTCACCAGTTCGGCGCGCTCATCGGTCGTCAGACCCGGCCTGGTGCCGTCATCGACGTCGGCCAACGACACCCAGCGACGCAGACACGACTCGCTGATGCCCAGATCACGAGCGATGTCCGCGATCGGCTTCTCCCGCAGACGGGCCAGTTCCACCGCTCGCCGGCGGAACTCCGGGGGTTTGGGGGCAGGCATTCCATGACTCCTCTCCGACACGCACAGCGTGCCAGGGATCAAGTCCGGGAAACCGAGGACAGGTCAGCTTGGCCTTGCGCAGCTCGCGGATTCCAAGTTACAAACCCCGGGACCACTCTGCGGTCGATTCGATCTTGCCAAACCCAGCCGAACAGGTAGGGATCGGTGATGCCCAGGTCAGCTGGGCACTGCACCCATGATCGGCTGATCTGACGGCACCAGAGCGCCGGCGGCGGAGCTCGTTGCGGTTCTCCTTCGACATGGCAAGTGCCGCCCTTCCGGAGGTGAAACCCAACACCCAAAGTGGAAGCGATCCCAGCAGCAGTCTCGAGGATTGCTTGGCGCCTGATGGCACGGTCTGCGTATTCTGGATATTGCACAGACGTGGTGACCAGTGCCCTGCACGAGAGGGAGGCCGAAAAGCTGGTTGAGGCCTCAGCCGGTGTGAAATTGCCGGTCGCCAGGGGCGACCACTAACGGCTACTCTCGGGACCATATCCGCCGATGGGTAGTGCCCGCCTGAATTCGCGCGTTGTCTGGAGGATAGATGGGGTCTGTTGCAAGGATGCTCGTCACGCGAGCCTACGACGTCTTGGCTGGCTACCGAGATCCAGTTCAGTTCGCCCGGGGACTCGGGGTGCAGGTGGGGGAAGGGGTGAAGTTCTACGGAGTATCGAGGGGCATGTTTGGCTCTGAGCCATGGATGGTTAGCCTTGGCGATCGGGTCTACGTCACCTCCGGCGTGCTGTTCGTGACTCATGACGGGGGCACGCTCGTGCTTCGACATGAGGAGCCCACTCTCGAATGGACTGCACCCATTTCGGTCGGAAATGATGTATACATTGGTGTTAGGTCCATAATCATGCCTGGTGTTTCTATTGGGGATCGAGTGATAATCGGGGCCAACTCCGTAATCACCAAGTCGGTGCCGAATGACTGCGTCGTGGCCGGAGTCCCGGGCAGGGTGGTGCGCAACTATTCGGAGTATCGTGACGCGATGAATGAGAAGTCCCTCAACTGTGGGCACCTAACTGGCGATGACAAGGCGCAAGTGATCGCGCGGATGTACGGGAAAAGCATCCCCCCCAACTTTGGTCGGCCCCGAATTCGAGACTTGATGCGTGCGTTGCGGCAGTGAACCTAGGATTGGGCAGAGCCGGGACGCGCGGCAGTCTGTACAGAACGCTCGTCGCCAGCGCCTCGACTGCTGAGGTTTTTCCGCGCAAGTCGGATGCTGCGCACCACGCCCCAAAAGGCAAACGGAACCACGCACGCCACGTAGGCGAGCGTCGCGGCAGCAGGAGCGCCGGCCACACCCCAAAGGCGTATGGCAGCCAACTTGAGGGGAATTGACACCGCTAGGAACGCAATCCAGCCAAGAAGCTGGGGCCAAACCACGCCAGCCGCGTTCTGGATCATGAAAAGGGGTGCAGCTAGGCCGAGGGCCGTAGCCCAAGATGTCAGAGCGGTTAGCAGCAGGGTGGATGGCGCAACTGAGTCACTTCGCAGCCAGTCTGCAATCAACGACTGTCCGGGGCCAATGAGTATGGCCCCTGCAACAAGGATGGCAATGCCGCTAGACAGGCTCATGATGATTGTGGATCTGGCTACCCACTTAGTGTCACCTTTGGCGAGAGCTTCGCCGTTTGCCGGCCAAAGTGGAAGATTCACAACGGTGATCAGCAGGAACAGAATTCCAACGGCCTTGTAGGCAATTGCATACTCAGCGGCAGCAGATAGACCAAGTTCGCGAGAAATTAGGACAGGGTCGATGTTTAGGCCTATTGAAGTCGCGATAGAAACGAAGAAGAAGAGGCCGCCAAGTCTCAGGAGCGACAATGCGGTACTGGTCTGCACCAGACGCAGCGTGGGCCTAAGACCGGACTTGATGAACCGGAAGAAGACGAGGCTGTTGACGAGGTTGGCTAGCGGCAAGGCAAAAGCAGAGGCAGCGATGGCAATGGGAGGGCTGGCCCCCACCTCGGTGGCACCCACGAAAGCAGCCAAGGAAGCAAGGCTGGCGACGGCAATCCAGACGTTGCTCATGGTCACCCTTTGGCTGGCGTATTGAATGCGTTGAATCAGGCCTAGTGGGATATTGACCGCGAACGCGAGTAGGCAGACCAGCACGACAAAGGTGGAGCCTTCAGGTGGTGGGGAGTTGGTGTTGAGAAGGAGATTGCTCGGGTCGGTCAGAAAGAAGGCCAGTGCGATCCCCCCCAAGACCACCGTCCCAACGGTCGCCGTCATGGCGTAGGCGCTTGACACCTCCCGCCGCGCCTCGTCCACATTCCCCTCCGCAATAGCGACAGTTAGGCGCGTCATGAGTCCGTTCCCGAGTCCCAAATCCGCGAAGGCAGCCACTGCGGCCAACGAGGCCGCTGCCATCCATAGTCCGTAGAGCTCAGCGCCCATGCGGTCAAGTGCGTATGGAATGAGGAGCAGGGGGGCCACCAGGCCGATCCCCCGCGCCACGATGGACGATGCGACACCGCCTATTAGCCGCCTTGACCTGCTGGCGGGTTCTTGGCTCCCCATCACGCGGTCCCTTTCGGAGCATTGGCCGGTTTCGAGTGAAGGAGGCAAGGGCCGTTCTCAGTGGGCATTTGGGGCCTATCGGCCGATGGCTTCAGCGCGATGCTGTCGCGTCCAAGATTGAATTCCGAGAGTAGATACCCGGGCGTGTAGTTCGTCACCGTCGGAGCACGGGCGCCGCCGACCTCAGTGCAATCTAAAGTCATAGGGTTCACGGTAAAGTTCCATGTAGGCGCGCAGCATGGTCTCTTCTTGATATGAGGAGTTGAATCTGGCAAGAGCGAGCGCCCCCAACTCCTCTGCACGCTCAGCATCGCGTAGTAGTCCAACGGTCGCTTCCGCGATTTGGCCTATAGCGTTAACCTCAACCAGGTCGGCACATGTCCCGTCCCCGGTCACCTCGATGTTGCTGCCGATCGCGGTGGCGACGATTGGCTTCCCCGCAGCCATTGCCTCAAGAAGAGCTATCGACAGACCTTCCCTGATGCTCGGCAAGACAACCACGTCTGATGCCCTGAGTAATCTCCCAACGTCGCTGCGGAATCCGAGGAAATCGACAGCCTCGGAGATGCCGAGTGCGCGTGCCTCTTCCTCGAGTTGCTCCCTCATCGGCCCATCGCCGGCGAGGATGAGTCTCGCCCCTGTGCGGGCGTTCACTTCCGTCATGGCTGCCAGGAGATCCGACAATCCCTTCTGGGGCGCCAGCCTGCCTGCGTTCACTACGAGGGGAGTCGCCTGGTTGAGGCCCAGCTCGGATCTAGCTTCGGCCTTTGTGCCTGGGTAGGCGACTCTGCGGGGATCGATGCCGTTTGGGATCGCGACTATCTTGTCTGCAGCTGCGATTCCCAGTCGAATCGCCCAATCGCGGTGAAATTCGCTCACCGTGACCACTCGATGGCAGCGAGTCGCCGCGATCGTCTCCAGCGATGCATATGCGCGGGTGGCGGCCAATGAACTGCCTTCATGTATGGCGAAACCATGGACAGTGTGAACGACCACAGGGACGTGCGCTGACCACGCAGCGAGTCGTCCCACCAGTCCGCCCTTAGACGTGTGCGTGTGCACAACAGTGTACTTTCGGCTGTTGAGAAAGGATTTGAGTTTCCTGACGTCACTTAGATCCCTCGCGGGGCGTATTGCACGTCGCGCAACGTCTAAGTCCACTACGCCAACGCCCTCGTTCCTCAGGTGTTGGGCGAAGGTCTTGTTCGTGGTGAGAACGTCGACCTCATACTTTTGTGCTTGTGCGGCTTGCGCCAGGCGCCCTATCAGAACCGATGCACCCCCGAATTTCGAATCTCCAACTACGTGCAGGACTCTGGCCATGCTGTTTCCGTCCGCCTTCTCTCACCTAGGAAGCGGAAGCAGTCTTCCAGATGCCAGGTTGCGGTGCTCAAAGTACCTGGCTGCAGCGCTGGACAGGATTACAGGGCAACCAAGTGGTGGGGAAGAGTCGCAGGAACTCAACTTGCGTGTCCTTCGAGTTCGCTCAGAAGTAGTTCCAGAGCTTGTCGGTACTCGCTGGGCGTAGTAACACCGTTGCCTACGCGCGCTTCATTCTGGAGCTTGTTGGCGGTCATATCCATGACCTGCGCGGCGAGTGTGCGCGTGTCGCCGAATGCAACCGCGGCGGGGACGTATTCAGCAATACTGCCCGATGAAAATGCGGCAACGGGGCAACCTCTGGCCCGGGCCTCAAGAATACTCCTGGGAATCGACTCGAATTCCGCCGTATGGAGCAGGCAGCCGAACTGGTCGTAGGTAGACGGCGTAGTCAGCTGGCCTTCAACGACCTCCAGTCGGTGTAGGAGGCCCCTTGACTGAAATAGGTCAACGACTGGTTCCGACTTGTTCGTGTAGATCCGGAGCCGATACCGGCTTGGGAGTTGAGCAAGGACATCGCACGCCAAGTCGTATCTCTTCTCGGGCCGCCAGTTCCCGACCATCCCAACCAGGTTCTGATCTGGATGGGGCGCGGGTTCACTCACCTTTCGGATCCAGGATTCGGCAACCACGGGGTCAAGGACAACCACTCTGTCTTCATCCAGGTCGTACTGAGTCTGGGCAAAGCGCATAGCCTCTCGGGAATTGGCGACGACGAGGTCGCATCGTCCCATGAGAAGTCGGGAGAGTCGCCTCTTGAAACGTCCGTGGAGTGCGTCTTGGCTTGCCTGGGACATCAGGTACGGGTGGAATTTGTGCCCTGTCAAGAGCAGCATCAGTGCCGCGTTCTTCTCAAAGGCGAAAACGGTGCTGTTGGCACTGTTGGCTCTACGCAGCGCGCCAATCATGGCCAGTCGACTGTCGTACGTGTGCACGGAAACGCCTCCTTCCCGCAGGCTTCGAGCAAAGGTTCCCCAGCTGGGTCCGAGTAGGTGAGCCTCGACAGCATCGCCAGCATCGAGATAGGCGGGAACCACTTCGAGGGTTCTCCGCTCAGTTCCACCGATGCTCTCGCTCTGTGGGAAGACCCAGATCCATGCTCTGGACAACGCCATCTCCTCGTACCCTGTGGTCGCTTACACCCCTAGAAACGCCGCCCCTCGGGAAGGTCATGGCCACTACATGCGCATTTGAATCCATAGGCTCTCATACCGCCCGAGCAGAATCGCTGCTCCGGCTTCCCGTCTGGGCCACTGCGCAGGTGGATGCGGTCATGTGCATGACGTCAAGTTGTATGTTTGATCCTCTGGGAGTATAGGCCATTCATCTCAGACCACTGTGTTGCCGGGGCGACGAATTGAGGTTCAAGTCGATGCGCTGGTAGGCGAAGGGTGTGTCTGACCGTAGACTCAGCGACCGTGACACACGCCGCGAGTAGCATTCTCGTAACGGGGGGTACCGGGTCTTTTGGATCCACGGTCGCGAGGCATTTGCTGGAACGCGATACCGTCTCGGAACTCCGCATCCTCTCCCGCGACGAAGCGAAGCAAGACGACCTCCGTCGCCATCTGGCCGACGCACGCGCCCGCTTCTATGTGGGTGATGTCCGGGATTACCACAGCGTCGACGAGGCCTCCCGCGGCGTCGACTACGTTTTCCACGCCGCCGCGCTCAAGCAAGTGCCGTCCTGCGAGTTCTTCCCGCAGCAGGCCGTGGCGACCAACGTCCACGGCACAGACAACGTCATCCGCGCCGCTGACGCCCATGGGATCAAGTCAGTGGTCTGCCTGTCTACCGACAAGGCCGTGTACCCGATAAATGCGATGGGCATCAGCAAGGCCATGATGGAGAAGGTTGCACAGGCCTACGCGCGCAACAATCCTGATTCCGGAACGGTCGTTTCAGTTACGCGCTACGGCAACGTGATGTATTCGCGCGGTTCCGTAATCCCTCTGTTCGTCGAGCAGATCCGGCAGGGCAAGCCCCTGAGCATCACTGACCCTGGTATGACCCGCTTCCTGATGTCGCTCGGCGAGAGCGTCGAACTGGTGCAGTACGCCTTCGAGAACGCTTCACCGGGTGACATCTTCGTGCGCAAGGCTCCGGCCAGCACGATCGAGGATCTGGCCAAGGCCGTCGCGAGGCTGATGGGAGTGAAGCCTGAGATCCGCGTCATCGGCTCCCGCCACGGTGAGAAGCGTTACGAGTCCCTGCTCAGCGTCGAGGAAATGGCCAAGGCTGAAGACATGGGTGACTACTTCCGTGTCCCCCTCGACGGGCGGTCGCTGGACTACACCCTGTACACCGATGAAGGGGAGAAAGGGCTCGATCGTGGCGTCGACTACAACTCCGACAACACGGAACAACTTGATGTTGAACAGGTAATGGACGTCGTCGCTGCCCTGCCCGAGATGAAGCAGGTCATCGCGGAGGCACGCCGATGAGTGAGAAGTTGGGCGGGGTTGAAGATTCGCGTCCCCCACGCATCGCCATCACCGGCCCCGACGGGTTCATCGCCTGGCATACGCGCTGTGCGTTGCGTGCCCGTGAGGGGGGAGGGGACGCCTTTCATCTGGCCGAACCTCATTTCGACGACCCCGACGTGATGGATGCGGTGCTCGCTGAAGCCGACGCCGTGATCCACCTTGCCGGTGTGAACCGCGCCTCCGACGACGCCACGATCGCCGAGGTGAATCCGTGGCTGGCGAGGTGCCTGGTGGAGAGCCTGGAACGCCTGGACAAGCCGATCCCCATCGTCTACGGCAACAGCATCCATTCCCGCGGGGATTCTGGGTTCGGTGTGGCCAAACGTCAGTCTGCCGACATCTTGCGTGACTGGGGTCGACGTTCGGGAGCCCCGGTGGCAGACGTGGTGCTGCCGAACATCTTTGGTGAGCATGGCACCCCGTTTTACAACAGTGTGGTGGCCACCTTCTGTCACCTGCTCGCCAACGATCAACAGCCCGAGATTCAGGTCGATCGCGAGATGCCGCTGCTGCACGTGCAGCGGGCTGCCTCGGTGCTGCTCGATGCCGCCGCCGAAGGCTTTGATGGGGAAGTTGCGCCGGCCGGCACCCCTACGACAGTGACTGGCGTCCTAGAGCGGCTGCTGCCGATCCGTGATGCCTACCGAAGCGCCATCCTGCCGGACCTTTCCGACCCCTTCACCCGCGACCTCTTTAACACCTATCGGTCCTACACCTTCCCCCAGCAGTGGCCGATCTACCCTGAGGTTCGCGGGGATCAGCGGGGCGAACTGTTCGAGACCGTCAAGGCGCCAGGGGGCCAGACCCAAGTCTTCTTCTCCACCACCAACCCCGGCTTCACCCGCGGTCAGCACTACCACCTGCACAAGGTCGAACGCTTCCTGGTGCTGCGCGGGGAGGCTGTGATCCGGCTGCGCAAGGTGTTCAGCGATGAAGTGGTGGAGTTCTCTGTGAGCGGTGACCGGCCGGGCATCATCGACATGCCGACCATGTGGGTCCACTCGATCACCAACACCGGCGACGACGAGTTGATCACGTTGTTCTACGCCGACGAGGTGTTCGACCCGGCCAACCCGGACACCTTCCCAGAGGAGGTGTGAGTTGATGAAGGTCCTCACCGTCGTAGGCACCCGCCCGGAGATCATCCGCCTGGCCGCAGTGATGCGCCGCCTCGATTCGACCCCAGGGATCGAGCATGTGCTCGTGCACACCGGCCAGAACTGGGACCACCGGCTCAACGGCATCTTCTTCGAGGAGATGAGCCTGCGGATGCCCGACTACGTGCTCGACGTGGACGTCTCCAGCCTCGGTGCCACCCTCGGCGACATTTTGCGCAAGACCGAGACTGTGTTGGCCCAGGAGCAGCCTGATGCGTTCCTGGTGCTCGGCGATACCAACTCCGCACTCAGCCTCATCATGGCCAAGCGCACCAAGATTCCGACGTACCACATGGAGGCGGGCAACCGCTGCTTCGATGCGAACGTCCCGGAGGAGACCAACCGCCGCCTGGTGGATCACACCGCCGACTTCAACCTCGCCTACACCGAGCACGCCAGGCGCAACCTGCTTGGCGAGGGATTGCACCCGCGTCGCGTATTGGTCACCGGTTCGCCCATGCGCGAGGTGCTTGATCTTTACCACGATCAGATCGAGGCCTCGGACGCTTTGGACCAGATGGGTGTCGGCGCCGGAGAGTACTTCCTCGTGTCTGCGCATCGGGAGGAGAATGTCGACAACCCGGAACGGTTGGCCTTGTTGGTCGACTCACTGAACGCTGTGGCGGATCGCTGGGGCAAGCCGGTTCTGGTGAGCACCCACCCGCGGACCCGCAAGCGGTTGGAGGCCGGCGACGGCTTCTCCGTTGACCCGCTGGTGCGCTTCCACCCACCGTTCGGTTTCCTCGACTACAACAAACTCCAGCTGGAGTCGGCTTGCGTTCTTTCTGACTCGGGCACCATCGCTGAGGAATCCACCATGCTCGGCTTCCCTGCAGTGACCTTGCGAGGGGCCATCGAACGGCCGGAAGCACTGGACACCGGCGCCATCACCATGGTCGATGTGACGCCGGAGACCGTACTCGCGGGCGTCGAATTCGCGATGGCGCGCGGACGTTCGCCGGAGGCGCCTTCCGACTACTGCGTGACGAATACCAGTGAACGAGTGGTCAACTTCATCCTTTCCACGGCGCCACAGCACAAGCAGTGGAGTGGGCTGCGGTAGCCGCAGCTAGCACCCACCCCACTCCACGACCGTCTCCTGCGGCTGGATCATCGGCTGCACCGGCACCACTGGCTCCGCATCCGACAGCGGCTCGACGACGTCGAGTTCCACCACAACCGGGGTGCCCGCCGGGAGTTCTAGGTCCAGGAGCGCCACCGGGTGGCCGAGTTCGGAGCCGAAGATGGCCGTTGTCGGCGCGCCGTTGACACGAACCGCGGTGACTCCCGAACCGATCGGCATGTGGAGGTAGACCAGCGTGCGGTTGGAGAGCGGATCGGCATCGAGGGCTGAGGTGTCCCCGCGGCCGTAAATGTAGCGAGGCCCTTGATCGATCGGCGGCACGTTGTTCAGCAAGGTGGCGCGCACCAGGCTCTGGCGTCTGTCGGCCTCGCACCGGCCGGCCAGGTACTCAAGCTTGCGTTCGGTGTAGAAGTCGAGCTTGTTCCCGGCGCCGTTGTTCAGCACAAGCTGCGCGTATGGTCCCTCGGCAGTTGGCGTGGCACCCGCGATCGGCGTGGTCTCCAGCGCCGACTGGATCGTCGCGTCCTTCGACCACAACTGAATGTGACCGCCGGACACGCTGTCGGTGAGGGCTTGCACCAACTTGCCGGTACCTCCGTCAAGTCCCAGTACCCGCTCGATGAGTTCCGTTGCCACCTCCGCGAGGTAGTCCTTCCGAGCAGCGTTGTCGTCTTCGAATTCGAAGTAGACGTCGTTGCCGAGGTACTGCACCACGTTGTCGGCGGTGAGCACTTTGCCGTTGGGGGCGGTTACTGGACCGGTCGCCTGGATCAAGTACTCGAGCGCGTTGATGTCCACGGCCATCACCCCGGCCACTGGCTGGCCGAACTGCAACTGGTACGCCGTGGCCCACTGGATGCCGGCGTACGGGAAGTTCGGCGACATATTCATGTTCTGCCACAATGCCGGATCGCGACCGTAGAGGGCGCGGTACTCCGGTCCGAGGTTCACCACCGGCTCCGGGAAGCGCTGGAGGTTGTTGTTGGACTCGACGTCCTTCTGCACCAACTCACCTCCGTCCACGGTGAGGACGCCATAGGTGCCCAGGAATCCGCCTGTGCCCCGGATCTCGACCGGGCTCTGGAACGCCACGAAGTAGGTCTGGGGCGCGTCGGCGCCCAGCATGGTGGGCATCACCGCCAGCAGTTGCGATGCCGTCTCCGAAATACCCAACGCCTGCTCGACCTTGCTGTTCAACTCGTCCACGCCCTCGGTGACCGGGGCGACAACGCCGGAGGTCGGCACCTCGGCCAAGGTCTCCGCCGCCGCGCTCAGGCTCGCTTGGGCTTCGCCGAGCGTGGCGCCGGCGGGGGTAAGCCGTGCGAGGTCGACCTTACCCTCCGCGTCTTTGATGGTTTCCACATCGAGGATGGCTGCGGCCTCGACGAACTTGGGCAGCGATCCAGAGACCACTTCGTCGGCCGCCTCGGTGGCGAGAGTGACCGCCTTGGGTGACGAGCCGATCCACGGCAGCGCCCCGACCACCTTCCACACCGGGTCGGACGTCTTAGATGCCGCCTCGGACGTGAGTGCCGACGCCTCGGTCACGGACGCCTGGGCCGCCGCCACATCGGCGCCGAGCAGGGCGTCCTGGGTGCCGGCCACTGCATCCGCGGCCGTCACCAAGGCGTTCCGGGCCTGCAAGCCGGTGTAGGCGATCCAGGCGCCCGCGGCCGCGATCAGCGCCACCACCACGACAGCGGCCAGGGCCACGTAGCGCCACACGCGCCGCTTGCCCTTGGCCTGCTCTGTGCCTGCGGCGCCGTGTCTGGCCACCCTTCAGTCCTCTCGGCGTGACTCGTGAGGGGCTGGCGGCGGCCTGCCCCGGCTCGAAGGCCAGGGTACCTTTCGGCTTCGCTGCGTGACTGCCGCGGCCGATTTCCATCCAGGCTCTCAGCGCCGTCGAATGCCCTGCAAAGCCCGCGGCCGAGGCCGCAGAGCGCTTGTGGACGACGCAAAACGTCGAATCCTCGTATCCGCCCAGACTGGACGGATGCCCAACGCTCGCTGGCATCCACCCGCCACACCGTTCATGGTGGCCCACGTCGGGGTCTCGTATCGAACACTGCAGGCCGCCCTGCGGCGCGGTACGGTCACCGAACTGCATCCGGGTGTGTACGTGGCGTCGGAGGCGATCCCCAGCGACCCCGCGGAAGCCCACGCCCAACGGGCGCTCGCTCAGCAGGTGCGCACGCCGGCCCTGGTGGCCAGCCACGAGACCGCCGCTCTCGCTCACGGACTGCCGTTGCTGCACCGCGAACGGGTGGCTGCGGAACCGCCGCGCTTCACTCGCGTTCGCGGCGACTCGAACCGAACGACTCCATTGATCGCGGCCCGTCCGCTCCCGCCTGCGCATGTGACGGACATCGCCGCCGGGCCGCTGGCCGGCCTGCGCCTCACCACACCCGCCCGCACGGCAATCGATCTCGCGGCGGAGTTGGAGTAGCCCGAGGCCCTCATGCTGCTGGATCACGTCGCCCGCCGAGCGGCCGCGGGGTACGTGGTGTCGCAGCAACTGCGCGGCCACATCTCGGATCGGGTGATGGCCGCGGCGTTGCGGCCGCTGCGGCAGGCGCAGGTTGTCCGGCCGCACCGGAACCGGCGGGCGACGGCGGCGCTTCAGTTGACCGACCCGCGTCGGGAATCGCCGGGTGAGTCGTTGTCGTTCGGCCAGATCGTGGCCGCCGGGCTTCCAGCGCCGGAGTGTCAGGCACAGTTCGAGACCGAGCATGGCGCCAAGTGGCTGGATTTCGACTGGCCTGAGTTTGGGGTAGCAGGCGAGTGCCACGGGGCGATCAAGTACGACGGGAGTCTCGGGTCCCCTGACGGAGTGCTCGTGGCGGAAGCGGAACGGCACCACGCCATCGCGAACGCCGGGAGGTCAGTGGTGGCCTGGGACGTGCGCGAGATGATCAGCCACCCTCAGGTGGTCATCGCCCGGATCGCCAGTCGCCTCATGGCGCACGGCTGGGACGGGACGCTGCCGAAGGTGTGAACCCAGACAGGTTGTTCGGCGGCGATTGAGGGGCGGATGAACCAACAGCGCATTTCGATGCGCGGTTCAGGTTTGGGCGGACGGTGCTCGCAGCCAACAGCGGGATAGATCAGCAGGTTGAGGCCTTCGAGAGGGCTCCAAAGTGCAGACCAAACCCGCTGCAGGTCGCCGCCGGTGGTCGCACCCTCCCGAAGGTGACACCCAATCCCGCTGTTGGGTCGAGCAGGCCGACTTGACGGAATCCAACGCCTTCCGGTGCGGTCAAGGTGCATCGCGGCAGCGCCGCCGAGGCATCGCGGCTTCGCCCGCCAGATGTGCGAACCTTTCCCCCATGAGTTGGGAGGCCTGGTACACCCTCGCCGTACTGGCAGCGGTGCTCGGCTTCCTCATCAGGGGTCGGGTGTCGGCGGCCGTCGCGGTGTTCGGGGGCAACATCGCCCTGCTCGCCGTGGGTGTGATCGACACCGAGCAGTCGCTGGCCGGCTTCTCCAACCCGGCCCCCCTCACGGTCGCCGCGCTCTACGTGGTGGCTGCCGGCGTGCAGAAGACCGGCGCCCTCACCCCGCTGCTCCACGGGGCTCTCGGCAGCAACGGCAACGGTCGGCTCCGGCGCCCGATCGCGCGCCTCTCAATCCCTGCCGCCGGCGCCTCGACCTTCCTCAACAACACCCCGATCGTCGCCATGGCCATTCCGGAGATCCAGTCGTGGGCCGACAAGCGCAGTGTCTCGGTGTCGAAACTGCTCATGCCCATCTCGTTCGCGGTGATCCTCGGCGGCCTGCTGAGCGTGATCGGCACATCCACCAACCTGGTGGTATCGGGTCTCATGGAAAACGCCGGCCTCGGTGCCATGGGCTTCTTCGAGATCGGCAAGGTCGGCCTTCCGATCGCGATCCTCGGCATCACCCTCATGGTCATCATCTCCGCGTGGGTGCTGCCGGCACGCCGCTCGGTGGCGCAGGAGATGGCCGAGCAGGCGCGTGAGTTCTACGTGGAACTGCTCGTGCAGCCAGGTGGGCCGCTCGACGGCACGACGGTCGAGCATGCCGGTCTGCGCGATCTGCAGGGCGTCTTCCTCACGTCCGTCGATCGCGGCGACACAGTGATCGCGCCGGTGCGTCCGGAGACGGTGCTGCGCGGCGGCAACCGACTCCGCTTCGCCGGGCAGGCGTCCAAAGTGCTCGACCTGCAGGGTCGCAAGGGCCTCGAATCGGCGGAGAGCGAGCACGTCGAGGCCCTCGACGACCCATCGGTGCGCTACTTCGAGGCGGTGATCGGATCCCGCTCGCCGCTGGTGGGCAGCACGCTGAAGGAATCGGGTTTCCGCAGCACCTACCAGGCGGCGGTGGTTGGGATCCACCGCGACGGTGGCCTCATCGAGGCCAAACTCGGCCAGGTGCGGCTGCGCGTCGGCGACACCCTGATCCTCGTCTCCGACCCCGGCTTCAAGGCCCGATGGGACGACCGCGAGGACTTCCTGCTGGTCGCCGCGATGAATGACGCCCCGTCCGCACCGGTTTCCACGGCGAAGGCCTGGGTGGCCATCGCGATCCTTGCGGGCATCATCGGCCTCGCGACCTTCAACGTCGTTCCCATCATCGTCGGCGCGCTGGTGGGGGCGATGCTCATGGTCGCCCTCGGGGTGCTCTCGGCCACCGAGGCGAGGCGTTCGATCGATATCGAAGTGATCGTGATCATCGCGGCTGCGTTCGGGCTGGCCTCGGCGATGGAGAACACCGGTCTGGCCGAGAGCGCAGCCAGCGGCATCGTCTCCGTGTTCGGGGGTTGGGGCGATTGGGGGGCGCTGCTCGGCATCGTGCTCGCCACGGTGGTCCTGACCGAGATGATCACGAACAACGCCGCCGCGTTGCTGATGTTCCCGATCGGTTTGTCGCTTGCCGCTGGAACGGACCTCAATCCGGTCGGAGTCGCCATCGCCATCGCGGTGGCGGCCTCGGCGTCGTTCCTGACGCCGATCGGCTACCAGACCAACACCATGGTCTACGGCCCCGGTGGCTACCGATTCTCGGACTACTGGCGCCTCGGCCTGCCGCTGACGATCACTGTGGTGATTGCCACGGTGGTCCTGGTGCCGATCATCTGGCCCTAGGCACGCGAATTGAGATTCCGGTCGGCCAGCCCGTCGTCGCGGGCCGTCGGAACCATTGCCTTCGCCAGGTTGCTCCCATGCCCGACCAGAGCCAAGCGGCATCGAGGCGATCCGGCGAGCCGGCGACAGGCCTAGCCGCCAATTCCCGCACCACCTTCGCACCAGCGAGCATCTGTTCGACCCCCACCACGGGCAAGCGTTCACCTTTGTGGAGTGCCGCGTCGAACGCGGCCATGGCCCCGCTGGCCGGGTGCAGGAGGCCCCGCTGGTTGCGCTGCGAGAAAGGCCTTCCTGGTGGTCGACCTGTCCGATCCCACGAAGATGGCGCCGATGGCGCTGGGCCTCCGACCGCAGCGACCATGGCCCTAGGGTTGGAGGGTTCGGAGATCGGATCGGCCTCAGGCCTCAGAGGAGCGGGACGTGTTGGATCGGGGATTCGTCGGTGCTGTGCAGCGCCGGGACCTGACCGGCTACCGCATCACCGCGGCCGATGCCCGGAGGCTGGCGCAGGAACGAGTCGTCTGCGAGGTGGAAGCACTGCTGCCCGCCTTCCCCGACGCTGCCGAGCCGGCAGCCGCGGAGTTCCTGCGCCGGCAAGGGAAGGCGGATCGCCTGCGTAGCCTGACTCAGGCGGCCACTGCCACGCGGGTCGCCGAGATCCTGTCCGAAGCCGGGGTGGCGACCCTGGTCTACAAAGGCGTGGCGCTTGCCACCTCGTCGACCGGCGATTGGCGCGGCCGGCGCAGTGCCGACGTCGATATCCTCATCGACCGAGCCGCCACCACGCGTGCCCATGAGGCCCTATTGGGTGCCGGCCTCCACCGACTCGACGATGCACCGACGGCGAACAAGTCGGAGACGCCGGATCCACCGAGCCGGTTCAAGAAACTCCGGGCCATCGAGACCAGCTACGCCGGACTGCCGGTGGGGATCGACCTGCACTGGGACGTGGAGTTCCCCGGCTACTTCGGCATCCCTTTCGCGGAATCGTGGTCGCGGCGGCGGCGGATCGACGACGGCGGGTTGCGGGTGTGGACTCTGAGTCGGCCGGAGGCCCTGCTGGTGGCGGCCCTGCACGGCACCCGGGAGGAGTGGCGGAACTTCCGCCAAGTGCTGGACTTCGCCGAACTCGCGGCGAGGCTGAGTGAGTCGGAGTGGCGAGAGGTCGAGAAACTGAGTCAGCGGGGCGCCGCGAAATCGCTGGCGGTGGGACTGGCGGTGGCGGGCGCCTACGGATGCACCGGCCTGCCGGCAGTACCCACGCGGAAGGGTGAACGGCTCGGCGCGCGCTATCTGCGCCACGATCCGGCGCAAGGGGCCAAGTCCCTGGGCCACCGGCCGATTGACGCTCTCGATCGCCGCCTCGGCCGGTGGCGGACCGCCCCGAACGCGAAGGTGGCGCTGAACGCGCTCGCCCTTGCGGCGGTGCGCCAAGCCGTCGAATCCAAACGATCCTGGAGCCTCAGGGCCGGTCAGGCCTGAACCTCACCGCACAGGGCGGCTTCGACCGACCCGCTCGGCACGGCGGCAAGAGGTCCAGCGGGACCGGGCGGTGCACCTACCGGTCTCGATCGGCGAGCCACTCGGAGAGCAGCGCGAGGTTGGTCAGCGCTCGCCGTTTCATCTGCATCTCCAGCCCGGTGCCGCCGAATCGGCTCAACAGCACCCGGACTCTCTCAACGTCGACGAGTTCTGCGACCTGTGGGTTGAGTTGCTCGATGAACGCTTCGGCACTGGTGTCGAACCGGGGGGTCGGCACTTTCGGCTGGAGCCAGGCGTTCCGGGGATCTCCCATGTACTTGCTGGCCTTCCACGCGACCTTGTCCGGAACCATGCCGGTGATGGCGCGGCGGTGTAGGTAGCGGCCGTAGCCTTCGCCGAACTTCCAGACCGCGGGGGTGGCGAGGTACTGCTGGATCAGTCGCCGGTCGAGCAACGGCCATCGGTAGTCAACCCCGTAGCTGGCGGCCACGAGCGAGCAGTCGGCCGTCCGGATCGACGTCATGGCGGACAGGCGGTCGCCGAGGACGAAGTCGTTCACGCGGGAGAAGGCGGCGTCGTATCGGGATCGCTGCCGGGTGCGCTCCGCCATCCGTCGGTCGGCCACAACCTCGGCACGCAGCGGGGTGTCGCGCAGCCGCGCCATCATCGGGCCGGTGAGGTGCGACGTTTGCTGCGGGCGACGTCGCATGCGTTTGGCGAGGCGGGCCGGACGCATCAGTGGGTGGCCGGGCAGGTCGCGCATGGCCTGTCGCCACGCCCCGTGTGCGAGGAGTTCTTGGGTGGCCAAACCGCCGGTGTTGGTCACCACTTCGTCACCGCCGTGCCCGGAGTGCAGCGTGGTGACGCCCAGTTGGGCCGCCAGTTCGTAGAAGGGGATGTGGAACGTGGAGTTCCCGTGCTCGGTCGGGTAGCCGATAGCCTGCCAACCCCGCCGTTGCGGCTCCTGGGTGCCTCGGGTGCTGGTCAGGATGTGGTTGTGTGTGATGCCGTGTGCGGCGCTGGTTTCGAGGAGGTACTCGGGTTCCAACTCGGCGGTCGCGAAGCCGAAGGTGTGAATCGAATTGATGACTTCCGGGTGAGTTGCGGCCATCACCCCGAGGACGGTGGAGGAATCGATCCCCCCGGAGGTTTCCACGCCGATCAGGCCGGAGAGGTCGGTGCGCACGGAGACAGCCCGGATCAACTCGCTTCGATAGGCCCGCAGCCAGCGGTCGTCGCGGGTGTCCTCCCACACCGATGAGGGGTCGAAGGTGGCGTAGCGGTGGAGGGTGACGTCGTCGCCCTGCAGGTGCAGCCAATGCCCTGGCGGTAGCCGCCGAACGCCGACGAACGGGGTGGTCTGATCGTCTCCGGACATGCCGTGGGCGAAGTCGGCGAGCCACTCGGACCGCACGGTGGTGTCCACCCCCTCGATCGCGTCGAAAACCGCGGCGGTGGGGGAAGCGGCGAAGAGTTCATCCGTGATCGCGTAGTACAGCGGGCGGATTCCGATCGCGTCTCGGGCGGCGAAGACCGTCGCAGTGTGAGGGTCCCGGATGACGAAAGCGAAGTCCCCTTCCAACCTGTCCACACACTCCGGACCCCATCGGCGGTAGGCGGCGAGCACCAAGTCCTCGTCCGAATCTGCACCGGGGCGGGCATCGAGGCCCAGGGCCGCCGCGAGCTCGGATCGGTTGTCGAGCCGCAGCCAGGCATCGATGGTCAGTCCCTGTGGCCCGGCGCCGCCTGAAGTTGGTGGGAGGCCGCGGGGGGACGCTGCCGGAAAGAGTCGCTGCACCAGGGTCGCGGCCCGCTCCTGCGACGCACTTGCCCCGGCTCGGCTCGTCCGCGCCTCGACAACGACAAACACTCTCCAGCTCCAAACGTCAGGAACCAACATAGTTGCAGGTCGCGGTTTCAGAGTGGGGCGTTGAAAGTCGGCTGTCGCTACGCCTCGTCGGTGCCAACCGCCCCTAGGGTTGTTGCGACCGCAGTGGCCCCACCGGAAGGGTCACTGCATGGCATGCGGAGTGGAGGGATGCCATGGCGCATTCCGATGCTGCCGGGCTGGCGCCGGCGACTCCTGACGCACACCGTGCGCCCAATCGTCACCCCATACCGGGGCGGTCCCTGGTGGCCCGCGCACTGCCGGCAGCGGCGCTTCAGTACCTCCGCTTCGCTCGCGCCCGACGTGCCTGGCGGTCGCCCGGTGTGGTCTTCGTGCACATCCCCAAGAACGCCGGCGTCTCCATCTCCCGAGCCCTGTACGGCAGGCCCCTCGGCCACTTCAGCGCCCGCGAAATCCAGTGCCGGGATCCGCTCCTGCTCGACCGCACCTACTCCTTCGCGGTGCTGCGTGATCCGCTGGAGCGCGCGATCTCGGCCTACCGCTTCGCCACCGCCGGCGCCACCGAAGAGATGGCGGTGGCGAATCCCGAGCGCTACCGATCGCCGGAGTTCGCCGACTTCGACCGCTTCGTCTGCACCTGGCTGGTGAATCAAGACCTCGACGACGCCGACGGCATCTTCCAGTCACAGGCCAGTTACGTCGAAGTGGACGGCCGCGTGGCGGTCGCCGGTCTCTTCAACCTTGCGGATCTCACACCGCTGCTGAAGATGCTGCGGCAACGGGTCGACCCCGGCTTGATGCTCGAGCACCGAAACGTGACCGCCAAACAAGCCCACATCGCCGCGTCTGAGGAGTCCAGGGCCGCGATCGCCCACCTCTACCGGCGTGACTACGAGTTGATCCGGGAGGTGTCAGCGTGAGCCGACCCACCGTCGTGACCACACCCACCATCGTTGAGGCCATTTGGGGTTTGGACCGAGGCGGGGCCGAGGTGCTGCTGCTGGAGCGTCTCCGGGCCAGCGACCGTGACGCCGCCGACTACGTGGTGGTGACCTCCCGACCCGAACTGCGGGGCCTCACACCGGACTTCGAGGAACTGGGTATCCGGGTGGTTGCCGCCGGCTCCCGACGCGTGGCCGCGACGGTGAAACGGCTTCGACCGGCGATCGTCAACGTGCATTCCCCCCGACCGGCGTTGTGGCTGAAGTCTGCGCTGGCGGCGGGCTACTTCGGCCGCACGCGCCCTCGACTGATCGAGACGATCCACAGCGAGCGATACGGCCATCCCGCTTTCGAGTACACCTCCTCCCGATTGAACCCGGTGCTCGATCGGGTTGTCGCCGTCTCGCGGGCCGTCGCGGGCAGCCAACTCGCCCGGCTCGCCCCGCGCCTCGACATCGTCCGCCCCGGCGTCGACGTGGCCACCATCTCGCAGTGGTCGCGGCCGCAGACCGAAGCCTTGCGCGGCCGCTTCGACGTCTTGGACACTCGGGTGCTGCTCGCCATGGTCGCCGGATTCCGCACCGCCAAAAATCATCTGCGTCTCGTCCACGCAATCGAGACCCTGGCCCGCTCCGGGTTCACCCCGGCCGACCTCGTGGTGATCCTCGCCGGCGACGGCCCGACCAGGGGGTCGGTCGAAACCGCGATCCGCGCCCGAGGCTTGGGCGACTTCTTCCGATTCGTGGGCAACGTGCCGCGCGCCTGGCGGGTGATCGCGACTGCCGATGCGGCACTGCTCACCTCGGATCGGGAAGGGCTGCCGGTAGTGGTGATGGAGGCCATCGCCGCCGGACGTCCGGTGCTCTCCACCGATGTCGGCGGGGTGTCCGAGTTGGTCGCCGACGGGCAGACGGGCCTGCTCTTCGACCCCGCCGACACAGCTGCCGCGATCGGCCGTTTCGTCGGCGACGCCGACCTGCGTGTTCGGCTGACCCGCCAGGCTGCCGCTCGGCGGGCGGACGTCGACATCCGCCACACCGCGGCGGCGATGGAACGGATCTACGGCGTGGCTCGGCCACGCAGTCGCGATCCGATCCGCGTCGTTGACGGCCTAGCCTAGGGTGGGGCCCATGCGCGTGGGCCTAGTCGTGGATGAACTCGCGCGTGGCGGCACGGAACGGCAGTTCACCCTGCTGGCCCAGGCTTTGGCCGACGCCGGGGTGGGGGTGGAAGTATTCGTGCTCAAACCGATCGCCGACGCGGGACGGGATCAACTCGAGGTGCTTCGGTCGGCCGGGGTGCGGGCCATCGGCGGCGGCGCCGGCGCCTACCCGAGTTGGCTCCGTCGCTTCGCTCCGGATGTGGTGCAGGTGGCCATGTTGCGCACCAGTCTGCTCGCCGCCGCCTATTCACTGACGCCGGGCGCGCCCCCGCTTGTGATGTCGCGGCGCTACCTGTCTTCGGCTCGGCAGGATTCGTGGCTGCGCACCCGAGCCACCCGTGCGGCGCTGCGGCAAGCATCGGCGATCATCGCCAACTCCCGACTGGCTGCCGAGGACTCGTCGAAGGTCGAGGGGGTGCCCTTGGAGCGCTACACAGTGATCGGGAACATCATCCCCGAATCGGCCTTCGCGTCCGTCCCTCCGGCGCGTATCGACACCGACCTACCCGTGATCGTGAATGTCGCCTCATTGCGTCCGCAGAAGGGACACGTCCACCTGGTGGAGGCGGCGGCGCTGCTCGCCGACCGGGGTCGGCCGGTGACCGTGCTGTGCCTCGGCGACGATGAGCGCTGGCCCGAGACCGCGGCACAGGTGCGGCGCCAGGTGTCCGAGGCCGGGGTGGACGTGCGGTTGCTCGGCGACGTGGCGGACCCGCGGCCCTATCTCGCGGCCGCCGATGTGGTGGCGCAGGCATCGGTGGCCGAGGGGTTGTCGAATGCCCTGCTCGAGGCGATGGCAGCCGGCCGACCCATAGTGGCCACGGGTGTTGGGGGGACGGCCGACGTGCTGCTCGAATCGGGTCCGGACTGCGGTGCTGCCGCCGCCCCTGCTGGTCTCGTGGTGCCTCCGGCTGACGCCGTCGCCCTCGCGGAAGCCATCGGCGAGATGCTCACCTCGCCCCAACGGGCCGCTGCCTTTGGGGAGGCGGCACGTCGCCGCGCCCGCACCCACGACGCGGAGGCAGCCGTGGCCGCACACCTGGCGTTGTATCGCGCCGTGCTCGGCTAGCCTGAGCCCATGGTGACGTTCGCCGAGGTGGCCCCACTCAGCGGCTTGACTCGAGTCGCCGGGTACGACCGCTACTTCGCGGATCTCATCTTCGACGGCGTGCCGCTGGCGGGGAAGCGCGTCCTCGACGTCGGCGGGGGCACCGGTATCGGGAGCTTCTGGGCGGTGCTCGCGGGCGGGGCCGAGTCGGCGCTCGTACTCGAGCCGTCCATGGACGGCAGCCCCACCGACGTGCACCGCAAGTTCGCCGACATGGCCGAGGCGGCCGGCACCGGTGACCGGGTCCAGCTGCTGCCCATCGTGCTGGAGGATCTCGACCCGGCGCTGGGGGCCTTCGACGTGGTGCTGCTGCATCAGTCGATCAACCACATCGGCGAGGCATACGTCGCGGATCTGCCCCACTCGCTGGCGGGCCAGCAGCACTACCACGCCTTCTTCGACGTGCTGGCCGAACGTACCGCGCCCGGCGGCACCCTGATCGTCATGGACTCCTCGAACCGCAACCTGTTCGGCGACATCGGCCGCCGCAGCCCGCTGCTGCCCACGGTCGACTTCAGGATGCATCAACCGCCCGAGCAGTGGTCGGGGATGCTCGCCTACCACGGCTTCGTCGAGGAGCGCATCACCTGGCTCACCAGGCGTGAGGCGGGGATGCTGGGCACCACCCTGCTGCGGAACAAACTCGCCTCCTACCTGTCGACCAGCTTCTTCGTGTTGCAGATGCGGCGGGAGTTGCAGTGACGCCGCCGCCGGACTCCACCGTGGATCTGCGTTCCGACGCCGAGGGCGGGCGGTCCTCGGTACCCTCGAGGGTGTCCGCAATCGCCAACTCCCGCCGGGAGGTCAAGCAGCGCTCCCGCACACCTGCGCTGTTGATGTTCATCGGGGCGCCGGCGATCGTCCTGCTGCTCTCGTGGTTGCACGCCCATCTGGTGGCGGTGCCGCGCTATCAGCTGGATTCGGTGGAACAGTTCGGCTGGATCGCGGTCTACTCGGCCATGTTGGTGGTGGCGTGCTACGCGGTTGGCCTGCCCGACGAACCCAGAACGCTGCTGGCCGCTGCCGGGCGTGCACTGGCCGCTGGAGGCATCGCCGCCGCGGTGATGTCGCTGTTCGGGCTACTCACCGCGTCGAACCTGCTGCCACGTTTCACCGTGTTGGGCACGGTCGTGGTGCTGGTGCCGTGGGCGGTGTTCTGCAACTGGACGGTGGGAACTTCCGCGCTGCGCGGGGCGCCCACGCGGGTGCTGGTGGTGGCCTCCGACGATGAGGCTGCAGGTCTGCTGGCGGACATGGTCCGCGACCTCGAGCGCCCCGCCCAGGTGGTGGGCCATGTGACGTTGGACGCAGGTGATGCAGGTGGAGTAGTCGCACAAGTGGCTGCTACCGGCGCGGAACTGGTGGTCGTATCAGGCGGCGGACTGGCGTCGCAGGCCGTGGTGGATCAGGTGGCTCAGGTGCACGAATCGGGCGTGCGAGTCCGCTCGCTCACCGACTTCTACCAAGACTGGATGGGCAAGTTGCCCGCGGGCGAGGTGGAGCGCTCCTCGCTGCTGTTCGACATCGGGGAGGTGCACGGCCGCGGCTACGCCCGGGTCAAGCGACTGGTGGACATCCTGGGCGCTGCGCTGCTGACGCTGCCGCTGCTGCTCCTGGCGCCGCTGGTGTGGCTGGCGAACCTCGTCGGCAACCGCGGACCGCTGTTCTACCGGCAGCCCCGGGTGGGGCGCAACGGCGAGGTCTTCTCGATGTGGAAGTTCCGCACCATGTCGCCCGGCGCCAGCCCCGCCACCTGGACCGTGCACGAAGACCCGCGCATCACCCCGGTCGGCCGCTGGTTGCGCCGCAGCCATCTCGACGAATTGCCGCAGGCGGTCAACGTGCTGAGGGGTGAACTCTCGCTGGTGGGGCCGCGGCCGGAGCAACCCGCCTACGTCGAACGGCTCGTGCAGGTGCTGCCGTACTACGGCCTGCGGCATGTGGTGCGCCCCGGGCTGACCGGCTGGGCCCAGGTGAAATATCCCTACGGCGCCAGCGAGGAGGACGCCTTCGAGAAGTTGCAGTTCGACTTCTTCTACCTCAGGCATCAGGGGTTGTCGATGGATCTGAAGTGCCTGGCGCGCACCCTGCGCACCGTCACCGGCGCCACCGGACGGTGAGTCGCCGACCCGCGGCGAATGGCGACCCCGGGCCGACCGGACGGCCCCGCCGGCTGCTGATCGGCACCACGCTGGCCGAGCAACTGAGCACCAGCTTCTTCGCCCACTTCCCGGCCCTGCGGGAGGCGGGCTGGGAGATCCACGTGGTGTGCGCGCCGGGGGAGTGGCCGTCCGGGCCGCCGCCGGACTGGGTGCGGGTGCATCGGATCGACATGGTCAAACCCATCGAACCCCGGGCCGACGCGGTGGCGCTGACCCGGTGGCTCCGACTGCTGCGGCGGCTGCGCCCGGATGTGGTGGTGGGAGCCAGCCCGAAGGGTGGTCTGTTGGCGATGGTCGCTGCCCGGCTGGTGGGGGTGCGCCGAAGGATCTTTCTGCACCGCGGAGCCCGCTGGGAGACGTTGATCGGGACGAGCCGGAGGCTCACCCTGACCGCCGACCGGTTGACGGTGCGCAGCGCCACCGACGTGGTGGCGGTGTCGGGCTCGTTGGCGCAGCTGCTGCAGTCGGCCGGGGTGACGCGGCGACCCGCGACGGTGCTGTGCGGCGGCGGATCCAAGGGCGTGGACCTCACCCGATTCGTACCGGGAGATGGGAGTGGTGAGGATCGGAGTCCGTTCCCGGTGCTCGGGTTCGTCGGCCGGCTCGCCGGCGACAAGGGCTTGGACGTGGTGCTCGCCGCCTTGGATGTGGCGGCGGCGAAATTCCCCGAAGCGGCGCTGGTGGTGGTCGGTGACGTTGATTCCGCCGACCCGCCGCCCCAGGCCGTACTCGACCGCATGAATGCGGACCCACGGATCACTTGGCGGGGCTGGGTGACAGATGTGGTGCCCGTGCTGCGGGACCTGGACGTGTTGGTGTTTCCCAGCCTGCGGGAGGGCCTGCCGAACGCCGTGATCGAGGCCGCCGCGTGCGGGGTCCCCACCGTCGGCTGGGACGTGACCGGGGTAAGGGACGCAGTGGACGGCGGGGTCACCGGGCGGCTGGTGCCGGTCGGGGAGGTGGAGGCCTTCGCCTCAGCGGTGGTGAGTGTGCTCGCCAGCGGCCGCGGCGCCTACCGCAGCGCCTGCCGGGAGTGGGCCCAGCGCTTCGATCAGGTGGCGCTGTCGCGCGCTTGGGTGGACCTTGTGGGGGCTGGGCAGGCCTAGTAGGCGAGGGGTGCATTCCGGCGGCGGTCTGAAACCTCCCCATCGGGCTTCACCCGGCCCGGTTTTTCGGCGTGTCGCGCCACTTGGCCGCATGTTGGGGAGATTTGAGACCGTCGCCCCACGAAGCCCGCCCCCGCACCTCCGGAGCCTGAGCAGACGGGGGTTGCGCTTCGCCTAGAGTCGCGCGTCGGCCACGCCAGCCGGGAGGGCACCCTTGACGTCGTACACCAGGCCGTCCTCGGCGAGCCAGGCGCGGACGTCGAAACCCGGGTCGGTGAACTGCTCGTGCGCCACCGCCAGCACAACCGCGTCGTAGGTCCCGGTGGGCATTTGCCGGGAGTCCACCAATGTGATGCCGTACTCCATCTCGGCCTCCTTGGCGTCCACCCACGGGTCGAGCACGTCGACCTCGACTCCGAAGCGGCCCAACTCGGCCACGATGTCCACCACCCGGGTGTTGCGCAAGTCTGGACAGTTCTCCTTGAACGCCAGGCCCAGCACCAGCACTCGGGCCCCGGCGACGTGGCGGCGGGCCTGTGCCAGCGCTCGCACGGTCTGCTCGGCCACGTAGCCGCCCATGCGGTCGTTGATTCGGCGCCCCGCGAGGATCACCTCCGGGTGGTGCCCTACCTCCTGTGCCTTGTGCGTGAGGTAGTAGGGATCCACGCCGATGCAATGACCTCCCACCAGCCCGGGGCGGAAGCCGAGGAAGTTCCACTTGGTGCCCGCGGCTTCCAGCACCTCGGTGGTGTCGATGCCCAGGGTGTTGAACAGCACGGCGAGTTCGTTGATCAACGCGATGTTGACATCGCGCTGTGTGTTCTCGATCACCTTCGCCGCCTCGGCCACCCGGATCGACGACGCCTTGTGGGTGCCGGCGGTGATGACCCGGGCATAGAGGGCATCCACGAAGTCCGCCGCCGCCGGGGTGGATCCCGAGGTGACCTTCAGAATGTCCGGCAGCCGGTGGGCGTGGTCGCCTGGGTTGATCCGCTCCGGCGAGTAGCCCAGCCAGAAGCCGACATTGAGTTCCAGCCCCGACTCAGCCGCCAGGATCGGGGCGCAGACCTCCTCGGTGGCACCCGGGTACACGGTCGATTCGTAGACCACCACGGCACCCGGTCGCAGCGCGGCACCCACCAGGTGGCTGGCGGACTCGAGCGGCCCGAGATCCGGGCGGCGGAAGGTGTCGATGGGCGTGGGCACCGTGACTATGAAGACATCCGTGCCGGCCAGGTCGGCCGGGTCGGCGCTGAGGGCCAACCGGCCGTCCAGTGCCGCCCGCAACGAGTCGTTGGGCACCTCCAGCGTGCGGTCGTTGCCCTCGCGCAACTCAGCCACCCGCTCGGTGTTGATATCGAAGCCGAGCACCGGGTTGCTGCCTGCGAATTCCACCGCCAGCGGCAGGCCGACGTAGCCGAGTCCGATCACCGCGATCCGGGCCGTCGCCGGGTCCGGTGGTGCGGGCAGGGCGGGTTCGGTGCTGGCGTTCATGTGGCGACTCCCGTTCGGCGGTGCGTAACCGTGCCAGCGTAAACGTTGGATCGCGTTGCGTGGCACTAGGCTTCGCAAATGCCCGACGCGCGTTCGCTCGTTTCTCGTGTGCGTGCGAGTCGGGCGTCGAAGGCGATCATGATCCGGGTCGTGGGCGTGGCCATCGGGTTGCTGCAGTCGATCGTGGTGGCCCGGCTCGGTGGGCCGGAACTGCGCGGTGTGGTCGCGGTGTTCGTGTCGGCCAGTTCGCTGATCTACCTCGCTGCGAGTTTCGACGTCGGCCAGCAGGTAGTCCACATGTGCCGGTCCCGCGGCGACTTCCGGCCCATCAGGCCGCTCATGCGAACCGCATGGCTGATCTACGCCGGCATCGCCGCACTGGTAGCCCTCGCTTTCCTGCCGCTGGATCCGGCCGTCTCGTGGCTGGCGATCGGCGGCGTCGCCTACCTGATGGGAAGCCAGTCCAGCCTGGTTCTCGGCGCGATGCGCGGGCCGGTGGCAAGTGCCTGGGCCTCATTGGGCCAGCAATTGGTGCTGCTCGCCGGTGTGATCGCGGTGGCCGGTGCCGGGGTGCTGAACTCCACCACCGTGAAGCTGGTGGTGATCGCCTCGTTCCTCACCCCGCTGCCGTTCTTCTGGCTGATGGTGCGCGCCGGCCGGGTCGTCGGGGCGGCACCGGCGCCGAACGGGCTCGAGGCCGAGCCGCCCACTCCTTCGACCCCGACAGCAGCGCCCACCCCGGTCCGCGAGTTGACCCGCGACGTGGTGCGAGCCGTGCGTGGCGGATTCCCCTGGCAACTTGGCCGGACCCTGCAGTGGAGCGTGATGTTGATCGACACGATCCTGGTGGGCTTCTACCTAGGCGATGCCGCGGCCGGGATCTATGCCGTGGGCTTTTCGCTGACGGTGGTGCCGCGGTTGGTGGGCGGGCAGATCGCCGTCGACGTCTACCACCGCGCCACCGTGGCCGACGAGCACACGCTCACCCGCGACCTGGTCAAGACTCTGGCCGGCACCACGGTGGCCGCCGTTGCAGTGGCCGCAGTGGCACCTTTTGTGGTCAATGTGCTGTACGGCCCCGAGTTCAGCGAAGGCCTGCAGGTGTACCTGGTGCTGACGGTGTCGGTGATCGCACAGGCGTTGGTGCAGGTCAGCTACCAGTTCACTCGGGTCTATGGTCGGCCCTGGCCGACGGTCGCCTACTCGGTGCTGGGGCCGGCGCTCATGCTCGCCACCAGCGGTTGGGCGCTGGGCGCATTCGGGGTGGTGGGTATGGCCTGGGTGAGTGGTGCCGCGAGTGTGTTGATGGTGGTTCCGGCCGTCCTCCTCGCCCGACGGCTGGAACGCCAACCGGAGCCGAGCGGAGCTGCCCGATGAGCGGCACGGTGACGTTGCATGTGGGCACGCCCAAGAGTGGCACCACCTCGCTGCAGGAAGCGTTCCGCAGTCAGCAAGCCGCATTGGCCGACCAAGGCATCGCCTACCTCGCCGCGGCAGGTGAACTCAACGCCGGTGATGCTGCGGCCGACGCCGCCCGCGCCGACCCCGTGTACTGGGCGCGATCCACCGCCGAACAGCGGGACTACCTCGGCTGGTTGTGGCGTGGCGCCGCCGCGGGGGCCGCGGTAGGTCGCCTGCGCGCCGCGATGCCGGGCGAACAGACGTCGGTGATCCTGAGCGCGGAGAATCTCAGCCTCGCCGGTCCGGTACTTCGCGCCGAGGTGCTGGGCTGGTTCCCGGGTCGTTCGGTGCGGGTGGTGGTGACCCGGCGGCGTCCCTCGGCCGCGCTGGTGTCCAACTACTATCAGCTGCTGCGGCTGGGCCCGATGCCGCCGTTGCCGATGTGGCTGCCAGGAATCCTCACTGACCTGCTGCAGCGTCACAGTGACTCGATGGCCTGGTGGGTGCCGCGCGGGCCGCTGGAACGTTTCTGGGCAGGAGAGGGGACCGCTGGAGGTTCAGCGGGCGACGACCTCGAGGTGGTCACCGTCGACCTTCCCGGCAGCGATCCGGCAGCTGAGATTCAGCACGCTGCCGACGTCATCGTCGGCCAGCCCGGGGTGATCACGGGCATCCCCAGGCTCAACGCCCGCCGCAGCGATGCCCTGCTCGCCGCGCTCCAGGTGGTCGCCCGGGAGGATCCCCGTCTGGATCGTCTGGCGCTGCATGCCCTGATGACGTGGGCGGCGCCGCACGTGAGGCCGACCTCGGCAGCCGGTTCGCCGCTGAGTCCCGACCTCGCCGCCCTAATTGATGCCGCGTTGGCCGAGTCCGGCGCAGAAGCCGCCGCGAGTCTCGAGCAGGTGCTGGCGACCGGATCGTGGCCGGTCGGCCTGGAAGTGCGCGACCCGGTCGGGATGGCCGACCCCGGCGAAGTGGCGGAGTTGGCGTCCTTCATGCGTAGGCGACGCGCACTCGCCCGAGCGGCGGCCGTCGCTGCCCGCTCGCGGATGCGAGTCGCGTGGTGGCGGGGCCGCTGACGGCTACCGGCGTCGGAGTTCCCAGTGGATCTCGTAGCACGGCCACAAGTTCGACCAGCGGTATTCGTAGGTCTCCTGGTTGCCCGGACGGGCGTTCACGAGTCGCGTGATCACCTTGTTGGCCGCGTGACTGAGGTAGAAGGGGCGCTTGGCCTTGAACACCATGGTGGTGTCCTCGATCGCGAAGTCAGGCGTTCCGAAGTACTCCGGAACTCGACGCCGGAAGCGTCGATCCTCGGCCAGGTACGAGAACGTGTAGAGGCCGAAGAACGTCTTGTGGGTGGGGTCGGAGTAGTAGTAGGGATTCGAGAAGTGCGGCACGATCACGTGCATCCTGCCGCCCGGGCGCACCACCCGGCCGAGGGAGAGGATCAGCGGCACCGGATCGTCGAGGTGCTCGAAGAAGTGCCGCGAGTAGACCGTCGACACGCTGGCGTCGGGCAGGGCGGCCACCACGTCGAAGGCATCGCCCACCACGTCCACGGTCGGCCCGGCGATGAGGTCGACGCCGATCGCCCCGGGGTGCTCCCGCAGGGTGCCGCAGCCGAGGTCGAGTTCCACCGGGGCGGTTGCCGAGGCCGCGCGGAGTGCACCGGACCGATCGTCGATGCGGCTCCACGGGTCGTCTGCCTTCGTCACGACGTTCATCGTAGGCGGCGCTCCGGCAACGAGTGCAGCACACTCGCAAGCCGGTGCCCGGTGGCGTCGGTGCCGTAGTGCGGGCGGATCGCGACCCGGCCGGACGCACCGTCCCGGGCGCTGCCGGCTGGGTCGGTCAGGCGCGACTCCAGGGCAGCCACCCACTCGTCGTCGGAGTCGGCCAGCGTCACAGCCGAAGGCGCGACGCCGGCGACCTCGGCGTTCATGCCCACCCCCGAAGCAACCGCCGGGATCCCGCACGCTAGGTACAGCAGCATCTTGTAGGCGCATTTGCCGCGCGCCCAATCGGAATCACGCAGCGGCATCATGCCCACCGTCGCCGAGTTGAGGGCCTCCACCTCCACCTCACGGGACCAAGGCAGGTAGTCGACCCGCTCCGCCGGCAGTCCCAACGTCGTCGGTGGTTCCAGGTCGGCCATGATCCGCAACCGCACCTGCGGGTGGCGCGCCAGGACGCGCCGCAGGGCCGGCGCAGCGATCGCGAGGTCGGCGAATCCGGTGTGCCCGCCCGACCACACGATGGTCGGGGGGCCATCCGCTACCGCCTCACCCGCGGCCGGGTGCCACCGGTCGAGGTCGACGCCGGTGGGGATCACCACCGTGGGGGCCAGCGAGGCGAAGTGCTCGGCGATGAACTCGTTGCCGGCGATCACCACGCCAGCCCGGCGGGCGATCGCATCCACACCCTTGGGCGACCGCAACCAGGTGGCATCGTCGACGTCGAAGGCATAGCCGGCCGGCAGCAGCGGTTCGACGCTGCGCCGGTTGGTGAGCAGCGGTTTCTGCAGCAGGACGGTGTCGAATCGTCGGGCCACCACCGGAGCGGCAGCCGTGGAGGGCAACGTCTCCGCCAGCCAGCGCAACCGGACCGCCCGACTACCCGGCGGGGCGGTGGCCCCATGCGGCGGATACCGCTCGACGCAGTCGATGCCCGACTCCGCAAGGGTCGGCAGGTACTGCCGGAAGCGGAAGCGGGCCGACGGGGTGTCCGGGCCGCGGGTGAGTGCGAGCAGCCGCATGTCAACTCTCCGCCTCGTCGGCGACCGACAACGTCAGCAGCACGCCACCGACCGCCGCCGCAAGGAAGGCGGACGAGCCCAGCAGCCAGGTGGTGCCCGGATCGAATGGCGAGCTGTGCCACCACGCCGGTGTGGCCGCGTCGAGCACGCGGGCGGCGGAGATCGGGCTGCCGTCCAGGCCGTCGAGGTAGCGGACGTTGTTCCACAGCAGCGCCAGGAGGTTGGCGCCCCCGAGTGCGATGGCGATGATGATGGCCTGCACCCTGGTGGGTGCGGTCGGTCGTTGCCCGAGCACGGGCAGCAGCGCGATCCCGACCAAACCGAACAGCAACGGCAGGAAGTACCGCGGCTGCAGTTGCCCGGGAGCGCTGGCGCTGGCCAGGACCAGCGCCACGAACGCCCAGCTGGCGAGGAAGTAGAACGCCAACCCGGCGACCTTGCGCCGGTAGAGCACACCGAGTCCGATCAGGATCGATCCGAAGTAGGCCCCGGCCACCAGTGCCCGGGCCAAGGGCGGACTGGGAGTATCCAGCCAGCCCAGCAGCGGGTCGGCGAGCAGGCGGGCGGGCAGAGCGAGCGCGTCCACCGCGACCTCCCATGGACCCAAGGGGTCCGGCGCCCCACTCTGACGGTCGGAGATCTTGGCTGAGGTGAACGTCAGCAGGAAGGTCAACGCCTGCACACCGATCAGCACCGGCACCACGAAGATCCAGTTGCGTCGGCGCCGCCATTCCGCCGGCCGCCAAGGAAACGCGATGATCGTCACCGCCGCGGTGAGAATCCCGATGTAGACCGGCGGTTCGCTGCGGCTTCCCAGGCTGAGCAGCACTGCCACCTCGATGAAGGCCAGCCGGGCCACCAGCGTGACCAGGTTGGCCCTGCCCCGGAAGCTGGGCATGGTGAGCAGCGATAGCAGTGGCCCCCACATGCTGGCCACGCCCAAGGTGGCCCAGGCGCTCGGACTCATGCTGCCGAACAGGAACACTCCCATCGGCACGCTGGCCACCAGCCAACTGAGCGCCACCGCGAGTCGAATGCTCGGCCTGCTCAACGCCACCGATCCGATCACCAGCGCCACCGTGAGGGCGGCGTTCGCCAGGCGGATGTTGCGCGCCGTGCCCGCCACAGTATCATCGATGAAGACTCCCGCCACCGCGTAATACATCGGTGGGTACCAGCCCTCGATGATCCCCTCGCCCGGCGGCGCCGAAAGCTCCCCCGTGAGGTCGCATTCGCCGGGGACTTCGCTACGCAGGGCGTAGCAGATCGACTCCCGCTTGCCCTCGCGCACGCAGTCCAACTCGCCAGCCGCACAGTAGGTCATGGCGGTGTGGTAGTCGTCGTCCGGCGCGGATCCCCAGGGCGAACTCGCCGCCCAGGCCGCGAGCGCAGCCCACAGCGCCAGCCCGATCGCGACGATCGCCACCACACGCCACACCCTCCGAGTGTGAGCGGGCGCGGCGGGCACGTCGCAAGCCTAGACACCGCCGTCGGCCGTGCCGCCGCGACACTGCTCGGCAATTCACCCCCGCCTCAAGTCGGGTGGGGGTTACGGTCGAAGATGGGAGAGGCAAGAGTCAAGATTTGCTTAGAGAAGCGAATCTTCGGCGGCACGGAAAGAGGGAAAGTCGCATGCGGTGGTGGCGAGCGTCCGGGCGCACAGCGTCGGTCGCTGCGCTGTGTCTGGCGCTCGCGCAGGTGACACCGGCCGTTGCCAGCGCGAATCCGCAACCGATCGCCCCGGCGGCCGAACAAGCGGTGCAACAGGTGCTCGCCGCAGCTGAAACCCCGGTGCCGGCCACGCCGTCGGAGGCCGAGATCGCCCGCGCGGTGGATCCGGGGGAGGCCACCACGGTCGGGGTCGCGGCGGTGGATGCGGCGACCGGCGAATTCGAAGTCCGCACCATCGAAGCGGTCGGGCCGGAACAGGTCGGCGAAGTCGTGCGTGACGTGGCAGCACAGCCGGCGACGGTCGCGGTCGGACTGCCGCAAGTCGTTCAGAGCTCCGAAGCGTCCCCGGTGGTGCCGGCGCAGGCGGACGTCGGCGCCGCCGCTGGCCTTGACTTCTACCGGCCGACCACCACCGCCCGACCCTGGCCCTACAACCAATACGCCCTCGATCTGCTCTGCGCCGACCCCACCGCCCGGGCCAACCCCCACTACTCCTGCACCGGTGACGCGATGGCGCTGGCCACCGGAAAGGGGCAGGTGGTGGCGGTGGTGGACGCCGGGGTGGACACCTCCCACCCGGACCTGGCGGCCTCGACGTTGCCGGGTGGCAAATGCCTGAACGTGGGGAATCAGCCGTGCATCAAGGTGGGTGCAACCAACCCCGCGGACTACTCCGAGCACGGCACCCACGTGGCGGGCATCGTGGCGGCGGTGGCGGGCAACGGCATCGGCATCGCCGGGCTGGCGCCGCAGGCGAAAGTGCTGCCGGTGCAGGTGCTGACGAAAGACGGATCCGGCTGGAGCACCGACGTCGCCGCCGGTGTCACGTGGGCGGTGGACAACGGCGCCACGGTGATCAACCTCTCGCTCGCCACGAAGGCCGGCGCGAGCAGCGATCCGGTGCTCGCAGCCGCGGTGGCCAACGCGATCCGCTTGGGCGTGGTCGTGGTTGCTGCTGCCGGCAACAGCGGTCCCACCGACAATTTCCTCGCCTACCCGGCCGCCTACCCCGGTGTGCTGGGCGTGGGATCCATCACCGCCGACCGGGTGCTCGACGACAGCTCCGCGCGCGGGGACTGGGTGGACCTCACCGCACCGGGTTTCATGGTGGTCTCGACGCTGCCCGGGGAGCGCTACGGCTACTACAGCGGCACCTCGATGGCGACGCCCCACGTCGCGGCGGCGGCAGCATTGCTGCGGCAACACTTCCCGCAACTGCGCGGCGCCGGGGTGGCCGGACGGCTCATGGACACAGCCGACGATGAGGGGCCACCGGGTCGCGATGCCGGGTTCGGTGCCGGCATAGTCAATCCGCTCGCCGCGTTGAACCTCAGCGGAGCCTCGGCGCCGGTGATGGTCGGCCTGGGTTTTGTACCCATCGCGCCTGCCCGGGTGCTCGACACCCGCCTCTCAGGTCCGATCGGGCCGCACCAGACGCGAACCGCCAAGGTGTCCAGCGAAGTTGGCACCGGGCGCACGGTGATTCCGCCGGACGCCGTGGCCATCGCCTACAACCTCACCGTGGCCGATCCGGCGGCCGCCGGGCACTTGCGGGTGATGCCGGGCGACGTTTCCGCCTCACCGACGTCGGCGATCAACTTCGCCGCCCGCGAGACCATCGCCAACGGATCCGTGGTGGCCATCGACGACGCCGATCAGATCCGGGTGTTCAACGCGGCCGGTGCCGCGGTCAACGCCGTCGTCGACGTGCTCGGCTACTTCACGGCCCCCGGCCAAGCCGGTTCGTCGGTCGGCGGCTTCACCCCGATCGCCCCGCTGCGGGTCTACGACGCGGCGGGGAGCCAGACCGGGCTGCTGGCCCCCGGCGAAACTCGACTGGTGAGCGTCGCCGCCGACCCGGACGCCGTCGTTGCGGTGCCGGAGGGAGCCACCGCCGTCGCCTACAACCTCACGGTGGTCGAACCGACCTCACCTGGGCACCTTCGGGTGATGCCGGGCGACGCCACCACCACCGCGGCGTCGGCCATCAACTGGACCCGCGCCGGTGACAAGGTTGCCAACGGTCTGGTGGTGGCGATACCGGCCCAGCGCACGATTCGGGTGTTCAACGGCTCGTCGGCGCCGGTGCGTTTCCTGGTGGACGTCGCCGGCTACTACCGACCCGGCGACGGTGCCCTGTTCCACCCCATCGCACCCGCCCGCGCCTACGACTCCCGGCAGGCGTCACCCGCGCCCGGACCGCTCGCGCCCGGTGACGCCCGCACCGTCTACCTCGGCGACGGTCGAGACGCCTTCGGCAACGTCATCGCGGTCGACGTGGTGCCGGACGAGGCGGTGGCGGTCGCCTACAACGTCACCGTGCCGCCAGCACCGGGCAACGGCGGCGGGCACCTGCGGCTGTGGCCGGCTCAGCACCCGCTCCCCGGAGCCTCGGTGCTCAACTGGGCGGCCGGCGGCGGCACCCGGGCGAACGGCGCGCTGGTGGGGATCTCCGACTCGCGCGAGATCGGCGTCCACAACGGATCCGCCGAAGCGAACCATGTGATCGTCGACGTGCTCGGCTACTACGCCTAGTGGATCATGGCCTGGTGGGTGCCTGTTGAGGCCCGCGTGACGGATCGCACATCACCCATGTGCTGCACGCGCATTGAGTCGATCCGGGTTACTGTCGACTCCCTATAGGGATCCGCGCCGCCCCCACGCGTGGGTCGCCTCAGGTGGCGTAGCCAGGCGCAGCGGCGCCGTCGGTGCTCACCGGCAACTACCGGGAAGGGAGATGATCCACCTTGGCTGGGGTCCGGCTGCTCGCAGCCGCGGTGGGGGCAGCGGCGATCGTCGTCGCTTCGCCGACCCTTGTGGCAGCCGTACCCGAAGGGATCGGAGCCGGTCTGCCCCAGGTTGTCGAGGCGGCCGACGCCCCCGAGCCGGCACCCGAGGTGCTGATCCCCGACGGTGACCCGCTGCGCAGCGACGAGTCCACCGTGCGTGACCAGGTGGCCCCCGGCGAGACGATCGAGGTTGGGGTGGCCACCAGCGACGGCGGCGCCGGGTTGTCCATCAGCACCATCCGCGCCACCGGACCGGAGGAGGCGCTCGCGGTGATCGACGCGGCCGCCGCCCGCCCGGACACCCTCGCGGTCGGGATCCCGCAACCCATCGTGACCTTCGGCGAGTCCGCGGCCACCACCACACCGGCCGCCACGGATCCCTACCGGCCGGAGAACCTCGTGCTGCCGTTCCCCTGGAACCAGTACGCCCCCGACATGCTGTGCACCGATCCGATCGCCGGGGCTTCCAGCCGGTACGGCTGCAGCAACTACGCCTGGCAATACGCCACCGGCGCCGAACAGGTCGTCGCCGTGCTCGATCAAGGAGTCGACACCACCCACCCGGACCTGGCGGCCTCCATCGTGCCCGGTGCCAGCTGCGATACCGGCGGCTGCACCTTGGTGGCGCAAACAGCGCCAGAGAATCGTACCGACCACGGCACCCACGTCGCCGGCACCATCGGCGCCATCACCGGCAACGGGATCGGCGTCTCCGGGATGGCTCCCGGTGCCCGCGTGATGCCGGTGGAGGTGATCCCCCCGAGCGGTTCGGGCGACACCACCACGCTCGCCCGCGGCATCGACTGGGCGGTGGACAACGGTGCCACCGTGCTCAACATGTCGCTCGGGACGTTGGGATCCCCCAGCGATCCGGTGCTGGAGGTGGCCGTTGCGCACGCGCAGTACCTCGATGCCGTCCTGGTGGCCGCAGTCGGCAACGACGGACCCACCACAAACCGCATCAGCTACCCGGCCGCCTACCCCGACGTCATCGGGGTCGGGAACATCGATTCGGCGAAGAACATCGCTTCGAGTTCGACGCGCGGCAACTACGTCGACGTGGTGGCGCCGGGTACGGCCACCATCTCGACGGTCAATGTGGGTTCCCCGGAATGGGGTCGTTACGGCTGGTTCAGCGGCACTTCGATGGCCACGCCGCACGTCACGGCCGCAATGGCCCTACTGCGCCAGCACCAACCGGCGATGACACGGGGGGAGTTGGCCAATCTCCTCACTTCCACCGCCCAAGACCTCGGCACCCCCGGTTGGGACAGCACGTACGGCTACGGCCTGATCCGCCCGGTGAATGCGCTGCAGTTCCCGGTCAAGCCCGTCACCCCGGCAGGCGTCGGCTCGGTCTTCTACCCGATCGACCCGGCGCGGGTGCTCGACACCCGCACCGACCCCACCGGGCAGATCGCACCACGGGAGGCGCGCGAAGTGTTCGTCGGTGCGGAAGCCGGGAGCGGGGCGCCGGTGGTTCCGGACGGCGCGGTGGCCATCGCCTACAACCTCACCATTCCGAATCCAGCGGTCAACGGTCACCTTCGAGTGATGCCCGGCAGCACCGCCTACACGGCCGCGTCGGCGATCAACGTGGCCGCAGGTCAGAACATCGCCAACGGCCTTGTGGTGCAGATCGATGCCTACCGTGAGATCCGGGTGTACAACGCCCTCGGCCAGCCGGCGGATGCGGTGGTGGACGTGCTGGGCTACTTCCTGCCCCAAGGGTCGGAGAACCCGCCGGGGGGCAGCCTGTTCAACCCCATCGACCCCACCCGGGTGCACGATTCGGACGTTTCCGGCGGTCGGCTGCAGCCCGGGGAGACTCGCGTCATCGGCGTGCACACCGGCATCGACGGTCAACAGAATGTGGTGCCGGTCGGCACCGAGGCCATCGCCTACAACATCACGGTCGTGGAGCCGGGTAGCGCCGGCCATCTGCGGGTCATGCCCGGTGACGTCAAGAGCACCGAATCGTCGGCGATCAACTGGCTCAACCCGATGGACAAGATCGCCAACGGCCTGGTGGTGAAGGTGGCACCGGACCGCACCATCGCGGTCTACAACGCGGCTGGCACGGACGTGCGGATCTTGGTGGACGTGGTCGGCTACTACACCGACACCGGGCAGTTGTTCTATCCGATTTCGCCGGCCCGCGCCTATGACTCCCGGCAACCGCAGCCGCAACCGGGGGCGATGCTGCCGGGCACCGAACGTGCGGTGTATGTCGGCGACGGCCGGGACGGCGTCGGCAACGTCACGTCTCCCAACGTGGTCCCGGCCGGTGCCAGTGCCATGGCGTACAACATCACCGTCCCGCTTTCGGCCCCCAGTCCCGGCGGCCATCTCCGGCTGTGGCCGGATGGCATCCCGAAGCCCAATGCGTCGGTGATCAACTGGCCGGTCGGAGGTGACGACACCCGGGCCAATGGGCTGCTGGTGGGTATCTCGGATCAGCGGTGGGTACGCGTGTACAACGGATCATCGGCGTCCAACCACGTGATCGTCGACGTCCTGGGCTACTACCAATAGGGCCTGCTCCAGTAGGTCGAGCCGAACCCGCCGGCCGCTACCGCTGTTCGGCGGCGTACTGCGGCAGCGTTGTGAACCACTCCAACGTTGCCCCCAGTCCGGTGCGGAACGCCACCTCCGGGACGTCCGGGAACAGGCTGCGCAGCAGCGATGGATCCGACTGGCTGGCACGCACGTCTCCCACCCGCGGGGGCCGTTGCTCGATCGGCAATTCGCGACCGAGCATTTCTTCGAGTTCGGCGATCAGATCCCGCAGCGTCACATTCGCGCCAATCGCGAGGTTGACCGGTCGATCGGACGTGACCCGCCGGTGTGCCGAGTCGGCCAGCACCCAGGTGACGGTGTCCACGAAGGTGAAGTCGCGCGATTGCAGACCGTCGCCGTTGAGGGGAAGCGGTTCGCCGCGCAGCGCCGCATCGATGAACACCGGGATCACGGCCGCGTAGACGTGGCCGGCCGCCTGTCGGGGTCCGTAGACGTTGAAGAACCGGAACGGCAGCGTCGGCAGGTCGTAGGAGGCGCCGAACGCCAGCAGATAGGACTCGGTGGCGAGTTTGGTGACGGCGTACGGCGACATCGGTCGCGTCGGCAAGTTCTCCCGGCGGGGCAGATCCGGCGTCGACCCGTAGACCGAGCTCGAAGACGCGGCCACCAGATGGGCTCCATGCCGCTGGGCCGCTTGGCAGACCATGAGGGTGCCCGTGGCGTTGGCCTGGTGCGAGGCCATCGGGTCCTTCACCGACCGGGGCACCGACCCGAGCGCGCCCAGGTGAATGATCGATTCGGCCCCGTCCGCGGCGTCCGCGAGCGCGTCCTCGTTGAGGATCGACGCCTCGAAGAAGTCGATGTCCAGGCCGTCGAGGTTGCTGCGGTAGCCGGTCGAGAGGTCGTCGATCACGGCGACCGAATCACCGTCGGCCAGCAGCCGCCGTACGAGGTTGGATCCGATGAAGCCGGCGCCGCCGGTGACCAGGATTCTCACGGGCTGATTCTGGCAGGTCTATTGTTCCGCCCCGGACGGGTGTGGCAGGGCAGGACTCAGCGAACGGTGCCGGAACCGCGGTGGCCGTCACCCCAACCACGATCGCGGGCGAGCCCGATCCCCGCGAGCAGGCCGAGAAGGCTGAACAGCAGGGGGAGCGGCAACGTCCGGGTAACCGTCCAGGGAGAGACGATCTCGGTGCCCCACAGCAGCGCCGAGAAGGTGACGACTGCCACCGCGACCTGACCGTCCCAGGGCGCGATCCGCACTGCGGTGATGGCTCCGAGCAACGCCAGCGCGAGCAACACCAGCAACCCGAGCAGCCCTGCCTGCAGCCACGTTTCGAGCAGCTGGTTGTGGGCGTGCTGTTCGCCGTTGATGTTGCCGAAGCCGCGGCCGAGCACCGGGTTTTCGGCGATCTCGGTGAACACCAGCGGCCAGAGGTCGCGCCGACCGCCGAATTTGTAGCCCAAGCTCACCGCCACATAGATCGGCATCAGCACCGCCGCCGCGCACCCGACTGCGAACACGGTTGCCGGCCACCACCCTCGCCACCGCCGCCAGGGCAGCAAGAAGCCGATGGCAACGGCGGCCAGCGAGGCCCCGATGGCGGTCCGCGATGACGACGTCCACACCAGTACCAGCGAGGTCACCGGCCCCACGGCGACGAGCAACCAGCGGACCGGCGCTGCCAGGCGCCGCCAGGCAACCCTGAGGTAGGCCACCTGCACGACGAATGCTGCGGCCGCGACCATCCCCAGGATGTTGATGTTCATGAAGATTCCCTGGGCGGGGAGCGTGCCGGGACGTATCCGCACCGGGTCTTGGGCCTCGGAGGGTATGGCCCACAGCCGGATCACCACGGCGAGCACGCTGAGCGCGGCCACCAGCAGGCCGGCGGCGAACAGCGTTCGCAGCAGTACCTCACCGGGAAGCGTCGCAACGGCCAGCACCAGACCGGCGGCCGCGACCCCCAACAGCAGCCACGACACCGGGTCCGATGGGATCGTGCCAGGTGGCGCCGGGGTGTTCGGCGTCACCGCCGCGACCACGGCGGAAAGCAGTCCCAGCGTGCCCAAGCCTGCAGCGAGCAGTTCCCGGATCAGGCCTGGTCGACGGTCAGTCAGCGCCACCGCGCCGCAGCACGCGGCGACGACGGCGACCAGCCATAGACTCGCCGGCGCCAGCGGATAGTCCGGTCGCGGTGGCGCCACGACGTACTCGGCGAAGTGCCGCACCACCTCGTTGGCGAGGGTGGTGCCGAAGGCAGTCCACAGCGCGACGTGCCCGGGCCAGGAACGGTAGGACTCCCGACCCGAAGAGATCTTCGGCGGCCCGGTCTTGTTCCGGGTGGTCGAAGCGGGGCTTGCCACTAGTCGTCAGACAACCGGGCGATGTCGGCGTCGACCATCAGGCGGGCGAGTTCGGGGGTGTGGGTGGTGGCCTTCCAGCCGAGCAGTTCGCTTGCACGGGTGGGGTCGCCGATGAGGTCGTCCACCTCGGTGGGACGCAGGTAGCGCGGATCGAACCTCACGTGGCGTTCCCAGTCCAATCCGGCGTGGTCGAAGGCGATCTGCACGAAGTCGCGCACGGTGTAGCTGGTTCCGGTGGCTACCACGAAGTCCGACGGCTCGTCGGCTTGCAGCATGGCCCACATCGCTTCGACGTACTCCTTGGCGTAGCCCCAGTCGCGGGCGGCGTCGAGGTTGCCCAGCCACAGTTCGTCCTGCCGGCCGGCCGCGATCGCTGCGACCGCCATGGTGATCTTGCGGGTGACGAAAGTCTCGCCGCGGCGGGGGGACTCATGGTTGAACAGGATGCCGTTGACCGCGAACAGCCCGTAGGCCTCGCGGTAGTTCCGCGTCATCCAGTAGGCGTAGACCTTCGCCGCGCCGTAGGGGGAGCGGGGGTAGAAGGGGGTGTCTTCGTTCTGCGGCGGCGGGGTGGCCCCGAACATCTCAGAACTGGAGGCCTGGTAGAACTTCGCGGGCACTTCGGACACCCGGATCGCCTCCAGCAGCCGGGTGGTGCCGATCCCGGTGACGTCGCCGGTGTACTCGGGTTCGTCGAAACTCACCCGCACGTGGGATTGGGCGGCCAGGTGATAGACCTCCGACGGACCGATGCGCTCCATCAGGGTGACCAGTCGGGAGCCGTCGGTGAGGTCCCCGTAGTGCAGGAACAGCCGCGCCTCCGGATCGTGCGGATCCTGGTAGAGGTGGTCGATCCGGGCGGTGTTGAAGGTCGACGCCCGCCGGATCAAGCCGTGCACCTCGTAGCCCTTGGCCAGCAGCAACTCGGCCAGGTAGGACCCGTCCTGACCGGTGATTCCGGTGATCAATGCGACCTTGTTGCCAGCCGTCCCTGCCGTCATGTGATGTTCTGCCTCCAAGCGTGCGCTGGGCACTTCTGGCGCCTCTCGCCCCGCCATCCGCGGGTGCACCGATGGCTGCGCACAGTCTAGGGTGCGTCGCCCACCCGGCCGACGAATGCTCGCCTATGGTGAGTCGATGACCACGTCGACTCATCCCTCAGTGGCGCAGGTGACGGACGCGCCGCCGCAGGTCAACGCGCAGGTGCTCGGCGACACCGGCCTGCAGAGCCAGGTGCTGGAATCCAACGCGAACGCCAAGCGGTACCACGCCTGGTTGTGTTCGATGGCGCAGCCGTATCTGGGTGACGACCCGTTGGAGATCGGCAGCGGCATGGGCGACTATGCGCAGACCTGGCTGGACGGTGGGTTGGGTCGGATCACCCTCACCGAAGTGGACCCCGGTCGGCGGGCGGTGTTGCAGCAGAAGTTTCGGGACGATCCGCGGGTGCGATTCGCCACCGTGGATCTGGATGGCACGGCCCCCGGTGACTACTCGTCGGTTGTCTCCTTCAACGTGATGGAGCACGTCCCCGATGACGTCGCCGCTTTCACCGCGGCGTTCCACCTGCTGCGCCCAGGTGGCCATCTCGTGACGCTCGCCCCCGCCTTCCCAGCTCTGATGAGCGAATTCGATCGTTCTATCGGACATGTGCGGCGCTACACCCGGGAGAACATCGCGGCCAAATATCGCGGTGCCGGTTTCGACGTGGTCGACTGCCGCTACGTGAACGCGCCCGGCATGTTCGCCTGGTTCGCGGGGATGCGTGTGCTGAGAATGACGCCCGGCGACGGGCCGATCCTGCGGGTGTGGGACGCGGCGGTGGTTCCAGTGGCGCGGTGCATCGAATCGCGCCTGCGTATGCCGTTCGGCCAGTCCGTGCTTGCAGTGGGTCGCAAGCCCTTGGGCGAGCGCATCGGATAGCTAGCGCGTTGCCCTCACCTTGCGGTGGGGGCTTGCGTCAGGAGGTCGGTCAGCAGATCGGCCGCGCGGGAGGCGCCCCCGGCAGCGGCGAAGCCGCGTGCGACGGCAGCGGCCCCGGGCGAGCACTCCCGGGCTTCCCGCACGGCCGCACGCAAGCGCTCGGGGGTCAACTTGCTGCGACGTACGACGGTACCGGCTTCGCAGCGCAACACGCGCCGCGCCGACTCGGACTGGTCCCTGCCCCACGGAACCACCACCACGGGCACACCGGCTGCGAGCGAGCGCTGGACCGTGCCCATGCCGCCATGGGTCACCACGACATCCATCTCGGGGATCACCGTCGCGTGCGGGAGGAAACGCTCAATGCGCGCCGGTGTGCCCATGTGGTCGAATCGACTCGGATCGACCGCGGCTGAGGTCACGACCACGCTGCCGGGCTCGCCGGCCAAACCTGCCAACGCTGCCTCGACGATGGCTCCATCGTCCTGAAATTCGGTGGAGATGCTCACCAGCACCCGCGGGCGCGGGAGGTCAGCTAGCCAGTCTGGCGTCCCGCTCGGGGGTGCCCAGAGTCCGGGGCCCACCGGGTGGACCGAGGCGGGCCATCGGTCCCGTGGGTATTCGAACGGCTCGGCCGTGAGGTAGAGCAGCGAATCGGCACGCAGGTAGACATCGGAGACCGACCGCAGCGGCGATACTCCCAGACCGGACCGCAGAGCGTTCAACCTGTTGATGGCCGGGGCTGCAGCTTTCCGCTGGACCGCCCACACCAGCCGATCGCGCATGCGATCGAGGCTGTTGCGTGGCGGTGCGAACCCCGGGCCGAACGCGGGAGTCTGTGGCGATGGGACGGGTAGCACGTAGGGCAGGAACATCGCCCAGGGGTCGGGCCGGCTCTCGGCGTAGGCAGCGGCTCCCCAGCAGTTGGCGTCGACCACACACAGGTCCGGCTTCACCTCTGCGACCGCCGCACGCATGTCCTCGATCTCGTGGGGAGCACGGGCACTCCATCGGTCGAGCGTGCGGCGCAGTTGCGCGATCGGATTGGATCCGGCGTAGTCCAGCAGCGGGAGATCTACGATCGCAGGCGAGATCGACCGGTGTTCGAGGCCGGCGTCGGCAACAGTGTCCCGCTCGCCCGGCAGCGTTTGCACGATCACCTCGTGACCCCTGTCGCGCAGGGTCAATGCGGTGTCCATGATCGGGTAGAGGTGGCCCCGTGCGGGCGAGGTGTAGATGAGGATCCGGTTCATGATTCCTCCAATGCGGTGCGGACCAAGCGGGTCATGACTGCTTGGGTGGTGGTGGGGGATCGTCCGAGGTCGAGTCGGAGAAGTTTCCACACATAGATGTCAGTTGCTGCCACCAACGCGTCTACCGCGACTTCGTCGTCCGGCGGCAGGAGTGGACCGAAGCTGCGCCGCACCCATGCCCGGTGGAACGCTCGACCGTCGGCGACCGCCTGTGTGGCTTCGGCGTCGCCCGCCCATTCCTGTCCCAGCAAGTTGAGTACCAACCGGCCTTCGGCCTCATAGTGCGCGATGAGTTCCGCCAGGGCCGCGCCCACGTCGCCCGGCTCGGTATGTCCGCGCTGTTCGGCGATCCTTTCGCCCACCCGTCGGCCCACAGCCGCAATGCAGCCGTCCCGCGAACCCATGTGGCGCAGCACCGTCTGGACCGTCACCCCGGCGCCTTCGGCGATGGAGGTGAGAGTTATCGCCGACATCGGTCCGCGAGCCACCAGAGTTTCGGTGGCAGCCACGATGCGCTCGGTCGTCTGCTCAGCCGCCGCCGACCGTCGACTCATGTCGTACGTGCGGACCATCAGGGCCTCACGGGGGAGGCCTCGAAGGAATTCATGTGACTAGGCTTAACACCAATCGCAATTCGAGTCAATGTCGTTCACTCGAATACTGTGGGGTGGCTGTGCCCGTCCGGGTGCTGAGGATCCGGGTGCGCTGGTAGCTCTTCGGGGCTACTTCTTCTTGCCCGTGCGCTTGGCTTTCTCCAACGCCTTCTCCAACTGGGCGCGCGTTTTCGGGTCCTTCGCCTTCTCCTGGGCCATCTTCCCCAACTGGCTCAAGCGCTCTTGATTCTTGGGATCCTTCATCATCTTCTTGAAGCTGTCGCTTAGGCCCATGCTGGCTTCCCCTTCTGCCGGACGGTCCGTTTCATTGTCCCCCGCCGACGCGATACGTGCGCGTTCCGGAGTCGCGGCGCGGCCCAGCCGCGCCTGGCCCAAGCTTCCGACCCGGGTGGGGTTCAATGAAGCCCATGGCCAGCGAGGAGACGGGGACCACCCGGGCGAACGTCGCCCGCACCATGGTGACGTCGCTGCTGCGCGCCGCGCTGCCCCCATTGGTCGCCGTGGTCACGCTGCCGATCATCCTGGGCCGGATTTCGCTGGAGCAATACGGCCTTTGGGCCACGATCACCGGCCTCATCGCGGTGCTGGCCGCGGTGGATGCCGGTATGGCCACCCTCACCACCCGGCGGGTCGCAGAGGCGCGGGGCATCGACGATACCGACGCGGTGGTGCTCGCCACCCGTCAGAGTGTGTCCGTGCTGGCCCGGTTGGCCCTGGTCGTGATGCCCTTGACGGCGCTCGCCGGGTGGCCGCTGATGACCGTCATCGCGGCCCCGGCCGACGTGACGTTGGGCAGGTGGATCTGGCTGGGAGTGGTTGTCTACCAGACGGTCGGCTGGTACTACTCGGTGCAATCGGCGGTGGCCACCGGCCTGCAGCGCGGCGACATGACCAACGCGGTGAATGCGCTCGGCGCGTTGGTGGGGGCGGCTGCCACGGTGGTGGCGGTGGTGGCCGGGCTGGGACTCTTCGGGATGCTGCTCGGCATGTGGGTGCTGGGCCTCGTGACGCTGGCCGGCCACTTGCGCAACTCCCGGCGACTGACCGGCACCCGGACCGTGTGGCGGCCGCTGCGGCCGGCCGAATCTCGCGCGCTACTGGTCGGGGGGCTGGCGCTGGCCTCGATGCAGGCGTCGCTGCTGATCGAGCCGGCCGCTGCCAAGGCGCTGCTCTCGGCGTTCGACGGGTCCGAATCGGCCGCTGCCATGCAACTGGGGTTCACCGTCACCCGGATGGCGCTGATCGCCGCGATGGCACCCACCGCTGCGATCCTGGTGGGTGTGGCCGAGTGGCGCGACTCGCAGCCCGAGCGGATCGCCGGACTGGTGCGGAACGCCTCCTATGCGTCGCTGGCCCTCGTGGCGGTACTCGCCGCGGTCATGCTTGCCACCGGTCCCTACGTGGCCGAGGCGTGGTTGGGCATCTCGGTGCCGGGAATCGGGGTGGCGATCCGGGGGCTTTCGGTGGTGGCGATCTTGACGATCACGGTGTGGCTGTTCACGCAGACCCTGCTGGGCCACGGCAATACCCGCGCGGTGACGCTGAGGTTGGCGATCGGCACGGCCGTCGCCCTCGCCGGCATGGCTGTCGGCGCCCCCCTCGGCGGGCTGGTCGGGGTGATCGCGGCGTCCTTCCTGGGTGCCTGCGTGGCGGCGGTGCTGTTGTCGCGGCTGGACGCCGACTATTCGGCAATCATCTGGCGGGCGCTGGCCCGGATCGGCCCGGCGATGGTGGTGCTGGGCCTCGTGGGTGCGGTGGCGGTGGATCGGGTGAATCCGGCCTCGCGGGTCGGCGCGTTGGTCGCGGCGGTGGTGGCGGGGGTGATTGCTGCGCTCGTGGCGTGGGTGGTGTTGCCCTCCGCGACCAGATCGTTGATGGTGGCTACTGTGCGTCAACGGGTGGGGCGTTGAGCCACTCGGCGGGATCCGGTCTGCTGTTCGGCTCGCGCCGATCGGCAGAGTTGGAGGCGGCGCCGACTATCGTGTCGAGAGGCTGATCGCCCCGGCGCCATCCATGATCGTTGCCCACCGTCGCTGCAGGAGTTGCTCGTGAAACTGTCCGTCATCGGTGTCGGATATCTGGGCGCGGTGCACGCCGCATCGATGGCGTCACTCGGATTCGAGGTGGTCGGGGTGGACGTCGATCACGCCAAGCTCGATGCGTTGCGGGCCGGCAAGGCACCCTTCTACGAACCCGGATTCGACGAACTGCTCGCCGAGGTGATGCCCACCGGACGGTTGACGTGGACCGACGACTATGCCGCCATCGCCGATGCCGACGTGCATTTCGTGTGCGTCGGCACGCCGCAACGCCGCGGCTCGCATTCGGCCGATCTGAGGTATGTCTGGGCGGCGGTGGAATCGATGATCCCCCACCTGCGGCCGGACAGCGTGGTGGCGGGAAAATCCACCGTGCCGGTGGGAACCGCGGCCGAGATCGCCGAAAGGCTGGGGCAGTCGGACGGTCCGGTGGTGGTGTGGAATCCGGAGTTCCTCCGGGAGGGATTCGCCGTCGCTGACACGCTGCACCCGGATCGGATCGTGGTGGGCGTACCGGAGGGTCCCGACGGCCTCCGCGCCGAGCAGGTGATGCGAGAGGTCTACGCCGCACAGATCGCCGAAGGTATTCCGTTCCTGGTCACCGACCGGCCGACGGCCGAGTTGGTCAAGGTGGCCGCCAACGCCTTCCTGGCCACGAAGATCTCATTCATCAATGCCATGGCGGAGGTCTGTGAGGCGACGGGGGCCGACGTGGTGACACTGGCCGACGCCATCGGCCACGACGCCCGGATCGGCCGCAAGTTCCTCGGCGCCGGGGTCGGCTTCGGCGGCGGATGCCTACCCAAGGACATCCGCGCCTTCTCGGCCCGGGCCGGCGAACTCGGGGTGGACCAGGCTTTGACCTTCCTGCGCCAGGTGGACGACATCAACTCCCGCCGCCGGGACCGGGCGGTCGAGACGGCGCGTGAACTGGTGGGCGGATCGTTCCGCGGACGGCGGGTGTGCGTACTCGGTGCCGCTTTCAAGCCCGACTCGGACGACGTGCGCGACTCGCCCGCACTGGACATCGCCGCGCGCATCCACAACGAAGGTGGCGAGGTGGTGGTGCACGACCCCAAGGCCCTCGTCAACGCCGAGTCGCGGTTCCCTGCCTTGACCTACGAGCCGGAATTGGCCGCGGCGCTCGCCGGCGCGGAGGTGGTGCTGGTGCTCACCGAGTGGCGCGACTACCGCGAGTTGGATCCGCTTGCCGTGGCCGATGTGGTCGCCGCCCCCCGAATCCTGGACGGCCGGAACGTGCTGGATGCGGCCGCCTGGCAAGCCGCGGGATGGTCATTCCGGGGCATGGGCCGCGCCCACGGCTGAAAGCGCCAGGGATGGTCGCGTGCGAGTCGCGTCGATCTCCCGGCTCCCGACCCGCTACAGGTAGCCGTTCTCCTTGAGCCACCCCATGCCCGAGACTGCGGATCCGGTCATGTCGTCGAGCACCTTCCGGGAGCGCCAGCCCAACACCTCGGCGGCCAGCGCCGGATCGGCCTGCACGATCGACGGGTCGCCAATCCGGCGCGGCGACTCCTCCGCCACCAGCGGTTCGCCCATGGCCCGGCCGACCGAGTCGATCACCTCTCGAACGCTCGATCCCCGGCCGGTGCCGATGTTGAGCACGGCTTCGATTCGCCCGGAGCCGTCACCAGCTGCCGCCAGCGCCTCCGCCGCGGGTCCTGCTGCGGCCAGATCACCGGACACCAACCGACACGCCGCCACGTGGGCCTCGGCGAGGTCCACCACGTGGATGTAGTCGCGGATGCAGGTGCCGTCCGGCGTCGGGTAGTCGGTGCCGAAGATCTGCGGTGCCTTGCCCGCGGCGTGAGCGCGTAGCACCATCGGGATCAGGTTGGCTGCCGAGGTGTCGGCAAGGTCGTCTGCGCCGCATCCAGCTACGTTGAAATACCGCAGAGCCGCCCAGTTGAGCCCGATCGCGGGCGCCGCATCGCGCACCATCATCTCCCCGATGAGCTTGCTGGAGCCGTACGGGTTGGTGGGTTCGGTGGGCGAGGATTCGGTCAGCGGATTGTCGTCCACCGGCTCGCCGTACACCGCGGCCGAGGACGAGTAGACCAGCCTCTTCACCTCGGCAGCCTCCATCGCGCGCAGCAGGCTGATCATGCCGCCGGTGTTCTCGTAGTGGTAGTACACCGGCTCGTCCACCGATTCGCCAGCAGCCTTCTTGGCCGCCAGGTGCACCACCCCGGTCACCTTGAGTTGCCGCATCACCGTGACCAGCTGCTTGGTGTCGAGGATGCTGAACACCTCCAGGTGCGCCGGCGTGGGTACCCGCGACATCAACCCGGTGCTCAGGTCGTCGACCACCACCACCTGCTGCCCGTCATCCAGCAGTGCCCGCACGATGTGCGATCCGATGTAGCCCGCCCCGCCCGTCACCATCCACATACCCAGCCTCCTTGGTCTCGGGCATGAGTCTGTCAGAGCCGACCCCAGCAGCGGCGTCGGTCAGCACATTTGGCATGGGGAGCCAGGGACGGGCAGGTGTGTCCCGCAGGGCGGCACTTCCCAACGACGGTCTGAATCCTCCCCAAACACCCCCAAATGGCCTCGACACGCCGACATCCGAGGGGTTTTCGCACCTGTTGGGGTGAATCGAGACCGCACGTCACGAGGCAGCCCCGCCCGGGCCACCCCCGGCCCAAGCCACCCCCGGCCCAGCGGCCGCTAGATCAGACCCATCTCCATGGCCTTGTCGCTACGGCGCTTGACGTGGTGGAAGTACGCGGCGTGTTCGTAGAAGCGCCGCAGTTGGGCCTGCTCGCCGGGGGTGGAGTCGAACATCAGCTGCATCAACTCCGAGGTGTTCTCCTCGCCGCCCGGTTTGCGCAGCACACCAAGGCCGAAGCCGTGCTTGAAGTAGAAGGTTGGGTACTCGCCCTCGATCTCGTCCCAGAACCGCCAGACGCCGAAGTCCTTGATCCGGGCCTTGATGTCGTGGAAAAGGATCACCCCGCCCGGCTTGACCTTCTCGTACCACGTCTCGAAGTCGGCCTTGACGGCGTCGTAGGTGTGCAGACCGTCGATGTGCAGCAGGTCGATCGTATTGTCCTCGAAGTGCGCCACGGCATCCTCGAAGAACATCCGCATCAGGTACGAGAAGCCGGGGTAGTTCTCCCGGTTGTGGTTGCTCACCAACTCCCAGGTGGAGTCGTCGTACTTGCCCGTGTGTTCCTCGCCCTCCCAGGTGTCCACCGCGTAGCAGAGGCCCTCGATGTCGTTCTCCTTCATCGACTGGCAGAAGGTGAAGTAGCTCATCCCCGCCTGAGTGCCCAACTCCACGAGCAGTTCCGGCCGGATCGCCTCCACCAGGTCGTAGCCGAACTGGATGTGGTCGGCCCAGGTGGAGAAGGTGAGGTGCTTCGGTTCGAACTTGCGCACTGAGGATGGTAGGTAAATCGACACGTCGTCATCTCCTGTCCGGCCACCTGCGGTGGGTGGGTTGTTGAGGATATCTGGGGCGGGCACGACGGCATCGTCGAGCCACGGGGTGGCCGGCTGTTCCCGGCGCATGCGGTGCTCGAAGTGGGAGCGGCCCTCGAAGGCGGAGTACGCCAGCATCGGCAGGGCGCCGTTGGGCACTTCGCCGATGAAATACGGCTCCTTCTCCGGCGCGAAGTAGGTGGTGCCCCGGATCTCGGCGTAGTTGCGGTTGAACTCCGCCATCAGCGCGGCCCGTTCGGAGTCGGCCTGGGTGGTGACCCCGCCGTGGAACTGGTGGAAGGTGCCCTCGCCGGGGGTGAGGAACAGCCGGGTCGATTCGGGTCGCAGCAGTTCGCAGTACATGTCGAGGTTCACCATGCCGCCGCCCGGCAGGTCGAATCTTTCGTCGGCGCCGCCGATCGCCTCGTAGGCCTCGCGCGGGGCGAACATGCAGTTCGATTCGCCGAGCGGATGCAGGAAGCCGAAGGGGTTGGCGCCGCTCTGGATCGAGATGTCGAAAAGGCGGTAGCCGTCCGACCGCCACGGGATCCCGGCGATCAGTTTGCGGTCCTGCCGGAGGCTGTGGGCGGCATCCTCACGGAACATGTGGTCGTCGTAGCCGATGTGGTAGCCGGGCACGGCGACCACTGCGTCGTGTTGGATCCGGAAGGCGTCGAGGGCGTTGCGCAGCACCCCTGGCGACACCATCCGGGCCCCATCGACCATCAGTGCCACGTAGTCCCCCCGGGCCAAGGAGAGCCCGACGTTGATGGCTGGGGTGGGGGAGACCCCCTCTTCCACCCGGCGGTAGTAGCGGAACTGCGGGCCCATCCGTTCGGCCACCCGTGGGTTGAGGTTGTCGTCGGAGGAGTTCTCCACCACGATCACTTCGTACTCGTGTGGGCTGACGTCGCGTTGGTACGAGGTCGAGAGCGTGAACAGGGTGCGGGCGGCTTGCGCGCTCATCTGGTACACGATCACCACGACACTGACCTTGGGGCGGTCGCCGGGTGATGCCCCCCGCGAGCGGGCGGGCAGATAGCCGGTGGTCCGTTGTTGCTTGCGGTGATAAGCCCGGGTGACGGCCTCCTCCAGGCCGGGTTCGATCTCCAACCGCTTCGCCACCGCGCGCGCTGTCGCCTTCGGACCTGCCTCACGGGCGATCGCAGCAGCCAGTTTGGCCTTCACCGGGATCTGCGCCGCGCGGCCGCGGAGGTCGCTCGCCTTCCGCTTCGCCGAGCTGGCCTTCCGGCGGGCCTTCGCCGACACACCTTCGGGTTCGGTCGGTGCACCGGCGTCGATCGGCGCATCGGCAGCGGGTTGATCCACCTGGTCCTCCGGGCCGTCGTTCACGTCCATGAGTCCCACCCGAGCAGCTCGTAGATCCGCATGCGCTCCATCGCCGAGAACTGCAGCATCGGCGTGGCCCAGCCGGTGACCGCCCCGAGCAGACGCGGCTCCCGCTCCACCATCCGGTAGTTGGTGCCGCGCAACTCCCGGTACTGCTCGCGGAAGGCGTGCAACATGTCCTCCCGGCCCTCGTCCGCGGTGGTGGTGACCCCGCCGTGGTACTGATGGAAAGTGCCCTCACCAGGAAGCGCGAACAACTCCACGTGCGGGAGCATCGCCAGTTGCCGGTAGAGGTCGAGGTTGACCATGCCCCCGCCCGGCATGTCGAATCGGATGTCGGCGCCGCCGATCGATTCGTAGTCCGCCCGGGAGCAGAACAGGCAGTTGGATTCCATCACGGGCATCAGGTAGCCGTGCTGGTGGCGGCCACGGAAGTAGGACGAGATGACGAACAGCCGGTAGCCGTCCTCCTGCCACCGCACGGCGTCCAGCATTGCCTGTTCGGCGGCCTCGTCGTGGGCCGGATTCGAATGCTGCTCGTCGGTGCCGAGGTGGTAGCCGGGCACGTTGACCATCGCGTGGTCGGTGATCGCGAAGGCATCGAGCGCGTAGCGAACCACCCGGGGGGTCACCATGCGGGCACCGTCGATCACCAGGCCGAGGATCGGTGCGCGGGTGGATTCGACCCCGAAGATGATTCCCGGCACCGGGGAGGCGCCGATGTTGGGCCGGGCGTAGTAGCGGAAGTTCGGGCCCATGGCCAGGGCACGTTCGGCTCCCAGCGGATCGGCCGAGGAGTTCTCCACCACGATGACCTCATAGTCGTCGGCGGAAACCCCCTGTTGATAGGCGGGCGAGAGCGAGTACAGCGTGTTCTCGGCCTGCCGGGACATCTTGTAGACGATCACGACGATCGAAAGTTTCGGCGCCGCCGGGAAGGTGGCTTCGGCCCGCGCCGCGGCACCTTCGGCCCGCATCCGTTCGGCGATCGCCAGCAACTCCTCGGTGCTGGCCCGGTCGGCCGTCGCGGTGGTCATGCGCTCACCTGCAACACGGCGGCGGAATGTTCGACGAAGCGGGCCGCCGGTTTGTGAATCTCTCCGAGCAACACCCCAGGCACCTCCGGCGGTGAATAGTCGGTACCGCGTAGTCGACGGTATTCGGCTCGCATCTCGGCCACTGCCGCCTCGTGGTCGTGTGCCGTGGTGGCACCGCCGTGGAACTGGTGGAAAGCGCCCTCGCCGGGTAGCACCACCAGCACCGCCGAGCGGGCGAGCACGGCACGACGGTAGAAGTCCAGGTTCACGAATCCGCCACCGGGGGTGGTAAACCGCTCGTCGAATCCCCTCAACGTCTGCCACAAACTGCGGGACACCGCCACGCAATTGCTCTCCGCCATCGGCATCAGGAATCCGTTGCTGCACGAGGCGCTCAGCACGCAACGGGTGAAGAGCCGGTAGCCGTCGGCGCGCCAGTCCAGGTCGGCCAGCCACAGTTGCTCCTCGGCCGCGGTGTAGCCCCGCTCCGCAGCAGCGGTGTGCAACCGGTCGCCGAGGTGGTAGCCGGGCACCGCCACCACGGTGGTGCGGGCGAGGCGGCCGGCGTCGAGGATCCCGCGCACCACACCCGGGGTGAGCATCCGAGCCCCGTCGATCACCACCGCGATCTGGGAACCGCGCGCCAGTTCGGCACCGGCGTTGATCGCCGGCACCGGCGACACGCCCGGTTCCTGCCGGCGCAGGTAGCTGAAATTGGGTCCAAGCCGGGCTACCGCAGCCGGATCGAGCATCTCATCGCTGGCGTTCTCCACCACGATGACTTCGTAGTCGCTGCTGCGGACGGCCCGCTGATGCGCGGTCGAGAGCGAGTAGAGCGTGTTCATCGCCTGTGCGCGCATGCGGAACACCACGACCACCACGCTCAGGCGTGGGCGCGGCGACAGGCGAATCACGGTTGCGGTCCTCCAGTGGGTGACGCAGTTACCCTAACTTCAGCAGCGGCGAGCACAGCGCGGGACACACAGCGGGTGTGATCACGACTTTCGCCGACCAGAAGTCAGCGCGAAGCGATGGAGCGGCCCATGGGTCTGATGCAGACGGTACGGCGAAATCTCGGCGAGGTCCGGGCCCGCCGGCGCCAGAGCATGGAACTCGCCGCCCGGAATCCCGGATTCGTCGAGGCGGTGGCCGCCGATGTGGCCGTGACCTGCAAATACCGGGGCGAGCGCTTCGAACTCACGGACAAGTGGGACGTGCTCATCAACGGAGTCCGGCTGGCATGGACCTCCGACGCCTTCCTCGCCCAGGTGGTCTACCGGGGTCGGGTGGCGATGCGTCGCCGCGGGGTGCCGCTGCTGCCGGCGGTGGCGCACCGGGTGTCGATGGTGCTCGCCGACGTGGTGATCGGCGACCCGGTGATCATGAAGCCCGGGGTCTACATCCCGCACGGTCAGGTGGTCGTGGACGGTATCAGCCAAGTCGGCTCCGACGTGATTCTCTTCCCTTGGATCACGATCGGGCTGCGTGCCGGCAACTTCCACGGACCCACCGTCGGGGACGGCGTCGAAGTCGGCACCGGTTCCCGGGTCTTGGGACCTTTGACCCTAGGCAACGGGTCATACGTCGGAGCTAATGCTGTTGTGATCTCCGATGTCCCGGCGGATGCTGTGGTGGTCGGAGTTCCTGCCTCCCCGATCGACCGAACCCCCGCAGTGGCCGCAGCAGGCCAGAACCGCTAGTCGAGAGAAAAGGATCCATCAGCTGATGTTGCTTGACAAACTTCGCCGCCGCAGCGCCAAACCAGCCGCTGCCGCGCCGGCGACCCCTGCCGATGCCGAAGCCGCCGCCCTGCAGGCCCGCTATGTGGCCTGGCGGGAACTCAACCCGGTGGGCCGGGCGGACTGGCCGCCGGCGGCCGAGGACGTGTTCGGCGAGGCGGTGGCGATCCCGGACATCCCGGCCGACCAACTCAACGATGCCGCGCTGGCGGCAGCCCTGCGGATCAAGGGTGGCGTGGTCGTCCGCGGCCTGATCTCCGAGGCCAAGGCCGATGAGGTGCGCGGCTACGTCGACAAGGCCCTCGGCCTGCTCGAGGACCAGCGTGCCGGGCGGCCCATCGACGGTGATGCGGGCGGCCAGGCGGCCTGGCGGCACGAACTGCGCGACCCCGACACCGGCGAACTCGTCGGCCCCCAGTGGCGCGCCGACAACGCAATGTTCGGTGGCGAATGCTCAGCCGGCGATTCGCCGCACATCGCCGAGAATCTGGTCCAGATGTACCGCGAGATCGGCCTCACCCAGATGATCGAGAACTACCTCGGGGAGCAGCCCGCGGTGTCGCTGGAGAAGTGGACGCTGCGTTGCGTGCCGCCGACCACCAACACCTCGTGGCACCAGGACGGCGCCTTCCTCGGCACCGAAACCCGCACCGTGAACGTCTGGATCGCGCTCAGCGAGTGCGGGGTGGAGGCCTCGGGCCTGGACATCATCCCGATGCACTTCGACGAGATCGTCGAGACCGGCACCGGCGGCGCCTACTTCCACTGGGACGTGGGCAAGGACGTGGTCGAGGAGATCAAGGGCGACCGTGAGGTGCTCACGCCGCTGTTCAAGCCCGGCGACGCCTTCATCTTCGACCAGTTCGCCCTGCACCGCACCGGGGTGCGGGAGGGACTGACCAAGGACCGCTACGCCCTGGAGACCTGGTTCTTCGCGCCGTCGCACTTCCCGAAGGACTACCACGGGATCTTGGTCTAGTTCGAGGTTCCGCCAGCCGCGTTGATGTTCGTACGAGTCCGGCACACCTATGCTGGGCGCAGGAGACGGCGACGGCAGGTTGGAGCGCAATGGCACCGTTGGATCACTGGGTCCGCCATGTGATGAACGAGAAGGTCGCGGAGATCATCACCATGGCCGGACCGGCCGAACTCGACGTGTTGGAGGTCTCCGGCACCGACTGGGCAGACTTCGGATTCAAGTCCTACCGCACCGTTGAGTTCCCCGGATTCGACATCTGCCGCGACCGGCTGCCCGAAACCTTCGATCTGATCATCGCCGAGCAGGTGTTCGAGCACCTGTCGTCCCCCCGGGCCGCGGCGCAGAACATCCGCCGGATGCTGCGACCCGGCGGGATGTTCGTGATCACCACGCCCTTCCTGATCAAGTTCCACCCGTGTCCGCACGACTACTCGCGCTGGACCAAGGAAGGCATGGTGCTGTTCTTGGAGGAGAACGGCTTCGTGAACGTGCACACGGATTCGTGGGGCAACCGCGAGTGCCTCGTGGCCAACCTCGAGGAGTGGGTGGACTACGACCCCGAGGTGCACAGCCTCGAGAACCAACTCGACGTGCCGTTGCAGGTGTGGGGTTTCGGTCATCGCCCTGGCCGGCTCGAGGAGTCGAAGGCGGCTGCCAAGCGGGCTGCCAAGCGGGCCAAACAGGACGCCGAAGTGTTCGCCGCGCGCCTTCGCCGCTGAGGTCCCACGATGCGCACCGGCGGGGCCGCGGTGGTGAAGAACGAGGCCGACATCATCGAGGCGTTCGTGCGCCACAACCTCGGGTATCTCGACGAACTCCACGTGGTGGACAACGGCAGCACCGACGGCACCTGGGAAATCCTGCAGGCTCTCGCCGCCGAAGCGCCGCGGCTGCGTGTCGGTCAGGATTTCCGCACGGACCACCCGCAGGAGCACCTCATGAGCGCCCTGCTGGCCGAGTGGCCGGAACCGAGGCCCGATTGGGTGTTCTGCCTCGACGCCGACGAGTTCATCAGCGCCGGCTCCCGGGCGGCGTTCGACGCAGCCGTCGGATCGTGGTCCGGTGCGGAGTGTGTGACTTTGTGGTGGGACTTCTTCGTGCCGACTGCGGCCGACGATGCGGCCGAGCCGAATCCGATCCGACGCATCACGCGGCGGCGGGCCGACCAGCCCGCGGACGGCATGCTCACGAAAGTGGTGGTACCCAAGCGCTTCTTGGGACAGCCCGAGTTGCGGGTGCGGGCGGGTAATCACTTCCTGTCCCAGCGCAACGGGGTGGTGCTGCCGCATCCCATCGTGTCGGAGCCGCGGCTGGCGCACTTCCCGATCCGCTCGTCCGACCAGGTGGCGAAGAAGGCGGTGGTGGGTGCGTGGGCGGTGAGTTCGCGCGCCACCCGGGATCCGAATGAGGCTTCCCATTGGGAGGACCTCAAGGACCGTGTGCTGTCCGGGGAAGTGCTGACCGAGGCGGAATTGGCGGACTTGGCCTACAACTACGCCGCGTCCGATCGGCTGCCGAGAGTGGAGCCGGCCGACTTCGTGCTCGCCGAGGCACCGTTGGCGACCTCGGTCGAGGATCTCACCGCCATCGTCGGATCGTCGCCACGCGGGTTCCTCGCCGACGCGGTCGGCTTCGCCGATGCCCACTTCCGCAACCTTCGCCGGGTGGCGGTGCACACCGAGGAGGTGGAAGTGCTGAAAGCGCGCCGGGGTTTGGTGGCGGTGACGCGGGCGACGCCGGCGGAGCAGGCGCAGGCACTGCGGCAGGCGGCGGACTGGCAGCGAGGTGAAATCGACTTCTGCGTCGACGCCGTGGTAGGCGGTGACACCGTGTGGGACCTCGGCGCCGGAATCGGATACCAGACCGTGGCGTTCGCCCGCAGGGTCGGTGCCGCCGGCGCGGTGGTGGCCGCCGAAGCGGACGCCGACCTCCGACAGGACCTGGCGGCGAACCTCACGCTCAACGGCCTGCGCAATGTGGCGATCGTCGGATCGACGGCCGAAGCTCTGGCTCGACTCCAACCGGGATCCCCGCGCCCCTCCCGCTGGCGCAGGAAGAAGTTGGATTCGGGCGAAGCCGCGCAGCACCCGGCCGCCCCTCCCAGTCTCGTGCGTATCGGCGGGGGAGGCTTCCCCGTCCTCACCCAACTCTCCGACGAGGTGCTGACCGCCGGGCCCACCGTGTTCCTTTCCGGAGCTGGGCAGTGTCGACCGGTGGCGCTGATGGATTGGGCCGACGCCCACGACTACGGCTGGTACTGGTACTTCAGCGCCGGGTCACCCGGCTCCGAAGATCCCCGGGTGGCGCTGGTCGGGGTGCCGGGCGATCGGCCGCCGCCACCGGGGCTGCAGCGGCTCGATCCGGCGGATTCGGATTGGCGGGCGGCGTTCGCACGGCAGGAACGCAAGCCCAACACAGTCGGGGACCGCTGGGCGTTCTCCCGTCACGGCCTGGAGGAGCGGTGGCACTAGCCGGCGGCGATGCGTGCGGTCTCCCGGATGGCGAACGCGATCTGCTGGGCCACCATGCCGTTCGGATCGGCCGCCACGGTCGTGCGGATCCCATCCACGACAGCTGAACGGACGTGCGGGTTGCACGACATCTGAGCCTTGATCAGGTTGCCGAATTCGACCCGGAAGGCGATGTCTTCGGCGGCCGCCCGATCCAGCGCGGCGGCCATCGCCGGATTGGGCGGACTCGGTGGTGTCACGATGCACGCTGGCGGCGGTCGCAGCGCGGCCCAGACGAGCCGTGAGGTGTTGATTCCGGGGGAGTCCCAGGTGTGGGCCATCACGAGGCCGACCACCGCCAGGGTGGTGGACCGCGGGCAACTCAGATCGGTCACCCGGTTCCAGCCCGGCGTGGTCCAGCCCGGCGACGGACAGTCCTTGTTCGATGCCCAATTCGCCGCGATCCCGACCCGATCGACGGTGGAGACCGAATCCGGCCCGGCGGCCGCCTCCAGGTAGGGGTTGAGGGATCCATCCAGCGGCACAACGGTGTCGGCCGCACCATGCACCACCAGGATTTCCTTGTCGGGCGGCACCTGACACTGCGCCGTGGGGTTGAGCACGCCGCCCACCATCGCGGCACCGGAATACAGCTCCGGTCGCACGCACATCAGCCGCGACGTCATCATGGCACCCATGCTGAAACCGTTGACGCTGGTGATCGCCGGTGATGAGCAACCCTGTGCGTGCAGGTATTCGGTGAGCTGAACCACGAAGTCGACATCGATCGAGTCCGGGGCCGCGTCCCAGATGTAGGAGTCCTCGGCTCGGGCCTGCGGGAACACCGCGATGAAACCCTCCCGGGTGCCGAGGCTGGCGAAGGCGGCGACTTCCGCAGCGACCCGGGTTCCGCCGACCGGACCGTCGGCGTCGGGTGCGGGTTCGTCTTCGGACAGTCCCGTCACCAACTGCTGCCCGGGTGCAGTCCCACCAGCCCCGTGCATGGAGATCACCATCGGGGTGGCCGGACCAGCCGCGGCGGGGAACTGGATCAGGTAGGTGCGCGGTTGGTCGCCGCTGGTGAATTCCAGCAGGCCGGTCGGTAGTTGACACGTCTGTGAAGCCTCAGCGGGCGTCGGCGGCACGGCGGCTCCGGGCGAGGCCCAACCGAGCAGCCCGGCGAGCACGGCGCAGCCGGCCGCCACCGGGAGAAACCTGCTCCGCTGTTTCGACGCCATCACTCCGCCCGCTCTGTCGCTTCCCTCCCGACTCTATGGCGGGCGGGCGAGGGCCGGTGCCGGAATGGTGAAGACAGCCGTCGAACGGGGGTGCGCTAGCGGCGGATGAAGCCCCGGGAGTTCACCAGTTCGACCGCGTGTTCGTACAACTCGATGTCGTCGGCGTTGTCGCGGGCGATCCGGCGCCGGAAGGAGCGCGACACCTTCGGCTTCCCCGCACCCTTGTGCTTCACATGCAGGGCCACGTTCCAGCCGTACGCCGCGTCGATGGCATCGCAGAAGTCCTCCAGGCGGTCCTGGGTTCCCACCGCATCGACCTGCTCCAGATTGGACTTCGCCCGGGCCAGCCGCTCCGGGGTGAAGTCCACCGGCGTGAGCATGTCCTCGGTCATCTCCGCCGGGGTCAACGACAGCATCTTGGTCATGTGGTTGTGGATCAACTGCGAGAACCGGGTGGGGTCCTCGTAGAGGGCTTCGAGGGGCACGTCGGCGTCCTGCGGGAAGATCCGCTGGTGGAACTGCAGGAACGACAGCGTCCGGGCGACCGGCTCGCGCAACATGGTCAGCGTGGTGAACGGCACCCCGAGCAGTTCCGTGGTGCACAGCGGCAGATGCCCGATGATGACGCGGATGTCGTCACCGCGCACCTGCCAGCGATCGGCCAGAGTCTTGGTGACGAACTGCGGGGCGACGCCCATCATGTCGCCGTCGGTGTCGTTCGGGTAGACGCCCTCGTCGCCGTATTGCTGGCGCAGCCGCAGGAACATCGCGGTGCCGCCGGTCTTGAGCATGTGCACGAAGAAGAAGCGCTGCGGCTCGGATGCTCCTGATCCGGCACGATCGGTGGCGGTCTCGGCGGAGAGGTTCACGCCCCTCATGGTGCACCACGGGCCACGTGGCGAGGTCGTGGGCATCATGCGTGTCGGGCTATTGTCGGAAGCATGAGCGATGCACCGTTGCGCAAAGCTGTCCTTCCAGTCGCCGGCTTGGGCACCCGATTCCTGCCGGCCACCAAGGCGCTGCCCAAAGAGATGCTGCCGGTGGTGGACAAGCCCGCGATCCAGTACGTGGTGGAAGAGGCGGTGGCGGCCGGACTCGACGACCTGCTCATGATCACGGGGCGCGCGAAGACAGCTCTCGAGGACCACTTCGACCGACGGCCGTACCTCGAGCGCACACTCGCCGACAAGGGGGACGACCGGCGGGTGGCGCTGGTGCGTCAGCCCACCGAACTCGGCCGTATCCACTACGTGCGGCAGGGCGAGGCACTCGGTTTGGGCCATGCGGTGCTGCAGGCCTCCCAGCACGTCGGCGATGAGCCGTTCGCCGTGCTGCTCGGCGATGACCTCGTGGACGCGGCGACGCCGGTGCTGCCGCGCATGATCGAGGTGCAGCAGCGCTACGGCGGTTCGGTGCTGCTGCTGATGGAGGTGCCGCCGCAGGACATCTCCGCGTACGGCTGTGCCGCAGTGGAGCCGACCGACGAAGCGGACGTCGTCACCGTCACCGGACTGATCGAGAAGCCGCCCGCCGAGGAAGCGCCGAGCAACTACGCGGTGATCGGCCGGTACGTGCTCGACCCGGCGGTGTTCGGCGTGCTGGAGAGCACGCCGCCGGGCCGGGGCGGGGAGATCCAACTCACCGATGCGCTGGGGACTCTGATCGATCCGGAGTTGCCCGGCGGCGGGATGCACGCGGTGATCTTCACCGGTCGCCGCTACGACACCGGCGACAAGTTGGGCTACCTCAAGGCGATGATCGAGTTGGCGCTGGCCCGCGACGACCTGGGACCGGACTTGCGCGCCTGGCTGGAGTCGAAGCTCGGCTAAACAGCCTCTGGCTGCGCGCGCCCATCGCGGGCCTCTCGATCAATTTCCAACTCGCCACGGCCAGCAGCCCAGTCAAACCCATGGTGGCAGCGACGAAGACGGGCCAGCCGATACTCGTCAGTCCGAGAATGGCGAGGAATTGCGTGACTGGGAATGCGTAGACGTAAACGCCGTACGAGTAGTCGTTGCGCCTGCCTATCCGAGTCTCCCGCAGGTGGGCGCCCAGCCAAAGGACCGGATAGACGAGGAGCGGGCCAGCGATCCCTCCGGAAGTCAGACTCAGGCCGGGTGCGGAGGCTCCGATGGGCATCATCATCACTACAACGGCCGCCCCGAGGCTCGCCGCGGCCAGGGCCGCTGAATCCGGGATCCGGTCGCGGTAAAGCCTGAGAGTAGCGCCCGCGAAGAAGATTGGGAGCAGCATCATCGCGGGTGCCAATACAGGCTGGCTGAAGAAGTTGATCGTGGTGTTCGAAACGGGCAGAACCGTTGCCCATATCAGGGTCAGCCACAGGGCCCCGGTGAGCGCCAGGATCGCTCGACGACGTCGAAGGAGGCCGACGAGTGCCAGGCCGAGGACGATCAGATAGGCGCCGAATTCGAATGAGAGTGTCCACAAGGAACCGTTCCAGACATCGGGCAGGTAGGTGTTGGCGGGCGTCCCGGAGATTGAGGGCTGGAAGATCCACAGCGCGGCGTTGCGCCATACATACTCGACAGGGCCGTTCTCGCTGGAGAAGAAGCAGCCAAGCCGACAATCGGTGCTATCGGCACGCAGTAGGAATGCGAGCGGAGCGATGGCGAACGCCGTAACCGCCAAGGCGGCCCAGAATCCAGGGAAGATACGCAGGAATCTGTGCCGCAGAAAACTGCCTGGCGCGCTGCGCAAGGCGCTGCCGGTTATCAGGTAGCCGGAGATCCCGAAGAACCCGTACACGGCCAGCGTTCCGGGCGTGGAAGCCCCGCCTAGTTCAAAACGTGCGAATCCGCCTAGGTAGAACGCATGGTCTACCAGAACCGTGGCAGCGAGGATCAGTCTGATGCCGTTGAGTGCATTGTGTCTGGGTCGAAGGCCTCAGCAAAGGTCCGTCGGCCTCGGCCGGCATCCAGTCGACCGCCATCCGTGGTCGCAGAGGTCTGCGGGAGTGCGCCTGAAATGTCGGTGGATGATGGCGCGTGGGAGGCTCCAACGGCACGGGCCCCGCGGTCGGGTGACCCCTCCGCGGGTGACTCCTCCTCCGTCTCGTCACCGGCAGTTTTCGCTGGCCGGGGGTCGGAGGAGTAGCCCACGTGTCTCATGGTGCCGCACGGTTACCTTCGTGCGCGTAGCCGACGCCCCACGATTCCGTTGGGGCGGCGCCCGCCCACTTCCTCAGGCGTTCGGTTCCATGGCCGCGACACCGAGGGTTGCTCCCGCCCGGTGCTGGGCCGGTGGGGTGTAATCGGGGGGTGAACTCAGACATGCGCAGCGTCGACGACCAGTTGGCGCGGGTGCTCGACGGGGTGCGCCCGCTGAATCCGATCGACATGGGGCTGGTCGATGCCCGCGGTTGCATCCTCGCCGAGGATGTCCGCGCACCTTGGCCGTTGCCGCCTTTCGACAATTCGGCCATGGACGGCTATGCCGTGGCCGCCGCCCACCTCGGCGAGCCGACCCAGTCCGCCCCGCTGCGGTTGAAGGTGATCGACGACATCCCCGCCGGTACCCGGCCGCGGGCCACTGTGGGCCCCGGTACCGCTGCCCGGATCATGACCGGAGCGCCCATGCCCTATGGGGCCGACGCCGTGGTTCCGGTCGAGCTCACCGACGGCGGCATGCCGGTGGTCACGCTGTTCGGGGGAGCCCGGGTTGGCCAGCACGTGCGCCGAGCCGGTGACGATGTGCACTCAGGGGCGACCGTGCTCAACGCCGGCACCATCATGGAGGCCCGGCAGACTGCGCTGGCAGCGGCAGTCGGCCGGTCCCGCGTGGTGATCCATCCGCGTCCTCGGGTCGTGGTGCTCACCACCGGGAGCGAGTTGGTGGAACCCGGTCGACAATTGGGTCCGGGAATGATCAACGACGTCAACGGTTCGGCGCTGGCGGTCGCCGCCGCGGAGTTGGGCGCCGAGGCGTTCTGGGTCGGTCCTGTCCCCGACGATGCCGAGGTGTTCCGCAACGCCCTGGAGGATCAGCTAGTGCGGGCCGATCTGGTCATCACCACCGGCGGCGTCAGCGTCGGGGCCTACGACACCGTGAAGAAGGTGCTGAGCAGTCTGGGGACGGTCGAGTTCGTCCGAGTCGCTATGCAACCGGGGATGCCGCAGGGCCACGGCCACATCGCCGGGGTGCCGATCTTCAACCTGCCGGGGAATCCGGTCAGCGCGATGGTCAGTTTCGAGGTGTTCGTCCGCCCAGTGCTGCGCCGGATGCTGGGCTTCTCCGACCTGGTTCGGCCCCACGTCGAGGCCACGGTCACGCAGGAATTCGATTCGCCGCTCGGCAAACGGCAATTCGCGCGCGGTCAGTTGGTGCACACCGCCGAGGGCTACCTGTTCCACCCGGCCGCGGTGCAGCAGTCCCACCAGGTCGCGGTGTTGGCGCACGCCACCGGCCTGGCGGTGGTGCCCGAGCAGGTCGGGCACGTCGTGGCCGGAACGCGACTGCCGGTGGCGCCCTTCGGGGTGCACTGATGCGGTTCAATCGTGGGCGTGACGATGCCACCGGCCACGCCTGACCCGGCGGCCGCCCTGACGCACGTGCGGGTGGACGGCAGTGCGGCGATGGTGGACGTCGGGGCCAAACCGGTCAGTCGGCGCGAGGCGTCGGCCAGCGGCCGGGTCGAACTCAACGGGGTTGCAGCGGCAGCGGTGCGTGACGGCGCGGTGAAGAAGGGCGACGTGCTCACGATCGCGCGGATCGCCGGCATCCAGGCGGCCAAGCGGACGTCCGAATTGATCCCGCTGTGCCACCCGATCGGGCTCACCGGGATCGATGTCGAGGTGTGGCTGGAGGGTGACGTCGTGCGGTTGAGCGCCGCCACCCGGGTGGCCGATCGCACGGGGGTGGAGATGGAAGCCCTCACGGCCGTCGCGGTGGCCGGGCTCACCGTGATCGACATGGTCAAAGCGCTGGATCCGGCGGCCGAACTCAGCGGCATCCGAGTCGAGTCGAAGTCCGGTGGTGCGGGCGGGGACTGGCGGCGCGAACAGTGAAGGTCCAACTTTCCGACGGTGAGGTGGCACTACGTCCGCTGGCGGTGTCGGACGCCTCGGCCTGGGCCGAGGTGCGCCGTCGCAACACCGAGTGGCTCACGCCGTGGGACGCCACGAATCCGCCGGAATCCCACGACGTCGCCCCGACCTTCCGGGGCATGGTGCGCCGGCTCAAGGCTGATGCCAAGGCCGGTCGTTCGATCGCGTTGGCGTTGACGGTTCACGGTCGGTTCGCCGGCCAGGTGACCTTGGGCGGCATCACGCTCGGCTCCTTGCGGTCGGCCTACGTCGGCTACTGGATCGACCGGGCCTATGCCGGCCGGGGCTACACCCCGCGGGCCGTGGCGCTGGTCTCCGACTATGGATTCTTCAGCCTGCGGCTGCATCGAATCGAGATCAATATCCGCCCGGAGAACGCTGCCAGTCTGCGGGTGGTGGAGAAGTTGGGCTTCCGCTACGAGGGGTTGCGGCGGCGCTACCTTCACATCGACAACGACTGGCGAGATCACCACTCGTTCGCCCTCTGCGTCGACGAGGTCGGCGCCGGTCTGGTGGACCGGCTGCGGCAACAGTCAAGCCGTCTTGGGTGATTGGCCCGTCGCTCCGGCTCGATTCGGAGGGATCAGGCGACACGCCGTTTCGCGGCGACGAATGTGTTCTACGTCACGTCTAGCCTTTGGCACATGCCGTCCGGACTGATCTTCATCGTCATTCTGGCGATTTGGGCGGTCATCTTGGTGCCCCGCATGGTCCGCAGGTACGACCTGCACGCGACTGACCGGACCACCCGTCGCTTCCGGCACGCGATGTCCAGTCTCGGCGGTTCCGGCCGGGTGCGACGGCGGGTCGACGTGATGATGGTGCGCCGGGCGGCGCCGGCTGGGGCGGTCTCGACCGGGGCCATCTTCGACTCCGCTGTGGACCTGCACCTGGACCATGGAATCGATCCATTCGTCGCCGAGTCGGTGACCGACGCCGACTCGGAGGCACGCCGCCTCGCGGCTCGCACCGCCGCGGTGCGGCGCCGGCGGGTTGTGCTGGCGCTGTGCCTCGGAGTCTGCGGAGCGGTTGTGCTCGCCCTTGTCGGAGTGGTTCCCGGCTGGGTTGCGGTGGTGCCGACGATGATGCTGGCGTTGATGGTTGCGGTGTCCCGTCGCCACGCCCTGCAGCAAGCTCGCTGGCGTGAGCAACTTCGGCTGCGGGCCGAGGAACGGCGGCTTCGCAACAGCGTCGACGTGGTGCCGTTGGCGCCCGTGGTGAGCGTCCGACGCCGCGTTGAGGATGTAGCCGGAACCGCACCGGCGCAGGTGCGTTCGATCGACGGCAAGCAGCGCCGACGCAGTCTGACTCCGGCCCAGGCCCGCCTCGCTGAGCAGTATCGAGCTCTCTCGGCGACCTATCAGGACGCCGAGGACGAGTTGGGCCTCGACGACTACGTCGCTGGCGACGTCCGTCCCGACTACGCGCAGCGGCCTCGTCTGCGGGCAGTCAACGAATAGTCCTCGCCGACAAGGCCGCACCCCGGGCCGCCATGCGGGGGCGCTATTCTTTTCCAGGCCAGGGGCTGTAGCGCAGTTGGTAGCGCACCTCGTTCGCATCGAGGGGGTCAGGGGTTCGAATCCCCTCAGCTCCACCCTACGCACAAGGCTCGAACCCTTGCCAACAGAAACGTTGGTGGAGGTTCGGGCCTTGTTCGCGTCTGCGGCCCAGGTCAAAGCGTTTGCGTTGACCTGTGGATCGAGAAGCATCTCGAAGGGCCGGTTGTGCTCGACGCGCAGCTCGTTGTCCTCGTCGATGTAGACCTTAGTGAAGAACGCCTGGTTGCACAGTCGCCGGTTGGTGTCGTCGCAGCGCGCGTAGATGTCGGCGCAGTTGGCGAGCAGGCCGAGCGCGTCGTCGAGGTGGGCGCGGGCGTCGGCGTAGTCACCGAAGTGGGCGTCAATGCGGCGGGTCACTTGGTCGAGTTCGGCGATGATGCGGTCCTGCTCGCGCTTGAGTACGGAGAGTGGGATCGCGTCGGCGTAGTGCGCTTGCATGAGCCGGTCCTGCTCGCTTTCGAGCCGGTCGCGGTTGGCAGTGAGGCGCGCGAGTTCCTCGGTTTCAGTGGCCATGAGCCGGTCGAACTCATGGTGGAGCATCCCCGCGAGGGCGTCCTGCTGGG